>NZ_CP081036.1:0-52500 GCF_025141335.1 Leisingera sp. M523
ATGACATGGATTCAAAACAGCTTATTGCCTGCCCTGTCTGCGACGTGCTGCACCGCGATCAGGATGTGGCGGCGCACACGGTGGCCAGATGCGCCCGCTGCGGCACAGTGCTGGCAGCCCCCAGAACCGGCGCCATGACCCGGATCGCGATGCTGTCGCTGACCGCACTGATCCTGCTGGCCGCCGCAGCCGGCTTCCCCTTTCTGGAGCTGAAGGCCCAGGGCCTGACGCACCGGGCCTCGGTGCTGGATGCGGTGATGGCGTTTTCGCGCGGACCGATGGCGCCCTTGTCGCTGGCCACCGGCTTCTTGATCGTGCTGCTGCCTGCTGCGCGCTACAGCGCGCTGATCTACACCTTGGCGCCGATGGCTCTGGGCTGGCGCCCTGCGCCGCGGGCCGCCGCTGTCTACCGCTGGGCGGAGAAGCTGAAACCCTGGGCGATGGCCGAGATATTCATCATCGGCGTGGCGGTGGCCCTTGTCAAAGTCTCCGGCCTGGCGCAGGTCGGGCTGGGGCCTGCGTTCTGGGCCTTTGCAGCACTCCTGGTGGTGACAATCCTGACCGACAACTCGATTTGCAGGCTGACCGTATGGAAAACCCTGAAAACGCGCAGCGTTTCCTGACCGCGGCTGCGGCCGGGCTGGCCGGCTGCCGCGCCTGCGGCACGGCGAACCCAGATGGTGCTCGGTCCTGCACCTGCTGCGGCAGCACCCTGGGCCCTGCGGGGCCGGCCAGCCTCCAGCGGGTCTGGGCCTGGCTGGCGGCGGGGCTGATCGCCTATGTCCCCGCCAACCTGTACCCGATGCTGCGCACCACCACCTTTGGCCGCAGCTCTGAGAACACGCTGATCGGCGGCATAGCCGAACTGTTCAGCCATGGCGCCTATGGGGTTGCCTTCATCGTGTTCTTTGCCAGCATCGTAATCCCGGTCGCTAAATTCCTGGCCATCGCTTATCTTGCGGTCTCGGTCCGCAGGTCCGCAGCCCTTGGCAGTCATGGCCGGCTGGTGCTCTATGAGATTGTCGAATTCATCGGGCGGTGGTCGATGATCGATGTCTTTGTCGTGGCGATCCTGACCGCCCTGGTTCAGCTGGATTTTGCTGCTGCCGTCACGCCGGGGATTGCAGCGGTCAGTTTTGCATTGTCAGTTGCCTTCACCATGCTGGCAGCCCAAAGTTTCGATCCGCGGCTGATCTGGAAAGCGGAAAAGCGAGAACATGAATGAGCACGCCTGAACCCGCCCCGATGACCCTCTCTGCGCAGCGCCTCTCGCCCTGGCGAAACCTTTCTTTGGTCTGGCTGGTGCCGCTGGCAGCACTGGCAGTTTCGCTCGGGGTCGCCTGGAAGGCCTATTCCGACCGGGGCGTGCTGATCAGCATCACATTTGATAACGCCTCCGGCATTGCCGCCAATGAAACGACGGTTCGCTACCGCGACGTGGTGATCGGTCAGGTCGAAGAGGTGGGGTTTGCCGAGGACCTGAGCAAGGTTTCAGTCTGGGCCCGCATCGACAAAGAGATTGCCCCCTATCTGGATCAGGATGCCGCCTTTTGGGTGGTGCGTCCCGAAGTGAGCGCGCGGGGCATCTCGGGCCTTAGCACCGTATTGTCCGGAGTGTACATCGAAGGCGCCTGGGATCAGGATCAGGGCAGTGCCGAAATCAGCTTTGAAGGCGCTGACCGGCCGCCGCTTGTGCAGCCGGGCCGTGGCGGGCGGCGGATCACATTGCGCACCAACGACGGACGGATGATCTCAGAAGGCGCACCGGTGCTATTCCGCGGTATTGAAGTCGGCCGGCTGGAACGCCCGCGCCTGACGGTCAGCGGCAACAGTATCGTTGTCGATGCCTTTATCGAGGCCCCGCATGACCGGCGGATCAATTCCGCGACGCGTTTTTGGGACAGTTCCGGCTTCTCAGTTTCTATTGGCGCCAGCGGGCTGTCGCTTGATGTGGACAGCATTGCTTCGCTGGTGGCCGGCGGGATCGAGTTTGACACCGTGTTCGATGGCGGCCGCCCGGTCAGTTCCGGCGCAGTCTTCGACATTCACCCCGACGAAGCCGCAGCCCGCCGCACAGCCTTTGCCCGCTCGCTGACAGGCGGGGTCGCCGTTTCGGTTGCCTTCGGCGAGTCGGTTGCGGGCCTGACCAGCGGCGCCGCGGTCAGGCTTGGCGGCGTCAAGGTCGGCGAGGTCAGCAGTCTGAACGCCGCTATTCAGAGCGTCAGTGACGAGGCGGAGGTGCGGCTGGTTGCCAAACTGCTGCTTGAACCATCGCTGATGGGCCTGCCGCCCGGAGCGGGGGAAACTGAAGTACTGGACTTTCTGGAACAGGCGGCAGCAGGCGGGCTGCGGGCCCGGCTGGCTGCTGCCGGGCTGTTCAGCTCTGAGCTGATTGTGGAACTGGTCACCTTGGAAAAGGCTGAGCCTGCACTGTTCAATCGCGACGCGGAACCCTTCCCCGAACTGCCCAGTGCTCCCTCCGACCTGCCCGATTTCACAGCAACCGCAGAAGGCGCATTGGAGCGTATCAGCGAGCTGCCGGTCGAAGAACTGATGGCGCAGGCAATCGCCACTCTGGCCAGCATCGAAGCCCTGGCTTCCGCTGACAGCACCCGCCAGGCTCCTGTGGCGGCGGTGGCACTGCTGGAGGATACCCGGGCGCTGGTCGCGGATCCAGAGACCCGCGCGCTGCCCGGCGAGCTGCGTGCAGCAGTGGCTGACCTTCGCACGATTCTGTCAGAGCTGCAGCAAGGCAAAGCCGTGGCCCATCTGACAGCAGCACTGGAGCAGGGCGGCCGGGCCGCTTCCAGCCTCGCTGCGGCAGCGGACGAATTGCCCGCGCTCGTCAGCGATTTCCGCTCCCTGGCGGCCAAAGCCAATGCACTGGAAGCCGAAGAGCTTATCCGCTCTGCCAGCCAGCTGATGAAGAGCGCTGACAACATGATCGATTCCGAGGGCGCCCGCTCGCTGCCCCCGACCCTGACCAGTGCGCTGGATGAATTGCGCCTCACCCTGGCGGAGCTGCGCAGTGGCGGGCTGGTGAGCAACGCCAATGCCACAATGGCCTCTGCCCGCGGCGCTGCCGATGCTGTGGCCGCCGCAGCTGAAGGGCTGCCGGCTCTCTCAGTCCGGCTGGAAAGGCTGGCCGCACAATCTGAGGCCTTGATCACAACCTATGGCGCCCGCTCGACCTTCAACTCCGAAACGCTGGATGCCCTGCGGGAGTTCAAATCAGCCGCACGCTCGGTCTCCCAGCTTGCCCGTAAGATTGAACGTCACCCGAATTCTCTTCTGTTTGGAAAGTAAGATGATAAAAGCCCTGTCTTTGATGCTGCCCCTGACTGTGTTGGCGGCATGCGCTCCGGCCAATGATGCCCGGTATCTGATCTCTGCGGTCCCAGGCGAAAAAATAGCCAACCTGCGCTCCCGTACGGTTGAGGTGCGGCTGGTCTCACTCCCGTCCTATGCCGCCGCGTCCGACATTGTCGCCGAAGGCGAAGGCGGCGCGCTGTTTGCGCTTAGCGGCGCACAATGGGCTGATGACCCGGCCCGCGGCATAGCCGCCGCCCTGGCCCGCGGGCTCACTGAACGGACTGGCGCCTCTGCTGCAATAGAACCCTGGCCGCTGAACACCGGCCCGGACGCGCGTCTGGATGTGCGAGTGGACCAGGCCTACGCGCGCGCCGACGGAGTTTTCGAACTGACAGGCCAGTTCGCGGTTTCCTCGCCCGAAGGCACGGTGCGGGAATTTGTGAAGCGTTTCGACATCCGGACACCGGTCAGCGGTCAAGGGCCATCCGCAACCGCAGATGCGCTCGCCAAGGCCCTGGCAGAGCTCGCCCGGCAGATTTCGTTGGCAATGTAACAGCCTCCTGCGCGCAGGTCATATGGAGGCCACTTCAGCGATCTGCAAAGGTTGCACTACTAAGCCGTGTTGACAAAAGGGATTCACATCGGGTGGCGGTCGTGTTTCAAGCTGGCATCTACGATGGCGACTAGCTTGGCACAAAACCTGCTGTCGGACGAGGAATGGGCCTTCTTTGAATGGTCATCCTGGCAACCCGCGCCCCGAACGGGCGCAAACCTATCAATCACCGTCTTGTTCTCGATGGAATTTTCTGGATTGCTCGAACTGGCACCCCTTGGCGTGATCTGCCCGAGAAGTTCGGCAAGTGGTCTAGCGTCTCCCGTCAGTTCCGGCGCTGGACCTTGCCCGCAGGCCGCATCCATAGGCGAGTGACAGCATCACGCGCGCCTTCAGGCAGGGGGCCATGGCGAGGATGCGCCTGACCTCGTTGCGGCTCAGCGCAACGGGAACCTTCACGGGCTTCTTGAGGTGGAACACTTCGGCCGCCAGGTCATGCCGGCGCAGGGTGACACGGAACAGAAACATCACCCCGGTCATGGTCTGGTTGCGGGTGCAGATACTCGTCCCGCTCTCGATCAGATGCAGTTGGAAATGCTTCACGTCATCCGGTGAAGCTGTCTCCGGAGATCGCCCGAGCCAGGAGGCAAACCGCTTGCAGGCCCGCAGGTGGCTGGTCTGCGACGCCGGTCCGAGATTGCGTGCCGACATATCCGCGATCATGCGCGCGCGGAGGGGTGCCGCCGGTGCAGGGTGCTGATTGGTCATGGGAAAACCCTCTGTCAACCGAGGCAAAATCACCTCGGCCAACAGCACACACCCGACCTCGAAAACCGCGAAACGAATACCGCTTCAGGCCGACACCGGCCAAGCAGAGCCCCCTATCGCGGAGCGATTTAGTGCTCGCGCAGATAGCGTCCTTTGCAAAGTCTGCGGATCTGGCGGCATGGCGAGCGATCCATGCCGCATGCGCACGAGGGAGAGCTGACCTTCGCCGCAGGCGCAGCCGCCGACCACCTTCGAACTGCGGGGATGTAGGACAGTTTGAGCATTCGCTGCGCCAGTGTCTGCAATGGCTTTAAAATGGAGGTGGCCGCATTCTCACCGGGCTGGATTTCACGATAGATGTATTTGTCGTCGCCATCCGGCTGAATGTTTCTAGCAGCGAGTCCAGTTCGCCAATCTCTTTCAACAAGATACGAACCACGAAACCATCCTCCCCAGTAACCTTGTCGCATTGTACGATCCTGTCGGTCTCCTGAATTTGCACTTCCAGCACATGGCGCTTGCCGGGGAGTGGCCGAAACCTCACTACGGCTTCGAGTGAGAAACCCAACGCGGCTGGAGCAATCTCAACCGCGAAGCTCTGAATTACACCTGTGTCCTGAAGCCGTTTCACGCGATCGCGGATGGTTGGCGCCGAGACCCCCGCCTCGGTGGCGAGGTCTTTCCAACTGACGCGCGCGTCACGCGCCAGAGCGGTCAAAATGCAGCGGTCAAGATCGTCCAGAGGGCTTCTCATAAAAAGCTAACTAGCACATTCAGCCTAATAAAGCACTATCCTTTTAGCGACAGACTTTTCTTAATGAAAGTACGGGCGGCCGGTTGAATGGTAGATTTTCTGCAATCTGACCTCATCAGCAGGAGACACCATGAACTGGGCACTTTGGATATCGTTCGCAACCTTATCGGCCGTGAATATCGTGACACCGGGACCGGCAAATCTGAACACGGTGCGCCGAGCCGTGCAATTGGGCGGCAAACGTGTCTTGCCAACAATTTTTGGCAACGCCCTCGGCCTTGCCGTTGGCGGGGCAATTTGTGCGGCACGGATCGCGTCCTTTGTGATAGCCTCGGGCCTTTTGTGGTCACTCTTTCGCTGGTTGGGCGTTACCTATCTTGCCTGGCTTGGCCTCAAGCTGATCTTTAGAAAAGAAAGGTTGTCCCTGACGGCACAGGCAGAGGCGCCTGTGGGCGCCAAGGCGCTGTTCTCTGAGGCATTCCTGCTTGCCGCGTCCAACCCCAAGGCGCTGCTCTTCTATATGGCGCTGTTCCCGCAAATCCTCGAGGCGGAGCGCGGTCTAGCGCCGCAGGCGGGTATCTTGATCCTGACCTATTGCAGCCTGTCCATCCTGTCTCTCAGCACCTATTCCGCGTTGGCCCATGTTCTGCGCACCCGGTTTATGACCCAGGCGAGATACGACAGGTTTCGGCAGGTTTCGGGGGTCGTTCTGTTGGGTTTTGCGGCCAAGCTTCTCACCGACTTGAGTTAGAGTAATGAAATACGGCCTTTTGCTCCTGCTGGGGGTGCTGTGGAGCATGCGCTTCGCAGCCATCAAGTCAGCGGGACAGTCGGGTATCCCGCCTCATGTGGTCGCCCCGGTGTCGATCCTGGGTATAGCGATCATCTATTCCGCAACCTCGGCCGTTGATCATGCGCAATCAGAACGAGGAGGGCCGCGCATCGCACGGCACAGCTACTTAGAAACCGGCATTGGACATCCTGCAGCATTGATAAATGAGGGCTCACTGCCGCCTTGCGGCGCCGCAATGACCAGACCACTGCCCTGAAAGACAGAGTGGATCTCGGGAGCTCCCTGGTAGGATGGGAACCAGCCCGAAGCGGCCGTAGACAAGGGATGCCGCACCAAGAATGCTGCCGGTGCGAAATTCTATGGTCAGTTTCCCAGAAGCGGACCCTCGGCAGAGCCAAGCTAGCCTCACGGGATGCTGCGGGTTGCACCGGTGGCAGCGGAGCGCAGATAGCGACCTTTGCAAAGTCGCGGAATCTGACAACCGAGTGGCGATCCTATGCTGCATGAGCACTGGACAGAGCCGACCTTCGCTGCGGGTGCAGCCACCAATCATCATCGAACGGACGGGATGCGGGACAGAGCTGCCGTTCGCGGCAGGTGCAGTATGGGCGAAGTCAAACGGCAGCAATGCTGAGTTCTCGACACCTGACTGTTTACTGGTTGCTTTGCAGTGAATGCTTGGTTTCGTGACAAACTGAGCAACAAGTAAGAATTAGAAGTGCAGGAAAGCTTGCAGCTCAGGGGGAAGAATAAGGAGCAATAGAAACGTGACCCGCTGCAATCATTCAGTGAATCGGTAAACACTCATGCTGGAATGGCCAAGCCGAGCTCTTGCTCCGCTCCAGTCATGCCTAATTAAGTTTTCTGGTGGAATCCAAAACTGGATGGCAGCTTCATCACCCCAAGTGAAGCCCATAACAGGGTCACTTGCCACCTGCAGCAATAGGATGGACTGGTCCTCATCTGTTTCGAGCTTTGGTTGTGTTTCGAAAGGTACTGCGAACAGATGTGGCCCGCGTGCGGAAAACAGATGCGAATTCCAGTAATTCAAAGCTTTTCTTGGAAACTTTGAGAGATCCATTTTGTCTCCAAAAGCTAACTCTGCCAAAACGCCTCGCATCTGGCGGGGTAAACCATGGGATAATTCGTTACTAAACGGAGCTGCTTTCCCCATTTCCACAATCAGGTTGTAGTCATCCATTGACATGGGTTCGAAAGGAGCCCCAGTTGTGAAAATTTCTTTCAGTTTGGATAGGAAAGGTTTCAGGAGTTCTTGGCCAGAGGGTAACATTTCGCTCTTCTCACGACTATCGTTCAAGCCTTCACGTGCCCGTAGAAGCGCATCCCCTGGGTTTCCCTCGATCACAAAGTGTCCGGCTCTTTGGACAGCAGCTTTGAAGTCTGCGCCGCTAAGGTGTTTAGAGCTTTCTATAACTTCTATTAGTGCCCCTTTGCGTTTCATATTCACCAATTCACGCTCGCGGGTTCCATAGAAGGGTCTCTGGGTGAACTCCCGCTGAATGCGGACAAAAAAATGCTTCGCCGCGATACGAAAAGGCGGACCGTCGCGCTCCACATCAAAAATATCGTTGTAACGTGCGCCAACCTCTTTAATCCAAGACTGGTAATCGCCCCAGTCCCTCAGTTGCAGATTGACGGGTGTTCGGTAGAAGCGATTTTTCGGGTGATCAGCGTGGAAGCTGGTAGCGTAATTAAAATTGGAACCGAACACCTGTGGAATGCTGGAGGGGGGTTCGCAAAATTCATACTCCTCAGCGACATAAAGAATATGAGGCTGCAAGCCATGCTTTTGTACTGTTCCTTCAAAATCGGTATCGATGAAGAATGCTAACCAACCGTTCCTTGGCAGGCGTAAATCTTTTGGTTGATCTGTAGCTGCACGTAGATCGATCTGAGCTATGAAATGCAGTGGGAGGCCTGTTTGCTCAGACTTTGGCCAAGCAGACTTGGGAATTTTGGGAAGGCCTCCAATCCAACTTGTGGATTGGCTTCCAGTGATAGCTCTCTCTATCATGTGGAACATTTTTCGCCCTCTTCCCGATCTCAGTTTGAATTTACTGCGACTTTTCAACCCTCCATCTACTCATTTCACCTGTGCGACCGTGTAGAGGATCATAAGCTCCTTGTTCAGAAGGATTGTCACAGCTTTGGTGATCCGTAAAGCATGTAGAAGCCATAGCTCCTGAGCGCCAGATTCCTCAGCGTCGCCCTGGTAGATTGAAGCGTCTTTAGACGCACAAGTTGAAAGCCAAAACCAACAGCGCGTCAGCCCGCCCTGACAACTTTCGGTGTTGGTCATTGAACGGCCGCATAGCGCCGTTCGCAACGTGCTGCACGCGCGAATACCTGGCAAGCGATCAAGGACCGCTATGGGCTCTTTCGACACCTTCGCTGCGCTCTCCCCGAACGGCTGCTGTTCGTATTGGGTCAGAAATGCTTGACGTTTGGGTCAGGATTAAATGACGTGAAACTCTTGTTTTCTGAAGTTTTGGATACCAAAAGAGTCAAAGGTTCGTGACGTCCCACATTACATGTGTCAGGCGACACATAGTTTTGCCTTCTGCGACAGAACCTTTCCATTCTTGAGGCTTGAGCATTTCTGTGCACGTCTCCTGTTGTGATCGATCTGACTGTCCTTCCGGATAATCAGGGCTGATTTGCAGGCCAGACGCCGAAGGCGTCTGCTCCTGCTGATCTGCCACGTGGCGAACGCGGGTGGGGGCGAGGCAATGCTTTTCGACAGGTAGGTGCGGCCCGCAGCTGAAAGCGAGGACATGGCCTGTCTAAAAGCATTACCCGAGGGGGAGGGCAGCGTCCTCACCCTGACGGCCAAGGGCGTTTGGCTTGTCCAAATCCCATTGGCCCTGAAAAAATGCCGGTGAAGTCTACGGTTCAGCCACAAGGGCGGGAACCGGACCTTCTCTGCAGGCGCGAGCCGATCCTGGCGAAACGTTGGAAGCCGACTTTCAGTCAACGCCACATGAGGTTTCTGTTCCGCAGCGCCGCAGGTCAGCTGCGAGCCCACAGCTGCCGTCGGCCGTCAGGCCCCCCCTCGCATCTGCAGCGTGCGGCAACCGGTGCTAAGCGGCCATTCACTGACCAGTTTTGAAAGACCGCGGTGCGGGCTAAGGCTGCCGTTTCCAGTTCGGTTGACCACATCAAGGTTACTTGATTCAATCTATCCAAAGTGATGAAATCATTGAATGTACGGAAAGATCCATATGCTCAAGTACTGTACCTTTGTGATTTGCCTGTTTTTTGGGCACAGTTCTCATGCAGAGGGTGGGCCGTTCCGTTATCTGGTCGATCACTATTTGATAGAAAACTTGGAACGCGACGGTGATTGGGACGTAACATTCTTTGAAACCTCGGTCGTATATGAATGTCTAAAATGCGAAGGGTCAGTTAGGGCGGAAATCGAGGTCTTCCCGGTAAGGGGCAAAGAAAACCGCGCCGAATTCCATGAAAGTTACTTGTACCAGCGGAAGCTGTACTGCACGAATCTCGTCGTTAATGGCAATGGTCGGTGTTTGAACACTCAGGCTAGGAGCATGCGAGTTGGAGCTCTTTCTGGATTCCGCTCGAGCCAAATCATTGGAAATAGAAAGGAAGTCGAAACTGCGTTTTTTAGTTATGACTGGGATCGTCAGCCTATCGTGATGAAGGCTACAGTATCCTCGGATATTGAGGCTGGATTCACCTTCGACATGCTTAGCACGCTGGAGTGGCATATGTGTAGGCTAACAATGTTCTGGTAGCGTTGATTTCGATGTACTTTGGGCTCGATCCTGCCGGGCGCTGCGGTGAGGGCAGACGGGCAGTTGGAGCCCATTGCGGACCTTGGCCATCTGGAGGCTCTTCGCCGGTGCAGAACGTAGTAATCGGCCCGAATTAGTCCTTCAATTCTTGTGCCTTGTAGGGACGGGAGGCCAAGCCCCCACACACGCTCGAGGTGGGGAGGTCGGGCGCAGACAGTCACTGGCCTCGGCCTATTTTAGCTCAGAATGTCCGACAACCTGCCCATTAATCACCCTCTCCAAGGGTGAATTCAATTTGGATTGAATTTTCCCTGCCATCGTGGGTCCTTAAGCCCTTCACTTACCTGATGCACTTTCTGAATAATATCGTCAGCCCCGCCTCCAAAGACTTGTCCGATCTCTTTTCGGGCAGCAATCTCGAGCACCTTCCCATGACAGGAATCGAAGGGAAATGGTTCAGTGCTATCAGCGGGGCGAAATTTTGAACCAAGTTTGCATTTATCAGTAAGGCCTGCGGTGACCCATGCAGGATTCTTTCTATGACGAGGGGTGTCATACAAAGATTCTTTTAACACTAACCTCGCTTTATCCAGTGCTGCTACAAGATCGTCTCTCTTCTGAGCGATTGCCGTCTCGATGACCTTATTGATTTCATCTATATTTCTCTCTGGAAAGCAAAGCTGAAGATGACCCCCTTTACAGAATGCATGCTCAATGTCGTTTCCCGTTGTGAAAATCTCCGCAACGTTATCGACGCCTCGTTCGGAAAACCATGAAGTAGATCGGATCTCTTCAAAAGTCATTTCTTCCTCCGTCCTATAGTCGCGATCTCGATGAATGACGATTGATGCATCGGGTCGCAAATCGCGCAGGAGGATTGCTAACTGCCTTGCTCCCAGAAGATTCCCACAACCGCTGTAAGAAATAAGAGCAAGGCTATCGTCAGCACCGTTGGATTTAGCTACTATCTGGACCAACTTAGTTTCGGTGTCCTCGGTAAGTAATATGACCTTCTTTTGGGGGTTGAAAGCGTCAGCACCAATTCCTAACGCACCAATTCTCATCATTACCGGGATTGCTGGCAAGTTCTTTTTGTCCAATACCACCTTGGCACCGTCATCCATCCAGCACACAGTCACATTTTCTTGCCTGTGCATTTGTTGCAAGAGTTGTGGAGAATGACTTGCCAGTACAATTCTAGTATGAGTTTTTTGAGTGATGCCTCTTAGTGCATCAAATAGTTTAGTTTGACTATCGGCATGTAAATGCGCGTCGGGTTCATCAAGCAGGAGAAGGGGAGGTGCAAAATAACATGCATAAGCCAGAATTTGTATTACTTGAAGCATTCCAGTGGATGCAAGATCTAGAGGCATTTCTTGCCGGTTATATTGGATCTCTATGTCAATGTAGCGATCTACATCATCATCATGACTTATTGTAATTCTTGCGCCTTCATATACCTCATCCAGTAATAAGCAGAAGGACTTCCACTTGCAATCCGGCAAGGAAAAAATCGGAGATGTGTTCCAATCTGCGACATCCCAAAAAATGTCATTATCTTCGTTCCTACCATCCTCGTTTTCGTACAGGTGATATAGCAGGCTCCTTAAGTAGGTGTTTGCATCTCCCTGCATTACACTTGAAGCGAGTGCTCCTTTGGTTCGAAGCTCCTCACGTGTCGAAATACCTGAAAGCCCGGGTGTGAAAACTGACGAACCATTCTCCCCCTCTGCTAGCAGTCCCGCGAAGTCACGATCACCCTCAATCCGTAAATTAATATTGGCATTTTTTCCTCGCTTAACGATTAGGGTAAAGGACTGCACGACTGGCCCTTCACCTTTATCCACGAGACCCTGCAAACCAATCTCGAAACCTTTGGTCTGTGTTGCAGATCTGCCGCGACGAAGATCCAGGAGCTTTTCAGTCGGGCGAAACGCTACTTCGTCATCGGAGACTGAACCTAGGAATTGGGGGACGTCGTTGCGATTTCGCCCCCTGAACGCAGCCTGAAGAAGAGAGATACTCAGCTGAGAAGCTTGTAAAACGCTACTCTTCCCGCTCGTATTTCCACCGACAAGAGCAGTGATAGGCGAAACTTCTAATTCGAGGTTCCCGATACGCTTAAAATCTGAGATCGTTATCTTTGTAATATCAATGGCTGGCAATTTCTTCTACCGAATCTCTGAGGGAGGGCCTCACTGTAGACGCTCATTCAGCCAATACAAGTAGTAGCGCAGCGACGTTATATCAATGATTGAAAGCGGCATGTTTTCAATCCGATACCTTCGGATAGTAGTATGTTTTGAAAGGCGGTGGCACGTCTCTTGTTCAAGGAAGGGTTGGACGCCCAAGTTGAACTCACAATCTCCACAATGCCCGTTATGCTATGTATGCAAGGGATACTATCTGCGCACAGCAGACACGGTGACTCGTCAGTGCTGCAGCTGCAGCGAATGTCAGTAAGGTCCGCAGTGTGTGAATTCACGCAGCATCAGATTTCGGCGTCGCAGCGAATGTCCGCAATGACGGGCCGCAGTGCAGCGGAGGAACGCAGTGGCCAACGGCCGCTTAGTACCGCCAATACCATTGGTTGCGGGGCGCTAAAACGGGCTGCAAGGAGACCTATTCGAATTGAACCCATTAGCAGCTTATGCAGAAGTTCAACCGTTGAAACTATCGGCGATATCCAACCCTTGTCGCTGCTGTGGCCGAGGCTGCACCAACCTGACCCCCAACACCATCAGCCCTAAGGAAACCATCAAGGCGGGCGGCGCCGTCTCGTTCAGGAACAAAGTGCCGGACAAGAAACCGCCAATTGTCACGAAATAGGCCACCTGGCTGGCAAAGACCGCGCCGGTCCGGGCAACGATTGCAAAATAGGCCGCGTAGCACAGAACATGCAGCAGGCCGGAGAGGATGAGTGCCGTAAACGACAGAGAGAGTGTGGCCAGGGCCAGCGGATCGGTGCCGCTGCCAAGGACCAGGGGCAGAGCAAGAAGGCAAGACAGGCCGGACGCATAGAACAGTGTTTCGACAGGGTTGAAGCGGTCGCGAGCGCTGGCGGCAATCACGTTGCTCTCAGCCGCGTAGCACAGCCCGGGCAGCAAGGCGATAGCTATGCCCCAGGCTGCCTGCTGACCCAGCAGCGTGAGCGAAATGCCCAGTAGCAGGAGGATGGACGTGGCGCCTAGGAGCAGACCGGAGCCGCGCCGGAGACTGAGCGTTTCCCGGCCCAGGCCGAGGGCGATCAGGTAGGCTGCCATCGGGGTGACGGCGATGCCGATGGACATCATGTTCGCCTGCACCATGCTGACGGCCGCAAAGCTCAGTCCGTGCGGCAGCAGCGTACCCAGCGACGCAACAATGAAATAGATACCCCATTGCGGTCTGGCCCCTCTGCGTTGCCCTTTCAGCCGCCGGAAAGACTGCCAGGCCAGCAGTAGGGCAAACCCGGCCAGCTGCTGCCAAAAGACCAGGGCAGCAGTGGAATGCCCACCCGCCACGGCGATCTTGTTTAGAGGTATGGTTGCTCCCCAAGCCAGCCCCAGGAAGATCAGAAGCAGTGTCCAGCGCATTGTGGTTTTCTCCTTAAACACATCAATCATTAAGATGCAGGCTGGCGCTGCCTGCCTGGCAGCGTGTGGCGGGACGGATCAGGGCGCAGAGGCCTCTGAGGTGATCCAGGATAAGGGGTTCCGGGCTGCGCGACCGGATGAGCAGGCCGAGAGTGTATATGCCGTTGGCCAGTAGCCCCGCGTTTGTGCGGCGCGCGGGTTCCGAGTCTTCAGGTACCGCACGCTGCAAGAACCTGACAAACCCCTGCGACAGTATCCGGCGGTTGCGGGCTGCCAGTTCGGCTGCCTGCTCATCGGTTCCGGACATTTCGACCATGCTGGTGCAAACGAAGCAGCCCAGCGGCTCGCCGCCCGGGGTCAGCCGCTCTTTTGCTCCCCGCAAGGCATCGCGTAGCCCTTCAGGGCTGGCGTCGGCTCGGGCAACACCGCGGACCAGCGGGCCAGTTACGTCCCGGTTGTAGCGCTCAAAAGCGGCCAAGTATAAACCATGTTTGGAGCCGAAGACTAAAAAAAGCCCGTAGTTGTTGACACCGGTGCCAGCGATCAGATCCTTCAGAGAGGCATCATGGTAGCCTTTGCGCCAGAACACCTTGAGCGCAGATTCCACGGCATCGTCCGGATCGAATTCCTTGTGTCTTCCCATGAGGCCCTTCCTGTTGATTGAGGCCGCGGCAGGCTGAGGCCGCCCACCGCGGCTGCGGGGATCACCACTTTTCCGCAAAGGGTCGGATTGTAGTCTCAAAGGACCAAGTGGTCCGGTGCTGGTGGGTGAGGTGATAGATTTCCTCTGCGATGCCGTCGGGGTGGGCAAAGAAGTCCTCCCTTGCGTGCGGCCAGTCCGCCGGCGGTACCAGCCAGCTGGGGCGTTCTGCGTCGCTGGCGCCCAGCCAGGTCACATCGATGGCGGCATCCACCGACAGGTAGCAGACGTGGATGCCTTCCGGCCCCAGGTCCCGCGCCAGTGCCTCGCACAGATTGCGCTGAGCAGCCTTTGTCGGGGCAAATAGCGCGTAGTTCGGCACACCGCGGTGCGACGCAGTATTGCCGGTGGCCAGAATTGCCCCACCGCCGCTGGCGGCCATTTTGTCCGCAAAGAAGCGGGCCAAGACCAGCAAGGCGGTAGCGTTGACCCGGAAGTTCCGTTCGATCTCCAGCGGGTCCAGCTCGCGGAACCGGCCAAAACTGTGCGACACCGCATTATGCACCAGTACCCGGGGCACACCCATTTCCGCCTCGATTCTGGTCAGGCAGGTTTCGAAGGCCTGAAGATCGGAGATGTCGCAGGCATAAGCCTGCGCGACGGGGTGCTGGTCTGCCAGCGCTTGCAGTCGGTCCGCGTTGCGGGCGATCATGGCTACCTTGTAGCCTTGCGAGATGAACTTGCGCACCGTGGCGCTGCCGGTGGCGTCGCCGACGCCGGTAATGATGCAGAGAGGTCCGGCCATGGTCAGGCCCACTGTTTCTTGCGGATTTCGGTATAAGGCGCGCCGTATTTTCCGTTCTCCTCACCGGCGGTGATGACGGTCATGATCGCGGGGTCGTACTCGTAGGTCCGGATCCACTGGCGGTGGCCCTTTTCCATCAGCATGTGAGAATGGGTCGAGCGCGCACGGCGGGTGTATTCCACCTCGACCATCCGGCAGGACTGGCCACCAAAGCCATAGGAATATTCATCGGCGCCGGGCTGCACAAAGCGGGCATGATACAGTTTCCAGTACTGGCCGTCGTGCTTGTAGATGGCGAAGGTCATCTCGTGGGTGTCGTACTGCCAGTGCCAGGTACTGTCCTGGTAGATCTTTTCCCAATCTGCCAGCAGGCTGCCGTCCCGGAACGAATGGCCTTCGATTTTCCAGCCCAGAGTGTCGGTCATTTTCGTGTCTCCTTAAGTTTTCACATCGATCATTATGAAAAGGCGGAAGCATGTCCCGCTCGCCGCATCGGGTTCCTGAAGGCCGCCGCCTTTATCCGGTCTTTTGTGCGGGTGCGGAGTTCGTCCGGGGTGTTTCCCAGTTGAACAGGGTTGAAACCGCAGCAAGGTCCTGCACGCCCAGCCCGGTCAGGCTGCAAACGATGACTTGGCGTTCGCTGTTGCGCAGCCGGTCATTGCCGGCCCAGGCAGCGCCCAATTCCTGCATCCCAAGTTCTGCCTCCGTCAGGCCAGAAGACAGGGCGTGGGCTGCGTTGCCATAGGCGCGGGCCTGTCCGAGGCTGTCGGTAAAGACCTTGTCGGCCCGGGCGAGCAGAGCGGCGGGTATCTCGCATTTGGTTTCGTCATCAGAGCCAATGCTGATAACTGTCTGTCCGGTCTTCACATCAGCGGCCTGAAACAAGGGTTCTATGGCGGCGGTAGCGCAGACAACCAACCTGGCTCCACGCATCGCTTCGGCAGTGCTGCCGGCGGTGGAGATCCGGCTTGCCGGAAACCCGGCCTGCAACGAAGCTGATAGCGATCTGGCTGCCTCAGGCCGGCGGGCCCAGATGCGGAGGCTGCGGATTTCCCGCAATTGCGCCAGCGCCTGGATCTGATGGCGCGCCTGGGTGCCGGCACCCAGCAGCGCCGCATCCACCGGGCCGGCGGAAAGGCAGCTGTGCGCGGCCAAAGCGCCGGCAGCGCCGGTCCGGTAGTCGGAAATCAGGTGGCCGTCGTGCAGCAGCGCAAGCGGCTGGCAGGTCTTGGAGCAGCAGGCAAGGATCAGCCCGCTATGGCCGCTGCCGGTGTCTGCTTTCAGGCTTTCCGACCAGCCCGCGAGCTTGACGGTGAAAATGGGGGCGCCAGGCAGAACTGCGCTTTTGACATGCACATCGGCGCCCGGCGCCGGGAACAGCACCTGAGCCGCCGCAGTGGCCTTGCCCGTGCTGTAGGCAATCATCGCCTGGCGCACTGGTGACAGCAGGGCTGCGTGGGACAGCCGGGCGGCGATTTCTTCGCGGGTGATATGGCGCAGGGCAAGGGTCATGGCAGCACCTCGAACCGGCCTGTGCCCAGGATTGAAACCTGACCTCCGACTTGGATAGCTCTGATCCCGTCCGGCCCGCTGACGACCCGCACCGAAATCCGGCTGGGGCGGCCTGCATGCTGCCCCTGCTTAAGTTCCAGTCCGCTTGCCGCGTTCAGCAGCCCGTGTTTGTGAGCATAAGCGCCGATGACGCCTGCGGCACTGCCTGTTGCGATGTCTTCGATCCGTCCGTCGTTTGTCCAGTGGCGCCCCTCGTTCCGATGAACATCGAACAGATAGGCAAACTGGGCGCCTACATCCGCCAGCCGATGCTCCAGATCCGGGACCCGGATGGCCGCCCTGTCCAGGCCCTGGTGAACCGGCACCACCAGATAGCGCAGCCCTGTGGAAATGACTTCCAACGGCAGGTCCGGGGCCAGATCCTCCGGCGCCAGCGAGAAACAGCTGGCAAGCTCCCGGGCGGCGGGGCCGTTCAAATCTGCCAGATACAACGGCAGTCCCTGATCCATCTGCACGTCAAACCCGGCTTCACGCCGGCCGGATCGCAGGCTGACCTGCCTTTCTCCCAAGGCAAAGACAGCCTCAGCGGTCTCTGCGGGGTGCTCAAGCTGGTGCAGCACAGCCGCGGCACCCAGCAGCGGATGACCCGCGAAGGGCAGCTCTTCCTCCAGATCGAATACCCGCAGCGGCCGGCTGCCGTCCGGCAGGGCAGGACCGGTCAGAAAGGCGGACTCGAAGTGCTTGAGCTCCCGGGTCAGCTGTAGCATCTGGCGGCTGTTCAGCGCCCGCGCATCAGGGAAAACCGCCAGGCTGTTACCGGAGAACGGGCCGTCCGAGAAAACATCGCATAAGACATAGTGCATGCCGCACCCCCGCTGAACTGAGCATCTGCCTGCTGGCTAGCTCAGAAACAGGGCGCGGGGCGAACTATATGTACATGAGCTCGCCTCATGAATATGAGGGTTAGCCCGTACTGAACAGCTTTGATTGCTGCGCGCGGATTACTGAAATTTCCTCATGCATCCACTTCCGCAGGGCCTGATACCCGTCGGTGGCGGCATTGGCCGGCGTGGTGACCAGCCAGTAGCGGGCGCGGGATTTTACCGGCTTGCCGACAGTTTCCAGGAATCCGGCCTCAAGATCATTTTCCACCAGAAGGCTGCGCCCCAGCGCAATACCCATGCCACCGATGGCGGCCTGAATGGCAAGATCGGCGCGGGCAAAGGCGTTGACCGAGCGCTCGAATTCAATATCCCAGCTGCGGCCAGCGAAATACTCCTGCCAGCTGAAGCCGGTGCCGTCGCTTTCGCCGAAGCGATCCACCAGAAGCCGGGCGCCGGGCTGGCGGCAATAGTCCTGCAGCGGCACCGGCCCCAGGTAGCCGGGCCGGCTGACAGGCAGCAAAACCGCCTGCAGCAGAGGCTCGGAATGCAGCCCGGGATACGGGCCCAGCCCATAGCGGATTGCGGCTTTGGCCTCGCCTGCGTGCAGATCGACTAGTCGATCATCCACGTCGACCAGCAGATCCAGTCCGCTGTCCTGCGCACGCTGCAGGGCGGGCACAACCCATTTCATCGCCACCGAAGAAGACACCGACAGGCGCAGGCTGCGGCTGGTCTTGAGGTCATGCAGCCGGGTGAGAGCAGCACGCCAGGCGCTGCCGCTGTGCTGCGCGGCGTCACACAGGATACGGCCGGCTTCGGTCGGCATGATCCGGCGGGTTGTGCGGTCAAACAGCGGCACTCCGAGCGCGTCTTCCAGGGCCTTGATCCTGTGGCTGACCGCCGATTGCTCGATGCCGAGGCGCTCCGCAGCGCGGGTAAAGTTCTGCTCCTCGGCAATCGCCTCCAGCAGGGGCGAGCTCTGGATCAGCTTGAGCAGAAGGGTGTCGGTCTGTTTCATGAATCTGGATCATAGTTATATCAATGTATTCCTGGCAAGGGATGGATCATGCTGAGGGCAATTCATGAGAAGGAACCGAAAGCATGACCCGCACTGAAGCCATAGTCACCGCCCGTATCGTCAACGGTTTCGTCACGTTCAAGGATTGCGGCGACCCGGAGCTTCTGAAGACCGGGCGCGACGGATTGAGCGACGAAGACCTGAAGCGCCTTGGCGAAGGCGGGGCCGCCCGGCCGTCCGCAACCGGTGGCAATCCTGCTGGCGTTGTGCTGGATGCGGACGGTCTGAGTGACACGCAAATGCTTGAAATTGCGCAGAAGGTCGGCCTGTCCGAAACCGCCTTTGTGTCCCGTTCCGAAACCGAAGGGGTCAAGCTGGATTTCTTCACTCCAACACGCCGCATTGCCCATTGCGGCCATGCAACCATCGCCTCCTTCAGCTATCTTGCTGAGCTCGGACGGGTGAGTGAGGGGGAGACCTCGAAAGAGACCGTGGACGGCCCGCGCAAGATCATCATCCGCAATGGCGCCGCCTATATGGAGCAGCTGGCACCTCGGTACGAAGACCCGTCTGAGTGGGCGGACCGGGGCGTTCAGGAACAGGATGTGCTGAACGCACTGGGGCTGGCACCGGAGGATCTGGATCCGCGCTTCTCTCCCAAGCTGGCCAATACCGGCAACAGTTTTGTGCTGGTTGCAGTCAAAGACGGTGCCGCGCTCAAGGCGGTGAAACCCGGCCTAGCGCAACTCGAGGCCATCAGCGAAGCCTTGGATCTGATCGGCTTTTACGTGTTCACGACGGATCCCGGTGCTACCTCTGCTGACGCCACCGCTCGCATGTTTGCACCGCGTTACGGCATCAGCGAAGAATCGGCCACCGGCATGGCAGCCGGACCGCTGGCCTGCGCGTTGTATGACCACCTCGGCGTGCGCAGGCCAAAGCTGCTGATCGAGCAGGGCCACTTCATGGAGCCCGCTTCGCCCAGCGAGATCACGGTTGAACTGAACCTCGACGCAGGCCGGGTCACCGGGCTGATGGCCGGCGGCTGCGGCGCGGCGATGAAGGAGCTGCAGATTAAGCTGGATCACAGCCCGGTACCGGCAGCGGGAGGGAGAAATGATTGATCTTTACGGATGGACCACCGGCAACACCTACAGGGTGTTGATCGCACTGGAGGAAACCGGGCTGCCCTACCGGACCGTGCCTGTGAACCTGCGCGAGCGGGATCAGGACAGGCCGGGGTTCCTTGCCCTCAACCCGATGGGCCAGGTGCCGCTGATCATCGACAGCGAAGGCCCTTGCGGCGCCCAGATCACCCTGAGCCAATCCATGGCGATCCTACTGTATCTGGCCGAAAAGTCCGGCCAGTTGCTGCCAGCCGCCCGGGCGGACCGCGCCCACGCGCTTGAAGCCCTGAGCCTGGTGATGACCGACCTGGTGGCACCCGTCAATTTCGGGCTCAGCCTGGAGCGCGAAGAGGGCAGCAGCTCTGCCCTGGCCTTCGGCGAGGCGCGGGCAACGCGCGCGCTTGCGGCCATCGAGCAGAGGCTCGGCATCTGCAGTTTCCTCGGAGGCACCCGTTTCGGAGCGGCGGACTGTGCCGTTTTTCCCATGATCCACCTGCTGGGTACCGGCCGCCTTAAGGACTTGCCGGCCACCCGGCGCTGGTACCACGAGGCGCAGGAGCGCGCATCGGTGCAGCGCGCGCTTGCAGCGGTTTTCTAACTTGATGAAAGGAGATTAACATGTGTGGCAATCATCAGAGCTTCGACGCTTATGCCTTTTCCAAGCAACCCGGCTTTGACGAAGCGGCGGTGCGCAAGGAATTCGCCAAGGCAGTGCCGCTGAAAACCGTGGTCGTCTATTGCTATGACCCGCGCATCGTCCAAGTGCCGCGGCTGGTCGCCGAAGAGTTCGGTCATACACACCCCGGAGAGATCGTTACTGATGACAGCGGCAACAAGATCGCTTCAACCACCAACATCTTCGAGGTTTGCGTGGCAGGAGGCCGGGCATATGACGCCCTGCGGTCCGTCACAGTGGCGCAGCACCTGTTCGGGATCGAGAACATCGTCATCGTTCACCACACTCATTGCGGCGCCACGTCCTTCACCAAAGAGGGGATCTTTGACGCTTACAAGCAAGAACATGGTGCCGATATTGAACCGCTTTACCCGGCAGAAAGCATTTGCATTAGCGACTACACTGCCTCCCTTGAGCGTGATGTCCTATTGATGCGGGACTCCGCCGGAACCCCCAAGCACGCCAATATCTACGGTTACATGTACGACATCGACGAGGAAAAGCTGATCAAGGTCGCGCAGTCGCTGGCCGTGTGACTTTTCGGGCCGGCGGCAGAGCCGTCGGCCTGCTGCAGCGCGTAAAGGATACTGCGTTAGCCACTTGCCAAAATTGGAGGTCCGCATGGGAGAACAGGATGTTGAAGACTGGTTGAAGGCCTATGGCAGGGCCTGGATCGAAGGCGACCCGGACGAGGCGGCTGCCCTGTTCACGGTAGCTGCAGAATACCATGAGACCCCGTTCAGCGAACCGCTGAGGGGCCGGGATCAAATCAGGCAGTATTGGCAAGAAGGTGCGGCAGACGCGCAGGAAGACGTCAGGTTTTCAGCGCAGATCTGGTCTATTGCAGGGAACACAGCAATTGCAGGATGGCAGGCCGCATTCAGGCGCAAAGCCTCTGGGAGGCTTGTAAAACTGGACGGGGTATTCCGGTTAGTCTTTTCCAGTTCCCGGAACGGCGTGATCTGCAACCGCCTGGAGGAATGGTGGCACCGAAGGGAGAGCCAGAGCTGATTGGCAACGCTCTGGATTTTCAGGCCAAGCTACCTGCCAATGTCCGATATCACGTGCTGCGCTGCAGAGCCGACCACCCCCACTCAATGTCCGCAAAGGGCCGTCCGCGTCGGTCGGATCCTGTCAAAACTTGTTGTTGACGGAGCGGCGGAGGCTGGCAGCTCTGGTGAAGGTTCTTTGATGTTCGCCGTGGAGTGAGGGTGCGGCTTGGCGTGGCATCGGCCTACTTTGGAAATGGACCATCCGCAGACGTGAGTTCGGTCTGCCTTCGGCGCACATGCGGTAAATCTAGAATAGCCTTTGCCGAGCTCTTATTGAAAAGAAGCCTCTAGCCAGGCCTCAAACAGTTGTTTGGCCGCATCATTTGAAGCCGTCGCTGGAACGTCCAGCAAGTAGTGAGCCTGGTCGACCGCCAACGGCTCACCAGCAATAGTAATCGGCTTCCCGGTCTCAATTGCTGTCTGCGCAAACCGTTCCAGCACCACGGCAAATCCACCGCCTGCTGCAACGATGTCAATCGCCGCGACTGTGGTGTCGACCGCAAAACGGGCAACCTCTTTGGCTGGCGCCAGGCCGGATGCGTTAAGATAACGCAACAGCATGTCCTCAAACCCCAGGATCTGAACCAGCGGCCCCCGCCGCAGCCTCTCTGGGCTCAATTTGCAGCCACCGGCGGCACAAATCGGGACAAGCCGTTCTTTCGATATCTTCTTCACCGCCACCCCGTCCCAGCTGCCAGAGCCGAACCGAAGCTCCACATCCACGTTCTCCGGCGCATCAGACCCGGCCCAGATGTTGGTGACCAGCCGCACTGGTATCCCTGGATGCAGTGCCGCAAACTCCGGCAGCCGGTGCGCGAGCCAAAGCCCTGCAGTGGACATCTGGACCCGTACCGTCAGCATCTGCTCAGCCTCCGCCCCAAACAGGCTGGCGGTAGAAAACGCCATATCCCCCAGCGCCTGGCGCAGCGAATAGGCATATGCCTTGCCCACTTCGGTTAAAGTCAGCCGCCGGGCCGCACGGGTGAACAGCTTGCAGCCCAGCTCCGCCTCTAGTGAACGCACATGCAGACTGACCGCGGTCTGGGTTAGCCCCAACTCCTGCGCGGCCTCAGTGAAGCTTAGATGCTGCGCTGCACTTTCGAAGGAGCGCAGCCAGATCAGATTGGGCAGTTTCCGCATTTATCACCAAATTTACTTTGTGATTATACTTCGATTTACTCGTTTTACTTTGCGCGTGTCACGCTCTTATCTCTTTCCCTGAACGATCACCGCGGCAGGGAGGCCGCTGAGTTATGAAACGCATCTATACCTTCGGCGGCTACCCGGCGCTGCGCAACCTGACCGTTGCGGACATTGTCGCCGGAAAGGGGCAGCGCAAGTTCGTCCAGACCACGGCCACCAGCCGAATTGAGGCCGCCGCAGCGGAGGCGGCGGGCATCGATCACCTGTCCATTGTCGACCATGACATTGCCGAAGCCCGGGCCGGTGCCCTCAACACCTTTACCACCGCCGCGCTGATGGCCAGCGATTATGCCACTCATGACGAGATTCTGCGGGCAGGCATCAGCGCCGCCGCCGCGGGGGCAGATGCGGTCTACACCCTGCGCAGCTTCGAGGCAGTTGAGAAACTCGCCGACGAAGGCCTCAGCGCTCAGGGGCACCTGGGCCTGGTGCCGCGTCTGTCGACAAATATCGGCGGCCTGCGCGCCTATGGCCGTACCGCAGACGAGGCGATGAAACTCGCCGAGGATCTGCGCCGCCTGGAAGACGCCGGAGCCTATGCGGTGGAACTTGAATGCGTGGCGGATGAGGCTATCGCCGAAATCAGCCCGCGCACCGGCCTGGTCACCCATTCCATCGGCTCAGGCGGGGCGGCAGATGTGATTTTTCTGTTTCAGGAGGACGCCTGCGGTGACACTCCGAACCCGCCGCGCCATGCCAAGGCGTTCGCGGACATGGCGGGCATCCGCAACCGGCTTGAGGCTGAGCGGCTGCTGGGCCTTCAGGCCTACCGCGCCGCAGTGCTGGACGGCTCTTATCCTGATGCCGCAACCAGCATCGCGATGAAACCCGGCGAACATGAAAAACTGCGCGAGGCTCTGGACAAGCGCATGCCCTTTCACCGCTGACCCCGCAGCGCATTCAGAACAGGACCGCCGACATGACCACCACTGATGTCAATACTGCCGCCCCGCAGGCCGAAAGCAGCGAACCCGGCCCGATGAGCCGCGAATGGCACTGGCACCCCGAACTGCCGGTGAAACACGCCCCCTATTGGCATTGGCCGCCCAAGCCCGGCAAGCTGGCCAAATGGCTTTGGCGGAACTGGCTGCAAGTTTCCGACCGCTCGATCTATCTGGCCCTGGCCTTTGCGGTCGCCTATTGGCTGCAGCCTGTCACCGCTGATCAGGCAGATTTTGCTTTCGGCTGGATGTCTTGGGTCTTCCTGCGCAACTGGCTGCTGCTGCTGATCGTCGCTGGGGGGCTGCATATGTGGTTCTATGGCATCGACGGCCAGGGCAAACTGTTGAAGTACGACCCGCGCCCCTATGCCAAGCGCAAGAACGCGCTTTACAAATTCGGCTATCAGACCTGGGACAACATCTATTACTCAATGGTCTTTGGCGCGACTTTCCTGTCTGTCCTGGAATGTGGCCTGCGCTGGAGCTACGCCAGCGGCCTAATCGGCACCCTCAGCTTTGCCGAGCATCCCGTCTGGTTCATCGCCCTGTTCCCGGTGCTGGCGCTTTGGCAGAGCTTCCACTTCTACGTGGTGCATCTGTTCCTGCATCAGCCCTTCATCTACCGCCATGTCCACGCGGTGCATCACCGCAACGTCAACACCGGACCCTGGTCCGGCATGTCGATGCACCCGGTGGAGGCCTTCGGATACCTCAGTGCAATCCTGATAGTACTGATCCTGCCGAGCCACCCTGTCCACATGGTCTTCCTCGGCTACTGGCTGATGTTGGGCGCGGCCTCGTCCCATTCGGGGTATGAGGCGATCTGGGCCCGCGACCGCCAGACCCTGCTGCTGGGCGCTTTCTTCCACCAGCTGCACCACCGCTACTACGAGTGCAACTACGGCAATGCAGAGATGCCCTGGGACAAGTGGTTCGGCACCTACCACAATGGCTCAGAGGAGGCGACCCGCCGTACCCGAGACCGCAAACGCCAGATGCACGCGCAAGGTAAAGAATAAAAATTGAAGCCCTGAGGATCCTGAACGGTGCAGAGCGCCGGTCAGGCCTTCCTTAGTGTCGAAGGTTTGATGCCGGGCCAATGAATAAGCCGGATTGTCTAACCTTGTGCTGGTGCGCAGAAATAGGCGCTCTGATCTGCTCGGCGATCAATGAAGACTCAATCGGGAACAAATGGCGTCTCCGTCCCGCACTGTGATGGAGTGGATGCCCCCTCCGACGGCATCGCGATGCGCCATGCTGGTGCTGTTTTAACAGACCAGAAACAGAGGAGGCGACAATGGAAATGGTTGCAATTATCGGAGTAGACTTGGCAAAGCGCAGTTTTCAGGTGCATGGGGCGACAGCTGGTGGCGATGTCTTGTTCCGCAATAGACTGTCCCGGGCGCAAGTTGTGCCATTTTTGGCACAACAACCAAACTGCACCGTTGCTATGGAGGCCTGCGCGACCGCGCATGACTGGGGGCGTCAGATCGGGGCACTCGGCCATGAGGTGAAGTTAATACCGCCCATCTATGTGAAACCTTTCGTCAAACGGCATAAAAACGATGCTGCTGATGCAGAAGCGATTGCTGAGACTGCATCACGTCCGACGATGCGAACAGTCGCCGTGAAAACACATGAGCAGCAAAGTAGGGCGGTTTTGTTCCGAACACGTGACCTGCTCCTGAGGCAACGCACGCAGCTGATCAACGCCTTGCGAGCTCATTTCGCCGAGTTTGGCAGAGTTGCGCCGAAGGCGACGACAAATATCAAACGTCTGAGAGAAATCTTGGAAGATCCGAAGAATGGCCTGCCACAAATGGTGACGGATATTGGATCGATCTATATTGGCCAGATCGCCACGCTGACAGAACAAATAGGCAGGCTTGAAAAACAGGTGCGCATCGAAGCGACAAGAGACGATGCTGCACGCCGTCTCCAGACCATGCCAGGCATTGGCCCGATCACTGCCATGGCTGTCTCTGCCTTCGCCCCGCCCAAGGAAATCTTTCGTCGGGGCCGGGATTTTGCTGCGTGGGTAGGGCTGGTACCGAAGCAACGCTCGACGGGTGGAAAGCAAAAGTTGGGCCGAACGTCGAAGATGGGGCAGAGAGATATCCGCAGGCTCTTGGTCATCGGTGCCATGTCCCTCGTGAAGGTGGCGGTTCACAAGGGTGCCCGAGAAGGATCTTGGCTCCAAAGAATGCTTGCAAGAAAACCACGTATGGTCGTCGCTATTGCGCTCGCAAATAAAATGGCGCGCCGGTTATGGGCCATGTTGGTGAGGAACGAAGATTACAGGGATCCGGCCATCGCCGCCGCGTAAGCGTTACGGTGGACGGTACGTCGGCAATGTAAGGAGGTCTTTGAGTGTAAGGGCAAATGATCGGAAAGATCGGGTTCAGTAAAACCAGGAACTCACACCGGGATAATCAACCCGCCACTGTGATGTGGAATTGAACCGCGTATCTCCATACCGGCCAGCGGCATCTGAAACGCCGCACAAACAGGCCTGACAGATGACCGCATCCGTTCACATTCCCAAAACGCTCAAAAAACAACTTGCATAAATAGGGGCATCCACAGATGTGAGTTCGCATGTCGCGTGACTATGTGCGCGCAGCGAATGCCTCATCTGAAGTGCCGCACCGCAGCACCCGGATACCGTGGCGAGTGATCGCTCTGGGCCGCGAGCGCGTGTAGTCTTAGATTGGAGGTGCTGCGCGCTCAGTGACCAACTGTCTAGCTGTGACCCTTTCGCGATGGATCATGTACAGCCCGGCACTGATGATGATGGCAATACCAAGCAGGCTAAGCATGTTCGGGAAGTCATTGAAGACAAGATAGCCGAACAGGGCCGCTACCGGCAGTTCAAAGTACTGCAGGGGAGCCAATGTAGCTGAAGGTGCAAAGGAGAGGGCATAGGTCATCATCATGTGGCTCACCGTCGCGAAAAAGCCTGCCCCCAGAAGCCACAACAACGCGAGGTCCGCCGGCCAAACAGGATCGAACAGCTCGGTGCCGGAACCTTGGGCAGCTATCAGCACTGGAACGCAGAACAGACTGGCGATCAGGCCAGTGTGAAATTGCAAAGCCACAGGATGCATCCGGCGTGACAATCCCCGCGTCACAAGAATGTAGAAAGCAAAGGCGACCGCGGTACCAAGCGGGATTATGGCAACAGCGCCAAAGGCCGCGAAGCTGGGCTGGATAACGAACAAAACCCCAACAAATCCCACAAGAGCCGCCCCGACACGACGAGGACCGACATCCTCGCCGAAATAAATCTTGCCGACCAGCAAGACAATGAACGGGGCCACAAACACGATTGCCAAAGCGTCGGCGAGAGGCATCACACGGATCGCTGCAATAAAGCAAAAAGTTGCAAACAGCAAAAGTAGTGAGCGGATTGTGAGTGCCATCAACTGACTTCGCGCCACACGCAACGGCAGCCTCATTATCCAGATGAACGGTGCCATCAACGCGCACTGCACTAAAAAGCGGGCAGCCGTAATCTGCCCAACTGGCACACTCGCTGATGCGAGTTTCGCAGCTACATCCAGCAACGGAGCAGTCAGGCAAAATCCAAGCATCAGAGCAACGCCTGCCAGGATGCGATCCGTAGATTGAGGTATGGAAGCAGTGGTGGTCATTCGATCATGTAGAAATGTCGCCCAATGCGTGTCTGCTCTCAACGCGACACCAGGCAAAAGTCTCGTAAACCCCGAGCTCTGGTTGGATTGGATTTCGCGCCTGCAGCTAACGTCTCCTTCGGCGGGCCGCATCGCAGTGTGCGAAAAGTAAGGGAATGGCAGGTTTGGGCCGCAATACTCCTCTAGGCCGTAGTTAGTGTACCGGGAGGTCTACCCAGGCGCTTTGGTGGGTGCTTGGGTGCTGGAAGGCTATTATCCTTGTGGATGGCGAATGCAGTTTGCCAATGAACCCCGAGCGCGCGAGCGAAGCCATTGAAGGTTGCAGCCCTGTACCAAATTTTCTGGAGTTTTTTGCGTGGTATCGCTGGTCGGGAGTGTCGCCGGAAAACGCTTAGCCCATTGTCTTTGAAGAGTTTTGACAGAGTGGCAGGTTTCATTCCGTTTCGCCTGGCGAGGGTTCCACAGCATCTCTTTGCTAAGTAGTGATTGTAGAGATCCCGTGCGAAATCGATGCCAGCCAAGGTCAGCATCCTTCGTACCAGCAGAGGGCTTACGTCAATGCGGTTGGCCAGTTCTCTTAAATCCGCGCATTCGAAATAGAGCTTGCGGATTTCACGCAGCTTGTATGGCTTCCAATCGTTGGGTTCCTTGCTCACGTAAACATGCAAAACCCCGCGGTATTTCGCTGCGAATACCCTGCTTGGCATCTCTCTGCTCCTCCCTCAGGCAGCTTTATCCTCCCTTTACTGCGTTGATCCACAGCCTTCTTACTTCAAAACGCAAGTTTCGGGTCATCCGGTTATAAAGATGGAAATTCGAGGCGTGTGGTGTAACTTGCTGAAAGTAAATAATAATTTGAAAGATTGGGAATGCCTTGCTATCGCTTCCGGTACTGGATTCGACAGGAGGATGACGCATATGACCTAGCCCACTGCCACCCCCTAAAACGGGAAAGGCCCCTCAGGGCGGCAACCCTGCGAGGCCTTTGAAATCCGTGTCGATGATACCCGACACGCTTTCTTCACCCGACATCGCAGCAGAGTCAACCTTCCCGTCGCCAAATTGAGGCGACGGGCCGGGAAAACTTTGCCTCAGACCAAAGTCAAAGAAGGGAGCGCCATGCTCAGCTTCCCTGCAGGCATGGCCAAATCAAACATGAAAGATGATATCGATCTAATGGAGGGCCTGAACTCTCCGCTTCCCAGCCGCGCATCACGCCGCATTGCGAAACGCTCGAAGGCAAGCTCGCGCGGCGTTGTTGCTGTGCATTTACCTGGCCAGAACAGGCCAAGGATCATCCTATTTGAAAGTAAGCTGGAGCAGCGGGTTCTGTTTCTTCTGTTAGCAAACGCTGCTGTCAAAGACATTCGTGAACAGCCTGAACCTTTCAAGTACGCCGGATCAGACGGGCGGCGAAAACACCATTTCTTCGACTTTCTGGTGGTTCTTGCGAGCGGCCGCACCATTGCTGTCGCGATAAAGCCCATGGCCCGCGTCAGGAAAACACGGTTCCTGGCGGAGCTCGAAGACATTCGGGCGGCGATGACAAGCAAGTTTGCAGACGATGTGGTTCTGATCACCGACCAAGATTTCACAAAGGCGGAGGCTTTGAATGCAGAACGCTTCAATGCCTTTGCCCGTACCCGCAACACCGCTTTGCAGCGTCAGCTTGCTGAGCTTGCCGCCTCAATCAGATTTCCCATGACAGTAGCAGAACTTCAGAGACGGCTTGGAGGTGGCGCCGAGTGCTTCAGAGCAATTTTTCTGGCGATCTTTGACGGCGTTTTGAACGCTGACATGGCCCGAGAAATAGATCCTTCCACCATAGTGACGCTGGGAGAATGCTCATGAACCATCGGATGCGTGTCACCTCTAACGATAGATTGACCATCAACGGGCAGTTTCTGCGGCTACGGATCGAAACGGACACCGGGTATGCCTTCGAGAACGTGGATGGGGCAGAAGGGGAGACCTATTTCAGCTTCGAGGACTTCGACGCCCTTCTTTCGGATCCAGATGTAACCTTCCAGCCGGGTTACTTTCTCATCGGGCAAATAGAAGCCCGTATGCATGCAGGCGCGGAAGCTTCTGAGCTTTCGCGCCAAGATATCCAGGATCGTGTTGTCTACCGGTTCATATGGGTTTCCGTTTCAATGCACTTCCTTGCCAACGAAGGCATGACCAAAACTGACCAGTCGATTGAGAAATTCATGCCGCAAATGGAAGCGCATGTGAATGCACTCGCACGGGCAGCCCAGCAGAAATGGAAAGCACCTCGGGCCGGACGCACAAGCTTGTTTCGTGATCCGCCTTCGACACGGACGCTGCGCACTTGGCTCAAAAGATACGAGAAAGGCGACTATTCCTATTTGGCGCTCATGCCCCGCACCCATCGATCAGGCAACAGGGAAAACAGGTTTTGCTTGGCTGCGACCCGGCTTCTAGGGGATTGTGTTTCGACCTATCTTTCGCGCCAGCGATTATCCAAGAAGCAAGTCGCGGACCTTTGCAAGACGCGCTTTAGAAAGGTGAATGAAGATCGTGAGGCTGAGGGCAAGCCTGCTTTGCCGGTGCCATCCCGCCGGGCGGTCGAACGCGCGATAAAAAAGCTCGATCCCTATTTTACATATGTTCAGCGCCAGGCTGCGCATTCCGACAGTATCCGGCCACTGAATCCGATGGCATCCGGCCACCCGTTCCGATTTGATCCGGCCACCGATTCCGGAGCATCCGGCCACCCTATTTGATGGGGGTTTGGCATCCGTTTTGAGGTGATCTTTCACCGGCTACGCTGCCGCTCATTTTCGAGCGGGAGAGAGCCCTATGAAGAGATTGCCAATGCGGAAGATCAAAGAAGTCCTGCGGCTTCGTGCCGATGGTTTGTCGTTGCGCCAGGTGGCGCGCAGCCTGTCCCTGGGGCGGGCGACGGTATCGGATTATCTGCGGCGCGCGGAGATAGCCAAATTGACCTGGCCGCTGCCAGAGGAGTTGTCGGACACGGAACTTGAAGCCCGGCTCTTTCCACCCTTGGCAGGCCAGGCCTCACGCCAAATTCCGCTGCCGGATTGGGCCTATGTCCATGCCGAACTGCGCCGCAAAGGGGTGACGCTGGCGCTCTTGTGGCAGGAGTACCGGGAGGTTCATCCTGACGGTTATGGCTACAGCCAGTATTGCAGCCTGTACTCTGGCTGGGAGGGCAAGCTTGCCCCGGTGATGCGGCAGCGCCACCCGGCAGGTGAACGGCTGTTTGTCGATTATGCAGGCCAGACGGTGGATGTGGTCTGCCCTGAGACTGGCGAGGTGCGGACGGCGCAGATCTTCGTCACCGCCCTTGGAGCCTCGAACTACACCTATGTCGAGGCGACCTGGACGCAAAGCCTGCCGGATTGGCTCAGCAGCCATGTGCGGGCCTTCAGCTTCTTTGGCGGCGTGCCTGCAATGATCGTCTCGGACAATCTCAAGTCTGCCGTCATCAAAGCCTGTTTCCATGACCCTGCCATCAACCGCACCTATGGGGATATGGCGGCGCATTACGACACCGCCGTGGTCCCGGCGCGGCCCCGCAAACCCAAGGACAAAGCCAAGGTCGAGACGGCAGTGCAATTGGCTGAGCGATGGATTTTGGCACGCCTGCGCAATCAGACATTTTTTGGCCTGGATGAACTCAACGCGGCGATCCGCCCTCTGCAGGACCGGCTCAATGCAAAGGTCACCCGGCATCTGGGAGCCAGCCGCCGGGCACTGTTTGATGACCTGGACAAACCGGCTCTCAAACCGTTGCCGCCGGAACCTTACGTCTTCGCCGAATGGAAGCAGCGCCGCGCCGGGATCGACTATCACATCGATGTGGACAGGCATTACTACTCAGTGCCGCATCAGCTGATCAAACAGAAGCTCTGGGTACGTATCACCGCACGGACGGTGGAAGTCTTCCATAAAGGTCAAAGGGTTGCAGCCCATGCCCGCACATCCGGCAACCGTCAGCATTCCACCGTGCGCGAGCACATGCCGCCCAATCACCGCCACCGCGCCGGCTGGACACCAGAGAGCATCCGCAGACAGGCCGCCCGGATCGGCCCGAATGTGGAGGCCTATGCCGAGGTCATCATGCGCCGCCGCAAGCACCCCGAGCAGGCCTGTCGCAGCTGTCTTGGTGTGATGAAGCTCGCGCGCAGTTTCGGCAATGGCCGCCTCGATGCTGCCTGCGAACGGGCGCTCGAGATCAACAGTTATACCTACCAATCCCTGCATTCCATTCTGAAGAATGGTCTGGATCGCGCCCCTCGGCACCGCACCACGGACGAGCCCGCGATCACACATCCCAACATCCGTGGTGCGGATTACTTCCATTGAAAGGACCAAATATGCTGACACATCCAACGCTGGAACAGCTCAAGACCCTCAAGCTTGACGGCATGGCCGAAGCCTTTGCAGAGATGGAGCGCCAGGACGGAACCGCCGCCCTCAGCCACGCCGAATGGCTGGCGCTGCTGATCGACCGGGAAACCGCCAGCCGTGAGACCAAACGCTTTGAAAGCCGCATGCGCACGGCGCGCCTGCGCCACGCCGGGGCGTCACCGGAGGATGTCGATTACAAGTCGCGCCGGGGCCTGGACAAGGCACTCTTCCAGAGCTTGCTGGGTGCCAAGTGGATCAAGGACAAGCGCAACCTGATGATCACCGGCCCCTGCGGCGTCGGCAAAACCTGGCTCGCCTGCGCTCTGGCGCAAGCCGCCTGCCGGGATGGCATCACCGTGCTCTACAAACGTGTTCCGCGGCTGTTCAATGAACTCGAAACGGCCCATGGCGACGGGCGCTTCCCGCGCGTCTTCAAAGCTCTGACGAAAACCCAGCTTTTGATCCTGGACGACTGGGGGCCGGATCGTCTCAACGCCAATCAGCGCCGTGATTTGATGGAGATTGTCGAGGATCGCTACGGCACCGGATCAACCCTGATCACCAGCCAGCTGCCGCTCAATACCTGGCACGAGGTGATCGGCGAACCCACCTTCGCAGATGCCATACTCGACAGGCTCGTTCACAATGCCTACCGCCTCGAGCTCGAAGGCCAGTCCTTCAGAAAGAAAGCCGCCAAAATGGATGACGAAAAGGCCCAAAACTGATACCCGAAACCTCAAGCCGCAAGACGGACCGCCGAGGGTGGCCGGATACGCCGGATTGAGTGGCCGGATGTCATCGGAATGACCGGCCGGATGCTCCGGAATGCGCAGCATGGCGTTGATGCAGCGAACCGCAAGTTCGCGGTTTACGAGACGGGCATTTCCGCCAGCTACCCAATGGAACGCGTTGAGATTGACGAATGGAAAGTCGATCTCATCTCAATCCTGGCAGAACGCGGTGCGCTGGATCATCTCTCAGACCAAGAACTGGCGGAGCTGGATCGGGGGCGCAGATGGCTTTACCTTGCCGTAGACTGCGCAACCCGCTGTGTCGTGGGGATGCGGCTGGCAGCAACCCCGAATAGCGAAGATGCCTATGCGCTCCTGCGCGACATCACCCGGGACAAGACTGAAATCGCCGCAGCGGCTGGATGTAAATCGGCCTGGCACCATTTTGGAGGCCTGGGAGCGATCTGCACCGATAACGGCGCTGCGTTCATGGACGATTTGTTCCGCTTCGCCATTCTGGAAGCCCATGGAAATCCAGAGTCTCCACCCACTGGTTTGCCTCATCTGCGGGGGCGTGTTGAACGCATTTTCGGAACGTTCGGAACATCCCTGATGCCGCATTTGGCGGGCCGGACATTTTCCAACAGTTTGGAGCGTGGAGATTACCCATCCGAACACCTCGCCTCGTTGCACGACGAGGTCCTTATGCAAACCCTCACGCTCTATGTGGTGGACGTCTATCACAACACGCCGCATCGGGGATTGAACGGCGAAACGCCAAACAATTGCTGGGACCGTCTGAGCAAGCAGATAGGTGTTGTCCCAAAACTTGCGGAAACCACACGCCGCCGCGCCTTCGGGGAGAGAGATCGCCGAACCGCCAACGGCCGGGGTATCAAGAAATTCGGTATCGATTATGCCTGCCCCGCGCTCCAGCATGTCTTTCTTCATGCCGATGATCATGAGGTGGAAATCAGGTGCAGCCTGGAGGATTTGGGATGGATTCTGGTCTACGTCGACGGAAAGTGGCGGCCGGCCCGAGCACTTCAGAAATGCTTCGAAGGCGTATCCTATGAGGAATGGCAGCGGACTGCTCGTGAGTTGCGTTTGCGGCATAAGGCGGAGGCGCAATTGCATGAGGCTGTTGTTGCGGACGCGCTTTCTAAGATCATTGAAATCAATGCACGGGAACAGGCGCGGTTTGGCACTGTTCTGAAAGCGCAAACACCTGCCGGACTGAAGCGGGCACGCGATGACCTGTTCGTGGGCTTGTCGATTATTCCTGAACAGGGAGAAGAGGACTTCGATCTGCCACCCGATCTAGATCTGTTTGGACATATCATTCCGCATTGCGGCGAGGGCGAACAATCCCACGCCTCCGAGACCTCTTCCGACAAGAGCGACAGCCCCAGCCACAGTCAACGATCCACCCGTTGGAGGCTCGACGATGACACATGATCACAAGCTGCCGCACGGCGAAGATCTGCATCTTCTTCTCGCCCGGTTGAGGGCGGAGTTCGTTTATTATAGCGGTTACGAACAGCTTTCAGAGACGTTTCACCGACAACTAATGCATCGCCGTGCGTCGGCCAGGCTGGGCACAAACGAGGAAGCGGAATGCATAGCGGTTGTGGGAGCAGCGGGCAGCGGGAAGACCACTGCAGTTGATCGACTGTTCGCAAAGTTTTCCGGTCTTGCGCTGCCCCAAGCAGGTTCAGAAATCGCCGAAGTGATTTGCATGCGGATCCCGTCCCCCGCGACTCTGAAGCATGTTGGAACGGCTCTTCTGCACGCTTTGGGGTACCCGCTTACGCGGGATCGTCCCACTGCATTCATCTGGGATCAGGTCCGCCATCTCTTGCGGCAAAGGCAAACGCTCTTCTTGCATCTTGATGAAGCGCAGGACCTGCATGCAACCAAGGGCGCTACAGTGCGCATCGATGTGGTGAACACACTTAAGTCACTGATGAACGACAAGGACTGGCCCGTTGGGCTGGTCCTCTCCGGCACGCCGGAACTCGTCGAGATGATTAACTCTGACCACCAGTTTGCGCGGCGGGCGCATATTGTCAGCCTGAGTGCCATTTCATGGGAGACCGACCATGAAAACCTGCGTCTGGTTCTCGAGCGGTACACTGAGAAAGCGGGGCTGTTTTTCGCTCCGGATCTTGATCTCTCAGATTTCGAACGGCGCCTCATTCACGCAGGTGCCAATGAGTTCGGGCTGACCCTCAAGATGTTCCTTATGGGCATCGAAGAAGCTTTACTGGACGGCTGTGTTGAGCTCAGGCGAGCGCATTTCGCGGAGGTCTATCATCGGAAAGCAGGGGGTATTCCAGCGTTCAACCCCTTTGTTGCTGAGGATTATTGGACGATTGATGCGCGCAGGCTTTGGGGAATGGGAGGAATGGAGGGATGAGTGCAATGGAAAGCAAGCAAGCGCCAGATCTTTGTTTCCCGATCCAGAGTGATGAGACTGCCACCTCCTACGTATCCCGGCTCAGCGGCTATTGCGGCCTGGGCTCACCTTCGGATCTGTCTCTGGACCTGGGTTTTCGCTGGCAGGATTTCATCCGGGGTGATGAAACCTGTATGCTCAGGCTGGCGCAGGTGACGGGAATAACCAAGGAAACGCTTCTGGCTCAGGCGATCCGGACGATTGCGCGAGGGCGCTTTCTGGTCTCCGGCCATGTATGCGCACGGGGCGTATTTGTCAGATCACGCCTTCGGGTGTGCCCTCGTTGCCTTGTCGCCGATCAGGAGCAGAATGGGCGGTTGGGGCGGTACCGGCGTCCCATTTGGCAGTTCACTTCCGTACGGTCCTGCCCGATCCACCACGTGCCACTGATCGCCCTTCCTGCGGAAAAGTACACAATCAACAACTATGATTTTCTGAACCAGACAGAGAAGCATTTCGGCCAGATACACCAAGCTGCCAACAGCGATGACAGCCTCGCGTTCACCGCTCTGGAAGTCTATCTGGCGCAGCGTCTGAAAGGGCAAAAGGCGAATGCTTTTCTTGACGCCATGCCCATCCATCTTGCCATGCGGCTCTGTGAAATGCTTGGTTTCGTTCTGGCCTTTGGTCCGGAACGGATGGTGTCGGAAGCCAGCGATGCCGATATGTCTGCTGCAGGCGAACAAGGGTTTCAGGCCCTGAAATTTGGTGAAGAGGGGCTCTTTCGGGCGCTGGATACGCTTGTGTCCCCGATCTCCCGCCGCACGGTACGTCATCAGAAGGATTTCGGTGCCTTTTTCGAATGGCTGCGGAACGCGTCCCTGGGCTCCGAGTTCGAAAACCTGAAGGACAAGGTGCGTGCCTATATCTTCCGGAACTATCCGTTTCGGGAGGGCGATACGGTTCTGGGGAAGCCGTCGCCTTCACCTGTTGTCTATTCGATCAATGGGGCTTGCAGGCAACTCAAAATGGAAAGGCAGCGCATGAACCGGTTTCTGCTCGAAACCGGCGAGGCCGTTGTTGATCGCACAGCCCAGGAGGTCTGGCTGAAAGACAAGATTTCAGCAGCGGAGCTGGAGCGCATAAAGTGTGAGATGTCAGGGCGGCTGTCTGCTGAGGTAGCTGCGCAAGCACTCAGAATTAGCATTGACCTGCTGACGGAGCTTCGTGGGGCTGGTCATCTGGCACCAGTCACGGATGCATTGGATCAGAGGCCGAAATTCCGGCAGGCGGAACTTGAGGCCATTGCTGCTGGCTTGCTTTCAGGCGTGGAGGATCCTGCACCGGTGGCAACGGATACCGTATCTCTCGTCAGTGCCGCCATGCGTGTGAGGTGCCGCAGCGTTGATATCGTGGAGCTGGTGCAGGCGGGCCGCTTGAAGACCTATGATTTAGGAGATGAAAAAAACGGGTTCGATAGAGTGGGCATCTCACTAGCCGAACTGAAAACTGTTCTGCCTCCTTTGGAGATGGCAGCGCTCCCAAAGGGGGACGCTGCCCGAAGGCTTCATGTGACTTACCAGACCATCATTTATCTTGCGCAGCATGGGATGCTGACGCTGCAGCGCCTGAGAAACCCCAAATCACGTCAGTTTCTGGCAGCTGTAACCGAGACAAGCCTTGAGCAATTCGAAAGCACATTTGTGACTTTGGGTCAGCTCGCGAGGCTGAACTGCCGGGCCTCGGGGCCGCTCAAATCACATCTTGAAGCCAAAGGTATTTGTCCGGCCGGCGTGCCAGCGGGGATTAGCTGTTACTACGACAGATACAGCACAGGGTTTCGGCTGAAACAATTCGGTCTCACGTTGCCATGCGTGCAAGGAGGACATTGATATGACTGCAGATCTGACCGACGAAGAACTTGCTGACGATTTGGAAGCGCAGCTCAGACTGATCACCGATGCCTACCGGCGCGGTGGCGACGATTATGAAGTGGATCAGGTGCTCTCGCATGTGAGCTGGGTACGGCGCATGAAGCGCAGGGGGATTTATGAGGTTTTCTCGGATGTTCCTGAAGGGGAGGAAGACCATGAGGATCCGGAGTGACTCAACCGGAGATCGGTTCACATAAAACCCGTTCGGCGACGTTCGCCTTTAGTTGCACCGGCTCCAAACATCCATGGGTTGCGAATGCCCGGACGCTGTGACGATCTCACAGCGCCCGGATCGACGTCAAATTTCTAACTGTCGTCTTTCTCATTCTCAGCGAGTGACTTGTCCACAGCCTCGAAGAAGAGCTGCTCCATTCGAAGCGGCATTTCGTAGATACTCCAGGCCCTCCGCGGATCCGGCCAGAGCTGGTCGAAGAGCTCCTCGGCCAAAACCACATATGAGACCCGCCCGCCATGGCGAAGGAAGGTGGGGCCGTTGTCGGCTTGCTTCATGAGACTGACGGCATTGTACTGAAGCGTTTCGATGTCGAAACGCTTGTCCTGGATTGGTGGAAAGTTGGAATGTTGCATGTGTTTTCCTTTCAAATACGCACGACGATTTCCACGGAAAGGTCCGTGCTCGGTGCGAAAATAGGGAAAACAGTCAGATCATAGGTTCTGGTAGCACAGCTGTTTTGCTCTGTCATCTCCGAGGCAGGAATTCAGTATCCGGCATTTGGTGTGCTGGCCCCTCTATCCGCAATGCGGGACAAAACCGGATTTTGTTTATTGCCTGCGGTCCAACCGCAGATGCGCTGTCAGGACTGATCCGCACTGAAGTGCCTGCGCGCGTCATGTTAAGAACTTGAGGCGCGCAAGCATCTCTCGAAATTTGCCGGGCATCTGGCCCGGCGTGGCGGGCTCAAACGGGTTCGCCGCCATTCCCCGCCGCCGCACTTGATCCGCCCCGCCGTGCGGCGTCTCCTGCGGTCCCCGCGCTTGAAGGGTCCGGGTCCCCAATGCGTTTCAAAGTCAGGTGCCGCTCAGGTCGCGAAGGCTTCCTTCTCGACAATCTTCTCGAACGCGGGGAGGAATTCGTCGTGATGGAGCGATAGATAGCGAATGACTGGCTCATTACTCATGAGCTTTGAAATATACCCACGTGCCAGAACCAGTTCGAGATGGTCTGTCCCGTAATTCTCTTCAACAAGGCGAACCTCCCGCTCAAGATTGGCTGACTCACGTTCCATGAGATCCAACTGTTCCCGGGATATGCCTTTGATCTTCTTGGGTGTCGCAGCTGATACAAGCAGGGCCTCTGGTGTCGCAGCCAAAAGCGAACGCGCGTAGTTGATGGTGAACTTGTTCATTGCGACCATCAGCTGTGCAGCTTCAATTTGCCGGATCGGTTTCATTTTTTTTAGAATTCGAAAGCCCGTGAGAGCCACCTGCTTGTCTTTCAGCAAGTCCGCTGCCTCTTCACATATCCCGTCAAGCAGCTGACGCTTTTGCTGCAAGGTTTTGACATTGATGTTGAGCGCATTTGCCAAGCGCGCTTCGGGCACGCCGAGAGATAGAGCCCTCAAAATCATCTTGTGTTCTTGAATTGGAGCCAGACGGCTGATCCGCTTGTTGTAGGTGTAGGCTTCGTCATCGGTTGAAACCAAACAACGGGTGTGATCGTGGCCAAAGTCCTTCAAAACCTCCAGTCTTAGATGGCCATCCAGCAACGTGTATTGAGACTTGTTGTGCTGATCGCGCGCAACAACAATAGGTTCTACCAAACCGGTTTCCTGGATAGATGACGCGATCAGTTTGTATTTCACACTGGCCTTCTTATGCTCGCTCACAAGGTAAAGCGGGGCAATCTGGTGGAAAGGCAGGGTGATCAGCTCTCGCTCGAAAGCTGCGGCTACTGTCTGTTCTTTGTCCGTCAAAGTCATGAAGCCGCTCCTGGAGAAGCAATTAGCCGCTCTGCAACTTGCTTTGGCAAACTATCCAGACCTTCTGCGCGTAGAAGAGTGACGAAGTTCTCGTCCGCCATCAAGGTTTTGAGCGCTTGGATAAGAAACAGCATCTCGCTGCGTGTTGCATTGGCCTTCCGCAAGAGCACTTTCTTCTTTTCTACGTCGTTCTGATAGGTCTTGATCAGGTTCTCGACTGATAGGCTTTTCGAACGTTGTGTGCGGAAAGATGAACTGCCCTTACCGTGCTTTTGGCGCACTTCCACCAACCGTTTCGCAGCTAAGAGCCGGGCTCCGCGCAGGAGTTTTTTCTCATAAGCTTGTCGTAGAACGCGCTGCACATCCACATCCTTCGCGTCAGCGATTTCCACCGCCACGCTTACTGGGATATTCCCGCTTTCCACTGCCCGAAGAAGGCGATGCTCGTTACTTTCCAATAGTTTAATCACACCTTGCACGTATTTCTTGGACAGTTGTGTCTTGGTTGCGATCTCAGAGTATGTATAGCCTTTGTCCTTGAGACGTTTGATATCTCGAAGCAAATCGAGTGAATGATGCTGACGGCGTGCCAGATTTTCGACCAGGCTCATGACGAGACAATCTTCGCTGCTTGCGTTGATCACAATTGCCGGGATTTTTGATTGGCCTAGGAACTTAAATGCTTCCAATCGACCCTGACCACACACGAGGTCATATGCTGGCTCTCCTCCAGTTTCAGGCTCACGTGCCGCTACAGTGATTGGCCTTTTCAATCCGAGCTTTGCGATGTTCGCAGTGATTTCGTTAAAGACTCTTTTGCTTCGGATCCTCGGGTTCACCACCGTGATGGCATCGACGGGCACAAGCACTGTATGTTCGAGTGAAGACTGATGCATCATGCCACTCCAAGGATAGGTGTTCGTTCCGCCATGGCAAAAAACTGCGTCAGATCTTCGTGACGGAATGCGTCCAAGGAAAGACCGTTGTTCTCCGATAGGCGCAGTTTGGACGTGTTCATGTCGAATGTGGGCAGGAGGTAGTAGTCGAGGGGGCTTTGGTTTGTCTGGTCCATCCGAACCACAATGGACAAGTCCGGCAATTGACCCGTGTTTAAGCGGATATTCCAGCGGTAGGCACCTGCACCAGTTTGCATGCAGCGCGCTATCACGATGGAGATAGAGAACTCGCCATTGATGGTGAGGATATCTGCCTGGTGACCATGACTGACATCGCCCCCGACAGCTTCGGTCCCAGTGATGATGTCTCGGATGACATCAGAGTGCAGACGGCGTAGACGCCTGTTGATTTCGATGTACCGATAATCTCTATCCGGCTTAAACCCGACCAGACGATAGGCACGCAGCAGGCTCCCAAATCGATGCTGATAAGCCCCACTGGATGGCAGTGATTTTGCTTCATTGATGACGAAACCAGACAGAAAGCCGTTTTGTTCTAAGGCGTCTTTCAATCCCTCCAGCATCTCTTCGTCAGACAACTGCTTTGCGCGTGCCGCTATGATCGCAGCTGCCGATTTGAACAGCTCGATATCTACTATAGCTTCAAAGGCGCCTTCGGAGCGGATCCAAGTGTCCGGATCATTCTGAACATGGCGTTTTTTCAGCTTAAACGATCTGCGGTTCCACAGATTGTTGCCGATGTACTTCTCGTTCGACAGGATTTGCCGGACAACGCTGGGCGTCCACGCACGCCCTAGATCGGTCAGGATACTTCGGTTGTTAAGGTCCGCCGCAATGTCCGTTTCATTCCACCCGCCGCCCACAAAACGCTGGAAAATTTGGTTCACCAGAGCGACCTCTTCAGCCGGGCCTGGCACAAGTGTCACCCGGTCAGTTTGAATGCTCTTGTGCGCTCCCCTCGAGAGAACGCCCTTTGTGCGACCGGCTTCATCAATCAGCATCCGTCGCAGCCCGAAGCCAGGAGCGCCACCCTGCCGGTACCCCAGCTCAATCAGGCGGCGCTGTCCGGCGAAGACCTTCTGTGAGAGCTCACGGCTGTACTCACCTGCCATCGCGCGCTTGACGCCTTTTACGATGGTGGACACAGGGCTACCGTCGTTTTCGAACTGTTCAGCACAGTATTCTACCGATATGCCTGCGCGCTTGCAGATGTACTCATAGTAGGCGCTTTCGTCAGCGTCCTGAAAACGGCCCCAACGGCTGACATCATATACCAGCACTGTCCTGAAATTTGTTTGCCCGGTTTCGATGTCATCAATCAGTTGGCTCAGACCGGCACGGCCCTCAATGCGCAATCCACTTTTTCCAGCATCTGAGTAAGTTCGCACGATTTCATATCCGCGCTCATCAGCGTATCGCGCGATTTCATCCGACTGGTTTTCAGTCGAATAGCGCTGGTGCTCAGTCGACATGCGCACATATTGCGCCGCGGCAATTAGGAGTCTGTCTCTTCTGTGGTCGTCGTTTGGCCAACTCAATGCCCTGGCCCTCCGTTTTCCAAATTTGCAAATCTGCACAGTTGAGTTGCGATTCTGCCCACAGTTTTAGCGGTAGAGGGCCGGAAACATGTTTCATAAAACGGGCAATACGTTTCATCGAACGGGTCAAGGAGCGGTTTCTGCGGCAGAATACCGGGAAGCAATCAGCGCAGCATTGTCGCAAGAACTTGGCGGTGCGGGCCGTGCGGCAAAAACCACAATGAGGTGGACGAATGTGAGCGAACGGACCGCAAAGAACTGGATAGCAGGATCGTATGGGCCGACAGGCGAAAATCTGATCGAGCTCCTGAGGCGTTCAGATGCTGTCTTGGTTGTCGTCTTGGAACTGGCGGGGCGGCAAGAGGTGCTTGCGGCCCATCGCATGGGCCTCCTGAGGCGAGAACTGGCTAGCATTCTATGCCGTTTGGACGAAATTTGCGGTGTCAGCGAAAGCTAGCCAGTAAGTCTAACGGTCAACGGAACCCGAAGTGCTGCTCACCCAAGTGGAAAAGTTATGAGTCGCAAAAGGTAACTTTGCTGCGGTAGTGGAGAATTTTTCCCTTTAAAATCAATCCATCATGTTTCCCAAAAAGGAAAAACTATGTGTCGCCCCACAACATGTTGTCAGGCGACACATAGTTCTGCCTCTTGCGACAGAACATTGCCTTTGCGCCGCATAGTGTTGCCTTCGGCCCTGTGATGACGCTGATCATATTTCCCTCTTTCAAAACTGGTTTTGAGCGAAGCCCTTCAGGGCGCTCGTCTCCAAAACCTGCTCCCGGTGAGGGTTGGGGATGGCATTGTTGCAGAACTCGCTCTTGAGGCCTGGCTCCCCCTTTCCCCTCCGAACTTAGGCGACGCGGATAATCTCAGCGGTGCCGAGTGCGTTGAAGCGGTTGATGAGTGCGATGCGGATATGGATCTCGGCGGTTTGGCGGTCGGGGTCTCTTGCGGCAATGCGCTCGCCGAATGCCTTTAAGCAGCGCATCTTTGCCTCGATCCGGCTTCGGACGTGGTATCCTGTCCAGCGCTTCCAGAAGGCTCGACCGTAGTGTCGGGTGGCTCGCAGAGTTTCGTTTCTGACCTGCGCAGCCGGACAATCTTCTTTCCACAACCGGCCATTCTTGCGGATCGGGATGATCGGGGCCGCGTCGCGTTCGAGGATCGCGGCATGGCAGCGTCGCGTGTCATAGGCACCATCGGCGATCACGGTGCCGATGTCTTCGTCCTCGGGGAACTGACCCAACAAGTCCGGTAAGACCGGGCTGTCCACTGCCCGGCAGTGGTTTGCGCAGCATAACCACGAGAGGGGCCGTCGCGGCTGGGGGTGAATTCGACGGCACGGATGTCAGACGTGGCAGCGTCCATCGCAAGAGGAACCTTGCGCCCCTCTCATTGATTGCTCTGCAATCAACTGCCGGGCAGCCATTGGCGCCGCCCCTGAGGGCCGTGCTTGCGGGCCTGCCACTCACCATCGCCAAGGAACTTGATCCCGGTGCTGTCCACAAGCAGGTTCAGCGGCCCATCGGCGCGGCGATATGGGATCTGGACGGCCAGCGTTCTATGGGCTTACGCGGCCCCACTGGGGCCACGGTCCCATCTCACTCTGTCGGCGGCACAGCGTAGAGAAATCCGGAACGGGCCAGTCCAGACCCGCCAGGTGCAAAAGGCTGGTGACCATCCCGACGGTCTGCCGGAGAGGCAGCTTGAACAGAACCTTGATCGACAGGCAGAACTGGATTGCCGCATCCGAGAAAACCGCAGGGCGACCGGGGCTGCCATCATGCGGCGCGAGCCAGGTCATCTCTTCGTCCAACCAACCTCTTGGGACATTGCTGCGCAATACCCTGCCGGTCAGTGGATCAGAAGCGACCCGTGCTTTCTGAGCGCATCGTTGTAGCTGGACCAATTCGTCGTACGGTAGCGGGCAGGTGCGGGCTTGCTCATCTGCCCCGTCTAACCGCATGGATTCGTGATGTGAATCCTTAGAACTCAGAGTTCTGCAACAACGCCAATGCCAAGCAAAACTGACTTTTCTGTCAGATCGTTGACCCAATTTCCGCTTTTGGCCCGCGCGTCCAGTTGCTTTTGATCTGATCTTCCTTCCGGAAAGTCAGGGCTGATTTGCAGGTTCAGTTGGCGAAGCCGCCTGTTCCTGCTGATCTGTCAAGTGGTGAACGCGAGAGTCCACCGGAGCATGCCCTTATTTGTCGCCGGTTTGTTGCTGGTGTTGCGCAACAGATGGCGACGCCGGGTATTGAAATCTCTTGGATTTGGTTGGATATGTTGCGGGTAATTTGAGCAGGTTTTTCAGAAGGACTTCCGACGCCGCCGCTACATGCAGGGATTGACTGCATGCTGTTGCCAAACAGGCGGCTTTGGGCAGAGATATTTTCTGATCCGCTGTCTTCATGCCTTTTCAGGGCAGCTATAATTTATTTTTTTCGGAGTTGTTCGTTGGATAACAAAGTCGACCGTTCCCCTTTATCTTGTTTGACTGCTGGCCTGGCCGCTGACACGGCTGTTGAGATGTCGCCGGATGGCGGGTTGCATATGCTGGAAATGGCGATTCAAAGGGCGGGAGAGGGTTTGACCCGATGGCAGGCTGGCAGTTTTGAGCAGCTCAGCACCATGTCCTTGGCAAGTGCAGAGATTACTCTGCTGCAGTTGATCGGCAAGGGCGGCCAGTCCAAAACAATCAAGGAACTGGCCCGGGCCACCAACCGGACCGACATTCCCAACATTCAGTATTCCTTGCGCAAACTTGCCTCTGCCGGGCTGACCCGCAAACAAGGGGCGGGCCGCTCCGGAGTCACCTACAGCTTGACTGAGGAAGGCTGCCATGTGTCAGAGAGCCTGCAGGATTTCCGTGAACGCCTGCTGCTGCAGGCACTGGCGGAGCACCCGGATCTAACCGGACGGTTGCACAGCGCTGCGGAAACCCTGGAAGAATTGACTGAGCTTTTCGGCGCGGCTGCTCGTCAGGCCGAAGCGCACAGCGGCTCCTGAGGGCGCAGCAGATCCCATTGCGCAGTGCGGCAGCGGCAGCGTAAGGTTTGGTCATGATCGAACTTAAAGACCTTCAGCTGCTGACGGCGCTGGCGCGGCATCAGCATTTCGCCAAGGCCGCTGCTGATTGCGGTATTTCGCAGCCTGCGTTTTCGATGCGGATCCGCAATCTGGAGGAACGGCTGGGTCTGTCCATCGTGCGCCGGGCCAACCGGTTCCAAGGGCTGACCGAGGAAGGCATGATGATTGTGCGCCGGGCGCGCTCGATCCTGGACGATGCCAAGGCATTGGAGCAGGAGATTGCGGCATCCCGCGGCGAAGTGACTGGCACTCTGGTGCTGGGGGTGGTGCCGACTGCCACCGCTTGGGCCGCGCAGCTGGTGGATCAGGTGCATCAGGCCTATCCGCGGATCCTGGCCCGCGTGGAAGTCACCACATCGCTGGCTATTCAGCAGCGCCTTTATGATGGTACAATTGATGCCGGGATCACCTATTCCGACAGCATGGGCCGGGATCTGGTGACAGTTCAGCCGCTCTATGAGGAAAGCTATGTTCTGCTGGCGCCGGAGCAGATGGTGGCGGGCCGGGGCGACGCGATCAGCTGGGCAGAAGCAGCAGAACTGCCGCTCAGCTTGCTGGATCAGCAGATGCAGAACCGCCGCATTCTGGACCGGATCTTTGCCGATCTAGGGTTGAAGCCGGAGATTGTGTCCGAATCCAACGGTTTCATGGCGTCGATGGTGCTGGCGCGTGAAGGCTCGGTGGCGACGATTCTGCCGCGTGCGTTGATGCACGCCTTGGGAAACCTCGGCGGAACCCGGGTTCTGACGCTGAACAAGCCGGAACAAACCCGGCAGATTTGCATCGCTTCTTTGGACCGGACACCGGAACTCACAACTGTGCATGCTTTAAAAGAGGTGGTTGCGACGTTTGTGGACGATGGGATGCCGCAAATGGCGTGATAAGCTAGGCTTATCGTGCAATCCAATTTCCAGATTTGACGATATTCATTCTTGATGGCATTTCGGGTTGAATTACGTGCTGACTGGAGGACCCCATGGCACCATTGGATGATAGCAAGGGCGTATGGAAGTCCGGCAAGGGCAAAGGGCGCAAGACGCCCAAAGGCCGCCAGGTTGACGACATTGCGCTGAGCGAGGTTCAGGAGCTGCTGGGTGACCGCCCGCGCAACCGTGACCTCTTGATCGAGTTCCTGCACCTGATTCAGGACAAATACGGCTGCCTCAGCGCCGCGCATATCCGGGCGCTGGCGGAGGAGATGCGCACCGGCCAGGCGGAAATCTATGAAGTGGCCACCTTCTATGCCCATTTCGATGTGGTGAAGGAGGGCGAGACCCCGCCGCCCGCGCTGACCATCCGGGTTTGCGATTCGCTGTCTTGCGAACTGGCAGGTGCCGAAGCGCTGCAGAAGGCGCTGGAAGACGGTCTTGATGCCTCTCAGGTCCGCGTGCTGCGCGCGCCCTGCATGGGCCGCTGCGATACCGCGCCGGTGCTGGAGATCGGCCACAACCACATCGACCACGCCACCGTCGAAAAGGTGGAAGCGGCGATTGCGGCGGATGATACCCACGCCCATGTTCCCGAGTATGAGACCTTTGCGGCCTACGAGGCCGAAGGCGGTTACGCCACGCTGAAAGACCTGCGTGCGGGTGGCGACTGGGAAGCGGTTCAGGCGAAAGTCAAAGAAGCCGGCCTGCGCGGCCTTGGCGGCGCTGGCTTCCCGTCCGGAACCAAATGGGGCTTTGTGCGCGCCAACGAAGGCCCGCGTTACCTTGCCGTGAACGGCGACGAGGGCGAGCCCGGCACCTTCAAGGATCGCTACTACCTGGAACGCACGCCGCATGTCTTCCTGGAAGGCATGCTGATGGCGGCTTGGGCTGTTGAGGCCGAGAAAGCCTTTATCTACATGCGCGACGAATATCCGGCGGTGCTGGAAATTCTGCGCCGTGAGATCGCCGCGCTGGAAGAGGCGGGCATCGTCGAGGCGGGCTATATCGACCTGCGCCGCGGGGCAGGGGCCTATATCTGCGGTGAAGAAAGCGCGATGATTGAATCGATCGAAGGCAAGCGCGGCGAGCCGCGCCACCGTCCGCCGTTTGTGGCGCAGGTGGGCATCTTCGGCCGTCCGACGTTGGTTCACAACGTCGAGACCCTGTATTGGGTCTGCAAGATCAACCGCGAAGGTCCGGAATGCCTGAATTCGGTTGAAAAGAACGGCCGCAAGGGTCTGCGCAGCTATTCGGTGTCGGGTCGGGTGAAGAACCCGGGCGTGCATCTGCTGCCTGCCGGTTCCACCATCACCGATGTTATCGAGGCCTGCGGCGGCATGCTGGATGGCCATACCTTCAAGGCATACCAGCCGGGCGGCCCTTCCTCCGGTCTGCTGCCCGCGTCGATGCATGACATCCCGCTCGATTTTGACACGCTGCAGCCGCATGGCACCTTTATTGGCTCCGCTGCCGTTGTGGTTCTGTCCGACAAGGACTCGGCCCGCGATGCGGCGCTGAACATGCTGCGCTTTTTCGAGGATGAAAGCTGCGGTCAATGCACTCCGTGCCGGGTGGGCTGCGAAAAAGCCGTCAAGCTGATGGGCGAAAAGAAGTGGGATCAGGGGCTGTTGGAAGAGCTGAGTGCCGCGATGGTTGATACGTCGATCTGCGGTCTTGGCCAGGCAGCACCCAACCCGATCCGCCTGACCGTCAAACACTTCCCCGAGGAGGTATAAGCCATGAGCGATAAAATCACTTTCACACTCGATGGCGAACAGGTCACGGCAGACGCAGGCCTGACCATCTGGGAAGTCGCCAACGGCCGCGGGCTGAAGATCCCGCATCTGTGCCACAAGCCGCAGCCGGGCTACCGTCCGGACGGCAATTGCCGGGCTTGTATGGTCGAGATCGAAGGCGAGCGCACGCTGGCGGCCTCCTGTATCCGCGAGCCTGCTGATGGCATGGTTGTCACCACCAATAACGCGCGGGCTGAGAATGCTCGCAAGATGGTGATGGAACTTCTGGTAGCTGACCAGCCGAAGAAGGAAGAGGCGCACGACAAGTCCTCCCACATGTGGGACATGGCCGAGTTGAACGGTGTTACGGAATCCCGCTTCCCCAAGCTGGAAGAAGGCCGCATTCCGCTGCTGGATGACAGCCATGTGGCGATGTCAGTGAACCTGGATGCCTGTATTTCCTGCGGTCTGTGCGTCCGCGCCTGCCGCGAGGTTCAGGTCAATGACGTGATTGGCATGGCGGGACGCGGGCATGATGCCTATCCGACCTTTGACATTGCCGACCCGATGGGCGCGTCCACCTGTGTGGCCTGCGGTGAATGTGTGCAGGCCTGCCCGACCGGCGCGCTGATGCCTTCTGCGGTACTGGACGATGCAGGTCAGGGCGACCTGAAAGACTATGACAGCGAGACCGAAAGCGTCTGCCCGTTCTGCGGCGTCGGCTGCAAGGTGTCGCTCAAGGTCAAGGATGGCAAGGTCAAGCATATTGAGGGCATCAACGGCCCGGCAAACGAAGGTCGCCTGTGCGTCAAGGGCCGCTTTGGCTTTGACTACATCCACCACCCGCACCGCCTGACCAAGCCGCTGATCCGCCGCGACGATGCGCCGGCCAAGGGGCTGAATGTCGATCCGGGCAACCTCTCCACCCATTTTCGCGAAGCGACCTGGGAAGAGGCGATGGATCTGGCTGGCAAAAGCCTGATGAAGCTGCGCGATGAAGATCCGAAATCGGTTGCAGGCTTCGGCTCGGCAAAATGCACCAACGAAGAGGCCTATCTCTTCCAGAAGTTCATCCGCCAGGGGTTCAAGCACAACAACGTCGACCACTGCACCCGTCTGTGCCACGCGTCGTCCGTTGCGGCGCTGATCGAAAACGTTGGCTCCGGTGCTGTGACCGCGACCTTCAACGAGATTGAAAACGCGGATGTGGCGATCATCATCGGCTCCAACCCGATCGAAAACCACCCGGTGGCTGCGACCTACTTCAAGCAATTCACCAAACGCGGCGGCAAGCTGATTGTGATGGATCCGCGCGGCGTGGGCATGCGTCGCTTTGCGACCGAGATGCTGCAGTTCCGCCCGGGCGCGGATGTTTCGATGCTGAATGCGATCATGCATGTGATCGTCGAGGAAGAGCTGTATGACAGCCAGTATATCCACCGCTGGACCGAGAACTGGGAAGCTGAAAAAGAGCACCTGAAGCAGTTCACACCCGAGAAGATGTCGGAGATCTGCGGCATCGAACCGGACCAGCTGCGCCGTGTCGCGCGGATCTTTGCCAATGCCAATGCGGGCCTGATCTTCTGGGGCATGGGCATCTCCCAGCACATTCACGGCACCGACAACTCGCGCTGCCTGATCTCGCTGGCCCTGATGACTGGTAACGTCGGCAAGCCGGGTGCCGGCCTACACCCGCTGCGCGGCCAGAACAACGTGCAGGGCGCGTCCGACGCGGGCCTGATCCCGATGTTCCTGCCGGATTACCAGACCGTGACCTCGGATGATGTGCGCAAATCCTTCACCGATGTCTGGGGCGGTGGCGACTTCTCAAACGAGAAGGGTCTCACCGTGACCGAGATTGTCGACCAGGCCTATGCCGGCAACATCAAGGGCATGTACATCCAGGGTGAAAACCCGGCGATGTCCGACCCGGATGCGGATCACGCCCGCGATGCGTTTGCCAAGCTGGAGCTGATGATCGTTCAGGATATCTTCCTGACCGAGACGGCGAACTATGCCGACATCATCCTGCCGGCCTCGGCGCTCTATGAAAAGAACGGCACCGTGTCCAACACCAACCGTCAGGTCCAGCGGGTGCGCCCCGCCGTGGCGCCTCCGGGTGAAGCGCGCGAGGACTGGAAAGTCACCGTGGAACTGGCGCAGCGCATTGGCCTGCCCTGGGACTACAAGGATGTCAGCGAAGTCTTTAACGAGATGAAGCTGAACATGAAGTCCCTGAACAACATCACTTGGGAGCGTCTGGAGACTGAGACCATCACCTATCCGTCGCTGCATGAGACCGACCCGGGTCAGGCGATTGTGTTCGGCGATGGCTTCCCGCGTCCCGAAGGCCGTGCCCGCTTTACTCCGGCTTCGGTGATCCCGCCGGATGAGGCGCCGGATGCAGAGTACCCGATGATCATGACCACCGGCCGCCAGCTGGAGCATTGGCACACCGGCTCGATGACGCGCCGGTCACTGGTTCTGGATGCGGTGGAGCCGGAAGCGAACTGCTCGCTCAACCCCAAAACCCTGCGGGCGATGGGCGTGGAACCGGGCGAGATGGTGCGTCTGTCCACCCGCCGCGGTTCGATCGAGATCATGGCGCGGGCCGACCGGGCAATTGCCGAGGATATGGTGTTTGTGCCCTTTGCCTATGTTGAGGCTGCAGCCAACATCCTGACCAACCCTGCGGTCGACCCCTACGGCAAGATCCCCGAGTTCAAGTTCTCGGCGGTCCGGGTTGAGAAGGTAGAAAGCCAGATCGCTGCCGAGTAATCCCGGCCGCGTGTGAGCGAGATCAGAGCGGGCGCGGAGCTGATGGCTTCGCGCCCGTTTTGAGTTTGAGGTTTCAGGTTATCCAGCAGAACATCTGAGGCAGGCGGCCGGCCTGTGCCCCGAGCGGTCAGTTACATCAGCTGTGGCGGGCCAGAAAACGGTCCAGATCCCGCTTTGACGGTGGCGCGCCGGTGAAAACCTCAACCCAGCCGGGCATAAGTGAAATCCGGTATTCCGTGCTTTCGTGCACCTGCATCGAGATATAGCCGATCTGGGTGTAGATCATCGCCCGGGCGCGTATCAGTGCGACGCCGGCGTCGAAACCAAAGCGGATGAACATCTCTGTTAGTGCCTTCTCGCGCCGGGTATCGGCCTGGTCCAGCCGTGCCTGCAGGTCAGGATCGTTGCGCGCCCAATTGCGGATCGCCAGATCCAGCCGGGAGTCGAACAGGCCTGCATCAATCCAGCAGTCAAAAAGGTTGAACAGCGCCTCGGCAATGGTTTCGGCATAAGCCTCGGATCGGGCGATCAGGTTCCCGGTGTTCTTTTCCTCCCAGCGCCGCACCATCGCCTCCAGCAGCGCCTCGCGGTCTTTGAAGTGCCAGTAGAAACTGGTGCGGGCCACGCCAAGCCGCTTGGCCAGTGGCATCACCTTCACGGCTTCCACGCCGCTCTCGGTCAATACTTCGTAAGCGGCTGATAGCCAGTCTTCGTCACCCAGCCGGGTGCGGGTAATGTCCTGAGTGTCCATGTGGCAGCCATAACAGCGGGGCAGGGCGGGTGCAACTTTTCTTGACAGGTATGATTGTTTAATCGACACATATGTCAAGATCGGTTGGCGACTCGCCAATGCCGCGCTTGCCCAGACATCGTTCCAGGAGACCCGCATCATGTCCAAGGACCCGCTGCTGCAGCCTTATCAGCTGAAGCACCTGACGTTTCGCAATCGGATCATGACCACCAGCCATGAACCGGCTTACCCTGAGGACGGGATGCCCAAGGCACGCTATGCCGCCTATCACGCGGAGCGGGCCAGGGCGGGCGTGGCGCTAACGATGACCGCCGGGTCTGCTGCAGTCAGCAAGGACAGCCCGCCGGTGTTCAACAATATCCTGGCCTATAAGGATGAGGTGGTGCCGTGGATCCGCAGCCTGACGGATCAGGTGCATGAACATGGCGCCGCCGTGATGATCCAGCTTACCCACCTTGGACGCCGCACCGGCTGGAACAAAGGCGACTGGCTGCCCTCAGTCAGCTCGTCCAGGCACCGCGAACCGGCTCACCGCGTCTTTCCGAAACTGGCCGAGGATTGGGATATCGCCCGGATCATCAGCGATTTCGCCGATGCCGCAGAGCGGATGAAAGACGGCGGCATGGATGGGATCGAACTCCAGGTCTATGGCCATCTGATGGATCAGTTCTGGTCGCCGCTGACCAATGATCTGGACGGGCCATACGGCGGCCAGACGCTGGAGAGCCGGATGAAATTCCCGATGGACGTGCTGCAGGCCGTGCGGGACCGGGTCGGAGAGAAATTCATCGTCGGCCTGCGCTACACGGCGGATGAGGCGCAGAAGGGTGGCATCACACCGCAAGAAGGCCTTGAGATATCCAAGCGCCTGGCGGGCAGCGGTATGGTGGATTTTCTGAACGTGATCCGCGGCCGCATCCATACTGACCCTGCGATGACCGACGTGATCCCGATTCAGGGTATGAAATCAGCCCCGCATTTAGATTTTGCCGGGGAGGTGAAGAAGGCAACCGGCATGCCCACATTCCACGCCGCCCGCATCCCGGATGTGGCAACTGCCCGCCATGCGGTTGCCGCGGGGCTTTTGGACATGGTTGGCATGACCCGCGCCCATATGGCTGATCCGCATGTGGTGAAGAAAATCATTGAGGGGCGCGAGGATGAGATCCGCCCCTGTGTGGGGGCGACCTATTGCCTGGACCGGATCTATCAGGCCGGGGATGCGCTGTGCATCCACAATGCAGCGACGGGCCGCGAGTTGTCGATGCCGCATGAGATTGCACCTGCTAAGGCCCGCAAGAAGATTGTGATCGTTGGTGCCGGACCCGCCGGGCTTGAGGCTGCGCGGGTGGCGGCAGAGCGCGGTCATCATGTAACCGTGTTTGAAGCTGCGGCAGAGCCGGGAGGCCAAGTGCGTTTGACCGCACGGAACCCGCGCCGGGCAGAAATGATCGGGATCATTGACTGGCGCATGGCTCAATGCGCCGCGCGGGACGTGGAGTTCCGCTTCAGCACTTGGGCTGAGGCCGCAGACGTGACAGCGCTGAACCCGGATGTGGTCATCGTTGCGACGGGAGGTTTGCCAAACACCGAACTGTTCGAAACCCGCGGCGAGACTTCGCATGTTGTTTCTGCCTGGGACATCATTTCCGGTGACGTGAAACCGGCAGCAAATGTGCTGATTTATGACGAGAGCGGCGACCATCCTGGGCTGATGGCAGCAGAGATCGCCGCCAATGCTGGTGCCAGAGTAGAAGTGATGACGCCTGACCGGACCTTTGCCCCCGACATCATGGCGATGAACCTGGTGCCCTACATGCGGGCGCTGCAGGACAAGGACGTCACTTTCACCGTGACCCGCCGCTTGCTGGAGGTAGCGCGCAGCGGCAATAAGCTGACAGCCTCCATCGGGACAGACTACAGCGGTCATGTGTATGAGGCCGGTTATGATCAGGTGGTTCTCAATTACGGGACGCTGCCGCTGGATGACCTGTACTTCGACCTGAAGGAGCAGTCGTCCAATCGTGGTGAGATCGAACAAGGGGCAATAATTGCAGGCCGCCCGCAGAAGATACTCTCCAACCCGCAAGGGCAGTTTCAGCTGTTCCGCATCGGCGATGCGGTTTCTGCCCGCAACACCCATGCGGCAGTTTATGATGCGCTACGGCTGATGAAGGATATCTGATATGCGTTTGGGATTTTTGGGATGCGGCACCATCGCTTCTGCCGTGGTGCAGGGACTGGCCGGCAAGGGCCACCAGATCACGGTTTCGGAGCGCAGCAAGGCGCAGTCCGCGGCGCTTGCTGAGGCTTAC
>NZ_CP081036.1:57500-317500 GCF_025141335.1 Leisingera sp. M523
AGCCATCCTTTAAAGATAGCGTAACAGCTCACTGGTCTAATCAAGATGTCTTGCGGCGAAGATGTAACGGGGCTCAAGCCATGAGCCGAAGCCGAGGATGCACATAGTGCATGGTAGCAGAGCGTAGTGTGACATAGTTCCATGCGTCCTTATCTTCCTCCGGGAAGAGTTGGACGCAAGGAGCTTTCGATGAAGCGGGCCTGTGAGGGATCCCGTGGAGAGATCACTAGTGAGAATGATGACATGAGTAGCGACAAAGAGTGTGAGAGACACTCTCGCCGAAAGTCCAAGGGTTCCTGCTTAAAGCTAATCTGAGCAGGGTAAGCCGGCCCCTAAGCCGAGGCCGAAAGGCGTAGGCGATGGGAACCACGTTAATATTCGTGGGCCAGGAGGATGTGACGGATTGTGAAGGTAGTTCATCCTTATCGGATTGAATGGGCTGCTGATCAGTCCCTGGAAATAGCCCTCCATCAGACCGTACCCTAAACCGACACAGGTGGACAGGTAGAGAATACCAAGGCGCTTGAGAGAACGATGTTGAAGGAACTCGGCAAAATACCTCCGTAAGTTCGCGAGAAGGAGGCCCGGGTCCTACGCAAGTGGAATCCGGGGGCACAAACCAGGGGGTGGCGACTGTTTATTAAAAACACAGGGCTCTGCGAAGTCGCAAGACGACGTATAGGGTCTGACGCCTGCCCGGTGCCTGAAGGTTAAAAGGAGGGGTGAGAGCTCCGAATTGAAGCCCAGGTAAACGGCGGCCGTAACTATAACGGTCCTAAGGTAGCGAAATTCCTTGTCGGGTAAGTTCCGACCTGCACGAATGGCGTAACGACTTCCCCGCTGTCTCCAACATCGACTCAGCGAAATTGAATTGCCTGTCAAGATGCAGGCTTCCCGCGGTTAGACGGAAAGACCCCGTGCACCTTTACTACAGCTTCGCACTGGTATCAGGATTGTGATGTGCAGGATAGGTGGTAGGCATCGAAACCGTGACGCAAGTCGCGGTGGAGCCTCCCTTGAGATACCACCCTTCGCACTCTTGATATCTAACCGCGGTCCGTTATCCGGATCCGGGACCCTGCGTGGCGGGTAGTTTGACTGGGGCGGTCGCCTCCTAAAGAGTAACGGAGGCGCGCGAAGGTTGGCTCAGAGCGGTCGGAAATCGCTCGTTGAGTGCAATGGCAGAAGCCAGCCTGACTGCGAGACTGACAAGTCGAGCAGAGACGAAAGTCGGCCATAGTGATCCGGTGGTCCCGAGTGGAAGGGCCATCGCTCAACGGATAAAAGGTACGCCGGGGATAACAGGCTGATACTGCCCAAGAGTCCATATCGACGGCAGTGTTTGGCACCTCGATGTCGGCTCATCTCATCCTGGGGCTGGAGCAGGTCCCAAGGGTACGGCTGTTCGCCGTTTAAAGAGGTACGTGAGCTGGGTTTAGAACGTCGTGAGACAGTTCGGTCCCTATCTGCCGTGGGTGTAGGATACTTGAGAGGAGTTGCCCCTAGTACGAGAGGACCGGGGTGAACGAACCACTGGTGGACCTGTTGTTGCGCCAGCAGCAGTGCAGGGTAGCTATGTTCGGACAGGATAACCGCTGAAGGCATCTAAGCGGGAAGCCCCCCTCAAAACAAGGTATCCCTGAGGGCCGTGGAAGACCACCACGCCGATAGGCCGGAGATGTAAGTGCAGCAATGCATTCAGTTGACCGGTACTAATCGCCCGATAGGCTTGATTTGATCCAGTAACAGACAGTGTTACCGAAAATCCAAACAAGCAAACACATCCCAAAATACAAACGCTTGGACAACGTTGATTGTACTGCCTTCCGCTCGTGGAAACGTCTCGTGACGTAACTGGGGTGCGGTCTTTCGCGTATTTGCTCTGCAAACACGCTGCCGACCGCAAACCAAGAAAATCCACTTGCCGGAGGCAAGTGGATTTTTCTTGGTTTGGTGGCTACAGCACAAGTGAAACACCCGGTCCCTTCCCGAACCCGGAAGTTAAGCACTGTCGCGCCGATGGTACTTGGGCTCAAGCCCTGGGAGAGTAGGTCACCGCCAAACCTAGTAAAATCCAAATATCTCTCAATACGATCTCAAACAAACCTGACGCGGGATGGAGCAGCCAGGTAGCTCGTCAGGCTCATAACCTGAAGGTCGCAGGTTCAAATCCTGCTCCCGCAACCAACACTAATTCGACAGATATATCAAAGGCTTCGGATCTACCGTCCGAGGCCTTCTTCGTGTTCACCCCTTCCGCACCCGCCGCAAGATGCAATAGACCCGCCAGATCGCCCTCAAGGGTCAGATCCAGGCCAGCGCCCTCCGCCGCTGGCGTCAGCACGATCCGCTCCACCAATGCGCGCAGTGCCTCCTTGGCCTCTTCCATGCCTGCGGCGGAACCAAGGTTCCGGATCAGCGTAAGCGTTGCATCCAACCCCCTCGATGGCATCTAAACCCGTTCAACTACCCAGTGATATGTAGGCCTCCAATCCACAGCAGGAGGCAAACATGTCGAAACATGAGGTTTGGGGTTTCACCATTGAAACATCCCCTTCAGGCAAGAATATCTGGCCCATTGACCTGAAACGGGAAGCAACCCGGCGCATCCGGGAAGACGGCCTGTCTCCCGGCGACATCGCCGCGGAACTGGGAGCCCATGAATGCCTCGTTCGCAAGTGGTGGGTCGCTGACCGCCGCAGCCGAGGCGAGCATATCGCGGTCCAAGGCCCTGCGTTCGCCGAAATCAGGATGGCCGAAGAAAGCCAGCCTCCTTCGGCCCCGGTCGAAACTCGCGGCACACCACCTGGATTTGCGCGTTTCCACTGCGGTGCGCTGTGTTTTGAGTTCCCAGTTAGCATACCCGAAGCCGATTTATTGAAACTCATTCGGGTTGCCGGTCAAACCTCATGATCGCTCCGTCAAACTCATTCAAGATTTACTTGGCGACCACCCCCGTCGATTTCCGCAAGGGCATTGACGGTCTCGCCAACTACGTCATGAGCAACTTCGAGCTCGATCCGTTTTCAGGTGCCTTCTTCGTGTTCCGATCCAAGGGGCGTGACAAGATCAAGGTGCTTATGTGGGACGGTACTGGCCTGGTTCTGATCTACAAGCGCATCGAAGGCGCTGGTTTCATCTGGCCTAAATTGTCGGATGGGACAATGACCCTGACGAAGGCTCAGTTCGAGGCCCTGTTCGAGGGGATAGATTGGCGCCGGGTCGCTTCTGCGCCGTATCACCGTCCCGCTCTCTTTCAAAACCAGCATGCCGAGGTTCAATAGAATGCCATTGATACCCTTCATTGATATCCGTTTTTTCCCGCCTGAGGAAACCAGAGAAAGCCTGGAAAAGCGTTTCACCCGGCATCTTCGGCTGTTGAGGTGCGGGCTCGTAGCCGCTTTCAGATCTGGCAATCACCCGCTGCCCGAAGGTGATGCTGATAAACTGCTGTCGGTAAAAATCACGCACATTGACAGGATCCGCGTTCAAAGACGCGCCGGAAGGATCATTGAACGCAGGCAGGCTGCGTCCGGTCTCGCTCATCTCGTCAGAGCTGACCGCGAGCGCCTCACGACGCTGCATGACGGAGTCAATCTCGTGGAAATACCTACCGAGCATCGTGCTGATGAAATTGCGGCGGCGCTGCATGAAGAAATGCCATGGATGGGCGCCGCGACCGAGCAGATATGGCACGCGATGCGGAGGTCGGTTCGAGACGGAACGGCAGGGCTTCGCTTGCCACCTATTTTGCTTGATGGACCGCCTGGGATTGGAAAGAGCTTTTGGGCCCGCCGTCTGGGTGAATTGCTGTCGGTTCCAACGACAGTGATCGAAGCTACCAATGAGAACGCATCTTTCGGAATCGTTGGCTCACAGAAAGGCTGGAGTAATGCCGCTCCCGGCCGAGTTCTGGAAACCATTCTTCAATCTCGGGTCGCGAACCCGGTGGTTGTCGTTGACGAGGTCGAAAAAGCTGGCACCGCGAAATCTGTATCAGGACGAGCGTTTGGGCTGACCGAGGCCTTGCTGCCCCTCCTTGAGCCTATGACGGCGCAAAACTGGAGCTGCCCATACTACCAAGTGAAATTCGACATGAGCTGGGTGGCATGGGTGCTGACCTCGAATGACTTCCGGAGCCTGCCCGAGCCTCTTCTAAGCAGATGCCCGCCAATCCGTTTGCGGCATCTGACACAAGCTGAGCTGGTGAAATTTATTCGCCGCGAGGGTCATAAGAAGGGCATTGATGACACAGGGATTGAAGCTGCCGTGGAAGCGTTCACCCGCGCAGGAGGAAAGGACCAAAGTATGAGTTTGCGAACCGCAGCGCGTGTAATCCAGCGCGCATACGATCTGGAACGGCACCCAATTTTGCATTGATCGCTATTTGGATGCTTGTGCGGCTTCGCTGCTGTAGCGAGATGCTTCGTAACCGGCGTCTGCGCCCCACGTTGTAGCGCCCATCCCGTGCTGCGAGATCTTGCACATCTCACAGTGCGGAGTGCGTTTCGCAATGTGCGCTACAAATTCGTTTCTCAAATCGTTGGGCGTCGAGATCTACGCGTCGGGTCACCGTCGGTGGCCGGATGGCGCCAAGGCCCAGGCGGTGGCGGATACGCTCGAGCCGGGTGCGACGGTGAATGGCGTGGCCGCGCGGTATGGGGTCTTACCAAACCAGCTGTCGGCCTGGCGCCGACTGGCGAAGCAGGGGAAGCTGGTGTTGCCAGCGGCGGAGCTGGACGAACCGGTCTTCGCCCCGCTGGTGGTCTGCGATGTTCCGGAGGTGCAGCCGGAGCCGGACATGGCCGCATCAGAAGAGATGATCCGGATCGTCTGGGGCGAAGTCAGGATCGAGCTGGCGCCGGGCACGCCCGCAATCCGGATCGCCGAGATCGTGCATGCGCTCGGAGCCACGCCATGCTGATGCCCTCGCAGGGCGTGCGGATTCTGGTGGCGACGAAGCCGGTGGATTTCCGCAAAGGTCATGACGGTTTGGCGGCGCTCGTGCAGTCAGCACTGGCGGAAGATCCGTTCACCGGCACGGTCTTTGTGTTCCGGGCCAAGCGGGCGGACAGGATGAAGATCCTGTTCTGGGACGGCAGCGGACTTGTGATGGCTTACAAGCGGCTGGAGGAAAACAGCTTCACTTGGCCTGCCATCCGCGACGGGGCGATGACGCTGAACCGTGCCCAATTCGAAGCGCTGTTTGCCGGGCTGGACTGGCGGCGGGTGCGGTCCCTGGAGGCGCGCCGCCCGGCTGTGGCAGAGTGACTCGGGCAGCCGAAAGCCTGCGTCCAGAGAGGCAGACCAGGGTATGCTCCGGACATGTCCAGCACCCCGCCCATCGACCTTTCTGCCATTCCCGAAGACCAGCGTGACGCTGTTCTGGCAGTGCTGCGCGAGCGGGATGCGCTTCGGGAGGCCAATAAACGCCTGGAGCACCTCGTTGCCGAGCTGAACCAGGCCGTGCATGGCAAAAGGTCGGAGAAGCTGAGCGAGGACGAGCGGCAGCTGGCCTTCGAGGATCTCGAGACCGCGGTGGCCGAGGTCGAGACGCAGCAAAACACGCAGACATCCACCGGTCCGGCGCCGCGCAAGCCAGCCCGCCGCAACCGGGGCAATCTGCCCAAGGACCTGCCGCGGATCAAGCCAGTCTAAAGCGGCTGAAGGAGCCAACGCTCACTTCGCGAATGACATTCTGGCCGGTCAGCTCCCGGACGCCATCAGGAAGCGGAAACACCGACTTCGTAGAGAACCAGGACCCCGAACGGCAAAAGAACCCGCACTTGACGATCCCGCAAACAGAGAGCTGCTTTCAACGGCGCATACTGTTCAGGACCAATCCCAGCACAACAAAGCTGCCACCCCAAAGATGGTAGGTTTCAATCCTCTCACCCAACAAAAGAACGCCAAGCGCACCTCCAAAGAACGGGACCAAATTGTTGTATGGGGCCGCGATAGAAGGTCCGACACGCCTTGTTCCCCAATTCCAAGCAAGGAACGCTAAAATGGAAGGGAACAGCGCGAAATAAACCATCGACCATGCAACTAAGGGGGTGTCGGGCATCGGAACAATACCTCCGCTTGCAACCGCTAAAGCAGCCAATACCAAACTGCCTATCACCACCAGCACACCGAGAAATGACACTTCTGATAAGCCCGCAGGTTTCAAAGGCAACGACACGCAATATCCGGCCCACGCGAGTGCGGATACGATTGCCCAAATATCACTACTTGCGATCTGGAACGCGAAGAGAGCCTCTAAACTTCCCCTGAATACCAAAACAAGCGCGCCCAGTAGGCCAAACAATACTGCCGCTGCACCAACCAATCCAACCCGTTCTTTCCAGACAAAGGACGAAATCAGCACGATCAAGACTGGCGCGACGGAGAGATAAAGGGATGCGTTAAGTGCCGTAGTCTGAGCGACAGCCATAAACAGCGTCGCTGGATACACGACGACGCCCAATGCTGAAATCAGTGTCAGGCGCGGTAGGTTCGCTCGGATAATTGACCCATGCTGATCCCATTTTAAAATTAGATAGGCAGCGAACAGAACCGAGCCCGGTCCCCACCTCCAAAGAGTGAGCCAAAGGGCCGATCCTTCGCTCAAGCCAAATCGGCCAACCGCATAGGAACCGCCCCATGCAAGACATGCAAAAACAAGAAAGAGATGTGCGGCAATAGATGAGTTGTTGGTCATACGCCGCAGATACCAGCCTTTAGAAGAACATGGCATAGTGAAGTTGTTATTTAATGCCGACCTTGATGCGAACTTTGCGAAGGGCAACTATGTCTAAGATTTTTCGATGCGGGCCAGTTGGTTAGGTTGGGCTTGGCGGGGTGGCCCGCGTTGACAAATCTGACAAGGTGGAAGCCGCGGGATGTGTATGCTGCGCTATGGGGAAAGCGCAGGCATCCGCCATGGATATTGGTGGAATTTTCGCGGGGTTTGCTGAGCTTGGGCGATTGGCGGCACGGCCTTTGGGGCAGTGTCTGGAAACTTCGCGGGTCTTGCCGGGGCGGTTTTCATCGTCTTGAGCTGCGAGCACGAGCGTAGGCCAAAGCGCACCGTTGGCCAGCATGGGAAGTTTCTGATCTCAGAGTGGTTGTGAGACGGGCTTTTCATCATGCGGCCTGCAATCTTGGCGGTACCCGGGATCGCGGAACCTCGCCGCTCCGGAAGGTTTCGATGATGCGCATGGGTCCGCCGCAATCGGGGCATGGTTCGCGCAGGGTCAGGGGTTCTTTGAGGCCGTCTTCTGGCTGGTCCGGTTCGCCAGAGCCCGCCGTTCCGAGAACCGCGCGGACCCGGGCGACTTTCTCTTTGCGACCACTGCCCGCGAGGAAGCCATAGTGCCGGATGCGGTGGAACCGGCCGGGGAGGACATGGATCAGAAAGCGGCGGATGAACTCGTCGGTTGAGCCGCATCACCTTCATCCGGTCCCCGCGCTTGATCCCGTGATCCTTCCAGCGGAACGCTACGGTGTCGGCGTCAGCGCTGACCAGGCGATGGTTTGAGATCGCCACGCGGTGTGTGTACCGGCTCAAATAGGCAAGCACCGCCTCCGGACCACCGAAGGGCGGTTTGGCATAAACAACCCAGTCGATCTTGCGCAGCGGGGCCGGCCATTCAGCGAAGGCGGGTGCGTCTGCCAATCCCACAGGATCTCCGAAGAGTCTCAAGTGCCCGGCACCGTGCAGCGCCATCAGCCCGTCCAGAAACAACCGCCGGAACAGCCGCGACAGCACGCGTGCATGCAGAAAGAATCCGGGCTTGCACGCGACCCACCGGGTGCCGTCCGGCGACAGGCCGCCACCCGGGACGATCATGTGGATGTGGGGATGATGGGGCCACGCCGGAGGCGTGCTTTCAGCACGACGCCGAGCCCCAGGTGTGCAGCACGCTGGTCAAGCCGACACGGGCGCCGAGGCGCTTGGGATCGGCGGCGATTGTCATGACCGTTTGAGCGGACGCTTTGAACAGCAGGCTATAGAGTGCCCGCTTGTTCCAGAGAGCAATCCGCGCAATCTCGGCCGGTAGTGTGAAGACCACGTGGAAGTACTCCACGGGCAGAAGGTCCTCGGCGCGTGCTGCCATCCAGTCTCGCGCCGCTGGTGCCTGAAACTTCGAACAATGCCGGTTCTTGCAGCTGTTATACGCAATATGCTGGTGGTTGCACTTGGTGCAGGCCGCCACATGCCCGCCGAGCGCCCCCGTTCGGCAGGCTTCAATCGCTGACATGGCCTTCAACTGCGCCAGGTTCAGATGCCCGGCATTGGCCCGCCGATAGGCAGGATCGTGGGTTCGAAAGATGTCAGCAACCTCCAGCTTCGGGCGCGGCACTGCCCGCGCGCGTCACTCGGACCTTCGGTCCCGGAGCTGCGCCAGCAACTCGTAGGGGCTATCGGTGTCGCGGATCAGCTTGGTCGCGACATGGGTGTATTGCGCCGTCGTGCTCAGCTTGGCGTGCCCAAGCAGAACTTGAATGACCCGCACATCTGTTCCGGCTTCTAGCAGGCGGGTTGCGAAGCTGTGGCGCAAACTGTGCAGCGTGCTCCTCGGCTTCTTGATCCCAGCCAGATGCTTGGCTGCGCTGAAGGCACGGTGCAATTGGCGGGGTGAGAGCGGATTGATCCGGGGTTTGCCTGGAAAGAGCCAGCCATCCGGCCGCGCCTCGCGCCAATAGTCGCGCAGAAGCGCCAAAAGGCCAGGCGGCAGCATGACCTTGCGATCCTTGCCGCCGTTGCCTTTCTCGTGCCTTTCTCGACATGGATCAGCATCCGGTCACTGTCGATATCGGTGACCTTGAGATTGCAGACCTCCGACGCCCGGAGCCCGGTGCCATAGGAAATGCTCAGTGCAGCGCGGTACTTCAGCCCCGGGCCGGGCGCGACCTTCAGCAGCTCGAACACCTCTTCGGCGCTGAACACGACCGGTAGCTTCCTTGGCTCCGTGCGGTAGTGCAGGCATTGCTTCATCTCCGGGCGCTGGCATGTCATCTCGAAAAAGAACCGCAGCCCGACAAGCCGCACATTGTAGGTCGAAGGGGTGACATTCGTGTTCACCATATGCAGCTGGTAAGCGCGCAGGTCTTCGGGCGTTGCAGTATCCGGCGATCGGCCAAGAAACTCGGCAAAGTATCGAACGGCCCTGATATGCGCTTTCTGCGAACTCTCCCCGAGCCCTTTGATCCGCATATCTTCGATCATCCGCTCTCGAAGCGGTGTGGTCTTTGTGTCCGCCATGGGACCCTCCTGTCTGTTGATTGAGAGACCCCAATCGTCAAACAGACACGCCCATTCCCAAAATCTCAGTCGTCAGATCATCCCGCAACGGTATCACCGAGCGCCCCTGCCGCGGTAGCGGCTTCGTCCTTGTTCGCGTCTTTCCAGTTCGATCATAACGCATCGAAGGTCAGGTCTGTGTCCGTTTCAGGGTCCGATAAGCTGTAGGTCTGGACACGGAAAACACCTCAGCCAGGTCGCTGATGGAGTAGTCTCCGGTGGCGTGCATGCGACGGAGTTCTTTCTGCTGCTTCTCTGACAGCTTGGGCTGTTTGCCACGTAGCTTGCCCTTGGCGCGGGCGATAGCCATGCCTTCACGGGTCCGCATGCGAATGAGATCGGACTCAAATTCGGCAAAGGTCGCAAGGATGTTGAAGAACATCTTTCCCATCGGGTCAGAGGGATCGTACACGGACGCGCCAAGGGCGAGCTTAACGCCCTTCGCCTCGAGCTGATCCGCAATGAGGCGCGCATCCGGGACGGAACGGGCCAATCGGTCCAATTTAGGCACGGTAAACGTGTCCCCCTCTCGAACAGCGGCCAAAGCCTGATCGAGACCTGGACGAGCGCGGTTGGTTCCAGTCAATCCGTGGTCGGTGTAAATGCGCGCCGGAGTCACTCCGAGGCTTTTCAATGCCTGCTTTTGCGCAGTGAGATCCTGTCCATCAGTGGAACAGCGGGCATATCCGATGAGCTTGTTTTTCATGGCCGTACTGTACGTATACGGCCTTTCATTGCAATTATCACCGTACCACTTATATGAGACAGCCTTGAGGCCTATTTATCTGAACTTCAATTCATCTTCAAAACTGACCGCTGAGCGATCCCCTTACTGACGCCAGCTTCAGAGGTACCCCTCAGCCCGATCAAGACGGGTCGCACAAATTCATGCATCGCGCAGAAAATCTGGAAAGAACCCAATGTATGTACCGGCTGCTGTTCGCAAGTGAGATATTGGCGTGGCTTGCGGAAGTCGCTGGTATGTATCCGGCCTGTTTGTCGGCTCGCGGGCCATGGCCATTTTGGGTTACGCACGCGCCGTGGTCTCATTACTGTCCAGACCGATGACGATCATTTGGGCTCTCAGACTCTGGGGGCGTAGTGTCTCCGTTCCATGCTTTTCTCCTTCGCGAACTCCTTTGGGACTTGAGGCGCTTCAGATGGCGCCCAAAGCCTCGTCTCTCTGGACCGCATACTTCGATCCGTGGCGCAGAACGCTCCATGCGGTGCGGGCCAGCTTGTTGGCCAATGCAACTGCGGCCTTGTTGCGGGGCATGCGTGCCGTGACGCCCCTCAGCCAATCCCCCAAGCCCACGGCATCCCAGCGGTGTGGACGCATCAAGATGACATTGGCAGCCTGCACTAACAACATGCGTAAATACCCATTGCCGCGCTTGCTGATCCGACCAAGGATGGTCCGCCCACCTGTGCTGAACTGGCGCGGCACCAGACCTACCCACGCTGCAAAGTCCCGACCTCTGTCAAATACCTCGCCCTTGCCAATGGCCGCAACGATCGCCGTCGAGATCAGTGGACCGATCCCCGGAATGGTCATGATGTTGGCGCTGTTTTCTTCTGACTTGCTGATCTCTTCAACCTCTGAGGAGATTGCATTGATCCGTTCATCAACCCAGAGCCAATCGCCATAGAGCCCCATCAGGATGGAGCGCATACGGGGTGAGATTTCATCGCGCCGGTTTTCCAGGATCGCCTCAAACGAGCTCTGCAACCTATGCCGTCCCGCCCGCACGGTGATGCCTTGCTCAATCAGGAACGCCCGGATTTGATTGATCGTGGCGGTGCGGCGTGCCACCAGTCTTGACCGCACTCGGTGCATTGCCTGCAGGTCCAGTTGATCCTGACTTTTCTCGGTAACGGCCCGCAGGTTTGGTCTCATTGCTGCTTCTGCGATTGCCTCGGCATCATTGTAGTCGTTCTTTTGCCCTTTATTGAATGGCTTCACATAGATCGCTGGAATGATCCGGGGTTCGAAGCCAAGCTCTCGCAGCATGCGGCTAACAAAATGCGCGCTCATGCAGGCTTCCATACCAACGATGCAGTGAGGAAGTTTCTCAAACGTCGACTTCAACGCCAACCGCTTAATTTTCTGGCGCAAAACGCGCTGACCTGCGTGGTCAAAGCCGACCAGATGGAACGTGTCTTTTCCGATGTCGACGCCAATGACTGCAACCTCGTCGATATCTTCAGGGTCCTTCGATTTCATAGCCACTTCTCCTGTTTGCAGAAATAGGCAAAACCTAAACTGCTGGGTGAAGCAGCCGGTACATCCCAAAGTGACCTTGGTTAGAAACTCAGGTCGAAGCGTAGGCGACTGTCTCGCCAAGGTTTGGATCGAACAATCCGCCACCTAAGTGCTCGTGCCCCCAATTCATGACCGCCGACAAAGCTGGCTCCAAGGCTCTCCCCCGCTCGGTAAGCAAGTAACGGTATCGGACGGGTCTGTCCTGATAGGCCTCCCGCTCCACCAGCCCCCAGTCCATCAGCCGCTTTAGACGCTGAGACAGTATGTTTGGGGGCAGGTGTTCCTCGCTGTTCTGCAATTCCTGGAACGTATGCCTTTTGTGCCACATCAGGTCTCGCACTACCAGAAGGGTCCACTTGTCACCAAGGATCTCAAGGCTGCGAGCAATCGAGCAGCGGGAGCGGAATTCATGCTCTGTTTGGGCCATGTCGTCCTCATCTAAGCTATCGACTTGGTCAATTTAGCCCAGTTACTTAAAAAATGGAAGTTTGACTCATCGCATGACTTAATTTATGGAAGTCACTTCTGGAAATCCGCGAAAGGCTCCTCAAATGAACGCCATCGGCAATACCCCCTTCATCAAGCTTTCTAACCTGACAGGACCCGATCACGCCGACATTTATGTAAAGTGGGAAGGGGCCAATCCAACTGGCAGCATGAAAGACCGTATGGCTATGTCGATGATCGAAGGCGCCGAGCAGCGGGGGGAGTTGAAGCCGGGCGGGCGCGTCGTTGAATATACGGGCGGCAGCACCGGAAGCTCGCTGGCGATGGTCTGTGCTACCCGCGGATATAAGGCCTGCTTTGTCTCTTCGAACGGGTTCTCCGAGGAAAAGCTGCAAACCATGCGGGCGTTTGGTGCCGAGGTGGAAATCGTCCATGCAGAGGGCGGCGTGCTAACTGCGGATGTGATCAACCGGATGATCGCCCGCGCAAAAGAACTTATCCATGAGCCGGGCACCTTCTGGCCGGATCAGGTTAACAACATGGACAACAAGCTGGGGTATCACGGCATGGCGCAGGAAATCCTGCGCCAGATGAACGGCCCGGTGGATGCTTTCGTCATGGCAGCAGGAGGTGGCGGCTGCATTTCTGGCACCGCCGAGATCCTAAAGGCGCATAATCCTGACAGCGAGATAGTCGCCGTAGAGCCCTATTACGTGCGCAATATCTCAGGAGGTGATACAAGTGGTACGCATAAGCTTGAAGGGATTGGCCTGTCTTTCGTACCGAAGATCCTGCGACGTGACCTGATTGACGATGTCATTCCGGTGAAGGACGAAGATGCCTATTGGGGAGCCCGGGCGCTCGCCCACAAGGAAGGATTGCTTGGAGGGGTGACATCAGGTGCAAACATCTGGGCGGCGCTGCAAAAGGCCAAAGAGCTTGGACCGGGCAAAACGGTTGTGACCGTGATCATCGACACCGGCCTGCGTTATTTGAACGATGATCTGCATCGGTGACGGGACCTAACCATCACTTTGTTGGTGGCAGCAATGTCCGCTCCTCGATGGTCGATCCCGGTCGCGGCGAACAGGCGATTTGGATTTGGCCGAAATTTACACCGTTGAATGACCGCAATCGGGACTTTGCTGCCATTGCCCTTCCAGTTGTTTGCTGACGCAGCATTCTATTGCAGATGCGGCACGCTCATCGCTGCGATGCAGCCGATGTCGCCAGACCGGTCATTTAATGCCAGTCTGAGGCGCGAAATTCGAACCGCCCTTTCGCTGCAACCACGACCGACTAACGAGGAGCGGGACGAAGCGTCAATTCGCTGCGGCTGCGCCAATGGCTGCTGTTGCTCGGCGGATCAACGCCCTCCACGCACCGATAGGGTTCATTATGCCAACTATCGAGCGGCAAGCCCAGTTGTCATCCGATCGCCGCGTCGTACTCGCTCCAGTCAGTTATGATTGGCTCTCCGTTGATAAGGTGCCTCAGAATATGTTGTGGAAGAATAAAATTCTCGAAAACCGATGGAAATCGTAGCTCCGTGGCTTCAATCCTTTGACCAAATTGGAGGTTTCCGTCTTCCAGGAACTTCTTGGGGACATAGGCTGAGGTGTATTTCCATTGGTCTACTCTGCTCGGAAAGTCCATCTTGAACATGGGTGAATCATAGAAAAAATTTTTTCGAAAGAAGTCCCCGGGCCAGTGAAAGCATTCAAAACCCCCAACGGAGAGCATGCATTTGGTGAGTTCGTCAGAGATCGGTGACCCTTTAGGTACCCTGTTGGACAGCCAGAGTAGGGATGAGCTTACAATCGAAAAACAGAACCAATAAATTGCTTGGAAAGCTGATCGCGAACCGATTGAACTGCTGATCCAATAGTTGTTTAAGATTAGGAGAACTCCATCCTGTAGGAAACCATCAAAAATAGCTAGCTGCTTTGTTACATCGATATTCTCTTCCTTTGATATCACATATTCCCTTATGGAAACGAATTCTTCTGAGAATTGGACCTTCAGCTGTTCCTCCCGGATCGACAATTCTCCAATACGTGCCATGAAGGCCTCGCCCGAAAATGCATCGAGAATGGAGATCAGATGTCTCGGACTTAGTTGGCACCCTACTCCGATTTTGATTGGAATTTCTGTACCTCTGATGCTGTCCGATGGGTACAGCCGCTCTTGAATCTGGTCTGCCGTGAGGATTGGGATGTCTGCAGGAGAAATCTCGAGGACTGAAGTGATTTTCTTTACAGTTTCCGGTTGAGAATTGAGAATTTTCCCCCGCTCAAAATCTGAAATGTAACCCTTCCGGCTCGCGTTCGAAAGTGCGGCCTCAGCCAACGCTTCTTGGCTCCACCCTAAACTGTTTCTGCGCTTGCGGACTAAGTCCCCAAGTCTTTTCACATCGAAGTTTCGGCGATCTATATTTGGTTCATTCATAGTGAAGCTTTATATTTTTCAGAAGTTTAAGCCTGGGTGGAACTTCGATGGAACCTTGAAGTAACGACGTTTCTAGCCCCGTCACCCATAACACTATCACACGGCTGCGCAGTCGTCCTTTCAATCAAATGGAGGGCGATATGAAACGCCAAAACCTGAGTGTGAAGGCACTCGCAAAAGAACTCACCAAGCTGTTCGCGGTGGCAGTTCTGTCAACAATCATGACTTTGTCTGTGGGCAATTTCAAACCGCAAAACCCTACTGACACAGTGGGCGAAAGGGTTGAACTGATCGAAACCGGAGCTGCTATCGTTGAGATGGGAACCTTCGAGGAAGACCCCTTTGCCGAAGTCCGTGGACTGCTGGGCTATATCCGAAGGTTCGAGAGTGTGGGCGCTGCAACTTCGCAGGGTGTACAGTCAGCCTATCAAGTGGTCTACGGCGGCATCGCCGCTACGGATCGGCCCACTGAAGCCCTCACCAGCATGACCGTTGCTAAGGTGCTGGCATGGCAGGATAGCATCGATGCTCGCTATCCTAGTGAAGCGGCGGGTGCTTACCAAGTGATGGAGGATACTCTTCGCGGGCTTGTAGACGCGGGTCAGATTGATCCTGATGCGATCTTCAACGAGGCAACCCAAGACTATGTTGCAGAACTGCTGATGAAACGTCGTGGCCTGTCAAAGTTCGTTACGGGCGAGATTTCGACTGAAGAATTTGCCGACAACCTCGCTCGCGAATGGGCCAGCTTCCCCGTCGTTCGTGATCAGCAAGGGGCAAAACGCTATGTCGAGCGCGGCCAAAGCTACTACGCGGGCGACGGGCTGAACAAAGCACATGCCGATCCCGACGAGTTTCTGAGCATCGTTGAGCGTATCCGTGTGACCTCCACAGAATTGCCGGAGGACACGACGACAGCCGCCTCGAAAGCGCCTGAACAAGTGACGAAGCGGCGTGAACCTTCCGAGAATGCATCCGAAACAGGAGCCGTTACGCTTGGCGCAACAAAGTGGGCAGATGGTCCGATCGAGATTAGTGGTCAATTCGACTTTGTAGACCAATATGGTTGGAACATTTTGAGCAATGCTGAGTATGTGTTCGAATCCGACATCTATGAAATCGGGGGCTCCGCGACATATGAGAAAGATGACCTGTCGTTCTCTTTCAGTGGTGCGCATGACGCGGGCGACAACACGGAATTTAGCGCGGAAGTGGAGTATCGCTTCTGATCAAGGTCAAAAATCTTTGAGCGGGCACCTCTCAACGGGGTGCCCTCCATTATATGCTACCGCAGCCGTGAGATCGTTGTGTGAGCAACGCCCATGTCCTTAGCAATGGCTCGGCAACTATCTCCACCCGCCAACCGCTCAAGGGCGACTTCGCGTCGATGGCCTTTTCAAGCTGTGGCCTGGCTTTCGCCGATCTGGCAGTAGCCTTCTCTCGGAAAATTCAATCCACCCCGACCGCGTTCAACGCCCCAATCTGACGGTCGAGACTCTGAGCTTGTGTGGACACTCTCGGGCTGCTGCCCGATGGCTCGCCGGACCTCTATTTCCGGGGGTTCTACTGCTGGAATTCCGAGGTGGGCACCAAGACGCTCGGCATCGCCAGCTTCTACCTGCGCGCGGTCTGCCAGAACCGCAACCTGTGGGGCGTCGAAAACTTCCAGGAGATCACCATCCGGCACTCGAAATACGCCGCCTCGCGCTTCGCTCACGAGGCCGCCCCGGCGCTCAGCCGCGTCTTCGCCGGCGCACTTCATCGATGGCATCCGTACGGCGCGCGAGAAGATCGTCGCACGGACGGACGACGACCGTCATGACTTCCTCAGAAAGCGCGGGTTCTCGAAGGCGGAGACGGGGCGGATCGTCGAGACGGTGCGGGCCGAGGAAGGCCGCCCGCCCGAGAGCGTGTTCGACTTCGTGCAGGGGATCACGGCGGTCGCCCGGTCGAAGCCGCAGCAGGATACGCGGCTGGTTATGGTGGGGAAGGCGAAGGCGTTGCTGGAGAAGGCGGTTTAGGCGATGCTGGCGGGAGCCAGCCAGGCTTCCAACTCCCGCCGAACCAACCGTGTTGTCTATTGTTTGCGACGGCTATAGCTTGCGTACGAGCAGTGTTAGATAGCTTCCGTGGTCAACAAAGAATAAACAGATGCCTAAAAGACAATGGAAAACATGGCCAAAGCAGACCGCTAGTGAATTAAATTAAATCGGCGGCGTCGTAGGCGTGGGTGGAATTATTCTCGGAGGAGTGGGTGCTGTTCTTGCGGCACCGATAGCACTTGGGGCCGGCGTACTTCTTGCCGCGGGTGCAGTCGGCTACGCCGGAGTGAAAGCGTTCCCAGAAAAGTTGGTGGACCCAAAACAGATTGTGGGCAACCGCCTATCTTCTATCGGTGAGTTGGAAAAGCTCTCCGATAGCATCCCAAGAGTGGGAATTGTCGGTTCTAGCAGTTCTGGGAAGAGTACGTTGGTCGAAAAGCTAATGCAAAGCGCGAATGCTCCCGAACCAACTGCTGATGTCTACATCGCGATACTGCGATCAGGCGGAGCAAATCCGAAGATTTTTGCCTTGATTGACGGCGCCGGGGAAGAGTACCCGCAACAGTTCTCCGTCGCTGAAGCTGCTGACTTGCTTTTTATAGTGCTGGATCACAACGAGGGTGATTCTGACGCAACAATCAAGAAAACCCGACTCGATGACCACCGAAGCTTCATTAAACAGCTTACAGCTTTCTTAAAAGGAAAGTCATTTGCAGATCAGTTTGTTATCCTTCTGAATAAGAACGACAACTGGGGGAGATCAGCAAACGCTAGTGATTTCGAGTCTTGGGGCCAGGAGGTAAAAGCTGACCTTTCGGAAGTTGTACAAGGCACGCGAATTTTTGTGCGGGGGCATAGTAATTGGGATGTGGACTGCGTGAACCAGTTTTGGACTGAAGCTGAGGAGAAGACCCAATGAAAAACCTTACTCAGTCATACAATCCAATTCCGATTAAGAACTCTCCGATTGAATTTATTCTTATTGGTATGGATCAAGGATATTTTCGCCCAATCGTTATTTCTGATAATTGTGGTTTGGACCTCTTGGGGTTCGCGGCTTCGAGAAGCTATTCTTCGAAGTTTGAAATTGATGAAAGCGTGACGTCATCGTTGCTCAGTGCATGGCGCAAGGCTGAAGATAGTTTTATCCACCAGTTCGTTGAACTGAATATCTCTGCGCCGATAGGTGATGAAGTAGAGGAAATCCGGTCTTCAAAAGTCTACTTTTACTGGAAGGGAGTTCGGCTTCCTTCCCACGCGATCGACGAAGTGCGCCGGATTGCCGAGATTAATTTCAGTATTATTATCAACGAACTGTATGGAGCGAAGGCCGGTGGGAGCTCGAGCGATCGGCGCATTGAAAGGGAGATGGAACGTGGGAAATTTGACGGTTTCCTTGGCTGGCATGTGTCACCAGTTGTTCGAATTGTGAACTACTTCAACGTTCGGAAACGCCGTACTCGCGACCTAAGCCGGATCGTTTTGACAATTTATCTTTTTCTTGTGCTTGCCATGGCTGCTGCCGCAGCAAGCTATTTCTTTGAAAGGGTGATAACGCTCCCCTGATAGTGCCCTAAAAGTTGGGAGACAGAAGTTTCGGTTTTTCCGGGTTTCCCCACGGTTTTAGAGTGAGGGGGATGCCGGGTTTTCCGTGATGGGTTTTGAGGTCGGGAGAGAGGCTCCCGGCTGGCCTGTAGCGGAGATATCCCGATGACCAAGCAACAGAAAATCACCCTCAGCGCCTCGCGCGACATCCCCTTCAACAAGCTGATGCTCAGCCAGTCGAACGTGCGCCACGTCAAGGCGGGTGTGTCGATCGAGGAACTGGCGGAGGACATCGCGCGGCGGACGCTGCTCAGTTCCATCACCGTGCGGTCCGTGCTGGACCAGAGCGGCGCCAAGACCGGCATGTACACGATCCCCGCCGGCGGGCGGCGGTTCCGGGCGCTGGAGTTGCTCGTCAAACAGAAGCGCATGAACAAGACCGCACTGGTGCCCTGCATCGTGCGCACAGACGGGCTCGCCGAGGAAGACAGCCTCGCCGAGAGCGTCCAGCGCGCGCCGCTGCACCCGCTCGACCAGTTCCGCGCCTTCCAGACGACGCGCGAGAAGGGGGCGTTCCCAACAGCCGACCTTCCTGTAACGGCAGCTAAGTCCCGCACTGCGGTACTTCGCCCTTAAAAAATACCGCACGATGCATGAACGGCAGCAATGCGAAAGCTGCGCTGCGGCGTTCCGCCAGGCTTAAGCAGACAACCAGGTGTGATTTGCAGGATTCTGCAAAGGGTGCTTTCTGCGCACAGCGGACTTAAGAGAAAACTAGACTGCGCTTGCAATGGATGGCGGCTGGCAACGTAGCCGCCAGTTATCGGGCTCCAATGAAACAGTGTCCAAATCCTGCTCCCGCAACCAACGTTTCCGACCAAGCCTCCGCAAACAGCGGGGGCTTTTTCGATTCAAGGCCCCCCAAAGCCATGATCCCCGCCAATTCCCCAACAAGTTTAAGCTGATGGCCGCCCGGCGCAGCACTGTCGGGAACCATCCGCACCTCCGAAATCAGCGCCCGCAGCGACGCCGTCGCCTCCCGCCTCACTTCCGGTGCATTCAGAGCGCCAGCAAGATCCCCGATCAGCTCCCGGTACCGCGCCGACATCTTTGACCAGATCAGCAACCGCCAGTTTCACCAGATCGCATCCTCGCAGTTTGCTGTCGATAGCCACGTTGAAAAGCGCAAGATCGCGCAGGTTGCCCGCCAGTTCGAGCCGCGCACGGATCGCCCAGACCTGTTTTGGCAACAGTGGTCGTTTCTGGCCGATGACCCGGCCCTTGTTCCAGGCTCTTTGTTTCGGGGTGACAGCGGGAAGTTAGACTCTTGGCATAGTGCGCCCTCCAATCCTCCCGCCAAACCCAGACATCAGCACCGTGCTGACACCTGAATTTTACAGGCAGTTTGAATGGCCGTTGTCTGGTTGCCTGTTCTTTGGGACACGCCGCAGACGCATTCGGCAGCTGCGAGCCCATAGCGGTCTTTATCGCGTGCCAACTCTTCGCAAGGGCAGCACGACGCGAGCCGCGCTAAGCGGCCATTGCAAGACCCGTCTAGGAAAGGCGGCTGACTGGAATTTCCGACCAATCGCCGTAGCTGCAATAGACGCGAAAAGGAACGGCTGTCTCAGGCCCGGCGAGCGGGAAGCTGACACTCTACAACGCGCTATACGCTACTAGCCTTCAAGTAGAAATCAGTCTTCTAAGCGTAGAGGGATGCGCGAAGAGCTCTCAATACCATCTTCGCGAGGATTGCTTTGATGATTAGGTCTTTGCGGTTAAAATTTTGGTTTGTAAAGAAAAATGGAAAAGTTGCAGCCCCGCATTGTGCAGTTTTTGCGAGTGGCAGAGACAATGTCACCTGCCACTCACCTTTCTTCTTACTCAGGCATGATAGCGCCGATCTCGTACATTCCGTTTTTGTTCTTGATCAGCATCAGCGTGACCAAAGCACCGTCTGATATGTCACCCATCATTTGAACATTTGAGGCTAGAGTGAGATCCATTGTCATTGCAGGCCAACCGATTTCAGGGATCGGCTCGTGGCTGACGTTTGCAGAGTTTTCGTCAATCGAATTGATGGTCGCCTTTGTATGAACAGCACCTTCCATTTGAGCATCGCTCATCCCCATGTTGGAATGGTCCATAGTGCTATGGCTCGTCTGAGCGGAAGCAATTGGTGCAGCCAAAAGCGAGGCGGCAAGGGTTACAGCAAGTTTTTTCATTGAATTGTCCTCTTGGGGTGATTTCACATTTCTGACTATTCTGCCGGTACTGGTGATGCCTCTCGGCCGGGTTCCTGCAGCAGGGTTCGGTTGACCCGGGTAAGAGCCAATCGCTTCCAGATCACAAAGATTGAAGGAATGACGAAAAGGGTTAGCAGCGTGGCAGTCGCCATCCCGCCTACCATCGGGGCTGCAATGCGCTGCATGATCTCCGAACCGGTGCCTTGGCCATACATGATCGGAATTAGACCGGCGAAGATTGTCGCAACCGTCATCACTTTGGGGCGTACTCGTAGAAGTGCGCCTTCGAATACCACCTCTTCGACATCATCGGTTGTCAATTTGCGCTGTGCCTCAGCCGCGAGGTTTTTTCGCTTTTCCCAAGCTAGATTGAGATACAGCAGCATAACAATCGCGGTTTCAACCGCGACACCGGCCAGCGCAATGAACCCCACCAGAACAGCGACAGAGATGTCGAAGCTCAAGTACCACAGGAACCAGACACCTCCTGCGAGGGCAACCGGCAACGCGGCAAGGATGATCCCAACCTCGATTACTCGATTGAAGGCCAAAAATAGCATCAGTGTGATGATAAGCAGCGTGGCCGGCGCTACCAGCTTCAGCCGCTCCTGCATGCGCTCAATGTACTCGTACTGACCGGACCATGTGATCGAGTAGCCAGGCGGCAATTCCACTTCGTCGACGACCAGTCGACGGGCTTCGGTTACGTAGCCTCCCAGATCCCGGCCCGCGATGTCGATGAAGACAAAACCAGTGCGGCGTGCGTTTTCAGACCGGATCATACCGGGCCCATCCACCACTTTAACCTCTGCTAGGTTGCCAAAGGGGATATGCGCACCGGACGGTGTGACCACCGGAAGGTCGCGCAGGCGTTCGGGGCTGTTTCGCCACTCCTGGGGGTAGCGAAGGTTTATTGGAAACCGCTCGAGACCTTCCACGGATTCCGACACCTGCATCCCGCCGATGGCGGTCTGAACGACATCCTGCACTTCACGCACGCTCATCATATAGCGCGCAGCGGCATCGCGGTTGACGTCGATCTCCACAAAGCGTCCTCCAACTGGCCGCTCTGCATAGGCTGATGCCGTGCCGTCGATACCTGCAACCACGCGCTCGATATCGACACCAATCTGCTCGATGACGCTCAAATCAGCGCCGGAGATTTTGACGCCGACGGGTGTCTTGATCCCTGTGGCAAGCATGTCGATGCGGTTCTTAATCGGCTGAATCCAGACGTTGGTCACACCAGGAATTTGCACGGCGCGGTCGAGCTCGCCGCGTATGCCTTCCATCGTCATGCCCTCGCGCCATTCGGATTCAGGTTTCAGCTGAATCGTCGTCTCGATCATTGTGAGCGGAGCGGGATCCGTGGCGGTATCGGCGCGTCCAAGCTTACCATGCACCGTCGCGACCTCAGGGACCGTAGCAATCAGCCGGTCAGATTGCTGCAGCACTTCGCGTGCCTTGCCGATGGAAACACCGGGATACAGTGTCGGCATGTAGAGGAAATCGCCCTCGTTCAGCTCTGGCATGAACTCGGTTCCGATACGCTGCAGCGGCCACCACATGGAAGCGACGAGCACACCGGCAAGCAACGTCGTGGCCCAGGGCCACGCGACAGCAGCATCCAGAAAGGGCCGATATATCCAGATCACGATACGGTTCAGAGGGTTCTTGTGCTCCGAAAGAATCCGGCCGCGCACAAAGTACCCCATCAGAACTGGTACCAGCGTGATGGAAAGGATCGCCGCCGCTGCCATTGCGTAGGTCTTTGTGAAGGCCAGCGGCTTGAAAAGCCGCCCTTCCTGGCTTTCCAGAACAAAGACCGGCAAGAAGCTCACGGTGATGATTGCCAGGGAAAAGAAAAGTGCTGGCCCTACTTCGGTTGCGCATTCGGTGACGAGGCGCCAGCGGTTCTGATTGGTCAGCTTTTCCTTCTCTAGCCTTCGATGCATGGCTTCGATCATGACGATGGCCGCATCCACCATCGCGCCGATGGCGATGGCAATCCCGCCCAAACTCATGATGTTGGCATTCACCCCCTGCAGCTTCATGATGATGAAGGCGGCAAAGATGCCGAGAGGCAGTGACAGAAGGATCACCAGGGACGAGCGAATGTGCAGCAAGAAGGCTGCACAGACCAGAATGACAACGATAAATTCTTCGGTCAGCTTTGTTTCGAGATTCTCGATTGCACGCTCGATAACGCCCGCGCGGTTGTAGGTCGTGACAAGCTCAACGCCTTCAGGCAGGTTTGCCCGCAACTCTTCGATACGCGCCTCAACAGCCTTGATCGTGGCCAGGGCGTTCCCGCCCCACCGCAGGATGACGACACCGCCAACGGCATCGCCTTCGCCGTTAAACTCCCCGACGCCGCGCCGCATTTCCGGCCCAAGGCGGATGTCTGCCACGTCGCCAACTGTCAGTGCTGCACCGCGTTCGTTGACCATAAGCGGTGCTTTGGCCAGGTCCGCCAGTTCATCAACATAACCAGTAGAGCGGATCATGAATTCCGCCTCGCCCATTTCGATCACAGAACCGCCGGTCTCGCGGTTGGCGTTTTGAATGGCACTGCGGATTTGCGGCAGGGTGACGTCAAAGGCTCGCAGTTTGTTCGGGTCCACAACGACCTGATACTGTTTGACCATCCCGCCTATGGTTGCGACCTCGGACACACCATCGACGGTTTGCAGCTCATACTTTAGAAACCAGTCTTGGAGTGTCCGCAGCTGGGCCAGGTCGTGCCCGCCTGTCCGGTCAATAAGCGTATATTGATAGATCCAGCCGACACCGGTTGCATCCGGCCCGAGCTGGGGCGAAACCCCTTCTGGAAGGTTCGCAGTAATCTGACCCAGATATTCGAGAACGCGGGTGCGAGCCCAGTAAAGGTCCGTGCCGTCCTCAAAAACGACATAGACGTAGCTGTCGCCGAAAAAGGAAAACCCCCTCACGTCACTGGCTCCGGGCACAGAAAGCATGGCAGTGGCAATGGGGTAAGTGACCTGATCTTCAACGACCTGGGGGGCTTGCCCGGCATAAGGCGTGCGGACAATGACCTGAACATCCGACAAGTCGGGAATAGCATCTACGGGAGTTTCGCGGACCGCCCAGACACCGATCACGCCCATCATGACTGCAAGTGCTAGAACTACGAAGCGATTTGCAACAGAAGCCCGTATTACAGAAGCGATCATTGAGTCACCTCAACCGGCTTTGTGCCTACCAGGGTCATTGAGAAGTCTGCATTCTGGGTGAAAAGCAGAGTCACTTCTTGTCCATCCGGCAATCCAGTTAAGTCGAGGGCTGGATCAATCGAGAAGTCCATGGTCATTCCCGGCATGCCAATCTGCGTCACTGGACCGTGGGTGATGTTCACCGTCCGCGTTGCGGAGTCGACACTATTGATCTTGCCCAACACCTCCATCGGCGGTGAGACCGTTTCTACCCCGGTGAGCACCATGGTCATGCCGCTCGGCCGCGCAAAGGTCAGCGCCACTTCTTTGCCGACCGGAAGGCTGGTAATTTCCAGCTCTTCACCCACTTGGAAATTCATGGTCATGCCTGGCATGCCAATTTCCATGATAGGGCCGTGAGTTATCGTGACCATGCGGGTTTCCGCGTCGACCTGGTCAATGGTTCCTGAAACGAGAACCTCTGAAGCTCCCTCGGAGGTGTTTGGCTCATTGGTCTCTGGAGGTGTGTCTGCAATGGGCTGGGAGCCTGCAGCCCGGACAGCGGTAATGGTGAACATCCCGTCATCACTTTTTGAGAGATCGAACTCGACTGGCACATCCAGGGGTACTTCGGCAGTGTCTAGGCCTGCCACTGGCATATCCATTTGCATTGCAGGCCAGCCGAGTTCCGGAATAGGTTCATGTGAGAGCGACAGCTTTCCGTCCGTTGTCACGCCACTCACAATGCCGGTGCCTGTGGCAGCAACACCGTCGTCTGGACCAAGCTCAATGAGCCCGAGCAGGCCATCTGCTCCACGAGACAGCCGAAACGACACCTGTTGACCTTCAGCCAAACGCGAAAGAGAAACATCAGCCCGGATCGGGAAACTAGACGTCATTTCCGGCCAGTCGAGGCTGTCCAGGGCTCCGTGCCGGATCTGTGCGGTCCGGGCCTCAGGATCCAGCGCAGCCAGCTCGCCTGATCCACGTGCAGGGGCCTCGTCAGTCGGCGCCATGCGCATGAGCCCGGCGCTCAGTGCGCTTTCGCTGTCGATCAGGAATTGGGCCGAGGCAACAACCTCTTCCCCCGGCGCCAGCCCTTGTGCGACTTCTGTCCGCCCGCCGCCGCCGAAATTGTCACGCAGCCCCGCGGTGATGAGGCGGGGTTTGAAAGTGCCGTCGCCGGTTTTCAGTATCACCCGTTCTGCGGCGCCGGTTCGGATAACAGCCTCGGTCGGGACCGTGAGCGCCATGCGGTTTTCTGACGGGATCAGGCTGACCGTGCCGAACATGTTCGGGCGTAGCAGCATGTCGGAGTTGTCAAATTGCAAGCGAACGGGAAGAGTCCGGGTTACTGCGTCAAGTTCAGGCTCGGATGCTTGACCGACTGCAGAAGCGGACCTTCACAATGGGCCCTGGTTCGGAACCTGACTGGCCGACATGCAACACGGTTGGCAGTTGACGCGTGCTGGCTCGCCTTCTCCGTCGCGTCCTGTGTGACCTTGCGGATGAGCAGCCGTCTCGGTGGAAGAAAATTCCGTAAAGAGGAATGTAATTTTACATATTGAAATTATAAATCGACATTGTTACTCAGAAACCCAAGCCAAGAGATGCGCGAACAACGGGCGGAGGAACGGGATGGCAAATCAGGTTAATCTGACAATGGATGGCAGCGTTGCTGTTGTGCGGGTGGACAACCCGCCGGTGAACGCGCTTTCGCATGCGGTGCGCGCTGGTCTGCAGGGGAGTTTTCGGGCCGCGCTGAGCCGCGCGGAAACCAAGGCTGTTGTCATCTGCTGCGCGGGGCGCAGTTTCTTTGCCGGCGCGGATATCCGCGAATTCGGCAAGCCGCCGCTGGCGCCGTTCCTGCCGGATCTGATCACTGAAATCGAGGCGGCGCCGGTGCCGGTCATTGCGGCGATGCACGGGAATGTGCTTGGCGGCGGGCTGGAGGCGGCCCTGGGCGCGCATTACCGGATCGCGGTGAAGGGCACCCGTCTCGGCCTGCCGGAAGTGTCGCTGGGGCTGCTGCCCGGCGCAGGCGGAACCCAGCGCCTGCCGCGGCTGATCCCGGCGGCAGATGCGGTCCGGATGATCACCGGCGGCAAGCCGGTTAGTGCCGATGCGGCGTTGTCCATGGGGCTGATTGACCGGGTGGCGGACGGCACCGATGCCCGCGCCGAAGGTATCGAATTCGCCCGGGAGCTGATCGCGGCAGGCAAGGAGCCGCGCCCGGCCGGGAGCCTGCTGTGCAATATACTGGAGCCGGCGGAACTGGAGGGCGTCCGGGCCAAAGTTGCCAGGGCCGCACGCGGGGCGATTGCGCCAATCGCCTGCCTCGATGCAGTGGAGGCGGCGATGTCGCTGCCGTTCGAGGACGGGCTGAAGAAAGAGCGCGCATTGTTTCAGGGGCTGATGGCCTCGGACCAGAGCACCGCCCTGATCCACGCTTTCTTTGCCGAGCGCCAGGTTGGGAAACTGCCGGAAATCGAAGGTGTTGACCCGCGCGCAATCAATCGGATGGGCGTTGTTGGCGGCGGCACTATGGGGGCGGGGATTGCTGTCAGCGCTTTGCTGAGCGGATTGGATGTGACCCTGGCCGAGCGTGACGAAGCTGCGGCAGACAGGGCGGCAGACAGCGTTGGCAGGATGTTGGAGAGTGCTGTGAAACGCGGCAAGCTGGCAGCGCCGCAGCGAGATGCCATTCTAGCGCAAGCGTTCCGCACCACCACCCGGTACGAGGATTTCGCACAGGCAGATCTGGTGATCGAAGCTGTCTTTGAAAGCATGGACGTCAAGAAGGACGTGTTCACCCGGCTGGATGAGGTCTGCAAGCCGGGCGCCATTCTGGCCTCGAACACCTCTTATCTGGATCTGAACCGGATTGCGGCAATGACCAGCCGCCCGCAGGATGTGATCGGGCTGCATTTCTTCTCGCCCGCGCATGTGATGCGGCTGCTGGAAGTTGTGGTGGGCAAAGATACCGCCCCTGATGCGGTGGCGACCGGCTTTGCGCTGGCCAAGCGGCTGAAGAAAGTGGCGGTGCGCGCGGGCGTCTGCGACGGCTTTATCGGCAACCGGATCCTGTCGCATTACAGCAAGGCGGTCTACGGCATGGTGCTGGCCGGGGCCAGCCCCTATGCGGTGGACAAGGCGCTGACCGGGTTTGGTCTGGCGATGGGGCCGTTTGCCGTTGGCGATCTGGCCGGGCTGGACATCGGTTGGGCCAACCGCAAGCGCCTAGCGGCTGAGCGCGACCCAAGGGAAATCTACCCCGAGTTTGCCGACCGACTGTGCGAATTGGGCCGGTTCGGGCGCAAGACCGGGCGCGGGTTTTACATCTATGAGGAAGGCGCTGGCGGGCCGAAGCCTGATCCTGAAGTGGAAGAAATCATCGCGGCAGAGCGCGCCACCAAGGGCATCACACCGCGGACGATAGGCGAAGATGAGATCATCAGCCGTTACATGGCAGCGATGGTGAACGAGGCCGCCCGCGTGGTCGGCGATGGCATTGCGCTGCGGCCGCTGGATGTGGATGTGACCCTGCTGAACGGCTACGGGTTTCCGCGCTGGCGCGGCGGGCCGATGCATTATGCCGATGCCAAGGGGCTGGACAGGATCCTGCAGGATATCTGCTGCTTCCACGAGGAAGATCCCCTGCTTTGGCAGCCTGCGCCGCTGCTGGAACGGTTGGCCGCCGAAGGCCGGACATTCGGCAGCCTCAACACCTGAAGGAGTTCTCAATGAAACAGGCGGTCATCGTCTCCACTGCGCGCACTGGTCTGGCCAAATCCTACCGCGGCGCCTTCAATGAAACCCATGGCGCCACCATGGCAGGCCATGCCATCAGCCACGCGGTGCAGCGTGCCGGCATTGCGCCGGACCTGATCGAGGACGCGCTGGTCGGCTGCGGTTACCCTGAGGGCTGGACCGGGTCCAACATCGCCCGCCAGTCGGTGATCCGCGCAGGGCTGCCGGTGTCAGTTTCCGCGGCCACGGTGAACCGCTTCTGCTCGTCCGGCTTGCAGGCGGTGGCAATGGCAGCGCATTCGATTGTGATGGAGGGCGCAGAGGCCGCCATTGGGGCAGGGGTGGAAAGCATCAGTCAGATGCCGCCCGCCCGCCCGCCGCAGGCGCAGGAAAGCTGGATTCTGCAGAACAAGCCGGAGCTGTATCTGCCGATGATCCAGACTGCCGATATTGTCGCCCAACGCTATGGCATCAGCCGCGAGGCGCAGGACGAACTGGCGCTGTCCAGCCAGCAGCGCACGGCAGCGGCGCAGGCTGCGGGCCGTCTGGATGATGAGATTGTGCCCATCACTGTGACCCAGGCCTTCAAGGACAAGAAAAGCGGCGAGATCACCCGTAAGGAGGTGACCTTTGCCATGGACGACTGCAACCGGCCGGACACCACGCTGGAGGGGCTGGCCGGGCTGGCCCCGGTGCAGGGTGAGGGGCATTTCGTCACCGCCGGCAATGCCTCGCAGCTGAGCGACGGGGCGGCGGCGCTGGTGCTGATGGACAGCGCCGTGGCCGAACGCGAAGGCGCCGAACCGCTCGGCGCGTTCAAGGGCTTCGCGGTTGCGGGCTGCGAGCCGGATGAAATGGGCATCGGTCCGGTCTACGCGGTGCCGCGCCTGCTGCAGCGGCACGGGCTGAAGGCCGACGACATCGATCTGTGGGAGCTGAACGAGGCCTTCGCCTCGCAGGCGCTCTACTGCCGCGACCGGTTGGAGATCGACCCGGAGATTTGCAACGTCAACGGCGGTTCAATCTCGATCGGCCACCCCTTTGGCATGACCGGCGCACGGATGACCGGGCATCTGCTGCTGGAAGGGCGGCGGCGGGGCGCCAAGCTGGGTGTTGTCACCATGTGCATCGGCGGCGGCATGGGTGCGGCCGGCCTGTTTGAAATCTTCTGAGGGGCACCACGCGATGGATCTGAATTACACCAAGGAAGAACAGGCGTTCCGGGCTGAGGTCCGCCAGTGGCTGAACGACACCCTGCCGCATGAACTGCGCGAGAAGGTGCGGCTGGGCAAGCGGCTGGCCAAGGCGGACGTCGAGCAGTGGCACAGCCTGCTGAATGCGCGCGGCTGGCTGGCGCCGAACTGGCCGCGGGCCTATGGCGGCTGTGAATGGAACGCGGTGCAGCGCCATATCTTTGAAGAAGAGGCTTGTCTGGCCCATGCCCCGCGCAGCCTGCCATTCGGCCTGTCGATGCTGGCGCCGGTGCTGCTGGCGTTTGGATCTGAAGAGCAGCGCCAGCGCTTTCTGCCGCGCATCCTGAACGGGCAGGACTGGTGGTGTCAGGGCTATTCCGAGCCGGGCGCAGGTTCCGATCTGGCGGCGGTCAAGACCCGGGCGGTGCGTGACGGCGATCACTATGTGGTCAATGGCCAGAAAACCTGGACCACGCTGGGCCAGCACGCGAACTGGATTTTCTGCCTGGTGCGGACGGATCCGGATGCCAAGAAACAGGAAGGCATCTCCTTCCTGCTGATCGATATGAACACGCCCGGAGTCACGGTGCGCCCCATCGTGCTGATCGATGGCGAGCCGGAAGTGAACGAGGTGTTCTTTGACAACGTCCGGGTGCCTGCGGAGAACCTGGTGGGGGAGGAGAACAAGGGCTGGACCTATGCCAAGTACCTGCTGACCCATGAGCGCACCAATATCGCCGGGGTCGGTTTTTCAAACGCGCTGCTGACGACGCTGAAACATGTGGCCGGGCGGGTGGCGTCCGGCGGCCGGCCGCTGGCGGAAAACCCGCATTTCGCGGCCCGCATGGCGCAGGCAGAGATCGACCTGATGGCGATGGCGACCACCAACCTGCGGGTTGTCTCGGCTGCGGCCAAGGGGCAGGCGCCCGGCGCCGAAAGCTCGATGCTGAAGGTCAAGGGCACGGTGATCCGGCAGGAACTGACATCGCTCTTGCGCCGGGCGATGGGGCCGGACGCGCTGCCGTTCCAGCCTGATTTTCTGGATGGCGGCAGCAATGCAGCGGCACTGGGTCCGGATCATGCGGCGGCGGCGGCGCCTGCGTATTTCAACATGCGCAAGCTGTCGATTTTCGGCGGCTCGAACGAGGTGCAGCGCACCATCATCACCAAGGCCATTCTGGGGCTGTAACGGGAGCAGGCGACATGGATTTCAATCTGACCGAAGAGCGGATGATGCTCCGCGATACGCTGCAGCGGTTTCTGGCGGACAAGTATTCACATGAAAATCGTCGGGCACTGATTGCGGCGGGTATGCCATTTGATAGCGGGATCTATGCCGGGTTGGCCGAACTGGGCGTGCTGGGGGCCATGTTCCGCGAAGATCAGGGCGGTTTCGGTGGCCAGGGCTTTGACCTGATGGTGGTGTTCGAAGAGCTGGGCCGCGCTGGCGTGATCGAACCGGTGCTGCCCGCGGTTCTGGCGGGCGGGCTGATTGCCGCGTTTGGCACCGGCCGCCAGCGCGGACTGGCGGATGAGATCATTGCGGGAACCCATGTCGCGGCGCTGGCGCAGGGCGAGGCCGGGGCGCGCTATGACCTGAACCATGTGGAAACCACGGCTGCTGCCGAAGGCGATGCCATCGTGCTGAACGGCATCAAGACCCATGTGCTGTACGGTTCTGAGGCGCAGACCCTGGTGGTGTCGGCGCGGGAGGCTGGCGATGCGGCGGATATGGCAGGCATTTCGCTGTTTCTGGTGCCGGCAAACACCCCGGGCGTGACCGTCAGCGGCCACCGCAATATGGACGGCATACCGTCTGCAACGGTTGTATTGGACAGGGTTCGCCTGACGGATGCGGCGCGGCTGGGGGCTGCCGGAGAGGGGCTGGGCGCGCTGGAAGCTTCTGTTGCCCGCGGCCTGACTGCCCTCTGCGCCGAGGCGCTGGGGGCGATGGAGGCCGCCAAGGACCTGACCATCGCCTATCTGAAGGAGCGCAAACAGTTCGGCATGCCGATCGGCAAGTTTCAGGCGCTGCAGCACCGGATGGCGGATCTGCTGATCGAGGTGGAGCAGGCGTGTTCCGCCGTGATCAACCTGGCGGGCAATCTGGACCAGCCGCGGGAGTTGCGCGAAATCCACGTCAGCGCCGCCAAGAACCTGATTGGCCGCGCCGGGGCGCTGGTGGCCGAGGAATGCATCCAGATGCATGGCGGCATCGGCATGACCGATGAATACGCGCTGTCCCATTTTGCCCGCCGGCTGACGACGATCGACCATCTGTTCGGCGACACGGATTACCATCTGGAGCGCTTCATCGCGCTGAAGGCAGGGTAAGATATGGCGCTGATCCGTCCCGGCAGGCCCCTGATCCCGCTGTTCGAGGCAATGGGATACGGCATTGAACTCGACCCGGAGGCGGTTGAGGCGCATTGCGTGCTGGAGATCTCCAGCCTGCACCTGAACCGCCAGGGCAGCCTGCATGGCGGGGTGGCGGCGACGCTGCTGGATACGGCCAGCGGGATCACCGCCAGCCTCACCTGCGATCCGCAAGGGATTACCCCATTTGCCACCCTGTCGCTGAACGTCAGCTACATGGCGGTGGCCCGGTCTGGCCGCCTGCGGGCGTCCGGGCAGATCACCGGCGGCGGCAGCGCAACCAAATTTGTCTCTTGCGGCCTGCGGGACGAGACGGGGCGGCTGATTGCAGCCTCCACCGGCGTCTTCAAACGGGTGCGCGGAACAGCAGCAGAGGATGCGGCATGAGCGCGCTTTACCGGCACGAGGTCCGCGGCGGGACCCTGGTTATCTGGAACTGCAACACAGGCATGCGCAATGCGTTGTCGTATGAGTATTACCAAGGCTTGCAGGAGGGTCTGGCGCGGGCGGCGGAGGATCCTGCGATTGCAGCGGTGATCCTGGCGGGCGCGGGCGGGTTCTTCTGTTCCGGCGGCAATCTGAACATGCTGAAGGAACGCCGCGCGATGCCCTATGAGGAGCGGCAGGTGCAGATCGGCAAGCTGAACGCCTTGATCCGTGCGGTCCGGGACTGCCCCAAGCCCGTGATTGCAGCTGTCGAAGGCGGCGCGGCTGGGGCTGGGTTATCGCTTGCAATGGCGGCGGATATGATCGTGGCGGAAGATGGAGCGCTGTTCACGCTGGCCTATGTCAAGGCGGGCCTGGTGCCGGATGGCGGTGCCACCTATGCGCTGACGCAGGCGCTGCCGCGGGCGACCGTGGCACGGATGGCGATGCTGGCAGAGCCGCTCAGCGCCGAGCGGATGCATCAGCTGGGGGTGGTGACGGAACTGGCACCCAAAGGGCGCACCCTGGCGCAGGCCGAAGCTTTGGCCGATGCGGTGGCCCGTGGCCCTGAGATGGCGATTGCGGACATCAAGATGCTGCTCAACCAGGCCGAAACCGCCAGTTTCGAAGACCAGATGACCCATGAACGCGATGCCATGGCCAAGGCCCTTGGCGGTGACGAAGCCCAGGCTGGCATCGGCGCCTTTCTTAGCAAAACCTCCCCAGTATTCCGGTAAGGAGACCGACATGATGCATACTTCTGCGCTTCCGGCGATTTTCGACACGGCCGTGACCCGGACCTATGGCACCCGGCTGCCGGTTGTGGCGGGCGGCCTGCAATGGCTGGCCAATGCCGAATATGTATCGGCTGCGGCGCGGGCCGGGATTGTCTCGTTCATCACTGCGGCCAGTTTTCCCGAGATGGAGGATCTGCGCGCCGAGATCCGCCGCTGCCGCGAGATGTGCGGGGGCAAGGCTTTCGGCGTCAATGTCTCGATGATCCCCAAGCTGGTGCCAGGCGAGAAGACCGAAGAGGTGTTCCGTCTGATCGCGGACGAAGGTGTGCAGTTTGTCGAAACATCCGGCCGCAGCCCCGAGGCGTTCATGCCCATCCTCAAGGATGCCGGGATCACCGTGCTGCATAAGGTGCCCAGCCTGCGTTATGCGGTGAAGGCGGAGCAGGTGGGGGTTGATATGGTGTCGATTGTCGGCGCCGAATGCGGCGGCCACCCCGGCATGGATATGGTTGGCAGCATGGTCAACGCAGGCCTGGCCGGGGACCGGCTGACTATCCCCTGGCTGATCGGCGGCGGCATCGGACACGGCAAGCAGATCATGGCGGCGCTGGTCATGGGCGCGGCGGGCGTGGTGATGGGCACCAGGTTCCTGGTTGCCAGCGAGCTGACCGCGCATCCGGACTATAAGCAGGCGATGGTGAATGCGAGCGAGCTGGACACGCAGCTGACCATGCACTCGGTGCGCAACACCGTGCGCAGTCTGCGCAACCAGACCACAGAAACAGTTGCCAAGCTGGAGCGCGACAATCCGGAGATCGGCATTCAGGAACTGCTGAAGCATGTATCCGGCAAGATCGGACGCCAAGCCTATGCCACTGGCGACGTCTCGCAGGGGCTGCTGTCGGCAGGCCATGCGCTGGGGTTTGTCGACAAGGTGGAGCCCTTTGCCGAAATCATCGCCCGGCTGGAGGCTGAGGCACTGGCGGTCTTCGGGCGGCTGGGCCTGGCGGCGTAACGGCGCAAGGGAGGAGGAAAGACATGCATAACCGCGTACACGGGCTGCTGCAGGCAGCCGCCGGGGCCCGCCCCGATGCTTTGGCGCTGATGGATCAGGGTGGCCGCTGCCTGACTTGGCAGGATATGTCCCAAGCGGCACATGCCGCGGCGGAGCAGCTGAAGTCCGCAGGCGTGCGGTCCGGCGACCGGGTGGTTCTGGTGTTTGAGAACTGCGCCGAGGTGATCGCGTTCTTCTATGGCGCCAGCCTGCTGGATGCATCCGCGGTTGCCATCAATGCGCGGCTGACCACGGCTGAGCTGGACCGGATCTTTGCCCATTCCGATCCCAGTGCCGTCATGTTCACAGCCGCCGCCTCGGCAGCGGCCCGCGTCCATGCGGACCACTATGGCGCACAGGACGTGCAGGGTGCCTTTGGCGCGGCGGCCCTGATGCCGCGCGCTGGCGCCGTGCCGGAACCGGTGTCAGAGGACGGGTGCGAACAGACCGCCCTTCTGCTTTACACCTCGGGCACAACTGGCACCCCCAAGGCCGCAATGCTGACCCACGCCAACCTTATTGCAGGGGCGGCGGCCTCAGCCGAGGTGCGGGGGATTCAGCAGTCGGATGTTACCTATCTGGCGCTGCCGCTCAGCCATATTTTCGGGCTTGTCACCATGCTGTCCGTCACCCTGGCGCAATCGGCGATGCGGATGGAGGCGCAATTCTCGGCAGAGCGTCTGTACCAGGCGCTGCAGGAGGATGTGACCCTGCTGCCCGCAGTGCCGCAGATGCATGCGCATCTGTTCAACTATGCCCGCGCTCACGGCAAGCCGCGCTATGATGCGGACAAACTGCGGTTTGTGTCCTCTGGCGGTGCGCCCCTGGATCCGGCCTGGAAGCGCGAGGCAGAGGCGTTTTATGGCCTGCCCCTGCAAAACGGTTACGGGCTGACTGAGGGCACGGCGGGTGTCTGTGCCACCCGCAACGCATTCGGCGATCCTGACATCAGCGTCGGCCTGGCAATGGGCGATTGCACCCTTGAACTGGATCTGGAGGCGCCGGGCGCCACCCCGGAGGAAGGCATCGGCGAGATCCTTGTGGGGGGGCCGCAAATCATGAAGGGGTACTTCCGCGATCCGGTGCAAACAGCCGCAGCGCTGACTAAGGACGGGTTTTTCCGCACCGGCGATCTGGGCCGCTTTGACGGGGAAGGGCGGCTGCATATTGCCGGGCGCACCAAGGAGTTGATCATCAGGTCCGGCTTTAATGTCTATCCGGTGGAGATCGAGGCGGCGCTGACCGAGCATCCCGATGTGGTGGTGGCAAGCGTGGTGGGCCGTACCGTTGAAGGGAATGAAGAGGTTCTGGCCTTTGTCAGCGCCGCCACCGGCAGTAGCGTGACAGAGGCGGAACTGAAAGCCTTCCTGCAGGACCGGCTTGCGCCCTACAAGCGGCCGGCACGTATTATCGTGGCTGCGGCCCTGCCTGCCGCGCCGACTGGGAAAATCCTGAAAGCGAAACTGATCGAGACCTTTGCCAGCGAGCTGGCGGAAGGCGTTTGATCTGCTGCGCCGATTTCGTGTCCTGCAGAGGCGCAGAAGAGGAAGTCCTGTTCTGCAGCGGGTCGAGCGCAGGCAGTTATCGCAAATTCCATTATGTGAAATAAAATTCTGGACATAATGTTAAAATTCCACATAGTAAAATGAAGCGAATGGCTTTCGAGGAGGAGATGCCAGTCATGGGAATGATCAGGAATATTCTGGGAGGGCTGACCATTGCGGCCTGTCTTGGCGCGACGGCGGTCTCTGCGGAGACCGTGATTTACTACGGCCACAGCGGCCCGGACCGGGGCACGGTTCCTGCCGCGCTGAAATGGTACAACAGCCGTATCGGCGAGCTGTCGGCAGGCGATCTGCGCATGGATGTCCAATGGGGCGGCGCGCTGTTCAAGGCAAGCGCGGCAGTGCAGGGGATCAGCGACGGGGTGGCGGATGCCGGTTCGATCATTGCGGCTTATTTCCAAAAGGAAATGGCGGCCTATTCGCTGGCTGACTTTCCCATCGGCGGGCCGAATGCTTGGGTCGCCATGCGTGCCGCCGACCGTCTGATGCGGTCGGAACCGCAGATTACCGAGCATCTGGCCCGCCAGAACCTGGTCTATATCGGCACCTTCACCGCCTCGGCTGTGAATGTGGCCTGCGCCGGAGAGCCGATCCGTTCGGTTGAGGATATCAAGGGCAAGAAGGTCCGCGGCGCCGGCGTTTACGGCAAGGTCTTCGGCGAAATGGGCGCCACCCGCGTGAACCTGTCGGTCTATGAGGCCTATCAGGGGCTGGACACCGGGCTGATCAATTGCAGCCAGGGCTATGATTACATCGTTCCTTCGCTGAAATGGGACGAGGTGATCGACAGCTATACTGTCCTGAACTGGGGGCAGATCGGCGGCTACGGCATGTTCATGAACAAACAGGTCTTTGACGGCCTGGAGGCTGGCCAGCAGCAGGTGCTGATGCAGGCGGGCGAGGAACTGGCCGACCAGTTTGCCAAGATCGTGACCGGGGCCAACAGCAAAGCGATGAAGGCGATGACCGCAGGCGAGACCAGCCGCAAGATCGAGGTCATCGAGCTGAGCGATGCTGACAAGGCTGCCCTGAATGCTGCGGCGGAACCCTTTATTGCGGATTGGATGGAAAATGCCCGCAGCGTTGGTCTGGATGCCGACCGGCTGATGGCGACCTATACCGCCGCTGTGGCTGAGTTCACGTCCGAGTTCGAAGCCAAGGGCTATCCTTGGACGCGCAGCAACTGATCAAGGCGGAACAGGGGCCGGGCGGCGGCAGCGCCGTCTGGCAGTACCAGGGGAGGACAAGATGCTGCACAGGCTGGAACGGGTTTTTGTGGATGTATCGGCTGCGGCTATCATCCTGCTGGCGCTGTTGATCTTTGCCGATGTGGTGGCGCTGAACCTGTTCAACAGCTCGGTGCCGGACACCATTGTCATCGTGCGCGAGCTGATGGTTCTGGCGATTGTGATGCCCCTGGCCGCCGCAACCGCGCAACGGGCGCATATCGCGGTGGAGTTTCTGACCAATCTGCTGCCGCCGCGCGTGTCGGGGTGGCTGGCAGTGTTCGGCACCCTGTTCGGCCTGCTGGCGCTGACGCCGATCCTGTATTCCGGCGGCCGGGAATTCCTGCATCAGTGGCAGACCGGCAGTGTGTTTTACGGCGATCTGAACCTGCCGCAATGGCCGGGGCGGCTGGCCTTTACCCTTGGGATTGCGCTGGGATGGCTGCGGCTTGCGGTGATGGCTGCCGGTGATGCGCTGACCCTGCTGCGCGGCGGCGAAATCGCGCTGCACAAAACCTGACATCCATCTGACATTCAACAGACCTGCCGAGGAGACTGCCCGTGGATCCCGCCCTGATCGGCCTTGTGGCCTTTGCCGTTATGCTTGTGCTTCTGGCCATTCGTGTGCCGATTGCCTTTGCCCTGATCGGCGTGCCGACGCTGGCGGCCTTTACAATCTTTGCGTTCCGCACCGGCACCTTCATGCCGGAACGGGCCTTCCGGGCAACCTCCTCGCTGGTCTTCAATAACTCGTTCGATCTGCTGCATTCCTTTGATCTGTCGATGATCCCGCTGTTCATCGCGCTTGGCAATATTGCCTATCGGGCCGGGATCACCACAGCTGTTTATGATGCGGCCAAGGTCTGGCTGCTGCGCCTGCGCGGCGGCATTGCGGTGGCCTCGGTGATGGGCTGCGGCGGGTTTTCCGCCATTACCGGCTCCAGCCTGGCCTGTGCGTCGACCATGGGCAAAATCTGCACACCTGAAATGCTGCGTCTTGGCTATGACCCAAGGCTGGCAACCGCCAGCGTCGCGGCCGGGGGTACACTCGGCTCTCTGATCCCCCCGAGCATTCTGTTCATTATCTATGCGATCTTTACCGAGACCTCGGTGAACAAGCTGTTCATTGCCGGCATTCTGCCGGGGCTGCTGACGCTGGCGGGTTTTGTCCTGGTCATTGCCATGTGGATCAAGGCGGATCCGGCGGCGGTGCCGGCGCGCGGCGAGGCTGCCAGCTTTGCCGACAAGCTGGCAGCGTTCCGAAGAGCATGGCCCGCAGCGGTGATCTTTGCAGTTATCGTGATCGGGATTTACGGCGGCTATTTTACCGCCACCGCAGCAGCGGCGGTCAGCGTGGTGCTGACGGTGCTGATCGGCCTGGCGCAGCGGCAGCTGGACCTGGCGGGCATCTGGCAGGCGGTGCGGGAAACCTGTGTACAGACCGCCGCGATCTTCTTTGTCGCGGCGGGCGCCAAGATCTTTGTCGCGGCCATCGCGCTCACGGGCATGGCCCCGGCGCTGGTGGACTGGGTGGCGCAGGCGCAGTTATCTACGGGCACGCTGCTGTTTGCGATCTGCGTCGTCTATCTGATGCTGGGCATGTTCCTGGATCCGATCGGGATCATGGTTCTGACCCTGCCGCTGGTGGTGCCGCTGGTGGAATCCTATGGGCTGAACCTGATCTGGTTCGGCGTCGTTGTCGTGAAGCTGCTGGAGATCGGCCTGATAACGCCGCCTGTGGGGCTGAATGTCTTTGTGCTGTCCAATGTTGTCGGCAAGGACGCCCCGGTGGGCATGGTGTTTTCCGGCATCTGGCGGTTCCTAAGCGTTGATGTGGTCGTGCTGCTTCTGCTGGTGGCGTTTCCGTCGATCTCTCTGGTGCTGTCAAATGCGGTTCAGTAGTATCGGGGACCAGCGGACTGCGAATACCCCGCTCGGGCCGGACGTCCGCATAGATACAGGGAATACCATGCCAGCCGATGCATCGGACAAGAGATTTGCAAATACACTCGCGCGGGGCCTGACCATCTTGCGGGCCTTCCGCCCGACGGATGACGGTCTGGGCAACCTTGAAATCTCCGAACGCACCGGCATTCCGCGCCCGACAGTGTCCAGGCTGACCTTCACCCTGTGCGCGCTTGGATACCTGACCCATGGACGGCGGCACGATAAATACCGCCTTGGCCCGGCAGCGCTGGCGCTGGGGAACATCGCCGCGGCCTCATTCGCCTTTGTTGAGATCGCCTCGCCGGTGATGCAGCGGCTGGCGGATGAAACCGGCACGCTGACGGCGATCAGCATCAAAGATGACCAGCGGATGCTGCTGACCAGGGCCTGGCGGCCAGTGAACTCCTCGGCAATCTGGCTGGATGTCGGCTATCGGATGCCGCTTCATACTTCTTCCAGCGGCAAAGCGTATCTGGGTGCACTCAACGATGAGGAATTTGCCCGTTTTCTTGAAAGCCAAGGCGATGAGCCAGCAGAGTTGCTGGCGGAATTCGCAGCAATAAGACTTGCCGCGCATAACGAGATCCTGGCTGACGGCTACACTCAGGTTAGGGGCGTAAGCCGGTTTTCCGAAACCATCAACGCCGCTGCTGTGCCATACCGTCCGTCTGATTTAGGTGAGCCGGTGGCTTTTCTGGCAAGCTCCACTTCAAAGCAACTTACTGATCAACGCATCTCTGACGAGGTTGGCCCGGCACTTGCCGAGGCTGTGTCTGAGGTCCGCAGGATGACCGGCCAACAGTCCGCTCTTGTGATGAATGAATAGGGCGTCTCGGGTGTAACCGACTCTGCCGACGGAGTTTCGGTTTGCCGCCATTCCTCGCGGAGGGCCCGGAGCCATCGTCAGATGGCAGCTTTTCAGATCGCTTAGGCATTTGTGCGTTTTGCAGCATTTGCCTGGTTTGGGCTGATTTTGTTGAAAAAACCCTGCTTGATCGAAAGGTAAGTGGCTGTTTCAGTTCTCTCGAGGAGCGGGAGGATTGGCGATGATGGGACCGAGGCAGGAAGCACAAGCGGCCTTGTTCTACGAGTTTTCGCTGGAAGATCACATTCCACAAGATCACCTTTTGCGGTCGATTGACCGGTTCGTTGATCTGGGCAGCGTCCGCGCGCATTTGGCCGGCTTTTACAGCCACACGGGCCGCCCATCCATTGACCTGGAACTCCTGATCCGGATGCTGTTGGTTGGATACTGCATTGGCACCCGATCCGAGCGGCGGCTATGCGAAGAGGTGCACTTGAACCTCGCCTATCGGTGGTTTTGTCGCCTTGATCTGACGGATCGTATCCCGGACCACTCGGCATTCTCAAAGAACAAGCACGGTCGTTTCCGCGAGAGCGGCCTCTTGCGCCACGTGTTCGAGATGACGGTCGCGCGCTGCATGGAAGAAGGGTTGGTCGGTGGTCAGGGCTTCGCGGTCGACGCCAGCCTGATCAGTGCCGATGTTCAAAAGCAGAACTCGAGCAATCCGGAAGACTGGGCGGCGCGCGAGATTGATCCTGATGATGCGCCTCGGGCTGTGCGCGAGTATCTTGACACATTGGACGACGAGGCGTTCGGTGCGGCGATGACTGCCAAGCCCAAGTTCACGGCTCAAGCAGGCCAATGGACGGCAGCGCCCAAAGGCCAGCGTTCTTTGCCTATTCCGACAACTATCTCATCGACACAGATCACGGCATCATCATGGGCGTGGATGCCAATCGGTCGAACCAGACCGCTGAAGTCGGTGCCATGCGCAAGATGCTTGATTGAACTGAAGAGCGATTTGGCGTAAAGCCCCTTCGGATCGCCGCTGATACTGCCTACGGATCGTCCGACAATCTTGTTTGGTTGGCTCAGAAGCGTCGTAAGCGGTGCAAAGACCCCATGTTTCAATAAAATAAGGGGTTTGAGATACTGGCGCCACCTGAAGAAAGGAGGTGGTGATGCTGGATGGAATGATGCCGGAAGAGGTGAAGGTGTGGGGGTTCACGATCCCCGTTTCCTCATCCGGGCGGCGAAAATGGCCTGATGCGCTCCGCACCAAGGCTGTTCAAAAGATCCTGGCTGGAGCCGGAATCCGCGAGACGGCTGAGGAGATCGGCGCCAACAAATCTCTGGTCGCTCTCTGGGTTAAGAAGGCCGGCACTTCCGGGAAGAACCCAGCCTTTGTCGAGGTCATTGCTCCGGCGGCCCAGCGGCTGGTCGAGTCTCCTCACAAGAATGGACCCGAGGCAGCAAGCAGCGCCTCCTGCCGGATAAGTATCGGAGTGGCAGCCATTGAGATACCCCATGGCTATCCTGCCGATCACCTAGTGGAAGTTCTGCGGGCTGTGAGGGCAGCACAATGATTTCTCCCGCCAGCAACTTCCGGATTTACCTTGCCTCGGAGCCGGTCGATTTCCGCAAGGGTATGGACGGGCTTGCAGCCTGTGTGGCTAACAATTTCGAGCTAGATCCCTATTCAGGGGCGATTTACGTATTCCGCTCCCGGCGCGCCAACCGGCTGAAGATTCTGGTCTGGGATGGCTCCGGCCTTGTGCTGATCATGAAACGGCTGACCGGCAAACGCTTTACCTGGCCGAAACCGCAAGCCGGACCTATCATCTTGAGCAAAGTTCAGTTCGACACCCTTTTCGAAGGGATCGATTGGACCCAGGTGGCAGCATCAAACAGCCGCAAGCCCGTCTTCCTGTAAACCCAAACAACAGTTCCTTGTTGAGCGGCCGGAGCGTTCCCGGCCGGCAGTCCAACCTTGCCAGAGGTCTTACTCCGATGCCCCGCATCCCCTTCATCGAAGCCCGGTTTTTCAGCCCGGAGGACACCACCTACACATTGGAGAAACGGTTCTTACAGCACCTGCGCGACCTGCGAAGCCGGAAGCTGCCGGATATCAGCGCTGGTGCGGAGGACGAAGACAGCAGTGAAAGAGCAGCAAGGCGCCGCCACTCCATCAGCCCCAGCGAACAGGACAGAGCGCGGATCAAACGCCGTGTTGATCTTCTTCTTGAGGGCCGGAAGGCAGCTTCCGGCATGGGGCATCTCAGCCGGGAGCACCGGGAGCGGCTCTCTGTATTTCGAGATGGCGTCAGGCTGGTTGCGATCGCTACCGAACACCAGGCTGATGAACTGGCGGCTGAACTGCATGGGGAAATGCCTTGGATGGCTCCGGCGACGGAAGCCGTGTGGCATGCGATGCGCCGGTCCGTACGCGAAGGGTGGCCGGGCCTGCGTCTGCCGCCCATTCTGCTGGATGGGCCGCCCGGTATCGGTAAGAGCCACTGGGCGCGGCGCCTCGGGCAGATGCTCACAGTCCCAACGGCCGTTGTTGAAGCTACCAGCGAGAACGCGTCGTTCGGCGTTGTCGGGTCGCAGCGGGGCTGGGGCAGTGCGTATCCGGGGCGCGTGCTGGAAACCATTCTGCAGGCGGGCGTAGCAAACCCGATCCTTGTCGTGGATGAAGTGGAAAAGGCCGGGAAGGCTACGTCCAATATTCAAGGCGCTCGCCATTGTCCTCGGACCAATGGCGGACAAAAGCTCGCTCCGGGGCAAGCCGCACAAAACCACGATGCCCGGCAAAAAGGCCCCGTGCCCGCTCTCGCACATGCTGCGCATGTGCTGCCGGGCAGTGGATGGACAAGGTAAACCGGCAATTCCGTGTCCCCGCGCCCAACATGCTCTGGGTCAGCGATTTCACCTATGTTGCCACCTGGAAAGGGTTCGCCTATGTCGCCGCTCGCCATTGGGCTCGAACCAATGGCGCCTTCAATGGCTCGCTTATCGATGCCTATGCCCGCAAGATCGTTGGCCCCCTCTCGGCAGATTTGGCTTTGCCAAATCGCCTGCCGGTCAATGGGTCGTGTCAGCACCTCGGCGCATGCCGGGTTCGTTCTCCCCTCTCGCACATGCTTCGCATGCGCCTGCCGGGCAATGGATGCTCTGGAGCAGGCTGTTCACGAGCGGCGGCCGACAAAGGCGATGGGGCTTGTTCATTACTCCGGCCGCCGTTCTCGGCGATGCTGGCATCGCCTGTCACGCAGTGGGTCAGTCAATACCTTTCGATCAAATACACAGAGCGGTTGGGCGAAGCCGGTATAGAACCTTCTGTCGGCAGCGTCGGAGACAGCTATGAGTTCAAGCAGATCCGCGCAGCGGATCAAATGATCCGGGGGATCATTTGAAGGCGCAGAACGCCCTGGCCGAGACGATCAACGGTTTGTTCAAAGCCGAGGTCATTCACCGCCGCGGCCCTTGGCGCAACTTCGAAGACGTGGAATACGCAACGCTCGGATGGGTGGATTGGTTCAACAACCGCCGCCTGCTTGAACCCATTGGGCACATCCCGCCGGCAGAAGCAGAGGCCCATTTCTACGCCGCTCTGGAAACTGAGGACATTGCCGCGTAACTAACTGAAATCAGTCTCCGGCAAACCCGGTGCGGTTCAGTTCAACGCCGCCAACTGGTCGAAGCCCATGGAGGTTCAAGCAGAAATTCTTTGACGCGGGGAACTCCTGTTAGGCTGCTAACTGGCTTAATTGCCAGTCTTTGCCTGGAAAGCCTCCGTATAATTAGGAAACAGCGTTTGCAGGAATGTCAGAGTCTGCTCAAGTGCCGCCTCACGCGTGTAAATGTGCGGAAACAAGTGCAACTTCTGCCAGTAACCATCGGTCAGCGTATCAATCCAGCCGCCAGTCAGGCGCGCCTTTTCAGGATCATCCGGCGCCAGCTGCCGACAGATCTCGCTAAGGATTTTAGATCTCTTATCTTCAAACTCGCCAGTGATCTCGGCATATTGCGGAACAAAATTCTGCTCTCCGAAGAAGGCAAACCAGATGGCAAGCGCACTGGGGTTGCAGATCTTCGGGCTGAAATCCGCCTCAATGATCGTGCGCAGCCGGGGCGCGGGTGCAGCATCGGCCTTGTCCAGCGCAGCCTGCCAGTGGGCCTCGTAGGTCTGGTACTGATCCCGCAACGCTTCGGTCAGAATGCCGGTCTTGGACTTGAAGTAGAAGACGGCAACACCTTGGGACAGCCCGGCCTCATTGGCCACCGTCGCCAGCGTCGTTTTGGCAAGCCCATTGGCAACAATCGACTTCAGAGTCGCATCGAGAATCTGCCGGCGCCGCATGTCGGCGTTTTCCTTGCGTTCTTTGCGCGGCTTCCTGCCGCCGCTCTGCGATGCCACCATGAGAAATCCAAATGCCAATTTTCTTTCTTGTTCCACACTTCGCTGCGCCTGTCAGCCGGATTATTTTTATTTGAGCGCTCAAAAAAACTTTACGGCAAATATCTTCTCTACTAGTCTCCAGTCAGCAACAGTCGAACCAGGAGAAATTCATGGGGCAGCATGACAGATATGACGCCATCGTGGCAGGGGCCGGGCACAACGGTCTGACCGCGGCCTGTTACCTGGCCAAGGCCGGGCTGAAGGTTCTGGTGGTGGAAAAAAACGACTGGATCGGCGGCGCGGCGGTAAGCCGTTCCTTGCATGAGGGCTGGACGTACTCCAACTGCTCTTATGTCTGTTCGCTTTTGCGTCGCGAGATTGTGCGCGACCTGGAACTGCCGAAATACGGGCTGCAGGTGATCCCCTATGAGGGCGGTGCCAGTTTCAGCCGCGATGGCGATTACTTTGCCTACATGTCGGGCCATGACGCCTTGCGCCGGGAAATTTCCCGTCACAGCGCCCATGACGCGGATGCCTATGACCGGTTCAGCCAGACGGTGATCCGCCAGTGCCGCTTTATCCGGCCCTTCCTGCTGCGCAATGCACCGGACCCGTCGTCGCTGAAGCCGCGCGACATCGGCGAGTTGCTGTTCCTGATCAAACAGGCGCATGGGCTGGGCAAGAAAGAACTGGGCGAGACGCTGCGTTTCTGGTCGATGTCGATCGGCGATTTCCTGGATGAGCATTTTGAAAATGACCTGATCAAGGCGCATATCGCCGGGGCAGGGATCATCGGCACCGGCCTTGGGGTTTATTCACCGGGCACGGCCTATGTGCTGCTGCACCACTATATGGGCGATGTCGATGGCGCGATCGGGGCCTGGGGTTTTGCACGCGGCGGCATGGGGGCGATCTCCAACGCGCTAGGGGCCTGTTTTGAGGAGGCGGGCGGCACCATCGTCACCGGCTCCGGCGTCGACCGTTTCCTGGTGAACAGTGGCAAGGTCACCGGGGTGGCACTGGAAAACGGCGACGAATACCAAGCTCCCATCGTGGCCTCCAACATGGATGTAAAGCGCACGTTCCTAAAGCACACCGGGCAAGAACACCTTCCCGAGGACTTCACCAAGGCAGTGAAGCGTTTCAAGATCCGCGGCTCCTCGGGTAAGCTGAACATCGCGCTGGATGCGCTGCCCGAATTCCCGGCCGCCCCCAAAGGCGCGCCCTTCTTGCGCGGCGATCTGCATTGTTCGGAGAGCCTGATTGAGCTGGAGCGCGCCTATGACGACTGGAAGGAGGGGCGCTGGTCGCAGAATCCGTATTTCGACATGCTGATCCCCAGCCAGATCGACCCGACCATGGCGCCGCCGGGCAAGCATATGATGACCGTCTTTGTGCAATACGCGCCCTATGATCTGGAGGTGGGCGGCGTGCGCGCAGGCACCAACTGGAACGGCCAGACCCGCGGTGCCTTTGCCGACTGCGTCTTTGACAAGCTGGAGCAAGCCTGCCCCGACATCCGCAGCAAGACCCTGCACGCGGAGATCCGCACGCCTTGGGATATCGAGCAGGAGGTCGGTCTGACCGAAGGCAACATCTTCCAGGGTGAGCTGACCTTTGATCAGCTGCTCTTTAACCGCCCGGTGCCGGGTTACGCGCAATACGACACCCCGATTGACGGCATGTATATCGTCGGATCCTCAGCCCATCCGGGCGGCGGCGTAATGGCGGCGCCGGGCGCCAATGCCGCCAAGGAAATCCTGCGCAACATCGGCAAGGGACGCGCAGTGACCGGTTACGCGGCGTGAGGAGCAAACAATGAATACACCAACCTACGACGCAATTGTCATTGGTGCCGGCCACAACGGGCTGGCCGCGGCTGCAACGCTGGCCCGCAAAGGCAAATCCGTCTGCGTGATCGAAAAGAACGCAACCACCGGCGGCATGGCCCGCAATACCACGCTGGCAAGCGGCATAGAGGTGCCGGAGATTGCGCATCTGCTCTACAACCTTCATCCCAAGGTGAAGAAGGAGCTGGGCCTCGGCACCGGCCGCGCGCCTCTGGACGTGCGCGAGCTTTCTGCTGTTTCACTGTCCCAGGATGGGAACCATGCCGTGATCCGCGGCGGCAAGGCAGAACTGGCCGATGGGCGGCCCCACCCGGAAGCCGCGCTTTTTACGGAGCTGATGCGCCGCCTGACACTGTTCGCCGGCCTTCTGGGCCAGCTTTCAACAAAATCCCCGCCATCGCTTGAGGGCGGCTTGGCCAGCCTGAATACACTCACGGAACTTGCCGGGCTGGCCAAACTGGGGCTGGATCTTAAGCGGACGGGCAAGAAAGACATGCGCGAGTTTCTCCGCGTGCTATTGTCCAACGCCTACGATTTGATTCTGGACGATCTGGAAGACGGTCCGCTGGCCGGGGCGCTGGCAGCGGATGCGGTGCGCGGCGCCTATGCCGGGCCGCGCTCACCCGGAACGGTTTTCTCGCTGATGTACCGGCTGGGGCAGGGCGGCGGAGCGCAGCTGCCGATCGGCGGCATGGGTGCGGTTTCAGCTGCGTTTGAAGCTGCGGCCCGTGCAGCCGGCGCTGAAATCCGCACCGGCACCAGCGTGTCCCGTGTGCTGGTCGAAAATGACCGCGCGGCAGGTGTGGTGTTGGAGGATGGCACGGAGATCTCCGCCGGTACAGTTCTGAGCAACACTGGCCCAATGCCCGCGATGAAGCTGGCGGGTGCGGAACATTACGACGTGGAAATGGTGCGGCGGATGCGCAACCAGCGCTGCAAGGGCGCGGCCGCCAAGGTCAATCTGGTCCTGAACGGTGTACCGAAGTTCACCGGCCTCACCCCGGAACTCGCGGCAGGCCGGCTGCTGATTGCGCCAAGTGCCACCTATGTGGAGCGCGCCTTCAACCCGGCAAAATACGGCGGGATCCCGGAAAGCCCGGTGATTGAGGCGGTCATTCCCAGCCTTGCCGACCCGGGACTGGCCAAAGACGGGCAGCATGTGCTGTCCGCTGTTGTCAGCTCTGTTCCGTATGGGCTGGAGGGCGGCTGGGATGAGGCCGCATGTGACAGGCTTGCCGCCGTCACACTCTCCACGCTGGAGACATACGCACCCGGCCTCAGCGCGCTGGTCACGGAACGCCAGGTGCTCAGCCCCGCCTGTATCGAGGCACGGACCGGCGCGCCGGGCGGGCATTGGCATCATGCGGAGATGGGCATCGATCAGATCCTCACGGTGCGGCCCGCCAACGGCATGGCGCATTACCGCTTCGGCCCCAAGGGCTACTACCTGTGCGGTGCGGGGGCCCATCCGGGCGGCGATGTGACCGGGCTTGCCGGCCGCAACAGCGCCTTGCAGCTATTAAAAGACGGGGTGATCTGATGACCAAACATGTACCCATCGGACTGATCGAAACCCCGTTCCAGCCACGGCTGGAGGCGCTCAGCACCGCCAAAAGCTGGACCAATTGGGCGGGCTATGTGTCGCCTGCGATGCTGGACACAGTGGAGTTCGAATATTTCGCCATCCGCAACCAGACCACCCTGTTCGACATCTCGCCGATGCACAAATACCGCATCACCGGACCGGACGCGCTGCAAGTGGTGAACCGGCTGGTGACCCGCAATGCCGCCAAGCTGCGCGCCGGGCGGGTCAGCTATGTCCTGTGGTGCGATGAAGAGGGTATGGTGATCGACGACGGCACCCTGTTCCGCTTCTCGGACACTGACTTCCGCCTTTGCTGTCAGGAGCCGATGTACACATGGCTGCTCGACACCGCCTGGGGCTTTGACGCAAAGATCTCCGACGAAAGCCAGGAGATCGCGGCGCTGTCGCTGCAGGGCCCGACCTCGTTTTCGCTGCTGCAGGACGCAGGACTAGGCGCCGTAGCGGATATGAAACCCTTCGACTGGCGCGAAATCGAGCCGGATCTGTGGATTTCCCGCACCGGCTTCACCGGCGATCTCGGCTATGAGCTGTGGGTGCCTAATGGTAAGGCGCTGGAGCTTTGGGACAGGCTTTGGGCCAAGGGCGGCCACTGGGGCCTGCGGGCGATCGGGTTTGAGGCGCTCAACATCTGCCGGATCGAGGCCGGGTTCATCGCCGCGGGTTTTGACTTCCAGCCTGTGCATATGGCCATGCGTCTGGGCCGGGGCCGCAGCCCGCTGGAGCTGGGATTTGCCAAGATGGTAGATTTCACCAAGGGCCATTTCAACGGCCGCCGGGCGCTGTTGAAGCAGCAGGAGACCGGTCTGCGTTATCACCTGTGCAAGATCGACATCGGCGGTTTCAAACCCGCGGATGGCGCGCTGATCTATCACAAGAAAAAGAAGGAGGTGGGGCATGTGACCTCTGGCGTCTGGTCCCCCACCACCAAGCGCAACATCGCGCTGGCCGAGTTCAAGGCGCCTTTCGGCGAGAACGTCACCGATGACCTCTGGGCCGAAGTTTACGTCAACGAAGAGGGGCAGTGGGACAGGCGCCTGGTGCCGGTCACCATCGAGGACAAGCCCTTCTTCATTAACAGCCGTGCGCGGGCAACCCCGCCGCGCCCGTTTTAACCCGGATCAGGTACTCCCATGACTAAGATGACCCCGAACACATTCGCAAACGAACCGAACGCCGACACCCTGCACGAATGGGACCGCACCCATCAGCTGCACCCCTGGATGGCAATGGATGACTGGCGCGGCTACGATAACATGCTGATGGAGAGTGCCGACGGCATCCATCTGTGGGATGCCTCCGGCAAACGTTACATCGACGGGCCGGGCGGCATGTGGTGCACCCAGATTGGCTATGGCCGTCAGGACATGGCCGATGCCATCGCCGCGCAGGTGATGAAGCTGCCCTATACTTCGCCCTTCACCAACACCACCGAGCCGTCGGCAGTGCTGGCCCGGAAGATCGCCGAAATGGCGCCGGGCGACCTCAACAACGTCTTCTTCACCACTGGCGGCTCGACCGCGGTGGATACGGCCCTGCGCACCATGCAGTACATGAACAACCGCCGCGGGCTGCCGCAGAAGAAAAAGATCATCGCCCGCGAGAAGGGCTACCACGGCTCCACCTATCTGGCCCATTCGGTGACCGGCAAGGAGCGCGACCAGAGCCATTTCGATTTTGAAACCCGGCTGGTGCATTTCCTGCCCGACGTGAACCCCTACCGCCGCCCCGCGGGTATGAGCGTGGAGGGCTGGTGCGACGCCAAGGTTGCGGATCTGGAGGCTGCCATTGCAGAGATCGGCGCGGACAATATCGGCGCCTTTATTGCCGAGCCGATCCTGTCCTCCGGCGGTGTCATCGTGCCCGCACCCGGTTACCACAAACGGACGTGGGAGCTGTGCCGCGCCAATGACATCCTCTATATTTCCGACGAGGTGGTGACGGGCTTTGGCCGTCTTGGCCACTGGTTCGCTTCCCAGGAGGTCTTTGGCATCCAGCCCGACATGATCACCTGTGCCAAGGGGCTGACATCCGGCTATCTGCCGCTTGGCGCCTGCATCATCTCTGACCGCGTCATGGAGCAGATGAGCGATCTGGGCACACCGTCCTCCTACACCAACGGATACACATATTCCGGCCATCCAGTGTCCTGCGTTGCGGCGCTGAAGAACATCGAGATCATCGAGCGAGAAGGCATCTTGGAGCATGTCCGCGCAGTCACTCCGCATTTCCAGGCGCGTCTGAGCGATCTGATGAGGTTCGGTATCGTCGGCGACGCCCGCGGCGAGGGTCTGCTGGGATGCATCGAGTGCCAGGCCGAGGATCTGGAGGCCGAGCGTAAGCTCGGTTCGATGATTGATGCCGCCTGCGAGGAGATGGGGCTGATCGTCCGCCCGCTGATCAACATGGCAGTGTTCTCGCCGCCGCTGATCATCACCTTGGAACAGATCGACGAAATGTTCGACATCCTGGAGCGTGCCATCCAGCAGGTGGAAGTGCAGCTGGCAGCGTGAAGCTGGAGGGGGTGGCACCGGCTCCCGTCACCCTTCCCCAAACTGGCGGGCGCAAACGGTGGTTCCGGCGCCCGCTTTTTTTGTTCCGAATACCTGCGGCTGTGACGGCGTGTCTGGGCCATCGCTCCAGCCCGGGACGTGTCGCACCTCTTATACACAGGAAGTAATAAGCCCCGGCTGCTGCGGCCGTTTCCGCAGGAGCCGGGGCTTAAAATTCTGCCTTACACTGTATGCTCGCGGCGCCCGTATTTCTTGGCCAGATCGACCTCCTGCCCCAGATCCATCGCTGCGCGGTAGCCGCTTTGCACCGCGGCGGCGATAATGTGGGGGGCCTCTGCGTCGCCGATACGGGCTACCGATTTGATCCCGGTGTCTTGCAACCCATCTCCCAAAGCCTTCAGCCCGTCATAAAGCCCCAGCACCGGCAGGCGGCGGGTGAGGGGGATGATCGCATCGCAGGCAAGCGTGCTGCGGGCTTCTGAGAGCATGCAGGACAACACCGCCTCACCCGTCTGCGCGGCCACCAGCATCCGGTTGGGCACAACCGCGACACCTGCCTCGACCAGGGCGGCGTTGGACTGGTAGACCTCCGTCGTCCACTGGCCCCAATCGCAGGGGCGGCCTGCAGGTGTCACCAGGGTGACCCGGTGCCCGTCTTTGCGCAGCTGCAGTGCCAGGACCGAACCGAGATAGTAGTGGTCGTCGTCATAAATCACCAAGTGATCGGCGTTGAGCGCCTCGCCGTTCAGCACCGTTTCTGCCGAGACGATCATGCCGGGCGCTTCTTCTTCCAGCCCGGTGCCGGAATGGCGCCCGATGGTGTCCGTGGCCCAGACCGCCCCGGTGGCGGCAATGACGTGAGAGACGTCAAGGTCCAGCACATCGGAGGCATCCAGCGGGCTTTCCGGGTAAACCTCAACGTTGGACAGCTTATCGATCTGGCCGATGCGCCAGTCGCGCACGCGGGCCCATTCGATCATCCCCGGCAGGCGGGATTCGCGGGTGACACGCCCGCCCAGGGTCCGGCTTGCCTCGGCCAGCATCACCGAATGGCCCCGTTCGCCCAGCACCCGGGCGGCCTCTAGCCCGGCAGGGCCGGCGCCTACCACCAGGACCTTCTCAGGGGCTGTGCTGCGGCCGGATTTCTCCGGATGCCAGCCCTGGCGCCATTCCTCGCCCATGGTCGGATTCTGGGTGCAGCGCAGCGGCACCCCCAGCGAGTCATGCGCATAGCAGATGTTGCAGCCGATGCATTCGCGGATGTCTTCGCTGCGCCCCTCCTCGATCTTCTTGGGCAGAAACGGGTCGGCAATCGATGGCCGGGCCGCGCCGATCAGATCCTGCCCGCCCTGGCGGATCACCTGCGCCATGGTGTCGGGCGACGTGTAGCGGCCCACTGCCACAACAGGTTTCGAGGTCAGCGATTTTGCTTTCGCGATACTATCAGTGAAGGAGGCTTCCTTGACGAAACGGCTCGCCCCCATCTCCACGCCATAGTCAGGCACCACCAGATCCCAAAGATCCGGCAGCTCCGACAGCATGGCAAAGGCGTCATAGCTTTCGGCATCCTCCAGCCCAACGCTGAAACGGGTGGCCACTGCGCATTTGTGGCCGACGGCCTCCTTGGTTTCCTCGATCAGTTCGCGCACCAGCCGCACCCGGTTCTCCAACGAGCCGCCATATTCATCGCCGCGGGTGTTGTTCACCGGATCGAGGAATTCGGACAGCAGATAGCCGTGGGTGGCATAAACATAAACGATGTCAAAACCGGCCTCGACCGCCCGTACGGCGGCATCGCGGTGCCATTTGCGGATGTTGCGGATGTCTTCTCGGTCTATTTTGCGCGCCTGCCCGGGGTGCAGGACAGTGGAATCCGTCTGCGGCCGGTTGCGCATGCCCAGGGGCGCCAGCCTGGTGCCGAAATTGGTTACCATACCGCCGCCTATCCACAGCTCCACCCCGGCCAAAGCGCCATGTTCATGCACGGCGTCGGTCATCAGTTGGTTGGCGCGGATGTCATTCTCGTCCCACAGCGCGGCATAGGGGTAATAATCGTTATCCGAAGTCGGATGGACCGAGCAGAACTCGGTGTTCACAACTCCCCAGCCGCCTTCCGCCTTCATCCCCCGCATCGCCGCCACAGTACGCGGCCGCCGCCAGCCCATGCCGGCGCAATGGGGCACCTGGTAGAACCGGTTCCTGGTCTCCACCGGGCCGATTTTCAACGGCTGGAACAGGATGTCATGGCGGGGATCGCGCATCAGAGTTTACCTTTCGGCGGGCATATTTCAGTTCACAATTTAATTGAGCGCTTAAATAAATGTTGTGTCAAGCCGATTTCCCTCCTAACCTTTTCTATCATGGCCAAGCCTGTGCCGGAGGAGGCAAATGGCGGGAAAACAGGGCCGCGGCAACAGGGAGACTTTCATGAAATTTTTGAAAACAGCCACTGCGCTTGGCACGGTTCTTTCGCTTCAGGCAGGCGCGGGCCTGGCCGCAGACGCGGAGCTGACCGTTTTCGACTGGGCCGGTTACGAGGATCCAGGGTTCTTCTCTGCTTACATTGAGACGCATGGCGACAGCCCGACCTTTGCGTTCTTCGGTGACGAAGAAGAGGCGTTCCAGAAATTGCGTTCAGGGTTCCGCGCCGATGTTGCGCATCCCTGTTCGCAATCGGTGCCGAAATGGATCGAGGCCGGATTGCTCGCACCGCTCGACACTGCACGGATCGACCGCTGGGGCGAGCTCGAGCCAAGCTTTCGCGACGTCAAGGCCTACACCAAGGACGGGCAGAACTATTTCATCCCGGCAGACTGGGGCAATACCGCAGTCACTTATCACACGGAGCATTTGAACGACGCAGACGTGGCTTCTTTGCAAGCCTTTGCGGACCCCAAACACCAGGGGCGGATCTCGATCGGGGACAATGTGGACGACGCCTATGCGCTGGGGTTCCTGGCCACCGGTGTCAATGATTGGACAAATGCCACAGACGCCCAATTCCGTGCGGCGTCTGACTTCCTGCGCACCGTGCACCAGAACGTGCGCACTTATTGGTCCGATGGGGCCTCGCTGGCGCAGTTGATGCAAAGCGGCGAGGTTTATCTGGCCTGGGCCTGGAACGAGACCTATTCGACGATGACCTACGAAGGCCATCCGATCGAAATCAAGCGCGACACGGCAGAGGGCGCATCCAGCTGGGTGTGCGGCTATGCAAAGCTCACCAATGCACCGGGGTCCGAGGACAAGTTCTATGATTTCATCAACGCCTGGCTGGAGCCGCAGACTGCAAACCACCTGGTATCCGCCTGGGGCTATGGCCACGGCAACGCCAAGGCGATGGCGGATATGAACACCGAAGACCTGGCGGCGGCCGGGCTTGAAAGCAGCAACGCGCTGCGCGCCAAAACCCTGTGGCAGGCCCCGGTGCCTTCGGCGCTGCGCGAAAAGATGATTGCCGAATTCGAACTGATCAAAGCCGGTTTCTGAAACAGTCAGGCCTTCCGGATGACGAAACGCCCCGCCAAATGGCGGGGCGTTTTCTTGTTGTTCAGAGCATTTGCAACAGAGCTGAGGCTAATGCCCCCAGCCTTATTGGAACAGCACAATGGAGTCTGCGCCCCAACCCACCGGAACTTCGCTGCCGGGCGGCACGATGGACCGGCCTGCCGTGTTGCGCATTGAGATGGTCACGTCCTCGCCGTGGCCGGGCAGGCGCACGCTGTAATAGGTCATGTCGCCGTAATAGGCGGTGCCGGTCACCTGTCCTCTGGCCACCTGCTCGGCCGGTTCGCTTCCGTCAAACAGGATGGTCAGCATTTCCGGGCGGATGCCAATCGAATCCAGGGTCCGAAGGTCCAGCCCGTCGGGGATCTGTGCCGACGGCAGCTCGATGCTACCAAGTGCCGGAATGTCGAGCGCCAGATGGCCGTTCATACGCCCCGTGGCCTTGGCGCCGAGGAAGTTCATCACCCCGATGAAAGAGGCAATTCGCTTGTCCACCGGACGGCGGTACAGTTCCTCGGGGGTGGCGAGCTGCGCGATCCGGCCGTCGAACATCACCGCGATCCGGTCCGACATGGTCAGCGCTTCTTCCTGGTCGTGGGTCACCAAAATGAAGGTGATGCCAAGCTTCTGCTGAAGCTGCCGCAGCTCCACCTGCATCTGGTCGCGCAGCTTCTTGTCGAGCGCCGACAGCGGTTCATCCAGCAGCACCACCTTCGGCTTCATCACCAGCGCCCGGGCCAGCGCAACCCGCTGGCGCTGGCCGCCGGACAGTTCATGCGCGGCGCGGGTCCCAAGGCCGCCCAGGTCCACCATTTGCAGCGCCTGCTCCACCTCGCGGGCAATCTCGGCCTTGGGCAGTTTGCGTGTCTTTAACCCGTAACCGACGTTCTCGGCGACGCTGAGATGCGGGAATATAGCATAAGATTGAAAAACCATGTTGGTGGGGCGGCGGTTGGCGGGCACGCCTGCCATGTCCTGGCCTGCAATCACGATGGTGCCATCCGTTGGCGTCTCAAACCCGGCGATCATCCGCAGCAGGGTTGTCTTGCCGCAGCCCGATGGGCCTAGCAGTGAAAAGAATTCGCCCTCATAGACGGTTGCATCGATGCCTTTCAAAGCCTGAAAGCTTCCGAAGGACTTGGTGACGCCCGCAAGGTCGATGATGGGATTGGGAGATGGGATGGCCATGTCAGGCAAATCCTCCGGTGGCTGAAGCTTCGAGACCCTGTTTCCTGGCGGCGCGGCGGCGGAACCACTCGGCCAGGATCAGGAGCAGGACGGACAAAGCCAGCAGGATGGTCCCCAGCGCCATCACTGATGGCAGTTTGGCAGGGAAGCGCAGCTGGCTCCAGATATAGACGGGCAGGGTAACTTCGGTGCCTGTCAGGAAAAACGCGATGATGAACTCATCCAGCGAAATGGTGAAGGTGATCAGCAGGCTGGACACCACACCCGGCATGACCAGAGGCAGGACCACGCGGCGGAAGGTGCCCCAGCGGCTTTCGCCCAGGTCAAAGGACGCTTCCTCCAGGCTTTGGTCCAGCCCCTGAAAGGCGGAGTTCAGGATGGCGATGGAGAAGGGCGTGCAGATCAGCACATGCCCCAGCACCACGGTTGCCAGCGACAGCGGCATGCCCAGCTGCATCAGCAGCACCAGCAGGGACACCGCCACGATGATTTCGGGCAGCACCAGCGGCAGCATGATAAAGCTCATGATGCCGTGTTTTGCGGGAAACCGGTAGCGCGCCGCAGCCCGTGCCGCACAGGCGCCAAGGATGGTGCTCAGCACCGCCGATGAGAGACCGACCAAAAGCGAATTCCGCACCGCGCCATGCAGGGATTCGGTTTGCCACAGCACGTCGAACCACTGCGTCGTGAATCCGGTCAGCGGAAAGGAGATGATCGTGGCATCGTTGAAGGCGAACATCGGCAGCAGGATCACCGGCGCGTAGAGAAACACCATATAGGCAACCGCATAAACGGCCAGCCATCTGGCAGAGAGGAATTTCAGGGCGGGTTTCATTGCACCTTGCCTCCAAAACGTTTGCCAGCAAGGAAGATAACCGCGCTTATGCCGGCCACAATCAGCATCGAAGTGATCGCCAGCGCAGCCCCTAACGGCGCGTTGTTTGCCTTGCCGAATTGTATCTGGATCATGTTGGCGATCATCAGCCCGTCGGTGCCGCCAACCAGTTTCGGAGTGATGAAATCGCCGATGGTGGGGATCAGCACAATCAGGGTGGAGGCAACCACGCCGGGCATCGCCAGCGGCAGGGTGATGCGGAAGAACCGCCGCACCGGCCCGTCGCCCAGATCCTCAGCGGCCTCCAGCAGTGAGCGGTCGATTTTCTCAAGTGCCACAAAAATCGGCAGGATCGCAAAGGGTGCCCAGGCATGCGCCAGGGTCAGCACCACCGCATTGGCATTATACAGCAGGAAGGTCAGCGGCTCGTCAATAATGCCCAGCCCTGTGAAGGCCGTGTTAAGCACGCCGTTATAGCCGAGGATGACCTTCCACAGAAACACCCGCAGCAGGTAGCTGGTCCAGAACGGAACGGTGATCAGGAACAGCCACAATGCCTTGTGCTGTTTGACGTGAAAGGACAGAAAATAGGCGATCGGAAACGCCAGCCCCACGGTCACTGCCGTGACAATGAGCGAGATTTTCAATGAACGCAGCAGCAAGGCGCGGTAGATCGGCTTGCTCCAGGCCTCGCGGTAGTTGTCCAGCGTGAGCGTGGTGTCGAGATCCAGATAGTTCTGGGTCCAGAAACTGAACGTCAGCACCATCACCAAAGGCGCGGCCAGCATCAGCAGCGAATAGAGCAATGTCGGGCTGATTAATGCGAGGCCCTGGCGCCTCTCTCCAGTTAACATTCCTGGCTCCTCCTGGGTGGTTTTAAGGGCGCCGCCCCCGCACGGGCGGCGCCCGCCTTCATGTCTTGTCCAGCTGCGCAAGCAGTTCTGCGTTGCAGGCCTTCAATTGCCCTTTTCCGGGTTCATCATGCTGCAGAACCGGGAACAGCTTGCGCAGCTCGTCGTGGTAGCTGCGCACGCCATGCTCCAGATCCGACAGGATGACACCGTCATAGCCGCTGGAAAAGGCCGCCTCCCAGCACCATTCTATAAGCTGCTCATCCTCTTTCGAGGTGATCCGGTCGATCCGCCCGCTGAGATAGCGCGCGGCGCGCAGCTGCCGGTCTTCGGAGGGTCGCTTGTAACAGGCGGCGCGCTGGATGGTGCGGCCGTTTTCCACCGGAAACTCGTGGTAGAAGATCACCGAGTCCGGGTAGATGCCGAACACCAGGTTGGGGAACAGCCCAAGATAGAGCCAGGCTGCCTGATGTTCCTCGTCCAGCCCATCGGCTTTGGGCAGCAGCTTTTTGTAGTTGCGCACGCTCCACAGCCGCCCGTTACCGGGACGGAAGGCGCCGAATGACCGTGCAGCGCCGTTACTGAAAGGCTGATCGTCATAGTTGCTGCCAAAAAGATCATGCAGGCCCGGGTGCGCCAGCGGCACATGATAGCCTTCGTTGTCCACATCGCGGACGCATTTCCAGTTTGCGGCAATTTCAGTGGCGCTGATCCCGTTCCCGTCCGGCAGAAGGTCTGCCAGGCCGTAAGGCGCCAGCTCCGCCTCGAACTGCGCCATCACTTCGGACACCGCGGGCTGCGGTCCCGGCTTGAAGCGCACAAAGACAAACCCGTGCCAGATGTCCATCTCGACCGGTTTCAGCCCCCATTCCTGCGGATCCAGATCCGGCAGGGTTTCGGGCCGTGCCGCACCGCGCAGGGTGCCATCCAGATTGAAAGCCCAGCCGTGGAACGGACAGATGATGGCGTTTTTGCAATGACCCTTGTCTTCAGCCACGACACGGCTGCCCCGATGGCGGCAAAGATTGTGAAAGGCGCGCACTGCGCCGTCTTTCCCCCGCACCACCAGGGCACGCTCACCGGTGAAATCCGCGGCCATGAAATCGCCGGGCTCCGGCACGTCATTCACATGGCAAACAAGCTGCCAGTGGCGGCGGAACAGCAGCTCCTTTTCTTCTTCCAGAAGCTCCGGATTGGTATAACTCCAGGCGGGTAATCCGGTACGTCCGGCCCTGGGATCAGACTGAATTAGCGCGTCGTCCTTCATGCGGGTCTCCTTCCCTCTGGTTGGAATCATTAGCATTATTTATTTAAGCGCTCAAATAAATAATTTGCCGGAGGAGGCATTGATGTCTGGACAAACCGGATTTCGAACACCAAATTTGAGCGATCACTCAAAGAAATGGGTAGAACAAATGCGCCGTGCGAGAAGCCGCAGAAAAACCGTCTCAATCGAAGCGCCTGCCAGCAAGGGCCCGCATTCCCGGGCCACTCCGGCCTATGCGCCGCTGACGCAGGGGCAGGTGGACAAGATCGTGGACACCACGGTTGAGCTGCTTGCCACCTCCGGCGTGGTCATCGAGCCGGGCGGCGAGGCGGATGGTTTGTTGCGGCAGGCTGGCTGTGTCCTTTCAGACGGCGGTATCGTCAAGATCCCGGAAACCGTGACCCGCAGGGCGCTGGCAACAGCCGCCCGCAAGACCACGCTCTGGGACCGCAACGGTGAAAACCCCATCTCGATTGATTGCGAGCACACATGGTTCATGCCCGGCATGACTTGCATCGCGGTCTATGACGCGGACTCCGGTGAGCCGCGCCCTTCGACGCGGGAGGACCTGGCGCTGATCACCTTGATTGCCGACAAGCTGCCGCATGTCGACGGTGTCTGCATTGCGGTGAAGAATGTCGAACAGTCGAACCAGTTCGGCGAGATCGACGAATTTGTCTGCCTGATGGAAAACACCACCAAGCCGCTGGAATACCTTTGCGAGCACCCGTCGTCGCTTGTCGCTGTCACTGAAATGGCGGCCGCGCTGCGCGGGTCGCAGGACGCGCTGAGGAAAAAGCCCTACTTCCTGCATCTGGTCACGCCGCTGCCGGTCAATCTCGCACGGATCCACTCGGACCAGATCATCACCGCTGCCCGGGCAGGCGTCCCGGTTGGGGTTGGTACCCTGCCGATCGGCGGCGCTTCTTCGCCAATTACCCTGGCTGGATGCATCACCCATGCGCTGATGACAGACTTTGCTGCTGTGGTGCTGGGCCAGCTGGCCGCCGAGGGCAGTTTCTGCGTCGGCTGTTCGGATGTGAATTTCATGGAACCCGCCACCGGCGCCATCGGCAGCTTTTCCCAGACTTCAGTGGCTGATATGGCGATGTGCCAGATCCGCCGGTCGCTGGGGTTCCCGTCGCTGACCGGCATCGGCGGCTGTTCGGTTGCCCGCCGCTTTAATCAGGATGCAGTCTGGGAAATCTCCTCGAACATGACGCAGATGTTCTACAACCGTCCCGCCACAATCGACTATATGGGATCCCTTGATCAGGGTTTGACATATTCGCTGCATGCGCTTTTACTCTGCGACGATCTGGCGGGGCTGCTGCGTAAGATGTGGCAAGGCCTGGAAGTTTCCGCCGATCAGATGGCTGCCGATCTGATCCGGGAAGTTGGCCCGTCGGGGAACTTCCTTGCGCGGCAGCACACGGTCGACAATTGCAGGACCCAGGTCTGGAACTCCCGCTATTTCGGGCCAAACATACCGCTCAGCAATGCAGGCGCGCCGGATCAGGATCTGCTGGAGCGTATCGGCGATGACCTCAAGATGATGCTGGCCGAGCTGGAACAACCGGTGTTGCCTTCGAAAACCAAGGCGGCAGTAACCGCGATCTTAAACAACTACCGCGATCTCGTGGTCTAGGCGTTAGATCCCAGGTATTGATGGTGTGATCCTTTCGTTGGAATGGAAGGAAGCACAATGGGACAAATTCGTCACGGGAGCGCCACGCGCTATCAGCCGGCAGGCGGTTGCGCAGCAATCTGCCGATAGGGCACGCACGCCGTCAGAGCAGCAATACAGAGATCGCATGCTTCGCCCGCGCAGCTGAGCAAGGAGCTGGGCATCAATCCCAAGACCGTCGCGAAGTGGCGCAAGCCTGCGACGGTGGAGGAATTGAAGACCGGGCCGAAGGAGCCGCGTTCGACCGTTCCCACCGAAGCGGAGGAGGCAATGATCGTCGCATTCCGGCGGCACACGCTACTGCCGCTGGATGATTGCCTCTATGCGCTTCAGCCATGGAGCTGCGAGGAAAGGCAAACAGTCCGGGGGACTGTTTGCCCGAGCGGCGGCCAGGTCGGGCGGATGAACCGAACGATTAAGGACGCGACGGTGAAACGATTCCCTTACAACAGCCATGATCAGCTGCGCACGCACCTCGCCGGCTTCATGGACGCATACAACTTCGCTCGCAGGCCCAAGATTCTCAGCGGCCTCACACCCTGCGAATACATCTGCAAGATCTGGATTTCAGAGCCAGATCGTTTCATCCCAAACCCGGTCCACCAGATGCCGGGACTGAAAGCCTGGACACAGTTGCTAGGGTGTAAGGCGTTCAGATCATGCCGAAATAGCTGCGGTAGAAGCCGGGCAGACTCCATTCCATTTCCGACAGCGGGCCGGGAACGAAACGGTGCGAATTCACTCCTTCCTGATTGTGGCGGATAATCTTCTCGTCATCGAGCGAGGTCACATGCCAGAGCCAGGTAAGCGCTTCCTTGTCGTAGTCGCGACCCTCTTCCGCACCGCCACGCACATACCAGGCGATCTGTATATCGGTTTCCTGCAGGGAGCGCGGCACAAAGCGGTAGCCGACAAAGTGGTCGGCGTAGATCAGGAAATAGTTGAGCGTGCCGACCGCAAGGTCGGTGGCACCGCCGTCATGGCCGCTGAGCTCGCCTAGCGGAGGCGCCAGCGGTGCGCCGTCTCTGCTGCCGGTCTGATAGCCGGGAAACAGCGGGTAGCGGCGCCAGTAGACATCCGCGCCCGAGGCCAGGGCATTGGGGCCGGTGAGGTCCAGTTCTTCGGTCGGCAGGCCGATGGCGGCAGAGCGTTCGCGCAGAGCTTCGCCATGTTTTTCAACATCCGCCGGGTCTTTCAGCGAATGGCTGCGCGAATACTCCTGATGCGAGGGCGCGCAATGGTAGCACTCCAGATAGTTCTCCAGCGCCAGCTTCCAGTTGGCGGGCACCGGATAAGAGGCCTCGTGTGCAAGCGTCAGGTTTTCCAGCTGCATCGGGGCGGACAGCGGTGCCAGCTTGTCCAGGCTGTCCTGCAGCGCCGGCGGGTTTTCGTCGGCGCAGACAAAGATCAGCCCCTGGAAGATCTGCACCTGCACCGGGAACAGCCCGTATTCGCCGGGGTCGAAATCCGGCCCCATGGCACGGCCGCCACGCAGTTTTCCGTCCAGTCCGAAAGTCCAGGCGTGATAGGGGCAGGAGAAAACCCGGGCTGAGCCCTGTTTCTCCAGGCACACGCGGGATCCGCGATGGCGGCAGACATTCAGATGGGCGCGGACATCGCCGCTGCGGTCGCGCACCACGATGATGGATTCCGGGCCGTAGTCGAACAGGAAATAGTCGCCCGGCTCTGCGATTTGGCTGACATGGCCGGCCCAGATCCAGTTGCGGTTCCAGAACATCTTGATGTCGTGGTCATAAACCGCCTGAGAGGTATAGAAATGCCGCTCAAGCGCAAATCCGAGCTGATGGGTTTCAATCAGGTCACGCATCACTTGCAGGTCATCTTTGGGCATTATGCGCCTCCCATATCGTTGAGTGAGATAAGTTCGCGGCGGAACCATTCAGCATCTGCTGCCGCCGGGTCGCGTTCAAAGTTGCGTGCCGCCAAATGGCCGGCAAAGACCGCATCGGCAATCAGGCCGGGCGACGCGGCGTCGCCGATCAGTTCCAGCGTGGTGAACCGGTCCCCGTAGTCAGCGCACAGGGCATCGAAAAGCGCCGTATCGCGCTGGCGTGACGTCACCATCAGAAGGCTGGCGCAGCTGATTTGCCGGATGCGGCCGGTGTAGGCACAGGCGAGTGCCGCGCCGGTGGCATCTGCCGAGTCGAGCAGATGCAGCGGCACGATCTCCACGCCTGCCTGCAACAGGCTGGTTTGCACCCGGGCCTGCTCCAGTGTCAGGTCGGTAAAAGCCGAAGCCACAGCGCCGGGCGTGGCTAGGATCACCTTGCGGCCCGCGGCGGCCAGGTGATCGGCCAGCACCCCGCCCAGATACCCCTGGTCGTCATCATAGAGCAGCACCGGCCCGCTGTCCGGCGGCAGTTCACCAGCCATGATGTCATCCGGTGTGAAACAGGGCATTTTCTGCACCGGCAGCGGGGCCAGTGAAGACCGCCCGCGGCCGTCACGGTGCCACTGGCTGCCGGTTGCAACGAAGACATTGGGAATGCCGAGATCCGCCACCTCTTCGGCGGTCATCGGGCTGTCTGTGAACATCTGGACATTGGCCCGCTGCTGCAGCTGCCACAGACGGTTGTCCGCGACCCGTTTCCAAGCTGCCAGCCCTTTGAGGCGGCTTTCGCGCAGCGCCCGCCCGCCAAACTCCTTCCCGGCTTCGGCAAGGGTCACGTCATAGCCGCGTTTGGCCAGCTGCATCGCGCATTCCAGCCCGGCGGGTCCGGAACCGACCACCAGCGCGTGCTCCTCATGGCCCTTTGATGCGATCACCTCAGGGTGCCATCCCCGCCGCCATTCCTCGCCCATGGTCGGGTTCTGGGTGCAGCGGATTGGCACCCCGAGCATATCAGCAGAGACGCAGATATTGCAGCCGATGCATTCGCGGATTTCCTCAATCCTGCCTTCTTCAATTTTCTTCGGCAGGAACGGATCTGCGATCGAGGGCCGGGCCGCACCAATGAGATCAAGCACCCCCTTTTTGACCAGCGAGGCCATCAGATCCGGCGAGGTGAAACGGCCGACACCGACGACGGGTTTGGAAGTCACCTGTTTGACGAATTCGATGTAAGGAACCTGAAACCCGTCCTGCGGCTGGAACCGGGTGGTCTGGCTGTCATTGCTCCAGTCTGAGATATTCACATCCCAAAGATCGGGCAGATCAGCCAGCAATTCCACCACGGCGCGGCCTTCCTCCTGCGCCTGCATCCCGTCCGGCCCGGCCATCTGATCCACGGCAAAGCGGAAGGCTACCGCGCAATGGCCGTCAAGCTCCTCGCGGGTTTCCTCCAGCAGTTCGCGGGTAAGGCGCAGCCGGTTTTCCAGGCTGCCGCCGTATTCATCGCTGCGGTTGTTGTACTGCGGCAGCAGAAAATGCTGCGGCAGAGTCATCTGGTGGCCGGCGTAGACATAGACAATATCGAAACCCGCCTCCTTGGCCCGCCGCGCGGCGGCCCGGTGCCAGCGGCGCAGGTCGCGGATGTCGGATTTGTCCATTGCACGAGCCTGCTTCGGGAATGGTGTGTCGATCGGCATGTCCGACGGGCCAAGCACCGGTGCGCGGGTCAAATGGTTGGTGGCATGATGGCCGTTATGGGCGAGCTGGATCGCCGCAAGCGCACCTTTATCATGCACACCTTCCGTCATCAGCCGGAGGGCGGGGATGTCATGCTCATCCCAAAGCCGGTTTTCCGCATAAGGCCCAAGGTCAGAGGTCGGATGAATTTCCGTCTCCTGGGTGGAAACGACGGCCCAGCCGCCTTCGGCCTTCATCGTGCGCATCGCGGCCTCTGCCTGGGGGCGCACATGGCCCATCCCGTTGCAATGGGGCACCTGGTAAAAGCGGTTCCGTGCGGTGACGGGGCCGATCTTCACCGGCTCGAACAGAATGGAATACCCATTTGCGCCTTGCATGCTGGCACATCCTTTGTGTCTTGGTTGTTTGGTCTTGGTGGTGCGGCGGGTTTCAGTGCCCGCCGCCGGCTGGATCAGAACCCGGCTTTGATGCGTTCGAATTCCTTCAGCATCCGGCCCTCAAGCTCGGGCTTTACAGCGTCAAAGAACAGGCTGTCCTCAAAGAAACTGTCCACATCGGCAAAGCCGTAGGTCTTGATCAGATCCTGATCGGCTGAGGCAAAGGCATCTGCATTGGCATGGGCGTAGCCCCAGTTTTCAATGATGTATTTGCCGCTGGCCTCGGCACTTAGCGCATTCAGCATGTCATAGACCTGTTCGTCGCTTTGGGTCGAGGAATTCAGATGCACATAGCCGCAGACCCAAGTGGCGATGCCCTTGTCCACGTCGCGCATCATCTTGGCCGGTGTTTCATTCCAGATCAGGTTCAGCTCCGACTGGTTCCAGCCCCAGCCCATGGTAACCTCGCCTGAAGCAATGGCCTGATCCAGCTGGCCCGCATCGGACCAGTAGAAGCGGACATTCGGGTGGATTGCGCGCAGGAAGTCCGAGGCTTTCTGGAACTCTTCATCCGACATATCGGTATAGCTGGAGGCCCCGGTGGCCAAAGCTGCCATTGCATAGGCCGAGGAGGCCGCATCGGGAATGGCGATCTTGCCCTGATGGGCGGGATCACCCAGCAATTGCAGCGAGACGTCCGCAGCATTGATCTGGTCGGTGCGGTAGATCAGCCCGGTGTTGCCCCATTCAAACGGCACCATATAGGTGTTGCCGTCGATGGTGACGCCGTCCACATCTTTGATCTGCGGCAGCAAATTCTCCCAGTTGCTGATCTTGGAAGTGTCAATGGGTTTCAGCAGACCCGCTGCGACCCATTTGCGCAAGCCGTCGGTGCAGGGATGGGCAAGATCAGCGGCAAAGCCCGACTGCAGCTTGGTAAAGGCCTCCTCGACGCTGCCGAAATAAGTATAGCTGGGGGCGCCGCCGTATTTGGCGACATAATCGCCGTAGAAGCCCTGATCCTCATAGCCTGACCAGTCAAAGACCGACAGGCTGGCGGCATCGGCGGACGCAATGCCGGCTGAGGCGGTCAAAGCCGTGGCAGCGGCCAGCACCGTGTTGAAATGTTTCATATTTCTTCCTCCCTTTATTCTCATGCCTCGCGGGCGCCGAGGTCGATGACCGAGGCGTTCTGCACCCCCAGCCAGACCGGATCGCCCTGCTGGTGATCAACCGTGTGAAAATAGTTCGGCACCGACACCGCAATGGGCTGCTGCAGCCCGTCAGCGGTGACGTGGTAGTGGACGTTTTCGCCATAAAACGCGGCGTTGGTGACAGTGCCCTGCAGATAGCCGTCATAGCCATCGGGCTTTTGGGCAGAAATCTCCAGCTGTTCGGGGCGGATGCCCGCCAGCAGCTGCGGCCCGCGCTGGGCCACATTGGGGTTCATATCAATGGCAAGCGGCCCGAAGCCCTGCACCTGGGCGTGCAGCTTGCCGTCCGCCTCACCTGTCACCGCCGCGTCAAGGAAGTTCATGCCGCCGATGAACGCCGCGACTTCCTGGCTGCAGGGACGGGCGTAGAGCACCTCCGGCTTATCGACCTGTTTGAGCTGGCCCTGGAACATCACGCCGATGCGGTCGGACATTGTCATCGCCTCGTACTGGTCGTGGGTGACCATGACAAAGGTGATGCCAAGCTTTTGCTGCAGGCGGCGCATCTCAAACTGCATCGCCTCGCGCAGGTTCTTGTCCAGCGCCGACAGCGGCTCATCCAGCAGCAGCACCTTGGGCCGCATCACCAGCGCACGGGCCAGGGCAACCCGCTGGCGCTGGCCGCCCGACAGCTCATCGGCCTTGCGCGCCTGCAGCCCGCCCAATTCCACCATCTCCAGCGCTTCGGCGACGCGGTCCTGCATCTCGGTCTTGCCAAGACGCAGCTTACGCAGGCCAAACGCCACGTTGTCGCCGACGTTCAGATGCGGAAAGATCGCGTAGGACTGGAACACCATGTTTGCCGGGCGCTTGTTGGCAGGAATGTGGGCCATGTCCTGGCCGCCGATGCGGATGGTGCCTTCGTCATGGTCCTGAAACCCCGCAATCATCCGCAGCGCCGTTGTCTTGCCGCAGCCCGAGGGGCCAAGGAGCGAGAAAAACTCGCCCTCCTTCAGTTCGAGGTTCAGGTCGCGCACCGCCACAAAGGTGCCAAAGCGCTTTTCCACCCCGGAGATTTCGATGATGTTCTGACTGGTCATCTGTTGGTCCTTACACTCAGGCGGATTTGGTGGAGCGGCGGCGGAAGTATTCGGCTGTCAGCAGCAACAGCACCGAGGCCAGCAGCAAAAGCGAGCCAAGCGCCAGCGTGTTCGGCAGCTTTGCCGGAAAGCGGATCTGGCTCCAGATATAGACAGGCAGGGTGGGCTGGTTGCCGGACAGAAAGAAGGCCAGCACAAATTCGTCGAACGACACGGTGAACGTGACCAGCAGGCTGGCAACAATCCCCGGAGCAACAATCGGCAGGGTCACCCGGCGGAAGGTGCCAATCACGCTTTCGCCCAGATCAAAAGCGGCTTCCTCCAGCGATTGATCAAAGTCGTCAAAGGCGGATTTCATGATTGATACGGCAAACGGCAGCGCGACAAAGACATGGCCGAGGATCACCGTGGTCAGCGACGGCCGCAGCCCCAGCGAGATGAACAGCACCAGCATCGACGACGCCACGATGATGCCGGGGATAACCAGCGGCAGCATCACCAGCCCTTCGGAGACCTCGCGCCCCGTGAAGCGGTAGCGCACATAGGCGCGGGCCGCAAACAGCCCCAGCGAGGTAGCCACCACTGCGGTGACCACGCCGACGATCAGCGAGTTCGCCATCGCCTGCAAGAGCGTGTCCTGCGCCCCCAGCTGGGCATACCATTTCAGGGTGAACCCCTTCATCGGGAAGGCGACGATGGTGCCGTCGTTGAAGGAGAACAGCGGCAGCAGCAGCACCGGCAGGTAGAGGAAGATCAGATAGGCCACCGCATAGGCCAGCAGCCAGGGGAAACGGAGTGACTTGCTCAACGGATTCTCCTCCCCAGGGCGGTGGCCAGGATAACGAACAGGATGGCGACAAAGCCGACCGAGGCCATCGCCACCAGCGACAGCGTCGCGCCCAACGGCCAGTTGTTGGCCGGGCCGAACTGCACCTGGATGAGGTTAGCCACCATCTTGCCCTGCGAGCCGCCGACCAGTGACGGGGTGACGTAGTCGCCGACAGTAGGGATAAAGATGATCAGGCTGGCGGCGATGATGCCGGGCACCGACAGCGGCAGGGTGACCCGGAAGAACCGTTCCAGCTTGGAGCACCCGAGATCGGTGGCGGCCTCCAGCAATGCCCGGTCGATCTTCTGCAGCGAGACATAGATCGGCAGGATCGCAAACGGCGCCCAGGCGTGGGCCAGGGTCAGCACCACCGCGAATTCATTGTAGAGAAGAAAGGTCAGCGGTTCGTTGATCAGCCCCATTGAGAGCAGAGCGGAATTCATCACCCCGTTGAACCCGAGGATCAGCTTCCAGCTGAACACCCGCAGCAGGTAGCTTGACCAGAACGGGATGGTGATCAGCAAGAGCCAGAGGGTTTTCTTGCGGGTGCGGTAGGCGATGAAATAGGCAATCGGATAGGCCAGCGCCACCGTCGCCATGGTCACCGCCCCGGCAATCAGGATCGAGCGCAGCATTAGATGCCGCACCAGCGGATCGGTGGCGGCCTCGGCGTAATTGGCCCAGGTCAGCGTCTTGTCGATGTCGACATAGGACTGGGTCCAGAAGCTGTAGGCCACCAGAATGCCCAGCGGCGCAGCTACCAGCAGCCCCACATATAGCGACGCAGGGGCGCTGAGCGCCAGACCTTTGCCTGCTTCGGTTTTTAGAATTCCGGCCATTGCTGGGTATCGCTTACCGTTTTTGTTTACGCGGGTGCCGCACTAAAAAATGGACAATCGTCCATAAAAGAGTGGCGGTCAGGGCATGCATCTGTCAACAGGTTTCTTAAGGAAATGGACAAGCGTCCATTTTGACTGGATATTCTGCGGGTGATATGCGACCAATGCTGGCATGGCACTGCCTGCTGCAGGGTGTCGAATTGTGAATGCCGTCAATAACCAACAGAGTCATATGCCGGGAAAACGGGAACAGAACCGCGAGCAGAACCGCCAGGCCCTGATCGGGGCGGTGCTGGATTCGGTGGCGGAGAAAGGTATTTCGGAAACATCCGTCAGCGAGATCATCCAGCGCGCCGGCCTGTCACGCGGCATGATCCACCTGCATTTCGGCGGCAAGGACAACCTGGTTCAGGCGGCGGCGCATCATTCGTCAGAGGAATATTACGACGGGCTGGAAGCGCTGCTGCAGACCGCAGGAGACAGCCCGCAGGAACGGGTCGAGATGATCGTGCGCGGCGACCTCAGCGCGCGGGTGCTGAACCGGCGCAATGTCAGCATCTGGTACGCCTTCCGCGGCGAGGCCAGGAACCGCAAGGCCGTGGCCGAGTATTCCGATACCCGCGACGGACGGCTGCGCGGCATGATCCACAACGCCTTTTCCCGGATCGTGCGCGAGGCCGGAACACCGGATGCCACCGGTGCGGCCCGGGATGCAACCCATGGCACACTGGCACTGCTTGAGGGCATGTGGACCGACTTCCTGCTGCACCCTGACCGCTTCGACCGGGAAGAGGCATCGCGGATCATCTTCCGCTTCCTGGCGGCCATGTTCCCGGAGCATTTTTCGCTGAAGGGTGCCGTGCGCCCGTTGAAAGTATAGACACCTCGGCGCGGCTTCAAAGTATAGCCGCGCCGCACACCAGGGCAAGCCCCACGTCAGCGGCCTCGATCTCACCCTAGATGTAGCGGCTTCCGTAATGGTCTGAGTTTAGTCAAGCTCCCAATTTCGTCCATCCACCGGTTTCATGCTTCCGTTCGTGGTCGACGTGGGCCGCCACATGATACCTGTTAGAAAGACCCCGAGCGCCAATCTTGAGAGCGGGCTTCACTTTTGCGAGCCACGAGCCGCTACACGGCGTCTTCGGGATCCGCGTCCCGGTGGGGGACGTCGGTGAGCTGGCTTTTCAGCTCAACCGGATCTGGTTTTTCTTTCGTTGTACAATTATGTGGTTGCCGCAGGCGCGGCGACCGTAGAGCGGAACTCGGCACCATCCGACCACATTCGATGCAACACTGTTCCAAGCTTACGTGCAACGGCGACAATGGCGCGTTTTAAACCGCGCCGCCGAGCTACTGCCAGCCCCCAGCTTTTCAAATCCGACGGCGCCTGCACACGGGTCAGCAAGACCTGCGCCGCCTCAAAGAGCATGGCACGGACTCCGGCGTCGCCCGCCCGAGTGATCGAACCGGTTATGTCGGTCTCACCGGATTGGTGTTTTCGCGGTGTCAGTCCAAAGTGCGCCCCGACGCGCTTTGATGACCGGAACCGGGCAGGATCATCCACCGCCGCTCTGAAGGTGAGGGCCGTCAGCGCTCCGACACCGGGGGCTGTCATCATCAATCGGCAAGGGCCGTCAGCGCGGGCCAGGCTTCGAGCGCGGCGATCAAGATCCGAAACCTCCGTCTGGAGCGCCGAGCGAGCTTGTAACATCGCCTGCGAGATCTCCTCAAGCATAGGGTTGCCTGCAACAAGCTCATTCACCCGCTCTAGAAAACGCCCCCTGCTGACTTTGCCCATTTTCAAACCAAAGCCGCGCAGAATACCTCTTAAGCCATGCTCGATTTCAATCAGCTTATTCAGCAGCAGCTTACGTCCTGAAAGCAAAGCTCGGATCTCCTGCGCCGAGATTGATTTGCAATGCACTGGCCGAAACCAACCAGTGCGCAAGAGTTGGGCAATCCCGTGTGCATCGCGCCGGTCGGTTTTGACTGGCATCGCCTGTAGCGCAGATTTGACTTGGCGGGTCTCCATCAAAACCGGCTTTTGTCCTGCTTCAGTCAACCCAGCGAACAACCATTGCGATAAAGGCCCCGCTTCCATGCCAATCAACACGATCTGTTGGCTCAATGAACAACAGAAATCGACTAACGCATCGGGTTCACTTGCAACCTTTGTCTCACGTATCACTTGGCCGGCGCGGTCGACCACGCAGACACTCGACAATTCCAGTGACACATCGACCCCGATATAGACTTCCATGATATCCTCCTGCTGACACGGAAGGTGGGCAATCCACTTCCCTTCACGAGGAGCTTGTAACCAAACGCGCGGCTTGAGCGGCCCATTACGGTATCTTGAGATTATCCATCGCCGGGCCGAGATTATCGGCGTATCCGGCTCAGATTATTTGAGCCTGTAAGTCGGGTCTGGCTTAAGACAGTTGCGCCGGGGCTCAGATCAGCCGCCCGCATACTCCGCCTGGATTGGGGGATTTCTTCCAATACGGCGCCTTCCTGATCGACGGCATGCCACAACCAGAATGACCTGCCCGCGATTTTCACGGCAACTTCGTCCAGGTTCCAGACTTCGCCAGGGCGAGCCTGCCAACAGCGCAAGGTCGGCGATCGGGTAGTCCCCCATTTTTAGTGGAACTCAGCCGTAGAATTCATGCGGCTATTTTCAGTTTCATTGCGGGTGTCATGTCGCCGATGCCCATGTTGGGTCGCTCGTTGTTGTAAGTCCAAAGCCATTCCGTTGCCTGGTTCTGCGCCTCCTCGACGGTTTCAAAGATGTATTGCCCCAGCTATGGCTGACGGATCATGCGTCTCCCGATCCAGCAAGGGGCATCAGCTTTGACTCTTCTGTGCGCTGCCCGGAGAGCCATCGGGAAAATGTGTTCATCGCCTGTGTTGCAGGGCGGTCTGAGGGCCAGGCAAGATAGTAGCGCCCGGCGGAAAAGGTGACGCAGAAGGGTTGTGCCAGCCGGCCTTGGGCAATGAATCTCTCGAACATGGCGACTGGCAGCAGCGCCGCGCCTGCTCCCGAGGCGGCAAGTTCCGCGAGCGCCACCGAGCTGTCAAAGACCGGGCCCGTGACCGGCGGACAGGGCGCGCCTGCAACTTCGAACCAACCCGGCCATTCGGCGCTGCGGTAGCTGCGCAGAAGCGTCACATGCCCGAGGTCCGATGGATGCTGCAGGCGCGCCGCCAGCCGCGGCGCGCAGAGCGGCACCAACGGCGCCTCTATCAGCGGGATTGCGTCATGGCCGGTCCAGCCGCCGGTGCCGAAACGGATGGCCATATCCAGTCCCTCGCGCAGGATTTCCACCTGGTTGTTGTTGGTCGAAATCCGCAGATCGATCTCCGGATGCGCCTGCCGGAAGGCATCGACCCGCGGCATCAGCCAGCCGAGCGCAAAGGTCGTGTTCACCCCGACCTTCAGAACCTCCACGTCGCGCTGCCCGCCAAGGCGGCCAAGAACCCTCGCCATCGCGTCGAACCCGTGTTCGAGCACCGGGAAAAGCCGTTGCCCCTCGTCGGTCGGCACCAGCCCCTGCGAAGTGCGCAGGAACAGGGTGACTCCCAGCAGATCTTCCAGCCGCGCGACCTGATGGCTGACCGCGGCCTGGGTCACCCGCAGTTCGACGGCGGCCTTGGTGAAACTGCCCTGGCGCATGGCAACCTCGAACACGCGCAGGGCGTTCAAAGGCAGGTCGGGGCGATCCATGGCAATACCTCAGCTAATGGCAGGCGATAAGATTTGTCGTTTGTAGCGCCGGATCAAGCTGAAATATACCAGACGCATGACATCACCTGATGTCGTCTTTGGCTCTTATCCCGAAAGGAACATCCCATGCGGTTCACCGCTTCCGTCCTGTCGCGCGCTGCGGCAGGGCTCGCTCTTGGCCTGTCTCTGGCCACCATGTCCGCAGCTGACATGCGCCTCGCGGCACTGGCCGAAACCGTGTCGCACGTTGAACAGAGGCTTGGCGGGCGCGTCGGTTTGTCGATCAAAGAGGTTGGCGGGCAGACGTCCTGGTCGCACCGGGAAGATGAACGTTTCCTGATGAACAGCACCGTGAAGGCGCCAATCTGCGGGGCCGTGCTCGCGCAGCGCGATGCGGGGGAACTGGCTCTTTCCGACGCGCTGCCGGTGCGCGAGGCGGATCTGCAGTCCTACGCGCCGGTTGCAAAAACACGGGTTGGCGAGGACATGACGATCGGCGCGCTGTGCTTTGCCGCTATCGACATGAGCGACAACACTGCAGCCAATATCCTGATCGACCGGCTTGGCGGGCCGCAGGCAGTTACGCAATTCTTCCGCAGAATTGGCGATCCGATCAGCCGTCTGGACCGGCGTGAGCCCGAACTGAACACTTTCGCCCCCGGCGATCCGCGCGACACAACGACCCCGGCGGCAATGGCCGCCACGCTGGAAAAGCTGCTGCTGGGCAGTGCTCTGTCCCAGGCATCGCGCGACCAGCTGGCAGACTGGATGAGCCCTGGCGGCGTGACAGGCAACCTGCTGCGCGCTGACGCGCCCGCGGACTGGCAAGTCCTCGACAAGTCCGGCAGCGGCAGCCACACCCGCAACATCATTGCAATGGTCACGCCCGATAAAGGGGCGCCGTGGATCATCACCATCTTTCTGTCGGACGCAGATGCGGATTTCGGCACGCGCAACGCGGCCCTGCAGGAGCTTGGAGGTGCAGCCATGGCGGTGATCCGGGACTGAAGGGGTTCGGGCCGGGGCGCGGAATTCCGGGACCGAAGAAATCTTGCGGCGCAGCGGAGTGCAGCATGAAACTGTGCCGGTTTAATGCCGGCACTCTGCCTGACAGCCGGCCGGCTTGGACCGCGGCGGTACAGCTAAAATCAATGCCGGATCTGGCGGCAGGGATGGATTTGCAAATGCCGCTCAACGATGCGCAGCTCTGGAACCTCGGTGATGGTTCATTCACTTTCCGGGTTCAGGCGGGAAATCCGCCTGTTTGTCCCGGGGACCTTACGTAGCACAGCCGGTTCCAGATCTGGCGTCCGTTATAGAGTTCATTGTGCAGAATGCCGGTGCCTCTCCGGCGGTTGCCATGGATGGTGAAATCCCCCAATGGCGGCCGGACGGGCCCGGCACGCCTTCCTTATTGAGCACCTCTGCGATCTTCTTTGGGGACAGGGCCAGTGTTCAGTTTTTCGATACTCTGTACGAACTTGGTGTTACACCCGTCCACCGCCGGAAAGCGCGGTGGAAATTCGCGGGAGAGGAGAACCCGACATCCTGAGAGATTTCTTCGATGCTCTTGCTCCCGGCTTGCAGGTCATGAATGGCTATGTCTCGGCGCAGCCCGTCCTTGATCGCCTGAAAGGAGGTGTCTTCCGCATCCAGCCGCCGCATCAAGGTTCTAGGTGTGACGTTCAATGCGCGGGCGGCATCTGCCAAGTGGCCGCCCTCCCAGCTTGTTTGATAAAGGAACTCCCGGACTCTCAGAGACTGCTTATGTTCCCTATATCCTGTGAACATCCAGTCGCGGGGGGCCCGGCTTAGAAACTCCTTCAGCTCCGCAGAGCTGCGTCTTTTTGTTGGCCCCAGTTTCGCGACCTCAAACGTAATTGCCGAACACGGTGCCATGAAGCTGATCTGAGCCGGAAATATCACCGCATAATCGTCTGAAAACCCAGGGCGCTCAAAGGCAAACTGAACCGCCTGGACAGGCACTTCATATCCTGCAAGCCAGGACAGCAGCCCATGCGCCAGTTTCAGGATCAGCATATGGCCGAACTGCTGACAGGGCTGCGCACCGCGCGGCACAAGCCGCAGGCTGATGCTGCCGTTTCCGGACGCGAGTTCAATCTGGTAATCGTCCAGCAGCAGGTTCCAGAACGTAGAGAACCGGTGCAAGGCTGAGGGAAGAGAGCTGGCTTCGCGGACCGTTGTCAGCAGGTGCTGCAGTGCTCTGGCCCGGATCGGCCGGCTCCATAGGCCCATCATTTCATCATTGGTTTCGATGGCAGCGATTTGGTAAAGCCGGACAATCTGATCCAAAGTGATGCGGTGGGCAATCCGACCCTGGACTGCATGCATCCCCGCGCGCTGCAGAAAGGAGGCCAATTGGGCATCCGTGCAACAGTGCCGCAAGGCCATAATCCAATGCCCGGCAAACTGCGACGAAACCGTGGCCAGGCTTGAAGGATCCGAAGCTGTCATTTTCTTAGGCTCCAGCGCCGATTGTCATTTTTGGAAAGCATACCGCCTTTTTCAAACGTGAATCTGGTCAACTTCTACACGCATCTGGCATGAAGTAACAGTACGCGCCCACGGCGGAAAGCAACAGCCGCGGGAGCGCTTCTGCGTGTCCTCAGGCGAAATTGCCGACGATTGCGGCGTGACCTGCTGCCGGGCATTTTCAGGGCCTAGGCCGGTTCGGCTGCCCCGATTCTGTTCCAAAGTTCACTGGCCACGACGCCGGGCGGGCGGTCTCTGCGTCTCATCTTGAAAATCATCGTTTGGCGTACAGGAAATCGTTCCAGGTTGAGGGGAAGCAAAGCACCGGACAGCCGCTCCTCCTCGGTCATATGGTCCGGCAGGCCGCCCCAGCCGAGACCGGCGAGGATCACCTTTTTCTTGGCAGCAAGATCGGAAACGGTCCACTTCAGCCCGCCCGGAAGAAGGTCGCGGCTTTGTTCATGCGCGGCGCCGCCTGTGCCCGCCGCGACCACCTGCACGTAGCTTTGCATTTCGGATGCTGAAAATGCACGGGAGCCGACGGGCAGGTTCAGCCCGGGGCTGGCCACTGGCCGGATTGTCACCTCCGTGACCGGCTCAGCTTCCACATCATCCAGCGGCACCCCTTCCAGCGAAGCAAGCGCGATGTCTGCCTTGCCCTCCATCAGCCGGGCGATCGGGCCGCCCATCATTTCCATCCGCAGCCGGAGATGGGTGGCCGGGTGACGCCGTCCGGTTTCGGCAAGCGCCGGCAGCAAAGGATCCAGATCCATTGTGGCGCTGACCGCAATGTTCAGCTCTGGCTCTTCGCGGGCGCGCAGCCGGGCGGCGGTGGTTTTCAAGCCTTGCATCTGCCGCAGCACACGGGAGGCCTCGCGGTAGAAAATTTCACCTGCCGGGGTAAGTGCCGGCCGGTAGGCCGCGCGGCTGAACAGCTCCAGCTCCAGCTCCTCTTCCAGCAGGCGGATTGTGTGGCTGATGGCGGACTGCGATTTGTTCAGACGCTCCGCCGCGCCGCGGAAGGTGCCGGTTGAGACAATCGCCTCAAGGGCAATGAGCTGATCGTGTTTCATGGGACCATTACATGATTATTTTTTTGGATCATATTCATGAGTACTCAATATTATCAATCAATCATATCAGCGGGTAGTCAGAGGACATCACCAAACACAGGAGACTGTCATGAAACTCTACTACAAACCCGGCGCCTGTCCGCTGGCCAGCCATATCGCCCTGCATGAAACCGGCCGTCCATTTGAAATCGAAGCTGTCGATACCGCGGCAGGCCGGACCGAAAGCGGCGCAGACTACCGCGCGATCAACCCCAAGGGTTATGTGCCGGCCCTGGGCCTGGACGACGGCAGCGTTCTGACCGAAGGGGCGGCGGTTCTGCAGTACATCGCGGACAGCAACCCGGAAGCGGATTTGGCGCCGGCAGCCGGTACCTTGGCCCGTGCCCGGATGCAGGAACAGCTCAACTGGATCGGAACCGAGCTGCACAAAGCCTTTAACCCGCTGTTCCGCGACGGCATATCCGAGGGCGGCAAAGACGACGCGCGCACCGCTGTAGCGGGCAAGTTCGATTTCATCGAGACGCAGCTGGAGGATGGCCGCGAGTGGCTGGTAGAGGACCGGTTCTCGGTCGCGGATGCCTATCTGTTCGCGGTCTCGAACTGGGCGAACTTCACCGGCATCGACCTGGCCCGCTGGCCCCGGCTGGCGGCGTTCGTGAGCCGCAGCGCCGCCCGCCCGTCCGCTCAGGCTGCGATGCGCGCAGAAGGGCTGATCCAATGACATCAGCCGATCACAAAGTGGTCGGCGCACTGATGGAGGCCTATTTCGAGGGTCTCCATCACGCCGACAGCACCAAGCTGCGCGACGTTTTTCATCCGCAGCTGGCCTATATCTGCGCCACCGAAGGTGATGAACTGTACCTGGATCTTGAAACCTACATGACCCGCGTCGACGGTCGCGAGCCGCCGGCCAAGCGTGGCGACCCGCGCGAGGAGGAAATCCTGGAGATTGCCTTTGCCAGCGACCGGCTGGCCCGCGTCAGCGCCCGGATGACCATGATGGGCCGGGATTTCCATGACCTGCTTACCCTTGTCCGCCACGGCGCTGAATGGCGCATTGTAGCAAAAGTGTTCTCATATGTACCGCGAAAGGGCTGACAGATGCCTTATGTGAATATCAAAATCACCCGTGAAGGCGGCCCTGACGGCACCGGCCCGAGTGCGGACCAAAAGGCGCAGCTGATCACCGGAGTTACGGACCTGCTGCAGGAGGTTCTGGGTAAGAACCCGGCGACCACATTTGTGGTAATCAACGAAGTCCCGCTGGAGGATTGGGGCGTTGGCGGCCTGCCGGTGCAGGAGTACCGGAAACAGGCGCAATGAAGACGCGGCTGACAGAGGCGCTGGGGATCACCTGTCCGGTGATCCAGGCGCCAATGGCCTTTGCCGCGGGCGGCGCGCTGGCCAGTGCCGTCTCCAATGCGGGCGGGCTGGGCATGATCGGCGGCGCTTACGGCGATGCCGCCTGGATCGACCAGCAGTTCGGCCTTGCGGCGCCCGCCCGCGTCGGCTGCGGCCTGATCACCTGGAAACTTGCGGAACAGCCGCAGCTGCTGGACCGGGTGCTGGCGCGTGATCCAGCGGCGCTGTTCTTGTCCTTTGGCGACCCTGCACCATTCGCGCTTGCGATCAAGGACGCGGGTGTGCCACTGATCTGCCAGGTGCAGACACTGCGCGATGCCCGGCAAGCACTGGATTGCGGTGCGGACATCATTGTTGCGCAAGGAGCGGACGCTGGCGGCCATGGCGAAGCGCGCGGCACCTTTGCCTTGGTGCCCGAGATCGCCGACGAGATCGCACGCCGGAACAGCAAAGCGCTGCTTTGTGCCGCAGGCGGTATTACGGATGGGCGCGGCCTTGCAGCGGCGCTGATGCTGGGCGCAGATGGGGCAGTTATCGGCACGCGGTTCTGGGCCTCGCACGAGGCGCTGGTGCACCCGCGCATTCTGGACCGCGCGCTGGCGGCAACGGGAGATGACACGATCCGCACCCGGGTGGTGGATGTGGTCCGCGGTTATGACTGGCCCGGCCGTTACAATGGCCGCGTTTTGCGCAACCGGTTCATTCAGAAATGGCACGGTTCCGAGAAGGCTTTGAAACTGGAAGCGGGCGCAGAGGCCGCAAAATGGTCGGCAGCCCAGGAGGCCGGCGATCCGGATGTTGCCACCGCTTTTGCCGGTGAAGGCATCGGCTTGATCGTTAAAGTGCAGGCCGCCAGCGATATTCTGGCCTGCATCACGGTGCAGGCGCAGCAGTGTCTGGCAGGGCAAAGCCAGTCCGGACTACAGTAGCTTATTGTACCGGAACAGGCGGAGACCCGCCCGCCTGTTCCCTTTCCAGCTGATATCAGAGGGTATGGTCCAGAATGAATTTGCCCGTATGCCCAGGCGTCCCCAGCCTGCGGTGCGCCTCTGCGATCTGATCAAGCGGCAGAATATCCTCGATCTCCGGCATCAGAACACCTTCGGCCAGCCAGCCCGCCAATGGCAGCAGAACCTCCTGATTGGCGGGGTTTTGAACCGTCACCGGGGTGATCCCCCGCGATTCCGTGAAAACCCCGCCTGGCTTCCACCACTCCGGGACAATCGTTGCATAGGCGCCGCCATCTTTCACGGCAGCAAATGCCTGCTGCGCGTGTTTGCGCCCGCGCACGTCAATGGCGCCGTCCACCTGCCGCGCGTCCGGGGCGGCGAGTTCGAACCCCAGCAGAGGGGCGATTGCTGCCGCCATTGCGCCAACCGCCCCCATTGGATTGTTGATCAGGACACGCGCGCCCGGCGGCAAAGCCAGGGCCTGAAGAGCCGCCAGCGCTGTGCTTCCGATCAGCGGCACTGCGGCGGCAGTGGTGAAGGGAACCGCATCGGCAATTTTCACAACCTGACTGGCTGGCAAGGCGGCAAATTCAGCGTGGGTACCGACCATTGACCCAGGCTGCGGCGACATTGCCATCACCCGGTCGCCGGGGGCAAACCCCTCTGTTTCCGGGCCAAGCGCCTCGACTGTCCCCGCTGCATCCCACCCCAGGATCATCGGGAAAAGGGCGGGATCATCGGGCAGGATGGTCCCGGACCGCACCCCCGCATCCACCGGGTTCACGCTGGACGCATGGGTGCGGAGCAGCACCTCTCCCGGCTTGGGTTCGGGACGCGGCAGGTCTGCCATCCGGAACACATCCGCGTCGCCAAAGGATTCTATGATTGCAGCTTTCATCCGTGCCTCCTTTATTTTGTAGTGATCGCTAAATAATGGGCAGCTTGCCGGGTCAAGCATTTTGTGTAATGATCGATAAGTAATTCGGAGGCGACCTTGGGGCGGCAAAGAGCTTTTGACACCGGCCATGTGATTGAACAGGCGATGCTTCTGTTTTGGGAGCGCGGATATGAAGCCGCATCCATGGCTGATCTCAGCGCGGCCATGGGGGTGAACCCCCCAAGCATCTACGCGGCCTTTGGCAACAAACAGGCGTTGTTTGAACGTTGTGCCAGCCATTACGCGCAGAACATTGCGGCCTATGCCCCCCGCGCACTGGACGAGGAAGCAACGGCTGCCAAAGCCCTGCACCGTTATGTGTTTGAGGCCATTGAGGCGTTTTCCGGCAAGGAGAGACCCAAAGGCTGCTTGCTGGTCAGCGCCGCAACCAATTGCGGCACCGCCAGCACCGGTGCGCAGAAATTGCTCGCCGGATACAGGCAGGCCAGCGAGGCAATGGTCGCCGCCCGGATCCGGCGTGGTATCGAAGACGGCGACATGCCCTCAGCAAGTGATCCGGATCTGTTGGCGAAGTACATTGCAGTTCTGATTCAGGGGCTTGCGGCGCAAGCCCGCGATGGTGCCACAGCGGATGCTTTGCACAGCGTGGCTGAACTGGCGCTGGGCCAGGTTGCGGTTCTGCCTTAGAAAACAAGGATGCCCGTCTGCTGGCCCTATCTTGAAAACCGCTGGGACAAGCTTAGCTGCTGCCGCATCCGAAAGATGTTCAAAGGTTCCAAAAACGTGTCTGCAGACCTGTTTTTAGGCCCGGATCTGTTCCTAAGCACATGTTTGCTGTCCGCAAGAATCTTGCATCACCTGGAAAACACCAAGTCCCAAAGCTGCCTCTGTCAGTCGAAGGGATGCGGCCTTGGCCGCTGGCTGGCAGGCTGGCGGCCAAGGCTGCGGCAAGCGAAAATGCTGCCGGGCCTTTGGTTGGAACGGGGCATTGGAATCCTTCCCGCAAATCACCTTGCCGCTGCGTTTACAGCCAAATCCACCGCTGTCCTGGCCAGGGTTACGGGCAATCATCACCTACACACGCAGTTTAACTAACTTCGACGCAAGTAGTTATGGGCCCGTTAACTCAGTCTTTCCAAGCGTCCCGCGTCAATTGCGGCGGAAATTGGACGCAACCGCCTTGATTGCCTGAATGGCGCCGCGATCTTTCCGCATTCTGCTTTCAGCGTTGGGGTTCATCCGCCCCGCTCCGGCTAAAGCCCAGGCTGCCACAAGGAATTGACGCTGTGCCTCACGACACATCTTCTGCTGACCCGGCTCTCGCCTGTGAACTGCCCTGCGGCTTCAAGCTGCTGCAAGGTCAGTACCAGATCGAGCAGCCGCTGCTCAGCGGTGGCTTTGGGATCACCTATCTGGCCCGCGACAGTCTGGAACGCCGCGTTGTCATCAAAGAGTGCTTTCCGGCAGGCATTTGCCGCCGCAGTGGCACGGACGTCGAACCCAACACGGAAGAGCACGCCAAATCCTGCCGTAATGTCTTGCGCAATTTTCTGCGCGAGGCGCAACTGCTGGCCCGCGCCCGGCATTCCGGCATCGTCGGCGTGCATCAGGTGTTCAAGGAAAATCAAACCGCCTATATCGCGATGGAATTCGTCGACGGTCTGGACTTGCTGACTGTGCGTGAGGACCAGCCTGAACGGCTGACCGGGCCGCTTCTGCGGCACATTCTCGGCCAGGCGCTGGAAGCGCTCGACTGCCTGCACGGGCAAGGTATTTTGCACCGCGACATCTCGCCGGACAACTTCATCCTTGGCAAGGATGGAAGCCTCACGCTGATCGATTTCGGGGCCGCCTGCGGCAGTCTTCCCAATGACGATACCGCGCTGCCGGTGCTGCTGGCGGTCAAGGATGGATACTCCGCGCACGAGCTGTACAAGCCCGAGCTGCCTCAGCGTCCGGCCTGTGATCTCTATGCGCTGGGCGCCACGCTGTACTACCTGATTACCGGCGACGTGCCCGCAAGCAGCCAGCAGCGGCTGAGCGCAGTGATGGCAGGTGACCCGGACCCGTGCAATCCGCTGCTGGGCAGACCGTGGACTGCGGATGCCGCGGTGCTGGCAACCGTGGATATGGCGATGTCCGTACTTCCGGCTGAACGGTTCCAATCGGCGCGTGACTGGGCGGGCGCGCTGGCCGAAAACGATTGCGAAACACAGAACGCTGCGGAAACAGACGCTCAACTGCCCGGCACGGTTGCGCCAGCGCCTGAAGACAATGCCAACCTGGATGCTGTCATCGCCGAGCTGGTCGCGACGGCCAATGGCGGCCTGACACCTGGGCAACCGCGTTCGGTCAGGCAAAAGCTGACCCAGCCTGCCAGCAAACCCTCCAAGCCGCTTCGCCAGCTGGTGAATATCTTCGGTGAGCCGGTCAGCGACGTGGAAGCCTGGCTGAAGGAACAGGACGCAATCCCCCGGCGGAAGAAAAACGCACCCGCCGTGGAACGGCTGCCCGCCGCCGGATCTGCCGCGGACCTCCCGGCAGATCCGGTTCTGGAACTGCGCCGGGAAAAGCCCGGTTTCGCGGGCCGGCTGCGTAAGATCTTCGGGCGCCAGCGCAGCAACCCGGAAACGGTTAAGAACTGAAGGGAATGAGTATGAAATTCATCAAGGATATCATCGGCGAAAAGCGGGAGAGGGTCCGCCTGGACGGTCATGCGGGGCCAGAAGCAGACCCGGCTCAGGCGCCTGTGCAGGGTGCGGTTGCTCCTGACGTCGCCAATACCGGGGCTGCCCGTCCGCCTCTCAGCCTCGACCGCGGTTTCCTGCTGGATGCGGTGCCGGAAACAGCTCAGGCGGAATCCCAGGCAGAGACTGCTGCTCCGCTGGCCGGCAAGCAGGCGGATGACGGCTGGACTTATGACGCAGGGCCTGAAGACGCGCTGGCAGAAGGCGAAGGCTTGCCTGGCTTTGCTGAAGGGCAGCCGCAGGACCCGGCCATCGCGGCCTTTTTCGCCCGCGAGCAAGAAACCGCGGCAGTGCCAGCGGCCGCTGCTGACCCTAGGGATGCCGGAACCCTTGCCAGCCTCGCAGGCGCCGCATCAGATGATCCCTTCGCACCTGGCGCCGAAGCGCCTGCGCGCGTTGGCATGGAGGATAGTTTCCGCAGCCCGGAACTGGCTGAACCAGCAGCCGAAAGCAGCGATTCCTACAGGGTCTTCAAACGAACCCAGGCCGGCGTGCAGGAGCAAGGCAGCGCGCCAGATGCTGAGGAGACTCTTTCTGCAGCCTTTGCCTCAGCAAATCAGCCTCAGCAACAGCAAGAAACCAGCCCGCACGCCGTCGAAGCACAGCCTGCCGGTATCCTGGCCGGCCCCACCCAGCCGGCTGCTCCTGCTCCGCAGGCGGCTGCTGTTTCCGCCCCGCAACCGGCGCCCGCAGCTTCGCAACCCGTGGTTTCCATGGACAGCCCGGCAGACGCGTCAATTGATGTGCCGGCACCGTCAATGGGGCGCGGCGCCAGCCGGGCGGGACGGGTCAAGACCCGCCTGCTGGGTTTCAGCGCCGCTCAAGCCGAAGACAGCGATCCCTTTGCCCGCAGCCAGAAAGACACTGCGCCCGGTTACACCCGTTTCCCCGTCGGCTGGCTTGCTATTGTGCAGGGGCCGGGCCGCGGTGCTGCTTTTACTTTGTTCAGCGGCGTCACTGTGATCGGCCGCGGCGCCGACCAGACCGTTAGGCTGGACTTCGGTGACAACAGCATCTCGCGCGACAACCACGCTGCCATCGCCTATGACCCGGAACAAAAGGCTTTCTATGTCGGTCATGGCGGCAAGGCGAACCTGGTGCGCCGCAACAACCGCCCTGTGCTCAGCACCGAAACCCTGTCGGCAGGCGATGTGATCCGCATTGGCGAGACCACCCTGCGCTTCGTGCCGCTTTGCGGCGCCGCTTTCGGCTGGGACCAGCCGCAACCCAGCGATGCCGACCATGCTGTGCACCGCTGAGTTCGAATATGATGCCGCGACGGCCATCAGCAAGGGCCGCCGCGAGCGCCAGGAGGACGCGCTTGCCGCTGATTTCCTGGCAGGCACCGGCACCGGTTTTGCGGTGCTGGCCGATGGCATGGGCGGCCATGCCGCCGGAGATGTCGCCAGTAAGATTGTGGTCACAGAAGTATTCAGCGAGCTGAAGCTGCGCACAGACGACCCGGGTGCGCTGGAACAGTCGATCGGTGCGGTTCTGCAGCAGGCTGCCAGCGGCGCCAATGCCTGCCTTGGCGAATACGCCAGCCATCAGCCTCAGGCCCGCGGAATGGGCGCGACGCTGCTGGCTCCGGTGCTGTTCAGCGACCGGCTTTACTGGATCTCGGTCGGTGACTCGCCGCTCTACCTGTTCCGCGACGGCGCGCTGATCCGGCTCAACGCCGATCACTCGATGGCAGCGGAGATCGACAGGCTGGCCGCCCAGGGCCGCATGGACCCGGCTGAGGCCGCCAGCCATCCGGACCGGCATTGCGTGACTTCGGTGCTGACCGGGGCGGAAATCCCCCGCATCGACTGCCGCAGCACACCCGTCAGGCTGCAGCACGGCGATATCGTTCTGGCGGCCAGCGACGGGCTGCAATTCCTGGAGGAGGAAGAGATCGCCGCCGTCCTCGCTGCAGAATGCGGCAGTTCCAGTGCCCGTATCGGCGCAGCGCTGATGCGGCAGCTGGAGGTGCTGAATGCCCCCGAACAGGACAATGCCGCGTTCTGCGTGATCAAACCCATTGACCCGCAGGCCGCTCTTCCTGCCCAGGCACAGCCATCAGCGCTGCCGATGGACGCGCCGGCTCTGGACCCGCCGCCGGCTGAACAGCCGCCCGCGCCGCCGCGTCAGCGCAGCGGCCGCCGGGTGATCACCCTCCTGGCTTCGGCGACGTGGGATTCAGCACCCGCCGCCCGCCGCAACAAAACGGATGCATCGGCTTGAGCCTTCTTCAGACAGATATCAGCCCGCTGGCAGGCCGGCTGGAGCACACGCTCAGTACAGGGCAGCTGCCGGCAGAGTTTTCAGGCTGGGGCAGCCAGCTGCTGCGCCGGTTGCGCCAGCCGGTGCAGATCATTGTCACCGGCGGCATTGGTTCCGGCAAGTCGGCGCTGATTGATATGCTGCTGGGGCGGGTGGTCATTGGCCGCAACGCGGGCAGCGTCGTCATTGACATTTGCCACGGCGATCAGGAATGCGCGGTTTTTGAAACCGCCAAGGGCGAGCGCCTGCAACAGGCGGGTGTTCTGGCAGATCTTGACATGCCGGCGGGCACGCTGAGGACCCGCCAGTTTCTGCCAGATTTGCGGCTGCGCACGCACAGTTATACGGAACTGCCGCTTGCAGGCCCGCAGGCCCGCCAGCAGAACCTGCTGCAGCAGGCCTCTGGCGCGGCGGATATTATCCTGTGGTGCAGCCAGGCGTTTCCGGACACGGAGCAGGGCCTGTGGGCCGAAGTTCCTGACAGTACCAAGGATCACAGCTTCCTGGTGCTGACCATGGCCGACCGGCAGATCATGCGGGGAACTTTGGATGGGTTGATCAAGACGGTGGAACCGGTTGCCGCTGAGGAGTTTCTGGGCGTCTATCCTGTCGCCGCGATCCAGGGGCTGACGGCCCAGGCAGAACCCGCACCGGCACATGATCTTTGGCGCTCCAGCGGCGGCAAGCAATTGGCGGACGGCGTGATGCGGCAGGTTGAAACGGGCCGTGCCTCGGATGTGGATCAGGCCGAATTGCTGATCCGCCAGTTTGGCGGTGAAACAGCTGGCCCTGCCCGCCTGCAGTCCGCAACTCCCGCTGCGGCCCCGCCGCTGACCGCTGCTGCCGGCCTCAGCAGCGCATTGGACCAGATGCAAACCCGGGTCGAGGAAATGCTGGCAGAGGCCGAAGCCGCAGGCGGCCCCCAGGCCGGTCCGGTGCTGGCGCAATGCATGGAGATGATCCGCGGCTTGTCGCAGACCTTGGAAGCGATGTCAGGCAGCACAGCAGTGGAGGCCGCCCGCGAAGCAGCCCAGGACGGGGAGGAAATGCTGATGCTCTGCCAACTGGAGCAGGACGAAGACGCGGCCATCGATGCGGTGACGCTGCTGATACAGCTGAAAAAGGAGCTGACCGAAGACGTCCCGGGGTGATGACCAACCGCAATTCCCTTGCCGTCGCCGCCTCGCGGCCCGGCAGGGCAGACACACACGCCAAAGCAAGACACAGCAAGGTTCAGCCATGAACATGGAAGCTCAGATCGAGAGTGCCACCGACATCCACGCCTCCGCGCGTCCGACCAATCTGAATGCGGGGCTGGAACCGCTCTTGGACTTTGCCCGCAAGGCGCAGCGGCTTGATGCAGCGCTGTCCGCCTTGTCCGCAGTTTCGGGGATGCGCGTCCAGCGCAGCCTGTCGCGGCTGCAGTCGGAACTCAGCAGTTTTGAACCCAGTGTCACGCTGCTGGGACAGGTGAAGTCGGGCAAGACATCCCTGGTCAATGCGATGGCGGGCTGGGCTGACCTGCTGCCGTCGGATGTGAACCCCTGGACCTCGGTTGTCACCTCCTTGCACCTGACACCGGGAGATGCCCGGGTTGAGAACAAGGCCTGTTTCCAGTTCATGACCGAGGCGGAATGGGACCGGCTGCTGACCAAGGGCGGGCGCATCGGTGAAATGGCGGGCCGTGCCGGCGCCAGCAGCGAACTGCAAAAAATCCGTAGCCAGATCGAAGAGATGCGGGAACGCTCGCGCCAGCGGTTGGGCCGAAAATTCGAACTGCTGATGGGGCAGAAACACGAATACGGCTATTTCGACAAGAACCTGATCGAACGCTACATTTGCCTGGGCGATGACTTTGACGAGGAGGAGGGTGGCGCCGGCGAACAGGGCCGCTTTGCCGATATCACCCGCGCGGCCGATCTGTACCTGAACTGCCAAAGCGTGCCCCACCGCCTGTGCCTGCGCGACACGCCCGGCGTTAACGACACCTTCATGATGCGCGAGCAGATCACCATCCAGGCAATCCGCGACAGCCGCCTTTGCGTGGTGGTGCTGTCTGCCGGTCAGGCGCTGACCTCGGTTGACATGGGGCTGATCCGGATGCTCTCCAACCTCAAATCGCGTGAGGTGGTGATTTTCGTCAACCGCATCGACGAACTCGCCGCCCCCGCCGCCCAGATCCCCGAGATCGAGGCCAGCATCCGCCAGACACTGGACAGTCATCACGGGCCCGAGGACGCAACAGTCCTCTTTGGCAGTGCCTATTGGGCCAACAAGGTGCTGACCGGCGGGCTGGAGGACATGGACAAGGCAAGTTCCGCCGCGCTGCTCAATTGGGCCGAAGCCTCGGTCAACAGTTCCCATGCGGATCTGTCGGCCCAGAACATGGTTTGGGAGCTGTCCGGGCTGCCTGCGCTGAACCGGGTGGTGGCTGAGCGGATCGTGACCGACCTCGGCACGCCGCTGCTGGCCCGCGTTGCCGGCTCTGCCGTGACCGCCGCCACCGGCCAGCAGGCGGCAGATGCGGTCAGAGTGCAGGGCGAAGGCGGCGCGCAGGCCGGTCTCCACGACACCCGCGCCGCGTTTGAGACCATCTGCAAATCCCATCTGGACGCACTGGAGGCCGAGACCGCGCAGATCCTCGACGCCTTCCGCGACCGTGCTGAGCGGGCCCATACCACCTTTACAGACCGGGCCACCCACGCGCTGATCGAACACTTGGAGAAATGGGGCGAAGACTGCCACTGGGAATATGATCCCGCCGGGCTGCGGATGCTGTTGCGCTCGGCCTATTCGGTGATGACCAGCCGCCTGCAGGCTGTCGCCCAGGTCCGGTACAAGGCCGCGGTGCAGGACGTCGCGGAGCTGCTCTATGATGGTTTCGGCGCAGCGGTCGAGGGTATTCAGCTGTCAATTCCCGAGGTGCCCCCGGCCAGGTCTCCGATTGCGCTGGGGCAGACCATCGCACTGGATTTCAATGACAGCTGGTGGGCCGCCTGGTGGCGCCGCACCCGCGGTTATCAGGCTTTTGCCAAACGGTTCCGCAGTCTGATCGCGGGCGAGACCGAAGATTTCATGACCCAGCTTAAATTCGTACAGACAGCAGATGCCGGCGCCGCCGTCCTTGCCCGGCTGCAGGGCTTTTTCGACGACCAGCGCGACATCCTGATGGAAATCGCGGATCACAGCCGCTGCGGCGATGATATTCAGGGGCTGATTGCCGATGACAGCCGCCGGACACAGGCCAACGACGCCTTGCAAACGCTCAGGAGCTTCACCGAATGACACAGGAATCCGCCATGCACACTCCCGTCTTCCCGGCTGCTGTACCACAGCGCAAGCCACGCCTGGCACTGATGGGCGAGTTCAGCGCCGGTAAAAGCACCCTGACCAACCTGCTTGTGGGGCGCCAGCCGCTGCCGACCCGCGTGACCGCCACCCGGTTGCCGCCGGTCTGGATATCGCACGGGCCTGAGGCGGCCAGCATCACCGCCACCGACGGCAGCAAAACACCGCTGCTGCCCGAGGACCTTGCCAATGTGCCGATGGACACCACGGCGCTGATCCGCCTGACCCTCCCGGCAGAGGCGCTGGAGCTGTGCGATCTCATTGATATGCCGGGCATTTCGGACCCCAACATGCCGTCCAGTGTCTGGCAAAACCTGCTGCCCGAAGTTGACGGTGTGATCTGGTGCACCCATGCCACCCAGGCCTGGCGTCAGTCCGAAGCCGCCGTGTGGGAGGAGATTTCACACCGCTTTGAAGGCCCGAGTACATTGCTGATCACGCATTTCGACAAGCTGCGGAACAGCCGTGATCAGGACCGTGTGGTCCGGCGTGTCAGGAAGGAAACCGGCGAAGCCTTCGGCGCAATCTTTCCGCTGTCGCTAAGTCAGGCACTGGCCGCGGGCGAGGACATGGAAGTTTGGAAGACCAGCGGCGCTGACAGTTTCATTGAATACCTGGTGGATATGCTTGTGACTTGGGCACAGCCAAACCGCGTTGCGCCTGCACAATCCAATCCTGCGGTTTCTGCACCAAATCCGCAAACGGAGCAGCCTTTAGGGGCTGATGTGCTGGACTTTGGCGGCAGGCGCGAGAGCGGTGAACAGCCGCAATTGCAAGAAAGCCCTGCCTGCGCGGATGCCGGCGGCCGTGTGACACCGCGCCGGGTCACCCCGGTCAAGCGCAGCAAGCGGCCTGCCCGGTCCCGGCCCGAAACCCATCCAACTGGTGAGTAACGCATGATATCCAAACGTCCCGCAGCAGAATGCACAGCGGCCCTTGCCGGGAACGGGGGTATCCTGTGACGCTTTCCCTGCAGCTTGATGCGCTGCGTCAGACCGCCAAGGGCTGCCGTTTGGCCGCCTTTGGTGATCTCGGCGCCAGCATTGTTCTGCGCAGCAGCAGTGCCGCCAGCCATCCGCAGGAATATCTTGACGGCCTCTGCCAGCAGGCCCGGCTGGGGTTCTTGCTGCTTGATGCCGCTGAGGCAGCCGGAGATCCGCAATCCGCAGCGGCAGCCGATGATGTCCTGATTCTGACCCCGGGCGAAGCACGTGTTTTCATCCGCGCCGCAGATGGATCGGGTGACGCGGTGCTGTGTGTCTGCTCAGATGCGGCAAGCGCCGGGCGGCTTGCTGCCCCGGCGCGGAGCCTGCTGGCAGCAATGGCCGGGGGGGCATGATGGCAGACGCGGCTGCTCATCTCTTGCCGCAGCCGGCCGGGGCAGGTGGCGCGCTGCAGCAGGCGTTGAACCGGCTGGCTGAAACACCAGCCGCAATCCGTGCACGCGTGCAGCAGGCTGCTGCCGGGCAGGAACCGCTCGCCGTTGCTGTGCTGCGCGAAATCAGCGAAACCGTATTGCCCCGGGAACTGACCATTTGTGTCCGTCTGCAGCCTGCCGCTGTGCTCACCATTGCGCAACGCAGGCTGACGGGGCTGACCCTGTGCCGCTCCGCAGATCCTGCGGACGGGGCAGAGGATCCGGATGCAGCCGCCCGGATCTTTGCCGCGCGGCTGCGCACTCTGGACGCCGCTGCCAATGGCGCAGGCTTCGCAATCAAACGCCGCCCCTGCAAGGCAACCGAAGGCGCGGGCAGCTGTACCGCCAAGATGCTGAGCGACGCCATGGGCGCAGCCGGGAACAGCAGCCCGCTGGACCGGTTCCACGCTCGTGCTACCCCTCAGGCAGAGGCTTGGATGTCATGCGGGCGGGGTGGGAATCTGGACGGCAGCGGCGGGCCGGAGGAGCAGCTTTGCCAGTTGGACGCAGTCCGCACCGTCCTCGCGGCCAAAGGTGCCTGTCCGTCCGCGGCCAGAATGCCTGCGCCCAAGCCGGAATGCCTGCTGCTGCCGGTCTCACCTCAGAGATGCATCATCGTGGTTTCGGTCTGCGGCAAACAGCTGCTTTTGACCCTGCGTGCCGACGCGGCAGATGCGGTGCTGCGGTTGTGGACGGAAATGTTTCCCGGCTCTTGATCTGTGCTTGCGGAAATCCGCCCGGATCAAATGATCCCCAAGCTCCGTTCCGTTCCTGACCGGGCAGAATGCAAGCTTTTCCTCCAGAACAGGACGACGACCCCCGTAGCGGATACCTGCGCGGCAGCAAAAAGGGCCATTGCAGCCAGCAGCCCAAAGGTGTCGGCCAGCGCGCCGCTGGCAATGACCGGCAGCGAAAACCCGCAGTAGGCATAGACAAACAGGCCCGCTGTTGCCCGCGCCCTGTCGTCGGGTGCGCGCAGTGACACCTCCGCCAGGGAGGCAAGATAGGTAAAGCCATAGCTTGCCGCGCTGGTGATGCAGGTTCCGGCAAGGACCAGCACCAGTGATGTCAGCCAGACACCGGCCAGGAGCACGAGAAAGCCCAGCGGGATCAGCACAAACCCGAGTGCCAGTGCCCGGGCGTTGGACATGCGCCGGGCGACGGGCTGGCAGAGAAACCCTGCGAAGATCGCTAGAAAGATGACAAGCCCGGTCCAGCCGCCAAGCCCATTGGCGGCCAATTGCAATGGCACCACGGCAATGGTCATGCCGGTTGTCGACCAGGCCAGCGCCATTGCCGCACCGAACACCCAGGTGCCGGACGGAAAGACCGGCAGCCGCAGCGGTGTGACGGGTTTCGGACTGTCCGCCTTGGGCAGGGCCAATGCGGCGGCGGCCAGAACCGGCGCGGCTGCAAGAAGTGCGGCGTAGCTGTATGGCAGGAATGTCGGCCCTTGCACGCCAAGGCTAAGCCCGGTTGCCAAAGCGCCGCCGCCGAAACCAAGCGATGTTGCCGATGTCACAATCAAGGCCGCGTTGCGGGTCCGGGTGACGCCCAGGATTTCGGCCATATACGCCGTGCCCGCAGTGGTCGCCAGCCCGGTTCCTATACCCAGCAATATCCGCGCCGTGACAAGGCTGGGCCAGCTCGGGAATTGGACCAGCAGTGCCGTTGCGATCGCGCCAAGGACCAGAGCCAGAGCAAGAGGGATACGCCGCCCGGTCCGGTCCGACAGCCCGCCAAGTAGCAGCAGCGTCGGCATCAGCCCGCCGGCATAAGCGGCGAAGGCAATTGTAACTGCGGTGGCGCCGGCCTCGTTCTGGGCGGCATAGGCATCATACAGCGGCGCCTGAAGATTCACGGCAAATGTCACAGTAAACAGTATTGCGGCAAGCAAAGCAGCTGACAGAAATCGGAGCATCGGGCGGACCTCGCAGGTTGACTTGCCTCCGCAATGCCATGACGGTCCGGCATATGACAATTTTTCTATTGTACTAATGACGGTGGGCATATGAGCAAATCCAGATACATCCGCCTGGCCGACATGCTCGCCAACGCAATCCGCGAGGGCAAACTCGCACCGGGCTCCAGACTGCCGCCGCACCGGGCCTTTGCGGAGAAATCCGGCGTCGCGCTGGCAACCGCAACGCGGGTTTATAAGGAACTGGAGCGCAGGGGGCTTGTCCGCGGCGAGGCCGGGCGCGGCACCTTTGTCCGTGATCCTGGCCTGCCCATGACACTGGGGGTGCATCAAACAGCGGCTGAGGGGATCACGGATCTGGTTTTCAATATGCCAGGCGGACCCGCGGACGCAGACATTTTGCGGGCTGGCTTGCGGCGGCTTGCGGCGGCCGGCGATCTGGATGCGATGCTGCGCTATCAGCCTCACGGCGGCCGCATGCACGAACGCCGGATCATCGCCGAAAGCCTCGGACGGTCTTTGGGCCGGATTGACCCCGAGCACTTGCTGGTCACCTCAGGCAGCCAGCACGGGCTGGCGATCACTTGTTTGGGGCTGTTTCAGCCCGGCGATGTGATCGCTGCTGATGCGCTTACATATCCAGGCTTCAAATCTGCCGCCGCATTGAACGGTCTGGAACTTGCCCCGGTCGGGACACAGAACGGTGTCATGAACCCGGATGATCTGGACCGGCAATGCCGCATGCGGGACATAACTGCTGTCTATCTGATGCCGACGGTCCAAAGCCCGCTGGGAACCGTCATGGATGAAACCACACGTCTGCGTTTGCTTGACGTGGCACAGCAGCACAGCCTTCTTATCATCGAGGACGCGGCCTATGCGTTTTTGGAACCGGATCCGCCGCCCGCTTTCCTGTCGCTGGCACCCGGCCGGACGGTGCATATCGGCGGTTTTTCCAAAAGCCTCGCCACCGGTTTGCGGCTGGGATATGTGATCCCGCCTGCAGACCGCACCGCGGCTTTGCTGGAAGCGATCCGCGCGACGACCTGGAACACGCCCGCGCTAATTTCTGCATTGGTCACGGGATGGATCGAAGACGGGACACTGAAAAAATCCGAGGAAACCCGCAGGCAGGATGGCGCCGCGCGCCAATCGCTGTGCCGGGAGGTCTTTGGCGAGACTTCGGTCATTTCGCATCGCAACGCGGGCTTTGCCTGGCTGCCGCTTGAAAAAGGCGCACGTGCGCAACCCATCGTGACACGTTTGAAAGATCAGGGCATCTCGGTGTCCGGCGCGGACGCTTTTGCAACAGCTGCCGCAGCTCCGCAGGCCCTGAGATTGGCGTTTGGCGGCCTGCCGATGGCAGAGCTGCGCGGCACGCTGGAGACAGTGCGCCAAGCGGTCCAGGCTGAGACGGCAGGGTAGGGGCGGGCATCCCCAAATGCGGCCCGCCGGTCATGTATTTCCTCAGCCGCCGTCGGCTGGGTTCAGAACCACTGCCCCGGCTCCATCAGCCCCAAATCCAATAGTTGACGCGAATGCCATTCAAACGGCGCGGAGTTGTGCCACCGGAAGGTTTCAATGTCGAAGGTAGAGCCGGGGTTTCGCTTCAGCGCCTTGGCGGTGCGGAAAGAACAGACCGCAGCGGTCAAGTTGTGATGCCAGGGGCAGGCATAGGTATTGTATTCCTGGTCGTTGAAAGTGTGATCCTGCTGCAGCACCAGTCCCGGTTTGGCCCTGAACAGTGAAATCCGGTCGATTTTACGGCTCTTCTCCGGGATATGCTCTTCGAACCGCCAGCGCACCCCGCCAAAGAAATCCAGCTGCCGTTCGCGCGGGTGACCGGTTTCGGGGTCCTTGCGCGACTGGGCATAGTAACCGGATTTGTCGAGATAGGCTGCCTCCAGCGAGACAGCGCCGGGGCAGGCCTCCAGATCGCCGGCATAAAGGTCGATCACATAGCTAAGCACTGCATCCCGCCGCTCTTCGGTATGGAAGGTCAGCATTTCACCAACGCTGCGGGTCTCGCAGAACGGGTAGAACAGATATTCCGCATTGTAGCAGTAATAAAGCCAGCAACCGGGTTGCGCCGCAGCGATCACCGCATTGACGGCCTCTGTCAGCGCGCCTTCGAGGGCGCAGTCAAACGGCACCCGGTGCACCTTGGCGCGCACATCCTGCGGCAGGTCAAAGGCATCCGGCATCAGCGCCACAACGGCCTTGAAACCGCTTTGCAGGTGGTGGCGCAGGGTGGTGGCGATCTCCACCTCATCCTCGACAAAGACCAGCGCAACCGGCCCTTTGACCAGCAACGCCTTGCCCTCTTTCAGGAAATCCTGCAGCGAAGAATACATCATGCCCGTCTGCCTTTTGCCTTTCTGGCCATTGCGGCCAAAATCGGGTAAATCCCGTCTCATTGCAAGCGGCGGCATTTGTCTGTAAGGCAGGCCGCTGTTTACCCACCTTGGCTGGAAGGCTGACCCGCATGAGCGCCCCGAAGAAGCTGTTTATCAAGACCTATGGCTGTCAGATGAATGTCTATGACAGCGAACGCATGGCCGAAGCGCTGGGCGGTGAAGGCTATGTCGAGACCAAATCGGCGGATGACGCCGACATGATCCTGCTCAATACCTGCCACATCCGGGAAAAGGCCGCCGAGAAAGTCTATTCCGAGCTGGGCCGTTTCAAAGGGCTGAAGGCAGAAAAGCCGGATCTGAAGATCGGTGTCGCCGGCTGTGTCGCCCAGGCCGAGGGCGAAGAGATCATGCGCCGCCAGCCGCTGGTGGATCTGGTGGTCGGCCCGCAAAGCTATCACCGTTTGCCCGAAATGGAAGCCAAGACGCGCGAAGGGGAAAAGGTGCTGGACACCGATTTCCCCGAGGAAGACAAGTTTGAGAAGCTGAAGAACCGCCCCAAGGCCAAGCGCGGCCCCACCGCGTTTCTGACGGTGCAGGAAGGCTGCGACAAATTTTGCGCTTTCTGCGTGGTGCCCTATACCCGCGGCGCCGAAGTTTCGCGCCCTGCGGATCGCATTCTGACCGAAGCCCGCGATCTGGTAGAGCGCGGCGTGCGCGAAATCACCCTTCTGGGCCAGAATGTGAACGCCTATCACGGGGCCGGCCCCAATGGCGACCTGACCCTGGCACAGCTGATCTGGGAGCTGGACAAGGTCGACGGGCTGGAGCGCATCCGCTTCACCACGTCGCATCCCAACGACATGCAGGACGACCTGATCGAGGCGCATGGCACCTGCACCAAGCTGATGCCTTATCTGCATCTGCCGGTGCAGGCGGGGTCCGACAAGATCCTGAAGCGGATGAACCGCGCGCACACCGCCGAAAGCTACCTCCGCCTGATTGAGCGCATCCGCGCGGCACGGCCCGATATCCTGATCTCCGGCGACTTCATCGTCGGCTTCCCGGAAGAGACCGAGGAAGATTTCCAGGCCACCATGGACCTGGTGGAAGAGGTGAAATACGGCACTGCCTATTCCTTCAAATACTCGACCCGCCCCGGCACCCCTGCAGCCGAACGCGCCCAGGTCGATCCGGCCGCGGCGGATGACCGGCTGCAGCGCCTGCAGGCTCTGCTGACCCGGCAGCAGCGCGAGGTGCAGGACAGCATGGTGGGCCGCGAAGTGGGCGTTCTGTTTGAGAAGCCGGGCCGCCGGCCGGGCCAGATGGTTGGTAAATCCGACTACCTCCACGCCGTTCATGTCGCTGATTGCAACCGCGCGCCGGGGGACTTGGCCCGGGTGCGCATCATTTCCTCTGGTGCAAATTCCCTGGCCGGGGAATTGATCGGCTAAAGCTTCCGCCACAGCGCGAATCTTTCCAGCCGCTTTTTTCAGAGCGGCTCTATCTCCGTTTTTTCGGATTGCGCAGGTGAGTCCCGATTGCATCGGTTCCGGCGACAATATTATTTGGGTGCTTTGAGTGTCCCGGAAAATGCGATTAATCTGCGCGGAATAACAATTAATTTAGCAGGTATACTGCATCAATTTCAGGTAGTTTGACTCTTATGGCCTGAGCGGTGGGCACGTAAGCGGCAAGCGCGCTGGGGGAACTTAGGTGAAGGAAATCTGGTTGTGTTGATACTCAAATTTAATAAAGCGGTTGCGCTGGCCGCCGCTGCTGCGGCTGCGCTCAGCATTGCTGCCGCGCCTGCCAGCGCGCAAACTCAGCGGACCATCAAGGGCGAACGTTATGTGCCCACCATCTGGGTTGACCCGGACGGCTGCGAACACTGGGTGATGGATGACGGCGCCGAAGGCTTCATGTCCCCGCATGTGACCCCGGATGGCAAGCCGGTCTGCCGCCGCGGCAACATTTGCGGCGTGATGCCGACAGATCAGTTTTTTGCCACGGACAAACACTACATCAATGCCGCAGGCCGCAAGCGCCTGGGGGAGTTTTTCCAGCAGGCAAAATCCAATGGCGCCCGTGCCTTCATCGTGGCAGGCCATACCGACAGCCGGGCCTCGGATGAATATAATATCCGCCTGTCCGAGCGCCGCGCCCATGCTGTGGCTCAGGCGGGCCGTTCGGTGGGTGCGCGGATCAAGGATGTGCGCGCCTATGGTGAACGCGACCCGCGGGTGCCCAACACCAGTGCCGGAAATATGGCGCAAAACCGCCGTGTCGAAATCTATTGCCTGCGCTGAGGAGACAAAAACCATGCTGATGCGTAAAACACTTCTGCTCCTCGCCGCCGCGGCCCTGGTCCCGGCCTGTTCCGAAACCCTGGACAAAACCCGTGACCAGCATGCCGGCGATGGTTCTTCCAGCCATCTGTCGAATATGACCGCCGGCATCTGGGTCGACCCGCAGGGCTGCGAGCACTGGATTATCGACGACGGTCTCGAAGGCTACGCCGACCTGCGCCGCACACCTGATGGCAAGCCGGTCTGCAACAGCAACCTGCCGCGCAACACTGCCACCGGCCCGTTCAAGGCTGGCTCTACCTTCGCCGACGCGCTGTAAGCGGACTTTGTGCCAATTGCTTTTCAGCCGCCCTCCGGGGCGGCTGTTTTGTTTCAGCGGTGTGAATTTTGTGCGCCGGATCTTGCGCAATTTCCACTTCGCGGGCAAACTGAAAGAGCAACGCCAGATTGAGGAGATCAGCTTGGCCATCAGTGCCCTGAATGACGCGCAAGACCAGTCCGCAACCCATGAAGTGCTTCTGGAATTTCCCGACAACCGATTGCTGATCGACCTGTGCGGCGAATACGACCGCAACCTGGCTGACATCGAACAGAAACTGGGCGTGCAGATTGTCCGCCGCGGCAACCAGCTGTCGGTGATGGGCGAGGAGTCGGCACGCGGTCAGGCGGCCGGGGTGCTCACCGCGCTATATGACCGGCTGGAAACCGGCCGCAGCGTCGAAAGCGGCGATATCGACCGCGAATTGCGCATGGGCCAAGAGACGGCGGATGCCGAACCGGACGGCCAATTGCAAATGTTCCGCGGCGGCCGGGTGGAAATCAAAACCCGTAAAAAACTGGTGGAACCGCGCACCGAAGCACAGAAGGCCTATGTGCATTCGCTGTTCGAAAGTGAACTGGCCTTCGGGATCGGTCCGGCGGGCACGGGCAAGACCTATCTCGCCGTTGCGGTGGGTGTCTCCATGTTCATCACCGGCCATGTGGACCGCATCATCCTCAGCCGCCCGGCGGTGGAGGCGGGCGAAAAGCTCGGCTACCTGCCCGGCGACATGAAGGACAAGGTCGATCCTTACATGCAGCCCTTGTACGATGCGCTGAACGACTTCCTGCCGGAAAAACAGGCGGCCAAACTGATCGAGGAAAAGCGCATCGAAATCGCGCCGCTGGCCTTCATGCGCGGGCGCACGCTGTCCAATGCCTTTGTGGTGCTGGATGAGGCGCAGAATGCGACCACCATGCAGATGAAGATGTTCCTGACCCGCCTGGGCGAAGGTTCGCGCATGGTGATCACCGGCGACCGCTCCCAGGTCGATCTGCCGCGCGGCGTGCAATCGGGTCTGGCAGACGCGGAACGGCTGCTGAACGCGATCCCTAAAATCAGCTTCAATTACTTCACTGCCCGCGACGTGGTGCGGCACCCCCTTGTGGCGGCGATCATCGAGGCCTATGACGCGGATGCTAAACCGGCCTGATGCTAAGGCTCTGCCGGGTTTCACCTTTGTAAAAATACTCCGGGGGTGCGGGGGCTGGCCCCCGCATGTGCAACGGCTCCATGACGCTCGACATCACTATCGAAGACAGCCGCTGGCAAGAGGCCGGGCTTGAAGCACTGGCTGAACAGGCTGTCTCAGCGGTTCTGGCGCATTTCGCATTGGACCCGGAGGATTGCGAAATCTCGCTTCTGGCCTGTGATGACCCGCGCATTGCGGATCTCAACGCCGAGTTCCGCGAAAAGGCCAAGCCGACAAATGTGCTGAGCTGGCCTGCCGAAGACCTTGCCGCGGAAGAAGACGGCGGCACCCCGGCGCGGCCCCAGGCCGATTTCACCGGCGAATACCCGCTGGGCGACATCGCGGTGTCTTATGACACTTGTGCCCGCGAAGCTGCCGAAGCAGGCAAGCCGCTGGGCGATCACACCCGCCATTTGATTGTTCACGGAATGTTGCATCTTTTAGGTTATGATCACATTCGTGACCGGGATGCCGCATTGATGGAAGGGATTGAGGTGCTGCTACTTGGCAAAATGGGTATCGCGAACCCATATATGAGTGAGGACGCCCCTTAAGCGGGGCCTTTGGATAGGATCGATGGGCGACATAGAAGGCAGTTCTAACGCGGCGCAGGGCGCGCTGCAGAACATCAATGGCACGGCAGCGGATGCGCCGGCCTCTGGGAAAACCGGTTTCTGGGCACGGCTCTTCGGGGCCTTCAGTGCAGAGCCGCAGTCCGAAGAAGACAGTGGCCGCGAACAGCCCGTTGCCGGGACGGAACCGCGTGGCATGATGAACCTGCGCCGGCTGCGGGTTGAGGACGTTGCGATTCCATCTGCAGAAATCGCCGCTGTGCCGGTCTCCATCGCCAAGGAAGACCTTGTCGGCATTTTCCGCGAAAGCGGCTTTACCCGGATCCCGGTGTATGAGGGCACGCTGGACACGCCGCTGGGCTTTGTTCACCTCAAGGATTTCTCGCTGACCCACGGCTTCAACGGCGGCACCTCGGACTTTGAGCTGTCCCAAATGCTGCGTCCGCTGCTGTTTGTGCCGCCGTCGATGCCGATCGGGGTACTTCTGACCAAAATGCAGGCCGAGCGCCGCCATATGGCGCTGGTGATCGACGAATACGGCGGTGTGGACGGGCTTGTCACCATCGAGGATCTGATCGAGCAGGTGGTCGGCGAGATCGAGGACGAGCACGACGCCGATGAGCTGCAGACCTGGTTCGAGGAAAAGCCCGGATGCTACATTGCGCTTGCCCGGACCCCGCTGCCGGAATTCGAGACTGAGATCGGCCAGTCTCTGACCAGCCACGACGACGTGGACGAGGAAGAGATCGAGACCCTGGGCGGGCTGGTCTTCATGCTCTCGGGCCGGGTGCCAGCCCGCGGCGAGGTGATCGAACACCCCGAAGGCACCGAATTTGAAGTGATGGACGCCGACCCCCGCCGGATCAAGCGGTTGCGGGTTCGGCTGCCAGACGCCGCTGCATGATGGCAACCGGGCTGCGGCAGGCCGTGCGGCGGTTCAGTCCGGCCCGTGCCGGTCTGGCCTTTGGCGGCGGCGCGCTGGCGTCTCTGGCACTTGCCCCCTGGAGCTTTTGGTTCGGACTGCCGCTTGCCTTGGGCGCCGCAGGCTGGCTGGTTCTGCAGGCCGCCACGGCGCGCGCGGCGATGCTGGCCGGCTGGCTGTTCGGGCTGGGGTATTTTGCCTTTGGCCTGTCCTGGATTCTTGAACCCTTTCAGATTGATCCCGAACGCCATGCCTGGATGGCCCCTTTTGCGCTGCTGTTTCTGGCGGCCGGGCTTGCCTTGTTTTGGGGCGCTGCCTTTGGACTGGCCGCCCGGTTCAGCGCCGGCGTCTGGCGGATCCCGATGCTGGTTGCTGCCTGGTCCCTGGCGGAATTTGGCCGCGCTTATCTGCTGACCGGTTTTCCCTGGGCGGCTTTCGGACAATTCTGGATTGATACGCCTGCTGCAAACCTGCTGCCCTGGATCGGCCCGCAAGGGCTGGCGCTGCTGACGCTTGCGGCCTTCCTGCCGCTGGCCTTGCTGCGGCGGGCCCCGGCGGCAGCCTTGGCGCCATTGGGGCTGGCAGCAGCCGCTGCCTTTACCGTTCCCGCCCCGCCGCAGGCAAATCCAACAGGCAAGACCGTGCGAATCGTTCAGCCCAACGCACCGCAGGATTTGAAGTGGCACCCGGATTACCGCTGGGAATTTGTTCGTCGCGCTGTTGCTTTTTCTGCCGAAGCGCCGCGTCCGGATCTGATTGTCTGGCCGGAAACCGCGGTGCCGCAGCTGCTGAATTATGCGGATGACACCCTGCGGGTCATTTCCGAAAACGCCGGCGGGGTGCCGGTGCTTCTGGGCATCCAACGGGAGCAGGCGGGCGCTTTTTACAATTCTGCGGTGCTGCTGGACATGGACGGTCAGCCCGCTGCCGCCTATGACAAGGCGCATCTGGTGCCGTTCGGGGAATATGTGCCGTTTGGCGACGTCATGGCGCGGTTCGGGATCTATGGTTTTGCGTCGCGGGCTGGTGCGGGTTATGCCGCCGGGCCCGGGCCGCAGGTCATGGATCTGCCTATTGGCCGTGCCTTGCCGCTGATCTGCTACGAGGCTGTTTTTCCACAGGATGTGAATGCCGCAGAGACCCGCCCCGACATGCTGGTGCAGGTCACCAATGACGCCTGGTTCGGCACCCGGTCCGGCCCCTTTCAGCATCTGGTGCAGGCCAGGATGCGGGCCATCGAGCAAGGCCTGCCAATGATCCGGGCTGCAAATACCGGGGTGTCTGCAATGATCGGTGCGGACGGAACCCTGCTGAACAGCCTGCCGCTGGGTGACGCGGGTTATATCGATGCGGCCTTGCCTGCGCCGCTGCCGCCGACGCTCTACAGCCGCATCGGGGATTGGCCGGTGTTCCTACTGTGCCTGTTGGCTGCGGCTGCGGTTTTTTTGCGCTCCCGCGCCCTTGTGCCGCGGTCATAGCTGCTTAACTCTATTGGAATATAGATTGACCCGCGCGGATGGGCCGCGTACTGCGGCTTGATACCTGCCACAACGGCTTCCTGGCGTGGCAAGGATGGAACCAGTGGAGCACTTTTCATGACCCGTATGAACTACACTTTCACTTCGGAATCTGTCTCCGAAGGCCACCCGGACAAGGTCTGCGACCGCATTTCAGATGCGGTGCTGGATGCCTTCCTGGCGGAAGAACCCGAAGCACGCGTGGCAGCTGAAACTTTCGCCACCACCAACCGTGTTGTCATCGGGGGCGAAGTCGGCCTGTCCGATCAGGACAAGCTGCACGACTACATGGGCAAGATCGACGAGATCACCCGTGCCTGCATCAAGGACATCGGCTACGAGCAGGACAAATTCCACCACGAAACCGTGGAAGTGACCAACCTGCTGCACGAACAGTCCGCCCATATCGCCCAAGGCGTGGATGCGTCCGGCGACAAGGACGAAGGCGCCGGCGACCAGGGCATTATGTTCGGTTTTGCCACCAATGAAACCGATGCGCTGATGCCTGCGCCGATCCAGTATTCCCACGCGATCCTGCGCCGCTTGGCGGAAGTGCGCAAAAACGGCACCGAGCCTGCGCTGGGTCCGGATGCGAAATCGCAGCTGTCGGTGGTCTACGAGGGCGGCAAGCCGGTGGGCGTCAGCTCGCTGGTGCTGTCGACCCAGCACCTGGACGAAAGCCTGACCTCGGCTGACATCCGTGCATTGGTGGAACCCTACATCCGTGAAACCCTGCCCGAAGGCTGGCTGACCAGCGCCACTGAATGGCATGTGAACCCGACCGGCAAGTTTGTGATCGGCGGCCCGGATGGCGATGCCGGCCTGACCGGCCGTAAAATCATCGTGGACACCTATGGCGGTGCGGCCCCGCATGGCGGTGGTGCGTTTTCCGGCAAGGACCCGACCAAGGTGGACCGCTCGGCAGCCTATGCAGCGCGCTATCTGGCCAAAAACGTCGTGGCTGCGGGCATCGCGGAGAAATGCACCATTCAGCTGTCTTATGCCATTGGCGTGTCCAAGCCGTTGTCGATCTATGCAGACACGCATGGCACCGGTGAAGTGGACGCAGCGGCGATTGAAAAGGCGATCGACCAGGTGATGGATCTGACCCCGCGCGGCATCCGTTCGCATCTGGGCCTGAACAAGCCGATTTATCAGCGCACCGCTGCCTATGGCCATTTCGGCCGCGATCCGGAAGCCGATGGCGGTTTCAGCTGGGAGCGCACCGATCTGGCCGGGGCGCTGAAGAAAGCAGTCTGACACAGGGCTGATTGAAACAAGAGAGCGGGCCGCAGGGGCCGCTCTTTTTTGTTTGGGTGATGCTCCCGCCCGTTTCGGCGCATTCTGGGAATGCGCCTCTCCCGTTGGGCCGGGCGCCGCGCTGCGGCGCGGCGGGCCGGTCAGCAATGCTGACCGGGTGTTTCGCGCGCGAAATACTGAGGCAGAAGAGCTGACGTTTTGAGGCTGGAAGACACCGGTCCGCTGCACCATAGTGCAAAGAAGAATGTTTCCAGCTGCCGGGACTGCGATGCTGCGCGTGATAACTGTTCTTTCCTTTCTGGCACTGGCGTCATCTGCGTCCGCCAAGGATACATTGCCGCAAAAATTCAGCCTGCAAGGCGGAACGCTGGTTTATGACACCGAACGGAAAACGGAAGACGAGCCGGCGGAAATCACCGACCAAGACATCGGGCGCCTGCAGGAAATTCTGAAGAAGAACCCGGAAATCTCCGAACTGCAGCTCAACAGCATTGGCGGCAGTGTCTATGCCGGGGAAGAGATGGCCGGGCTGGTGCTGGAACACGGGCTGGACACATCGGTTGACGGGGCTTGTATCAGCGCCTGTGTCGATGTCTTTCTGGCCGGCAGCCGGCGACGGATGACAATCGGGTCCAAGATCGGCTTTCACCAGCGCAATTGGCCGGCGGCAGCGGTGCATAAATACTATCGGAGCGAGCGGAAGGCACAGCGCTGGGCGACGCCTTTTGAGTTCGGATCCTGGATCTATGTGGATACGCAGCGCGAAATCCACGACCATCTCAGTTATATGGTGGCGCGCGGCGTCGATCCCGGCTTTGCGATTGAGACGCTGCGCACGGACCCGGATGGCGAATGGTATCCCAGCCGCTTGCGGCTGATTGCAGCGGGCGTTCTGCGCGAGATCCGGCAGGGGCAAACCCGCTAGCCGGTTTGACACAGGCTTGACCAAGAGGCCCGCATGCGGCAGAGGAGCGTCCAGCCTTTCAAAAGACGCCCTGAACAGGAGCCTAGACGCATGTCCGGCGACCAGAAGCCCCGCGACGACAAGACCAAGAATGCCCGGACCGCTGTTGCCAATGCGGCCGATAAACATGCCAGCGGCGCGCCTTGGCGCAACTTCTATGGCCGCTTCAAAGGCAAGACTCTGAAAGACAGCCAGAAGCGCTATCTTGACGAAGATCTGGCCAGCCTCAGCCCCGGTGCGGTCGATTGGGATGTGAACCCGGACCGCACCCCGCTGGACGTGAACGCGCTGTTCGGCGGCAAAGATGTCTGGCTTGAGATCGGCTTTGGCGGCGGTGAGCATCTGGTGCATCAGGCCGCAAGCAACCCGGATGTTGGCATCATCGGGGCCGAACCGTTTATCAACGGCGTCGCCATGCTGCTGGGCAAGATCCGCAAAGCGGGCGCTGAGAACATCGCGGTGCATCCCGGTGACGCGCGCGATCTGATGGATGTGCTGCCCGAGGGTTCCATTTCGCGTGCCTTTCTGCTGTATCCCGATCCCTGGCCCAAGGCCCGCCACCACCGCCGCCGCTTTGTGACGCAAGAGCATCTTGAGCCGCTGGCCCGCTGCCTGAAGCCGGGCGCGATCTTCCGGGTGGCGACTGACATTCCCGACTATGTGCGCCAGACCCTGGAGGAGGTGCCGAAGGCCGGTTTCGAGTGGCTGGCCGAAGGTCCCGAAGATTGGCGCCAGTCCTGGGATGACTGGATTTCCACCCGCTATGAGCAGAAAGCCCTGCGCGAGGGCCGCACGCCGCATTACCTGACCTTCCGCCGCCTTGGCTGAGGGTGCGGGCGGGCTGCGGGCAAAGGCTCTGGACCGTCCAGCGCCAATCCGTTACCGATAGCGCCAACGTAAGTAAGCACCGACAGACGAAGGAAGCCCCATGTCCGGACACGGCACGCCCATCCCGATGACCTCCCACCGTGCCGATCCGCTGAAAGGCGTGGCAGATGTGCCCGGGGACAAGTCGATTTCGCACCGCTCGCTAATCCTGGGCGCGCTGTCGGTGGGGGAGACCAGGATTTCCGGCCTGCTGGAGGGCGAGGACGTTCTGGACACAGCCAAAGCAATGCAGGCCTTTGGCGCCGAGGTGGTGAACCACGGCGGCGGCAGCTGGTCGGTGTTCGGCGTTGGCGTCGGCGGTTTTGCTGAGCCGGGCAATGTGATCGACTGCGGCAACTCGGGCACCGGGGTGCGGCTGATCATGGGGGTGATGGCCACCTCTCCGATTACTGCGACCTTTACCGGCGATGCCTCGCTGAACAAGCGCCCGATGGCACGTGTCACCGACCCGCTGGCGCTGTTCGGCACGCAATCCGTAGGCCGCTCCGGCGGGCGGCTGCCAATGACTATCGTGGGTGCGGCTGATCCGGTGCCGGTGCGTTACAAGGTTCCGGTGCCGTCCGCGCAGGTGAAGTCCGCGGTGCTGTTCGCAGGCCTCAACGCACCGGGCAAAACCGTGGTGATCGAAAAGGAAGCCACCCGCGACCATACCGAGCGGATGCTGGCCGGTTTCGGCGCCGAGATCACCACCGAGGAAACCGAAGAGGGCCGCGTTATCACCCTGACCGGCCGTCCGGAGCTGAACCCGCAGGTGATCGCGGTGCCGCGCGATCCGTCCTCCGCCGCCTTCCCGGTCTGTGCCGCGCTGATCACCCCCGGTTCCGACGTGCTGGTGCCGAACATCGGCCTGAACCCGACCCGTGCAGGCCTCTACTATACTCTGCAGGACATGGGCGCAGATCTGACGTTTGAGAACATGCGCGAAGAGGGCGGCGAGCCGGTTGCCGATCTGCGGGCCAAGTACTCGCCCGATATGAAGGGCATTGAGGTTCCTCCGGAACGCGCCGCCTCGATGATCGACGAATACCCGGTGCTGTCGGTGGTGGCTTCCTTTGCGGAAGGCAAGACCATGATGGCGGGCGTCAAGGAGCTGCGCGTCAAGGAAAGCGACCGCATCGACGCCATGGCCAAGGGCCTGCGCGTCAACGGCGTGACGGTTGAGGAAGGCGAAGACTGGTGGGAAGTCACCGGTCTGGGCATCAATGGCGTGCCCGGCGGCGGCACCTGCGAAAGCGTCCTGGATCACCGCATCGCCATGTCCTTCATGGTGATGGGCATGGGCGCGCAGAACGCGGTCTCCGTCGATGACGGCGGCCCGATTGCAACATCCTTCCCGATCTTCGAGAGCCTGATGGGGGACCTCGGCGCCAAGCTGGAGCGCACATGAGCGAAAGTTACACGATAGCCGTTGACGGCCCCGCGGCGGCTGGCAAGGGGACGCTGTCCAAGGCGCTGGCGGCCCATTACGGCTTTAGCCACCTGGATACCGGCCTCTTGTACCGTGCGGTCGGGGCGAAGATGCTGGATGGTGTGGCGCCAGTAGAGGCCGCGCAGAACCTGACACCGGAAGACCTGGCGCGCGACGACCTGCGCGGGCGGGAGGTGGCACAGGCGGCCTCCAAAGTGGCGGTGATTGCCGAAGTGCGCGCCGCATTGATTGATTTCCAGCGCGCCTTTGCCCGCCGGGCCGGGGGCGCGGTGCTGGACGGGCGCGACATCGGCACCGTGATCTGCCCCTATGCGCAGGTAAAATTTTTTGTCACCGCCAGCGCCGAAGTCCGCGCGCGGCGCCGGTTCCTGGAACTCGCTGCTGCGGGCAAGGTAACCACGCTGGATGAGGTGCTGGGTGATGTGAAGGCCCGCGACGAGCGCGACATGAACCGTGCCGAGGCGCCATTGCGGCCGGCGGCTGATGCAATTCTGATCGACACCAGCGATCTGAGCATCGAAGAAGCCCTGGCCAAGGCGATCACAGTGATCGAAGCCCGCCGCGAGGCCGGCGAAACACTGGCGTAAACATCAAACAACCAAAAACACCCGCAGCTGACGCAACAGCCGCGGGTGCAAGGGCAGGCGGGACGGAGCGGAACCGCCTGGCCCTCCGGGACGCAGGGTGGTGCGCGATCAGAGCTCGCTGACGGCGGTGTGCTTGATCTGGCCCCACTGGGTGTCTGCGGTTTTGGCGGTGCCGGGCACGTCTTCCAGGAAGGCGGCGCGGGTGGCGGCGTTCAGGAACAGGAACAGCTTGCCGTCATGCACCAGATACTGGTCCGGGTCGCCGTCGAATTTCTTGCCCACAGACACGCCATAGGAACAAAAGCCGCCGTGCTGCGGCAGGTATTTCGCCGGATCGGCCTCGAACGCGGTCTTGTTCTCCTCGGATGTGAAGTAATAAGAGGCGCCGTCCACAGTGGCAGAGTAGTTTGCCACGCCTTCCACCGGGTTGCGGCTGTCCAGCAGCGACACAAGATCCACGCCATGCGCAGCCAGCGGTGCGCCGCCGGCCGAGATACCGTTGGAGACATTGAGTTCATCAGCGGCAAAGGCCGGGGCAGCCAGCGCGGCAGAGAGCGAAATCAGGGCGGTTGTCAGAAGAATTTTCATGGGTGTCCTCATCAGGTTCAGTTGCGGGTTGTTCTGTTCAGTTCAGGCTGTGCAGCCCGATGAGTTGAACTTAGGTCCGAAATCCTGGACGTTTAATTCCCGTTCGTTCGTCTGACATTGCAGATCGTCCCGATCTTCGTTTGAGCTTAGTCACAGAGCCTCACTCATCTGTGCATGGAGCCTCGCGTCGCGGCGCAGTAGCCTGTGTGCATGTGTCAATGAGGAGGTGCCGTTATGGCCTGGTTGCGGACGATTGTGACAGCGTGTGTTCTTGCGGTGCCTGCCTTGGCGCAGGACACGCCCGACCCCCTCCAAGCCCCGGAAACGCCGATGACCTATGAACGGCTGGGGCGGATACTCTTTGCATTGGACGAAAACGCGCAGCCCGCGGGCACCGGGTTTCAGCTGACTATTTCAGGCGTACCGATGCTGGTGGTGACCGACCGGACGGCGGACCGGATGCGGGCGATGGTGCCGCTGCGCCCGGCCGAGGGGCTGACAGCGGAAGATATGATGCGGATGATGCAGGCCAATTTCGACACGGCCCTGGATGCACGCTATGCCGTGGCCAAGGGGCGGCTTTGGGCGGTGTTCATCCACCCGCTGTCACCTTTGGAGAAAGACCAGCTGATCTCCTCGCTTGGCCAGACCGTCAATATCGCCCGCACCTATGGCACGCTTTACACCGGCGGGGCGCTGCAGTTCGGCGGCGGCGACAGCCCGGGCATCCAGCGGCAGCTGATCGAGGAGCTGCTGGAAAAGGGCGAGGAAATCTAGGCTTAAGTTCCCGGAATGCGGTCCAAACTGCAGCCATTCTGACAGGTACGAATTTCCGCCCGCAACCCGCTCGCGGCAATAAATTTCGTCACTGCGTCACCAGAAATATACGCGCCAAGTCATGTTTCGCAGAATAAGGTCTCTGCAATCAGCTTGGGGAACGCATATGAACAGCTTTCAGGACCGCCTGACCGCGCTGCGCCGGGATTTCCACCGGCACCCGGAACTTGGCTTTCAGGAAGACCGGACCAGGGCCAAGGTCGCCGATCATCTGCGCGGCCTCGGGCTGGAGGTGCATGAAGGCGCTGGCGTTGTCGGCCTGCTGCGGGCGGGCACCGGCAACCGGGCCATTGGGCTGCGGGCCGATATGGACGCGCTGCCGATCACTGAAACCTCCACCCACGGTTATGTTTCTGAAACACCCGGCAAGATGCATGCCTGCGGCCATGACGGCCATATGTCCATGCTGCTGGGTGCCGCGGAACGGCTGGTGCAGGAGCAGAGTTTCGACGGCACTGTTGTGTTCATCTTTCAACCCAACGAAGAACACGGGCTGGGCGCCCAGGCGATGATTGCCGAGGGGCTGCTGGAGCGGTTCCCGATCGAAGAAGTCTATGCCATTCACAACTTGCCCGGCGCGCCGGCGGGGCAGGTTTCGACCCGCCCAGGGCAGATCTGCGGCAGCGAAAGCCTGTTTGAAATCTCGATCAAGGGGCAGGGCGGCCATGCCTCAATGCCGCAGGCGGGCGTGGATGCCATCACTGTCGGGGCGGAAATGGTGCTGGCGCTGCAAACCATCGTTTCGCGCAAGCTGGCGCCGGGGGCTGGTGCTGTGGTGTCGGTCACGGAGTTTCTGACAAACGGCCAGCGCAATGTGCTGCCGGGCCAAGCGGTGCTTAAGGGCGATGTCCGCGCACGGGTGCCTGCGGACCGCGAGGCGGTTGAACGTTTCATGCGCCAGATAACAGCCGGTGTTGCGGCCACCCATGCGGTGGAGGTTGAGATGACTTTCAATACCGAATTTGTCGAAACCATCAATGCGGAAGGCCCGGCTGAGGCCGCCTGCCGTGCGGGCGAAGCTGCGGGTTGCGAAGTAATCCGCAACCGCCCGCCGATGAGCTTTTCCGAAGATTTCGCCCATTTCGCCGCCGCTGTTCCGGGCTGCTTTCTGCTGATGGGCAATGGCGAGAACGGGCCAAACGGCCAGCCGCTGCATGCGGCGGATTACGATTTCAATGATGCTCTGCTGCCCATTGGCGCAGAATTCTGGGTACAGCTGGTGCGTGACCGGCTGCCAGCGGGAAAGGACTGAACATGTTTGAACACTTTACAGTTGCCATGCGCCACACGGCAGGCAGCCCGAAATCCGGCGATGCCGCTTATACCGTTCTGTCCGAGCAGGACTTTGGCAATGCCTGCGCAGAAATCACCGCTTGGGATGGCTATGAAGCGACGCCGCTGGTCTCGCTGGCAGGGCTGGCGGGTAAAATCGGCGTTGACAGGATCGACTACAAACACGAAGGGCCGCGGTTCGGCTTGGGCAGTTTTAAGGCGCTGGGCGGGTCTTATGCGGCGCTGCGGGTGCTGCAGCGCGAGCTGAGCCGCCAATCGGGCCAGGACGTCAGCCTGGAGGAGATCCGCAAGGGCGCCCATAAACATGCCTGCGCCGGGATCACTCTGGTCTCGGCCACTGATGGCAACCATGGCCGCTCGCTGGCCTGGGGCTGCCAGCGGTTCGGCGCACCCTGCCGGATCTACATCCATGCCGAGGTCAGCGAAGGCCGCGCTGTCGCCATGCGCGAACTTGGCGCCGAGGTGATCCGTATCACCGGCGATTATGACGAATCCGTGCTGCTGGCCAAGAAAGAGGCCGAGGAAAACGGCTGGTTTGTGGTCTCGGATACCTCCTGGGAAGGCTACACCGAGCCGCCGCGCGATGTGATGGCTGGCTATTGCGTGATGACCCGCGAGGTTTGCGAAACGCTGGAGCAAGCACCGACCCATGTGTTCCTGCAGGGCGGTGTCGGCGGGCTGGCGGCCTCGGTCGCGGCGGCGCTGCGGCAGTATTACGGCGCCGAGTCACCGCGGGTTGTGATCGTTGAGCCGGAACTGGCCGCCTGCCTGTTCGACAGCGCCCGCAATGGCAAGGCGACCAATTTCGCAATTCAGGAAGAAACCATCATGGCCGGCCTCTCCTGCGGCGAGCCGTCGGGAATGGCCTGGGAAATCCTGGCCGAGGAAGCCTCGGACTTCCTGACCATCCCGGACAGCATTGTGGCGCCTGCGGTGCGTCTGCTGGCCAATGCGGAAACTGGCGATCCGGTGGTTGAAGCGGGTGAAAGCGCAGTTGCGGGCCTTGCAGCCCTGATTGCCGCCTGCCAGGCGCCGGATCTTGCCGAACAGCTAGGGCTGGGACCCAAGGCCCGCGTGCTGCTGATCGGCTCCGAAGGTGTCACCGACCCGGCGATCTATGCCGCGATCATGGCAGGGCAAAACAATGTCTAAGGCGCCCATGCGCGGGTTCCCGGACGCGGAGTTTGCGGCCCGGACCCAAAAGGCGCAGGCGCTGATGGCACAGCAGGGGCTAGATGGGCTGCTGCTGCTGACCGAACCCGAGGTGCGCTATTTCAGCGGTTTTCACACCCTGTTCTGGCAAAGCCCGACGCGGCCCTGGTTCCTGTTTGTGCCGCCTGCGGGCAAACCTATTGCGATTATCCCGGAAATCGGCGCCGACCTGATGCGCCGCACCTGGATCGAGGATATCCGCACCTGGAGCGCCCCTGCGCCCGAGGACGATGGCATCAGCCTGCTGACAGAGCTGCTGTCGCCGATTGCCGGCCGCGGCGGGTCACTCGGAGTGATGAAAGGGCATGAAACCGCGCTGCGGATGCCGCTGGGTGATTATGAACGGCTGGTGTCTGGCCTGCCGGGACTGAAAATCGCGGATGCAACGCCGCTGGTGCGCAGTCTGCGGATGGTGAAATCCGCCGCCGAGATCGAAAAGCTGTCGCATATCTGCGCCATCGGCTCGCGCAGCTTTGCGCAGGTGCCGCAAATCGCCCATGAGGGCCAACCGTTCGAGGACCTGTTCCGCGCCTTCCGCCGCGAGGCACTGGCGCAAGGCGCAGACGATGTGCCCTATCTGGTCGGCGGCGCCGATCAGGGCGGCTATAGCGACGTGATTTCACCGCCGACGGGCCGGCCGTTGCAGGCCGGCGACATAGTGATGCTCGATACCGGCTCCACTTGGGACGGGTATTTCTGCGACTTCGACCGCAACTTTGCCATCGGCCGCGCCGACGACCTGTCGCAACGGGCCTATGACGTGCTGTGGCGCGCGACGGAGGCCGGGATTGCAGCCGCCAAACCGGGGGCGACCTGCCGCGATCTGTTCCTGGCAATGCAGGGCGTGATTGCTGAGCTGGACGATCAGGGCGGTGACGTGGGCCGCTTGGGCCACGGGCTGGGAATGCAGCTGACCGAATGGCCTTCGCATGCGGCATTTGACGGCACGGTGATTGAAGAGAACATGGTGCTGACGCTGGAGCCTTCGCTGGGGTACGGTGACGGCAAGATCATGGTGCATGAGGAAAACATTGTGGTGCGCGCTGGTGGTGCCGAATTGCTGACAACCCGCGCCGCGCCTGAACTGCCGGTGATCTGAAGGAGGACCCGCGATGAAGCTCCCTTATGACACGGACGCCGGCATCGGCACCCGCGCGACCCTGGGCGTGATCGTGCTGGAAACCGATGAGACGCTGGAGCCGGAATTCGCCCGGATGATGGCGCGGGACGGCGTGGCGCTTTATCACAGCCGTATCCCGATGGTGCCCGAGGTCCGGCCCGAGACGCTGGCGCAGATGCAGGCGGATCTGCCGGCCTCGGCGCGGCTGTTCCCGTCTTCCCTCGACTTTGATGTGATCGGTTACGGCTGCACCTCGGCGTCAACCGTGATCGGTTCGGCCAAGGTCGCCGAGGCGGTGCAGACGGTCTTGCCCAAGGCCAAGGTGACCGACCCGCTGGCGGCGATCATTGCAGCGGGCAAGGCGCTGGGCGCCTCCCGGCTGGGGTTTGTCACGCCTTATCTGCCAGAGGTGTCCGCGCAGATGCGGGCCAATCTGGAACAGGCGGGGTTTGCAATTGCCGGGTTCGGCTCGTTTGAGGAAATGGACGACCGGGTGGTGGCACGGATCACCGAGGCGGCCATTGCGGATGCGGCGCAGCAGGTTGCCAAGGCAGAAGACTGCGATGCCATTGTGATTTCCTGTACCAACCTGCGCTGCCTGCAGATCATTCCAGAGATTGAGGCGCAAACCGGGGTGCCGGTGATTTCCAGCAACCAGGCGCTGGCCTGGCACATGCTGCGTCTTGCAGGTGTTACGGAGCCGCAACCGCAATTCGGCAGGCTGTTCACACGGGGTCTGGCCGCCTGATAGATACAATTGTCCGGGATTTGTCAGCTGACAATTTTTCAGATTGCATCCTGCAGAGCGGTGTAAACGGTGCTTGAAATCCCTGTGCAGATCGCGACAGATTGCCAGTCGAAAACTGTCTTGTGCCTGCAAGGATGCCTGGATGCCTGCAAACCGCCCCGAGACACGTCCCGCAAACCGGAACGTGCTGTTCATCATCATCGACCAGCTGCGTGCGGATTGTGTGTTCGGCGCTTTGGCGGAACATGTGGAGCTGCCGAACATCCGTGCCTTCATGAAGGATGCGGTGTCCTTCAAACGGCATTTCTCGGTCACCAACCCTTGCGGGCCGTCGCGGGCCTCAATCCTGACCGGACAATACGCAATGAACCATCGCTCGGTTCGAAATGGCACGCCGCTGCGTCATGACACGCCGAACATTGCGACAGAAATGCGCAAGGCAGGCTATATGCCGATGCTGTTCGGCTATACTGATACGTCGCAGGACCCGCGGGCATTTGATGCCAATGATCCGGCGCTCAGAACCTATGAATTCCCGATGAACGGGTTTCACGAGATGACCGAGATGCGGATGGAAATGTCCTATCCTTGGCAATCGCATCTGATGAACCAGGGTTATGCGTTCGAAAACTATTGGGATGTATACAAGCCGGTGTCGCCAAGTGGCGGCGCGCCCAGGCTGAACGATCCCGCGCTCTATGCCGCTGAAGACAGTGACACCGCGTTTCTGACCAATTCCTTCCTTGGCAAAATGACGGCCTACCACAAGGAAAGCTGGTTCGCGCATCTGACCTATATCCGCCCGCACCCGCCGCTGGTGGCGCCAGCCCCCTATAACACCATGTACGATCCTGCCTCGCTGCCGCTGCCCGAGCGGCTGGCGGCACCGGATGCGGAGTGCGAACAGCATCCGTTCTTTGATCCGGTACTGCGCAAGAGCACGATCGCAGGGTTCGTTGAAGGGTTCCCGGATCTTGAGCCGACAGATGATAACATCCGTACCCTGCGCGCGGTTTATCTGGGGCTTGCGAGCGAGGTGGACCATCATGTCGGCCGTGTAATCGAGTTTCTTAAAGACACGGGCCAGTACGACAACACGATGGTGGTGATCACCGCCGACCATGGCGAGATGCTGGGCGACCGGCATTCCTGGGGAAAAATGACGGTCTATGACGCCGCCTATCACACGCCGCTGATCATCCGGATGCCGGGCAATGAGGCGAATGCCGGAGCCTGCCTCAGCCAGATCACCGAGTCGATTGACGTGACGCCGACTGTTTTGGAATGGGCCGGTCAGGAGATCCCGAATGCGATGGACGGGCGGTCGCTGCTGCCGCTGTTGCAGGGAGAGCATCCGCAGGACTGGCGGCAGTATTCCTTCTCGGAACTGGATTTCTCGGAGCCGCTGACGCCGACGCTATGGCAGCAGTCTCTGGGCACATCGCCAAGCGAGAGCTGCCTGGGCATCTTGCGGGACGAACGGTTCACGCTGGTTGAGTTTGCCGCTGATCTGCCGCCGATGCTGTTTGACAGCGAAGGGCAGGGGGAGCTGGAGAATGTGGCCGGGCAGCCGGACTACGCAAGCGAACTGAACCGGCTGACCCGGATGATGCTGCGGCACCGGATGAAAAACATGGATCACACGCTGTCGCTGATGTCGATCACCCCGGATGGCGCGCGCGGCGTGGCCCGGTTTCCGCAGCCGAAATCCTGACCGCAGCCTTCAGCAGGCTGTGACGGGAAAAACAAACACCCGGCCCCCTTGCCGGAGACCGGGCGTCTGTTTTCATGCGGGTCTTAGATGAACCAGTCTTCGGTCAGCTCGGCATTTGATCTGACCCCTCTCAGATAGGTGATCTGAAACGCGTCTTCGCCGCCCGCACCATCAGCATCATACTCCAGCCAAACTGCACGGCTGTCGCTAAGGCTCAGGCTGCCGCTGGACAGGGCATCGTCAAGATTGGTGCCCAGATCCAGAAGCAGCCCGTCGATGTCGAGCAAGTCCCCATCGCTCAGCTTGAAATCACTGATGGTATCTCCTGCGTCCTCAGCGGAGGTGAAGACAAACACATCGGCATCCTTACCGCCTTTGAGGAGGTCCGCCCCGGTGCCGCCTTCAAGCCGGTCCATGCCGGACCCGCCATCCAGCTTGTCATCTCCGGCACCGCCCGACAGCGTGTCATCGCCATTGCCGCCTTTCAGCTGGTCGATGCCGCTGCCGCTGCTGAGCATGTCATTGCCATCGCCGCCATCAACCTTGTTATTGCCGTCGCCAGCCGAAAGCGTGTCATCCCCCAAGCCGCCCTTCAGTTTGTCGGAACCTGCGCCACTGGTGATCTGGTCGTTCCCGTCACCGCCAAACAGCCTGTTGTCGCCATCACCGGCGTATATCGTGTCGTCCCCTTCACCGCCTTTAATGTTGTCCTGTTCGCTGCCGCCGGACAAGCTGTCATCGCCGTCACCGCCGTCCAGTTTGTTTTCGCCGTCGCCGGCGTACAGCGTGTCATCGCCTTCGCCGCCTATAAGCCTGTCTTTGCCGCTGCCCGAGGTGAGGACATCATCACCGCTGCCGCCATCCAGTTTGTTGCCGCCATCGCCGGCAGACATCGTGTCGTCGCCTTCGCCGCCTGACATTTTATCTTTGCCGCTGCCGCCGGACATGCTGTCATCGCCCTCGCCGCCATCCAGCTTGTTGTCACCATCGCCGGCAGACATCGTATCGTTGCCATCGCCGCCTGACAGCTTGTCTTTGTCAATGCCGCCGGTTATGGCGTCGTCCCCTTCGCCGCCTTCAATCCGGTTCCTGCCATCGCCGCCGTCCAAATTGTCATTGCCCAGGCCGCCATAAATCCGGTCAGCGCCAGAGCCGGCTGTCAAGGTGTCGTCACCCTCTTCACCGGTTAGGAAGTTTCTTCCGCTGCCGCCGTGGATCGCGTCGTCCCCGTCGCCGCCATAGATTTTGTCGTTACCGTCCTCGGCCGTCAGGCTGTCATCGCCCAGGCCGCCATAGATTTTATTGTTGCCGATGCCGCCGTCCAGCGTGTCATTGCCGCCGCGCCCGTCCAGAAAATCGTTGCCGCCGCGGCCTTCGATCAGATTGGCAAGGTCGTTGCCATAGGCCTTGTCATTGCCGCTGCCCAGAATGGCGTTCTCAATCTCGGTGCCTTCACTGATTGTCAGGCTTTTGGAGCCGATTTTACCGGATGCCCCGCTTTCCAGGTCGATCGTGGAACCCCGCGTGACGGCACTAAGATCCAGGGTATCAATGCCGCCATTTGTGTCAGTGACGGTGCCGATCTGAACGGTCCATTGCGTCAGGAAGGTGTCATCGAAGACATACACGTTATCAATGGTCCCTGGGGTCGGGTCCGGGTCGGGTGTCGGGTCCGGGTCGGGAGTTGGATCCGGATCAGGTGTCGGATCAGGATCAGGTGTCGGGTCAGGATCGGGCGTTGGATCAGGATCCGGTGTGGGTTCAGGATCGGGTGTCGGGTCCGGTGCCGGCCCCGGGGTGCCGGAGATGTTGATGATCTCAGCCAGGCTGGCGTCCTCGTTCACGCCGACAAGAAACACCAAAAGGGCATTGTTGCCGCCGTGTGAAATCTTCAGCCAGGATCCGCCGCTGCCGGCCTGCAGCGTTGCAACGCCGTCGCCTGCCGGATCATCCCCTTCATAGCCGATTGCTTGCAGCAGCTGCGCGATGTTGATTCTGTCGCCTGCTGCCAGATCAAAGTCAGCAATGGAATCGCCGGCTTCGCTGAGGCTTGTATATACGAACCGGTCCGCACCATTGCCGCCGGTCAGCAGGTCAGCACCATCGCCACCGATCAAGGTATCGTTTCCGTCACCGCCCTCAATCTGGTCATTGCCGGCGCCGCTCTCCAGCTGGTTGGCTGCTGCGTTGCCTGTGATATGGTCGATACCCGAGCCGGTGATCGCGTTTTCGATCACGGTGCCGCGGGCAATGGCGAAATTGCCGGTCTTACCGTTGAGGCTGGAAAATGTTTCCTCATTCAGGTTCAGCGTCTGATTGTAGCTGCGCGAGCCGAGGTCGATCAGGTCGATGCCGCCGTTATCTACAACAGCCACGCCGAAGCTGCCGTTCAAATCCATGCCGAAGCGGCCGGTGGTTTGCCCGTCGCCGTAAATGGTGTCGCCCGTTTCGATGTCCACGGGTGTGCCATAGAGATGGTGAACCGCTGCGATATCAGCAAGCTGAGCGGTTGCCAGATAGGCAAAGGACGCATTCACCGCGGTGTTCTCGGACTGGCTGAAATAGGACATGATCGACATTTGCCAGCTGTCGTTGGCAAAATGCGCGTCCGAACCGTAGCTGGCGCTGCCGTTGTAGCTGCCGGTGTGGCCCAGACCCAGGGCGTGGCCGATCTCATGGATGTAGGTTTGCAGGTAGTAATTGCCGTATTGGGCCCAGGCATCGTCGATGTTGATGCTGGAGCTTAGAATGGTGCCATTGCTGACCGAGGAGCTGGCATAGGCGCCGGACCGGTTGTCGTCGAATGTGATCTTGGCACTGCCGGTGGTTTCGACAAACTCGATCCCGCTCAGCGCCGTCCAGCTCTCCAGCGCCTTGCGTGCGGTTTCTTTGCCGGTTCCATTCAACCCGCTGAGGTTAACAGTGAGCTGACCGCCGGTTTCCACATCAAAGGAGCGCTCTGTACGGCCGGTCGACTGCCAATATCCCTTGTAAAGATACTCTGCCACCTGATCGACGGTGTAGGTCGGTTTGCTGCCGGCAGACTGGCCGCCTGAGCCTGTGCCGCCGCTATCGGTGCTTTCGGGAATTCTGTGATTGGCTTGACCGCAATACTCACACATGTCCGTGTTCCATCCTAGATCGTTAAATTACAAAGAAAATTCAGTGTGCTGGACCAATTGACCGGCATAGTCCGCAAGAGTGTCACCGCTCAGCTGTCCATCCATGACCGACTGTTCGATGACCGGGCCTTGGCCGCTGCGGCCGTCGCTGTGCCGCCAGGCCAACCAGCCAGAGATCCAATCGGCCGACTGGTTCTGTTCGACGAAACGAAAGGTCAGGTCCGGGCCGGACTGCTGCCCGTCTGCGGCGGTAACCGCGGCGCCTGGGAATTTCTGGCGCAAGCCGTCGGCCAGCGCATCGCAGAGCGGTTGCTGCAAAGATCCGCTGCATTGCAGCTGAACAATCTGCACCGGGCTGTCAGCCACAGAAGTGTCAGTGACCAGCAGCTGGATTGCATCGGAACAGCTGGAAAGATTTCCAGGTAAAGTCATGGGGAATGTGCTCGCTCAGTAGGTCGAAGGATCAGGTTCAGTCCCGCGCCGTTCTGGCTGCAGCTTCAGGTTTAGGCGGTGATTGGGGCGAAATGCCGGTTGCGATCCGGGCAACATTAAGACGTCATTAACTGCCGTTAACCATTTGGCAGGGAAGTGGTGATGCCGTGGCCTGGCCCGATCCGGATCTGTTATTGCAAATCATTCTCAATCTCATTGACAAATGAGAATGATTTGCAATAACGATGCATCAAAGAGATCTTCAAAACGGAGAAACAAATGTTCGCGAACCTGCTCAAGACAGTTTCCGCCGCCGCATTTGCGGCTGTTGCTGCCAGCGCTGCCATGGCTGAAGACAAGATGAAGGTTGTCACAACCTTTACCGTGCTGGCCGATATGGCGGCAAATGTGGCAGGGGATGCCGCCGAGGTTGTTTCGGTCACCAAGCCGGGCGCCGAGATCCACGGTTATGAGCCGACCCCGCGTGACATCGTGCGGGCACACGATGCCGACCTGATCCTGTGGAACGGGATGAACCTGGAGCTTTGGTTCGAACAGTTCCTGTCGAATATGGAAGACGTGCCATCGGTGACCCTGACCGATGGCATTGACCCAATCCCGATTGCAGCGGGCTCATATGAGGGCAAGGCCAACCCGCATGCCTGGATGGGGTTGGATAACGCGCTGATTTATATCGACAACATCGTCGAAGCCTTTGCCGAACATGATCCGGAGAACGCCGCGGTCTATGTCAAAAATGCAGGTGACTACAAAGACCGCTTGCGCGCCACAATCGAGCCTCTGCGCCGCGCCATTGCCGAAATCCCGGAAGATAAGCGCTGGCTGGTGACCTGCGAGGGCGCCTTTAGCTACCTGGCCCGCGATTTCGGCATGAAAGAGCTGTACCTGTGGCCGATGAACGCCGATCAGGTCGGCACTCCGCAGCAGGTGCGCGCAGTGATCGACGGGGTGCGCGCCAATGATATCCCTGTGGTGTTCTGCGAAAGCACCGTCAACACCGCCCCGGCCGAACAGGTGGCCCGTGAAACCGGCGTCGCCTATGGCGGTGAGTTGTATGTGGACTCGCTCAGCGAAGCGGACGGTCCAGTGCCCACCTATCTGGACCTGCTCAGGGTCACATCCGAAACCGTGGCACGCGGCCTGACCGAGGTCACCAACTGAGCCTTCCAACGGAAATTCCTACGCCCCGCAGTTCATGCTGCGGGGTGTTTCATTTCACAAAGCACATTTTCTGTGTGTAACTCTGCAGGACAGCCCCATGCTTGATGCCAGTGAGACCCACATTATGAATACCAGCGCCACGCCCGCAGATGACGGGATCGCCGCAAAAGATGTCACCGTTACCTACCGCAATGGCCACACGGCGCTGTGGAATGCCAGCTTTTCCATTCCCCGCGGCACCGTTGCGGCGCTGGTCGGGGTGAACGGGGCGGGCAAATCGACCCTGTTCAAGGCGATCATGGGGTTTGTGCCGGCCGCACAGGGTGAAATCCGCATCCTCGGCCTGACCGTCAAGGAGGCACTGCGCAAGAATCTGGTTGCCTATGTGCCGCAATCCGAGGAGGTCGACTGGGCCTTTCCGGTGCTGGTCGAGGATGTGGTGATGATGGGCCGCTACGGCCATATGGGGTTTCTGCGCCGCCCCAAGGCGGCGGATCACGAAGCGGTGGATGAGGCACTGCGCCGGGTCAATATGCAGGACTTCCGCCACCGCCAGATCGGCGAGCTGTCCGGCGGCCAGCGCAAACGGGTGTTCCTGGCCCGCGCCTTGGCGCAGGACGGGCAGGTGATCCTGCTGGATGAACCTTTTACCGGCGTGGACGTGAAGACCGAGGAGCAGATCATCGCCCTGCTGCGCGAGCTGCGAGCCGAGGGCCGGGTGATGCTGGTTTCCACCCACAACCTCGGCAGTGTGCCTGAGTTCTGCGACCGCACTGTGCTGGTCAAGGGCACCGTTCTGGGATTTGGCCCGACCGAGACCACCTTTACCCGCGCCAATCTGGAACATGCCTTTGGCGGGGTGCTGCGCCATTTCACCCTGGGGGGCGACGCGCTGCATGACGACGGCGACACCCGCGAGGTCACCATTCTGACCGACGACGAGCGGCCCTTTGTCCAATACGGCGAAAAAACCCAGACCAGCGAGGGCAAGGCTGAAGGCGGGGGCAAGCCGTGATGGAATACCTGCTGGAGCCGTTCTCCTATGGCTATATGACCAATGCGATGTGGGTCTCTTCCCTGGTGGGCGGCGTCTGCGCCTTCCTGTCGGCTTATCTGATGCTCAAAGGCTGGTCGCTGATCGGCGACGCGCTCTCGCATTCGGTGGTGCCGGGCGTGGCGGGCGCCTACATCCTGGGCCTGCCCTTTGCGCTGGGCGCCTTTATCGCCGGCGGGCTGGCGGCGGGGGCGATGCTGTTTTTGTCGGAACGATCCGGCCTTAAGGTGGATGTGATCATCGGGCTGATTTTCACGTCATTCTTCGGGCTTGGCCTGTTCATCGTCTCGATCAGCCCGATGTCGGTCTCAGTTCAGACCATCACCATGGGCAACATCCTGGCGATCACGCCCGAGGACACGGCTCAACTTGCAATCATCGGCTTTGTCTCGCTGGCAGTGCTGCTGGCCAAGTGGAAAGACCTGATGGTCACCTTCTTTGATGAAAACCACGCCCGCACCATCGGCCTTAGGCCAGGATTGCTAAAGGCGGTGTTCTTTGTGCTGCTGTCGGCCTCGGTTGTGGCGGCGATGCAGACCGTGGGGGCGTTTCTGGTGATTGCGATGGTGGTGACGCCGGGGGCCACGGCCTATCTGCTCTGCGACCGCTTCCCGCGGCTGATCATGGTCTCGGTGCTGATCGGCGCGCTCACCAGTTTCTTTGGCGCCTATGCCAGCTATTTTCTGGACGGTGCCACCGGCGGTATCATCGTGACATTGCAAACGCTGATCTTCCTGACGGTCTTTGTCTTTGCTCCGAAACACGGGTTGCTGGCGGCAAAACGCAAGGCGCGCGAAGCACTGAAACGCGGCCCCGCCGCACAACAGGGAGCTGCGTGATGGACCTTGATACGCTTTTGATGCCGTTCCAGTTTGCGTTCATGCAGAACGCCTTTCTGATCTCGCTGATCGTGTCCATCCCGACCGCGCTGCTGTCCTGCTTTCTGGTGATGAAGGGCTGGGCGCTGATGGGTGACGCGGTCAGCCATGCGGTGCTGCCCGGAATCGTGCTGGCCTATATCGTGGGGCTGCCGCTGATCCTTGGCGCTTTTGCAGCGGGTATGCTCTGCGCGGTTGCCACCGGCTATTTGTCGGGCAACAGCCGGGTCAAGCAGGACACGGTGATGGGGGTGGTCTTCTCTGGCATGTTCGGCCTTGGCATCGTGCTTTATGTCTCGGTTGAGACCAACGCCCATCTGGATCACATCCTGTTCGGCAACATGTTGGGGGTTGAGGGGCACGAGCTGCTGACGGCGGGCATCATTTCCCTGGTGGTCGGTGTGGCGCTTGTCTTGAAGTGGAAAGATCTGCTGCTGCACAGCTTTGACCCGGCTCAGGCGCAGGCGTCCGGGCTGCCGGTCACGGTGCTGCACTATGGGCTGCTGGCGGCCTTGTCGCTGACGATTGTGGCGACCCTGTCGGCGGCGGGGCTGATCTTGGCCATCGGGCTGCTGATTGCGCCGGGGGCCATCGCCTTTCTGGTGGTGCGCAAGTTCAGCACTATGCTGTGGGTTTCCGTTCTGATCTGCATGTTTTCGATGCTGGCGGGGACCTATGCCAGCTTCTTCCTCGATAGCGCGCCCGCGCCGACCATTGTGCTGATCCTGACCGCGCTGTTTATCCTTGCCTTTGTGCGGCGGCTGTATGTGACCCGCAAGACCTCGATGCAGCGGGCCAAGGACCCCTCCGGGATCGCGTAAGTCACGCGGCGCCGGGCTGGGCCATTTCCAAGAGCCATTGCCGCACCAGTTCGGCATTGGGAACCAGATCCTGGGTCTTGGACCACACCAGGTAAAACCCGGCGCCGGTGGTCCAGGACCAGTTCTTGCGTGCGGCCAGCAGTCCCTGTTTGATCAGCGGTTGCGTCACATGCTGCCAGCCGAAGGCAAAGCCTTCGCCGGCAATTGCCGCCTGCAGTACCAGCGCGTAATCGTTGAGCCGCAGACCCGCCGCGGGCAGCGGGCCTGTAACTCCGAAATGGGCAAACCATTGCTGCCAGCTGGGACGCTCGCGGATCGGTTCCTCCAGATGTATCAGCCGCTCGTGCAGCAGGTTCGGCACTGTCGCCAGGTTGACGGCCGAGGCCATCACCCGCGGGCTGGCCACCGGATAGATCACCTCGGGCGCGATCAGGGCGGCATGGCAGTCCGGCCAGTTGCCGTGCCCGCGCCGCACCGCCAGCGAGATGCCTTCGGTATTGATATCCGGCTCCCGGTCCGAGCTTTGCAGGCGCAGGTCGATACCGGGATGCGCATCATGCAGCCGGGGCAGCCGTGGCATCACCCAGTAATATGCAAAAGCCGAGGAGCAATTGAGCGTAACGTGGTCATTGCGTCCGAACTGGCGTACCGCTTTGGCAGAGGACAGGATGTCCTCTAAAGCCTTGGACACATCGGTGTACAGCCGCATTCCCGCCCCGGTCAGCTCCACTTTGCGGTGGCCGCGGCGGAATAATATAACACCTAACGACGCCTCCATCTGCTTTATGGCCGCACTGACAGCAGGTTGCTGCACGTTCAGCTCCTCCGCCGCACGGGTAAAGGAGCCGTGCCGGGCGGCGGCCTCAAAAACAATCAGGTGACGGGGGCTGGTGAGGAGCTTCCAGAGTTCTTGCATAACTGTCAATTATCCAAACGATCAGATTTTTCAACCGTCACAAACGCGGGCTGCAGGAATAGTGTGACTCATCATTTGGAGACTGGAGAGCCCCATGGCCCGACGCGCCCGCGCATCCCGCGATCGAAACACCGCCCCGGCGGGTGCCCCTGCATCGCCATTTATCCAGCGCACACTGCCGTTTTTCGATGTGCTGGATGAGGAAAAACTGACCAAGATCGAGGCTCAGGTGGACTGGATCTTTGAAGACGTCGGCATTGCCTTTCGCGATGATCCCGAAGCGCTGAAGATCTGGAAAGAAGCCGGCGCGCGAATTGATGGCGACATCGTGCGGGCGGATGCGCAGTGGATCCGCTCCCTGTGTGCCAAGGCCCCGCGCGAGTTTACCCAGCTGGCCCGCAACCGGGAACGGTCGGTCACCATCGGCGGCAATAATCAGGTTTTTGCCCCGATCTATGGCGCACCGTTTGTGCGCGATCTGAAGGGCGGCCGCCGCTATGGTGATATGGAGAGTTTCGAGAAGCTGGTGAAGCTCACCTATATGCATCCGAACCTGCATCATGGCGGTTTTGTGATCTGCGAGCCCTGCGATGTGCCGGTCTCCAAGCGCCATTTCGACATGCTCTATGCCCATATGGCCCTTAGCGACAAACCGCATCTGGGCGCGATCACCGAAATGTCCCGCGCGCAGGACAGTGTCGACATGGCGGAAATTGTCTTTGGCAAGGATGTCATGGACAACAACTGCGTGATCATGGGCAATGTGAACACCAACTCACCCTTGCTGGTGGACAAGGTGGTGACCGAGGCCGTGCGCACCTATTCCGCCCGCGGACAGGGGATGATCGTTGTGCCGTTCATCCTGACCGGTGCGATGGGGCCGGTGTCCACCGCGGCCTCTGTGGCGCAGGCGATGGCCGAGGCGATGATGGTCTGCGCCTTCACTCAGCTGGTGCGGCCCGGCGCGCCGTTTGTGCTGGGCAACTTCCTGTCGTCGATGTCGCTGAAGTCCGGCGCGCCGACATTTGGGATGCCGGAACCCGTTGTCTCTAACTATGCCATTGGCCAGCTGGCGCGGCGTGCGGGCCTGCCGCTGCGCTGCGGCGGGTCGCTGACCGCGTCCAAGATCGAGGACGCGCAGGCGGCCTATGAAAGTGCCGACTCAATGCACTCCACCATGCTGGCGGGTGCGAATTTTGTCCTGCATTCTGCCGGTTGGATGGAAGGCGGCCTGTGCACCGGGTTTGAGAAGCTGATTATGGATGCCGACCGGCTGGGTTCCTACCAGAAGGTGCTGAGCCAAGGGCTGGACACCTGCGACGAGGCTATGGCGCGCGATGCTTACGCTGAGGTGGAGCCTGGCGGGCATTTCCTGGGATCGGGTCACACCATGCGTAACTACCAGACCGCGTTTTATGAGCCGAAGCTGAGCGACAGCGAGAATGTCGAAAGCTGGGAGGAGGGCGGCTGCAAGGACATGCGTCAGCGTGCCTATGAGCGCTGGAACCAGATGCTGAACGAGTATGTCGCGCCGCCGATGGATGAGGCGGTGAAAGAAGAACTGGCCGCCTTTGTCGCCCGCCGCAAGGAAGAAATTCCGGACGCCTGGTACTAACCCGCTGCTCCGGCCCGCCAACTAAGATCTCTCACGGCCCAGCTGCCGCTTGCCCCAGACCTGAGGACACAACCCATGTCAGACAATTTTGCCCAATCGACGCTCAACATTCACAAGGAGGAAAGCAGCGGCGACAAGAAGCTGCCGAGCCACGCCAAGGCGGTGATCATTGGCGGCGGTGTTGTAGGCTGTTCGATCCTGTTCCACTTGGCCAAATTCGGCTGGAAGGATGTGGTGCTGCTGGAGCGGGACGAGTTGACCTCTGGTTCCTCCTGGCATGCGGCGGGGCAGATCCATACGATTTCGTCAGATCCGAATATCTCGCGTCTGCAGTCTTATACCATTGATCTGTATAAAGAGATTGAGGAACTGTCAGGCCATTCCGTTGGTCTGCACATCACCGGCGGGTTCTATCTGGCGTCGAACAAGACCTGGTACGACTACCTGAAGCGGGAACGGTCCAAGGCGCGGTACATGGGGCTGAACCAGGAATTCATCAGCCCCAAGGAAGTGGCTGAACGCCACCCGCTGATTGACCCGAAGCATTACCACGCGGCACTGTGGGACGATCAGGACGGCGATCTGGACCCCTCGGGCGCGACTTATGCCTTTGCCAAGGCGGCCAAGGTGCATGGGGCGCAGTATTTCACACATACGCCGGCGACTGCCACTACCCAGCGTGCCGATGGCAGCTGGGACGTGGTGACCCCGCACGGGGTGATCAATGCGGAGCATATCGTCAACTGCGGCGGGCTGTGGGCGCGGGAGGTCGGCCACATGCAGGGTATCAACCTGCCGGTGCAGCCGATGGAGCACCACTATCTGATCACCGACAAGATCGACGCGGTGGCAAACCACCCGACCCGCCTGCCGGCCGGGATTGATTACGAGGCGAACATCTATTTCCGCCAGGAGCGCCAGGGGATGCTGCTGGGCACCTATGAACCCAAAGGCACGCCCTGGAAAGTGGATGGAACACCGTGGGATTTCGGGCATGAGCTGCTGCAACCCGATCTGGACCGGATTGCCGACCGTCTGGAGATGTCGTTTGAACGGATCCCGGCAATTGGCGAGGCCGGCATCAAGGACATGATCAACGGGCCGTTCACCTTCGGCCCCGATGGCAACCCGATGATCGGCCCGGTGCCGGGCATGAAGAACTACTGGTGCGCCGTGGGTGTTATGGCCGGCTTCTGCCAAGGCGGCGGCGTTGGGTTGACCATGGCGGAATGGATGATCGACGGCGAGCCGTCCATTGACGTCTGGGCGATGGATGTGGCGCGGTTTGGCGACTTTGCGACCCCCGACTGGGGCACCGTGAAATCGACTGAGAACTACGAGCGCCGTTTTGTGATGACCTTCCCGAACGAGACGCTGCCCAAGGGGCGGATGCAGAAAACCACGGCTCTGTACGACCGCTTGGTCGCCAAGGGTGCCCGTATGGGGCAGGGCTTTGGCCTGGAGAACGCGCTGTGGTTTGCTGATGGGCCGGAAGACGCGCATGAGGAGCCGACATTTGAGCGCAACCGCAGCCATGAGTATGTGGCGCGCGAGGTCAAGGCGGTGCGCGAGGCTGTGGGCGGCATCGAGGTTGCCAACTTTGCCAAGCATGAGTTCAAGGGCGCAGGCGCGCGGGCCTATCTGGACCGAGTGCTGGCGGGCTACGTGCCGAAACCGGGCCGCCTGGCCCTGACCCCGATGCTGACGCCCAAGGGCAAGCTGTACGGCGATCTGACCGTGGCCTGCCTGGGCGAGGAGCACTTCATGCTGTTCGGCTCCGGCGCCATGCAGGAGGCGCACCGCCGCTGGTTCGAAAAGGATCTGCCTGCCGATGTGACCTATCAGAACGTCTCGGACGACTGGCACGGCATTGCGCTGTCGGGTCCAAAGTCGCGGCAGCTGCTGCAGCGGATCACCCGCGAGGATGTGTCGGGCGAGGCGTTCAAGTTCCGCGACCTGCGCCAGACATTTGCGGGCGGGGTGCCGGTGATCCTGAACCGGATCAGTTTTTCGGGCGAGCTGGGCTATGAGATCTACTGCAAGCCGCAATACCTGCTGCGTCTTGCGGAGGCGATTGAGGAGGCCGGGGGTGATCTGGGCTACCGCTGGTACGGCGCGCGGGCGCTGATGTCGATGCGGCTGGAAAAGGGCTGGGGCGTCTGGACGCTGGACTTCCGCCCCGATTTCGACGCGGCAGAGAGCGGCATGGATGTCTTCATCAACTGGAAGAAGGATTTCGTGGGCAGGGAGGCCGCGGTGGCGGCCCGCGAGGTCGGCCCAAGCCGCAAGCTGGTCACTATGACCATCGACGTGGACGGCATTGATGTCTCCAACGACGAGGCAATCCTGAAGGACGGCGAGGCGGTCGGCTATATCTCCTCCGGCGGTTATGCGCATCACGCAAAGGCGTCGATGGCGATGGGCTATGTCTCGGCGGAACATGCGGCGGCGGGCACCAGGCTGCAGGTCGAGATCCTGGGCGAGATGTATGACGCTGAAGTGCTGGGCGCGCCGATCTATGACGCCAACGGCGCCAATATGCGGGCCTGACCGGAACAGGGGAGCGGAGACCATGACCAAACCCATGCGGACGCTCCCCGAAGCGGCCCGGGCCGCTCCGGCCTGCCGCTGCATCTTCCTGCTGCTGCCCACCTTCTCGCCGCTGGACCTGTCCAGTGCGGTGGCGGCGCTGGAGGCGGCAAACCAGCATGATGGAACTGCGCGCTATGACTGGCGCGTGGTCAGCGAAGACGGCCTGTCCGTCACCGCCCCCAACGGGCTTGGCGTGGCAGTAGACGGCGGCCTGCCGGATCTGGTGCGCGGTGATATGATCTTTGTTTGCGGCGGTCAGGGGCAGGAGCCGGGGATATCGCTTAAGGTGCTGGGCTGGTTGCGCAAAGCGCAACGCATGGGCGCAGCTCTGGGTGCGCTGGGCGGCGGTGTGCTGGCGCTGGCGCGCTCCGGGCTGCTGGCAGGGCGCCAGGTCTCGGCCCACTGGGCGCTGCGGGCGGTTCTTGCCGAGGCGCATCCGGACGTGGAGGTGAAGAATTCGCTGTTCACAATGGAGGGCAAGCTGATCACCTGTGCCGGCGGGACCGCTACCATCGATATGATGCTGAACTTGATCGCGGATCATCACGGGGCGGCCGTGGCAACGGGTGCGGCGGATTTGATGGTCTGTTCCTCGGCGCGCAGGGGCAATCAGGATCAGACGGTTTCCGAATACGGCCGGACTGGCGTTCGGCATGAAAAACTTGCAGCCGCGCTCAGCCTGATGCGCAGCAACCTGGAGGAGCCACTGACACCGGGCGGCATTTCCGATCTGGTCGGCCTGTCGGTCCGCCAGCTGGAGCGGCTGTTCTCCAAGTACCTGCAGACCACACCCAAGGTCTATTACACAAGGCTGCGGCTGGATTATGCGCGCAGCCTGCTGTTGCAGACCAACATGCGGATCATCGATGTGGCACTGGCGTCGGGGTTCAACAGCCAGACCCATTTTGCCAAAGTTTACCGCCGGTATTTTGGCAAATCACCGCATCAGGAACGGCCGTTTTAGCCCTTGGGCTTGGGCCTTGCCGGACCCGGTGATTGGCCCGGCAAGGCATAGTCCAGTGTCCCTCTTCTGATCAGAGGCCAAGATCGCTGAGACCGGGGTGATCCGCCGGACGCGGACCTTGCGGCCAGTGGAACAGGCGGTCTTCTTCGTTGATTTTCAAGTCGTTGATTGAGGCAAAGCGGTGCGCCATGCGGCCATCCCCGGCAAACTCCCAGTTTTCATTGCCGTAGGAACGGTACCACTGGCCGGCGGCATCGCGCCATTCATAGGCATAGCGCACAGCGATACGGTTTCCGGTGTAGGCCCACAGCTCCTTGATCAGCCGGTAGTCCTGCTCGCGGTCCCATTTTCGGCTCAAGAAGGCATGGATTTCTTCGCGGCCCTTGGGGAAGTCAGCCCGGTTCCGCCAGGCTGTGTCCAGCGTATAGGCTGGCGCCACAGTATCAGGCGAGCGGCTGTTCCAGGCATCTTCAGCAGCGCGAACCTTGGCAATTGCGGTCTCGCGGGTAAAGGGCGGCAGCGGGGGGCGGGGGGCTTCAGTCATGTTTGTTTACCGATCTGTCAATGATGCGATCTAAGTGTACCGATCGGTCTCAAAGTTCAAGGGCCGTGCCGTATAATTTTCTCGTGGGTATCAAATCAATGAAGGATAAGCGCCGCGAGCCGCACAGGACCTGAGGTACAGGCACATTCCTGTATTCGTCAGATTGCTGGTCCGGTTGTTGAAAAATGCGCAGAAACGCCGTCATGCGGGCTGGCGGGCAGCAGGTTTGCACGCACAGCCGAGGGGACGGCTTGGCCAAAGCAGCCATCTGCGGTGCAAGGAGAAACCCGGGTGCGGTGATGCCAAAAGCTAGAGGGAAAAAGCGCAAGCGGGGCCCATTCCTAAGCACGGATGAGCTTGATCTTCATGCTTGGGGATGGGTGGTAGCGGAGGAGGGACTTGAACCCCCGACACGCGGATTATGATTCCGCTGCTCTAACCAACTGAGCTACTCCGCCGCTCGCTGTGTGGAGGCGATTTACGGAATGCTGCCGGTCGGGTCAAGAAGAAAAGCGGAAGAATTGCGGATTCCGTTGAGGTTTTTCCGAGCGGATGATTAAGTAATTTAAAAACAAGCACTTGTGCAGGGTGCGGGAATGGCGTCTCTGGCCTGCAAGGTCAGCCGTGGCCGGAGTTGGCAAGCCCTGCCTGGGCGGGATTAATCACTTGGGGTGTCCAGAGCAGCTAGTTCAGGCAAGGGCAGCTGGTCCAGGAGGCCAAACACCAGTGCGCGGCAAGTCTCACCTGTCCAGTCCGCAGGATGAAAACTGGGCGGCAGATCCGGATGGCGCAGAACCACGCGGCGCCAGCGGTGCACAATCAAGGTGCGCAGAGTGCCGGTTTGTGCCGGAGACAGCCGGGATGGCGGCGGGGTGATTTGTTTCAAATCCTGCTGCAATTCCTTACAGGCTTCACACAGTGGCAGCGGAAACAGCCGTGCCTTCAGCCAGCCTGGAACAGCGATGCTGCTGACCTTTGCGGCCATCATGTCATCCAGATTGTGCGGTATCGGCCCATGTCCCAGAGCAATGGTGCGGTTCACGGCCACGTAGTTGGGCAGCAGCAGAACCTCGTCCAGGGTGGTTTGACCGGTGCCGTCCTCGGCGATAAGCACATGCCAGTCGCCAGGCGCTGCGGCACTGCGGCCGTAAATCCGGGGCGTCACGGCGGCGGATTGGTTGCGGCCGTATTCGGTCAGATAGTGGATAGATGCACGGCCTGCGCGGGCGCTTTCGATCCAGCCGTCCTTGCGCAGCCGGTGCAGCGCCACACGGATGGCTTCGGGCTTGATCCCCATCGGGGTGATGATGCGGGTCAGGGCGCTGCCGCTGATCCGGGCGCCCTTTTCCTGTGCCAGATCGCCGAACAGCGAAACAATGACCGACCAGACCCGCTGGTTCTGCGGGTCGTTCAGCTGCTGGACAGTAGCGTCAAACCAGGGGTTTTGCTGTTCGTTCATAGAGATAAACATAGTTCGCCCGGACAGGTTAGACCAGCCCGGGCGCACGGCGGCGTTACCGCTGCCTACCACTTTTGCGCCGGTTCAGAAGGCGTTCATTGTCAGCAGCTCATACTCTGCTGCAATCTCGCCGTCCTGATTGGTGAGGGTGACGTGCCAGCGGACCTCGCCATAGTCCTCATTGCGGGGGGTCTTCTTTTTGACGGTCAGGCGGACCTTGATGCTTTCGCCCGCGGAGATGGGCTTCATGAAGCGCAGGTTGTCCAGGCCGGTATTGGCCAGAACCGGGCCTTCGTCAGGCTGCACGAACATGCCGGCGGCGAAGGACAACAGCAAATAGCCATGGGCCACCCGGCCCGGGAAGAACGGGTTCCGCTTGGCGGCTTCGTCGTCCATATGGGCATAAAAGGTGTCGCCGGTGAAATGGGCGAAGGTCTCGATATCCTCCAGCGTCACGGTGCGCGGCGCGGTGTGCAAGGTCTCGCCAATGGACAGCTCGCCGAATTTGCGGGTGAAGGGATGCGCGGGGCCTTCGATCTCACTGCCGCCGGGAATCCATTTCTCACCGATTGCCGACAGGATATCCGGGGAGCCCTGGATCGCGGTGCGCTGCATGTAGTGTTTGACACCGCGCACGCCGCCCAGTTCCTCGCCGCCGCCGGCGCGTCCTGGGCCGCCATGCACCATATGGGGCAGGGGGGAGCCGTGGCCGGTCGATTCCTTCATCGAGTCGCGGTTGTTGAAATAGAGCCGGCCGTGATAGGCGCCCGCACCCAAGGCAACCTCGCGCGCGACGCTGGGGTCATGGGTGATAACCGAGGCCACCAGCGAGCCCTGGCCGCGGTTGGCAAGGTCGATGGCGTGGTCCAGATCGCGGTAGCCCATTATGGTGGAGACGGGGCCGAAGGCCTCGGTGTCATGCACGCGCTGGGCTTTGTCCGGGTCGGCGCAGTGGAACAGCATCGGCGGCACAAAGGCACCCTTGTCTGCTTCGGCACCATCAACCGTGAAGTTTTCCGGGTCGCCAAAGACGCGTTCCGCCTCCTGGCCGATGATTGCGGCCTTTTCCAGCACGTCGCGTTTCTGGCTGTTTGAGACCAGCGCGCCCATGCGTGTGGTTTCCAGGCGCGGGTCGCCGATGGTGGTCTTGGCGAGCCGGGCAGATAGTGCCTCGATCACCGCATCGACCTGCGATTGCGGTGCGATGATGCGGCGGATGGCGGTGCATTTCTGGCCCGCCTTGGTGGTCATCTCGCGGCTGACCTCCTTGACGAACAGATCGAACTCGGGTGTGCCGGGGGCCGCGTCGGGGCCAAGGATCGAGGCGTTGAGGCTGTCCTGTTCGGCGACGAAGCGGATTGAGTTTTCCAGGATCACCGGGTTGGCGCGCAGTTTCAGCGCGGTATTGGCGGAGCCGGTGAAGCTGACCATGTCCTGCATCGTCAGATGGTCCAGCATGTCGCCCAAGCCGCCGGAAACCAGCTGCAGCGCGCCTTCGGGCAGAATGCCGCTGTCGAGCATCAGTTTCACCGCCAGTTCCGTGACATAGCAGCTGTTGGTGGCGGGTTTCACGATGGCGGGGACGCCAGCCAGCAGGGTGGGGGCGAGCTTTTCCAGCATGCCCCAGACGGGGAAGTTGAAGGCGTTGATATGCACTGCAACGCCGCGCAACGGGGTGCAGATGTGCTGGCCCAGGAAGGTCCCGTTGCGGCTGAGCTGCTCTACTTCGCCATCCAGGTAGACGTGGCCGTCCGGCATCTCGCGGCGGCCTTTGGAGGCGAAGACAAACATGGTGCCGATGCCGCCGTCGATATCGATCATGTGATCGCTTTGCGTGGCGCCGGTGTCAAAGCTGAGGTCATACAGCGCCTGCTTGTGCTGGTTCAGATGGCCCGCCAGCGCCTTTAGCATCCGGGCGCGGTCATGGAAGGTCAGCTGGCGCAGGTTTGCACCGCCCACGCTGCGGGCGTAATCAAGCATCGCCTGCACATCGAGCGCATCGTTGCCGGCTGTGGCCATGACCTCGCCGGTGATGGCGCTGGCGATGTTGCGCGCACCTGCGCCCGGTGCGACCCATTGACCCGCTGCAAAGCTGGAAATCTCAAGAAGGCTCATCATGCTGTCCTTTTCGTCAGGCCGGCGGGGGCCGGCTGTCTGGAATCCGTTGCTGAGATATATTGACCGTCCGGTCGGTTTATGCAAGGTGTTTGTCAAATACACCGCTGACAGGGTGAGGGAACGATGAGCGATACAATTCTGGTGGAGGATCACGGGACCTGGGTGGAGATCACCCTGAACCGCCCGGACCGGCTGAACAGTTTCAACGAGGATATGCACAACGCCTTGCGCGCAGCACTGGAAGGCGCGCGCGACGGCGGCGCCCGCGCGGTGCTGCTGACCGGCGCCGGACGCGGCTTTTGTGCCGGGCAGGATCTGGGCGACCGCGACCCGCGCAAGATGGATGGGCCGCCGGATCTGAGCCAGACTGTGCGCACCTTCTACGCGCCGCTGGTGCGGCTGATCCGCGAGTTGAACTTCCCGGTGATCTGCGCGGTCAACGGTGTGGCGGCCGGGGCGGGCGCCAATCTGGCGCTGGCCTGCGACATGGTGCTGGCCGCAGAGAGCGCCAAATTCATCCAATCCTTCTCCAAGGTTGGCCTGATCCCGGACACCGGCGGCAGCTGGCATCTGCCGCGGCTCTTGGGCGAGGCGCGCGCCAAGGGGCTGGCGCTGACCGCTGAGCCGCTGCCTGCCAAGAAGGCCGAGGACTGGGGGCTGATCTGGAAAGCATTGCCGGATGACGAACTGATGGCCGAGGCGCGCGGCATGGCGGAGAAATTCGCAAACGGCCCGACGCTGGGGCTGGGCCTGACCAAACAGTGCATCCAGGCCGCGGCGGTCAACACGCTGTCTGACCAGCTGGAGATCGAGGCGGATGCGATGAAAACCTGCGGCGAAAGCGCCGATTATGCCGAAGGCGTTGCCAGCTTCCTGGAAAAGCGTCCCCCCGAGTTCAAGGGCAAATGACCATGACCCCCAAAGAACGCGCCGAAAAATCCGCCACCGCCATGTGGGCGGACGACCATGCGTCCAAGTGGGCGGGGATGGAGATCACCCATGCGGACGAGGGCGAGGCGACGCTGGAGCTGACCATCGCCCAGCATCACTGCAACGGCCATGGCATCTGCCACGGCGGCGTCACGTTTATGCTGGCCGACAGTGCTTTTGCCTTTGCCTGCAACAGCCGCAATCAGGCGACCGTGGCGCAGCACAACGTGATCAGCTTCACCGCGCCCGGACGGCTGGGGGATCGGTTGATTGCCACGGCGCGCGAAATTTCCCTGACCGGGCGCAGCGGCATTTATGATGTGGCGGTGACCAATCAGGACGGCCGGCAGATTGCCGAATTCCGGGGCTTCTCCCGGGCGGTCAAAGGCCAGTTGTTTGACGAATAAGGCGTGGAGGATGCCATGAAAGACCTGACCCCCAACAAGGCTGATCTGGATCCGATCGAGATTGCCTCGATCGACGAAATCCGCGCCCTGCAGCTGGAACGGCTGAAATGGTCGCTGCGGCATGCCTATGACAACGTGCCGATGTACAAGCAACGGTTCGACGAGGCGGGCGTGCATCCGGACGACTTGCAACAGTTGTCGGATCTGGCCAAGTTTCCCTTCACCTATAAAAACGACCTGCGCGACAATTACCCCTTTGGCCTGTTTGCGGTGCCGCGCGAACAGATTATGCGCCTGCACGCGTCTTCCGGCACCACCGGCAAGCCGACAGTTGTGGGCTATACGGCGAATGACATCAGCAACTGGGCGGATCTGGTGGCGCGGTCCCTGCGGGCGGCTGGACTGCGCAAGGGCGACATGGTGCACAACGCCTATGGCTACGGGCTGTTCACCGGCGGCCTGGGCGCGCACTACGGGATCGAACGTCTGGGTGCGACCGTGGTGCCGATGTCGGGCGGGCAGACCGAAAAACAGGTTGGCCTGATCACCGATTTCAAACCCGACGGGATCATGGTGACGCCCTCCTACATGCTTAACATCCTGGAGCAGTACCACAAGGTTGGTATGGACCCGCGCGAGTGCTCGCTGAAGGTCGGCGTTTTCGGCGCCGAACCCTGGACAGATGCGATGCGCCAGGAGGTTGAACAGGCTTTTGATATGCATGCGGTCGATATCTACGGGCTATCCGAAATCATGGGACCCGGCGTGGCCAATGAATGCGTCGAGACCAAGGATGGCCCGGTGATCTGGGAGGATCACTTCCTGCCGGAAATCATTGACCCGGCCACCGGCGAGGTGCTGCCGGACGGCGAGATGGGGGAGCTGGTGTTCACCACGCTGACCAAGGAAGGCCTGCCGATGGTGCGCTACCGCACCCGCGACCTGACGCGGCTGCTGCCGGGCACTGCGCGCACGATGCGGCGGATGGAGAAGATTACCGGGCGCAGCGACGACATGATCATCCTGCGCGGCGTCAATGTCTTCCCCAGCCAGGTGGAAGAGCAGCTGATGGCCACCGGCGGGCTGGCACCGCATTACCAGATCGAGCTGTATAAATCCGGCCGGATGGATGCGATGCGGGTCTATGTGGAGGCCAATCCTGATGCCACGGATGAGCTGAGCAGGACTGCGGCGGCGCGGATGCTGACCAAGCGGATCAAGGATATGGTTGGTGTTTCCACCGAGATCATTGTAGGCGACCCGGGATCGGTCGAGCGCAGCCAGGGCAAGGCCAAGCGCGTCGTCGACAACCGCGGCAAGTCCTGAACGGGGGAGTGAGTTTTGGCCCGCACCATCGCAAAAGACCATGATCAGAAACGCGTGCAGATCCTGAAATCCGCAGCCAAAGTGTTTGCGGAGGCAGGCTATGACCGGGCGTCGATGACCCAGCTGGCGCGGGAATGCGGGATCTCCAAGGCGAATATTTATCACTACTATGACAGCAAGGATGCCGTGCTGTTCGGCCTTCTTGATACCTATCTTTGCGAGTTGCGCGACCGGGTTTGCGGGGCGCAGTTGGAGGGGCTTGGCCCCGAGGACCGGCTGCGCCGTATCGTGTCGGAAATCATGCTGGCCTATCAGGGCGCCGACCATGAGCATCAGGTGCAGATCAGCGCCATGGGGGCGCTGCCCGAGGATCAGCAGAAGCTGCTGCGCGCCTATCAGCGTGAAATGGTGCAGTTTGTCAGCGACGCGCTGGCGGCGGTGGCACCCGGGGTGTTTGCGGGCGATTCTGCCAAGCTGCGCGGCGCCACCATGTCGGTTTTCGGCATGCTGAACTGGTACTACATGTGGAATTCCGGCGCCGGCCCCAAGGCACGCGACGATTATGCGCGGCTGGCGGCAGATCTGGTTTTGAATGGAGTCAAAGGGCTTTGACGCCCGCGCAGGCTCGCACAAATGCTTGAAGCTAACAGGCGGCACAGTTTCTTTTGCGTTTGCGCCGCTTCGCGCTAAGCTTCCTCCCCAATAGGAGGGCGGCATGGCAAACCCTGAAAGTTTTGAGAAGTTCTATTACAAGAAGGTCGGACTGGGCGAGGGCTGCGGCTGCGCCGAGCGGGTGATCGACAACCACGAATTCGACCGGCAAGCGGGCCGCCCACGGCTGAAATCCTTTGGCCGAAGATTTTCACTGCGGTCTTTTGCGCTGAAGTACGGGCTGATCTCCCGGCGCCGGCCGTCCCCGGACATGGAATAGGCGCTCGCAGGGGCAGCAAAGGTTACGCCACCAGCCTTGTGGAAGGCCTGTGGCGTAACCGGTAGTGTTAAACCTGAACCGGCGGCACCATGCCGACAATCTCATAGGTTTTGCGCAGGATTGGCGCGGTGATTTCACGCGCGCGCTCGGACCCGCGGGTCAGGATGCGGTCGATCTCGTCCTGTTCCCCCATCAGCCGCGCCATCTCGGTTGAAATCGGCGCCAGCTTCGACACCGCCAGATCCGCCAGCATCGGCTTGAACTCCGAGAACTGCTTGCCGCCGACATCGGCCAGCACCTGATCGACGCTTTGTTCGTTCAGCGCTGCATAGATGTTGACCAGATTGCGCGCCTCGGGGCGCTCTTCCAGGCCTTTGGCCTCGGACGGCAGGCCTTCGGGATCGGTCTTGGCCTTGCGGATCTTCTTGGCGATGGTGTCGGCATCATCGGTCATGTTGATGCGACTGGCATCCGACGGGTCCGACTTGGACATCTTCTTGGAGCCGTCGCGAAAGCTCATCACGCGGGTGGCGGCGCCCTCGATCACCGGTTCGGTCATCGGGAAGAAATCGACGCCATAGTCATGGTTGAACTTGGCGGCGATGTCGCGGGTCAATTCCAGATGCTGTTTCTGATCCTCGCCCACCGGCACATGGGTGGCGTGATAGGTCAGAATATCCGCGGCCATCAGCGCCGGATAGGCAAACAGGCCCAGCGAGGCATTCTGTGCGTTCTTGCCGGCCTTGTCCTTGAACTGGGTCATCCGCTGCATCCAGCCCATGCGGGCAACGCAGTTGAATATCCACGCCAGCTGCGCATGCTCGGGCACCTGGGACTGATTGATCAGGATGGATTTCTCCGGGTCCAGGCCGGCGGCGATGAAGCCTGCGCACAGCTCGCGGGTGGATTTCATCAGGTCCTTGGGATCCTGCCAGACGGTGATCGCATGCAGGTCCACCATGCAATAGATGGACTCCACATCCTTGGCCTGCCAGTCGACGAACCGCTTCAGGGCACCAAGGTAATTGCCCAGGTGCAGGTTGCCGGAGGGCTGAATCCCCGAAAAGACGCGCGGGGTGAATGTGGTTTCGCTCATCTAGGCGTAACTCCCGTCTGGAAATAGCAACCCCGGTGGCTTACCCATGGGGCTTGGATAGGTCAACAGGTGCGGAGGGTTCTGCACTGCAAGGAGACTCAATGAGCAGCCCGCATAACACCGCACCCGTCAACCCGCTGCCTGCAGCCGTCGTTGCGATAGTGCTGATCATCATCGGGATCGAAGCGGTATTCTCGCTTGGCGCCCGCGGTATTCTTGGCGGGCCTGAGGCCATCGGCTGGCGGCTGGAGGCAGTCCAATCCTATGCGTTTTCCAGCGAGATCTTCTGGTGGATGCAGGAAAGCGGCCGCTGGTTGCCGGAGCATCTGAAGCGTTTTGTCTCTTACATCTTTGTGCATGGCGCCTTTACCCACGCGCTGTTTGTCTGCGTCTTTGTGCTGGCGATGGGCAAAATGGTGGGCGAGGTGATGGGCGATCTGGCGATGGTGATCATCTTTGTGCTGTCCGGTGCCGGCGGCGCACTGGGCTATGCGCTGCTGGTCAGCGGCGGCCAGCCTTTGATCGGCGGCTTTCCGGCGGTTTACGGGCTGATCGGGGCCTTTACCTTCCTGTTGTGGCGCTCGCTGGCTTTGGTCGGGGCGCAGCAAAGCCGGGCGTTCTCGCTGATTGCCTTTCTGATGGGGGCGCAGCTGTTGTTCGGTCTGCTGTTTGGCGGTCAGAAGGACTGGGTTGCGGATCTGGCAGGCTTTGCCACCGGGTTCGGTCTGTCGTTCTTCCTTGCGCCGGGCGGCTGGGCCAGGATTAGGAACCGCATCCGGCACGATTGACGCCGGGGGCTCCCGCCTGCTGTCAAAGCCCCTGGCGGGGCATTTCCAGCCGTTGGGCCGGGCCGCGCTGACGCGCGGCGGGAGGTCTGCTGAGAAGCGCTTCAGGGGCAGGTTTGCCCTGATGGCGCCATTTCAATTGCAGGAGTGGCCAGTCCCGCCTCAAGTGTGAACCGCGCCTGCCGCGCGGCGGCTATGCCGCCGTTGACCCGGGGCCGGTCTGAAGGGGCGCGGGGGTCAGGCTTGTTTCCGGCGGCTGAGGGCGGTGCGGAACTCCGACAGGCGGAAGGCGCCAATCGCTTGGCCTGCGGCGAAGTAGACCACGCCGCCCAGCACCACCAGGCCTAGCAGGGACAGGTAGCGCCAGTAATCCAGCGTGAACAGCCAGCCCGCCGCCGAAGCAACAGCATAGAGCACTGCCCCCATCACAGCCGAGGCTGCCAGGATGCGCCAGGCGCGGGTGCGGAACCGGGCGTCGAACCGGGCCTCTTCCCCCATGCTGCGGGCGCCGAGTGCCAGCAGTGCCACCATCACCCAGCCGGCAGCGGAGGCTGCGATGGCGGGGGCGATCCAGCCCAGTACCGGCTTCAGGCCAAAGGCCAGCGCGGCGTTGACAGCCATCGCAACCAGCGCGTAGCGAAAGGGGGTTTTGGTGTTCTCCCGCGCGAAGTAGAGCGGCTGCAGGACCTTTTGAAGCATGAAGGCCGGCAGGCCCGCGCCATAGATGGCGACGGCGATGGCGATGGCGGCCACATCCTCAGGTCCGGTGGCGCCGCGCTCATAAAGCACCGAGACCAGCGGCAGCGGCACGGTGATGAAGGCGACGGCAGAGGGCATGGCCAGCAGCAGCGAGAATTCCCCGGCGCGGGACAGGGCGTCCTGAGACCCGGCGCTGTCCCCGGCCCGCAGGCGGCGCGACAGGGCAGGCAGCAGCACGATGCCGACGGCGATGCCGACAACGCCCAAAGGCAGTTGATACAGCCGGTCGGCGATGAACAGCCAGCTGGCCGCCTTTTCGATGTCAGAGGCAACGTATTGCCCGACCACCAGATTGATCTGGGTGACTCCCATGGCCAGAGCAGCGGGCACGGCAACACGCATCAGGCTGCGCATTTCGGTGTTCCAACGGGGCAGACCGGGCCGCAAGGTTACACCAGCACGGGCGGCGGCGACCCAGACAAGCGCCAGCTGCGCGACGCCTGCCACCGGGATGGTCCAGACCAGCCACAGGACAACATCGCCGCCCATGAGGGCGCCGGCTGTCATCGCTGCACAGGCAAAAATGTTAAGGAGCACCGGTGCGGCGGCGGCGGCGGCAAAGCGGCCGGTGGCGTTCAGAACCCCGGAAAACAATGCGGCCAGCGACATGAACAGGATGTAGGGAAAGACGACATAACCGTACCCCACTGCCATATCGAACCGCGCATCGCCGACAAAACCGCCCGCCGTCAGCCAGACCAGTCCCGGCATGAACACCATGCCGAGCCCAACCAGCGCCAGCACCGCAGCAGCAAGCAGGTTGAAGGCCTGCTGGGCATAAGTTCTGGCGTCCTCTCCGGCCTCATACCGCTTGGAAAAGGCCGGCACAAAGGCGGCGTTAAAAGCGCCTTCGGCAAAGAAGCGGCGGAACATATTGGGCAGGCGGAAGGCCACGATAAAGGCATCCAGTACCGGACCGGGGCCGATGAAGGCGGCAATCAGGATCTCGCGGGCGAACCCTAGCACGCGGCTGGCCAGCGTCCAGAACCCAACGGTCAGGAAGCCCGAAAGCAGTTTGATCGGTTTCATACATCCGCCCGTTTTGCGCCTGCAGTGATGGCCTCGCGCAGTTTCTTCTCCAGAGTCCGCTGTTTGGATTCTGCATAGTATTTCAGGCCGAACATGTCTTTGACATAAAAGGCGTCCACCACCTGCTCGCCATAGGTCGCGATGACAGCGTTAGCAATATAGACATTGGCGGCCGCCAGCGCCCGGGCCAGATCATAGAGCAGACCGGGACGGTCGCGGGTGTCGACCTCGATGATGGTGTAGATTTCCGAGCCGTCGTTATCAAAGGTGATATGGGTCGGGACCTTGAAGGCGCGCTCCCGTTTCTTGATCTTGTCACGGGATTTCAGCGCGTCGCGGGTGATCACCTCGCCCTTCAGGGTCTTTTCAATCATCTGCTTAAGCCGGTGCAGGCGGATCGGGTCGAAAGGGTGGCCTTCGCTGTCCTGGATCCAGAAGGCGTCGGTTACATAGCCGTCCTTGGTCGTATAGGAGCGCGCATCCACCACATTGGCCCCGACCAGCGCCAGCGCGCCGGCGATGCGGGCAAAGATGCCGGGGTGATCTTCCATCACGAAACAAGCGCGGGTCGCATCACGGTCCACGTCCGGATAGAGCCGGATCATCACCTCGCCCGCGTCGCCCTTGGCGATATAGTCGCGCAGCATCTCGGCGAAGTCCACATGCGCGGTAATGTGCAGCCCGTGCCAATACGGCGGATAATGCCGGGCGGTTTCGGTTTTGAGATCGGCTTTGGACCAGTGCTGCAACGCCTCGCGCAGGGCCTTCTTGGCCGAGGCGCCGCGGTGTTCGCGGTTCAGCGCCTCCATGCCGCCCTCAAGCGCTGCACGGGTCTGGCCGTAAAGCGCCCGCAGCAGGGCCGCTTTCCAGTTGTTCCAGGTGTTCGGACCAACGCCGCGGATGTCGCAGACTGTCAGCAGCAGCAGCAGGTCCAGCCGTTTGACCGTTTGCACCGCCTTGGCGAAGTCACGTACCGTGCGAGGGTCGGCAATGTCGCGTTTCTGCGCCATGTCGGACATCAGCAGGTGATAGCGCACCAGCCATTCCACGGTCTCGCATTCGGAGGGTTTCAGCCCCAGCCGCGGCGCCACCTTGCGGGCGATCTGCGCCCCCAGGATCGAATGATCCTGTTCGCGCCCCTTGCCGATGTCATGCAGCAGCATCGCCACCATCAGCACCTTGCGGTTCAGCCCCTTGCGCAGGATCGAGGAGGACAGCGGCAGCTCATCCTCCAGCTCGCCGCGTTCGATGGCGGCAAAGTTGGAGATCACCTGAATGGTATGCTCGTCCACCGTATAGGAGTGATACATGTTGAACTGCATCATCGCCACGATCGGCTCAAACTCGGGCAGGAAGGCGGATAGCACGCCAAGTTCGTTCATCCGCCGCAGCGCGCGTTCGGAATTGCCGTGTTTCAGCAAAAGGTCCAGAAAGATGCGCCGGGCTTCTTTGTCGTTGCGCATGCCGTCATCGATCAGCCGCAGATTGGCGGTGACCAGCCGCATGGCGTCCGGATGGATCAGCATGCCGGTGCGCAGGGCTTCTTCGAAAATCCGCAGCAGGTTCACCCGGTCGGCCAGAAAAGCTTCCGGATCCAGCACATCCAGCCGGTTGTGCACCACCTTGTAGCCGGGCTTGATTCGCGGGCGGCGGCGGAAGATGCGTTCCAGCAGCGGCGCGCCTTTTTGCTGGCTGGCTTCCAGTTTGGTCAGGAAAATCCGGGTCAGGTCGCCGACCCGTGTGGCATGGCGGAAATACTCCTGCATGAAGATTTCCACCCCGCGGCGTCCAGCCTTGTCCTTGTATCCCATGCGGGTAGCAACCTCGACCTGCAGGTCAAATGTCAGCTGCTCAGTGGCGCGGCCGGTGGCAAGGTGCAGATGCGCGCGCACCGCCCAGAGGAACGTCGCGGCCTTGGCAAACCGCTCCAGCTCTGCCGGGCGGAACAGGCCCAGCGGCACCAGGTCTTCGGCGTCCTGCACCTGGTAAAGGTATTTGGCGATCCAGAACAGCGATTGCAGGTCGCGCAAGCCCCCTTTGCCCTCTTTCACGTTGGGCTCAACCATGTACCGCTGGCCCTGCTTCAGATGGCGGGCGTCGCGCTCGGCCAGTTTCGCCTCGATGAAGTCCGGCGCGTCCTGGGAAAACAGCTCGGCCTTCAGCCGCTTTTCCAGCTCCTTGGCCAGCGGCGCGTGGCCGGCCAGGAAACGCTGCTCCAGCATTGCGGTGCGGATGGTGTAATCCTCGCCGCCCAGCCGGATGCAGTCCTTGATGGTACGGCTTGAATGGCCGACCTTCAGCCGCAAGTCCCACAGGATATAGAGCATGGATTCAATCACGCTCTCGGCCCAGGCGGTGATCTTGTAGGGTGTCAAAAACAGCAGATCGACGTCCGAGGCAGGGGCCATTTCGCCCCGGCCATAGCCGCCAACCGCGATAACCGCGATGCGTTCGCCGCGGGTCGGGTTGGCCAGCGGATGAAGCAATTCGCCCGCGACATACAGCGCCGTGGTCACCAGACCGTCGGTCAGGAAGGTGTAAGAGCGGGTCAAGTCCCGCGCCGCAAAGGGGGCTGCGGCGAAGGCTTCGGCGATCGCTGCGCGTCCGGCCTTGTTTGCTTCCTTCAGAATCTTCACCGATTCCGCGCGCAGGGCCGCGGGGGTGTCGTCTTCTGCCAAGGCTATGATCCGGGCCCGGACCGCTGCGGCATCAAAGATGTCCGCAGGATCGCAGATCAGCGGCCCTAGCGGTTCGGGAAAGCCGTTGGCGGCGGGCTGCGCGGAGCCGGCAGCGGGTTCAGAACCCGGCACCGGTGAAGCTGCTTGGGGCAGGGTCAATGATCACGACCTTCTGTTCTTGGATGGTGGCAACCGCCAGGCCGCGGTCGTTGGTGCCGTCAGGCAACAGCCGGAAGATGCCGCCGGCCCCCTGGAAACCGGCCCCTTGGGTCAGCGCCGCGCCGGTCAGAGCGTCGGATTTTCCAGCAGCCACCAGCGCGCCGATTGCGGCAATCCCGTCATAGGCCAGGCTGCCGATCGAATGCGGCGATCCGCCATAGCTCGCCTGGTAGCGGGCGCTGAATTGCTGCACCTTGCCCTGGTCGGGCATCGCAAACCAGCCGCCCTGCACGCCGGGCAGGGCCAGGGTCTGGGCCGGAATATCCCAGCGGGTCAGGCCGATATACTGCTTTTCTGCCGGGTCCACACCGGCTTCGGGCAGCAGTTGCGCCAGCAGCGGCAGCGCGCCGGCTGTGGTCGAGGTCAGGAACACCGCATCCGCTTGGCGCGATTCATTGCGGATGGCAGGAATGGCGTTGATTACGCCCTGCTGGGACAGCTCATAACCGACACTGCCAGCGATATTGGCACCGGTCTGGCTTGCGGCGCGCTGAATGGCGGTGCGCCCGGCAACCCCGGCAGCATCGTTGCCGCCGACAATCAGAATGTTCCGTTTGCCGTTGCGGGATGCAAAACCGGTCAGCCTGCGGGCAGTATTGTCAAACGTCGGACCCAGGATAAAGACATTGCCGCCGGCAATCGCAGGGTTGTTTGAGAAGGCCAGCACGTTGACGTCGCGCTGCCGTGCCGCGATGCCCGCCGCATTGGCGGCTTCGGCGTATACCGGGCCTAGAATGATACGGGCGCCGTCCTTCAGCGCCTGCTGCGCCGCACCCGAGGCCACTTCGGGGCTGCCCGCCGTGTCATAAACCCGCAGATCGATCTGCACGCCTTGCAGGTCGGCAATCGCCATGCGGGCCGCGTTTTCCAGGCTTTGCGCCAGCACGCTGTCGCCCTGCTGCGCTGAGCCGCGCGGCACCAGCAGCGCCACCGGCACCGGCTTGGAGGTGTTGATTGTCGGGCCGCTGCCAAGAGAAACCGGGTCACAGGCAGTCAGGGCAATGGCGGAAACTGCCGCGGCAGCTGTCAGTGCCGCCTTGCGGGCGCGTTTGAAAACAGCAAACATAATGGACTTGAAACTCCGTTCTCCCGGCGCGCTGCGCCGTGTGGGTTTAAGGGCGGATCATAAACGACCAAAAAGGCGGGTCCAGCGTTGAATCACCAGAATGTCATATTGGCCCCAGGGCTTTACTTTGTTGCCACGCCCATTGGCACGGCCCGCGACATTACCCTGCGTGCGCTGGATGTGCTGGCCTCGGCGGATGTGCTTGCGGCTGAGGATACACGCTCGCTGCGCAAGCTGATGGAGATTCACGGCGTGCCCCTGGGCGGACGGCGGATCATTGCTTACCACGACCACAGCGGTGCCGCTGCGCGTGCCAAACTGCTGGAGGCGGTGGCAGAGGGCAAATCGGTTGCCTATGCCTCCGAGGCCGGAATGCCGCTGATTGCTGATCCTGGCTTTGACCTCAGCCGGGCGGCGGCAGAGGCAGGCCATACCGTCACCTGCGCGCCAGGCGCCTCGGCGGCGGCCACGGCGCTGACACTGGCCGGGCTGCCCACGGATGCGTTTTTCTTTGCCGGCTTTCTGCCCAATGCGTCGGGTGCCCGGCGTAAACGGCTGGAAGAGCTGCGGGAGATTCCCGGCACGCTGATCTTCTATGAATCCCCGAAACGTGTTGCGGCCTCGGTGGCGGATATGGCGGCGGTGCTGGGCAACCGTCCTGCTGCAATGTGCCGGGAGCTGACCAAGAAATTCGAAGAAGTGCGCCGCGCGCCGCTGGCTGATCTGGCTGCAGGGCTGGAGGAACGCCCGGTCAAGGGCGAGATCGTGCTGCTGGTGGACCGCGCGCAGGAAGCTGAGGTGAGCGAGGGCGATCTGGAAAGCGACCTGCAGGCAGCTTTAAAGGATAATTCGGTCAAGGACGCCGCCGGCATTGTTGCCGAAATGCACGGGCTGCCGCGCCGCAAGATCTATCAGCTGGCGTTGCAACTGGCGAAGGAAAATTAGGCCGTGTCCCGCACCCGGCAGTATCGCGGTGCCCGCGCCCATCTGGCGGGAGAGGCGGCGGAAGAGATTGTTGCGCGCCATTATGAAAACCGCGGCTACACCGTTGCGGAACGCCGTTGGCGCGGGCCGGGCGGCGAGATCGACCTGATCCTGCGCGGCCCCGAGGAACTGGTGTTTGTGGAAGTGAAGCACAGCTCTACCAATGCCGCTGCGGCCCTGCGGATTACGCCGCGGCAAGTGGAGCGCATCTATGCCAGCGCCGGGCAATATCTGGAAAACGAGCCGCAAGGACAGCTGACACCTGCCCGGTTCGACGCCGCACTGGTGGACGGCACCGGCGCGGTTGAGATCATCGAAAACGCCATCGGCCTGGACTGATCCGCTGCCGCCCCATTGAACCCCGGGGCGCGGTGGGCCATGTATCTGGCCAGTTTACAAGGGATACTGCCATGAAAATCGCCTTTCAGATGGACCCGGTCATGGGCGTGGACATCAACGCGGACAGCAGCTTCCGCCTGGCCGAAGAAGCGCAGGCGCGCGGGCACGATCTGTTCTACTACGCCCCCGATCAGCTGGCCTATCAGGAGGGCCGCATCACCGCTCGTGGCCATGACATGACCGTGCAGCGGGTGGCAGGTGCTCCGGCGGTGCTTGGCCCGGAGCGCGAGGCGGATCTGGCGGATTTCGACGTGGTCTGGCTGCGGCAGGACCCGCCGTTTGACATGCATTACATCACCTCGACCCACTTGCTGGACATGCTGAAGGGCCAGGCGCTGGTGGTGAATGATCCGTTCTGGGTGCGTAACTACCCGGAAAAGCTGCTGGTGCTGAATTTCCCGGAGCTGACGCCGCCAACCACCATTGCCCGCGATCTGCAGACCATCAAGGCGTTCAAGGAAAAGCATGGCGATGTGATCCTGAAACCGCTCTATGGCAACGGCGGTGCCGGCGTGTTCCGCCTGGATGCCAATGACCGCAACCTGACTTCGCTGCATGAGCTGTTCACCGGCTTCAGCCGCGAGCCGCTGATCGTACAGAAGTTCCTGCCCGACGTCAGCAATGGTGACAAGCGGGTGATTCTGGTTGACGGAGAACCTGTCGGCGCCATCAACCGGGTGCCTGCGGCAGGGGAAACCCGTTCGAACATGCATGTGGGCGGACGCCCCGAGAAGATCGGGCTGAGCGAGCGCGATCTGGAGATCTGCGCCGCTATCGGCCCGCTGCTGCGCGAAAAGGGGCAGGTCTTTGTCGGCATCGATGTGATCGGCGACTACCTGACCGAAATCAACGTGACGTCGCCGACCGGAATTCAGGAGCTGGAGCGCTTTGACGGTGTGAACATCGCCGAAAAGATCTGGCAGGCGATCGAAGCCAAGATCAGCTGATGAGTTGGCAGCGCCGGGCCCTGAACGCGTGGATGCGCTATGGCATGAAGCCGGTGCTGCAGCATACCAGCAGCCCGGAGCTGGCGCGGCAGGTGTTTGAGATCATGGCGCCGCGTCTGTATCCGGCGCTGCCCTTTACCCGGCTGCTGCCGCGGCCCGCGCCGGTGCCGCTGAACCTGATTTCAGTTGGCCGGACGCGCCGCAAGCAGATCATTCTGTTCCTGCATGGCGGCGCCTATCTGGCAGGCAGCGCCCGTGCCTATCAGGGGATGCTGTCCCGCCTGTCCCTGGCCACGGGGCTGGAAATTGCGGTGCCCGATTACCGGCTGCTGCAGGATGCGCCTTTTCCGGCTGCGTTTGAAGATGCACTGGCAGCCTGGCAGCATCTGCGCCGGTCGGGCTATGCCGCTGCCGATATCCTGCTGGCAGGCGACAGTGCCGGCGGCGGGCTGGCGCTGGCCTTGCTCGCCGCTCTGCTGGGGGAAGGGGAACGCCCCGCCGGCCTTGTGGCCTTTTCCCCCTGGTGCGATCTGACGCTGAGCGGGGCAAGTATTGAGGTCAATCGCTCCAGGGATGTGATCATCCCGGCAGGGCGGATGAAGGAAGCCGTTGATCAGTATCTCGCGGGTGCAGACCCTGCGGATGCCCGCGCCTCTCCGTTGTTCGCTGACTTCCCGAACCCGCCGCCGGTGCTGATTCAAGCCGGGGATACCGAGGTGTTGCTGTCAGATGCGCAGCGTATGGTGCAGCGTCTGGAGCAGGCAGGCGGCGCTGTGCGGCTCAGCCTGTGGCGCGATGTGCCGCATGTCTGGCAATTTATGGCGGGTCAGCTGCCCGAGGGGCAGGCAGCACTGGACGAAGCTGCGGCCTTCGCCACATCCGCCTTCGACGGCGGCTCAGCGGGCTGAGGGCAGCCTGAAGCTCAGCGCTTCGGCAAAATGCCGGCGTTGCACCCGGTCTTCGCAGGCCAGATCGGCAATGGTGCGGGCAACGCGCAGAATCCGGTGGTAGCCGCGGGCGCTGAGGCCAAAACGTTCGGCGGCCCGCAGCAAAAGATCACGGCTTTCGGCATCCGGCGCGGCAATATCTTCCAGCACAGCGCCTTCGGCATCCGCGTTCTGGCGCAGGCCGGGTTGGCCGCGGAACCGTTCTGTCTGCGTTTCCCGGGCGACCGCGACCCTTTGCGCCACCTGTGCCGAGCCTTCGGCACAGGGCGGCAGCTCCAGGTCGGACACATCCACCGGCGGCACGTCCAGATGCAAATCGAACCGGTCCAGCAGCGGGCCGGAAATACGCCCCAGATAATCCGCGCCGCACATTGGTGCCCGCGAACAGGCGCGGTTGGCATCAGCCAGATATCCGCATTTGCAGGGATTGGCAGCGGCGATCAGCATAAAACGGCTGGGGTATTTCACATGGGCATTCGCACGTGCCACCATCACCTCCCCGGATTCAAGCGGCTGGCGCAGGGTTTCCAGAACCGGGCGGCCGAATTCCGGCAGCTCATCCAGAAACAGCACACCATTGTGGGCCAGGCTGATCTCCCCCGGCTGCGCCCGCCGCCCGCCGCCGGCAATCGCCGCCATGGAGGCGGTGTGATGTGGTTCGCGGAAAGGGCGGGCGCGGCTGATGCCGCCCGCATCAATCAGCCCGCACAAGGAATGGATCATCGAGGTTTCCAGTGCCTCAGCCGGTGAAAGCGGCGGCAGGATCGAGGGCAGCCGTGCCGCCAGCATCGATTTGCCGGATCCGGGCGGGCCGATCATCAGCATGTGGTGGCGTCCGGCGGCAGCAATCTCCAGCGCGCGTTTGGCCTGTTCCTGGCCTTTGACGTCGCGCAGGTCCTTGCCGCCAAGCCCGCTGAGGGCTTCACCGGGCATGGACGGCTCGATACGCCGCTGGCCGGTGAAATGCTGGACCACCTCGGTCAATGTGGCCGCACCGATGACCTGTGCAGCATCGACCCAGGCGGCCTCGGGTCCGGACAGTTCCGGGCAGAGCAGCATGCGCCCTTCTTCTGCTGCGGTGACGGCTGCGGGCAGGGCGCCCGTGACAGGCATCAGCTGGCCGTCCAGCGACAACTCGCCCAGGGCTATGGTTTCCTCGGCCTTTTCCGCTGGGATGATGCCGATTGCCGCCAGCAGGGCCAGCGCAATCGGCAGGTCGAAATGACTGCCTTCCTTAGGCAGGTCCGCGGGTGACAGGTTTATGGTGATCCGGCGGGAGGGCAGGGCGATCGACATCGCAGCAAAGGCCGCCCGCACCCGCTCGCGGGCCTCGGAGACCGCTTTGTCCGGCAATCCGACCACCGAGAACGCTGGCAGACCGGGAGCAACTGCGCATTGCACCTCGACCAGCCGGGCCTCAACCCCTTGAAAGGCAACTGTGTACGACCGTGCCGTCATTTCTCCCCGCCCCTTCTGGTTCAGGGAGAAATGCTTGGTGATCGTGGTTTCCGAAGTGTTAATGCCAGCGGTGCCGCCCGGCGAATTCACGCAGAATTCGCGCTGGCCGCCGGTTCAGTCCAATGACCAGGGCCGCAGCGGCAGATCCCGCGCATAGGGTTCCGGGTCATAGCTGACCTCATGCGCCTGCTCTTGCCAGCGCAGTACTGCGGGGTCGGACAGCAGCAGCTTGCAATAGGCACGCGTGGCGGCAGAAACCGGCAGTCCGTAACCGATAATGCGTGCGGCAACCGGGGTATAGAACACATCCGCTAGCGAATACTCTGCGAACAGACAGCCCGCTGACTGGCCGGACACTTGGCGCGCATGGGCAAACAGCGTTTCGATCCGGTCCAGATCCGCCTTAACCGCGCCAGAAGTCTCAAACCCTTCGTAGATATGTGCCAGCTGCATCGGGCATTCGCTGCGCAGCGCGCTAAAGCCCGCAACCATTTCTGCCGCCAGCCAGCGCGCAGCGGTACGCTGTGCCGGGTCCGCGGGCCAAAGCCCGGCGTCCGGGTTCTGTTCGGCCAGCGTCTCGGCTATCGCCAGGCTTTCGCCAACAACCGTGCCCTCAGGCGTGCGCAGCGCGGGCACCAGCCGTGCCGGGGCCAGATGCGCCATCTCTTGCGCCATGGTTCCTGAGTACAGCCCTACCAGATGCACCGTATGGGGAAGGGAAAATTTTTCGAGCATGAGCCAGCCGCGCAATGACCAGCTGGAGAACATGCGGTCGCCGATATAGATTTCATAAGCCATGCGCAAAGGCTAGCGCGCTGCATTCAGTTTAGAAATGGAATGTTTATGATAGGGTTCATCACGGGCGGTGATTGATTGCACCTGTCTGCCAGCCCTCAGGTCCCAGAACGATTTCACTTACCGACAGGTTGTCGATCCGGTGGCTGAAAGCCTCTTCTGATGTCAGTAATGCCGCCCGCTGTATCTGGGTCAGGATTTGGCCGAAATGTCCCACGACGATCAAGTCGCAGCCCTGATTCGCGGTGATCAGCCCGTCAACAGCTGCGTTCACCCGGTTGCGGACCTGATTCCAGCTCTCGCCGCCCGGCGGCGTTACATCACCCGGCGTCTCCCAATAGGCCCGGATCCGGTCCGGGTCCTCGGCGTCCACCTCGGCCCAGCTTCTTAGCTCCCAGGCGCCGAAATGGATCTCGCGCAGCGCTTCAACATGGGGCAGGCGCTGACGGCTGCCTTGGATCGCGCTGGCGGTTTCAACCGCGCGCGATAGGTCGGAGGAGACAATCAAGGCGTCAGCCGGCAGGTAATCCGATAAACGTTTCAGCGCGGCGGCGTCAGACAGGTCCGCGGGCAGATCTGACCAGCCCACCATGCATTTTGCGTGCGTTGGTCCGTGCCGCACCAGGAACAGCCGGCTTGTCATAACGCCCCCTTCAGGACCAGCGGCAGCCCGGCGGTCACTTGCACAACAGTCTCTGCACGCGCTGCCAGTGCGATATTAAGCCGTCCCTGCGCTTCGCGGAAGCGGCGGGCCAGCTTGTTCTCAGGCACGATGCCAAGACCGGTTTCGTTGGAGACGATCACCAGGTCCGCGCGGCAGCGGCCGATTGCGGCCAGCAGGTCCTCTTGTGCAAACGCCAAATCATGCCCGGCCAGCAGATGGTTGGTCAGCCACATGGTTGCACAGTCCATCAGGCAGATTTGCCCCGCAGTCAGCGCATCCAGAACCCGGCTGGCTGTTTCTGGTTCCTCAACAGTGGTCCAGCCCTGCCCTCTTTGTTTGAGGTGGCGGGACACTTTTTCGCGCATTTCACTGTCAAAAATTTGTGCAGTTGCCCAGTAAACCCTGTCTTTTTCGGTGTTTATGCAGAGCTGTTCGGCAAAGGCCGACTTCCCAGAGGCCGCCCCGCCCAGAATAAAAGTTACATTTGCAGGCATTTTTTGCTAACCTGTAAGAACGAAGCCGTTCCTGTGGGTAAACGCAGGGCCCGGTTAAGACAAGAGACCGCAGTATCCCGGGGTTCCACTTATTAAGGCCGGGAAAGTCTGCACAGGGGCCAAAAAACCATTTTGCTTTTCCATTTTTGGCCCGTGGATGTGCCAATCGTCGTATCCAGTGCACTGATACTGCCGGCCTGCAGAAGACCCGGGCTCAACTTTGTTCCATGCGCGTCCCCAGGCGTCGGTAGTTTGTTAATTAGTTTCCGGGGGGAAATAAAATGGCACTAGATTCCACAATCGAAAACCCATTGCCGCGGCAGGCAATGAAGGCAGAACTTTTGGACGCCGAAACCGAACGGCGTCTGGCCTACGCGTGGCGCGATGACCGCGATGTGAAGTCGCTGCACCGGCTCATCAACGCCTATATGCGTCTGGCGATTTCCATGGCGTCCAAATTCAAGCGGTACGGGGCGCCGATGAACGATCTGATACAGGAGGCCGGGCTGGGCCTTATGAAGGCCGCGGATAAATTCGACCCTGACCGCGGGGTGCGTTTCTCGACCTATGCGGTCTGGTGGATCAAGGCGTCGATCCAGGACTACGTCATGCGCAACTGGTCGATGGTGCGCACTGGCTCCACCTCGTCGCAGAAATCGCTTTTTTTCAACATGCGCCGGGTGCAGGCACAACTAGAGCGCGAGGCGCGTGCGTCCGGTGCGCGGCTGGACCGGCATCAGCTGCATCAGAAGATTGCGACTGAAATCGGAGTGCCGCTGCGCGATGTTGAGATGATGGAGGGGCGCCTGTCCGGTGCCGACTTTTCGCTCAACGCGGTGCAGTCCACCGATGAAGAGGGCCGCGAATGGATCGACGCTCTGGAAGATGACACGTCACAGGCGGATGAGCTGGTTCAAGAACGGCACGACCGCCGCCAGCTGCGCAAATGGCTGGTGGGGGCGCTGCAGGCGCTGAATGACCGTGAACGCTTTATCATCACGGAACGCAAGCTGCGCGAACGCCCGCGTACTCTGGAAAGCCTGGGCACCGAACTGGGGCTGTCCAAGGAACGGGTCCGGCAGCTGGAGGCCGGGGCGTTCCAGAAAATGCGTAAATGCCTTGAAGGCCAGTCGCGCGAGGTGCACAGACTGCTTTCATGAGAAAGCAGATCAACTTCCTGAAAGTAATGCTAAGCGCCGCCTGTCTGGCGGCGCTTAGCCTGTCCGGCGCCCGGGCGGATGACTTGCCTGCGGCAGCCAGGCTGCTAAGCGGCGCCGATGTTGTGATTCTCGGCGAGGTGCATGACAATCCAGTGCATCACCAGCAGCAGGCAATTCTGCTGGCAAAGCTGCAGCCCAAGGCGGTGGTCTGGGAGATGATCACTCCAGAGCAGGCAGCCGCACTGGATCCTGAAACGCTGGCGAATGCACAGCTGACGGCCCGGCAACTGGATTGGCTGAATTCCGGCTGGCCGGACTTCAGCCTTTACGCGCCGGTGTTCGCAGCTGCTGCCAATGCCCGCCAGTATGGCGCACAGGTGCCGCGGGCAAAGGCTGCAGAGGCTTTGGAAATCGGCGTGGCTGCCTATTTCGGGGCTGAAGACGCGGCCCGCTTTGGTCTTAATCAGCCGTTGCCGGAGGCAGAGCAGGCCGCGCGCGAGGCGGATCAGCAGGCGAATCACTGTAATGCGATGCCGGTTGAGATGCTGCCTGTCCTGGTGGACTTTCAACGCCTGCGGGACGCCGCCCTGGCAGAGGCCGCGGATAGGGCACTTGCGGAAACCGGCGGCCCAGTGGCTGTGATCACCGGCAATGGCCATGCCCGCACCGACCGCGGGCTGGCTGTCTACTTGATCAAGGCCCGTCCGGGGGTGCAGATCCGCAGCCTGGGCCAGTCCGAGGGGGGCGGGATCAATGGGGTGTTCGATCTGGTGCTGAACGCTGCTGCTGTCAGCCGCCCGGATCCCTGCCTGGCCTTCCAAATTGGCGGCTGAAAGTCTCTGTACAGCACAGGGCCGGTCTGATTGGAAACGGTACCGCGCCGTGCGTAGCACGGCGCCCGGCCCAACACCGCCAGGGGCGGGGGCCGCGGGCCCGTGCCGCGCGGGGGCGGGAGCCTTTGCTTTGGCTTAGGCCGCCTTCCGCTGGGAAAACCGTTTCACACTTTCGCCGCAGCGCAGTAAGGTCGCGGGAAACGGGACAAGGGCGGACAAATGCTGGCTGGCAGACATATTCTCCTGATTATCAGCGGCGGCATCGCGGCCTATAAGTCGCTGGAGCTGATCCGCCGCTTGCAGGACAAAGGCGCGCGGGTGACCCCGGTTCTGACCAGGTCCGGCGCGGAGTTTGTAACGCCCCTGTCGGTCTCGGCACTCGCCGGAACCCCCGTGCATCAGGAGCTGTTCGATCTGACGTCCGAGGCCGAGATGGGCCATATCCAGCTGTCGCGCAGCGCCGACCTCCTGGTGGTGGCGCCGGCCACGGCGGATCTGATGGCCAAGATGGCGCAGGGCCACGCCAATGATCTTGCCTCGACCCTGCTGCTGGCCACTGACACCCCGGTGCTGCTGGCGCCTGCCATGAATGTGCGGATGTGGGAGCATCCGGCGACACAGCGCAATCTCGAAACCCTGAAAGCGGACGGCGTGTCCTTCGTTGGCCCCAATGACGGCAGCATGGCCTGCGGCGAATTCGGGCCGGGCCGGATGGCGGAGCCGGATGAGATTCTGACTGGCATCACCGCCAGGCTTGCGGATGGACCTTTGAAGGGCAGACGCATTCTGGTGACCTCCGGCCCGACGCATGAGCCGATTGATCCAGTGCGCTATATCGCCAACCGCTCCTCCGGGGCGCAAGGGGCAGCGGTGGCCCGTGCTCTGCGCGATTCTGGCGCGGAAGTGGTGTTTATCACGGGCCCGGCAGCGGTGCGCCCGCCTGAGGGCGTGCAGATTGTGCCGGTGGAAACTGCGCGCGAAATGGAGGCGGCTGTGCAAGCGGCACTGCCTGTTGATGCCGGAGTCTTTGCCGCGGCGGTGGCGGACTGGCGGGTCGCCAGCGCCTCGGACCGCAAGTTGAAGAAGTCCAAGGACGGGCTGCCGGTGCTGGAATTTGCAGAAAACCCCGACATTCTGAAAACAGTTGCACGGATGGCAAAGGGCCGTCCCAAACTGGTGGTTGGATTTGCCGCCGAGACCAACGACGTGGTGGAAAACGCCACCGCCAAGCGCAAGCGCAAGGGCTGCGACTGGATCGTTGCAAATGATGTCTCTCCCGCAACCGGCATCATGGGCGGCAGCGAAAACGCAGTGGTCCTGATCTCTGATGACGGCGCCGAGGAGTGGCCGCGCATGGGCAAGGATGACGTCGCCCGCAAACTGGCTGCGCGGATCGCTGCGGCGCTGGCCGGGTGAATTTGAGTATTTGAACAAAGATGAAGCAGGGGACGGGGATGGTAACAATCCGTGTGATCCACGACGAAGGCGCGGACCGGGATGTGCCGCTGCCGGCATATGAGACAACTGGCGCTGCGGGAGCGGATCTGCGCGCTAACCTGCCGGGCGGGGGCACGCTGACGCTTGAACCGGGCGCGCGGGCACTGGTGCAAACCGGGCTGCGCATCGAAATTCCCGCAGGCTACGAGGTCCAGATCCGCCCGCGCTCGGGCCTGGCTCTGAAACACGGGATCACTCTGCCCAACACGCCCGGCACAATCGACAGTGACTACCGCGGGCCGCTAGGGGTGATTCTCTTGAATGCAGGACAGGAAGCCTTTGAAATCCGCCATGGCGAACGCATCGCGCAGATGGTTGTGGCGCCGGTGCTTCAAGCCCGGTTTGAGCGTGCGGAGGCGCTCTCCGGCACCACCCGCGGCGATGGCGGCTTTGGTTCGACCGGGCGCGGCTGATGCTGCGCATTCTGATCCTGGCAGCGCTGATCTGGTGGGGCGGGCGGTTCCTTGGCCTGCCGCGCAATCTGCGTATTGGTTTGCTGGCAGTGCTGTTTGCGGCTGTACTGGCGGTGCAGCTGACCCTGCCGGACGGGCACGGTTTGCGGGAGAGCACCGGGGGCTCGGCAGCGCCTTGGCTTCTCTTGGGCGGTTTTGCCGTTGTGGCTGGTTTCTATGCGCGTATCGTGGCCGCCCTGAAGACCCGCGCCCAGCCTCAGGAAACGAACATGAGCCAGCCTGTCAGTACCTTCACCGAAAGCGAGCTTGACCGCTATGCCCGCCATATTGTCCTGCGGGAACTGGGCGGGGCGGGGCAAAAGAAGCTGAAGCAGGCCAAGGTACTGGTGATCGGTGCCGGCGGGCTGGGCGCGCCTGCGCTGCAGTATCTGGCTGCCGCCGGCGCGGGCACAATCGGGGTGATCGACGATGACGTGGTCGACAATGCCAACCTGCAGCGACAGGTGATCCATCGCGACGCAGACATCGGCAAGCCCAAGGTGTTTTCAGCCCAGGCCGCGATGCAGGCGCAGAACCCTTATGTCGACGTGCGCCCTTATAACCGGCGCCTGACCGGGGAGGCCGCGGAGGAGCTGTTTGCGGAGTATGATCTGATCCTTGACGGCACCGACAATTTCGAAACCCGTTATCTTGCCAATCGCACCGCCGTGGCGCTGGGCAAGCCGCTGATCTCTGGTGCGCTGTCGCAATGGGAAGGCCAGCTGAGCGTCTTTCACCCGGCCAAAGGCGGACCCTGCTACCAGTGCATTTTCCCCGAGGCACCGGCGCCCGGTCTTGCCCCCAGCTGCTCGGAGGCCGGGGTGATTGGCCCGCTGCCCGGTGTTGTCGGGTCAATGATGGCAGTCGAGGCGGTCAAGCAGATCACCGGTGCCGGTGCGGTTCTGCAAGGTGAGATGCTGATCTATGACGGGCTCTTTGGCGAAACCCGCAAGATCCGCATGGCCAGGCGGCCAGATTGCCCGGTCTGCGGCGGCGCCGGACACTCCTGACGAGACCTCGTTGTGAACGAAGCCTATTTCATTTCGCTGCTCTGCGGCGCCCTGTTCGGCGGCCAGCCGGAGACAGTGCATAAGTTCACCTATCCAGGCGGTGCGGCGTCAATCCGCACAGATTGCGAAAACAGTAACCGGGTCATCGAGTTCGGCCTCGATAAGCGCAGCAGCCTGGACAGCATCCAGCAGGCGTTATTTGCGGCAGAGATCACCGGTAAGGAGCCGGTGGTGGTATTGATCGATACCGATGGCAGAATGGGCCGTTTCGAGTGGCGCATCGCCCGGGCGGCCAATATCGCGGATGTTCCGATCCGCATCGTGCCAGCAGCGTTGACCAAAGGTGATGGCGCGAGCGGCTGACCCACCCGTGCCACAAGGTCAGAACCCCCGGTTCCGATCGGCGATCAGGTCTTCGGCGTCCTCCAGTCCGGCCGGCAGGCGGAAAATGCCGCCGCCGGCATAGGTGCGGTATTCTGCCTCTTGCGCCGGGTCGGGACGGGCTGAGCTTTCCATCAGCCCGCCATCTCCCTCCGGGCCACCAGCGACCGCCTCCAAGGTCCTGAACTGATAACCCGGCGGCATTACCGGTGACAAACACCGGGGACATATGCAGCGGTGGTGCCAAAGCACTTGTCGCCGGATCCGGCGCTTCACCGGCGTGGATCGCAGTGGATTGAATGCCTTTGCAGAGTTGCCCTTGGCCGTCGGAACCAACTGACGTTCCGCAAATTCCGGGCTGGTGCGCCCAGTCATTTGCAAGCCTAATTGCAGCTCCACGGCTTTCCCGTTAGCGTTCCCGGCAAAGGAGACCCGTATATGTCCAATCCGCTTCTGTCCCGCTGGGACACGCCGTTTGAAATTGCCCCGTTCAACAGCATCTCTGACGACGATTTTGCGCCTGCGCTGGAGCAAGCACTTGCGGCGCACACCGCACAGATCGACACCATCGCAAACAGCAGCGAGGCGCCTGGGTTTGCTAATGTGATCGAGGCGCTGGAAACTCCTTGCCGTGAGTTGGAGCAGGTGCTGGGTGTGTTCTTTACTGTGGCAGGCGCCGACAGCAACCCCAAGCGCGAGGAGCTGCAGCGGGTGTTCTCGCCCAAACTTGCCGCGCATTTCTCGGCGATCACCGCCAACAAGGCGCTGTATGCACGGGTCAAGGCGGTCTGGGATCAGCGCGATGTGCTGGATCTGACGCAGGAGCAGCAGCGCGTCCTGATGCTGACCCACCGCGGCTTTGTCCGTGGCGGCGCGGCGCTGGAAGGCGAGGCGGATACGCGGATGCAGCAGATCAAGGGGCGGTTGGCGACACTTGGCACTGAGTTCACTCAGAACTTGCTGGCTGATGAGCGCAGCTGGTTCATGGAACTGACCGAAGAGGATCTGGAAGGCCTGCCGGACTTCGTGATCAGCGCGGCCCGTGCGGCGGGGCAGGAAATGGGCAAGGACGGCCCGGTGGTGACTCTGTCGCGGTCCTTGATCACGCCGTTCCTGCAGTTCTCCCCGCGCCGGGATCTGCGCGAAACAGCCTTTAACGCCTGGGCAGCCCGCGGTGCGGGCGGCGGCGAAACCGACAACCGCGCCATTGCAGCGGAAACTCTGCAGCTGCGCGAGGAGCGTGCCCGGCTATTAGGGTATAAGAATTTCGCTGCCTACAAACTGGAAACCGAAATGGCCAAGACGCCGGACGCGGTACGCGGCTTGCTGATGGATGTCTGGGGCCCGGCCAAGTCCCGCGCCGATGAAGACGCCAAGGTCCTGACGGCGATGATGCAGGCGGACGGCATCAACGGTGACCTGGAACCCTGGGACTGGCGCTACTACGCCGGGAAACGCCGCAAGGCCGAGCACGATCTGGATGAAGCGGCGCTGAAACCTTACCTGCAGCTTGACCGGATGATCGAGGCCGGCTTTGCCTGCGCAAACCGCCTGTTCGGGTTGGAGTTCGCACCGCTTGACGTGCCGCTCTACCACCCGGATTGCCGCGCTTGGGCGGTGACCCGGAACGGTGCCCATGTGGCGGTCTTCATCGGCGACTATTTTGCCCGCGGCTCCAAACGCTCGGGCGCCTGGTGTTCGGCAATGCGCCAGCAGGCGAAATTCCCGCAGGTACAGGCGCCGGTGGTGATCAACGTCTGCAACTTCGCCAAGGGCGACCCGGCGCTTCTGTCCTGGGACGACGCCCGCACCCTGTTTCACGAATTCGGCCACGCGCTGCATCAAATGCTGTCGGATGTGACCTATGAAAGCATCTCGGGCACCTCGGTCGCGCGTGATTTTGTCGAACTGCCGAGCCAGCTGTATGAACACTGGCTGGAAGTGCCGGAGGTGCTGCAGGAATTTGCCACCCACGCGGAAACCGGCGAACCGATGCCGCAGGAGATGCTGGAGAAAGTGCTGGGTGCCGCCAACTTCGACATGGGGTTCCAGACGGTGGAATACGTCGCCTCCGCCCTGGTGGACCTGGCCTTTCACGACGGTCCTGCGCCTTCCGACCCTATGGCAAAGCAAGCTGAAGTGCTCGCAGAACTCGGGATGCCGCGGGCGATCATCATGCGTCACGCCACCCCGCATTTCGCCCATGTCTTTGCCGGAGACGGCTATTCCTCGGGCTATTACAGCTACATGTGGTCTGAGGTGATGGATGCCGACGCCTTTGCAGCCTTTGAGGAAGCAGGCGGTGCCTTTGATGCCGAACGCGCCAAGGCGTTGGAGGCGCATATTCTATCCACTGGCGGTTCGGTTGATCCGGCGGAGCTTTACACGGCGTTCCGCGGGCGGTTGCCCGGTGTGGAAGCGCTGCTGCAAGGCCGCGGCTTGACCGCACAATAGCCGGCATTGCGCAGTGCGATGCCCCTGAAATGGGTATTTAGGACCAGAAAGAAGCGATAGACCCCGGGCTTCTTTCTGGTCGAAAATACTCTGGGGGAATGCGCCGTCTGGCGCAGGGGGCAAAGCCCCTTCCTAATAACCGAGGCTGCGGTCCACCAAATGCAGCAGCGGCTCTCCAGCCTCGGCGCGGCGGATGTTCCCGGCGATCACTTCGGCAGCTGTGCTTTCGCGGGTTTCCGAGGCAATATGCGGAGTCACTGTCACATTGGGGTGCGCCCAAAAGGGATGCTCCGGCGGCAGCGGCTCAACGCGGAACACATCCAGAGTTGCATGCCCGATCCGGCCGCTGCCGAGTGCTGCCAGCAGGGCATCATCATCTATCAGCGGCCCGCGGCCGGGGTTAATGATCTTTGCCCCCTTGGGCAGCCAGCCAAGCGTCTCCGCATTCAGCGTGTTTTCGGTGGCGGGTGTATCGGGCAGCAGCAGGATCACAATTTCCGCTTGCGCCAGCGCGTCCTTCATACCCTTAGGCCCGGCGTGGCAGGTGATGCTTTCGATTTCTTTTTGCGACCGGCTCCAGCCTGACACCTGAAATCCCAGGGCTGACAGCGCTCTGGCCGAAGCAGTTCCAAGGGCGCCCAGACCCAGTATGGTCACATGGCGGTCCTTGGCCAGCGGCGGCGCCTTTGGTTCCCATTGCCCGTTTTGCCCAAGGATATGCGCGTCCATTCCAAGGTGATAGCGCAGAGTGTGGCCAACCACCCATTCGGTCATGCCCTGCTCCAGCCCGCTATCCACCATCCGGGTGAGCGGCACGGAGGCAGGCACGGCGGGCACGACCTTTTCCACACCCGCCCAAAGGCTCAGCACGGCCTTTAAGCGATCAAAGCGGGTGAAGTCGCTGATGGGTCCGCTGGGTGCAAAGACGATGTAATCCACCTCTTCCGGGGCGAAATCATTACGCAGTTCGGCATCCAGACCCAAACGGGCGAATTCCGCGTTCAGCAGCGGCTGGTAAGCGGGCCAGGCATCGGTGCGGCCGGCAAACAGGACATTGGCGGTCATGGAAACTCCCTGATCTTCAGCGCGAGGATTGGCGCGGGCGGTGGATATGGGCGCTTTGCACAATGCCGAAGGCCCCGAGCAGCACAAGCATTGCCGAACCGCCGTATGAGACCATCGGCAGCGGCACGCCGACCACTGGTGCCAGCCCCATCACCATCGACATGTTGACGGCAAAGAACAGGAAAAAGGTGATGGCAATGCCCAGGATCACCAGCGAAGAAAACCGGTCTTTGGCGGCAATCGCCGAAGCAATGCAGAACAGGATGATCAGCATGTAAATGAACAGCAGGGTAACGCCGCCGATGAAGCCGAACTCTTCCGCCAGGGTGGTAAATATAAAGTCGGTGTGTTTCTCCGGCAGGAAGTTCAGCCGCGATTGCGTGCCCTGCATGAAGCCCCGTCCGGACCAGCCGCCGGATCCCAGCGCAATCTGCGACTGGGTGATGTGATAGCCCGCGCCTAAGGGATCCTGCGAGGGGTCCATAAAAGTGTCGATGCGGCGGAACTGGTAGTCCTTCAACAACTGCCAGTCGGTGCCGCGGCTTTGAAATACCGCGCTGACCAGCCCCACGCCGGCTGCGATCACCGCCACGAAATAAGCCCAGTGAACACCGGCCAGGAACATCACCCCGCCACCGGCCGCCATCAGCAAGATCGAGGTGCCAAGATCCGGCTGTTTCAGCACCAGTGCCGTTGGCAGCAGGATCAGGAACACTGGCAGCAGCACCCACAAGGGACGCGAGGTCTTCTCGGGCGGCAGCCAGTCGTAATAGGCCGCCAGCAGCATGACCAGCGCGATCTTGGTCACCTCGGAGGGTTGCAGCCGCATGAAACCGATGTCGATCCAGCGCTGTGCGCCCATGCCGACGGTGCCGAACAGCTCCACCGCGACCAGCAGCGCCAAGGATCCCAGGTAGGCCAGCACCGACACATTGCGCCAGAACCAGATCGGGATCATTGCCACCACAAACATGACGCCCAGGCCCAGGGCAAAGCGTTTCACCTGCGGTTCAACCCAGGGGCTGAACGAGCCGCCGGCCACCGAATAGAGCATCAGAAAGCCGACGCTGGACACTGTGATCAGCAGCAGGGTCAGCCCCCAGTTAAGATACAGTATTTTGCGCAGGCCGGAGGGTGTCGATTTGGCGTGATACTCCAGATAGCTCATGCCTTGCTGCTCCTGCTGCCTAAGGGGCGCTTGACGCGCTCGCGCTCCAGCCGTTCCTGCTGCGCCTTGATGCGGCTTCGGTCCCCCTTGGGGTAGGCCTCCAGCGGCGGGGTGCCATCGTAAAGCGCCTGCAGCAGCACGTCGCGGGCAATCGGCGCCGCAGCTCTGGAGCCGCCACCGCCATGTTCTACCACCACGGCCACCGCGTATTTCGGGTTATCATAGGGAGCAAAACAGACGTACAGCGCATGGTCGCGCCGGTCCCAGGGCAGATCCTCATTGCGGATCACCCCTGCGGCCCGTTCGGCGGCGGTGATGTTGCGCACCTGGCTAGTGCCGCTTTTGCCGGCCATCCGTATGTTGTCAGCGATGATGCGGGAGCGGTAGCCGGTGCCCCGGCGGTCGTTGCTGACCGAATACATGCCGCGCCGCACCATGCGCAGGCTGTTTTCGTTGACATCCAAGGGCTCGCCCGCTCCGCTGGGCAGTTCCACCCCGTCGAGCGATTTCAGCAGCCGCGGCGTCACGCTGCGACCGGTGGCGATACGAGCGGTCATCACCGCCAGCTGTAACGGCGAGGCAAGCGTGAAACCCTGACCGATTGAGGAGTTGGCGGTGTCGCCGATCAGCCAGTCCTTGCCATAGGAACGCGCTTTCCATTCCTTGGTCGGCGTAATCCCCTGAGCCACAGCCGACATCGGCAAATCGTGCCTGATGCCCAGCCCGAATTTGTTGGCCATCGCCGAGATATTGTCGATCCCGGTCTTGATCGCCACGTCGTAGTAATAAACATCGCAGGACCGTTTCAGCGAAGTGTTGAGGTCCACATGCCCGTGGCCTGCCCGTTTCCAGCAATGAAAGCGGCGGCCGGCAACCTTCAGATGACCCGGGCACCAGACGGTTTCGTCCGGCCCGATCACGCCCTGTTCCAACGCCGCCAGCGCGGTGATCATCTTGAAGGTGGAACCCGGCGGGTAGGTGCCCTGCACTGTCTTGTTGGACAAAGGGCGGTAGTTGTCCTCGGTCAGCATCCGGTAGTCAGCGACTGAGATGCCCCGCACAAACAGATTGGGGTCGAAACTGGGGGAAGAGCAGATCGCGCGGATATCGCCGTCTTCGCAGTCAATCACCACCGCTGCGGCGCTTTCCCGGCCCAGCCGGGCCTGCACGTAGTTTTGCAGCTCCGCGTCAGTGGTCAGCTGCATGTCTGCGCCGGATATGCCCTCGCGCCGGTCCAGTTCACGCATCACCCGGCCGGTGGCGTTCACTTCCACCCGCTTGGCGCCGGCCTTGCCGCGCAGCACATCCTCGCGCTTGGCCTCAAATCCAACCTTGCCGATCTGGAAGCGCGGGATCAGCAGCACCGGCTCGGGGTCTTCCATCTTGCTCAGGTCATAGTCGGACACTGGCCCGACATAGCCCACTACATGCGCGAAATCACCAAGCTGCGGATAAATCCGCGTCAGGCCGACCTCGGGGGTTACACCCGGCAGGGCGGGGGCGTTCACCGCCACCTTGGAGATATCCTCCCAGCCGATCCGGTCGGCCAGGGTGATCGGCAGGAATGGTGGCGACCGTCGCATCTCGGTGCGGGCGCGCTCCAGGTCTTCCGGGTCCAGCGGCAGCAGGCTCGACAGCTTATCAATCACCGCCTCCACATCGCCGGCATCCTCGGGCACCACGGTAATCCGGTAGGAGGGGGAGTTCTGTGCGATGATCAATCCGTTGCGGTCGAAGATCTGCCCGCGGGCAGGCGGCAGCAGGCGGATGTTGATCCGGTTTTCCTCGGCCAGCAGGCGGAATTCATCCGCTTGATCCACCTGCAGAAAACGCATCCTTGCTGCCAGCCCGCCGGCAAAGGCCACCTGCAGCCCGCCCAGCAGCAGTGCCCGCCGGGTCATCTTGCCATGAGAGACGTCCAGATCCTTGGAATTGCGTTTCATCGGCGGCTCATCAGGGTTTCGGCTTCAGAAGGGGACAATTTACGCACACCCAGAATAGCCTGGCTGACCCAAACTGCCAGCGGATAGGCGGCGATGGTCATCACAATCTGGATCACGGTCAGGCTAAGCGGCGCTTGCGCCACGCCAAACACCACAAGAATCAGCCGGTTCAAAACGGCCATCCCGATCAGGGTCACGCCGGCTGCCAGCCATTCGCTGACGAAGGTGCTTTCCCGGTGAGGGGCCGCACGCGCCTTTAGAAATTCGCAGGCCAGCACCGTCAGCAGCGCCAGCAATCCAGGCGGGCGATGAAACAGCAGATCGGCCAGCAGCATGATCAGCGCAATCGACAGCGCAGGCACAAAATCGGGCCGCCGCAGCGACCAGGTGATTGCCAGCAGCAGCAGGAAATCCGGCGGCGCCCAGAACCTCGGCTCGGTGTTCAACGGCAGCAGGTGAAAAAACATGATCAGCAGCGCCAGAGCGGGAAAGGCTGCGCGCATAGCCCAGATCCGGGCGGGCGAGGTGTTAGCCATTGCCGGCCTCAACCGTGCCTTCGGCGCTGCCGCCACCCAGCCCTTCGGGACGCGGCTGCGGAACCGGATCCCCCGGGGCTGCTCCGACCAGCCCGCCGGGATCCTGGATCACCTCGGTGCCATGGTGGCGCAGCACCCGCAGAAATTCCAGCCGGCTGTAATCGGCGGACAGCCGCACCCGCATCCGGCCCGAGCGGTCCTTGGCCACCTGGCCGATCAGCAGGCCCGCTGGAAACACTGATCCGTCACCGGAGGAGATCACCCGGTCACCGGGCCGCACAAGGTCGGGATTTTCCAGAAAGCTCAGTACTGGCGCGGCGCTGTTGTCACCGGTGACCAGCGAGGTCTGGCCGGAGGGCTGGATGGTGGCCGGAACTGCGCTGGCGGCATCGGTCAGCAGGATCACCCGTGCCGTGTCGCGCCCGGTGCCGGAAATCCGGCCCACCAGCCCGATCCCGTCCATCGCCGCCCAGCCGTCATGCACCCCGTCGCGGCTGCCCACATTCAGCAGCACCGATTGCCGGAAGGGTGAACCGCTGTCAGCCATCACCACCCCGGTGATATAGGTCAGCTGCGGGTCCAGCCGCACGTTGTTGAAGTCCAGCAGGCGGGCGTTTTCCTGTTCCAGCTGCAGCGCCGCCTCTTTCCAGGCCCGCATCTGCCGCAGCTCGCTGCGCAGCTCCCGGTTCTGCTCGGCCAACCGCTGATAGCTTTGGAAATCGCGCACCAGATTGACGGCGGCGGTGACCGGCACCATGGCCCAATCCATGCTGGGCACTACCCGGTCAGCCACCTGGGTGCGAAATCGTTCCACGCGCGGGCTGTCGATCCGCCAGACGATGAACACAGCGGCCAGGCACAGGCACAAAACCGCTGTCAGCAGACGCCGCAGCGGGGTTGCATAATCGTCGCGCTGTGACTTGTCCTTTGCCACGTCTCTCCTTCCAGCCGCCCCTCCAGCCCGTTGTCAGCTGGCGCCATTCAGGCGGTCAGGGGCGTTTAGCTGTCGTAGTCGATGGCGTGGGCCAGCTGCTTTTCGTATTCCAGCGCCTTGCCGGTCCCCAGCGCCACGCAGTTGAGGCTTTCGTCGGCGATGGATACGGCCAGGCCGGTCTGTTCGCGCAATGCCAGATCCAGATCACCCAGCAGCGCGCCGCCGCCGGTCAGCATCACGCCGCGGTCGACGATGTCGGCGGCCAGATCCGGCGGGGTGGTTTCCAGCGCGGTCATCACCGCCTCGCAGATCTGCTGCACCGGTTCGGCCAGCGCCTCGGCCACTTGGGCCTGGGAAATCTCGATTTCCTTCGGCACGCCGTTCAGCAGGTCGCGGCCGCGGATCTGCATCGACTGGCCGCGGCCGTCGTCGGGCATCCGGGCGGTGCCGATGGAGGTCTTGATGCGTTCGGCAGTGGCTTCACCCACCAGCAGGTTCTGCTGGCGGCGCAGGTAGCTGATGATCGCCTCGTCCATACGGTCGCCGCCGACGCGGACGGAACGTGCATAGACGATATCACCCAATGACAGAACCGCCACCTCGGTGGTGCCGCCGCCGATATCGACAACCATGTTGCCGGTCGGATCGGTGATCGGCATGCCTGCACCGATGGCTGCGGCAATCGGTTCGGCAATCAGCCCGGCGCGGCGCGCGCCTGCGGACAGCACCGATTGGCGGATCGCGCGTTTTTCAACCGGGGTGGCACCATGCGGCACGCAGACGATGATTTTCGGCTTGGAGAAAGTCGACCGCTTATGCACCTTGCGGATGAAATGTTTGATCATTTCTTCGGCGGTGTCGAAATCGGCAATCACGCCTTCGCGCATCGGCCGGATCGCCTCGATCGAGCCGGGGGTGCGGCCCAGCATCAGCTTAGCGTCTTCGCCCACCGCCAGCACCTTCTTGACGCCATCCTTGACGTGATAGGCCACCACCGACGGTTCGGAAAGAATGACACCGCGGCCCTTGACGTAAACCAGCGTGTTCGCAGTGCCGAGGTCGATGGCCATGTCCGAAGAGAACAGGCCGCCCAAGTTTCCGAAAAGCGCCATATAGAAGGGATCCTGTGAGTGCTGCCATTGTACCTTAGGCGACTCCCGGAGGAGCCGCCAGCACCAACCTTATAAGCGCCAGTGCGGTGCCGCGAAAGGGCGTATTATGGTGAAACAGCGCCTTTCCGCCAAGTCCACGGCGTCATTACAGGCCGCGTCCAAGCGGTCAGGCCAGAACGGGTGCAGAACTCCGCCTGAACCGGCAGCAGCGGGGTCAGCTCAGCTGGAGAAAATCCGCTTCATTTCAGCGTCAAAATGCGACCAGGTCAGGCTGGCGCTGTTGCCGGCATAACCCTCGTAATAGGATTTGCCGCTGGAGGTCGGCAGCCCGGCCCAGATCTTGGCCAGATTCAGCATGAAGGTCTTGCGCGGCATCTCTGCCTGCAGGAAAGCGCTGTAGCCGGCTTCTTCGATCAGCTGATGTGCCAGCTGATCCTGCAGCTCGGGCGAGAAGCGGGCCTGCGGTTTCACGCCCTGATGCTTGACCAGCCGCCGGAATGTTGCGGGGATCAGCTGGTAGCGCCCGATGGCATGGGGCTGTCCCGGCGTTGCTTTGATCCAGGCGTTGATCTCGGCAACGGTCATCTGCGTGGGTTTCTTCGGCGGCTTGCGTTTGGCGCCGTGCTGCACGGCATCATAATTTGCCTTGCCTGCCTCGGCGCTGGCGATCAGCGACAGCAGGCGGCTTACGCTTGGCGGCGCGCTGAGGAGCGGGGCGAACAGGCTGCCGCCGCTGCGGCCGCGGAACAGGCTGGCGGCACCGGGATCAAGCGAGACCGCGCCGCGCCCGGGATCTGCACCAGGCAGAGTGTCGGGTAAAATGCTGGCCAGCGCCTGAGGCGCCGGACCCGGCGCTGCGCCGGGCTGCGGGGCAGAGGCTTTGTGCAGGAAGAACTGGTTGCCAACCAGCGAATACCCCTGCGCGCTTACTGCCGCCGCGGCGCACAGCATCATAGCCAGAATTGTAAGGAAGAGGGCAACGGCGCTCGTTCTGAGGGGCATAGGGACCTGCATTCTGCGGTATCTCGACTGACTGCAGTCTGCCCCATCGGGGTTGAGATTCCGTTTATCCTGCGTCCGCTGCCCCTTCCGCCCTGCGGTAATTGCCGCTAGAGGGGGCCTATGCTCTCTTATCAGCACATATACCATGCCGGGAACCTGGCTGATGTCCAGAAGCACGCATTGCTTGCCTGGATGCTGGCCTACCTCACCCGCAAGGACAAACCGCTCAGCTATATCGAGACCCATGCGGGCCGGGGCCTCTATCAGCTGGACGCGGCTGAGGCGGTCAAGACCGGCGAGGCAGAGCAGGGCATCACCCGTATTCTGGCGGACCAGGGCCTGGCAGCGGACCACCCGCTGCACCATGCTCTGACGGAAACCCGGAACCGGCATGGCGGGACGGCCTATCCTGGCTCGCCGCTGGTTGCGGCCTCTTTGCTGCGCCCGGGCGACGCGATGCATTTTGCCGAACTGCACCCGCAGGAACATGCCGCCCTGCGCGCCGCGCTGAGACCCTGGAAAGCCAAGGTGCATCAGCAGGACGGGTTTGAGCTGGCCATGTCGCTGGTGCCGCCAACACCCCGCCGCGGCCTCATGCTGATCGACCCGAGTTACGAGATCAAAACCGATTATGCCCGCATTCCCGGCATCATCGGCCAGCTGCACAAGAAGTGGAATGTGGGTATCATCGCCTTGTGGTATCCGATCCTCAAGGATGGCCCGCACAAGCAGATGCTCAATGCGCTGGAGGCACAGGCCCTGCCTGGCGCATTGCGGCATGAAGTGGCTTTCCCACCGGTCCGCGACGGGCACCGGATGATCGGCAGCGGCATGTTTGTGGTCAACGCGCCGTTTGGCGCCGAAGACGAAGCCGGCCGGATCAGCCGGATGTTCAAGCCAGGCTGATCCGGCCTGGCTGCATTGCAAATCGAAACGAATAAGGGCGCCGCAGCGGGCGCCCTTTCTTGTTAAGTCCGGCCGTGGATCAGGCCAGATCCTTGTAGGAAATCTCGCGGGTGTCAGCGCCTTCGCCAACCCGGCCGCGGCGCACGATCAGGCGGTTCAGCGCGTTCACATAGGCCTTGGCAGACGCCACCACCGTATCTGTATTGGCGCTTTCGCCGGTGGCGATGATGCCGTCTTCCTCCAGCCGCACTGACACAGTTGCCTGCGCGTCGGTGCCTTCGGTCACGGCATGTACCTGATACAGCTGCAGACGGGCAGAGTTCGGGTGGATCATGCGGATCGCCTTGAAGGTCGCATCAACCGGGCCGTCGCCCTCAGCCGTCTCGGTGACGTCCTTGCCGTCGATCTCCATCTCAAGGGTGGCTTCCGCCGGGCCGCCGGTGCCGCAGACGACCTTCATCGAGACCACTTTAAGGTAGTCATTCTCGGCGTCCACACCAGTGCGCATCAGCGCGATGAGGTCGTCGTCAAACACTTCCTTTTTGCGGTCGGCCAGTTCCTTGAAGCGGACAAAGACATCCTTCAGCTGGTTGTCGCCAACTTCATAGCCAAGATGCTCCAGCTTATCACGCAGCGCAGCGCGGCCGGAATGTTTGCCAAGCGGCAGCGAGGTGCCGGAGAGGCCCACATCCTCGGGCCGCATGATTTCAAAGTTTTCGCGGTTCTTCAGCATCCCGTCCTGGTGGATGCCGGACTCATGCGCAAAGGCGTTCTTGCCGACAATCGCCTTGTTCGGCTGCACCACAAAACCGGACACAGTCGAAACCCGGCGCGAGATATGCATGATCTTGGTGGTGTCGATGCCGGTGTGCCAGGGCATGATGTCATTGCGTGTCTTCAGCGCCATCACCACTTCTTCCAGGGCGGTGTTGCCGGCCCGTTCGCCAAGGCCGTTGATGGTGCATTCGATCTGCCGCGCACCGCCCGCAACCGCGGCCAGCGCATTGGCGGTCGCCATGCCAAGGTCGTTGTGGCAATGGGTGGCAAAGACCACCTCATCCGCGCCCGGCACCGTCTCGATCAGGCGCTTGATCAGATCGGCGCTTTCCGCAGGCGCGGTATAGCCTACAGTGTCGGGGATGTTGATGGTGGTCGCACCCGCCTTGATCGCGATTTCGATCACCCGGCACAGGTAATCCCACTCGGTCCGGGTCGCATCCATCGGCGACCACTGCACGTTGTCCACCAGGTTGCGGGCATGGGTGACCGTTTCATGGATCTTTTCGGCCATCTCGTCCATGGTCAGGTTCGGGATGGCGCGGTGCAGGGCTGAGGTGCCGATAAAGGTATGGATGCGCGGCTGCGCGGCCTTGCGCACGGCCTCGGCGCAACGGTCGATATCCTTAAAGCTGGCGCGCGCCAGGCCGCAGATCACCGAGTTCTTCGAACGTTCCGCAATCTCGGACACCGCGCGGAAGTCGCCCTCGGAGGCAATCGGAAAGCCGGCCTCGATGATGTCGACGCCCATATCGTCCAGAAGCCCGGCAATCTCCAGCTTCTCGTCATGGGTCATGGTGGCGCCGGGGCTTTGCTCGCCGTCGCGCAGGGTTGTGTCGAAAATGACAACACGGGATTTGTCGCCGGAATTCGGGCCGGCAGTCGGGGAATTGTTGGTCATGTCGGTATCTCTTGTCTCTGTCCTAAGCCCTTTGGGGCATCATAAGCCTTTGATGGCGCGCGTGCGGCAATCCTCTGAGCGGGCGCGCCGGAAGGGCACGCTCAGAGGCGGGCTAGGATCAGTAGGGCGCGCAGAGCGGCACCGCGGGACGCGGTGACGGCAAAGGGGATATCTGCGCAAATGGTCATGCAGGGATTTATACAGAGGCAATGGTAAATGAAAAGCCCATAGGCAGAGAATTTCAGCTTTGCTCTACGATCCGGCGCAGCGTTCCGATTTGGCCGGGCAGCACATCGGCGCGGCTTTGGCAAAATCCGATCAGCAGCCCCTGTGACCGTTTGGCTGGATCATGCGGGGACAATGGCCGGACGGCGAATCCCGCTTTGGCAGCATCGCGGCAGATCTGCGTGTCGCATTGCTTGCCGGCCAGATGAAAGGCGATCTGCATCCCGGCATTGTGGCGCTGGAAGGAGCCCAAATCCTCTGGCCATGCTGACAGAGCCTCCGCCGCCGCAGAGTAACGTTCGGCATAAAGCCTGCGGGCGCGGCGGATGTGGCGGTCGTACTGCCCGGAGGCCATGAATGCGGCCAGGGGCCGCTGCGCGGTGATCGCGGCGCCTGCACTGGGGTGGATAAACTGGGCGCGGAACTTTGGCACCAGCGCGGGCGGCAGGATTGCATATCCCAGCCGCAGTGCGTGGGAGAATGTTTTGGAAAATGTGCCCGCATAGATGCAGCGCCCCTCGCGGTCGAGCGCGGCCATGGCGGGAACCGGCTGCCCGGCATAGCGGAACTCACTGTCGAAATCATCTTCGATGATCCAGCCGTCCCGGTCCTTGGCTGCCTGCAGAAAGGCCTGCCGCTGAGGGACGGGCAGGGTGCCGCCGAGGGGAAACTGATGCGACGGCGTCAGCAATGTGACCTTGGCCATCTGCGGCGGCACTGCCGCGCCGCGTTCCCCGGCCCGCAGCCAGTGCACCTCCCAGCCGCGCGACAGGGCAAACCGCTGCGTCGGGGTGAAACCGGGTGCCTCCAGTGCGATGTCTTCGCCGCCGACCAGGAAGTCCATCGTCAGTTCCAGCGCTTCGCGGGCGCCGCTGGTGACCAGAACCTGTTCGGCGCTGCATTTGATGCCGCGCCAACGGGCTGCATAGGCGGCGATCTCGCGGCGCAGCTCAGGATCGCCAAAGGCATCTTTCTGGTGGCTGAGGCTTAGCGGATCCATCCTTGCCACACGTGAAACACAGCGCGCCCAAGGCCGCGCAGGAAACACCGCCGGATCCGGCGCGCCGGGCAGCAGCATCCCCGGAGCTGGCGCTGTCATTGCGGGAAGGGACCGGGAGGGGGCCGCCGGCGGGCGGATCGGGGCGACATCGCAAACAAAGATCCCCGCGCCGCGCCGGGTTTCGGCGAAACCCTCGGCCACCAATTGATCATAGGCCGTCACCACAGTGGACCTTGCCACCCCCAGATCCTGCGCCAGCGCCCGCGATGACGGCAGCCGGGTGCCGATCGCCAGGCTGCCTTCACTGATCCGCCCGCGCAGTGCCGTGACGATCTGCTGATACAGCGGTTCAGCCTTTGTACCGGAGAGCATACCGGACAGATCAATCATAGTGGACTGCTCATTTTGCAAGGAACTGGAGCTTAATCATGGGCCAATTTGCGCATAGCTGTCGTGAAAAGACAATCAGGAACAAGAGATCAGCCGATGTGCCAGTCCGAAGCGGAAACCGCCTTGAAATCCGAACGCAGCCGCCTGCGCCGCGCGCATGAACGCGGGTTATACGGCCGCGAAGCCGTATATCAGGTGCTGGATGCCATGCCGCTTGGCCATATCGGCTATCAAATCAATGGCAGCACGTCGGTACTGCCGACGCTGCAATGGCGCGAGGGCGATCACGTCTATTGGCACGGCTCTGCCGCCAGCCGGGCAATCCGCGCGATGGAAGGGGCCGAGGTCTGCCTGACTGTTACCTGCATGGATGGCTACGTGCTGGCGCGCTCTGCCTTTCACCATTCGGTCAATTTCCGTTCGGCCATGCTGTTCGGCGTGGCCGAGAAAGTGACGGATGAAGACGCCAAGGCGGCCAGCCTGAAAACGATGGTGGACGACATCTTTCCCGGCCGCTGGGACGCGCTGCGCCCGATGACTGGCCAGGAGCTGAAAGCAACAGCCCTGCTGCGCATGCCGATCAAGGAAGGCGCCGCCAAGATCCGCTCTGGCCCGCCCAAGGACGACGAGGAGGATTACGCGCTGCCGATCTGGGCCGGGGTGGTGCCGATGGCACTGGAGCTGAAGCCGCCGCAGCCGGACCCTGCCAATCTGGAAGGCGTGGCAATGCCCGATCACCTGAGCCGCATCCGTATCGGCTGAAATGGCAAAGGCGCGCCACTCCGGCGCGCCTGAATTCCGGTCTGGAAATCCCGCCTGGCTTACTCGGTCTGCGCTGCGTCCCCGGCCTCGCGGCTCACCAGCGCGCCGTTTTCCCAGGTGCCGTCCGCCTGCTGGCCGCTGGCGTATTTCATCGTGCCCGGCCCCTGCCGCTTGCCGTTGACAAAACTGCCCTCATAGACGTCGCCATTGGCATAGGTCGCGACACCGTCGCCAAAGATCTTACCCTCTTGCCAGCTGCCCTCGTAGATGAAGCCGTCGGGCATTTCGATCTTGCCCTGACCGTGCCGCTGGCTGTCCGCAAACGCACCGGTATAGACCGAGCCGTCGGCATAGGTCACCTTGGCGTCGCCATGGCGCTGCCCGTTCTGCCAGCCGCCCTCGTACCGGTAACCGTCGGCATAGGTCATGACACCCTGGCCGTGGTTCTTGGCATTCTGGAAGTCCCCGGTATAGGTGATGCCGTTGGGGTAGGTCGCGGTGCCTTTGCCCTCGATCACGCCAGCCATCCAAGCGCCTTGGTAGGTGGAGCCGTCGGGATAGGTGATCTTGCCCTGACCCTCAGCAAGGTCGTCCCGGAAGTCACCCTCATAAACCGATCCGTCCGGATAGACCGCCTTGCCTTTGCCTTCGATCTGTCCCTTCACCCATTCGCCGGTATAGGTGTAGCCGTCTTTTTCGGTGAAAGTGCCCATGCCGTGGCGCTGATCGTCCAGAAAGTCGCCGGCGTAGACGTCGCCGTTGGCATAGGTCTGCTTGCCGGTGCCATGGCGGCGGCCGTTTTGCAGCTCGCCTTCGTAGATATCGCCGTTGGGCTGCATCAGGCGGCCGGTGCCATGCATTTGGCTTGCGGCCCACTCGCCCTCGTAGACCAGCCCGTCCGAGGTCTCCAGCTTGCCCTGGCCCTGCAACTGGCCGTCAGCCACAGCGCCCGCGTAAACAGTGCCCTCGCCGTAGGTGATCCTGGCCTGGCCTTGCTGGCGGCCCGCAACCCAATCGCCGTCATAGGAATAGCCGTCGGGAGAGGACATTGCGCCCTTGCCGTGCCGCTTACCATCGGCAAAGCTGCCGTGATACCGTACCCCGCTGGCATAGACCGAGGTGCCGTCGCCATGGATTTGCCCATTCTGCCAGCCGCCCTCATAGGTGCTGCCGTCGGCGCGGGTCAGTTTGCCCAGCCCGTGCGGCTTGCCTTGCGCAAACCCGCCCTCATAGACCGAGCCGTCCGGAAAGCGTGCCACGCCTTGGCCGCGCACTTCACCATCGACCCATTCACCGGTGTATTCATAGCCGCTTGGCAGCTTGTAAGTGCCGGTGCCATGCTGCAGCCCGCCCCTAAAGGTGCCTTGGTAGACACCGCCGATTTCGTCCTGGGTGGTTATGACGTCACTCTCCTGGGCCAGCGCCGGTGCGGCCAGTGCCAGAAGTGCGGAAAGCGTGAATGCGGTGCCGAAACGGGTCATTGAAACCTCTGCCTGCCCAGGAATTACGGTGCTGCTGCCATATTGGGTTGCTCGCCCGGAAACTAAGCTACCGCAGGCGGGGCCGCAATGTCTTTTACCCTGCGGTCTTTTCCTTGGCGGTCAATCTGGTAAATGGCTGGGGGAGGACATTTACAAAGGGCCAAAGCAGCATGGCAGACCGTTTCCGCGTGACACTGGCGCAGCTGAACCCCACGGTGGGCGACCTGACAGGCAATGCCGCCAAGGCCAAAGCCGCCTGGGAGGAGGGCCGCACCGCCGGCGCCGATCTGGTGGCGCTGCCGGAAATGTTCATCACCGGCTACAACACCCAGGATCTGGTGATGAAACCGGCCTTTCACACGGCGGCCATAGCCGAAGTTGAAAAGCTGGCGGCAGACTGTGCCGATGGTCCGGCGCTGGCAATTGGCGGCCCCTGGATCGAGGGCGGGCGGCTGTACAACGCTTACCTGATCCTCAAGGGCGGCAAGATCGCGTCGCGCAGCCTCAAGCATCACCTGCCCAATGAAACTGTGTTCGACGAGGTGCGGATTTTTGATGCCGGCCCCTTGGGCGGCCCTTATGCGGTCGGCAACACCCGTATCGGCTCCCCCATCTGCGAGGATGGCTGGCACGAGGATGTCGCGGAAACCCTGGCCGAAACTGGTGCCGAGTTTCTGCTGATCCCCAACGGCTCGCCCTATTTCCGCAACAAGATGGAGGTGCGCTTTAACCACATGGTGGCGCGCGCGGTCGAAACCCACTTGCCGGTGATCTACCTCAACATGGTCGGTGGCCAGGACGATCAGGTGTTTGACGGCGGCTCATTTGTGCTGAACCCGGGCGGCGCCCTGGCGCTGCAGATGCCGGTGTTTGACGAGGCTTATGCCCATCTTGATCTGGAGCGCACCGAAGACGGCTGGCGCGCGGTGGAGGGCGATAAGGCGCATCTGCCGGACGCGTGGGAACAGGATTACCGGGTAATGGTCGAATCCTTGCGCGACTACATGGGCAAGACCGGCTTCAAGAAGGTGCTGCTGGGCCTGTCCGGCGGTGTCGACTCGGCGATTGTCGCGGCAATTGCGGTGGACGCGCTGGGTGCTGAGAATGTTCGCTGCGTGATGCTGCCGTCGGAATATACCAGCCGGGAATCGCTAGAGGATGCCGAGGCTGTCGCAAAAGCGCTTGGCGTGCACTACGACTACGTGCCTATTTCTGAGGGTCGCGCCGCGATCACCAACACGCTGGCGCCGCTGTTTGCGGGGATGGAGCCGGGCCTGACCGAAGAAAACATCCAGTCCCGCCTGCGCGGGCTGCTGCTGATGGCAATGTCCAACAAGTTTGGCGAGATGCTGCTGACCACTGGCAACAAATCCGAAGTCGCGGTGGGCTATGCCACCATCTACGGCGACATGAACGGCGGCTATAATCCGATCAAGGACATGTACAAGACACGGGTGTTTGAGACCTGCCGCTGGCGCAACGCCAATCACCGTCCCTGGATGAAGGGGCCGGAAGGCGAAGTGATCCGCCCAAATGTGATCGACAAGCCGCCCAGTGCCGAACTGCGCGAGGACCAGAAGGACAGCGACAGCCTGCCGGACTACCCTGAGCTGGACGCGATTCTGGATATCCTGGTCGACCAGGATGGTTCAATCTTAGATTGTGTTGCCGCCGGTTTCGACCGGGATGTGGTCAAACGGGTCGAGCATCTGGTTTACATTAGCGAATACAAACGCTTCCAGTCCGCGCCCGGCGCCCGCCTGACCCCAAGCGCGTTCTGGCTGGACCGGCGCTATCCGATCGTCAACCGCTGGCGCGACCCGTCCTGAGGTCCATGTTAACCTATTGAAGGCACAGTGTTTCTACGCTTTCTTGCCTCCTGCCTATCTGGCTTTCCGCAGTGATAACGCCCTGATATGCGGCGGAAAAATCACAATGCAGAAAAGCGGCGCACGCTGTGCGGCCTGTACGCTGGACCGAGGGGGCAGCTGCGGGCATAGATGCCCTCATGCCCGGACCAAAGCTGCCTCACTTTCAATCCGATCTGGCCTTGCCCAAGGCCGTTGACGCCGTGGTGATCGGCGGCGGTATCATTGGCGCAGCGACGGCTTTGGAACTGGCTGAACGCGGACATTCCGTGCTGTTGTGCGAAAAAGGCCAGATTGCAGCAGAGCAAAGCTCGCGCAACTGGGGGTGGGTGCGGATGTCCTGCCGCGATCCCCGCGAAATTCAGCTGATGGCCGAGGCGCTCAGGCTCTGGGAAGGGCTGGCCGAACGCACCGGCAAGGAAACCGGCTTTACCCGCTCCGGCATCCTCTACACTGCGGAAACCGCCAAGCGCGAGGCACAGCTGGAGCGCTGGCTGAGCAATCTTGACGACTGGGGGCAGGACGCCCGCATGGTTCGCGGCGATCAGATTGAGCAGCTGATGCCGGGCCATCAGACCAAGACCCGCAGCGGGCTGCTGACGCCGATAGACGGGCGGGCGGAGCCGCAATTGGCCACCCATGCCATCGCCACCGCAGCGCAGGCGGCAGGTGCCAAGGTGATGACCGAATGTGCCGTGCGCAGCGTTGAAACCGCTGCAGGCCGCATCAGCGGCGTGATGACCGAACGCGGCCGCGTGGCCTGTTCCACCGTGGTGGTGGCTGGCGGTGCCTGGTCGCGGCTGTTCCTGGGCAATGCCGGTATCAACCTGCCGCAGCTTAAGGTTCTGAACTCGGTCCTGCGCACCTCCCCGGTGCAGGGCGGGCCGGAAACAGCCATCCGTGCCGCCAACCTTGGCCTGCGCAAGCGCGCTGACGGCGGCTACACCGTGGCCGATGCTCATGAAAACATTGTCGATATCGTGCCCGACAGTTTCCGGCTGGGTTGGAAATTCCTGCCCAGCTACCGCCAGGAATGGCGTGCGCTGCAATTTCGCCTGTCAGACCGTTGGCGCGAAGAGGCGGCGCAGGCCCGCCACTGGCAGCCGAACCAGACCACCCCGTTTGAACTGTGCCGGGTGCTGGACCCTGCGCCGTCGCAAAAGGCGCTGAAAAGCGGCTGGTCAACGGCGCAAAAGGCATTCCCAGTGCTGCAAGGCGCCGATGTGGTGCAAAGCTGGGGCGGGCTGATCGATGTCACTCCGGATGCGATCCCGGTGATCTCGCAGGCCGACGGTCTGCCGGGGCTGTTTGTTGCCACGGGCTTCTCCGGCCATGGTTTCGGCATTGGACCGGCGGCAGGCAAACTGGCCGCCGATCTGGTGACCGGCGACGCCCCCGTGGTGGATCCGCACGCCTTCCGCCTGTCGCGGTTTACGGACGGCAGCAGATACGGGCCGCAAACCGGCTATTGAACCGGGCCGCTCAGCCCATCAGCTGATAACTGACCGGCACATAGCGAAAGCCCTCGCCGCGGGTCTCGACAAAACCGGCGGCGGGGAAGGGCATGTGATAGCCGATCATCGGCACCTTGTCGGCGGCCAGCATCCCCAGCACCCGGCGGCGTGACGCGCTGGCAGCCTCGGCATCGGCATCAAAGCTGAACGCCCAGTCGGGCCGGGCAAAACTGTAGACATAATGATTGGCCAGATCCGCCGTCAGCAACAGCTGCCGGTTGCCGCTTTCCAGCATGAAGCCCATATGCCCCGGCGTGTGGCCAAAGCTTGCCATCGCAGTGATTCCCGGCGCCACGTCGGCGCCGTCGTCAATGAATGTGGTTTTCTCTGCCAGCGGCGTCACATTGCTGGCCACCAGATCACCAACCCGGTTGCCCGCCTCCATCTTGGACCAGAAATCATACTCGGCAGATCCCATGATATAGCGGGCATTGGCAAAGGTGGGCGTACCGTCTGTCATCAGCCCGCCTATGTGGTCCGGGTGCATATGGGTGATCACAACCACATTGATCTGGTCCGGGGTGACTCCGGCTGCGGCCAGCGCCTTGGCAATACCGCCTGCGCCAAGCCCGGTATCAAACAGCACCAGCTCTGCCCCGGTATCCACCAGCGTAGGCGTGAAGTAGAATTGCAGTGTTTCTGCTGAGACGAAGTTCTCAGCAGAAACCTCGGTAAACTCCGCATCGCTGGCTGCCGCGCCAAACAGCGGTTTCGGTCCGTCACGCAAGGATGAGGCATCCAGCAGCGTGGTGACCGGCATCTCGCCCAGCTTGAATGTATGGGCAATGGGCGCTTCGGCGCGGCCGCCGTGGGCGCCGGCCAGAAGCGGTGTTGCAGCAGCGGCAAGGGGCAGGGCGGCGGCACCGGCCAGGGCCGCACGGCGGGACAGGGAAACAGTCATCAGGGAACCTCCAAGTTGCATTGGACTGCCCGCATCCTAGCGCCGCGGCGGCAGAGGGCTGTAAACAATCCCGTGATGCGGGTTAAGATGCAGGCAGGAGGCCCCCGCCATGAGCCAGAACAAAACCGTCCCGACCGGAGCCAGCGTTGCAGATTTCCTTGCCACGGTTGAACCAGAGCGCAAGGCGGTGGAAGCGCAAGAGCTGGATGCCCTGTTCCGCCAAACCACCGATTTTACGCCGCAGATGTGGGGCCCTTCCATCATCGGTTACGGGCGCTACCACTACCGCCATGCAACGGGACGCGAAGGAGACTTCCTCGCCACCGGATTCTCCCCCCGCAAGGCGTGCCATTCGATCTACATCATGCCGGGCTATCAGGACTACGGCGCTATCCTGGCGCGCCTGGGTAAACACAAGCTGGGCAGAAGCTGCCTTTATGTGAACAAGCTGGCCGATATCGATCTGGAAGTCCTGGCTGAACTGATCCGGACCGGCCTGAAAGACCTCAACGTAATCTGGCCGGTGCAGCCAAGCTGACCCGCGCTTTCCTCTTGCCCCAAGTATCCCCGCCGGAGGCACGCGCCGCGAGGCGCGTTAACCCTGCTGAAACTGGACAATCCGCCGCCCATGTGACAAGGCATCGGCAACAGGAGAACCGTGATGACCACCACCCGTTTTGCCCCGTCGCCGACCGGCTATATCCACGTCGGCAACCTGCGCACCGCGCTGATGAACTACCTGATCGCCCGCAAGGCTGGCGGCACTTTCATCCTGCGCATCGACGACACCGACCCTGAGCGGTCCAAGGAAGAATACGTCGATGCCATCAAGCAGGACCTGGAATGGCTGGGCCTGACCTGGGACAAGGTGGAGCGCCAGTCCGAGCGTCTCGACCGCTATGTCGCAGCTGCGGACAAGCTGCGCGAGATCGGCCGTTTCTACGAGGCGTTCGAGACCCCGGTCGAGCTGGACCTGAAGCGCAAGAAACAGCTGAACATGGGCAAGCCGCCGGTCTATGACCGCGCTGCGCTGGCATTGTCAGAGGACGAAAAAGCGGCCCTGCGCGCCGAGCGCGGCGATGGCGTCTGGCGCTTCAAGCTGGATCATCAGCGCATTGAATGGGCCGATGGAATCCTCGGCGATATCTCCATTGACGCGGCTTCGGTCTCGGACCCGGTGCTGATCCGCGGCGACGGTCAGTTCCTCTACACGCTGGCCTCGGTTGTGGACGACACCGAAATGGGCGTGACCAATGTGGTGCGCGGCTCGGACCATGTGACCAACACTGCCACCCAGATCCAGATCATCGAAGCGCTGGGCGGCACCGTACCGTCCTTTGCGCACCATTCGCTGCTGACCGGCCCGCAGGGCGAGGCGCTCTCCAAGCGTCTCGGTACGCTTGCCCTGCGCGACCTGCGCGAAGCGGGCGTGCAGCCGATGGCGCTGCTGTCCTTGATGGCGCGTTTGGGCTCTTCCGACCCGGTGGAGCTGCGTTCGGAATTGGCCGAGCTGATCGATGGCTTCGACATCAACCGCTTTGGGGCAGCCCCTACCAAATTCGATGTCGAGGATCTCTATCCGCTGACCGCCCGCCACCTGCAGTCGCTGCCGCTGGAGGCGGTGCAAAGCCATGTAGACGCACTGGGCGTGCCTGCCGCGAAACAGGCGGCCTTCTGGGATGTGGCCAAGGAAAACATCACCACGCTGAAGGATCTGGCGGGCTGGTGGGAGCTGTGCCGCGATGGTGCCGAGCCGTTGATAGCCGACGAGGACAAGGAGTTCATCGCCGAAGCGATGGCGCTGCTGCCGGAAGGCCCGTATGACAGTGAAAGCTGGAAGACCTGGACCACCGCTGTGAAAGAGGCAACAGGCCGCAAGGGCAAAGGTCTGTTCATGCCGCTGCGCAAGGCGGTCACCGGCATGGAGCGCGGCCCGGACATGTCGGCGCTTCTGGCGCTGATGGAAACGGTCCGCGCCCGCGGCTGATTGAGGTTCGCCGGAACTAAAAAATAGGCGGCGCTTCAAGGTGCCGCCTATTTGCTATCGGGGGCTCCCGCCCGCCGGACCGGCATCAAAGATGCCGTGCCGCCGGTTGGGCCCGGCGCCGCGCGGAGGCGCGGCGCTGCACCGCTCCCCATGGGGAGCGGTGCCATGCCCAACTGTGCACAGCGCATATTTCATGCGCCGGAACAGGCGGGTGCACACCCTTTTGCCAATCACAGGCCGCTCAGCCCCAGCTGCCATCCTTCAGTTCCCGGCACATTTCCCTGGCGGCTTTGGCCATATCCGGGTTCGGATGCTCGCCAAGCGCGTCCAGGGATTTTCCCATCCAGCGCATGACTGACGGGGCATCACTGCCGCAGCGGGCAATCGGGGGAAAGGCGCAGGCCAGCAGATGCTGTGCGGTGACCGGCGGGATGCAGACATTGGGGTAGGCAGCCTCGCGGGCGTCACTGGTCTCATCCGCCGGTGTGTTCTCCCACAGCAACCGTTCCAGCCGGCCCATGACTTCAACCGCGGTGCCGGGATCATTGACACCGGGCGACAGCGCCTTTTGCGCGGTCTCGGCCAGCAGCGACAGGCCGAATGACGGGTCCTGATCAAAGCTGCGTACATCGCCGATGTCGATCGCAGCTGAAGCCGCCTTGCAGAAGTCATTGTCCCCGGCGGTAGCCCAGGCCACCGGCTGGCCGCGCAGAATGTACTCGCCGGGTGCGCGTGCCAGGGTGATCTGCGTGCCGGCTTCCTCAGCCAGATCGTTCAACCGGGTCAGCCCGGCAAAGCGGACAAAACCGCTCTTGGCGGCGGGGATATCAACGGCGTCGCCGGGTTTGGCCTCTTTACGTGCGCAGAGCCCGCCCAGACAGGGTTTTTCCATCCGCGCGCGCAGGCTGGCGCGGGTGCGGTTTTCGATCAGACGCAGGGTATGATCCATGCTGCCCAGGCTCGACAGATGGTCTATCCAGCGCAGGATGGCGCCGACGATCAGGATCACCACGATGATCGTCAGACCGAACACCACCAGCGCGCCTTCAGGCGTATAATAGCGGGCCCGGAACAGGATCACCGCGCTCAGCGAATAGATGAACCCGCCCACAAAGGTTGCCAGAACCCGGTGGGTGACGGTGTCTTCCAGCAGCAGCCGGTAGACCCGCGGCGTCGCCATTGACGCCGCGGTGCGGTAGGCGCTGACCATGACGTTGAGCGAAAAGGTGGTGACCGCCAGCATGCCCGACGCCAGGATCGTCAGCACCGGCAGCACCGCCTCGCGCCCGAAATCTGCGCTCAGGCTGTCCGGAAGCAGCGGTTTTGCCAGTGGTGCGAGCAGCAGGGCCAGCAAGGAAAACAGGGAAATCAGCACAACCCTGAACCAGAGCTGCCGTGCAATCCGGCCGAGGTGCAGCAGCGCTTTTTCTATCATGATCCTGAGTCTATCCGGCGGGCACCTGTACTGTCGATCAGTTCATCAAACAATTTGCGCTCGGCTGCTGAAACCGGCTGGTGGCGCGGATAGCGCGGCGCGGCGCGGTCGTTCAGAACCGGCGCGTCCCAGCCATCGGTGGTGGCAGCAAAGCCGTGCAGCCCGGCCTCGCCAAAGACCTGCAAATAGCCCTGCAGCACCACATCCAGATAGCTGAGCAGGATGGGATGCTTATCCGTGGCACCGTTTTGCTGTTCCGTTGCCACGGCATAGACGGAAATCTCCGGCGCCCCGCTCAGGTCATGCTGGACCCTGTCTGATGCGGGCAGCCGTTCATAGGCAAATTCCCGTTCATCCAGTGCAGCCCAGTCGGCCCCGGGCACCTCGGCGATCAGCCCGTCAATCACGCTGTCCGCGCAAGGGACCGCCGACAGGAACGCCACCTCGCGCAGGCCAGTATGCACCCAGGCGCGGCGCCACCCCCGCAGCCGGGCAGGCCGGGCGCCGCCATAGTCATGCGTTGCCGTGTTCACCAGGCTGCCGTAGCCAAAGAAATAAGGGCCTGTCATCCGCTCTGCCTATCGTTCGTGTTTCCGGTTATTGATGTATGTCAAACCGCTTTTTGGCGGCCTGTGCAATAAGCGATGCACCATAGCTGCGGGAGCGACCCATGCGCATTACCAAAAGGACCAACATTGCCGTGCGGCTGCTGATGTATTGCGCCGCGCACAAAGACCGTCTGGTGACCAAGGCCGAGATTGCCGAATGCTGCAATATCTCGGAAAACCATCTGGCGCAGGTGATCAACCAGCTGAGCCAGCTTGGCTATCTGGCGACCCAGCGGGGGCGCAATGGCGGTATGAACCTGGGTAAGCCCGCATTGGAAATCCGGATCGGCGACGTGTTTCGCGATGTCGAAGGCGGCCTGCCGATGGTGGAGTGCTTTGCCGACGCGGACAATACCTGCCCGCTGACCGATGCCTGCCGTCTCAAGGTGGCGCTGTCAGATGCGGCACAGGCGTTTTATACTTCGCTTGATGACATCACGCTGGAGGCATTGGTGTGCGACAATCACGACCTGTTGCGGATCCTGCAGCCGGTTTCCTGCGGCGCCCGCTGAGGCCGCCGCAGCGCCATTTATTCCCTTGCGCGCAGGATGCGGGCGGGCTTGGCGGCCAGCGGGCGCAGGGCAAAGGCCAGCCCGGCCAGCAGTGTTGTCAGCACCCCGCCTGAGATCACCATCAAAGCATTCGGCCAGATCACCGCATAGCTGGTCTCGAACACATAGGCATTGATCGCCCAGGCTCCGGCAATGCCCGCCGCCAGCGCCACCAGCCCGGCGGCGGCGCCCAGCAGGGCGGATCGCAGGGCAAAGCTCAGCAGGATCTGTTTGCGCGGCGCGCCCAGGGTTTTCAGCAGTGCCGCCTCATACCGGCGCGCGGGCTCTCCAGCTGCCGCCGTGCCCAGCAGCACCAGAAACCCGGTCAGCAGCGTTGCTGCGGCGCCATAGGCGGTGGCGGCGGCCAGCTGGCGCAGAATGTCCGACACCCGGTCGATCGCATCGCGCATCCGGATCGCGGTGATGTTCGGCATCTCACGAGCCAGATCGCGCAGGATTGCGGCCTCGGCCTGTTCTTCGGCATAGACGGTTGCGATGAAACTATGCGGCGCGCCGGCCAGTGCGGCCTCGTTCAGCACCATCACAAACCCCATGCCCGCAGTGGAGAAATCCACATTGCGGAAGCTGGTGATGGTGCCGGTGATGTCGCGGCCCAGGATGTTCAGCGTCAGCGTGTCGCCCAAGGACAGCCCCAGCTCCTCTGCCTCCTCGGCGGCAAAGCTGATCTGCGGTTCGCCGGTATAATCCTCCGGCCACCATTTGCCTGCGGTCACCTCAGTCGCCTCAGGCCGGGCCGCAGCATAGGTGATGCCGCGGTCGCCGCGTACCACCCAGTGATCGCCGGCAACTTCCGTGGCCGCCTGGCCGTTGATCCGGGTCAGCACTCCGCGCAGCATCGGCGCGTTTTCCACGCGGGTCACAGCCGGGTCATTCTCGACCCGCTCCAGAAACCCGGGCATTTGGCTGCGCTGGATATCGACAAAGAAATAACTGGGCGCCACATCCGGCAGGTTGCCCGCAATTGCGCGGCGCATGTTGCCGTCGATCTGGCCGATGGCAGCCAGCACCGTCAGCCCCAGCCCTAAAGCCAGCACCGCAGGCACCGCGCCGTCACGGGCGCTGCCAATGGAGGACAGCGCCCAGCGAAGGGCAGGGCGCCCGCGCGCGGCACCTGAGCCGCGGCGGGCGAGAAAACCGATGCCAAGCGCCGCAACCAGCAGCACCATCAGCGCGCCCATCAGCCCGCCCGCTGTCCACAAGGTCAGCTGCGCCGAGCCGCTGAACCAGGCGGCCAGCCCCACCAGCGCCCCCAATGCCAGCGCGGTCGCCAGCAGATAGCGCGGCGCAGGCAGCCGCGTTTGGCTGGCAAAAGCGTCCCGGAACAGGGAGGCGGCGCGGATGCGCTCCGCCCGCGCCAGCGGCCATAGGGCAAAGATGAAGGCGGTCAGCACGCCGTATATTGCGGCCTCGGCCAGTGCGGACGGATAGATCGAGAACACCGCCGGGAACGGCAGCTGTGCAGCAATCAGCGGGCCCAGCAGCATGGGTCCCAACCCGCCCAAAACCAGGCCAATACCCACCCCGATCAGCGTCAGCGCGCCGATCTGCAGAAAGTAGGTCAGGAAAATCGTCTGCCGCTCCGCCCCCAGCGTGCGCAGGGTGGCGATGGTGGCGGTTTTGGTCGCCAGATAGGCCCGCACGGCGGCGGAAACGCCAACCCCGCCCACCGCCAATCCTGACAGGCCCACCAGCACCAGAAACCCGCCGAGGCGTTCCACGAACGAGGATATCCCCGGCGCGCCGTTCCTGGCATCCCGCCAGCGCATCCCGGTGGTTTCAAACAGGCCTTCGGCCTCGGCCTGCAGCGCGGTCAGGTCGCTGCCCGCAGGCAGCTGCATCCGGTATTTGGTATCAAACAGCGTGCCCGGCTCCAATAGTCCGGAGTCCGCCAGATCCGCTGTCCGCACCATAGTTCGCGGGCCCAGTTCAAAGCCCGAGGCCGCGGCATCCGGTTCCAGTGCGATCAGTGCTGTCAGCCTGAAGTCCTGCGTACCCAGCCGGAACGTATCGCCCGGCTGCAATCCCAGCCGGTCCGCCAGTACCCGGTCCATAACGCCGCCCGGCAGGCCCTTTGCTCCTGCCAAAGCGGACTCCAAGGGGATCGGTGGCAAAAGCTGCATCGCTCCCTTCAACGGATACAGCCCGTCCACCGCCTTCACTTGGGTCAGCCCGCGTTCCTCGCCCACCGTCGCCATCGAGCGGAACTCGGCAATTTCGGAATAGCGCACCGCGTTTCTCTCCACCCAGGCGCGCTCGTCCTCATTGGCAAAGCGGTAGGTGAAGTTCAGCTCGGCGTCTCCGCCCAGAATGGTCGCACCCTCGCGCGACAGCCCGGTTTCGATCGACGCCCGGATCGAACCGATGGCAGCAATCACCCCGACTCCCAGCGCCAGACAGGCCAGAAAAATGCGGAACCCCTTCAGGCCTCCGCGCAGCTCGCGCAGGGCAAAACGCCAGGCGAGGCGGAAGGCGGCAGCATTCATTCCGCGGCCTCGCGCGCGGCGGCGTCATCCACCCGCCCGTCGCGCAAGCGGACGACCCGGTCGCAGCGTGCCGCCAGTTCCGGCGCATGGGTGACCATCACCAGCGTCGCGCCGTAGCGGTCGCGCAGACCGAACAGCAGATCCATCACCGCTTCGCCGTTGGCCTCATCCAGATTGCCGGTGGGTTCATCCGCCAACAGGATCGCCGGCCGCGGTGCCAGGGCGCGCGCCAAGGCCACGCGCTGCTGCTCACCGCCCGACATTTGCGCCGGGAAATGGCCGGCGCGATGGCCAAGGCCAACCGCTTCCAGTTCCGCCTGGGCCCGGTCAAAGGCATCTTTGACGCCTGCCAGCTCCAGCGGCGTGGCGACATTTTCCAGTGCGGTCATGGTTGGGATCAGGTGAAAGCTCTGGAACACCACCCCCATGTTGTTGCGCCGGAACCGGGCCAGCGCGTCCTCGTCCATTGCCGTCAGATCCTGGCCAAGTGCGGTGATCGTGCCGCCGGTGGCCTGCTCCAGCCCGCCCATCAGCATCAAAAGCGAGGACTTGCCGGACCCGGACGGCCCCACCAGCCCCAACGTCTCCCCCCGCCGCACATCGAGCGATATGCCGTGCAAAATCTCTACCGGACCGGTATTGCTATTCAGGGTCAAAGACGCATCTAAGAGATGCAGAACGGGGCTGTTATCGTTGGTCATCGGGCCTGCCTGTTGGATCCACCTATCGGATATGGAGTGTTTGCGGCGATGCACAAGATACTGGCGCTGTTGAGTTTGCTGCTTTTTTCAAACGCCGCCTGGGCTGAGCCGCTTCGGATCACGGCATTGGGCGACAGTCTGGTGCAGGGTTACGGGCTGCCGCAGGACCAGGGTCTGGTGCCGCAGCTGGAGCACTGGCTGAATGAAAACGGCGCCGAAGTGGTGCTGCAGAATGCCGGTGTGTCCGGCGACACCACCGCCGGCGGGGCAGAGCGGGCGGAGTGGACGCTGTCGGACAATCCCGACGGGTTGATCGTGCTTTTGGGCGGCAACGACCTGCTGCGCGGCCTGGCGCCAGCGGCGGCGCGAGCCAATCTGGCCCTCATCCTGCAGGAAGCCGAAACCTTGGGTATTGAAACCTTGCTGATCGGCATGAAGGCGCCGGGCAATTACGGGCTGGACTACAAGACCGCCTTTGATGCGATATACCCGGACTTGGCTGCCGAATTCGATGCGGTGCTGCATCCGGATGCCTTTGCGGGCATTGCAGCAGCGGTGGGCGGCGACCCGGCAGCGGCGCAGGCCTATTTGCAGGATGATGGCATCCACCCGAATGCCGGGGGCGTTGCGCTGAACGTGGCTGCGATCGGACCGGCAGCCCTGCAGCTGGTCACGGCGATTCAACATTGAAAACAGCCCCGGCGGGCAGGGCTGTTTGAAAGCTCTCAGGCGTGATCAGAAGTTCGGATCAGGAGGCCAGTGCGATATCAACCGCGGACTCGCGGCCGTCGCGGCCAGCCTGCAGTTCGTAAGTCACTTTCTGATTGTCGGCCAGGCCGGTCAGCCCTGATCGCTCAACTGCGGAAATGTGGACAAAAATGTCCTTGCCGCCATCATCGGGTGCAATAAAGCCGTAGCCTTTGGTGGTGTTGAACCATTTGACGGTGCCAGTCGCCATCGTCGTATTCTCCTAAGTCGTCTCAATTCTCTGCCCGCGTCATGCGGCAGAACGGCAACGGCCTGCAAAGGTCATGACCGCGCCGGTAAGGCAACAGTGATGATACTCGCGTGACGTTGCGGTGACAGAATTGAGTAGGAATCACCCCTGGCGCAAGAAAAAATCCAAAGTGACGCGGAGTCTCCGGCAGAACCGTGCCTAAAGCACCGTCACAACCGTGCCGAGCGGAACCCGCTGATACAGATCCGTAACGTGCTCGTTCATCATCCGGATGCAGCCGTTGGAAACCGAGTGCCCGATGGTCTGCGGCTGGTTGGTGCCATGGATGCGGAAGTAGGTGTCGATGCCGTTTTGAAACAGATAGAGGGCCCGCGCACCCAGCGGATTTTCCGGCCCGCCGGGCTGAATGTATTCATTGTCGACAAACTTGGCATAGGCCCGCGGATCGCGTTCGATCATCTCGTCGGTCGGGCGCCAGGTGGGCCAGACTTTTTTGCGTTCAATCACCGCTGTGCCGGTGAACTCCAGGCCAGCCTTGCCGACGCCAACGCCGTAGCGCATCGCCTTGCGCTTGTCGGTGACAAAGTACAGGTAGTAGGAGCGCGGCAGCACCAGGATCTGCCCCGGGGCAAAATCCTTGCGGATCCGGACCTCCTGCGGGGTGGGATCAAAGGGAGCGGGGTCCTTTTTGCGAGCCAGCGCAGGCAGCGGAAGCAAGGTTGCTGCGGCGGCCGCAGTACCGGTGCTCAGAATTTTCCGGCGTGAAATCATGGCTAAATCTCCGGATGTCTGTTGTGTCGTCTAATCATCTTCCGGCGCGGAATGCGCTGGGTCAACGGGTTTTCGCAGACGGGCCGGCAAGTGTTGCAAGCGTAGCAGCAGCCAGTGTGCAGACGGCAATCCAGCCAAAGTACCAGAATTTTCCGGCCAGCAGATCTTCGGCATAAGACGCGGCGAATTGCGCCTTGCCTGCTGCCGCGATGGCAAAGGCCGCAGCACCGAAGACCGCGAAACCCGCGGCTGCCAGCCAGCGTGGAAGATGCAGCTGGCGGACGGCAAGGGCCAAGGCAAGACCGGGCAAGGCGCCCAGCCAGATCACCTTGCCCGCCCACCAGGGATGTGCCCCCAGGCCTGCGGTCAGATTCATAAAATGCGCCAGTTCGGCGGCTGCCAGAACGGCCGCAAGCGGCGGCAGGAGGCGGAGTATCCGTTGCATGCCTTTGATATTGAAGCGGCGGCCTGCGGCTTCCAGTGCTGATTACAGGTTTGTGAAGCTCCGTCGGCGTCTCTTGCGGCCTGGCAGCCGATGTCTGTATCAGAGCAGGATTGAAGCGGAGGAACCATCATGGGCGCCAAGACCCTGACCTGCCTGGCCTGTGCCCAGCTGAACCGGGTGCCGGAGGACAAGCTGGGCAAAGGCCCCAATTGCGGCAGCTGCGGCGCGGCGTTGCTGCCGGGCAAGCCGGTGGATGTGGATCCGGCCACATTGCAGAAGGCGGCGCAGAATGACGATTTGCCGCTGCTGGTGGATTTCTGGGCGCCCTGGTGCGGGCCCTGCCGGATGATGGCGCCGGAATTTGCCAAGGCCGCCAAGGCGCTGGGCAGCAAGGCGCGGCTGGTCAAGCTGAACACCCAGGACCACCCGTCCACCGGTGCGCGCTACCGCATCCGCGGCATCCCGGCCCTGGTCGCCTTTGAGCGCGGCAAGGAGAAAAAGCGCCAGGCCGGCGCGATGCGGCAAGGCCAGATCGTCAGCTGGCTGCGCGGCTAGGCGCGGTTGCCGTAGGCTTGCCCGAAGACCGGCTGCGACTGCAGCCAGCAGCGCAGGGAAAGCCCCGCGATCACCAGCACGGTCGCGCCCAGCCCGGCTGCCGGATACAGCAGCAGGCTCAGCCACAGCGGCAGCGCGGCCACAAAAAAACCAAACGCCGTGGCGCACATTCCGGTGATCATACCTGCGAACAGTCCAGCCCAAACCATGGCAACTCCTTCTCCGGGAGCAATCTAGCCTGACCGCCCCAGTGTCTCTCAAGACTATCTTGCGGGCAATTTTGCTTAAAAAAGGTTTAAAATGTGTCAATAGGCTGAGCAGCACCGCGCGAAAGGATGGTACAGGCCTACTTTGAGGTCAGCGCCACGCCGTCCTTGGCCTTGGGCATCTTGCTCTTGCCCTTCTGCAGCACATGGGTCAGCTCATGCGCCAGCAGGTCGGTATCCTTGGCGAATGCAGGCTTCATCACATAGATGTTGTTGCCGACGGTAAAGGCTTTGGCTTTCAGTTCCTTGCAGACGTCCTTGGCATTGCCGCCGACATACACCCTGCACCACAGACAACGCGCCGCATAACCAAACCAACCAGACGAGCCAAAGCCTCTCTCAGTTTAGGATGCCTTTGGACCGGCGTTGTTGCAGAGCTCTGAGTTCTAAGGATTCACATCACGAATCCATGCGGTTAGACGGGGCAGATGAGCAAGCCCGCACCTGCCCGCTACCGTACGACGAATTGGTCCAGCTACAACGATGCGCTCAGAAAGCACGGGTCGCTTCTGATCCACTGACCGGCAGGGTATTGCGCAGCAATGTCCCAAGAGGTTGGTTGGACGAAGAGATGACCTGGCTCGCGCCGCATGATGGCAGCCCCGGTCGCCCTGCGGTTTTCTCGGATGCGGCAATCCAGTTCTGCCTGTCGATCAAGGTTCTGTTCAAGCTGCCTCTCCGGCAGACCGTCGGGATGGTCACCAGCCTTTTGCACCTGGCGGGTCTGGACTGGCCCGTTCCGGATTTCTCTACGCTGTGCCGCCGGCAGAGTGAGATGGGACCGTGGCCCCAGTGGGGCCGCGTAAGCCCATAGAACGCTGGCCGTCCAGATCCCATATCGCCGCGCCGATGGGCCGCTGAACCTGCTTGTGGACAGCACCGGGATCAAGTTCCTTGGCGATGGTGAGTGGCAGGCCCGCAAGCACGGCGTTCAGGGGCGGCGCCAATGGCTGCCCGGCAGTTGATTGCAGAGCAATCAATGAGAGGGGCGCAAGGTTCATCTTGCGATGGATGCTGCCACGTCTGACATCCGTGCCGTCGAATTCACCCCCAGCCGCGACGGCCCCTCTCGTGGTTATGCTGCGCAAACCACTGCCGGGCAGTGGACAGCCCGGTCTTACCGGACTTGTTGGGTCAGTTCCCCGAGGACGAAGACATCGGCACCGTGATCGCCGATGGTGCCTATGACACGCGACGCTGCCATGCCGCGATCCTCGAACGCGACGCGGCCCCGATCATCCCGATCCGCAAGAATGGCCGGTTGTGGAAAGAAGATTGTCCGGCTGCGCAGGTCAGAAACGAAACTCTGCGAGCCACCCGACACTACGGTCGAGCCTTCTGGAAGCGCTGGACAGGATACCACGTCCGAAGCCGGATCGAGGCAAAGATGCGCTGCTTAAAGGCATTCGGCGAGCGCATTGCCGCAAGAGACCCCGACCGCCAAACCGCCGAGATCCATATCCGCATCGCACTCATCAACCGCTTCAACGCACTCGGCACCGCTGAGATTATCCGCGTCGCCTAAGTTCGGAGGGGAAAGGGGGAGCCAGGCCTCAAGAGCGAGTTCTGCAACAATGCCCAGATTATGCCTAATTGGCAATTGGCAACTGCCAATGTCTCATAAGTTTGCACACCCATTCGATTCGCATCGACGTGGTTCCGCAAAAAGCTGTTATTAATCAAACATTTGAGGATTTCCCTTCTGCTCACTTAGGCAAAAGCATGCACAGCAAACACATAAGCATGCACACCCTTAGCCAAGAAAAAGGGCCCGCGAATGCGAGCCCTCGGTGCAGCCTTCGATTTCACCGCATCTGCTATGTCTTGTTGATTATCTCTAGGAGCATCGCCCTATCGAAGATGTCCCGGTAGTCCGGCGCTGTGAAGGGTGATAGGCCTTTGGGGAGACGGGAACCCCTATCGTACGCTTTCGTGAACATCTTGAGTGTGGCGACATCCTTTCCGCGCATCCGACACAACGCGAATGCCCTAATCATGAGCTCAATTACCAGCCCCCAGCGTGAGCAACATGCAAAGTCCAGCCGCTCCAGGAAGTCGACATCCACAACCGCCTCGACATCGACCTCAGCAAGTTCGGCATAAGCATATACAAGTTTGTTCAGCTCTATCATGTCAGGGTCCTTGGCCGGATCGGCGCTCTTGCCAAGGCTGATCTCATCGAAATGAACCTGTGTCAGCAGGTGGGACAGCTGCTCTTCGGAATGCACATATGTCCCAAGGGCAGGGACACCCGACAAGACCAGTATCAGAGGCCATTCGGGTTCTTTCATCAGGGACTTGAAGCTATCCAAGAAAATGCGGTTCGACTTGGCGCCAGACGTAAAGACGTGTTGGCACTCGTCGTAGTAAAAGCCGATCACGCCAAGCTCGCGACTGTGATGGCGCACGAGACGCCAGATTTCGCTTTGCGTCCGCCTGGAAGAGGCGCTGTATCCGGTGACAAAACACTCCCAGTGGCGGATGTCCGGTGCGGACATCGCTGCTTTCCATGACAAGTTCACCAAGCCGACGGTGTTAGTGAAGGAGACCGGGCTGCACCGGAACACGATTCTGGCGGCTTTTGCAGCTCACGGGATTGAAGCTTTCCGGCTGAATGGTGTGACCATCGGACCAATCTACCTCCTAAAGGAGGTTGCACCCGTCCTGAACACGCTCATGAGCTGACATTTGCCTGCTGGTGCCCCGGGGCCGGTCGAGGAGCGAAAACGTTTTCTCTCTGAGCCTTTGCTACTCTTAACTTCACTTGGCACTTTCCACTTGACACAGGGTGTGCATCAAAACCCCTGAAGTGTGCAAGGTTATGCCTAATTGGCAATTGGCAACTAAAGGAAGTGGCGATCCCTGAAGGACTCGAACCCTCAACCTGCTGATTAGAAGTCAGCTGCTCTATCCAGTTGAGCTAAGGGACCGCTTGGCGCCTGTTATGACAGGCGGGTGCCAAGGGTCAAGCCGCTGCGCGCAAGTCCAGGTGCATGAATACTGACCAAGGGTCCGCTGCGTAATCCCCAAAGGGCGCGCATTGCTTAAAACCAAGAGATTCATACAGTCTGCGCGAAGGCAGAAAATCATCGGTGGAGCCAGTCTCCAGAAAGAGGCCTGTGGCCTCTTCTTTGCGGGAAAGCTTCAGCAGGAATTCCAGCATTGCGCGTCCTGCTCCGCTGCCGCGGGCCTCGGACACCGTGTGCATGGACTTCAGTTCGCGTGCGCCGCCGTCCAGCAGTTTCAGCGCCCCCATGGCAACCGGTTTGCCGCCCTGGCGCAGCAGAAAGAACTGTACCTCAGGGCCTTCAAGGCCGCTTGTATCCAGCGCGTGGCAGCTTTCTTCCGGCGATTGTGCCGCCATTTGCGAAAGATGCCGCCGGATCAGGGCTGAAGCTTCCGGTCCGGCCGGGTTTTCCGGGCTGATCTCAAAGCGGGGCATAATCTGCGGCACCTCCTGCTCTCGGGGATGTGAATGGAATTTCTGCAATCTGTCTCAGGCACAAGACAGCTATCCTTTCCCCCTCAGTGTCAAGATATGATGGCACCTTGCCATGGCGTTGAAACCGGCCCGGAAGTGCGGCGTGTTTTGCATGGCTGCCGGTGATTTTCAGACGCAGTGCCGCAACAGTGCTGCGGGTCAGGTGCCGGGGATAGGGAATTCGACAATCCGCCAATAGCGGTCAACCATATCGACAAGTTGCAGAAAATCACGCCCTGCTGTTTCTTTCACGATATAGCCTGCTGCATTCAAATCATAGGCAGCTTCGATGTCCTGTTCGTGGCTTGAGGTCGTCAGGAAGAATACCACTGACCTGCTGAGTTCAGGATCGGCGCGCAATTCCTGGACCAGCTCGATGCCGCTCATCCGCGGCATCTTGATATCAACCAGCAGCACATAGGGCTGTTGGATCTTGTCCTTGCCACCCGTCCCGCGGAGGTAATCCAGCGCCTCAAGCCCGTCGATCGCGCGGGTGATCTCATTTGCGATTTTGACTTTCTTGAATGCCCGCTGAACGGCCTTGGCGTCCCCGTGGTCGTCATCTACCAGAAGGATGTTCAAATCCTTATGGGAGGTTTGCCCGCCGCTATTAAATCTCTTCATACTTTTCTTATCCTTGACTAGGGCGGGCCGTCTTGGGCCAGGTGAACCGGAATGCGCAGCCTTCGCCCGGCGAAGACTGCAAAGATATTCTGCCGCCCGCATTTTCCACGTGTTTCTTGACGATCGCCAGGCCGATACCGCTGCCTTCGACCACGTCGCGCGACTTCAGGGTCTGAAACATCTTGAAAATCTGCTCGTGAAACTGCGGATCAATACCGGGACCGTCATCGGCGACCGTAATGGCATACATGCCGCCGTCGTCTTCCAGCAGCACGTCAACCACGCCTGTGCTGGTTTCGTTGTGTTTGATCGCATTGGAGATCAGGTTGGCCAAAATTTGCTTCAACGGCATGTTGGGAAGCTGGATGGCGGCGAATCCGGGGTCGGTATTGATGGTGACCCCCTTTGGCTGATCAATCAGCAAAAGCACCTCTTCCATCAGATCGGAACCCGGCATCAACTGTTGGTATCTGGCGTCCGTACTGCGCCCGGCCCGGGAATATTCGTGCAGGTCGTCCAGCAGTTGTTCCATCCTTGAAACCCGGGACCGGATAAGCTGCAGGTTTTCCTGGCTCTCATCGTCCAAGGTGTCGGCGAGATCCTCCTCCAGCCAGCTGGAGGCGTTTCCGATAACCCGCAAAGGCGCCCGCAGATCATGGGATGCCACATAGGCAAAATCGTCCAGATCCTGGTTCGAACGGGACAGATCACTGATGAACTGTTCCCGCTCCGCCTCGGCGCGCTTCTGTTCGGAAATGTCGCGCACGATTCCGCTGAACAGGTGGTGGCCGCCGACCCGGACTTCGCTGACAGACAATTCGAGCGGGAAGATACTGCCGTCTTTGCGTTGTCCCTGAACCTCCCGGATCGTGCCAATGATTTTCTTCTGCCGGGTCCGAAGGTAGTTGCTGAGATAGCCATCATGTTCGGAGCGGTAATGTTCCGGCATCAGAAATTTGATGTTCCGGCCAATCACGTCTTCGGCGGCATAGCCGAAGATTTTCCTGCAGGCGTGGTTATAGCTCAGGATGGTCCCTTCGGTGCTGATGGTTATCATCCCTTCGACAGTGTTGTCTTGAATGGCAGCAAGCTCAGTCTTTTTACGTTCCAGCGAAAGCTGGGCAGCTTTCTGCTGGCGAACGATGAAGGCAAGTGCCCAAAGCGCCAGTACAGTTAGCGCCCGGTTGGTCAGGACAATCCATTCATTGACCCCGATACGCTGGAACAGCAGATAGCCAAGAATCGTCAGCACAGTGGTAGCTGCGGCATACTTGTAAGCTGTGTTCAGGTTGTCATCCCAAAGAGCGCACAGGACAACGGTCACGTAGATAAGGCCGCCCGCGATCCCAAGCGGCGTCAGCAGGTCGAAAATAAAACCGGCGCCAACGAGCAGGGCTGCCGTGCCGCGGGTCAGGTACCGGATGCGATTGCCCCGGAGTGGCTGGGAGGCGTCCATTTGTCTGGAAAATGTCATCCTTGGAGCTTTCTGCTGCTGCGCAAGCGGTCCAAAGCCTGCTTACTGATCGCTGGTATTCCCTGCTGCGCGCTGCATACGGGCCGGTTTTTTTGACCAGATTACACCTTTTGGAAATTTCGGCAATAGATGTGCAACTTTAAGTTGCCGCTTGCGAACAGGCTGTTTGCTGGGCGTTCCTTAGTCTCTGGACATAAACCCAATAAGTAACAGTTGCAGCCAGGCCGATGGCTAAGCGGACATGGGCTGTTCCCCGATGCTGGGACAGTTTCGAGCGCAAACTAAGCTGCTCTCTGCTCCTGCCGATCGGGCCGCGCTTGAACTTTTGCCGCCTTGGTTTGCCATCCTCGGCGTCCGGCAGTCTGGACATCCCGGGCCGCTGCAAGCAACGATGCAAGGAGTGAGACTGCGAAGGCCACCGGTTCGAGAGAGCATTTGAACCGCGGCAGTTGCGGGATCGCGGGCTGTAAAGCGCCGCCGCATCATCAGGGCTGTGGTGCCTCACCCGATTGATCTCCCCGGGAAATTATGTGCATCAAGGCTGTTATGGTTTGCAAGCTGCCGCATATCCGCCCAGGCCAAAGCGTCGGGCTTCTGGGAGGGTCCTTTGATCCGCCGCACCGCGGCCATGCGGCGATTTCCCATGCGGCACTGCGGCGGTTCGGACTGGATCACCTGTTCTGGCTGGTGTCCCCGGGCAACCCATTGAAAGCGCGCCAGCCGGCCGCTCTGCAGCGGCGGATTGCAGCGTCGCAAGGCCTGATCCAGCACCCGCGCATCCACATCAGCGGCATCGAGGCGGATCTCGGAACCCGCTACACCGCCCAGACCCTGCGCCATCTGCGCCGCCGCCATCCGGGGGTGCGCTTTGTCTGGCTGATGGGGGCCGACAATCTGACCCATTTCCATCGCTGGAAAGACTGGCAGCAGATCCTGGACACTGTGCCGGTGGGGGTGCTGGCACGGCCGAACGACCGGATCTCAGCGCGGTTTTCCCCCGCAGCGCGCTTTGCCCGCCATGCGATGCTGAAAGGCTGCCAGAGCCATTTGCTGGCGCGGGCCACGGCTCCGGCCTGGTGTTTTGTCAACGTGCCGATGGTGGATGTCAGCTCAACCGAAATCCGGGCCCGCGGCGAATGGTCAGCGGCGGAGCACAGCTGAGGCCAGACCGGCGGACAGCACCACAGCCAGCCCGGCCCAGGTCCAGGCATCAGGCAGCTGGCTGAACACCGCCCAGCCGAGGCTGACAGCGGCGACCAGCTGGAAATAGACCATTGGCGCCAGTTTCACTGCCTGCACCCGGCCATAGGCAAACAGCAGCAGCAGATTGCCGGTCATTGAAAACGCCGCGCTGCCCACCGTCAGTGCGGCGGTCGAGGGCGAAAACTCCGGCAGGCTGCCGAGGCCCAAGGGCAGCAACAGGATGGCGGAAAGCAGCAGCTGGGTCAGGCTCAGCTCCAACGGCGACCCCAGATGCGCCAGCCAGCGCGAACTGGTCAGGAAGCCGCCATAGAAACATCCCGCCAGCACCGCCCACAACAGGTTGATGGAGCCTCCCAGGCCTGGCCGCACCACCATCAGCACGCCGATGAACCCCAGCCCCATCAGCAGGCTGCGCAGCAATGTCGCCTGTTCCCGCAAAAGCAGGACCGACAGCACATAGCTGATTACCGGACCGACAAAGAAGGCGGCAAAGACATTGGCCAGCGGCTCGGTCGCCAGTGCCAGCTGGATCGAAAAGATGCCGCCAGTCAGCAGTCCGGCCCGCAGCCACAGCCGCCAATCGCCCAGCAGCGTATAGGCCCGGCGCGGCACAAACGGCAGGATCAGCGCGGTGCCGATAGCAAACCGCGACCAGGCGACAAACGCCGGTGTGGCCAGCCCGCCGCCCGTCAGCAGCTTCCCGCACAGATCGCCCGCAGGGATCATTGACATGGCCACGAACATAAGGATGACTGCTTGCAACATGCTGCCAGCGGTAGCAGGACTTCCCACCGGGAAAAACCCCGGATACTGCGGCGGATTGCCGTGGAAACGGGATTGAAGAAGAGCAGGTCCTGACACTAAAAATGAATAACATGACTTCACGCCGGACATTCCTCCTTTCCGGGCTTGCCGCTTTGGCGGGCTCCTCAGCGCTGGCCAATGCGCCGGCGGTGTCGCTGCGGCCCGTGGCGCGCCGTGTCAGCTCTCTCGCGGCCGGAGCGGACGGGCTCAAGGCGCTATTGGCGCGGGCCAATCTGCCGGGCCAGGCGGTCTGTGCGGTGGCCGATGTGAAAACCGGCAAGCTGCTGGAATCGTCGGGCCAGGCCAAAGCCCTGCCGCCTGCCAGCGTCGCCAAGGCGCTTACCGCGCTGTATGCGCTGGATGTGCTGGGTGCGGACCACCGGTTCGAGACCCGCATACTGGCGACCGGCGGTGTCGCGGGCGGCATCGTCAAGGGCGATCTGATCCTGGCCGGCGGCGGCGACCCTATGCTCAATACCGATCATCTGGCGCTGCTGGCCAAGGCGTTGAAAAACGCCGGCGTGCGCGAAGTGCGGGGCAGATTCCTGGTTTGGGACGGCAGCCTGCCTGCGGTCAGAACCATCGATCCGGGCCAGCCCGACCATGTCGGCTATTCCCCCGCCGTGTCCGGCATCGCGCTGAACTTCAACCGGGTGCATTTCGAATGGAAACGCGCGTCCGGCGGCGGCTGGGCGATCACCATGGATGCAAGGACCGAGAAATACCGTCCCGAAGTGGTCAATGCGCAGATGAAAATCGCCTCGCGCTCGGGGCCGGTCTATACCTATGCCGAAAAAGGGGGCGTCGATCACTGGACTGTCGCCGGCAAGGCGCTGGGCAAGGGCGGATCGCGCTGGCTGCCGGTCCGCAACCCTGCGGCCTATGCCGGCGATGTGTTCCGCACCTTGGCGCGGGCAAACGGGATCAAGCTGGACAAGGCAAAACCCGCCAAATCCTTGCCCCAATCGCAACTGCTGGCCCGGCATCACAGCCCGCCGCTGGATGTAATGCTCAAGGCGATGCTGAAATACTCCAACAACCTGATGGCCGAGATGATCGGCATGTCCGCCACCGCCGCACGCGGCAGCCGGCCTGCTTCGCTCAAGGACTCCGCCGCCGAAATGAACCGCTGGGCTGCCGGAAAATACGGCATGTCCGGCACCAGGCTGGTGGACCATTCCGGCCTTGGCGAGGCGTCGCGGATGACGCCGGGGGATCTGACCGGTGCATTGGTTGCGGCCTACAGGGCAGGCCGGCTCAAACCGCTTCTGAAACCTTTCCGGATGCGCGATGCCAAGGGCGGTATCGTCAAGGGACATCCGATCAAGGTCGCGGCCAAGACCGGCACGCTGAACTTTGTCTCGGGCCTGGGCGGTTTCATGACCGCTGCGGACGGGACGGAGCTGGCCTTTGCCATTTTCACCGCTGACCAGAAAACACGTGCCCGCATCCCCCGCGCACAGCGCGAACGACCCAAGGGCGCGCGCGGCTGGAACCGCCGTGCCAAGAAGCTGCAACAGCAACTGATCGAACGATGGGGCGCGGTCTACGGCAGCTGACCCGGGCCCGGGACAGGCGGGATTGGTCTGGGTATATTGCCAATATCTGGACGTTTTTTCCGGTCCGGGGGCATGTCAAACCTGCGCAGGGCGGTGGTGCAAGCCGCCGCGGAACTGCTTAGAAAAGGATGCCGCCATGACCAGATACTTCAACGAACATGGCCAGCCCATCGGCGCGCCGCTGCCGGACTGGCGCGGCGCCCGCCACCCCGGCCACACCGGCATGGCGGGGCAATACTGCCGGGTTGAGCCGCTGAATGCGGACCGCCACGCCGCCGATCTGTTCGCGGCCTTCCGGCAGGATCAGACCGATGCGATCTGGACCTATGTGCCCTATGGCCCCTTTGAGACGCCGGAATGCCTGCATGCCTGGGTGCAAGCGGCCAGCGGGGTGGATGCGCAGCCCTATTTCGCGGTCATCAACGGGGACAGCGGCAAGGCCGAAGGTATTGCCAGCTATATGCGCATTCAGCCTGCCCATGGCGTGATCGAGGTTGGCGGCATCACTTTTGCCCCGCCGCTGCAGCAGACACGGGCGGCGACCGAGGCGATGTGTCTGATGATGGCACGGGTGTTCAATGATTTGGGCTACCGCCGCTATGAGTGGAAATGCGACGCCCTGAATGCGCCGTCCTGCCGCGCGGCAAAGCGTTTCGGTTTCACCTATGATGGTCTGTTCCGCCAGGCCATTGTCTATAAAGGCCGCAATCGTGATACCGCATGGTATTCAGTGCTGGATGGCGAATGGCCCATGCTTGAATCCGCCTATCAGACGTGGCTTGATCCAGCAAACTTCGGTGCCCAAGGACAGCAAAAGCAGAGCCTTGGCACTTTGATCGCAGCAGCCAGACGGACAGGCTGATACCGCAGGACCCTGCGCAGCCAGCCGCGCCCGCGCTTGGCTGCTTATACTTCGCCAGGCGGAAAGTCCGGAAAACCGCAAAGTGGCAGAAATTTCTGCCAGGCTGGCCTCCCCCGGGATCTTCTTCTTGCTGAAAATATCCCGGGGGAGGCCGGAAGGCCGGGGGCAGCGCCCCCTTCCGCCTTTCAGACCATGCGCCTTTCAGACCATGTGCCGCGCCCGTGCGCCGCGTTCGATGGCGGCGGCATGCAGCCGGTCGATGTTCAGCTCATAGCGGACCTCCGCCAGAAACTCGAGTTCAGTCTCGCCCAGGATCCCGTCCGCAGCCGCCACATCGCAGGACAGCGCATAGGCGGTTTCAAACAGCCGCTCCGGCAGATCGCCGCGAATGAGGCCGAACAGCGCCGCCAGACCGTCTTCCTGTTCAAACAGGTCCAGAACCGTCTGCGAAACCCGTGTCACCCGGTCGATGTCATAGTCGGCGAACACCGGCAGCATGTTGACCGCGGACTGGATCTTTACCAGCTCGGCGGTGCGGATGTTCTCGTCCGAGGCAGAAACCGCCACCATCAGCGCCACCAGACAGTCCTGCGGGGACATCGGGTGCGGGGTTTGCTCACTCATGGACGGAATCCTTCTTTGCGCAATATTGATCCGGCCACGATAGGTATGCCGGCGGCGAGGTTCAACAACAGGCTGTGGCTGCGCGGTGTTTTATCCTCTCCGCTGCGGCAAAAGACAGTCTCGGCGGGCCAGTGATTATTGACTCATGCTGCATCAGCACAATAGAGGAAAGGGCTGGATGCATGGGGCATCCGCACTGATCTTGCGGCCCCTGGAAAACCGGAAACGACGCCGCCGATGGAGAACACAAATGTCTGATGTGCGCGAAGAAGCTCTCAAGAGCAAAGCCTGGCCGTTTGAAGAGGCCCGCCGGGTTCTCAAACGTTACGCCAAGGGCGCGCCGGAAAAGGGCTATGTTCTGTTTGAAACCGGTTATGGCCCCTCGGGGTTGCCGCATATCGGCACCTTCGGCGAGGTCGCCCGCACCACCATGATCAAGACCGCGTTTGAACTGATCTCGGATATCCCGGCCAAGCTGATCTGCTTCTCTGATGATCTGGACGGGATGCGCAAGGTGCCGGGCAATGTGCCCAATGCCGACAGTCTGCAAGAGCATCTGCAAAAGCCGCTGACCTCGGTGCCGGATCCCTTCGGCACCCACGAGAGTTTCGGCCACCACAACAACGCCATGCTGCGCCGCTTCCTTGATACCTTCGGGTTCGAGTATGAGTTTTATTCGGCGCAGGAATTCTACAAATCCGGCCAGTTCGACGAGGTGCTGAAACGCGCCGTCGACAAATACGACGACGTGATGGCGATCATGCTGAAGTCCCTGCGCGAGGAGCGCCGCCAGACCTATTCGATCTTCCTGCCGATCCACCCGGAAACCGGCCGCGTCCTGTACGTGCCGATGAAAAAGGTCTGCGCCGAGACCTACACCGTCACCTTTGACGACGAAGACGGCAAGGAATGGACCCTGCCGGTGACCGGCGGCAACGTGAAGCTGCAGTGGAAGCCGGACTTTGGCGCCCGCTGGGCCGCGCTGGAAGTCGATTTTGAGATGTACGGCAAGGACCACTCCACCAACACGCCGATCTATGATGGCATCTGCCGGGTGCTGGGCCACCGCGCACCGGAGCATTTCACATATGAATTGTTCCTGGATGCCAACGGCCAGAAAATCTCGAAAACCTCCGGCAACGGCATTTCGATTGATGAGTGGCTGACCTATGCCTCGACTGAAAGCCTCGCGTACTTCATGTATCTGAAGCCGAAAACCGCCAAGCGGATGCACTTCGATGTGATCCCCAAGGCGGTCGACGAATACCACCAGCAGCTGCGCGCCTATCACACCCAGGACCTGAAAGGGCAGCTGAACAACCCGGTCTGGCACATCCATGGCGGTGACGTGCCGCAGTCGGATATGGTGGTGCCGTTCTCGATGCTGCTGAACCTCGCTTCGGCCTCCAGCGCCGAGGACAAGGCAACGATGTGGGGCTTCATCAACAAGTACGCGCCCGACGCGACCCCGGAAAGCAACCCGGCGATGGATCAGGCGGCGGGTTTTGCCGTGGCCTATTTCAACGACTTTGTGAAACCGTCCAAAGTGTTCCGCCTGCCCACCGATCAGGAGCGCGCAGCGCTGCAGGATCTGGCAGACGCGCTGAAATCGCCCGAGGCGGCGCTGGCGGCGATTGCCAAAAAGAACGAGCTGGCCGGCAATGACGACCCGCTGCCCGAAGCCGATTTCACGGACGAAGAATTCCTGCAGTCCGTGGTCTTTGCTATCGGCAAGATCCACGGCTTCGAGCCGCTGCGCGCTTGGTTCTCGGCGATCTACGAGGTGCTGCTGGGTGCCTCCCAAGGCCCCCGTTTCGGCGGCTTTATCGCGCTTTACGGCGTCGCGGACACCGTCGCGCTGATCGAGCAGGCGCTGGCGGGCGAGCTGGCGTAAGCTATCGCGCAATAGCGATCAGCAAGGGCGCGGGTTTCCGCGCCCTATTCTTTTTCAGCCATGCGCGGCGGCCTGCGGCCTTGTCCCGCGCTGTGCGTCAGCTCCATCAAAAAAACTTTTTGACGTAACGTCACATTGCCCTAACTGGAGTCAAACGGACCGGGAGGGACAGATGCGCAGTGTTCTGTTTGCGGGGGTAAGTGTTTTTCTTCTGGCCTTCCCGGCAATAGCGCAAAGGGAGCCGGTCACAGCCGTGATCGGCTCTCAGATTTCTGCCTTCCTGAACAATGATACCGAAACCGCCTTCTCCTATGCTTCGCCGTTGATCCGGCGCATTTTCGGCACCCCGGACCACTTTGCCGCGATGGTGCGCCAGGGCTACCCGATGGTCTGGCGGCCTGCAGAAGTGCGCTATCTGGACTTGCGCGAGGTGGCAGGCAGCCATTGGCAGCGGGTGATGATCACTGACACAAAGGGCCGCGTGCACCTTTTGGATTATCAAATGGTTAAGCTTGAAAGTGGTTGGAAAATCAACGCGGTACAGCTATTGAACGGGCACGCTGAAGGCGCCTGAGCCCAGGCCTGCGCACGCACCGCTGGGCGGAATTTAACGCGGCATCTGTAAATCCTTTTCCCTGAACGCGACATGCTCAGCAGGAAAAGGAATTCTCATGAACAAGGCAATCACCGAAGGTTTGCAGCTGATGCCGCCCGCATTTGCGGATGGTCTGGACGTCTGGTCCAGCGGCGACGGCACCCCCGGATCAGACACCTATGACGGCGCCGCCAATGCAGTCTTTGTGGCGGCGGACGCTGATTTCGGCGGCTGCCTGGAGATGCAGAAGACTGAGAACACCCAGAAGCTGCGCTTCATGGGGCAGACGCCGCTGCAACCGGGCTGCTATCTGCAGATCAAGGTCCGTGTCAAAGCAGTGAGCGGCGCGCTGCCTGCGGTCCGCGTTGCAGGCTGGGCGGGGGCCAGCGGCGGCGGCCATATCGGTGGCGTGACTGAGGCTGCGCCGCAAGTCTCGTTGACCGCCTATGGCCAGGTTGCGGAGGTCACCGGCATTGTCGGCAGCGGCAGCCGCGGCGGCGTGGACATGCCCTGGGGGCGCAGTGCGGCCTACGGCCATTTCGGCCTCGACCTGACCGGCGCCAACGGCGGCGTGGTGCGGATCGACGACATCGAGATCACCGACATCACCAGCGCCTTTGTGCGGGATATGCTAAGCTTGGTGGACGTCACCGACTATGGCGCGGTGGGCAATGGCAGCTTTGATTGCACGGCGGCCTTTGAAGCGGCGGACGCGGCAGCAGACGGGCGGCGCATCCTAGTGCCTGCAGGGGATTTCCGCCTGAGCAGCACCGTTTCGCTGAACCACCAGGCCGTGTTCGAAGGCACCGTTTCCATGCCGGACAGTCAGATGCTGTTGCTGACAAAGAATTTCGATTTCCCCGCATATGCGGCGGCATTCGGCAATGAGGAGCTGGGGTTCAAAAAGGCGTTTCAGGCGTTGATCAACAACGCAGATCACGAATCCCTGGATCTGAAGGGCCGCAAGATCACCGTCACCGGGCCGATCGACATGCAAGCGGCAGTCCCGAACAAAAGCTCTTATGCGACCCGCCGGGTGATCCGTAACGGCCAATTGGAGGCCGCCAGCAATGCGGCCTGGGACACCGGTACGGTGACCTCGCAGGCAACCTACAGTGCCTCGGACTCCAAGAAGCTGACTAATGTTGCGAGTATCGCGAATATTGCGGTTGGCTCGCTGGTCGAAGGCGCCGGAGTGGGCCGCGAGATTTATGTGAAATCCAAAAACACCGGCGCCGGAGAGCTGACCCTCAGCGCAGCGCTTTATGATGCCGAAGGCACCCAGACGTTCACCTTCCGCGACTTCAAATACCTGGTGGATTTCAGCGGCTTTAGTTCGCTCAGCAAGTTTGGCATGGAAGGCATCGAATTTCAGTGCAATTCCCGCTGCAGCGCAGTGCGGCTGGCGCCGGCCGGGTCGGTGAATTCGTTCGACAGCTGTTTCTTTTCACGCCCTAAAGACCGAGGCATTACTTCGGCCGGAACCGGCTGCCAGGGTATTCTGGTCGACAATTGCCAGTTCCTGTCAGCTGAGGACCCGCTGGACGTTCCAGACCGGGTCAGCATCGGCCTTAACGTCAATTCCAACGACGCCAAGCTGCGCAGCAACCGGGCCACAAGGTTCCGCCATTTCGCGCTGCTGGCGGGCGGCAACAATACGGTAACCGGAAATCACTTCTTTCAGGGCGACAGCATCGCCAACGGCGTGCGCACAGCAGGTCTGGTGCTGGCCTCCAACAACTGCACCTCAACCGTGTCGGACAACTACATCGACAATTGCTTTATCGAATGGACCAATGAGCGGGACGCAACACCTGATTTCACCGGCGGGTTTTCGTTCAGCGCCTTGTCAGTGAGTGCCAATGTGTTCCTGTCCGGCGATGTCGCGCCGTGGTTCAGCTACATCGTCGTCAAACCCTACGGCAGCGGCCATTTTCTGAACGGGCTGTCTGTCACCGGCAATAAATTCCGCTCGCTTCAGGGCAGCATTGACCGGGCGGAGCGCGTGGATACCAGTTTTTCGGATCTGGATTTCAGCCGGTCTAAAAACGTCGATTTCAGCGGCAACATGTATCACAATGTCACCGCCCAAACCGCCAATCCGCTGCGGGTGCGGCATGATCAATCCTCCGCCTCAACCTCCTGGCCGGTGCGGGCCGAAGGGTTGCTGCCGTTCCAGGGGTTTGCCCGCTATGTCGACAGCGTGGTGCCGCTGGGCGCGCTTAAGAGCGGCGGCAACAGCACCCGCTACATTGTGCCGTATACCGAAGCGGAGCAAGGGCCGGACAACGACGAGATCCGGCTGCGCTGGGGCGAAGCGGTCAAGGGCGAGGTTCAGGTGATCATGCGGATGGACAGCTAGCCAGTGCTGCCAGGCGTTTGCAGATCGGCGGCGGCAAGGCGGAAGGCCTTGCCAAAGCCGCCATTCAGATGCGCCCCCGTCACGGCAAACCGCACAAAGGTGAAATCAGCCAGTTGCAGATACAGTTTGGCCTTGGGCTGGCGGCGCAGGTAATGCGCGGCCAGTACCTCATGCTGCGGGTCCTGGCGGCTGACAAAACACGCTTGGCACATCAGGCTCAGCCGCGGATGGGCAAGCGGATCGCCTTTGTCCCCCGGCTCGCCCACCAGCAGCGAGCAGGCCGGGCGCTGACGCAGCGCAGCCGTGTGCAGCGCCAGGCCGGAGATCAGGCTGACAGGCCCCCCTTGCGGATCCAGTCCGAAAGCCACCCGTGTGACCAGCGGGCTGCCATCGTCCAGCAGCACGCCAAGGGCGGCAAAGCGGGCGCTTGCCATCAGGCTTTGGCCCATGGCGCGGGCATCGTCATCTGCGGGGCGGACCGGGTCGGGCATCTGTTTCTCTGGCTTCAGTGACAGGCTTCAGAACTTTTGCCACACCCCCAGCTCCAGACCAAGGCTGCGCCGGCCTGTGTTGCGGTATTCCAGTCCCAGGATCAGCTCGCGGCTGCCGTCCAGCGGATAGCGCAGGGCCGGGGTCAGCGCATAGGAAAACCGGCCGCCGCCCGGCTTGGATGTCTCGACCTGCAGCATTGGTGCGACTTTTCCGGGCCGGTTCAGACCGATGGTGGCGTCCAGTTTCCAGGTCGCATCAAATCCGCTGTTGCGCAGCTCGTATGCGGCATCGACCGCCAGCCAGCCGGTGCTTTGGCCGGTCTCGAAACTGCGCCCGTAAGACAGGGTTGTCTTTTGCATCCTTTGCCAAAGACCCTGGTAATGATTGCCGCCGACCCCTGTCTCAACCGCTAGCCGGAAGCGGGGGCCGGCGCGCAGCGGCAATCGGGCAAACATCAGCGCGTGGCCTGAGCCAGCCGAGCTTTGGTTCAGGTCAATACCAAGTGTGAGCTTGGAGGTAACGCCAAATGCGCCATAATAGCTCAGCTCTTGGGCGCCTTCATCCCCGGTTTTCCGGTAGGTGGCGCTGGCAGACGCAAACCCCCTGCCTGGCTTCTCCAGCCATGCACCGCCAGTCACCGGCTGGGCCAGCGTCAAGGCAAGACAAACGGCACAGACAGGTTTCATCCCAAAACCCTCAGAACACTGCGGCAAGAGTTTCGGTTTATGATTAAGGTTGTATTAAATTCTGACTTTACACGAAATGATTGCCGTCTCAAAAAAGGTGGTGCGCTTCATGCGCGAACGGGCGTAGGCTGGGGGAATTCAACGGAGGGGCCAATGCCGAAAATAGCAAAAACCGCTGATATCCAAACCGTTATCACCACATTTGAGATGACGCCTGGGACCTGCCAGGACCTGCTGGAGGCGCTGCAGGACGCCTATGCGGACTTCATCTCGAAACAGCCGGGCTTTGTTGCGGCCGGTCTGCATGTGAACGACGCACAGACCCGTATCGCCAATTACTCGCAATGGCGCCGCCGCGAGGATTTCATGGCAATGCTGCGCAGTCCCGAAATGCGCGAGCGCAACCGCAAGATCAATGAACTGTGCCGCAGTTTTGAGCCGGTGATGTATGACGTGGCCGAGGTGTTCGGCACCTAGCGTCTTCCAATCCCACCCAAAACGGCGCCTGCCTTGACCCCGGTCATGGCAGGATGCCACCGGCAGGGCTATCATTGACGGGAACATCAACCGATGGAGGTTTGCTATGTATCACAATGTCCTGGTGCCGATTTCATTTGATCCCGAGCGGGATGTGACCGGGCCGCTGAAAGTGGCGCGGCTGCTGTCCGCCCCGGGGGCCAACGTGACGCTGCTGCATGTGATCGAACAGGTTCCGGCCTATGCGATTTCCTACATTCCGGCAGATTTCATGGACGGCACCCGCAGCGCGCTGCAGGCAGAACTGGACGGGCTGGCCAAGACCCTGCCCAATGCCCGCGGAGAACTGGTTGAAGGCCATTCCGGCCGCACTATTCTGGACTGGGCAGAGCAGAACCAGCCGGACCTGATCATTCTTGCATCGCACCGCCCGTCAATGCAGGATCTGCTGTGGGGGTCGACCTCCGGCCATGTGGTGCGCCACGCCGCTTGCGCGGTGCATGTGGTGCGCTGACACCGCCCCGGTCAGGCCGGCACCGCCGCCTTAAGCAGCCTCCAGGCCAACCGGATCGCCGCCCCCGGCAGCATGGCTGAGCGCAGCAGAACCTTGTTGGAATTCACCGCTTCGGCGATGCGGGCGTAATGCACCTGCTTGTCCGCAGGCGAGCGCAGCAGGATGGTTTCGGCCTGCTGCATCGCCCGTTCGGTCTGCCGTTTGATCTGCGGCACAGCAGCCGGTTTTACCGCACGGTACAGATTCAACCCCTTGCGCTTGGGCTTTTGCGCCGGGTCCAGATTGCTGTTGACCGCTTGGGTCAGCGTGTCCTGCACCAGGACCAGCGCTTTGGTTGCTTCGGCATAGGCATGGTTGCCGCCCAGCTGCTGAACCGCCAGTTTATAGGTGTGGCGGTAGCAGTCGTATTTGTAGACCTTGGGCAATGTCCCGCAGCGGTCAAAACCGCGCGTCAGCGTCGTGACAACGGTTTTTGTCGCCCGCGAGCTCAGCCCGCTGCGCTGGCCGCCGCCGCCGCTGCTTGCGCCGCTGTCCCGGCTGCCGCCGCCGCCGCCTTCGCCGCCAAAGGCGGGTGTACTGGCGAGGATCAGGGTCAGGATTCCGGCCTGAATGGTTTTGCTGCTCAAGTGTGCCTCCGCGGTTTTTGCTGTGATTTTTGGCCAGCTTACCACGGGTCAGCCCCGTGTGAATGGGCGGAATTCTGCAAATATCGCGAATTTACGGCACTGTTGTCTTGTGCCGGGCTGCGGCGCTGCCCACCTGAGTCGCTGGAGTTGTGCAAGGAGACGCAAATGCAGTGCCCGATTGACGGAACCCAGCTGGTCATGAGCGACCGCGCCGGGGTGGAGATTGATTATTGCCCGAAATGCCGCGGCGTGTGGCTGGACCGGGGCGAACTGGACAAGATCATCGAGCGATCGGCACAGCCGGTGCAGGCCGCACCGCAGCAGCAGCCGCAGCGCTATGACGAGCGGGGCGGCGATTATGATCCGCGCTACGGCAAGAAGCCTTATAAGAAGAAAAAGAAGAACTTTCTGGAAGATCTGTTCGATTTCTGAGCCGCATCAGGCGCCGCCCCGGTGACGCGGGGGCGGCAAGCCATTGTCGAAGGCGCTAATGCACGATGCAGAAAGATCCGTGTTTGGCATCCTTCATCAGAGTGTCGAAATCATCCCCCTTCATTTCCACCAATGTCTTGTGGTCGCCGGCCTCGAACCAGACTTTGTCCAGGCCGCTGAGGCTGTCGTCAATGATCGTCGGCACATGATAGGCCTGGCCCACGCAGGGGGCAGCGCCAGGGTCGCAATCGTCAAAGACCTGGTTCAGCTCATATTCCGGCGCCAGGCCAAGGCGGCGGTCCATCATCGATTGCAGCGCGTGCAGATCAACCGTCTGGTTGGAGGGCACCACGGCAAGCACCGGGCCTTCCTCCATGTGGATAAGCACCGATTTTGCCAGATGGTCCCCCGGCACATGGGCGCTTTCGGCGCATTCGGCGGACGTGGCGGTATAGGGATGGCGGACCGTGCCGAACGGCAGGCCTTGTGCCTCCAGATGATGTTTCAGGCGTGAGGCGATCATCAAAGGGTCCTCCTGTGTTAGGAAAGGCCCCCCGGCCGCTGTGGCGCAGGTCTGGGATGCCGCCGGTGGGTTTGCGATCCTGGAAAGGGCGGCATCATCAGGTCTGGGCGCAGCCAGCGGCAAGCCGGGGCGCCCCGAAGTTTCCGGTGCCCGCCAGTGTGGGGCAGGAGGGGTGAGTCGGGCAAGAGGGCAGCCGCCGCCGCCGGTTCAGCAGCCGGATTACGCACCGCTTGTATCCCGCTTGTATCCCGCATTGCCCCGCCGCCGCCCATCCGTTATCACACCAGCCAGCTAGAATTCCCCCATCATGGAGCAGTCACATGGCCGCCTATCAGTACGTCTACCATATGCAGGGTGTCTCCAAGACCTACCCCGGTGGCAAGAAATGCTTTGAAAACATTCACCTGTCCTTTCTCCCCGGCGTGAAAATCGGTGTGGTCGGCGTCAACGGCGCCGGTAAATCCACCCTGATGAAAATCATGGCCGGTCTTGATACCGATTTCACCGGCGAGGCCTGGGCGGCTGAGGGCGCCAAAGTCGGCTATCTGCCGCAGGAGCCGAAGCTGGACGAGAGCCTGACTGTGCGTGAAAACGTCATGCTGGGTGTCAAGGCCAAGAAGGACAAGGTCGACCGTTTCAACCAGATCGCGGTCGAAATGGCCGAGAACTACACCGACGAGCTGATGGAAGAGATGACCGCGCTGCAAGACAGCATTGATGCGGAAAACCTCTGGGATCTGGACAGCCAGATCGACATCTCGATGGAGGCGCTGCGCTGCCCGCCGGATGATGCCGAGATTGCCAACCTGTCGGGCGGTGAACGCCGCCGTGTAGCCCTGTGCAAGCTGCTGCTGGAAGCGCCGGAAATGCTGCTGCTTGACGAACCGACCAACCACCTCGATGCCGAGACCATCGCCTGGCTGCAGCAGCACCTGATCGACTACAAGGGCACCATCCTCTGCGTCACTCACGACCGCTATTTCCTGGACGATATCACCAGCTGGATCCTGGAACTGGACCGCGGCCGCGGCATTCCCTACGAGGGCAATTACTCTGCCTGGCTGGAGCAAAAGGCCAAACGCCTGCAGCAAGAGGCGCGCGAAGACAAATCCAAGCAGAAGACGCTGGAGCGCGAGTTGGAATGGATGCGTCAGGGCGCCAAGGCGCGGCAGGCGAAATCCAAGGCCCGGATCAACGCCTATAACGATCTGGCCGGCCAGTCCGAGCGTGAAAAGCTGACCCGCGCCCAGATCGTCATCCCCAACGGCCCGCGTCTGGGCTCCAAGGTGATCGACGTTGAAGGCATCTCCAAACACTACGGCGACAAGCAGCTGGTGGAGGGCCTGTCCTTTGATCTGCCGCCCGGCGGCATCGTCGGCGTGATCGGCCCCAACGGCGCCGGTAAATCCACCCTGTTCCGCATGCTGACCGGCCAGGAGCAGCCCGACGCGGGCACCGTCACCTATGGCGACACCGTGAAGCTGTCCTATGTCGATCAGTCGCGCGATGACCTGAAAGATAATGAAACCGTCTGGGAAGCCATTTCCGGCGGCTCTGAAATCATCGAACTGGGCGATGCGCAGGTCAATTCCCGCGCCTATTGCTCGTCGTTCAATTTTAAAGGCGGCGATCAGCAGAAACCGCTGAACCTGCTGTCGGGCGGTGAACGCAACCGGGTCCATATGGCGCGGCTGCTGAAAGAGGGCGGCAACGTGCTGCTGCTTGACGAGCCGACCAACGACCTGGACGTGGAAACCCTGCGGGCACTGGAAGACGCACTGGTCGATTTCGCCGGCTGCGCTGTGGTGATCTCACACGACCGTTTCTTCCTCGACCGGATCTGCACCCATATGCTGGCGTTTGAAGGCGACGCGCATGTGGAGTGGTTCGAAGGCAATTTCGAGGACTACGAGGAAGACAAGAAGCGCCGTCTGGGAGCCGACGCGCTGGAGCCCAAGCGCCTGAAGCACAAGAAGTTTGTGCGGTGAACTCAAAGTATTAAAGGCGGGCCGTGGCTCGCCTTTTCTTTCAAGCAAGGATGATTTGAGTGACAAAAACAAAGGTATTTTTCCAAGCCTTAGCGGGGACTGCCAGCATACTGGGAGTAGTTTTTATTGCTTTATCGCTTCTTCTTGATGAGATTTGGCGCGCTGAGAACGCTCTATTAATTTTCACAAACGGATTCTATCTTTTTGTTTTTCCTCCAATAATAATCCTACTTCTCGCTGACAAACCAAGCGAAAGCTTTAAGTCCCCCACTATCAAGAAAGTAATGAGTGAGGATATCCTCCTTGTGGAAAGCAGCGAATGGTTAGGGCATCAGACTGCTGTAGCAATTTACAAGATTGATGAGGACTATGAACAGCTGGTGGCCCTTGGCGAGGTGATAAACGTGCAAAGCAATGGATTAGTTCAAATTGCTTTTAGCAAATACCCTCATGAAGAAGCCAACTCTTTAGATTTCAACGAAATCAGGGCCAAACTTATGATCAAACCAGGGGTTAGAGCATGAGCCAAGAATACACTGATATAGCGCGCGTAGTGCAGGTAATTGATGAATGGAACATAGTTCTGAACAAGGGGGCCCGTGATGGAATCTCTGAAGGTCAGAGGTTTCTAATTTTTGAGTTAGGTGACGAGATTATAGATCCAGAGAATGGTGAAAGTTTGGGTCGCCTTGAGGTCGTCAAGGGTCGCGTGGAAGTCATTCATGTTCAAAATGCCATGTCTACGGTACGAAGTGCAGTTAAAGTGGATGTAGGAACTAGGCGAAAAATATACTCTCGCCCAAGCAAAAACTCCCTAAATTATCTTGCTTTGGCTACACTTGGCGGCAAAGAAGAAGAGATTATTGAAGACCCAGAACAAACCTTAGCCGAAGTCGACGCAAAAATCGGAAGCTACGCCAAGCTGATTTAAGTTTTTGGCTGACTTCTAGCAGTTTTCGCAACACAAGGCCCAGGTCTGACCTTGGGAGGGCGCGAATGCGCCTTCCCGTGGGGAAGGTCAGGTGCGGGCCGTGCGGATGGCGCATCACGTCCCAAAAGATGCCCAACACTAAGGCAGGCGCAGCAAAGGCTTCAAGATGTGAGCACGACAGCGCAGGTGCTGGGAGCATCCGATCTGCACAGAAAGAGATTACCGGATGCATTTTGCCAATTGCTGGGCTATCCGACCAGTCGTCTTTGCGAAGAGAAGGGAGGGGGTGTGCAGATTGTTAACCTCACGAAAATTTCTTCTGCGACTTGCCCCGGTACGCCCTTGTCCCAGCCTTGCCCGCGGTTGACCGCCCCCGCGATTTTACCGCAGCATCAGACGCTGCCTCCACCGCAGATTGCCGCGCCAGCGGGTCGTCGGAGATCGCCAGATCCACTGCCTCCAGCCGTTTGACCTCGTCGCGCAGGCGGGCGGCTTCTTCGAACTCGAGGTTCTCGGCGGCCTTGCGCATCTGGTCGCGCAGCCCGTTCAGATGCGCCTCCAGGTTGGCGCCGTGCATCGGCTTGTCGATCTGCGCGGTGACGCGGTTCATGTCGGTGTCGCCGGCATAAAGCCCGGCCAGAACGTCCTCGACGTTTTTCCTGACCGTTTCCGGGGTGATGCCATGCTCGGTGTTATAGGCGATCTGCTTGTCGCGGCGGCGGTCGGTTTCCCCCAGGGCGCGCTCCATCGATCCGGTGATGCGGTCGGCGTACATGATAACGCGGCCCTCGGCGTTGCGGGCGGCGCGGCCGATGGTCTGGATGAGGGAGGTTTCGGAACGCAGGAAGCCTTCCTTGTCGGCGTCCAGAATGGCGACCAGCCCGCATTCGGGGATGTCGAGGCCTTCGCGCAGCAGGTTGATGCCGATCAGCACGTCAAAGGCACCAAGGCGCAAATCACGCAGGATTTCAATGCGTTCCAGCGTGTCGATGTCGGAATGCATATAGCGGACCTTGATGCCCTGTTCGTGCAGGTATTCGGTCAGATCCTCGGCCATGCGTTTGGTCAGCGTGGTCACAAGCGTGCGGAACCCATCGGCGGTGACGCGGCGCACCTCGTCCAGCAGATCATCAACCTGCATATCGACGGGGCGGATTTCGACCTGCGGATCCAAGAGGCCGGTGGGGCGGATCACCTGTTCGGCAAAGACGCCGCTGGATTGTTCCAGTTCCCATTTGGACGGCGTGGCAGAGACAAACACCGATTGCGGGCGCATGGCGTCCCATTCCTCAAACTTCAGCGGGCGGTTGTCCATGCACGACGGCAGGCGGAAGCCGTGTTCGGCCAATGTCATCTTGCGCCGGTGGTCGCCCTTGTACATGCCGCCGATCTGCGGCACCGAGACGTGGCTTTCGTCGGCAAAAACAATGGCATTGTCGGGGATGAATTCAAACAGGGTGGGGGGCGGCTCACCCGGTGCGCGGCCCGTCAGATAGCGGGAATAGTTCTCGATGCCGTTGCAGTGGCCGGTCGCCTCCAGCATTTCGATATCGAAGTTGCAGCGCTGTTCCAGCCGCTGGGCCTCCAGCAGCTTACCCTCGCCGAGCAGGTTTTCCAGCCGCATCTTCAGCTCGTTCTTGATCGAGATCACGGCCTGGTTCAGCGTCGGTTTCGGCGTCACATAGTGGGAGTTCGCATAGACGCGGATCTGCTCGAAGCTGCCGGTCTTTTCGCCGGTCAGCGGGTCGAATTCGGTGATCTGCTCCAGTTCCTCGCCAAAGAACGACAACTTCCACGCGCGGTCCTCAAGGTGGGCGGGGAAGATTTCCAGCGTGTCGCCGCGGACCCGGAAGGAGCCGCGCTGAAACGCCTGATCGTTGCGCTTGTACTGCTGCGCAACCAGGTCGGCCATGATCTGGCGCTGGTCGTAGATTTCACCGGCTTTGAGGTCCTGGGTCATCGCCGAGTAGGTTTCAACCGAGCCGATGCCGTAGATGCAGGATACCGACGCGATGATAATCACGTCGTCGCGTTCAAGCAGGGCGCGGGTGGCGGAGTGGCGCATCCGGTCGATCTGCTCGTTAATCTGGCTTTCCTTCTCGATGTACGTGTCCGAGCGCGGAACATAGGCTTCGGGCTGGTAGTAGTCGTAGAAGGAGACGAAGTATTCGACCGAGTTTTCCGGGAAGAAGCCTTTGAATTCACCATACAATTGCGCGGCGAGGGTTTTGTTCGGGGCAAGGATGATGGCTGGACGCTGGGTCTCCTCGATCACCTTGGCCATGGTGAAGGTCTTGCCGGTGCCGGTGGCGCCCAGCAGCACCTGGTTGCGCTCGCCCTCAAGCACGCCCTCGGACAGTTCGCGGATCGCAGTGGGCTGGTCGCCGGCGGGCTGAAACGGGGTATGCATCACAAACCGCTTGCCGCCTTCCAGCTTGGGCCGCTGCTGCGGTGCCCGCTGGGTCATCATCGGCATGGTCTTGTCGGAATGGGCATAGGGCATCAGGCGACTCCGTTGGCGGCTGGCGCTGATTTTGGTCTGTTTTTGTTCTTGTGCAAGGGGGCAGGGCGGGGTTTCGCCGGAATGCCGCCTGTTTTTGTCAGCTGCGCACAGGACGATGGAATTTGCCGAGCAGCTCCGCCAGCCGCCGTGCTTCGCCCGGGCTGAAATGGGGGAGGACGGCCTGCTGCATGGCATCGGCGTAAACCGCCCAGATGCGGGCGCGCATGGCGGCGCCGTCCGGCGTGATCACCAGTGTCTGGCCGCGCCCGTCGCCGTCGCAGGTCTGGCGGCCCAGCAGGCCCGCCTTGGCCAGCCGCTCCGCCAGGCGCGAGACGCCGTATTGCGGCAGCAGCAGTTTTTCCTGCAGCTCAAAGGGGCGCAGACCGGCGGCGCCGGCGCACTCAAGCTCCCACAGCAGATCGTACCAGTCGAGGCCCGGCAGGCCCGCCTGTTTCAGTGCAGCCTCCACTGTGGCGAGGATGGATTTATGGGCGCGGGCCAGCGGCAGCCAGATGCCGAACGGGTCAGGTGTTTCCATGCGGGAAATTTAAATGCAAATGCATTGACATGCAAGGGCGGGCCGCCCATCTGGCATGCATGCAATTGCATTTAAATGGAGGTCCCATGACTGACTTGCATCTGATCAGCCACCACCTGTGCCCCTATGTGCAACGCGCGGTGATTGTGCTGAGTGAAAAAGCCATCCCGCACCGGCGCACCTATATTGATCTGGCGGACAAGCCCGAATGGTTCCGATCGCTGTCGCCGCTGGGCCGGGTTCCGGTGCTGGAAACCGGCAGGCGGGTGTTGTTTGAAAGCCAGGTGATTGCCGAATACCTGGATGAGACCACGCCCGGCAGCCTGCATCCCGCTGATCCGCTGGAGCGGGCGCGGCACCGGGCCTGGATCGCATTCGGCTCCGAGACGCTGGCGGCCATCGGCAAACTGTATGGCGCACCGGATGAGGCCGCATTTGCCGCGGCTGCCAGAGATCTGCGCACCCGGCTTGAGCGGATTGCGCCGGAGGTGGAGGGGCCTTTCTTTGCCGGAGAAACCTTCCGTCTGGTGGATGGCGTCTGGGGCACCATCTTCCGGTATTTTGAGACATTTGAGGCCATTGGGGATTTCGGGCTGATGCCGGAGGCCGCGCATATGGCAGTGTGGAGGGCTGCGGTCATGGCGCGGGCATCGGTGCGGGAGGCGCCGCCGGAGGGGTATCCGGCCCGGCTGATGGAATTCCTTTGCGCGCGGCACTCCCATCTGGGCGGGCTGGCGCGGGCGGCCTGTGGCACGGCAGCAAAGCCGCTTTAATGCTGTGCAATTGGCACCTTGCCGCAGAGCCGTATCCGGCGCATAAAAGCGCTGGACGAAGACTCGAAAAGCGGGAGACAGCCCATGCAAGCACGGATTTACCGGCCGGCACGCAATGCCATGACCTCTGGCATGGCCAAGACGCGGAAATGGGTGCTGGAATACGCGCCCGCCTCGGCCCGTGAAGTGGATCCGCTGATGGGCTGGACCTCCTCCGGCGACACCCAGAGCCAGGTCAAATTGCGGTTCGAGAGCAAGGAGGCGGCACTGGAATATGCCAAGGACCACGGCATCGAAGCGCAGGTGGTCGAGCCCAAGGAACGCAAACCCAACATCCGCCCGGGCGGCTATGGCGACAACTTCGCCACCAACCGCCGCGGTCCCTGGACACACTGAAGATTGTAAATCTTGATCGAGTTCCCACCGTTTCGGCACGAGTTCTCACCAGGATCTACATATAGGGTGCCCAGCGGGCGCCTTTTCTATATCTGGGTTGGAGCATTGTGGCCGAGGCCGAATGCATTGCGGAATCAGAGCACAGGCTCTTTCGTTTTGCTGTGCCTGCATATTCGGGGGCCAGGTAGCTTCATGCACGGCGATGGGGGCAGCCGCCGCTTTCTGCAACAGTGAAAAGATAGAGTTTCACATCAGCCTGCTCCAAGGCAGCAGTCAGTCCAAACTTGCCGTTAAGTTGACATGCTTGGCGCCGATCGCTGCATGTGCGAGCTTTTTCAAGCCTTCCAGCGCAAGCGGACCTTCAGCAGGGCGCAAGCACTTGTTCTGATACCGCCAGCTGGAACAGGGTCAGCAAAGCGCAGAGAGCGACCTTTGCAAAGTCGAGGTTACTCGGGCACGGCAACAGGCATGACCGGCCCAAAGCGGCCGCTCGTCCTAACTCCCATCGCCGCAGCGCTGCTAAGCGCGGAGCAGACGTTGAAACACGGGTAACGTTCGTGAGCATCCGATGTGATCCTTGCAAGCTCGTGCTCGTTCATTGACCGAACCGCTCAGTCGAACTTCAAAATCCGTTGTGGCTTCCTAGCATACCTGTCAGAGTTGATTAAAATCCTTGAACACACCAAATTGTACGAGACAAGATCGCAGTGAAATTTTTTAGATGGCTTCGCGGCGTGTCCTTTAAGCGCCTGTTTGGAATGGATGGCTCAACAGAGGCGCGGGCAAAGTTTGTTGACCTTGCGCCTACTAGCAAAGCCGACGAAGAAGGCATTTACGCAGAGGCGCTCGAATTCGCTACCACCAACCCCGCTGTTTCGAATATCGCCCTGACAGGCCCGTACGGTTCAGGGAAAAGTAGTGTAATCAAGTCCTTCCTTCGTACTTATAGGGGAAACGCACTCCAAATCTCGCTGGCGGCATTCCTCCCTGAAGCGGATGGAATGGGTGGATCAAATGGCAAGACAAGCAAGCAAGAAATCGAAAGGAGCATTCTCCAACAGATGCTGTATGGCGCTGGCGCCAACAATCTTCCTCTTTCCAGATTCAAAAGAATTCAATCGCCAAAATGGTGGGCCGGAGGCGTCTCATTGTTGATCGTCCTTGGCGGCATCGCACTTTGGTATCTCTTCCAGAACAGAGAAGACATAATTTCAGGTGAATTTTTCACCCCGTTTGATCGCTCAAATTGGTTCAATCTGGGAGTGTTCGCGTTCGGGTTCGTGTTTCTGTGGCGTTCTTTGCACCACATTTACCTTAAAAGCTTTGGCATGTCGCTCAAGGGTGTTTCCCTCAAGGACGTCGAGATCGCACCAGAAGCGGCTGAGGAAGAGTCAATCCTGAATAGGCATCTAGACGAAATCATCTATTTTTTTCAGTCCACGTCATATGACCTTGTGGTTGTCGAAGACTTAGATCGGTTTGAAAATCCCGATATCTTTGTGACATTGCGCGAGATCAACGGCCTAATAAATGCCAATGCCGGTGTGAAGCAACAAGTTCGCTTCCTGTACGCACTTCGCGACGACATGTTTTCCAATACAGATCGGACAAAGTTCTTTGAGTTCATTGTTCCAATTGTACCCATTATCAACCATTCGAACTCTATCGACAAAGTTCTTGAACAGGTGCAGCGGCTGTCTCTTGACGAGCGGCTTAACGCTCAGTTCTTGAGGGACGTTTCCCGGTATCTCAATGACCTTCGGCTAATCCGAAATATCTTTAATGAATACGCAATTTACGTTGCGAATCTTGAGGCCGATGAAGAGGAAGTTCTGAACCCCAACAAGCTTCTTGCAGTTCTGATTTACAAGAATGTTTTGCCACGGGATTTTGAAGAGCTACACCAGCAGAAGGGTGTTCTCTCAGCATTACTTGCGCGATACGATGACTTCATTGCAAAAGTTGAGGCTGACTATAAATCTCAAATTGGCGATGTTGAGGCCGAAATTACACTGGCTAAGAAGCAGCTTCCAAAAGATGTGGCAGAGCTTCGTAAAATCTATGCGATGGCTCTTATTGAGTTGTTGCCTGCGGGGCACGGGTACATTCGATTGGGGAGTGCGAATGTCACCTTTGACAAAATCTCCGAGCATACAGATTTTGAAAGAATCCTTTCGGAGAATCCGATACTAAGTGCCCAACACCCAAATGGGGGGTGGTCACGCACCCAAAATCCTGGCGTGGACAGAACGGTTGACACAAACAGGAGTTTCCAAGAGCGTCTGGGTGACATCGAACGAAAGTCCGTCAAACAAATCGCGCAGTCGGGGCAAAAAGTTCGTGAGTTGAAGTCAAAGGTGACGAACCTGCGGCTTCAAAAATTCAACGAGATAATTCGTGCGAATGCTGATGCAGTCGATGACTGCTTCGAAAAACTGGGTGACAATCGGGAACTCATGAAGTTCTTGGTCTTCGAGGGTTTCCTCGACGACACCTACTATCAATACACATCATTGTTCCACTCAGGACGCCTTTCACCCAACGACAACAAGTTCCTAATACAAATCCGCAGCTTCAACACTCCTGATCCAGACTTTCCAATCGACAACCCGGCGGAGGTTGTGGCGGCAATGCGCGATGAGGATTTTGATCAGAGCTACGTGCTAAACCGGCGGTTGATGGACCACATTATGGAAGCCCCAACCACTCATAATTCACGAATCGAAAAAGCAGTTCGCTACATTTCTGAAAATTTCGACCAATGCGAACAGTTTTTCTCAAGCTACTACGAAAGGGGCACACAAGTTCCAGCTTTGGTGTCCACGTTGGTTTCCCAGTGGCCCGGTTTCGCCTCGTTAGCAGCGGAGAGTGCGCATAGTACCGCTCATGTCGCGAGGATAATCGCGTACGCGCCTCAGGAGGTGATTGCGAATCCTCCCTACGCACAAGGCGATCTGTCGGCGTATTTCTCGACAGGTGCGGCAGAAATACTGGGTGAGGGGATCGAATTCGATCTGTCGAGGTTGAAACTACTACAAGTCCAGGTGGCAGATCTGTCTTCGGTTGATCAGTTCCCTGACGTGCTTGAGTTCTTGATCAACGAAGCCTTGTACCAGGTCTCCACGGAGAACATTCGATGTGTACTTGAACACATCCACGGCTCTGACATTGTTAGCTACCTTGAGACCAAGCACTATTCAACGGTTCTGCGCTCAGAGAACAAGGGGCTTATTCAGCGTGTTGAAGATGACTTCATCCGGTATGTCAGGCGTGTTTTGCTTCCGATGGAGAGCAATTCAAACGAGGAAGAGTTTGCTATTTTGGCAGCCCTCAATCACGAAGAGGTGGCCGCAGAATTTTTAGAAGAGTTCTGGTCAATGCAATCAACGTCCTTGCCAGTGCTTTCAGACGTTCCGCTCCATCTTCACGCGACCGCGCTGGCTCGAGATTTGATCAGCGCATCTTGGGAGAACTGTTTAACGTTCCTATCTGGTGATAATTTTGACCCAGATATTTTGACCGCCTATCTAGAAAACCCTGATACGCAAAAAATTCTCACGAATGAGGCTATCCCAGAGGACAAAAGCGCGTACGATTTGCGTCGATTTATTATCGACAATGACAGTTTCGATAGTGGTACCTACAGGGCTTACGTTCGACGTCTTCCCAAGAAATTCAAAGAATTTCGAGCGGACCTTAATAAGGACAAGCTGCGGATACTGATTGAAGAGGGCAAAGCGACGTTCTCGGGGGAAAACTTCAACCGGCTTAGAGAGTATCGTGACCTTCAAGTTTTGTTTGTTGCTCGTAATTTCCCTGCCTTTGCGAAAGAATCTGATGGGATCGGCATAGATGACGAGTTTCGAATGGACCTGTTGCAGGAAGACCTCTCAAAGGATCACAAGCGTTCGGTGATTGCTGAGCTAAACCCGGCAGCGGTTTCGGAGGATGCGGCGCGTGCGGCGTCTCTAGGTACGATACTAACAGCGTTACCCAGCGATGTTGAAGGGCTTGGCTTTGATCTCATAAAGGCGATTGCTATCCATTCTCATCCAGTGACTGAACAAATTTCTCTACTGAATAAGTGCCACAAATCGTTGTCTGTCGAAGAGGTTCGAGAAGTCCTGCGCGCGCTTCCTGAACCATATTCTGACATCGCAATTTTCGGTAAGTCGCCAAGGATAAAGAACACACCGGTCAACCGTGCGTTTGTCGCGTGGTTGGAAGAAAAAAGGGTAATCTCGTCGTCGAAGACCACATACTTGGAGAGAGAGATCAAGGTAAACACGTTCAGGGGGCAACGTGTCGAAACGACTGGTTAAAAAGAAATTTCATTGCAGTTTTGGTCAGATCTATACAAAGCTAGAAGTCCCAGCTTTTGCGATAAAGAACGTTGTGCAGTTCACCGGGAACACGTCGAAAATACTTGTACATCGTTCACCCCTTGTCGGCTTGGATCTGTCAAAACTGTAGCCCAGGGTGGCAATCGGTAGTTTGTTAGCAAAGTGAATGTCCGCTCTTAAGACAACGTATGTGAATTATCTCGCTCGCAGCGAACTTCCGGTTTCCCGCCCATACTTGCCTGGACGGTCCAGTACTGCGGGTGCAAAGATCATGTCCGCTTCGGGCTGGCTTGTGCCATCTGTCGGGAGGGTTCTGGTGAGGTTTCGCTGCAAGCCTGCTGCCGCATCGTCGCAAGTCGGCTCTGAGCCCATACCGGAAATGTCAAAATCTTGCTGCGCACACTCGCGGCGTAAGAAATGCTGCGTGAGCGAGAAACATGGAGCCGCTGCGCAGCGGAAGGACCGGTCATTCATGCGGACCGCAGCAAGGATCAGACGCCGAATTCACACAGTGCGGGACGGTGCGGTCATTCATGCGCGCGCTTTGATTGACCGCTTTCCGATGAAACTAAACGCCAGCGTTTTTTTGTCAGCTAGCAATTCGGTCTGATCGAAACCCTATCCGCAAGAAACGGGTCGTCTCACGCCGCTGATCCAAATAACTGTGCGCCATACCAGGACGCAGAAGGAGCATGACATGTGGTACAGAATTGTTGAGAGCAAGCTCGGCCGTCTTGCAATTGCAGGTGCCAATGGTGAGATAAGTGCTGCAAGGATCGGAGACGATGACAAAGCTCTTGAAGCGGAAATATTGTACATGTTTCCAGAGGCCGTGATGGATCTGGAAACCCCTTCAGTTACCGCAATCGCTGACAGTGTGGTGGATTTGATAGATAACCCTCACGCTTCTCACAACATACCGTTGAGCCTGAAGGGTACAGCATTTCAAAAGAAAGTCTGGGACGCGCTGTGTGCCATTCCGACCGGAAGAACCGTTACATATACGACCATCGCTCGGGAAATCGGAGAAGAGAAAGCCGTTCGAGCAGTTGCCAATGCTTGCGGCGCAAATCCGGTTGCGGTCATGGTTCCATGCCATCGGGTCTTGCGATCAGACGGTGGGATTGGCGGATACCGTTGGGGTGTGGAGAGGAAAAGGCAGTTGCTGGCCAATGAAGCAGTGGCACAATGAGTGCCCTGAACTGATTGGATTGAAAATGGACCTGTTCGGTAATCTTGCAGACCCTGCGGAAAATCTTCTCCCCATGGACGGCACTGTGAACTACTACGGGCCGATCCTGGGGACGCAACAGGCGGATCAGTTTTTCCAGAAACTGATGCAAACAGTGGATTGGAGGCATGACGAAGCCATTATCTATGGCAAGCGCATTGCAACAAAGCGCAAGGTGGCTTGGTACGGCGACCAGGGATTCCGCTACACGTATTCCAAAGTAACCAAATCAGCTGACCCCTGGACGAAGGAACTATTGGAGCTTCGTGGGCTCGTCCAAAGCCGTTCCGGTGAAGAATACAATTCATGCCTTCTGAACTTGTACCACTCGGGCGATGAGGGCATGTCCTGGCATAGCGATGCTGAGGTCGATCTAAAGCCCGACGGCGCCATTGGTTCACTAAGTCTTGGCGCTACTAGAAGATTTTCCTTTAGGCATAAGATGTCAGATCATCGAGTTGACGTGAACCTGGAACATGGCAGTCTACTGGTGATGAAAGATACAACACAGTCTTTCTGGAAACACTCTCTGCCCAAAACAAAGAAGGTGAAAAGTCCACGGATCAGCCTGACATTCAGGACTATTCAGCGGCAGTAAATGGCCACGCACTTCTCGGCCATTGAACTTTGCCAAGACAGTTAACGGCGGGCGGCCGCGAGCTAGCATGCGAAGGCCAGGGCTTTGTGCGGATGATTTTGGGAGAGCTGCTTAGTTTCGCTCCCGCATTACCACTATTTCCGGAATCCGCTGGGAGGCACGCCAAACTCTTTTCGGAAAGCATAAGTGAACGCACTTGGGCTGTCGTAGCCGCAGCTTCGAGCGACCTGTTTCGTAGGCTGGCCACCATCAAGCAATTCCATGGCTTTCGAGAACCGGACACGACGACGCCAGGCGGAAAAACTCATCCCCAGTTCTCGGGCACAAAGACGCGCCAGTGTTTTGGAGGACGCGCCAGCGTCATCGGCAAGCTGCTCAAGTGGCAAAGTGGTAGACGGGTCGTTCATAAGCCTTTGGCAGACACGGCGCAGGCGCTCGTCTCGGGGCAGCGGGATGTTCAAGGGCAGTGCCTCCGCCTCTATCAACTCTATCCGGATCAGAGCGGCAATTTGTTCTGCGCGCTTATTGCCGGAGTAGTCTATAGGCTCGCGGCCAAGGTGGGTAATGAGTTCCCTCAAGAGCGAGTGAACTTTCAATACTTTGATCGTGCTGGCTTTCAACGGCGTGATGTAAAGAGAACGCATTTCGACATTGCCACATATCTCGATACTGTGTTCAATGTCGGCAGGCATGAACAGGGCGCGATCAGGTGGCACCACCCAGGTATCATCGGATGTGGCGACACGCATAAGACCCGCAACGGCATAGATCAACTGATCCCGTGGATGATCGTGGGGCTCGACAAAATAGCCGTCCGGAAACCGCTTTGCCATGACCGCCAAGGCCACCGGAAGCTCCTGGTAGTCCAAAGACTCAACACTTCGAGCTACGGTCTTTTCTACATGTTTGTCTGTTTCTCGACGATCAATGTCCATACATCGACTATATGACAATGGTAGTTCCGTCGCAACGACACTGGAACCCGAATGGTCACACGCGACACCAAATATTTCCTGCTGCTGAATGTTGGCCACTTTCTGGATCACTATTTCATCTTGATCTTTGCAACGGTGGCCGCGCTCGCGCTGAGCGAAGGCTGGGGTCTGAGCTATTCCGAACTTCTGCCCTATGGAGCGCCGGGGTTCGCGGCGTTTGCGCTCTGCGCTTTACCAAGTGGCTGGCTTGCGGACAGGTGGAGCCGCGACGGCATGATGTGCATATTCTTCTTCGGCATCGGGTTGTCTTCAGTCCTGACCGGCTTTGCCCAAAACCCGTTTCAGCTTGGAGCCGGGCTCTTGCTGATGGGCGTGTTCGCCTCAATCTACCATCCGGTCGGGCTTGCCATCGTCACCGGACGTTGGCGAAAAACGGGCATGCGGCTGGCGGTGAACGGCGTCTGGGGAAACCTTGGTGTCGGGTCCGCGGCGCTCATCACGGGACTGCTCATTGACCTGGCAAGCTGGCGCGCTGCGTTCATTTTACCGGGCCTGATCGGGATCGCATTCGCCTATCCGTATTACATTGTTTCGCGGAATATTAGCCAAGACAGCCCGCCAGAAGACCAAGGCGTCACATCGCATCAGAACATTGCCTATGGCCCGAAATGGCGCGTGCTGTTGTGCGTCTACATGATCACTCTACTGGGCAACGTTATCTTCCAATCAACCACCGTCGCGTTGCCGGAAATATTCGATGAGAGGCTTACCGGTCTTGCAGATGATATCAGCGAAACCCTCTCCCTTTTGACATCGCAGTCAGCGACGATCATTGGCGTATTGGCATTCCTTGTGTTTGCGGCAGCCTCATTGGCACAGCTCGTTACCGGCTTCATGCTGGATAGCGTTGGGGCCAAGCCCACGATCCTACTGGTCATGGTCATCCAAATCTCAGCGTTTCTGATGATGCCAGGCTTGCAGAACCTTGCGGCCTTCGCGGTCTCCTTTGGGTTCATGCTTGGCGTGTTCGGTCAGGTTCCGATCAACGATTTCCTGATGGCAAAAACAGTATCAAACAAGGCGCGGGCCCGCGCCTTTGGGTTGCGGGCAATGGTCAGCTTTCTGGCGCTGTCCTCCGCCCTGCCGATGATCTCCGTCATCCATGTGAACTGGGGCTTTGATGGACTGTTCCATATCCTGGCGCTTTGCTCACTGACCATCCTCATAGGCAGTCAGATCTTCCTGAAATCACCACCACGTGAAGCGAGCGATCGCAGTATTTTCCAGAGATAAAGCCATGTCCAAAAAGACCACACAGCTTGTTCACCTTGGCCGTGCGTCGGCAGATGCCGCAAACGCGGTGAATCCGCCATTGGTCCGCGCTTCGACAACAATTTTTTCGACGCTGGCCGAATTCAAGAATTCCTACAAGGGCGTGACCTTTGAGACCCCACGCTATGGGCGATCCGGCACGAGCACCGTTTTTGAATTGCAGACCGCCATGGCCGCCTTATGCGAGACGGAGAGCTGCATTGCCACGTCGAGTGGGTTAAGTGCTGTTGCCGCAGTAATCGGCGCGCATTCCGCCCCCGGCAAGCGTATCCTGGTCCAGGATTGTGTTTACGGACCCACACGGGTTCTCGCAGAAAAGGAGCTGGACAAGCTCGGCAGCGAGGTTGTGTTCTTTGACACCTTAGATGCTCTCGAATCTCACCTCGACGAACGAACAGCGCTTGTATTTATCGAAGTTCCCGGTTCGTTGACGATGGATATGATTGATGTAGAGGCTGTTTGTAAGCTGGCCAAACACTACAGCGTGCCAGTGGCGTGTGACAGCAGCTGGGGCACACCGCTCTTCTTTGACGCGCACGGCCTTGGCATCAACATATCCATTCACGCCGCAACCAAGTACATCGGCGGGCATTCCGACATCATGCTGGGCCTGATTACAGGCTCATATGACGACCTGTCATCTACGCGAGACTGGTGCGCCCACTATGGCTCAACCGCCGCTCCGGATGTGTGTTGGCTCGGACTTCGCGGGCTCAGGACACTCGACGTGCGTATGCGGCGCCATGAGGAGAACGCCCGCCACGTCGCGCAATGGTTGCAGGGTCAACCCCAGATCAAGAAAATTCTCAACCCGGCCCTCGATGATGACCCAGGGCATGAGCTGTGGAAGCGGCAGTTTACGGGCGGAGCGGGGCCGTTCACGATCGAGCTTGTAGCGTGCAGCGAGGAAGAATTCGCCAAACTCATCGACAGCCTGTCGCTCTTTGGACTGGGAACCAGCTGGGGTGGGTTTGAAAGCCTCGTAATGCCAGCCATCCCTCATCACTTGCGCGCTTTGGATGTACTTCCCAATGAAGGGCGACTTTTACGCCTGCACATTGGCTTGGAGCATTCGGAAGATCTTTGTGCAGATATCGGAAAGGCGCTCGCGCACATATCCGCCACCCGACCGATGAAGAATTAGCATGTTTCGGGTCGTCTCAAGCCGGACCCTGAAGGCAAAATGGCAAAGAACTATTTAAGAGGTTTCACTATGACACAAGCGCTGGACCAAGCCGCAACACTCGCAAAAACCTGGCTGGAAGGATTGGATGAAAGAAAAGTCAATTCCACAGCCAGTCTTGAAACACTCCGTTCCAGGTTTTCTGGCCCATTGCCTGCAAATGGAGAAGAACCCGAAACCGTAGTGCAGACATTGGCAAGAGATATGCAGGACGGTTTGCTGGGGTCTGCGGGCGGAAGGTTTTTTGCCTGGGTCATCGGTGGTGGACTTGAGGCCGCGCTTGCCGCTGATTGGCTCGTCTCAACCTGGGATCAGAATGCAGCCCTTTATGCGTGCGGACCTGCTGCAGCGGTGGTTGAGGAGCAAGCCGGTATTTGGCTGAAAGAGTTGTTCGACCTGCCCCGTGACGCTTCTTTCGCGTTCACGACAGGATGCCAGTTGGCGCATATGACATCGCTCGCAGCGGCGCGACATGCCGTCCTTAAGGCAGATGGATGGGACGTCGAGGAAAATGGGCTGATCGGTGCGCCAGACCTCAAGGTTCTGGTGAATGACCAAAAGCATGGCTCTATCCGGCAAGCGGTGAACTTCTTGGGCTTGGGGCAAAGTTCTTTGGTTCAACTGAAGACTGACTCAATGGGAAGAGTGCTGACAAGTGAACTTGAACAGGCGCTTTCGGAACACAAAGGCCCGAAGATTTTAGTCTTGAACGCCGCCGATTTGAACATTGGTGCATTTGATGACTACAGGACCCTGATCCCTATGGCGAAAAATACTGGTGCGTGGGTGCATATTGATGGTGCTTTCGGCCTTTTCGCACGGACAAGTGCCAAATACTCCCATTTGGCTGACGGTCTTCAGCTGGCTGACAGCTGGGCGACCGATGGTCACAAGTGGCTGAACGTGCCGTTTGATTGCGGTGTCGCCATTATCCGAGACCAGGCCGCGCATAAGGCAGCTATGACCATCGCGGCCGACTATATTGCCCCGGCTGGAGCGGCGCGTGACCAGATCGACTGGAACCCGGAATGGTCCCGAAGGGCGCGCGGCGTTCCTGTCTACGCAGCTCTCAAGCAATTGGGCCGATCCGGCATCGAGGATATGATTGACCGCTGCTGTGCCCACTGCCAGGCGATTGTCCGGGGGATTGGAGCATTGGATAACGCCCATGTTGTGTTTGATCCGCAGTTGAATCAGGGACTGGTCAGGTTCGCCAGACCGGGTGACACCGGCGAGGAAGGCGACCTTTACACAAAGGAAATCATGTCCCGGATTAATGCGACAGGCGAGGCGTTCTTTTCGGATACGGTCTGGCAGGGCCGCCGCGCTATGCGCGTAAGCGTCGTGAACTGGCGGACAAATGAAAGCGATATCACCCGTGCTATCGAGGCCGCCCAGTGGGCCCTTCAGATGGACAAAGTGGAGTGTGTTAGTTGACCCTCATTCCCCTAACCGAACGAATTAACGCGATCGATGCAGGCAATTTGGAAGACCAATTGAATGCCTGGGGCTGTGCGACGGTAAGCAGTTTGCTAGCGCCAGAAGAATGTGACGCGGTGGCCAAGCTTTACGCAACCGATGCGCCATTTCGCAGCCATATCCGAATGGCACGGCACGGCTTCGGGAAAGGTGAATACAAGTACTTCGCATACCCGCTCCCCGAAACTGTCCTCGCGCTCCGGGAGGGGCTGTATCCGCTGCTGGCGCCAATCGCGAACGACTGGAACGAGCGGATGAAAATCGACACACGATTTCCGAAGTGAACCGCCCCGGTTTCACCGGAGGCTCCGAAGTTAGTAAGGATGGAGCCTATGGGACGAGACAACAGATCAAACCGCTATTCACCTGAGACCCGCGAGCGAGCGGTTCGGATGGTTCTGGACAACGAAGGGCAATACCAGGACCGGTCAGCCGCGATCCGGGGTATTGCGCCGAAGATTGGATGCAGCAGGGAATCTCTGCGCCGTTGGGTCGCGCAGAGCGAAGTGGACAGGGGGCATCGGGGTGGTGTGACCAGCGAAGAACGCGCCAGGATCCGGGAACTGGAGCGCGAAGTGCGAGAGCTGCGCCAGGCGAATGAGATCCTAAGGAAGGCGAGCGCATATTTTGCCCAGGCGGAGCTCGACCGCCCACTGAAGCGATGATTGCCTTCATCGACGAGCATCGGATGGAATACGGGGTCGAGCCGATCTGCAAGGTGCTGCCGATTGCCCCGTCGACCTACTATTCCTGGCTTTCGGTTGCCCGTGACCCGTCTCGCGCCAGTGATCGCGCCCGCCGTGACGCCGAGCTTCTGCCGCAGATCCAGCGGGTCTGGGAGGAGAACTTCGAGGTCTACGGCGTGCGTAAGGTCTGGCACCAGTTGCGGCGGGAAGGCTTCAGCGTTGCCCGATGCACGGTAGAGCGCCTGATGAGACAGCTTGGAATACAGGGTGTCATACGTGGAAAGCCTCGGAAGACCACGCTCCCGGACCCGGCGCTGCCGTGCCCGCTGGACAGGGTGAACCGGCGGTTCAGAGCCGCCGCACCGAATACGCTCTGGGTCAGCGACTTCACCTACGTGTCGACCTGGCAGGGCTTCGTTTATGTTGCCTTCGTGATCGACACCTTCGCCAACAGGATCGTCGGATGGCGTGCGTCCCGATCACAGCAGACCCAGTTCGTCCTTGATGCCCTCGAACAGGCACTTTGCGAACGCAGGCCCGCTGGTGGCCTGACCCATCATTCGGATCGCGGCGGGCAATACCTGTCCATTCGCTACACCGAGCGCCTGGCCGAGGCGGGCATCGAGCCGTCTGTCGGCAGCGTCGGGGACTCCTATGACAATGCGCTGGCAGAGACGATCATCGGGTTGTTCAAGGCGGAGGTCATTCATCGCCTGGGACCGTGGAAATCCGCAGATGCCGTCGAATGGGAAACATTGAAGTGGGTCGATTGGTTGTCTAATCGCTACCCGCACGTCAAGGCACTGGGCAGCAGAACGTCCGCCGTGCCGCAAGGGTGGCAGCACGCAGCGCAAATCTCAAGTGCGGGACCGGGGCCGTATCCGTCTCGTTGCGCAGAAATGTCCGGGTGCCGGGAGCAGGGTTGTCTCCGCGGTCGGCATGTGCCGCCGCATCATGGTCTTCGCAGGCACGGCCTTCCTGTGTTCAACGCGCAGTCTATCCTGAGAGCTGCAGCCAATCTAAACGGAATGGCCAGACCCACGTCCGCGGCAGGGACGGCGCAGCACGCATGTGCCGGTCCCGGCTGGCGGGCTCCGGTCTAAATTGTCGCGGGTTCTCCGGACGGCCTGAAGGCTTCGCCGGTCTTGAGCATGCTGTGCATGATCACCGCCAGCTTGCGTGCGACGGCCACGGCTGCGCGCTTGAGCCCGATACGTTCCTTCAGCGCCAAGCCCCATGTCCGGAGCACACTGTCGTTCCGGGCCCTGCTGCGCGTCAGCATCACGACTGCAGCCTCGTAGAGCAGGCTACGCAGATGTCGGTCGCCCCTGCGGGAAATGTGGCCGTCATAGTCGACCTCTCCCGACTGGTATCGGCGCGTGGTCAGCCCGAGCCACGCCCCAACGGAGCGCGACCGTCGGAAATTGCCCGGGTCTTCCACTGCGGCGGAAAATGACAGGGCCGTCACCGGCCCGATGCCCGGGATCGTCATCAGCAAGACCGCTGCCTTGTCGTGCCTCGCGGCAGCAAGCAACTGCCGGTCGAACTCGGCCGCGTGGCTGCGCATGTCGCGCCATGCCCCGAGCAGCGGCAGAATGATCCGCGCCAGATCATCCCTTCTGTCGAGAAGAGCGCGGACATTGGCCTCGAAGACCCGGCCCTTGCCCTTCGGCACAATCAGCCCGAACGTCTTCATGACGCCCCGGATCTGGTTGCTCAGCTGGATCGACATGCCGACGATCTGGCTGCGGATCGCGATCAGCGTGCGCGCCAGCATCGAGCCGAACGCCTTGACGCGGACTTCCTTGTAGAACCCAGCCTCTGCGATCCGGGCAAGGCCGTCTGCATCATTGGCATCCGTCTTGTTCAGCGTTTCGTTCAATATCTTCTGCGCATGGCGCGCCTCGATGCAGATGGCGGGAACGCCTTCCGCGGTCAGGGCGTGGTAGAACCACGTCGCGAGCGGGCCGCTCTCGAAGACGACCCGTTCCGCCCGCGGAGCGTGCCTTCGGATGATTTCCGCGACGCTTCCGGGATCGGAAACGCATTTTCCCCGCCAGATCCGGGAGCCGTCCTCCCGGATGGAAATTGCAGTTTCCTTCAAAGACACGTCCAACCCGACATGCTGCACCATGGTTGTTCTCCGCCTGTTGCCTTGGTCAGGAGCTCTTCCCGAGCCCCTTCCCATCGTAGCGCGGGCAGCCGCTCGTTCATCTGTCCAGAAGGCCGGAACGACTCGCTCCGCGATTACGCCATGTTCAACAACAGACGCCTTCTCGGCCCGGGCGGGAACATCCCGCCAGCCGAAGCTGAAAGGAACTTCTATGTTAATGCAGAGAGCTTGAATATGGTCGCCTGAGACCAAGCAACCTGCCTCCGGCAAAGCCGGGGCGGTTCAAACCGGCATGCGGACTACCTGAGCAGATGCCACGACTCGGGGCAGGTACGGCCGACGCCGCTGCTGCTGCAGTATTCGGAAGGCGACTACAACTGCCTTCATCAGGATGTCTATGGAGAACTGTTGTTTCCGCTTCAGGTTGCCGTCCTTCTCTCTGAGCCGCGCCGGGACTTCATCGGCGGTGAGTTCGTGCTGACGGAGCAGCGCCCTCGCATGCAAAGCCGGGCCGAGGTCCTGTCCCTGGCTCAGGGTGACGCCGTGGTCTTTGCCGTGCGCAACCGACCGGTGCGCGGGACCAAGAGCTCCTATCGCGTAAACATGCGCCACGGTGTGAGCCGGCTGCACAGCTGTACACGGCACACGCTTGGCATCATATTCCATGACGCCGAGTAGACGACTAAACTAACGGGCATAACGGCAAGCGAAAGCGCAGGTTTCGGGTTGTTCGGAAACATAGCTATGGTTGAATGAGAACTAAGAAAATCAAAGGAAAAAACCATGACTGCCAAATCCGTACCCACCCTCAATATGGTTTCCGGGTCGCTGCTGCTTGCACTGGCGGCTGTGTGGGGCGGATCGTTTTTCTTCGCTGAGATTGCCCTGAGGGAAGTTCCGCCTCTAACGGTCGCGCTGCATCGCATCTTCTGGGCGGTTCCGGCGCTGTACATGGTCGTCCTGTGGAAGGGTTTGAGGATCCCGAGGTCAGTGAAGGCCTGGCTCTGTTACCTGGTGATGGGCGCGCTGAACAACGCCATCCCCTTTTCCCTGATCTTCTGGGGGCAGGTGAGCATCGAAAGCGGCCTTGCCTCCATCCTGAACGGGACGACGGCCGTGTTCGGGGCAGTCGTTGCCGGCATCTTCCTGGTGGATGAGCCGCTGATCCCGCGCAAGATTGTCGGTGCCCTTTTCGGTGTGTTCGGTGTGGCCGCTATCATGGGCCTCGATGCATTGACGAACTTCGACCTGCGCAACCTGGCGCAGATCGCGATACTGGGCGCAGCACTGTCCTATGCATTCGCCGGTGTCTGGGGAAAGAAATTCCTTTCCGGGTACCCGCCGGTGATGAACGCTTTCGGTATGCTGGTAGGCAGCACAATCCTGATGGTGCCGGTCGCGTTCTACAGCGAGGGTCTCCCATCATTTGCGCTCTCTATGGAGGTCTGGGCCTCGCTCCTTGCTGTCTCGCTGCTGTCAACGGCGGTGGCCTACCTTCTCTATTTCGAGATCCTCGTTCGGGCGGGTTCGGCCAACCTGATGCTGGTCACCCTGCTGATCCCACCGATCGCCGTCGGCCTGAGCTACTCGTTCCTTGGCGAGAGGCTGGGCACGGAGGCGCTCTGGGGGTTCGGCCTGATCGCTATCGGCCTGATCATCACCGACGGTCGAGTGCTGGCGATGCTTCTCGGAAAGCGCAGAGCCAGGCCGTAGCGCCCCGCGCCATTCCCTCATTAAACGGAGGCCGACCCAATGTGTGCCGACCGCGTATCGACTGCCGTCCGCAGCAAGATCATGGCGAGCATCAAGGGCAAGGACACCAAACCCGAGCTTGCGATCCGCTCAAGCCTGCACAGGCGAGGGCTGCGCTTTCGCCTTCACCGCCGGGACTTGCCCGGCAAGCCGGACCTAGTTTTCCCAAAACACCGTGCGGTTCTCTTCGTTCACGGCTGTTTCTGGCATGGCCACGATTGTCACCTGTTCAGCATGCCCAGGTCCCGGCGGGACTTCTGGCAACAGAAGATCACCCGCAACCGCGAGCGCGATGCGAAACAGCGGGCTGCCCTTATCGAGAGTGGATGGCGGATTGCGACCGTCTGGGAGTGCGCTTTGATGGGCCGAACACGAATGCAACCGGACGAGATTGGCGAAAGCTGCACCGCCTGGCTGAAGTCTGAAACTGCGGAACTGGATTTGCGTGGCTTACTGGCTGAGTCAATATCGACAGAAAAAAATGAACGTTGAAAACTGACCGTCTCATTCGAAAGTACCGCAGACGAGAAGCAAAACCCGACGAATTCGTCCCAGATTTTTTTAACAACAGACATTCGTGCGACGTGCAGCAATCGTTACTAATGGGCTCGCAGCTGCCGAATGCGTCTGCGGCGTGTCCCAAAGAACAGGCGACCTGACAACGGCCATTCAAACTGCCTGTAAAATTCAGGTGTCAGCACGGTGCTGATGTCTGGGTTTGGCGGGAGGATTGGAGGGCGCACTATGCCAAGAGTCCAACTTCCTGCTGTCACCCCGAAACGAAGAGCCTGGAACAAGGGCCGGATCATGGGCCAGAAACGACCACTGTTGCCGAAACAGGTCTGGGCGATCCGTGCGCGGCTCGAACTGTCGGGCAACCTGCGCGATCTTGCGCTTTTCAACGTGGCTATCGACAGCAAACTGCGAGGATGTGATCTGGTGAAACTGGCGGTTGCTGATCTGGTCAAAGATGACCGCGTGCGGGAGCGAGTTTCTGTGATCCAGAGCAAAACCAAGCGGCCCGTTCAATTCGAACTGACGCAAAACACGCGCGAAACTGTCCTGGCTTGTGTCAAGTCGCCCGAGATGTTTGCGTGCCGGTGCATGTTCCCGAGTCGGTTCCATGACCGCCCGCACATCTCGACGCGCCAGTACGGTCGGCTCGTCCGCGACTGGGTGACGGCGATTGGTTTAGAACCGAGCGGGTACGGCACCCATTCGCTTCGCAGGACGAAAGGGACCGAAATTTACCGAAAGACCGGCAATCTTCGCGCAGTTCAGCTGCTCCTTGGTCACACCAAAGTGGACAGCACCGTGCGCTACCTTGGCGTTGAGCTGGAAGATGCACTGAGCATCGCCGAGCAAATCGACATTTGAACCACGTTGGCGGGCGGCACTTGCCGTTCGCCAATCCGGACCGGACCTGCGTTCTGCATCAATGTCGGTTTTGCCGCCACAATCCTTAATCAAGCCAAGTTCTCCGCAGCTTGTCTTACATGGTCGATAAAAGCCCTTTGTTTGAGCGTCGCGCCGCGACGGCTCGGATAGATTGCCGACAGAGGCACACTTGAAGCACTCCAATTTGGTAGGACAGCAGAAAGAAGGCTGGAGGCGCACTCTGCGTGTACAGCATAGGCCGGAAGCATCGCGATACCGCCGCCTGCGATAGCCAGGTTTCGAAGGGTTAGAAAGTCGTTAACGACGACATCCCCATTGGCCGCGAAATCTATGACTTCTCCGTCTCGCTGTAGTTTCCACCGGGAGGTTTTGAACCCGCTGCGCATTATCAAGCACCGATGGTGCTGCAAATCCCTGGGCAGCTGAGGGTTGCCCGAACTGCGCAAGTAGCCGGGGCTGGCATAGAGACCAAAAGGAAACGTCCCAATGGCTTGTGACATCATCGAGGAATCCGGCTTTTCACCAATGCGGAATGCAAGATCAAAGCCATCCTCAATCAGGTTTGCCCTCATGTTCGTCAATTCCAGGATGACTTGAACTTTGGGGAACTGCTGACCATAGGCCGCTATCGCTGGCGCAATGATTTGCTGTCCGACCAGTACCGAGGCTGACACCCTCAGTTCCCCTGCCGGTTCTCCCAGACTTGTCTCAACAACAGCGTCGGCAGCATTGGCTTCTTCTACCATCAAACGACAGTAATCGGCGTAACGTATACCAATCGACGTCAGCCGACTGCTGCGGGTGTTGCGCTCGATCAATCGAACACCGAGGCGGTCTTCCAACCGAGAAAGCCTGCGGCTGACGTTCGACTTCGGAAGCTTCATCTTTTTGGCAGCACCCGTAATGCTACCAGCCTGCGCAATGGCTGCAAAAACGGCCAAATCGTTTAAGTCTCTATGTTCCATTTTTAGAACTTTCTTTTGCCTTTTTGCTCAATTGATCCACAAACGGAATAGTCTCATATTCTGACCAAGCAATGCAACACGCTTGATTGGACACGCTATGACATCGCAAAGTTTGGAAATTCTGCACCGCGATACGCTAACGGAAGGCGGCTTCGCGGGCTTGAAGGAACACCGTCTTGTAACCGGCAAAAAGCTCTGGGGTGACCGCGCCAATCCAGATGCCTGGGATGGCATCGGTAACTTTGTTTATCTGGCTGATGCGCGGTTTAATCCCAAAGGTGAAACAACCATGCATCCACACAAAGAGATCGATGTGATCTCTGTCATGGTGGAAGGCCGCGTCGCGCATCAGGGGTCTTTGGAACACGGCGGATCGCTCGACACCAACGACGCACAGGTCCAACGGGCTGGCGGCGAAGGGTTCAAACATAACGAAGTGAATCCCGATGATACCAAGAACCGGATGCTTCAACTTTGGGTCATGCCCGAAGTGAAAGGCGAGCCAGCCGGGTACAAAAAATTCAGCCCAGCTTGGGGTGAGACAGTTCGTATTTATGGCGGTTTGCCTGACCACACGCAGTCCTTCTCGGCCAAAACCACCATCGACGTGGCCATGCTTACCGCAGGGCAGAGCATCGAACTGACAGCTCCTTACTTGGCCTATGTCGCCAAAGGCGATGGACAATTTGAAACAACGGATCTGACCGGTGGCGATCTGATCCGTGGTGCCAATGGCACCTTCACAGCCACGACCGACGTTCAATTCATTCTAGTCGGCACGCTGGCCTAACCTCCCCAACCCAACCGAAAGGACACTCCCATGTCTGACAAATTTTCAGAATTCCTGACACCAGATAACGCTGTGTTGGCGATGATTGATCACCAAACTGGTTTGCTCGCCAGTGTGCGTGACATTCAGCCTGAAACCCTGCGCAAGAACATCAACGGTCTGACCAACATGGCTAAAACCGCAGGCATTCCTTCGGTTGTGACTGCATCCTTGTCGGAAGGTCCCAATGGACCGATCCTGTCGGACATCACCAACGTGCTTGGCGATACCGTGATCAACCGTGCTGGCGAAATCAACGCGTGGAAGTCGCCAGAATTCAAAGCTGCAATCGAGGCGACTGGTCGCAAGAAGGTCATCATGGCGGGCATTGTCACGGATGTTTGCCTGCTGTTTCCTGCGTTGTCGGCGGTTGCCGAAGGTTACGACGTCTATGCCGTCGTTGACGCCTCAGGAACATGGGATGAAGTGACCCGTGATGCCGCCATGCTGCGGATGAGCCAGGCCGGTGTGAAAGTCACAACATGGGCCTCTGTCCTGGCCGAGGTTATGGACGACTGGCGCTCCAACCAAGGCTATCCGCTTGGTGGCGTTCTGGGCGGACACACGGCTTACGGTCTCGTTTATGAGAGCTACCTTGCGCAGCAAGCCCAGCAAGACTCTGCTGAATAAAAGAAACAAAGACCCCAGTGGCTCATGCTGCTGGGGCACCCAACCGGGAGGTCATGATGGCTGGTAGATTGATTGATGGCGTATGGACCCGCGAGAGCGACATTCTGGCCTCAAAGGATGGGCATTATCGCCGTCAGGAAACCGACTTCCGAAACTGGATATCGACTGAACCCGGTGCGAAGTTTGCGCCCGAAGTGGGCCGATATCACCTCTATGTTTGTTATGCCTGTCCTTGGGCGCACCGCACATTGATCATGCGCAGCCTGAAAGGACTGGAAGACGCGATTTCTGTCTCGCCCGTTGCCCCCATCGTCAACCAAGACGGCTGGGAGTTCACCGATGCTGATGGTGGCTTCCCCGACCACCTTTCCGGCAAGAGGTATCTGCATGAAATCTATACACTCGCCGACCCCACATACACTGGCCGTGTCAGTGTTCCGGTCTTGTGGGACAAAAAGCTAAACACCATTGTCAGCAATGAATCCGCTGAGATTGCGCGAATGCTGAACTCGGCTTTCGTAGGCGTTGCAGGCAATGACACCGATTTTGCACCTGAGGCACTTCTGGCGGAAATCGACGAGGTGAATGACCTCGTTTACAGCAAGATCAACAATGGCGTTTACCGTTGCGGGTTTGCCGGAACGCAGAATGCATATGAAGAAGCAGTCACCGATCTGTTCTCGGCGCTGGACACGGTTGAGGCGCGGTTAGAAGGCAGCGGCTATCTAGTGGGTGGTCAGTTGACCGAAGCCGACTGGCGGTTGTTCACAACGCTGATCCGCTTCGATCAGGTCTATGTCGCGCTTTTCAAATGCAACATTCGACGGATTGCGGATTACCCAAATCTCTCGGCTCTGCGCAAGAAACTCTATGAGCATGGCGATGTCGCCGACACGGTGAAGTTCGATCAGATCAAGACCCATTATTGGGCGAGCCTGCGCGGTGTAAATCCAAGCGGCATTGTGCCTGCTGGACCGGAGCTGGTGCTATGAGCGATTCAGTAACATTGGCGGTAACGGACCATGTCCCAATGGAGGCCAAGGCTCGCTACGAGGCGCTTGTCGAAGAACTGCACCGATTGTTCGAAGCCCAGAACGGCTTCTTGTCAGTCGATACCGTGCGGCACAGCCGCCCGCATCAGGTCGAGTACACAGTGCTGTCGCGGTGGTCTGATGAAGCCGCTGTGACGCAGTGGCGGAAAAACCCAGCCATTCGCGAGAAGTTGACCCAGATCGAAGCCATTACAGGTGGCCCCGCGCAGCATGTGCAGGCCATTGGTTTAGGGATGTGGGTGGATCATGCGGAGGGATCGGCCCCACATTTGCCACCAGCATGGAAGCGCACGGCCATGAGCGCCGCTGCCGTCTACCCGATGTTGATGCTTTTGATGGCGCTGAGTTCACCCATCATTGGTGGCTTGCCGCAGTTTCTTCAGGTCTTGATCATCGTGATTGTTCTGTCTGCGCTCTTAACGTGGCCTATTATGCCGTGGCTCAGTAAAGTGCTGCGTCCTTGGCTGATGGCAAGATAATTCAGAAAGCTGCGAAAATGCTCCTCGATTATGATCTGCCTGAGTATCATGTCAGCAAGCGCAAAGCGCTTCCGTCCTCGGTAAAAGAGACTTTGTTGGAAAGCACACGATCCGAGTGGGAAGATCACCCGCGTTTTGGTGGCAAAGCAAGCTTCTTTAAGTCGATCCATCGCAACCTGCTGGATGGCGCTGCACAGCTGTCGCGTGGGATTGAGCGGCTTCTGGACGTGCCTGCCAGTGATGTCGGTGAGGCAGTCGCACAAATGAATTTGCTGCCGTTTGCCAAGAACCTGATCGGATTTGCGCATCATCACCATGAGATCGAAGACCATGGTTACTTCCCTCAATTTGGATTGATGTACCCCGAACTAAACCGTGGGTTTTCTTTGTTGGATGGCGATCACAAGGTATTGGATGCGGCACTGGATGGCACGCAAGCAGCACTGACCCAGCTAAACGATCCCGTGGTCACACGCGACCAACTGGCAGGCTTGCATAAGGGTGGCCAAGCATTGGAAAATATCCTCAACCGCCATATCTGGGATGAAGAAGAAGTCATTATCCCAATTTTTTTGCGGCATGGATAAGTGGTCATTGAGCTCGCTTATGTGAAGGTCGGCACCGTCCGCGTCTCGCTTGTCGACCAGCTGCGCAGCGAAAGGACGGTTCGGATTTTCGCCCTCAGATTTGCTTTCAATGACCGTTCTGGCGACATCGGCTGCATCGCAGCGACCAACCTGCCGCACTTGCGAGCATATGCTGCGCCAGCAATAGCCGCGTGAGCGAAAGGCAGTTTTGTCCGGCGAAGTGTGAGTCTGAGTTGCTCTTGAATTTGCGCTCGCAGCGAATGGCCGGATTGCGGGCTGCAACCGCAGCATCAGGGTGCTTTTACCAAGGCTGGAAATGGGCTGGAAGAGTTGTGCATTCAGCAGATGGAGGGGCAGCAAAACGCTGCCCCTTCTGTCATTTCACCACTTTGAATTGCCTCCCTTCAAAGATCCAGCGCGGCTCACCGCGTTGAAGTTGTCCGTGGAGCGCCCAGGTTTCGCCCTTGCGGGTAACATCGGCTTCTGCCTTCTCGGCTGCGGCCAGGGCGGCCAGCCGTTCCATCGCCAGACGGCGGTTCTGGTGTTGAGAGCGGGTGTCGCGCACGACGACGGCGTAGACTTGCCCATCGGCGCTGGTCCAGCGCGCCCTGATCGCGCTCGACGTCTTGTTCTGGTGCTGGCCGCCAGGGCCTCCCGCGCGAATGGCCTGCATTTCAACGGAGGCCGGATCAATCCGCACTGCATCAGTGGCCGCAGGTGTGCGGAAAATCTGCACAAACCAGTTCTTCCGTTTGTGCCTGGGGCGCAGCTCGCTCTGGCACCGCCAAAGGATGGTACCTTCGACAGTGCACGCCAATTCTGAAGCCCGAGCGCCGCTCAGGATCACCACCGCTGAGGCGGGGCCGTGCGTGGCGTCCCTTATCGCGACATCGAGTTCCATAGCGTATTGCGCGGCTTTTGCCCCCAGCCAGGACAACAGATGGCCCACAGCCTGACGGCATTCACCCGGACCATTGCCGCTGGACAAGAGAAGGGCTTCCCTGCCGCTCATGCCGCACCTCCCGTCGTCTTGAAGGTGACAAGCGGCAGAAGACGCGCCACCGCGTTTGCGATCCCAAAGCCTGCCAGATTCTGCAGTACCTGTTCCGGATCTTTGTAGGCCTGGCCGGCTTCTTCCAGCAGAAGATCGCGGTCTCCGCAAATGACGCGCCCGCCGAAACGGGTGCGGGTCAGGGCTGCCAGATCAGAGCGGGTCTTGCGGATCCGCCCATGCATGGAGGACCGGTCATACTTCCTGCCAGCCCCATGAGAGACGGAGCCAAGCGCCTCGGGTACGGTATCCGGCACCTCCAGAAGATAGCTCGGCGCTTCGCGCGACCCTGCGAGCGGAACGAGACCCCCTTCCGGGCAAGCTGCCCCTTTGCGATGCAGCCAGCCAACTGAATGCGGCACGACGTGATTATGCACCGTGTCGCAGATCAGCCGGGCCTCACAACCAAGCGCTTCAGACGCAGAGGAGGCAATCAGCGCCCGATTCACGCGCGCCCAGCGGATTGCCGCATCATGAAGGGCGAGATAGTGCGCCGCCGCATCCCTTCCTGCAGCGAAGCCCTGTTTCCAGCTGTCATCCAGCCCTTGAAAAATCCCGGCGCCGCGCCCGAGGTAAGCAATCTCAAGGTGCGAGACATCGACAGCGACCGGATGCTGATCCATGTTGAGCGCGGCAAGGGCGGCAAAGATCGCGACGTGATGCTGTCGCCGTCGTTGCTGGAGCTGCTGCGGGACTACTGGCGCGAGGCACGTCCTCAGGGATGGTTATTCCCCGGCCAGAGCCGGGTTGAGCCCATGTCGCCCCGATCCTTGAATCGGGCCTTCAACTCGGCCAAGCGCATGGCTGGGATCAAGAAGCCTGCCACGCTGCACTCGCTCAGGCATAGCTTTGCCACGCATCTGCTGGAGGCCGATACGGACGTGCGGGTGATCCAGGTGCTCCTCGGCCACGCCAAGCTGACCACGACGGCGCGATACACCCACGTGGCGACCAAGACGTTGCGCAATGTCGCCAGCCCGTATGAACATATGCGAGATGTGACCTGACGGAGCGATTGGCGTGCCACGGCACGCGCTGGAGATTGCGGACATCTTCAGGTCTCATGGCCCCGCTTTCAGGCGGGCCAATGAGGGGCATGTCAGCCTGAGCCAGCTCAAGGTGATGTCCACTGCCCGGCAGGGTCTTGCAAAGCAAGATCCCGAGAGGGGGCGATCGAGGCCTGCCGAACGGAGGCGCTCGGCGGACATGTGGCGGCCTGTACCAAGTGTGGACACCAGCATATCGCGTACAACAGCTGCAAGAACCGGCATTGTCCCAAATGCCAGGGACCGGCCGCGCGCGACTGGATGGCGGCGCGGGCAGATGACCTGCTGCCTGTGGAGTATTTCCATGTGGTGTTCACGCTCCCGGCCGAGATCGCCCGCATCGCCTACTGGAACAAGCGGGCGGTTTATGGACTGCTGTTCCGCGCTTCTGCGGAAACAGTGATGACTATCGCCGCCGATCCCAAGCGCCTCGGTGCTCGTGTCGGAATGACCAGCGTGCTTCATACCTGGGGATCAGCGATGACGCACCATCCCCACATCCACATGATCGTCCCAGGTGGCGGGCTCTCGCTGGACGGCACCCGTTGGATTGGCTGCAAACCAGGGTTCCTCCTGCATGTGCGGGTGTTGTCGCGTCTGTTTCGGCGGCTGTTCCTTGAGGGCCTGAGCAACTTACACCGCGCCGGGCGGCTCTCCTTCTTCGGCGACCTCGCCGGATTGACCGACGCCAGCGCTTTCGCAGCCTGGCTGGCACCGCTGCGCAAGGCCGAATGGGTGGTCTATGCCAAACCGCCCTTCGGCGGACCAGAGGCGGTGCTGGCCTATCTCAGCCGATACACCCACCGGGTGGCGATCTCGAACAGCCGCCTGATCAGCGCCGATGCCGACACCGTGGCTTTCCGCTGGAAAGATTACCGCATCAAGCGCGGCGACAGGATGAAGGTTATGCGCCTGTCCACGGGCGAGTTCATCCGCCGGTTCCTGATCCATGTGCTCCCCCCTCTCGGCAGATTTGGCGCCGCCAAATCGCCTGCCGGGCAATGGATGGCTTCCACCGCATCCGGCACTACGGCTTGTTGGCAAGTGCCGCCCGCAAGACCAGCATCGCGAAGATCCGCACGTTGCTGGGCGCGGAAACGACCAGGCAGGAACACGCACCCTCGGTCGAGATCGTCCCGCTCACCCTGCGAGAGCCATGCCCCGATTGCGGCGGGCCGATGCGCATCGTGGAGACTTTCCGGCGCGGCGAGGTTCCGCAATCTCGCGCTCCACCGAGGAAACAGGCCGCATGACCGAGTGCCCGATCATCCCATCCACCGCTCACCGGTTGCTTCAGCAACACCGGCCGAGCCCGCCCGTCAGGAGCGGTCCGGAAAGTTGCAAGGACGGCGCAAAACGGCTTCGATCTGGATCAAATCCAGGTCAAACCCTCTGGCCGAAACTGGAATCGGTGGCCCTCATCCTCCGAGCGGGCGCATCCCTACCAGTCACAAGCTCAGCGGACAGCACTCTTTCCCCATAGGCCGCAACCAGACCCCGCGGCTTCCTCCCTGAGAGGTTTGTCAACGCGGGCCACACTCACGCCCAGCTGAAGCCGCTCGCAATGGCCCGCGTCGAAAAATCTTCATCGAAGCCGGCAGCGGCGTCGCGGCGGCAGTGTTGCAGCGATTTCGCACCAGATCCAAGCGGCCAGATGACGCCAGCCAGCCCAAAGCAGACGCCTAATAGTCGCCCCGAAATCGTCGAAGCAGACCTTCACCTTTCCCCACAAAGCCCGAAGCAAGCACAAGGAGGCTGTCATTAACTGGAGCATTCAGTGACGGCGAGGTGAACCGGACCTTACTGGAACGGCGTTGCGCCATGCATTCGATGCTTTGCAGCGTCGGCAGATCCGCTCACCGAACCCTTCACTCCAGAACGCGGTGTTGCAGCGAAGGCACTGGCGCTCCCGCGGCACGTCTTCGCGGGCCGGAGCCACGAATACTTCATTTTGGCCGGTATTGGTCATGATTGGCCTGCCTCCATCATTAAGAGCCGCTCCTTTTGCCGTCTGTACTCAAACTGCTAGTCATGCCGTTCGCCATCCGGCTCTGATATTCCCAAACCAGAGTAAAGGTGCCGGATCTGAGCTTCGGAGACACCGTCGGATTGCATAACAAGGCGCACCATCGGATCGGCAAGCATTTCCTCGAAAAGGAACGCCGACAGCTCTTTTCCAGAAAGCTTGTCCTTGGCCCGGGCGCTGTCGAGATCCGCCAATGAAACGGTCAGGCTCCTCGCCAGACCAGGGTGTGATTTCCGGGGATGCAGATGCACCAGAACCGAAGCCTTCCAGGCTTGAGGATCCAGGTGGTCAGGAGGCGCGGATAATTCGGTTTCAATATCATATTCACCAGCGGGGAGTGCCTCATCAAAACCCGGCAAGGTGAAGGATCGGGAAAATACTGCGACGGTCCTGCTGCTGAGCTGATCCATTAATTTATCTCTCCTCTGCTGCTGAGCTGTATTTGCGCGACCCATAGCGTGTATGTCTCCGCCGCTTGAATGTTCCCCTGACCTCCAAGCGGCAGGATTGGGCGTTTCTGGGGTTTTGAAAGACGCCCGAAGTCCGCCACAGCTTTCAAAGTTGCAGAGGGCTTTGGTTCCGGCAAGGCCGCCACAGGAGCCATCCGGTCTTTGAGAGAGATGTTGCGATCGCCTGACGGCCGGAGCCATTTTCATGCCAGCGGCGAGGCACGGAAAGATGCGCAACTGAAACCAATATAGGCATTCACTGCACCATTTACTACGGAACGCCGCAGAAGGAGGCCTCTGATCGCGGTTTGGAGCAACGCTGTTAAGGAAACGCCAGGATCAAAAAAACTCAGGAAGCCGGTCATTGCGGCTACCGGCGGCACCTTCTGTCAATGTTCTGTTTCCGTGTAGAACCTTCGAAACATCGGGGGCTGCCATGGCGCGCACAAGGGCGCTGTAGCTCATTTTCAACGACATCTCGCTGCCGATGCGAAGGGGGCAATTGGTCGTCTCAACCACAATGTGATCGCTGGTCGCACCGGCAAAGGTCACAGCCGCTGGAAAGGTCAGCCCTGCAGGGTCGGTGTCTTGCAGCCCGAGGGCCAGGATCGAGCGGGTTGTCCAATGATTGCCTGGCACCAGGCTCAGCGCCGAGAGGGCCGGGTCGGATAATTTCAGCGGTACCGGCTTTGATTTGATTTTCGTCTCGATCACCTCAGCCAGCAGCGTGAAAGCATCTGTATGAAGCCCGCTGATCGGGTGCCCCGAAACAGGGTCAGTGCCCAGCAGGATGGCCTCGCCTAAGCGCAAATTGTTGATCCGGTCTGCGGGTTCGCCATCAAGAGCCCAGGGCAAGTTTGCGGAACTGCCCCCGGAAACCACTTCGGCGAAGGGTCCGCACACCTGCTCAATGTCATCAGCAAGGGTTGAGAGTGCCGCCATCATCCCGGAGGTGGGGGCTGCACCAGCCAGACAGGCGAAATTTGCGCCAATACCTTTGAGAAGCACACCCGGCGTCCTGGTGACGTGAAGGGCAGCATCCGTCAGATCCTCGGGCATGATGCCTTCCCGCCCATCCCCCATTTCCACCATCAGAATTATCTCGTGACGAATGCCTCTGCGCAAGGCCGCAGCGGCAAGTTTCGCGATAACGCTGGTCTCTGTATTGCAGCTTGCTTCACAAGTTTCGACGATTTGCCCGGCCTGGCTCAGCATTGGGGTCCGGATCATCAGGATCGGACAGATCAGCCCTGCTTTGCGCATGCGTCTTACATTGGCAAGCCGCGCATCTGCCAATCCGATCGCGCCGCCGTCCAGCATCGCCCTTGCAATGCCAGGATGACCGCACACGCCTTTTGTGACCCCTGTGACGGTAATTCCGCGCGGTTTCAGACGCTCAACAAGACATCGCGTGTTGTCGCGGATTTTGTGCAGGTCAATTTTGATACGCGGTGCGGTCATAACGCTGCCGCAACAGGCATTGGCCGCAACCGGGGGTATGCGGACAGGACAATTTCGGCAAGATGCGCCGCGGGGCGGCTGAGGGCATCGCTGACAGGAAGGCCCAGGTTGCCGGCATGTTCCTTGATCGCGGCAGTGAGTCCGGCTTCCGTCATCCCCTCGTGATTGAGTGTCACGCCGATCACCTTTGTGTTCGCGAAGGCTTCAATCAAAGCGATCTCGTCACCGGGATCAGGCATTGCCATGTTCGGAAAGTCGCAACGGTGCGCCCGCATGGGTGCGTGCTGAAGGATCACCGCGTCCGGCTGGCTGCCGCGCAGAATGAATGCAGACGTGCAGAATGCCGGATGGCTGAGTGCGCCCTGGCCTTCGATCAGAATGACATCTGGCTGTTCACCTTCGGATGCCGCGACAATGGCCCCTTCAAGTTCCCCGCAGCAGAATTGCGGCGGCACCGCGTCCATTGCCACGCCGTATTTGGCCCCCTGCATCAGGCCGGTCTGGCCGGTGCCAACCAGAACAGTCCTGATCCCTTGCGCATTCAGTTCGCGGGTGAGAAGCGTTGCCGTCGTCCGCTTACCAATCGCACAATCAGTTCCCAGTAAAGCAATACGGATTGCCTTCACATTCGCGACACTGCCGTCAAACAGACGCATGTCCTTGCTGCTCCGCGGTTTGCGGATATCGCGAAGGGAGACGTTGCGCGATTTGGCTGCCAAGGCGATCTCCGGATCGTCACTGAGGTATTCATGCAGCCCGCTGACGATGTTCATCCCTAAAGATACTGCATCCAGCACAACACGGCGGTCATCTGCCGACAGTTTTCCGTCTGACGGAGCCATCCCATAGATCAGCGTGTCAGGAATGACTGCCTCGTGAGTAACTGCCGTTTCAAGATCGTCAAAGACTGGAATGTGGTTCGGGGCGCCATCAAGGATCTGCCCGCTGTCACCTCCTGCGTGATCACTGTCGACCACCGAGAGTATGCGATAGGCTTGTGAGTGCCGGACAAGCCCGTTTGCTGTCTTGCCGTCGATACGTGCGAAATTCCCTTCGCAATACACGACTGCGGTGGGCGGGCGAGCGGCGGCGGGACCGCCAGGTTTCTGAGAGCGTTCAGATAATCGTAGTTGCGGACCGCTGGCATTTTGCCATACCGGCCTTCCCGCTTTGACTGCGGTTTCCATGGAATTTCCTTCTGAGAGGCCCGCGTTCAGGGCGTTGGTGTCCATGACGCAGGTATTGATGCTGCCAAGCCGGCAGCCGGAGGTGCGGCGCCTAGTTGTTCAGAACACAGCGGCCTTTCTTCTGCTGAAAATTCTTGTTGCACTCCCAACGGTTACCCGTCCTGGCAAGATGTGCATTTTCCGGCAGTTCAATCAGGGTACAGTGGTCACCCGACACTGCGTAGCCGCGCTCGCATTTCCACTGCCGGCCATAAGCCGACGCATTCAGGAAGGCGTGTTCTGGAACTTCGATAACTGCGCAGGCACCGCCTTTAGCTTCGAAACCGCGGTCGCAAAGCCAGCTTGGCCCGTGTGTGCTGTTGGTCAGATAGGCGTCAGGCGGCAGAACTATTTTCTGGCAGAAATCGTCAATCTTTCTATAACCGCGCAGGCAGTTCCACCGAGTTCCTGAGGGGGCAAGATACCCGCCTTCGGGCACAAACACTTTAGCACAGGACGCCCCTTCGGCCTCAATGAACCCGTGTGAGCATTCCCACCCGGGACCATAGCTTCTGTGTGTGGGGTAGGCATTTTGCGGAACGACGACGGCTATGCAGGCGCTGCCGACCGCCCGGTAAGACCGGTTGCATTCCCAGCCATCACCGTAACTGCTTTTATGTGCATTCTCTGGCACTGAAAGAGCAACCGTCTCTGAAAATGCAGGTTGAATGAAGGCTGCCAGCAGACCGAACACCACAATAAGGCGTTTGATCATTGAGTGCAGAAAACGTCTTAATTCCATCACCCGGCTGAAGTTCTCCGCGTTGGCGCGAAGAATCGGTATTGGTGGAAGAAGATTACGATGCATCTAATTCCAGCCCGGCCAGACAAGCCTGCGCCAGATCACGGTTTGGCGTTTCAGCGCCCGGAACTGTTGCCCAGCCCGTTGCGATAACCGCGTCCCGGCGTTTGAAGGACATCGTTTCCTGGATAGACGCCAGCTTGGCGATCCGGTCGGTGTCTGTCTTGGCCATGTTGACGCACACTGGCACCAAGGCTGCAATCAGTTCGTCATGGGATCTGGTGCTCGCCATTGCCTCTGCATGACCTCCTGTCACCCAGCCGCCCCAGGAAAAACCGGCAATAGTAATAGAAACCGCGCCAATCAAGGCACCGTAAACGCCGGGTTTCAGCCATTCGGGATAAGTCATTTCTAGTCCTCCTGCGGAGAAAGCGCCGCCTCGCTATGATTGCAGTTATGTGTCAAATCCGCTGTCGCGGTTCAGCGCCGTTTCCAAATCCTTCTGAGTGATCAGGCGCAGTTCGGTCCGCCCCGCGCGGCCGCCCCTGCCATGGACCAGCAGGTAGGTTGCTGTGGTTCGGTAAGCCTCGAAGCTGAGCCCCTGAATAAGCTCCTCTTCCACGATAACTTCGTACCCACCCGCAGGAAGTTCGTCAGCGTAGCCGGCTAAGGCAAACGGATGGGAAAACGTCACCATCAGTCTGGACGACCGTGTGTTCATCCTGATTCTCATTGATGTCCTGTATGGCGGCTGCTTGCAGCTGCTGCCGCGGGGCGCCTCGTAACCTGTTGCGCGAGATCACGGCGACGCTGAGTGTCATCAAAGACTTTAAGGTGAAAGGAATGGGCACGTGCTGATCGATGTTAGCGCCTGACGTTTTTCCAGCTTCGGCGGTTCTATGTGTGGTTTTGATCAACCGGAGAGGCTGGTGCTGCTCAGCCGCTGATCAGAGCCAGAGAATAACGCTCGCTGAAGTCTTATGGTGATACGCTGCCCAGCCTCAATCGGCCGCGCCTTGCGCTGATGGATGAAGCTGATCTTTGACAAGCGTCCGCAACGCAGCGCCGCTAGCTAACCTAGGTCAGTGCGCACTGATCGGGACCCAGCTAAGCATTCCAGATTGGCCGCGCATTTCCCAGCGTGAGTATTACGAATGCAAAGAAGCGCCGAGGATGTGCCGGCCTAATTTGGCTCTGCGTGCAGTTCGCGCTTCTTTTTCCGCGGGCGCCAAGGAAAGGACAATCGAATGACACCTGAAACAAGAGAGCTGTCCATAAAGCTGGCCTCTGTGAGAGCTGCCTGCGAAAGGGCTCCTGCCGGGCCGCAGAAAGATACTGCCTGGAAGCATTACCGGCTGGCCGAGCTGGCGCAGAGCGAGGAAAACGATGCTGAAATGTACAAGGAGCTTGATGCGGCAAAACTAGCCCTGGTGTAGCCGTCTTATTCCGGACTGGTTTTCCGACCGCCCAGGTTTCACCCGAGGGCGGCCGCTTCATTTCAGAAGCGGCCCAGCCTGATCCAGATATCCCGGATCGAAATCCGCCAGTGTCACCAGGCGGTCAAAACTGCCGAACTTCACATAACCGTCGCGGAAAGTGACCAGGTCTCGTTCCCGCAGTTGGCGCAGCACACGATTCACATGAACTGCGGTCAGTCCCAGCGCGTCGGCCAGATGGTATTGCGTTAACGGGCAGGCGTAGCCCGCCTTGCTTCCCATCCCGACAAGAGCCAGCCTTGCACCCAGTTCCAGCAGGAAATGCGCCATTCGGGCATCCGCATCACGGCGCCCAAGTCCCACAAGATGCTCAACCACCATTGCTTCGTCCCGGGACGCGGCCCACAGTATGGCTGCCGCCAGCCTTGGGGTATCGGCAAATGCCCCAAGAAGGTCTTTCGCCAAAACTTCGGCAGCTTCGATCTCCACGATAGGTTCAATGCTATGGTCAGAGGTGCGCAGAAGAACGCTGCGCAATCCCAGAAAATCACCCGGAATCTGGAAGTCAACGATCTGGCGCGATCCCTCCTGCTGAATTTTATAGGAGCAGGCCCAGCCGGAGGACAGAATATAGGCAGCTTGTTCCGGCTGCCCCTGATGCACAAGATCGCTCCCGGCAGCAAACGTTCTGCGGCGCTGGTGCAAACGCTCCAGCACGGCAAGCTCATCTTCTGACAATATGGCAAAAGCTGATAGCTTTCTTGTAAACGGGCTATTTTTGATGGCGTTCATGGCCCCCCCGGACAGACACAGCATTTCGGAACGTCCCCAGGACAGGGCTGCTCTCGATCAGTCCAGCATACTCCGTTTTCTGCAAAGATGCCCTTGATCACCAGTCTGCCACATTGGCTTGATATGCAATGCAAGAAAGGAAAATGCAGGATGCCTGAGTATTCCGACAAGGCTGGAATGGCCGCCTTATCAATTTGCGAGGCGCTGCTGCTTGCCATGAATGACCTCCAAGTGATGCCGGAGCATGAAATCACCGGAATCCTCCGTGACGCTGCAGCCTCACATGAAAATGCCGCCGGTACGGATGCAGACGTCGCAGCTCACAAGGCAGCCGCCGCTTTGATCAATCAGATCATCGCCAACGGAAACTCTGTCCGGCGGCCGTGATCGCGACTCCCGGCAAGCGGCGCGAAGGACTGAAATCGGGAAGCGATCAATGCTTTGCAAAGCCTGCTTCCTGCGCTCCGCTGCCCCCGGTGCAACCCGCAGCATCCCGTGAAGCAGCTCGGCCCTGCCGAGCGTCCGCTTCCGGGAAATTGACCATGAAATTTCGCACCAGCAGCATCGTCGGTGCGGCACCACTTGTCTGTGACCGCTTTGGGCTGCTTGTGCCATCTGTCGGGAGGGTTCCGGTGAGGTTTCGCTGCAACCCAGCTGCCGCATCGCCGCAAGTCGGCTCTGAGCCCATACTGTGAGTTTGATTTATTCGCTGCGCGCGCTCGCAGCATACCGGATACCGCAGATGCAGAAAAGTACGCGCTGCCTCGCCGCGTTCAAAGCCGCCATTGGTCGACGTTGCAGCAATAATTTACCAGGGAAGGATCGAGGCGCGGGACGGAGTTGTCATTCACTGCAGGTGCAGCCCAGGCAAGCTACCGTGGCTGCTTTACGCAGGAGCCTGACATTGCAAGCTTTGCGCAGTTTCCTATAATCGGGCTATAAAGCTACTTGCTGCCACCATCGTGTTTGAACCAGTCTTCAACCGTTGGGACACGCTCGGGCTGCAGAAAAGAACCCGACGCAAGGCCGGGCTAAGTTGTGGCGGGGGATCTCGCCACTCAGGAAGGGCTAGCTTGGCCGCTTCAAATACACCGCCTTTATTCAGCTTGCTGCGGCTTTCGACGGAAAAAGCGGGAAAACAATCGTCCGTCTGTAACAGCAAAACCCAAAGCAATAATGGCAAACCCTATCCAGGCTTCGGGCTCCATCCGTTCACCGAGGAACATTACGCCAAGCCCGATAGCAAAGGGCGGAATCAGCAGGGTGACCAAAAGTAAATTGGCTGCCCCTGCTCGTGCTAGAATTGCAAAATAAAGGACGTAGGCCAGTGCAGTGGAGAGAGCAGCCATACCCAGAAGTGCCCCCCAAATACTTGGGGATAGGTCAAAACTCGGAGGCCCATCAACGACAAAAACAACTGGGACCATGAGAGCTGTGCTGCCAGCCAGCATGCCAAATGCGTTTACCAGCGGGGGCTGGTTGGACAGTGCTGTTCTTCCCCAAACTCCCGCAAAAGCATAAGACAGAGTGGCACCCAGGATTGCGAGTTGCGCTAGATTTCCGGGATTGAATTCAGTCACCGCACTTGGCCCCATGATGAATGCCACCCCTGCGATACCCAGCGTGGCCCCTGCAATCTTCTTCGGCGTCAGCGGTTCATCCTTGAGCAACAGCCCTGCGACAACTGCAGCGAACATTGCCGTCGTTGCATTCAAAATTGATGCCAGCCCGCTGTTGATCTGCGTCTGCCCCCAAAAGATCAGCGAGAATGGAATAGCATTGTTGAGAGCCCCCATGACGAGATAAGCGCCCCAAACCTTTGGGGACAAGGGAATACGCAATCCTTTGAAGCGAACGATGAGGGCAAGGAGCGGAACAGCCCAAAACACCCTGTGAAGGGTGATTGTGAATGGCGGCACTTCTGACAAGGCAACTTCGCCAAAAAAGAACGACCCACCCCATACTGCGGCAAGCAGCAGAAGCATGGAGGTGAATTCGACGGCACGGATGTCAGACGTGGCAGCGTCCATCGCAAGATGAACCTTGCGCCCCTCTCATTGATTGCTCTGCAATCAACTGCCGGGCAGCCATTGGCGCCGCCCCTGAGGGCCGTGCTTGCGGGCCTGCCACTCACCATCGCCAAGGAACTTGATCCCGGTGCTGTCCACAAGCAGGTTCAGCGGCCCATCGGCGCGGCGATATGGGATCTGGACGGCCAGCGTTCTATGGGCTTACGCGGCCCCACTGGGGCCACGGTCCCATCTCACTCTGTCGGCGGCACAGCGTAGAGAAATCCGGAACGGGCCAGTCCAGACCCGCCAGGTGCAAAAGGCTGGTGACCATCCCGACGGTCTGCCGGAGAGGCAGCTTGAACAGAACCTTGATCGACAGGCAGAACTGGATTGCCGCATCCGAGAAAACCGCAGGGCGACCGGGGCTGCCATCATGCGGCGCGAGCCAGGTCATCTCTTCGTCCAACCAGATCAGAAGCGACCCGTGCTTTCTGAGCGCATCGTTGTAGCTGGACCAATTCGTCGTACGGTAGCGGGCAGGTGCGGGCTTGCTCATCTGCCCCGTCTAACCGCATGGATTCGTGATGTGAATCCTTAGAACTCAGAGTTCTGCAACAACGCCCTGCTGGTCACTCATCATGATAGTAGCCAGTTTGATCCACAGATGGGAACGGCACCATCCCGGCGCGGTGCATCAGGCTCCCCACCATCGGCTTGCACTTGCGGCAGCAGTGCTTCCCTCATGACTGAGAATAGCGAAAGAATTATTGTGTTCCGCCATCTGGCTGCAGAATGAATCCCTTCGCCCCTTGAGTTTTCCGGTCGCGCAGAGAATTTTGTACCCGCAATGGGCGTGTAGCGGTCAGTAACTGCTAAACAGGCGAAACGAGCAACTCGGGGATTGGATGGTAATGTGTTACCCTGCTGGCTGATATGGACACAGCAACTAGGCTGAGATAGACCTGCCGCCAAGTGGCTTAAGAGCCTTACCCAAAAGTCCATCTCATTGCGCAGGCCGCATGTTGGCCACAAGCTCTGCTGCTTTCAGGCCGAACTTGCGCATCTCTGACTTGTTGAGGATGACGCCGCTTTCTGTGAGATACATCCAGTCGGTGGCCTGCAGCACATGGCCGCCGGCGCTTTCGGGCAGTTTGATCGTATAGTTCAGCTGCACTGTGGCACCGGAAACGACGCCCCTTGCTTCTCCAACCAGATCATCGGCGGTGGCGGTAAACGTGTTGTCCGGGCCAAGTGTCAGATACCATTTCCGGCTTTGTGTCACGCCATTGGAGTAGGTGAACTCTTCGGACAAAGTACCGGAGCTGCCTTCCCATTCTCCTACCATTATGGCGGTGAAACTGTTGGCCATCTTGCCATTGGGGCCAAAGATCAGCCCTTCGGAGAGGATCCCTCCAGATCAGACATCTTGTCCTTCATTGATGCCGTGTACTTGCCGTCCTCGATTGCGGTCAGGATGTTGGCGATCCGGCTTTACACCTTCTTGAGGGAGTGTTCGGCTTTCTGACGGTCATGGCATGCGCCCGCTGCGGCATCGTTGAACGCGTTGCGGTATTCCTCCGCGAACCGGTACGCCTGCAGCATGTTTTCCAGGCAGATCAGAGGGTGATGAAAAATCAAGCGCCGGCATGGGCGATTGCCCCGAGTGTTCCGCCGCTCCATGATCCCAAGGTCGCGTACCAATTCTGCACTACTCGACCTGCGTGCCATTCGGTTGTAGCATTCCGCACAGCGATCCGGAGGACGCCTTTCGCACGGGTAGCGTTCGGCCGCGTGGGGATGACGGCGGACTCTTGCTCAGACGGGTTCGATGCGGGTTTGGGGAGTGGTGCTGTCGCCGGATAGGCGCCAATTGCCGACGGCGCAACCTGGCAGCCGGACTACCGAAACGGAGTGGAGGAAAGGATGCGCAGGCTTAGAATTGCCGCGACAATCGTGGCCATAGGAATAGCTTTTCCTGTACTTGCCTTTGCCGAGACGATTTTCGTGGCAGTGGAGGACAAGGACTACACACCCTACTACGTCTGGATCGATGGGCAACCCAAAGGGCCGTGCGTCGAAATCGCCGCCGGTGCAATCAGGCACATGGGTGCGGAAGTGGAATTCGTCCGGATGCCGTGGACCCGCGTACTCAAATTCGTCAAGACCCAGCGAGTAGACGCCGGCCTTTGCGGCACTAAAACCGATGAGCGTGAGGACTTCAGCCATTATCCGGACGAGCCGTTGCTGAATTATGATGCAACGCTTTTCGTGCGCATGGATTCCGGCCTGACTATTTCCGACCCCGAGGCGCTCACCGGAAAAACCTTCGCGCTTGTCAAAGGTTATAGCTACGGAGGCATCGACGATGGCCTTGAAATGGCCGGCATGACGCGCGTCGAAGCCACAGGACGAGAAAGCATGATCAAGCTCCTGACGCTTGGGCGGGTCGAAACGGTTCTGGATACGACCCTGCCATTTCTTGCCGATGCCAGGCGCTTGGGCATCGAAGACCAGGTTCGGCCGCTCTTACCAAGCCTTGCCGAAACACCCGGATATCTTTTTTTCAGTCGGAAACCAGGGCACGATGCACTTTCAAATCGGTTTTCGGAAGCCCTGACTGAGTTCAAGACGACACCAAAATACCTTGCTATCAAGCAGCGATATGGGCTGTAATGACGTTAGGTAATGGGTGCGTCATTGGGTCTGCAATTGCCGCAATGATTTGGGGGGATTTTTTATGTTGATTGCAATGCCTCGGATAATTCGTGCGGTGGCGGTGCTCTTCGCCCTCTCATGCGCGCCGCCAGTTCTGGCGCAGGATCAGATTGCCCGCATCTCGACACTGGATTGGCCGCCTTACACAGGCAGCGATCTGCCCAGCGGCGGAGCGACGACAGAAGTTGTGCGCGTGGCTTTTGAAAAGGCAGGGTTCAATACAGACGTCGCCTATCGCCCATGGAAACGCGCGATCGACATGGCAAAGGACGGCAAGGATGGGGTCATTGCTTACTTTCCTGGCTATCATTGCCGCCACCAGAAAGGTTTCATCGCGTCCGATCCGATTGGCAATGGCCCTTTGGGATTTGCCGAACATGCAGGTGCGCCGATTTCGTGGGACACCCTAGATTCTATCGGCGAACAGCAGCTGAAGATCGGAACGGTCCTCGGCTACGCGAATACCGACGAATTCGACCAGAAAGTGGGAACAGGCTGGATTCTGGCTGTCCCGTCAAACGATGATCTCACGAACCTGAAAAAACTGGTGCGCAAGCGCATTGATGCCGCTGTCATAGACAAGTTCGTGCTGGAATACCTGAAAGCGACGGAGCCAAGCCTGAATTCAAACCGGAAAGACCTGCAATTCAACGCCACCCCACTGGAAGACAAGACGCTGTATTTGTGTTTCCGCGACGATGGGGACGGCCGTGCGATGCTTGAAAAATTCAATGCGGGACTTGCCCAGGTTAATGCTGACGAGATCGCAGAGAATTACTTCGCGACAGCGTTTTCGCAATGACGACGGCCGCTCCGCACCGGGACAGTGACTTTGCGGGCGTGACATGAAAGCCGTCCGGTGGGTGATATTGGCCCTTTTTTGCTCCGTCCTGTTCAGCGGGCGCGGGGCGAGTGCGCTGGACGATGTCACGATCGGCTACCAGCTGATGTACAATCCTTGGAAGACGGCGATCGTGAGCGGCGAAATCGAGCAGGCTGTTGGCCAGCCCGTGACTTGGCGCAAGTTCGAATCCGGCGCAAAGGTCATCAATTCGATGATCTTGGGCAAGGTTCAGATCGCGCAATCCGGGTCGAGTCCGATCGCCGCCGGTATTAGCCGGGGCTTGGACATAGAGGTGGTCTGGATTCTGGAAGATATAGCCGCGGCCGAGGCGCTGGTTGTTCGGGACGGAGCCGGCATAATCGCGCCGCGGGATCTGGCGGGCAAAACTATCGGTGTGCCTTTCGCCTCGACCACACATTTCCACTTTCTCTTTGCTCTCGAGCAATTCGGCATTGCGCAGAAGGATGTCGTCATTCGTAACATGCAGCCGCAGGAGATTACGGAAGCGTGGCAACTTGGTGAGATCGACGCCGCCTTTGTCTGGGATCCGGCATTAAGCGAAATCAAGAAGTCCGGGAAAGTGCTGATTACCTCTGGCGTTCTGTCGAGCTGGGGGAAGGCCACGTTTGATGCTATGGTCGTCGACAGGACATTCGCTGCCCAGAACCCAAACTTCATGTGTAATTTGATCAAGACCGTTGCGGCTGCGGATGCAGATTACAATGCCAATCCTTCGGCGTGGACTTCGGGATCGGATCAGGTCGCCGCGATCGTCAGCTTGGCTGGAGGTGATCCTGAAAACGTGCCCGTGGTTCTGGACCTCTACGATTTTCCGACCCTCAGGGAACAAGCTTCAGCGCGCTGGCTTGGTGGCGGCACCGAGGGAAGGGTCGCCCAGGCGCTAAGCTTCACCGCCGAATTCCTGCGGGAACAAGGCAAAATTCGCAATGTAGTCGACGATTTCGCCCGGCACGTAAATCCCCGTTATGTCGAGATGGTTCTCGAGGGTGCGTGTTGACGGACCAAAGCAAACCTAGATTGTTGCGTACAGAGTGTCTTTGATGGATCAAAAGCCGAGGAAATTTTACTTTAGGTCGCTTCGAGCAAAATTCCTGGCGGTAGTGACGCCGCTGGTTCTTACTTCGACCATTATTGTTTTTGGGCTTTTTGAATTCAATGCGCAGCGCGAAGCCGAAGACCGGCTCAATGACAAACTCGAAAAACTGGTCGCGATCCAAAGTGCCGTGGTTGCGGAATCGATGTGGAACGTTGCCGACGAGCAAATCAAGCTTATCCTTAAAGCCCTTGCCATTGATCCGGATATCTCGGGTGCAGCGGTCTATGATGATCAGGACATATTGGTTGCTTGGACCGGAAAGGTAGAAGGCCTCGAACAGGAGCAGTTCTTTGCAGAAAAGGAAATCGTCTATGTGTATGACGATAGTAGAGAGGTCATTGGGCGCCTGGCCATCGCGCTGACCGACGCCCAGATTCTCGCCGCTGCCCGGCAAAGGCTGACGACAGCCGGAATCTTGGGAGCGCTTCTTCTCGGAGCCATCATTTTCAGCACTCTGATCGCGAACCGGCGCACAATCGGTATCCCGCTCGAACGGCTCTTGAGTTCGATCAACAGCGCGCGCGGCGGGGGTGCGCGCGTTCCGGTGGACTGGATCAGCCGTGACGAGATCGGCGTCGTCGTCGCGGCATTCAACGAAATGCAGAAACGCCAGCAGGCGGACGAGGCGGCGCTCCGCAAGGCTCGCGACGAATTGGAACAGCGTGTCGAGGAGCGGACCCGCGAACTGGCCGAAGCAACCCTTGCAGCAAAACGAGCCCAAATGCAGCTTTCTCACGCCATTGAAAGCATCTCCGACGGGTTTTCTTTGTACGGCCCTGATGATCGCCTGATCGTTTGCAACCGCCGGTATCGTGAGCTCCTCTATCACGGAATCGAAGACATCGTGGTCGCTGGTGCCTCGTTCGATGAAATCATCCATAGCGCAGCTGAAAAAGGTCTTATCAAGGATGCGCTCGACGCACCGGAGGACTGGATCGCGGAGCGCATCGCGCAACACAGGAACCCGGGTGACACGCATCTCCAGGAGCGTGCGGACGGCCGCTGGATTCGCGTCAGCGAGCGGAAAACCGACGACGACAGCACCGTTGCCGTCTACACCGACATAACCGAACTCAAAGAACGCGAACAGGAAGCCGAAGAAGCGAACCGCGCGAAAAGCCAGTTCCTTGCCAATATGAGCCACGAGTTGCGGACTCCGCTCAATGCGGTGATCGGCATTACCGAAATGCTTATGGAGGATGCCGAGGAATTCGGACAGGAAGATTTCATTGAGCCGCTGGAACGTATCTCGCGCGCCGGAAAGCACCTGCTGAACCTGATAAACGAAATTCTAGACCTATCGAAGATTGAGGCTGGCAAGTTCGAGATGCATATCGAGAGCTTCGACTTGCCGAGCCTGATCCACGATGCGACAACAACTGTGCGTCCGATGGCAGAAAAGAACGGCAATGAGCTGACCGTTGATTGCCCGGATGATCTCGGGGCGATCTCGGCCGACCAGACACGGATGCGTCAGATCATTCTCAATCTGCTGAGCAATGCCTGCAAGTTTACTGAAAAGGGGCAGGTCGTGCTGGTGGCCCGGGAAGTACCGGACGATCTCGGATCGGCGGTTTCGATTGCGATTACAGATACGGGCATCGGGCTGAGTGCAGAGCAAATTGACCGGTTGTTTGAAGAATTCAGCCAAGCCGACAGCTCGACCACACGCCGCTTCGGCGGCACGGGCCTGGGCCTGGCAATCAGCAGGCGTCTGGCGCGGATGATGGGCGGCGACATCGAAGTGCAAAGCGCGCTTGGCGAGGGTGCGACGTTCACCTTTCGCCTGCCGCGCATTGCGATTGCCAGTTCGGGTGAAGACGACGCTTCGCCCCTACCAGAACGCCCGCCGGCGCTGCCAATCAATTCGGCTCGGCGTGATAACCCTCGAATCCTGGTGGTCGATGATGACAGGGCATCCCGTGAACTGATGCGCGTCATGTTGGCGAAACAGGGCTACGATGTCGTGACCGCCGTCGATGGCAGGGAAGGACTAGAGCTTGCGCGCAGAATGAAGCCTTCTGCAATCACACTTGATGTCGTGATGCCGGAGTTGGATGGCTGGGAGTTTCTCAAGGAGATCAAGTCAGACACGGAGACCGCCGCAATTCCCGTCATCATGGCAACCATGACCGAAGAGCCCGATCGCGGTTTTGCTCTGGGCGCATCGGAATACATGACGAAGCCGATTGACCGGGAGAAGATGAAGGCATTGCTTTCAAAATACCATCCGCAGGATCGGACGCCAGAGGTCCTGGTAGTCGAGGATGATCCCGATGTGCGCGATGTGTTGCGAGGCATCTTCTCCAAGAGTGGTTGGGACGTCACAGAGGCGGAGAACGGCAATATCGGGATCGAGCGTCTGGATGGATGTCAGCCCGACCTGATAATGCTTGACCTGCTGATGCCGGAGATGGACGGCTTCCAGTTTCTTGAAGCGCTTCGTCAGCGCCACGAATACGGCAGGGTCACGATCGTCGTTCTTACGGCGGCGAACTTAACGCCGGAAGATCATCGGCGGCTAAATGGCGGCGTCACGCAGATCGTGCAGAAGACAGATACTGGGCGGAGCGAGCTCCTGGCCACGATCCGCGAGATCATTGCAGAGAACACCCCCCAACCTTCGCAGGAGGCCGTGGGATGATCCGGGTGCTTTACATTGAAGACAACGAAGACAACATTTTCCTGTTCACACGCCGGCTGGGCAAACGAGGTTTCGAGATCCTGATCGCCCGCGACGGCGCGGCCGGTCTGGCGGTGGCGGGCACGAGCAACCCGTCGGTCATTCTGATGGATCTCGATCTTCCCATTGTCGATGGTTGGGAAGCCACCCGCCGGCTGAAGGCATCTGCAGCGACCCGCAATATTCCGGTGATCGCTGTGTCGTCCTATGCGATGCCCGAGGATTGCAGGCGCGCAATCGAGGCCGGATGTTCGGATTTCTTTTCGAAGCCGGTCGATATGAAGGCGCTTTGCAGCCGGATCGAAGCTCTTGCAGAGCATGGCCGGCAACCGGGGCCGGGTGAGGAGCATTGACCGCAGGTAAGGAGTTGAAGTGGGAATGGTGAAAATCCTTTATGTCGAAGACAACGAAGACAATGTCTACATGCTGACCAAACGGCTGGCCCGGAAAGGATACGAAGTTGTCGTGGCACCCGATGGCAAACAGGGCGTGGACATGTCACAATCGGAAAAGCCGGGGCTGATCATCATGGACTTGGGCTTGCCTGTACTTGATGGCTGGGAAGCGATCCGCCGGATCAAATCGAATTCTGCCACGTCGGAAATCCCGATCATCGCGCTGACCGCGCATGCTATGGCCGAGGATCGCGCAAAAGCACATGATGCCGGGTGTGACGATTTCGACACCAAGCCCGTCGATATGCCGCGCCTGCTCGGCAAGATCGACTCCCTGCTGCAGGCGAGGCAGGCCTCTTGACCTCGGACGGGCCAGCCCTTCTCGTTGTCGATGACAACGAAGACAACCGCTATACGCTCCTGCGGCGGTTGAAACGCGAGGGCCATGAGAATGTCGATGTGGCAGAGAACGGCCAGGAGGCGCTCGATCTGCTCGGCAGGCAACCTTACGACCTCGTGCTGCTCGACATCATGATGCCGGTTCTCAACGGGTATGAAACGCTGGAGCGTATGAAATCCGACATGCGCCTGCGCTCGATACCAGTCATAATGATTTCCGCAGTCGATCAAATTGAAAGCGTCGTGCGTTGTATCGAAGCAGGTGCCGAAGACTATCTCCCGAAACCGTTCAACACCGCGATCCTGCGCGCGCGCATTCATGCCAGCCTCGAAAAGAAACGCCTCAGGGATCAGGAGGCGGGCTATATGAAACAAATCGAGGTTGAAAAAAAGCGCGCCGACGATCTGCTGCATGCGACCCTGCCAGCCGCCGCGGTGCACGAACTGAAATCCACAAACTCCGTTAGACCGCGCCAGTTCGAAGACGTGGCGGTTCTGTTCTGCGACATCGTGGGTTTCACGACCTATTGCAACAACAACTCGGCGGAAACCGTGGTATCCCATCTTCAGGATCTGGTCTGCGCCTTCGAGGACATCGCGACCCAGAACGGGCTGGAAAAGATTAAGACAATCGGGGATGCCTTCATGGCAACCGCCGGGCTATTGCACCATGTTGAAAGTCCTGCAAAGGCCAGCGTTCGAACGGGCCTGGAGATGATTGACGCCGTCGCGGAACACCCCTCTGGCTGGGAGATCCGGATCGGCATTCATATGGGACCGCTGGTCGGCGGAGTTATCGGCCAGAAGAATTACGCCTTCGATATCTGGGGAGATACGGTGAACATCGCCGCCCGCATTGTCGATCATGCCGATCCGGGAACGGTACTTGTGAGCGAGGCCGTATGGCGAAACTTGCAAGATGCTTTCGATGGCAAGTCAAAAGGCATGGTCGAGCTCAAGGGCAGAGGATCGCACGAGTTGATTGAATGCGCCTGCTCCAGGTAAGGAGCCGTGCAGGGCACGCTCTGTTGCGCCCGATCACCCTTGGATGGCACCTGGCGACATGCACCCAGGGCGGCTTCCGCCAGTTTTTCGAATCTGAGAAAGCACCAGCTCATACCGATCCGGAGCTGGTGCCTTTCGAAAAGTTGCTAGAAATCGCGTCGGCAAACCTGCTGAACAAGGTAAGCGCCTGGTTTCTACCGCCTGCCTGATTTTCTCCTGGTGTTCTAAGACACGTGCTTAGCGACGTCGTTATCGACGTGTCTTATGGGGAATTTGTCATGCGCGGCGAGATCCTGGGCGTTGAACGGCGTCGGCGCTGGAGTGACGAGGAGAATCTTGCGATCGTCACATCTGTGGGGATCGACGGGGCAACGGTAACGCGGGTGGCACGGCATCACTATGTGACCCGTCAGCAAATTTATGGCTGGCAGCACGAGCTGAAGCGGAAGGGGCTATGGTCGCCTGGCGGCGTTGCAGGTATGGCTAGATGGGTTGGTGCAGAACGCTGAGTTCAACGCGACGGTGAGTGGCGTCGATCCGCAAGCCTGGCTGACCGACGTGCTCGACCGCATCCACGATCACAAGATCAATCGGATTGACTAGCTTATTCCATGGAATAGGACGCCACTGGCGTAACCCGTGGGGTCATCCCCCCCGATCTTAAGGGGATGCGGAAGTAGAATTTTCTCGGCAGGATGAACCAGGAGCTTCCGATGAAGAAGACACGATGCAGAGAAGCCCAGATCTTGGGTGTGCTGCGCCAAATGGAGGGCGGTGCGCCTGCCACCGAGCTGTGCCGTGAGCACGGGAGTGAGGCGGAAACGGAATTGATCCAGTGGATCAATTCCCCGCCGAACCGGCGCCACGCTGTAAAAGTGGCGGGCGAAGTATGGCGGCATGGACGCCAGTCTCATCAGTGAGAGCAAGCTATTGTCCGCCATTGGTCCGAGGGCAACGGCGAGCGGCGCTGGGCCGGGAACCGGGGCATTGCCTTGGCATATATCCAGCCCGGAAAGCCTTAGCAGAACGCTTATGTCGAGCGCTACAACCGGACGGTCAGGCACGAATGGCTGGACTTGGACATTTTCGAAAGTATCGAGGAGGTCCAGCAGATTGCCACCGAGTGGCTCTGGTCCTACAACCATGAACGCCCCAACATGGGCAACGGCGGGATGACGCCTGCACAGAAACTGAAGATGGCCGCGAAAATTCTACGGACATGCCCCCGCAAAAACGGGGGGATTACCGAGGAACCCGTTGCCAGCCTTTTCGTTCCAGTAGAGCTGCGCCTGGCCAACGGGCGGTGCCTCCGGCTTCCCAGTGATCTGGACGCGGGGGTGCTGATCAGGCTGATCCACGCAGTGGAGGCGGCATGATCGGCCCAGGAACCGGTGTCCGGGTGTATCTTGCCTGCGGCGTCACAGACATGCGCAAAGGCATTGCGGGGTTGCCGCCCGCATGTTCGCCCCGCGTTACGGCATCAGCGAAGAATCGGCCACCGGCATGGCAGCGGGACCGCTGGCCTGCGCGTTGTATGACCACCTCGGCGTGCGCAGGCCAAAGCTGCTGATCGAGCAGGGCCACTTCATGGAGCCCGCATCGCCCAGCGAGATCACGGTTGAACTGAACCTCGACGCAGGCCGGGTCACCGGGCTGATGGCCGGCGGCTGCGGCGCGGCGATGAAGGAGCTGCAGATTAAGCTGGATCACAGCCCGGTACCGGCAGCGGGAGGGAGAAATGATTGATCTTTACGGATGGACCACCGGCAACACCTACAGGGTGCTGATCGCACTGGAGGAAACCGGGCTGCCCTACCGGACCGTGCCTGTGAACCTGCGCGAGCGGGATCAGGACAGGCCGGGGTTCCTTGCCCTCAACCCGATGGGCCAGGTGCCGCTGATCATCGACAGCGAAGGCCCTTGCGGCGCCCAGATCACCCTGAGCCAATCCATGGCGATCCTACTGTATCTGGCCGAAAAGTCCGGCCAGTTGCTGCCAGCCGCCCGGGCGGACCGCGCCCACGCGCTTGAAGCCCTGAGCCTGGTGATGACCGACTTGGTGGCACTCCTCAATTTCGGGCTCAGCCTGGAGCGCGAAGAGGGCAGCAGCTCTGCCCTGGCTTTTGGCGATGCGCGGGCGTTGCGCGCGCTTGCCGCCATCGAGAAGCGGCTTGGCACATGCAGCTTTCTTAGCGGCAGCCGTTTCGGGGCGGCAGACTGTGCCGCCTTTCCCATGATTCATCTGCTGGGCTCTGGCTGCTTGAAAGAGCTCCCGGCCACCCTGCGCTGGTACCGCGAGGCGCAGGAGCGCGCATCGGTGCAGCGCGCGCTTGCAGCGGTTTTCTAACTTGATGAAAGGAGATTAACATGTGTGGCAATCATCAGAGCTTCGACGCTTATGCCTTTTCCAAGCAACCCGGCTTTGACGAAGCGGCGGTGCGCAAGGAATTCGCCAAGGCAGTGCCGCTGAAAACCGTGGTCGTCTATTGCTATGACCCGCGCATCGTCCAAGTGCCGCGGCTGGTCGCCGAAGAGTTCGGTCATACACACCCCGGAGAGATCGTTACTGATGACAGCGGCAACAAGATCGCTTCAACCACCAACATCTTCGAGGTTTGCGTGGCAGGAGGCCGGGCATATGACGCCCTGCGGTCCGTCACAGTGGCGCAGCACCTGTTCGGGATCGAGAACATCGTCATCGTTCACCACACTCATTGCGGCGCCACGTCCTTCACCAAAGAGGGGATCTTTGACGCTTACAAGCAAGAACATGGTGCCGATATTGAACCGCTTTACCCGGCAGAAAGCATTTGCATTAGCGACTACACTGCCTCCCTTGAGCGTGATGTCCTATTGATGCGGGACTCCGCCGGAACCCCCAAGCACGCCAATATCTACGGTTACATGTACGACATCGACGAGGAAAAGCTGATCAAGGTCGCGCAGTCGCTGGCCGTGTGACTTTTCGGGCCGGCGGCAGAGCCGTCGGCCTGCTGCAGCGCGTAAAGGATATTGCGTTAGCCACTCGCCAAAATTGGAGGCCGCTGTGAGAGAACAGGACGTTGAAGACTGGCGTAGGCCTAACCGAAGAACTGAAAGAGACCGGATTGGATAAACGAGCACTTGGGGCGGCATTAAAGCGGGAGAGGCCCATAGCCACCCGTGTTGTTGAGCGACGCGCCATGAAAGGCGCGTCACAGCAACCGGTCCTTCGGTTCAAACGATGTCCTCAATCAAACGCTCAAGGTGCGGAATGCAGGTGGGGTCGCAGAATTGCTCCGAGCCCGGGATATGCTGCCGTCTCAAAACACTCAGCACGCACGCCATATGGGTGCATCTGCAAGATTTACACTTCAGACCGGCGTTGTTGCAGAACTCTGAGTTCTAAGGATTCACATCACGAATCCATGCGGTTAGACGGGGCAGATGAGCAAGCCCGCACCTGCCCGCTACCGTACGACGAATTGGTCCAGCTACAACGATGCGCTCAGAAAGCGCGGGTCGCTTCTGATCTGGTTGGACGAAGAGATGACCTGGCTCGCGCCGCATGATGGCAGCCCCGGTCGCCCTGCGGTTTTCTCGGATGCGGCAATCCAGTTCTGCCTGTCGATCAAGGTTCTGTTCAAGCTGCCTCTCCGGCAGACCGTCGGGATGGTCACCAGCCTTTTGCACCTGGCGGGTCTGGACTGGCCCGTTCCGGATTTCTCTACGCTGTGCCGCCGACAGAGTGAGATGGGACCGTGGCCCCAGTGGGGCCGCGTAAGCCCATAGAACGCTGGCCGTCCAGATCCCATATCGCCGCGCCGATGGGCCGCTGAACCTGCTTGTGGACAGCACCGGGATCAAGTTCCTTGGCGATGGTGAGTGGCAGGCCCGCAAGCACGGCGTTCAGGGGCGGCGCCAATGGCTGCCCGGCAGTTGATTGCAGAGCAATCAATGAGAGGGGCGCAAGGTTCATCTTGCGATGGATGCTGCCACGTCTGACATCCGTGCCGTCGAATTCACCCCCAGCCGCGACGGCCCCTCTCGTGGTTATGCTGCGCAAACCACTGCCGGGCAGTGGACAGCCCGGTCTTACCGGACTTGTTGGGTCAGTTCCCCGAGGACGAAGACATCGGCACCGTGATCGCCGATGGTGCCTATGACACGCGACGCTGCCATGCCGCGATCCTCGAACGCGACGCGGCCCCGATCATCCCGATCCGCAAGAATGGCCGGTTGTGGAAAGAAGATTGTCCGGCTGCGCAGGTCAGAAACGAAACTCTGCGAGCCACCCGACACTACGGTCGAGCCTTCTGGAAGCGCTGGACAGGATACCACGTCCGAAGCCGGATCGAGGCAAAGATGCGCTGCTTAAAGGCATTCGGCGAGCGCATTGCCGCAAGAGACCCCGACCGCCAACCCGCCGAGATCCATATCCGCATCGCACTCATCAACCGCTTCAACGCACTCGGCACCGCTGAGATTATCCGCGTCGCCTAAGTTCGGAGGGGAAAGGGGGAGCCAGGCCTCAAGAGCGAGTTCTGCAACAATGCCATTCAGATCCAAACAGGTTCATAAAGGATCCGATCCGCCAGATGCCGGGGCTGAACACCTAGGCGCATGTATCCAGGGACGTTAAGAATTTTCTGTTGGTTTCACGGTACTTTCGGCGCGAGCCATCGAGAATCAGGAACGCGCGGAGAAATTCATTGTTTTTCAAATTCAAAGCGTCCAGGCCCGCAGAGCAGGACAGCGGTGCCAGGATTATTGCCGGTATGGTCGATCGCACCCAGGCGACAATTCAATTTAAACCGGACGGCACAATTCTGACCGCAAACGGCAATTTTCTTGCTGCATTGGGATACCGGCTGGAAGAAATCGCGGGCCGGCATCATTCGATGTTTGTGGCGCCTGAAATTGCCGCGGGTGCGGAGTATAAATCATTCTGGAAAGACCTGGCCGCTGGCCGTGTGTTCACCGATCAGTTCCCGCGGGTGACCAAGGACGGCGCCACTATTTGGATCCAGGCGACCTATGCTCCGGTTGAAAACGCGGATGGCACAGTGGATAGGGTGGTCAAAGTGGCCACTGATGTAACGGTGCGCCGTCTTGGGCTGCAGGAAATCGCCAAGGGGCTGGACGCGATGAGCCAGGGGGATCTGGGCTTCCGGGTCAAACTGTCCGATCAGGCGGATATTGCCGCGCTGGGCGAGGCGTTCAACCGCTCGGCGGAGCAGCTTGGCACAGCGATGGGCGCGGTGACGCAAGTATCCGAAGCTGTCGGACGCACAGCGGATGAGATATCCAAATCCGCCAGCGACCTGTCTCAGCGTACCGAGAGCCAGGCTGCAACGCTGGAGGAAACCGCAGCGGCCATTGAGGAGCTGACCGGCACGGTGCATTCCTCGGCGGAGGGCGCAGAGAAGGTGGAGGGCATCGTCAGCGAGGCCCAGACTGCCGCGGAACGCAGCGGTCAGGTTGTCTCGGACGCTGTGGCGGCGATGTCGCAGATTGAGAGCTCCTCTGAGGAAATCGCCAAAATCATCGGGATGATCGACGATATTGCCTTTCAGACCAACTTGCTGGCGCTGAATGCCGGGGTTGAGGCCGCCCGGGCGGGGGAGGCAGGCCGTGGCTTTGCGGTTGTTGCCTCAGAAGTGCGGGCGCTGGCGCAGCGGTCCGCTGGGGCGGCCGGCGAGATCAAGCAGCTTATCGGTCAAAGCAAACAGCAGGTGGCCAGCGGTGTGGACCTGGTTGGCAGAACCGGAATTGAGCTTAAGCAGATCATTGACAGTGTGGGTCATATTTCCACCCACATCAGCGGGATTGCCACCGGCGCCAAGGAACAGGCAACGTCGCTGAGCGAGATCAACCTTGGTGTTTCACAGCTGGATCAGGTGACCCAGCAGAATGCGGCGATGGTTGAGGAAACCTCGGCCGCCAGCCAGTTACTGTCCGCAGACGCCAGCCAGCTGACCCGCGAAGTGTCCAAGTTCAGGTCCGCAGGCAACCCGGCCTCCGCCCCGGTTGCGGATGTGGTGGCTTTCCAGCGCCCGGCGGCGGTAGCGCCGGCAGCAACCCCGGCGGCAAACGGCGCCGGCGGTTTTGATGCAGAGGCGCTGCCTGCGGCGCAAGGGTGGGATGATTTCTGAAGCCGGCTTGCGGTTCTTGCCTGTGGCAGCGGCAAGGTTGTCTATGAATTGACATGTTGACACTCCCCGTCTGCACCGCAACGCTTGCGCGCGAAAATGACGGGGTGAAAACATGAACAGCCAGGTGGCGCCAGCCTATCCGCTGGTCCGGCGGGCCGGGCAGAACGGCATGCTGGTAAGCTTTGACAGCAGCCTTAGCGAGGCCTCGAACCGCGCCGCGCTGGCTTTTGGCAGTGCGGTGGAAGCGCTGCCGCTGAAAGGGGTTGTAGAGACCATGGCCTCTTTGGCTTCGGTCTTTGTCCGTTTCGACCCTGCTGATCTGCGGCATGAGGCGCTGGAGGCGGCTTTGCAGACCCTTCTGACGACCCAAAACTGGCTGCAGGCGCCGCTGCCGCCCGGTCGCCGGTTCTGGCGGGTGCCGACAGTATATGGCACCGATCTGGCACCCCAGCTGGGAGAAGCAGCCGATGCCGCGGGTATGAGCGAGACACAGGCCATCGAAAGCCTGGGTGCCGCACAGGTGCGGGTGCTGACCATCGGCTTTGCCCCCGGCCAGCCCTACCTTGGCTCGTTGGGGCCGGAATGGAACCTGCCGCGGCAGACGGAGCTGACACCGATGGTGCCGCGCGGCGCACTGGTGCAGGCGATCTGCCAGTTCGTCTTGTTTTCCAATCCGGCGCCAACCGGCTGGCGCCATGTCGGCCAAACCGGGCTGACCCTGTTCCAGCCGGGGGCAGCGCAGCCTTTTGTTCTGCGCCCGGGTGATGAGATGCAGTTTGAACCGGTCTCCAAACCGGACTTCCTGAAACACTGCAAGGATGACCCGCTGCTTGGCGGCGCCATCGTCTCGGAGATCGCAGCATGAGCGGTCTCAAGATACTGCGGATCGGACCGGCGGCTTCGGTCCAGGATATGGGGCGGCCCGGTTTGCTGGGGCAGGGGGTGTCCCAAGGCGGCGCTGCGGACCCGCTGGCATTGGCCGAGGGGGCTGCGCTGCTGCGGCAGGATTCCGGATTGGCAGCCTTGGAAATGGGGGGCATGGGCGGCGAGTTCGAAGCGACCGGCCCCCTGCGCATTGCCCTGACCGGCGCCCCGATGGCGGCAGTGCTGGAGGGTGAACCGCTGGCCTGGAATGCGTCGCACCGGATGGAGGCGGGCCAGCGCCTGTCAATCGGTGCCGCCCGCCGCGGCGTCTATGGATACCTGCATCTAGGCGGCGGCATTGCCACGGAGCCGCTGCTTGGCTCCCGCGCTGTGCATCTGATGGCGGGGCTGGGGCGGGCGGCCGAAGCCGGAGACCTGCTGCCTGCCGGTTCAGACCGGAATAATGAAACAGGTCTGGTGCTGGCCGCCGAGGACCGTTTTCAGGGCGGTGAATTGCGTATTCTCGAAAGTTTCCAAAGCAGCCTGTTTCCCGAGGCGGTCCGTGTCCGGTTTGCGGCCACGGCTTTCCAGCGCGGCAGCCGTGCCAACCGGATGGGGGTGGAAATGGTCTCGGACGGCGAAGGCTTTGCCGCTGACGGCCAGCTCAATATCCTGTCCGAAGTGATCCTGCCGGGGGATGTGCAGATGACCGGCGATGGCAAGCCCTTCGTGCTGCTGCGCGAATGCCAGACAACTGGCGGTTACCCGCGGATCGGCACCGTTCTGCCATGCGATCTCCCCAAGGTGGCGCAGGCGCAGGGCGGCGCTGCGCTCCGCTTCTGCTGGACCGGCCTGGAACAGGCTCTGGAAATTCAG
>NZ_CP081036.1:322500-2822500 GCF_025141335.1 Leisingera sp. M523
CAAACTCGGAGATAGCTGGTTCTCTGCGAAATCTATTTAGGTAGAGCGTCATCCGAATACCCCGGGGGGTAGAGCACTGGATGGGTAATGGGGCCCCACAGGCTTACTGATCCTAACCAAACTCCGAATACCCGGGAGTACTAGATGGCAGACACACGGCGGATGCTAACGTCCGTCGTGGAGAGGGAAACAACCCTGACCTCCGGCTAAGGCCCCCAATTCATGGCTAAGTGGGAAAGCAGGTGAGACGTCCAAAACAACCAGGAGGTTGGCTTAGAAGCAGCCATCCTTTAAAGATAGCGTAACAGCTCACTGGTCTAATCAAGATGTCTTGCGGCGAAGATGTAACGGGGCTCAAGCCATGAGCCGAAGCCGAGGATGCACATAGTGCATGGTAGCAGAGCGTAGTGTGACATAGTTCCATGCGTCCTTATCTTCCTCCGGGAAGAGTTGGACGCAAGGAGCTTTCGATGAAGCGGGCCTGTGAGGGATCCCGTGGAGAGATCACTAGTGAGAATGATGACATGAGTAGCGACAAAGAGTGTGAGAGACACTCTCGCCGAAAGTCCAAGGGTTCCTGCTTAAAGCTAATCTGAGCAGGGTAAGCCGGCCCCTAAGCCGAGGCCGAAAGGCGTAGGCGATGGGAACCACGTTAATATTCGTGGGCCAGGAGGATGTGACGGATTGTGAAGGTAGTTCATCCTTATCGGATTGAATGGGCTGCTGATCAGTCCCTGGAAATAGCCCTCCATCAGACCGTACCCTAAACCGACACAGGTGGACAGGTAGAGAATACCAAGGCGCTTGAGAGAACGATGTTGAAGGAACTCGGCAAAATACCTCCGTAAGTTCGCGAGAAGGAGGCCCGGGTCCTACGCAAGTGGAATCCGGGGGCACAAACCAGGGGGTGGCGACTGTTTATTAAAAACACAGGGCTCTGCGAAGTCGCAAGACGACGTATAGGGTCTGACGCCTGCCCGGTGCCTGAAGGTTAAAAGGAGGGGTGAGAGCTCCGAATTGAAGCCCAGGTAAACGGCGGCCGTAACTATAACGGTCCTAAGGTAGCGAAATTCCTTGTCGGGTAAGTTCCGACCTGCACGAATGGCGTAACGACTTCCCCGCTGTCTCCAACATCGACTCAGCGAAATTGAATTGCCTGTCAAGATGCAGGCTTCCCGCGGTTAGACGGAAAGACCCCGTGCACCTTTACTACAGCTTCGCACTGGTATCAGGATTGTGATGTGCAGGATAGGTGGTAGGCATCGAAACCGTGACGCAAGTCGCGGTGGAGCCTCCCTTGAGATACCACCCTTCGCACTCTTGATATCTAACCGCGGTCCGTTATCCGGATCCGGGACCCTGCGTGGCGGGTAGTTTGACTGGGGCGGTCGCCTCCTAAAGAGTAACGGAGGCGCGCGAAGGTTGGCTCAGAGCGGTCGGAAATCGCTCGTTGAGTGCAATGGCAGAAGCCAGCCTGACTGCGAGACTGACAAGTCGAGCAGAGACGAAAGTCGGCCATAGTGATCCGGTGGTCCCGAGTGGAAGGGCCATCGCTCAACGGATAAAAGGTACGCCGGGGATAACAGGCTGATACTGCCCAAGAGTCCATATCGACGGCAGTGTTTGGCACCTCGATGTCGGCTCATCTCATCCTGGGGCTGGAGCAGGTCCCAAGGGTACGGCTGTTCGCCGTTTAAAGAGGTACGTGAGCTGGGTTTAGAACGTCGTGAGACAGTTCGGTCCCTATCTGCCGTGGGTGTAGGATACTTGAGAGGAGTTGCCCCTAGTACGAGAGGACCGGGGTGAACGAACCACTGGTGGACCTGTTGTTGCGCCAGCAGCAGTGCAGGGTAGCTATGTTCGGACAGGATAACCGCTGAAGGCATCTAAGCGGGAAGCCCCCCTCAAAACAAGGTATCCCTGAGGGCCGTGGAAGACCACCACGCCGATAGGCCGGAGATGTAAGTGCAGCAATGCATTCAGTTGACCGGTACTAATCGCCCGATAGGCTTGATTTGATCCAGTAACAGACAGTGTTACCGAAAATCCAAACAAGCAAACACATCCCAAAATACAAACGCTTGGACAACGTTGATTGTACTGCCTTCCGCTCGTGGAAACGTCTCGTGACGTAACTGGGGTGCGGTCTTTCGCGTATTTGCTCTGCAAACACGCTGCCGACCGCAAACCAAGAAAATCCACTTGCCGGAGGCAAGTGGATTTTTCTTGGTTTGGTGGCTACAGCACAAGTGAAACACCCGGTCCCTTCCCGAACCCGGAAGTTAAGCACTGTCGCGCCGATGGTACTTGGGCTCAAGCCCTGGGAGAGTAGGTCACCGCCAAACCTAGTAAAATCCAAATATCTCTCAATACGATCTCAAACAAACCTGACGCGGGATGGAGCAGCCAGGTAGCTCGTCAGGCTCATAACCTGAAGGTCGCAGGTTCAAATCCTGCTCCCGCAACCAACGTTTCCGACCAAGCCTCCGCAAAAAGCGGGGGCTTTTTCGATTCAAGGCCCCCCAAAGCCATGATCCCCGCCAATTCCCCAACAAGTTTAAGCTGATGGCCGCCCGGCGCAGCACTGTCGGGAACCATCCGCACCTCCGAAATCAGCGCCCGCAGCGACGCCGTCGCCTCCCGCCTCACTTCCGGTGCATTCAGAGCGCCAGCAAGATCCCCGATCAGCTCCCGGTACCGCGCCGACAGGCGCGGATGCAGCCGCAGGGCAGGGGGTTCCGGGTTGTCCGCGATGACCGCCGCCAGGCGGGCCTTCTCACCCTCCAGCTCAGGCATCTTGTCCTTCATCGAGGCGGTGTACATGCCGTCCTCAATAGCGGTCAGGATGTTGGCGATCCGGCTCTCCACCTTCCTGAGGGAGTGTTCGGCCTTCTGCCGGTCCTGGCAGGCGCCCGCGGCGGCATCGTTGAACGCCTTGCGGTATTCTTCCGCAAATTGCGCCAGCAGGTCCGGTGCCAGCAGGCGCTGCTTCAGCCCGGAAAGCACCCGCTCTTCCACTTCTGCCCGGCCGATGGTGGCGCGGTTGGTGCAGACCGCAGCGCCCTTGTTGCGGGCCCCTGCGCAGCCGTAGCGCGTCTTGTTGATCAGCGTGTAGCTGGCGCCGCAGCAGGCGCAGCGCAGGAGACCTGACAGCAGATAGGTTGGGCGGCGCGCGCGTTCCAGCTTCGGCCGTTCCGTCAGAACACCCGCCGGGTTCATCGCCTGCCGCACCTCCCCCTGGCGGGTCTTCACCGCCTGCCAGAGCTGATCATCCAGAATACGCAGGCCGGGGACATCCTCCGTGATCCAGTCTTCCGGCGGATTGAGGCGGGACAGCCGTTTCCCGGTGTCGGGGTTGGTATCGTAGGTCAGCCGGTTCCAGACCAGGCGCCCGATGTACAGCTCGTTGTTCAGGATGCCGGTGCCGCGTTTGATGTTTCCGGAGATCGTCGACGGGTTCCAGGTGCCGGTTCCTTTGCCGCTCTGCGGGGCAATTACCCTTTCGGCGTTCAGGACAGCTGCAATCGTGCGGGCGGAAAGCCCGTCTGCATAATCCCGGAAGATTCGTTTGATGACGGCGGCCTCCTCCGGTTCGACCTCCCGGTCGCCGGTGCTGAGCGTGCCGTCGGGCAGGATCTCCCGCTTCACCTGGTAGCCGTAGGCAATCCCGCCAGCAGATTTGCCCCTGGCAATGCGTCCTTCCAGCCCGCGCCGTGTCTTCTGGGCCAGGTCCCTGAGGAACATGGTGGACACCAGCCCGCCGACCCCGACCTTCATGTCATCCAGTTCATTCTCCGAAGCCGTGTGGATTCTGACACCGAAAAAGTTCATGCGCTTCAGCAGGTTTGCGGAATCCGCCATGTCCCGCGACAGCCGGTTCTGGCTTTCGGCGGCAATGACGTCGATATCGCCGCGTTCTGCGGCCTGGATCAGGCGCTGGTATCCCGGGCGCAGGGCATTCTTGCCGCTGAGCGCGTGATCGGTGAAAACTTCCGTTACCTGCCACCCCTTCTGTTCACACAGACGGCGGCACAGCCGGATCTGGTCCTCGACCGATGTGTCTTTCTGTTTGTCTGGGCATTGTTGCAGAACTCGCTCTTGAGGCCTGGCTCCCCCTTTCCCCTCCGAACTTAGGCGACGCGGATAATCTCAGCGGTGCCGAGTGCGTTGAAGCGGTTGATGAGTGCGATGCGGATATGGATCTCGGCGGTTTGGCGGTCGGGGTCTCTTGCGGCAATGCGCTCGCCGAATGCCTTTAAGCAGCGCATCTTTGCCTCGATCCGGCTTCGGACGTGGTATCCTGTCCAGCGCTTCCAGAAGGCTCGACCGTAGTGTCGGGTGGCTCGCAGAGTTTCGTTTCTGACCTGCGCAGCCGGACAATCTTCTTTCCACAACCGGCCATTCTTGCGGATCGGGATGATCGGGGCCGCGTCGCGTTCGAGGATCGCGGCATGGCAGCGTCGCGTGTCATAGGCACCATCGGCGATCACGGTGCCGATGTCTTCGTCCTCGGGGAACTGACCCAACAAGTCCGGTAAGACCGGGCTGTCCACTGCCCGGCAGTGGTTTGCGCAGCATAACCACGAGAGGGGCCGTCGCGGCTGGGGGTGAATTCGACGGCACGGATGTCAGACGTGGCAGCGTCCATCGCAAGAGGAACCTTGCGCCCCTCTCATTGATTGCTCTGCAATCAACTGCCGGGCAGCCATTGGCGCCGCCCCTGAACGCCGTGCTTGCGGGCCTGCCACTCACCATCGCCAAGGAACTTGATCCCGGTGCTGTCCACAAGCAGGTTCAGCGGCCCATCGGCGCGGCGATATGGGATCTGGACGGCCAGCGTTCTATGGGCTTACGCGGCCCCACTGGGGCCACGGTCCCATCTCACTCTGTCGGCGGCACAGCGTAGAGAAATCCGGAACGGGCCAGTCCAGACCCGCCAGGTGCAAAAGGCTGGTGACCATCCCGACGGTCTGCCGGAGAGGCAGCTTGAACAGAACCTTGATCGACAGGCAGAACTGGATTGCCGCATCCGAGAAAACCGCAGGGCGACCGGGGCTGCCATCATGCGGCGCGAGCCAGGTCATCTCTTCGTCCAACCAGATCAGAAGCGACCCGCGCTTTCTGAGCGCATCGTTGTAGCTGGACCAATTCGTCGTACGGTAGCGGGCAGGTGCGGGCTTGCTCATCTGCCCCGTCTAACCGCATGGATTCGTGATGTGAATCCTTAGAACTCAGAGTTCTGCAACAACGCCTATACGCTCCGGCGGTTGCCGGGGGGGCGCGTTTCGCTGCGGCTAAAATGCAGCAGTCAAAGTGGCCGTGTCAGTGCCTTCCGTTGAAAAGATGGAGTTGCGCACAAACTCGGGCACCTCGGAATGATCGCTTTTATAGGCCCCGCAGCGTTGCAAGATTGCCCGCAAATCCGGTGATTTTCCCAAGTACTCCCATACCACGCGGGTGCCATAGAGCATATGCCCGCCTTCCGGTTCGATCCCTTGGAGAAGCCCGGGAAGAAACGAGGGCTCCTCATAATCCGAGGCAATCAGGGCAGTGCTCCACATGCCGTTTCCTTGCCCCTGCTCGCGGCTGGTTATGAAGATCCGGTTGTGCGCTTCGAACACGAGGCCAGAATGTTTGAGTGTCGAGGGGATGGCGAATTCGTCATCCTCATAGCGCTCCAGCTCCTTGGAGAACCAGTCGTGCCCGCTGCCAAAAATCCGTCCAATGCTCTTCAAGAGGTAGTTTTTGGACGGGTCGGGGCTCATGTAAATGTGGTAGTAACCTGCGTGGCGCTCCAGCAGTCCGGCATTCCAGCGGTCGCGGCGGATCACCTTTTCCATCTGCTCCGAAAGCGGATCATTCGACCGGGCCAGAACCGGCGGCCGCAGCCGGACCAGTTTGGCAAAGGCCTTCTTTTCCTGCAGGATCTCGGCCTCGTCTACCCCGAAAAAGTCGCAGACCCGGCGCAGCGTGGCGAGCGACGGGGCAGTCTGACCGGTGAGGTATTTGTTGAATTGCTGCCGATTGATGCCGATTCGGCGGCAGACCTCCGAGACAGAACGCCCGTAGCTGCACAGCATCCTGAGATTGGCGGAGAGATTAGTTTCAGGCATGTGTTTACGCTACTTTATGCACTATAGCTGCGTCCAGCCTAATTTTGGGGGTCTAACGGTGCGTGCTTTGCAGGTCGCGCGCCCTCTAGACTGTTGGAAAAGATGCCAACAGATGGAGAGGAAGATGACCAGAATTCCGACAAAGCCGGCCCGGCAGGTTTCGATAGGCACAAGCGTGGCAGCCGCCATCTGGACCGCCGCAGCAGGCGCAGGTGCTGCTGACACCCTTCGCATCGCGGTCGCTGCCGATCCGGGCTACCTGGATCCGGCCTACTGGGGTTCCAGCTCGGAACAGCTTCTGATCGACAACCTCTATCCGCGGCTGGCGAAACATGTGCCGGGGGATAGTTGGAAGGCCGAACTGGATGCCGCAAAATCCGTAGATCTGTCCGATCCGCAGCACATCGCCTTTGAGCTGAAACCCGGCATCATGTGGTCCGGCGGCTATGGGGAGCTGACCGCGGAAGATGTAGAATACTCTTTTGAACGGCACTTGGATCAAGGCTTGGAATCCGGTGTCGCGACCGAGTTCACGCTGCTGGAGGATGTCGAAGTAACCGGCAAGTACACCGGGGTCATTCACCTGAGCGCACCTTCCCCGGCGTTCTGGTCGGCGACGCTATCCTACACTTCGGGCGCGATTATTTCCAAGGCCGCGGCTGAGGCTTCGGACGGGTATTTCGAGGCAACCCCGGTTGCAACCGCTGGCCCCTACAGGTTCAAGTCTCATGAGCCCGGCCAGGCCTTCATGTTGGAAAGGGATCCGGCCTGGACAGGCAAGGCGGCAGATTTTGAAGAGGTCGCGATCATAGCCATTGCTGATGACAACGCCGCCCGGGTGGCTTTTGATGCAGGCGAGATCGATTTTACCTATGCAGCCTCAGCGCTAGAGTACGACAGCTGGTCAACAAGCGCCGGTAATACCGAATTACGTACATCGCTGGATCCGCTTTGGTTGGGCATTTCGGAAACCTACGAGGGACTGTCGGACATCCGCGTGCGCCAGGCCATCCAGAAAGCGGTGGATGTGCCCACCATTCTGGCTGCGGTCTCGAACGGGCGGGCCGAACAGGCAACCGGTATGGTCGCCCCGGGGCTTCTGGGCCACCGCGACGTGCTACCGATCCAGCGGGACGTTGACGGCGCCCGGGCGCTGATCGCCGAGGCGGGGGCCGAAGGAACTGTCTTGCGGCTTGACTTCGTGAATACGGCCAACCGAGCCACCATTGCCCAGATTGTCCAGGCCAACCTGGCTGAGATCGGTCTGACCGTCGAGCTGAACGGGCAGGATGAAGGCAGCTTCTGGAGTGTCGATGAAACGCGTGCTGCCGACCTGCAGCTGCATGTGAAATCCTGGACCGGCAATCCCGACGGCATCTACACGATGCAATATTTCACCTCCGATCAGGTCGGCGTCTGGAACTGGGAAGGGTTGAGCAACCCGGACTATGACGCCCTGGTCGAAAGGGCGCGCCGCAGCACCGATGACGCAGAACGCGGCCGGCTTTACACACAGATGCAGGAGATGATGGAGAAATCCGGCAACTTCCTGTTCCTGACCAACGAACCCCTGACCATCCTGTGGAACGACAAGATCGTGCCGGCCACCTTGCCCGACGGCCGTCCAGTCTTTGCCGGCTTCAAGAAGACCGCAAACTGACCTCCCTCCTGCCGGGCGGCGGCCTGCAGTCCCGCCCGGATTTTTCTTCTGAGGAAACACCGAAATGCTTGGCTATATTCTCCGCCGCACCTGTCTTGGGGTGACCGTGCTGATCCTGGCAGTCTCGACGCTGTATGTGCTGGTGCAACTGGCCCCTGGCGATCCTGCCAGCGCGATGCTGGGCCCACGGGCAACACCAGCCATCAAGGCCGAGTTTGCCGAGCGGCTGGGGCTGGATCAGCCAATGCCAGTGCAGATCGTGAAGTATCTGGGGTCAGTGGCCCAGGGCGATCTGGGCACCGATCTGCGCAGCCGCCGCCCTGTCAGCGAAGTGCTGATGGCGCATCTTCCGCATACTGTGCAGCTGATCACGGCAGCGATGCTGCTGGCAGCAGGCCTGGGCATCCCGCTGGGCTGCCTGGCGGCAGTGCGCCGCAACGGGCTGTTTGACCGGCTGATCGGATTGCTGTCGGTCAGCGTCATCGCGGTGCCTTCGGTGATCATTGCAATCTACGGCATGCTGCTGTTTTCCGCCCGGCTGGGCTGGCTGCCTGCCATCGGCGCGGGCGAAGGCGGCTTTGGTTCTACGCTGCACCACCTGATCATGCCAGCCGTCGCAGTTGGCATCGGCTGGGTCGGCTACCTGGCGCGGCTGGTGCGCGCCTCGATGATCGAGGTGCTGTCGGCAAATTACATCCGCAACGCCCGCTCTTTTGGCCTGACCGAACCGCGCATTATCTCGCGCTATGCGCTGCGGGTGGCGGTGGCGCCGACTATTACCGTGCTGGGGGTCGGGGTCGGCTACATGCTGGGCAGCGCGGTCTTTGCCGAGATCGTCTTTGCCCGGCCCGGCATCGGCAAGCTGATGTATGACGCGGTGATCCTGCGCAACTACCCGGTGACACTTGGTGCGGTGCTGGCCTCCAGCGCGCTGCTGATCGCCGCCACCACCGCGGCGGACATCCTCAACGCCATCATCGATCCCCGTTTCAAGGAGGGCCAGGAGCAATGACTGCGGCTGATATTCAACCCGTCATCAAACCGGCACGCCCCGGCGGGTTCACCAATCTGGCCCGCGATCCGATGGGTATGCTGGGGCTGCTGCTGGCGCTGCTGCTGATCCTGTCGGCGCTGCTGGCCCCCTGGATCGCGCCTTACGGCCCCAATGCCATGGACATCCCCTCCAAGCTGCAGGGGCCAAGTGCGGCGCATTGGCTGGGCACGGATCAGCTGGGCCGCGATGTGCTGTCCCGGGCGATCTATGGCGGGCGGATCGCGCTGAGCGTGGCGCTGATTTCCACCGCGCTGTCGGTCATCCTGGGTGGCATTCTGGGCATGATGGCGGCGATGGGGCCGCGCTGGCTGGACTATGTGCTGACGCTGGGGTTCGACACTGTGCGCGCCTATCCGGTGATCATCCTGGCGCTGGCCATCGGACCGATCTTTGGCGGCGGTATGGTTGTGCTGGTCGGCCTGCTGGTTGCAACATCAGTGCCCTATTACGGGCGGATCATGCGGGCCTCGGTCATGGCGCAGGCCAATGCCGAATATGTTGAAGCGCTGCGCGCTATGGGCGCCGGACGCGTCCGTATCGTGGTTCGCCACATTCTGCCCAATGTGATCGGCCCGGTTCTGATCGTCGCCTCAATGGATATTCCCACCTTCATCGCCGCCGAGGCGGGCCTCAGCTTCCTTGGCGTGGGTGTCAAGCCGCCCGCCTCCAGCTGGGGACTGATGTTGCAGGACGGGTTTGATTTTGTCGGCCACACGCCCTGGCTGGTGGTGGCGGGGGGGATCCCCTTGGTGCTGGCGACGCTCGGTTTCACCTTCCTGGGCGAAGCGCTGCGCGATGCCTTTGACCCGAAACTTGGCGGAAAGGGCTGAACCATGGCGGATATGCTTCTGAAAGTTGACGGCCTCGCCGTGCGCTTTGGCCCCATTCAGGCGGTGAAATGGGTGTCTTTCACGCTGCAGAAGGGCCGCACCCTGGGCATCGTCGGTGAAAGCGGTTCCGGCAAATCCACCTTGCTGTGGGCGCTGACCCGGCTGCTGCCGGATGCCGCCACGCTGAATTCGGGCGAGGTCTGGTTCGACGGTATGGATCTGCTGCGCCAGCCGCCGGACCGGATGCGGGCGCTGCGCGGCACCCGGATTTCATACATCTCGCAGGACCCGATGACATCGCTGGCACCGGGTCTGACCATCGGCCAGCAGATGATCGATCTTCTGTACCGCGAGCCTTGGTCCAAACGCGAAAAATGGCAGCGCGCCATAGACGCGCTGGATTGGGTCAGCCTGCCGGACCCCGCATCGCGGATGACCATGTACCCGCATGAACTGTCCGGTGGCCAGCGCCAGCGGGTGTCGATTGCAATGGCGCTGATGCTGGGGCCGGATCTGGTGCTGGCGGATGAGCCCACCACCGCGCTGGATCCGACACTGGAGGTGGAGATCCTTGAACTGCTGCAGCGTCTTCAGGGGGAAACGGGCTGCGCCATTGTCTTTGTGACCCATCATCTGGGGGTTGTGGCTTCGCTTTGTGACGAGGTGCTGGTGATGAAATCCGGCGAGATCCGCGAGGCCGGCCCGGTGCAGGATGTCTTCGCTGACCCGCAGGATAGCTACACCAAGGCGCTGCTGCGCTGCGATCCGGCGCAGATCGAAACGCCAACCCGCAGACTCCCGACAATGAGCGAGGCGCTGGAGCAGCCGGTACAGATCGTTGATGGGCCGCCCGGACGGATAGATATCAGCGCCGCACCTGTCTTGCGTGTCGAAGACCTGTCGGTGACCTTCACCCGCAGGGGCCTGCTGCCGCCCTCATTGGGTGGTTGGCGTGATGAGATCCCGGCGGTCCGCAAAGTCAGCTTTGATATCCGCAGCGGCGAAACGCTGGCGCTGATCGGCGAGAGCGGCTCGGGTAAGACCACGGTTGCGCGCAGTATCATGGGGCTGGTCCGCCCGGATGCGGGCAGCGTCCGCCTCAACGGCAGCGAGCTGACTACAGCGAATGCCGCAGGTTGGGGCAAAGCACGCGAGCAAGTTGCGATGATGTTTCAGGACCCCGCCGGTTCGCTGTCTCCACGGGTGACGATCGCAGAACAGGTGGTCGAACCACTGATTGTGCATGGCCGCCGGGCGGAGGCAACGCGCACGCGCGCCATTGAGCTGCTGACCCAGGCCGGACTGGGTGAGGCCTATGCCGACCGGTTCCCGCATGAGCTGTCCGGAGGCCAGGCGCGCCGCGCCGGTGTGGCGCGGGCACTGGCGCTGTCGCCCTCGCTGGTGGTGGCGGATGAGCCGACCGCGGGGCTGGACGTCTCGGTCCAGGGCGAGGTGGTGAACCTTCTGAACACCCTGCAGGAGCAGATGGGCCTGTCGATCCTGCTGATCACCCACAACATGAGCGTCGTGCGACATGCCGCCGACCGCATGATTGTGATGCTGAAAGGCGAACTGGTCGAAACCGGACCCACCGCCCGGCTCTTTGCCGACGCCACGCATGATTACACCCGCAGGCTGATCGCAGCATCGCATCACGCTTTGCCCGAACAACAGACACCTAGCAACGAGAGAAAACTCCATGCCGTTGAATGAAACCCTTGCCATGTCCGATCTCGATCTGTGCTACCTGCCGGCGACCCGGCAGATTGCGCTGTTCAAATCCGGTGAGCTTTCCCCTGTGGATGTTCTGAAGGCGCAATTTGCCCGCGCTGAAGCTGTCGAGCCGGTGATCAACGCCTTCACCGAAACATTCGTTGATGAGGCGATGGATGCCGCCCGGGCCGCCGAGGAGGTCTACACAAACCGCCCCGGTGATGCCCGCCCGCTAGAGGGGGTCACGGTTGCCATCAAGGACGAGATGGACGTCAAAGGACAGCGCAACACCCAAGGCTCGCTGATCTACAAGGACCACATTGCCGATCAAACCCACCCGGTAGCACAGCGGCTGCGCGACGCGGGCGCGATTTTCCACGCGCGCTCGGCCACGCCTGAATTCTGCAGCGCTTGGACCACCGAAACCCGCCTGCACGGCGTGACCCGCAACCCGTGGGATCCGGCATATACCCCCTCTGGCTCTTCGGGCGGGGCCGGGGCGGCGCTGGCAGCAGGCACCACCACGCTGGCAACCGGGTCGGACATCGGCGGTTCCATTCGCGGCCCGGCGGCGATGTGCGGGGTCGTCGGCTTCAAGCCGCCCTATGGCCGTGTGCCGGATGCGGCGCCGTTCAACCTGGATCCTTACTGCCACGTCGGTGCGATGGCCCGCACGGTAGCTGACTGCGCGCTGATGCAGAATGTCATATCCGGCCACCACCCGCAGGACATTGCCACCGTGCGGGAAAAAATGACGATCCCGTTTAAATACGGCAGCCTCAAGGGCAAGCGTATCGGCTACAGCCTGGATATCAGCAACGAAGTGGTGACCAAGGACGTCGCCGATCAGACCTATAAGGTGCTTGATGCGTTGTCGGATGCCGGGGCGATCATCGAGGAGGTGAAGCTGGGCTGGGGGCAGGAAGTGCGCGACGGCTGCGCCAGCTACCTGAACCACCTGATGGGCGCCGCGCTGATCCGTGAAGTGGAGGCGCACCCGGATCTGGTCTGCGACTATACCAAGTACTTTGCCGAATGCGCCGCCAAGACCACAGCGGACGGGTTTCTGACCTCATTCGATGTTGCGGCGGATATCTACAGCCGGTTCGGTCCGATGATGGAAAACGACTACTACGCTTTCATCTGCCCTGCCTTTGCCAGCTACGAAATGTTTGCCGAGCAAAAGCCTTGGGACCGCATCACCATCGGCGATCGCGACTTTGACAGCGAATACGACCTGAACACCCTGGCCCCGTTCAACATGCTATCGCGCCTGCCGGCGCTGGCGGTGCCTGCCGGGATTGGCGAGAACGGCCGGCCGGTTGGGGTGCAGATTCTGGCGCGTGCCTTTGACGATCCAAGGGCGTTCCATGTGGCCTCGGTTTTGCAAGAGAAGATGCCCTGGCTGGATCAGGCCGCGCGGCGGCCAGCTCTGTAGCAGCGCCCCGCCAAGCGCACCCCTTTAACACCCAAACTGAAGCCTCCGGGAGAAAACACCTCTCCCGGCCCGGCTATTCTTGCAAAATGAGAGGCAGCAATGACCGACCTGGTAATCCTGAACGGCAAAGTTCTAACCTTCGACGGCCCTGATGCCGAGGCCCTGGCGATCAAGGACGGCCTCATCACCGCAGTGGGGACGAATGCCGAAATCCGGGCCATCGCCGGGTCGGCTCGGGTGTTTGACGCCCAAGGTAATACGGTCCTGCCCGGGTTCATCGACAGCCATGTCCACCTGTTTCAGGGCGCAGCAGAACTGGAATATCTTGACCTGACAGGTGTCACCGGACTGGAAGCCCTGACCCAAGCGATCCGCTCCTATGCGGCACAGCGGCCGGATGACGTTCTGCTTTATGCTTATGCGGCCAGCTATCACGCGATGGGGGACCGGTCGCTGACCCGCCATGATCTGGATGCCGTTCTGCCGGACCGTCCGTTTGCCTGCCTGGCGCCGGACGGCCACACCGCCTGGGCGAACACCTCGGCACTGGAATTGGCGGGGATTCTGAAGGGCCGGGAAGTGGACGAAGGCTCGGAAATCGTCATGGGGCCGGATGGCACCGCTACAGGCGAACTGCGCGAGGCGGCCGCCATGGCTCCGGTGATGAAATTCACACCACTGGGCGGGCGCGATATGGAAGGGTCCCTGACCGGCGCCGATCCGGTGCCGGCGCCAACACCGGCACAGCGCGCGATCGACAAGGCAGTGCTTGAACAGGGATTGAAACACTGCGCGTCCTTCGGGATCACAGGTCTTCATAATATGGACGGGAATTTTTATCAGCTTGAGCTGCTGGCTGAGCTGGAGGCGGAAGGCAAGCTGCTGTGCCGGACCGAAGTGCCACTGCACCTCAAACACACCGACCCGCTGGAGCGGTTGGAGGAAGCGGCGCAGATGCGGAGCACCTACACCAGCGATATGCTGTGGTCCGGAAGGGTCAAGATGTTCATTGACGGGGTGATCGAGAACAGGACCGCCTTCATGCTGCAGCCCTATCCGGGAACCGGCGGCTGCGGCGCGCCGTTGTTTTCCGCTGCCCATTTCCACGAGGCCTGCATCCGCGCCGATGCCATGGGGCTGCAGATCTCTGTTCACGCCTGCGGCGATGCGGGCGTGCGGCGGACCCTGGATGCGTTTGAGGCCGCCCGGCGTGCCAATGGCGCCCGCGACAGCCGCCACAGGATAGAACATATCGAAACCATCAGCGCCGATGATATCCCCCGGTTCCGGGAGCTTGGCGTCATTGCGTCCATGCAGCCCCTCCATGCGCCGCATACATGCCCCGAAGCGATCCCGGAGCTTGAACCCTTGCTGCACGGCCACCAGATCCCAACCGCGTTTCCGTCACGGACGCTGCGCGAAAGCGGCGCCAAGGTCATTTTCTCAACTGACTGGCCGGTTGTTCCTGTGGATGTGATGCCCACCATCCAGGGCGCGGTGGCGCGCCAGCCGCTGCCGGGCAGTTGGCAAGAACAATGCCACAGCCTGCGCGATGCCCTGGCGGCCTTTACCCGTGACGGTGCTTGGGCCGAGTTCAACGAGCACCGCAAGGGCAAGCTGCGTGCGGGCATGATGGCAGATGTGGTTGTCATGGACCGCGATCTTGCGGCGCAGCGGGCGGACCAGCTCAGCTTGGCACGGGCGGCACTGACAATCTGCGGCGGTCAGATCACTTTCGAGGTTTGATGATTGCCGTTATTTTGAGCAACCCGGCTCTGCATGCTCCTGAACCGCACCGGGTTTGCCAGAGACTGATTTCAGTTAGTTACGCGGCCTTGTTGCACAAATCGGGTGAGGGATTCACTGCGTGAATCCAGCGTGGTAGCTGGGATGCATGAGCAGTTGGGCCGCTACGAGATACAAGACCACGAACTGGTCGTCTTACAATGAAGCACTGAAGCAACGCGGATCTCTGACCATCTGGTTTGATCCGAGGATGATCTGGACGCCGCCGCCGACTGGCAAGCGCGGTCGCCGGTGCCAATTCAGCGACGCCGCGATCCAAACCTGTCTAACCCTGAAAGTACTGTTCGGGTTGCCACTGAGGCAGACGACGGGCTTCGTGCAAGCCTTCTGCGGCTGGTCGGTCTGGACTGGGCCGTGCCGGACTTCAGCACCCTGTGCCGTCGGCAGCGGAAGCGGAACGTGAGTATCCCGTTCCGCGGTGGCGCGGGCCCGCTGAACCTTCTGATCCCCTCTCGTGACATCACTGCGTGATGCACTGCCGGGCAGCGGACAGCACCGGCATCAAGGCCGAAGGCGAAGGTGAGTGGAGTGCGGAGGATCAGAAAACAGTCCGGGGGACTGTTTTCCCGACAAACGCGCAAGCACGGAGGCCCCAAGCGGCGCCTCTGGCGCAAGATGCATATCGGAACCGATGAGGAAACGCTGGAAGTCCGGGCCATCGAGGTCACCGGCAGCAACATCGGTGATGCGCCCATTTTACCCGATCTCCTGGACCAGACCCCGGCTGACGAGCAGATCGGTTCGGTGACTGCCGACGGTGCCTGCGACACCCGCAAATGCCACGAGGCGATCGCCGCCCGTGGTGCCGCCGCTGTTATCCCGCCCCGCAAGAATGCCACACCCTGGAAGCCAACGAGCCCGGGCGCGGTGGCACGAAACGAAGCCCTGCGCGCATCAAAGTATCTCGGCCGCGCCATCTGGCGGCGGTGGAGCGGACATCACCGCCGGAGCCGGGTCGAGTCAAAGATGAACTGCATCAAGCTGCTCGGCCAATCCCTGATGGCAAAAGACTTCGAACGCCAGGTTGCCGAGCTGCAAGTTCGCATCGCCGTTCTAAACGGCTACACCGCTCTCGGTATACCTGTCACAGTGCCCGTAGAGTAAATCCGTCCGGGGAAAGGGGCCCTGCGGTCAGGCCCGGATTTGTGCAACAGCGCCCTCATGGCCCAGAAAGTGCCACTGCTTTTCAGCCATGCGACCGAATGCCTTTCGCCACCCTGGTGCCAGATCCGCCATTTGAGACAGAACTTCTGCGTCGCCCCGGGAAATCGTGCGGGTCGGGCGGGCACGGGTGACCCGCAGAACGCTTCAGTCCGGATTGCGCCTTTCGACCAGTGTAATCCGGTCTCCTGCAGCGGCATCCCCTTCTTCCAGAACGCGGTAGTACCACCCTGTGCGGCCCGTTTTCTGAAACAGATAGGGCATCTTTCCGTTACCTGTGTGCAGCCTAAGTTTCCAGCACGGCTGCCGGACACTCTGTCTGGAGGGAAAACTGTTTCACCGGGACCTGCTGCTGGCACATGAAAAGCCCACGGCCCATCTGAAGCCCAGTGTGCCGGGCTGACAGCAGGGCAGCGTCATGCCCTGCCCGCAGTGATCAGGGATGCGGATGCGAAACGCCGAAACGGTTGACCAGGTAGGAAAATATGTCTTCATCTTTCTCGATCCTGCGCACATCTCCCACACCCGCTTCGCTGAGGTCCGCCGAATGCGTGTCATCCCCGTCCGGCAGGACAATATGCGGGCACCCCTGGCGACCGCCGGTGTAGCCGGGCAAATCCCCGCGCGGGCGGGCGAAATCCACATAGCGCACGTCAAGCTCCTCACGGATTTTCGGGAACATGCTCAGAAGACCTTCAACTTTCAGGCAGGCCGGGCAGTAGAATAGCATATCGCCATACTCCGGATCGTTAAAGTCTGATTTCAGAAGGTACAGGATGGCTTCAGCCATGGATCATTCCTTTCAGGGGCCGCCGCTGCAGATAGTCAGGCTGGCTGCCGGTGTGCTTTTTCCGCTCGTGTCGAGCACTGCATGTGCTTGACGTATCGATCATCGATGTATATTGCCACAGCATGAGCATCAATAGCAAATCTCCGGACCTCCTTAGCCCCGGCTACTGGAACAGCACCATCAGGATGAGCTTGTCCAAGTTCTTCATTCTCTGCGTACTGTGCGACCGCGACTTACATGGCTATGACATCGCCAAGGAAGTCATCAACAGAACAAAGGGGTGCTGCGCCCCGAAGGAAGGCACAATCTATCCGGTTCTGAAGCAGTTTACTGAGGGCGGTTACGTCACCTATGAAACGGAGACCGTCTCCGGCCGGGAACGCAAGATTTACACGGTCACCGATAAAGGGCGTGAAGCTTTCAAAGTCGGACTCGGGGAGTGGATGAAAATCACGCAGGCCCTGAACGATTGTGTGAGCATGGCTGAAGCATAGTTTCAGCCGTTTTTTTTTGCCCTTCACCTTAGATGATCGATGCATCGTTGTGCGACATATGAGATATTCACCCGATATCGCACTCGCGGATGCTTTTTCTGTCGGCCGATATGCCAAGCAGATGCGTGCAGCCTTCCCTGGGAAGCTTGCACCCCCCGTCCCAGCAAGCAAATGCTTGGAGTTCCTTTGATGCAGATGTCAGCAAACGAGACAAACCACGCGGCAGAATTCAGTCCGGTTTTCCTGTCCGCATTTGGATTCGCTCAGCTATGCTCGTGGGGCACGCTTTACTACGCATTCCCGCAAATGGCTGTGGCAATGGGCGCCGAGTTCGGATGGGCCAAGTCCGAGATCTATGCTGCGTTGACAATCGGGCTTTTGATGTCGGCACTGGTGTCCGTCCCGGTCGGCGCCGCGATTGATAAAGGGTATGGCCGTTCGATTATGACCGGGGGCTCGGTTCTGGCGGGGATTTTGTTCTTCGCGTGGTCACAGACACAGTCTCAGCTGTGGTTCTACGTTGCTTTTGGCGGCATCGGCTGTCTTCAAGCGGCAGTCCTGTATAACGCTTCCTTTGCTGTTGTCGCCCGGCACTGCGACACATCCAAAACTCGGGACTACGTGACAACTCTCACCCTATGGGGAGGGTTCGCCAGTACGGTTTTCATTCCCCTGATCGAATATTTGATGGGCTACTTTGACTGGCGCCAGGTTCTGATGGCTCTGGGCTTGGTCAACATTCTGGTTTGCGCAGGCATCTACTGTTTCCTGCCCCGCGCAGGTGCCGCCTGTACTGGCAAAACCCCGAGCCCGGAGGAAACCATGCCCAAAACCGCTCCGGCATGGGCGCTGCGGCAGCCGGTATTCTGGGCGCTCCTGGTGTGCTTTGTACTCTATGGCGCCATGGAGACATCCTTCCGCTTCCACCTCTATCCGCTGCTCGGTGAAAACGGCCTCTCAAGCGAAAATGCTGTCTTCATCCTGGCTCTTTTCGGTCCTGCCCAGGTTGCAGGGCGGGCATTCATGAAGATCTTTCAGACCAGAAGCATTGCATCCGTCGGAATTTTCGTCGCCTCCGTCTTTCCTTTGGCTTTGGTCGCCTTCGCCTTGTTCCCGCAGAGCTTTCCCGTGCTGGTCGCAGCCGCAATCGCTTACGAGGCCGCAACAGGCATCATGACAATTGTCATGGGGCTGTCCGTTCCGGAACTTTTGAGCAGGACATCCTACGGGGCAATCAATGGCATGCTCAATACGCCAGCCCTGATGAGCAAGGCCTTCGCACCCGCAATCGCTGCGCTCGTCTGGAGCAGCAGCGGCAGCTATGCCGGGCTCCTCTACGGCCTGGCGGCCGTCAGCGCCACCATGATGCTGGCTTTCCTAGCCGCAATTTTCATCTCCAACCGCAACTCAATCACTAACAAGGCCCCGGCCTGAAGGAGAACCTCCATGAGCACCTTTGACACCGCTCCCGAAAAGACTGGCGACAACTTTGTGCGCCACAATCGGAATTTCCTGAAAATGGTCTTCGGAAAGGAAGAGATGACCCCCTTGTGGGTTGCCGATATGGATTTTGCCATCGCAGATCCGATCAAAAATGCCATGCTGCGCATCGCAAACCGCGGACAATTCTGCTATGAATTCAACGCCAAGGGCGTGTTTGCCGCGATCTCTGGCTGGTACGAACGCCGCCATGGCCTGACGCTGAACCCCGACAATTTCGAGCAGGTGACAGGTGTGCTAACAGCTGTGTCGATGCTGATCCGCGAGCTGACCGAGGCTGGTGACAGCGTGCTGATGCAAGTTCCGGCTTATCACCAATTCGGCAAGGTGATCAGCGGTGCCGGGCGCGAAGTCGTCAAGAGTGTGCTGCGCAACACAGACGGCGTTTACGAGATGGACTTTGACGATCTCGAGGAGAAACTGAGAGCGCCTGACGTCAAAGCGATGATCCTGTGCAACCCGCATAATCCGGTTGGCCGCGTCTGGCGCGAGGATGAGCTTGCCAGGCTGGCAGCACTGGCCGCCACACACGGTGTGACCATCATCAGTGACGAGATCCAAGCTGACATCATCTACAGCGGCCACAAGTTCACCAGTCTGATGGCGGTAGACGCAGCGAACCACGTGGCGGTGATCGGCTCTCCGGCCAAGACTTTCGGCCTGCACAGCATCTCAAATGGTTACGTCTATACAGAGAACGTAGATATTCTGGAGCGCTTCAAGAAAACCGCCGACTCCATGTATCTGACGCACAGCAACGCCTTTACCCTGGCAGCAACCGTTGCAGCCTATGAAGAAGGCGATGCCTGGGTGGACGAACTGATCGCCTATCTGGAAGGCACTGTGAACTGGATCGATGGTTTCTTGAAAGAGGAACTTCCTGCAATCAAGATGTCACCGGTTGAAGGCACGTATCAGGTTTGGCTCGACTGTTCGGCAACAGGTCTTGAGGGCGACGCCTTGAAGGCAAAACTCAGCGAGGCCGGCTTTGGTGCCACACCTGGCACCTGGTTTGATCAGGAGGCAACCCGATTTATCCGGGTGAACATCGCAGCCCCCCGGGCCGATATCGAAGCCGCATTCAAGCAGTTCAAAACGGTGATCGACAGCTCTGGCACATCTGATTGCGCCCCGGCTGCCTGCACTCCCAAATCAGATAGCTGCTGCTGAGACTGACCCCGTACTGTCATCGCCAGCAGCCAACTTGGGCTGGGAGATCCGACAAACCCGTTTGCAATCTCCCGGCCTCTTTCGGCCTCAAGGTTTTCCGATCCGCCTGTGCGGGACGCAGCGACCTTCCCACGCAGGTACCACGGCCCTTAGCGTTCAATAACTTCCTGAGTGAGTGTCTCGTCCCTGCAGGCGCTGCTGTTATGGTTGCTGCAAAGGTTTGCCGCTGACTGGAGTGCGGACAGAGAGAGTGCCGCCAATGATCGCGGAACCCGCCGGCAGGACAGTGCCTGAAATACGGCAACAAGATCAGAGTTTGCAATCAAACGAGCTTGATGACTGGCTGTGAATACCTGAATATGAGGCCAGAACCGGAATCGGATAGGTTTCGGCCCTGGCGAGTCTCATATGGGCTTCAGAGTTCCGCACGGCCGCCATCCACCACAATCTCGGCACCCAGCATGTAACTTGAGGCGTCGCTGGCCAGAAACAGGACCGCGGAAGCAACCTCTTCCGGCTGGCCCATCCGGCCCGCGGGCACCTGCATGCCGATCCGTTCTACGTAGGCCCGGAAATGTTCATCCGTCTCATCCTTTCCGCGGTGAATCGGCGTCACGATGGTGCCGGGGCTGACGCAATTCACGCGGATCTTGCGCTCCAGCAGCTCCGCTGACATGACCCGCGCAAAGGAACGCACCGCTGCCTTGGAGGCCGACAGCAATGCCTTGCCTGGTGTGCCGATCTGGTTGAGCCAGGAGGTGTTCAGGATGATCGAGCCGCCTTCCGGCATCAGGGGCAGTACGGACTGGACAGTAAAAAAGGTGCCTTTCACATTCACATCCGTCAGCCGGTAGTACATCGCCTCATCGGTCTTGCCGAGCGGTGTATTGAATGCGGCGCCTGCATTGGCAAAGAGGATATCAACTTTGCCGAACTGATCTTCAAGTGCCGCCTGCATGCACTCCAGATCGTGCGTCTGGCTGATGTCAGCCTGAATGGCAATTGCATCGCCGCCAAGTGCGGCGCAAGCGGCTTCCAGTTTATAGGTGTCCCGTCCCGTGATAGCGACGCGGGCGCCGTTCTCTTGCAGCATCTTCGCGGCGGCAAGACCAATTCCGCTGGAGCCGCCGGTGACAAGGGCGGTTTTTCCGTCGAGCATGACGTATGTATCCCGATTGATGGTGTTGAATAGACCCGGAGCGGAGCGGCTCCCGCATGATGGGGGGTCGGAAACAGCGGTTTCCGCTCCGGGCAAGGGCAAACCCGGTTTGCCCGGCTGGATCGCGGCGGGCCGCTATCCAGCCTCTCTCAGTGAGGTCTCAGCGCTGGCTTTCCTCTTTTTCCCAAAGACTGCCAAAGTAGTCCTGCGCGGGCATTTTCACCTGCGGCAGGGTCTCATGGCTCACGCTGCCATCCTCCGGCAAAAAGCCGTTCAGATGCAGGATGTAGGCAGTGACCGCATAGGTCTCCTTGTCGCTCAGCTCTTTGGGGTTGAACGGTGGCATGGCCACGCGAACATAGTCGAAAATAGAGGTCGCGTAGGGCCAGGAATGCCCGGTGGACCAGAGGAAGCCGTGCTCCGGCTTGCCCTCACTGGCAAGGATCGGGATGTACTTGCTCATATCCCCCTCGCCCTTTTCACCGTGGCAGGCGGCACATTGCTCCTCATAAACCACCTTGCCGTCCTGGACCGTTCCGCCTCCAGGCGGCAGGCCCTCGCCGTCGGGAAAGGCGGTGGTGTAGAAGTTTGCGAGCTCCTCTGCCGGAACCTCGGTTCCCAGGGCGGGCGTGTCCTGTGCCTCGGCAGCACCTGCCGTCAGCAGGACAATTGCGGCAGCCCTCGCCAGTGCGTGATTAGAAGACATTGGCGATGGCTCCCTGTCCGTCGATTTGCCAGGCTTGAATGGCGTTGTAATGGTTGCGGCTTCCCTCAAGGTAGCGGCTCTTCCATTCCTGATGGGTGGGCTGGGTGTTGCCCCATTCATCCGTTGCCCGGCTTTGCAGGCGCGCGGGATCGCCGTTCCAGCGCCACGGCAGGGTGAAGCGGGTCAGCGCTTTGCTGAGCACCGGGCCTTCGAGTTCCGCAGGCACCCAGGTTTTGCCGCCATTGTCGGAAACCTCGACCTTGCTGATCCGGCCATGGCCGGACCAGGCCAGGCCAGTCACCTGATAATAGCCCTTGTCGTGCAGCGTCTGCCCCACTGCCGGAGAAGTGATGACCGATTTGGTCCGCATGTACATGCTGAACCCTTCGATCGAGCCGTCAGCCAGGGTTTCACTGTAGTGGCGGCTTTCCTCGCGGGTGTATGCCGGGCGGTCAGTGACTTCCAGTCTGTGCAGCCACTTGACGCTGGTGTTGCCTTCCCAGCCAGGCAGGAACAGGCGCATCGGGTAGCCCTGCGCCGGGCGCAGCCGCTCGCCGTTCTGATAGAGCGCGATGATCGCATCATCCATCAGTTTTGCCAGCGGGATGCTGCGCGCCAGCCCGCCCGCATCCGCGCCAACGGCAATGACCCATTTGGCCTTTGGGTCAATGCCGGCCTCTTGCAGCAGCAGCTTGACCGGGACGCCGATCCACTCGGAGCCGGAAAGCAGGCCGTATAGGTATTGCAGCGGCATCTGCTGCGGGTCCGAATGGTAGCCGTTGGGCGCCGTGTTGCCGCCGCATTCCAGGAAATTGATCCCGCCCGTCATCGGATACCGCAGAAGATCGCTGGCTTTGAATTTCAGCGCGCATTCGGTCATTCCGTGGATGATGAGTTCATGCGTTTCCGGGTCGACATCCGGCACGCCGGAGTGGTGAGCGCCGAAATGCAGCCCGGAAGGGGTGATAATCCCTTTTTGCACATGAAGTGGCGAGAAAGACGCGGTCAGCGTTGACTGCCCGTGCTGCGGAAAGATCTTCCGGACAACATCGGACTCGTGCTGCGACGGGCTGCCGTAGGCTTCATCTTCGGCGCCCGGATACAGCATGTTGTCCGGGAATTCCCTGGCCTTTGCAGCGCCTGCCGCCAGGGCCGCCGGAGCAGCCGCGGCACCGGCAGTCAGGAGTGTGGCGCCTGTTTTCAGGAAGTCGCGCCTCGCCAGAAAACCTGTGTTGCGTGTCATGAGTTTCCTCCTTCTATTGAAGCCTTGCGGCCGGCTTTACGCATGGTGCGCGTGGCCCGGCCCGGGCGGAGGCTGCGCCCGGGCCGGTAGTAGATCAGACTGCGTGCCAGAACTGGTAGAGCAGGCCCACGGCAAAGGCGCCGGAGAGCGACAGGCCGAGGTAGAGGGCAAAGACCTTGGGTTTTGCCAGGGCCCAAACGGCCATGGCGGCAGGGATCGAGGTGACGCCACCGGCCACCAGGAAGGCAAGACCAGCTCCCGGCGCCATGCCTTGCTCGACCAGGCCACCGACCAGCGGCAGCGCCGCATAGCCATTCAGATAGGCAGGCACACCGACCAGCGTTGCGGTGATGATCGGCAGCAGGCCTTCACCGCCCAGCGTGGAGGTCACGGTCTCTGCCGGAACCCAGGCCAGCATCAGGCTTTCCAGGATAAAAGCCAGCAGCAGCCATTTTGCCAGGAACAGGGTTGTGGTCCAGGCGGTCGTGGCGAATTTTGCCCGGCGCTCCGCCTCGTGCCAGAATTTCCAGACCACCGGCTTGGGCGCACGCATTTTCGAGCCGCCGCAGCCGCCGTTGCCGACACCGTCGCGCAGCGGGTCTTGCAGAGCGCCACCGTGGCTCAGCAGATGGACTGTGAGGCCGCCGAACAGACCCAGGCCAACGGCCGCAAGGGTTTTGGCCACGGCAAATTCGGCACCCAGAACGCCTGCGGTCAGGAAAAACATCGAGGGGTCCATGATCGGCGAGGCCAGCCAGAACGCCATGACGGCTGACAGCGGCACTCCCATCGCTAGAAGTGCTGCGATCAGCGGGATCACTCCGCAGGAGCAGAACGGCGACAACCCGCCAGCCAGCGCACCCAGGGCGATCATCAGGAGCGGCGAGCCGGTAAAGGCCTTTGCCACCAGGTTGTCCGCGCCGGTTGCCCCGGCCCAGGCCGCGACAGCAATTGAAAAAAGCAGGTATGGCGCCGTATGGGCCAGGGCCGCACCGGCGAAGGCTGCGCTGTCTGCGGATTGCGCCGGGTCGAACAGAGCGAGCAGCAGAAGGATGGCCGCGGAGGCCGCCCAGACGCGCTGGTCCTTGGCGAACTGCCAGACGGCAGCGCCGGGCCTCGGGGTGTTTTCGGTTGTGCTAGTCATTTCCAAACCACCAGTTTTGTAGTTTCTTTTGATCGAAGAAAAGGCCGCCTGCGTCTCAAGCGGTCTCCTCCTTTGCCGTCAGGGTCACACCCGCGCAGCATTCCGACGTCAGAAAGTTCACGACAGACAGCATGACGGGATAGTCGACCCGGTTGTACACTTCGCGCCCGCGCTTTTCCTGCACCACCAGCCTGGCGTCGACCAGCGTCGAAAGGTGATGCGCAAGGGTGGAGGCCGCCAGGCCCAGATGTTCGGCGATGTCGCCGACCCGCAGCCCGTCCTCCCCGGCTTTGACAAGCAGACGGAAGATGGCCAGGCGGGCGTCGTGACCGAGGGCGGCAAGAGCGCGTGCGTTAGAGCTTGAAATAGTCATGAGACGAAAATAACTAATAACCCGGTTTTGTCAATATGAATCGGTGAAATTCCTCTAACCGTAAGGATGAACGCACTTTCGAGGGCTCAGAAAGCAACGGGGTGCGAGAAAATAGCAGCCGGCAAAAGCACAAGCCGACCAAACATCAACAATGAAAGAGACGATCATGGCCCAGAAATTTGTCAAAGACCTTAAGGACTTGATGACTGAAGCAAACAGCGTGGTTGCCGTCATGCCGATTGACGAAGCAAAGGAGAAATGCGCCGACGGCAAGTACGTGTTCGTTGATATTCGCGATGGCACTGAAGTGCAGCGGACCGGGCTTATCCCCGGCGCCGTTCATTACTCACGCGGCACTATGGAGTTTCAGATCGCCCCAGACAGCCCGCACCACAAACCCGTTTTCAACCAGGACAAGACCTATGTGTTCTACTGCGCCGCTGCCGGCCGTTCCGCTTTGGCGGCCAAACTGGCGATGGATATGGGCATGTCCCCGGTCATGCATATGGCCGGCGGATTTGATGAATGGGTCAAGCAGGACGGGCCCGTGCAGGCTTCCAACGGCTGAGCCCGGACCTGCGGATGCGTTCACCGGGGGAGCACAGATGTGCCCCCCTCAGGGCCTGAATGCCGATCGGCCCAAGAACCAGGCAAGCAGGAGCTGTCAAATGACTGAAGAAAAGATCTCCCGTATCGCCCATGCAATTGTTGAGGATGCACTCAGCGAATTTGGTGAGGCTTCGGTGCTTGAACGCGCTTGCAGGCGTTTGCTTGAAGCGGGTGTGCCCCTTGTCAGATTCAATGCCTCTCAGCCAGTGCTGCACCCGACAATCGGTGGCTATCTGAATCTCTGGACCCGGGATGGAGGCGGTATTAAAACAGAAAGCTGGCTGCGCGCGTCTCAAGAAGCCGGAACCGATTTTTCCCGCACTCCTTTCTACAAACTGATCTACCAGAAGGCTGATAGCCTGAGATACCCGCTCTTCGGATTCAGCGGATACGGCTGTTTCCCCTTGCTGGAAAAACTGCAGCAGGACGGCGGAACGGACTATTTCGCGTTGCGGATCTCCTTGGGAACGGGAATGAGCCTGGGTCCTGCCCGCATTTTTTTGACATCCTGGGCAACCGACCGGCCGCGCGGCTTTGAAGACTGGCATCTGGAGGTGATCAAGCGGATCGCGCAAACGCTCGCCCTGGTGATCAAGACCTCATCCAACCAGCAGATCGGCCGTAATGTTGTCCGGGCCTATCTTGGGAAAAATGCAGCCGAAACTGTTTTCAACGGTCAGATCGAAAGAGGTGCAGGACATAGCATACGGGCGGCACTTTGGTCGTCTGACTTGCAAGGATTCACCAAAATTTCCGACGAGGTTCCGCGCGACCAGCTATTGAATATGGTCAACGATTATTTTGAATGCGTGGTAGACAGTGTCCACAGGTACGGTGGCAATATCCTCAAATTCATGGGCGACGGGGTGCTCGCTGTTTTCAACAAAGGCAGCGATGCGCTCAGCACCTGTGCCGCAGCCCATGCGGCCGAACATCTCAGGCGGCAAATCACCAGGCTGACAACTGCAAGACGGGACAAAGGCCTGCCCGCAACCGGCCTATACCTTGGCCTCCACCTTGGAGAAGTCCACTATGGAAATGTGGGCTCGCCAAACCGTCTCGACTTTACTGTTACCGGACCTGCGGTGAACGAATTGTCACGCATAGAGGGCATGTGCCGCAAATTGAACCGGGACATTGTAATTTCCGAAGCCTTCGCGCGGAGCCTCACCGTTGAAAGCATAAAGCTTGCCAGCCTCGGCAGCCATGAACTGCGCGGCGTGCGGGAACCCAAGGAGTTGTTTTCGCTGGAGAGTTTTGGGACCCTTCTCTGCTGACTTTAAATTTCGCTGTCGCAGGTAACCTTGCGAGCCTCCTTAGCCCCGCAACTTTCGTGCAGGGCATGCGGCTGGGTGAATATGTGTAGGATTTTTGACTGCCTGTTAGGGTCAGGACCCATTCATTCCGCACCACTGACGCCAGAACGCTTTGCTCATGCCTCCAGCACAGCGTGTGCAGCTAGCCCAGAAGCTTCTACCGCTCCAGCCAGGTACCCGGCCTCTTTGGGACTGCTTTCGCTGCCGCCCAGCGTCAGGCGCCCTAGCCAAGGGCCGCTAACCCAAGCGGATGCGCCCGCTGGGTGCCCGCTATTGTCCAGATCCGCGGGAGCCGCTGTCAGCGGATCAGCTGCCCAGTCCTTGATAAGCGCGGTCTGCGGCATAGCCGTCCTTTCGCCGAAAATGCGCACAAGCTGCAACAGGCAATCCTGCTTGAGCCGGCTTTCCCCCATCTGCGCCCTTTGCCGGGCTCCGATTCCAATGAAGCCGAAGAGAGCTGCCTTGCCCGAAGCGGTGGTGGCGTCGTGTATTTCCGCCATCGGACCGACCATGCTCTGTACCGTTCCGCTGAGCCCCGCTTCCAGCCAGAACGGTTGCTGATATACCGCCAGGAACTTGGCATGGGGCGCCATCCATGTTGGCGTGCTGTCCCATAGCCGCCGGTCATTTTCTTCCAGATCAGGCGTAAACCGCACGGATGATGCAAGCACGCGCGGCGGCAGCGCGGCAATGACGTGACTAGCCTTGACCTTATGCCCGGCACCGTCCTGGAATTGTATTGTCAGCTCCACCCCATTGTCTAGCAAGCACAGGCCAGCAACACGCGCGCCCCGGTGAACCCGATCACCCGGCAGCAAGCCTTCAATGGCACGGACCAGTGCGCCTGTTCCCCCTTCAAGGCGCCTGGATACCGGCTCCTGGCGCCCCCCAGGGTAGCGCAGGGCAGGCTCGCGCGACATGCGTTCGAATATCACGTCGCCCTCCGCACGCTGGGCAAAACTCGGCAGCCCCAGCTCCTCTATCAGGCTGCCGATGGCTGGCTGCATCCGCGGCCAGAACCACGATGGCCCCAGATCGAAACCATCCTCATCGGTGCTGCCTGCTTGGTTCACAGTCAGAATGCGCCCGCCCAGCCGGTCCCGTGCTTCAAAGAGCTGGTAATCAATACCGGCCTGATCCAAGAGACGGGCGGCGTTAAGGCCGGCCAGGCCGCCGCCAATGATCGCAACTTTGGTGTCCATCAGTGTCTTCGTGCCCCATTCGCGCGCTTGATCAGGCAGGCAATTGCAATACGTCCGGATGCTGCAACGGCGCATCCTTGATCCAGACGGTTGCGCCGGCAACCCCTGTTCGGGCATCAATGCCGTGACCGGCCGGCAACCGCAGCCAGCTCAGTTCCTTCAGACATTTTCCTCTCACCGAAAGCTCTCCCTGCAGTACCAACAGTTCCAGCCCGCGCGTGTTTTCAACTGCAACAGCAACGCCCGGCTCCCATTCTTCCAGCAGGACGCGTTCTGCACCGTCCTCGAAGAGGGTGTTTGACAATTTCACACCCTGGCGTTCTTCACCAGGACCGCCCTCCCCTGGCATACGGACAATCTGTGCCGCATCCCCATCCCGGAACTGCCACAGGCGGACAAAAATCGTACAGCCGTCAACTGCGGCAGGGCTGTGAGAGGTTCCTGGCGGGTTACGAAAATAGGTGCCTGCCGGGTAATCCCCGTGCTCATCCTGAAAGATCCCGTAAAGCACCAGAATTTCCTCTCCGCCGCTGTGAACATGTGCAGGAAAGGCGCTTCCCGGCGCATAACGGGCGATGGACGTCGCCCGCGCAACCTCACCGCCTTCGCGGTACAGCATCTTGCGCTCTACTCCAGCCGTCGGGCTCGGGGTCCAATCAAGGGAGGAGGCGTGAACGGTAACTGGCTGGTCCAGTTCTGCGTTGATGCGCATGGCGGGGTCCTTTTCCTTTCAGCTCTGTGACTGTGGATAGCACTGCCAATTCATGAACAGTAATGGTATGAATTCATTAATCAATGCAGGATGCTCATAATGCTTGACCGGTATCATCTAGCCGTTCTCCGCGAAGTGCGCCGGGCGGGCAGCGTCACGGCAGCAGCAGACCGTCTGAACCTCAGCCAGTCGGCAGTCAGCCATGCAGTTGCCAAGCTGGAGAAGTTTCACCAGGTAAAGTTCTGGCGCAAAAAGGGCCGCAGCTTGGAGTTCACGCTGGCAGGATCCTATCTTCTTGATTTGGCCGACCGCATTGTTCCGGAGCTGGAACATGCTGAAACCGTTCTGGCCGGTATGGCAACCGGGCGGCGCGGGGTCCTCCGGGTCGGCATGGAATGCCATCCTTGCGAGAGATGGCTGATGCAGGTCACCGCGCCTTACCTGGCGGCATGGCCGGACGTTGAACTGGAGATCCGCACCGAGTTCCGTTTCGACGGCATTGCAGCACTGGAATCGCACGAAATTGACCTGCTGATCACACCCGATCCGGTGGCCAGGCCATGGCTTTTGTTTGAACCGGTTTTTGACTACGAGATCATGCTTGCGGTGCCGCACAATCATCCCCTGGCAGCGCAATCCGCAGCCGAACCTGCCAGCTTGACTGATCAGACACTTATTTCCGTACCGGTCAGCATGGACAGGCTCGACATCTACACGCGCTTCTTGATCCCGGCCGGCTGCCGCCCCAGGCGGCGTGTGGAAATAGAAAGCATCGACCTCACGCTCCAGCTTGTTGCCGCGGGGCGCGGACTGGGGGTTTTACCGGACTGGCTGATCATCGAAACCGGGGCGGGCCTTCCTATCCGCACTGTGAGGATCGGAAAAACAGGGCTTTCCAAAAGCATCAATGTGGGTTTGCGGCAGCCAGACGCCGGCATCGACTATGTGGCCGGCTTCTTGAAACTGGCCCGCAAATTCCCCGGGGCCGGGACAAAGAATGGCTTCTAGGGTCGGGGCCATTGATGCTGCACCGCTGGTTTCAGTTCAGTAACCTTCTGTAATTCACTGTGAGAGAGCGCAGCGGCTGACCAGGCGGCTAGTGGGGTCGGCAGGCAGTATTCTCCGCATTTTTGAGCTTCCCACTTGATGCATCGATGGTCAATGTGTATCTCTGACTGCAATCGCAAGTCTATTCGGCAAAAGAGAAAGGGCAGTAAGAATTCCAAGTCTCCTTTGCTGAACGGAAATAAATGGCTCACTGCCTGCAGGAATGCTCCTGTCCGGCAAATGCTTAGTGGTTTTTTTTGACTCGCAACTTTGATGATCGATGCATCGAGGAAATAAAATGAAGCAAACACAGAATGACAACGTCGTGGCCATCATTGGCGCAGGACCCGTTGGGGTAGCAGCTGCAGCTCAGCTGCTACAAAAAGGCCTGACACCTATTGTCCTGGAGAAAGGCAATTCAGCGGGCCGCGCTATCCAGGAATGGGGCCACGTCCGCGTGTTCACACCTTGGCAGCTCATGACTGACCCCTCCGTAACAACCCTGCTGGACGATGCGGGATGGGCAGAACCGGATGCGGAAAGCGTCCCGACAGGCCAGGAGTTTGTCGACCAGTACCTGATGCCGGCAACATCCATCACCCTGCTAAAAGACCACATTAAATTCGGTGCGGAAGTTATCGCGGTTTCAAAACGCGGCCTGAGCAAGTCAGTCTCCAGGGGACGCGACAATGCCCCGTTCAGCGTTCACTATGTGACGGCTGATGGAGTGCGTCATGTTTTCGAAGCTGGCGCCGTCATTGATGCGTCCGGCACTTGGTCAAATCCGAACCCGATCGGGGCCGATGGGCTTCCGGTTCCCGGGGAAGAGGAAGCCAAAACGCACATCTTCCATGCAATTCCGGATACGCTCGGTGCAGACCGGAAGCTGTATGAAGGCAAATCAACCCTGGTTCTGGGCGGCGGGCATTCCGCAACAAATGTTGTTCTCGATTTGCTGCAGTTGCGCCGCGGCAATCCTAGCACCCAGATTTTCTGGGGGCTTCGGCACAACACAATGGAAAAACTGTTGTCGAGTGCCGGCCTGAACAAGGAACTGCCTGAGCGTGCGGCCTTGGGCACAGCGGCAAAAGAAGCCATCGATGCCGGCTCGCTCGATCTGCTGGCACCGATGCGCGTCGAACGCATCACAAAAGCAGACGGCAAGTTGAAAGTATCCCTTATGGTCGCCGACCAGCCCCGCGAGATTACAGTGGACCGGATCGTGGTGAATACCGGCTTCAGCGCTGATCTGGACATCTTGCGCGAGTTGCGGCTGGATCTTGACGATGTGGTTGAATCCCCGCGCCTCCTCGCCCCGATGATTGACCCGAACCTTCACTCATGCGGCTCTGTTCCTGCTCATGGCGTGGAGGAGCTGTCCCACCCGGACAAGAATTTCTTCATTGTTGGCATGAAGTCCTATGGGCGGGCCCCGACCTTCCTGATGCGGACCGGCTATGCCCAAGTCCACTCAATCACCGACTCTCTGGCTGGAGTTGTCACAGAGATGCCGCTTGAACAAATTGCGCCTGCCTGCTGCATTGGAGAAGACGGCGCAGAATTCAACTGCGGCGGCAAACTGGAAGCCAACCCCGATCCCGCCAGAATCTATGGTGCCCCGCAGCAGCAAGCATCCAGCTGCTGCGGAAGCGAGGATAGCAGTCCGGATTCCGCCAGCAGCTACAGCCCCGCGCAAGAAAATGCGGCAGGATGCTGCGGGTCATATGGCTCGGGTGAAGACGCAGCCACCGCATCCTCTGGCTGCTGCGGATCGTCCCAAAAACCTGAAGCGGCAGCAAAGCAGGCAAACTGCTGCACTTAACGCACTCGGCCACTCAGGCAGCCGGGCGAGGCTGATGCCTTGCCCGGTACAGATTTTCTCAAGAAAGCGGCGCCACCGCCAAGCTGAAACGGCAGCGGCGCGCCGTATGTGAATTGCAGGGACCAAAGCCCCGCAATTTCCCGGTCCGCACTACAGCTTAAGGCGACCACCAGGCGTGCCTCGTAGGATTTTCCAAATTTCGCGGCCTGCGAATTGCGCCCTTCGTCCCAAACGAACGAACCTGTCTTTGCCCCTTAAACCTGGGCCACTACTTTTGTCGAGCAAGGGGGATAGAAGATGGCTCGGAAACGGTATTCGGGCGAGGACATGCCGGATTGGCCGCAAGCGGTATCGCGGGCAGCGGCGATTGGACTTCCGATCCTTGGCGTGCATGTCATGCGGCGGCCCTCCCTGTTCCTGGCGGTGCCCTGGGGCGTCGTTCTGGCGCGATGGTCTCGGCGATAATCAGGTGCCCGCCGCAGCAGGGGCATGGCAGCGCGAGGATGCGGGCAAGTGCATCAGCGTCATCGGCCGTGCCGTCGTGCCCGAGATCCGGATCAGGCTGTCCGGTCCCGAGCAGTTCCCTGATCCTGGCGATATTGGCGGCACGGTTGCCATTCCCGAAGAAGCCGTAGTGGCGGATACGGTGCTGCCCCTTGGGCAGGACATGGATCAGGAAGCGGCGGATGAACTCGCCGGTCTTGAGGGTCATGGTGGTATGCCGCCCGGGACCGTTGACGCGGTAATCCTTGACGCGGAAGGTGACGCTCCGGCCGTCCATGCGGATCAGGCGGCTGTTCGAGATCGCGACACGGTGGGTGTAGCGCGACAGGTATGCCAGCACGGCCCTGGGTCCGGCGAAAGGTTCCTTGGCATACACAACCCAATCGATCTTGCGCAGCGGTTGCAGGAACGCGTCGAAGGCCGCGCGATCCGCAAGCCCGGCATGACCGCCGAAGAAGTGCAGCTTCCCGGCTTTGTGCAGCCGGGCCAGCCCGTCCAGGATGAGGCGCCGGTAGAGGCGGGACAGCACCCGGACGGAGAGGAAGAAGTTCCTGCGGCAGGCGATCCACCGCGCACCGTCCGCAGACAGGCCGCCGTCCCGCTGCCCGGCAGGCGATTGCGCAGCAATCTGCCGAGAGGGGGGCACGATCATGCGGGCAGTCTTCACACCGCGCGGCATGGCCGCCGAGCGCTGCCGTGCGGCAGCGCCTGATGGCGTTCATCACCTTCAACTGGTCGAGGCTGATATGGCCTGCATTGGCCGCCCGCCAGGCAGAACCATGGACCCGGAAGATATCCGCAACCTCCAGCTTCGGCCGGGACAACGCGGTCTATGACGCGCCTTTCCTGCGCTTCTTGCGCTTCGCCGCGGTCAGGCCGTCCAGCGGGCTCTCCACCGCCGAGATCATGCCCCCCTCTCGGCAGATTGCTGCGCAATCGCCTGCCGGGCAGTGGTGGCAACGCAGGCATAGTGCGCCGTCGTGGTGAGTTTGGCATGCCCGAGCAGCGCCTGAATGATCCGGATATCCACACCGCGTTCCAGCAGATGCGTCGCGAAGCTGTGACGCAAGGTGTGCAGAGTGACCGGCTTGGTGATCCCGGCGGCCAGCACTGCCTGCTTGAACAGCCGCGAGATCTGTCTGGCCGAAAGATGCCGCCCGCAATAGCCGGGAAAGAGCGCGCGATCAGGCCCGGACACCCCCCTGTCGTTGACGGTCGGGCGTTCGGTCCACCAGACCCGCAACAGGCTCAGAATATCAACGGGCAGCATCACGTTGCGGTCCTTGCGTCCCTTCGACTGCACGATGCGGATAATGTCCTGTTCCCCGTCGTGTCGAAGACGCGCCTCCGGCACAATGTCGCCGGCCTTCAGCCGGACGACCTCGCTTGCCCGCAGGCCGCATCCATAGGCGAGTGACAGCATCACGCGCGCCTTCAGGCAGGGGGCCATGGCGAGGATGCGCCTGACCTCGTTGCGGCTCAGCGCAACGGGAACCTTCACGGGCTTCTTGAGGTGGAACACTTCGGCCGCCAGGTCATGCCGGCGCAGGGTGACACGGAACAGAAACATCACCCCGGTCATGGTCTGGTTGCGGGTGCAGATACTCGTCCCGCTCTCGATCAGATGCAGTTGGAAATGCTTCACGTCATCCGGTGAAGCTGTCTCCGGAGATCGCCCGAGCCAGGAGGCAAACCGCTTGCAGGCCCGCAGGTGGCTGGTCTGCGACGCCGGTCCGAGATTGCGTGCCGACATATCCGCGATCATGCGCGCGCGGAGGGGTGCCGCCGGTGCAGGGTGCTGATTGGTCATGGGAAAACCCTCTGTCAACCGAGGCAAAATCACCTCGGCCAACAGCACACACCCGACCTCGAAAACCGCGAAACGAATACCGCTTCAGGCCGACACCGGCCAAGCAGAGCCCCCTATCGCGGAGCGATTTAGTGCTTGCGCGTAAAGCCGCCATTGGCCAAAGCAAGTTCGGAGCAAAGGAGACGCCCACCGATCGTAGAAAAAGCCGATTCGCCTCCCCTTAAACCGGTCGTTCGAAGATGATGCAGTAGTTTAGGAAATGAATGTATGGATCAGACCGAATTCTCACGTCATCTGTACTAGTGGCGTCCCTCTCAGAGATAGGCGGCCGACATATCTCAAGTGCCAATTATTGGACTGTGTGGCTTACATTTTCGTACACACAGCCCGATAAGGTTAGCCATTTTCGTCAAAAAGCAGCTTTACTTCAAATGAGTACCTGTGTGACCATTGACCACTTTGCCTGGGTTCATGACACTTAGAGGGTCAAAGGCATTCTTCAATGCGTTCATGAATTGCCGTTTGATCGGATCTCCATAGATTTGATCAAGTGGCAGCTTGTCCTGCCCAAGTCCGTATTCAGCGCTGAATGAGCCGTCGAGTTTTGCGACGAGGTCATAAATGCAGGGAGAAACCTTTGCACTCACTTCATCGAGGTAGGCTGGAGACTCGGCACCTTCCGGGGCAAGCACGTTGAAGTGTACATTGCCATCCCCAACATGGCCGTAAACAGAAAGGCGGGCTCCCTGCCCGTACCGATGGACGAGATCGGAGCCAAGTTCAATGAACCTGGCCATATCGGAGATACGAACAGAAACATCATGCTTCACTGATCCGCCGTTGAGCACTTCACCTTCGGGGATGTGTTCACGCAGGTTCCAAAAGTCCTGTCTTTGCTGTTCGCTTGTTGCAATGACACCGTCCACGATTGTTTCGCCGGACATTCCATCCTCAAAAAACGCTTCGATGGCCTGGTCGAGGCCCAGAACCGGGGAGGACGATGCGGCCTCGATCAGCACAAAATGTTCGGAAGAAGTTTGAATGGGGCGGCGCAATTCAGGTTTGCCGGCAAAGAGAAGGTCGAGAGATGCACCAGAGATGTATTCGAACGACGTGACCGCCTCACCTGAATACCGCTGAGCTTTTGCCAAGAGCGGCATCAAATCACTGATCTCATTAATCGCCAGAAAGGCAGTGACGCGACTCGCCGCGGGCAAAAACAGACGCAAAGAGGCTCCTGTAACGATACCGAGCGAGCCTTCAGCGCCAATCAGAAGCTGGTGCAACGCATACCCTCGATTGTCCTTCCGCAGCGGGGACAGGTTGCTGAGCACTTGGCCATCCGGCAGCACGACCTCGAGGCCCAGAACCAGGTCCCGGGTAATCCCGTAGCGAACTGCCGAAACCCCTCCGGCATTTGTCGAAATGTTCCCGCCAATTTGGCACGATTGCTGAGAGCCAAGCGACAAGGGGAACATCAAGTTCTCCTGTTCCGCCGCTTCATGGATCTCAGAGAGAATGCATCCCGCATCAACAGTGATCGAGAGGTTGTCGGCATCCATCTCCCGGATCTTGTTCATGCGCTGCAAGCTGATCAGCAGTTGCTGGCCGCTTTCGTCCGGGGTCGCGCCGCCGCAATATCCTGTGTTGCCGCCGACCGGGACAAGGGCGACGCTGTGCAGATTGCAAAGTTTGACAATTGAGGCCACTTCCTCTGTCGAACGGGGGCGCAGCAGTGCCGGGCTTTCGCCGGTATACTTCTTCCGGAAGTCAGTTGTGTAACCGTTGATTATGTCTTTGTCGTTCACCACGATCTCTGCCGGCAGCTCCGCCAGCACTTGTTCATATGGAGTCATCACGCACCCTCTTGTGTTTGATCGGCATGGTAATGGGCGCTCGCTTCATGAAATTTTGTTTTCCTGTCCGGAAAAGGCATTCTGTGCCGCCTTGGCAGAAGTTTGGGCCATCAAACTGTTTGCCGTCTCATAGATCGCTGAACGAACGCCCCGCCAAGATCACGAGATGCAGGCACCAAGCCGCAACCCGCCAAAGGCAGGCCGTAAGTAAAAAAATGAGCGTTAGAATCGACAAACTGACGGCAAGCGGCGCAGCGCAAAAGATGGCACTGAAGGACCTGATTAAGCCCACAGATTCTGCCGTTTCACTGCAGCCTTCAGCATAATCAGGATTTGCCGTGCTCCTACTCTGATTGAACCAAAGAGGAGGAGGGGAACCTTTGGTGATGCCGGAAACACCACAGTTTTATGACCCTGCGGACACAGGCGATTGGCTGGCGGTGGTCTCGGCAAGCTCGCCCGCAAAACGCTGCAGACCTTGTTCGCTCTGCTGACGCTCTCACAGCAGAGCACGACGAGGACGCGCGCGGGAACACCCTACGACCACGAAAACCTTCGGTCATGAGGAGAGATACTGAAGATGAAAACATTCCTGAAATATCTGGCAGCTGGATCTGTTGCATTGCAGCTTGCCGCGCCCGCATTTGCCGCCGATATGCGGCTGAAGTTTGCCGGAGTCTTCCCGGTAGATCACCAGGGTTCCAAAATGATGGAACAGGTTAAAGCAGACATTGAGGCCGCAGATGTAGGCCTAAAGATTTCGGTGTTCCCGGCCAACCAGCTTGGGTCCGGCGAAGCACTGCTGGAAGATGTTGCCCGCGGGAACATCGATTTCGCCGCTGCATTTCTTTATGCAGACACCGACCCACGTCTTGAAATCCTATCCATGCCGTTTCTCGTGAGCGACTGGGACGAAATGAATTCTGTCATGCGCGACCTGGATTCCGAGTTCAACACCATCATTCAGGAAACCCTTTCTGACCATGGCATCCGCCTGCTCGGTCAGAACCCGGAAGGTTTTGTCGGCATCGTGGCCACTGAAGAGCCGGCCAACTGGAACAACTTCGACGCCAAGAACATGAACATTCGTGTTTGGTCCTCAAATGTCGTGAAGTCGATGGTCGAAACGCTGGGTTATCAGGCAACCACCATGTCCTGGGGCGACATCTTCCCTGCAATCCAGTCTGGCATTGTTGATGGCGCAATCTGCTGCACGAAGACAGCAACTTACTCGATCTTTGCAAAGAGCGACGTGGGTTCGCATTTCGTCCAGTACAATTCGATCCCCGAGAACACCTCCTACTACGTTTCGGAAAAGACCTGGGAAGAGCTGAACGAAGCGCAGCGTGATGTCGTGCAAGCGGCCTTCACCAAGGCTTCGGATGACTTCTTCGCTTACAACCGTGAAAACGATGCGGTCTTCGAGCAGAAGCTGGTCGAAAGCGGCTACACCATTCTGAAGTTGTCCCCGGAAGAGCAGGAGGCCATGGCCAGCAAGGTACGCACCGAAATCTGGCCCATGCTTGAAGACAGCGTCGGTAAGGATAACATCGATCGCCTTCTGTCCAGCCTGAACTAAAACACTGAAAACACAAGAAGGGCCGGCCGTCACAGGTCGGCCCAAGTGTATGCATACAGGGGGAAATCTATGGCGCATATAGCCGAGATATTACCAAAGGGTATCGCAACGCCTCTTCAGGGCTCCCTGAGGATGATGCGCTGGATCGTGATCCTCAGCGGATTTCTGATGTCAGTCACGTTTTTTCTGGTTGTGATCATCAGATATGGTTTCAACGGTGATCTGTTCGCCTATGAGGAATGGCTGCTGACAGCCTGTTTCTGGGGGTTCTTTGCTGGATCAGCTTTGGCCTCCGAACGCGGACACCACATCAATGCAGACATCCTCGGGATCATTATCACAAACCCCAGACTGCGATGGTGGCGCCGACTGATCGTGCTGACCATTGAATTGGTGGTGACCGCAGCCATTCTCTACTGGGGGTATCTGATGCTGGCCGAGGAACTGGCCAAATACCCGATCTGGAAAACCACCCCGGCCCTGAAGATCCCATACTTCGCTTGGCGGGTCTCAATCTTCCTTGGCTTCTTCTTCATGACGACTTTTGCCGCGGCGTATCTCTACGCGCACATCAGAGGCATCGAAATTGACTACGGGGACGACATGGACGCTGGAGACATGAACAAGAAAGAGGAGGCTGATCAATGATCATTGCAGGCAGTCTGGTCATTATCTGCGGCATGCTGCTGCTGGGTGTTAGCGTTTATGTGGCATTTGGTGCGGTTCTTCTTTTCCTTGCGGCCATGGGAGGGCACGAAGTTTCGGGCTACCTGCCGTCGGGTTCGACGAAACTGCGATCCCTGGTTCTGCTGGCGATCCCTCTCTTTATGATTGCCGGGACAATCATGGAGCGCGGCAAAATCGCGGCTCCGCTTGTCAGCCTTGCCGAACTGTTCATCGGCCACCTGAAAGGCGGGTTGAGCGCAGCAACCGTTCTGGCATGCGGGATCTTCGGGTCCATTTCCGGTGCCGCCAATGCGACGCTGACCTGTATCGGCAGCATCATGATGCCGCATCTTCGCCGCGCGAATTACCCCGAAGGGCAATCGGCCGCGCTGATCGTGTGCGCAAGCCCCTTGGGCCTTCTGATCCCGCCCAGCGGAAACCATATTCTCTATGGCTGGGTGGCGCAGCAATCGGTGCTCAAGTGCTTTCTGTCGACAGTCGTCCCTGCGCTTATTCTGATAACTCTGCTTATCGCTGTGAATCAGTTCATGCTGCGCAAATATGATGACATCGAGTTGCTGGAGCGCCCGCAGGAATTTGGCATCGCATTCCGGCAAAAGGCGACTCTGGCCTTTCCGGCTTTGCTGATGCCGCTCATTATTCTGGGGGGCATCTACGGCGGTATCATGACACCGACAGAAGCCGCCGGCGTTGCGGTCGTCTACGCTATTCCTGTGGCAATCTATGTCTACCGCGGCCTGACTTGGCGGGCTCTGGTTGAAGCGTTGACGGATTCAGGTGTGATCATCGGCGTCGTCATGGTGATGATCTTCATGGTGCTGATTGTCAGCAAGTTCCTGATCTTTGAGGATATCCCGAACATCGCAAAGGATCTGGTCTACTCTGTGTCAGACAACCCGATTGTGATCCTGCTGATGGTCAACCTGGTCATGATCCTGATCGGTATGCTGATGGACGACATTTCTGGCCTGCTGCTGTCGACACCGATCCTGCTGCCGATTGTGCAGGGTGTCGGAATGGACCCGATCCATTTTGCCGCTGTGCTGGGGGTCAACCTTGGAATGGCGAACATTACACCGCCTACTGCCCCCTTGCTGTACCTCGGCGCGAAAATCACCAAGACGCCAGTTTCGAGCATGTTGCTGCCGACGCTGATTTTCATCATCTTCGCGTGGCTTCCAACCCTGGCTCTGACGACATTTGTTCCGGAGATCGCTCTTTGGTTGCCCGAGCTGCTTTTGGGGTGATCCCAAAATCCGGTTCTTCCGCAGCTGGAACTGAGTTTTGAAGAAAGAACAGGCCGCACCTTCGCAGGTGCGGCCTGTTTGTCTTCTCCGCCTTAAGCCTCTGCCATTGACGGCAGCGATTCCCACAAACGCTTTTTTGAGTTCAGGAGTGCTTCAAATCGCCCCTGACTGAGAGCTGCAGCAGAATTTGCTTCCTGCCAACGCCGCAGCAGCACAAAATGCCGCCAAAGGAGAGTGATGCGAAATTCACTCCCTCAAGGCATGCGCAGCTGGCATACCGGGGATGATGACTTGGTGGTTTATTGAGCAAAAGCAGTGTCTTAAAAGTTATCTCAAGCTCAACAACAGAGCTTGCCAACATCATTCACAGGAGACGAAAATGACCAAAGACCTCAAGAACACGGTGGAACTTTTCGGGTTTGTTGCAACTGGCCTCGCCGTCATCGGAGCAATGGTTGTCGCTTCGCTGGCATGAGTTCTTCCGCGGAGTGTACCAGCACTGAAATTCCAAAACATATCTTTTGAAAGCCGGCCTAACCGCCGGCTTTCATCGTTTTGGAGAAACAAGTTTTGGCACGAACGAGCCAAACTTACACTTAAGCCTTAGACTAAGGCAGAGTTCGGTCACGAGCTGCCAATTTCTCCGCCCGCCGGGGGAAAACAGATTATGCTGGCAGCCGCCGCCCCCAAAGCATCCTATGCTGAATCCCGGCCGAGAAGAGCAGAAAACGCCGGGCAGAACAGGCCTCAATAAAGAAACAGTCAGTCCTGATTGTTAGTTGAGGAAGACCATGCTCGAACACCAAACCCGCTTCTCCGCTCTCGAAGAGAAAATCAAGAAGGCAGGCCTGGACGCCTTTCTGATTTCGACGAAAGACAGCATCTTTTACTTCACTGGTTTCCGCTACGAACCCTTTGAACGGCCTTTCTTCATTATCGTCCGTCCGGGTAACCAACCGGTCTTTCTGACACCCCGGATCGAAGCCGAAAACATGGCGACCATCGCTGTGCCGCACCAGATCGTCGAATATATCGACTACCCCGCACCGGCCGGCGGCAACTACATAGAAGCGCTGCAATCTGTGTTGCCTGCCGATGAAAACATTGGCGTCGAAATGTCGATCACCGGTGAATTGCTGGTGGCGCTGTCCAGCTGGTCGCCTCAGGTCCTGCCTTATGTCGAACAGCTCCGCATGGTCAAAAGCCCTTACGAGGTTGCTGCCATCCGTAAGGCGGCGAAGTATTCGGACCGTGGCCTGAAGCTAGCGATGGATTTGGCCTGCCACGGTGGCCGCATCGCGGACACGGACAAGGCAAACAGCCTGTTGCGAGAGGAAATCGCGCAACAAGAAGGGTATCTAGACCCCTATATTTCAAACATCTGGCAGGGCATTTGGTCCGCACCCTTCAGTGCCCAGCCGCACCGTTTCCCAGAGCCCTCGGACACGCTGATTGAGGGCCCCAACGTCGGCCTCTCCTTTCTGCGTGTGAACGGCTATTCCGCGGAAACTGAACGCACTTTCTTTGTGACCTCTCCCCGCAAAGAAGATGCTGAGGTCTTCAACACCATGGTCGAAGCCGGAAAGATTGGCTTCGCAGCTTTGCGCCCAGGCGTCAGCTGCCACGAAGTCGACCACAAGGTGATGGAGTTTCTTCGCGCTGAGGGCTTTGGGAACAATCTCCTGCATCGCACAGGCCATGGGATCGGCATGGGAGGTCACGAAGGCCCCTGGGTTGCCGAAGGCAGTGACGACGTCCTGCAGGAGAACATGGTGATCAGCATCGAGCCAGGCATCTACTGGCGCGGCCAGGGCGGGTTCCGCCACTCGGACACCGTTCTGATCACCAATGACGGCTACGAGATGTTGACCGACATGCCCCATGACATTGCCTCAATGACACTGGGCAGCTGACGTCCAAATCAAAACCAAACCAACAAGGAGAACCCAAATGAAACACATGCTTCTCGCAAGCGTGGCGGCACTTTCGTTCGCTGTCACCGGCGCCGCAGTAAATGCGGCTGATGTCACCCTGAACCTTTCCAACGAGTATTCGGCCACTTCTATCCATGGGGTTGGCGATGCGCGCTTTGCCTCATTGGTCGCCGAAAAGACCGGCGGGTCCGTCGAGGTCGTAGTCCATTACGGCGGTGCCTTGGGCTACAAGTCGGCTGATCACTTTGACGCCGTCGGCGAGGGAGCCCTGGAAATCGCCGACACCTACGGCGGCGCGCTTGGCGGCATTGATCCGCTGTTCCTGATCTCTTCGCTGCCTTTCTACGTGACCACAGTGGAAGAGGCCGAATTGCTCTACAAGGTGGCTGAACCCGAGTTCAAAAAGGTCTTTGAAGAAAACGACCAGATCCTGCTCTACGCCTCTCCCTGGCCGCCGTCAGGCATCTGGGCCACTGATGCGAAGAACTCGACCGATGCATTGGCGGGACTGAAAATCCGCACCTATGACAAAAACGGCACCACTGCTCTGAACGAACTGGGCGCAGCCGCGGTTCGCTTGTCCTGGGCCGACGTTGTTCCTTCGATCTCGACCGGCGCAATTGATGCGGTCCTGACATCTGCCGAGGGCGGGGTTTCAGGCAGCTTCTGGGAACACTTCACCACCTTCACCGAGATCTACAACTATGCGATCCCCCTGAATTTCGTCCACATCTCGAAAAGCACTTTCGATGGTCTCAGCGCAGAGCAGCAGGTTGCTGTCCTCGAGGCAGCCGCCGAAACCCGTGATCAGAACTGGGCTGCGATCCCGGATCGTCTTGCCGCAACCTACGGTCAGCTGGCTGAAAACAAAGTGTCTGTGGTCACATCGGACGACGACACCTACCGGACCGCCCTGCAAGCCGCCGGCAAAGCTGCACTGAACGATTGGCTGGAGACCACCGGCGCCCGGGGGCAAGCCCTGATCGACGCCTTCAATGCAGCGAAAGCTCAATAACACCCCACAAGTCGGTGGCGTCTCCTGAAGCCACCGACGATCCCGGAGAATACCATGCGACTTCTTCTGCGTGCGATTGATGCTGTGTCCTATTCCGCCCTGATTTGCGCGGCTGCCATTCTCATATACGCCGTTTCACACATCCTCCTGGAAACCGTCATGAGGACTTTGTTCGATACCTCGACCCACGTCCTGGATGAGTTCATTGGCTTTGCGGTTCTGTCGATCACCTTCTTATCGCTGTCCTGGACACTGCGGGACGGAGGCATGATCCAGGTAAACTTGCTTACACTCAGGCTCCCGCGCAGAATTAAGCAAGCGGTCGAATTCATCGTGGCTGCCTGCGCAACTGGTCTGGGGGCCTACTTCTGCACATTCCTGTGGCGCAACTTGATCAAGAACTGGAAGCGCGGCGCAGTCAGCGAAAGCGTGGCCGAAGTCCCATTGTGGATACCGGATGCCATTGTCTTTGCGGGCGCTTGCCTGCTGGTGCTGCAGTTATCGGCCCTTGCTATCCGCCCATTCATTCCAAAGACACAGGAGGGCTAATCATGGACCCCGTTACAACAGCACTCGCCGTTTTCATTCTGATGCTCGCTGTTTTGGCGACTGGTATGTGGGTATTTCTTGCTCTCGCCACCGCTGCGGCAGTTTCGCTGTTCGCCTTCATGGGTTTCCCGCCTGACAAGATCGGAGCGATTGCCAGCCGGATCATTGTGCGAAGCGCCTCCTCCTGGGAACTTGCCGCTGTTCCAATGTTCATCTGGATGGGAGAAATCATGTTCCGGACGGATATTTCCGAACGGCTCTACAAAGGTCTCTCTCCGCTCGTATCAAAAATTCCTGGAGGGTTGCTGCATACCAATGTTTTGGGATCAGCTCTCTTTGCCGCCGTTTCCGGGTCCAGCGCGGCGACGACTGCCACTGTCGGCCGGATCACCACAAATGAACTGAACCAACGCGGGTATTCCCAAAGCCTCGCGCTCGGCTCCCTTGCCGGAGCCGGCAGCCTTGGGCTTCTCATTCCCCCATCCATTGTCCTGATCATCTACGGAGTTCTGGCCGAGGTTTCAATTGCAAAGCTTTTCATCGCTGGTGTGGTTCCCGGCCTCATGATCGCAGCATTTTATGCGGCCTATCTGGCCGCAAGATGCGCAATTACACCAGCACTTGCACCCAAGGACACAATCAGCAAGGAAGACGCCCGGCCAAGTGCTATTCTGGGCAACCTTGCTCCGGTTTTTGGCCTTATCCTTGTGGTTATTGGGTCAATCTACACCGGATGGGCCACGCCGTCCGAAGCAGCAGCCATCGGTGTCTTTGCCGCGCTCTGTTTCGCGGCATTCAGCCGGCAATTGTCGCGCGCCATGCTGGCGGAGTCGCTGATCAACGCGCTCAAAACCTCCTGCATGGTCTGTTCAATCCTGATGTGCGCAGCCTTTCTGTCGTCCGCCATCGGCTACATGCACATCCCGCGCAATATCGCCGTAGCGATCGATGCTCTGAACCTGTCCCCTTATGTGCTGATTGCTTCTCTGGCGATCTTCTACATTTTGCTCGGGTTTTTCCTGGATGGCATTTCGATCATCGTGATGAGCCTGCCGATCACTTTGCCTGTCGTCGTCGCCGCTGGGTTCGACCCGATCTGGTACGGTATTTTTCTGGTTATCATGATCGAGCTGGGCCAGATGACACCGCCTGTTGGATTTAATCTGTTTGTCATTCAGGGCTTCTCCGGTGTTCCGATCCACAAGGTGGCGGTCTATGCGATACCTTTCTTCCTTTTGATGTGTTTCGCCGTACTGCTGATGGTCGTCTTTCCGCAAATTGCGCTTTGGCTTCCAGCCTATCTGGCAGGCTAAGACATGACGGCATCCAGCAAGCCACGGCGCACACAGGCCGAAAGATCCGCGGCGACCCAGGCCCGGATATTGGAAGCAGCACAGTTCCTGATCGTTGATCGGGGACTGGCGCATACGTCAACACAAGACATCGCCCGCCAGGCCAACGTGTCGCGGGGAGCGATGCTGCACCATTTCCCATCACGCAAGGACCTCATTCAGGCGGCCTATGCTGAGATGCTTTGCCGCGAGGCGGATCTGCTGCGCAGTTTCACCCGGACACTGCAACCTGGCCAGAACCGCCTGAAAGCCCTGACCGAATACATCTGGGAAAGATACCAAAGCGGAATCTTTCAGGTGTCCATGGATTACCTGTCCGAAGCCCGCGTGAATGAGACAGAACTGGCCTATGTCGCTGCAGAATCCCAAAAATTCAACGAGGCGCTCAATGACGTCTGGCACGTCGAACTCGCGGCGTTCGGCTGTAGCGCAGACATACGGCAAGCCATGATGAATGAATTCATGTGCCTCGTTCGCGGCATGGCATTCCAAAGCCAATGGCGCGATGACCCGCCATACTTTCAGAATATGCTGCAAAACTGGCTTCTCAGAGCACGATCCACTTTAATTCCGGCAAAGTCAGTCAGGTAGGTGCAGCATAAAATGCTGTCAAAGGAAAAACGACGGCCGAAAATGCCGTTCCCGGCTGCAAAACGCACTTTCCTTCCGGCAGTTTCCCTTACCCTCGATTGAAAGCTCATACGGGAAAGAAACCGATGCGATCCAACTCTCTTATCGAAAAAGACCGGGCCCACTATTTCCATCCTGTGGTTCCAATCCGCGCCCACGAAAAACGGGGTGTTACTGTTATGCAATCGGGGAAGGGTGTCTTCCTGACTGACACCGAGGGCAATGAACTGCTCGACGGCTTTGCAGGTCTGTGGTGCGTCAACGCAGGATACGGCCACGAGAATGTAGTTGCCGCTGCCACTGAGCAAATGCAGCGCTTGCCCTATGCAACTGGGTATTTCCACTTTGGCAGCGAGCCGGCAATTGAATTGGCGGCCAAGCTCGCCGAGTTGTCTCCTGGCGATCTGGACCATGTGTTCTTCACCCTGGGCGGTTCGGATGCGGTGGATACCGTGATCCGCATGGTGCGCTACTACTTCAACGCCCGCGGCGAAAGCTCCAAGAAGCACTTCATTGCACTGGAGAAGGGCTACCACGGCTCCAGTTCGAACGGTGCTGGACTGACTGCTCTGCCGGTCTTTCACGACAAGTTCGATCTGCCGATGCAATGGCAGCACCACATTGCATCGCCCTATCCGTATCGCAACGAAGCAATCTCAGATGAGGAAATCATCGCGCAGGGCGTCGCCAACCTGAAAGCCAAGGTTGCAGAGCTTGGCGCTGAAAACACTGCTGCGTTCATCATGGAACTGGTCCAGGGTTCAGGTGGTGTGATCGTACCGCCGGAAGGGTATGCCAAAGCGATGCAGGACACCTGCCGCGAACTGGGCATCCTGTTCATTGTGGATGAGGTCATCACAGGCTTTGGCCGGACCGGGCCGATGTTTGGCTGCGAGCACGAAGGGCTGACGCCTGATTTCCTGACAACCGCCAAAGGCCTGACCTCGGGCTATGCGCCTATGGGTGCGGTGTTTGTTTCGGATGGTATCTATCAGACCATTGCTGATGCCGCGCCGGAAGGCGTGCCGTTTGGGCATGGTTTCACCTATTCGGGGCATCCTGTCAGCGCAGCTGTCGCTCTCGAGGTCATCAAGCTTTACGAGGGCGGTATGATCGAAAACTCGAAGAAGGTTGGCGCCTACTTCGAGGCACAGCTGAAAACCCTGCTGGACCATCCGCTGGTGGGTGATGTCCGGGCCAAGGGACTGCTGGCAGCTGTGGAAATCGTAACTGACAAATCCACCAAGGCGAAACCTGCCAAGGAAATGAACGTTGCCGCCCGCCTCGCCAAAGCCGGGTACGAGAACGGCGTCATTTTCCGCGCATTTGCGGATGACGTGATCGGCCTTGCCCCGCCCATCTGCATCACTGAGACTGAGGTGGATCTGCTGATAACCCGTCTCCGTGCGACCCTGAACACCCTTCTGGATCTGAAAGGATAAGACATGAAACTGAGTGATTTCAAAGCACTGACCTTTGACGTCTATGGCACCTTGCTCGACTGGGAAACCGGCATGGTCACCGGGTTGAAACCCCTGACAGACCGGGTGAGCCGCAGCCTGTCGCGCGACGACATTCTTGAAGCGCATGCCTTTTACGAAAGCACAACGCAGCGCTATACGCCGTCGAAGAAATACTACGAGCTGCTGCCCGTAGTGTACCGCCGCCTGGCTGAGGAATGGAACGTTGAGGTAACCTGGGAGGAATGCGAAGCCTATGGCCGTTCCGCACGTCACTGGCCCGCGTTCGACGACACAATCGAGGCGCTGACCTACCTGAAGAAACACTTCAAACTGGTGGTGCTGACCAACACTGACAACCTCACCTTCTCGGGCGCCAACACCCGCCTTGGTGTGCATTTCGACGGCGTCTACACCGCCGAGGATGTGGGCAGCTATAAGCCGTTCGACCGTAACTTCGACTACATGATCGAAATGATGGCGCGTCAGGGCATTCAGAAGCATGAAATTCTGCACACCGCTGAAAGCATGTTCCACGACCACGCACCGGCCAACAAATACGGGCTGTCAAATTGCTGGATCTACCGCCGCCACGACAAGTCGGGCTTTGGCGCCACCATGAACCCTGGCGAAATGCCGAAATATGACTTCCAATTCAACAGCATGATGGACATGGCAAAGGCCCATCAGGCAGAGTTGGCGAGCTAAGCAACGGGAGGAAAGAATATGGTGGGGACGCCGAAGCTCGACCGGATCGACATCAATATTCTTTCCACCCTGCAGACGCAGGGCAACATAACCAACGTGAATCTGGCGGAGGCTGTGGGTTTGTCCCCCAGCCCCTGCCTGCAAAGGGTAAAGCGGCTTGAGAAAGCGGGCTACATCCAGAATTACCGGGCCGTTATCAACCTCAAGAAACTGGCTGAACACGTAACGGTTTTCACCGAAGTCACACTTGCAGACCACCGCCGCAAGGACTTCGTGCGGTTCGAAAACGAAATCCGAAAGCATGACAATGTGGTGGATTGCTACTTGCTAAGCGGCGGGTACGACTACTTGTTGAAGTTTGTCGCGCGCGGTGTGTCCCAGTATCAGGAGATCATGGAGGATCTTCTGGAGCGGAACCTCGGCATCGATAAGTATTTCTCCTATATCGTGATTAAGCCGGTTGTAGAAAAGCACAGCGTGCCGATCCAGGATCTGGTCGACCGCGACTAAGGTGCGGCACAAAATGTTGAAGCCGGGCCAATCGCGGCACAGGATGCTACCGGACTGGCAAATTCAAGATTTCCCCTCGCGCAAACCCGATAGGATTTTCCTAACTGCTGGAGTTGGAAATTATGAACCTTCAAGATATCTCTCTGTTTCGTCAGCAAAACCTGGTGGCGGGCGAATGGATCAACGCCGACAACGGCGCGACGATCGAAGTCGACAACCCCTCAACACTTTCTGTTGTCGGCACTGTGCCGAACTGCGGTTCCGACGAAACGGATCGCGCAATTGCCGCCGCCGAGGCTTGCTTTGCGACCTTCCGCAAAACCACTGCAGCACATCGTGGCGCGCTGCTGGAGAAGTGGTTCGACCTGATTATGGAATCTCAGGATGACCTGGCTACGCTCATGACCCTGGAGCAGGGCAAACCTTTCGCAGAAGCCAAAGGCGAAATCGCCTATGCCGCGTCTTTCGTGAAATGGTTCGCCGAGGAGGGTAAGCGCGTCTATGGCGAAACCATCCCCAGCCCGGTTCAGGACCGCCGCATCATTGTGCAGAAACAGCCCGTCGGCGTCTGCGCCATCATCACGCCTTGGAATTTCCCAGCGGCGATGATCACCCGGAAAATCGCTCCGGCGCTGGCTGCAGGCTGCCCGGTTGTCATCAAACCTTCGGAGTTCACGCCATTCACTGCCCTCGCACTCGGCGTGCTGGCGGAACGCGCGGGCTTTCCGTCCGGGGCGGTCAACATTGTCACAGGGGACCCTGCTGGTGTCGGTGGAGCACTGACCGGCAGCCCTGCGGTGCGCAAGCTGTCTTTCACCGGCTCCACCCGTGTGGGCAAACTGCTTATGGAGCAATGCGCGGGCACCATGAAACGCCTCAGCCTGGAGCTGGGCGGCAACGCTCCTTTCATCATCTTCGACGATGCCGATCTGGATCTTGCTGTCGAAGGTGTCATGGCCTCGAAGTTCCGCAATGCGGGGCAAACTTGCGTCTGCGCCAACCGCATCTTTGTTCAGGCCGGTGTCTATGATGCCTTCGCTGAGAAGCTGGCAGCCGTTGTTGGAAACATGAAGTTGGGCGACGGGTTTGAAGACGGTGTGGAAATTGGTCCCATGATCAACGACGCTGCCATTGCCAAGATCAAGTCACATCTGGACGATGCCACTGCCAAGGGTGGAACCGTCATTGTTGGCGGCACCCAGGATGACAGCAGCAAGCGCTTCATCAGACCGGCGGTTGTCACCGGTGTGACCACCGATATGATCGTGGCGGACGAAGAGACCTTTGGCCCCGTCGCGCCGCTCTTCAAGTTCGAATCCGAGGAGGAAGCGCTTGCAGCGGCCAATGCCACGCCTTACGGGCTGGCAGCCTATTTCTACACCAACGATCTGACCCGCACATTCCGTGTCAGCGAAGAGCTGGAAACTGGCATGATCGGTATCAATGTGGGCGGCTTCGCCACTGAAGTCGCGCCCTTCGGCGGCATCAAGGAAAGCGGTCTGGGCCGTGAAGGTGCGCGTCAGGGTATCGATGAATACCTGGAAGTCAAAACCCTGCATATCGGCGGCATCGCGTAAGGAATCCCGGCTATGACAAAAACATATCGTATCGCAGCCATCCCCGGAGACGGGATCGGCAAAGAGGTTCTGCCGGTCGGTCAGCGCGTCATTGACCTTGTGGCGCAAAAGCACAACTTCACTGTGGACTGGACCGAATTTGACTGGTCCTGCGAACGCTATCACGACACGGGCCGTATGATGCCCGAAGACGGCATCGAGCAGATGAAGGCGTTTGACAGCATCTATCTGGGGGCTGTCGGCTTCCCCGGCGTTCCAGATCACGTGTCGCTTTGGGGTCTGCTGATCCCGCTGCGCCGCGAATTGGATCAGTATGCCAATGTCCGTCCCGTGCGCCTGTTGAAGGGCATTAACTCGCCCTTGGCAGGGCGTGGCGCTGATGACATTGACATGATCATCGTGCGCGAAAACGTCGAAGGGGAATACTCCGAGATCGGCGGGCGCGTCTATCAAGGCACGGAACACGAGGCCGCCATTCAGGAAAGCATCCTGACCCGACGCGGCACGGACCGGATCATGGACTATGCGTTCAACGTGGCCAAAACCCGCAAGCGCAAACATGTGTCTTCGGCCACCAAGTCGAATGGCATCATTCACACCATGCCGTTCTGGGACGAGCGTTTTGCCGCCGCCGCCGAGCGTCATCCGGGTATCGGTACGGCCCAGTTCCATATCGACATCATGACCGCGAATTTTGTCCTGCATCCGGATTGGTTTGACGTGGTTGTGGCCTCGAACCTCTTTGGCGACATCCTGTCCGACCTGGGACCCGCGGTTGCTGGCTCAATCGGTATCGCGCCCTCGGCCAACATCAACCCGGAGGGCAAGTATCCCTCGATGTTTGAACCGGTCCATGGCTCGGCGCCTGATATCGCAGGCAAAGGCGTCGCCAACCCGGTTGCTGCTGTCTGGACCGCTGCCATGATGCTGGAGCATCTGGGCGAGCCCGGGGCTGCCGCAGAAATCGAACGCGCAATCGAATCCTCGCTGGAGCGCGCCGACACTAAAACCCGCGACCTCGGCGGTACCGCCGATACTGTAGGGTCGGAAGCCGCCATTCTGGCCGCACTGTCGTAAGGAACAATGACATGAACAAAGCAGAGATCGTCTATGACGACTTCGCCAAGGTGGAAATGCGCCTGGGCAAGATCGTCGAGGTCAAGGATTTCACCCGCGCGCGCAACCCCTCCTACAAGGTCCGCGTTGATTTTGGTGAGCTAGGCCGGCGCTGGTCCAGCGCTCAGATCAAAAACTACTCCGAAGAAGAGCTGCTTGGACGGCCCGTCGTTTGCGTGGTGAACATGCCGCCACGCAACATTGCCGGTTTCAAATCTGAAGTTCTGGTCATGGGAGTCCCGAACGAGGCTGGCGAGACTATCCTGCTGCAACCCTCGCATGATGCGGTTTTGGGAAGCGAAGTCTTCTGATGTCAGCCCGGCACACAGGACTGGGTGCTTTGGCCATTCTGTCCTGGGGCACATTGGGGGTTCTTGGAGCCTTTTCAGCCTCCCTGCCGCCCTATCTGGTCCTGACGTTCTGTTTTGCGATCGCGGCGGGCATGGGGCTTGCAATTTGTGCTGCAACAGGCCGGAAGCCAGTGCGTCTGCTGGACCGGCGCACCATCCTGTTTGCCGGGCTTTTGACAGCTTACCACTTGTCATATCTGGAAGCTTTCCATCACGCAGATCCCATCCCGGTATCGCTGATCAACTACCTCTGGCCAGCTTGCCTGATCATTCTTGGCAACTTGTTCTTCCAGCTGCGCAGCGGGTTCCCGGGTTACCTTGGAGCCGCGCTTGGCTTTGCCGGTGTGCTGGTCCTGATCGGCAAAGATGGGTTTGCGCTCCAGCTGTCTGAGACCTTCGGGTACGGTCTTGCCTTTGTTGGAGCAATTCTCTGGGCGCTGTTCTCAAACCTGCGCCGCCATGATCAGTCAGACGCTATCTCTGCTATGACGACAATCTGCTTTGCGTCGTCTCTGATTTGCGGCCTTTGGTGGATTACAAAGGGTGCGAACCTGCCGACGCTGACCGCCTCGGATGTTTGGGTCATCACCGCGCTGGGTTTGGGCCCTGCCGGAGGTGCGTTCTTTCTCTGGGATCTGGGAATGCGCCAAGGTCACGCTGCTCTGCTTGGTGTCCTGGGATACTCAGCCCCCGTTTTCTCCACCATGCTCATGCTTGTACTTGGCTTAGGCCAACCAGGCTGGGAAGTCTTCGCCGCGATAGCCTTTATCACTTTGGGTGGTATCGTCGTTCACTCCGGATCAAAAGGCCCGACGAAGGGCGTGGCTAATGCTGAAACAAGGTAGAAGGAAAATGGAACGACGTCCGCTGTTGCCTCTGAACAAGCCGCTCGTCTCACGCAGATCGAAAATGCTGCTTTTTTGGAGCTTTTGCGTTTTCGTTCTGATTTCTGTGGGCACCGCAGTTGTGCTTATCTGAGATTACCCACTGACTGCCGCTCGGATTTCTGCGGTTTGCTGAAAGCTAACAACGCTGCAGCGCGGTTAGTCGAAGCTGCCGTTACTGCTCAATGCAGCGAACATCCGTTTCCTGCTCTTCTAGTGGGTTGCCGTAGACAAAAGTGCAGTTTCCCGTCATCGAGGCAGTTTGCAGCGAAAATTCACTTTGTCCCGCGTTGTGGACCCTCGGTCACAGTACACAGAAATACCGCTATCGACGCTGATCCTCGGGGGAGAGGCAACTTCTCTGACGAGAAAGGCAAAACTATCTGGTGCTTTTCAATGAAGATTTGGTGGAGCCTAGGAGGATCGAACTCCTGACCTCCTGCATGCCATGCAGGCGCTCTCCCAGCTGAGCTAAGGCCCCAAACCTGTCCGCTTTCCAGTGTCCGTTCCGTCTCCGGTGCGGTCCGTCTTGCGGTGTGAGCGTCATTTAAGGGACGGCGGCGCAGGCTGCAAGCGTAAAATGCGCCGGGTTCCAAACTTTTTTCCGGCATTGCCGGAGGGCTGCCCGGGGAAGGCGAGGCGCTTCCCCGGGCAGCTGGAAATGCCTTAGGAATCGTCCTCGGGGGTCGACATGTCGGCAATCTCGTCCAGCGGAACGTTGTCCTCGTCATCGTCATCGTCCAGGACATCATCGCCCAGATCAACATCGACGTCATCATCATCTTCCAGAACCGGGCTATCGCCTTCGAGGTTCTCTTTGGCCTTCAGGGTTGCCGCATCTTCGGCATCAGCCTCGATCATCCGGGTTTTGCCGGTGTCCAACGCGACGGCCTCGCCCGTGTAGGGGCTGACGATCGGGTTCTTGTTCAGGTCATAAAAGCGCTTGCCAGTGGTGGGGCAGATGCGCTTTACACCCCATTCTTCCTTGGGCATGTGGATCCCCTTGATTAACTGGTGAGTCGTATCGACGATTCAGGTGCCTTGCCATATGAGGGGGGGACTGTCAAAGCCAAAGCCTGGAAAGGGGCGCCTATGGCCGAACACCACCTGCCCGGAAACCCGCCGGTGCCGCTGACGCTGCGGCGGTCGGCGCGGGCGCGGCGGATCAGCCTGCGGATTTCCTCGCTGGACGGGCGGGTGACACTGACCTTGCCCAAAAGCCTGCCGGAACGGGCGGCACTGGCCTTTGCCGAGGAAAAGGCGGATTGGATCCGGTCGCATCTGGAAAAGCATCCCGAGGCGGTGGAAGCGGGGTTTGGCACGGTGTTGCCGGTTGATGGCCAGAACCGGGTGGTTGAGCGCGCGCCAGGGCGGCGCATCCAGCTGGATGCGGGCCGTATTGCGGTGCCGGGGGACAGTCCGGGGCGGGTCTTGCAGCGTTACCTGAAGGAGCTGGCGCGCAACCGGCTGGCCGAGGCGTCGGATTTCTATGCCGCCCGGCTGGGCAAGGGCTACAGCCGCCTGACCTTGCGCGATACCCGGTCGCGCTGGGGGTCTTGCACCGCCGATGGCGGGCTGATGTATTCCTGGCGGCTGATCCTGGCGCCGCCCGCAGTGCTGCGTTATGTCGCCGCCCACGAGGTGGCGCATTTGCAGGAGATGAACCATTCGTCTGCCTTCTGGGCGGTGGTGGAACGCCTCTATGGCCAATACGAGCCGCCGCGCGGCTGGCTGCGCGAAAACGGCGCCGGCCTGCACCGGTACCGGTTCGGCGAATAGCGGCAAGGCTTTGACCCTGCGGATGCGCGGGCTAACCTCTTGGCAGGTACCTGTTTCCAGTTTCCCCGGTTCTTGAGGCTTGCCCGTGTCAGACAAACCGCAACGACGCCTTGCCGCCATTTTTGTGCTGGATGTCTCCGGCTTCAGCCGCTTGATGGCCGAAGATGAGGCCGGAACGCTGAACCAGGTTCTGGCGCAGCAGCAAAGCTTGATTGCCCCGGCGATCCGCAGCCATGAGGGCCGGATCATCAAGCTGATGGGCGACGGGGTGCTGGCGGTTTTTCCCAGCGTGATCTCGGCGGTAGAGGCGGCAGCCGGGATCCAGGCCGCCGCCGCCCGCAACCGGCATCTGCAGCTTCGGATCGGTATCACTCTGGGTGAAGTGCTGATTGCCCAGGGCGATATCTATGGCGACGATGTCAATATCGCCGCCCGGCTTGAGGCTTTGGCACCGCTTGGCGGGGTGGCCCTGTCGGCCGAAGCATATGGCCAGGTGCGGGGCCGTATTCCTTATGCGTTCGAGGACCTGGGTCTGCATGAGGTCAAGAACATTCCCGAGCCAGTGCAGGTCTATGTGCTCGGCGACGAGCTGACCTCGCTGCCCAGTCTGCACCCGGTGGCGGCACCAAAGGAAGCGGTCCAGGCAGCTTCGCCACCGCGCTGGCGGGCAGGGCGGCCTGTGTGGCTGGCACTGGCTGCGTTTACGGTCCTGGCTGCGGCGGGCGGCGGCTGGTGGGCCGCGGGCATGCCGGGTCTGCAAGGGGCGGGGCAGGCGGCCAGCGGGGCGGAGCAGACGCGGCCGCTGGTTGCGGTGATGCCCTTTACGGCGGCCTCGGCATCTCCTGAACTGGCGCAGGCGCTCACCGGCGAGGTGATCCGCGCGCTTGCCGCGGTTCCCGGCCTGGCAGTGGTGGCCCCGGCCAGCAGCAGGGCGGCGGCCGGACTGCCGCCGGACCAGGCGGCGAAACTGCTGGGAACAGAGTTCCTGGTCAGCGGCCACTTGCCTGCTGCTCCGTTACAGGGGATCCGGCTGGATATCCGCAGCCCGTCCGGACAGGCAGCCCTGCCGCCCCGCCCGCAATCCAGCCTGTCCGGGCTGGCACCTGCGGTGGCGGCAGACATTCTCGGCGCCTTCAGTCTGCCAGTGGGCAGGGTTGCGGCGGCGCCGGTTCCGGATCAGGCGCTGATGCAGCTGCTAGCGGCACGCAGCGAGTTGGCGGCTGGACGGCAGCAAGAGGCCAGGCAAGCGGTGCATCAGACCTTGCAACTCGCCCCTGGGCTGGCAGAGGCACTTGTGCTGCAGGCAGAGCTTGACCTGGATATTCTGACCGGCCCGCTGGCCGGCCTGCCGCAGCGCGCGGCATCGGCTGCGCGGCTGCTCGAGGGGCTGCCCGAAACACCCGGAACCTTGCGCATCCGCGCCCTTGCAGCGCAGTTCAGCGGTGCGCCGGACGCCGCCTTGACCCATGCGCAGGCGTTGGAGCGCTCTTTCCCGAACGATGCAGATGGCCATCTGCTGCGGGCCTGGCTCTTGCAGGTGGAGGGGCAGGGTGCCGCCGCCGAGGCCGCCTATGCCACTGCTTTGCGGCTCAACCCGGTGCCATCTGCGCTTTATCACAGCCTGCGCGCGTCGATGCTGTTTGATGCGGGGCAAGAGGCGGCTGCCGTTGACACTGCCAGTGCGGCGCTGGCGCTGGACCCCCAGGCGCAGCTGGCCCAGGCGGTGCGCTGCGCGGGATTGGCCACGCTTGGCCGCTTTGAAGAGGCTGGCAGCGCCTGCGCCCAGCTGCAGGCCGCAGGGCTGACACTGGATCAGGCAGCGGGCGCCTTTCCCTATGGTGCCGGGGCCGGGCCCGGCAGTGCGCTGCAACGGCTGCGCACCGGGTTCAGCCTGGCAGGGATGCCTGGCCGCCCCTGACCTGCTGCCCCGGACCTGGGGGCCGTGATCTGCGCCTGTTTCCGCTGGCCGTGATCACACGCGCGGATCTGTCCGCTTGACCGCGGCGCAATTTGTGATCACTTGAGGGGATGAACCTGACTGCCCGCTCTCCCCAGGACGCTGCCGCCCCGGCCCACGACCGCGTCTACCGCGCTTTGCGCACCCGTATCATGCATGGTGAAATCACCCCCGGTGCCGCGCTGACGCTGCGCGGTATCGGCCGCGAGTTCGGCGTCTCGATGACGCCTGCGCGCGAGGCTGTGCGGCGGCTGGCCGCCGAGGGCGCGCTGTTCCTGTCCTCTTCGGGGCGGGTATCAACGCCAGAACTGACAAATGAACGGATTGAAGAACTGGCGGCCCTGCGCGCGCTGCTGGAGGTGGAGCTGTCCAGCCGTGCCTTGCCGCGCGCGCATATGGCCCTGATCGACCGGCTGCAGATGATCAATGGAACGGTGGCCGAAATGGTCACCAAGCGTGACGCGGTCGGCTATATCCGTACCAATCTGGAGTTCCACCGCACCCTGTATCTGCGCGCCCAGGCGCCGGCCATGCTGGCAATGGCCGAGACCGTCTGGCTGCAGCTGGGCCCCACCATGCGGGCACTTTACGGCCGGTTGCGCCGCACCGATCCGCCGCAAAACCACCGCCTGATCATCGCGGCGCTGAAGGCCGGGGATGAACCGGGCTTGCGTTTGGCAGTGCGCTCTGACGTGACCCAGGGTCTGCGGCTCCTGGCCGGGTAGCTCTGTATCCCAATCCTGCTGCCATGTACGGGGGCGGAGGCACTCCCGCCTGTTCGGGTCAATTTGGATATTGCCCTCACAGTTGGGCGTGGCCCGGCGCCATGGCGCCGGGCCACGCCCAAGGCTGCCAGCGGCACTGGCAAAGCCGGTGCCGCGCGGGCACGGGAGGGTCTGTGTGAACCGAAGTTGCCAAGTTCTGAATGTCCTCTGTGGGTGGCTCCTGCATTGCAAGACATTTTTGGGTGGTTTCAGCGGCGTTTTGGTCAGTACAGTCGTCTGTCCGGCCTGTTTTCGTGGCGGTCTGCCACTGGCCCTGATGATTTCCGCAAGCGAGGTTCCAATCGGCTCTACGGCCTCATTGTGCCACGGACATTCCCGGAGTTTCCTGGCTCTTGGTTGACTTGATTCCGCATCATCACGTCATTTGCCTTGCATCTCTGGCAGGTTGTCCGGTCAAGCGACCGGCTACCGGTAGTCTTCCAGTCGCGTCAGCATTATCCAGATTGCACAAGCCGCCTTGTTCGCCATGGCAACGGACGCAAGCCGCGGATCATGTTCGCGGCCTGGGTTCTCTGACGGACAACAAGGTCGCGAGTGCGGTGGACTGCCAACAGGGCCTGCTGGTCCTCAGTCTTTATCCCGGAAAATCTCATCGCCGGGCGGCGCACAGCTTCGCAGATTGCCTCCGCATTGACTGCGTCCGTCTTTCCACGCTTCACATATGGCTTGACGTAAATCGCTGGCATCAAACGGACTTCGTGCCCCCGCTTGCGAAGTTGACGGCCCAATGATGAGCCGAGCCGCAGGCCTCCATGCCGGCTATGCATAACGGCAAGCTCTCAAAAAATGCCAGTAGTTTGGCGTGCTTTTTCTTGCGGTTGAAAACCTTATCTTGCGGTTGAAAACCTTGCGGCCCGTCTCGGAAATACCATGAACTTGAAAAACCTCCTTGGCCAGATCGAGACCTACGGTTTTAACTGTCATTGGATGGCTCCTTTCCTAGCAGTTCATGACAACTGCATTCTGGCGCGTCACGACGCCGGTGGAGCAGGAGCCATCCACTTCATCCGCTTTGCATTGAGGCTGTGCAAACCTCGCCCAGCCGCCTCAGAACCGGGTGATTACGGTGGCGCCTACGGATTGGAACCGGTCCATTTCCATCAGTGAAGCCACCGATTGCTCCAAGCTGATTTCCTGGCCGACCAGCCGGCCGGGTGCCAGCTTGCCGGATTGCACCATGTCCAGCATTGCACCATAGCGATGGGCCTGCATGCCGTGGCTGCCAAGGATCTCCAGTTCATCCGCGATCACCCGCGCCATCGGAACTTGCGGCGTGCTGTGATCCGCCAGCATCAGCCCCACCTGCACATGCTTGCCGCGCTTGCGCAGGCAATTGACCGAATTGAAGCAGGTGTCCGGGTGCCCCAGAGCGTCCAGCGACACATGCACCCCGCCGCGGGAGATCTCCCGCACCGCCTCCGCCGCATCTGCGACGGTGCTGGCATCGACCCCGGCAACCGCGCCCAGGCTGCGGGCCAGCGCCAGCTTCTCCCCGGATATATCGACAGCGATCACATTGGCGCCAAGTGCGGTGGCGATCATCACCGCGGACAGCCCAACGCCGCCGCAGCCATGCACCGCCACCCATTGCCCGCCTGAAACCCGGCCTTGATCCGCCACCGCGCGGAAGGATGTGGCAAAGCGGCAGCCAAGGCTGGCGGCAGTGGCAAACCCCATGGTTGCCGGCAGCGCTACCAGGTTCAAATCCGCATGATGGATGGATACATATTCGGCAAAAGATCCCCAATGGGTAAAGCCGGGCTGGAACTGGCTGTGGCAGACCTGCTGGTGGCCGGCGTGGCACTCCGGGCAGCTGCCGCAGCCGCCAACGAACGGCACCGTGACCCGGTCGCCGCGCCGCCATTTGCTGACATCTTTGCCAACCGCGGCAACCGTGCCTGCCAGCTCGTGGCCCGGCACATGCGGCAGGGTGATATCCGCATCATGCCCCATCCAGCCGTGCCAGTCGCTGCGGCACACGCCGGTTGCCTCAACCTTGATCACCACGCCGTGGGGCGCCGGAGACGGATCCGGCAGTGAAACCACTTCAGGTGCTTCACCAAAGCGTTCATAGAGCACAGCTTTCATCGGGACAGGTTCCTTTGACGTTTGCAAGAGATAAGGCTTTTTAGCAGGCAGCTGCCGGGGAGGGCATTTCTGATGCCTCTACAGTTTTGGAAAAGTCCGGCGTAGTCTTTCCGGAAATGCCACTATTGAGCAGGAGTCTTTCGCTGTGGAGCAGATTGACAAGATAGATGCCCGTATCCTGGATTGTCTTCAGCGCGATGGCAGGCTGTCCAATGCCAAGCTGGCGGAACGGCTGTCGCTCAGTGAAACGCCCTGCTGGCGGCGGTTGAAACGGCTGAGCGAGACCGGCGTGATCGAGGGGTACCAGGCGGTCCTGAACCGCCGGGCGCTAGGGTTCGGAGTGATGGCCTTTGTCCAGCTTACCTGCACCGAGCATGACGCGGCCACGACAGCAGACTTCCAGCGCGCCATCAAGGCCAGCCCGAATGTGCTGGCCTGCCACAATACCACCGGGGACGCGGATTTTCTGCTGCAGGTGGTGGCGCGCGACCTGGATGATTACAGCCGCTTCGTTGAAGCCGTGCTGCGCCGGCTGCCGGGGGTGTCGGGGATTAAGTCCAGCCTGTCCTTGAGGGAGCTGAAGTCGTCCAGTCATTTGCCGGTGAGCGATCTGCGGATTTGAACAGCGCTGACCTGTGCAGATGGCTCCCGGCGGGCGGCTCCCGCCTGCGCAGGCCTGCCTGTCAGGCAGACCCTTGCAGTTGGGCCGGCCCGGTGCCATGGCACCGGGCCGGGCCCAAGGCCGCCAGCGGCGGCGGCGTCAGCCGGCGGTGCGCGGGTGCGGGAGGGGTTCCGCCGCCTGCGCCCTTTTGATCCGGTGCGCCTGATCAGGCCCCGCTGCCGGTGTAGTAGGGTGAGTTCATTGCCCGGCTGGCCGCCTGGGTGACCGAGGCATCAAAGACCCGCGTGTAAAAGGCGCAGCCCAGTTCTGCCGCAGTTTCCGGGAACAGGTTCAGCGCAAAATCCAATGCAGTGTCCAGCGTGTCAAAGGCGTCGAACCCGCCCAGGGTCCGGGTCTGCAGCCCGCTCAGCCAAACCTTGTTCTGCAGACCCGGCAGCATTTTCAGCGCCGCGTTGCGCGCTTGCCAGGGGGCTTCTTCAAACGGCACCGACAGTTGCAGTTCGGTGTACACAAACGCCCCTGGAGCCGCAGCCCCGCTGTTGTAATGCGCCGCACCCATATCGCGGCTGGCCGTGGCGGTGGCCTCGGCGTCAAACACCCGCGTGTTGTGGGCGACGCCAAAACTGCGCGGCTCGCTCGGGAAATAGCCAGTCACAAAGCTGCGGGCGTTTTCAATGCTGTCAAAGGCATAAAAGCCGCCAATGGAGTTATTGCCATGGCCGGACAGCCAGGTCTTGTTCAGAAACCCTGGCTGCTGCCGGATAGAGGCGTTGATTTTTTGCAGCGGCACCTGGTCGAACGGGACCGAGATGGCGACTTCGGTATAGACAAAGGCTTTCGGGGTCATGGCAGTTTCCTGTGTTTTGGCAAGTGAAGGCAGCAGCATCGCCCCGGCTGAGGCTGCAAGCAGCTGGCGGCGGGACAGCCGGGATCGGTCGCGGAAGGCCGCGTTGTTTTGATTGTGGGTCATGTTGGTTCCGGTCTAATAGCTTGCGCTTTGCAAGTTAATAAGGGTTCGCATGATGGCTTGCGTTTTGCAAGTATAAAAACTACCAAGAGTTCATGACTGATAAGCACAGCAAATACGGGTCCGGCTGCCCGGTGGCCTATGCCCTTGATATCTTCGGCGACCGCTGGAGCCTTTTGGTGATCCGCGACATGGCGGTCAAAGGCGCGCGCACCTATGGCGAGCTGCTGAACGGTGGGGAGGGGATCTCAACCAACATCCTGGCGCAGCGGATGAAGCAGCTGGAAGAGGCGGGGATCCTGAGCAAAAGCAAGGATCCGCAGAACGGCCGCAGCTACATTTACACACTCACGCCAAAGGGCCGGGATCTGGCGCCGGTACTGGCAGATATCGCCCTGTGGAGCGCCAGATACAACAAAGCCGGCCATGCGATGACCGGCTTCAGTGACAAAGTGCAGGCGGACCGGGACGGCGTTATCACCCGGATCCGCGCAGGTAAGCTGCCTTAGGCCGCCAGCCCTTTGGAGCCGATGTCCAGGAACTTCTGGCGCCTGTCCTTGATCAGCTCGTCTGCGGTTTTACCCTTCAGCTCGTCCAGCATTTCCTGGATCGCGCCGCTGACCGACGCCATTGCCGCCTTGGCATCACGATGCGCGCCGCCCAGCGGTTCCGGGATGATCTGGTCATTGACACCCAGCTTCTGCAGGTCCTGTGCAGTCAAACGCAGCGCTTCTGCCGCTTCGCGCATCTTCTCGGCATCCTTCCACAGGATCGAGGCGCAGCCTTCAGGGCTGATCACCGAGTAAACCGAATGCTCCAGCATCGCCACCCGGTTGGCCGAGGCAAAGGCCACCGCACCGCCGGAGCCGCCTTCACCGATGATGACCGAGATCAGCGGCACGCCGATCTTCAGGCACATCTCGGTCGAACGCGCAATTGCTTCCGACTGGCCGCGTTCCTCGGCGCCTTTGCCGGGATAGGCGCCGGCCGTGTCGACCAAAGTGATCACCGGCAGCTTGAAGCGGCCGGCCATCTCCATCAGGCGGATCGCCTTGCGGTAGCCCTCGGGGCGGGCCATGCCGAAGTTGCGCTCAATCCGCGATTTGGTGTCAGAGCCTTTCTCATGGCCGATCACCACCACCGGCTGGTCGTTGAACCGGGCAAGGCCGCCCATCACGGCCAGATCGTCGGCAAAATTCCGGTCGCCGGCCAGCGGCGTGTATTCGGTGAACAGCGCCTTGATGTAATCCTGGCAATGGGGGCGGTCGGGGTGCCGTGCCACCTGGCATTTGCGCCAGGGCGTCAGCTCCTTGTAGAGGTCTTTCAGCAGCTGTGCGGCCTTGGCGTCCAGCGCCTTGGCCTCATCCGCCACGTCCATTTCCTCATTCGCGCGCGCCAGCGCCCGCAGCTCCTCCGCCTTGCCTTCGATTTCGGCCAGCGGTTTTTCGAATTCCAGATACTGGGTCATGTCGCCTCTGCTCAGCGGGTTTGCCGTTATATGGCCTTAGCAGCGCCAAGATGCAACTCAGCAAGATTTGTGATCTGCTGCCATGGCATGAGGGAAGAGCAGAGAGCGCAAGGGAGGCACCGCTTATGGCCGCCAGTTACGAAGACCGGATCCTGCGGGTTCTGGCCTATATCCACGGCAACACCGATGGCGATCTGTCGCTGGACAGGCTGGCCGATGTGGCGGCGATGTCGCGGTTTCACTGGCATCGCGTGTTCCGCGCTCTGACGGGCGAAACCTGCGCCCATGCGGTGCGCCGCATCCGGCTGCACCGCGCCGCGGGCTGGCTGGTGCAGGGGGACATGCCCATCGCGCAGGTTGCGGCCCGCGCCGGCTACCCCAATCAGAACAGCTTCTCCCGCGCGTTCTCTGACTCCTACGGCAGCAGCCCGGCGGCCTTCCGCCGGGCGGGTCAATTCCGGCTGCCGAACCCAACCCTCAGAACAGGAAGTTACCCGATGTATGACGTGATCACCCGCACCGACCCTGCCCGCCGCTTGGCCGGCTTGCCGCACAAGGGCGACTATATGGAAATCGGCAAAAGCTTTGAGGCTTTCGGCGCGATCTGCGAAAGCCGCGGGCTTTGGCCGCAGCTGGGCGCCGTCACCGGGGTCTATTTCGACAGCCCGGACGCGGTGCCCGAAGCAGATCTGCGCAGCTTTGCCGGGGCGGAGCTTACCGGCGGAGCACTGCCCGAAGGGATGGAAGAAGTCAGCCTCCCCGGCGGCAAAACTGCGGTGCTGACCTACAAGGGGCCGTATTCGGACCTGCATGCCGCCTATCACAGCCTGTTCGGCAATTGGCTGCCGCAATCGGGTGAAGAGCCGGCCGATCAGCCCTGCTATGAGATCTACCTCAACAATCCGCGCGACACCGCGCCCGAGGATCTGCTGACCGAAATCTGCCTGCCGCTGAAGTAGCTCTACGCCTGCAGCAGGATTGCCGCCAGAGACGCCAGCAGCAGCGCGGCCATGGTCCAGTTGAACGCGCGCAGCTGCGCGGGCCGGGTCAGCAGCCGCCGCAGCTGCTGGCCCAGCATTGTCCAGGTCGAGGCCGAAAAACAGCCGATCAGCAGGTAGGTTCCGGAGACCCACAGAATGGCACTCAGGTCGCGGCTGGCCGCATAAAGCGTGATTGCCCCCAGCGCCATCGCCCAGGCCTTGGGATTGACCCATTGAAAGGCGCAGGCCTGCACAAAGCTCAAAGGCCTGCCCTCGGCTGCCCCCTCCCGCGGCGGCGCGGCATTGGCGATCTTCCAGGCCAGCCACAGCATATAGGCCACTGACATCACCGTCATCACCGGGGTCAGCACCGGGAAGGCATCAAACAGATGCATCACCCCCAGCCCGACCGGCAGGATCATCAGCGGAAAGCCGACCGCCACTCCCAGCAAATGCGGAATCGTCCGGTGAAAGCCGAAATTGGCCCCCGAGGCCATCAGCATCAGATTGTTCGGGCCGGGCGTGAAGACCGTGCCAAAGACAAAACCGGCCAGTGCAAAGAGAAGTTCATAGGTCATGGGCAAGAAGATTGCGCAGTGATTGCCAAATGAAATTGCGTTTTGCAGCGTTTGCTGCGTAGTTTCACAATTAATGGCGAAGAATGATAAGATAAACCAGCGAATATTGCAGGAGCTCACCCGGGACGGCCGGATCAGCAACCTGGAACTGGCTGAGCGTGCGGGCCTTTCGCCCTCGGCCTGCCTGCGCCGGGTGCAGGAGCTGGAGCGCGCCGGCGTCATTACCGGTTACCGCGCCGTGCTGGACCGGCAAAAGCTTGGGATAGGCTTTGCCACCTATATCGGCGTCGGCCTGGGTGAGCACACCAAGGACGCACAGGAAGCTTTTGAACATGCCATGCAGGCCGCGCCCGAGGTGGTTGAATGCCACAACATCACCGGCACCATTGAATACCTCCTGCGCGTCGAATGCGCCGATCTGCCCAGTTACAAGAAATTCCATACTGATATCCTGGGCACGTCTCCTTATGTTACAGCAATCACCACCTATGTGGTTATGGGGTCGCCCAAAGACTTGCGGGCATGATCCCTTGCCGGCTTTGGATTTTGCGTATTTGTACAAAGGTGAAACAAAGAGCCACTTCATCTTTCTCCTAAATACTCACTGCGAAGCGCCTGCCGCAAAGACAGCGGCCAGGGGTGTTGCGTGACCTGCGCACGCCCCGTTTGCACGGTTTTGGGCGTTTCATGGCAGTCTTTCCCTCGATTGCAATCGCCCGCCGGGGCTTGGCTCTCCGGCAGATATGGAACACGGCTCCCGCCTGGCAGCGGGGTCATGCAGAGACAACGTTCAGCTTGCGGGCGGATACGCCCGTCCGCCTCCGCCTTATTGGCGGCGTCGCCAATCCTTAACCGCCACGCTGATACGGCACTGGAAACATGATCCAGAACAGAAGAACAACCGGCGGGGCATGGGGCCTGGCCGGGCAAAACTCGTGGCCGGGGGCAACTGCTTTAGCGCTGTGCCAGCAGAACCCGCATGGCAATCTCCGGCGAGGCCAGCACCGGCACCTGGGTCTGCGCCCGCAGCACTGCTGCCGCCCCGGCCATTGAGGCCTGCGCCAGCACAACGCAGCCAAAGGCGCCATCCTTCAGCGCCATTGCAATGCTTTCTGCTATGGCAGAAGAAAAATCCGCGCCGGCGCCCGTTTCAAACAACGGCCAGTGCTGCCCTAGAAACACCGGGACCAGTTGCGGATCACACCCGCCAAAGGCCCGCCGCAGCAGCGCCTCTGATGCGGCCGCAGTGCTGTCCAGGCAATAGGCCATCAGCACCGGCCCGCCGATCCGCGCCGCTTCCTGCATCATCGGCCAGTCGATGCGGATGGCGCCTGCCTCCTCTGCTGCCGGGCCAAGGGTGGTGCAGGTGCACAGCACCGGGCCGTCAGCCGCGCTGATTGCCGCAGCAATCTCTGCCTTCAGATCCGCGCCAATGCCATCCCGCGCCCGTGCCAGCCAATCGCTGCGCACTTGCTGGTTCAGATCCGCTTCGGGTGCCAACGCCCGGAACGTCCTCGCATGCACCTCTGCCGTATGCAGCAAAGTCAATTCTGTCATCAAACTCTCCATACGGAAAAGGCGCCCCATCGGGACGCCTCTGCACTCTGTCTATGCGAACCGGCGTCAGCTGTTCGCAATCAGTTCGGCCTGCGCCACAATCACCTCGGCCTGCTTGATCGAGGCGATATCGACAAGGCGGCCCTTATATACGGTCGCGCCGGCACCTGACGCCTTGGCCTCTTCCATCGCTGCCAGGATCTCGCGGGCTTCCGTCACAGCTTCATCGGACGGGGTGAAAACCTGATTGGCCAGCGCGATTTGGCTGGGGTGGATCGCCCATTTGCCAACCATGCCCAGGGTCGCGGACCGTTTCGCCTGGGCGATATAGCCATCCTCGTCCGAGAAATCGCCGAACGGCCCGTCAACCGGCAGGATGCCATGGGTGCGGCAGGCGGCGACAATTGCAGCCTGCGCCCAGTGCCAGGGGTCGGACCAATGCTTTTCGCCCTCGCGGATCATATAGTAGTTTTCCTGCGTCCCGCCGATACCGGTGGTCTGCATCCCCATCGAGGCGGCAAAATCCGCAGCACCCAGCGACATCGCCTGCAGCCGGGGCGAGGATTTGGCGATATCCTCGGCATGGGCAATGCCTGCCGCCGACTCGATGATCACCTCGAAGGAAACCGGCTTGGACCGGCCTTTGGCGCGCTCAACCGCGGTGACCAGCGCGTCCACCGCATAGACGTCCTCGGCGCAGCCCACCTTGGGGATCATGATCTGATCCAGCCGGTCACCAGCCTGTTCCAGGATGTCCACCACATCGCGGTACCAATAGGGGGTGTCGAGCCCGTTGATCCGCACCGACAGATACTTGCTGCCCCAGTCGACGCCATTGATCGCCTCGATCACATTGGCGCGGGCCTGATCCTTGTCGGAGGGGGCGACCGAATCCTCAAGATCGAGGTTGATCACGTCAGCCGCCGAAGCGGCCATCTTCTCGAACAGTTTGACTTTGGAGCCGGGGCCGAACAGCTGGCAGCGGTTTGGACGCGCCGGAGCGGCGGGCTGGATGCGGAAGGACATGCGGAAACCCCCTGAGTAAGGAAATTGCAGAATTCTCTCTGTTCTGGTTATTAAGTTGCGCATCTTCTTGCAAGCGGATTTTGCACTTGCGGCACGAAACGCCGCGTTGCGGCAATCCCGTTTGCGCCCTTTGCGTCGCAAATCCGCGCGAAACTGCCGCCGGCATGCTGCATTGCGCAAGAAATGACACGGGCGCAGATCCGTGCGGAAAAGGAGTTTCATGAAACGCGCATTGATCGACAACTGGGCCCTGTTTCTGGGCATGCTGCTGCTGATGGTCGGCAACGGGCTGCTGGTCACGCTGCTGACGATCCGCGGCTCAACACTGGGGTTCACGGATCTCGAAATTTCCGTCATGCAGGCCTGCTATCCGCTGGGGGCGCTGGCAGGAACCATGCTGACCCCGAGGCTGATCGAGAAAGTCGGCCATATCCGGGTGTTTTCGGCGCTGGCGTCGATGGTCTCAGTGGCGGCGATTGCCCATCTGCTGACCTCGGACCCGGTCAGCTGGGCAGCGATGCGCCTGCTGGCGGGCTTTTGTTTTCCGGGCCTCTACGTGATCACCGAAAGCTGGCTAAATGCCAAGTCAGAAAACCGGATCCGGGCGCAGGTGCTGTCGGTCTATTTCATCATCCAGACGGCGGGGCCGGCGCTGGGCACCGCGATGGTCGGCCTGCCGGATCCCAGCGGCAACCTGCTGTTCGGTGTCACCTCGATCCTGTTGTCGGTGGCTATTGTGCCGCTTTTGCTGTCCAATATCCGGGCGCCGGATTACTCGGCGCCGGACCGGATGCCGGTCACGCGGCTGTACAAAGTGTCGCCGATGACAGTTCTGGGCATCGTTATCATGGGGGCGGGGGTGGTGGCCTGGTACATCAGCCTGCCGCTTTATGCACTGCAGAACGGTTTCAGCGAGGCGCAGGCCTCGGGCGCGCTGGTGATTGCGCTGATCGCCTCGGCGCTGGTGCAATACCCGGTCGGCTGGCTGTCGGACCGTACCGACCGGCGTTATGTGGTGATTGCGCTGTCGGGGATCTCGGCGCTGGTTGCGTTGTGGATGGCGGTAGACACGGCGCCGTCGCGTATTGTGGTCGGGTTTTCGGTCATCGCAGCAACCACGCTGCCGATCTATTCGATCCTGGCGGCCCACGCCAATGACCAGCTGCAGCCGGGGCAGGTGGTGCCGGCCAGCGGCACCATGGCGTTCCTGCTGCAGCTGGGGCAGTTTTTCGGCATCCTGATCGGGCCGAACATGATCAGCGTCGCGGACGGGCGGGGGCTGCAATACCTGTTGATCGGAGTCGGCGTGACCGTGGTGCTGATTGCCATTGCGCGGCGCGCGACCTCAGAGGCGCCCGAGGACACCGGCGAATTCCAGGCCATGGGTGTGATCGGCGTGGCGCAGCCGGGGGTGCTGCAGGCGGAATCATGGGCGGAGGAGGAGGAAACGTCTGTAAGCAGTCGTGCTTGCGAAGAATCTTCTGCTGTTTAGTATATTTCTCGAAGAAAATCGTGCAGGGAGGGCGTTCCCGCGTGATTTCGAGAGGACTTTGCGCGAAATTAGCCCGATTTTAGCGCGACCAATTTAACTCGAAGGATGAGCGCGATGATCGAGACCCCTTATCTGCTGTTCCTGGGCGACGCGCCTGACATGCTGGCTGCCAAGGTTGCCATCGGTATCCGCGACTGGCGTCCGGATCACGCCGTTGGCCAGATCCGCCTGCCGGGCTGCGGCGCCGACTTGGGCCTGACTGAGATGTCCCTGGCGGAAGCCAAGGAAGCCGGCGCCAAGACGCTGGTCATCGGCGTGGCCAACCGCGGCGGCGTGATCTCTCCGGCATGGAAAGAAGTGCTGATCGCGGCGCTGGAAATGGGCTATGACATCGCATCGGGCCTGCACAATCTGCTGCGCGACGAGGGCGACCTGGTGGCCGCGGCCCAGACCCATGGCGGCACCCTGCACGACGTGCGTGTTCCCACTGTCGGCTATCCGATTGCCAATGGTGTCAAGCGCAAGGGCAAGCGCTGCCTGGCAGTCGGCACTGATTGTTCGGTCGGCAAGATGTACACCGCCCTGGCAATGGACGCGGACATGCAGGAGCGCGGCATGAAGTCGACTTTCCGCGCCACTGGCCAGACCGGCATCCTGATCACCGGTCACGGCGTGCCGCTGGACGCGGTCATTGCCGATTTTATGGCGGGCTCGATCGAATATCTGACCCCGGACAATGACGACGACCACTGGGACTTGATCGAAGGCCAGGGTTCGCTGTTTCACGTGTCCTACTCAGGCGTCACCATGGCGCTGGTGCACGGCGGCCAGCCGGATGCGCTGATCCTGTGCCACGAGCCGACCCGCACCCACATGCGCGGCCTGCCTGATTATGACGTGCCGAGCCTGGAAGAGCTGAAAGCCGTGGCCCTGCCGCTGGCACAGCGCGCCAACCCGGCCTGCAAGGTTGTCGGCATCTCGGTGAACACCCAGCACCTGTCCGAGGATGAAGCGGTCAAGTATCTGGCCGAAGTTGAAGAGCGGATGGGCCTGCCCGCCGTCGACCCGTACCGCCACGGTGCAGGCCGCCTGGTGGACGCGCTGGCCGCGGTCTGATCTAACAGCCCCGCCGGAGGTACTTGCCGACAGGGCAGGTGCCTCCGGCGGGAGTATTTTTTGAAAGATGAAAAGGCAGGTGCCAGGAACGCCGGGCATCGCGCCAAGGCCCGCCGCTGCGGCGCGCCGGGCCGCAGGAAAGGGCAGTTTCATGAACATCACTGTTAGACCGGACGTCTTTAAGCTGGCGCAGGTTTTCACCATCTCGCGCGGCTCGCGCACCGAAGCCAAAGTGCTGACCGTGCGGGTGGAGAGGGGTGGTGTCACCGGTTGGGGTGAATGCGTGCCGTATGCCCGTTACAATGAAACTCTGGACAGTGTGACCGCCGAGATTGAAGGGCTGCCTGCTGATTTCACCCGCGCAGAACTGCAATCGCTTCTGCCCGCCGGTGCTGCCCGCAATGCGGTCGATTGCGCGCTGTGGGACCTGGAGGCGAAACAGGCAGGTAAGCGCGTCTGGGAACTGGCAGGCCTGCCTGCGCCTGGGCCGGAGATCACCGCCTACACGCTGTCGCTTGACACACCTGAAAAGATGCAGGCGCAGGCGGCAGAGAACGCCTTCCGCCCTCTGTTGAAGATCAAGCTGGGCACGCCCGATGACATGCCGCGGCTGGAAGCGGTGCGCGCCGGAGCGCCGGATGCCAAGATCATCATTGATGCCAATGAAGGCTGGTCAGCCGAAGTTTACGCCGAACTGGCTCCGCATCTGGTGCGGCTGGGCGTGGAGTTGGTAGAGCAGCCGCTGCCTGCGGGCGAGGACGCGGCCCTCATTGGCATGGAGCGCCCGGTGCCTGTTTGCGCCGATGAGAGCTGCCATGACCGCGAGAGCCTGCCGAAGCTCAAGGGCAAATACGATGTGGTCAATATCAAGCTGGACAAGACCGGCGGCTTGACCGAAGCGCTGAAGCTGCGTGATCAGGCGCTGGCCGAAGGATATCAGGTGATGGTCGGCTGCATGGTCGGATCCTCATTGGCGATGGCGCCCGCGACGCTTGTGGCGCAGGGTGCGGCGGTTACGGATCTTGACGGGCCGCTCTTGCTGGCCGAAGACCGCGAGGAACCTTTGACATTTGATGCCGAAGGCGTGCACCCGCCTGTGGCTGCACTCTGGGGCTGAGGAGAATACCATGACCCGTACCGTTTATGTGAATGGCGAATACCTGCCTGAGGGGGAAGCCAAGGTTTCAATCTTTGACCGCGGCTTTCTGTTTGCCGATGCGGTTTATGAAGTGACCTCGGTTCTGGACGGCAAGCTGATTGATTTTGACGGCCACGCCGTGCGCCTGGACCGCTCGCTGAAAGAGCTGGACATGGCCTCGCCCTGCACCAAGGACGAGCTGCTGGAAATCCACCGCAAGCTGGTGGAGCTGAACGGCATTGAGGAAGGCCTGGTGTACCTGCAGGTCTCCCGCGGCTGCGACGGCGACCGGGACTTTGTGTTCCCCTCCGCCGATACCCCGCCGTCGCTGGTGCTGTTCACCCAGAATAAGCCGGGCCTGGCCGACAGCCCGGCCGCGCAGAAAGGCGCCAAGATCATTTCGATCGAGGACATCCGCTGGGGCCGCCGCGACATCAAGACCGTGCAGCTGCTGTATCCGTCGATGGGCAAGATGATGGCCAAGAAGGCGGGCTGCGACGATGCCTGGCTGATTGAGGACGGCTATGTGACCGAGGGCACGTCGAACAACGCCTATTATGTGAAAAACGGCAAGATCGTGACCCGGCCGCTGTCCAATGACATCCTGCACGGCATCACCCGCGCCGCAGTGCTGCGGCTGGCGGCGGAAGCGCAGATGGAAATTGAGGAACGCCTGTTCACCATTGATGAGGCGAAAGAGGCGGATGAAGCCTTCACTACCTCTGCCAGCGCCTTTGTGATGCCAGTGGTGGAGATCGACGGTGCGGTGCTGGGTGATGGCACCCCCGGCCCGATCGCCAAGCGCCTGCGCGAGATCTATTTGGAAGAAAGCCGCAAAAAAGCAGTCTGAGACACGCGGCCTGGATTGCTGATGCCGGAGTGATGAAGGCCGTCCCAATGGGGCGGCCTTTCTGCATTTTTTGCGGATGACGAGGCTTTTACATGGTTTTAGCGGGGTGAGAATTGGCTGCCATTGATGCTCAGAAGTTAACAATCGCGCGCGCGCCGGGTGAATGTCACTGCTCGGGGCTGATTGCGGCGGGATTTTAACTAATTTTACACAAAATGGGCCAGTTCCGGACGATTTAGGATAGGGTGGAGACATAGAAAGCACTGCCCGCATAACCGGGGGGATGCCAGAGTTTCACGTTAGGGAGTTGCCCAATGGATCAGACCTTTCAGCCGGAGTTCGCAGCCGTTGTGGAATGCCCGTCAGCCGAGGGCAGCGAAGCAGAAATCCTGGCAGCCGTGCGCAGAGTGCTGACGGCAGAAGAAGCTATAGATCCGGAGATTGCGCAATCGGCTGCCAAGCGCGGCTGGTTCGCGGGCAAAGCGCGGGCTTCTGAGCCTTCAGTCACAAGTTCGCTTGCGGCGCGGTTGCTTGGCCGGTTCCGCGGCTAAGCAACACCGCCCTGTCCTGCATGCAGCACCCTGCGGTGCCGGATCACTCAAGGGACTAGTCCCGGCACGGCCCCGCAACAGAAATGACAAGGCCGCCCCTGACCGGCGGCCTAATTGTTTTTCAATGGCAATGGACTGTGCCGGTTGCCGTTTCCATATGGCAGCACTGGCCCGGAGGAGAGCTTTTCCGGCAGCCTCCGCCATGCATTACAATGTCTTGCCGAACGATACCTGCCGGCTCCAGCGTGCTGGCGAACAGGGACGCAGGGGACAATAGAGCGCCTGCAAGGGCCAGCACTGGTATCAAAGTCTTCATTCTCAGTCTTCCAATAATGCTCTGTGCCACGTGTATTTACCCATGGTGTAAGCCACGCAAGACTTTTCCCGCCTTGCGGGCGGGATTGGCTGCCGGGATGAAACGGCACCGGTGTGTTTACGCGGCGCGCCAGCGTGAAAAGCCACTGCGCAGTTGTCAGCAGCGCAGTGGCAGGCAGGTCCCGGAGCCGGAGGGCCGGGCCTTGGTATCATTCAATGTCTCTTAGCGTATGGCGGGAATAGCCCTGATTGCGATCTCTGCCGCGATCTTCAGCTTGACGGGGATTTTCACCCGCTCCGTCACCGCGGCGGCCTGGATCATCATCTTCTGGCGGGGGGAGCTGTAGCGGGGTTCACACTGGCGAATTTGATCCTGGCAGAAGGTCCGGGCGTGGCAATGGTTCTGGGCGGGGCAGTGATATTCACAGCCGTTCTTTGGCCGCGAAAACCGTACCCCCGCCCGTGGTCGCCTGAAAATGCCTGCTGACCAGCCTATTGCTTGTCTGTCACGTTTTCCTTGAACGCGACCGCGAAGTCCGCCTGCTTTTCGGCGCTGGCCTCGGTCTGGTGGTTTGCTTTCCACTCGGCCATGGTCATGCCGTAATAGGCCTCACGCGCTTCGGTCTTGTCCATGTCGATGCCGCGCTCATTGGCGGCTTCCTGATACCAGCGTGCCAGGCAGTTGCGGCAAAAGCCGGCCATGTTCATCAGATCGATGTTCTGTACATCGGTGCGGTCTTCCATCAGGTGCTTTTGCAGGCGGCGGAAGGCGGCGGCCTGGATTTCGATTTCGGTTTGCTTGTCCATGGCGGTGGCTCCGGAGTTGTCTTGCGTCGCCGCAGGCCTAGCAGCCGGGACGGGGGCGGGCAATGGGCGCGGGCGGGCGGGATCAGGCCAGCTGCAGCGCCAGCCACGGCCCAAGCGCGGTGGCCAGGATCACAATCTTGTAGGTGCCAAGCCAGCGGTAGACGGTGAGGCTGACATCGGCTGGCGCCAGACCGAACATCCGGGCGTGCAGGCGCGCCACCCAGTCCTGCAGCAGCATCAAGAGGATGGCAGACAGGGTGAACAGGCCGATGTGCAAGATGGTCAGCCAGCCGAAGAAGGCGGAGAGGGTTTCCTGGGCCATGATGGCTCCTTTCCCGTTGCTGTACCGCGTTTCCAGTCCTGATGTGGGGAGCGCCGGGCACCGCTGCAAGATCATGCGGTAGCGTGCCGCAGATCAGAGGCCTGAGTTTTCGAGGGCTTGCGGCAGAACCTTTGCCAGGCGTTCCGCCCATTTGCACTGGCCATCGTGCTCGGCAATCAGGTCGTTTCTGAGTTCGATCAGCGTATTGGGGCGGCCTGCATGCGTGGCGTGGGTCTCAATCGCGTCGCCGGGCAGATGGCCGGTGTAGGGCTCGTTGATGCCGACACACAGGCCGTCCCCGGCCTTTAGTTCCTCGATCACAAAGGGCGAAAACCGCTCGCCTTCGGGAAACAGGATGCCGATCTCCCAGGGGCGCGGTTCGCGCCCGCGCAGCTGGCGGGTGAAACTGTGGACCGAGACAACCACGGTGCCGGGGCGTTCGGCCAGCCGGGCCAGGGCGCGGTGGTAAGGGCGGTAGCAGGCCTCCAGCCGCTCCTGCAGTTCTGCCGCGCCCGCGTGGCGGTTGGCGGGGATTATGGTGCCGTCGTAAAGCTTCATCAGAAGGGTCGGGTCATCCTCGCCGCGGTTGGGGTCGATCACCAGCCGCGAGAAGTTAGAGGCCACCACCGGCGCGTCCAGCATCCCGCCCAGCAGCTTGGCCACCTCATAGGCGCCGATGTCATATGCGATGTGGCGTTCCATATCCGTACGCGGCAGGCCCAGATCGCCGCCGCCGGCAAACTCCGGCACATGGTTGGTTGCGTGGTCGCAGGTGATCAGCCAGCGGGCGGGACGGTCTGCGCCGTGAACAAAATAGGGTGTGTATGTCATGAGCCTGATATGTTTTGCCGCAAGCTGTTTACGGGAGTTGCGGCAGAATGGGAATTGGGGGATAAGCACCCTGAACGCTGTTTGCGGTAACATAAGTCAGGTCCGAAGGAGAAGACCCCTATGAAACGTTCGCGCAATGTGAAGATTGTCGCCACCCTGGGGCCGGCTTCGGAGACCTATGAAACGATCCGCGCCCTGCATGAGGCCGGCGCCGATGTGTTCCGGCTGAACATGTCGCATGGCAGCCATCCGGAGATTGCCGAAAAGCACAGGATCATCCGCCAGGTGGAGCAGGACCTGGACAGCCCGATTGCGATCCTGGCCGATCTGCAAGGGCCGAAACTGCGGGTGGGTGTGTTTGCCAATGGCGCCGAGGATCTGGTGGAAGGCGCCAGCTTCCGTCTTGATCTGGATGAGGCCGAGGGCGACACAACCCGCGTTTGCCTGCCGCATCCGGAGATTTTTCAGGCGCTGGAACCCGGTGCGCATCTCTTGGTTAATGACGGCAAGATCCGTCTGGCAGTGGATGACTGCGGAGCGGATTTTGCCAATTGCACAGTGGAAATCGGCGGCACCATTTCGAACCGCAAGGGGGTGAACGTGCCCGACGTGGTGCTGCCGCTGGCGGCGCTGTCGGAGAAGGACCGCGCGGATCTGGAATTTGTCTGCGCCTTGGGTGTGGATTGGCTGGCGCTGTCCTTCGTACAGCGGGCCAAGGACGTGTTCGAGGCCCGCGGACTGGCCGATGGCCGCGCCGCGGTGCTGTCAAAAATTGAAAAGCCGCAGGCGGTGGAGGATTTCGAGGCCATCCTGGATGCCTCGGACGGGATCATGGTGGCACGCGGCGATCTGGGTGTTGAGCTGCCGGTGGCGGCGGTGCCGCCGATTCAGAAACGGCTGGTGCGCAAATGCCGCGCGGCGGCCAAGCCGGTGATCGTGGCGACCCAGATGCTGGAAAGCATGATCGAAAGCCCGATGCCGACCCGGGCCGAAGTCTCGGATGTCGCCACGGCGATTTACGAGGGCACCGACGCGATCATGCTGAGCGCCGAAAGCGCGGCAGGCCAGTATCCGATCGAGGCGGTGCAGACCATGGACAAGGTTGCGGTCGAGGTCGAGGCGGACCCGACCTATACCCAGATCATCGCCGCCTCGCGTTCGGCCAAGGGCACCACCGTGGCCGATGGCATTGTGGCGGCCGCGCGCGAGATTGCCGAAAAGACCGAGATCAAGGCGATCTGCTGTTTTACCCAGTCGGGCACCACCGCGCTGCTGACCGCCCGAGAGCGCCCCGGTGTGCCGATCATTGCCATGACCCCGGTCAGCGCCACCGCGCGGCGGCTGTGCCTCAGCTGGGGCTGCAAATGCGTGATGACGCCGGAGCTGGACCGTTTCAAGGGCGCGGTGGTGAGTGCGGCGCGGGCGGCGCGCTCCGGCGGCTATGCCGGGGATACCGATCAGATCGTGGTCACTGCCGGCGTGCCTTTCAACGTGCCGGGCACCACCAATATCCTGCGCATTGCCCCCTGTGATGAGCGTTTGATTTACAGCACCGATCCGGAATAACGGGGAGCTGCCTGTCTGCAGGCCGGCAGCGAAATTTGAAAACACCGCCCCCTCGCCTACCATTTCCTTGTGTCAGGCCGTGATGGGGGACGTGGTTTATGGGGACCGATTTGCCGCTGATAGCGGGTTTGGTGATTGCCGGGTTTTCGGTGCCGTCGATTCTGTCGGCCTTCAGCGAACAGCGGCCGCCGCGGGCCTCCGTGGCGACCATTCTGATTGCCATCGGTCTGATCGCCTATGCGGTGATAATGAAACCCGGCGGCTACCGCATCGACGAGATCCCGGATGCGTTTTTCCGGGTTCTGGGACGCCTTCTGTAGAGAATCGGCTTGCCCATCGGGCAGGCATTGCGTATTGGGCAGCTCTGTTCCGCGTGGCCGGCCTTTCTTAGGCATGCCGAGTCGCGCGTCTAGCGAACCCGCATTGAAGGAGACGGAAATGCCCAAGATGAAGACAAAGTCGAGCGCCAAAAAGCGCTTTAAGGTGACTGCGACCGGCAAGGTCATGGCAGGTCAGGCCGGCAAACGCCACGGCATGATCAAACGGACCCGCAAGTTCATCCGCGATGCCCGCGGCACCACAACCCTGTCGGCACCCGACGCTAAGATCGTCAAGGGCTTCATGCCCTACGACCGCTAAGAGGAGATTGAGATATGTCCCGCGTTAAAGGTGGTACCGTCACTCACGCCCGTCACAAGAAGGTCATCAAGGCAGCCAAAGGTTATTACGGCCGCCGCAAGAATACCTTCAAAGTCGCCCGTCAGGCCGTCGACAAGGCGAACCAGTATGCAACCCGCGACCGCAAGAACCGCAAGCGCAACTTCCGCGCGCTGTGGATCCAGCGGATCAACGCTGCTGTGCGTTCGCACGACGAAGCGCTGACCTATTCCCGCTTCATCAACGGCCTGACCCTGGCCGGCATCGAAGTGGACCGTAAGGTTCTGGCCGACCTGGCCGTGCACGAACCCGAAGCTTTTGGTGCCATCGTGCGCCAGGCACAGGACGCGCTGGCAGCCTAAGGCGCCGGAGAGTTCCAAATTCAGGAAAGGCCGCTCCGGTTGGAGCGGCCTTTTTTAGTGATTGAGGTCCACTGTTCCGCACTGCGTCCAGCTGCAGCAAATGACTGTCTTGCGCGGGGGCGGCCACCGGATCAAGGGTTGAAGTGCCCGGATGACCGCCAGCCAGCGCCTGTCCGGCTGTGCTGGAAAGGATCCTGGACGCAAAGGCTGGCTGGGCAGGTTAGCGGCTCACCTTGCCAGCATCGCCTCAACTTCTGCCGTGCTTGCGGCCCCTTTCAGTATCGTGAAATCGCCCCGTTCCAGCATTGCGCGGGTGCCATCCAGGATCACCTGCTGGGTGACACGGGCCAGCCCCCCGCCGATGGAGATCCGGGCGGCACCCAATGCGCCGATTTCATCTGTTGTGAGATCGCGCATCGCACCCGCGGCCAGCAGATTGACAGGTGTGCCAGTTGCGGCAAGCGCGCGGGTGGTTCCGGCATCGGTCAGCGGGGCGTATATCACATCTGAACCTGCTTGGGCGAACGCCTGGCAACGGCGCAGCGCCTCTGCTTGTTCATAGTTATTCATAAGCCAGCCATCCGCGCGGGCAGTGAGCACGATCCCCGCAGACCGGGCTGCATCGACGGCCGCCTCTATCCGGGCCAGCGCCAGGTCAAACGGATAGGAACTTGTTCCGGGGACAGCCGTGTCCTCCACCGAAACCCCCGACAGGCCGGCCTCAGCTGCCAGTCTTACAGTCTCGGCGACAGTTTCGGGATCGTCTCCGAAGCCGTTTTCGAAATCGCCGTTCACAGGCACGTCGACCGCTGCGCAGATACTGGCAGCGTGCTGCAGGGCGATGTCGCGCGTGATCTGGCCGCCATCAGCCAGACCCAGCGTGAAGCCATACCCTGAAGAGGTCGTCGCCAGCGCCTGCGCACCCAGCTGCGCCATTACCTTTGCTGATCCGATATCCCAAGGGTTTGGCATCACCACCGGCTTGCCCGGGACGTGAAGGGCGCGGAATCGTTCCGTCAGCTCGTTGCGTCGCAAAACATGCTCCTCTCTCCGATCAGCAGAAGTGCTGATCACTATAGCGGATCTTCGCATTGGCATGCAGCACTATCAGCATTGGTGAAGGTTTTTCGATGCAGGCCGTGGTATTAGGGCGGGGCCTGGCGCGACCTCGGCCTGCGTTGGAAAACCCTTCCAAGGTGGACGCCGCGCGGGCCTGGGATCAGTCTATGGGGAAAGCGCGCCGATGGCAGGGTGAAGACCATATGGAAGTACTGCCACGGGCAGCAGGTCTTCGGCCCGCGTTGCCAACCAGCCGCGCGCCGCCGGCCCCTGGCACTTCGGGCAGTGCCGGTTCTTGCAAGAGCCATAGGCGTGAGGCTGGGATCAGGTTCACGTCGTTCACAAATCGCGGCTGTTGAGTGACAATGGGTCCAGTTACGCCTCGGGAAATCTGGCTGAATGGCTGGAAGACAAGGGCATGCAACATTCCCAGACACAGGGCAAGATTGAGCGCCGGCACCAGACCCTGAAGAACATTATCCTGCTGAAAAACCACTTCCTGCCCGGCGATCTCAAAGCCCAGATAGAAGCCTTCGTGGATCGCAACAATCACCAGAGAAATCACGAGAGCTTGAACAACGACACGCCAACCGGGGTTTACTTCGGATGTGACAAAGCCATTCTACAACAGCGAGAAAGGATCAAACGAAAGACATTCGATGCGCGACGATTGCATCACCGCAAACACGCCGCATCATCAAGCCAGCCAGATGAGCTGAACACTCTCTGATTTTAAGCCGCCTTTGGGCCCAAAAACTCTGCCGACGGACAGATTGTCTTCGGTTTTCCACGGTAATGGATCACCTATTGGAACCAGGCCGGACAGGCGGGAAATGCGGGATACATCCCCAAGATTTGCACTGCTTTCGCCGCCTGCCTGTTCCCGCAGGAGATCGAAGCGATACACGCGTGCGACGGCGGCATGATATCCTGGGTCACGCGGGCCCCGATCGAGCCCATCACCTCCTTCTTCTTCACCGGGCAAACTCAAGCCGTTGCGGGTGATTGCCCGGCTGGGCTTATGTCAGCAGGCAAGCAGAAGATGGCAGCGCGCTGATGGCCAGCCGGGAGTTTCTGCTGGTGGTTGAAGCCTGCCTCAGGCCGGCGCCGGCGCTGTGGCGCAGCATCTGCTTCGGGAACAAAAAGCACCGTCACCGTGCATCACACCGGCTGCGGAACCGCGTGATTTACCTGGCACGGGGAAATTGGAACCTGCACTCAGGAACGCAACGCCGGTATCGCGCTGCACGACCCAGCTGAAAGCACTTGCATCAGTGACTATGGGCATTGATCTATTGGTGGCCCATTGGCTTTCTTGGCCGCCGGAAGCCCGGCTCTGCCTTGTTCCAATGTGCCCATTTGCCGAGCTGGGATCGCCCGCAACGCAGAACCAGCTTCCCTGGAGGCAGGCCACGCGCGCCGTCTTCCACGAGTTTACGGTTTCTTTCCAGCTCTGGCGTAAAGCTCTTTGTGATACATGCGACAAGCATCGTCAGGCAGCTGGGATCCGGAGAATTTCGACTGTGCTTCCTGTGCAGTGAATTCGAAAGCGAAAAAATACTATGCCGATACCAGATTGGGTCCATGACCTTGTAGCTTCCAAAACCGGCACGGATGCCAGCGACAAAATGGATGGAACCACCGGCGACGACACGATCGACGCCGGTGCAGGCGAGGATACCGTTGCGGGTGAAGAAGGCAGCGACCTGATTGACGCGGGCGAGGGCAACGATACCGTTTATGGCGACATGGGCGATGGGTTCGAGCAGGGGCTGGACGCCACGCCGCTGGTGCTGGATATCAACAACATCCAGGGCATTTCCCACGACGGCTCGTTAGGATCTGCAGGCAATAATGCCGTTTTCAGCGACGTTGCCACTTTGGAGGACGGAACCAAAGTCTGGGGCAGGCTGGTGCTGGTGGAGAAATCCAACCCGGACATGTCGGTACAATTCGGCTACACAGCCGGCGCGGAAATCCTGCTGGGCGGTGACGATCCGGGTGACCAGGCGACCTTCCGGCTTGAGTTCTTTGATCCGGATACCAATGAGCCGGTATATTTGAATTCCACGGCGACCTTCAATGACGTGGATGACAACAGCGGCTATGGCGATGCCGAGGCTGTCATAATCGACGGCAACAGTTTCACTTCATTCGGGGTGTCCTCAGACTCGTCGCTTGGCACGGCTGTTGACGGCAGTATTGTGACCGCCACCGGGTCCGATTACAATGATTACACCGATCAGGACGCCTGGTTTTCTGCTGGTTTCGAAGATAAATCGTCGATTGAATTCACGCTGCAAACGCGCGAGGGCTGGGCGGGATTTACCCTTTCGGGCAGTATCATCGACGACCCGGTCACCACCGGCATCGAGCAAGGGGCCGATACCGTTCTGGCCGGTGATGGAAGTGACGTGGTCTATGGCCAGGGGGGGGATGACTCCTTGTTCGGCGAGGCTGGCGATGACAGCCTGGATGGAGGCGACGGTGACGACGTTCTGGATGGCGGAACCGGTGCGGATACCCTGATCGGCGGGGCCGGAGGCGACACGCTCTCTGGCGGTGAAGGCGACGATTACATCGAAGGCGGCGCAGGCAACGACAGCCTGACCACCGGTCTTGGCAATGACACGCTGATCGGCGGCGAAGGCGACGACACGCTGATGAACTCCGCTGGTGATGACAGCCTGGTCGGCGGCGTGGGCAACGACAGCATCGTGGCAACCGACGGCAACGACACGCTGATCGGGGGTGATGGCGCCGACACCATGTACGGCGGCAACGATGACGACCTGCTGGTTGGCGGCAACGATAACGATCTGATGTACGGCGAGTCAGGCCATGACAGCCTGGAGGGCGGCGGCGGCGATGATGTCATGGACGGCGGCCTTGGCAACGATACCCTGATCGGGGGTATCGGTGCCGACACGATCGCCGGGGGCGATGGCGACGACTACATCGAAGGCGGCGATGGCGACGACAGCCTGACCACCGGTCTTGGCAATGACACGCTGATCGGCGGTGCGGGCAATGACACGCTGCGGAACTCTGCCGGTGATGACAGCCTGGTAGGCGGCGCCGGTGACGACAGCATTGTCGCAACCGATGGCAATGACACCCTCGAAGGGGGCGACGGCGCCGATACTATGTACGGCGGTAATGACGATGATCTGCTGGTCGGCGGCAGCGGCGACGATCAAATGCACGGCGAGGCTGATGCTGATACGTTCCGGATGTCCGACGGGTTCGGCAATGACACCCTGACCGGCGGCGAGGCGGGAAACGACTACGATACGGTCGACGTCTCGGCAGTCACCACCGGGGTCACGGTCACCTACACCGGCGATGAGGCCGGCACGATCACCGATGGCTCCGACACGATCACCTTTTCCGAGATCGAGGCGCTTAAGCTGACGGATCAGGGTGATGTGGTGGATGCTTCGGCGGACAGCGCCGGGGTGTCGATTGACGCAGGCGCGGGCGATGACACGGTCACGCTTGGCGCAGGTGACGATTCCATTACCACCGGGGCGGGATATGATGAGCTGATCCTGACCGGGGCGGGCGGCATTGACACTGTCAGCGACTTCAGCATCGCCGATGATGACAGCGACGGTTTCTTCAATGACCAGCTTGATGTTTCCGATCTGACCGGCGGCACCGGACCCGACGGGGCCGTCCGCACCAGCGATATCTCGGTGACCGACGATGGATCCGGCAATGCGCTGCTCACGTTTCCAGGGGGTGAAAAGCTTGTTCTGCAGGGGGTGGCCCCGTCACAGATCACAACCACTGCACAGCTCATTTCTGCAGGCATCCCCTGTTTCACACCGGATGTTCTTCTTGCCACCAGACGCGGCGCGGTGCCTGCGGGCCGGATCCGGGTGGGCGATATGCTGCAAACCGCCGACAATGGGTTACAGCCCGTTATCTGGGTCGGCAAACGCACGCTGAGCCCGGCAGAGCTGGCGCAGCACCCGCATCTGAGGCCGTATTGCCTCCGCCCGGGCGGTTTGCTGTCCCCGGAGCGGCCGATGCTGCTGTCCCCCCAGCACCGTCTGTTAGCCGGCCCCAAAGCATTTGGACAAGACATGCAGCTTGGCGAAAGTTTTCTCTCGGCGAAACTGCTGGCAGCAGTTGACGAAAACTGCACACAACAGGCCGGGGCAGCCAATCCGGTCACCTATGTGCACCTCATGACCGAGCGACATGAGGTGATTTTCGCAGAAGGTATCGCAACTGAGACATTCTGGCCCGGTCCCGAAGCCATCCGCGGGTTGTGCGCTGCAGACCGGCGGGAACTGTTCGGTCTCTTCCCTGAACTGGCTGCCGTTCATGGATTGGTTGGCGAGCACGGGCGCGGGCTGGTCCGCAGGGCTTACGGCGACCTGGCCCGCCAGGCGCTTAAGCGGCGCAACCTGCAACACCTGCACGCCGCCTGACGGCCCCCGGGCCTAGCCCTGAAGTGCCCCGGGTGGCATGCCAGGGACCTGCATTTCCGCGCTCCGGTCTGCTCAGTTGATGTTGCTGCTCCAAAATTGACCCGCCGCAAGTCCAGGCCGAATTCCAGTGTCAGGCCAAGCCGAGAATTTTCCGCGCCTGGGCCGGCGTGGCGACCGGGCGGCCGTGCCAGTGGCAGATCTCCGTCACCCTTGCCACCAGTTCGGCGTTGGACGAAGCGAGCCGGTCTTTGCCGAGCCGGATGTTGTCCTCCAGTCCTGTCCGCGCGTGGCCGCCATTGGCGACGCACCATTCGTTCAGGGTCAGCTGGTCCCGGCCGATCCCCGCAGCGCACCATTCTGCACCGGGCAACAGGCGGTTTACGGTCTTCACGTAGTAGTCAAAGACGTCGCGGTCGGCGGGCATGGCGTTTTTCACCCCCATCACGAACTGAATGTACAATGGCCCCTTCAAACGCCCGTCCGCCTGCATCCGTGCAGCCTGGTGAATGTGGCTGAGGTCAAAGGCCTCGATCTCGGGTTTCACACCGTGGGTGATCATCTCTGCCGCCAGCCAGTCCACCAGATCCGGCGGATTCTGGTAGACGCGGGCGGGGAAGTTGTTCGATCCCACCGAAAGCGATGCCATGTCCGGCCGAAGATGCAGCATGCCGCCCCGGGCCTTGCCCGCGCCCGAACGTCCGCCGGTGGAGAACTGGATCACCATTCCGGGGCAGTGCTTTTCCAGCCCTTCCTTGAGACGCGCGAACTTCTCCGGATCCGATGAGGGGGTCTCGTCCTCATTGCGCACATGGGCGTGGCAGATGCTGGCCCCGGCCTCAAACGCGGCATGGGTGCTCTCGATCTGTTCTTCGACCGTGACCGGCACTGCCGGGTTGTGCGCCTTGCGCGGCAGGGAGCCGGTGATCGCGACGCAGATGATGCAGGGTTTACTCATGCCGTCAGCCCTTTGCCAGAACAAAGTCGTGCTCCACCAGATAGAAGGCCTCATCGAATCCGGCCTCCTGCAGCGCTGCCGGATCCTCGATCAGGTCGAATTTGGCCATCAGGCTTTCCTTCACGCCAAAGACCGCGTCGGAGTTGATGTAGGGGTCATCCGGGTCGAAGATGTGGGTGGTCAGGCTCTCAAACCCATCAGCCTCGAGGATGTAGTGGAAATGCGCAGGCCGGTACGGGTGGCGGCCAAGGTCGCGCAGCAGCTTGCCCACCGGACCATCGTCCGGGATCGGGTAGAATTTCGGCTTTACGGCGCGAAAGCTGTAGCTGCCATCGGCACCGGTACGAAACACGCCGCGCAGGTTGAAATCGGGCTGGATACCCTTTTGCTGCACATCGTAAAACCCCTCGTCATTGGCCTGCCAGACGTCGATCTTGGCGCCCGCGACCGGGTTGCCATCGGTGTCGAGGATCCGGCCCCTGACCAGCATTGGCTCGCCCTTGCCATCAAGGCAGATGTTGGAACCCATCGGCAGCTCCGGTGCCTCGGCCACGTGGAAGGGGCCAAGCACCGTGCTTTCGGAGGCGCCGGTGGGTTTGCGGTTGTTGATCGCGTCCACCAGCATGGAAACGCCCATGATGTCCGACAGCAGGATGAACTCCTGCCGCCAGTCATCGCAGGTATGGCCGGTTTCCGTCAGGAACATGATGGTCCTGAACCACTCTTCCTGGCTGGGCTCCATTTCCTTGATCGCGGCGTGGATGTGTTTCACCAGGATATTGACGCAGTCGCGCAGCCGCTCGTTTTCGGCCTTGGCATTGCGGGCGGCAACAACCTCGGCGCTGGTTTCTTCGGTGAAGTAACCATTTTCGTGCTCATCAAACATATCGTTACTCCGCTGCCATGGAGGCCGCCGCGCCGCGGCCGAAAATATGGGAAAGCACCCGGCGCAGTTCGCCCTTGGGATCCGAGGCCATTTCCTCGGCGCGCCAGCAGACGTGGTGGTCGGGACGGACCAGAATACAGCCGGAATCAGCAATTTCCGAAGCCCGCGCCCAATCGCCGGTATGGTCTGCGAATTTGCGCCGCGGCCCGATCAGACGCACCGTCAGCGGCAGACCGAACTCTGCCCCCACGGCCTCTGCCGCCTCTTCCCAGGCCTCGCCGCCGATGCCGGTCAGCAGGGTAAAGGCACCCTTGCCGCACAGATCCAGGGTCGAAAGCTTTTCTCCGGTTTCAGGGACGAACACCCAGACATGCGGCAGCCGCGCGCCCGGCCAGGTGGTGGGCTGGTAGTGCAGTTCCGCGTCCAGCTCGAATGCCGGTTCCATCTGCCCGTCAGTGACCACGGCATCGGATTTGTAGCGCTGGTTCATTTCCACCCCATGGGCGTCGAACTCGTACTTCTTGAAGGCAATCGCCTCGCGGATTGCGGCGCGCTGTTTTTCCGCCTCTGGCGTGGTTTCACAGCGGGCCGCCACACTGGAGCGGATCTCCTCAAGGCTGGTGCCGCCGGTCATGCCGAGGGTTTCAAAGATCGGGCCGAATTCGCTGATGGACTGGTTGGCGCGGGTCACGATCTGCTTGGCAACCGGTGCGCGCTCGGCGGTGTAGCTGTCCAGCAGTCCGGGGGCAGCCTGGCCATTCAGCACCGCGGCCAGTTTCCAAGCGAGGTTGAAGCTGTCCTGGATCGAAGTATTGGAGCCAAGCCCGTTCGAGGGCGGGTGCCGGTGTGCCGCATCGCCCATGATAAAGACGCGGCCATTGTGCATCCGGGGGGCATAGGCGTTGTTCACGGTCCATGTATTGGCCGAGATCAGCTCGATTTCCAGCTCGGGGTCGCCGACCAGCTGCCGCGCGACCTGTGTTGCCATCGCCTCGTCCACAACGGGTGCAGGTTCGTTGATGTCATAGCCCCAGACGATCAGCCATTCGTTCCACGGCCGCACCATGCGCACCAGCCCCATGCCGATGCCGCCGACGTCGGCGCCGGGCTGCATGACCCAGTACAGCACGCTGGGCCGGTGAGCGACGTATTTCGACAGGTCCGCGCGGAACAGGATGTTCATCGACCCGCCGACGCCCATCTTGCCTTCGATCGCAAGGTTTTCGTTCTGCGCCACCAGCGAGTTGCCGCCATCAGCACCGACAAGGTATTTTGACCGGACCGAGAATTCGCGGCCCGACAGGCGGTCACGGCAGGTGGTAGTCACGCCCTCCGCGTCCTGCGTGTGGCTCAGGTATTCGGTGCTCATCCGGGCCTGGGTGCCGCGTTTGCAGGCGGTGGAGAACAGGATCGGCTCCATGAAGGTTTGCGGCAGGTCGTTCATCATCGTCGGGCTGGACAGCAGATGCTCGGCCTTTGACAGGGGATGGTTGCCCCAGCTTTTCATACGGCCGATCTCCTCCCCCGCAAGGCTTTCGCAAAAGACATTCTCGCCCATCAAGTCCTGGTGGGCCGCATGCATATAGGCCTCCGCTTCGACATCCTGCCCCAGATCGCGCAGCACCTCCATTGTGCGCTGGTTGGTGATATGGGCGCGGGGGGTGCTGGCCAGCCAGCCGTAGCGGTTGATCGCCATATTCGCGATGCCGTAACTTGACAGAAGCGCCGCCGTTGCAGAGCCCGCAGGCCCGGTGCCGATGATAAGCACGTCGGTTTCGATCTCAGCCATGATTAATCCTCCTTGAGTGTGCCGCCGTTCAGACGCCGCTGAACGGGAAAAAGCTGAATGCCGGTCCGGTCGGAGAAAACTCCCCATAGGCCGCGCGGCGCCAGGAGCATGACCGCGATTCCGATAAGACCAAGCGTGAGCAGATACCAGCTGCCAAAGTCGGCCAGCAGCGATTGTAATGCGAAGAAGATGAGGACACCCAGGATCGGGCCCTCGATGGTGCCGATGCCGCCGATCACCACGATGAAAATCACGTAAGCCGTCCAATCGGTGACGCTGAAGGCGGCATCGGGGCTGATGCGGGCTTTCTGAACATAGATAAGCGCCCCAGCCAGCCCGGTGCCAAAGCTGGCCGCCAGGAACACCAGCCATTTGATCCGGCCAGCATCGACGCCGACGGATTTCGCGGCTTCCGGGTTGTCGCGCACAGCCGACAGTGCCAGCCCGCGCCGCGAGCGCAAAAGCGCGTAGATCGCTGCGATCACCACTACCGCCAGCAGCAGTGCCAGCCAATAGGTCAGGATATCGCGCGCGGCGGCGGTTTTTACATCCAGTGCGGATTTGATCCAGTCGGTCGCCCACATCCCGCGGGTGGCGGTGCGGGGCAGGGAGGTGCCGGTGCCGCCGCCAAGTGTTTTAACCTGCGCAAGGAGCAGCCGCGCGACTTCGGCCATGACCCAGGTGCCAATGGCGAAATAGGCGCCGGCAAGGCGGAAGGCGAAATAACCCATCGGCACTGCAAGGACCGCCGCCGCCAGCCCGCCCAGCAGGATTGCAGCAATAGGATCGATGCCTGCGATGATGACGCCGCCGAACATCGCATAGGCGCCGGTGCCGACAAAGGCCTGCTGGCCGATGCTGACCAGACCGCCGTAGCCTGCAAGCAGGTTCCAAAGCTGTGCCAGCACCAGCATGGTCAGGATGAAAAACAGATCCTGGATCAGCCCGCGCCCGGCAAAGAAGGGCAAAACCGCCAACAGAAGGACCGCGCCGCAGGCCAGCAGGCCGAACAGATTGGACGCCTTTGTGCGGGTCGTCACGCGGAACGGTGCCGCCGCAGCAAGTGCCGCAGATTGTGCCGGAGAATGTGTAAGATCAGCCATCAGTCCACCGCCCTTGGAAACAGTCCGCGCGGCTTCACCAGCAGCACGAGGAGGAAGGCCAGGTGCCCGGCCAGAATTTGCCATTCGGGATTGACCGCGGCGCCCAGCGTCTGTGCGACGCCGATGATGATACCGCCCGCCAGCGTGCCCCACAGGCTGCCAAGGCCGCCGACGATCACAGCCTCAAAGGCATAAATCAGACGGGCAGGCCCGATTGCCGGATCAAAATTCGCCCGCATCCCAAGGTAGAGCGCGGCCAGCGTCACCACCAGCATGGCAATTGCCGTAGCCGTGGCAAAAATGCGCCCGGGGCGGATGCCCATCAGGCTCGCCGTGACCGCATCATCCGAGGTGGCACGGAAGGCGCGGCCCAGCCCGGTGCGGTAAAACAGCTGGTTCAGCCCCAGGATCACAAGGACGGCGGAGGCAAAGGTCAGAAGCGGCAGCAGCCCGAGGCTGAGATCGCCCAGCTTGATCGAGGCGGTTGCGATCGCACCGGCCGGCAGGCGCTGGCTGTCAGCGCTGAAACCCTCAAGCAGGGCGTTCTGCAGCGCGATCGACAGGCCGAACGTCACCAGCAGCGGTGGCAGGATATCCGTCCCCAGCGTGCGGTTCAGCAGGTGCAATTGCAGCAGCCAGCCTGCAGCGAACATCACCGGCGCGGCCAGCAGCGCCGCCGCTAACGGCGGCAGTCCCAGAAGCGTTACCAGGACAAGGATCAGGTAGGCCGCGCATACAATCAGGTCGCCATGGGCCAAATTCACCAGCCGCATAATCCCGAAAACGAGGCTGAGACCGGCGGCAAACAGCGCGTAAAGCCCGCCCAGCAGGATGCCCTGCAGTATTGTGTCGATCCAGATCATGCGGCGGCTCCGAAATAGGCTGCGTGAATATCCTCGCGGCGCAGATCTTCGGGACGCCCTTCAAGGGTAATGCGGCCCTCCATCATGCAGCAGACTCGGTCGGCGGCTTTCATCGCCTGGCCGATATCCTGTTCCACCACGATCAGGCTGGCGCCGCTGGCCTGAATTTTCGGCACGGCGGCATAGATGTCCCGGATCACCACAGGCGCCAGGCCAAGGCTGATTTCATCACACAACAGGACCTTGGGGTTCGACATCAGCGCGCGGCCGATGGCCACCATCTGCTGCTGCCCGCCCGAAAGCGCAGTGCCCGGATGGTGCCGCCGTTTTGCAAGGATCGGGAACAAGTCGTAGATCGCTTCCAGGCTCCAGTACCCTTGGACCTTGCGCCCGTAGGTGCCGATCAGAAGGTTCTCCTCGACCGAGAGAGAAGGAAAGAGTTTACGCCCCTCCGGCACCATCGCAAGGCCCAGCGGCATGATCTGATCGGCGCTGAGCGCACCCACAGGCCGGCCCGCCAGATGCACCATGCCGGGGGCCGATGGCAGTACACCTGCCAGCGCCCGCATCAGGGTTGTTTTTCCCGCGCCGTTGGCGCCGATGATGGCAAGGGTTTCCCCTTCGTCCAGCCGCAAGTCGACGCCGAACAGCGCCTGAAAGTCACCGTAACGGGCGGTAAGGCCGCGTGTTTCCAAAATGGGCATCAGACACCGGCCCCCAGATAGATGTCGCGGACCTCGGCCCGGTTCATGATGTCATCGGGCGTGCCAAGGCCGATCACCTTGCCGAAATTCAGCACTAGGAGCCGCTCAACCACCGAAGTGAGCGCGTGCAGAACATGTTCGATCCAGATAATGGTAACGCCGCGGGCATGGATGTTGCGGATGGTATCGATGAGGGACAGGCATTCGCCCTCGGTCAACCCGCCGGCGATTTCGTCCAGCAAAAGCAGTTTGGGATCCGTTGCCAGCGCACGCGCCATTTCCAGCCGCTTGCGTTGCAAAAGCGCGAGGCCGCCCGCCGGTTGGTTGGCCGCCTGCAACAGCCCGCATTGGCTTAGAATGCGGGCGCAATCTGCCTGCACATCCCGTTCGGAGGCTTTGCGGCCATGGGTGGCGGCCACCAGCAGGTTCTCGAACACGGTCATGTTGCCGAAGGGCTGCGGCACCTGGAAGGAGCGGCCGACACCCGCGAAACAGCGCTGCATGGCAGGGGCCGCCGTCACGTCGCGCCCGTCAAAGCGGATGGATCCTGCGTCGCTGCGCAGATTGCCGGTGATGAGGTTGAAAAGCGTTGATTTCCCCGCGCCATTTGGTCCGATGATGCCAAGTGCCTGGCCGGCCGGAACCTCCAAGGTGACGTCATCAGCCACTTTCAGCTGGCCAAAGCTTTTCGATACGTTCTGCAATGAGAGAAGGGTCATGTCAGCGGCTCCGGCCATCCCATTGCAGCGATGGGGCAAATCCGGGTTCCTTTCAGCATCATGAAATGGGTTCCATCACACCGCCCGCCGGCACCTCGGGCGCGGTGGAACTGTCAACGATCACAAGGTCATAGCCGCCGCTTTCCGTCAGCCGCCATTGACCGCCCACCAGCGGTGTCTTGGCCACGTTTGCCTGTGCAAAAGGCGGCAGGCCTGTGCCGTCAAAGGCGATGCGCCCGACGATGGAGGCAAGCTCGGTGGCGGCGATTGCTTCGGACACGGTATCCGCATCACCGGCATCATCCACGCGGGCCATCACATCAGCGGCCATCTCGAACAGCGCATGGGCAAAGCCGATGGGCTGGGTCCACTGCCGCCCGGTTGCGGCGGTGAAGCCGTGGGCCAGACCGGCTGCGGACTGGCCCGTCAGTGAGGAGCTGAACGGATGGTTCGGGGACCACCAGACTTCAGAGCTGAGGTTGTGGCCTGCATCCCCCAGGGTTTCGACAGCCTGCGGAAACAGGACCGCCTTGCCGATGGTGGCAGCTTTGGGCGCAAAGCCCTGCTGTTTGGCCTGGGTCCAGAATGTGGTGAAATCAGGCGGGACCGGCACGCCTGTCACGATCTCCGCTTCGGCCTGTTTGAAGGCGTTGATCTGGGCAGAGAAATCATCCGTCAGGTTCTGGTAGCGCCCAGGGTCGGTCAGCCTGTAGCCGCTCTGCTCCAGTGCCGGCGGGAAGCCCAGCACCGGGTCGCCCCAGGCATTGCCGTCGCCATCATTGGGGTACAGCGCGCCGACGGATTTGTTGGTGTCCAGCTGGCTCCACATGGCATTGAAGACCGCGATGATGTCCTCCAGCCCCCAGAAGAAGTGATAGGCATAGTGAAACCGCTCCCACGACCCCGGATCGCCGGAATTGCCCTGCTGCCCGGCGAACCACGGCTGCCAGGGGGCAACGGTGGAGATGCAGGGGATTTCCTCAGCCTCGCAGGTTGTGGCAACCGGGTTGGTTGTTTCCGGCGTGGAGGCGACAAGCATCAGGTCGATGCCGTCATCCACAATCAGCTCGCGCGCCACATCCGCCGCACGGTTCGGGTTCGATTGGCTGTCTTTGACGATGACCTCAAAATTCCGGCCCGCGTCGGTTGCGGCAAAGCCGTCCAGGATGAACCGGTCCGCCTCGGAAAAGGCCGCGAGCGGGCCGGATTGCGGACTGATGTAGCCCAGTTTGATTTTTGCGCCCCGGGCCAGGGCGGGCGCGGCGAGTCCGCTTGTGCTCAGCAGCCCGGCAGCGGTGCCTGTTTTCAGCAATGTTCGGCGGTTGATCATGGGGTCTCTTCCCTGATGACAGCTCATGGTTCAGTTACCCGGCGCGTCTCCTCCCCAGGCGCGCGCCAGCAGGTCCCGAATGCCGGACCGGGTGATTTCTTTTGGGTTCCAATAGGGGTTCTGCACTGCAAGAGCGGCAGCGCGGTCCAGATCCGCCTCCGCCAGCCCCAGATCGCGCAGCGCCATCGGAGCGCCGTGATCCTTGGCGAATTGCCAAAGCGCGGCCGCCGGATCGGCATTTCCAAAGATTTCGCCAACGGGGACCAGCAGGCCGGGCACGGCAGCAGCGTTATAGGCGGCGGCGTGGGGCAGCACGATGGCATGGGTTTCGGCGTGCGGCAGACCGAAGCTGCCGCCAAGTGTGTGGCAAAGCTTGTGATGCAGCGCCATGCCCACCTGGCCCAGTACCGTGCCGCAGGCCCAGGCAGCCTGCTGCGTGGCAAGGCGCGCTTCCAGCCCGGCCGGATCCTCCAGCACCCGCGGCAGGGCGCCGGCAAAGATACGCAGCCCGGTCAGCGCCAGTTCAGTCGACTGTGGATTGCGGTCCTGCGCATAGAGCGCCTCGACGGCATGGGCCATGGCATTGAGCGTGCTTGTCACGGTCATCGGTACCGGAAGGGTTGCCACCAGTTCCGGGTCATAAAGCACGGTGGCCGGGCGCAGATTGCTGTCATTCACCGTGGTTTTCACCCCGTTTTCAGTCTGGCCGAGGATTGGCGTGCATTCGCTGCCGGCATAAGTTGTGGGCAGGGCAATCTGGGTGACGCCGCTGCGCAGGGCCAGCGCCTTGCCAAGCCCGATGGTCGAACCGCCGCCGGCCGCCAGCACAGTGTCCGCGCCGACATCCTGCAGATGGGCCAGGGCTTCCTCGGTCACCGCGACCGGCGTATGCATTGCGGCGCGGCAGAACACACCTGCCGCCTTGGCGCCCAGCTGCGCCGCCAGCTCCAACCCGAGATCCGATTGATGCGGTGTGGTCAGCACCAGAACGCGGTTGGCACCCAGCGCAGAAACATGACGGTCCAGGGCGCGGTGCAGCCCCGCCTCAAAGATGACGGTCTGATCTGATCCGTATTTTGCAGTGTCGAACATGCCGGATGCCTCCAAACCGGGTGTGACACCAATATGATGGATAATTTTTCGAACTTGATCGAACTTGAGGGCATTAATATAACCTTTCGGTATGAAGCTGGATCCCCGTCACCTTGAAATGCTGTTTGCCATTGTTGATCGCGGCGGGTTGACCGAAGGGGCAGAGCTGCTTGGCAAGTCGCAGCCAAGCCTGTCGCGATCGCTGGCGATGCTGGAGGAGCGCGTCGGCGCCCCCTTGTTTGAGCCGGGCAGGCGCCCGCTGCAGCCAACCGAATTGGGCCTCGCCCTGGCAGAGGAGGGCAGGAAGGTCTTTCTTGCAGTGCGCCGCAGCGGTGCGGTTCTGGAACAATTCCAGCGCGGCAAAAGCGGCGCAGTGCGGGTTGCCGGCACGCCGGTGTTCCTCGACGGGGTGATCTCGCCCATGATCGCCGAGTTTCAGATGGGCTACCCGGACGTGCGCATCGACCAGAGTTATGGCTACCCCGGCGATCTGATGCCGAAGCTGAAGGAGGGAACTCTTGACTTGGCCATTCTGCCGATGCGGCAGGCGTCAATTCCTGAGGGGTTTTCCTTTGACCAGATCCTGCCCGGGCGCAACGTCATCGCCTGCCGGGCAGGGCATCCGCTGGTCCGGCGCGGGGCAGTGAAGCTGCCGGAAATTGCGCAGTACTCCTGGATTGCGCCGCCGGCGGACAGCCCGCTTTACCACGATCTGCGCGCGGTGCTTGAAGGGATCGGAGTGAAGGACTTCAAGGTCAGTTTCTCCGGCGGCTCCCTCAGCGCGGTGGTCAGTATCCTTACGGGGTCCGACGCTCTGACGGTGCTGCCGTTTTCCGTGGTGTTCATGATGCGGCGCCAGAAATCAATCAGCGCCCTGCCGGTCCGCATTGGCGATCCGGACCGGCACTTGGGCATTTTGCGCTATGAAACCCAGCCAATGCGGCCCTCCGTCAAGCGGTTCGCGGGTTATATCCGGAGCGAGTTCAAGACCCTGTCCGCCAGTATCACCCGTGTGGGCCAGGATGCTGTCTGGCGGCCTTAAGATGCAGGTTGCAGGCGCCGGGCATTTCCAATTCCGAACCTGGCGCCAGCACCGCAGACCGCCAGACATGCCGGCGCAAACCTTACAGATGAGTCGTCATTTTATATCCGGGAGCAAAAAACAGCTTTGCCAGCGTTACAGGCTTGGTGCGCAGCCAAGTAATCCTTTCCGCAGTGAACAACGGATCCCCCAATGGGGCGTCCAGAAACTCGGACACTGTCTGATCGGCCTTGGTCGCCATGAAGCTCAGCTCAAGATTTGTGAAGGGTACTTTTTGCACCAGCCAGTCATTCGGACCGGATTGGGTGAAATCCGCCTCCAGAACTTCGGGGATGCTGTCTGTTACAACCCAGCGCACTTCATACTGGAACGGCGCATTGCCGGCATAATGCATGCATCTGATATGCAGAACCTCCTGCTTTTGAGGGATATCAAGCCGGGCTGACAGCCATGCCGGGGCGGGCATGATACGGCTTTCCACCAGGGAATACCGGTAGGCGGCGCCGGTTTCAGCGATTTCATCCCGCACCAGGGGGATGGAAAACTGGGCTTTGCGGACCGGTGAATTCAAAACCCGCGTCCCGGCCTTCCGTTTGCGTTCCAGATAGCCTTCTTCGGCCAGCTCCCGCAGCGCCCGGTTCACAGTGGTGCGCGTGCTTGAGAATTCAACAGCCAGGTCCGTTTCGCTGGGCAGCAGACTGTCCGGCGCCCAGATCTTGTTTTGGATCCGGTCCAGAACGACCTGCTTGATATCCCTGTAACTCATGTTTTCGCGGGGGGCTGGCATTCGGATTCCCAATTCGATTAATGAATTTTAATGACAATATATATACACATAATGTCCGGGCGGGAAAGCGTGATAACCGGCTTAACAGCCGGTGCGGCCGGATCTGTTGCCCGGCCGAACAAGGCCCGCAGGCACACGCGCAGAAATACGGCTGGCCTTTTCCGGCAATATAGGTGGCAATGTCAATTAACGTGACGGACCTGCGCTCCCAGGTCCGCAACTCCCTGGGCTACCGGATGAGCATGGCCTCGCAGGGGCAGGCGGCGCTGCAAGCGGTCTTGCCGGTTGCGCAGGAAAACGCCGCCCATTTCGAGACCGAGCTGACCGTGCAGGAACTGGCAGCGCTGCGTCTGACCGCCGCCAAACTGCTGCTGGCCGGGCCGTGCATCGTCGCCAAGCTGCAACACATCAGCGGCAATTCCTGGGCGAACTGTTTTCCTACTGCAACCGGCCTGTGCATCTGGGCGCCTATCCGATGGAGACCCTGACGCTCCTGGCAGCACTTGCGGATCTGGACAGGCTGCCGCCGCTGTCCCGGACGTCTTTCCGCTGCCCCGAAGCCGCCGGCAAGGATACGGGCCGACTCGCGGACGCGCAGGAACAGCGGGCCTGCTTGCGGGCGCCGGGCCAGACAATGGGTCAGACGCCGGGCCGCAAACACCGGCTGGGCCTTGGCGCCCACGTCAAAAGCGCCGCCACCCGCGAACCCTGCGCCAGACGCCGCTTCATGGATGGCGTGCACCCGTTCTAGACCCTGAAACGCGTGGCGGATCCCGCCACCTCTATCAACGAGGCGAACGCCGCCCGGGTGCCAGAATGCGCCGGCCCGTTCGCCCGCTCCCTGTTCGGTTGTCTCGGTAAGGGCCTGCAGGAGGCCGCCAATACGGCAATTACGTGCGCAATCTCGGCCATACCGCGCGGGTGCATTCGGTGACGGATGGCGGAGTGCCACAACCGCCCTTGATCGCGGTGCTGTGCGAAGCCATTGGCCGCGGTGGCTCCAAGGTCCTGCGCCGGCCAACCGGGCGGCGTGCAGGATATCGACCTCTATGCGGGCGGCGCAATTTTCTTAAGTAAGAAAATTGCCAAAAGTTTTTTCAAACTTTTGTGCGCGGCAGCGGTTAATACGGCTGCCGCTCTCCCAGCAGGTACCGCGCCGCATCCACATAATCAAAGGCCAGCGAAATTGCGATCACTGTGCAGACAGCCAGGATGATCCGCCGCGGCCAAACGGGCATTCCGGGCTGCGCCCGCTGCCGCCACAGCCAGATCAACAGAGGTGTCCATAGGAGCACATGCGGCAGTCCCAAGAGGCGTACATATCCAAGCTGCCCGTATAACCAGTAAACTCCGGCCCCCGCCAATACACTGGCCGCCACGGTGGCCAGCCCGGCCACCCGGCTGGGCCTCCAGATCAGCAGCGCCAGCGGCAGGACAAAAGCACCCAGGAACAGAATGTTGACCCAGATTTGCACCCAGAGCGGCTGGCTTGCGATCGCTTCATTCAGTGTCATTGCAGACCCTCCCGTTCACGAGCCTAGGGAAAGGCCGGAATGTCAGCAAGAACTACAGCGGTGACCCTTCACGCATCTTGTCCTGCTCGCCGGAGATGATGGCAAGGAAATTCAGTTGCTGGCTCACATTGCCCCCGCTCTTGACTGCCGGTCCAGACTGCAAGCGAAACACAGCAGCTGAATGCCGTTTTGCGTTATCCGGATAGCGGAATACACCCATTGGCCATGGCTCGTCTGCTGGTTCCAGGGTTGCGGGTTGCGATAGAGGCTGCTACCCAGCTTGTGATTTTGTTATGATATAACATAGTGAGATTCCGCATGACAGATATGAGGCTGCCGGTTACGGTCCTGTCCGGCTTTCTTGGGGCGGGCAAGACCACGCTCTTGAACCACGTCCTGAACAATCGCGCGGGCCGCAAGGTTGCGGTGATCGTCAATGACATGAGCGAAGTGAACATCGACGCAGACCTGGTGCGCGGCGGGTCCGAACTGTCGCGGCAGGACGAAAAACTGGTTGAGATGACCAACGGCTGCATCTGCTGCACCCTGCGCGATGACCTGCTGCAAGAAGTGCGCCGCCTCGCGGGGGAGGGGCGCTTTGACTACCTCTTGATCGAAAGCACCGGTATTGCCGAACCCATGCCGGTGGCCGCAACGTTCGATTTCCGGGATGCCGATGGCGCCAGCCTGTCGGATGTTGCCCGGCTGGATACGATGGTGACGGTGGTCGATGCGGTGAATCTGTTGCAGGATTTCAGCAGCCACGATTTCCTCAGCGACCGCGGCGAAAGCCTGGGCGAGGAAGATGACCGCACATTGGTCAACCTGCTGACCGACCAGATCGAGTTCGCCAATGTTATCATCCTGAACAAAGTGTCGGACGCAGGGCCGGATCAGACAGCCGCAGCCATGGCCGTCATCAAGGCGCTGAACCCGGATGCCGAAGTTATCCACGCGGATCATTCCAAGGTGGACGGCAACAGGATCTTTAACACCGGCCGTTTCGATTTCGACCGCGCCCATGAGCACCCTCTCTGGGCCAAGGAGCTTTACGGGTTTGAACACCACGTGCCGGAGACAGAGGAATACGGCATTTCCTCCTTTGTCTACCGCGCCCGGCGACCCTTTGATCCCGCCCAGATCCATGCGGCGCTGAACGGCGATCTGCCCGGCGTGATCCGGGCCAAGGGGCATTTCTGGCTGGCAACCCGCCCTGAATGGGCTGCGGAGTTTTCGCTGGCCGGGGCAATCTCCTCGGTCCGCCCGCTGGGCCTGTGGTGGGCTGCAGTGCCAACAGAACGCTGGCCCGCCCACCCCGAGGCCCGGCGCGAGTTCCTGCAGAACTGGGATGAAACCTGGGGAGACCGCCGCCAGGAGCTGGTGTTTATCGGGGCGGGGCTGGATAAAGACGCGATCACCGCCCGTCTGGATGGCTGTCTGATGCCGGAGGCACCGGGCGGCTTTGATCCCGCCTGGAACGCGCTGGACGATCCCTTTCCAGGCTGGCGCCGCAATGGCTGACGGCAAGGCAGGCCGGAATCTGAACTCCCGCTTGAAACGCCGGCGCCGGGCAGGGGACCCGATGCAGGCCTATGACGCACTGCCGCCCGGGCTGCGGCGCTGGCTGGCCTCTGCCTGCCTGCCTTGGAGTCCGGCATCGGCCCTGAAGATCTGGAACAATGCGGGCGGCAGCAAGGATCCCGGTGCCGCCGCGACCCGGCTGAACGCCGCGGAACAGTCCCTAATGCGGCGCGATGCCGGGGTCTGGAACATCCGCAAATAGCAAGCCCTCGCGGTTGGCACTGATCCGGGCACCCTGCCATTCAGTGCCATCAGGCGGATTTCTTTTCCGCCTCCGCAGCCGCACCGAACTCGGCCCGTGCGGCATCAATCACCGGCAAATGCTCCAGTGCCCAAAGCCCCAGCGCGCGCAATGGCTCGCGGAACGATTCTCCCAGCGGGGTCAGCGCGTATTCCACCTTGGGCGGGATCGTCGGGTAATAGGTGCGGCTGACCAGCCCGTCGCGTTCCAGGCTGCGCAGGGTCAGGCTCAGCATCCGCTGGGAAATCCCCAGGTTCCGCTTCAGCTCGTTGAACCGCAGCACCCCGTATTGCGCCAGCGAGATCACCACCAGCACGCTCCAGCGGTCCCCGACCCGCGACAGCACCTCGTTTATGCGGCTGCAGTCCGGGCATTTGGCGGCGTCTGCCATGGCGGTTCCTTCCGTGTTACCGGGGCTCAAACCTGTGCCTTCTTGCGCCCCTTCCGGTACCCCTTATATAGCCAGTCACAAATATATACCACCCCTGGCAGCCTGCCGAGAAAGGACTCAAGACATGAGCAAAAGCACCCTGATCGAGAAACTGAACTGGCGCTACGCAACCAAGAAGATGGACCCGGCAAAACCGGTGCCGCAGGAAAAAGTCGAGCAGATTATCGAGGCGATCCGCATGGCGCCGACCTCCTCCGGCACCCAGCCGTTTGAGGTGTTTGTCATCACCAACCCTGAAATCCGCGCGCAGATCCGCCCGCATGCCTGGGATCAGGCCCAGATCACCGACGGTTCGCATCTTTTGGTTTTTGCCGCTTGGGACAACTACTCGGAAGACCGCATCGACGCGGTCACCCGCCAGATGACCGAAGAGCGCGGCGAGATTCCGATGCTGAACCAGTACTATGATAACCTCAAGGCGACCTATCTGCCGCGTGAAGAGCGCACCAACCACGACCACGCTGCCCGCCAGGCCTATATCGCGCTGGGCTTCGCCCTTGCCGCCGCCGCCGAACTGGAGGTCGACAGCACCCCGATGGAAGGTTTCACGCCGGAAAAAATCGATGAAATCCTGGGTCTCAAGGACCGTGGCCTGCGCTCGGTCCTGCTGTTGCCGCTCGGCACCCGGGAAGAACAGGGCGACTGGCTCTTGCCGATGAAAAAGGTCCGCAAATCCCGCGACAGCATCGTGACCGAGATCGCCTGAGGCGTGAACACTGCGGCAAGCGGCAATCCAAGCCGCCTGCCGCAGCTCTGATCAGCTTCCCCTTGCACGCAACCGGGAATCCGCCTATACGCGCGCTGTCGGTACAAGGGCGGTCAACGTCCGGATGACACATCTGAGCAGGGCTGAGGCACACCTCGGCCCTTTGTGTTTGTTTGATCAGATGTGATCCGGGCCACGTCCTGTGCGGCTGAACCAAGACCGGCGGAGACAACCGCATGGCCAGAAAAACCGTATGAAAAGGAAATCTGAGACCTCATGGCTCAAAACGTATCAATGGAGGATTTCGAAGCCCTCCTGAATGAAAGCTTCGAAATGGACACACCGGACGAGGGTTCGGTTGTCAAAGGCAAAGTACTGGCAATCGAAGCCGGTCAGGCCATCATCGACGTCGGCTACAAAATGGAAGGCCGCGTTGATCTGAAAGAATTCGCAAATCCCGGCGAAGCTGCTGAAATCGCTGTCGGCGACGAAGTGGAAGTCTTCCTGCGCTCGGCTGAAAACGCCCGCGGCGAAGCCGTTATCTCGCGTGAGATGGCCCGCCGTGAAGAAGCCTGGGACCGCCTGGAAAAAGCATACGCAGACGATCAGCGCGTCGAAGGCGCGATCTTCGGCCGCGTCAAGGGCGGCTTCACTGTCGACCTGGGCGGCGCTGTTGCGTTCCTGCCCGGTTCGCAGGTCGACGTGCGCCCCGTGCGCGACGCCGGCCCGCTGATGGGTCTGAAGCAGCCGTTCCAGATCCTGAAAATGGACCGCCGCCGCGGCAACATCGTTGTCTCGCGCCGCGCCATCCTGGAAGAATCGCGTGCCGAACAGCGTGCCGAAGTCATCGGCAACCTGACCGAAGGCCAAGCGGTCGACGGTGTGGTCAAGAACATCACCGAATACGGTGCGTTTGTTGACCTGGGCGGCGTTGACGGCCTGCTGCACGTCACCGACATGGCATGGCGCCGTGTGAACCACCCCTCCGAGATCCTGTCGATCGGCGAAACCGTCAAGGTTCAGGTCATCAAGATCAACAAAGAGACTCACCGTATCTCCCTCGGCATGAAGCAGCTGCAGGAAGATCCGTGGGATCTGGTTGGCGCCAAGTACCCGCTGTCCTCGGTCCACAAGGGCCGTGTCACCAACATCACCGATTACGGTGCATTTGTTGAGCTGGAGCCGGGCGTCGAAGGTCTGGTGCACGTCTCCGAGATGTCCTGGACCAAGAAGAACGTCCACCCGGGCAAAATCGTCTCCACTTCCCAGGAAGTCGACGTCATGGTTCTGGAAATTGACGGTGCCAAGCGCCGCGTGTCCCTGGGCCTCAAGCAGACCATGCGCAACCCGTGGGAAGTCTTCTCCGAAGCCAACCCGGAAGGCACCGAGGTCGAAGGCGAAGTCAAGAACATCACCGAATTCGGTCTGTTCATTGGTCTCGACGGCGACATCGACGGCATGGTTCACCTCTCCGACCTGTCTTGGGACGAGCGCGGTGAAGAAGCGATCCAGAACTACCGCAAGGGCGACATGGTTTCGGCCGTTGTTTCCGAAGTGGACGTCGACAAAGAGCGTATCTCGCTGTCGATCAAAGCTCTGGGCGGCGACAAGTTCGCAGAAGCGGTTGGCGGCGTGAAGCGCGGCTCGATCGTGACCGTGAACGTGACCGCGATCGAAGACGGCGGCGTTGAAGTGGAATACGAAGGCATGAAGTCCTTCATCCGCCGCTCCGACCTGGCGCGCGACCGTGCCGACCAGCGCCCCGAGCGCTTCTCGGTTGGCGACAAGGTCGACGTCCGCGTCACCAACGTCGACTCCAAGACCCGCCGTCTGGGCCTGTCGATCAAGGCACGCGAGATTGCAGAAGAGAAAGAAGCTGTGGAACAGTATGGCTCCTCGGACTCCGGCGCATCGCTGGGCGACATCCTGGGCGCCGCACTGAAGTCGGGCGACGAATAATCTCCCCGGCCTCACGGCTGCTGAAAACGAAAGCCCCGCAGGTGTCTGCGGGGCTTTTTTCTTGGGTGGGAGGGCTGGTTCGAGCCCATTGCGGAAGTGCCGAATTCTCGCGGCACGCGTGCAGCGCGTCGGCCCGCTGCACTGCCGGAAACCGCCCGCTGCACGGTAAAAGGAAGTGCCGAGGGTTAGGCATGGTTCAGCGATGTTTTGGTGGGCAATGCCCGAAGTGCGGAGACGCCTTTCATTCACCGCGGCTGCAAACAGACAGGGCAAATGGAAACACTTTTGACACTAGCCGCAGAAAGCGGACCTTCCAGTTTTCAACGGGCATTGGAAAGGAGCAATGACGGACTTGCCTGCAGTGCGAGATCTCGCTTCCTAAGTCCCGCTTGAGATCGAACAGCAGTATCGGCCGCGGTGCGGCATACTCCTTTTTCTTTAGCCACATCCCCAGTGCTCAAAATCAAATTTCTTCACGGAGATTTTCCGGACGTAAGCCCCTAAATTCAAACATTTGTTTTTTTCATTCCATCCTGAAGCCAATCCATAGCAACCTCGGTTGAGTTTGCTTCCGCTTGACATAGCAATTTCAGTTTGCCTAAGTCCCGGACATTCTGGTCCGGCTGGGAGACCACCCGGGTAAAAGGGAACACGGTGAAGTGTAGCCAACAGGCGCTGAATCCGTGACTGCCCCCGCAACTGTGAGCGGAGAGCAATGCTGCGAGATGCCACTGCCCAAAGGGGCGGGAAGGCGCGGCAAAGCTTCGACCCGCGAGTCAGGAGACCTGCCAGGATGATCACCCTATCCCGGTGCGGGGCGCGCCGTAGATAACGGATTTCCGTAGTGGTGGCAGTTTTCACCGTCTGCGGAGGCAAAGCCTTCCAAAGACCCGACCCGAATACACTGCCCGCTTGGGCAGTCACTTGGCCTGCGATTGTTGCGCGGGCCGGGAGGAATGGAATATGCGCAAGGCAAGCTTGACCCTGGCCGCGGCCCTGGCCGTCACCCCCGCAATCGCAACCGCCCAGGATCCAGAGGTCACCGACCTGGCGGAGATTATCATCTCCGGCGGCTTCACACCGGTTGAGGCCCGGAAATACGGGCGCTCCGTCTCAGTTCTGACCAGCGAAGAAATCAAAGACCGCGGCATCAGCACCGTGCAGGACGCGCTGCGTTCCGTTCCCGGCCTGATGATAAACGGCTCCGGCGACAGCTTTACCCAGGTTCGCATCCGCGGCGCCGAAGCCAATCACACGCTGATCCTGATCGACGGCGTCGAAGCCTCTGGCGGTGACAGCGAGTACATCCTGTCCGGCCTGGACACAGCCAATATCGAGCGGATCGAGGTCCTGCGCGGCCCGCAGTCGGTGTTTTACGGCTCCAATGCCTCAGCCGGTGTGATCAACATCATCACCAAGTCCGGCGGTATCGGCACGGAATACGGCGGCAGCGCCGAGGCGGGTTCGGACGGCTACCGGGCGTTGGCGCGGATCTCGTCACGGACCGAACGCGGCGGCATTTCCTTCAGCCTCACCCATGACAATGACGACGGTTACGATGCCTCCGGCGATGGCGGCGAAGAGGACGGCATCCGCCGCAACACCTTGCAGCTGAAAGGCGATTACCTCGTCACCGACCGGCTGAAGCTCGGCTTCAACGTCCGCACTTCGGATGAACGCTATGACAGCGACAGCACCTCATTCACGGCAACGGATGCGGCCAGCTATGTCGTGGATGATCCCACGCAATTCAGTGACCGCGATGAGCAGCTGGACCAGGTCTATGCTGAACTGGACACCTTGGGCGGCCGTCTGAAGCATCGGCTCTCGCTGGAGCGCACTGATTTCGATCGATCCCGCAACGGCGGCACTCCAACCGAGACCAAGACTGAAGCAGCAAAGTACCTGCTGAGCTTCGGCCTGGACGGGCAGTTAGCGGATCAGGCGGAGCATTTGCTGAACGCGATGCTGGAATGGGAGGAGGATTCCAGCAGCTCCAATCCTGACTTCCGGCGAAAAACCAACTCGATTGCTCTCGAATACCGCGGCAGTTTTGACAATGGCCTGGATCTGCAGCTGGGCGTGCGCCACGACAGCAACAGTGCTTTTGAGGGCGCCACCAGCTGGAACGCCAGTGCCTCGTACACATTTGCAGGCAGCGGAGTGCGCCTGCATAGCTCTGCGGGCACCGGCATTGTGAACCCCTCTTACTTTGAGCTGTTTGCCGATGAGGACTACGGGTCCTTCACCTATAGCGGCAACCAAAATCTGCTGCCTGAGGAAAATCGCAGTTTCGACATCGGTATTGAGGTACCTTTCCTGCAAGGACGCGGGCTGATCGATGTGACCTATTTTGACGAAACGCTGACAGGCGAGATCGAAAGCTACGTGGAAGACGAAACTGCCCCCGTCTGGAACTACACATTCCGCAACCAGGCGGGTGACAGCGACCGCAAGGGCGTCGAGCTGTCCGCAAGCCTGGATGCTACGGACAGCCTCTATCTGAACCTGGCTTATACTTATCTGGACGCCAGCAACCAGGACGGTTCGGTCGAGGTCCGGCGCCCCGAACATGAACTGCTGCTGAGCGCCACGCTCGATACCTTCAACGGCCGCGGTTCCATCACCACCGACATCCGGCATGTCGCTGGAAACTGGGACACTCAGTTTTTCAACTCCAGCGCGGTTGCCGAACTCGACGATTACACCACTGTCAACGTTTCGGCCCAATATGAGCTGACGGAAAACGTCGTGCTGACCGGGCGTGTCACCAACCTGTTCGACGAGGACTACGCCGACGTCTGGGGCTACGCCAAGCGCGGCCGCGCCGCCTATGTCGGCGTAAGGGCCTCGTTCTGATCCATGCGCAGGCTGTCCGGCATAGTCCTGGCCCTTTTGTGGGCCGCCACCGGTGCTTTTGCCGGGCCGTCGCGCGTGGTGTCGATGAACCTTTGCACTGACCAGCTGGCGATGCTGCTTGCGGCACCTGGCCAGCTGGCCTCGGTCTCCTACATCGCGCGGGACACACGCGCCTCGGCTATGGCTGACGCGGCCATGGCCTATCCAATCAACCACGGGCTGGCCGAAGAAATCTACTTGCTGCGGCCCGACCTGGTGATTGCCGGCGCCTATTCGACCCCGGCCACCACGGATATGCTGCGCCGTCTTGGCGTGCCGGTGGTGGTGTTCCGGCCTGCCAGCTCGCTGCAGGATGTGCGCGCGCGCATCCTGCAGATGGGGGAGGTTCTGGGCCGTGAAGACGCGGCCCGCGCACTGCTGGCAGACTATGACCAGCAGTTGGAAACGTTCGAGCACGCCGGGCCGGAGGCGCCGCGTGCCGCGCTTTATGCCGCCAACGGGTTCACTTCCGGCAGCAAGACCCTTGCGGGTCAGATCCTGCGCGCGGCGGGGCTGCGCAATATCGCGGATGAGCTGGGCTATGGCCGCTCCGGTCATATGCCGTTGGAGGTGCTGGCGATGGCGGAACCGGACCTGCTGATCGGAACCTCTCCCTATCCGCGCGGCTCGCGCAGCGAGGAAGTTTTGCTGCATCCGGCAGTGCGCCGCCTGGCGGGCCGCAGCGGTGCCGGGCAGATCCGCGATGCGGATTGGGTCTGCGGCACCCCGCATGTGCTGCGCGCGGTGGCGGCGCTGGCCGAGGAACGCCGCAGGTTTCTTGAAAAGGAGGGCCGGGAATGACCCGTCTGATGCTAATGCTTACCACGGCCGTTTTGGCGTTGTTCCTGCTGTCGCTGACCGTGGGGCCTGCGGATGTGGGCATCGGCGAAAGCCTGGCGGCCCTTTTTGACAACAGCTATGGCCCTCTGACGCTGGTGATGCGCGAAATCCGGCTGCCGCGGGCGCTGCTGGCGGTGATTATCGGCGGCGGGCTGGGGCTGGCGGGGGCGGCGATGCAGGGCTATCTGCGCAATCCGCTGGCGGAGCCGGGGTTGATCGGTGTGTCCTCCTCAGCGGCGCTGGGGGCGGTGCTGGCAATCAACACCGGGCTGGCGGCCAGCCTCACCCTGGGCCTGCCGCTGGCCGCTCTGTCGGGCGCTTTGGCGGGTGTGTTTCTGGTGATGGCGCTGGCCGGACCGCAGGGCGGCTCGCTGACGTTGATCCTGGCGGGGATCGCGATCTCAGCGATGGCAGCGGCGCTCACCTCGCTGGTGCTGAACCTGTCGCCCAACCCCTTTGCCGCCAATGAGATCGTGTTCTGGATGATGGGCTCGCTGGCGGACCGCTCGATGCTGCATGTCTGGCTGGTGCTGCCCTTTGCGCTGACCGGGGCCGCGGTCCTTCTGACGCTGGCGCGGGGGCTGGATGCGCTGACCCTGGGCGAGGATGCGGCCCAGACGATGGGAATGAACCTGAACCGGCTGCGGCTGCTGTTGGTCATTGGAACCGCCAGCATCGTCGGCGGTGCAACCGCGGTGGCCGGGGCCATCGGTTTCATCGGTCTGGTGGTGCCGCATATCCTGCGCCCGCTGGTTGGCGGCCAGCCGTCGCGGCTGCTGTGGGCCTCGGCACTTGGCGGCGCCATCATGCTGCAATTGGCAGATATCACGGTGCGGATCATCCTGCCGTCGCGGGACCTCAAGCTGGGAGTGGTCACCGCCCTGGTCGGCGCGCCCTTGTTCCTGCATCTGATCTACAAGACGCGGAAGGGGCTGGCATGAGCGTGCTTTCGGTTCGGAACCTCTCTGTCACCTTGCGGAACCGCCCGGTGCTGCGTGATGTGTCGTTTGAAATCCAAGCAGGTGAATTCGTTGGCCTGCTGGGGCCGAATGGCGCCGGCAAAAGCAGCCTGATGCGCGCCGCCTTGGGGCTGATCCCGGCGCAGGGGCACAGCTCGCTGGCGGCGATGAAAGCGTCGGAGCGCGCCCGCGCGGTGGCCTGGATGCCGCAATCGCGCGAGATTGCCTGGCCGATCCCGGTGGAGCGGCTGGTGGCGCTTGGCCGCCTGCCGCATCTGCCGCAGGGGCTGCGGCTGCCGCATGGCGATCAGGCGCTGGTCGATCAGTCGATTGAGCGCATGGGACTGGATCCGTTCCGGCAGCGCGCAGCCTCCCGCCTGTCAGGCGGCGAGCAGGCCCGCGCACTGATTGCCCGCGCGCTGGCGCAGGACACGCCGCTGTTGATGGCTGACGAGCCCGCCGCCGGGCTGGACCCGGCGCATCAGATTTCCACCATGGAGGTTTTTGCCAGCCACGCGGCCGAAGGCCGCGCCGCGCTGGTATCATTGCATGACCTTGGGCTTGCCGCACGCCACTGCACCCGGCTGATCCTGCTGGCCGAAGGCGGAATACTGGCTGATGGTGCGCCCGCTGAGGTGCTGACACCGGACCTGATGGCTCGCGCCTTTGGCATCTCGGTCTGGCATGAGACCACGGCGCAAGGGCCGGTGTTCCAGCCGCTGGAGGTGCTGTGATGGGCAGGGTCACCTTGGAACGCCCCTGGATCGAATTTGACCTCGGTGCCGAAATGCAGGTGCTGAGCTGGGCAGTGAACCGCCCCGGCCTTGCCGCTGCCCGCCGTATCCTGTGGCGCGAGGTCCGCAACAGCGACCTGCCACCGGATTTGGATGTCACCGAATGGTTCGCAGGTGAACTGGCGCAGAGGGACTGCGAGGATGCCGTGGCCTTCCTCACCTCTCGCGATGTGCGCCGCTATTGCGAGGCAACGGCCAATGTAGAAGGCATCACCGCCCATGCGGTAGCCACCGTCGGCCTGTCCAACGCCGAGCAGGTTGGGAGCCGGATGGACTACGCCAGCCGCAACTGGGGAACCATCAATGTCGCACTGCGCCTCTCCGAAGGGCTGACCCAGGCCGGGCTGATCGAAGCGATGAGTATCGCGGTCCAGGCCCGCACAGCGGCCGTGATGGAGGCGGGCATCGTCCTGCCAGGCGGCATTGCGACCGGTACCGGAACCGACTGTGTCGCGGTGGCGGCACCGGCTGGTGCAACTCCTTATGCCGGGCTGCATACCGCTACCGGCGAAGCCATAGGCAAAGCCGTTTACCAGGCTGTCCATCTGGGCGCCCTGGAATGGAAATCAACCAACAGGAGGGCAGCACATGCCTGAGCTTCAACAGGTGCTGAAAGATGCGCTGATACAAGAAGATTGCGGCTGGAACATGGGGTCTTTTGGCGCCATTGCCGAGTTCCACCATGTCTATGGCGACCCGGCCCCGCAGGAACATGCCGGGCTGATGCAGGTAACCTCCCACGGTGGCGTGCGCATCGACACATTGGAGGGCGTGCGCCCGGTTGCTTATGAAACGCTCAGCCCCAAGCCGCACCGCTGGACGCAAGCCGTGTCGCTGTGCCTGCCGCAGGCGGAGGCCGCAATGAACCGGCGCGGTGCGTTGACCACGCTTGGCCCCGACGAAGGCGCCCTGCGCGACGAAGACCGCCGCGCTTTGCTGTTCGACATGGGCCTGGGCCAGTACCAGGCGGATTTCTGCATCCGCACCGCCGATCCGGAATTGCTGGACGTGCTGAACAAAAACGCCGGCCGCACGCTGTTTGAGCACGGCAACCCGGCGATGGGGGCAATCCTGAAGCACCATCCGCACCGGGTGCTGCTGACCCGCCTTGGCCGGGTTGAAGTTTACCAGATGATCGGCGGTCCCGACACCGGCGGCAAGTCCCCCGAAGGCCCGCATACCCATGTGCTGCCCAAATTGCTGCGCGCCGAGCGCACCCATTCCGCCAACACGCCTATCCCCGAAGGCTGGGTGCCCTGCTGCGGCGTCCATCCTGAGAACCCGGTGATAGGCCGCCTGGGCGAGGACAAGGTGTTCAACCGCGCCGCCTTTGACGCGTTCCAGAAACTGCTGAGCACTTGGGGCGCCGAAGCATACTGCCAGGGCAAGCAGGCGGTGTGGGAGCTGCTTAATACAGAAACCCCTGCCGGGGCGGCGGAAGAGCCGGACACCCGCGAAGGCCGGGCAGGTTGGCGCAATGGCATCCGGCAATGGCGGCTGCTGCACGGCCCCAGCCGCCTGACAGCGTCCTACACCGAGCGCTTTGACCGCGGTGCAGAGCAAACAGAACCGGAAAACCCGGGCCACTGAAGGAGGCTGCGATGTTCCTTGCCCCTTTGATCGATTTCATGGCCGCGGCGGCCCCGCCCTGTGGGTGATTGCAGGGCTGTCGGTGCTGACTCTCGCGCTGTTTCTCTGGTGTGTAACCAGGCTTGTGCAGGCGGGCGCCTGGCGCAAATCGCGGACCGAAGCATAGCTTGTTCAAGGGGCGAGGGGCACGCAGCGCCTAGCCACCGCAGGACGCACACCGCTGGACCGGGTAACGCTGTCTGCGGTGCGTGCCGTGCTGAAGCCCGAATTCAATGCGGAGAGGGCAAAGAAGGAAACCACCCGCACCGCCAAGGCGGAACTGGCGGCCCGGCATTGCGGCACGCCGCAGAATGAGGCTGGCCTTTGGACCACCGCGCTTGAAAAAAAGCGCCTCAGCCTCGCGCCAATGATCGACGTGGTGTTCCTGCTGCTGATTTTCTTCCTGCTGACCTTGCAGATCGCTCCGCGGGTACCTCTTTCGGTTGTGCCGCCCAGGCCGGAGAACGGAGACAGCGCAACACCGGGAATTCTGCACGTGTAGCCCGGCTGAAGCGACGGAGCGGCGTGGCTTTTCTCTCCCGGATCGAACGTCAGATGCGGCGGCCCCGGGGAGGAGAACAGGGGACAGCAAGGGTGCGTTTATGGGTCTTGGTCCAAGGGCAGCTGACTGCGGCGGCGATTTCCAAAAGTTCCGGCAGTTCAAACCTGGACCGGGCTGCGCTGCAGGCCGCACAGAAGGCCAGGTATCCACGCGCTTCTATGGCACTCGCCCCTGGGAATTATGCATTCGAATTTTCGCCCCGTTTCACGAACTGGAACAAGCGCCCCGGCGCTCCCTTGCGCGGCGCGGCTTGACGCGGGCGAGAAGTTCCAGGGCATGAGGTCGTCGATGCGGCTTCTAGGATGGCCGTCGAGCTACGCGCGCAGCGTGCCGGAAAGGCAGCTGTCCTCGGCAAGTTCGGACGAACGCGGAATGCGTGACAGCCGCACCTCGAGCTAGGGCCAGAAGGCCGCGATGACCGGCGCAGAGAGTTCGTGCCGGGCAGCAAGCCGGGCTTCGGCGGGCAGGCCGCGCACGGATTTCTCGACGGTATTGAGCTCGGCGATCTGGCGCAGAGTTTCTTCAGCGATCGGCAAGCCGTCCTTTTTGAGCCGCTTCACGAAGCGTCGGCGCCTATGCGTCCAGCAATGGACGAGCACCCATGGGCTCACGGTCCGATCGGCCTTGGTGAGCTTCTCATAGGCTTCATAGCCGTTGCATTGCACAAATTGCCCGCGATAGCCCTTGAAGAAGCGGAGAGCATGCCCGGCGCCCCAGCCAGGTTCGTAGCGGAACATCACCATGGTCGGGCCGGCACCGCCATTGCCCCGGTCAAGACCGGCACTGGTGAAGGTTTTCTGATGCGGGCCGCGGCATGAGGGTGCGGTTTGGCGCGACACCGGCCCGCGTTGGAAAACCTCCCAAGGCGGAAGCCGCGGGGCTCTTGGGGCTGTCTATGGGGAAAATGCGTTGACGGCTGAGGATGCGGCTGGAGCCAGCGCACATGCCAGGTGCATTCCAATGCTGGTTGGGCTTCAGACGCCGGTGGAGCAGGAGCCATCCACTTCATCCGCTCTGGCGACACACGCTGCGTAGCGGCGGGAACCATGCCGCGCCCGCGAGCATTTTCTGCGCAAGCAATAGCCGCAAGGGCAAACGTCCGAAAAGTGCCGCACAGCGGACCTTAACAGCCACAGCAGCGGCCAGCGTTTCAACCGCGTCCTGGCCAGTGCCGCGCCTGTCCGCTGCGCCCGCTAGTTCGGCCGAACGGCCACCAGCACAACGCCCAGTTCCGCTTCCAGTTCCTGCAGTTTCTTCAGCTGGTCATCGGGCAGGGGGGCGGTGTTTGCCTCGACACCCGCCAGCGCCACCACAGGGCTGCCGATGTCCTTTTCCAAGCTCTTGATCGCGTCCAGTTTGTCGGCCTCAAGCGAGGCAAGCGGGTACAGCATGGCGGTCTCCTCTCTGTTGATGAGAGTGACTATAGCCGATTCCCGCCGTATCAGGGGCACGAACGGAAAAGGCCCCGGCTTCCGCCAGGGCCTCTCTCCCGATCCCGGTGCGATCAGGCGCGCTGCGCGCTGTCCGCGTGGGTGATGACATCTGGCTCCAGGTCCCAGACCTTGCCGTCCAGCCCGTCGATCTGGTCGTCCTCGGACACCCGCAGCCCCACGGTGCGTTCCAGGATGAAGGCCAGAACCAGCGCAGTGACAACACCGGTGCCGATGCAGACAGCAGTACCCGCCAGCTGCATCACCAGCGAGATTTCCCCGTGCTGGAACGCATAGGCGCCTTCCTCAACCCCGAAGTAACCGCCGCGCGGGGTGCCAGCCTTGAACAGGCCCAGCATGATCATTCCGAAGGTACCGCAGCCCAGGAACAGCGGGAACAGCTTGTGTTCGTCGATGCCGCGCTTCAGCGTGAACTCATAGACCGCATAGGCAATGAACGGCGCCACCAGCCCGACAATGAACGCTTGCCAGGGCAGATATACATCAAAGCCGGACGCGCCCGCGACATAGCCCGCCAGCGGGCCCAGCAGCGTATAGGCGTATTTACCGGTGGCATAGGCGATCAGCAGGCCAGTCACCGCACCGCCGGCCCAGACCAGCGCGTAATTGTTGATTGCGATGCCGACGCTGGTGTCGGCCATGGTGATGCTGACGGCCAGCGCTTCGGGATCAAAGAAGAATAGGCAGGACAGGATCACCATCGGCAAGCCGGCAAAGATCAGCAAAAGACCCGGAGCGCACAACCCGATGCTCGGCGCCAGATAGGCCGAGATCCGCGGGTGCGGCGCCATCATGCCGGGGCGCGCGCCCAGCTTGGGCGTGAATACCAGCGCCATTCCGGCCGGGAACAGATACACGAAACCCACACCAAAGAAATCGTGGAAGCCCGCATTGGTCAGCGGCCCGACCGACCCCCAGGTTGCCCAGCTGAGGCCCGAGGACACCACCGCGGCGACAATGCAGGTGATGAAATAGGCCGAGGCCTTCATCCGTTCAGATACTGCGAAATGCAGCAGGATGTTGATGATCCCGGCAAACACCGCCAGGAAAAAGATGAAGATCTGGAAGGTGTTCAGCCCCGGAAAGGTTCCCGGGTCCGTATGATGCGCCATCGCATTGGTCAGGGCGCCGCCCAGCCACCAATCCTTGATGGAATCCATCATGGTCGCGCCTTCCATGATGTAATACTGCCCGGCCCACAGGCCAAAACCGATGACGTAGTAGGTCGCAAACCCGAGGAAGAACCCCAGCGTCTTTTCAATCGTCGAGTTGAACAGATTCCTGCGCCGTGCAGTGCCTGCATCAATCAGCAGCAGGCCGACGACGACCAGAATGGCCCCGACGATCCCGGAAGCGTACAGAATATTCTGTACCAGTGAATTCAGCGTAACTTGCTGAGCGTGTATCGTGCTCACGTCCAATGGCATTTCCAGTTTTCTCCAAGTTGGTTTGTCTTCCCGCCGGTTGTTTGCCACCAGCTTTGACAGGCCGGCCTATGCTGCCGCCAATGGGCCGAGCATGCCGGTTCGAAACGCACCGGGCCGGTCAGGTCCTCTGACACGCCTGGTTCACGGAAAGGATGGCGGATCCAGGGCGCTTTACAACAAATAATTTTACCTTGTGGAAATAAAGTTTCATTTGCGGCGTATGCGGCGGCTGTATGCCGCATCCTGCGCTGCCGGTTAAGTGAATGGTTTCGGCTTCGGCCTTCCTTGGCGGCGGAATCAACCGGTCTCAGCAGATTCTATGGCAGGGAAATATCACACCGCTGTGGCCGGCACACCGCAGGGCTGGGCCGGGGGCCTGTGTGATCCGGGTGCTGTCTGCCGCTCCGAATCAAATCGCCGCAGCGCGCCTGGCAACGGGGAATGCCGCACTGCGGCGGCAGCTTGCCGCCCCGAAATGGCAGGCTGGAGGCGGAAAACCCGGTGAACTCCCGCCGATTTAGCTGCCGGACCCGCGGCATTTTGTTCCCCCACGCAAGAATTTTTCCTATACTCTCAAAATAATAGCCAGAACATACCGGCAGCCTGGGAGGAAAAAGAACATGATCCGCTCTGAGTTGATTCAGATGATTGCAGACGAAAACCCGCACCTGTATCAGCGGGATGTGGAGAGGATCGTGAACACGGTGTTCGAGGAAGTGACCGATGCTATGTCCCGCGGCGACCGGGTTGAGCTGCGCGGCTTTGGCGCCTTTTCGGTCAAAAAGCGGGACTCGCGGACCGGTCGCAATCCCCGCACCGGTGAAACGGTCCATGTCGATGAAAAACATGTGCCGTTCTTCAAGACTGGCAAGCTCTTGAGGGACCGCCTGAACGGGAAAGCCTGATGCGTTACATTCGCTACGCGGTTCTGGGGTCTCTGGCCATTGTGCTGGTTTCGGTTGCCCTTGCAAACCGATCTTTTGTCGAACTGAAGCTGATGCCCTCGGCACTGGGCGAGCTTTTTGGTTTCAACTTCACCATTGCGCTGCCGCTGTTTGCGGTGGTGCTGGGCGGGGTTGGCGCCGGGCTGGTGATCGGCTTCCTGTGGGAATGGCTGCGCGAGCACAAGCACCGCAGCGAAGCCGCGCAGAAGACGCGCGAGGCGCGCAGGCTGAACCGCGAAGTGAGCAAGCTGAAAAAGCAGAAGAACGAAGGCAAAGACGAAGTTCTGGCGCTTTTGGAAGACGCGGGCTGACACCGCCATGACAGAGATCCGGGTCAAGATCTGCGGGCTTAGCGCGCCGCAGGATGTTGCGGCCGTTGCCGGGGCAGGGGCGGCTTATGCCGGTTTTGTATTTTTCCCCAAGTCCCCGCGCAACGTCAGCATCGAACAGGCCGCAGCTTTGGCCGTCGAAACCCCCGCCGGCCTGTGCAAAGTAGCGCTGACAGTAGACGCCGCAGATGCAGAGCTTGATGCGATCACAGCCGCGGTGCCGCTTGATATGCTGCAGCTCCATGGCAAGGAAAGCCCGCAGCGGGTGGCCGAGGTGCGCGCCCGCTACGGCCTGCCGGTGATGAAGGCCGTTGGCATCGCCGATGCCGCCGACCTGCCGCAGATTGCGCTCTATGAACAGGTGGCTGATCAGCTCTTGATCGACGCCAAGCCTCCCAAAGAGGCCGCGCTGCCGGGCGGGAACGGCCTGGCCTTTGACTGGCGGCTGCTGGCGGGCCGCAAATACTGGCAGAAACCCTGGATGCTGGCCGGCGGCCTGACCCCGGGCAACGTCGCCGAGGCGATCCGCATGACCGGTGCGCGTCAGGTCGATGTCTCCTCCGGCGTCGAAAGCGCGCCGGGGCAGAAAGACGCCGCGCTGATCGAAGATTTCACCAGGGCGGCGCACGCTTCCCGTGGCTGAAGCCCCGCGCCGCAGCAGCCGGTGCAAATGCGGCAGCCGGCGGGATTTGAGTATTTGGAGAAAGATGAAGATGCATCGTCCCGTGTCTTCATCTTTCCAAAAATACTCACTACGCGACCGCGCCTAGCTGGTATGCCTTCCGGGTGTTGCGCAGCCGGCGCACGCTGCCCTCATGCCGTCTTAAACCCGTTCTGCCATGCTTTCCCCTGATCGCGGTCACCCTGGACCTGACACTTCCGGCACTTAGGAACAGGGCCTCAATCATTGGGGGCGTGCAGAGACAACGTATAGCACGCGGGCGAATACACCCGCCCGCCTCCGCTTGTTGGCAGCGCCGCCAAACTTATCCTCTTAATTTTCAGGACCAGCAGCAAGCGGCGGCTATCAGACATTCCGGCAGGGCATCGGCCTTCGCCGGATGTGCCTGCTTGCTTGAACCCCTCTTTACCAAGGCAGCGGGGCGCTATAGTCATTGCGGGCGCTGCGAGAGAGGGAAGAACCATGGCCGACGATCTTTTCAACAGCTTCATGAACGGTCCGGATGAACAGGGGCGTTTTGGCATCTTTGGCGGACGGTTTGTCTCGGAAACCCTGATGCCGCTGATCCTGAGCCTTGAGGCCGAATATAACCGCGCCAAGGACGACCCTGCCTTCTGGGCGGAGATGAAGGATCTGTGGACGCATTACGTTGGCCGTCCCAGTCCGCTCTATCACGCCGAGCGTCTGAGCACCGAGCTGGGCGGCGCCAAGATCTATATGAAGCGTGACGAGCTGAACCACACCGGTGCGCATAAGGTGAACAACGTGCTGGGCCAGATCCTGCTGGCACGCCGTATGGGCAAGACACGGATCATCGCCGAAACCGGTGCCGGCCAGCACGGTGTGGCGACTGCCACCGTCTGCGCCAAGTTCGGCCTTAAGTGCATCGTCTACATGGGCGCCCATGACGTGAAGCGCCAGGCGCCGAACGTGTTCCGCATGCGCCTTTTGGGTGCTGAAGTGATCCCGGTCACCTCGGGCCGCGGCACCTTGAAGGACGCAATGAACGACGCGCTGCGCGACTGGGTCACCAATGTGCGCGATACCTTTTATTGCATCGGTACCGCGGCAGGTCCGCATCCGTATCCGGCGATGGTGCGCGATTTCCAGTCGATCATCGGCAAGGAAGTGCGCTGGCAGCTGGCCGAGCAGGAAGGCGAGGGCCGTCTGCCGGATACTGTGATTGCTGCGATCGGCGGCGGTTCCAACGCCATTGGCCTGTTCCACCCATTCCTGGATGACCCCTCGGTGAAAATCATCGGCGTGGAAGCGGGCGGCAAGGGTGTGGATGACCGGATCCAGCACTGCGCCTCCCTCACTGGCGGGCGTCCGGGCGTGCTGCATGGCAACCGCACCTATCTGCTGCAGAATGAGGACGGCCAGATCCAGGAAGGCTATTCGATTTCCGCTGGTCTCGATTACCCGGGCATCGGCCCCGAACATTCCTGGCTGCATGAATCGGGGCGCGCCGAATATGTCTCGATCACTGACAAGGAAGCGCTGGAAGCCTTCCAGGTCAGCTGCCGCACCGAAGGCATCATCCCGGCGCTGGAGCCCAGCCACGCGCTGGCCCATGTGATGAAGATCGCGCCCAAGCTGCCGTCGGACCACATCATTGTGATGAACATGTGCGGCCGCGGCGACAAGGACGTGTTCACCGTTGCCAAGCATCTGGGCTTTGATATGTCCGACACCGAAGAAGGCCGCAGCTTCGAGGAGTAACGGCAACAACCCGGTAACACAAAAGGCGCCCCGCAGGGCGCCTTTTTCTGTTCGGGTCAGGCCTCGTGCAGGACGGTCTCGAACCCTTCGAACTGCGGATGGCCCAGGATCGGGCTTTCGCCTTCGCGCTTGCCCGCATCGCGGTGCGCAGCACGGAACTGTTCGGATTTGGTCCAGGCCTCAAAATCTTCGCGGCTGTCCCAGATCACATGGCTGGAATAGAGATGGTGGTCTGCGCCTTCCGGGCCTTTCAGCAGGCGGAATTCGCGGAACCCCTTCAGCTCTTTCAGGCGGCTTTCCCGCTGTTTCCAGATGGTCTCAAAATCGGCTTCGCGGCCCGGGCGGATCTTGAAACGGTTCATGGCGATGTAGCTCATGCAGGAGCCTCCTTGTCGGTGTGGTGAAATGCAGGGAGGCTGGCGCAGGCGAGGGGCCGGCGGGCTGGCTTGACGATGCAATAACGGTTTTTCCCGCTGCCGGTCAATCGGGGAGGGCAATCGGGCAGGTCAATCCAGCAATCCGGACCGGTTCAGGCCGGATCGGCGGCATAGCTTTGCAGAATGCTGAGCGGCACAATCTCCAGTGCCTGCTGATGGGTGGCTTCCAGATGCACCTTGGGGGCGCAGCCCTCATCCGCTGCCTGCAGGAATCGTGCCGCGCACAGGCACCAGCGGTCGCCAGGCTGCAGGCCGGCAAAGCCGAACTCGGCCCGCGGGGTCGACAGGTCATTGCCGACGTATTTGCTGAACGCCAGGAATTCCGCAGTCATCACCACGCAAACTGTATGGCTGCCCTGATCCTCGGCGCAGGTGTTGCAATGCCCATCGCGGAAAAATCCGGTCACCGGCGCAGTGGAGCAAGGCGCCAGCGGGCCGCCCAGAACATTGATGCTGTCGTCTTTTTCCATGAGGTCCGTCCTTGGCGCGTTCAGGGTTAAGGATAGCGCGTTTGCGCCGCCGGTCCCGTAGGTTCCGGCTTGAAATGCCTGGTTTGCACAGGATTGCCCCAACTGGCTGTAAAACGCAAACCGCCCGCCAGACGGGCTGGCGGGCGGTTGAAAATCAAGGCTGCAATCCCCGGGTTACTTGCTGAACAGGAAGTGCAGCACATCGCCGTCTTTGACGACGTAGCTTTTGCCTTCCGCCCGCATCTTGCCGGCTTCCTTGGCGCCTTGCTCGCCATTGCAGGCGATGAATTCGTCATAGGCGATGGTCTCGGCGCGGATGAAACCCTTCTCGAAATCACCGTGGATCACGCCGGCCGCTTGCGGCGCTGCGGTGCCGCTGCGGATGGTCCAGGCGCGGGCCTCTTTCGGGCCGACAGTGAAATAGGTTTCCAGGTGCAGCAGCTCGTAACCTGCGCGGATCAATCGGTCGAGACCGGCCTCGGCCAGGCCCATCTCCTCCAGGAACATCTGGGCTTCGTCGGCGTCCAGCTGGCTGATCTCTTCCTCGATCTGGGCCGAGATGATCACATGGGAGTTGCCCTGCGCCGCGGCCATTTCGGCCACTTTGGCAGAATGCGCGTTGCCCTCAACCGATTCCGATTCGCCAACGTTGCAGACGTACAGCACCGGCTTTGTGGTCAAGAGCTGCAGCATCTTCCAGGCCTTAGCGTCATCGGCGTCAACCTCGACCAGACGGGCGGGCTTGCCGTCTTCGAGCATCGCCTGGGCCGCAGCCAGCAGCCGGTCCTGCTGCAGTGCTTCCTTGTCGTTGCCCTTCAGCTTGCGCACCAGATTGGCGCGGCGTTTCTCGATGCTTTCAAGGTCCGACAGCATCAGCTCGGTCTCGATCACTTCGGCGTCAGCAACCGGGTCGACACGGCCTTCCACATGGGTCACGTCGCCGTCTTCAAAACAGCGCAGCACATGGGCAATTGCATCTGTTTCGCGGATGTTGGCCAGGAACTGGTTGCCCAGGCCCTCGCCCTGCGACGCGCCCTTGACCAGGCCGGCGATGTCGACAAATGTCATCCGGGTCGGGATGATCTGCTTGGAGCCGGCAATCGCCGCCAGCTTGTCCAGACGCGCGTCCGGCACGCCGACCTCACCCACATTGGGCTCAATCGTGCAGAACGGAAAATTGGCCGCCTGCGCCGAGGCGGTTTTGGTGAGCGCATTGAACAGCGTCGATTTACCCACATTGGGCAAGCCGACGATTCCCATCTTAAAGCCCATACCGGCCTCCTGATACCACTTGGGAGCTGCTTCTAGGCAGCATTGAGCCTGCACGCAAGGCAAGGATGGCTGACATATGTGCCACAATCTCTCTCTGTGCGGGGTCGCACAGTGAACCCTCATATTGCTTTTTCGTGAGGTGACTAGGAAAAGCAGCAAATTAAAATATCTTGGTGCAAAGAAAATAATTCTGCGAGGGGCTAGAAATGAAACAGACAGCTATGCTGGCAGCCGCGTTTTGTGCTGCCGCAGCCATGCCTGCCGCCGCCCAGGAAGTGACGCTGGGGCTGGGCTATTCCAATTATTCCCGTGCGGGTTCCGAAGACAGCGCGCTGTTTGCAGCGGAGTATCTGCATGCGCCGTTCCACGAGGGGCGGCTGCTGTCGACCCGGTTCGGCGCGGTGCTGGAGGTGCAGGAAACCGGCGATGTGTTCGCAGGCGTCGGCATCAGCGGCGTGGTTGACCTGAAGAACAACTGGTTCATTGAGACCAGCGTGATGCCGGGCGCTTATCACGAAAGCTCGCTGGGTAATGATCTGGGCTCTACCTTTGAAATCCGCAGCCTGCTGGCGGTTGGCAAGCGGTTTCACAATGGCAAGGCGGTGTCGCTGGCGCTTAGCCACAAATCCAACGCCTCGACCGCGGACCAGAACCCGGGCGTGAATTCGCTGACGCTGCGCTGGCACATTCCGCTGAACCGCTGACCGGTGCATTCCCGGGCCTGCGCGCGGCCCGGGATTGATTTCCCGCGCAACATTCGGCACACCATGGCGGAAACCTGAATAAAAGGCCCGCCCATGACCCGCATTGATGCCAAATTCGCCGACCTGAAAGCCGCCGGAAAGAAAGCCTTTGTCACCTATGTGATGGCGGGCGACCCCGACTATGACACCTCGCTGGAAGTGGTCAAAGGGCTGCCGGGCGCCGGTGTGGACATTATCGAGCTGGGCCTGCCGTTCACCGATCCGATGGCTGACGGGCCGACCATCCAGCTGGCGGGTCAACGCGCGCTGGACGGCGGTATGACGCTGGAGAAAACACTGCAGCTGGCGGCAGATTTCCGCAAAGGCGACGACACCACGCCGATCGTGCTGATGGGCTATTACAATCCGATCTATAACCGTGGCGTGGATACCTTTCTGGAAGACGCCAAGGCGGCCGGCATAGACGGGCTGATCGTGGTGGACCTGCCGCCGGAAGAAGATGACGAGCTGTGCATCCCGGCGCAAAAAGCGGGGCTGAACTTCATCCGCCTGGCCACCCCCACCACCGATGACGCGCGCCTGCCCAAGGTGCTGCAGAACACTTCGGGCTTTGTTTATTATGTGTCGATCACCGGCATCACCGGCGCGGCAGAGGCCGAGGCCACCGACGTCGGCCCCGAGGTTGCCCGCATCAAGGCGGCCACCGATCTGCCCATTATCGTGGGCTTTGGCATCAACACGCCCCAGAAGGCGCAGAACATCGCCACGATCTCGGATGGCGCCGTGGTGGGCAGCGCCATTGTCAGCCAGATCGGCGCAGGCAAGTCGCCGGATGAGGTGCTGGCATTTGTGAAGTCCCTCGCGGATGGTGCGCATAAAGGCTGAGGTTCTGCAGCAAACAGGTTTGAAAAGCCGCGCCTTCGGGTGCGGCTTTTTGCGTCTCAAGGGGTGCGGCAATCGCGGCGTTGCCTTTGCTTCGACGAATTGGTAAGAAAACTTTACCACATGAGATCGGGAGAGAATCCAGTGCCGGTGATCACAAATATCAACGACCTGAAGCGCATCTATGAACGCCGTGTGCCGCGGATGTTCTTTGACTATGCCGAAAGCGGCAGCTGGACCGAACAGACCTTCCGCGAGAACACCTCAGATTTTGAGCAGATCCGCCTGCGCCAGCGGGTGGCGGTGGACATGACCCGGCGCACGACCGCGGCCCGGATGATCGGCCAGGACGTGGCGATGCCGGTGGCCTTGGCGCCGGTGGGGCTGATGGGGATGCAGCACGCCGATGGCGAGATCAAGGCGGCGCGGGCCGCCGAGGCATTCGGCGTGCCGTTCACGCTGTCCACCATGTCGATTAACTCGATCGAGGAAGTGGCGGAAGCGACCTCCAAGCCATTCTGGTTCCAGCTTTATACGATGAGGGACGAGGACTATATCCGCCGCCTGATCCAGCGCGCCAAGGATGCCAAATGCTCGGCGCTGGTGATCACGCTGGACCTGCAAATCCTGGGCCAGCGCCACAAGGATCTGAAAAACGGGCTGTCGGCGCCGCCCAAGCTGACCCCCGCGACCATCGCCAACCTGATGACGAAATGGACCTGGGGCTTGCAGATGCTGGGTGCCAAGCGGCGCAATTTCGGCAATATCGTCGGCCATGTGCACGGCGTTTCCGACACCTCGCAGCTGGGCGCCTGGACGGCCGAGCAATTCGACCCGGCGCTGGATTGGGGCAAGGTCGAAAAGCTGATGGAGCTATGGGGCGGCAAGGTGATCCTGAAAGGGGTTCTGGACGCCGAAGACGCGAGGATGGCCGCCAAACTGGGCGCCGATGCCATCGTTGTGTCGAACCACGGCGGGCGGCAGCTGGACGGCGCGCTGAGTTCCATCCGGATGTTGCCGGAAATCATGGATGCTGTGGGCAGTGACGTCGAGGTGCATCTGGACAGCGGCATCCGCTCTGGCCAGGACGTGCTGAAGGCACTGGCGCTGGGCGCCACGGGCACCATGATCGGCCGCGCCTTTGTTTACGGCCTGGGGGCAAGGGGCCAGAAGGGCGTCACCGAGGCTCTGGAAGTGATTCGCAAAGAACTGGACACCACCATGGCACTGTGCGGCGAACGTTCAGTTGATGGTCTGGGGCGTCATAATCTGCTGGTGCCGCAGGATTTCGGCGGGCGCTGGCAGGAATAACGCGGCACCGGAACCGGGCAGGGGGCTTTGCCCCTTCCCAAATTGCCGCAAGCGGTCTATAGGCACGGCTTCACGCGGGGTGACAGCCTTGGAGGCACTCCGCCCTAGATACATTGGAGAATTGACATGGCAAAAGAGATTCCTGATCTCGTCGCCGAAGTACGTGCGGGGACGGGCAAGGGCGCCGCTCGCGCTGCGCGCCGCGCAGGCATGGTACCGGGCGTTGTTTACGGTGGTGACGTGGATCCGGTTGCGATCCAGATCCCGTTCAACGTTCTGCTGAAAAAGCTGAAAGCCGGCCAGTTCAAGTCCACCCTGTGGAACCTGAAGGTCGAAGGCCAGGACGACGTGCGCGTGATCTGCCGCGACGTTCAGCGTGATGTGGTGAAGGACCTGCCGACCCACCTCGACCTGATGCGTCTGCGCCGCACCTCGAAAGTCAACCTGTACATCCCGGTTGAGTTCATCAACGAGGACGAAGCACCCGGCGTTAAAAAAGGCGGCATGCTGAACGTGACCCGCCCCGAGGTTGAGCTGGTTGTGACCGCTGGCGACATCCCCGAGAAGCTGGTTGTCGATCTGGCAGGCCTGAACATCGGCGACGTTGTCACCATCTCGTCGATCGAGCTGCCGGCCGGCGCCAAGCCGACCATCGACCGCGACTTCGTGATTGCCAACATCGCATCCCCGGGCGGCCTGACCGCTTCGGATGACGAAGAAGGCGAAGAAGGCGAAGCCGAAGCAGTGGCTGCCGAAGAATAAGAACCGCGCCCATCCGGGTTTGGTTTGCGGGCTCCCATCTGGGGGCCCGTTTTTGTTTGTCCGCCCCGCGGGCAAGTGATTGACTTTTCCCTGCGCCACTGCCCCATTTCCGCCCGAGGACAGGGGAGGGACGGGCATGGCGGATTTTGACATTGCCATAGCGGGCGCAGGCGCGGTGGGGATGAGCTGTGCGCTGTGGGCGCAGATGCGCGGGCATAAGGTGCTGCTGATGGACCCGGAGCCGCCCGGATCCGGCACCAGTTACGGCAATGCATGCACCCTGGCGACCTATGCCTGCCTGCCGGTGAATGACCCGTCGGTGCTGACCAGCCTGCCGCAGCTGATGTTCTCCAGGGACAGCCCGCTGTCGTTGTCTTATGCCCATGCGCTGCGCAATCCGCGTTGGATGCTGTCCTTTCTGGCCAATTGCCGCGCCGCACCTTCGCGCCGGATAGCGGGCCATCTGGCGGATCTGCTGGCCCATGCCGATGCCGGAATAAACCCGCTGATCGAGGCCGCAGGCGCCGGCGATCTGGTGGTGGAGCGCGGCCAGCTGTCGGTGTGGTCCGCGGCAGCAGCGGCTGATGCTGCCACAGCAGGGCTGGAACGCCGCCGGGCGCTGGGCGTGCCCTGGCGCGAGGTTGACCCGGAAGAAGCGCTGGAGATGGAGCCGGGCCTGCACCTGCCGGTCAAACGCGCGGTGCATTTTCACGCCGCCCGGCACTTGCGCGATCCGCTGGAATTCATCACCCGGATGCATCGGGCCTTCACGGAACTGGGCGGCACCACGCTGCGGGCCAAGGCGGAGATGGTCCGGGCCTCGGACACAGGGGTGGAACTGCAGGCAGGCGGGCAGAGCCTCACCGCCGGCCACGCGGTGATTGCCAGTGGCGCGTTCTCCACACAAATCAAGGGCGCGGGTACGCAGAAACTGCCGCTTGGCACCGAGCGCGGCTATCATGTGATGTATGAAAGTGAGGGGCATCGGGTGACGCGACCCGTCGGCTGGGGTGAAGCCGGGTTTTATGCGGTGCCGCACGCGGAAGGTTTGCGGCTGACCGGCACGGTGGAGATCGCCGCGCTGGACGCGCCTGCAAACCCGCGCCGCCTGGACTATCTCGTCCGCAAGGGGGCAGAGATGCTGGGGGAGCTGCCGGACCCGGACAGCGACTGGCTGGGCTACCGCCCGACCATGCCGGACTCGCTGCCGGTGATTGGCCGCAGTCCGCAGTCGGACCGGGTGATCCACGCCTTTGGCCATCAGCACATCGGCCTGACCCTGGGCGGCATCACCGGGAGGCTGGTTGCCGATCTGGCGGAAGGCCGGCAGCCCAATATTGATCTGGCGCCATTCGCTGCAGACCGGGCCTTTGCCTGACGCTGGAGACCACTGGATTCCGGGCGTCAAATAGGGCATCAAACGGGTCTACTGAAACGCAGATCGGGCAGAACCCATGAAACTCTTTGTCGGCCTTGGCAATCCCGGCCCGAAATACGAGCGCAACCGCCATAACATCGGCTTTATGGCGCTGGACAATATTGCCGGCGATCACGGGTTCAGCCCCTGGAAGTCGAAGTTCCAGGCGATGATCTGCGAGGGCAATCTGGGCGGCGAAAAAGTGCTGCTGCTGAAGCCGCAAACCTTCATGAACCTGTCCGGCCAGTCGGTGGGCGAGGCGATGCGGTTCTATAAACTGACGCCTGCCGATGTGGTGGTGCTGCATGACGAGCTGGATCTGGCGCCGGGCAAGGCGCGCATCAAGCAGGGCGGCGGCCATGCCGGCCACAATGGCTTGCGCTCGATCCATTCGCATATCGGCGCGGACTATGCGCGGGTGCGGCTGGGGATCGGCCATCCGGGCCACAAAGATGCGGTGGCGGGCTATGTGCTGCGTGACTTCCCCAAAGCGGATGAGGGCTGGCTGGACGATGTGATGCGCGGCATCTCGGACGGCGCGGCGGACCTGGCCCGCGGCGATGGCGGCAAGTTCATGAATGCGGTGGCCCTGCGCGTGGCGCCGCCGCGCAGCTCCACCACCAAGCCCAAGGCGGAGGCGAAACAGCCCGCCAAGGCAGAGCCGGCGCCCGACACCCGCTCAGCGATGGAAAAGCTGATGGACAAGTTCAAGTAAGCCGGGAGGCAAGCAGATGGTGAAACTGATTATCGACACCGATCCGGGCATCGACGATGCGATGGCGATCTTCTATGCCGCCGCGGCGCCGGATATTGATCTGCTGGGTCTGACCACGATCTTTGGCAATGTCACGACCGCCACCGCCACCCGCAATGCGCTGCGCCTGCTGGAGGCCGCCGGGCTGGATGTGCCGGTGGCCGGCGGCGCCACCACACCGCTGGTGCTGCCGCCGTTCAAACCCTCGGCCTATGTGCATGGCGAGGAGGGCTTTGGCGATATCCCCGCCGCCGAGCCTGAGGGCCGGGCGCTGAACGAGGAGGCTGCGGATTTCCTGTGCCGCATGGCGCGCGAGCACAAGGGCGAACTGGTGGTCTGTCCGATCGGACCGCTGACGAACATTGCGCTGGCAATGCAGCGCGACCCGGAGTTCATCGGGAACGTCAAATCCATCGTGGTGATGGGCGGCTCGCTGGAAGAGGGCGGCAATATCACGCCCCACGCCGAGGCCAATATTTATCACGACCCGCATGCGGCGGACGTGGTCTGCCAGGGCGGCGCCAAAGTGGTCTTTGTGGGGCTGGATGTTACCCACCGGATCCTGTGCCGGCCGGAGGATTTTACCGCCATCGCCGCCAAATCTCCGGACCTGGGCGGCATGCTGCAGCAGATGTCGCATTTCTATATCAAGTTCTACAGGGAGGTTGCGGGCCTCAACGGCTGTTCGCTGCACGACCCGGCGGCGGTGATTGCCTGTACCCACCCGGATCTGTTCGCAATGCGCGACGTGCCGCTTGAGGTGTCCTGCGAGGGCGAAACCTCCGGCGCGACCCTGGCTGCACCGGACAGCGGACGGGCGCCGGTCAAGGTCTGCATGACGGTGGAGGCGGATGCGGTGAAATCACTGTTTCTGCGGCGCCTGGCTCTGTTGCCCTAAGCAGGGACCGGACCGGGGGGAACTCCACTGTTGGGCTCTGCCCCCTGAAAACTGGACCGTTTAAAGCTGGAGTTTCCCGAAGAGAACCCCCAGCTGGGAGAGTGAGGCGGATCAGGAAACAGTCCAGAGGACTGTTTTCCCGCTGAACCGGAAACGCCTGAAGGCATCAAAGTTCACGGACGCGCAGAAGGCGTTCATCATCAAGCAGACGGAGGACGGCAGGCCCGTTGCCAAGGTTTTCCCAATATCGATGCAGGCCCTCGGCCCGATTGAAGGCGCGCTTCGGTACTCTGTGTGGCCACCGGCCAGAGCTGCCTGGAATCTGCTGAAAACCCAAAACGCTCGACAGCCTTGCGGTTTCAGATTGCCGTTCCCTCAGATTGGTGTTCGAGGCCAACGTATGCCCCCTCAAGGGCGCGCACCTGCCAGTTGCTGACTGTGACGTTTGATCGTTGATGCTCATAACCAGCCCTCCGTTCTCTGTCTTGCCATCCGTGTGGATCGCAAGCTGAACTCAGGCACCGTCATCGATGTCTTGAGCGGCCTGTTCATTCTGCGCGGGGTGCCGTCGTTCATTCGTTCAGACAACGGTCCGGAGTTTGTTGCTCAGGCCGTCCAGAACTGGACCAAGGCTGTTGGCGCGAAGACCGCATACATCGAACCAGGGTCTCCATGGGGGAACGGATATTGCGAGAGCTTCAACGCACGGTTCAGGGACGAGTTCTTGAACGGCGATATCTTCTACAGCCTGCGCGAGGCGCAAATCCTCATCGAAGAATGGAGGAAACACGACAACACCAAACGCCCTCATAGTGCTCTGGGCTATCGCCCACCGGCGCCGGAAACCATCGTCCAGATGCTCCTGGCCGGTTATGCTGCAACGGCGTAAGATCTCACGCCGCCTCTCAGCGAAAACAGCATCCGTTCTTGCATGTGGTAAAAGAGCCAAGGTGAAGCGTGATGAGATCACCGCGCTCGCCGATGCCCACCAACGTGGTGTCGAGGATCGCGAGCGCTTCTTCCATGGCAGCGCTCGCCTTGGCGGCTCTCATTACGGCTGGAGCAGGGGGAATCAATTTCAGGCCGGTTGCCGTGAACATCATGCGAACACGGCAGCACGGGTTTTGCACGCGAATCACGTGCAGTTCCGTAAAAGTTCCCGGAAAATCGGGGAAATCTCCCTGTTTTTCTGGCGTGGCAAAAATTTAAAAAAACGCCTTGTTTCTCTAGGCTCTGGCAAATATACGGGTCAGCGGAGACGTGGCCGAGTGGTCGAAGGCGCTCCCCTGCTAAGGGAGTAGGCCCGGAAGGGTCTCGAGGGTTCGAATCCCTTCGTCTCCGCCACTTACGAACAAAAGTGGGAGCTGTGGAAGCGATCGCTTCGCCGCTCACTATGGCTCGCTCAAATTGTGACCTGCGACCCAAAATCGTAGTTTGATCAGCACCTACTTTGATCTCGTCAATGATCGCCCGAAGGAATCCCCGCTTTCCTGCTATTGATGGCTGCGCAAGGGCCTCCTGGATCCCGGAAACAAACGCTGAGACCTTTTGATGGCTGACGCGAGCGTCAGGAGTGAGCTCAGCGGCGACCTGATCCCGTTCCCTTTGGGCGCGCAGGTGATGTTCCTTCGCTGACAGGAACCTTTGCTTGAAGTCTTCTTCGGCAAGGTCAACCAGCCCGTGCCGGATCATGTCGTACAAGGCGTCGAGGCTCTTCTTGGCCGCGTGTACTTCGGTGTCACGAGTTGCCAGCCGCTCCGCTTGATCCACTTCGGCTTTCTCTTGGCGTGTGCGCAATGGGCCGAGAAGTGCGTTCGCCTTCTCGGAGGTAAGCAGATCTTCTCGAACATGCTGAAGAACCAGTTCGTCAAGAGCGCCCATAGGTACACGATGCCCTCGGCACCCGGTTTTCCCTGATCGCATATGATTGGAGCAGGAATAATAGCGATAGCGACCGCCCTTTCCTGTTTGCGTGGTCATCCCATTGCCGCAATGCGGGCAAGCAACGAGACCCGTAAGAAGGACATCTCCGGTCACGACTCTCGGCGGGGTCTTCTTCGGATTCCTGGCATCAAGGAAATCGCGCAACTGCAGGAATTCATCTTCGGATACGATGGGCGGCACCCGCAGTGGGATTTCAACCCCACCGTTTTCTCCGCTGCGGAACGTAAACTCACCCGTGTATGTCCGATCGGTAAGGTGGCGATGAACACCGCTCAAGGCCCATTTCTTACCTCTTCTCGTGCGATACCCTCTTTCATTAAGCCAGCAAACGATTGCCTTGATGCCCATGGGTCCGGAAGACCCGTCACCCTTGTGGGCAAGATCGAACATGCGGCGCACCACGATTGCATCGGGTTCATCAATCACTAAGCCCCTTTTCCGGGTCTTTCCGCGCCGTTCGACTTCTACAACTTTGTACCCGAAGGGCGTGCTGCCGCCGTTCCAGAAACCTTGCAGGGCGTTTTCGTGGAGGCTGCGCCTGACATGTTTTGCTGTTTCGAGTGATTGATATTCATCGAAAATAGCCAGGATGCGCCGCGTCAAATTGCCTTCAGGGCTTTCATCGGTTTGAACCGCACCGGGTTTGCCGGAGACTGATTTCAGTTAGTTACGCGGCAATGTCCTCAGTTTCCAGAGCGGCGTAGAAATGGGCCTCTGCTTCTGCCGGCGGGATGTGCCCAATGGGTTCAAGCAGGCGGCGGTTGTTGAACTGAACCAATCCACCCATCCGAGCGTTGCGTATTCCACGTCTTCGAAGTTGCGCCAAGGGCCGCGGCGGTGAATGACCTCGGCTTTGAACAAACCGTTGATCGTCTCGGCCAGGGCGTTCTGCGCCTTCAAATGATCCCCCGGATCATTTGATCCGCTGCGCGGATCTGCTTGAACTCATAGCTGTCTCCGACGCTGCCCGCAGAGGGCTCGATACCAGCTTCGCCCAACCGCTCTGTGTATTTGATCGAAAGGTATTGGCTGACCCACTGCGTGACAGGCGATGCCAGCATCGCCGAGAACGGCGGCCGGAGTGATGAACAAGCCCCATCGCCTTTGCCGGCCGCCGCTCGTGAACAGCCTGCTCCAGAGCATCCATTGCCCGGCAGGCGCATGCGAAGCATGCTGCCGAGAGGGGAGAACGAACCCGGCATGCGCCGAGGTGCTGACACGACCCATTGACCGGCAGGCGATTTGGCAAAGCCAAATCTGCCGAGAGGGGGCCAACGATCTTGCGGGCATAGGCATCGATAAGCGAGCCATTGAAGGCGCCATTGGTTCGAGCCCAATGGCGAGCGGCGACATAGGCGAACCCTTTCCAGGTGGCAACATAGGTGAAATCGCTGACCCAGAGCATGTTGGGCGCGGGGACACGGAATTGCCGGTTTACCTTGTCCATCCACTGCCCGGCAGCACATGCGCAGCATGTGCGAGAGCGGGCACGGGGCCTTTTTGCCGGGCATCGTGGTTTTGTGCGGCTTGCCCCGGAGCGAGCTTTTGTCCGCCATTGGTCCGAGGACAATGGCGAGCGCCTTGAATACCCATGCTCTTCATCAGCCGGGCGACCGTGCAGCGGGCAACAGTGAGACCCTCCCGCTGCAATTGCCGCCAGATCTTCCGCACGCCATAGACCCGCCAGTTCTCTTCGAAAACACGCAGGATCCCGGGCCGCAATGCCGCGTCACGCCGGGCACGGTCCGGCAACCGGGCCGGATCGGCCTGCTGCGCCAGATGCTCGTAATACGTGGAAGGGGCAATCGGCAGGAATGAGCCATGTCGCGCCATTGGTCCGAGCGGCAATGGCGAATGCAGATCGGCTCGACCCCATGCTCACCGCGATGCATGTCCCCTCTCGCGCATGCTGGCATGCGCTGCCGGGCAGCGGATGAATGACACCATCCCTTCGACCGGCGGCCGAGCTCCGCCATCGCAAAGCTGACCGTAGGAACGCCACTGGTCCGGGTGACAAGGTCAACGCCGATGCCTTGCGGAGAATCTCGTTCACCTGGCGCAGCTCGCGGTTCTCCCGCTCAAGCGCCTTCGTTTGGGCGGTCAAATGATCCCCCGGATCATTTGACCGCTGCGCGAACGACCCGCACTGCCGGCGGCATCAGTTGGAACACCCGCCCGCTTGCCGCTGTCGACTTCCGCCTTCTTCACCCACTCATTCAGCCTGTGCGCCGAACAGCCGATCTTCGCAGAGATCGGCATGATTGCCTGCCAGCGGGAACTGTACTGGCCGTTTGCCATTGGGCTCGGACCAATGGCGCCTCCAATGGCTCACTTGTCCAGCACCAGACGCACCGCACGCTCGCGGACCTCAGGAGAATACTTGTTGGTTGTCTTGCTCATGGTGACTTCATCCTACTCAGGAGTTGAAGCCTCCGGCAAACCCGGTGCGGTTCAGATCGGATGCTGATCCATGTTGAGCGCGGCAAGGGCGGCAAGGATCGCGACGTGATGCTGGGGCAGCACCGCGGCTTCAGGGCACAGGCCTCACAGTCTGGTTTGCGGGCCCGGTAGCGCAGGGTGCCGTCCTTATTGTCGCCTGATCTGGGTGTCGTGAACGCGCGCCGGTATTGCTTGAGCTCCTTGCCGCCAGGGCAGATGCAGGCGTCGTTCCCGGCATCGTAGGTGAAGCCGGCCCTTTCAAAGGTGCCGTCCTTGCGCCCGGACTTGTCCCCTCTCTGGACATTGCTGCGCAATGCCCTGCCGGGCAGTGGATCACCGGGATATGCGGTGCGATCCCGCGCTGCCGGTCCAGCCAATCGAGCATTTCGCCCGTGCCGTAAGCGGTATCGGCGATCAGGCGGCCAGGTTTCAGGTCGAAGGCATCGCTCACCCGATCCACCATTGTCCGCACGGCACCGGCCCCGGCTTGCCGGATCGAGCGGGTCGCCTCGACATCAAGGATCACGCCATTGCCGGTGTCGATCAGGTCGTTCGTGGAATAGGCAAAATAAGCGGGTCCACCCCGTGCGCCGGTCCATTGCGAGGCCGGATCGGAATGCGAGGTGAACTTCGGCTTTACCGGGCTGGCCGCGCCGAAGGCCGCATCGCCGAGCGCCGCCAGATCCTCCCTGACAGCGCGCGGCGCGTTCTCGGGGTTGATCTTCTCGGGGGCCCAGTCCGCTTGCGGCGGCGAGTTCTGCCGGTTGGCATCTTGGCATCGGCCTGGATCAGGCTGGCATCCGCCGCAAAGCGCTGACCACTCGCCAATCCTTCCTCGATGCAGCGCGCGGCCACCGTCTCGAACAGATGCCGCAAGAGATCGCTATCGCGGAAACGGCCGTGCCGGTTCTTTGAGAAGGTCGAATGGCCGGGCACTGGGCCGGTCAGATCAAGGCGGCAGAACCAGCGATAGGCGAGGTTGAGATGCACCTCCTCGCAGAGCCGCCGCTCCGAGCGGATGCCCATCGTGTAACCGGCCAGGAGCATCCGGATCATCAGTTCCGGATCAACCGGCGGCCTGCCGGCCGAACTGTAGAAAGGAGCCAGGTGCCGCCGGATGCCAGACAGGTCGACGAACCGATCTATCGCCCGAAGCATGTGATCCTGCGGGACATGATCCTCGATCGGGAACTCATAGAACAGCGCGCCCTGCGCTTCCTGCCGTGGCCCCATCATTGCCACGCACCTCCGCTTGCCTCGCGGAAAGTGAATCAGCACTCAACACCCAAAACAACCCGGGTTTTTCAACAGAACAGGCCCATGGCATCTTGATCCCGGATGAGGCCTGTGAAAGCAAAGTTGACCCCATGATAATGGCTGCCTTATGTGAAACCCTGGTCCACCTTAAACAGGCTGCAAACAGGTCAAAAAAGCGGGGCCATTTCTGGACGCAAGGGTTGCAGAAAACCGTCCACTCCGAGGTTCCGCGCAGCTTTGGTTGACACCGCTGCGCGGAAGGGCTCCAGGGCCTTTGCTGCCGGGGTCAGAACCGCAGGGACAGGCAGGACATGCCGCCGTCCAGTTTGGCGCAGTCGGTGTTGTCGATTTCAACAATCTGGTAACCCGCCTTGTCGAGCATGTCTGCAGTGCGCGGGAAACCTGCTGCCATCAGCACCAGATTGTTGAACCTGATGGCATTTGCCGCCGCTTCCTCACCTTCGGCCACATGCAGCACACGGTAGCCTTTGAAGCAGCCGGAGGCGTCAAGGCGCTTGGTCGACAGTATTGTCTCGGCATCCATCAGCGAACAATCGGTCTTGAAGTGCAAGACGCCTTCCGGGGTGAAGACTTCGCGCAGTGTATGGCCCCAACCGGCGGCGATTTCAGCAAGTTCGGCTACACCTGCGGCGTCGGTGCGGTCGGAGCGGCCAACCAGGATTTCCTTGCCGGTCACCAGGATGTCGCCGCCTTCAATATGGCCGGGGCCTTTGATTTCGCGGATGTCTCCGTAGCAGCCGCGCAGGGTGGGGGCCATTTCAGCCACTTCACCCAGCCGCGACGGAGCACCGGGGTGCATCAGGATGGCGCCCTGCGGCAGGCACAGGGCGGTGTCCTCGACAAACTGCGCGTCGGGGAAGGCGTCCAGCGGATCCAGTTCGATCACCTCGGCGCCGGTGCTGCGCAGGGCCGTGACATAAGCCGAATGGGCAGCCAGCATGCTGTCCAGATCCGGGTTGCCGATGTCCTCGGCGCGCAGCCCCTTTGCAATGGAGGCGGCGGGGCGGCGGGTGATGGCGCGGGTGAACTCAAATGTGGGGTTTTGCATGGGGGTTACTCCTGTTCCGGAACGGGTCCGGTAATGTCGATTTCAAGAAGGGAGGGGGCGCCACGGCTGCTGGCCTCGCGGAGTGCGGCGGCAACGGTTTGCGGATCCATCGAGACGCGGGTGAAGGGGATGCCAAAAGACTTGGCGGCGGCCTCAAAATCCGGCGGAGTCGGGTCGCAGCCCACCACCGGAACGTCCACGGCTTCCATTGAGGTAGCGATTTCGCCGTAACCGCGATTGTTCCAGAGGACAAAGGTGATGGGCAGGTCCTCGTCCACGGCGGCCATGATCTCGGGCAGGGAGAATTGCGCGCCGCCGTCGCCGGCAATGCAGATCACTGGTGTGTCCGGCGCGGCGATGGCGGCGCCGATTGCAGCGGGAATGCCAAAGCCAAGCGCGCCGTATCCGGTGGCGGCATTGAACCAGCCGCCGGGACGGTCGTGGTCGTAGTAGAGGTTGCCGGCATAGATCGGCTGGGTGGAATCGCCGACCATCAAGGAGCCCGGAACCGCGGCGCGCATGGCGTTCAGCACCTCGACCTGGCGGCGGTAGTCCGGTCCGATTTCCTCATAGGCAGCGGCGCGGGCGTGTTGTGCACGTTCAGCGCCCTGGCCTTGTTTCGCCGGTCCGGGCAGGGCGGAGAGAAGTGCCTCGGCGGCGTCTTCTGCGCGGCCCGTGATGTCCAGCGCGCTTTCATGCCGGGCAAGCTGGTCGGGGCAGATATCCACCCGGATCAGCCCGGCCATCCGGGGCATGCTGCCGGTGGCGTACATGTCATAGTCGGTTGGTCCCAGCTCGGTTCCCAAGGCAAGCACGCAATCTGCGTCCTCGATCAGGGCGCGGGTGGCTTGCAGGCTGGGACTGGCTGGAACGGTCAGTGGGTGGCCGTGCATCAGGCCGCGGGCGTTAACGGTTTGCACGACGGGGGCGTCCAGTTGTTCGGCCAGGGCCTGGAGGTCTGCATCCGCCGTTTTTATGCCGCCGCCGGCTAGGATCACGACATTTGCTGCCGCGGAGAGCCGGTTTGCGGCTTTGGTGATCAGGTCCGGGTCCAGCTGCGGCGGCGCGGGAGGCAGTGCATTTGCGCCGTCGTCTGATGCGGCGCCTGCGACGTCCAGCGGGACCTGTATGTGCGTGGGGCCGGGGCGGCCGGCGGAGAAGGGGGCAAAAGCGTGGTCCAGCGCTGCCTCCAATCCGGCAGGGTGCGCCACGTGTTCTGACGCCAAAGCCACGGTTTTTGCCAGGGCGTGCTGGTCTGGCAGCTCATGCAGGTGGCCGAGACCCATGCCGAGGGCGCCGCTGGCGTTGACGCCTGAGACCACCAGCATCGGCACCGAGTCCGCCCGAGCCTGGGCCATCGGGGTCAGCGTGTTCGTAAGGCCGGGGCCGGTGATTACAAAGGCGACGCCCGGCTGGCCGCAGACGCGGGCATAACCGTCAGCCATGAAACCTGCGCCTTGCTCGTGGCGGGGGGTGATGTGGCGGATGCCGGAATCTGCGAGGCCGCGGTAAAGCTCGACCGTGTGAACGCCGGGGATGCCGAACACGCAGGTCACACCGCGTTTCTGCAGCCCTGTGACCAGGGCTTCACCCACTGTTTTTGCGGTCATGCGACGCTCCTTGCCTTGCGGTTTGCGTGGGCAGCGATCCGATCCAGCGCGGTAGCAAAGCTGCTGTCGTCGATTGTAAGCGCGACGCGCACCCAGTTTTTGAGGCTGCCGCCAAAGGCGGAACCGGGCATCACGGCGACGCCGCTGTCCAAAAGGTCCCAAGCGTAGGCATCACCGTCCAGGCCGGTGGCCGAGACGTCGATAAGGGCAAACATGCCGGCTTCGGGGCGGTGGACGCGCAATTCGGTCTCGCCGTGCAAGCGCTGGACCAGCAGATCGGCGCGGGCTGCAAAACGGGCGGCCATGCCAGGGGCCACGGGGGAGCCATCGCGCACGGCTTTTTCGGTCATGTCGGCGATAAAGGGCTGATTGCCGAACAGCATGGTTTCCGATACCGGCAGCAGCGCGGTGCAGAAGGCCGCAGGCCCGGCGCACCAGCCGCTGCGAAAGCCCGGTGCGGCGTGGGATTTGGAGATCGAAGAGACCGCAATCACCCGATCCGCCAGGGCAGGATCAGAGAGCGGCGAGATGAACTCTGCGCCTTCGAAAATCAGATGCTCGTAGACTTCGTCAGAGATGATCCAGAGGTCATGCTTGATTGCCAGCGCGCCGATGTCGCGCAGGTCATCACCCGTCAGGATGGCGCCGGTGGGGTTGTGCGGGGTGGTCAGCAGGATCGCGCGGCTGCGGGGTGTGATGCGCGCGGCGATGTCGCTGGCCTGCATCCGGAACCCGGCCTCAGGGCGCAGCGGCACCGGAACCATATCGGCACCGGAAGCGCGGACCACGCCCTCGTATGTCGCATACATCGGGTCGCCGACCAGCACCTCGGTGCCGGGTTCCGCAACACCCTGCAGAACGGCATAAAGCGCTGTCTGGGTGCCGGGGAAGCAGAGGATGTTCTCCGGCCCGAAATGACGCCCGCGGCTGGCAGTATAGGCACCGGCCAGCGCGGCGCGCAGGCGGGCTTCGCCGCGCCCGTCGGAATAGCCGGTGCGGCCGGCCTGCATTGCCTGCGCGGCGGTCTGGATCAGGTCCGGCGGGGTGGGCACGTCAGGCTCGCCGATGGTCATCTCAACCAGATCGGCACCGGCTTCGGCCAGTTGGCGCGCCTTCAGGTGCACTTCCCATTTGCCACCGCCCAATCCGGCGAGCCGCTCGGTGATTGCTGTCAGCTTCATGACGTTCCCGCCCCTTGTTCCAAATCAAGTCCTGTCATTGCGGCAATTGATTGCCGCCCGATTTCTGCCAGTTCCCCCGGTGCAAAAGCATCGGGCAGGGCACCGCCCTCCAGCCACAGCCCGTCAATCAGCGCGTTGCAGGCAATTGCCAGCTGGCGCAGCCGTGCGGGCGGGGCCGGGCGGCCGGCTTCGGCCAGCGCGGCGGTGATCAGCGCCTCCAGCTGGTCGCGGAAATAGGCATAGGTGCGTTCGTGCGTCGCCTTCATCTGCGGATCCTGCTGCACCTTGTTGAGGAAGCTGGCCCAAAGCGCGATGGCGCGCGGGTCCACCACCGGCGGTGTCAGCGAGGCATTCACAAAGGCGGCGAGCCGCGCCAGTGCAGACCTCTGAACGTCCGATGCCGGGGCAAAAGTCTGGTCGGTCATGAAGGTCATGTGGTGTTCATAGGCGGCGGTGATCAGCTCTTCCTTGGAAGTGAAATAATGCCGGATCAGCCCCTGGGTCACGTCGGCGCGCTCGGCAATGCCCCGCACCGTAGCCCCGCGCACGCCGTTTTCCGCCACCAGTTCCAGTGTGGCCAGAATCAGCGCTTCCTTCCGGGATTCGGCGGATTCACGTTTGAATTTGCGGCGCTCGTCGGTCACCTCAGCTCCTGTTATTTGCCTGGCATAGAAATTATACGCTTGCATAATTACGCGAGTCGCGGCTTACTGCAATCGGAAAATTCGGGAAGACGCAACTATGGACACAGCCGCTGCCGCCTCATCAGCTTTGGAAACTGACGCGCGCCGGGAGGCGATCCGGGTTGAGGATCTGCACAAGTCGTTCGGCACTCTGGAGGTGCTGAAAGGCGTGTCGCTGACCGCCCATCAGGGCGATGTGGTGGCGATCATCGGCGGGTCCGGGTCGGGCAAGTCCACCATGCTGCGCTGCATCAACTTTCTGGAGACGCCGAGCTCGGGCAAGATCGTGATCGGCGGCGAGGACGTGGCGATGCGGGGCGACGGCACCCCGGCCAATCAGAAGCAGATCGAACGCATCCGGACCAAGCTGGCGATGGTGTTTCAGCAGTTCAACCTGTGGACTCACCGGACGCTGCTGGAAAATGTGATCGAGGTGCCGGTGCATGTGCTGAAAGTGCCCAAAGCCGAAGCCATAGAGCGTGCCCGCGAACTGTTGGAGCGGGTAGGGCTGGGCGGCAAGGAAGACACCTTTCCCGCCTATCTGTCCGGCGGCCAGCAGCAGCGGGCGGCGATTGCGCGGGCGCTGGCAGTGGACCCGTCGGCAATGCTGTTTGACGAGCCGACCTCAGCCCTGGACCCCGAACTGGTGGGGGAGGTGCTGACGGTGATCCGCGATCTGGCCGCCGAGGGGCGCACCATGCTGCTGGTCACCCACGAGATGAAATTCGCGCGCGAAGTCGCAAACCACGTTGTCTATCTGTACCAGGGCCGCATCGAAGAGCAGGGACCGCCTGCCGAGGTCTTTGGCAATCCGCAATCAGAGCGGCTGAAGCAATTTTTAAGCTCGGTCGCCTGATCCACTACCACTACAATAATAATCAACTGGGAGAGAAAAATGAAACTGAAAGCATTGCTTGCCGCGGCCACCGCAGCCGCCGCCCTGACTGCTGGCGCCGCTGCTGCGGAACAGGTAAAGATCGGCATCGCCGCCGAGCCTTATCCGCCGTTTGCGTCGCTCGACAGCTCCGGCAACTGGGTCGGCTGGGAGGTCGAGATGATCGGTGCGGTTTGCGCCGCGGCTGAGCTGGACTGCGTGATTACACCTGTGGCCTGGGACGGCATCATTCCGTCGCTGACCGGCCAGCAGATCGACGCCATTATGGCCTCGATGTCGATCACCGAGGAGCGGCTGAAGACCATTGATTTCAGCGATCCTTACTACAATACTCCGGCGGTGATCGTGGCGGATAAGTCGATGGATATCGAGGCGACCCCGGACTCGCTGGCGGGCAAGATCGTTGGCATTCAGGCCTCAACCATTCATCAGGCCTATGCGCAGGAATACTTCAAGGACGCCGAGCTGAAGGTCTATCAGACCCAGGATGAGGCCAATCAGGATCTGTTTGCTGGCCGTATCGACGCAACCCAGGCGGACAGCATTGCAATGGCGGACTTCGTGGGTTCGGATACTGGCGGCTGCTGCGAGATCAAGGGAGCGGTTGCTGATGATCCGGCGATCCTGGGCCGCGGTGTCGGCGCTGGTGTGCGGCAGGGCGACGATGCGCTGCGCGAGGCGCTGAACAAGGGTATCGCCGCGGTTCTGGCCGATGGCACCCATGAGAAGATCACTGCCAAGTACTTCACCACCAGCATCTACTAAGCTGCTGAGATGACCGGACTGTTCGAATTACTGGGCCTCGGCGCCAGCGCAGAGCTGCTGTCGCTGTCGGGCTGGGGAGGCAACCTGCTGCGCGGGCTTGCCAATTCCTTGCAAATCGCCATTGGCGCCTATGGGCTGGGGCTGGTGATCGGGCTGTTCGGAGCCTATGGCAAACTTTATGGCGGGAAGGTCACGCGCGATCTTCTCGCCATTTACACCACGGTGATCCGGGCAGTGCCGGAACTGGTGCTGATCCTGATCCTGTATTACGTGGGCAGCGATATCATCAACAAAATCTCCGAAGGTTTGGGCGGCGGCCGGGTTGAGATCAACGGTGTTGCCGCCGGCATCTGGGTTTTGGGCGTGGTGCAGGGGGCCTATGCCACCGAAGTGCTGCGCGGCGCCATCCAGGCGGTGCCGGTGGGGCAGATAGAGGCGGCGAAATCCTATGGCATGCCTGCTTTCATGATCATGCGGCGGGTGACGATCCCGGCGATGATGAGCTTTGCTGTGCCGGGGCTGGCAAACCTGTGGCTGATCGCCACCAAAGACACCGCGCTGTTGGCGGTTGTCGGCTTTAACGAGCTGACACTGGAGACCCGCCAGGCGGCCAGCAGCACGCGGGCTTATTTCACCTTCTTCCTGGCGGCCGGGTTCCTTTATCTGATGGTGACGCTGTGTTCCGGCGCGGTCTTTGCGCGGATTGAAAAATGGGCGCGGCGCGGCCAGCCCTCGCTGAGGGGGGGCACGTCATGACCGGCCTCAGGGACCTGATGCAGCCGCACCGTATTGTGATGATGCTGATCTTTGCGGCGCTGGTGATCTGGTGCGCGGTTTCGCTGCGCTGGGATTGGTTGCCGAAATATGCGCCGCTGGCGCTGGAAGGGCTATGGACCACAATCTGGATTCTGGCGGCATCCCTTGTCATCGGGTTCCTGCTGGCGGTGCCGCTGGGGTTGGCACAGGCCGTTGGCCCCTGGTATCTGTCTATTCCTGCGCGCACCTTCTGCACCATCATTCGCGGCACGCCTTTGCTGTTGCAGATCTGGCTGCTGTATTACGGGCTGGGCTCGTTGTTTCCGCAGTTCCCTTGGATCCGCTCGTCTGAGCTGTGGCCGTATCTGCGCCAGGCCTGGCCCTATGCGGTGCTTGCGCTGTCGCTGTCTTATGCGGGCTATGAGGGTGAGGTCATGCGAGGCGCGTTTTCCAGTGTTGCCAAGGGGCAGCTGGAGGCGGCGAAATCCTTTGGCATGCCGCGCTTCACCATGTTCCGCCGGATCTGGCTGCCGCAGGCGATCCGCAATGTGCTGCCTACGCTGGGCGGTGAAACCATCCTGCAGCTGAAGGCGACACCGCTGGTGGCGACAATCACGGTGGTCGAGATCTACTCGGTATCCTCCCGCGTGCGGTCCGATACATTCATTGTCTATGAGCCGTTGTTGCTTCTTGCCGTGGTCTATATGGCGATTGCGGGTGTGATAACCATGGCCTTCCGGCGGTTCGAGAAAGGCTGATCTGCCGGGTGGTTAGCCTGTCTTCCGGACCGTGGCCAATCGGTCCGGAATCTCTGATTTATCTGACATACATCAAATAACGGCACGGAAGTTACCTCTAGTGTCAGCGGCGAATGCAGCAAGAGAATCTTGTAACAGATGCCGCGCCCCTTTTTCATATCGTTCGTCTGCCGCGCCGGGTTTCTCCGGCGGCTGACGGGGCTGTGCGCCATCTTCATGCTTGTTCTGCAATTTACCTTTCCGGGCGCTGGGCAGGCTGCGGCGGGCGGTGATTGGATTGAGATCTGCGGCGAATTCGGCGTGGTGGAAATTCAGATCGCTTCCGTGGACAGCAGCAAAACGCAGGATTGTCCCAAATGCAGCACCTGTCCGCTGTGCGCTGCTGAAAACGGGGCGGGGCCTGCAAGCGTCCTGCGCTCTGGCATCAGCCGGGCTGCCGACTGCGGCGTGCTGCTGCCTGCGGGAATCGCGGTGCAGCCGAACCCGGCGCAATACTGGCATGAGGGCCGCGGGCCTCCGTTGGTTACAGAAATAGATTCCGAACGCGCCCTGCGCGCGTCCGTGGCAGCCACTCTAACGAAAGGAGAGGCGCCATGGTCCTGACACGCGCCTTCCGGGGCTGGATATCAGCCCTTGTAATGACATTAGCCGCCGTTTTTTCCGCGGTGGGTGCTGAGGCAGACAGCCTCGACTCTTTCCTGACAGAATTGACACCTGCAGACTTGGTGCCTGGCGCTGAGGCGTTTGGTCCGGTGCGCAGCGATGTGCCGGTGGCGCCGGTGCTGAAGGCGGGCGAAACAATCGCCTATGCCTTTCTGACCTCGGATTTTGTCGGCACCACAGGCTACAGCGGCAAGCCGATCCATGTGGTGGCCGCGATTGACACCGACGCGCTGCTGACCGGCGTTAAGCTGGTCAAACACTCGGAACCGATCGTGCTGATCGGCATCCCGAACGCCAAGATGGTCAAGCTGACCGAAAGCTACGCCGGGCTGGACCTGAAGGCCGAGGCGGCGGCGGGCGGCGATGCCCATGATCTCGACATCATCTCGGGTGCGACGGTGACCATTATGGTGATCGACGACAGCCTGGTGCGCGCCGGGATCAAGGTGGCGCGGGCGCTGGGGCTGGGCGGGCTGTCGCCGGTGCAGGCGGACGGGCCGAAGCGCGAGGTCGATATGGCCCGCGCGGAAGTCGCGGATTGGACCGCGCTGGCAGGCGACGGCTCGGTCCGGCGGATGACGCTGGACGTGGGCCAGATCAACGCGGCCTTTGAGGCCACCGGCGACCAGCGCGCGATCAAACGGCCTGAGGCCGGAGCGCCGGACGATACTTTCATCGACATGCAAATGGCGCTGGTTTCGGTGCCGTCGATCGGCAAGTCGCTGCTGGGCGAGGCCGAGTACCGGAACCTGAAGGCCTGGCTGAAGGAGGGTGAGCAGGCCCTTCTGGTGATGGGGCGCGGCAGTTACAGCTTCAAGGGGTCAGGCTATGTGCGCGGTGGCATTTTCGACCGGATCCAGCTGATCCAGGGCGATGCCTCGGTGCGGTTTTTTGACAAGCAGCACAAGCGGCTGGGGGGATTGGCCACTGGCGACAGCCCCAGCTTTGGTGAACTGGACCTGTTCAAAATCCCGGCGGATGCGGAATTTGATCCGGCCGAACCGTTCCGCCTGCAGCTTTTGGTGCAGCGGTCGGTGGGGGCGCTGGAGCGGGCGTTCCTGACCTTTGATCTGGGCTACAAGCTGCCGGAGCAATATCTGCTGCCTGCCGCGCCTGCACCCAAGATGGTGGCGGATGACACCGGCGAGGCTGCGGCAAAGGCAGCCCTGTGGCAGCGGATCTGGAAAGACCGCACACTGGAGATCGGGGGGCTGGGTGTGATGCTGCTGGTGCTGACAGGGGTGTTCTTCTTCCAGTTCCAGGCCACCGCGAATGCGCGTGTCTTTTACTGGTTCCGCATCGGATACCTGACCGTCACCCTGGTGTTTCTGGGCTGGTACGCCAATGCGCAGCTGAGCGTGGTGAACCTGATGGCGCTGGCAGGCTCCTTGCGGAGCGGGTTTTCCTGGGATGCTTTCCTGCTGGATCCGCTGGTGTTCATCCAGTGGTTTGCCGTGGCCGCCGCGCTGTTGTTCTGGGGGCGGGGTGCCTATTGCGGCTGGCTGTGCCCGTTCGGGGCGCTGCAGGAGCTGACCAACAAAATCGCCCGTGCGTGCCGTGTGCCGCAGATCACTTTGCCCTGGGGCCTGCATGAGCGCCTGTGGCCTGCAAAATACATGATCTTCCTTGGCCTGTTCGGCGTCTCGATGGTGTCGGTTCCGCTGGCGGAAACCTATGCCGAGGTGGAGCCGTTCAAGACCGCGATCATCCTGAAGTTCGTGCGCGACTGGCCGTTTGTGGTCTTTGTGCTGGTGCTTCTGGGGCTCGGTCTGCTCGTTGAGCGGTTCTATTGCCGCTACCTGTGCCCGCTGGGGGCAGCTTTGGCGATCCCGGCGCGGGTGCGGATGTTCGACTGGCTGCGCCGCTACAAGGAATGCGGCAGCCCCTGCCAGACCTGCGCCAACGAATGCCCCGTTCAGGCCATTCACCCCACCGGTGAGATCAATCCGAACGAATGCGTGGACTGCCTGCATTGCCAGGTTCTGTACCAATCCGAAACCAAATGCCCGGTTGTGATCAAACAGCTGAAACGCCGGGCAAAAACCGGCAGCCCGGCCCCCGACGTTGTTTTGGGCCAGCCGCCGGCCAACCACCCCAACGCGAACAGGACAAAAGTTTCCTGAAGGAGGACATCATGTCTGAAGAACTGAAAAACAAAATGCCGGTGACCCGCCGCGGACTGCTGGGGGCCACGGCAACCGGCGCAGCCCTTGCCGCAGCCGGCGTGGGCACCTCGCTGCTGGGCGCAGGTCCGGCAAAGGCGGCCAGTGATGGTATCAACCTGGCCCCCGGCGAGCTGGATGAATATTATGGCTTCTGGTCGTCCGGCCAGACCGGCGAAATGCGCATCTTGGGCTTCCCGTCCATGCGTGAATTGATGCGGGTGCCGGTGTTCAACCGCTGCTCGGCCACCGGTTGGGGCCAGACCAACGAAAGCCTGAAGGTGCTTACCGAGGGCTTGCAGCCCGACACCAAGGAATTCCTGGCCAAGCGCGGTCTGAAAACCTATGACAACGGCGACCTGCACCACCCGCATATGTCGTTCACCGATGGCACCTATGACGGCCGTTATATCTTCATGAATGACAAGGCCAACACCCGCGTTGCCCGGGTGCGCTGCGATGTGATGAAATGCGACAAGATCACCGAGATCCCCAACGCCAAGGCAATCCACGGGCTGCGTCCGCAGAAATTCCCGCGCACTGGATATGTGTTTGCCAATGGCGAAGATGAAACACCGCTGATCAACGATGGCTCGATCCTGGATGAGCCTGATAAGTATGTGAACATCTTCTCGGCGCTGGACGGCGACAGCATGGAAGTGGCCTGGCAGGTGATTGTCTCGGGCAACCTGGACAATTGCGACTGCGACTATCAGGGCAAATATGCCTTCTCGACCTCCTACAACTCGGAAATGGGCATGAACCTGGCCGAGATGACCGAAAACGAGATGGATCACGTCGTGGTCTTCAACCTCAAAGAGATTGAAGCCGGGATCGAAGCAGGCGACTATCAGGAGCTGAAAGGCGTCAAGGTTCTGGACGGCCGCAAAGGCCAGAACAAGAACTATACCCGCTACATCCCGATCCCCAACTCGCCGCACGGCATCAATACCGCGCCGGACGGAAAACATGTCTGCATCAACGGCAAGCTGTCACCCACCGTGTCGGTGATGGATGTGACCAAACTGGACGCGCTGTTTGACAGCGATGCCGATCCGCGCTCCTGCATTGTGGCCGAACCCGAACTGGGATTGGGTCCGCTTCACACCGCCTATGACGGCAAGGGCTTTGCCTATACCACGCTGTTCCTCGACAGCCAGATGGTGAAATGGAACATCGCCAAGGCGGTCCAGGCCTATGCGGGCGAAGATGTGGATCCGATCGTGTCGAAGGTCGACGTGCATTACCAGCCGGGCCACAACCACAGCACCATGGGCGAAACCAAGGAAGCCGATGGCAGGTGGCTGATCTCGCTGAACAAGTTCTCCAAAGACCGGTTCCTGAATGTGGGTCCGCTGAAACCCGAGAACGAGCAGATCATCGACATCTCAACCGATCAGATGAAAGTGGTGCACGACGGTCCGACCTTTGCCGAGCCGCATGATGTGATCATGGTCCGCCGCGATATCGTCAACCCGGTCAACATCTGGGACCGCAATGATACGATGTGGGAAGATGCGCGCAAACAGGCCGAAGCGGACGGTGTGGATCTGGATGACTATCAGGACACTATCATCCGCGACGGAGACAAGGTGCGGGTCTATATGTCCAGCCAGGCGCCTGCGTTCAGCCTTGAAAAGTTCACCGTCAAACAGGGTGACGAGGTCACGGTTTATGTCACAAACCTGGATGACATTGACGATCTGACCCATGGCTTCTGCCTGGGCAACTATGGCGTCGCCATGGAGATCGGCCCGCAGGCGACTGCCTCGGTCACCTTTACCGCCGACCGTCCCGGCGTGCATTGGTATTATTGCCAGTGGTTCTGCCACGCGCTGCACATGGAAATGCGCGGCCGGATGCTGGTTGAGCCGCGGAGCGCGTAACCGATGAAACGGCTCCTGCCTATAACTCTGGTTGCGGCCCTGACCGGCCTGGCGCCCGCGTGGGCGGCGGATTGGGAGGTGCCCAACCGGGCAGGGGCCATCGCTGAAACCCTGGCGCAGGCGGCGGATGGCGACACCCTCCGCCTCGCCCCCGGCGAATATGCCGAAACGCTGGTTCTGGGCCGTCCCGTCATCCTTGACGGGCAGGGCCATGCCACACTGGACGGCCGGGGGCTGGGGTCGGTCATCACGGTGACCGGCCCTGGCGTTACTGTGCAAAACCTGACTGTCATTGGCTCCGGCTCCTCGCATCAGGAGATTGACAGCGGCATCAAGCTCACCAAGACGGCGAAGGCGCCGCAGATCCTGAACAACGTGCTGCTGGGAAACCTGTATGGCGTGGATATTCACGGCGCCAAAGACAGCCTGGTGCAGGGCAACCGGATCGAAGGCCGCTTGGACCATCACATGAATTCCCGCGGCAATGGCGTCTATGTCTGGAATGCGCCGGGCGCGGTGGTGGATGGCAATGACATCCAATACGGGCGCGACGGCATTTTTGTGAACAACTCCAAGAAAAACACCTTTCGCGATAACCTGTTCCGCGATCTGCGTTTTGCGGTGCATTACATGTATGCCGACAATTCCGAGGTTTCGGGCAATGTCTCGGTCGGCAACCACCTTGGCTATGCGGTGATGTTTTCCACCCGGGTCAAGGTGACGGGAAACGTCTCGCTCAACGACCGTGATCACGGGATGATGCTGAACTACGCCAATCAGGGCGAGTTCCGCGGCAATTATGTAAAGGGCGCCAAGGGGAAATGCACTTTCCTTTACAATGCGCACAAGAATGATTTCTCCGGCAATTGGTTTGAGGGCTGCGGGATCGGCATTCATTTCACCGCGGGCAGTGCCGGCAACCGGATGGTCGGCAACGCCTTTGCCGGCAACCGGCATCAGGTGAAATTCGTCTCCAGCAAATGGGTGGAATGGAGCGAAGACGGGCAAGGAAATTACTGGTCCGATTTCGCAGGTTTTGATGTGGACGGGGACGGCATCGCTGACGCGCCGTACCGCCCGAATGACAGTATGGATCATGTGCTGTGGACCCAGCCGGCGGCGAAGCTGCTGATGGGATCACCTGCGGTGCAGCTGGTGCGGTGGTCGCAATCGGCCTTCCCGGCGCTGTTGCCGGGCGGGGTGATCGACAGCCACCCGCTGATGCGGCCGGAACGGCCAGAGGCCGCCAGAAAGGTTGAACAGGATGGATGACGCAAACAGCCCGCTGCAGATTCGCGCGCTGGACAAGTTCCGCGGCAAAACTCAGGTGCTGAATGGCATCGACCTGGATATCGCACCGGGCGAGCGGCTGGCTTTGCTGGGCCACAACGGCGCCGGTAAGTCGACGCTGATCAAAGCGGTGCTGGGCCTGATCCGGCATGAGGGCGGCAGCATCCGCATCTGCGGCGCAGCACCCGGCAGTGCGGCAGCGCGTTCCGCCACCGCCTTTCTGCCCGAGGCGGTCAGCTTTCACCCGGCACTGACCGGGCATGAGCAGCTGTCGCTGTTTGCCCGCCTGACCGGGGAGCGTGCGGATATTGACGGGTTACTGGAGCGCGTTGGATTGGGTGAGGCCATGCACCGCCGCATCGGTGCCTATTCCAAGGGGATGCGGCAGCGGCTGGGTTTGGCACAGGTGCTGCTGGGCCGCCCGAAGCTGGCGTTGCTGGATGAACCGACCAGCGGTCTGGATCCGATCTCGCGCCAGGACCTCTATGCCATCATCAATCAGCTGGCAGAACAGGGCGCCGCAGTGCTGATCGCCAGCCACGCGCTGACCGAGGTGGAGGCGCGCACCGACCGTATCGCCATTCTGCGCAAAGGGGTGAAAGTGGCGGATGACACGCTGGCAGGCCTGTCGGCGCAGGCCGGGCTGCCGGTCAAGCTGCGGGTGCAGGCGAGCGCGTCGCAAGCGGACCGGATCGCAATTGAAACCGGCGGGCGCCGTATCAATGGCGCCTCGGTCGAGATCCTGTGCAACCCGCAGGACAAGATGGCCGAGCTGCGCAAGATTGCGGCCATGGGCGATGCAGTGGCGGATATCGACATGGTGCCGCCGCGGCTGGAAGACCTTTATCGCCATTACTCAGGGGAGGACCGCAAATGAGACGCGCCTTTGCCATTGCCCGCGCCGAGATGCTGATCCTGCGCCGCAACCGCTGGCTGTTCATGGCCACGCTGATCATGCTGGCCTTCGCGCTGGCGCTGTCCTTTGCCGGCTCGGCGCCGACGGGGACGCTGGGAGTGGATATGCTGACAGTGTCCGTCGCCTCAATGACCACGCTGTCGGTCTATCTGGCACCGCTGCTGGCGCTGATGATGGGGTTTGATGCGGTGGCCGGAGACCGGGACAGGGGCAGCCTTGGGCTGCTCCTGGCCTATCCCGCGGGGCGGGCAGAGATCCTGTTGGGAAAGCTGATGGCGCATCTGGCTGCGCTGGCGATTGCGATGATCATCGGTTTTGGCGCGGCGGGGGCTGTTGCCGCCTGGTTCGGCGGCGCGGGGCCTGAAAGCCTGCTGGCGCTGGGGCGGCTGGTGCTGACCTCGATCCTGCTGGGAGCCGTGTTCCTGGTGCTGGGCTATGCGCTGTCGGCGCTTTCCAGCGGCGCCACTGCCGCGGCTGGCCTGTCGGCGGGCGTGTGGCTGGTGTTTGTGGTGCTTTATGACCTCGGGCTTCTGGGTGCCGTGGTAATGGACAGCGGCGGAGTGTTCACCCAGAAAATCTTTCCTTGGGTGATGGTCGCCAACCCGGCGGATGCGTTCCGGCTGTGGAATGTCGCAGCCTCGGAAAGCGTCGCGCTGTCCAGCGGCATGGCAGGCGCTGCCAGTGCCTTGCCCGGTTGGGCGGCACCGCTGTCATTGCTGCTGTGGCCGGCGCTGGGCTTCGGTCTGGCCTGCGCCGCGTTCCGAAGGGTGGAGCCATGAGACACCTGATCCTGGCTGCCGCGCTGGCCCTGTCCGCCTGCCAGGAAGAGGAGGCCAAGGCGCCGCCCGCGCCGGTGGAGCTGACGGAGGTGGCGCTGAGCTATTTCTGCCAGATGAATGTGTCCGAACATGGCGGACCCAAAGGGCAGATCCACTTGGACGGCTTTCCGGCTCCGCTGTTTTTTGCCCAGGTGCGCGATCTGGCGGCCTATGTCAAAAGCCCGGAACGGGATGCAGAAATCACCGCCATCTATGTCAGCGACATGGGTGCTGCGCCCAGCTGGGCGCACCCCGGCACCATGAACTGGATAGATGCCAAGGGCGCGCATTTCGTCGTAGGGTCGAATGTGGCTGGCGGCATGGGGGCACCGGAGGTGGTGCCTTTTGCCGCGCCTGAGGACGCCGCCCGGTTTACCGAGCGTTATGGCGGTACTGTCGCCGGGTTTGAGGCCATTCCCGACGACGCGGTGATGGGGCCGGTCGATCTGGACCGGCAACTGGAGACACCTTCCTGAACGCAATGTGCCCCTATGCTGGATAACTTCAGACCGTTTCCGGCAGCAGCCGCAGTTCGGCGGCGATGGCATGGCCCTCCATGCCTTCCATCCGGCTGATGCGGGCGGTGCGCTGGGCCAGCTCATGCGAGGCGGCGGCGTTGCAGCGCTGCCAGGTCACCGTCTTGGTGAACTTGTGCACCGACAGCCCGCCAGTATAACGCGCGGCACCGCTGGTCGGCAGCACATGGTTGGGGCCTGAGGTCTTGTCGCCAAAGGACACTGTGGTCTCCTTGCCCAGGAACAATGAGCCATAGGCCGACAGGCGGTCCAGCCACCAGCCAAGATCTTCCGCCTGCACTTGCAGATGCTCGGGGGCGTAGCGGTCGGCCACCTGCGCGGCCTCTTCGCGGCTATCGCAGAGGACCACCTCGGCGCGTTCGTGCCAGGCGCGGTGGGCGGCAGAGAGATTGGGTTCAGGCAGTTTGTCGATCAGCGCTTGCACCCGGGCTATGACACCCTTGGCCAGGGCCTCATCGGTGCTGACCAGCCAGACCGGGCTGTCTGCGCCATGTTCGGCCTGGCTGACCAGATCCCAGGCGACGGTTTCCAGATCGGCGGTGTGGTCCGCAATCACCAATGAATCGGTAGGGCCTGCAAACATGTCGATGCCGACCTCGCCGAACAGCATCCGCTTGGCCTCGGCCACATAAGAATTGCCGGGGCCGACCAGAATGTCGGCGGGCTGGGCGCCGAACAGACCCTGGGCCATTGCTGCGATACCCTGCACGCCGCCCAGGTTCAGGATCAGATCAGCGCCACTAAGGTCCATTGCATAAAGGATCGCATCGGGAATGCCGGTGCCGGGGCGGGTTGGCGAAACCGCCGTGATGTGGGGAACGCCGGCCACCTTGGCGGTGGTGATGGTCATCAGGGCGCTGGCGATATGGCTGTAGCGGCCGCCCGGAACATAGCAGCCGGCACTGGAAACCGGGATCTGCTTCTGGCCCGCGATCAGACCTGGAATAATCTCTACCTCGCATTCGCCCATGGTGGCCTTCTGCGCTTCGGCAAAGCGGCGGACGTTGGCATGGGCGAACTGGATGTCCTCTTTCATCTGCTGTGAAACCCGATTGCAGGCCGCGCGGCGCTGGGCGCCGGTTACCACAATGGGGCCGGTCCAGCCGTCCAGCTTTTCCGCGTAGCGGCGCACCGCGTCTTCGCCTTCACGTTCGATATTGGCCAGCATCCCGGCGACTGTATCGCGGATACCGCTGTTTTCGGCAGCGGGGCGGGGCTGGGCCTGCTTGAGGTAGGTGATTGCCATTGGGGTCAGCTCATTTCCATTGGAGGGCCGCCGGATATGCCGGGGCAGCACGGTGCGGGTTGCGCCTAAAACAGCGCCGTGCCGGCCGCTCGGTCAAGCTGCGGCTTGCAGGTTTCGAAAAACACGAATGTTTGTTTCTAATTGCCGGACAGCCTAATTCCCTTTTGCAGGGAGGGTGCGGAATTCCTCGGCCAGCCAGGGGAAGCGTGCGCTGATAGGATCTGTAAAATGGTGGCGCAGGGATTTCTGCAAGGCCTGGTGGATCAGTTGCGAAGTGGCCGCAGGATAGACGCTGGTAGTGAACAGCGACACCGTGCGGGCAAAGCTCTTACCGGGGAAGCGCACAACCTTGACCTTGCCGTGAAAGCGCTGGGCGCGGTGGTAACTGGCAGCGGTGGTGACGGTCCAGCCGCTGCCCTCGGAGACCAGACCGACAATCGACTGGTTGCACTCCAGCTCAAACCGGTTGGGAAGAGAGATCTTGAGCCGGGTCAGCTGGGTTTCAATCTGTTTGCCGATGGTGTGATCGCGGGAATAACGCAGGAAGGGCAGAGACGCATCGGCTTTGGTCAGTTCTTCGACGCTGCCGGAATACCCGGTGGGGACCACCAGAATGAAGGGATCGCGCATCAGCGGGTATTCGATCAGATCCGGCAGCAGCCCGGCCGGGCGGGTGGCGACGCCAGCGTCCAGTTTCTGCTCCTGCAGCTTTTCAATGATCTCGTGGCTGGGCCGGGTGTAGTGGCGGAAGCTGCAGCGCGGCAGCGCGGTAGACAGGAACTGAAACAGTTCCGGGCCGACCTCGTTGTCGAAATCATCAAGCAAAGCCATCCGCAGGTCGGTGGCATGCTGCCAGCTGCCGGAGCGGATTTCCGCCTCGCCGCGTTTGAGAGTCATCAGCCCGTCAAATACGTAGCGGGCATAGACAACGCCTGCAGGCGTCAACCCCATTGGACGGCGGGTGTGGTCCACCAGATCAACACCAAGCGCGCTTTCCAGGCTGCGCAGGTGATTGGACACGGTGCTGATCGACAGGCCGGTTTCCGCGGCGGCCTTCTGTATTGATCCCGATTTGGAGATCAGCTGGAACACTTCCAGCCAGCGTAGACTCAGCGTCTTTTGCATATGCCGTCCTCCCTTGCGCTTTGCATATGCTATCCACAGGTTTGCGCCAATATATCCGTAAAAATCAAATCTAAGTTTTACTTTGGTCGCAAGAGTAATTTTCTGCTATAGCGAAGCGGCTTCCCGGATATGGTTTGCCGTGTAAAAATCAAAGCCATGAGGCCCGCAACGAACGGGCCCGGCGAATTAACTGGGAGACCTTATCAATATGATCAAAAAGTATCTGCTTTCAACAATCTGCGCCGCCGCCGCCTCCATCTCTGCTGTGAATGCCTCTCATTTGGATGAGATCACCGTGGCCTATTTCCTGGAATGGCCAATGCCTTTCCAGTTTGCCAAGGCCAATGGCACCTATGAGGAGGAACTGGGCGTCAAGATCAACTGGGTGTCGTTCGACACCGGCACCGCAATGTCGGCGGCGATGGCATCCGGCGATGTGCAGATTGCCGTGAGCCAGGGCGTGCCGCCATTTGTTGTGGCAACGTCCGCCGGGCAGGACATTCAGATTGTGGATGTGGCCGTCAGCTATTCCGACAACGACAATTGCGTGGTGGCTGAGGCGCTGGAGATCGACAAGACCAGCGCTGGTGAGCTGGCCGGCAAGAAAGTGGGCGTGCCGATCGGCACCGCTGCGCATTACAACTTCCTGTCGCAGATGTCGCATTTCGGTGTTGATATCGGCTCGATGGAAGTCGTCGACATGGCGCCCGCGGACGGTGCCGCAGCTTTTGCCCAGGGCAACCTGGACATGGTCTGCGGCTGGGGCGGCGCGTTGCGGCGGATGGTGGAGCATGGCAATGTGCTGCTGACCGGCGCCGAGAAAGAAGAACTGGGTATTCTGGTGTTTGATGTAACCAGCGCACCGGCGGGGTTCATCGCTGAGGACAGCGAACTGCTGAGCAAATTCCTGAAAGTGACGGCAGATGCCAACGCCATGTGGAACTCGGGTGATCACAAGGACGAGATGCTGCCGGTGATTGCCAAGGATGCCGGTATGGACTTGGGCGATGCCGAGGCCACAATAGCCACCTTCAACTTCCCCTCGGCCGAGGATCAGCTGTCCGAAAAATGGCTGGGCGGCGGCGCTCAGAACTTCATGAAGGGCGTGGCGGATGTGTTTGTGAATGCGGGCAGCATCGAAGCGGCGCTGGAGTCCTATGACGGCGCCGTGGACAGCGCACCGCTGGACGCCGCTCTTAACTGAGCCGCAACTGAATAACTGAGATGAGCGGCCCGGTTACCGGGCCGTTTGCATCCGCGGCTGAAGCAGGAAGGGGGAGAGATGTCAGGATTGGACATCAAGGGTGTCTCTATGCGTTTTGATCTGCCCAATGGCAGTTCGGTACAGGCGCTGAAAGACGTTTCATTGAATTTGAAGGCGGGTGAGCTGATGTCGGTGCTGGGGCCTTCGGGCTGCGGCAAGACCACTCTCTTGAATATTCTGGCCGGGTTTTTGGCCCCGACGGAAGGGGCGATTGAACTGAACGGCCATGGTGTCACCGGGCCGGATGCCGAACGCGGCATGGTGTTCCAGAAAGGCGCGCTGTTTGAATGGATGAACGTGCGCGACAACGTGGAATTCGGGCCGCGCATGAAAGGCATGGCGCGGGCGGAACGGGAAAAGATATCTGACCGGCTGCTGGATATCGTCGGCCTGCAGGATTTCAAGGAAAAGGCGGTGTATGAGTTGTCGGGCGGGATGCAGCAGCGTGTCGCCTTGGCCCGCTGCCTGGCAAATGAGCCGGACGTGATCCTGATGGACGAGCCGCTTGGCGCGCTGGACGCGCTGACGCGGGAGAAGATGCAAGGCCTGGTGCTGAAGCTGTGGAAAGAGACCGGCAAAACCATCATTCTGATCACCCACTCGGTGGAGGAGGCACTGCTGCTGGGCGAGCGTTTGATCGTGATGGCGCCGCGCCCCGGCCGCATTCACCGCGAATACCAGCTGCCTTTTGCGGAACGCGGCGTGAATGCCGATCTGCGCGATGTCAAGAAATCCGAAGGCTTTGCCGAGACCCGAGATGAGATCCTCTCGATGATCTGGGAGATGGAAGAGGAGATCATGGGCCGGACGGAGCAAGTGGCATGACGGTACTTCTGTTCTATATCGCGCTGTTTGCCGGTGCTTTCTTTCTGGTTCAGCTGATCCGCAAGGGGATGCAGTCGCAGCAGGATTTCACCAGTTTGAAAACGGTAACGTTTGGTGATGAAAGTGCCGTGACGCCGGACCGGGCGGCCTCGATCATCTCGGTCCTTGTGATCTTTGTGATCTGGGCGGCCTTTACCGGCTCCAAGCTGCTTCCCATTCATGTGCCGGGGCCCTTCACCGGCGAAACCGCATTCACCTACACTTTGGAGAATGCCGACGGGGCAACTGATGACGCAGACATCACAGTCAGGGTGGCCGGGTTTGGCGAGGAAAGCCCCAAGTTTGAGGTGGAGCCGGGCGACGGTTTTGCCAAAAACGATGCCCTGGCGGCACAGGCCGGGCGCTCCACCACTCTGATTTTTGACCGTAATGACGAGGTCAAGCGCAAGGAAGGCGCAAGGATCGTCGCAATCAATGGCAAACCCATCGGCCCCGGAACACAAGTGGACGCAGGCGACGGGACGGTGACGCTGACCGGCAAAGGGGCGATCAGTTTTGCCCCGCATAGCGGGCTGCAGATGAACCCGATCTGGCTGCCAGCACCGGAAACGGTGGTGGCGCGGTTCTTTGAGATTGCCTCGGAAGGCTATCAGAACTTTTCGTTGTGGCAGCATTTGGGCTGGTCGCTGACACGGGTGATCGTGGGTTTTGTGACCGGGGCGATTGTCGGCATTCCGCTGGGCTATGCCATGGGCCTGTCCGGCTGGTTCCGCGGCTGGTTCGACCCGATTGTCGAGTTCATGCGTCCGGTGCCGCCCTTGGCGCTGATCCCGCTGGTGATCATCTGGTTCGGCATCTGGGAAACCGGCAAGATCGTGCTGCTGTTCCTGGCTGCACTCTGGATCATGACGATTGCGGCGCGGGCGGGGGTTTCCGGGGTGAACATCTCGAAAATCCACGCTGCCTATTCGCTGGGTGCCTCCAAGTGGCAGATTATGCGTCATGTGATCGTGCCGAACTCGCTGCCGGAGATCTTTACCGGCGCGCGGGTGGCGATGGGCGTTTGCTGGGGCACCGTTGTGGCCGCCGAACTGGTTGCTGCGCAGAAGGGCGCAGGCATGATGATCATTGCCGCCTCAAAGTTCCAGCTGACGGATATCGTAATCATGGGGATCGTGCTGATTGGCATCATCGGCTATGGCATCGACATTCTGATGCGTATGGCCGAGAACTGGCTGGTTCCGTGGAAGGGCCGCAGCTGAACCTGTGCCGTGCCGCGCAAAAAGAGACGCCCGGGGATTTCCCCCGGGCGTCTCTTTTTGTTTGGGTGTGGCGGCGGGCGATGCGTTATCCGCGGATGCGGGCAAAGTCCGGATCATAGGGGGAGGGGGCGATGACCCTTGCCCCCACCAGATCGCCGTACATGTCGATCTGCATTGCGCTGTCTTCCTCTGCCAGTTCCGGCTCGACAAAGGCATAGGCCAGGTTCATGCCCACCCGGTGGCCCCAATCGCCGGACGTCACGGTGCCCACGACCTTGCCATCTTGCATCAGCGAGGCGCCGCCATGGGCCGGGGCGTGGGTGGCGTCGATCTGCAGCGTGACCAGCTTCTTGCGCAGCCCTTCGGCTTGACGCCTCAGCAACGCCTCCTTGCCGATGAAACCGCTTTTTTCCATCTTCACGAAACGGTCCAACCCGGTTTCAAACGGGTCGAACTCGGTGATCAGGTCGGCTTTCCAGTGCAGAAATCCCTTTTCCATCCGCATCGACTCGACTGCGCGGGCGCCAAACAGCTTCAGGCCGTGTGCCTCGCCCGCCTTCCGCAGCGCCAGGTAGGCCGCATAGAGCGAGGCGTTGGGGACGTGGATTTCATAGGCCAGCTCGCCGGAGAAGCTGACGCCCATCACCGCGGCAGGCGCAAAGCCGATGAAGCATTCGCGCACCGACAGCCAAGGGAAGGCGTCACGCGACCAGTCGCCCCGGGCGCAGGCTGAGAGCACGTCCCGCGCCCGGGGGCCGGCCAGGACCAGGATGGTCTGGTCGTTGGTGAGAGAACGGATCTGCACGTCTTCATCGCTGCGGATGTGCGCCTGCAGCCAGTCCATGTCATGGTATTCGCTGGCCGCCGCCGAGCCGTACCAGACCCGCTCCGGCCCGCGGTCCGAGGCAGGGAGGTTGGCCACTGTGGCTTCGCCCTTGATCATGCCGTGGTGGTTCAGCAGGTATCCAAGCCCGACCCGACCCGCGCGTTTGGTGACGGTGCCGCAGAACATCCGGTCAAGGTAGCTGTGGCGGTCAGCGCCGGTGATCTCGAACCGGTTGAAGCCGTTGACCTCGGCAAGGCCGGCGTTGTCCTGAACGTTCCTTACTTCCGCCGCGATCACCTCGAAGGCTTCGTCAAAGTTGAAGGACAGTGAAGGATGGAAGTCTGGTGCTGGCTTGATGTAGTCGACACGCTCCCAGCCGTTCACCACGGTGAACTCGGCGCCTTCGGCCGCCATCACCGGGGTCAGCGGTGTGGTCTTGGCCGGGCGGCCCGCCGGGCGGTGCTCATGCGGGAAGTGGAAGCGGAATTCGTTCTGGTAGTCTTCGATCGCCTTCAGCGCGGTCAGCTCGACATTGGTGTGGCCCGTGAAGCGGCGGGGATCAATGCACCAGGTGTCGTACTGCGCCTCGCCATGCACGATCTGCTGTGCCAAAAGCCAGCCGTGGCCGCCACCTTCGCCCAGGCCCGCCCGCAACCCGATTATGCAGAACGCGTTGCGCTTGCCTGGAATCTGTCCGACCAAGGGTGCCCCGTCGATGGTATAGGTGATCGGGCCGTTGACCACGGTATGGATGCCGGTGTCCATCAGCGCAGGCATCCGGGCAAATGCGCCCTCCAGCACATCCGTGACCCGGTCCAGATCATCGGGGCAGAGCGCGTTCACAAAGTTCGGATCAATCCCGTCCAAACCCCAGGTTTTGCAGTCCTGTTCGTAGAAACCTACCAGCAGGCCGTTCTTTTCCTGGCGGCAATAGTAATCGCTGATCGGGCAGCGCAACAGCGGCATCCGGTGTCCTGCGTCCTTGATCGCGGGGATCTCCTCGGTCAGGAAATACTGGTGCTCCATCGAGGCAACGGGGTGGTGCACGCCCATCATGGCGCCGACCTCGTTCACCCGGTAGCCGCAGGCGTTCACCACGATGTCGCAATCGATATCGCCGTGTTCTGTATGCACCGTCCAGGTGTCGTCCTGGTGCTGGGTGAGGGCGGTCACCGGCGTGTTGCGGTAGACCTCGGCACCGGCCTTGCGGGCGCGCCGCGCCAGCGCCTGGCACAGCTGGGCCGGGTCAATGTCGCCATCCAGCGGGTCCCACAAGCCGCCGATCAGATTGCCGGTGGAGATCAGCGGATGGCGGCGGGCGCATTCCTCGGCGTCGATCACCTCGAACGCCACATCCATACCGCGCGCCATGGAGGTAAAGTGGCGGTAGCCCTGCATCTGTGCTTCGGTATTAGCCAGACGGATACCGCCGTCGCCGTGGTGGTAGTTGATCGGGTAATCCGGGTCTTCAGCCAGTTCCTTGTACAGGTTGATCGAGTGGGTCTTGAGGCCGACCATGGTCTGGTTCATGCCGAAATTCGTGACCTGGGCCGCTGAATGCCAAGTGGTGCCGCTGGTCAGTTCGTTGCGTTCGACAAGAACGACGTCGCTCCAGCCTTCCTGAGTGAGGTGGTAGAGGGTGGAGCAGCCTGCGATGCCGCCGCCGATCACCACAACCTTGGTGCGCGATTTCATGAAAGGGACCTCCCGATGGATTTTGCATGACTAAGCGCCCAGTCAGCGCAGGCTGCAATGCAGGGGCCTGTCATTCTCAAAAATTAGAAAACTTTGTTGAATAAATTGGGAGTATTGATCCGCTGATTGCCAGCCTGCGGCTGTGGCGGGATCATTGGGGCAAGGTTTACCTCAGGAGGTCACACTAATGGCAGAGCAGCGAGCCAAACGGGGCGGGCGCCGGGAGCGTTTGGCGCTGAGGGCGGCAAAGCCTGCCGTGGATCCCTGTCCGCCGGGCCAGATCGGCGGAGCCTATAAGCCGCTGACGCCTGAGGAACTGGAACGGGTTTACTCCACAGCACTGGAATTGCTGGCCAAGCTTGGCATGGGGGAAGTTCCGCCCCGGCTGCACGCCGATCTGCTGGCGGCAGGGGCGCAGGACAACGGTGCCGGGCGGGTATTGTTCCCGCCGCAACTGGTGGAACAGGCGATTGACCAGGCTGCCAAAACCTTTGTTCTGCACGGGCGCGATGACAGCCGCTCAATCACGGTGGGCGGCAATGCGGTGCATTTCGGCACCGGCGGCGCGGCGGTGCAGACGCTGGATATGGAAAGCGGGGTGTACCGGCCTTCGACCCTGGCTGACCTGCATGACTTTACCCGGCTGCAGGACACGCTGGCCAATGTCAGCTGGTTCACCCGCTGCTGCGTGGCGACAGATGTGCCGGATAATTACGATCTGGACGTGAACACGGTCTATGCGCTGCTGAAGAACACCACCAAACCGGTGGCGACGTCGTTCACGCTGGCTGAGCATGTGGCGCCGATTGTGGAGATGCTGGATATCGCTGCAGGCGGTCCGGGGGAGTTCTCCAAACGCCCTTTCGTCAAGGCGCATATCAGCCCGGTCATCTCTCCTATGCGGTATGGCGAGGATGCGGTGGACGTTGTCTATGAATGCATCAGGCACAACATTCCAATGTCCTGCATAACTGCGGCCCAGGCGGGGGCAACGGCGCCTGCTACATTGGCGGGATTTCTCGCGCAATCGCTGGCCGAGACCCTGGCCAGCCTGGTGATGGTCCACGCGATCCAGCCGGGTTTCCCGATGGTGTTCTCCAACTGGCCTTTGGTGATTGACCTGCGCACCGGGGCGTTCTCTGGCGGCAGCGGCGAGACGGCGGTGCTGAATGCGGCGTCGGCGCAACTGTCGAACTGGCTGGGTCTGCCCTCGGGCGTGGCATGCTCAATGACCGACGCCAAAGCGATTGACGCGCAATACGGGGCTGAAAAGGGGCTGACCTCGCTCGCAGCGGCGCTGGCCGGGGGCAATCTGATTTATGAAAGCTCGGGCATGACGGCGTCGCTTCTGGGGGTAAGTTTTGAAGGTTTCGTGCTGGATGACGAGATGCATTCCCACACCTACCGCGCCCTGCGCGGGATTGAGGTGAGCGAGGAAAACCTCGGGTTCGAGGCGATCTGCGCGGTGGTGCTGGGCGAGGGGCATTTCCTGGGCGGTCAGCATACTTTGGCGGCGATGGAGCGGGATTATTTCTACCCGGCGATAGCGGACCGGGATGAGCCACGCACCTGGGCGGAAAAGGGCGGGTTGGATGCCTGGGCACAGGCACGGTTGCGGGCGCAGGAAATTCTGCGGACCCATCAGCCCGCGTATCTGACTGCAGAGCAGGACCGGGAGATCCGGGCGCGGTTCAAGATCTATTAAGAGGCCGGGCGGTCAAGAGATCAGGGTGAAACTGTCCGCAAGCCAGGGCGCGCTTTGCTGGAACGGTTTGATTGCGTGGTCAGCAATCAGTGTGCGCATCCGGCTGTCGACCAGATCAAGGATCGAGCGCGAGCAATCCGGCGTCGAAACGATGGCCAAAGTGCGCGAGAAGCTTTTGCCCGGAAAAGCGACCATGCTCAGCTTGGGCTGGAACAGCTTGGCGCGGGAAAACAGCAACGGCGTGGTGATCGTCCAGCCGGCACCCGCTGCCACCATGGCCATCAGTGTCTGATTGCTGGCGCATTCGAACCGGTGCGGCAGCGACAGGCCCATCCGCCGCAACTGGGTTTCGATCTGGCGGGAAATGATCTGGTTGCTGGCAAAGCGCAGGAAGGGCAGCGTGCTGCGGCCTTCGATAACCTCCTGCAGCATGGGTTCGTCTGATTTGGACAGCACCGCAACAAAGGGATCGCGCAGCAGCGGCCTGTCCTGCAGATCGCGCAATCGCTCAGACGGGGTGGTGGTGATACCCAGATCCAGCTGCCGGTCGCGCAGCATGGCCAGGATCGCATGGCTGGAATCGGTCTGATACATGAAATCGCAGCGCGGCATGCTGGTCGACAGGTATACGGCCAGCTCAGGGATGATGTCGCTGTCAAAATCCTCGATCGTGCCAAGCCGAAGGTAGCTGGCCTCGGAAATGTTTCCGGCAGAAGCCTCGGCCTTGGCCTTGCGGATCGTGTGCAGCGCATCGCCGATGCTGCGCAGGAAAACCTGGCCTTTGGGTGTCAGAACCATGGGGCGGCGGCTGTGGTTGAACAGCTCCACACCCAGATGATCCTCAAGATTGCGCAGATGGTGCGAGATGGTGCTGACCGACAGGCCGGTCTCCTCGGAGACTTCCTGCAAAGACCCTTTGCGGGCGGTGATCTGGAACAGTTCCAGCCCTTTCAGGCTCAGATCTTTGCGGGTGGAGTGGCTGGGCATCGAATATGTCTCCCACAATTCCGCGGCTGCGTCATGAGGGGTTTTTCAGATTTCCGCCAATTCTTGCCAATAACCTGGACACTATAGCCGGGCCGGATGCGGTTGGGCCGTTACGCGGGCAAACCGCTCCTTGCGCAGCTGCTTCGTGCGCCCGCGCGGGAAATGCCGCTGCCTTGTAAAGGGTTTATGAACATTGACGCCTCGCGCCGACGAGCGCACACTGCAGCCACAGCGATGGTTTTTCAGCCGATGCATTGTCGTGGAGGATATTTAACTGCACCGAAACTGGCGTTATGCAAAGCCGGATTGCGAAAGTTCTGGCCTTATCAGTTTTGGAAACTGTCACTGTAGGCGGGGCGCATGACTCCGCAAGGTTTCACGGTTGAAACAATAAGAACAACAAACAACAGTCCAAAGGGAGATAACTGGATATGACAGCAAAGACTTCAATCAGCCGCCGCACGGTGCTCAAAAGCGCAGGTGCTGCGGCACTGGCAGCGCCGCTTTACTCAAAAAGCGCGCTGGCGTCTTCCGGCGAAGTGAACATTCTGATGTGGTCGGACTATCTGCCGCCGGAGTTCATTTCGGGTTTCGAGGCCAAGACCGGCATCAAGGTGAATTACACCGGTATCGGTTCCAACGAAGAAATCATCAACAAGATGAAGGCCACCAAAGGCCAAGGCTTTGACATCGTTTCACCGACCAACAACCGCTCGCTGCAGTGGGGGCCGCTGGAACTGCTGAAGCCGTTCGACATGAACAAAGTCAACGTTGACGCGGTGAACCCGGCGATGGCCAAGATCGGCACCGACGCCTGGAACTTTGGCGGTTCGGGCGTGCATTGGCTGCCGCATATCTGGGGCACCGAGGGCATTGCATACCGCACTGACAAATGGCTGCCGGCGGGCGACGCGCCGTCTTATGGCGACGTCTGGTCGGAAGAAAATGCCGGCAAGACCATGGGCCGGGCGCATTCGATGATGCTGGGCGCGGGTCTTTACATGGAAGCCTCGGGCGAGATGGAGCCTGGCTCGATCTGGGCGGCTTACGACGACGAGGAAACCATGCGCAAGGTCTGGGGCCAGGTCACCGACTGGTGTGTGGCGCGCAAGAACCGGATCAAGCTGATCTGGAACGATGCGGACACCCAGAAAAACGGCCTGTTGAACGAGGGTGTTGTGGTCGGTCAGACTTGGGACGGCCCGCCGCTGGCGCTTAAGTCCGCTGGCGAACCTGTGCACTATCAGGCACCGGTCGAAGGCTCGATGGCTTGGGTCGACGGCATCTCTATGCCGGTTGGCGCCAAGAACGAAGAGCAGGTTTATGCCTTTGTCTCTTACGCTTACGAGCAAGAGCCGGCAGGCAAGGCAATCGACAGCCATGGCTACAACTCGCCGGTTCTGGGCGCCGACAGCCACTCGGGCGATGTCTACAAGAAGAACTTTGCCGAAGCCTATCCGGGCAACTCGCTGGCCAATCTGAACCCATGGCCGGCCGAGGCGCCGTGGTATGCGGACGTGCGGACCGAGTTCGTCAACAAGTTCAAAAGCGCCTAAGCGAAGCGCCTGATCTTGCGGGCCTCCGGGAGATCTATCCCGGGGGCCGGTTTCGTGCCGCTGGCAGCCAGCCGGAACGGCGCAATCAACAATAATACAAGGGAAGCAGGTCTTGCGGGGCCGGTGGAGCGCCACCGGAATGGGGATCTGCACCCTGGGGAGAAGCCAAATGAGTGCTGGGGTCGGCGTTGATCTCGAGAATCTTTGGATCCGGTTCGGTGACTTTGTTGCCGTGCGCGATGCCAATGTGAACATCAATGGAGGGGATTTCTTCTCCTTCCTGGGGCCCTCGGGCTGCGGCAAAACCACCATCCTGCGGGCGGTCTCAGGCTTTCTTGAGCCAAGCGATGGCCGGGTGCTGATTGGCGGCAATAACATGAAGGGGATCGGACCGAACAAGCGCCCGACTGCGCTGATCTTTCAGAATCTGGCGCTGTTCCCGCTGATGAAGGTCTGGGAAAACATCACGTTCTCCATGGAGATCAAGGGCGCCTCGGCCAGGGAACGGCGCAAGCGCGCGGATGAGCTGTTGGACATGATCGCGCTGCCGGGCCAGGGCGACAAACTGCCCTCCGAATTGTCTGGCGGCCAGCGTCAGCGGGTAGCGATTGCGCGCGCCTTGTGCGCCGAACCGGATGTGCTGCTGCTTGATGAACCGCTGTCGGCGCTTGACCTCAAGTTGCGCCAGCACATGCGCACCGAGCTGCGCGAGATTCAGCAGCGGGTCGGCATCACTTTTATCTACATCACCCACGATCAGGGCGAGGCGCTCACCATGTCCGACAATATCGCGGTGATGAAGGCCGGGGTGATTGACCAGATCGGTGATGGCAAAACCATCTATAACGATCCGGCCACCGCTTTTGCGGCGTCTTTCGTGGGCGAAAACAACGTCTTCCGCGGCAAGGTGAAACGGGTGATGGGCGACGAGGCCCTGATCGCCACCAACCGGTCAGGCGATCTGGTGGCGCGGGTTTCCACCGCCAATCAGGGCCGCATGAAAGAAGGCGACGAGGCGATGATGTTCATCCGTCCCGAGGCCTTTGCGCTGGCGCCCGAGGGCGCGGCGGGCGACCATTTCGTGACTGCGCGCGTCAACCACGAGGAGTTTGAGGGCAATAGCTTCAACATCTTCATGGAAGGCGACGGCGGTAAGGAGCTGAAGGTCTCGATCCCCAATCTGGGTCAGTCTTTTGATGACCACACCGGTCAGAACATCACCCTGGAATACCAGACGAAAAACGCCGTCTGTGTTCCGGCTGGTGAGCTGGCCGCAGAATGAGGAGGCCCACGCTATGCCAAGCTTCCTGAGGGAGTTCTTTAAACGCAACGGTGTCGGCATGGGCAGCCTGATGCTGGGCCTGGTCCTGTTCTGGACCATCGGCCTGATCATCCTGCCGCAGCTGTCGATGCTCGACTTTTCCTTCCGTCCCAACCTGCCGCCGCCAGAGATCGGCGGCCCCAAGGACGTCTATACGGTCGAAAACTACAAATATCTGGTGTTCGGACCGGAAGGCGGCAGCCAAAGCTACAACGCCGTCGACCTCAATGTGTTCTTCCGTACCCTGGTGGCAGCGGTCTGCGTCACTATCTTCAACCTGATCCTGTGCTACCCGATCGCCTATTACCTGGCCCAGACCAAAGGCAATCACATCCGCATCTTCGCGTTGATGCTGATCATCCCCTACTGGATCAACGAGATCCTGCGGGCCTTTGCGCTGCGCATCATCTTCGGCGAGACCGGGGTCCTTAACAACTTTCTGGTGGGGCTGGGGGTTTTCGACACCCCGTTTGACTTTATCCGCAATGACATCGCGCTTTATGCGGGTCTGGGCTATGCCTACATCCTCTTGATGATCTTCCCGATCTACAACGTGATCGAAAGCCTCGACCGCAACCAGATTGAGGCGGCGCGGGACATGGGGGCAAGCTGGACGAAGATCCACCAGCGGGTTGTGATCCCTTACGCCAAGCCGGGCATTTCCTCGGGCTGCACCATGGTATTCATGCTGTCCGCCGGTGCGTTGGCGGCGCCGCAGATCCTTGGCGGACCGTCTTCCCTGTGGTTCACCCAGCTGATCTATCAGCAGTTCAACGACAACTCCGACTGGCCGCAGGGCGCCGCTTATGCGGTGGTTCTTCTGGTCACCTGTATCCTGCTTGTTTTGGCGATCATGCGCCTGTTCAAGGTGAACATGGGGGATATCGGCAAATGAAGAACTTCTCCTTTATGCGCGTAAGCCTTTGGGTCTATCTGGCGATCTTTTTTGCCTATCTGCTTGGCCCGCTGGTGATCATGTCGGCGACCGCATTCAACTCGCCTTCGTTCCCGCGGATGACCCCTTGGGAATGCCTGACGTTTGAATGGTTCTCGGCTCTGTTCCAGGACGAGCGGATCCTGAACGGGATCTGGAACTCGGTCCTGGTGGGGGCGGGCACGATTGTGCTGTCGGTGTCGATGGGGCTGGCAGGGGCGCTGATGCTGACCCAGATCTGGCCGAAATTGCGCGCGACCTATTACACCATCATCATCGCGCCGATCCTGATCCCCGGCGTGGTCATTGGCATCTCGACCCTGGTGTTCTGGGACCGGATCAACCGGATGCTGGGACTGGGCGCGGACAGCTGGCTGTCGAACGGTCTGTTCCTGACCATCATCGGCCAGTCCACCTTTATCGCCAGCTACTGCATGCTGGTCTTGGTGGCGCGTCTGCAGCGTTATGATATCGCGCTGACCGAGGCAGCGCTGGATCTGGGCGCCACCCATGCCCAGGCTTTCCGCAAGGTGCTGCTGCCGTTCATGCGGCCTGCCATCGCTTCGGCCGCGGTGCTGGCGTTCCTGGCCAGTTTCGAGAACTACAACACCACCACCTTCACCTTCGGCGAATACCCGACGCTGACCATCGAGCTGGCGCAGAAGGTGCGCTATGGCATCACCCCGGCGATCTCGGCGCTGGCCTTTATCATCGTGGTGCTGACGGTGATTGCGGCGCTGTTCAACGAGGCCGGCATCCGCCGCCGCGAACTGGTGGCGGCGGCGCGCAAACAGGCCACGGTGGAGGAACTGGAAAGCGGCAAGCTGCGGCTGCCGGGGTTCCTCAGCTCCAATGTTGCAGCGGTGGGGCTGGTGATAGTGGCCTGCGCGACGGTGGCGGTGGTCGGCACCGCGACGGTCTACAGTCCGGCGCAATGTATCGCGAACGTTCAGGAGCAGAAGCAGCTGGAAGCCCAGGAACGCATCCAGGAGCTACGCCGCCAGCGGGATCTGCGCCGTCAGCAGCAGCAAGAGCAGCAGGGCGAAACCCCTGCGCAAACTGCGCCTTCAGGTAGCAACAACTCCGGCTTTGGCGGCGTCTTTGCGCCGGGCAGCCTGTCGGGGGATGAAGAAGATGGCGCGGAGGCAGAGCAGGAGCCGCAGGGCAACAGCTCCGGTTTCGGCAATGTTTTTGACCCCGGTGCCCTCTCCAACGACGGCGAGGAAAGCGGATCAGACAACTGAACCAGCTCCAAACAAACAAAAGGCGGCTTTAGGGCCGCCTTTTTCATGAATGACCCAGTTTGTCTTCAGGCGGCGGAACCTGCCGGGTGGCTGTCCGCGTAGTATTGTTTGCGGAAAGCCTGCGGGCTGGTCTTGTATTCCCGCTTGAACCATTCGGTGAGGTTGCTGCGCGAGCCAAATCCGGTAGCGGCGACAATCTCGGCCAGCGGCAGGGTGGTGTGCAGCAGCAGCTGACGGGCCTTCTCAATCCGCAGCTTGCGATAGGCAGCCAGCGGGCTGGTGCGGGTCTTTTGCTGAAAGCGGCGCTCCAGCTTGCGCGGAGAAACGCCGGCCTGCTGGGCAATGTCGCGGATCAGCAGCGGCTCTTCCAGGTTCTGTTGCATCAGGTCAAGGATCTTGACAATCAGCGCGTCGCCGCCGGCGGTCTGGCGCAGTTGCAGCGATATTTTTGACTGTTCCGATGCCGGGCCAAAGGCCAGGCCGAGGTAATCACAGACCGCATCGGCGATGAACGGTCCACGGTCGGCGCGCAGGAAACCGGCCAGCAGGCGCAGGGCGGCGAAACTGCTGACGGCAGTGTTGATGCGTCCGGCGGCAGTTGTCAGCGTGCCTGCCGGGGCGCAGGTCAGCTGCTCTTCCTCTGCGGCGGCAGCGAAATTCGAATGCACGGCAGTCTCGAAGGCCGCCTGCAGCCCGGACTCGGCCAGCAGAAAGATGGCACTGCCGGCAAACAGGCAGCGTTGGGCCTGGCGGCAGATCCGCTGCAGGCTGGCCTTTTCACCTGAGTTCAGCGGCCAGCGGCTGGAGATACCGCCGAGGAAAATGACGGTTTGCGGTTTCCACCCCGCGGGCACGGCGCGCATTTGCGAGCTGAGGTTGCGCACGGCAGTGCGGTATCCGCTGTCGGGAAACAGATCATTGGCGGCGCGGAAAACTTCGCAAATCATTTGCGCCGCGGCAGGGGGTTCTGACTGCGGCAGGATGATTTCGACGTCGTGGAAGCGGGCGTGTGCCGCGCTGTCAGCAGAGCGCTGGAAAGCTGGCACGGTCAGCGGTTCGAGACGGGACATCATTCTCTCCTCTGAGCGGGTCATGCGGGGGTGCCCTGCCGGGCGGGGCCGGCAGGGCACGGAGCCTGAAAAAATCAGGCTTCGTTTTCTTCGTAGTCCGACATCGGCGGGCAGGTGCAGATCAGGTGGCGGTCGCCATAGGCGTTGTCCACCCGGTTCACAGCCGGCCAGTATTTGTCGACACCAAGGTTGCCCGGAGGGAAGCAGGCCTGTTCGCGGCTGTAGGGACGGTCCCATTCACCCACCAGGTCGCGCACCGTGTGCGGCGCGTGCTTAAGCGGGTTGTTTTCAGGATCGATCTTGCCGTCGATGATGTCCTGCGCCTCCGAGCGGATCGACAGCATGGCCTCGCAGAAGCGGTCCAGCTCGTCCTTGGGCTCGGATTCAGTCGGCTCTACCATCAGCGTGCCGGCCACCGGCCAGGACATGGTCGGGGCGTGGAAGCCCGAGTCGACCAGACGCTTGGCGATATCGTCCACGGTGACGTGGCCTTCCTCATCCAGCGGGCGGGTGTCCAGGATGCATTCATGCGCCACACGGCCCGTTTCCGAGGTGTAGAGGATCTTATATGCATCCTTGAGGCGCGCTGCGATGTAGTTGGCGTTCAGGATCGCAACCTTGGTCGCCTGGGTCAGGCCCGAACCGCCCATCAGCAGGCAGTAGGCCCAGCTGACCGGCAGGATCGAGGGCGAACCGAACGGAGCCGCCGAAACCGGCCCCACGGCAGTGCCGTATTCCGGGTGGCCTGGCAGGTGCTCGGTCAGATGCGCCTTGACGCCGATCGGACCCATGCCGGGGCCGCCGCCGCCGTGCGGAATGCAGAAGGTCTTGTGCAGGTTCAGGTGCGAAACGTCGCCGCCGATTTTGCCCGGCTGGGCCAGGCCCACCATGGCGTTCATGTTGGCGCCGTCGATATAGACCTGGCCGCCGTGATCATGGGTGATCTGGCAGACCTCCTGCACGGTTTCCTCGAACACACCGTGGGTCGACGGGTAGGTGATCATGCAAGCCGCGAGATTGTCGCTGTGCTGCTCGGCCTTGGCACGGAAGTCGGCGACATCGATGTTGCCGCTATCGTCCGCTTTGACCGGGATCACCTTGTAGCCCACCATCTGCGCCGACGCCGGGTTGGTGCCGTGTGCGGAGGTCGGGATCAGGCAGATGTTGCGGTGCGCTTCGCCGCGCGACGCGTGGTAGCTGCGGATGGTCAAAAGGCCCGCATATTCGCCCTGCGCCCCGGAATTCGGCTGCTGGGAGATCGCATCATAGCCGGTGATCTGGCACAACTTGTCGTTCAGATCGTCGATCATCTGGTGGTAGCCCTGCGCCTGGTCTTCTGGGCAGAAGGGGTGCAGGTTGCCGAATTCCGGCCAGGTGACCGGGATCATCTCGATGGTCGCATTGAGCTTCATGGTGCAAGAACCCAGCGGGATCATCGCACGGTCCAGCGCCAGATCGCGGTCGGCCAGGCGGCGCATGTAGCGGGTGATTTCAGCTTCGGCCCGGTTCTTGTGGAAGATCGGGTGGGTCAGATATTCGCTTTCGCGCAGCGCATAATCGGGCAGGCGGTAGGCGCGGTTTGCGACGCTATCGTCTTTCTTGTCGATGCCAAAGGCCGCCCAAACGGCTTCGATGGTCCCGGCGCGGGTCTGTTCGTCCAGCGAAATGCCGATGCGGTCTTCACCCACTTTGCGCAGGTTCACGCCGCGGGCGACAGCCGCTTCCATGACGGTTTTCTGCAGCGGGCCAACGTCGACGGTGATGGTGTCGAAGAAGACTTCCGGTTCCACCTTGAAACCGTTCTCCTCCAGGCCGGCGGCCAGGCGCGAGGTCTTGCGGTGCACCGACTGGGCAATCGCCTTGATGCCGTCGGGGCCGTGATAGACCGCATACATCGACGCGATGACGGCCAGCAGCGCCTGTGCGGTACAGACGTTGGAGTTGGCTTTTTCGCGGCGGATGTGCTGTTCGCGGGTTTGCAGCGCCAGGCGGTAGGCCTTGTTGCCGCGCGCATCCACGGACACACCAATAATGCGGCCGGGCATGGCGCGCTTCAGCTTATCGGTGGTCGCCATATAGGCCGCGTGCGGGCCGCCGTAGCCCATCGGAACGCCAAAACGCTGGGTTGAGCCGATGGCGATATCCGCACCCATTTCACCGGGCGATTTCAGCAGCGCCAGCGACAGAATGTCGGCGGCGACAACGGCGATCCCCTTGTGCTCGTGGATGGCTTCGATTTCCGATGTGAAATCGCGCACATGGCCGTAGGTGCCGGGATACTGGAAGATGGCGCCAAAGACTGCGCCGGGATCCAGATCATCGGGATCGGCAACCACCACGTCGATGCCCAGAGGCTCGGCGCGGGTCTGGATCACGGCGACGGTCTGCGGGTGGCAGTTCTTGTCGACGAAGAAGGCGGCGTTGTTGGCCTTGGAGCGCGAGCCGCGGTGCGCCATCGACATGGCTTCGGCGGCGGCGGTGGCTTCGTCCAGCAGCGAGGCGTTGGCGATGTCCAGGCCGGTCAGGTCGCTGACCATGGTCTGGAAGTTCAAGAGCGCCTCGAGACGGCCCTGGGAGATTTCCGGCTGATAGGGCGTATAGGCGGTGTACCAGGCCGGGTTTTCCAGGATGTTGCGCAGGATCGGCGCCGGAGTGGTGGTGCCGTAATAGCCCTGGCCGATCAGTGTGGTCAGAACCTTGTTTTTGGAGGCGATCTCTTTCATGTGGAAGAGGGCGTCGCGCTCGGTCATTGCCGGGCCCCAGTCCAGCGCCTCTTTCTGGCGGATGGCGGGCGGCACAGTGGCGTCGATCAGCTCGTCCAGGGTTTTGAAGCCGATCACCTGCAGCATGTCGGCCATCTCTTGCGGAGACGGGCCGATGTGGCGCCGGTTGGCGAAGTCATAGGCTTCGTAATCGGTAAGTTTGAAGGCCATTTCATAGGTCCTTGTCTGGGGCAATGGACCCCGCCGGGGGTGCCGGCGGGGAGGGGGTGCTTAACCGATCAGGGCTTTGTAGCCGTCCAGATCCATCAGATCGTCCAGCTGGGACGCGTCCGACAGTTTGATCTTGTAAATCCAGGCGTCGGCTTCCGGGCTTTCGTTCAGAGCGCCGGGGTTGTCGGCCAGGGTTTCGTTCACCTCGACCACTTCACCGTCCAGCGGCGCGTAGATTTCGGAGGCTGCTTTCACCGACTCGATCACACCGATTTCGCCGCCTTTTTCGAACTCGTCGCCGGTTTCGCGCTGCTCGACAAAGACGACTTCGCCCAGCTGATCGGCGGCGTGCTGGGTGATGCCCAGGGTTGCCACATCGCCTTCAACGGTGATCCATTCATGGTCTTCGGAATAATAGGTGGCCATTTTGACTCTCCTGATGATGTCTTAGCGTTTGTAGTTCTGTGTGACGAAGGGCAGGGCGACGATCTCAGCCGGCTGTGCCTTGCCGCGGATGATGAGGTTCACCTTGGTGCCTGCCGCGCTATGATCTGCCGCAACATAGCCCATGGCAACCGGGCCTCCGACGGTGGGGCCGAAGCTGCCCGAGGTGATGGCACCAAGAGTATCGCCGCCTTCGCTCTGGACTTCCACGCCCTGGCGGGCCGGTGCACGGCCTTCGGGTTTGATGCCGACCAGCTTTTTGGCCGTGCCTTCGGCCAGTTCTTTCTGGATGCGGGCCGCACCGGGAAAGCCGCCTTCTTCGCGGCGGCGCTTTTGGATGGCCCAGTTCAGCGAGGCCTCGATCGGGGATGTCGACTGGTCGATGTCGTTTCCATAGAGGCACAGACCGGCTTCCAGGCGCAAGCTGTCGCGGGCGCCAAGGCCTGCGGGTTCGCAGTCGTCATGGGCCAGGAACAGTTTGGACACACGGATGGCGTCTGCTTCGGGGATCGAAATCTCGTAGCCGTCTTCACCGGTGTAGCCGAGGCGCGAGATGCGGCATTCGACGCCGCCAATATCGGCCAGGACAGTTTCCATGAACTTCAGATCGCGGGCAGCGGGGCACAGTTCGCCCACCACGTCCTCGGCCTTGGGGCCTTGGACGGCAACCAGCGCGCGGTCGAAGATCTCGGTTACCTCAATGCCGTCCAGGTTGGCCTGCATGTGCGGGATGTCCTGGTGGCGCAGGGCGGCGTTCACCACGACAAAGTAGTGGTCACCGGCATTGGAGACGATCAGGTCGTCCATGATGCCGCCATCATCATTGGTGAAGAAGCCGTAGCGCGCCTTGCCCTCTTTCAAAGTGGCAAAAGCCTGCGGGCAGAGCGTTTCCAGCTTCTCGCCCACATTGTCGCCGCGCAGGATCACCTGACCCATGTGGGAGACATCAAACAGCGCGGCTTTCTCGCGGCACTGCTTGTGCTCACCCATGATGCCCATGGGGTACTGAACCGGCATTTCCCAGCCGGCGAAATCGACGATCTTGCCGCCAAGCTCGACGTGCAGGTCATAAAGCGGGGTGCGTTTGGGTGCATCGGTCATAGTCTTGAGCCTTTCAAGCGGGATCAGTCGCGGACAACCATAACGGTGCAATGCGCATTGCGCACCACACGAGCCAGGTTCGGGCCGATTTCATAGTTCGGGAAGTCGCCCTTGGCCGAGGCCATGACGATCATGTCAAAGCCTTCTTTGTGGGCAAGCTTGAGAATTTCGCGGTAAACGCTGCCTTCTTCGATATGCACCGGCACATCGGAAGCGCTGGCGTTGTCCAGGATCGCCTGCACGGCCTTGCGCACATGGTCCTTGGCGCCGGCGCCATAGTTGGCGGGCAGGTTGGGCAGTTGAATGATCTCGGGGATGACCGAAACAGCGTGCAGCTCCGCGCCGTAGAACTTGGCCTGCTCCAGAGCAAGCGGAAGCGCCTTTTTCCAGGACCGGTCATCGTTGTGATCAAGTGTCAGCAGGATTTTCGTGGCCATCTGTCATCACCTCAGGTGGTAAAATGAGTGCAAGGGGCTGGGGGGCCGTTACAGCCCCCCAAGGAGGTCGGTTACTTGGCAGCTGTGCCAGTACCTTCGGACGCGCCGCCCGAGGCAAAGAACGCTTTCGTCAGTTTGAAGACGATCGGGCTCAGCAGGGCCAGGGCGATCAGGTTCGGAATGGCCATCATGGCGTTCAGCGTATCCGCCAGCAGCCAGACAAAACCGAGGTCCGCAGTTGCGCCAAAGTAGATCGCAACGATCCACAGCACGCGGTAGGGCATCAGCGCTTTGGCACCAAAGAAGAAGCCCACGCATTTCTCGCCGTAGAAAGACCAGCCGAGGATGGTAGTGAAGGCAAAGATCGACAGGGCAACTGCGATCAATGCTCCGCCAATTCCGGGCAGGGAGGTCTCAAAGGCCAGCGAGGTCAGCGCCGCACCGGATTCACCGGACGTCCAGGCACCGGATGCGATGATCGCCAGACCGGTGATCGAGCAAACGATGATGGTGTCGATGAAGGTGCCGAGCATGGCAACCAGACCCTGGTTCACTGGGCCGGCAGTCGAGGCTGCAGCATGCGCAATCGGGGCAGAGCCCAGACCGGCTTCGTTCGAGAACACGCCGCGGGCCACACCAAAGCGGATCGCCGCCCAGACCGCCGCACCAGCAAAACCGCCTTCGGCAGCAGAGGGGGTGAAGGCATGGGTGAAGACCAGGCTCAGCGCGTCGCCGATAGCGCCTGCGTTGATCAGCAGAACCAGCAGGCCGGCGATGATGTAGCTGACGGCCATGAAGGGCACCAGTTTACCAGCCACAGCACCGATGCGGGTGATGCCGCCCAGGATCACGGCTGCGGTCAGAACCATCAGGATCACGCCGGTCACCGAGGTGTTCACGCCAAAGTTCGAGTCCAGAACCTGCGCCACGCCGTTGGCCTGCACACCGTTGCCGATGCCGAAGGCTGCGATGGCGCCAAACAGCGCAAATGCACCGCCAAGCCAGGCCCATTTGGCGCCAAGGCCGTTCTTGATGTAGTACATCGGGCCGCCGACGTAGTTGCCCAGCTCGTCCTGCTCACGGTATTTCACCGCCAGAACAGCTTCGGCGTATTTGGTGGCCATGCCGACCAGAGCGGTCATCCACATCCAGAACAAAGCACCGGGACCGCCCAGGAAAACGGCGGTCGCAACACCGGCAATGTTGCCGGTGCCGATTGTGGCCGACAGCGAAGTCATCAGCGCGTTGAACGGGCTGATCTGGCCTTCACCGCTTGCTTCACGGCCTTTGAACAGCAGGCTGAAGCCCATGCCCAGTTTGAGGATCGGCATGAATTTCAGGCCGACCTGCAGGAAAAAGCCAACGCCCAGAATGAGAACCAGCATAAGCGGCCCCCAAACAATCCCGTTGATCCAGCCTACTGCATTACTTAACGCTTCCATGGGTCTCCTCCCGATAACGTCTTGGTTAAATGCCCTTCGCCAAGGCCATCTGACGGGCCTCTTTCAGGGCGGCAAAGTCTTCATCCGCGTGGAACGAGGAACGGGTCAGCGGCGTGGCCGACACGTGAAGAAAGCCCTTGGACCGGGCAATCTGTTCCAGCTGCGCGAATTCTTCCGGCGACCAGAAGCGGTCGATCGGGTGATGCTTGGGGGTGGGCTGCAGGTACTGGCCCACGGTCAGGAAATCGACCTGTGCCGCACGCAGATCATCCATCACCTGGCGCACATCGTCCAGTGTCTCGCCAAGGCCGACCATGATGCCCGACTTGGTGAACAGCTGCGGGTTGGCGCGTTTGGCGTCGTCCAGCAGCCGCAGCGAGGTATAGTAGCGCGCACCGGGACGGACGCGCGGGTAGAGGCGCGGTACGGTTTCCAGGTTGTGGTTGAACACATCAGGCGCTGCTTCAAAGACCGTATCCGCCGCTTCACCCTTGCCCAGGAAATCCGGGGTCAGCACCTCGATTGTAGTGCCCGGGTTCTGATGGCGGGTAGCACGGATGGTCTGGGCGATATGTTCAGCGCCGCCGTCGGCCAGATCATCCCGGTCAACTGAGGTGATCACCACATGGCGCAGGCCCAGCTTTTTGACGGCCGCCGCAACCCGGCCCGGCTCAAACGCGTCCAGCGTGTCCGGCCTGCCGGTGGTTACATTGCAGAAAGAGCAGCCGCGGGTGCAGACCTCGCCCATGATCATCATGGTGGCGTGGCGCTTGGACCAGCATTCGCCGATATTGGGGCAGGCGGCCTCTTCGCAGACGGTTGCCAGATCGTGCTCCCGCATCAGCTTGCGGGTTTCATAGTACTCAGGCCCTTCGATCTTCTTCTTGCGGATCCACTTCGGTTTGCGCGGGATCGCGCTGTCGGCCTTATGGGCCTTTTCCGGGTGGCGGGGTCTTAGCTGGATCGTCATCTGGCATATCCCTCCGGATCAGGCGTGGATGGCGCGGCCAAGTGCATCAAGGCAGGCTTCTTTCACCGCCTCACCCATCGCAGGATGCGCATGGCAAGTCCGTGCAACCTCCTCGATAGTAGCACCTTTTGTCATCGCAAGCACCAATTCGGCAATTAAATCACCGCCATGCGCGCCGCAGATATGGGCGCCCAGGACCTTGCCATCGGGCGTGGCCAGCACTTTTACTGCGCCGTCGGTCTCGCCGGTGGAGCGCGCGCGGGAGTTGGCCATGAAGGCAAACTTGCCTGTGATGTAGTCGGTGCCGGCCTCTTTCAAGGCCTCTTCGGTCAGACCGACCGAGGCAACTTCGGGATCGGTGTACACAACGCCGGGGACGGTGTTGTAATCCACATGGCCATGCTCGCCGGCCAGGAGTTCCACACAGGCAACGCCGTCTTCCTCAGCCTTGTGGGCCAGCATCGGGCCGGGCACGCAGTCGCCGATTGCAAAGATGCCGGGCACTGAGGTCTGGAACGTTTCATCCACCTCGACAAAGCCGCGGGCGTTGATCGAGACACCGAGGTCTTCCAGACCCAGACCGCGGGTCACCGGGCGGCGGCCGATGGCGATCAGTACTTTGTCCGCCTCAATCTGCTCTTCCTTGTCCTTGCCGACACGGTCCAGCGTCAGGGTCAGGCCGTCTTCACCCTTCTCAATGGTCTTCAGCGCGCGGCCCAGCTGGAACTTCAGCCCGCGCTTGGACAGCGCCCGCTGGGACAGCTTGGCGATCTCGCCGTCGATGCCGGGCAGGATACGGTCGAGGTATTCCACAACCGTCACTTTGGATCCGAGGCGTGACCAGACCTGACCGAGTTCAAGCCCGATCACGCCGGCGCCGATCACCACCAGATGCTCTGGCGCGGCTTCAAGCGCCAGTGCACCGGTGCTGCTCAGCACGTCCACCTCGTCGATGTCCACGCCGGGGAGGGCGGCGGGTTCCGAACCAGTGGCAATCAGGATGTTCTTTGCTGTGTAGCTGTCTTCGCCGACCTGCACCTGGCCGGGGGCGGGAATGCTGGCCCAGCCTTCGATATGGTCGACACCGTTCTTTTTGAACAGGAAGGCGATGCCCTTGGTCAGGTCGCCGACAATCTTGTCCTTGCGCGCCATCAGCGCCCCCAGGTCCAGGCTGACCTCCCCGGCCGAAATGCCATGCGAGGAGAGATGGGAGAGTTCGGCATATTTGCCCGAGGAAGTCAGCAGGGCCTTGGAGGGAATGCAACCAACGTTGAGGCAGGTGCCGCCCAGCGACCCGCGGCCTTCGACGCAGGCGACCTTAAGACCCAGTTGTGCAGCACGGATTGCTGCGACATAACCGCCCGGCCCGGCCCCGATCACAATCAGATCATATGCGCTCATGTGGATTCTCCTCCGAAATGCGGTTCAGGACCGGCACGTACGCTTCCGTATACGACGTTTCGTCTCCTATAGGAAACTTTTTCCCCCTTGCAAACAAAAAGTTCCATCACGGAAATTTTGACCCCTGAATACATCAAAGCTAAGCTGTTTGCGGAACAGGAGAATTTGCACGAATGGAACCAATTCCCTCAGAAGAAACAGGACTGGGCCCGGAGGCGATGGAGGCTCCGGACGGTGAAGTCCTGGGGAAAATGATTCGCGATGCCCGCAAGGAAAAGGGGCTGACGCTGGAGGAAGCAGCGCGCGCTGCGGCCATTGGTCGGTCGACTTTGTCGAAGATCGAGAACAACCAGACCCGCCCCAGTTTCGAGATTATCCGCCGCCTGATGCAGACGCTGGAACTGGAAACGCCGCAGTTGTTTGTGCAGTCCGGGCAAAGCGGTGTCACCGGGCGGCGGGATTTCACCCGCACCGGATTGGGTGAGCACAAGGAAACTTCGACCTATGATCATGAACTGCTGTGCAGCGAGCTGACCAGCAAGCGCATGGTGCCGTACATCAGCACCATCAAGGCGCGCGACGTGACGGAGTTCGACAATTGGGTCCGCCACCAGGGGGAAGAGTTTATGTTTGTGCTGAGCGGCCAGCTGATCCTTTACACGGAACACTACCGGCCGCTTCGCATGGGGGCGGGGGACTCAGTCTATTATGACAGCGGTATGGGCCACGGCTGTGTGTCGGTCAGCAAAGAAGACGCCAGGGTGCTGTGGGTGTCGCTGGAAGTGTGACGGCCAAGCCGCCGGAAGTGGTGCAAATCCCTTTGCTGGCAGCTAAGCCGCTTTTCCGGACGGGCAGGTTCGCATACACCTGTCTGAAAGGAGAGGCATTGCGATGAAACTGGACCCGATTGATACCTCAACAGCAGCTTCGGCTTCCGCTGCAGTGTTTGAGGCGTTGCGCAGTGCGATCATCGATGGCCGGCTGGAAGAGGGCGAACCGCTGCGCCAGGAGGAAATCGCACGCCGCTTCAACACCAGCCGGATCCCGGTGCGGGAGGCAATCTCGCGGCTGGAGGAATACGGGCTGGTCAAGACACAGCGCTTCAAGGGCGCGGTTGTTGCCGGGCTGTCGGCGGATGAGGCGGCAGAGATCTTTGATTTCCGCGCGCTGCTGGAGCCGGAGATCATCCGTGATGCGGTCCCGCGGATGTCACAGGAACTGCTTGCCAGTGCGCGGTTGCATTGCGAGGCCTTTGCCGGCTGCAAGAACCCGATGGAGTGGGGTGTTCTGAACCGGGAGTTCCACGACGCGCTCTACAGTGCCAGTGCGCTGACCTATTTTCGCGAAGCAGCCCGCAGCGCGATGGACCGGATCGACCGCTACATCCGTGCGCAGTTGGTCATGAGCGACGGTATGGAGCGCGCCGAGCAGGAGCATGTTGCGATCCTGACGGCCTGCGAAGAGGGCGATGCCACTCGTGCTGCAGAACTGACCAAAGCGCATGTTCAAGCGGCCAAAACCTCGTTGCTGGTGCATTTCCCCGTTCTGATCCGGTCCTGACACCTGTTCTCAGACTGCCGTTGCTGGTGATGTCTGGGCAAGCAGCCAGTCGCTGATTGCGCTGGTGGCATTTTCATTCGGGCCTGCTTCCGGCCGGACCAGGTAATAGGCGCGGTTCTCGCTGACGGTTGTATCGAACAACTGCACCAGCACCCCGCTTTGCAGATCGGTGTTGATCAGCGGGATCCACCCCATCACGATACCCTGCCCGGACGCAGCGGCCTGCAGTACCACATTTGTGTCTTCAATGACCGGACCGGGCAACGGGCCGTCCAGCCGGACCCCGGCCTGCATGAACCAGGCGTTCCAGCCCAGGGTGTCACGCTGGTGGATCAGCGGAAAGCGCATCAGGTCGGCGGGTGACTGCGGATGCCCCAGCCGGTCCAGCAGGGCCGGGCTGGCAACCGGTGCCGACAGCACGCTGACCAATGGTTCGGAAATCATGCCGGGAAAGCGCCCGTCGCCCCAGGTGATAAAGATATCGGCGTCCACATTCTGCGGCGAGACCATCAGCGGGGTCTGCACCAGCTTCAGTTCTACATCGGGGAATTTTGTACAGAAATCGGCAAAGCGGGGCAGCAGCCAGCGGGTGGCAAAGCTGGGGCCCAAGGCAATGCGGATCGTGGTTTTCTCGGGCCACCGGGCCACTGAATTCACTGTGGCCTCCAGGATCCTGAACGCCTGCGAGGCGCCATCCGCCAGCCGCGCGCCTTCGTCCGTCAGATGCACCTGGCGGCCATCACGGGTGAAAAGCCGGATGTTTAAATAGGCCTCCAGCCCGCGAATGTGATGGCTGACAGCGGTGGGCGAGACGCCAATCGCCTCAGCCGCCGCGCGGAAGCTGCCGAGACGGGCCGCGGCCTCAAACGCGCGCAGGGCGGGGAGGGAGGGAAGATTGACCATGCTTGAGTTGAATGAGTTTTTCTCATCAGTAGCAAGAGAAACTTGTTTTTGTGCCGCGGGCGGCGGCTGCGTAGCCTAAGCGCAAAGGAATTCCGCCAGGGGAAGACAATGGCTGCAAGAGCGCGCCGCCGCGGCAGAGAAGCCCGGATCGAAGCCGAAAGCGCACCGGCACAAGGCAACCCGCCGGTCTGGGGCGGCATTGAGGGCGGCCGGTTCCGGCCTCTCAGCGACGCAGATGAGGCTGAGATCAACGAGGCGGTGCTGTCGCTCTTGGAAACGCTGGGGCTGAGCCAGGCAACACCTTCGATGATCGAGAAAGTCTGCGCTGCGGGTGGCAGCTATACGCAAGACAAGCGGCTGCTGTTCCCGCGGGCGCTGGTTCTGAAAACCATCAAGGAAGCCCGCCGCGATGTGGTGCTATTTGGCCAGTATCCGCACCATGATCTGAACCTGTCCGGCAAACGTGTCCACATGAGCTCGGGCGGCGGCGCGCCCGGGGTTTTTGACCTTGAGGACGGGCGCTACCGGGATAGCACGCTGAAAGACCTCTATGACGCGGCGCGCATTTGCGATGCGATGGAGAACATTCACCATTTCAGCCGCTCGGTGGTGGCCCGCGATGTCGGGGATGTGGCGGATATGGACCTGAACACTGCCTATGCCTGCCTGATGGGCACCTCCAAACATGTGTCGGTGTCGGTTTCCGAACCGCAGAATGTGCAGCAGCTGGCGGAGATGTGCTATGCGCTGGCCGGATCCGAAGAGGCCTTTCGCGCGCGGCCCTTCCTGACCGTGATGGTCTGCCACGTGGTGCCGCCGATGCGCTTTGCCGAGGAGGCGCTGGACACGCTGGAGGCCGCGGTTCTGGCGGGCTTTCCGGTGCAGCTGATCTCGGCAGGCCAAGCGGGCGCCACCAGCCCGGCAACTATTGCGGGCTCGCTGGTGCAGGCTGTGGCGGAAACCCTGGCCGGGCTGGTGTTTGCCCGGCTCGTCGACCCGGATGCCGCCGCGATCTATGGTGCCAAGCCGCTGATTGCCGACCTGCGCACCGGGTCAATGTGTGCAGGCGGCGGCGAGCAGGCGATCCTGATGGCGGCCGCGGCACAGATGGGCCGGTTCTATGATCTGCCCGTGACCTCGATTGCCGGCATCACCGACTCCAAGACGCTGGATGCCCAGTATGGCAGCGAGAAGAACCTGGCCGTGTCTTCCGCCGCCCATGCCGGTTCCAACCTGATCACCCAGGCCTGCGGCATGCAGGCAAGCCTTCTGGGCGTGTCGCTGGAGGCTTATGTGGTTGACAACGACATGATCGGCAACATCCTTCGGACCCTGCGCGGAGTAGAGGTGAATGCGGAGAATATCGGCGCCGAGGTGATTGCCGAGGTCTGCCGCGGTGAAGGCCACTATCTGGGCCACCGCCACACCTTCAGCCGGATGAAGTCCGACTACTTCTATCCGCATCTGGGTGACCGCCAGACCCCGAGGGAGTGGGAAGAGCAGGGCGCGCGCGCGATTGGCGAAGTGGCCAGGGACAAGGCGCGGGAGCTGCTGGCCGGCCACTTCCCCGCCCATATTCCGGACGGCAAGGACCAGGAACTGCGCGCGCGGTTCAATATCCGTCTGAGCCGGGCGCAAATCGGGCGGGCGTGATGCTGGACCACCCGCTTTTCCCCCGGCAACTGGACCTCATACCGCATCGCTGGACAGACGGCGCGGCCGCCGGTTGGTGCATTACCGAATGCCGGGACGCGGATACCACTCAGGTCATGCGCATTGCCCGCAAGGCAAAGGCCGGGCAGCTGTTCGTCAATGGCTTCCAAAAAGGCGGCGGCACCATCCCCTTCGGCGGTGTCAAGGACAGCGGCTTGGGGCGTGAAAAGGGGTTTCCCGGCATCAGTGCCTATTGCGCCGTGAAATCCATCGTTTTGAACCACTAGGAGCCGGCATGAACACCAGCCAATCCCTTGCTGAGCGCGCCCGCCTCGTCATGCCGGGCGGGGTCAGCCATGAGCTGCGCTACAAGACCCCGCATCCGGTCTATTTCACCCGCGCCAAGGGGGCTGAGAAATGGGACGCGAACGGCAAGCGCTATATCGATTTCAAGCTGGGCGCGGCCAGCCAGATCCTGGGCCATGCCCACCCTGAGATCGCCGCCGCGGTGGCAGCCCAGATGGGGCGCATGCCCTATACTGGCGATTGCCACCCGCTGGAGGTGGAATGGGCCGAGTGGCTGAACCGTCTGTTCCCCTCGGCGGAGCGGGTGCGTTTCACCGGGTCCGGCACCGAGTCCACTATGCTGGCGCTGCGGCTGGGCCGGGCGCACTCGCGCCGCGACAAGGTGCTGCGCATCGACGGCCATTTCCATGGCTGGCACGACATGCTGATCAAGGGTGCCAAACCCGGCACCACTACCGTGCCCTCGCTGGGGGTGCCGCAGGCGGTCTGCGACCTGACCGTGGTGGCCCCGCCGGATCTGGACGCCATTGCTGCGCTGTTGGATAGCGACCCGCAGATCGGCACGGTGTTTGTCGAGGCTTCGGGCGCCAACTACGGCTCGGTGCCGCTGCCCGAAGGGTTCCTGCAAGGCATCCGCGCGCTGGCTGATCAAAGCGGCCATGTGCTGATCTTTGACGAGGTGATTACCGGCCTGCGCTGGTCGCCCGGCGGACGCCAGGCGCGCGACGGGGTGGTGCCGGACCTGACCACCCTGGCCAAGGCCGTAACCGGTGGCCTGCCCGGCGGCGCGGTGGTGGGCAAGGCAGAGATCATGGAACTGTTGAACCCGGGCGAGACCCGCGACGGGCTGTCGCCGCCAGTCAGCCACAAGGGCACCTTCAACGCGGCACCCATGGTGGCAGCGGGTGCGATCAAGGCGATGGAGATCCTCTCTGCCGGCGATGTCCAGACCCACGCTGATGCCATGGCGGCGCGGCTGCGCGACGGCTTCAACGCTGTATTCGGCGATCTGGAGGTGCAGGCGCTGGCCTATGGCGACAGCTCCACCTGCCATATCTATTTCGGCGGCACTTCGATTGACGGGCTGGACGCGGCAACCATCCGCAAAACCCCGCCCGCCATCGTCAAGGGCCTGCGCGACGGGCTGCTGGAACGCGGCGTGGACTTCATGTCCTTCACCTCTTGCGTGACCGGCCTGCCGCATACCCCGGACCTGATCGACGAGGCCGTGGAGCATTTCCGCGGCACCCTTTCCGCGCTCATCCGTGGCGGAGTACTGCAATGAGCCTTCCTTCTCACGCCCGCACTGTCATCATCGGCGGCGGCGTCATCGGCTGTTCCATCGCCTATCACCTGGCCCGCGAAGGGCGGAAGGATATCGTGGTACTGGAGCGTTCGAAACTCACCTCCGGCACCACTTGGCACGCCGCCGGGCTGGTACGCCGCCTGCGGCCTTCGGCAACGCTGACCAAGCTGATCGACTATTCCATTGATCTGTACAGAGAGCTAGAGGTGGAGACCGGCCAGGCCACCGGCTGGACCCAGACCGGCTCGCTGACTTTGGCCACCAACCCCGACCGGCTGACCAACATTAAACGCCAGGTCTCGCTGGGCCGCGCCTTTGGTCTGGAGGCGGAAGTGGTGGATGGCGCCCGCGCCAAGGAGCTGTGGCCGCTGATTGAAACCGATGATGTGATCGGCGCGGTCTGGTCGCCTGCCGATGGCCGGGTGAACCCCTCGGACGTGGCTTTGGCGCTGTCCAAGGGCGCGCGGGCGCGGGGGGTGCAGTTCTTTGAAGATACCGCCGTCACCGGGTTGCAGAAGAAAGGCGGACGCATTTCCGGCGTCGAAGTGGGCGAGCATCTGATCGAGGCCGACGAGGTGGTCATCGCCTGCGGCCTCTGGTCCCGCGAGGTTGCCGCCATGGCGGGCGCCCATATGCCGCTTTACGCCTGCGAGCATTTCTACATCCTGACCAAACCCTTGCAGGAGGTGCAGGCGCTTGGAAAGGGCGCGCATCTGCCGACGCTGAATGACCAGGACGCCTTCCTCTATGCCCGTGACGATGTGGAGGGCCTGCTGATCGGTTGTTTTGAGCCCCACGCCAAGGGCCTGCCCCTGGACCGTCTGCCCAAGGACTTCTCGTTCGACCTGCTGGACGAGGACTGGGACCATTTCATGCCGATGATGGAAAATGCCCTGCGCCGCATACCGGCGTTGGAGAAGGCCGAGGTTCGGATGCTGCTGAACGGCCCTGAGAGCTTCACCCTCGACAGTCAGTTCATGCTGGGTGAAAGCCCCGAGGTGCCAGGGCTGTTCCTGATGGGCGGCATGAACTCCACCGGCATCGCGCTGGCCGGCGGCGCGGGGCGCGCGATGGCGGAATGGATCATTGCGGGTGAGCCGGCGATGGAGCTGAACGAGGCTGACATCCGCCGCTTCAGCCCCGAAATGAACGTGCTGGGCGCGCTGGAGGCGCGGATCCCCGAGGTGCTGGGCCGCCATTACGACAATCCCTATCCGGGCCGCTCGATGGAGACCGCCCGCGGCCAGCGCCGCTCGCCCATCCACGCGGGTCTGGTTGCGGCGGGTGCAAGGTTTGAGAGCCGCGGCGGCTGGGAGCGCGCTGTGCACTTTGGCGGTGCGGACGCGCATCTGCCGCTGACCTTCGGCGTGCCTGCCTGGCGCGATCAGGTCGGCCGAGAGGTAGACGCCTGCCGCAACGGCGCCGCCATTCTGGACCAAAGCGCATTCGGCAAGATCATGATCCAGGGGCCAGATGCCTGCGCCTTCCTCAACCATCTCTGCGCGGCGCAGATGGATATCGCCGAGGGCCGCATCGCCTATACCCAGATCCTGAACCGCAAAGGCAGGGTGGAAAGCGACATCACCGTGCAACGGCACGGGGCAAACGCTTACCTCATGATCGTCGGCGCCGGTGAGGTGGTGCGCGACCTGAAGCGGATGCGTGAGACCAAAGATGCGTTTCACGTGGAATTCACCGATGTCACCAGCGGCTACGCGATCATCGGTCTAGCAGGCGCAAAGGCTCGCGAGGTACTGCAAGCGACCTCGAACAGCCCGGTGCCGGATTTGAAACGCTTCCAGTTCGCCCCTGTTGAGATCGGCCTGGCGCGCGGCTGGGCCGGGCGGCTGAGTTTCACCGGCGAGGAGGGGTATGAACTGTACATCTCCGCCGACATGGCCATGGCCGCCTATGAGGCACTGTTGGCAGCAGGTGCAAGCCATGCAGGTCTGTACGCCAGCGGGTCCTTGCGGATCGAAAGCCGCTTTTGCGCCTTTGGCCATGAACTGGGGCCCGGCATCACGCCGCAGGAGGCGGGCCTGGGTGCTTTCTGCGCCTTTGGCACCGGATTTGTAGGCGAAGAAGCATTGATGTCGCACCCCCCGAAGCGCCGGATTGTCTCAATCCTGTTTGATGATCCGGAGGCCATCCCGATCCACGACGAGCCGGTCTATTTCGGCGGCGATGTAGTGGGGCAGATCACCTCGGCCGCGTGGAGCTATCGCTACGGGCGTTCGTTGGCATTGGCGATGATTGATGCCCCCCTGGGCCTGCTTTCCAAAAACACCGTTGTCCCGGGTTTTGAGGTTGAAATCGCCTGCACCCGCTATGGCGCCAAGGCATCTCTGAAATCCGCCAAAGAGGCGTTTGCGCATGACTGACACCACCCGCACCACACAGGTTGCCATCATCGGCGGCGGCATTATGGGCGTGGCTGCTCAGTTCCAGCTGGCCGAGAACGGCTGGACCGACACGATCCTGTTCGAGAAGGCGGAACTTACTTCCGGCTCCACCTGGCACGCGGCGGGGCAGATCGCCCATGCGGTCGGCTCGCGCCTGGCGGGTTGGATCAACAAAACCTCGATCGAGACCTACAAGCGGGTTGAAAAGGAAACCGGCCAACCCATCGGCTGGCATGAGGTCGGCGGCTTCCGCATTGCCACCACCGATGACGAGGTTGATTGGATGAAGTCCATCATGGGCGTCGGCAAACTGCTGGACCTGCCAATGGAACTGGTCGGCCCGAAGGAGGTCGCCCGTGTGAATCCTTTCTACAAGACGGATGACGTTAAGGCGGCAGTGCGCACCTATGAGGACGGCCATATCGACCCCTCGTCCGTCACCATGGCGCTGGCCGCGGCCACCCGCGCGCGCGGGGCCAGGATTGAACGCCGCAATCAGGTTCTGGGCGCCTCCCGCAAGGGAGACATGTGGCTCTTGCGCACGGAAAAGGGCGATGTGCTGGCCGAACATGTGGTGATTGCCGCCGGGTCCTATGCCAATCAGGTGGGCGAGTGGTTCGGGCTGAGGATCCCCTCGGTCAGCTGCCTGCACCACTATCTGGTCACGGATACGGTGCCGGAGTTTACCGGCCGCCCGGAACTGCCGGTGATGCGCGACAACGCCTATGGCGGCTATATCCGGCAGGAGCAGAAATCCGGCCTGATCGGCATCTATGAAGGCCACGTCTGCCCTACGGTCTGGGAGATGCCGGGCGGCGCGCCTTGGACCGCAGAGAATGAGCTGTTTGGGGCGGATTACGACTCCATCGGTGATTTTCTGATGGTGGCGTTTGAGAAGATGCCGGTGCTGGCGGAGCTGGGTATCAAGCGCGTGGTGCGCGGCGCCATCACCCATACGCCGGATGGCGGCATGCTGGTGGGGCCGTCGGGCGCGCCAAATGTCTGGCTGTCCTGCGGGTCTTCCATTGGCCTCGCCTGGGGCGGCGGTGCTGGCAAGGTGCTGGCCGACTGGATGGTGCATGGCGAGACCCCGATCAACACCCGCAGTCTTGATCCGCGCCGTTATGGCAATTTCTCGACCGATCATTTTATTGTTGAGCGCACCAAGGATGAGTTCATGCGCCGCCATGATACCCCGTGCCCCGGCAAGCAGTTCAACAGTTTGCGCCCGCTGAACCGCCATGTGCTTTATGACCGGCTGGCCGCCAAGGGCGCGGTTTTCGGCGAGGTCGCAGGCTGGGAGCGCCCGCGTTACTTTGGCGAGGTGGGCGAGACCGAGCAGATCGGCTGGGGCCATCAGCCCTGGCACGCCAATGCCATGGCAGAGGCCAAGGCGGCGCGGGAGGCAGCCGGCGTCATCGACCTTTGCGCCTTTGCCCAGTTCGAGATCACCGGCAGGGACGCAGGCGCGCTGCTGAACCGGCTGTCGGCCAACAAGATCCCCGCGCGCGACGGGCGGATGAGCCTCAATCACCTGCTGACCGAAAAGGGCCGGTTTGAGACCGAGATCACCATTTGGCGGATGTCTGAGGGCCGCTATTTCACCGGTTCGCCCATTGCCCGCGCCAATCCGGATTTCGACTGGATCAAGTCGCACATCTGCGATGGCGAAGACGTGCAGATGATCAACCGCACCCACGATTGGGGCATGCTGGCGCTCTCCGGCCCGGCCTCGCGCCGGATCCTGGCGGAGCTTACCGATGCAGACCTCACGAACCAGGCTTTCCCCTGGCTGTCCGGACAAGAGATCACCGTGGCGAGCATTCCCTGCTATGCGTTGCGGGTCTCTTTTGTGGGCGAACTCGGTTGGGAGCTGCACGCGCCGCTGGAGCAGATCGGTGAACTCTATGACGCGCTGTTTGCCGCTGGAGAGAAATACGGTCTGACCAATCTCGGCTCCTATGCTTTCAACGGGATGCGGATGGAGAAGGCCTACCGCGCATCGGGCGAGCTGACCACCGACGTGGGGCCGCTGGATGTGGGGCTGGAGCGGTTTGTGGTGACAGAGGGCCGGACCTTCCTGGGCAAGGAGGCCCTGCTGGTCCGCGATCCGGGCTGGGAGCTGTTCTACGCCGAACTGCATGCGGAAGGCATCGGCATCCACGGCGGTGAGCCGGTGCTGCTGGATGGCAAACCAGTCGGTCTGACCACCTCGGGCGGCTATGGCTTTACCGTCGGCAAATCGCTGGGCTGGCTGTTTGTCCGCAAGGGCACCCCGCGCGAGGGCCTCTGTGTGCAGATCCTGAACCGCGAATTTCCCGTGACCGTCCACCAGAACGCAATTTTTGATCCGCAGAACCTGCGGCCCCGATCCGAGGATTAACACCATGACCATGATCAACACCAAGATCACCGGAGGCGAGGCAGTCTACCGCGTGCTGCAGGCGAATGGCATCGACACTGTGTTCGGCCTGTTGGGCGGCTCGATGCTGGAACTTTACGACGCGATGTATCAGGGCGGCGGCATCGGCTATGTCGGCGCGCGGGATGAGCGTGCGGCGGGTCATATGGCCGATGCCTGGGCGCGAATGACCGGTAAGCCCGGTGTGGTGCTGGGGGCGCAGGCAGGCCCCGGCGTGGTCAACATTGTGACCGCGGTAGCCGAGGCGCAGCTGGCCTATTCGCCGCTGGTGGTGATCGCCGGGGCCATCAGCCGCTGCGATCAGGCCAAGGATACCTTTCAGGAGGTTGACCAGGTGGCACTGTTTGCACCGATCTCGAAACGCTCGGTCATGGTCACCGATCCCGCGCGCCTGGCACCGATGCTGGAGGACGCGATCCGGCTGGCCAACTCGGGCCGCCGCGGGCCGGTGGTGCTGCATGTGCCGCGCGATCTGTTTGCCGTCGGCGTACCCGCCATCGACCCCAAGCCAGTGAGCATCGCCCGCCCGGGGCCTGCGGCGCCGGAAGACATCAGCGCCATCGCAAATCTGCTCGCAAGCGCGCAGCGCCCGGTGATCTTTGCGGGCGGCGGCTTCAAATGGGGCAAGGGACGCGAGGCGCTGACCGCTCTGGCTGAAACGCTGGAGGTGCCGGTGGTGGCCTCGACCGGTCATGCCGACGTGATGCGCCACGGCCATTCGTGGTTTGCAGGCCAGGCCGGTCCGCGCGGCAACCGGGTGGCCAGCCGTCTGACCAAGGAAGCCGACGTGATGGTGGTGCTGGGCGCGCGGCTGGGCTTCAACTCCACCTTTCACAGCAACGATTATGTCGGTGCAGACACCCGCATCGCCCATGTGGACATCGACGGCTCTGCCGTTGGGCGCTACTTCCCGGCGGAAATTGCGGTGCAGGCCGATGCCAGGCTGACAGCCGAGGCGCTGGCCACTGCGGCGTCGAAACCTGCCGCGGATGAATGGCGCGCGGCGTTCAAGGCGGATATGGCCAGCCTCGCTGCAGAACGCGAAGAAGAAGCGCAAATCGCCACCCTGCCGATGCACCCGCGCCGGGCGCTGGGCGAAATCCGCGCAGCACTGCCCAAAAACGCAATCGTCACCCTGGACACCGGCAACACCTGCCTGCAGGCCGCCGACCGGCTGGCGCATTACGACCCCCTCAGCCTGATCACCCCGCTGGACTTTGGCCTGGTGGGCTTTGGCCTGGCTGCTGCGATCGGCGCCAAGGCTGCCGCGCCGGACCGTCCGGTGGTGGCAGTAATGGGCGATGGCGCTGCCGGTTACACGATGATCGAAATCCAGACCGCCATTCAGCACAAGCTGCCAATTGTGGTGGTGGTCTTGGACAACGAGGCCTGGGGCGCCGAGAAAGCCTATCAGCAGGAGTTCTATGGCGGGCGTCTCTTGGGGGCTGAGATCACCTCGCCGCGCTATGACAAATTTGCGGAGCTTTGCGGCGGCAAGGGCCTCTGGGTTGATGGCCCCGGTGAAATGGGCCCGGCGCTGGAGGCCGCACTGGCCAGTGGCGAGACCACCATCATCCAGGGAAAAATCGACCCCGGTGCGCTGATGACTCTGCGCAAGGACCTGTTCAAGGCGCCAAAGTAAGCGAGATGATGAGCAATCCCGATATCGTTGTGGCGGGCGGCGGCAATGCCGCCCTTTGCGCTGCGATCACCGCGGCGGAGGCGGGCAAGCGCGTGCTGATGCTGGAGGCCGCGCCCATGCCCTACCGCGGTGGCAACTCGCGCCACACCCGCAACTTCCGCTGCATGCATGACGGGCCTCTGTCGGTGCTGACCGGCACCTACGGAGAGGATGAATATTACAACGACCTCTTGCTGGTGACAAAAGGCAAGACCGACGAACACTTGGCCCGCATGGCGATCCGCGGCAGCCAGGAGAGCCAGCCCTGGATGGAGGCGCATGGGGTACGGTTCCAGCCCTCGCTGTCGGGCACCTTGTCGCTGAGCCGCACCAACGCCTTTTTCCTTGGCGGCGGCAAGGCGCTGGTCAACGCCTATTACCGCACCGCGGAGGCGCTGGGGGTTGAGGTACTCTATGAGGCGCCAGTCACCCATATCGAACTGGACAGGGACCGGATTGCCAGGGTTGATTTCACCCATGGCGGCGCGCGCCACAGTTTCAGCCCGCCCGCGGTGGTGGCGGCCTCTGGCGGTTTTCAAGGCAATATCGAACGGCTGGTGGAGGCCTGGGGGCCGGAGGCGGAGAACTTCCTGATCCGCGGCACGCCTTACAACCGCGGCGATGTGCTGTTCAATCTGCTGGGGCAGGGGGTGCAGTCCATCGGCGATCCGACCCAATGCCACGCAGTGGCGATCGACGGCCGCGCGCCCAAGTTCGATGGCGGCATTGTCACCCGGCTCGACTGCGTGCCGTTCTCAGTGGTGGTGAACAAACACAGCGACCGTTTCTACAATGAGGGCGAGGACGTTTGGCCCAAGCGCTATGCGATCTGGGGACGGCTGGTGGCTGCCGAGCCGGAGCAGGTGGCCTATTCGATCATCGACTCGAAGTCCAAGGACCTGTTCATGCCCTCGGTCTTTCCGCCGGTCACTGCGGACACGATCCCGGAACTGGCGGGCAAGCTGGGGCTGGAGCCGCAGAAACTTACGGAGACTATCGAAGCCTTTAACGCCGCCTGCCGCCCCGGCAATTTTCACCCGGCTGAGCTGGATGGGCTGGCGACCGAAGGCCTCACTCCTCCCAAGACCAACTGGGCCCGCCCGATCACCGAGCCGCCGTTTTACGGCTTCTCGCTGCGCCCCGGTGTGACTTTTACCTATCTGGGATTCAAGGTGGACGAGACCGCCCAGGTGCAAGGTGCGGATGGACCGGTGGAAAACCTCTGGGCCGCGGGCGAGACTATGGCCGGCTCGATCCTGGGCCAGGGCTATCTGGCCGGCTTCGGCATGGCCATCGGCACGGTATTCGGCCGCATCGCAGGCCGGGAGGCCGCCCGATATGTTTGAACGGAGCCAAATGGAGCGCAAGGCGGCGGCCCGGATCGACGAAGCCCGCCGCCAGATCGAGATCTGCAATGCCTGCCGTTACTGCGAGGGCTATTGCTCAGTCTTTCCGGCAATCATGCGCCAGCGCAGTTTTGCCGAAACCGATATTACCCAATTCGCCAACCTCTGCCACAACTGCCGCGGCTGCTACTACGCCTGCCAATACACCGAACCGCATGAGTTCGACCTGAACCTGCCCGGTATTCTGGCAGAGGTGCGCACCGAAAGCTGGGAGCGCTTTGCCTGGCCCAGCCCCTTGGCCCGGCTGTTCCAGAGCAGTGGCACGGCGCTGGCCGTGGCCCTGATGCTGGGGTTTGCAGTGCTGTTCTGGGCCGCACAGACGCTGCGCCCCGAAAGCGGTGAAGGTTTTTATGCGGTGATGAGCCACGGGCTGATGGTCTCGGTGTTCATGCCCGCCTTCCTGCTGCCGCTTCTGGCGCTGTTTGTGTCCTTGCGCCGATATTGGCGCCATGTGGGCGGGCAGGGGGTTTGGATGTCCCAAATCCGTCAGGCATTGAGCCGTGCCGCATATATGAAGGACCTGTCAGGCGGTCAGGGGCAGGGGTGCAATTTTGAAGACGAAGACCGCTTTTCCAACGCACGCAGATACGCACATCAGGCGGTGGTGTGGGGGGTCTTCATGTGCTTCGGGTCAACCGTATCGGGTACCCTTATGCATTACGTTTTCGATTGGCCCGCGCCCTACGGGCTGCTCAGCCTGCCTAAGCTGCTGGGCGTTCCAGGCGGGCTGCTGCTGACAGCAGGCTGCCTGGAACTGGCCCGGCTGAAGCTTAAGGCTGATCCGGCCCTGGGAGCCAGACGGGTATGGGCCGGAGAAATGGGGTTTGTGCTGCTGCTGGGGTTCGTATCGCTCAGCGGCTTGTTGCTTTATGCTTCTGCGGGCACTGCGGCGGTTGCGGTTTTGCTGCCGTTGCATCTTGGCGCGGTGCTGACCTTTTTTTTGCTGATGCCCTACACCAAGATGGTGCATGGGTTCTTTCGTCTTGCGGCACTGATCAAGGACGCGGCAGGTAATTAGCAGTCTGAAAGACCGAGTAATCGCAACGCGCTGGACGATATCCTGGCCCGTTTCATTTGAACGCAGCGCAAGCTTAAGAATGTGTGCCGGAAGCAGGTTCGCCAAAAAGGGCATTAAGGAATAGTTTTCAACTCAAAGGCCGCTCGCATCACCGGACTGGCCTCCGTGATTATCGAAACGGTCAATGTCTCCGGTGCGCCGGCGGGCGAGTTGCCTTATCATTTTGGCCTTACGCGCATTGCCGGACCTGCGGCAATATCCATAAAGAGGTTGCTGAAGAAGTCTGGCTTCAATGCGGTTCCATAAACATAGTTCTCTCTTAGCAGAATGACTACGGAGGAAATTATGCGCGGAACAGGGAAGATGAGCGGAATTCTGTTCAACAATGCCGCCATGGAAAAGCAGAGTCCTGAGCGGTCTTCTTTGCGCATCCGCTGTCGACTGTCCCCGCCGGGATGACTGCTGCCGAAACAGCGGATGCGCAAGCGGGATACCCGCACCTCCGGTCACTATTGTGGTAATGTGCCGTGTCCCTTGGGGCGGCCAGATTACATCAAGGTTTTATTTTACACTGGAACCCAGAGCAGGAAACCGCGTATTTGCTGTCCGCGCTGAAGGGGCTGGGTGAAGGACATCTGAATGCTCTTTGGCCCTGCAGGCACCGGGCGGGGTGCAATCGTGATCTGCCTTTCCTTGTATAGTGCTGCCTGCCGCGGGAGGGAGCAATATAACAATCAGGCCGTTTCCCGTGCCAGTCCGGCCTCAAGGTCGATTGTGAAGCGGATTGTGGTGCCTGCGTCCACCTCTGGATCGCACCAGATCGTTCCGTTGTGACGCTTGGCGATCTTGGCGCAGGTCGCTAGACCCAAACCGCTGCCTGGTTGATCACTGCCACGCTGCAGCCGCTTGAACGGCTCAAAAATCTTTTCCCGGTATTGCGCTGGAACGCCGATTCCGTTGTCGGCAACGGATATCATCAATCCGGACCCGGCACGTTCCGCAGTCACGGAAATCTCAGCGGTTTTGCCACCGCTGTATTTGATCGCATTGCCGATCAGGTTTTGCAGCAATTGCACGATGTCCGGCGGGAAGCACAAGCCGGCCAGCCCGCCGGAATGCCATCGTATCCGGACGCCGGATTGCACAAGATCCTGCGCCATGACTGCCCGCAGGCTGTCAAAGAGGCTTTCGACGGTCACATGGGCAGGCTTGCCATTGCTGTGCGGGTTGATATGGGATGCCAGCCCTTCGATCAATTCAGACGTTTTGCGCACCGATTTTTTCATCAGTTCGAATTGCCGGGCCACTTCCTCAAGATCGCCGTTCTGGTAGTCCTCGTGTATCTGATCGCTAAGGAATTTTATGGCCCGGATTGGCGCCCGCATATCATGTACCAGCACATCGGAGAAAAGGCGCAGCTCGTTCTGCTGTTCCTGGATTCGCCAGCGCATGTCTGCAACTTTCTGCCCGTTCTTGATCATCCGCATCAGGGCTTCAGAAGTGATCGCAGATTTTGGGATGTAGTCACTTGCGCCGGCCAAAATGACACTTTTGGCGATTTCCTCATCCCCCTGACCGGTCGTCATGAACAAAACCGCCCGCGGCCAGGTTTCGGTCAGCCGCGCAATCAGGTCGAGTCCGGTGCCATCCGGCAGGAGATAGTCCAGCAGGATCACTTCCACAGGAAGGCCGGAGTGAGACAAGGCGGCCTCTCCGCAGTCGGCCTCAATTACATTGGCATCCGGATACAGATGCTGCAGCAGTCTGCGCGCTAGTTTCCGGTCACCGGCGTCATCATCAATGACCAGAATGTTGAGGACCGTCATCGGACACCTTTCTGACGTGGATATCGGGCAGTTCTACTATGCGCCAGTAGTTGTCGAGGGTTGCCATCAAGTCGACAAACATGCCACCGGCATTGGATTTGAGAATGTATCCAGCGACATTGTTGGCGTAGGCGGCGGAAATATCCCGTTCGTCGGCAGAGGTTGTCAGCACGATAAAAAGGACCTTGTGCAGCACCGGATCAGCGCGGATTTCCTTCAGAAGCTCAATCCCGTTCTTGCGGGGCATATTGATATCGCTCAACACAACAAAGTTGGGCGGCGGCACTTGGTGCATTTCACCGCGCAGAAACGCCAGAGCCTCAACTCCGTCCACGAACCGTTTGATCGGGTTGGCAATCCGGGCCCGGTCGAATGCGCGGTTCAGGGCTTTTGCATCACCGTCGTCATCTTCGACAAGGATAATGTTCAGGGCCGGGCGGCTGGCGGTTTGGGAACTGGAAATCATGTCGCCATGTCCTTTATTGTCGTTTCCTGCGGCTACTTCACCCTGCAGAATGCCCCTCTGGGCCGTCCTGGTTGAGGCCCGGCATCATAGCAGCCAGACTCTGAACCCGGCATTTTGGAACGGGGTGGCCGGCAAGGGAATGTCGCGGGCGAGTGACCCGGATGGCACGAAAGAAAATGAACACAGCTTTGACCTTCAGTTTCATGAACGCCTTGGACATATCTAAGGTTCTTTTGTGCAGACCCGTGAAGCGGAATGTTATTGGAGCAGGCTGGGATTCGCCTTCGCAGTGATTTCCCGGGTGTCTGAAATGACGCTGTCCAGGTCATCCATGAACACAACCAGATCTTTGCAGCTTCGCTCAAGAAGTGAGACGTCGGACAGAATGGCGGAAGGCACGGTGTCATCCTGCCGGGCTTGTGTCTTGATCATTCGGACACCGGCAAGTGTGCGGCTCAGCAGCAGCCGAAGGTCTGGGCCGCAGCCGACAATGAAGCGCTTGAATATCCGCCGGAGCTCTTTTTCAGATGCACGCGCGCTGCTGAGCTGGCCATAAAGCGCCCGGCGTTCAATCGCGGAGGCGATGGATTTGATCAGCGTGTCGGCGGACAGCTCTTCCTTGACTATGTAGTCGGCGCAGCCGCGCCGCATGGCTTCAACGGCAATTTGATAGTTAGTCATGCTTGTCAGCATTATCGGCACGGCCTGGACTTGCTCTTCATGCGTCAGCAGAATTTTGAGTGCGTCAAGCCCGGTGTCCATGCCAAGGTTATGATCCAGAAACACCAGATCAAATTGTTCTATCTCCAGCTGCTGGCGCATTTCTTCCAGGTTGGCAGCCTCAAAGAATTCAGCTTTCATCCCGGCTTTGCGGCATAGTTTACTTAAGCGTAGCCTGTCGATTTCATCATCATCCACAGACAGGATGTTGAGTATGACCGGCTGCAGCACCGGCGGGGCAGTCATGTCCGAATAGCTAGCATTTCTCATTATCTTCCCCTTGTGAAACACATTTTGCCCGGGGGTGTGAGTATCCGGGTCCACTCGTATAAGGGTAACTTACCACATGTTGACTGTCGCATAGGTTAATTACCCTGACGAATTTGACTTAAGAAATCCGAAGCTGTGGATAGAGTTCGGGTTTTTTTGCGCCAAATTGCGTTGTGACAGCCCATTTTGTGAAATCTTTGCGTTTCGGAATGTGAGCGGATTGGAAACAGCTCTGCTGCCGAGCGAAAATGGGGAGGGTTTTCTGCAATTTGGACAGAATTGCCTTTGCAAGGACGGCCTCGCCCGTTTGATTGAGCACTGTTCAGACTTGTGCAGTCGGAATGCGAGCCCGCGGGTTACAGTTCTTTGGGCAGAAAGCGGCATGCCCGAAGTCCGGACACACCGCATTTGACAGGCGGGAACACATGAAGTCAGGCCTTTGCCGGCCTTCATGGTACTCTGTTCTTTTCGGCTGGGGTTAGAAATTCTCCCACTTGGCGATACCGTCCGTTCCTGTTGCTGCAGACGGGGCTGGCTGGTCTGTGGCGGCCATATCCGCCGCAGCGTTGTCAGCGGAAGTGCTGTTCCGGACGGGTAGCTGAATGCCCTGTGCAGCCCGGGATTGGCTGTTGATCGTGAAATGCGCCACAAGTTCTGCCAATTTGCCCGCATCACTGTTCAGCATGTGACCTGCGGCGGTTGCCTGTTCCACCATTGCCGCGTTTTGCTGGGTCACCTGATCCAGCTGAGTAACACCAGTGTTGATCTCATGCAGTCCTGTCGATTGCTCCGCAGCCCCTTCGGCAATGCCGGAGACAAGCTCTGTGATTTGAGCAACCCGCGTGACAATGCTCTGCAGCGCCTCGCCGGCCTTGCCGACCAGATCGACCCCGCGCTTCACCTGTTTGGAACTGTCGCCGATCAGCGTTTTGATCTCCATTGCCGCGTCCGAAGACCGCTGCGCCAGCGCGCGCACTTCAGAAGCGACCACGGCAAACCCCTTGCCGGCTTCGCCTGCCCGCGCGGCCTCGACGCCTGCATTCAAGGCCAGCAAATTGGTCTGGAAGGCGATGTCGTCGATGACGGAAATGATCTGGGAAATGTGGTTCGAACTCTGCTCGATCTCAGTCATTGCGGAAACGGCGTTCTGTACAACCGAGTCGCTGGTCTCAGCTTCCGAACGCGCTTCGTCCATGGTGGACTCGACGCTGCGGGCGCCGTCTGCGGCGGATTTCACCGACGCAGTCAGCTCATCCAGCGCCGCGGCTGTCTGTTCCAGCGTTGCAGCCTGGCTTTCGGTGCGGTGCGACAGATCATCAGACGCTTGACTGATCTCGGCAGCGCCGCTGCGGATACTGGCAGCAGCTTCGACAACTTTCTGCACAGTCTCGTTCAGGGTTTCGAGCGTCAGATTATAGTCATGGCGCAGTTGCTCGTGATCTTTGGGGAACGTTTCAGTTATTGGGCGGGAAAAATCCCCGGCCGATAGCCTGACCAGTCCGGCGCTGAGGCTTTCGACCACCATTTGCTGTTCCAGCTGCAGTTTGTTGCGATGCTCCTCGGCGCTGCGGGCCTGTCTAAGGTCTAATTGCATCGAGACAAGCGTCTTGCCGATTTTGCCAATCTCATCGGACCGGTGGGCCGCTTCGACATCGGTCTCCAGGTTTCCTGACGAAACCGCTTCCATATCGGTGCAAATACGGTCGATCGGCTTGGTGACTGAACGCGCCAACAGCCAGCCCGCCACTGAAACCAATGCTGCACAGCTGAGGGATATCAGGATCATCAATCGCCGTTGCGTTACTGCCGGGGTCAAAATTTCGGCCCGGTCAAGCTCTGCGACCAGCGCCCACTGGAGGTTGCGGAAAGCCACCGGCATTGAAACCGCAGCAATTTCCCGGCCATCGGCCTTGGCAATAGAAGGGTAAAATGTTCCGGCAGATGTGATTTCTTCGTCCGCGGCCGGCAGGGGCGCTGCGGCAAAGGCACCTTGTATATGGGGCAGAGGCGGCAATTCCTCCAGCAGAGCATGCCCGTCTTCAAGCCGGGAAGGAGTCCGTGCCTTGAGGTCTTGCCCGGCAAGGTAGACGTCCAGCGTGTTCAGCTCCCCAGCATAGCTGGAGGTGATCCCGGCGATGCCGTCAATTGCGGCCTGCAGCGCAAAGACACCGATGTAGCGCCCGCCGCTGTCCACGATACGGGTGGCAGCAAATGCCGCGGGAGCACCAGCACTGGGCTCATAAGATGCGATGTCGGAAAAATACACCGTGTCTTTCTCCCCGGCCGCAGCCAGCTGGAACGCATGGGCAAGACCAGACTCCTTGAAGGGGCCGGCAGACAAGTTCGTCGAGTAATCGGCTTCCTTGGCGACAGAAAAGATAACGTCGCCCGACGGGCTGATCAGGAATATGTCGTAAAACCCAAGCCGCTCCATCATCTTTTTGAAGGCTGGGTGGTTGCGTTCGAAGTGAATGTCATAAGGCGACGCGGCAGAGGCAAACATCGAAAGGTTCTGAACCTCTTCTTGACCGGATCCTTCCCGGGTGGCCCAGGTCACGCTTAGGTCTTTCATTGCCTTGGCGGTTGATGGGACTGAAGAAATTGTCAGGATCGCGGCCTCGATAGAGGCGAGATAGGATTGAAGCGCCGCCTCGCGGTCCTGTATCATCGATTGCATGAATATTTCGGCATCGTGAACAACACTGCGACGGAAGTAGCTGCTGCTGAAAGCAATCAGGACAATTGTCAGGGTAAGTGCAGAGCCGATGACAAGCATTGGCAGCTTGTGAGCCAGTTTCAAGGAACGGAACATTTCTAACTTTGCGACCTCCGGAATGCATCCGCCGGGCAGTGGATGCAGGCATTGATATTGCCCCTGATACAACGCCAGATAGATTTTCGATCTGTTAAGACACCTGCAATTTCCAGAAATGAGCTGGGCAGGCAGCATCGGTCCCGGACAGATCGCGTTAACCATTTGGGCGGTCTCGCAGCCAGCGGGCTGATGTGCCCAGTGCACCGTTCTGCTTCGAAAACATGGAAAACGTTAACGTATCAGAGAATTGGGAGCCTCGATTCGGGGGGGTGCAGTCCAGATCCAGGGGGCTCAAGCCGGTGAACGGCTGCGGAATTCTCTTTGTTTGTTCATGGTTTGGAAAAAATATTAACGAATTGTTTACTTTCCCTGGCGCTGCGGGGGGCTTTTTTGCCATGGTTAAGCATCAATAACCGGGGGGGTTAGGGAATTGTTAACGCTGCCACATTCTGTCCATGAATCCGTCTCAGCCTGGCAACATTGGGCCTCATTCCAGCCGCACGCCTGAATAACGATGCGTCTGTGGGAAGCTGGAGTGGATAATGAGACTTCTTATTGCTGCGATTGCGGCGTGCCTGTCATTGGGCATGCCCGATGGCGTGGCTGCGGATGATTCGCGGTCCAACGTCAGATCAATGGAAGGGTGGGAGGCCGTGGGACGGCTGAACATCTCCAACAAAAACATGTGCACCGGGGCGCTGGTTGCACCGGACTTGGTGCTGACAGCGGCGCATTGCCTGTTCGATCCCAGGACGGGGGCGCGGGTTGACCCGTCCACGATCCGGTTCGAAGCGGGCCTGTCCGGGCGGCAGGCCGTGGCCCTGCGGCAAGTGGTGAAAGCGGTGATGCACCCGCAGTACCGGTACCGGCCTGCAGGCACCCATCAGATCGGCAGCGATCTGGCGGTGCTGAAACTTGACCGGCCGATCAGCGGCAGCCAGGTTCAGCCGCTGACAATGTCCAGCGGTGCGGCGCGGGGGGATATCCTGGGGGTTCTGTCCTATACCCGCAGGCATGCGACCCGGCCAAATCTGGAGCGGTCCTGCAGCGTCCTGGCGCGGCAGAGCCGGACCTTGGTGATGTCCTGCCTGGTGGATTTCGGTGCTTCAGGCTCACCGGTGCTGGAAATGCGCCCGGGATTGCCGCCGCGGCTGGTTTCGGTCATCTCGGCCAAGGCCGCTATGGGCAACCGCCGGGTGTCGATTGGAACGGCGCTGGATTCAACGCTGCGGGATCTGATGCGGCGGGCGGGCTAAGGACCCCAGCAGAACAAAGCGGAGCTTTCCGCCTGCCGCCGGAAACGGAGGCAGGCGTCTTCCTTTGCATCAAGGCTCGCGCAGGGCTTCGCGGGACTTGTAAAGCGGTTTCAGCAGATACTGCAGCACGGTCTTGGCGCCGGTCTGCAGTTCCGCTGTTGCCCGCATTCCCGGGCGGATTTCGATGGTTTGCTGGCGTTCGGTAAAGCCGGATTTGTCGACCCGGACGGTTACCCGGTAATAAGGTTCGGCGCGTGGATTGCGTTCGTCCTCGAAAGTGTCGGCGGAAACGAAATCCACCTTGCCGCGCAGGGAACCGTAGATGGTGTAATCATAGGCTGAAAGCTTGATCGTGGCGTCCTGGCCGGGCTGCACACTGGCAATGTTCTCCGGCTTGATGCGGGCCTCGACAAACAGCTCTTCGCCCAGCGGGATGATCTCCAGAATTTCTTCGCCGGGACGGATCACGCCGCCGATGGTGGTGACGGACAGGCTGTTGACAATACCGGCCATCGGCGAGGTGATGATGGTGCGGTTCAGCTGATCCACCGCCAGCCGCTGTTCCTGGCGCAGGGTGGTCAGCTCGCGCAATGTCCGGGAGTATTCCTCAGCCTGCTCCAGCTCTGCCTGGGTGCCGATCTCATTGTATTTGGCGCGGGCGTCGGTGGACAGTTTGCGGGCCTTGTTCACTTCGATCAAGGCCACGATCTTCTGCTTGTAGAGCCGCTCCATATTGGCCAGCTCGGCATTTTGCTGGTCGAGGATCTGCTTGGCGCTGTCACGGCGGCTGGTGAAATCGGTCTGGCGGGCAGTCAGCAGTCCGCGTTCAGAGGACAGGATGCCGGGGGAGCGCTGCGCCAGCATCTCCGGCACGGCAAATTCAAAGGCGCCCTTCATTTGCGCCTCCAGCCGGTAGCGTTTGATTTCGAGCGCATCGATCTGGTTTTGCAGCTCATCAGCCGCGGCGCGGAATTTGGTGTCCTGCAGCTTGGCCAGCACCTGGCCTGCGGTGACGATGTCGCCCTGGCGCACCTGGAGTTCAGCCAGAATGCCACCTTCGAGGTTCTGCACGATCTGGGCGCGGGATGATGACACCACCTGGCCTTCGCCGCGGACAATTTCGTCAATTGAGGCAAAAGCGGCCCAGATCAGGAAGGTGAGCAAGGCGGCAAGCACCAGATAGATGATGCGGCTGGCACTGCGCGGAGGCTCGGCGTTGCCGTAGGGGTCATGCAAAGACATGGTCATTTGCCCTCTCCAGCGGCCAGATGGGCCAGGACCTGGTCCCGCGGCCCGTCCACAACCATCCGGCCCGACTGCAGGATCAGGGTGCGGTTGGTCAGTGACAGGATCGGCATCCGGTGGGTGGCGATCACTGCGGTCCGGCCGTCCAGCCAGGTTTCCAGGCGGCTGACAAGGGTACGCTCCAGTGTTTGGTCCAACGCAGCGGTGGGCTCGTCCAGCAGTACCACCGAAGGATCCTGCAGCCACAGCTGTGCCCAGCCGATGGATTGGCGCTGGCCGATCGACAGACCATGGCCGCCATCGCTGATTTCCAGATCCAGACCCTTGTGGTGGTTGCGCACATGGGCGCCGAGGCCGGCAAATTCCAGCGCTTCCATCAGCCGGTCGTCATCACGCTCCAGCTGGTTAAGGTTCAAGTTGTCGCGCAGGGTGCCGGCAAACAGGCGCACGTCCTGGCTGAGATATCCGATGTTTGCGCGCAGGTCGCGCGGGTCGATCTGCGCCATGTCAGTGCCATCCAGCAGGATCCGGCCATGATCGGGCGCATAAAGCCCCGACAGCAGCTTGAGCAGGGTGGATTTGCCTGAGCCATTGACACCCAGCACCGCAACCCGCTGACCGGGGGTAACTGCCACCGCCTGCACATCCAGCGTCGGTGCGGCGTCGTCCTCATAGCGAAACAGGATCTCGCGCAGGTCGAACCGGCCCTCGATTTTCTGACGGCGCAGGTAGGTGCGTTCCTTCTCCTTCTCCTGCGGCGCCTGTGCAATCGCATCCAGCCCTTCGAGTGCGGCCTTGACGTTGCTCCAGCGCGCCAGAGTGCCGGCAAACTGCGTCAGCGGTGCCAAGGTGCGGCTGGTCAGGATGCCGGTGGCGATAATGGTGCCGACGGTGAATTCACCCGCGAAAACCAGCAGCGTGCCCAGCACCACAGCGGTGATATAGGTGGCCTGCTGCACCCCTTGCGACCAATAGGTGAGGGCGCTGGACAGCTTGCGCTGCTCAGTCGCGGAATGGGAGGACAGCGTGTTCAGCTCATCCCACAGCCGCAGCACCCGTTCCTCGCCGCGCTGGGTTTTGACGGTGTCGAGTTCCGTCACCACCTCATGCAGCAGCCGCCCGGCCTTGGCATTGGCGCCCTGGGTCTGGCGGGTCAGGGCGATCATCTTCTTCTGCATGAAATAGGCAGGCAGCAGCATCAGAACGCCGCCCGCGACAATCACCCAGACCACCGGCCCAGCGATGGAGGCAACCAGCAGCAGGAAGACCGCGATAAACGGGATATCGGCCAGGGTGGAGATGGTGGAGGAGGTAAAGAACTCCCGCACCGAGCCGAAATCGCGCATCGCGGCAAACAGGCCGGACGGCGGCAGCGGCTTCTTGTCCGAGCGCATGCCGATCAGGCGGCGCATCAGGTTGTGCTGCACCGACAGCTCGATCTGGCGGCCGGCGGCATCGGTCAGCCGGGCGCGGGCCAGCTTCAGCATCGCCTCCAGCGCAATTGCCAGAAAGGCACCGACTGCAAGCACCCACAGTGTGGCTTGCGACTGATGCGGCACTACGCGGTCGTAGACCTGAAGCGAGAACAGCGCGACCGAAACCGCCAGGATGTTGGCGACCAGCGATCCCAGCATGATCTCGCCCACCTGGCGGCGGTATTTCGGAAACTCGCTCCAGAACCAATGGCCGGGGTCGATCTGCGGCGTGTGTTTCGCCGCCATCTGCTTGAGCGAGGGGCGGGCCGACAGCACGGTGCCGGTGAAATAGGGGCCGAATTCACCCAGCGGCACTTCGGTGCGGTTGTCCGCGCAGGCGGTGTCGTAGATGGTCAGTGTTTCTTCGGTCTGGCTCAGCACCAGCACGCATTGGCCGCCGGACATGACCGCAAGCGCGGGCCAGAGGGCTGGGTTCAAGGTTTGCTTTTCCAGGATCTTCGGCTGCAGCCCGGTCGTGTGCAACGCCTTGGCCAGTGAATGCAGCGACAGGTCGCCCGGTGTTTCACTCCACAGGAAGGCGGCGACGTCGCTGACCGGCACTTCGCTGCCCTTCAGAGCGGCCAGGGTGGCAATCAGGCTGGCGCGGTGCTGAATGCGCGTTGCTGCGCCCTCCAGCAACGAGCCGACTTCAGGCTGGGTGTCCTGCGGCGGGGCTTTTGGCAGCGGATTGGCGTCCGGAGCGGGGACGGGCGCAGAGGCGGGCGTGTTGGCCGGCTGCATCGCCTCCGGTGCTCCGGTTCCGGATACAGGCACCGCCCGCAGCACCGGCTTTTTGCCGGAAGCGGGCAGCGGGCGGGGCGGCTTTTGGGTCGTGTCGGTCAAATCTTGTCCCCATCGGCCAGCAGCCCCAGGTCACGTGCCAGCTGCAGCTGAATCAGCACCGCCTCATATTTCGCGTCGATATAGGCTTGTTCACGGCGCACCAGCTCTTCGTAGACCTGGATCACCTCCATCACCGGGCGCTGGCCCGCTTCGAACTGCTTCTGGAACAGGCCGTAGGTCTCGCGGCTGCGGCGCACCAGCGCGGCGGTCTCACCCTCCTGGCGCTGGTAGGATGCAATTTGCTGGACCTGGCGGCTGTAGGTGCGGCGGGCAATCTCTTCGGTTTCGCCAATCTGGCGGGTGGCGGCCTCCTCGGTGGCCTCCAGCGCTTGAATGGCGGCGGGTGTGCCCAATCCCAGCGGCTGGCCAACGCCCAGCGTCAGCCCGGCACCGGATCCGTCGGAGGTTACATTGCCCGATGCCGCGATCTGCGGCAACAGCCCGGCGCGGCCGGACTTGGCCTGGGCAATGGTGCGGTCCGCTTCGGCGCTGGCCTTCAGCACGGCCAGGAACTGCACCTGCTCCGGCGGCGTGGCTATGCCCAGATGCGAGGGTTTCTGCGCAAAGGACTGGCCGGTCATCGCCTGCAGTTCCGCGCGTGCGGTGGCGGCGGCGTCACGGGCGGTGGCCGTGGCCGTGCGGATGCCGCTGATCTTGCTGTCCACCACATTGAGGTCGGCGCGGTCCGACACGCCGCCATCGACACGGCCCTGCACGATGCGGCGGAATTCCTGCATCCGGCGCAGGGCGCGGTTGCCATAGGCGGCCTTTTCATCGCCGCGCAATGCCGCTGCATACAGCCCGACAGCGGTTTCGACGCGGCTGTTCATGTCCTCGGACAGGCTGACGGCGGCCACTTCGACATCGGCGGCGGCAAAGGCGCGCTCGGCCTTGCGGCGGCCATTGTCAAACAGGACCTGCTCAATTAGCAGGCCTGCCACCAAATCCCCCAGATCGGTCAGGCTGACGGATGGGCCAAGGGTTGGCAGCCAGTTCTTTGAGGCCGCCTCGGCGCGCAGTTTGGCGCCGATCAGTTCTGCTTCGGCAGCGCGGGAAGAGGCGGCAATTGCGGCCTCGGCCACTTGCCCATAGGCGCTGTCCTGCGCCAGCAGGGAGCGGCGCTCCATCAGCTTGTGGATCACCTCTGAGGAGGCCTCGCCGGATTGTGCGAAATTGCTGCGCGGCGCGGTTTCTGCGCTTTCTCCGCCGCCGAACGGCAGCGTATGGGCGCAGGCCGACAGGCTGCACGTCACTGCGATGGCGCAAAAAAAGCGTCCCGGTTGCATCCTGCCATATGCCCTTTTGTTTTAGGCTTTTGATGTATTGGGCCCGGCGGCAATGACCGCCGGGCCGATAGATCAGATCACAACGTTGACGTCTTCATCCACGGACAGCGTGGTGCCGTCATCGCCGATTGTGTAGACATTGTACGTCTCGCCATCGACAGTCTCGGTTCCCGCGGCGGTGGCCCCGGTTATGGTGAGCGTGTCGTCAGCTTCCCCATGCACAGTGAGCTTGTCGGAATTGCCTGACAGCGCATTGATATCGGCCTCGGTCAGGGTCAGGTCGACGGCGTCGGCATGAACCAGGTTCAGCTCGTCGATGTTGAACTGCGAGAGGCCCGAATGATCCAGCACAGATGCGCCGGCGCCGTCTTCGAGCACCACCATTGTACCAGAGCTGTTGCCGGCGTCATCCACCCGGTTCACAACAAGATGCGAGCCGTCCGGCACGTCTGCATCGAAGTCGTACAGGGTCTGGCCGTTGCCAAGATCGGTTTCGGTGCCGCTGACATCCGAGACACTGCCAGTGCTGGTCAGCTCATGGATTGTGTCGCCGGCCTCGAAATCGTCGCTGAAAACACCGCTGACACTGGTGCCGGTGCTGATCACATCGCCAATGTTGGGGGCATCATATTCGGTGTCGACGCTGAAGCCCTCGGTCAGGGTCTGCGTGTTGCCTGCCGGGTCCGTGGCCGTGATTTCGGCTGTGGCCTCATAGGTGCCCTCGCGCAGGTCGCCGGGGTCAAACTCGGCAGTCCAGTTGCCGTCCGCATCCACCAGCGCGTCCCGGGTTACACCTTGAATGGTGACTTGTACTGCCGATCCGGGTTCGACGGTGCCGGACATCGAGAGGCCCGCAGCACTTTCCGCGAGGCTCACCACATCATCATCGGTCACGCTGTCCGAGGTGAAAGGCACCACCTCGGTGTCGATGGCCAGGGTGTCAGTGATTTCCGACGTATTGCCCACGGCGTCCGTGGCGGACACAACCACCGCTGCATCGTAGCTGCCCTCGGCAATGTCAGCGGCAGCAAAGGATGCGCTCCAATTGCCATCGGCATCAACTGTGGCAGTTTCGGTTGCATCACCCAGTTGCACGACAACCGTCGAGCCGGGCTCAACCGTGCCGGTCAGGGTCACCCCGTCGCTGCGTTCGGCCTCGTTGACGATATTGTCGCCTTCGATGCTGCCGGAATTCAGGGTGAGGGGATCGACCACAGTGTCCACATGCAGATCCGCCGTGGCGGTTGCCGTGTTGCCGGCTTCGTCGGTGGAGGTCACGCTGACAGTGGTGTCGTATTCACCGGCAGGCAGGGAGCCGGCTTCGAAGTCTGCGGCCCAGTTGCCGTCTGCATCCACGGTTGCGGTGCGGGTCACGCCCTCAACGGTGACGCTGACACTTGCCCCGGCCTCGCCGGTTCCGGTCAATGTCAGACCAGCGGTAGCTTCGGCGTTGCTGACAATGTCATCGCCGCCCGCTTGGCCATTGTCGATGTCTACGGCCGTGGTCGTGTCTACGCGGATTGTGCCGGTGACGCTGTCCGTATTGCCGAAAGCATCGGTCGCGGTGACGCTGACTTCTGAGTCGTATTCCCCGGAGGCAATTTCCGAAGCTGCAAAGTCAGCGCTCCAAGTCCCGCTTTCGGTCGCGGTAACCGTCCGGGTCACACCCTGGAAAGTGACTTCCACTGTGGCACCCGCTTCGGCGGTTCCGGTCAGGGTAACGCCATCAGCTGCTTCGGCGGCATTGATCATGTCGTCGCCGCCTGCCTGGCCCTCGTCGAGGCCGACAGTGGCAACCGTGTCGATTACGACGGCGGGACCATCCAGATCGAACTCAGTCCCGTTCGGGTCAACCACATGCACAGTTGTGTCATAATTGCCGTCCTCCGGCAGATCATCGACCGGGAAGCTGACGCTCCAATTGCCGTCGTCATCAACGGTTGTGGTGGCTGTGGAGGTTCCGACATTGACAGTCACATCGGATCCAGGCGCACCGGTGCCGGTGATAACGACCGGTTCGGTGGTGGAGTCAGAAACCGGGTAGCTGGCATCGGGGTTGTCGACCGTTGGCACAATGCCACCTGTCCCTTCGCCGCCGTCACCGCCGCCTCCGCCGGCAATTACAGCCGCACCAACGACGCCCGCCGCGGCCCCGGCCGCACCCAGCCCGCCGAACAGCGGCGCGGCCAGCGGTGCAACCACCGGTTCGATGCGGTCAACGTCCAGGAACACCATCTCATCGTAGGCGCTCCACTTTCCGGTCAGATCCAGCGGCTCGTATGTGGCAAAGAGCATGCCGCTGGATTTGTCTTCCAGGACAACTTCGGTGAATTCGCCCTCCTGGCTGAGGAACAGGTTCTTCCCGCCGGATGAGCCGTAGGAATAGTAGTTCTCAATCACAAGTTCCTGGCCATCGGCCAAGGCGATGTGCAGGTTGCCGCCCTGGCGGGAATAGCTTTCGACATCCGCAGGGCTGAGGTTCAGCGAGATATCCTTGGCATGGGCGGCGTCAATACGTGCCGGGGTGCCTTCGGAAAAGTTCCCATGCTGTGTAGTGCCCGCCATATCGCGGGTAATAAATGCGACCGTGCTCATTGTAATACCACTCATCTGTGCGCTGCGCCGCCGTAATCTGGCGGGTGCCGCGTCGTTCCGTTGCCTGTACGTTTGCCCATCGGCCGTCTTTTGCGGCCATTTTGAGGCCATACTGTGATGATTTTTATTGTCCTGTCCAGTGCATCAGGGACGGGATTCATGCAGTTTGGGCGGCAACCGTGTCCTGAGTGCCGCAGAATTTCTAAGGTTTTTCACGCAGCCGTGATATGGGGCGGACGTATGGCTGGCGCGGGAGAATTGGCCGTCTTACCTTGCCGTATGCACTGCTAACCCTGTTGCCTGGACTTCAGAAGCAGAAGGGGAAAGCCCCCTGCATCTCTCTGATCAACAGTGGACGCGCGGCTGGAGGCTCTTGATTTGCCGCGGCGCGCAAGGCGGCCGCAACAACAGTGATCGCCTCGATGTGATGAAAATTTCCCGCAAAAGTTTCTGGCAATTAATTAAAAGTACACCACTTTCAGATAGTAAGAAGTACGTAATTGGTGTAAGCTTGAGAGTAAGCAACACGCCGCCAGCCTGGTATCCGGGCGCAGGCCGCCGCAAAGAGCGGCCAGCCGGACGTAGAACGCCAGAAACGGCGCCGAGCAGAAATCAGAACTCAACACTAACGCGGACATCCATGCCCACGTACCGGGCGCAGTCTGTCTGTTCGCGAGCTAAAACGCCAGGAGGAACGGCGCCAGATAACCAGGAGGCTTGATTCAAGATGAAAGACATTGCCGAACTTTTTGCAGAGCAGTACGGCGAAACCCGCGAGCAGGAGATGCCGCTGCAGGATTATTTGAACGCCTGCCGCGACGATCCAAGCATGTACGCCAACGTCGCCGAGAGGATGTTGAAGGCAATTGGCGAAGAGGAACTGGTAGACACGTCCAAGGACGCGCGGCTCGGGCCGATCTTTCAGAACCGGACAATCAAGCGCTACAGCGCTTTCCACGACTTCTACGGCATGGAAGACACCATCGAACGGATCGTCGGCTATTTCCGCCACGCCGCGCAAGGCCTGGAAGAGCGAAAGCAGATCCTTTATCTCTTGGGCCCGGTCGGCGGCGGCAAATCGTCTCTGGCGGAGCGGCTGAAGCGCCTGGTCGAAGAACAGCCGATCTATGTGCTGAAAGCCGGCGATCAGATCTCGCCGATTTTCGAAAGTCCGCTGGGCCTGTTTGATCCTGTCCGCATGGGCAAGGTTCTGGAAGAGGAATACGGCATTGTCCAGCACCGGCTGCCGGGGCTGATGTCGCCATGGGCCGTCCAGCGGCTGGATGAATTTGAAGGCGATATCAACAAGTTTTCTGTTGTTCGCATGTACCCTTCCCGCCTGCGCCGCATCTGCGTGGCCAAAGTGGAGCCGGGTGATGAGAACAATCAGGACATCTCCACCTTGGTCGGCAAGGTTGATATCCGCCAGCTGGAGCATTTCAGCCAGGACAACCCGGATGCCTACAGCTTCTCCGGCGGCTTGAACCGGGCGAGCCAGGGTGTTCTGGAATTTGTCGAGATGTTCAAGGCGCCGATCAAGATGCTGCACCCGCTGCTGACGGCGACACAGGAAGGCAACTATATGGGCACCGAAAGCTTTGGTGCGATCCCCTTCAACGGCCTGATCCTGGCGCACTCCAACGAGAGCGAATGGCAGTCGTTCAAGAATAACAAGAACAACGAGGCCTTCATCGACCGGGTGTCTATCGTCAAGGTGCCGTATTGCCTGCGGGTCTCGGATGAATCCTCAATCTACGAAAAACTGATCGAGTTCAGCGAATTGCGGGATGCGCCCTGTGCGCCGGAGACGCTGAAGATTCTTAGCCGCTTCTCGGTGCTGACCCGCCTGAAGCCGCATGAGAACTCAAACCTTTACTCCAAGATGCGGGTCTATGACGGCGAAAGCCTGAAGGACACCGACCCCAAAGCCAAGACCGTGCAGGAGTATCAGGACCGCGCTGGCGTGGACGAAGGGATGAACGGCATCTCAACCCGCTTCGCCTTCAAGGTGCTGTCCACTACTTTCAACTTCGACACGGACGAAGTGGCAGCGGATCCGGTGCATCTGATGTATGTGCTGGAGCAGATGATCAAGCGCGAGCAGTTTCCGCAGGAGACCGAGCAGAAGTACCTTGAGTTCATCAAGACGGAACTGGCGCCGCGTTATGAAGAGTTCATCGGCAACGAAATTCAGAAGGCGTACCTCGAAAGCTATACGGAGTACGGCCAGAACGTCTTTGACCGCTATATCTCCTACGCTGATGCCTGGATCGAAGAGCAGGATTACAAGGATCCTGATACCGGTCAGCTCTATAACCGCGAAGTGCTGGATGCGGAGCTTTCAAAGATCGAAAAGCCGGTTGGCATCGCCAATCCCAAGGACTTCCGCAACGAGGTCGTGAAATTTGCTCTGCGCCATCGCGCAAACACTGGCAGAAACCCGGCCTGGAACTCCTATGAAAAGCTGCGCGATGTGATTGAAAAACACATGTTCAGCCAGGTCGAGGAGCTGCTTCCGGTGATCAGTTTCGGCAGCAAGAAGGACAGCAAGACCGAAGGCAAACATCAGGAGTTCGTCGAGCGTATGCGCAGCCATGGCTATACCGACCGCCAAGTGCGGCGTCTGGTCGAATGGTACATGCGCGTTAACAAGGCGGGCTAAAGAGGAGCGCTGTGGCATATGCATCATTTCATCGACAGGCGCGCCAATCCGAAGGGCAAGAGCCTCGGGAACCGCCAGCGGTTCCTGCGGCGGGCCCGGGAGAACATTAAAGAACGCGTCGATCAGTCGGTCCGGGGGAAATCGATCCAAAGCGGAAGCGGCGTCCCGGACGAAGGCGAAAAGGTCACTATCCCGACCAGAGGGCTGAAGGAGCCGCGGTTCTTTCACTCTTCCAAGGGCGGCATGCGCCGTCATGTTCTGCCCGGCAACAAGGATTTTGTTGTCGGCGACACCATCAAACGCCCGGACGGCGGTGCGGGCGAGGGCGGCCGCAAGGCCTCCGAGGACGGGGATGGTGCGGACGAATTTTCTTTCACACTCACGCAGGAAGAATACCTGGAAATCCTGTTTGAAGGGCTGGAGCTGCCGGACCTGGTGGAAAAGGCCACGGTGGAGACCGAAACCATCGGCACCCGCCGGGCGGGCCTGACCACTGCGGGCACACCCAACAATCTCAATCTGGTGCGCACCATGCGCAATTCTCTGGGGCGCCGGATCGCATTGCAACGTCCGACCACCAAGTCGCAGCGGGATTTGGAAGAGCAGATCGCCGAGCTGGAAGCGCTGGAGGAACGCAGCCCGCCGCAAGAGGCATTTCTGGCCGAATTGCAAAAGAAACTCGAAGGCATTCTCCGCAAGCGCAAGGTCGTGGGTTATATCGACCCGCTGGATCTGCGGTATGATACCTTTGTACCGGAAAAGATCCGCAATTCCCGGGCAGTGGTATTCTGCCTGATGGATGTCTCAGGCTCCATGCAGGAGCGGGAGAAGGATCTGGCCAAACGGTTCTTCCTGCTGCTGCACCTGTTCCTGGAGCGTTGCTATGAACACACCGAACTGGTGTTTGTGCGGCACACTCATCACGCCCAGGAAGTCGACGAGGAAACCTTCTTCTATGCCAGGGAAACCGGCGGCACCATTGTGTCCACCGCGCTGGAGAAAATGAAGGAGATCATCGAAGAGCGCTACCCGCCGGATGAATGGAACATCTACGGGGCGCAGGCCTCGGATGGCGAGAATTTCGGCAATGACTCGGTGCGCTGCAAAAATCTGCTGCTGAACGACCTGCTGCCGGTCAGCCAGTTTTATGCCTATGTGGAAATCGTCGATGAGGCGGCGGAAATGCTGCTGAACAATCCCGAAGCAGGCGAAGACCTGTGGCAGAACTACCGTGACGTGAAGGGCCAGGCGCAGCATTTTGAAATGCAGCGTGTCTCGCAACCCGGCCACATCTATCCGATTTTCCGGGAGTTCTTCCTCCCCAAGGTGAAAGGGGCGCAGTATGCAGGCAGCTGAAAAGGCGCGCAAGCCGCTGTTCGACGGGCCGGAATGGACCTTTGAATTGATGGAAACAGCGCGCGACGCGATCGAGGAGATCGCGCTGGGCGACCTTGGGCTGGACGTTTATCCCAATCAGATCGAAATTATTTCGGCCGAGCAGATGCTGGATGCATACTCATGTGTCGGCCTGCCGCTGATGTATCAGCATTGGTCATTCGGCAAGCATTTCGCCCGCGACGAGGCGCTGTACCGCACTGGCCGCCAGGGTCTGGCCTATGAAATCGTCATCAATTCGAACCCCTGCATCAGCTACAACATGGAAGAAAACACCATGGCGATGCAGACGCTGGTGATGGCGCATGCGGCATTCGGGCATAACCATTTCTTCAAGAACAATTACTTGTTTCAGCAGTGGACAGATGCCGCTGGTATTCATGATTACTTGGCTTTTGCTAAGAATTACATCGCCGCTTGCGAAGAACGGTATGGCCCTTGTGCGGTCGAAGAGATTCTGGACGCGGCCCATGCGCTGCAATCCCAAGGCGTGTTCCGCTACGGACGCCCGCCCAAGCCGACCGCGGAAGAGCTGGTGGCGATGCAGAAGGTGCGTGAAGGGTATGAAAGCAGCCAAAGCGTGCTGGATATCTGGACCGACACGACCCTGGGCCGCGACAAGCTGGAACTGGTTGAAGATGCTGATTTCAGTGCGCGCCGCAAGCAGATGAATCTGCCGCAGGAGAACGTGCTTTATTTCCTGGAAAAGCACAGCCCGGTGCTGGAGGCCTGGCAGTGTGAGCTGCTGCGCATCGTGCGGATGCTGGCGCAGTATTTTTATCCGCAGAAACAGACCAAAGTGATGAACGAGGGCTGCGCGACCTTCGTGCACTACTACATCATTAACAAGCTTTATGAGCAGGGCCAAATCACCGAAGGCGCCTTTATGGAGATTATGCACAGCCACACCAATGTGGTGCTGCAGCCGGAATTTGACGATCCGCGTTTCTCCGGTCTTAATCCTTATGCGCTGGGGTTTGCGATGATGCAGGACATCCGCCGGATCTGTCAGGACCCGACTGATGAGGACCGCGAATGGTTCCCCGATTTCGCCGGTGATCCCGACTGGCGGAAAGTGATGCGCGATGCATGGGCGAATTACCGCGATGAAAGCTTTATCCAGCAGTTCCTGTCGCCGCATCTGATCCGTAAGTTCAAGCTGTTCACGCTGACCAATGACGCCGACCTGCCCAACCTGGTGGTAAGCCAGATCCATAACCGCGCGGGATACAAGGCGATCCGCCGCGATTTGGCAAAGCAGTATGATCTGGCTTACTTGGAACCTGATATTCAGGTGACAGACGCGGATCTGCGCGGTGATCGGGAATTGAAGCTGACCCATACTGTGCGGGATGGCATTCATTTGGATGAGGAGGATCAGGAAGAGGTGCTGAAGCACTTGCGCCGTCTTTGGGGGTATGATGTCAGCTTGGACGCGGTGGAGACCGCCTTCGAAAACTGACGCTCTCCACAGGGCCGGATCCGGCTTTTGGCGGCAGCTTTTCAGCCTTGCCGCGGAAACGAAAACGCAGGCCCCAGGGCCTGCGTTTTGCTGTTTGCGAACTGGATAGGGCTTAGAATTCCACCACGGCGCGGATGGATTTGCCTTCGTGCATCAGCTCGAAGCCTTCGTTGATCTGATCCAGCGTCAGCTTGTGGGTGATCATCGGATCGATTTCGATTTTGCCGTCCATGTACCAGTCCACGATCTTGGGCACGTCAGTACGGCCCGAGGCGCCACCGAAGGCGGTGCCGCGCCAGGACCGGCCGGTGACCAGCTGGAACGGCCGGGTCGAAATCTCGGCACCGGCGGGCGCCACACCGATGATGATGGATTCCCCCCAGCCCTTGTGCGCCGCTTCCAATGCGGTGCGCATGACGTTGACGTTGCCGGTCGCGTCAAAAGTGTAATCGGCACCGCCGCCGGTCACCTCGACCAGATGCGCCACCAAATCGCCCTCGACCTCAGCCGGGTTGACGAAATCCGTCATGCCGAACTTGGTGGCCATCTCGACCTTGCCGGGGTTCAAGTCGACACCGACGATCTGGTCAGCCCCGGCCAGCCGCAGGCCCTGGATCACGTTGAGGCCGATGCCGCCGAGGCCGAACACGATGGCCCGCGAGCCGATTTCCACCTTGGCAGTGTTGATCACTGCACCGATACCGGTGGTGACGCCGCAGCCGATGTAGCAGACCTTGTCGAACGGTGCGTCCTCACGGATTTTCGCCAGCGCGATTTCCGGCACCACGGTGTGGTTGGCGAAGGTCGAGCAGCCCATGTAGTGGTGGATCGGGGTGCCGTCCTGCATTGAGAACCGGGTGGTGCCGTCTGGCAAGAGGCCGGCGCCCTGGGTCGAGCGGATCGCCTGGCACAGGTTGGTTTTCGGGTTGAGGCAGTAATCGCACTCGCGGCACTCGGGCGTATACAGCGGGATCACATGATCGCCCGGCTTCAGGCTGGTGACGCCTTCGCCGACCTCAACCACGACGCCTGCGCCCTCATGGCCCAGGATCGCCGGGAAAATGCCTTCGGGGTCATCGCCCGAACGGGTGAATTCGTCGGTGTGGCACAGGCCGGTTGCCTTGATTTCCACCAGAACCTCGCCCGCTTTCGGGCCTTCGAGGTTCACTTCCATGATTTCCAGCGGTTTGCCGGGGGCAACCGCAACGGCGGCGCGGGTCTTGATCATGTGACTGGTCCTTCGTCCAAATTCTGCGGGGCCGGGCCGCCGCGAAGCGGATCCGGTTGAATGCGTAGCCAGCAGCAAGGCCGCGGGCCGGAATGACCCAGCGTTACATTTGCAGGCTGGCACACGCAAGCTTTGCCTCGGCACACTATCAGGAGCAGGGTACCGGGCCTTGCCCTGAATGCGACAGCCGGCCAACGGTCCGCGCCATTCCCGCGTGATGAAAAACTGCCGGTTCCCAGCAGCTTGCTGGAAAGATTCCAGTTATGGGAAGGAAATTGAATGCCGGGTCTTGACCTTCCCCTCGCTGGAACCCTCATATCTCTTGTCAACGGACCAGAAGCGGCAGGATTCCGATGTCTGAACTTAGCAGGATTTCACTGAATATCACCGGCCTCAGCTGTGCGGGCTGTGCAGGGCGTGCTGAGCGCGCCTTGGCGGCGGTCGAAGGCGTGCAGAGCGCCTCCGTCAACCTTGCCAATGCCACCGGCCAGGTGGAGGCTGCCGCGGAGGTTCCGTTGATGGATCTGACCAGCGCCTTGGCCTCTGCGGGTTATCCGGCGGCAGAGGCGCAAGCTTCCCTGGTGATCAGCGGCATGAGCTGCGCGTCCTGCGTGGGCCGGGTGGAACGGGCGCTGCTGGCGGTGCCGGGGGTGCTATCGGCCAGCGTGAACCTGGCGAATGAGACGGCACAAATCCGTTATTTAACCGGCATGGCCCGCGCCGCCGATCTCGCCCGCACATTGTCGGATGCCGGTTATCCGGCCCGTCTCAGCGGCGCGGCGGAGGATGAAGCGGAGCAGGCCGGCCGCCGCAACGCGGATGAGATTTCCGCACTGGGCCGGCAGGTGCTGATCGCCGCGCTTCTGACTCTGCCGGTGTTCCTGATCGAAATGGGCGGCCACATGGTCCCGGCGCTGCATCATTGGGTTATGGAAAATATAGGTAAGCAAAACAGCTACTTGCTGCAATTCGCCCTGGCTACCGCGGTGCTGGCCGGGCCGGGCCGGCAGTTCTATACTAAGGGTTTTCCGGCCTTGCTCCGCGGCGCTCCCGACATGAACGCGCTGGTGGCGCTGGGGACCTCCGCGGCCTATGGGTTCTCGGTGATTTCCACCTTCGCGCCCAGGCTGCTGCCCGCGGGCACCGCCAATGTCTATTACGAGGCGGCGGTGGTGATCGTCGCCCTTATTCTCACGGGCCGCTTCCTGGAGGCCCGCGCCAAGGGCCGCACCGGCGCCGCGATCCGCAAGCTGGCCGGGCTGCAGCCGAAAACCGCCATGGTGGTCTCGGGCGGGGATGCAATTGAAACTCCGGTGGAAGAAATCGGCCCAGGCGACCTGATCCGGGTCCGTCCGGGAGAGCGCATCGCGGTGGATGGCGAGATCACCTCCGGCAGCTCCTACATCGACGAAAGCATGATCAGCGGCGAGCCGGTGCCCGTCGCCAAGTCCCGCGGTGATGAAGTGACGGCGGGCACCATCAACGGTAATTCTGCGCTGGAATTCCGGGCCACCCGTGTTGGCCGCGACACGGTGCTGGCGCAGATCATCCGCATGGTCGAGCAGGCGCAGGGCGCCAAGCTGCCGGTGCAAGGGCTGGTCGACCGTATCACCCTGTGGTTTGTACCCGCAGTGATCGCGGTTGCGGCGCTGACCGTGCTGGCGTGGTCTCTGTTCGGCTCTGCGCCGGCCCTGCCGCTGGCCCTGGTGGCCGGTGTTTCGGTGCTGATTATCGCCTGTCCCTGCGCCATGGGGCTGGCGACGCCGACCTCTATCATGGTCGGCATCGGCCGCGCGGCGCAGATGGGGGTTCTGTTTCGCAAGGGCGATGCGCTGCAGCACTTGCAGGAAGCACGCGTGGTGGCGCTCGACAAGACCGGCACTTTGACTGAGGGCCGGCCGGTGCTGACCGAATTGATCTGCGCCGAAGGATTCACCCGCGACGAGGTGCTGCGCCTGACCGGTGCCGCTGAGGCGCAGTCGGAACACCCCATCGCCCGCGCTATCACGGCAGCGGCGGGCAAGGGGCTGCCCAAGGCGGGCGCTTTCAAGGCTATCCCGGGCTTTGGCCTGTGCGCAGAGGTCGAGGGGCGCGTGGTGCTGGCCGGCGCCGCCCGGCTGATGGCGCGCGAAGGCATTGTGCTAGGCGCGCTGGAGGCGGAGGGGCTGAAACTGGCAGAGCGCGGCGAAACCCCGCTTTTCGCTGCCGTTGACGGCCAGGCGGCGGCAGTGATTGCGGTGGCGGATCCGATCAAGCCGGGTACCACGGCGGCGATCAAAGCCTTTCATGACCAAGGATTGAAGGTGGCAATGATCACCGGTGATGCTTTGGGGACGGCGCAGGCGATTGCCGCGCGGCTGGGTATTGATGCAGTGAAGGCCGAATGCCTGCCTGCTGATAAGGTTGCCGCGATCCAGGAGCTGCAGGCAGAGCATGGCGCGCTGGCATTTGTGGGCGACGGCATAAACGACGCCCCGGCGCTGGCGGCGGCGGACGCTGGAATTGCCATCGGCACCGGCACCGATGTGGCGATCGAGGCGGCGGATGTGGTGCTGGTCTCGGGTGATCTGCGCGGGGTGGTGAACGCACTGACCGTCAGCCGCGCCACCATGCGCAACATCCGCCAGAACCTGGGCTGGGCTTTCGGCTATAACGTCCTGCTGGTGCCGGTGGCTGCCGGGGTTCTGTACCCTCTTGGGGGGCCTCTTTTGTCGCCGGCACTTGCGGCAGGCGCAATGGCACTGTCGAGCGTGTTTGTCCTGTCCAATGCCCTGCGCTTGCGCCGCCTGAAACCGGCCCTGGATGAAGGGCAGGCCTGGCCGGCGGCCCTTGCGGCCGGCAAGCAGGAGGCGCGCGCATGAATATCGGAGATGTATCCCGCCGCTCCGGCCTGCCAGCCAAGACCATCCGCTATTATGAGGACATCGGGCTGATCAAACCGCATCGCAGCGCCAATGGTTACCGCTGCTTTGCCGGGACTGATCTGCATAAGCTGGCCTTTTTGGGCCGCGCCCGGGCGCTGGGCTTCACCATCGAGGACTGCCGCACCCTGATGGCGCTTTACGAGGACGAAACCCGCGCCAGCGCCGATGTGAAGCAGTTGGCGCTGGAGCATCTGGCAAAGATCGAGGAAAAGATCGCCGATCTGCAGGCGATGCGCGGCACATTGAGAGAGTTGGTCAAAGGCTGTGCAGGCGACAGCCGTCCGGATTGCCCGATCCTCAAGGATCTTTCCGGCGGGAGTTGACCGGCGCCAGTTGGCCAGCCAGGCAGAAGGGGGGCTCCCGCGCCCGCGGCTGCCCTGACGGGCCGCCTGGCGGCCTTGGGCGTGGCTTCGGCCCTGCGGCCCGAAGCGGGCGGCATCAGCCGGGCCGGAGTTCCAGGATCTCGCGGGCCTGCTGCCAGGTGGCGACAGGGCGTTCGTAGGATTCGCACAGCGCCGCTGCCCGCCGCACCAGCGCGGCATTGGAGGGCGCAAGGGTGTCGCGGTCGAGCCGCATATTGTCCTCCAGCCCGGTGCGGGTATGGCCGCCCGCGGCGACCGACCATTCGTTGACCAGGATCTGCCCCGGCCCGACACCGGCGCCGCACCACTGGGCCTCCGGTGCCAGCCGCTGCATGGTTTTGACATAGTAATCGAACACATCCCTATCGACCGGCATCGCGTTCTTCACCCCCATCACGAACTGCACGTAAAGCGTGCCGCCAATGCGCCCCTCGCGGTTCATCTTCACCGCCTGGTGGATGTGCGACAGGTCAAAGGCCTCGATCTCGGGTTTTACTTCGTAAGTGCGCATCTCCGAGGCCAGCCAGTCCACCAGATCGGGAGAGTTCTCATAGACCCGGGTAGGGAAGTTGTTGGAGCCAACGGACAGAGACGCCATATCAGGGCGCAGGGGCAGCATGCCGCCGCGCTCGTGTCCAGCGCCGGAGCGGCCGCCGGTCGACAGCTGCACGATCATGCCGGGGCAGTGCTTGTGCAGGCCTTCCATGAGGCGGGCGAACCGCTCCGGGTCCGAGGTCGGCGTCTGGTCGTCGTTGCGCACATGGCAATGAGCGATGGAGGCGCCGGCTTCAAACGCCTCCTGGGTGCTTTCGATCTGCTCGGCGATGGTGACGGGCACTGCCGGGTTGTTTTTCTTGGTCGGAACCGAGCCGGTGATGGCTACGCAGATGATGCAGGGTTTACTCATGATTGCTCCCCTTCAGATGTCGAAAAACACTGTTTCATCGTCGCCTTGCAGGCGGATGTCGAAGCGGTAGATCGCCAAACCGTCCCGCTCGCTTCGCCTGGCAATCAGGGTGGCGCGGCGGCGCTCCCATTCTATCACATTCAGCACGGGGTCGGTGGCATTGGCCTCTGCCTCGTCCTCAAAGTAGACCCGCGTGTTCAGCCCCACGTTGATGCCGCGTGCCACGATCCACAGGTTGATATGCGGCGCCATCATCTGGCTGTTGCGGCCCATGACCGGGCCAGGTTTCACGGTGCCGAACCCCCATTCTCCGGTTTCAAAATCGGAGATCACCCGGCCCCAGCCGCGAAAGCCGTCCTCAACCGCGCCGCCATGTTCGGGGTGGGCATAGATGCCGTTCGCATTGGCCTGCCAGACCTCCAGCAGCACGTCCTTGACCGGCGAGCCAGTGCCGTCGACGACCATGCCCTCGACCCTGATCTGTTCTCCCTCGGCGTTGGGGCTGGCAATGTCCCAGCCAAGTTCCTGATCGTAGATCCGGAACCCTGCAGCACCGGGTGCGAGGCCGATGTGGACATAAGGCCCGGCGGTTTGCGAGGGGGTTTCTTTCAGATAATCAAAACGCCGACGCATCAATTCCCCTCCAGCCGGTTTTCAAACAGGGTGGACCGCCGCCCGCGCAGCACAATGTCAAAGCGGTAGGCGATTGTGTCGAGCGGAATGGTTGCATTCATGTCGAGCCGCGCGATCAGCATTTCCACCGCCTCCGGGTCCGGGATGGTGTTCACGATCGGGCATCGGGCAATCAGCGGGTCGCCCTCGAAATACAGCTGGGTGATCAGCCGTTGGGCAAAGCCGGTGCCAAAGACCGAGACGTGGATATGCGCGGGCCGCCAGTCGTTCACCCGGTTGCGCCAGGGGTAGGCGCCGGGTTTCACGGTGCGGAAGTGGTAGCAGCCGTTTTCATCCGTCAGCGTCCGGCCGCAGCCGCCGAAATTCGCATCCAGCGCGCCGAGGTAGGTGTCCTTTTTGTGCCGGTAGCGGCCGGACGCATTGGCCTGCCAGATCTCCACCAGCGTATTCGGCACCGGCCGCGCGTTTTCATCCAGCACCCGGCCATGCACGATGATGCGCTCACCGATCGGGCTTTCACCAGGCTGGGCAAAGTTGGTCAGCAGGTCATTGTCGGTGGCAGCGATGTCATTGTGGCCAAACGCCGGGCCGGTGATCTCGCTGGCGGTGTTTTCCAGGCTGATCAGCGGATATTGCGGCGCGCGGGTGACCGAGGTCTTGTAATCCCGCGACAGCGCGGGCGGATGCCAGCGGCGGTCGCGCTGGTAGAACTCCCCCTGTTCCGGCGGTGTGCTCATGCGGTTCTCCCTCCCTCAGCGGCCATTTTGGCATAAGTTTCCTTGGCCAGCTTCAGGGCACGGTTTGCGCACGGCACCCCGGCATAGATGGCCGCATGCTGGAAGGCCTCCAGCACATCTTCCTGGCTGGCGCCGGTGCGGGCGGTGGCGCGGATGTGCATCGGAATCTCGTCGAAATTCCCAGTGGCAGCCAGCAGTGCCAATGTCAGCATGGACCGCTCCCGCAGCGAAATCCGGTCAGAGGCCCAGACCGTGCCCCAGGCCGCTTCGGTGATCAGCTCCTGAAAGGGGGCGTCCAGCGCGGTTTTGGCGGCTTCGGCGCGCTCCACATGGGTGTCGCCAAGCACCTTGCGCCTGATTTGCATGCCTTGGCTGTACCGGTCCTGCTGCGTCATCCTGGTCTCCCCGTGCTGGATAAAGTATCGCATACCGGAGCTGATCTGTATAATCTTGAATTATACATGTAATCATAACCGGAGTGATATGCGGCTATCGTCTTCTTTGAAACTGCGCCATCTTGAGGTGTTCGTCGAAGTGGCCCGCAAGATGAGCGTCACCCAGGCCGCGGGGGCCTTGGGCATGACCCAGCCTGCGGTGACACGGGCGCTGCGCGAACTGGAGGAAGTTTGCGGCAAGCCGCTGGTCGAAAAACATGGCCGCGGTATCCGGCTCAGCGGGTATGGCGAGCTGTTCCGGGACCATGCCGGGCGCAGCCTGGCGCTGGCTCGCGACGGGGTGGCGCTGTTGCGTGGCCTGGACGCGGCAGATGGACCGCTGGTTTCCATTGGCGCACTGCCCACCGTCGCCGCCGATCTGGTCCCTGACACGCTGGCGCAACTGCGCTGCGGCGGCGCGCCGGGGCGGTTCATGGTGATGTCCGGAGGCAATCAGTACCTGATCGACCAGCTGCGCCGGGGCGGGCTTGATTTGGTGGTTGGCAGGATGCCTGCGTCGGAAGCCATGGCGGGCGTGGAATTCGATCCGCTGTACCGCGAGCGGGTGGCCGTTGTTGTCGCGCGGAACCATCCCATGGCTGGCGCCGTGCATGTGCCGCCTACAGCATTTGAGGACTACCCGGTGCTGATGCCGTCTGAAGGATCGATCATCCGGCCGATGGTTGAGCGGATGTTTCTTGAGCAGGGACTGGCACTGCCCAGGTTTCCGATCGAAACCGTTTCCGCCACATTCGGGAGGCGCTTTGTCCTGGCGCATCAGGCGATCTGGATCATCAGCCACGGTGTGGTGCGGCCGGAGCTGGAGGCTGGCAGCATGGCAGCGCTGCCTTTGAATACGGACAGCACCCTTGGCCCCGTGGGTTTGTGTGTCCGGCGGGAGCACCGGCTTTCGGCCGCCGCCCAGCGGTTTTGTGCGGCCCTGCGCAGGGCTTGCACCGCGCAGGGGCTGGCTTAGAAGCCGCCAGTACTCCGGCATGCCGGGTTGCGGCATCGTCGTGTGTTTCCCTTAGTGCCGTGATGAAGTAATATTCATCAAACATTATTTGTGCATTTGATTGCGCGGCGATAGTGAAAGGAAACGGTATGGGGTTCACCAGGCGTGATTTTGGCTTGTCGGCTGCAACGGGGCTGGCTGCTGCTGCTGTCCCCGGCTGGGCTTCGGCGCGGATCAGTTTGGGCAACAAGTGGATTGAGACAGTTTCAGACGGGTATCTCACTCTGCCGCCGGAGTTTCTGTTTGGCGGGCTTGAGCCGGACGCTTTGCAGCAGGCGTTGGAGCAGTACGGGCTTCCAGCCGGGCCGCTGACGCCGGAGGTGAATGTAACTTTGCTGCGCGAAGACAGCAGAGTTGTCCTGTTCGATGCCGGCGCGGGGCCGGGGTTTCAGGATAGTGCGGGAAATCTGTCCGGCGCGCTGGAGGTTCTTGGTGTCACACCTGACCAGGTGACGCATGTGGTCTTTACGCATTGCCATCCGGATCACCTGTGGGGGGTGCTGGATGATTTTGACGATCTGCTGTTCCCTGACGCGGCCTATCTGATGGGGCAGGGAGAATGGGAGTACTGGCTCGACCCGCAGACTGCAGACAGCATCGGCAGCAGCAGGACAGCCATGGCCATTGGGGCCCGGCGCCGGATGGAGCAGCTGGAAGACAAGGTGCAGCTTTTCCGGGACGGCGAGGAGATCCTGCCGGGAGTCGCTGCTCATGCCACGCCAGGCCACACTCCGGGGCATATGTCATTTGAAGTCCGGGATGGCAGTAACAGTGTCCTGGTTCTAGGGGATGCAGTGGGCAATCATCATGTGAGCTTTGCTGACCCTGGCAGGCCGGTTGGTGCTGACCAGGAGCCGCAAGCGGCTGCTGCGGCACGTATGCGTTTGCTGGACCGGCTTGCCGCCGAGCAAATGCAGCTAATCGGCTATCATCTGCCCGGTGGCGGTATCGGACGGGCAGAGCGCATTGGCAGCGGCTACCGCTTTGTGCCAGCGGTTTAGGGGCAGGTACCAAAACAACACAGGCTGAGGGCTTGATAATTGATACCGGCAGTCAGTCCCGTTGTTCCAATTGGATAATGAATTACAGTTTTTGCGTGTGTGGTTGTTCTTTTCAGCTGATCAGATCATGGTTGTTGCAAAGGACCTGCACTGCTGCACTGTTGCACTAAAGCAGTCTGCTCCATGTGGCCGGTTTACTGTGCCTTGACGTGTGCGCTGTTATGATCGCCGTCAGATGCGCCCGAAGGTTGTCAGGTGTTGCTTTTGAAATGAATTGCGAAGTTAATGCAATCAGTAATTGCAAAACACATTGCGGCAATGCAATGTAACGTTACTTTAATTTCAAGTGCGACACGGATTATTGTGGGGTTTACGGATGACGGTCTTTCTGAAGATATGCCGGTTTGGCGCGTTTGGCGTCTTTCACGCAGATGGAACCAATGTTCAGCTTGGGGCGAAACATCAGGCGCTGCTGGCGCTTTTGTCCTCAGCTGATGGCGGGATCCGCACGCGGGCGTTTCTGGAGAAGACATTGTGGTGCCTGGCGCAGCCCGAACAGGCAAAGGCCAGCCTGCGGACAGCCTTGTCGACGTTGCGACGGCATCTGGGTCCCGAAGCGGCCAAGCTGCTGTATGCAAACCGGGAGCGGGTTATCCTCGACCTGACACGGGTGGAATTGGACAGTTGCGCAGGCAATGCGAATTTCATGGAAGGGTTTGAACTGCCTCATGAGACCGCTTTTAACGCTTGGCTGAACGAAGCCCGGGCGGAGTTCGCCCGTGGTGCTGCCCGGCCTGGACCGCAGGCAGGAACATCGCCGGGCCGTGTAATCCTGGATGGGCTGCTGCCTTCCATTGCGGTGCTGCCCTTTGTGCATCGTGCCCCGGGCGACGCGGTTGTGCCGCTGGGGTCGCTGATGTCTGAAGAATTGTCACGGTACTTGTCGCGCAGCTGGGCGTTTTCGGTCACCTCATATCTGGCTTCGCGCCAGTTTGATCCGGAAACAGTGCGCCCAGCCGAAGTGTCTTCAGTCGCGGGCGTTGATTACTTGGTGTCGGGCACCGTCAGCTGCGACGGCAACCGGTTCCGGGTTGAGATCGATCTGCATGATGCAATCCGCGAAAAAGTAATCTGGTCCCGCAGTTTCGAGGGCAGCAAAGGCAGCCTGATGGAAGGCCGCAGTGCCGTGCTGCGCAATGCCACCCAGCAAATCGGACAGACCGCTGCGGGTGAAGCTGTCCGGCTGGCGGGTTTCAAGCCGCTGTCCACCCTGGAAAGCCACACCCTGTTGATGGCGGCGATTTCACTGATGCAGGAAATGGACGCGCGCAAATTCCAGCAAGCACATGAGATCCTGTCGCATCTGCTTGAACGGGAGCCAAAACATGTTCTGCCGCTGACTTGGATGGGGTTCTGGCACGTGATGCGGGTCGAAAAGGGCTTGTCTGTGAACCGTGGAGAGGACAGCCGCCTGGCCAGCCGGATGGCAGAGGCCGCCATCGAAGCTGCACCGGGTTTCTCACTGGCTCATACGCTCAAGGGGCTTATCTCCAGCCACCTGACGTTCCGCTTTGATCTGGCACAGGACGCCTATGACCTGGCGCTGCGCGACAATCCAAACGAAGCGCTGGCGCTGCTTTTGAAAGGGGCGACGCTGGCCTATCAGGACATGCCGGATGAGGCGGTGCAAATGACCGACGCGGCCCGGCGGCTGACGCCTTTAGGACCGCAGCGGTACTATTTTGATGCGCTCTCGGCGCTGGCGTATTTGTCTGCCCGCAACTTTGCCCGTGCAATTGAACTTTCCGAGCGGTCGCTTGAAGCCAAGGGCGCCTTTCCAGTGCCGCTGCGGTCCAAGGCGATCGCCCTGCAAATGTCCGGCCGGGGCGCTGAAGCCCGCAGCACAGTCCAAAAACTGCTTGAGGCCGCGCCGGAGTTCTGCCTGTCGCAGTTCCAGCGCGACAATCCTGCAGCGATGAGCCCGGCGGGACAGGAATGGGCTTCTGCCTTGCGGCAGGCGGGCGTGCCGGAATAGCCGGTCAGGCGATTGTGCAAAAGCCACGGTGACGTTGTGTAACCTGTATTCCCATAATATCTTTTGTGCAGGCAGCAGTTGTGCGTGCTAGGCTTTGCCGGAACCAGCAGCAAACCGGGCAGTTTAGCCCTGAACCAAGGTCTAGGAGGCGGAGTGCCGGAAAATCTGTCTTTCGAACGCCGGTTTTCGGAATTCGGCCCGGGCGTGCAGCCAGAGGAGCGGACGCAAGAGATCCTGGACGTTGTTGAGGATTTCATGCACCGCTGGGGTTATTCGGTGCAAAACCTTATCGGTGCCGATCTGACGGTTGAGCATCTGGGAGGCGGGCCAAGCGAGGTGCCGGATCTGATCTTCAGAATGGCAGCGCTGGACTACTTCGAGATTGTCATCCGCAGCGGCAGCGGGGCCGTCAGCTATGGCGGCTGGTTGACAGGCACTTTGCCGGTTACTGTTTCCAGCCAGCAGGTGAATGGCCGTCCGGTGCTGCTGACCACTTGCCGCGAGGGCGGGCAGATCCGGCATATATTTGATCCGCTTTCCGGTTACCGGCCTGTTACCGAAACCACAAATTTACCCCTGCACGCGGCGCGCCGTCTCTCCGGAGAGATCTGACCGGTAGTGTTGAAACGGCCTTTGCAGCGGGCTGCTTTCTCTGCCAGTCGATAAAATTCAACAGATTTCCCGATTGCCGCTCATATTTTTTTTACGTTCTTGCGTCCCTTTTGTTTGGGAGATGCGGGCAGCTGTGCGGCAGCGGCCCTGCGCCATTGAATGCCTGACCAGCCGATAACGGCGGTGGGGCCGGCTGCTTGTCCGGTCTTGGCACGGAATATGGGCGGATGCCTTGGGTGATACTATGACTGCAAAGAAAAAATTTCCCGCCAAGCGCGGTTTCCGTTTGTTTTCCAGCATTGGCGCAAAAATCACGCTGATCCTGATGGCGATGGGGGCTGCTATTGCTGTTGGCGGTGTCATGGTTACGCTGGTCTTTTCCCAGACCGGCCGCCAAATGGAGGTTTTGACGGAACAGAAGGTGCCCCGGCTGGAGCTGAGCGGCCGTCTTGTCAAGGCGGGAAGCCGGGCAAAGGATGCGATGATTGCGGTCTTGCAAGCTGGATCAGTTGACGAGCTGGTCCAGGCCGAGACTGAGGCGGTTGCAGCGATTGCACATCTTGAAAACAGCCTGGCTGAACTGCCTGCGGCAGAGCGGGCCATGTTCAGGCAGGAGGCTGACGCGGCCTCCGAAATGCTCAGCAATCTGATCGCCGCCCGCAAAGGCGCCTTTCGAAATCAGGCCTGGATCGACTCCCAGACCGGCAGCCTGCAGACACTTAGCCAAACGGTGCAGGCGAAGCTTGTGCAGGTCGCGTCCGAGGCCAGCGACAGTTTGATGGCAGGCGGCGAAGACACAATCGGCCAGGTTGATGAGGTGCTCAAAAACCTGGTTGAGCAACAGTTCGGCAGCTTGCAAACGCTGCTGGAAACCCGCGCTGATATCAGCATTTTGTCTGGTGCGGCCCTGGCGCTGGGCCATGTGCGCGACGTGCCCACCAAGCGGGCGCTCAAAAAAATGGCCAATGACGCTTTGAGCCGGCTGGAGCCGGTCATGGGGCGGCTGGAAGAGCTGGGCCTGGATGCCTTCAGGGCCAAGAAGGTCCGCGCGGGTGTGGAACTGTTCCGCTATACCCTCACCGCGAGCCGAAAGGAGCTGAAGGACAGCCGCAAGGAAGTTCTGAGCGCCCGCAATGCCAGCGTGCGCCCGCTGACCCAGGCGATGGAGCGTATGGTGTTCACCCTGTCTGTTGCGGCAACCCAGGCCAGTTCCGATAACCGGACGGCGATCCAGGGGCTGCTGGACAACCAGGTTGGCGTGCTGCAGCAGCTGCTGGAGATCAATGGCTGGATCAGCGCCTTCCAGGTGGCGGCGCTGGATGTGGCGGCTGCGCATGACATTGATGCCGCAGATGCCGCTGCTGCCCCGCTTCAGGACGCTGCCAAGGCGCTGCAGGGTTATGCCGGTTTCAATAACGGGGTATTTGCGCAGGAGCTTAAGGATCTGGTGGGCCTGGCCGATCCGTCCGAGGGATTGCCGGTCTTCAAGGTGGCGTCGCTGGAGGCCACAGCTGCGGCTGCTGCGGCGTCGCAGGCAACTGTGGATGCGGTGCTGGAATTTGCACATCACGCAACCAGTCTGGGGGCCGAAAGCCGGCTGGAGATCGCGTCCATTGCGGGCGGTCTCGCGGCTGAGGTGAAGGCAGCGCAGCAACAGCTGCAAATCCTGGCGGCTGTGGCTGCCGGTGTCTTCCTGGCGTCTCTGGTTCTGACCCGGATCCTTATCCTGCGCCCTCTGGCTGATATCAGCGGCACTACCGAGCGGCTGGCTGCCGGCAATCTGCGCCCGGTAACAGGGTACGACCGGGCGAGTGATGAAATCTTCCGGATTGCCACGGCGCTTTCGGTGTTTCGCGACGGGCTGGTGGAGAAGGCAGAAGTCGAGGCCGCAGCGGATGCGGAACGTGACGCCCGCCTGGCAGAGCAGACGGCGGCAGTGACGGCCATTGGCGAGGGTCTGGAGCAGCTGTCGCAGGGTGATCTGACAGCCCGGATCCACGGGGAAATGGGCGAGGGCTATACCAAGCTGCGGGATGATTTCAATGCGGCGCTGGAAAAACTGGAGGCCTCTGTCAGCAGCCTTAGCACCAGCGGCCAGTCGATTGCCGGCGGCAGCACCGAAATCTCCTCGGCGTCCCGCGATCTATCCGAACGCTCGGAGCGTACTGCGCAGACGCTGGCAGGCACGGCTGCTGCCGTGAACCAGCTCTCGGTTTCCATTACCGGCACCGCCCAGGCCTCGGGAGAGGCGTCCGCTTCTGTTGAAGCGGCACGCGAGAATGCCAGCGCCAGTATTGAGGTGGTGAAGCGGACCTACGGCGCAATGGAAGCAATCAAGGAAAGTTCAGAAAAAATCTCACGGATCATCGGCATGATCGAAGCGATTGCCCAGCAGACCAACCTTCTGGCGCTGAATGCCGGGGTTGAGGCGGCACGTGCTGGCACTGTTGGCAAGGGCTTTGCGGTGGTGGCCTCGGAAGTGCGGACCTTGGCGCACCGGTCGAAAGAAGCTGCGACTGAAATTTCGGCTCTGGTGGATGAAGCCGGCCAGAATGTCGAACTTGGTGCGGATCTGGTTGAACAGACCCGCACGGCAATTGGTGAAATCTCCGCCTCTGTCGACAGCGCAGCAGATCTGATGAAAACTATTTCCCAGGCCTCTTCCGAGCAATCCGGCAGCCTGCAGGAGATCAATTCGGCAATGTCCAATCTTGACGATGCCACCACCCGCAATGCGGCCCTGTTCGAGGAGGTCACCTCCTCAAGCCTGGGTCTGTCCAAAGAAGCACAGGCCATGGCCGGGGCCATCGGCGCCTTCAGGACAAATGCAGGTTCCGATGCGGTTTCAGGTAGTCTGGAACAGGAAGACCCCTGGAGGCTGCAAGCCTGACAATCTGCAGCCTGCCGGCTGGCATTTTGGGTCTGCCCCGTTACCTGTTGCGCAGCCTGCGCATACCTTCGCTGGCGATGCCCTGCAGCTTTGCCCCCCAGCCATAGTGCCGGCTGGCCAGCACGGCGCCGATACCGTCATAGAAATCCAACCGGGCACGGATCTTGCCGGCTGCTTGTGCCATCTTTCTGACAACCGGCGAATTTTTCGCCAGGCCAAACGTTTTGGCATCCGCAAGTCGCTGTTCCAAGACGGCCAGTTGCCCTTTCAGCATCCGCGTCCGGCGCTCCTGATTGGTCAGAGTGCTGATCTTCTTGGTCAGCTGGGCTGAGATGCCGACGTCTTCTTTGTAGGTCACCAGCTTCTCGGGAATATAGTGCAGGCCGTCCTCCAGCAGGGCGCGGAAGCCGAGAATCAGATCCTCATAGGCACGGTCTTTGGGAAAGCCGCCGTATTTGCGATAGAGGTCTTTGTGCCATGCAGCAGTTGCCCCCAGGTAGAGCGAAAAGGCGGTGGCCGCATCCTCGGTGCTGAAGTCCTTGTAGAACAGGGCGCGGCGGTAGGCGTTCTCGCCGGGCTCTCCGTCCGGGCCGACGGTTTCCGCATCCGAATAGAGCAGTTTGGCGCCGGTTTGCCGGTGGCTGTCGATAATCCGCTGGGCGCGGTTGGGGGCATTGCGGTCATCGCCGGCGGTCCAGATCATCAGGTCGGAGGTGGCGAGGGAGATAGCATGTTCGATATGCCGATTGACGCCCATATTGGTTTCATTCCGCCGGGCCACAATCCTGTGCGGACCGGAAAAGCTGCCGGCCAGCTGCTTGATCTTCTCAAACGTCCCGTCGGCGGAGGCGTCATCCGAGATGATGATCTCGATTGGTTCGCAATTTTGGTCCAGCAAGGACTGCACCGCTTCAGTGATAGTGTTTTCCTGGCAATAGGACAGCAGAATGAAACTGGCGGCGGGGGGCTGTGTCATTGCATGTCCTCAAAGTCGGCCGGGATGCTGTGCCGCAACCGCAGCACAGGTGATGGCAGGCGGAAACCCTGTGTCAGGTGAGTTGCCAGCGGTACTGCTGATACACCGTGCTGCGGGCGCCGAACATCTCTTTTTGTTTGGCCAGCCCGGTATTCAGTTCCCGCCCCTGATCAGTGGTGGATATGCCAAAGTCAAACCACGTCCTGCCGGTAAAAACAGTGTCCAGCAAGTGGTGAACAATCATGTCTACACCGCCTTTCTGGCGGCCCAGGTCCGATGAGGCGATATATTGCACATGAACAGTCTGGCCGCAGTCAAAAATCACCAGAGCAGAGATCATCTGATCACCGTCAAAGGCCCCGAAAAGCCGGACCCGATCAGGAAAACGGCCCGCAAGCAGCCGGATCTCCGCTTCGCTATGCACAGGCCTCGCTTTATGCCGGTCGTCCAGAACTTGGCTAAGCAAAGCCCAGCAGGCGCTCCAATCGGTGCTTTCGCGGATTTCCAGACCGGCTTTACGCGCCTTGCGCAGCCCGTCTTTTTTGCCGCTGCCAAAGGGCAGGCGGTGCGGTACTGCGATGGTGGCTGACACATCCGTGCGTACAACCTGCGCGCCTTGCCGGAACAGCGCATAGATGTCTTCATCGGCTGGCTGGCGGTGATAGATATAGGGGATGGCTTTGTAGTTCACTTCGGTGAACCCGGCGGGGCGCAGATAGGCGGCAAGCGCGTCAAAAACCATAAGCATTCGCTCCGCACTCATCTTGGTGCCGGAAATTACCCCGCCATAGGTCAGCCCGCCATGGGAATTCAGCGCCGTGCCATCGGCATTGGCGGGCAGCACCGCCAGCAGCTTGCCGTCTTCGTGGATCATCAAAGAATGATCCTGAAACCGGTCGGCGTGATAGTCCATGAACCCGCGTTGCAGCAGAAAGGTACCGTTTTTCGACGCCGTCAGGAATTCATCCCATTCGGTGGCGCTGCCGGCTGCGTAGCGCTTTATCTCAATCGCCACCGCTCAATCCTCAAGCATGGCAACACCCACGCCGGTCGCGCCCATGTTGTTGCCGTTGTAAAACAGAAAGCTGCGGCCCTGACTGGTGTCGATCCGTGCCGGATAGCAGGTCATCTCGCCGTCCCAGGAACCTGCGGGGCCGCGCGGCAGTTCCTCGGCGCTGGTCCGGACAAAGCTAACCCCGTCAGGAGAAGTGAACCGGAAGCTGGCATATTGCTTTGACAGAGTGTCGGAGGTCGCGCGCAATTCCCACGAGCCGTCCGGCAGCCGGTTTGCCCGCGGGCGGCCGATGCGGTATTCCTCCGGGGCAGGGGGGATGATCCGCTGCGCCGAGGCATTTTCAAAACGCACGCCGTCTTCGCTGGTCAGTGTCCAGCAGTCATATTGCGGGAACAGCCGGCCGCCGATGTCCTGCCAGCCAAAGCCGCGGGATATCCAAGCCCGGTAGGAGCCATCGGGAAGCGTGGCGATGGAATGAAGCGCACCGATGAAGGGACCTTCGGGGCAGCGGTCGATGACCGGTGTCTGCTGCACCCGTTCGAAACTGTCGCCCCGGTCGCGGCTGATGGCTAGCCCGCTGAAGGCCAGGAACTTGGCTTTTTCCACCAGCTGAAAGCCGACATAATACAGCCGCAGCTCATCCTCTGCGACCTCCAGGACATCGCCCAGGATCATGCCGTTGTCATCGAACATGCCTGGCGCCCCCAGCCCGATCGCAGGTTGTTCGGACACAGCCTTGACCTGCAAGGGGTCGGAGGCATCGACGTCGATCCAGCCAATCCGGCTGATCCCCTGATCATCCCGCATCCCGCCGAACAGACGGATGGTGTCCGCGTCCCGCTGCCAGGGGCAGGGTGTCATGAAGGAATGCTTGGCCCAGTCCTGGCTTCCGTCCGGGGCAAATACCAGCCCTTTCTTGACCCAGCCCATCTTACTGTTTGATCCGGAAATAGCGGTAGGAGGAGACTTTGGCAGGCTCGGCCGGGTTGCCGTTCAGGATCAGGCCTGGCGTGTCAAAGCTCTTGTTCACGGCGGCGGCCATGCCGACAAAGCTGTCCTCGCCGATTTTCACATTGTCAGCAAAGGTCGCATTGACCCCGACAAAGCTGCGCGCGCCGATATCGCAATAGCCCGAGACCACCACATGCGACGCCAGGAAACAGTGCTCGCCGATCCGGGTCTGGTGGCCGATATGGTTGCCGGACCACAGGACGCAGCCGCTTTCAATCTTGACGCCATGCTGCACCACGTTGTTTTCAAAGATGAAAACATTGTCCCCCAGCTCTGCCGTGCGCCAGACCATGGCATGGGGGCTGATGAAATTGGCCAGCGTGTATCCCTTGCTGCGGGCGGTCTCGATCAGCCGCGCACGGATCCGGTTCAATTTGGTTGAGGTCACGGCCACATGTGCCTCAACCTCGGAGGCGGGGAGCATGGTTTCCACGGTTTCCAGTGCGACCACCGGCAGGCCGAATTTCTCGTCCTCGGTCAGAAACTCAGCCTCCACCGCAAAACCCGCGACCTCATAGTCGCTATCGACGGTAAAGTATTCATAGGCGATGTCGGCGAATTCACCCGCACCGATGATCAGTAGCTTTTTGCTCATGGGAGGGACGTTGTCCTTGATTGAGGCGGCCCTGGCGGCCGGCGCTGCTTGCTGGTCCGGTTCAGATATGCATATACACAAGGGACATTCAAATGCGAAGGCGGTTTCCGTGCCTCTGACTGACTGCAAAATCATTGACTTGCCCAAGATAACAGATGTGCGGGGCAACCTGACCTTTGTTGAGGGCGGCAACCATATCCCCTTTGATATCAAACGGGTATATTATCTGTATGACGTGCCGGGCGGGGCTGACCGCGGCGAGCACGCGCATAAGGCGCTGCATCAGTTCATTATCTGCATGTCAGGCAGTTTCGACATCCTGCTGGACGACGGTTTTGAGACCAAGCGTTTCCACCTGAACCGCTCCTACTACGGGTTGTATGTCTGCCCGATGATGTGGCGCTACCTCGACAACTTCTCCTCCGGGGCGGTTTGCATGGTGCTGACCTCCGAAGTTTATGACGAAGCGGATTACATCCGCGATTATAATGAATTCAAAGCTGCGGCAGGTGCAGCGTGAAGGTTCCTTTCCTCGATATTGCGGGTGCCCATGCCGAAATTCAGGACCAGCTGGAGGCAGCTGTGCTGCGGGTTGCGCGGTCCGGGTACTTCATTCTGGGTCCTGAGGTTGAAGCATTTGAGGCCGGTTTTGCCCGTTACACCGGTGCGCCGCATTGCCTGGGCACTGGAAACGGCCTGGACGCGCTGATCCTTGCGCTGAAGGCAATGGGGATCGGCCCGGGCGATGAAGTGATCGTGCCCGCGAACACATATATTGCGACCTGGCTGGCAGTCAGCTTTTGCGGAGCAACCATCGTTCCGGTGGAACCGCTGGAAGCCACCCACAACATCGGCCCGGAGGCGGTGGCCGCTGCCATCACGTCCCGCACCAAGGCAATCATTCCGGTCCATCTTTATGGTCAGCCAGCCGACATGGATCCGCTGATTGAGCTTGCCGGACAGCACGGGCTGCACCTTCTGGAGGACGCCGCCCAAGCGCATGGCGCCAAATACAAAGGCAAGCGGATCGGCAGCTTCGGCGAGGCCGCTTGCTGGAGCTTTTACCCGGGTAAGAACCTGGGTGCGCTTGGGGATGGCGGCGGGTTTACCACCACCTCGCCGGAGCTGGCAGAGCGGGTGTCTATGCTGCGCAACTATGGCTCGGCGGTTAAATACGAGCATGAACTGGCTGGCCAGAACAGCCGTTTGGATCCGATGCAGGCAGCGGCGCTGCAAGTGAAACTGCAAGTGCTCGATGATTGGAACACCCGCCGCCAGGCCATTGCCGCCCGTTACCTGGACGCACTGTCAGTGGCCGGACTGGTACTGCCTGCGGTGCCGGAATGGGCGGATCCGGTATGGCACCTCTTTGTGGTGCGCCATCCGGACAGGGATGCTTTCCGCACCCGGCTGGAGGCTGCAGGAGTCGGCACAGTCATCCACTACCCCAAACCGCCGCATCTGCAGAACGCCTATGCCGGGCTTGGCTATGGCAAGGGTGCGTTCCCTGTTTCTGAGACGTTGGCTGCACAGGTGATCAGCCTGCCGATCGGGCCTGCTCAGACTGAAGCGCAGACCGAATATGTAATCGAGCAGGTGCTGAAACTGGCGTGACCGGCCGCCCGGATTTTCTGATACCTCGCGCATTGGAGCTGCTCGCGGGTTAGGATGGCGGACGGGAGAGCTGGCTGGCCATCGCATCAATTGGCAGCCGAAACTGACCATTGCAAAGCCAGCAGTTGGATCATTGTCTGCGTTTGGGGGGCAGCTGTGTGGAAATTGTATTGCGAAGTCGGGGTCATCACTTGTAAAATGTTGCATGACAATTTGGCATCCTGATCCCTCCGCCTTGACCTCCCCCCTGCATGCGAGCCTTGCGCTGGCCATTGCCAGGGCAATCTCAGACGGCAAGCTGCCGAAGGGGACGCAGCTGCCGACCCATCGCAAAATGGCCGATGATCTTGGCCTCAGTGTCCACACCGTCAGCAAGGCATATGAAAGTTTGCGGCGGCAAAGGCTGATTGATGGCCAAGTCGGCCGGGGCAGCTACGTTCTGGATCCTGACAAGTCCAACGATCAGCCGTTTCAGCTGAGCTCTGAACGCGGTGGCGGTTTCGACCTGTCGATTTCACGCCCGGCATTCTCGCAGCAACATGCTGAGCGGTTCGAACAAGCGCTGAGGGAACTGCCGGAGGGGTTGGACCCGAGCTACTATCTGTCCTGCCGCCCGAATATCGGTCATGACGCCCACCGTGCCGCCGGATCGCAATGGCTGCGGCATTGCGGTTTGGAAGTGCCGCCGGAGCGGATCATTATGACGAATGGGGTCAGTCACGGCATGTCAGCGGCGCTGTCGGCGCTGACCCGGCCTGGCGACACGGTAGTGTCAGACAAGGTCACGCATCATTTGCTGGTTTCGGGGTGTTCTTATTTGGGTTTGAACCTTGCGGGGGTTGATGTGGATGCGGATGGTATCCTTCCGGATGCGCTTGAGCGGTTTTGCCAGGAAAGCAACCCTAAAGTGTTGTTTTTGCTTCCGTCCTTGGCCAACACGACAGCGGGTATGATGACTGAGGAACGCCGCCGCGCGCTGGTGGATGTCGCCCGCAAACACGATCTGCACATCATCGAAAACGATGCCTTTGGTCCGGTGGCCGAGGGACGTCCGGTGGCGGTTACTGCTCTTGCGCCGGAGCGTTCAATCTATTTGACTACCTTTACCAAATGCACTGTGTCGGGGCTGCGCGCAGGATACATGGCGGCGCCGGAGCATCTGCTGCCGGCATTGACCGGGCGGATTGTCGTGTTTGGTTGGATGGCGACGCCGCTGATGTGCGAACTGGCCACCCGTTGGGTGCAGGACGGCACCGCGTTGGAGCTGGCGCAGTGGCAGCGATCTGCGCTGGCCGAGCGTCATGGCATCGCCGCTGAGGTGCTGAAAGACTGGCACTGGCAGGGCCACCCCTCGGCGTTGCATCTATGGCTGCCGCTGCCCAAGGGCTGGAGCACCAGCAGTTTCGTGTCTTACGCGCGTGAGTTGAAAGTCGCGGTGGCGCCGGATGCACCGTTCCTGCCCCCTAAGACGCCGCCGCAGAATGCTGTGCGTCTGTCGCTTGGCAGCATCCAGGATCTGGGGCGTTTCAGGCAAGCGTTGGAGTTGATCGCCGGAATGCTGGGCCGCCCGCCGGAGGGGATTGCGCCTTTCACATACTGATTGTCCTGCAACAATAAAAAAATTGACATGCAGTACAATTCCTCTCAAACCTGTCGCAGCGGTGCGCAGGCACCCAAGAGACTTGGGAGGAAAACATGGCTCAAACTGTCAAAATCACCTTCGGTGCCCTTGCGGCAGCGGGGATTGCCCTGGCAGGCAGTGCCGCGCAGGCGGACACCTGGCGCTATGCCTTTGAAGAGGCAATGACCGATGTGCAGGGTGTTTATGCGCAGAAATTCAAGACAGAGATCGAGGCGAACTCGGATCACGAGATCCAGCTGTTCCCCTATGGCACATTGGGTGAATCGGCCGACATCATGGAGCAGACTCAGGACGGCATCCTGCAGTTTGTGGACCAATCACCGGGCTTTACCGGCTCGCTGATCCCGGAGGCACAGGTGTTCTTTGTGCCATACCTGCTGCCAACCGATCAGGATCACCTGGCGCGCTTTTACAAGGAAAGCAAGGCGATCAACGGCATGTTCAAGCCGCTTTATGCGGATCAGGGGCTGGAGCTTTTGAACATGTTCCCCGAGGGCGAAGTGGCGATGACCACCAAGACTCCGGTGACCACCTGCGCCGATCTGGACGAGGTGAAGTTCCGGGTGATGACCAACCCGCTGCTGGTCGAAAGCTACAAGGCCTTTGGCGCCACCCCGACACCGCTGCCCTGGGGCGAGGTTTACGGCGGGCTGCAGACCAATGTGATCCAGGGGCAGGAGAACCCGACGTTCTTCCTCTATTCAACCAAGATCTATGAGGTCACAGATTACATCACCTACGCCGGCCACAACAATTTCACCACCGCGGTGATGGCCAACAAGGACTTTTACGACGGCCTCAGCGCCGAGGATCAGCAACTGGTGCAGAACGCGGCGCAGGCCGCCTATGACCACACCGTGGTTTATCAGCAGCAAGCGGCGGAGACTGAGCTGGCCAAGATCATGGAAGCCAAACCGGAAATGCAGGTGACTGTGCTGAACGACGATCAGCGCAGCTGCTTCATGGCAGCAGCGGCTGAGGTTGAGGCCAAGTTCATTGAGATGACCGGCGACAGCGGCGCCGCGATCCTGGAACAGTTGAAGGCTGACCTGGCGGCCACTGCCAACTGACGCCTCTCCTGCAAACAGTGCTGAGCGGGTCCTGCCTGCTCAGCAGCTTCCGGGCCTGGGGAGGAAGGAATGCAACAGTCACACGAGTCAGCGCTGCCTGGGTTTCTGGGTGTGATCGACAGCGCCATCAGCCGCATTGAATCATTTCTGCTAGCGGCAGGGGTTCTGCTGATGGCCGCCAATACTGTGGCCAATGTTGTTGGGCGGTTCGTGCTGGGGAACTCCATCTTCTTTACCGAGGAGCTGAACCGGATCCTGATCATCCTGATCACCTTTGCCGGCATCAGCTATGCCGCGCGCAACGCCCGCCACATCCGCATGTCGGCGATTTATGACCTGCTGCCGCCGCATCTGCGCAAGGTGATGATCGTGGTGATTTCCATAATCACCGCTGGTTTCATGTTCCTGCTGTGCTTTTACGCGGTGAAATACATCGGCTCGCAGGCCGCGCGCGGACGGGTGCTGCCCGCACTGCAGATCCCGGTCTGGGTCATCCTGGTCTGGGTGCCTGCCGGGTTCTTCATGACCGGCGCCCAATACCTGCTGACCGCCGTGCGCAATCTGACGTCTCCCGGCATCTATCTCTCGACGCATGTGCAAGAGGGATACGAGGACGCAGAAGAAATCGAAATCTGAGGGCGAACCCGTGGCTGCAACAATATTTTTGACCATGATCACCCTGCTGCTGCTGGGCTTTCCGATGATGATCCCGCTGATTGCCGGCGCCTTTATCGGGTTTCTGATGCTGTTTGGCGATCTGGCCCGGACCGAGACAATGGTACAGCAGATGATGGCCGGTATCCGGCCCGCCTCGCTGATTGCGGTGCCGATGTTCATCTTTGCCGCCGATATCATGACCCGCGGCCAGTCGGCGGGGCGGCTGATCAATGTGGTGATGGCCTATATCGGCCATATCCGCGGCGGGCTGGCGATCTCCACCGCAGCTGCCTGCACCATGTTCGGGGCGGTTTCCGGATCGACCCAAGCCACCGTTGTGGCGATCGGTTCGCCGCTGCGCCCGCGGATGCTGCAGGCGGGTTACAAGGACAGCTTTGTGCTGGCGCTGATCGTGAACGCCAGCGACATCGCCTTTCTGATCCCGCCGTCGATCGGCATGATCATCTATGGCGTGGTCTCCAGCACCTCGATTGCCGAGCTGTTCATTGCGGGCATTGGTCCCGGCCTGCTGATCCTGCTGCTGTTTTCCACCTACGCCTATATCTACGCCGTGCGTAACAACGTGCCGACCGAGCCCAAGGCCACCTGGCGCCAGCGGCTGCAGACCATGCGTGCCGCACTTTGGCCGATGGGGTTTCCGGTGATCATCATCGGCGGCATCTACGGCGGCGTCTTCAGCCCAACCGAGGCCGCGGCGGCCTGCGTTCTCTATGCGCTGATCCTGGAGGTCGCCGTGTTCCGCTCAATGGCGCTGGCGGATGTCTATGAAACCGCAAAATCCACCGGGCTGGTCACCGCCATCGTGTTCATTCTGGTGGGGGCAGGGGCTGCGTTTTCCTGGGTTATCTCATTCGCTCAGGTGCCGCAGCAGATCCTTGGCGCCATCGGAATTGCCGAGATGGGCGCCATAGGGGTGCTGTTCGTGATCTCCATCGCGTTTTTCATCGGTTGTATGTTTGTCGATCCCATCGTGGTGATCCTGGTGCTGGTGCCGGTTTTTGCGCCGGTGGTGAAGTCGGTGGGGCTGGACCCGGTTCTGGTTGGCACAATCATCACCCTGCAGGTGGCTATCGGATCGGCCACACCGCCGTTCGGCTGCGATATCTTCACTGCCATTGCCGTGTTCAAACGCCCCTATGCCGAGGTGGTGCGCGGCACGCCGCCCTTCATCCTGATGCTGCTGGGGGTGTCGGTGGCGCTGATCTTCTTCCCGCAGATTGCGTTGTTTCTGCGCGACCTGGCCTTTGCAAAATAACGAGGCGCTGAGATGTTCACATCCATTCTGGTGCCCTTCGACGGCTCCCAAGGCGCCGAGGCCGCGCTGGCCAAGGCGGCGGAGCTGGCGCAGCTGTGCGGGGCTGGGCTGACCTTGTTGACGGTCTACCGCCACCATTCGCTGCTGGAGGCCTCAATGCATATGGTGCGTCCGGATCAGCCGGAGGACTTGGACGAGATCATGCGCAGCCACGCCAAGCAGGTGGCCGAGCGCGGCAAGGCGCTGGCGGCGGCGGGCGGCGTTCAAAGCCCCCGCGCCTTTGTCAAAGCCGGCCCGGTGGCGCGCACCATCACGGGGTTTGCCAGGGAGCACGGGCATGATCTGATCGTGATCGGCAGCCGCGGCCTTGGCTCGCTGGAAGGGGTGCTGCTGGGTAGTGTCTCTCACAAGGTGACGAGTCTGGCCGAAACCCCGGTTCTTGTTGTTTAGGAAAGCAAAAATGGCTCTTGATATCCATTCCACGCCGTCGCGGGTTCCTGCCATGCTGGACGACCGTCCGGTCAAAAAGCGGATCGCGCTGGTGGCGCTGGCGACCGACCACACGTCTGAGCGCGACTTTGCCCGGATCTGCGACCCGGACCGGGTCGGCGTCTACACAAACCGTATCGCGTTTGAGAATCCGACCACCAGGGAAACTCTTCTGCAGACCGGCCCGCGGCTGACTGAAGCAGCGGCGCAAATCCTGCCGGAGGAAGAGGTGGACGTGGTGGCCTATGGCTGCACCGCGGCCTCTATCGTCTTGGGCAATGACGCAGTCACCCGCTATCTGAACGCCGCCAAGCCGAAGACGCCGTGCGTCACCCCAAGCTCTGCCGCCTTTGATGCGTTTGAGGCGCTGGGTGCCAGCCGGGTGTCGCTGCTAACCCCCTACAGCCCGGCGGTCACCGATGAGATGGCGCAGTACTTTACGGCGCATGGCCCAGCGGTGGTCAGTGCTGTCTGCTTTGGCCTGACAGATGACCGCCAGATGGCGCGGATTTCCGAGAACAGCATCATCGAGGCCGCAATCGCTGCCTGTGATGAGGGCGCGGATGCGCTGTTTCTGTCCTGCACCGCGCTGCGGGCGGCACCTTGCGTGCAGCGGATCGAGGACCGGCTGGGCAAGCCGGTTGTCAGCTCAAACCAGGCGATGGTCTGGCGCTGCCTGCGCCTGGCCGGGATCGCGGATCCGGTGCCGGGCTACGGCAGGCTCTTTGAACTCTAACAAGGCTAAACAGGTCCAATGACTGACAACATCACCCTTCAGGACAGCTATCAGGCCCGGGCGCGGATTGCCGGGCGTATCCGGCAGACGGCACTGGTATCTTCGCCCTCTCTCAGCGCGCGTTGCGGCGGAGAGGTTTCGTTGAAGCTGGAAAGCACCCAGATTACTGGCAGTTTCAAACTGCGCGGTGCCACCAATGCGGTTTTGTCGCTGACCGATGAACAGCGCATGGCGGGTGTGGTTGGCGTGTCCACTGGCAACCACGGGCGCGGGCTGGCCTACGCCGCAGCGCAGGCCGGGGTGCGCTGCATCATCTGCATGTCGGAGCTGGTGCCGCAAAACAAGGTCGAGGGCATAAAATCCCACGGCGCCGAAGTGCGCATTGCGGGCCGCTCGCAGGACGATGCCCAGGTTGAGGTCGACAGGCTGGTGGCGGACGGCATGACCATGCTGTCGCCCTTTGACCATCGCGACATCATCGCGGGCCAAAGTACGGTAGCGCTGGAAATGCTGGAACAGATGCCGGATCTGAACACCGTGCTGGTGCCGCTGTCCGGCGGCGGGCTGATTTCCGGCGTGGCGATGGTGATGAAGGCAGTGAACCCGGAAATCCGCGTGATTGGCGTGTCGATGGAACGCGGCGCGGCAATGTATGAATGCCTGCAGGCCGGTAAACCTGTCCTGGTTGAGGAAAAAGCCACGCTTGCGGATTCTCTGGGCGGCGGCATCGGGTTGAATAATGCCTATACCTTTGAAATGACAAAGGCTTTTGTCGATGATGTGGTGCTGGTGTCCGAGACGGAAATCGCCGCCGCCATCCGTCATGCCTATTTCGAAGAACGCCAGGTGATCGAAGGCTCCGGCAGCGTCGGTATCGCTGCCCTGCTGGCGGGCAAGATCGAAAATCCCGGCCGCTGCGTCTCATTGGTCAGTGGTCAGAACATCGACATGACCCTGCACAAACGCATCATCAACGGAGAAGATGTCAATGTGGAAGCCGAAACCAAGGGGGGCGCAGATGCCTGACATCAAGATCCTGACTGAGACGGAGCTGCGCGATCTGGTGCCGCTGGATGCTGATGCAGTGGATTGTGTCGAGCGGGGCTTTACCACGCTGGCCGGGGGCAAGGTGGTGATGCCGCCGATCATGACGCTGCCTGTGCCGGATCATAACGGCGAAGTCTGTGTCAAAACGGCCTATGTGCCGGGGATCGGCAGTTTCGCCATGAAGATGAGCCCGGGATTTTTCGACAACCCTAAACTCGGCCTGCCGAGCACAACCGGGCTGATGGTGGTGTTTTCCAGTAAGACCGGCATGCTTGAGACGCTGCTGCTGGACAATGGCTACCTCACCGATGTGCGCACCGCCGCTGCGGGTGCTGTCGCCGCGCGCCACCTCGCGCGCGCGGACGCGGCGCGTGTCTGTATCATCGGCGCCGGCGTGCAGGCGAAGATGCAGTTGAAGGCCATGACCCTGGTGCGCGAAATCAAAAGCGCCGTGATCTGGGCACGGGACGTGGCCAAGGCTGAGGCCGCTGCTGCCAGCCTGCGCGAAGAGCTTGGGTTTGATATCACAGCTGGCACAGACGCCGCGCAGGCGGTCTCCTCGGCTGATATCGTCGTCACAACAACACCTGCAGCTAAGCCAGTGATCAAGGCGGAGTGGCTGCGGCCGGGCCAATTGGTCATCGCCATGGGGTCGGATCAGGAGCACAAGTGTGAATTGGACCCGGCTTGCCTGGCCAAGGCAGACGTGTACGTGCCTGACAGCCAGGCGCAGTGTGCCGTCAAGGGCGAGCTGCGCAGTGCCATCAAGGCGGGGCTGATGCCAAATGACCGCAGTTTCACCGAACTGGGAGATGTCACCTCAGGCAAGGCCGCCGGGCGCCAGGCGGACAGTGATCTGATCATTGCAGACCTGACCGGCACCGGCGTTCAGGACACCGCCATCGCAACTCTTGCAGGCAACCGCGCAGATGCGGCGGGTGCCGGCTCCACTTTCACCAGCTGATCAACCAGGAACCACGCATATGGCAGACCCCAAGCTGTATTTCTCCCGCTCTGAATACCAGGCGCGTATCGACAAAACCCGGTCCGGGATGGCCCGCCGCGGCATCGACCTTCTGATCGTCACCGATCCCTCGAACATGAATTGGCTGACCGGCTATGACGGCTGGTCCTTCTATGTCCATCAATGCGTTGTGCTGGGCCTTGAGGGTGAGCCGCTCTGGTACGGCCGCGGCCAGGATGCCAATGGCGCCTTGCGCACCTGCTTCATGGAACCGGCCAGTATCATTGGCTATCCGGACCATTACGTGCAATCGACTGAACGCCACCCGATGGATTACCTGTCGGCGCAGCTGGCGGACCGCGGGCTGGACGGCGGCACTATCGGCGTTGAAATGGACAACTACTATTTTACCGCAGCTGCCTATGCCTCCCTGCAGGCGCATCTGCCGAATGCCCGTTTTGCCAACACCAACGCGCTGGTCAACTGGCAGCGGGCGGTGAAATCCGAGGCTGAACTCACCTATATGCGCCAGGCCGGCAAGATCGTTGAGCGCATGCATCAGCGGATCTTTGAGCGTGTCGAGCCAGGGATGCGCAAATGCGATCTGGTGGCAGATATCTATGACGCCGCCCTGCGTTATGACGAGGGTTTGGGCTTTGGCGGCGACTATCCCGCTATTGTGCCGCTGCTGCCGTCAGGACCGGATGCAGCCGCGCCGCATCTGACCTGGGACGATCTGCCGATGAAATCCGGCGAGGGGACTTTCTTTGAGATCGCAGGCGTTGTGCACCGCTACCACTGCCCGTTGTCGCGCACGGTGTTCCTAGGCAAGCCGACACAGACCTTTCTTGATGCGGAAAAGGCAGTGCTGGAAGGCATGGAAGCGGGTCTGGAAATGGCAAAAACCGGCAACACTTGCGAGGACATTGCCAAGGCGTTCTTCAAGGTGCTGAAAAAATACGGAATCGAAAAGGACAACCGCACCGGCTATCCGATCGGCGTCAGCTACCCGCCGGACTGGGGCGAGCGCACCATGTCGCTGCGTCCGGGCGACACCACAGTTCTGGAAGAAAACATGACCTTCCACTTCATGACCGGCCTCTGGATGGAGGACTGGGGTTTTGAGATCACTGAAAGCATCCGCATCGGGGCAAACGGGCCGGAGTGCCTGTCCGATGTGCCGCGCAAGATGTTCGTGAAGGACTGATCTATGAAGCCAAATCCGATCTCCCCCACCATCCCGCTGGACCGGGACGGGGTGCACCACGGTTTCCTGAAACTGCCCTACAGCCGGGATGACTCGGCCTGGGGCTCGGTGATGATCCCGCTGACGGTGATCAAGAACGGCGAGGGGCCGACGGCGCTGCTGACTGGCGCCAACCACGGCGACGAATACGAAGGCCCGATTGCCCTGCATGAGCTGGCTGCCACCACGGCGGCAGAGGATGTGACCGGGCGGCTGATCATTGTGCCGGCCTTCAACTATCCGGCATTCCGGGCCGGCACCCGCACCTCGCCCATCGACAAGGGCAATATGAACCGGTCGTTTCCGGGCCGCCCCGACGGCACCGTAACCGAGAAGATCGCCGATTATTTCCAGCGCACGCTTTTACCGATGGCGGATCTGGCGGTGGACTTCCACTCCGGCGGCAAGACGCTGGATTTCGTGCCTTTTGCCGCGGCGCACATCCTGGAGGACAAGGCTGCGCAGGGGGCCTGCTTTGCCGCCATGAAGGCGTTCAACGCGCCTTATTCGGTGGAGCTTTTGGAGATCGACAGCGGCGGCATGTATGACACCGCGGTCGAGGAAATGGGCAAGGTTCTGGTCACCACGGAACTGGGCGGCGGCGGGTCGTCCTCCGCGCGCAGCAATGCCATTGCCAAGAAGGGGCTGCGCAATGTGCTGATCCACTTCGGCATCCTGCAGGGTGAGATGCAGCTGGATGAGACCGTGAACCTGACGATGCCGGATGACGATTGCTTCCTGTTCAGCGAGGGCGACGGTCTTTATGAGATGATGGCCGATCTGGGCGAAACGGTTGCCAAGGGTGATCTCGTGGCCCGTGTGTGGCCGCTCGACCGCACCGGGCAGCAGCCGGTAGAATACCGCGCCCGCCGCGCAGGGCTGGTGATCAGCCGCCATTTCCCCGGCCTGATCAAATCCGGTGACTGCGTGGCAGTTGTCGGCGTGGCCGGCGCCTGATAGGGCAAGCCTATGCAACTGGACCAGCGCGATCTCGACATTCTGCGCGTGCTCTCAACCGAGGGCCGCATCACCAAGGCCGCGCTGGCCGACCGGATCGGCCTGTCGCCGACCCCCTGCTGGGACCGGCTGAAAAAGCTGGAACAGGCCGGTCTGATCGAGGGCTACGGCGCCCGCATCAACCTCAAGAAACTGGCGCCGCATCTGACTGTGTTTGTCGCCGCTGAGATTGCTGACCACACCGCTGCCAGTTTCCGCGCGTTTGAAACGGCGATGCAGCGCTATGACGAGGTCACCGCCTGCTGGGCGCTGGCAGGCGGCTTTGACTATCTGCTGCAGATAGTCACCCGCGACATCGATGCTTACCAGCGGCTGATCGATGAGATGCTGGATGCCCGTATCGGCCTTAGCCGCTATTTCACCTATGTTGTGACCAAGCCGGTCAAAGGGGCCGGGGCGCCGCCTCTGGATATACTGCTGGGGCAGGGGTGAACCCCGCACGAAAGCACCTGCCTGGCAGCTGTTTCCTCTGCAAGCCCGGCAAACTTCAGCCACTTCCTCTGCCGTGAACAAGCACACTCCTTTGCAAGACATGAGGAGGACATCATGACAGAGACCGCGCTCTCAGCCCGTGCCGAGATTGCCGACAAGGCCCTGGTGCGCTCATTTTCCTATATCGGCGGCAAATGGTGCGCCGCTGCCAATGGCGAAACCTTCCCGGTTTGCGATCCGGCAGATGGTGCAGAACTTGGCCATGTGGCCAGCCTGTCAGCAGAGGAATCCTCTGCCGCCGTGGACGCGGCTCAGGCCGCATTCGCCGCCTGGGCAGGTCTCCTGCCGCAGCAGCGCGCCGCCATCCTGCGGCGCTGGTATGAGTTGCAGCTGGAACACAAGGAAGATCTTGCCCGCATCATGGTGCTGGAACAAGGCAAGCCCCTCTCCGAGGCGCGCGGCGAGATAGACTATGGCGCTGCCTTTGTGGAATTCTACGCCGAAGAGGCCAAACGCCCCAACATCGAAGGCGTGACCAGCCATTTGCCCGACGCCGAAGTGGAATTGTGGCGTGAGCCGGTGGGCGTTGCGGCGCTGATCACGCCCTGGAACTTCCCCTCTGCCATGCTGACCCGCAAAGCAGCGGCGGCGCTGGCGGCGGGCTGCACCGTGGTGGCGCATCCTTCGGGTGAGACCCCGTTCAGCGCGCTGGCGCTGGCGGAGCTGGCCGAGCGTGCTGGCGTCCCTGCAGGCGTGTTCAACGTGGTGACTGGCCATGCCCCCACCATCGTTGAACCCTGGACCCGCGACACAAGGGTGCGGGCGCTATCCTTCACCGGCTCCACCAATATCGGCAAACTTTTGTACCGCCAGTCGGCCGAAACTGTGAAGCGGCTGGTGATGGAGCTGGGCGGCCATGCGCCGGTGATCGTCTTCAAAGGCTGTAATCTGGACAAGGCGGTGGAGGAAGCGATCAAGGCGAAATTCGCCACCTCCGGTCAGGACTGCCTGGGTGCCAACCGGATCTTTGTCGAACGCCCGGTCTATGCGGAGTTCTGCGCTAAGTTCATTGAGGCTGCCAAGGCACTGAGCATCGGCAAGGGTATGGATGACTGCGATCTCGGGCCGCTGATGAACGAAAAGGCGATGCAAAAGCAGGAGCAGCATGTGGCGGATGCGCTGGCCAAGGGCGCAACACTGGCTTGCGGCGGCAAGCGCCACGCACTTGGGCCGTTGTTTTATGAACCCACCGTGCTGACCGATGTTCCCGCAGATGCGCTGATCATGTCCGAGGAAACCTTTGGCCCGGTCGCTCCCGTCACCCCTTTCGATACCGAGGAAGAGGTGGTGGCCCGGGCCAATGACAGCGAGTACGGGCTGGTGGCCTATCTCCACAGTCACGACCCGCGCCGGATCTACCGCCTCAGCCGGGCGCTGCAATACGGCATGGTTGCTGTGAACCGCACCAAAGTCACCGGCGCGCCGATCCCCTTTGGCGGCACCAAGCAATCCGGCCTTGGCCGCGAAGGCGCCCGTCTGGGCATGGAAGAATTCACCGAAATCAAGTACATCTGCCGCGACTGGGCCTGAACCCCGCAGGCAAGAGAAAGGACGAACGATGCTGAAGAACGACCAACTCGACCAGTGGGACCGCGAGAATTTTTTCCACCCCTCGACCCATCTGGCCCAGCACGCCCGCGGGGAAAGCCCGAACCGGGTAATCAAGACCGCATCCGGAGTTTTCATCGAAGACCGCGACGGCAACAAACTGCTGGACGCCTTTGCCGGTCTCTACTGCGTGAACGTGGGCTATGGCCGCCAGGAAATCGCCGAAGCAATCGGGGACCAGGCCAAGGAGCTGGCCTATTACCATTCCTATGTTGGCCACGGTACCGAAGCCTCGATCACATTGTCCAAGATGATCCTGGACCGGGCGCCTGCGAACATGTCCAAGGTCTATTTCGGCCTCGGCGGTTCGGACGCCAATGAAACCAACGTCAAGCTGATCTGGTATTACAACAACATCCTGGGCCGCCCGGAGAAGAAAAAGATCATCTCCCGCTGGCGCGGCTATCACGGCTCGGGGCTGGTCACCGGCTCTTTGACCGGGCTGGAGCTGTTTCATAAGAAGTTCGACCTGCCAATCGAACAGGTGATCCATACCGAGGCGCCGTACTATTTCCGCCGCAACAACCTGGACCAGACCGAGGAACAGTTCGTCGCCCATTGCGCCGCCGAACTGGAGGCACTGATCGAGCGTGAGGGGGCAGATACTATTGCTGCCTTCATCGGTGAGCCGGTTCTGGGCACCGGCGGTATCGTACCGCCGCCCGCAGGCTACTGGGCCGCCATTCAGGCGGTGCTCAAGAAGCACGACATCCTGCTGGTTGCTGATGAGGTTGTCACCGGCTTTGGCCGTCTCGGCAGCATGTTCGGTTCGGACCATTACGGTATCGAGGCTGACATCATCACCATCGCCAAGGGCCTCACTTCGGCTTATGCGCCGCTGTCCGGCTCCATCATTTCGGACAAGGTCTGGAAGGTGCTGGAACAGGGCACCGATGAAAACGGCCCGATCGGCCACGGCTGGACCTATTCGGCGCACCCGATCGGTGCAGCAGCAGGTGTTGCTAACCTCAAGCTGATCGATGAACTGAACCTGGTGCAGAACGCAGGCGAGGCCGGCGCCTATCTGAACGCCACCATGGCAGAGGCACTGTCCGGTCACGCCAATGTGGGCGACGTGCGCGGCGAGGGGATGCTGTGTGCCGTGGAATTTGTGAAGGACAAGGACAGCCGCACGTTCTTTGATGCCGCAGACAAGATCGGACCGCAGATCTCGGCCAAACTGCTGGAACAGGACAAGGTCATCGCCCGCGCCATGCCGCAGGGCGATATCCTGGGCTTTGCGCCGCCGTTCTGTCTCAGCCGTGCGGAAGCTGATCAGGTGGTGGCAGCGGCGCTGCGGGCCGTACAAGCTGTGTTGGGATGAAACTGCTTCCGAGCCTGCAGCAGCACAAGCACGGCAAATGGTTCGAATGCCCCATGTTTCTGTAACCATGGGATTTGCGGTGCTGGCTTCATCTGATGAAAGGAGGTGGTGGCTCTGGCCGGATTGATGCAAATTCATCAGCCGACTTGGTCGTATAGGTGGAGGCCATGTCCTTGACGGTCCATACGGAAAAGTCGAGTTGATCGATGAAGGATATGAACGCCGAACTTCAAGAGGCGTAGTTGCAGAACTCTGACATCTGAGGTTTCACATCAGGAGCCTTCATAACGGCATTGTTGCAGAACTCGCTCTTGAGGCCTGGCTCCCCCTTTCCCCTCCGAACTTAGGCGACGCGGATAATCTCAGCGGTGCCGAGTGCGTTGAAGCGGTTGATGAGTGCGATGCGGATATGGATCTCGGCGGTTTGGCGGTCGGGGTCTCTTGCGGCAATGCGCTCGCCGAATGCCTTTAAGCAGCGCATCTTTGCCTCGATCCGGCTTCGGACGTGGTATCCTGTCCAGCGCTTCCAGAAGGCTCGACCGTAGTGTCGGGTGGCTCGCAGAGTTTCGTTTCTGACCTGCGCAGCCGGACAATCTTCTTTCCACAACCGGCCATTCTTGCGGATCGGGATGATCGGGGCCGCGTCGCGTTCGAGGATCGCGGCATGGCAGCGTCGCGTGTCATAGGCACCATCGGCGATCACGGTGCCGATGTCTTCGTCCTCGGGGAACTGACCCAACAAGTCCGGTAAGACCGGGCTGTCCACTGCCCGGCAGTGGTTTGCGCAGCATACGCATGTATCGTCTCCATCGGTTTGTGTATTCTTGGCGTAAAGCTCGTTGAGCGTCGGCGCGAGCGGCAGGAGTCCTTGCCGGGCGAAGATCCGCATCTCGATTGGGGTGAGCGGTACCGCTGTCCACCGTATTGCCCGCACGGGTGCAGCGAGGCGCAGGGCGGCATAGAGTGCAGCCTGTTCTTGAGCACTAAGGTCTTTCTCTGTCCTGTGGCGCCCGAGAACGCAACGCCGCACGAGGATCGCGGCCGGGATACCTGCGGCGATCGCTCCGCTGGTAATAATGAGACTGCCCGCAGCGGCGCCCATGCCAATGCTGGAGCCGATCCAGTAGAGCGTGGCCGTAGTGGCGGCTGCGCCCGACAGGGTCGTGATCGCGGTCCCGGTGCTCGCGACGCCGAAGGCGGCGATGCTTCCAAAGGTACCGGCCATTAACCGCCGAATAGTCATTCCGGCGCGCCCGGCGCTTCAGGTCGGTGCACTCTTGGTTCAGACGTTCAATACGCGCGTCGATAGCATCGTCAGAGAGAGGAGCGCCCTGGTCCTGTTTGAAGAGGATGCGGCCGAGTTCCTGCCGCGCGGCTTCGGTCAGAAGGGCTGTGATCTTTTGGCCGGACATGGCCTGCTTGATTGGGTCGGTCATGATGCTTATTTCTTCGAGTTCCAGAACTGCGAGGAGACGAGCTGCCCGGCTCATCGCCTCGGAGAGTAAAGGGGTTCGAAGGGACAAAAACAGAAACGGTTTGCCGCCCTTTTTTGCGAGGACCTGCGGAAAACGCTTCCGGAAGTAGTACATGCGGCCGCGCCGCTGGAGGTAGGGGCCGGCCGGGCGGCGGCCGGAATGCGTCCGGGCGTGGCTGGAGGGGGTTTGCGGCCTGTGCACTGGCCCCGACGGCACACGATGCGCCGCGGCTTGTGCCGCAGCCTGTGTCACACCTTGTGTCATACTCCTGGCGGAGTGCGGCACAGCGTTTTGCGAACGGGATTTTTCGGCCCTATTTACTTGGGCTTTCCGGAATTTTGTCATGAGAGATGGCTGGGGTGGTAGGATTAAAGGTGGGTTGAAAAGTCTTTTAATAACAGTGTGATGGGTGAGATTTTGTTGAGAAATGTTGCGGGATTTGTTGCGGGAAATGTTGAGTGATGGAAACGGCGCGATTCCCTGCTAGGTTTAGTGCAATCTAAAATTGAATGGCGGGTCTCACGAATGGAAGTCACATCACTTGTTGAACTGCTTAAGGGTGCCAAGGAACTTGCAGATCTCGCACGGGTCGACTCGGCTCAGCGAAGTGACCAACGCCAGCAAAAAAGGATTCGTGATTTAATCAGTACGTTGAGGCTGATTTACTTTTCTCCGCGAGGCGTGCTCTCTTTGCTAAAGATCATTGCGGAGGGCAGTTACCCAACCCAAGATCAGATCGAGTTGGTCTTAACTGACTTCAATGATGCCGAGCCATTTGTGTACCGTGCAAGGCACCACCTTGATCCTGACTTTGATCGAAATGACCAAGCTCTGACGCTCAAGGCTCAACGTGTTCTCAGAGAGATTTCGTACGGGAAGGGCGGTGTACGTTCCAAAGTCCAAGACCTGTTGAACTGGTCGCTAACGTACGAAGAACCGATTTCGGGAGAAGAGGCGCAGAAACTCATTCAGGAAATTGACGCACTAAACTCAGCGATTGAGGACGCAGAAGAAGCTCTGGTCGCAACGCTTGCGGCTGGTAGTGCGTAGTGAGGTCGTCCGAAATGTTGCGGGATTTGTTGCGGGATTGGGTTTGAATCCCATCCGCGCATTCGAACCTCAGGAAACATTTCCCAATAAAATCAATGACTTACGCGGAAAAGTGGCTGGGGTGGTAGGATTCGAACCTACGATACACAGTACCAAAAACTGCTGCCTTACCACTTGGCTACACCCCATCGGTGTGGCGCTGTCTAAAGTTTGTTGCGGGGGGGTGCAAGAGGGTTTTTAAAAAAAATGCAGTTCCTGTCCCGCTCTCCTTGGAAAATCTGCATGGTCCCGGGCTTTCATCAGCTGGCGGCAACCCGATGCCCTTGGAAACCGTATTTACCTTAAGGGTTTACGGATCTTTTGCATGACATGTTTTGTGCGCCTGCCAAGTGCTGGAACGAACGGCCAGACCGGTTCTCCGGCGCGCGCGGACGGGTGCGGAAGGGGTGGCCAGCCCGATACGGGCTGGCGCGGGCTTGTGTCCGCTTCAGGACCCCCAAATGGCCTGATGCGCTTCTTCACCGCTCTCGAAAATATGCGGTTGCACGCTGCGGCTGGCGAGGGTGCCTTGCATCTTCAGGCGCATGAAGGCGCTGGTGGTGTAGTGGGCAATCGACGCGCTGTGGCGTTCCAGTGTCCGGCCGACCGATGCCGCATAGGCATCCTGCAGATCCTCGGCAATGCGAAAGCCGTTCTGGTTCATCACCATGTTCACATCCTGGCCGCTTTTGGCAAAGGCATCCTGCAAGACCCGGGTCAGGTCCTCGATGTCGCGCTTCTTCTTGACGCTCCAGCCTTCGAGGTTGAGGAACATGGTGTGGCGCGCGGCATCATAAGTGACCCGCTCCGACAGGTTCAGGTTCAGCAGGTCGTTCATCAGTCCCATCTGCTCATCCCGGAAGATGCGCGGGTCCATCTGGGTGACGTTTTCGATGATCGGCTTGAATTCCATCTGATCCAGGATATCGCGCTGCAGGTCGATGCCGGGCGCAATCTCGATCAGTTCCAGTCCCTTGGGCGTCAGCTGCAGCACGCAGCGTTCGGTCACGTAAAGCACCGGCTGCGAGCGCTGCGAGGCGTAAGGGCCGGAGAAGGTGATCTGTTCGATCAGGCGCACGAACTTCTTGTTGCGGCCTTCCTGGACGATGCGCAGGTTGCCATCTTCGACAGCCACCTTCAGCCCGCCCGCGGTGAATGTGCCGGCAAAGACCACGGCGCGGGAGTTCTGCGAAATGTTGATGAAGCCGCCGCAGCCGTTCAGCCTGCCGCCAAAGCGCGAGGCGTTGACGCTGCCCTCGGCGTCGCATTCCGCCATGCCGAGGCAGGTGAGGTCGAGGCCGCCGCCGTCGTAGAAGTCGAACATCTGGTTCTGGTCGATGATGGCATCGGCATTGGCTGAGGAGCCGAAGCTGGAACCGCCTGCAAGCACGCCGCCGACCGCGCCGGCTTCGGTTGTGAGGGTGATGTAAGGGGTGGCTTTTTCCTCGTTGGCGACGGCCGCGACCCCGTCGGGGGCGCCAACGCCCAGATTTACGGCACCGTTGGGCGGCAGTTCAAAGGCGGCGCGGCGGGCGATGATCTTGCGCTGATCCAGCGGCATCTTGGCGATGCCCTCGACCGGCACCCGGATCTCGCCGGACAGGGCAGGGTTATGCTGCACGCCATAATTCATCCGGTGCATGTCCGGATCATCGGCAACGCAGACACAGTCCACCAGCAGGCCAGGGATCTTGACGTCCTTGGGCTTGATCGAGCCGTCCTCGACAATGCGCTCGACCTGGGCGATGACGATGCCGCCGTTGTTATGGGCCGCCATCGCCTGGGCCAGGCAGTCCAGCGTCAGCGCCTCACGCTCCATGCTGATATTGCCGGAGCGGTCGGCGCTGGTGCCGCGAATAAAGGCGACGTCGATCTTGGTGGCCTTGTAGAACAGCCATTCCTCGCCATCGACTTTGTGGTAGCGGACGATGTCCTCCTCGGTCACTTTGTTGACCTTGCCGCCGCCATGGCGGGGGTCGACATAGGTGTGCAGGCCGACCTTGGAGAACAGCCCCGGCTGGCCTGCGGCACAGGCGCGGTAAAGCTGCGAGATCACCCCTTGCGGCAGGTTGTAGCCGCAGATCTTGTTCTCTTGTGCGGCCTGCGCAACCTTGGGCATCCGCCCGAAGTTGCCGGCAATCACCCGGCGCAACAGCCCGTCATGGTGCAGCCGTCCGGTCCCCAAACCCTTGCTGTCGCCGGCGCCTGCGCACATGATCAGTGTGAGGTCGCGGGGGGCGCCTTCCTCGATGAACCGCTTTTCCAAGGCCGCGTGCAGCATTTCCGGGATGCAGCTTTGCACAAACCCGGTGGTGGTCACGACATCCCCGTCCCGGATCAGTGCCATGGCCTGTTCGGTGGTGGTTGTCTTGTCTTTCATGGCGGCGCGTCCTCCCCGATGCCTGTCGCCTTCCGCTTGGGCATTGCGGCCTTGCGGAAACTGATCGGGCATTCTAGCCGCGCGCCAGACGGTGCCTGTCCTTTGATTGCGTCAGCGGATGGGGGACATACGACATCACGCCCCGCGGGCCGGGGCAATGTTTCCGATCGGCGGCCGGCTGTTGCCGATGCGGCGGGTGGCGTGTCTCATCCAGGTGGCCGCGCATCAGCCCGGTAGCGATCAGAACAGGCTGTCGCCGGATTGGAACCAGTCGCCCATGCTGATGTCCTCCAGCAACACGGACCAGTTTGCACCATCCGAGAACTTCAGACCGCCTTCTGTGTCCTCAATAGACAATGAATGGCGCATCGGCCCTGTAACCTTGATTTCGTCCAGACCAAGTTCAAAATCCGTGATGGTGTCGTTCCCGTGATGCCGGGTCCGGAACAGAAAACAGTCGCCGCCAGCGCCGCCGGTCAGCAAATCATCCCCGGTGCCGCCGGTCAGAGTGTCAGCATGCAGGCCGCCGTCAAGCGTGTCGTTGCCCTTGTTCCCGGACAGCCTGTCCATGCCGCGCCCGCCTGACAGGCTGTCGTTGTCCTGCCCCCCTGTGATATTATCCTTGCCAGTGCCGCCAAAGATGAAGTCTTCCCCGGATCCGCCATTCAACCGGTCCCGGCCAGCACCGCCGTCCAGGCAATCGTCCCCCTGGTTGCCAGCAAGCGTGTCCTTGCCGCGTCCCCCCTGAAGGTCATCGCCACCGGCCCGGCCCGCCTGGCTGTCTGCGCCATCGTCGCCGAACAGGAAATCACGCCCGCTGCCGCCCTCAAGGGTGTCGTCGCCCTTGGTGCCCGCGATCCTGTCCATCGCTGAGAAGATGTCTTTTTGAACAGCGTCGATAGCGGTGTTGCGCAAAATGATTTCGGACAGGCTTGTGTCCCACAGCGCCTTCAACTCGCTGGGTGGAATGCCATCGCGTCCTTCACTCCAGAATGGATCGCCGTCGCGCAGGCGGGTGAACTGGTCAACCATCACCGTGGTAAAGGTTTCCCCAAGCAGCCCGCTGCCGGACGGGTCTTCGGCCAGCCCGCCAACCCATGCATCGACCAGATCGGTATCGCCATAGGCCTCTTCCAGTCTGGCTGCCAGACCGGCATCCTGTGTTACATCAGAAAAGTTTTCTGCCCTGCCAAGGCCAAGCGCTTCCCGCAGATCGTTATAGCTGGCAACCCCCAGATCGCGCCCGCGTTGAATGTTCAGCGCCGCCAGGTCAAGCCCGCCGGCGCCAGGCGGTCCGAACAGGAACGAGCGCACATCCTCGACCACCATTGTGTCAACGGCTTCGGACGCTTGGGTTGCCGCACCGCGCATGACGTTTTCGATCATATCCGGTTCCTTCAGCAGGTGCGGCTGAAAGAACGCGTCCCGCAGCGCCAGCAGGCCGGCGGTTCCGTCAGCTGCCACCAGCTGCAGATTGGCCGGCAAAAGCGTATGCCCCAGCCGGAACACGGCGGTAGAAAACTCGATTGCAATGCCAGGGTTCACGTCAGGGTCATAGCCCTGATAGGCCCCAAGCGCGTCTTGGCCGATCAATAGGGGGAGAAACTCCTTGAAGGTGACACTCTGCACCAGCGCTTCGACCCTGGCGCGGGCGGCCTCAAACAACTGGTCATCTGTCAGATCGGGATCCCTTGCAGCCAGTTCCCCGGCCAGCCGGTTGTGCTCGCGGGTGAAAACCGTGTGCATCGAGGACAGGGCCACATTTTCTGCGGCGCGGACGTCTCCGGTCAGGAATCCGTCGCCATCCCGGTCCAGATACCCGTCCTTGGTCATCCGCAGCCTGCCGCCTTCGTCCCGCATTGCTGCGACAGTTTCCACCGTCGAGCCATAGATCATGGAGGCATCGATAAATGCGGTGATCTCATTGAGGTACTCACCAGCCTGCTGTGCCACGCGGGTAAAGGGAATAACCGCCTCACCGGTGCCGAAAGGATCGAAAAACGGATCTCCCGCCGGGACTTCGATATCTGCCCCGGTCTCGCTTTCGGCCCCGGTCAGCGACAGGTCATGGTCCAGAAACTGCCCCCAGATCCACAGGAAATCCGACGCGCCCGCCGCATTTGCAGTGCTGCCGTCTTGTACAGAAAGGATATTGGAGATCTCACGCGGGTTGGGCCGGTCTGCCCCGGCCATGCCGCCATCAGATGTCAGGCCGCTGGGCGCCAAATGCAGCAGACCTGTGCCAGTTGCCCCCCAAGTTGGATTTTCGGAATGTGCGGCATAGCCATCGGCGGGGCGTGCGGCCCCGATCTGTAAATTGGACATGTGATCCCCCAATCACTCATTAACTTTCACCAAAACTGCCATTGTGTGCGGCTCGCCATCCCCGTGCGAGCGGTGCCGGCAAACGCCTTCCCAGGTTCCGGAAATGCACTCAAACCGGGGCACAGACAGGCGTCCACTATATCACGAATTAGTGTGATTTTGTGTATTGTCGTGATTTTCATGACGGATCAGCGCCATTGCGTCACAGGTGAAGCCAAAGGCCGGGACTCTGCGTGTCAGGCTTGCCGGGCCTGCAGCGTTGCATCAGTGGCAGACGGCGTATCAGTCCACTTGGCAATTTGTTCCAGCAGCAGCTGCTTGCGCATCGGCTTGGAAAGAAACTCAACCATGCCTGCGGCGCGGCAGGCCGCTTCGTCGGTGCTCAGCACATTGGCGGTCAGCGCAAGGACCGGGCAGGGCGCCCGGCCGTTCTCCTGCTCCCAGGCCCGCAGGCGCCGGGTGGCTTCAAGGCCATCCATCACCGGCATCGACATGTCCATCAGCACCAGATCGAAACGTTGTGCGGTAAATGTATCCACGGCTTCTTGCCCATTGCTGCAAATGGTCAGCTGAATGCCGGTAGGGGCCAGCATTTTCTGCAAAACCAGTTGGTTGGTACGGTTGTCCTCTGCTGCCAGCAGGCGCAAGTGGCTGAATTGCCCGGCTGTCTGTCCGGCGCTTGGCAGCTCTGCGGCGGCCGGCAGAACACCAATGTTCAAGACCTCCTGCAGGGTCTGCAGTAGCAATTTGTTGCGTGCCGGTTTCATCAGCACACGCAATGTCTTGCATTCCTTCAGCACTTCATATTCGGCCAGCATCTGGCCGCCGGTGCAGAAAATGATCGGCATTTCCCTGCACCCTGGCAAACTGTGCAGGTTCCGGCACAGGCTTCTGGCTTGCTCCAGCGGCAGGCTGGTTTCAACCAGCACCAGATCCGGCTGCCGCTGTTCAGCAGCCATTGCGGCCACTTTTTCCAGCAGACCGTCCATGCCGTGAAGCGCGATTGTGTCTGCCCCCCAAAGAGCCAGCTGGCGCTGCCGCACGTCGCGGGCAAAGGCCAGATCCGCAGCCACAGCCACCAGTTTGCCCGCAAGCGGCCGGGAAAGGGCGGACGCCGGAGCCGCAACCGGCAGCGTCAGGCAAACAGTGAAGCAGGACCCGGTGCCGGCCTCAGAGTTCACATCAATCCGCCCGCCCATGGCCTGCGCCAGGCGCGACGAGATCGCCAGGCCCAGACCGGTGCCCTCAAATCGCCGGGCGGTGGTGCTTTCGACCTGTTCGAAAGCGTGAAAGATTTGGCCGATGCTGCCTTCGGGGATGCCGACCCCGGTATCGCGTACATCGATGCACAGAGGAATAGAATGGCTGGCGTCGTAGTTCAGGGTGATGCTGATGTAGCCTTCCAGAGTGAACTTTACCGCGTTGCCCACCAGGTTCATCAGAATCTGCCGCACCCGGCCGCTGTCGCCGGTAAAGACGGCAGGCGTGTTCTCCGGGATGTCGATACAGATTTCCAGCCCCTTGGCGGATGCGCTGGGCGACATCAGCGTGGCGACGTCATAAATCACGTCGCGCAGGTTAAAGGGCTGCTCCAGCATCTGCTCTTTTCCGGCCTCCAGCTTGGAGAAATCGAGAATGTCGTTGACGATGCGCAGCAGCGCCTCGGACGATGCCAGAATGGTGCCGGTGCAGGATTTCTGTTCAGATGTCAGGCTGGTTTCATTCAGCACTTCCGCCATCCCCAGAACCCCGTTGATAGGCGTGCGGATCTCGTGGCTCATGGTTGCCAGGAAGCGGGATTTGGTCTCGGTGGCAGCTTCTGCCCGGGCTTTTTCCTGCTGCAGCCGCTCGGCGATCCGCTTCTTTTCCTCCAGACTGGTTTCCAGCGTATTCAGTGCCGCAAATACGGCAGAAATCTCACTTGCTTCCTGTGAAGGCGCAAATTGCTCGCGGCTTGCCAGCCGGCGCAGCTTGGAAGCCGCCAATTGCATCGCGCCGGAGACTGCATGCGCCTTGCGAATGGCAAAAATTAGTGCTGCAAGCATAAGCAGTGCAGTGCCGGTCAGCCCCAGAACAAAAATACGGGACAACGCCCGGTTCGCCGCCGCAACGGCCTGTTCCGCATGCACAGCCGCCAGGCCGGTCACGGTGGCAGCTTGCCGGGTAACCGCCTCGCTGCTCATCATCAATGTGCTTAGTGTGGGGATTTCCTTTGCAGGTTTGATGCCCAAAAGCACAACCGCCAATTCGCACCACTCTGTCAGCGTATGATTCAGGGTTTCAGCCTCGGCCCGCAGCGGCCCAGGCAGCGGTTGCTTCAGCAAGGCGCTGAGATCGCGGTTGATTTCCTTGAGGTAAGATTGAAACTGGCTGGCCACTTCTTCCTGCGGGATCAGCCGCGTCATCGCCAGAACGTCTTGGGCATAAACTTCGGCGGCCGTGATGCCGGTGCTGACGCCGCTGGCGCGCCGGGTCACCTCAAGCGAGGCTTCCAGCACCGCATCTTTCCGGCTTGAGGCATACATCGCCATGCTGCCGATCAGCAGTGCCGCAAGCAGTGCCGCAACCGCAATCACCAGAACCGGCAGCACGGTGGACCGTTTGATATTCATAAGCGGGGACCCTCAGCCATGCGCATCAGTTTGCCGGCAGAATAGGGGTTGGCACATTGGTTCCCGTATCCGTCAGCGTCTGCAGAAAGGCGATCAGGTCGGTGATTTCCTCTTCGGTGGCTATAAAACCTTCGATATCCGGCGTCCGGGTTGCCTTGGCGCCGCCGCCGCCGGCATAGTGGCGGACCACCTCGCGCAACGAGGTGAGCGAACCGTCGTGCATGTACGGCGCCCGCAGAGCGATGTTGCGCAGTCCGGGGGTCTTGAAGCGGTAGTTCAGCTCCGGGTCCGGCGGTGTCAGGCCACCGCCGCCAAGATCGGTTGTTTGAATTCCGATGTCATGCAGCTGGTTGTCCGTGAACATCCAGCCAGAATGACAGGACACGCAATTCGCCCGCCCGTTAAACAGTGCAAAGCCGCGTTTGGCGGCCTCCGGTACTGCAGCAGCATCCCCGCTTACCCAGCGGTCGAAACTGGCCACGCCGCTGACAATCGTGCGCTGGTAGGTGGCGAGTGCGGTCAGGACAGTCTCCTTGCTGATCCCCCGCCCGGGGAACAGACGCTCGAACCAGAAATTGTATTCATGCACCGCAGTCAGACGGGCGGTGATGCCGTCAAAGGTTGCGTTCATCTCATCCGGAGCGGTGATCGGCCCAATGGCCTGCGCTTCCAGGCTGTCCGCGCGCCCGTCCCAGAACAGCGGGGTGATCCAGGCCGCGTTCAGGAGTGTCGGCGCATGGCGGCGCACGGGTTTGTTTGCAGCGCCAATGGCTTTGGGCACCGGGGTTTCCCAGCCGAAAGAAGGGTTGTGGCAGCTTGAGCAGCTGATGTTCTGGCCGCCGGACAGGCGCGGATCAAAGAACAGCATCTTGCCTAAGGTGGCAATTTCACGGCTGTAGGGCGCAGCCTCCGGGAATGGCACGGCGGTGGGCCGCTTGAATGCTTCAAGCCCGGCGGGTTGCGCCAGGCTCTGGACGGCCCATAGCAGCAGCGGCACTACAGCAGCGGCAGCAGCTTTCCACTGCATTTAGGACCTCCCCACACTATCCAAAGCCTAGTTACCCGGAATAACACTCTCTGAGAAGGCCGTTAAATTTGCGTAAGCTTTGCAGTCTTTGCGGCCTTACGTGTGCTCTAGGTCCGGTGCCCGGCCTGCGTTCCTGACACTTTCTTTGATCCCGCACGCCGGGTTGCCAGCCAAGGCCCGGTTTTCAGCACCATCAGCGCAAACCCAGCGGTCCATAAACCTCCGGAAACAGTGATGCCGGTCCAGCCCGCGGCCAGTTCAGTGCTGCCTGCAACCCGCAAAGCGGCAGACGCAATGATCAGCGCAAAGGCCGCGGTCAGAGCCGGGCCTGCAACCAGCGGCCGGCCGCTGTGGCCCATGGTGGCGCGCATCATGACGGCCAATGTCATGCCGCCAACGGCGCCGATACCCAGGATATGCGCGGCTGCGGCGGGTTCGAGCAAGCCAAATGGCACTGCCGCGGCGGCAATCAGCCCTGCAGGCACCAGCGCATAGGCCGCATGCAGCATGAACAGCAGCGGCTCACCCAGGCTGGCCAGCCCGCACCAGCGTGCCAATCGCAGAACGTGCAGCAGCCCGGCAGCCAATAGCAGCACACCGCTGACGGCAGCCCAGGGCGCTGCGGTCCAGGCGAGCAAAGCGGCAGCACCCGACGCGAGGGTCACGGCATCGAATTTGCCGAATGGGACCGGCATCTTCTCTGCGCCGTGCTTGGCCAGCCAATTGCGGGTGAAACTGGGGATGATCCGCCCGCCGATCAGCATGATCAGAAAAATCAGCACAGCAATTCCCAATCGGCGCGAGATATCAGCCGCCCCCTCGGTCATCGCCTCAATATGGAAGCAGGCATTGGCGACCCCCAGCAGGGTGATCGGCACCAGCACCTTAAGGTTGCGCCAGTTCTCACCCGCGATGATTTCGCGCGCGATCATCACAACCACAGCGGCCAGAAAGGCGCAGTCAGCAACCATCACCCCAAGCGCCGGCAGCCCCAGCCAGCCGGCAGCGGCGATCCGGCCCAGCAGCCAAAGGCCTGAAAGCAGCGCCAGCGGCCAGCCGCGCGCAGGCATCCGCCCGGTCCAGTTGGGCACGGCAGTGAACAGGAAACCCGCCACCACCGCCGCGCCGTAGCCAAAGATCATCTCATGAATGTGCCAGTCGGTTGGCAGAAACGGTCCGCTGTACTCCAGCGTGCCTTGCCAGATCAGCAGCCAGGCGGGGATCGCCAGCAGGGCAAACAGGCAGGCCCCAAGAAAGAACGGCCTGAAGCCAAAGGAAAAAAGGACGGGTCCAGAATAGTCGGTTCGCGCAGCCATTTCGGCCTCCAAGTGTCCAATCAAAGAAAGGCGGGCGGCACTGGTCAGGTGCCGCCCGCCGGTTCAGCGCAAGGGACGCAATCTTCCGCCGAACCCCGTGGATCAGCACCGGCGGGCAGGGAGGAGGGAGGCTCCCCCAATTCCGGGTTCCCGTTTTTCCCGCACGGTTGTTTCCTCTGGCGTCACTATGCGATAACGGCAGGGTCATCTCTTTGTCCTTCAGCAAACTTGCGGTGCATTCTTGTCCAAGCTCGACGAAAGCCTCCTGACCGGGCTGCCGCCCTTCAGCCTCCTGGAGCGCGGCCAGATCCGTGAGATCCTCAATCAAGCACTGCCCAAGCGCTATGACGAGGGCAATGAGGTTTTTCACGAAGGCCATGACGCCGACCGCTTCCACCTGCTGCTGGACGGCTACATCCGTGTTGTGAAAACCACCGAGGGCGGCGAGCAGATCATCGCGCTGCATATCTCGCCGGGCCAGCTGTTCGGCATTGCGCCCGCTCTGAACCGCGACACCTATCCGGCGACGGCTGTGGCGGCATCGGAATCGCTGGCGCTGTCCTGGCCGGTGCGGCTGTGGGGCGAGTTCACCGCCAAGTACCAGGGCTTTGCCACCGAGAGCTACAACACGTTGGGCCAGCGCCTAGGCGAGATGCAGACAAGGATCACCGAACTGGCGACGCAAGCGGTGGAGCAACGGGTGGCGGCGGCGCTGTTGCGGATGGTGACCCAGTCGGGCCGCAAGGTGGAGGAGGGGATCGAGATCGCTTTTCCAGTGACCCGCCGCAACATCTCCGAGATGACCGGCACCACGCTGCACACCGTCAGCCGCCTGCTGTCGGCCTGGGAGAAGGACGGCATTGTTCATTCCACCCGCAAGCATATCGTTGTCACCGACCCGCACCGGCTGGTGGTCCTGAGCGGCGCGCAGGGGTAGGGGCGGCTGAAAGACCGGGAAGTGTCCCGCTGGCAGCGCAGGTAACTTTTAGGGCAAGAGGCCGGAACGCCAAGCGGGGAAGGTTTCGTTGGTGCGCAGGCAAACTGCACCCAGAAACTGCACAGGCCTTTCGCTGCGATTGCCGCCCTGGCCGCCCTGTGGGCGGGCTATGCCCAGTGTTCAGAAGGCGCGAGCCTTCTTGGCCGGTGTCTTTATTGTTGAGTGTCTTCGGGCTGCTGACTACCGTGCTCATATTGAAGCCGGGTCCGTTTAAGACGCTCAATTTTTCTGCGCCGAAGCTCGTTTTCGTCGTCGAGGATTTCACGCGCTGCACGTGAGGTCTTTTCGATCGCTGTTTCCTTGCGGGATAATCCGGCCAGGCCCAGCCCCTCGATTTTCAGCTTAGTCATGTTGGCACTCTTACTGGTTTGATTTCGGGGCAGGGGTTACACTCGCGGGCGAACGCTCAGCTTTGGCTGTTTCTCTGCTGTGGCAGGAACCGATGCGTGAGGCGCGGCGATCTAAGCGGCGGCGAGGGTTTCCGGGTGAAACCCAGCTGTATCAACTGCAGAGAGGAAAGCTGCGCGTGCGGCGCCGACGGGGGCGAGACAGTCCATGACGGCATCGATTTTCTCAAGCGCGATGTTTCTGTTTTGATCAGAAACCGGCCAGGCTTTCTGCAGCCAGAAGTGGGCTTGTTCAATCGTCGAGATTTTTTGTGTCCGGCCTTCCGAGGGCAGGAAAATGGTCATGGGAGAACCCCAAGAGATTTCTATCAAGTTTGTTCTTTCGGTAATTTTTGGAAGAGAACCGCATCTGCAGGTTAAACAGGGCAGGTGCAGGAAACGGGGGCATCGCAAGAATGCTCCCGTCAATAGTTCATGCCTGCAAAGGCTTACGCAAGCGCAAGATTGCTGGCGGACTCACGTCCGTCGCGGCCGCTTTCGATGTCGAAAGTCACGGCTTGGCCATCGTCAAGCTGCTGGATGCCGGCGCGTTCCAAAGCGGAAATGTGGACAAAGATGTCCCGCGATCCCTGCTCGGGTGCGATGAAACCAAAACCTTTTTGCGAGTTGAACCATTTCACGGTGCCATTGGCCATCGTGTCGTCTCCTTAATAAATGCTATCCGCAACACGCGATAGCCCGGCCCAGTGTCGACATAGGAACAACTGGGGCCGTTAGGAAACAGAAGGTCTAAGAAGAAGCTTTGCTGGACCGAGATGGGGTATGCGATCCATGATTGCAAGAGAGCAGCAGCAATATCTTGAAAATAGTTTTATTTGGCTCCCATCACCCCCCGCAACTGCTCCCGAAAATCCATCTCCTCCAACCCGTATTCCTCACAGGCGTCGATCAGCGTGTGAAAGGGGGCGATCGGGCAGCCGGGGCAGATCATCTTGCGGCGCATGAACTCAGCCGCGCAGGCGGGCCAGTGATGAAACAGGTCTGACAGGGGCAAATCCGCGTTGTCGAAATCGGGGCGTCGCATGGCGTGTCCTCCTTTTCTTGCATCTTGCGTGCAGCAATGGGTCCGGTCTTTGCGCTGTAACAACATACGCGGCGGTGCGCGGGTTTAGGCAGACCCTATCCGCAACTGTACTCAGGACCGCGATATGTCAGAGATACTTACCAAGTCGCGGGCCAGGAACGTGTTCTACGGGGGCTCCTTGTTCTTCGTTGTCGTGTTCGTGGCCATGACCGCGCACAGCCACCGCTACATCGTCAAGACATCCACTGCTGGCATGGAACTGACCGACGCGGTGCGGCTGGGCAAACATGTGTGGGAGCGTCACTCCTGCATCAATTGCCACACCCTGCATGGCGAGGGCGCCTATTTCGCCCCTGAAGTCGGCAACGTGATGACCCGCTGGGGCGTGCTGGACGAACCCGAGGACGCCTATGAAATGCTGAATGGCTGGATGGAAGCCCAGCCGTCCGGTGTCGAGGGCCGCCGTCAGATGCCGCATTTCGATATCACCGAGGAAGAAATGCGCGGCCTTTCTGAATTCCTGCGCTGGGCGGATCAGACCGATACCCAGAACTGGCCTCCGAATGACGCGGGCTGAGGGAGAGAAACAATGAAGTATCAATCACAAAAGGTGGCCTATGCCTATTTCATGGTGGCAATGGGCCTGTTTGCAATCCAGGTCCTTGGCGGGCTTCTGGCCGGCTGGATTTATGTCTGGCCCAACACGCTGAGCGAGCTGCTGCCCTTCAACATCGTGCGGATGCTGCACACCAACGCGCTGATCGTCTGGCTGCTGCTGGGTTTCTTCGGTGCTGCCTATTACCTGGTGCCGGAAGAATCCGAGCGTGAGCTGTTCTCAGTCAAGCTGGCCTATATCCAACTGGCCATTCTTGTCGTCGGCACCCTGGGCGCGGTGGGCTCCTACCTCGTGGGTATCCACGGCGGGCGGGAGTTCCTGGAACAGCCCCTGTGGGTCAAGTTCGGCATTCTTGTTGCGGCGGTGATATTCCTAGTGAATATCTCGCTGACCGTGCTGGCGGGCCGCAAAACCGCGATCACCAACATCCTGCTGATGGGGCTGTGGCTGCTGTCGCTGTTGTGGGTCTTTGCCTTTATCAACCCGGACAACCTCAGCCTTGATAAAATGTACTGGTGGTTTGTTGTGCACCTGTGGGTGGAAGCAACCTGGGAACTGGTGATGGCCGCGATCCTTGGCTACCTGATGCTGAAACTGACCGGTGTGGACCGCGAAGTGGTCGAAAAATGGCTCTATGTCATCGTTGCCCTGGCGCTGTTCTCCGGCATCCTGGGCACGGGCCACCATTTCCTCTGGATCGGCACACCGGGTTACTGGCAGTGGGTCGGCTCGATCTTCTCGACCCTCGAAGTGATCCCGTTCTTCGCAATGATGAGCTTTGCCTTCGTCATGGTCTGGAAAGGCCGCAAGAACCACCCGAATAAGGCCGCGCTGCTGTGGTCGCTGGGGGCTTCGACCGTGGCTTTCTTTGGCGCTGGCGTCTGGGGTTTCCTGCACACGCTGCACGGGGTGAACTACTATACCCATGGCACCCAGATCACCGCCGCCCACGGGCACCTCGCCTTCTACGGCGCTTATGTGGCGATGAACCTGGCGATGTTCACCTATGCGATGCCGCATCTGCGCAACCGCGATCCCTATAACCAGGTGCTGAACATGGCGTCCTTCTGGCTGATGACCGGCGGCATGGCCTTTATGACCTTTGTGCTGACCTTTGCCGGCACCATCCAGACCCACATGCAGCGCATCGTCGGCGACTATTACATGGATGTGCAGGACCAGCTGGGGCTGTTCTACCTGATGCGTCTCGGCTCTGGCGTCGTGGTGGTCCTGGGCGCGCTCTTGTTCATCTACGCAACCGTCGTGGTCCGCCGCGAAGTCATCAAACCCGGCCCCGCGGCCGTACCGGGAGAGTAAGCCATGAATGCGATGAACATGCCTTCCGTGCCCTTCTACCGTCCCGCAGGCGATGAATGCACCGTCTTCGAGATGGCCCAAGCCAACGGTCTGCCCCTTCTTCTGAAGGGGCCCACCGGCTGCGGCAAGACACGGTTCGTGGAACATATGGCAGCCCGTCTGGGCCTGCCGTTGCACACCGTTGCCTGCCACGATGACCTGTCCGCCGCCGATCTGATCGGGCGCTACCTGCTGAAAGGCGGCGAAACCGTCTGGGTTGACGGGCCGCTGACCCGCGCCGTGCGCGAGGGCGGCATCTGCTACCTGGATGAAGTGGTTGAGGCGCGCAAAGACGTGGCCGTGGTGCTGCACCCGCTGACCGACGACCGCCGCCGCCTGGTGATCGACCGCACCGGCGAGGAACTGTCAGCCCCAAAACCCTTTATGCTGGTCGCCAGCTACAACCCTGGCTACCAGAACATCCTGAAAAAGCTGAAACCTTCGACCCGGCAGCGGTTCCTGTCGATCAGCTTCGACTTCCCCGAAGCCACTGCCGAAACCGCCGTGGTTGCGTCTGAAAGCGGGTTGGACGCGGACCGCTCTGCCGCGCTGGTGCGGCTGGCGGGCCATATCCGCAAGCTGTCGGGCATGGATCTGGAGGAAGGGGTCTCCACCCGCCTGCTGATCTATGCCGCGACGCTGATTGCCAAAGGCATGAGCGTGGAGCGCGCGGTGGAGGCCGCCATCATCGAACCCCTCAGCGACGAGGCAGACGTGAGCCAAGCGCTGCGCGACCTCGCCGCCAGCGTCTACGGGTGATGCCATGATCCACGCTCTCGACCTTCTGGAACCCGAAGAAACGGTTGGCAACCTGTGGCACGGCATGGCCACACGGATCGGCGCCGCCGGGGACGAAGCGGAACACACCGTCCGGTTTGAGGACATGCGCGCCAGCCTGGCAGCGCTGTTCCGGGCGCTGGGCGGGGCCGGGGGCGTGGAAATCCAACCGGCGCCCTCGGTTCTGTCGGACCACCGTCCGGACCGGCTGCGCCGCATCGGCACCCCGCGGGAGATGACGCATATGGCCAGCTTCGACGGCGAGCGCCTGCGCCTGCCGCCGGAAATGGCTGCCTTCCCCAGCCGCGCGCTGAACCGCAAGGCTTATCTGTGGCTGGCGGCGATGGCCGCCACGATAGACCTGCCGGAACGCAACGAGGACCGCTATCAGGCCGACCAGCTGGAGATCGCGGCCAATGCCCGCGCGGCCGATCAGGTGTTTGCCGCCTGTCCGGGGCTGCGGTCGGCCTATGGCGCGTTCTGCGCCCATACCGCCGAAACCCGCAAACGCAGCGGCCTGCCCCGGGCCGAGGCGAGGATTGAGCGGATGGTGCTGGACCAGATCGGTTCCGACTGCCGGATCGCCGAACCCTGCACTTGCACCGAACCGCGCGGTTACCGGACCTATCAGCCGGTGCCGTTCTGGCTGCGCCTGCCAGTGCCGCAGGCGGGCAGGGGGGCAGCGCCTGAGGCGGAAGAGATGAAAACCCCCGGCCTCGCGGTGTCCACGCGCAAAACGGCCAAGCGCCAGGATCAGGACCAGACCACCCGCAAAGACAGTTTCATCGTCCACCGGTTTGAATCCATCCTGTCCTGGGCCGAAAGCCTGAACATCAACCGCATGGTGGATGATGACGACAACGAGAACGCCCAAAAAGCGGCAGAGGATCAGGATAACCTCACCCTCTCGCAGCATATGAAACGCGCGGCCTCGCGGTTGCGGATCTCGCTGGACCTGTCGCCGCAGGACGCCGAACACGAACGGCTGGCGGGGCAGTTCACCTATCCTGAATGGAACCATCGCTTGGGCAAACACATGCCCGATCACACCCGTGTGCTGGAGGCCGAAGGCAAGCCCGCTGACAGCTTCCAGCCTGACCCCAAACTTGTCGCCCGCGTGCGCCGCCAGTTCGCGCCGTTGCACCCGCGCCGGGTGATGCTGCCCCGGCAATTGGACGGCGATGAGCTGGACCTTGAGGCGGTGGTGAAATCCCACGTCGACCTCGCCTGCGGCCAGCAGGGCAGCGACCGGGTCTGGCAGGCCAGCCGCCCGATGGCGCGCGACCTGAGCGTGGCGGTGCTGATGGACTGCTCGCGATCCACCGAGGCCACGGTCGGCGACCGCCCGGTGATTGAGACGGCGCGGGAATCCCTTGCTGCCCTGGCAGGCGGTATTGCCACTGCGGGCGACCGGCTGGGCATCTGGGGGTTTTCCTCCCTGCGCCGTGACCGGGTGTTCCTGACCCGCGCCAAAGGGTTCGAGGATCCGATGTCCGAGGCGGTAACCGCCCGCATCGGCGGCTTCAAACCCGGCCATTACACAAGGCTTGGCGCCGCCATCCGGCACGCTTCGGCCCAATTGGCCGAAGAAGGCGCCGAACACCGTCTGCTGCTGGTAATAACCGACGGCAAGCCCAACGACCTGGACCACTACGAAGGCGTGCACGGCATCGAGGACAGCCGCATGGCCGTGCGCGAAGCCCGCGCCTTGGGCCAGTCGGTGCATGGCGTGGTGATCGACGCTGACGGGCAGGACTGGTTTGCCCGCATCTTTGGCCGCGCCGGTTTCACCCTGCTGCCCGACCCGGCCCGGCTGCCGCGCGCCTTGCCGGAAATCTATCAATCCCTGACCACGGAGCACTGAGATGAAACGCTTCTTTTCCCTCGCCCTGCTGGCCCCTTCCAGCGCCTTTGCCGCCGGTTTCGAGCGCCCGATCCCGCAGCCGCAGACAGAAATGGCGGAATTCTGGTTCCTGGCCGCTTCCATCGCACTGATCATCTGCCTTGGCGTGGTGCAATACCTGGTGAGCCGGCGATGACACCGCAGCCCTCCTGGCGGCTGCTGGCAGCGCTTTACCCGTTCGGCGCGGGTGCAGCGGCAGTCAACATCTTTTTTGCTTCTCTGATAGGCAGCTGGATCGGCTGGCGGGTGCTCAGCCCCTATGAAGCGGTCGCCTGGGGGCTGCTGCTGGGCCTGCCCGCCACATTTATCTTCGCCCGCCACATTGCCCGCCTGATGCAACAGGCTGAAAAAGGCTAAGCAGCATTATCCCACGTAAAAGGCCCCGCAACGCGGGGCCGTGTCACCATTTAACAGTGGGGGAGACACAAAGTGGCAAGGCGGCCCGGTTTCGGGGGGAGAGCCGCCTTGCCGCGGGTTCAGCCGGCCGCTGCCAGCAGGCCGGCATCCGCCGCTGCCTTCACCTCGGCCAGGTCAGCCTCGCCATCGGCATTGGCGTCGATGGTGGCAAAGGTTTCTGCAGTCAGATCAGGAAACGCCACCTGCAGCTCTTCCAGCGAATAGGTGCCATTGCCGTCCACGTCGGCCTCGGTGATGGATTCCATTGCGGCCAGCGGCGCAGCGGTCAGAACAGCAAAGGCGGCGGCGGTCAGTGCGAATTTTTTCATGTGAGACACTCCATTCGTTTGTTTGGTTCGTTACCAGCGGCCACGGTGTTCCGTGTGCCGTGGCATAGAGCTAGGCTGCCGCAGGGCCAGGTTCTATCCCCTTGAGCCATAGGCGCAATTTCCGGCGCCGGACTGCCTGAACAAGCCTGTGCCTTAGGCGCTTTGCCGCCCTGGATTGTTCCTGGTCCTTTCTCCGCTCAAGCGCCGGGGCCGGTCCTGCAGAAATCTGCCTGTGCCGGCTGTGATGCCTGTTCGCGTCTTGAAATCTAAGAGCGGGCAACTGCCGTTCCCTGTCTGGGACGGGGGGCGCCAAGCAACCGTGGCCGGGCACCAATTGCCGAACAGGCAGTGCATTTCTGAAAAGTTGGACGGCTGTAGCTGGCCGGAACCGGAAACCGGCTGCTTACTGGGCGGGGACAGCAAAACCGCCGTTCAGCGCGCTGACGGCAAGTGCAGGTGATGTGCTGCGGCTGGCCATGCGTTCCAGGTTGACGATGGTCGACAGCATGATGCGGTCATGGCTCCAGTCGCTGGGACGCTGCAGCAGCATGGCTGTGGCCAGCACCGCCCCGGCCATGGTCAGGTACACCAGCCCCCAGCCCAGCGAGTTTTGCCCCTGCGGCTGAGCGGCAGTAACCGCAATGATACGGCGTTGCAGCGAGGCGCCGCGGCGGGTTTCGCGGCGGTCGACCAGGGCCACTGCCGGGCTGCGGCGGGTAAACAGGGCCGGGCCGCGGGCGGCATGGGCGCAGGCGCGGATCAGGCACTCGCAATAAGCGCGTACCTCAAACCGGGGCCGCGCCATCAGCGCCTGATCGCAGGCAAACTCGCGCAGCAGCCGCACCTCGCGCCGCCACAGATAAAATGCCGGATTCCAGAACAGCAGCGGGCGCAGCATCTCCAGCAGGAACTCGCATTCGATATCCCGCTGGCGGAAGTGCTGCAGCTCATGCGCAACGGTCAGGCGCAGATCGCGCGGATCGCTCAGCAGAGCCGAAGGCAGCACCACATAGCGGCAAAACAGACCGCGGGTGGAATAGGCAACGCGGACTGTGTCGGAGACCATCAGCTGCACCCGGCCGATCCGTTTCCAGACAAAGGCGCAGCCCAGGTTCTGGCGCAGGCGGAAGATGGAAACGGCCACATGGGCGAGGCAGATCAGCGCTCCGGCTGCAAACGCGGCGGACAGGGCCTGGGCCCAAAACGGCTGCAGGCTGGTGAGGCCGCGCATGGCATCCTCACGCAAGCCCAGAAGCGACTCAAACGTGCCTGCGCTCATGCTGACATTGCCCTGCAAATACTGCGAGACCAGCATGTCGGAGAAATTCGGCGGATGGGGGGTGACGAAATGCGTGAAGGCAATGATCAGCACTGGCGTCGCGGCCAGCAGCACTGTCATTCCGTTCAGCAACCGCAATTGCGGCCGGTAAGCGCGGCCAAGTTTGCTGCGCGCCAGCAGCTTGCGGGCTAAGAGCCACAACGCAGCCCCTGCCAGCAGCAGGATATTCAGGTCAAAATAGGCATTCAGCAGAGCATCAGTTGGCATTGTCCCCCAGCCTTTCCTCCAAGAGCGCCCGCATCTCCTCGAGCATCTCGTCGGTCACATCCTCATCATCGACCAGCCGCGCCACCAATGCGGCGGGCGCGCCGTTGAAAAGCTTGCTCGAAAGGTTTTTCAGAGATGTTTTCTGATACTCTGCCTTGGGAACGACGGGGCGGTAAACCAAAGAGCGGTCCTTGCGCTCGCTGGTGAGGAAGCCCTTTTGCTCCATGATCTTCAGAACCGTGGCCACCGAGGTATAGGCGCGTTCCTGCACCTTGTTCAGCTTGGCCAGAATGTCGCGCACAGTGCCGCCGCCCATGTCCCAGACGGCGGTCATGAACTCCAGCTCCACTTCGGTCAGCAGGGAATTGTCGTGTTTCTTGCGCATTGCCTCGGCTGTCCGGCTCATTTGTTGGTTCCAGTCATGCTAGGGGAAGGGGAGGCTGGTGAAAACTATTTTTTTAGGAGACGTGCGGCGGCTGGGGCGTTTGTTGTCAAATTGAGCGCTGCCGCGCGAGTCGTCTCAGCAGGTTGCGGGGTGATGGGCTAGTCTTTCGGGCGGTGCCTGGCGCATCGGTTCGAGGGTTTGGCTGAGAAGGCCTTGAAGGGCAGGTTTGCCTTCAAGGCCTGTCTCAATTTTTTTAAGTCTCGCGCGTCAAGGACAAGCCGCTGCGCGGGGCCTTCGGCCTCCTTGACCCGCAGGGGCAGTATCAGAACTGACCCGCAGGTGTCAGACCTTCCAGAAGCAGAAGACGCCCCAGGCGATTGCCAGCCCCAAGGGCCACCAAAGCGGCATTCCCACCAGGCCCAGCCAGGCCAGGAAGATATAGGAGGTGCCTAGGAGGCTGATGAACAGCCGGTCGCCGCGGGTGGTGGTGAGGCCAAGCACGCCCTTGCGGGCCGCGCCGCCGGGGTGTCGGATTTCCACCGCAATCAGCACGCCGATGGCGCTGAAGATGCCGATGAACAGCAGGGCTGTGGGCCAGGTCCAGGCCATCCATGAAAACATTACACCCTCCCCATCGCGAAACCCTTCGCGATGTAGTTGCGGACAAACCAGATCACGATGGCGCCCGGAATGATTGTCAGAGTTCCCGCAGCCGCCAAGAGGCCCAGTTCATAGCCCGCGGAGGACGCAGTTTTGGTCATGGTGGCGGCGATCGGTTTTGCGGCGACGGCGGTCAGGGTTTTGGCCAAGAGCAGCTCCACCCAGGAGAACATGAAGCAGAAGAATGCCGCCACACCTACGCCAGCCTTGATCGACGGGATGAAGATCGTCGCAAAGAAGCGCGGGAAGGAATAGCCGTCGACAAAGGCGGTCTCGTCCAATTCCTTGGGGATGCCGCCCATGAAGCCTTCAAGGATCCAGACCGCCAGCGGGATGTTGAACAGGCAATGCGCCAGCGCCACTGCCAGATGGGTGTCGAACAGTTCAACGGCGGAGTAGAGCTGGAAGAACGGCAGGGCAAACACCGCCGCCGGTGCCATCCGGTTGGTCAAAAGCCAGAAGAACAGCTGCTTGTCGCCCAGGAACCGGTAGCGGCTGAAGGCATAAGCCGCAGGCAGCGCCACCGCGATCGAGATACCTGTGTTGATCGTGACGTACAGGATCGAGTTGATGTAGCCCCAGTACCAGCTGGGATCGGTGAAGATGGTCGCGTAATTCTCCAGCGTGAAGGTCTGCGGGAACAGCGAGAAGCCCGACAGGATTTCGTTAGTGGTCTTGAAGCTCATTGCGACCAGCCAATAGATCGGCAGCATGAGGAACAGGATATAGATAATGGGGACGATGGATCGTTTCTGCATGTTCCCCTCCTTTAGTTCAGATCGTCCTTGGTCATCAGCGTATAGAACAGCCAGGAGACCAGGAGCGTGATTGCGAAATAGATGAGCGACATGGCGGCTGCGGGGCCGAGGTCGAACTGGCCAAGCGCGATTTTCACCAGATCGATGGACAGCAGCGTGGTCGAGTTGCCGGGGCCGCCGCCGGTGAGGACAAACGGCTCGGTGTAGATGTTGAAGCTGTCCATGAAGCGCAACAGGATGGCGATGGTCAGCACCGTCTTCATCTTCGGCAGCTGGATGAACCGGAACACCGCCCAGTTGGAGGCACCGTCGATCTTGGCCGCCTGGTAATAGGCGTCGGGGATGGAGACCAGGCCCGCGTAGGACAGCAGCACCACCAGCGAGGTCCAATGCCAGACATCCATGGTGACAATGGTGACCCAGGCCGCAATGGGATCCTGTGTCATGTCATAGTTGATGCCCAGCGTGTGGTTCAAAAAGTACCCCAGCAGGCCGATGTCGGGCAGGGTGAAGATGTTCCACATCGCGCCAACCACGTTCCACGGGATCAGCATCGGCAGCGCCATCAGAACCAGGCAGACCGGCACCCAAAAGCCGCTGCGCGGCATCGACAGGGCAATGGCGATGCCCAGCGGCACTTCGATGATCAGGATCAGGAAGGTGAACATGAACTGGCGGCCAAGCGCTGCGTGGAAGCGGTCCGAGCGCAGGATCTGCTGGAACCAGTCCAGCCCCTGCCAGAAGAACACGTTGTCGCCAAAGGTTTCCTGCACCGAATAGTTGACCACCGTCATCATCGGAATAAGCGCGTTGAAGGCGACCAGCAGCAGCACCGGCAGCACAAAGAACCAGGCTTTCTGGTTTTCGGTTTTCATCAGGCTGCTCCTTGTTCGTCTGCAGCGGGGGAGGTGGCAAGCCAGCCATCCACGTAAAGCCGGGTCATGTCCTGGCGAAAGGCGAGGTGCACGGCGCTGCCCTTGGCCGGGGCGTTGGCTTCGACAACGGCATTGACGCGCTGGCCGCCGGCCTCGCATTCCACCACCGTATGGCGGCCCACGTCGGAAACTTTGGTGACCGTGGCGGGCAGGCCGTGGTCTGACAGCGCGACAAACTCCGGACGGATGCCGATTTCTGTCTTGCCGTTCGCGGCGCCCTGAACAGGGCCTTCCAGCGCTACGGCCTTACCGGCAAACATCGCTGCGCCATTCTGCAGCTCGCAGGGCAGGATGTTCATCCCTGGCGAGCCGATGAAGTGACCTACGAATGTATGGGCGGGGCGCTCGAACAGCTCGACGGGGGTGCCGATCTGCACCACCTCGCCCAGCTGCATCACCACTACCTGATCGGCGAAAGTCAGCGCCTCGGTCTGGTCGTGGGTGACGTAGATCATCGTCGCCTTCACCCGCTGGTGCAGCTCTTTCAGCTTGGAGCGCAACTTCCACTTCAGATGCGGGTCGATCACGGTGAGCGGTTCGTCGAACATCACCACGTTGACGTCTTCGCGCACCAATCCGCGGCCCATCGAAATCTTCTGCTTGTTATCGGGCGACAGGCCGGCCGCCTTCTGCTCCAGCATTTCGGTGACTTCCAGCATCTCGGCAATCGCCATTACCCGCTGGTGCACGGTGGCCTCATCCCGGCCGCGGTTGCGCAGCGGGAAGGCCAGATTGTCGTAGACCGTCATGGTGTCGTAGATCACCGGGAACTGGAACACCTGCGCGATGTTGCGCTGGTCCGGGGGCAGGGCTGTCACGTCGTTGCCGTCAAACAGGATCTGGCCCTCGGAGGGCACCAGCAGGCCCGAGATGATGTTGAGCAAGGTGGATTTGCCGCAGCCCGACGGACCCAGCAGCGCATAGGCGCCGCCATCGTTCCAATCCAGATCGATTTCCTTCAGCGCATAGTCCGAGTCGGACTTTGGCGTTGAAAGATAGCTGTGGCGCAGTTTTGAGAGTGTTATTTTAGCCATTGATGCCTCACGCCGCGCGGCTGCCGTCAGGGGCAAAGTAGTAAGCCTGCGCGGGGTCCATGTAAAAATCGTGCAACTCACCCACGCGGTAGGGGTGAACGCCGTGGGCCAGTGAGACCCAGCTGCCTGTGTCCGATCCGGTGCCCATGTCGAAATGGGCCGAGCTTTCAGAGCCGGACAGCTCGGTTACCTGTACTTGGCCCGACAGCTGCACCTGGGCGCCGTTTTTCGCCACAGGCAGCACGTGATGCGGGCGGATCGCGATGGTGTAGGTGCCATCGCTAAGGTTCGCTGCATTGCCGTTCAGTTCCCAGGTGACGCCTGCACCGAGGCGGGCCATGCTGCCCTGCTTGATGATCTCGGCGGTGTTGATCGGCGGGTCGGAGAACACCCGCGCCGCATCGACATTGCCGGGGTTGCGGTAGATCTCGGCGGTGGGGCCGAACTGGGTGACGCGGCCGTCGCGCATCAGCGCGGTCTTGCCCCCCAAAAGCAGCGCCTCTTCCGGTTCCGAAGTGGCATAGACCACCACGGCGCCGCGGCCGGCAAACAGCTCGGGCAGCTGGTCGCGCAGCTCCTCGCGCAGTTTGTAGTCGAGATTGGCCAGCGGCTCATCCAGGAACACCGCGCGGCTTTCCTTGGCAATCGCACGGGCCAGCGCGCAGCGCTGCTGCTGGCCGCCCGACAGCTCATGCGGGCGGCGGTGCAGCATCGGCTTCAGCTGCAGAATGTCTGCGGCTTCCTCAACCCGGCCGGCAACTTCCGACTTGGCCATACCGGCCACCTTGAGGGGCGAGGCGATGTTCTCATACACCGTCATATGCGGGTAGTTGATGAAGAACTGATGCACCAGGCTGATGTTGCGTTTCTGGGTGCTAAGACGGCTGACATCCTCGCCGTCCATTATCACCTGTCCGCTGGCCATCGGGTCGAGGCCCGCCATCAGTTTGATCAGTGAAGTCTTTCCGGAGCCGGTGGCGCCGAGGAGAACGTTAAAATGACCGGGTTCCAGCACCAGCGAGGTGTCCTTGATGTGCTGAATGGCGCCGACGCGCTTGGTCACACCCTTAAGTTCGAGTGCCATCTTGCTTTGACTTTCTGGCAGGCGGCCGGTTTGCGCCCAGGTGCAAATGGGGGCAGGGGCGCGCAGTCTTTTGGGGAAGAAGGCCCCGAAGACGGGAAAGTGTCTCCGGGGCCTGGGTTCAGCCCGGCCGGGCGATGGGGAGCCTGGCCGGACCGGGAGGAGAGGCTTACTCAGTCGCCCAGCGGGCCACTAGCTCGTCATAGTTGACGGTCTGGCCTGCGGGTTTCTCGTTCTCCAGCGGCGGCTTGGCGCCGCCATTGGCGTACCACCACTCCGCGTCTTTCTCTTCGTTCAGGCGCGGGCCGCAGCCGCCATAGACGCTGGCCTGCTCGTCCGCACGCTGCATCCGGGCCATGGTGATGTCCATTTCCTCGGCCAGACGGTTCATCGCTTCCTGCGGGGTGAAGGCGCCAGAGTTGACGTCACCGATCTGCTGCCACCAGATCTGGGCCAGCTTCGGATAGTCAGGCACGTTCACGCCGGTCGGCGACCATGCCACACGGTCGGGCGAGCGGTAGAACTCGACCAGGCCGCCCAGTTTCGGTGCACGCTCGGTGAAGCTTTCGTGGTTGATCGAACTATCGCGGATGAAGGTCAGACCCACATGCGATTTCTTCACGTCCACGGTTTTCGACACCACGAACTGGGCATAAAGCCAGGCCGCCTGCGCACGGTCGACGGGCGTGGACTTCAGGAAGGTCCAGGACCCCACGTCCTGATAGCCGACCTTCTGGCCTTCTTCCCAATAGGGGCCATGCGGGCTCGGCGCCATCCGCCACAGCGGGGTGCCGCTCTCGTCAACGGTGTTGTTGCCTTCGGACTGCGGTTTCACCATGTCGGCGGTGAACGCAGTGTACCAGAAGATCTGCTGCGCCACGTTGCCCTGTGCCAGAGCCGGCAGCGACTGGTAGAAGTCATAAGACGCCGCACCCGGAGGCGCGTATTTGCGCAGCCATTCGTCCCACTTGCGGATCGCATAGACCGCTGCCGGGCCGTTGGCAGCACCGCCGCGGCTGACGCTGGCGCCCTGCGGGTTGCAGGTACCGGCTTCCATGCGGATGCCCCATTCGTCGATCGGCACACCGTTCGGCTCACCCTTCGATCCGGCACCGGCCATTGACAGCCAGGCATCGGTCATCCGCCAGCCAAGGTCAGGCGCGCGCTTGCCGTAATCCATGTGGCCATAGATCGCGGTGCCGTCGATTTCCTTCACCTGCGTGCTGAAGAACTCGGCGATGTCCTCATAGGCGGACCAGTTGACCGGCACACCCAGGTCATAGCCGTATTTTTCCTTGAACGCGGCCTGCAGGTCTTCGCGGTCGAACCAGTCTTTGCGGAACCAGTAAAGGTTCGCAAACTGCTGGTCAGGCATCTGGTACAGGTCGCCATCCGGGCCGGTGGTGAACTGGGTGCCCATGAAGTCATCCAGGTCCAGATCCGGGTTGGTCACGTCCTTGAAATCGCCTGCCATCATGTCGGTCAGGTTATAGGCCAGCTGCAGACGCGAATGAGTGCCGATCAGGTCGGAGTCATTGACATAGGCGTCATAGAGATTCCGCTTGGTCTGCATCTGGGTCTGAACAGCCTGAACCACTTCGCCCTCGCCGAGGATCTGGTGGTTCACCTTGATGCCGGTGATTTCCTCAAAGGCTTTGGTCAGCACTTCGGATTCGTAGGAATGCGTCGGGATGCCTTCCGACAGCACGTTGATTTCCATGCCGCTGAACGGCTGGGCTGCCTGAATGAACCACTGCATCTCAGACAGCTGTTCATCCTTGGTTAGCACCGATGGCTGGAATTCTTCATCAATCCATTTTTTGGCCGCCATTTCGTCGGCATAGCCATTTGATCCGGCAACCATCGCGCAAACGGCGGCTGCGGACAAAAGATACTTACGCATCTTTTCCTCCCTGAAAGTCGCTTAAGGCCAGTTGTGCGTGATCTGCACCTGACTGCTATAGAGCTTTCATAGGTTGGAATATCTTGTCAAACTAATTTTTTAGTAATGCGTATGCATCTGTTTTTATTGAAATTTACAACTCCATCCGGTCGGGAAAGGTGGGCAAATACAATGCCGCATTGCAGCATCAACGGTTGTGACGCCACGGTACTTTCCGCTTATGCGGTTGCGGAAAAAACAGTCGCCGTGCGCAGGCTTTGCAGCTAAGGAGGCGGCATGACGCAAGAAAGCACATTTGAGATCTTCCTGACCGCACCGCCGGGACTGGAACAGGCGCTGCTGGCCGAGGCCAAGGAGCTGGGATTTGCCGCGCCCAAGGCAGTGCCGGGCGGGGTCACGGTGCAGGGCGACTGGGCGGATGTCTGGCGCGCCAACCTGTCGGTGCGCGGCGCCGCGCGGGTGCTGGCGCGGATCGGTGAATTCCGCGCCTTCCACTTGGCCCAGCTCGACAAACGGTCGCGCAAATTTCCCTGGGGCGACGTGCTGCGCCCGGATGTGCCGGTCAAGGTTGAGGTCGCGACCAACAAAAAGTCCAAGATCTACCACGCCGGCGCCGCCGCCCAGCGGGTGGAAAAGGCCATCGCGGAAACCCTTGGTGCGCCAGTGACCAAGGACGCGGAACTGACCGTGAAGCTGCGGATCGAGGACAACCTCTGCGTCTTCAGTGTCGACACCTCGGGCGAGGGCCTGCACAAGCGCGGCCACAAATCCGCTGTCGGCAAGGCGCCGATGCGCGAAAACCTTGCGGCGATGTTCCTGCGTGAATGCGGCTATGACGGGGCTGAGCCGGTGGTGGACCCGATGTGCGGCTCCGGCACCTTTGTGATCGAGGCGGCAGAGATCGCCAAGGGCCTGTTGCCCGGCCGCAGCCGCAGCTTTGCCTTTGAAAAACTGGCCACATTTGATGCCGAGGCCTGGGCCGCGCTGAAACAGCAAGGTGAGGCCCGCGAAACAGATCTGCTGTTCCACGGCTCCGACCGCAACGAAGGCGCGGTTGAGATGGCCGCGGCCAATGCGGACCGCGCCAGCGTGGCGGATTGCACCCGTTTTGCCCAAGCCGCAGTCAGTGATCTGCAGCGCCCGGACGGCCCGCCCGGCCTGGTCATCGTCAACCCGCCTTATGGCGCGCGGATCGGCAACAAAAAGCTGCTGTTTGCGCTGTACGGCGCCTTGGGGCAGGTGCTGAAGGAGCGGTTCTCCGGCTGGCGCGTCGGCATTGTCACCTCGGAAACCGGGCTGGCCAAGGCTGCAAACCTGCCGTTCCTGCCCTTTGGCGCTCCTGTGGCGCATGGCGGCTTGAAAATCCGCTTGTTCAAGACGGATCCGCTGCCCTGACAATGCATTAAACGTTAAGAGGGCGCCCTGCTGCGCCCTCCTGCTGGATGTGTGGAAAAGGTCAGGCCGGCTCAGGCGATCTCATATAGATCTTCGGCACCGCCCTCGGTTCCGCTGCCGGGCATGGTGCCGCCCACCGGTTGGTTCATCAGTGCCATGATATCCTCGGTGCCGGGTTCGCTGCTGCCCTGAAACTGGTCGGCCAGATTGGCGTCATACCAATTGCTCAGCCCGTCCCCGGTCACCCCGCCATTGGCATAAGATGCACCGCTGCTGGCCGCAGCTGCCGGATCATAGCCGCCCTCCAGAACTTGCTGCGAGCCGTCCGGGTTGCTGACCACCAGCGACATGCTGCTAAGGTCGATATCGTCAAGCGTCAGCCCGGCATCGGACCACAGGGTGAAGTTGGCATTGGTGACGGTGCCATCGGTGCTGTCCGGCGCTTGGCCGAATTGCACCATGCCGTCAAAATTGCCGGGCACGGTGGTGCCGGTGTCCAGCGCATTGACGGCGTTGGCACTGGCCGCGTGGCCGGTGACTGGCAGCGCATTTTCATCCGGAAAGAAATTCAGACCGTCGACGCTGGAGTCTTCCGCCATGTTGAAGAACAGCCCGTCGATATCGGCAACTTCGCCATCCCAGGACGTTGGTTCCATCTTGATAAACAGCTGCCCTTGCGGAGTCTGCAGCACCTCGACCGAGACGCCGGGGTCGCCATTGCCGCCGATCTCAAACGTGACCGAGGTTTTGCCGGTATCGCCGCCGCCATTGCCGCCGCCATCTCCGGTGCCCTTGGTCCCGCCTGTTGCCTTGGTCCCGCCAGTCCCATTGGTGCCGCCCGTACCCGAACCGCCCGTACCCGAACCGCCCGTACCCGAACCGCCTGTGCCCTTGGTGCCGGTGCCGCACCCATGCGTGCCGCCGGATCCACCGGAACCTCCGGTGCCGCCCGATCCTCCGCTTCCATTGCTGTTCCAATCGTCTTCTTCGCGGTGCCACCAGTGTTTCTTGCCGTGATGGCCCCTGCCGCCCCAGCCCTTGGATCCACCACAGCCTTTTGTGCCGCCCGATCCTTTTGTACCGCCCGATCCTTTTGTGCCACCGGACCCATTGGAGCCGCCAGACCCATAGGAGCCGCCAGATCCCTTTGTGCCGCCGGACCCTTTCGTGCCGCTGGACCCTTTAGTGCCTCCGGTTCCGTCCTGGCCCTTGTTTTGCCACCAGGATTTGCTGCCCTTGCCCTTCCAGCCATAGCGGTCAGACAGGGTGCTGTCGTACCAGCGGCCGAAATGCCCGCCTTGCACGCCGCCGTTGTAATAGCTGTTGCCGCCGCAAGCCTGCTTGCCGCCCCAGGACGCATTCCCGCGCCCCCAGCCATATGAAAAATGTCCCCGGCCCATGTTTTTTTACCCCCAGAAAAATCTTGAATCACAGTGGCGCTGCAGCTTTCCGCCAGCCGCAAACGCGCATTGAACGAGAGTAGGAAAACGGGCCGGAGGGGCCAAACTTCCACCGCATTTTAGTCAATATTTCAACGAAGGAGGCCGGGTGCGGAAACAAATGGCCCGATGGAGGCGTCATTGTTTTGTTACGACCTCCAATTGACCCGTGCACCCCGGGTGCTGCCGTCCGAATCAGCCAGTGGAGCGCGGCAATTGCCCAAATCTGTCCCGAAAAGCGCCGCCTTTTGCCGCCAGGGTGTTAACTCACAAAATGGAATCCGCACCGGTTTCGGGCGGCAGGCTGGGATAGGGTGCCAGGAATGGCTGATGGCAGATTTGACGAACGCTCAGCATATATTGCGGGGGCGGCCTGGGAGGTTCTGGGCGAAGAGCCGCGGGAAGTTTCGGCGCCGGGGGGGAAGTCGCGGTCCTCCTTGCGGCTGCATTTCAAGGATCGCACCGTGATCGCCACCCTGCGCGCCAACTTCCGCCGCACCCATCTGGAGGCCTTTGTGCTTGAGCAGCTGGCGCCCCATTGCGATGACATTCCGCAGGTGCTGGGCGTTCACAACGATGTGCTGTTTCAATCAGACACCGGTCAGGTCCGGCTCAGCGAAGAGATTATCGAACATGCGCCGGGCGACCAGCTGGAACTGGCGGCAGAGGCCTGCGCCGCAATCTTCCGCATCCAGGCAGCCGCCCGCAAAACCGAACTGCACAGCGTCCTGCCGCATCTTGGCGCCAACCGCAGCTGGATCCGCAATTTTGTCAGCTCAGCCGGCGCACTGGAAGCCTATTCCATGGGCATCCCCGCTTCATTCGACTATCCGGCAGTCGCCGAATTCATGGAGCAGCCCGGAGTTCAGTTTCTGAAATGGGATTGCCGTGCAGGCAATGCCGCGATCGGGGACGACGGGTTTGTGCGCTGGTTTGATTTCGAATATGCGGGCCTGCGCCACGGGGCCGAGGATTTCGCCTGGCTGATCGGCGATGAGACCTGGCCCATCGCCCCCGATCAAATGGCCGATGTGATGATTGAGACTTTTGACCCTGGCTGCGGCCATGAAATCGGCGCTTATCTTGAGTATCTCTCGGCCTATACCGCCTTGCATTGCATCCAGCGGCTGGAGCTGATCCAGAAAGAGGTCAAGAGCCGTGGCTGGCTTAGCCAGGAGCGGGTGCGCAAGTTTGATGACGCCGGGGTGCACCCGGAGTTTGCCGCGCAGCTGTGTCGCACCGGTGCCTACTATGCCGCGCAGTCCAAGCTTACCGCGCCGCTCTGCCGCAACTTCGAGGCTGCCGGGCGCGCGTTCCAGTCAATATCCGGGGTTTGAACGCCTTTCTTCCGTTTGTGACGTGCGGTCCAGGGTTCTGGCCTGATGGCCTGGCCGCTAGTCTGCGGCCGGACACAACCGGGGAACAGATATGCAGCAGGCCGAAGATTTCCGTGCCGAAAGCCGCGCCTTGGCGGCCATTCTGGAGGATCTGCCAGAGGCGGAGTTCCACCGTGCGACCCAGTTCAAGGGTTGGACCATTGATCACGTGCTGGGGCATCTGCATCTATTCAACGCCGCGGCAGAAGCAGCGTTGCAAGGAGATGAGGCATTTGCCGCCTTCATCGCCCCGGTGCTGCGGCACATGCAGGCGGGCAAACCCATCCTGGACTGTCAATTTCCCTGGTTGAACGGCCTGTCAGGCCGGGCACTGTATGAAGCTTGGCGGCTCGGGGCGGAGTCCTGCGCCGATGCCTTTGCCAAGGCGGATCCAAAACAGCGGTTGAAATGGATCGGACCGGACATGAGCGCGCTCAGTTCGGTCACTGCCCGGCAGATGGAGACCTGGGCGCATGGCCAGGAAGTGTTCGATCTTTTAGGGCTGGAGCGGCAAGAGCAGGACCGCATCCGCAACATCGCGCATCTGGGCGTGGCGACCTACGGCTGGAGTTTCCGCAACCGCGGGCTGGCGGTGCCGGAGCCTGCGCCGTATGTGCAGCTGACCGGGCCGTCCGGAGCAGTCTGGGACTGGAACGCGCCGCAGGACAGGGAATTTATCAAAGGCTCGGCGGTGGAATTTGCCCAGGTGGTCACGCAGGTGCGCAGCATTGCAGACAGCGGGCTGCAGCTGTCAGGTGAAACTGCCGTCAGCTGGATGAACATCGCCCAGTGTTTTGCAGGCCCGCCGGAAACTCCGCCCGGCAAGGGAATTCGTTACAAGACAGAAACTTGAAATGTCCCGGCATCCGCGGAGCGCTCCCGCCCGGCTTCGGCCTTCCTGACGGAAAGCCTGTGCCCGTTGGGCGTGGCGCCGCACTTTGTGCGGCGCCACGCCCAAGGCTGCCAAGGGGCCCCGGCACAGCCGGGACACCTGCAGGCGCGGGAGCACTTCGGATGACCTTGAAACACCTTGGTTTGCGGCCCTTATGATGCGGTCCCGCTGGCGGACTGCCAGGGCAGCGAAGGCTGGCAGGCGGTACACCTAACCTGGCCAGGCGCCGATCAGCCCTTGCAGCGTCATGCGGCCAGGATCCGCCAAGGTGACCGGCAGTGCTTGCGCGTCCAATGCCGCGGCATAGAAAGCCTGCAGAGACGGGTCGGCGATCAAGGCCAGGTTCTGGCCCAGCCAGTAAGGCCGGGCAGCCGCCAGTTCGGCGCCCAGAAAATAACCCCAGATCTGCGCCCGCGCAGCTTCAGCGGGCAGCTGTCCCAACGCCGCAGCCGCCTGAACCGAAGCCAGCCGCGCTGCCAGCTGCTCGGGTTTGGCAATGCCGTCTGCCACCGCCTCTGCTAATACTGCCTTGTCCCAGGCGCCTGCCGCCTCCAGTGCCATGCCCTGTATCGCAACCTGTGCCAGCTGGGCGGTCAAAGCACTTTGAAAACTGACAGCTTCCCGGGCGCTGATCTGCACCCAATGGGTCACCATGCCCGGCAGGCAGATCACCCCGTCCCAATCCGGGTTCAGCCGCAAGAAGCCGCTGACCGCAGCCGCAGCGCCCTGCATCAACCCGCAGGGTGCGGCCTGGCTCAGCCCTGGCAGCGCGTGAACCGGCATACCGTCCAACACTGTTTTTGCCACCGGCAGCCCGGCCGGCCGTACCGGAACCGGATGCGGCGGCGCCAGGGCAGTGCCGCCCAGCAGCACCGGACGCGGCGCGCCGCCCAGCACCTGCCGCAACGCTGCTGCCAGTGCGGGCGGACGGCTGTCCTGCAGGCGCAGCACTTGGGCCGGTCCCGCTGTGCTGCCGGCCATTTCCCAGGCTGAAAGCGTGTCTCCGTCCAGATTTGCGGCCAGCCAGCCGGTGCCGTTGCGGGGAGGCTGCATGATGCCCTCACTTCCTTTGCCATTGCGTTACCGGGCTTATGGCGCTGATTCTCTGCTCCGGCAAGCGGGCGCTCCGCCCGCCGGTATGGGGCTGAATACCCGTATGGCGAAGGTACTGTCCGAACGTATGCGCGTCATGGGCTAACGCGCGCAGGATTTGTGCAAAAGACAGCCTATCCAGCTCTGCGCCCGATCCCCAAAATCCATTAGAGTTCAGGCACCGGCGGCCCTTCGCCCGCCGGTCCCGCCAGGGACGGCGGCGCGGAATACGGGAACCGGCAGCCCGGTGGCTTGTGCCGCGCCGGAACAAGGCGGCGCACGCGTAACAGTGACAGGAGGTACTGCAAATATGCCCGGCACTCCGGCACCGCATAATGCGATTTTTGCCCAATTGGCCGCGCGCCATCTTCTGGCCCGTGACTATACACCTGCGGCAGTATTTGCGGGAACCGGTTTCGGCCAGGCGCTGCTGAGTAAGGAAGACCCCGCAGCACCGTTTGCGGCAATCGCGGGCTTCTTTGAACGTGCGGCGGAACTGACCGGCGACCCGTTATTCGGCTTCCGTCTTGGCTGTGCAACGGATTTGCGGCAGGCTGGGCTATTGGGCTACATCGCGCGGAGTTCGCCGACTGCAGGCTGTTTTTTGCGCAACATCGCGCGTTATGCCGGCGTCATGAGCGAGGTCTGGGAATTGGAGACCTCCCGGCTTGCCTCGCACGGCGAGTTCACCTGGACGTGCAGAGCGGAGCCCGGTTTGCACGCGCAGCAGTACATTGAATTTCTGGCAGCGGTGTTCTTTGCCGCCCTTCGTGACGGAACTGAATCCCGGATTGAACCGCAAAAGGCAGCCTTCAGCCATCAGCGCCGCGGCGGAAAGGATGAAGTCTCGGCATTCTACGGCTGCCCGGTGGAGTTCGGCGCCCCGGCCAGCCGGTTTGTCTTCAGGCCTGAAGATCTGGAGCTGCCGCTGGCCGGCGCCGACGGTGTTCTGCTGCGCGTGCTGCGGTCTTATGGAGATCAGCTTCTGGCGGGCCAGGCTCGGGGCCGCAAAAATACAGGTCTTGCAGCACAGGTCGAAGACGCGGTTTCTGCGCGGCTGTCCAGCGGCTCGGCCACGCTTGGCACTGTGGCGGCGGACCTGGGGATGAGCCCGCGGACCCTGTCGCGCAAACTGGCGCAAACGGGAACCAGCTACTTCACCATTCTTGAAGAACTGCGCAAGGCGCTGGCAATTCGCTATCTGCGCGAAAGCGGCCTGGCCCTGGCCGAAATCGCCTTTCTCCTGGGTTACTCCGGGCTGAATAGTTTCAGCGATGCGTTCCGGCGCTGGACAGGCCAAAGCCCGGGGCAGTTCCGGGGTAAATAAACCGGCCCGTGGCTCCGCAGATCCCCGCAGCCCGAACAGGCATAGCGCCCCCGCGTGAACAATGGCTTGCAAGAGGTGCGAATTGTCTCCGCGCAATCTCTATTCAAATGGGGTTTCCGGGTTTTTTCCGGCCTGTTTTCACATTTTGTGCGGAATTTCTAAAATTTGCTTTAAATAAGACGGGCTGCAGAAAAGTGCAGCACTGAACTGCCGCCGGGGAATTGGGCGGTTTCCAAAATAGATGCGGGCGCGTGGGGGCGTGGCCGGTTCTGAATCTGAAAATCAGTAATGGCATTTCGCTGTCAAAGATTTGCGGAATGCGGGGTTGAGTTTGAACGGCCGTCTATTGAGGCGGCGGTCCAGCAGGATTTAAGGCTGGAGAGCGGGGGTTTTCGAATGAAAGACATGGTTCCCGGAGGGGCGGGGCTGTCTTTTATGCGGGCTGAAATCGAACGGCAGCGGCCAGCAATGGCCGCGCAACAGATGCAAGCAGCCAACATAAATGCGGCTTTGAAGGGCATCGCTCAGGCGCGACGGTCCAGGCAGGGGTCAGGCGGTGCCTATGCCGCGGCAGGCAAGCGGGGGCTGGACCTGCTGCTGGTGATTCTAAGCCTGCCGCTAGTGCTGCCGCTGATTGCGCTGTGTGCGGCGGCGCTTTGGCTGGAGGGCGGCCGGCCGTTTTACACCCAGGCCCGTCTGGGCCGCGGCGGGCAGGTCTTCCGCATCTTAAAGCTGCGCACCATGGTGCGCGATGCAGACCACCTGCTGCAGTATTATCTTGAGACCGACCCGGCGCTGCGCCAGGAATGGGATGACACCCAAAAGCTGAAGAACGATCCGCGTATCACAGAGGTTGGCCGCTTTCTGCGTGCGACCTCGCTGGATGAGCTGCCGCAGCTGTGGAACGTGGCGGTTGGCGATATGAGCCTGGTCGGCCCGCGCCCGATGATGCCGGAACAGTTGCCGCTGTATGGCGATGCCGGCGCTTATAACGAACTGCGTCCAGGTATCACCGGCATCTGGCAGGTTTCGGTCCGCAATGAGGCCGGCTTTGCCAGCCGTATGCACGCGGATTTCGAATACCGGCGCAGCCTGTCGCTGGGCCGGGATCTGGGGCTGATCTGGCGGACCGCAGGCGTGGTGCTGAAAGGGACGGGATATTAATTATTTTCTGATCCGCTGCAGACCCCGGCCCGAGTGCCCGCTGCAGCCCGGCCAGCTATTGCGGGGAACGCGGTTGTGAAGCATTTTGCACGATCAGGGGCATGTGCTGCCAGTCCGGCAGCCAACCCGCTGGAGGGGGAACAGAACGGCATGAGCGAGCAGGGCTTCAAACGGTTCCGCCGCCGCGGCGCTCCGGCGGACACCATGCCTTTTGCCGCTGAGGATGGCGGCCGCCAGCCCGCAATGGCGCCTCTCGCGGCCACTGTCTCTGCTGCTGCGGCGTCTGCGCAATTGCCTGCGACCCTGCCAGACCCCTGGGACAGGATCCGCCAGGTGCCATTTGACGCCGCAGCACAGGCACAGGCGCGGCTGCCTTTGGTCAGCCGGTTCCGCGCAGATCCTGCGGCCAAGTCGTTTGACCTGCTGCGCACCCGGCTGTTGCACACGCTGAAGGCCCGCGGCTGGAAACGGGTTGCCCTGACGGCGCCCGCCGCCGGCTGCGGCGCCACCTTTACGGCCGTGAACCTGGCGCTGAGCCTGGCACGGGTGCCGGACAGCCGCACGGTGCTGATGGATATGAACTTCCGCCGCCCCGGTGCCGCGAGGGCCTTGGGAATGACAGCACCTGGGCAACTGGCGGGCTTTTTGTCCGGCCGCGTTCAAATGGAGGATCAGCTGCTGCGCCCGCTGCCCTCGCTGGCTGTCGGGCTGAACAGCGCCGCGGATCAGGACGCCGCCGAAATCCTGCATGGCCGCAGCTGCGCCGGGGTGCTGGAGGACATGATGCTGCGGTTGGGCGCCGATACCGCACTGTTCGACCTGCCGCCGGTGCTGGAGCATGACGACACCGCCGCCTTCCTGCCGCAGGTGGACGGGGTGCTGCTGATTGCAGATGGCACCAGTACTACTGCAGCCCAATTGGCCGCCTGCGAGAAGATGCTGGCGGGCCATACGCAAATGCTGGGTGTGGTTTTGAACCGGGCACGCAAGGCGGACAGCCCGCTGAACTGACGGCCACGCAGCCGGGGGTCATAGTTTTGCCCGGTTGCTGTGGTCAAAAAACGGGCTACGGCGGCCGGCGGGCTGCCTGAAAACATGGATGGCAACCGGCTGGCGAACACCAGCCGCAAGAGAGCAGACAGATGGGGCCGATATACTCGCTTGGCGATTTCCTGGATATGGTGCGGCGCAGGCTGTTCACCATCGCTTGCGTCTTTGTCCTCGGATGTTTGCTGTCGCTCTGGTTTGCCGCCCGGCAACAGCATGAATTTGAAACCGCCGAGGTGCTGCAGGTCACCCAGCCGCAGATCGCCGGTGAACTGGCGAAATCAACGGTCGAAGGCTCTTCTGCCCGGCGGATGCAACTGATCGAACAACGGCTGATGGCGCGCGGCACGGTGCTGGAAATCATCGAAAAATTCGATCTTTACGCGGACATGGCCGCACTGACCCCCTTGCAGAAAGTGGCGCTGCTGCGGGACTCTGTCCGCATCACCGGCGTCGCCGCCGCGCGTGAAGGCTTTGCCGATGACGGCACTATTTCGGTGCTGACCATCACCGCCCGGATGCCCACCGCCGTGCAGGCGCAGCAAGTCGCCAGCGAATTCGGCCGCCGCACCATCGAACTCAGCGTCGCCACCCGCATTGACCAGGCCCGCGAGACCCTCAGCTTCTTTGCCGAAAAGGAGGCCGCACTGGCGGATCAGGTTGCGGCCCTGGAAGACGAAATCGCGGCCTACCGCAATGAAAACGACGTGACCTTGCCCGGCACCATCGAATTCCGCCGGGCCGAAATCGCCACGATGAACGAGGGGCTGCTGGAAATCGCCCGTGAACGCATCGAAATCCGCCGCGCTGCCGATCAGGCCCAGGCCACGGAACGCCCGGCCACGGCTCGCCGGTTGCTGGCGGAGGCGGACCAGCAACTGGCCACGCTGGACGCCCAGGAGCAGCTCTTGTTCCAGCGCAAGACCGGGCTTGAGGCCTCCTTGCAGACCACGCCCGAGGTTGAACGCCGGCTGGGCGCTTATGACCGCCGCCTGGAGCAAGCGCAGGGAGAACTGTCGCAAATGACCGCCCGCCGCAACGAGGCCGAAGTCGGCTTTCGCCTGGAAACCGGCCGTCAGGCCGAGCGGCTGACAGTGATCGAACCCGCACCGCTGCCGGACTTTCCTGTAACCGGCGCCCGCAAGACCAAGGCCCTTTTGGGCGCCGCGGCCAGTGTTATCGCGGCGCTTCTGGCGGCCTTTCTGCAAGAGCTGCGCCACCCGGTTTTGCGCACTGCCGCGCAGATGGAGCGGGAAACCGGCCTGATGCCAGTGGTCTCAATCCCGGTAATGGACGCCCGGCGGCCCCAACGCGGGCTGTCCAGACTGTTCAGGCGCGGGGCCTGAGGTCAGGAAAAGCTCATCGCGGCTGCCATGGCCGTTACAGCATCCCAGTGCCAGAGCAGGGCCGCCCCCCCGGCCGCAAGGGTCAGCAGCCCATAGACCGCATCATGCAGCGGGTTCCAGACATGATGCCTGCGCGCCAGCTGCACCAGCACCGGATAGGCCGCCAGCATCGCCAGCCCCAGCGCCGCAATGCCGCCCGCCAGCCCGAACCAGGCCACCCCGCCCAGGAACATGCCCGTTTGCAAGCAGGCCCGCACAGCCGAAAACACAAAGAACCCGCGGCTGTCGCCTGCTGCCAAGGCTGCCTGATCATAGGTCATGGTGATCACTGCAGGCGCCAGCGCCAGGGCAATCAGCACGATCATCGGCCCCGCTTGCAGGTACCGGTCATCATACAGGAACTGCACCAGCCAGGGGCCGGCCCAGGCCATCGCAATCAGTATCGTCAGGATCCCCGCCGTCAGCCCCATGCGCAGCTGCCGCTGCCGCCGCAGATTCGCCGGCCCTTCCTGTGCGGGCTTGCCGCGGTAAACCGGGATCATCAGCCGCTGGTTCACCGCATGGCCCAGCAGCATCGGAAAACTCGCCAGGAAATAGCCGATGTTGTAGATGCCCAGCACCTCCAGCGGGACAAACTTGCCCAGGATCGCCCGGTCGCCTTGCGAGGTCAGAAACCAGAAGGCGGTCGACAGGAAAATCCACTTGCCGAAATGAATGAGCTCGCCCGCTGCGGCCCGTTCCCAGCGGAATCGGTTTGCAGCACCGGGCAGGCCGTAATAGCACAGCAGCAGCTTGGCCGCCGCCTGGATCACCCCGCCCAGCACCAGCGCGATCACCGACTGGGTGGCCAGTGCCAGCGCAATCATCGCCGCCAGCCCGATGACCTGGCCCGCCAGATCCAGCACCGTGACCCGGCCTGCCAGAAGATGCCGGTGCGCGGTCTCGATCCTTGTCGGGTTGAAGCCGGCAATCGCCAATCCGGCGCCGGCAATGGGCAGATAGATCAGCAGCTCCGGCGCCCCATAAAACTGCGCGGCTGGCCAGGCCAGCAGCACCGTCAATGCCCACAGGCCAAAGCCGCGGATTACCTGAATGGTCCAGGCCGTGTCCAAGAATTCCGGATCATCGCCGCGCGGGCTCTGGGCAATTGATGGCCCGATGCCAACGTCTGAAAACAGCGACAGCCCCACTGTCACCACCGAGACCAGCGCCATCAGGCCAAAGGCCTCGGGAAACAGGAGGCGGGTCAGGATCAGGTTTGAGGCCAGCCGCAAGGCCTGGCTGCCGCCATATCCGATCATCAGCCAGGAGGCTGAGCGCAGAACCCGCGCCATCATCCCCTGACCGGTAAAGAGCGAAGCAACCCGCTGCATATCCGCGCCAATCCCCAAACGTCCGGTTCCGCAGGCTAGGCGGCAGGGCAGGGGGCGTCAATCACAGGGCCGCTTGCAACAGGAATGTGGGATTGAGGGGCGGAAATACTTTAACAATCATCGCCCCTGCAGCCCATTCTCCACATCTGTGCGACAAGCGCAACAGGACGCTGGGCAAGCCGTGCAACCACCGTTAACCTGCCGCAGACCCAAGATTTGCACGGAACCAGCCGCGTTGAAAATTGCCTATGTCCTGAACACTTACCCCCAGCCCTCGCACAGTTTCATCCGGCGTGAGCTGCAGGCGCTGGAACATCAGGGCGTAGAGATCCTGCGCTTGGCAATGCGGCCCTCGGCTGCGGCTTTGGTAGACCCCAAGGATCAGGCCGAGGCCGCGCGCACCAGCTACGTGCTGCAGGCCGGCGCCGGGCGCCTGCTTGCTGCCCTCGCCAGGGAGGCCGCAGCCCCCGCCCGCTTTGCACAAGCGCTGCGGCTGGCGGCGAAATTGGCCCGCGCATCGGACAAGGGCCTCCTGCGGCACCTGATCTACCTGGGTGAGGCTGCCTATGTGAAACAGCGCTGCGCCGTGGCAGGCGTGCAGCATATGCATGCGCATTTCGGCACCAACGCTGCCGCTGTGGCGATGCTGGCCCATGCGCTGGGCGGGCCGGGCTACAGTTTCACCGTGCACGGGCCGGAAGAGTTCGACGCGCCGCAAGCGCTGTCGCTGGGCGACAAGATCAACCGTGCGGCTTTTACTGTGGCTGTCAGCAGCTTTGGCAAAAGCCAGCTGAGCCGCTGGGCCGCTTTCGGTAAGTGGGACAGTCTCAAAGTGGTGCATTGCGGGATTGAGCCGGAACGGTTTGCAGATCCTGCACCGTTGCCGCAGGGGCCGCTGCGGCTGGTGGCGATCGGGCGGTTTGTGGAGCAGAAAGGCCAGATGGTGCTGGTGAAAGCCATGGCACGGCTGGTGCAGGAAATCCCGGACTTGCATCTGTCGCTGGTTGGTGACGGCGGTATGCGGCCTGCGCTGGAGGCCGCAATTGCAGCGCATGGTTTGCAGGGCAGCGTCACCCTGACCGGCTGGCTTGCGGAAACCGAGGTGCAGGCAGAGCTGGCAAACTCCCATGCGCTGGTGATGTCGTCCTTTGCCGAAGGCCTGCCGATGGTGGTGATGGAGGCAATGGCCGCCGCGCGCCCGGTGATCGCGACATTTATCGCAGGCACGCCCGAACTGGTGGTGGCAGGACAAACGGGCTGGCTGCTGCCGGCCGGGGATGAGGACGCCCTGGCACAGGCCGTTCTCACCCTTGCACAGACCCCGCACCAGCAGCTGACCGGCATGGGGCAGGCGGGCCGCAGGCGCGTGCTGAAACGTCATGACAGTGCCGCAGAGGCCGCCAAACTCGCCGCCAATTTCCGCAGGGCCATCGCCGGGTAAAACCGGCGCACTCCCGCCCGGCGCCGCCGCATCTGCAGATGCACCGCTTCCGTTGGGCGTGGCCCGGCGCCAAGGCGCCGGGCCACGCCCAAGGCCGCCAAGAGTGCGCTGGCGCAGCCAGGTCACCCTGCGGGCGCGGGAGCACCACCGGGACAGATCAGCGGCAAAACCCAGGCCTCAGCGGCCGCGGGTCCAGCGGCTGGCTGAAGCAAACAGCGGTGTTTTTGTGGCCAGACCGACCATCGCATAGACCGCAAAACCGGTTGGATCCGACAGCAGCAGCTTCAGCACGGCGCCGGCGCTTGGCGGGATTTTGTCCTCGTTCTGCAGCAGGCCTGGGTATTTGCTTGCCACCTCAGCCACGCCTGCGTTTTGCCGCCGCCGCACCCGGACCAGATTGCGGAAACCCTCCACCATCGGCCAGCTGTAGACAGCCGGCACTTTCACCCGTTCAGACGGTGCAAAATTCAGCCGGGCAAAGATGTCATCGGCGATGATGTCCGGCCAATCCCCCCAGCGCTGCCGTCCTGCACGGGTCATTGCGAATATGCCAAACCCGGGCACGCCGCCGGTGACAAACGGCAGCCGGGTCCAGAGCCGTGCATAGGCACGGGTCACCGCACTGCGCGCCAGTGCCACCTGCGGGCAGCCGCTGGCGTAAAGCGGCACGTCCTGCGACAGTGCTGCGGCAAGTTGCGGAATCAGCGCCGGGCTGACAGCAACATCCGCATCCAGATAGATCAGGATACCGCCGCGGGCTGCCGCATCGCCGGCATTCAGCGCCCCGAGCTTGCCGCCTTCCGGCAACTCCAGAACCCGCAGATCCCAGCCTGCAGGAGGCGGCTGGACCCGCGCCAGCGCGGCGGTCTCATCGCGGCAGCCATTTGCCAGCACCAGAACCTCAGCGGCCATGCCCGCAGGCAGCGGATCCGAGGCAAACACCGCTTGCAGACACCCGGCGATATACTCTGCTTCATCATGGGCCGGGATCAGGACCGAAACACCTCTGGTCACTTCACGGCCTCCAGCGCGTCCCAGCGCGGGTTTTCATCACTTAGAACCCGCAAGGCACCCCAGCTGCCCCACTTACCGGGCACGCCAACATCGGCATAGGCGGTGAACAGACCCCCGCCAAGGGCGCTCCAGCCTGACAGCAGTTCCCGGTACAGCCTGCCCATTTCGGGCGTATAGTTGAAATGGGTGAAGAACCCGGTCAGTGTCTCATCCTCCACCAATGGGCCGATACCGACCACATGGCTGCCGCCTTCATACATGATCAGCTCCAGCCCGTGTTTTTGGGCAACCTGGGCATGGTAGGGCAGCACACGCCCCAGCAAGTCGGTCAATGTATCGGTGCCGTCCCCCGAGATCAGCCCGTCGCGCAACTCCGCTCCGGCCTGGGCAGAGGCTGCATCATATTGATGTTCCTTTGCAAATGCGCTTGCCGCCGGGCCGGTCAGCCCGCGTTCCGCCGCCACCGCCCGGGCCTGCTCCCGGCTGTCGGCGATCCAGGCGCGGACGTGCCCGGCGCGTTCCGGGACGCCTAGGATGCCACCGAAGTACCCCGTCACCGCATAGGCATCGAAATAGGCAGCAGGAGCTTGGCGCCCCGCCTGTTCTGCCTTCCACAGCGGCGCCGTCAGAACCTGCTCTTCCAATCCCAGCCAGCCGGTCTGCGAGGAGATCACCCGCACCAGCCGCTTGCTTTCAGCGCCAAAAATCTGCGTCCAGATCTGCGCAATCTCGGCGGCACGGCCGCCGTAGAACTGCATCCACAACCCATCGCCGCCCCAGCGCGCCTGCGCCTGCGCATCAGCCCAGGCCGCTTGCTGGAACTGCCAGTTCCAAACCTCGTTGGAATACTCCACATAAGCGCGCAGATCCTCATCCAAGCCGCGCTCTGCTGCCCGTGCAAACTGGCGGACATAGGTGTCATCCGCCATATGCGGCATGGTGAACCAGGGATCGGCCCCCAGCGTGTTGGCCAGCGCCAGCATGATCTCGGCCGGAACGCCCTTCAGCGCCCAAGTATATTCAGGAACCCGCGGCCGGTCCTCCCAGCCGGTTTGCTCTGAATCATTGGTGGCCATCCAATCCATGAACCGCAGCGCGGCAAACCCGTCCAGCCGGTCCAGCCACAGGGGGTTGAACAGCGCGCCTTGCTCATGGGCCTCCAGATGCTCTTCCTTTACCACCCGGATGTTGCGCACATAGTCATCGCCGTTCCCGCCGCGCCGCCCTGTCCGCTGGATGCGGATTTCCACCGGACCGGGGCCGGGGGTATAGTCAAACCGCACTTCGCCCTTGCCGTAGCGCACATTCTCCGCCCGACCGGCAGCCTCGACAATGCCCTGGCCGTCGAACCGCAGCACATAGCGGCCCGCCAGCGAGACGGCTTCCGCAGGCAGGTCGGTCAGGATCACCGTGCCGATTGATGTCAGCTCAGGCGGGATTGCGGTGGGCCAGCCTTCCGGGTCCAGATACCCGGCGGCCAGCAGATCCTGGTGGTCCGCACCGCCCCAGCGTTTCGGCAGATGCCCGATCCAGGGGCGCGCCGTTTTGAAATGATCCAGGAACGGCGCCTGGGTGCTCCAGTCGGCAATGGCTGCCAGGTTGATGGCGACGGGTTGCCGGATGGGGCTGGCCATCGGTGCGGTCCTGTCAGCCCTGTCAGCGTCCATCACCGAGTTGAGCGCAGGCAGCGCAGCCTCCCGCGGCAGCGCGGCAGGATCGGGCGGCAAAGCGGCGGTGCGTATATCGGTTCCTTGGGCCGCAGCCCAGGCAATGTCCTGCAGCCGCGCTGCCAGGTCCGGCGGCGGCGCGGGATAGGGCTTGCCCCAGCGGTCGCTCAGCTGATGCGGCAGGCCTGTTGGGTCCTGATCGGTCAGCACCGCATATTGCAGCAGCGCCAGGAAATAAAACCCAGTGGCGTTGGGGTGGATATCATCGGCAAACACATCGCGGATGCTGCTGAGACCGGGCATGGTGCCCGCCAGGATCGCATCCTCCAGCCGCGCCATGGCCTGCCCGGCAGGCAGCAGTTTCACGGTGCCGCCGGTGGCTGTGTTAACCTCATCAACTACCGCTTGCCAGCGCGGCAGGTCCTGGGTGATCCTTTCGCGCCAGGGCACATCCGCCCCCTTGTCAAAGGGCACCTCGGTGCCGGTGCCGCTGTTCAGACTGTGCCAGGTTTCCTGCAGATAAAAATCCACATCCGGGTTCGCGGCCCGGGCCAGCTGGTAAAACCGGGTGACAGCGCCTTCGGTATCACTCCACTTCAGGTGGTTGGCCAGCGGAATGGCTTCGGTCACGATCACCGCATCCGCCGGGCGGCGCAGTCTTTCACGTGAATCAACACCTTCGGCGGTGCTGCTGTGCTGCCAGTTATAGCTGAGCGGTGCGCCATTGATGATCTGCGCCTCTACCGTCGGCCCCGCTGCGGCCTGCCCGCGCGCATTCAAAAGCTGGTCCAGCATCTGCGGGTTGTCCGGCCCGAACAGCGAATGGCCGATCATGACCACGGAGGTAATCAGCGCCTCCAGCTTCATGACGGTGCTCCCACGGTGGCGATACCTGTACGGGGCAGGGCGCGCACCACCTCCCAGACGATCTGCTGCACCCTGGCCGCGGCGTCCGCCGGGAACGCCTGCGCCGGGCTGCCATCGGCGCGGGTCAACTGATGCGGCAGCCCAATGGGCGTACGCTGGTACAGAACCGCGTAATGGGTCAGGGCAACCGCATAGGCCCCCAGATCATTGACATGTATGGTGTCCAATTCCCCTGCCGGCGTGCGGGCAAACAGCGATTCACGTGAAGCCAGGCCAGGGATCTCCCCGGCCACCGCCGCCCGCGCCACCGCCGCCAGCACCTGTCCGCCGGGGATCAGATAGACCGGGTGCTGCGGGTTGCGGCGGCTGTCCGGACCCAGCAGCTTAGTCACCCAAAGCGCCTCAAGATCGCCGTCGATCCGGGCCAGCCAGCCGTCCGGGTCGTCCAGCCTGTGCCAGGTCTCATAGAGATATATACGTGTGCCGGGTGACGCCGCCCGCGCAAGCCCGGCCCAATTCGCGACGTATTCAGCAGCGCCGAAATAGCGGAGAGCATCGCGCAGCTCGACCATCTCGGTCAGCACCACGGTATTATATTCACCAGACCCGACGGCCTCCCGCGCGTCCCGGTAAGCGGGCGGCTGGTTGGCGGTTGCGAAATCGAGGATGTCTTCACCAGGCTCCCAATGCGCCCGCAGCGATGTGCCCGAGCCCAGCTGACTGTTGTACCCATGCCCCGCAGGCGCCAGCTGCGCCAGCATATGCGGCATGTCTGCCCCGACCAGCGAATGCCCCAGGTGAAACACCTTCAAAGATGCTTCAGGCGGCGCCAGCGGCGGCGGAACCGGCACGCCGCGGCTGCGTGTTGCAAAGGCCATCAGCCCCAGAGCCGCACTTAGCGCGCCACAAACCAGAAACCCGCGCCGCCCCATCATCCGCGCCCCCGGATTTCCGCCGTGGTAATGATCAGGCCGGCCCCAACCGCAAAGCGCCCGCCAACCGCCTCGCCGCGTACAAAAGGCGCCCGGGCGGCGGTGAACACGGCCCGGTACGCGGCTGCCGCCAGATCAAACTCCAGCTCCATCCCGTCAAAGCCAAAAAAAGCCCGGCTCAGCGTGTACTGGCATTTATAGGCCGCTTCCTTGGCGGAAAAGATCACCTTGGCCATCTGTCCGGGATTATCCTGCCGTTTCAGCCAGGCCTGTTCCCGCTCCGAGCAGATTGCAGGCAGCAGTTCGTCCTTCAGCGGCGTGTCCTCTTCCACGTCGATCCCCAGACCCTGAACGTCGCCCTCATGGGCCAGCACGGCCATGGCGCAGCTCTTGGTATGGGTGATTGAACCAACCAGCCCCTTGGGCCAGACCGGTGCCCGGTCGCGGCCCACGGGCACAGGAGCAGGCGCCAGCCCAAGCTGCTGCATCGCCTGATGCGCGGCACTGCGGCCCGCGGCAAATTCGGTGCGCCGTTTGGCGACCGCATTCGGCGACAGCCCCGCGGCTTCCTCTGCCAGCGGTGCGGGCGGGGCAGCCAGCGGATCCGCCCCGGCCAGCGCCACATCGGCGGCAAAAAGCGGCCGGACCAGTGCCAGCCGCTCTGCCAGTTTGTTTTCGGCTTCTGTCATCCGGTCCTTGCTCTGCGGTTTGCACGCATGGCCCGCCGTTTCGACATGGTGCCGGCGCGGTCGGGTCCTTCGCTGTCCTGCGGCTGTTGTTCCGCATTTGCAGGTGTGCCTGCAAGCCCTTCGATATGGGCCGCCAGACCGGCCAGCGTCGGGAAGCGGAAGATATCCGTGATCGACAGGCTCGCAGTCCCCAGTGCCTCGCCCAGTTCGTCGCGCAATTCCCGGTGCGCCTGCACCGCCAGCAGCGAATGGCCGCCAAGCGCAAAGAAGTTGTCCTGCGCACCAATGCCGCTGATGCCCAGAATGCGGCTCCAGACGGTTGCGATCCTGGCTTGCGCGCCTGCATCCAGCGCAACAACCGCAGGGGCATCGGCCCGTGCCGGCTGCGGGTCAGGCAGCGCGTTGCGGTCGATTTTCTTGTTTGGTGTCAGCGGGAAGGCCTCCAGCGTGACGATCCGCGCGGGGACCATCGCCTCGGCCAGTCTGGCCGCCAAAGCTTGTTTCACAAGGTTCTCGTCAACAGGTGCAGCGGCGGTGACATAACCTGTCAGTTGCTCGCTGCCGGCATCGCCGCGCGGCACTACTACAGCCCCCGTCACACCGGGGAAGGCGGCCATTGCGGCTTCGATCTCGCCCAGCTCAATCCGCTGGCCGCGGATCTTAACCTGATGGTCGGTGCGGCCCAGAAAGGCCAGCGTGCCGCCTGCTGTCCAGCGCACCAGATCCCCGGTGCGGTAAAGCGGGGTATCAGCGAACGCTGTGTTTACGAACCGTTCAGAGGTCAGCTCTTCCCGCTGCCAGTAGCCGACTGTGACACCCGCGCCACCGATATACAATTCACCGGGCGTCCCCGCGGGGACAGGCATCTGTTTTTCGTCCAGAACGTAAACCTGCGTATTGGCAATCGGCGTGCCGATCCCGGTTGTCCCCGCCGGGACAGCCGTGACTTTCTCCACCGTCGACCAGATCGTCGTCTCGGTCGGGCCGTACATGTTGTGGATCTCCGCGCAGGTTGCCTCGCGCAGCGCTTGCACCAGATCCCCGGGCAGCGCCTCGCCCCCCACCAGCAGATGCTGCAATTGTGCCAAACAGGTGCCGGCGTCTTTATCCGCGGCAATCATCCGTGCCATCGACGGGGTGCACTGCATATGGCTGACGCCGTGGCGTACAATCTGTGCAGCCAGCGAGAAGTCATCCGCCGCCAGCTCCTGCGGTGCGTTGGACAGGCGCAGCACTTCGGCCAGCGGCCTTAGCCCCTCCAGTACCACATCCGGTGCGATGCCATAGTCGATCAGGCAGGCAATCTCATCCACACCGATGCGCTTCAGCTGCTCGACCCGCTGGCAGGCGTCTTGAATGGTGCCGAACAGGCCGGAGTCCTCAAAATACCGCTCGAAAGCGAAGTCGAGGATCGCTTCCAGCTCCTCCTCCGACAGCGATCCCAGATCCATCTCGAACGGGTTCTTTACACCTTCGGGTTTCTTGAAGGCCGGGAAGGCCCAGGCATATTGCTTGATCAGCCCGGCGGCCGAGCGCAGGTAGTTCTTCATCGGCTCGCGCGCCACTTGGCGGGCTTCCTCGCGGGTGGCTGCCAGATAGCTGTGCAGCATCAGGGTGACCTTGAAATCCGCAGGGTTATGGCCGACATCGCGCAAAGCGTCATGATAGATACGGATTTTGCCCGCGACCTCGTCGATGCTTTGGCCCAAGAGATGGGTCAGCACGTTTGCCCCGATCGCCCCGGCCTCGCGCCAGGTCTCGGGGTTGCCCGCGGTGGTGACCCAGACCGGCAGTTCGGCTGAGACTGGACGGGGCTGGGTGACCACGCGATGATCGCTGCCATCCTTGCGGGCAAAGGCAACCTCCTCGCCGCGCCAGAGTTTGCGCACGGTTTCAATGCTCTCAAACAAGGCAGGTTTGTTTGCAGGCGGCGTGTTTTCGGGCCGCAGGATAAAATCATCCGGCTGCCAGCCTGAGGCAAAGCCGATCCCGGCGCGGCCTGCTGTCAGGTTGTCGATCACCGCCCATTCCTCGGCGATCCGCGCGGAATGGTGCAAGGGGGCCACACAGGAGCCGGCCCGCACGCCGATGTTTTGCGTCACCGCTGCCACCGCAGCACCCGTTACCGACGGGTTCGGATAGGGGCCGCCAAAAGCGTGGAAATGCCGTTCCGGCGTCCAGACCGCGTTGAAACCGTGGCTATCGGCAAACTTGGCGCCTTCCAGCAGCAGGTGGTATTTCTGCGGCCCCGGCCCATCATCATTGCCCCAGTAGAACAGGTTGAAATCCATCTTGCGGTCGCTGAGGGCCACAGGCCCCTTGGACAGTTCCAGCCGGCTTTCGTCGCTGGACAAGACCAGCTTCAGCCCGCGCGACAGGGTCCAGAACAGCTCCAGCACCGAGATGTCAAAGCTAAGGCTGGTCACCGCCAGCCAGGCATCGCCGGGCTGATGCGGGATGCGCTGATCCATGCCAGCAAAGAAGTTCGCGACATTGGCATGGGTGACCATCACCCCCTTGGGCAGGCCGGTGGAACCGGAGGTATAGGTCAGATAGGCCAGATCACTGCTGGCCGCACCGCCATTGATGGTATCTTCGGCTGTCCCCGCGGGGACGGTTTCGATTTCCAGCACTTGCGCGGCTGAGGCGGGCAGGGCGCTGGCCAGTGCGGATTGCGTCACGATCACCTGCGCCTGGCTGTCGCTGATATAGTGCGCAATCCGGTCTGCAGGATAGGCCGGGTCGAGCGGCACAAAGGCGCCGCCGGCCTTCATCACGCCCAAGGCGGCAAACACCAGCTCGGGCGCGCGGCGGATATGGATGCCTGCATGTGCACCCGGTTTCACGCCCATTTCACGCAGGCGTGCGGCCACGGCATTGGCGCGGGCGTTGACCTCGGCATAGGTGAAGCTTTGGTCCTCGAACACCAGTGCAGCGGCGTCCGGGGTGCTGGCTGCCTGGGCCTCGAAAGCGGCGTGAATGGTCAGATCTGCGGAATAGTCCGCGGCGGTCTGATTCCAATCCTCCAGCAGCAGCTTGCGCTCGGCTTCGGGCAGGATGGGGAGGGTTGCGACCTCTTGGTCCGCGTCACCGGCGAGGGCGCCCAGCACCAGTGCCAGCCGCGCGGCCAGCAATTCTGCGGTCTGTTCGTCCAGCTGGGCGTTGTCCGTGTGCAGCGCCAGTGCGCCATCGCAGAAAACGACGGTGGCGGCGCAGCCTGAAACCGGGCCGTCCCAGTCCAGAGACAGGCCTATGGCTGGTTGGGAAAAGGAAGAAATTTCCGGTGCGCGCGCGACCAAGTCCTCGGCAAAACCGCCGTATTTCCGTGCTTTTTCAATGCCCTGAATTGCTTTCGCCTGGAGGCCGGACACGGTCTGTTCCCGCCGCGCCTGCAGCGGAACCCAATCGGATATCAGCCCTGGAACCGCGTTCATACCGGCGATGGACAGCGCCACATCAGCGGATTTCTCGCCGCTGCTGAGCAAGGCCCAGATCAGCACCCCGGCGGCGGCCTGTTCTTCGCTGAGGGGGGCAGGCATGGCGATCTTCCGGCGGGTTATCCCTGCGCCGCCGGTATCTGTGGCAAGCGGTACCTGGACTGGCTGCATCGCGGCAAGCGCCTTGCGCCAGTGGCTTTCGCCGCCCTGCGCAGCGGCCATCTGAGCGGTGAGGGTCCCGGCGTCCTCCCCGGACAGCGCCGGCAGCACATCGCCGGCTTTGACCAGCCCGGTTGCGTCCAGCGGTTTGCCTGCCGGCGTGGTCAGCCGCGACAGCATCAGCGCGCCGTCCGCGGTGGCGATTGTCACGCTGTCTTTGCGGACGTCAAGCACTGTGCCGGGGGCGCCGGAGCCTACTGCTGGTTCCGCGGCCCCGGTGAGAGCGACCTGCCCGCCAATCCGCAATTTGGCGGCGCACAGCGGGTTCCAGTATCCGCCGGTGTCCAAGGCACGGACCAGCCGCGCCAGTTCGGCGGCGGGGCGGGAGACGTCCAGCAGCCCCCCTGCGGCGGGGCGGTCGGATTTGGCGAACACGCGGCGCTGGCTCAGGTCTTGAGGCTGGCGGTTCAGATCGCCGGTTTCCAGCTGCGCCATCACCTCGCCAAAGCTGTCCATCGCGGCGGCGTAGCATTTGGAATTCAGGCTGAACGCGGTTTCATCCGCCGCCACATCGAACAGCCGCTGGGCCAGGATGTCGCCCTCATCGACGCCGCTGTCCATCAGGTGCCAGGTGATGCCATGCTGTGTTTCGCCATTGATCAGTGCCCAGTTCGGGGTGTTAAGGCCCGCGTAATGGGGCAGGGGGCCGTCGTGAAAGTTCACCGCGCCTTTGGCGGCCTGCGCCAGAACCTTGTCAGGGATCACTGTCAGGTTGGCGATTGACAGCAGCCAGTCGAACCCGCCTTGCAGCTGCTGCTGGGTGTCCAGCAGGGGCAGGCCCTTGCCATCGGCCCAGCTGCCGATATCGGGGTCTTGCGACACCACGGCCCGGATCTGATGGCCGCGTGCCAGCAGCGCCTCGGCGCAGCCGATCAGAAGGGATTCATTGCCAATCAGGGCACATGTGAAGGACGTCATTTCTGCTCCTTTGCGATCGGAGAGGGCGCGCGTGTTTCTTTTGATGGGTTTGGCCGCGGTGCAAATGCCGCACGCAGGCTGTACAGGACCAGATCGCGCAGGAAATGCGGCGGATCCGCCTGTGGTTTATCCGAGGTCAGGCGGCGCAACCCATAGATCAGGCTGCCGGTGATCCGTGCCAGCGTGGCGGCGGCGGCGTAGGCATGCCCGTGGTGTTTCACGAAGTAATGCCGCCGCGAGTCGAACCAGTATTGCGGCGTGCGCTGCCAGGCCTTCATGCCGGTGGACGCCGACCCCACGTGGGCGATTTCGCTGGTTGGCACATAGTGGGTGCGCCAGCCCGCACGGGCGGCGCGGCGGCAGAGGTCGGTTTCCTCAAAATACAGAAAGAAGGTCTCGTCGAAACCGCCAACGGCCTCGATGACTTCGCGGCGGATCATCAGGCTGGCGCCGGCGGTCCAGTCAACCTGCAGCTCGTCCTGCGGCATGTCCATGGCGACCACCCAGGGTTTCAGCAGCCGGGTGAAAATGCCGGTGCGCACGCTGGCCTCGAACTCACCCGCTATGGAGGGGAAGCGGAAGGCGGTGCGATGCGGCACACCGTCGGTGCCGCGCACGTATGAGCCTGCCAGACCGGCGCCGGGACGCTCCAGCAGGAAGTCGCGCAGGGTACGGATGGTGCTGCCCTGCACAAAGGCGTCGGAGTTCAGCAGGTAGTAGAATTCCGGCGCGCTGCCGTCCGATAGGCCGGTCTTCAGCCCCAGGTTCATGCCCGCACCAAAGCCGCCGTTCACTGGCGAGGCGATTACCCGGAGCCGTCCGCTGCCAAGCCAGCCGCGTTTGTCTGCTTCGGCGCGGATCTGATCATAGGAGCCGTCGCCGGATCCATTGTCGATGATCAGCAGCCCGCCCGGCAAGTCCTCCATTTCGCGCAGTGCGGCCTCGGCGGCCTGCAGGGTCATCTCCGGCGTGCGGTAGTTGAGGAGGATGGTGAGGATGCGTTGCGGGTTCATGGGCGTCACTCCGCGGCCGTGGCATAGCGGGGCCGGCCTGCCGCCGCATCGGCGGCGTCGAGCCGGGCTTTGACGCCGGCGGCCAGCACGCTGACATTCGGCACCAGAACCATGCTGTCGTGATCGCCCGGCACTTCGGCCACCTCTGTTTGCGCAGCCCATCGGGTCCAGTCGTTGTCATCAAACACATATTCGCGCGCGGTGCTGACCCAATTGCCGCCGCTGACCTGCCATTTGCGGTCCAGCGGCGGGCGGAACAGGGTGAACGGGCCGGTCCATGGGCGCAGGGGGTAGGTTTCAACGGCGGTGCGGAAGGCCAGCTCAATCTTGCGGTTGTTGAATTCGGGCAGGGTGCCGGTCTCAACCGGGGCGGCGCGGCGTTTCTCAACCTCCCAGGCGATGCGGTTTCTAGCCCATTCGCCAATGTAGACGGCCCCTTTGCTGCGCAGTTCTGCCAGTTTGATCAGTGCCTTGTCGCGGCGGCTGATCGGCGGGCGGACGGGCAGGGGCGTATCCAGCAGGATCAGCGCGGCGGTTTCCTGGCCCTGATCCTTCAACTGCTGTGCCATCTCATAGGCGGTGATGCCGCCGCCGGAAAAGCCGCCCAGAAGATAGGGGCCCTCGGGCTGGATCCGGCGGATTTCATCCAGACAGCTTCGGGCTGCGTCCTCAATCCGGCTGTGCGGGGCGTCATTGCCGACCAGCCCTTTGGCCTGCAGTCCATAGACCGGGCGGTCCTTCCCCACGAGCAGGGCCAGTTGGCGCAGGTTCAGAACGTTGCCGAACATTCCCGCCACCAGGAAGAACGGCCGCCGCCCGGTACCGTCGCCCGGATGCAGCGGCACCAGATGGGTGAAGGATGGCGTGTCCTCTGCAGCTGCGGCAGGTGCTCCTGGTTCCGCAGCAACGCCGCCGCCGGTGCGGTCTATGATCCGTTCTGCCAGCGCGGCGACGCTGGGGGCCTCGAACAGCACCGACAGGGGGAATTCCACACCAAAGCCGCGCTTCACCTGGGCAAACAGCCGCACCGCAATCAGGGAATGGCCGCCGAGGTCAAAGAAACTGTCCTCGATCCCCACTTGCGACACCCCAAGGAGGGCGGCAAAGAGGCCGGCCAGTTCCTCCTCTACCGGGTTGCGGGGGGCGGCATAATCAGTATCCAATTGCGGGCGTTCAAACGTCTGCGCCTCCTGGGCGGGGGCGGCTGTCTGCCCTGCCTGTGCGATCAGTGCGGGCAGGTCCAGAGAGGATACCACCACCTGCGGCAGACCGGTGGCTAGGGCGCGGGCCAGCGCCTCGCCGCCTTCTGCGGATTTGATGCCGTTGGCGATGTTCAGCTGCAGGCGCCGTTCCTCGAGAGACAGGGGATGCGTGCCGGCGGCAGGTTCCAGGCCCAGCTCTGCGGCGGTGGCGTCGGCTTGCCCTTCGGCTGCTGCGGCGTCGAACCCGCCGGTCAGGCGCTGCATCCGGAAGCCTTCGATCCGGACCAGCACAGTGCCGTTCGGATCGGTCAGCGTGATATCAAAACCGGCAGAGCTGCCATCCGGCGCATCCGCCAGCCGCACATGGCTGCAGATGCTGGAGGTGAGCGGGGCAAAGATCCGGATCAGGTGGTAGGACACCGGCACCCAAAGCGCGCTGGCGTCATAACCGGGGATCAGACCCATCGCCCAGCCGGTGGCCAGGTCCAGCAGGCCGGGATGCAGCAGACAGCCGTCCTGCGCCGCGATGTCCGGCAGTGAGAGAGTGGCGAGGCCTTCGCCATTGCCCAGTGCCGCGCACCTTAGCACATGCCAGCGCGGACCAAAGCGCAGATGCGCCTCCTGCGCGGAGCGCAAGCGCCCGTTGATTGGCGCCTGCTCCTCCGGGCATCGGGTGAAAATCTTCTGGAGGTTGAGTGCGACGGGGCGTTCTGCCGCCGCCGCTGAGGCCAGCATAGCCTGACAATTTAGAGAGTAACCATTTGTACATGCCGAGTAAACAAACAGTTCATAACCATTTTCATTAGCTTCGAGTTTTACCGCAAGCTTTGCCGGGGCTTCATTTTCTGCAACCAGGGGGCGCATGAAGTACAGGTCGCGGATTTCAACCGGCCCTTCAAAACCGGTTTCTGATAGCGCTTCTGCCGCCATTTCGATGTAGCCGGTGCCGGGCACCAGGGCGGTGCCATCGGCGGTCCGGTGTTCGTCCAGCAGCCAATCAGCGGTTTCAAAGCGCGGTGTGAAGATGCGGTTGCCAGCCGTGTCATTGCCGCATTGCTGTAACAGCGGCTGGGGACAGGGGGCCATCGTGCCGGCAGCGGTGGCGCCGTTGCGGCTGGCCATGGCGTCGGCGGCCATGCCGGTATCGGACCAGACACCCCAATCGACGGCCATCACACGGGTAAGGCCGCCGGTGCGGTGCTTGGCCCAGGCGTTGAGGAATTCATTGGCGGCAATGTAATCCACTTGGCCCGCAGGCCGGGTCACGGCGGAGGAGGAGGAAAACAATATCATCAGCTCCAGGCTGCCATCGGGGAAGACCGCATCAAGCGCGCGCAGCCCGCTGACCTTGGGGGCCAGCACCAGGGCAATCTGGTTCTCGTCTTTGGCCAGCAGCGGGCCGTCATCGATGACACCGGCGCCGTGGATCACGCCGGTGACGGGACCAAAGGCAGCTTCGCCTTGCGCGCGGGCGCGGCGCAGCTCGCCGCTGTTGCAGACGTCGGCGGCCAGCGGCAGGATCCGGCCCTTGCCGGTCTCCTCAAGCGCCATCACCGCGCGGATGCGCAAAGCGGTGCGGTTGGCCGGGCTGTGGCTGCGCAAGTAGCGCTCCCAGGCGGCGCGCGGGGGCAGTCCTTCGCGGGAGATCAGCGAGATTTTGGCGCCGTATTCGCGCATCAGATGGCCTGCGATGGTCAGGCCGATACCGCCATAGCCGCCGGTTATCAGGTAATGGCCGCCCTGTTTGAACGGCGGCGTTTCCGGCGCGGGCAGCGGCAGCGGGCGCCACGTGAGTTCATACCGCTTTTCACCGCGCCAGGCGGCGGAGGTATTCGCGGGGTCCGCCATCAGCTCTTCCAGCAGGCGCGGGGTAATGTCTGCTTGTGCCGGTTTGCGGCGTGCAAACAGCGCCTTGGGCGGCTTTGGCAGTTCGATGTCGATGGCGGCGCAGGTAACGCCGGGCAGTTCACGCGGGATCACCCCCAGCGGCCCCGCGATCATCGCCTTTTCGGGATAGGGCAGCGCTTCGCTGCGGACCTGTGCTGCGCCGGTGGTGAAGACGTTGATATGCAGTGGGCCGGGCAGATCGGCATTACCCAGTTCCTGCGCCAATGCGGTGAGGGAGTGAAAGCCCATCTCCAGATTGCGGTCAAAGAAGGAGGAGCCGGGGCGATAGGTTTCTTCCCCGGTCACCAGCCAGAAATGGGCGATGCGGTCCGGCAGCAGCCCGGCGCCTGCCAAGTCTGCCAGCAATGCGCCATAGGCGGCGCGGCCCTGTTCCGGCGGCAGGATGTATGAGGCCGGGGACAGTTGCGCATAAGTGTCGCCAGCGCGGACGCGGGTGACGCTGTGGCCTGCGGCCTGCAGCTGGTCTGCCGCACGGGTGGCGTGGCCTGTTTCATCCTCGAAAATCAGCCAGTTGTGCGGTGCCTGGTCCAGTTCATGTTCCACGTCCAGGGTGCAATCGGCGAACCTGGGCCGCCAAGCGGGGCGGTAGCCCCAATCGGCCAGATCTTCATGCCGGGCCGGGGGCGTGTCTTCTTCAACCGCAGGCTTGCCGGGTTCGATGAAATAGCGGCTGCGCTGAAAGGCGTAACCGGGCAGGGGCAGGCGGTTGCGCCGTGCCTCGCCCCAGATCTGCTGCCAGTCGGCCTCAACCCCGCAGGCCCAAAGCTGGCCGATGACGCCGAAGAAGTAGCTGTCATCCATCACGTCCTGATCCGGGTGGCGCAGCGAGCTGAGCACCTGGCCCGGCTGCACGGCAGGCGACATTTGCGCCAGCGCGCTGAGGGCTTTGCCGGGGCCGGCCTCAAGGAACACACGGTTCGGGGTTTTGGCGAGGGTTTCAATGCAATCGGCATAGCGCACGGTGTTGCGCAACTGGCCAACCCAGTAATCGGCGCTGGTGGCCTGTTCCGCAGTCAGCGCAGCACCGGTGCGGTTGGAGATCACCGGCAGGTTCGGCGCCGACAGGGTCAGCGAGCGGATGAAATCGCCATATTGCTGCAGGATTCCGTCCAGCATGCGCGAATGGGCGGCAATGTCGATTGGGATGCGCTGGTGTTCGACCTCGCGCGCGGTCAGGTCGGCGGACAACCGGTCCAGCGCGTCTTGCGGGCCGGAAACGGCAGTCAGCGCGGGCGCGTTGACGCTGGCAATGTCCAGATCATCGCCGATGATCGCCTCAACCTCGGCCAGCGGCAGGGCGATAGACAGCATGCCGCCCGCGGGAACGGTATCAAACAGCCGTCCGCGCAGCAGGACCAGATCAATGCAATCCTCGAAACGCATAACGCCGGCCAGGCAGGCGGCAGTGTTTTCGCCCATCGAATGGCCCGCAAGTGCTGCCGGTTTGACGCCCCAGCTGATCCACAGCTGCGCCAGCGCGTATTCGACGATCATGATCAGCGGCAGCTGAACAGAGGGCCGCTGCAGCTGGGCGTTGGCGGCATCTTCCGCGCCCTCTTCGGGCAGCCAGATGGCGCGGATGTCGTAATCCAGGTTCTGTTGCAAGTGGTCCAGCCCGCGGTCCATCCAATCGGCAAAGACCGGCTCGGTCTCGTACAGGTCGCGGGCCATGCCGGCATATTGCGCGCCGCCGCCGGGGAACAGGAAGACCACCTCGGGCGCGTCGCCGAGGCGGTCATGGGTGAAGACCTTGCGCGGGTCGTTTTCCGTCAGAAGATCAGCCGCTTCGGCGGCGGTTTCCGCCACTAGAACGCGGCGTTTGGCAAAGCCGCGGCGGCCTTCTTTCAGCGTATAGGCCACGTCGGCCAGATCGGCCTCGGGGTTGGCGTGGAGATACTCGGCGAGTGTCTGGGTATTAGCGTCCAGCGCGGCCTTTGACTGTCCTGAGATGCACAAGATCTGGAACGGAAAATCGCTTTCTTCCGAGGCTGCGCGATCTGGCGCTTCCTCCAGGATCACATGGGCGTTGGTGCCGCCGACGCCGAGCGAGTTGATGCCGGCGCGGCGCGGCCCCTTGTGGGGCTGCCACGGCGTGAGGGCGGCGTTCACGCGGAACGGCGAGCTGTCGAAATCTATTGCCGGGTTCGGCGTCTCAAACCCCAAAGAGGGCGGGATTTCCCTGTGGTGCAGCGCCAGGGCCGTTTTAGTCAGGCTGGCAACCCCCGCTGCGGTGTCCAGATGGCCAATGTTGGTCTTGACCGAGCCGATGCGGCAATAGCCGTTGTCCGGCGTGGTGGCGCGGTAGGCGTCGGTCAGGGCTGTGACCTCAATCGGGTCGCCCAGATAGGTGCCGGTGCCGTGGCATTCGACGTAATCTATGGTCTCCGCCGGGGTGCCTGCGGCCTGCAGTGCGGCCTGTACCGCCGCCGACTGGCCGCCGACCGAGGGCGCCAGGTAGCCGGCCTTGTCTGCACCGTCGTTATTGATGGCGGAGCCTTTGATGACAGCCCAGATGTGGTCGCCGTCGGCGATGGCATCCTCCAGCCGCCGCAACGCCACGGCACCGGCGCCAGAGCCGAATACGGTGCCTTGCGCCCGGTGATCAAAGGCATGGCAATGGCCGTCCGGGGACAGGATTTCGTTTTCCTTGTACAGGTAGCCGCGGCCCTGCGGCAGCTCGATGGTGACACCGCCTGCCAGCGCCATATCGCATTCGCCTTCCCGCAGGGCTTTGCAGGCGTAATGCACCGCAACCAGCGAGGTGGAGCAGGCGGTCTGCACGTTGACCGAGGGCCCGTGCAGGTCGAACACATGGCTGACGCGGGTCGATAGGAAGTCTTTGTCGTTGCCGGTATGGCGCAGCAGGAACATGCCCACATCGTCCACAAGGGCCGGGTTTGAGCAGATGTTGAAGTAGAAATAGCTGCCCATGCCGCAGCCTGCATAAACGCCGATGGGGCCAGCGATGCTTTCGGGTGGGTGGCCCGCGTTTTCCATCGCACCCCAGGCCACTTCCAGGAATTTGCGGTGCTGGGGGTCGAGGATGGCGGCTTCCTTGGGGCTGAAGCCAAAGAACTCGGCGTCGAATTCATCAAACCCCCGCAGCCGGGCTGAGGCAGGCACATAGTCCGGGTCGGCCAGCACAGACGCCCGTTCGCCGTTTGCCAGCAGGGTGTCGCGGTCCAGAACTTCAATCGATTCAATGCCGTCGCGCAGGTTCTGCCAGAAAGCGTCAGCAGAATTTGCGCCGGGGACTGTCACTGACAACCCGACAATTGCTATATCTCCGGCAGCGCCCCCCGCTGCGGGTTTCCCATCCTGCATCGCCAATACCTGACCCACTGGCCCCTTAAAAACAGTCCGGCACAACGATGCCAGACTGCTTTGCAGAGCTGGCAAGTGCCCGCCGGACGGGTTGGTTTATGGTGCCGGAGTTCTCCCCGGCGGGTTATCCCGGCCTTGCAGCACCAGATCCCCATCTGTGCTGCAACCCGGAGTCAATCATTTCATTTTCGTCAATCCATAGGGCCAGCCTGTGGACGCAATGTGTTGAATTGGGCCTGAAAAGCGGAAAGATTGCGGCATCACAGAATACTTCGCTTCTCCGGCCCGGCGGTGTCAGGCATCAGCGCTTGCGCCCCGCCGAACAGGGCAGGTTTCCTGCTGAACAGGTTCGGGTAGAGCAACCGCTCAGCGTAGCCCAGCACCGAGCCGGCGCACATCCAGGTGATCGGGATCAGAGTCGCGTTGAGCAGCATATCCACCATGGTTGCGGCCAGGATGAGGGCAATCGGCGCGGCAAACGGCGAGACACTGCCCTGCGGCGCGTGCCGCGCGGCCTGTGCCAGCAGAACCAGCGGCGCTGCCAGCAAGCCCATCTCAGCGATGTATCCGAGCCAGCCGAAGGTGCCGAACACAATGATCCAGCGCCCGTCCGGGATTGACAGGATCTGCCCGGTCTCGGCGTGGCGCACCAGGTTGCGGCCCCAGCCGCCCCAGCCGAACCAGGGTTTTTCCGCAGCCTGCGCCAGCAGCTGTGTCTCGTTCTCAAACCGGTAGTTCAGCGATTGCGCGCGTTCGGCGCTGATTGCCTCGGCCTGCGCCACCAGCGCTTCGGTCGGCACCAGCCCGGTGTTGCGCAGCATCGGATAGACCACTGCGATCAGCGCCAGCAGCAGCGCGGCCCGCAGCTGCCAGCGCAGGGGCGCCAGCGCCACCACAGGCGTGAAGGCCAGCGCATAGGCCAGCGAGGCGAGGCTCTTGCAGAGTACCAGAACGGTAAACAGATATACCGCAGCCAGGATCAGGCGAAGCCTTTGGCCGGTTGCGGCCGTGCGGGCCAGGGCTGTGGCGGCCAGCAGCGCCGACAGCATGAAAAACGCCAGCCACAGCGCATGCGGCAGGAATACGATGGGGCGGAAGCCGCCCTGGCGGATCATCTGGCTGAAATCATGCTGGAAGAAGCCGTAGATCCAGACGTTCATCTGCGGGCTGAGCCGGATTTCAATCAGCGACGGGACGGTATAGGCTAGCCCGCCGATCATCAGCGCCAGCAGCAGCTCGCGCTGCGCTTCGGGGGTAGAGAGGTAACGCCGCGCCAGCAGAAAAGGTATCAGCACGATCATCTGGTTGATGATCACGGATCCCAGGTCGCGCCAGCGCAGTCCCGGCAGCTGATCGGTCAGAAATATGATCGGATCGGAATTGGCGATCCTGCGGAACAGGATCGGCTCGCCATTGGTCAGCACTGTGGGGATGACGCCGAACACAAACAAAAGCGCCAGAACCCGCACCGCAGGATGGCGCGGCAGCAGCGGCACCGGCCTGTGCAGCAGCAGCAGGCACAACAGGAACGCCACCACCGAAGGAATGGCGAATTTGTCCATATCCGGCACCAGCGGCAGGTCGAACTCGGCCAGCGGCGGCAGCAGCAGATAGCCTGCGATGATGCACCACAGGATTGCCCGCTCCAGCGGCAGGCGCCGGAACAGGACCAGGCTGGCCAGCGGCCAAGCCAGCAGCATCAGATAGGCCAAAGCGTTGGGCAAAGCCTTCGTGCCCCCTCAATTCCCCGGATTTGCATCAAAGTTTACCGGTTGCGGACGTCCCTGTCCCGCGGATTTGCAAGAAGAGGTAAACAGCGTGCAGCTTTGCCACGCTCAGGGAGCAGCGGATGCGGGTCTGCTGGCCTGGCCGCCGTGCCGGCGGTATGAGGAGATGGCATTGTCGTTGGAGGCTGCATTGTATTTCGAATTTCACGGCCGCCGGGTTGCGGTGACCATGCCGGCGCGTTCCATGCTTGAAGCCGAGGTCCGGGCCCGGTTCAAGGCCTCGCAGGGGTTTGCCTTGGCCACGGTAAATCTGGACCACCTGGTCAAGATGGCGGAGTCTCCGGGCTTTCTGGCGGCCTATCAGGCGCAGGACCTGGTTGTTGCAGACGGGCGTCCGGTTGTCTGGCTGTCGCGGCTTGCCCGCCGCCCGGTGGAATTGATGCCCGGCTCGGACATGGTGCTGCCGCTGTGCCGCCTGGCGGCAGAGGCCGGGGTTCCGGTGGCCCTCGTGGGCAGCACGGATGCGGCGCTGCAGGACGCCGAGGCCGCTTTGCTGGCACAGGTGCCGGGACTGGACATTGCCTGGGTCCATGCGCCATCAGGCGGGTTTGACCCGGACGGGCCAGAAGCGGATCAGATCCTGCACCGCCTGGAAGGGACCGGCGTTGCATTGTGCTTCCTGGCGCTGGGCGCGCCAAAGCAGGAACGGTTTGCCCAACGCGGCCGCCGGATGTCGCCGCGCACGGGGTTTGCCTCGATCGGAGCTGGGCTGGATTTTCTTGGCGGCCATCAGAAGCGGGCGCCCGCCTGGGTGCGGGCGGTGGCGATGGAGTGGCTGTGGCGGGCGTTGTCCAGCCCGGCGCGGCTGCTGCCGCGCTATGCCAAATGCCTGATGATCCTGCCTGGCCAGATGCTCAGGGCTTGGCGCATCCGGGCGCGGTGACGGGCGGCAATGCCCAGCCTTTTGGCGAGGCTATGCCGCGTACTCAGGGAAGATTAAGGGCCAGATGAGGACTGGATCCATTATTCTTCTGGCCGTAAATATCCTGGGGTGAATTGGCCGCGAGGCGAAGAGGGGCAAAGCCCCAGCCGGCGCTACTTATACTCGAGAATGCCGCGAGCCCTGCCATGCCAGCGGCGCCAGTAGAACTCCACAGCGCCGGCAGCTTCGGCGAATTTTCCGATGACGGCAAACAGCGCCTGCGTGTTTCCCATGCGACGAGCCAGGCGCAGAAACTGCGCCGGGTAGATCAGTATAGCAATCATCAAGAACGGGTTCATCAGACCAGCCAGGATGATACCCGCCGGCAGTGCCGCCCCCCAGAACAGCGCGCGGCGGGTTTCGGCGGCCCAATGGCGTTCCGGTCCCGCCCCATGCAAGGCGGCGCCCTCGGCGAATGCATGGCCGGCCCGGCGGCTGCGCCGCCACCACTGGCCAAAGTGCTGCATCTGCGCGTCATGCAGGGTCATCTCCGCATCGATCCGCCAGATCCGCCACCCGTCCCGCCGCAGCCGCAGGCACAGTTCCGGCTCTTCCCCGGCGATCAGGCTGCCGCGGTATCCGCCCGCCGCACGGACCGCCGCAACCCGCATCAGCGCGTCGCCGCCGCAGGCCTTGGCTTCGCCCAGGGGGGTGTCCCATTCCGCATCGCACAGCCGATTGTAGACCGAGGCATCGGGGAACCGCTCCCGCCGCCGCCCGCAAACCACGGCCGCCTGGGGATGCGCCTGCAGGAACGCTGCTGCAGTGGTGATCCAATCCGTGTCCACCTCGCAATCGCCGTCCACGAACTGCACGCAGCCGGCTCTCTCACCCAAAACTGCCAGCCCGGCATTGCGCGCACGCGCCGCCGTGAACGGCTGGGACAGGTCCAGATCAACCACTTCGGCGCCCAGTGCCCGGGCTGCAGCTGCCGAGCCGTCGCTGGAGCCGCTGTCCACATAGATCAGCGGCTGCGCCTGGCCTTGCAAGGAGCGCAGGCAGCGGATCAGGCGCTCGCCCTCATTGCGGCCTATGACCACCGCAGCGACGGAGGGCGCAGTCATGCGCTGCCGCCCGCCAGAAAGGCGCTGTAGTCAGCCGTCCGGCGCAGGAACCCGCGCTGCTGGAGGGTTTCGATACCGGCGTCTTGCAGGGCTGCATCCGACCACAGGCTCAGGTCAGGCCGGGCCTGAAGAGCACCGTAACGCAGCCTGTCTTCGCCATGTTCGGACCGGGCCTCGGCCTGGGTTTGCATATCGCGCGCCAGGCTATCGCCGGCAAATTTGTAATGGCGGATCAGCCCGTCCATATCCGCCAGCCGCACACCGGCGGAGAGATGCGGATGCACTGCCGCTTGCACACCCGGCCCGTTGAAGATCAGCGGGTGCTTGCTTAGACAGCAATTCTCGCCAAAAACCTTACCGCGCACGCCGCCGTACAGCATCTTTGCACCGCCCGGCGGCAGGCGGTTCTGGCGCAGATAATAGGCCAGCCCCGTGTCCTTAGACCCGTAGTCCACCGCCCGCACCGCACTGATGTCGGCATAGCGGAAGGCGTCCACAGCCTCAGCGTAGCTGAGACCGCAGGCTGCCGCCAGCGGGCCTTTGGGGAACATTTCCAGCATTTGCGCCTGCAAGGCGGTATAGTTTTGCGATGCCATGTAGCGGGTCAAACCGGCCAGCCCCGCGGTGCTGCTGCCTTCGAAATCAAACAGCTCGTCCATATCGGCAAACAGGCACCAGCGGTCCCGGCCATAGCGGTTGGCGGCATATGCGCGGAAGGTGTTCTCGTATTCCAGCCAGGGCATGGCCGAGCGCAGCACCGCCGTGTCCGGTTCCTGCCGGATGCGGTTCAGCGTGCCATCGGTTGAGCCATTGTCGAAGAACACAAAAGCCGAGACGCCCAGCCGCCGGTAGTGCTCAAAGAACACATCAAGGTAAAAGGCGCCGTTGCGCACCAGGGCGATCAGCACCACCTGATCCGCTGCGGCAAAGCGGCGGGCGGGCCCATGCAGATGGCGCAGCGACGCGCGGAACCTTGCGGCATGTGCCATGCGCCCGCTGCGGGCTGCCAGCCTTTGACCGAATGATCTTTGCACAATGCGTTCCATGTTGCGGTTGCCTGGAATTTTCCTGTCAAAGTGCAGACTTCCGCCGATGGCTGCAAGCACTGCGGGTGCGCTCAATTGCAATTGCGGCGGGATTGCTGCAGTCTTGATTGTACGAAATTGATCAGAAAAGGACCGCGGCAGATGGCGGCTGAGCTGACCGTTTTGGCTGGCGATGTTGGTGGCAGCCGGACCCGGCTGGCTTTGGCGGCCCCTGGCATCGGGGTCACAGCATTGCAGAGCTTCGCCAATAGCAGTTTCGCCAGTTTGGAAGATGTGCTGAAGGCCTATTGCGCGCAGCCGGGGTTTCCGCCCCTGCAGGGGGCTTGCCTGGCGGTGGCAGGTCCGGTCCGGGAGGGGCAGTTTCACCTCAGCAACAGCAATTGGCAGGGCGATGCAGGCAGCATAGCCGTCGCATTGCAACTGCCAGCAAGTGCCAAGGCCAATGTAATCAACGATCTTGCAGCCCAGTGCCATGCCTTGCCTGCGCTGATCCCGGGACAGCTGTCCTGTCTGCACCCGGGGCGGCATAGCGGCGGCCAGGCACTGGTTGCCGGCATCGGTACCGGGTTCAATGTCTCAGCCGCGCTGAACGGCGAGGTGCTGGCAGCCGAACTTGGCCGCGCCAGCCTGCCGCAAACCGTGCATCGCCGCCTGCAGGGGGTGCTGGGCCATGAGCCAGAGAATGCGGCCAGCACCGAAATGCTGTTCTCGGGTGCTGGTCTGGTGCGGTTTCATCAAGCCCTGACCGGCTCGGCAGCCAGCAGTGCCGAGGGGGTTGTGGCCGCCTGTCTGGCAAGCCCGGACTCGCCCGAGGCACAGACGGTCTGCGAATGGGCGCATTTACTGGGTCTGATGGCGCGCGAGCTGACAGCGGCCTACCTGCCGGCGCAGGGTCTGTTCTTTGCCGGAAGCGTCGCGCGCGGTGTGCTGAACTCCCCCGCGCGGCCGCATTTCCTGGAGAGCTATACGGCGCCGGGCGGCCAGCTGGGGGCTGTCTGTGCCGGTACGCCGTTGTGGCTGATCACGGATGATGCTGCGGGTGTCGGCGGGGCTGCGCGGGTGGCGCTGGCCGCCGCCGGGGCAGACGTGTGAAACACGCCGCCGGGCCATCCGTCAGTAGTCGCGTTTGAAGAACAGGCCAAATCCGGTTTCGCCCTCGCTGTCCACCGTGCCTTGCACCGTCAGGCTGTCCGTCATGTCGAGGTTAATGCTCAGCTCGCTGTCGCCGCGGGTGTTGACGTTGAAATCGGTATAGACGTTTTCCGCCACATAGCCGCCGAGGCCCAGCTGCCCGGACCCCAGATTGTCGGCGCCGATATCGACGTCATCCGCACCGGTAGCATTGCGCAGCTTGTTTTGCGCACTGCCGCCGCGACCGCTGAGGGTCAGCGCTGACCCCGCCAGACGCGCCAGCGCCAGCGGCGAGATGTCCTGGATATTGTCGCCGAACAGCAGCAGCGCCAGGGCTTCCTCGCTGGGGCGGGGCGGGTCCGAGGTGACCTTGATCTCGGGCGCGTCGACCCGGCCCGAGATTTCCAGCGTTGCGGTGCCTTGATCCGTGGCCGCCGAGGATTTGAACTCCAGATAGGGTTTCAGATCCCCCAGCAGGGTGATCCGGCCTTCATCCAGCTCCAGCCGCCGCCCCAGAATATCAAAGGTGCCGCGGATCAGGCTGATCTGGCCGGAGGGCGACAGCCGTGCGGTGGTGCCGCGCAGGCGGATCTCGCCGCCCAATTCCGAGCGCAACCCGCGGCCGCGGGCAAAGATCCTGGAGGGCGCGCTGATCAGAATGTCCAGCTCGGTTCTGCCGGAGCCGCCGCCGCCGCCGCTGCTGCCGGTCAGCCCGGCGCGGGCCAGGGTCTGGCGCACATCGCGCGGTGCCCCCCTATTGCGAATTGGCGGGATCGGCGCCGCTGAGACCGAACCGCCGGCGGTGTTCAGGTTGATATTGGTCTCGCCCACATCGATCCGCCCCTCGATCCGGTTGTTGCCCGCCATCGCACCTGACATCGCCAGGCTGCCGTTCAGCAGGGTTTCGTAAGACAGGTGGTCGGTCACCACCACATCGCCGATGGCAATCTGCAGGTTGCCGTTGAACGGGGGCAGCAGCCCGACCGGCCCGCTGATCCGCACCGTGCCGCCGTCACGCGGGCGGGCCGAGACCTGCAGCTGCGCGCTGGAGCGGGCGATGGAAACAGTGGCGTTGATATCGTCCACCCGCTGTGCTGCCGCCGGAATGGCCAGCGAGGCGCCGGGCACCGAGATGGTGCCGCTCACGCCGTCCAATGCCGGAGTGCCTTTCAGCGCAAGGTCAAAGTTTGCTGGACCCTGCAACAGGTTGGGAGAGATGAACGGGTTAAGCCCCTCCAGCCGCAGCGTGCCCTTGGCGGTCACATCTGCGGTGCCCTTGGCCTCGCTCCAGCTGCCGGCAACGCGGCTGTCGATGCCTGCGGGGCCGCTGGCGGTGCTGTCGATGGTCCAGGTGCCGTCCCGCCGCGCCGCGGTGCCCTTGGCAGCGAGGCGGCCGGGCAGGTCAGGGACCAGCCGCTGCAGCTGGCCGATCGCCGCATCAAAGCGCAGATCTGTGCTGCCGTTGTTTTCCATAAAGCGGCCCTCGATATCCGCGGTGATGGCGGCAGGACCTGCAGCCTGACCCGCAATCTGCCATTCCCCGTTGCGGCGCGCGGCGGTGCCTTGGGCGGTCAGCTTGCCCGCCAGCTGCGGCACAAACCGCTCCAGCTCGTTCAGGGCGGCGGCAAAGGTGAAATCGGCATCGCCTTCCAGCGTGACGGAGCCATCCAGTTTGGCGCTGGAGGTATGCGGCCCTTTCAGCTCTGCCACCCCATCCAGGGTATCGCCATTGCGGATGAGGGTGGTGGCCAGCTCCAGCGCGCCGGGCGTTTGCGGCAGCAGCACCTCCAGCCGGTTCAGCCTGGCGGTGATCTCCATCCGCCCGGCATCGCTGTTGAGCGTGCCTGCGGCGCTGGCCAGCAGCGCGCTGCCCGCCAGCTCAAAGCGGTCGATTGCGATGCCGTTCTCATCCCGCGCCGCCTTCAGCGCCAGCGTGGTTGTGCCCTTCAGCAGCTCATCAGCCTGGGCAATGCCTGCCGACAGGTCCTGCGCCCGCATCGACAGATCGGTGTTAAACGCCCCCGAAAGAGGCGTGAAGGAACCTTTGACCTTGGCCTGCACCGCGCCGCCCAGCGGGCGCCCGGCCAGATCGGAAAACCGGGCCAGATCAGCCAGGCCCGCAGTCAGGTCGGCACTGACTTTCAGGCCGTCTTCCAACCCGTCAAAACCCACATCCCCCGCGGCCTGATAGTCGCTGCCCCGCAGTTCCATATCCGTGATCTGCAGCGCGCCGGGGCCTTCGGTGCTGAGCGTGCCTTCAAAGCGGATTTCATTGCCGGTGGCCTTGGCCAGTGCCGGATCACGCGGCTGTAAACCGCTGAGGCCGGCAGTCAGCCGTCCCTTCAGTGCAAAGCCGGTGCTTTGGTCCAGCGTGCCCTGTCCGGAAATCTCGGCCCGGCCCACCAGGGCGCCGGGGTGGCTTAGCTGGTCCAGCACCCCGTCCAGGGTCCAGTTGCCCCCGGCGGTCTTTTTCAGTTGCAGGTCTGCCGCCGCCAGCGTCGTCAGCCCGCCGCCAAAGGGCAGGGTGACAGCTGCCTGGCCGGCAGGCGCGGTGATGGCGGTTTTCAGATTTGCAGTGTCCAGCTTGCCGCGCGCATCCAGCGCCGCGGCGCCGGTGACCTGCAGCGCATTGGTGCGCAAGGCCAGCGTGTCCAGCGCCACCGCGCCGCTGCCTGCGCGCGTGCCCTTTACATTGAGCCGCAGACCAGGGCCAAAGAACGGCCGGTGCACCGGCGGCAGCAGTACGTCGATATTGCCGCCCAGGTCGGCAGAGAAGCCGATATCGCGCGGCGCTTCGGGTGCGGCGTCGGCGGGCAGAGGCACAGCCGCCAGCACCACCTGGCCTGTCAGCCGCTCTGCGCCATTGGTGCTGAACCGGATATCGGCGGTGAAATCACTGACCGGGCCGCTGCCTTGGGCAGTCAATTGCAACTCGGGGCTGCCCGGCAGATCCAGGCTGCGCGAAATCAGACCGCCCGGGCTTTCCTCCACTGCCAGATCCAGGGTGATTTGCCGGGTTTCATTGGCATACCCTGCCTCCAGCCGGAAATGATCGCCGGGTTTGTCCAGCCGGGTTGCCGCCAGCTTGGTATCCAGCGTCCCGTCCGCCAGCATCAGCGAGCCTTCGACCGACAGGCTGGCCGCCGAACCGGCCAGGTCCTCGCCCAGTTCGATCCGGGCTGCCTTGATCTGGCCCAGCTGAATTGCTACCGGCAGCTCCGGCAGCGCAAAGGGCGTGGCCTCTGGCTCCGGCAATTCCGGATCCGGCGGCAGCGGTTTGGGCGCGCGCGCCACTTCGATGCGCTCCGCCGACAGCTCATTGACAGAAAACCGCCCGCTTAACAGCGCCAGCCGGTTCCAGTCCAGTTCGGCGCCCTCAACGGTCAGCCAGATACCGTCTTCATCCGCCACAGTGATCCGCTTGATCTTGGCCTGCGAGGAAAACGCGCCCTCAAGACCTGTCACGCTGATATAGCGGCTGTCGCCGGACAGGGTGTCCTCCAGGAAATCGACCAGCAGCCCGCCGGCATCCTCCGTCGTGGTGTCCTGCGCCGCTGCCGGTGCAACCGTCAGCCCAAGGGCCAGGGCAAGGCCAAGAAACTGTCTCAAAACGCTTGTCCGATCCCGATATAGAATTGCAGCCCGTCCTCGGACCCGCCGTCCACCGGATAGGCGAGGTCAAGCCGGATCGGGCCGATGCCCGCAACATCATAACGCAGGCCAAAGCCAGCCCCGGCGTGGCGCGCGGATGAGCCGGAAACAAAACTGTCTGCATCGACAAATCCAAGGTCGTAAAACCCGACCAGCGAGATCTTGTCGGTGACTTTGCCCCGCACCTCGCCCGAGAGGGCCAGAAAACCGCGCCCGCCGGCGGTGCCGCCATTGGCAGGCACGCCCAGCGACTGGAATTCATGCCCGCGCACCGATCCGGCGCCGCCGGAAAAGAACAGCAGGGTGGGGGCGGTCCCGCTCAAGGACGGTCCGATCACCGATCCCATCTGCAGCCGCCCGGCCAGCACGATCCGGTCATCGGCGCCCAGCCCGTAATAGGCGCGCCCGTCAGCTTTGATTTGCAGACCAGAGTCGTTGCCGTCAATGCCGATGAAGGGGGTTGCGCCGCCCTGCAGGAAATAGCCGCTGGCCGGGTTCACCCGGCTGTCGCGGCCATCGTACTCCGCCCGGATCCGGCCTGCCAGGTATTTGAAACGCCGCTTGCCGAATACATCCTCTGCCAGGATGGAGGTCACGCCCAAGGCGGCCTCGGCATAGAAATGGTCCGAAAACGTCCGCCGCACACCGATGGCGCCCAGCAGCTGGGTGGCGCTGTAGTGTTCCTCGTCCAGCCGTTCGGCCTCGGCCAGATAGAAGATACTGTCATCCGGCCCCAGTGCTGCAGGCCGGTCCAGACGCACCGCAATGCGTCCGTCAATGTCATTGCTGCTGCCGATACCGCTGAGCCGTGCCTCGATCCGCAGCTTTTCCGCGGCACCGAACAGGTTCCTGTGCATCCAGCTGCCCGACAGTTCAATTCCGTCGGAGGAGCTGATCTCGGCCCCGAAAGTCAAACGGCGCGGCGGCAGATCCTCGACCCGAGCCACAAAATCCAAGGTGCCGTCCGCGTTCGGCTGCTCGGCCTCGCGCAGGACCAGGGTGGAAAACGTGCCGGTGCGGCGCAGCCGGGTCGCGGATTTGGAGACCAGATCGGGGTGGAACGCGTCGCCTTCCGGGAAACCTGCGATCCGGCGTATGGCGTCCTCGCGGACGTTGGTGTCGCCGGTGATCCGCAACTGCCCGAACCGCAGCTGCGGCCCCGGCGCCAGCCGGAGTTCTGCATCCAGCCGGGCTTGCACATGGTTGGCGGTGATCTTCTGGTCCGCCACCGTTGCCTTGGCGTGGCCGCTGCGGCGCCAGGCCCGCACGCCGGCAATTGCCGCGTCGCGGATCGCGCCGGTGCTGGCGGGCTGGCCAGGGGCAAAGCCCGCAGGGATCTCCACGTCACTGGATTGCGGCAGCGGCGCCAGCTCTGCCGTGCCAAAGCTGAACCGCGGGCCGGGCTGCACGGTGATTTCCACCTTGCTGACGTTCTTTGGCGGGTTCAGCGGCTGGATCCGCGCCGCCTCGCGCCCGTCCAGGCGGATATTCACCACCGGCGAAAAATGGCCCGCATCATACAGCACCTGCACCAGAGTGCGGTAATCCGACAAAGCTGCCGCCAGCAGCTCCTGCACATTGGTTTCGCCGCTGGCGGCCACCGAAGACGAGGCGCCGCGCAGCCGCCCGGCCAGGGCTTCATCCGCTCCGGGCGCCTGCAACGTGGCCTCGGCGCCAAAGGCGGCAGGCGGCAGAAAGGTCAGTAGGCTGAAGGCAATGGTGCTCGCCAATAGTCGCGGGCGGAAAGGAAAATTCATGTCTGCTCCCGGCGGCGGGCGGAAAATCGGCCTCTAAGCCCGGCAGGGCCGCAGGCGGCTGGGTCAAAGCCTAACACGGGAAATTTGCAGGATGGAACCTGTAAAGCAGCAGCTTTCCGCCGGGATTCGGTCTCCACCGGCCGGCAGCGGATTGCCGCGCATGGCGGCGGCTGGCAGGCGGCGGCACTGGAGGAAGAGTGCAAAGCCGCGGGCACAATCCTGCCGGTTTGGCGTGTGCGCGGTAAAATTGGCTGCAAAGGTGGTTGGAAACCGAAAAAGAAACTGTACTATTCAGTTCAGCTCCGGCAGTTGAAGCTGCCGGAGCTGGCACTGGTTAACAAAGCTACTTCGAGTAAACGTCAGACGCAGCCACCACTCACATGCAGCCTAGTCTGACGGGAATGATATCACGCGGAATTTTACTGTCCAGATAATTGTCGGATTGATAATTTTCGCGTGGTGTCATCTAATGCTGGCAGATTAAATGCTGCTGAAGCAGCAGCTTGTGTTCCCCGGAGGTACAATTGTGGATCGGTTAAAGTCAATTTTTGAACTTCGGGATATGCTCCATAAGATGGAACGCGACCTTGGCCTGGACCGGTTGAACAGGGCCGAACGGGATGTGCTGCTGGCCGCGCATGCGCTGACCAGCGTGCCAGGCGCCCCGGTTCAGTCCGAGCAAATCCGCAGCCACCGGCTGGTGACGGAAATTGCCCAGGCGACTTTTCACCGGACACTGAAGTCGCTGCTGGCCTTAGGATTGCTGGAGCGGGCGGGCGGCAGCAAGGCCAAGCATTACGTGGTTTGCTTTGATCCCGCCGCAAGGTGATCGCAGCCTGTCAGGCGTCGAACATCCGATTGCAGCTTCTCTGCACGCTGTCTAAACGGGCGGCATGATACGAGTATTGCAGTTCCTGCCCGGGTTTCAGAGTTTTGCGGTGATCGCCGCGGCTTATGTCATTTGCCATGGTCTGACGGCCTGGGCCGTCACGCCGGTGCAGAATCTGTTCCTGCCGGAGATCACCGTCTTTGCCAGCCTGATCTACCTGCCGCACGGGGTGCGGGTGCTGAGCGTCTGGCTGTTCGGCTGGAGAGCGGTTCTGCCTCTTGCCAGTGGTGCGTTTCTGTCTGAGCTGATGTTCACGTCATCCAATGTTCAGCAGCTAATGGAGCCGGTGCTGCTGGAATCCATCGCTGTCGGCGCCTTTGCCGCATTTGCGGGTTTTAAAATCGCATGGCTATTCGGCTGGGATCTTTCTGCCGGCCAAGCGCGCCGGATTGCCTGGACCGGGTTGCTGGCCGTGGGGGCGCTGGCCTCTGTCATCAATTCGCTGGGGCAATCGGTGGTGTTTTCCGGTCTGATCTTTCCCAGTGATCAGCTGCCGGTCATGGCTGTTTATGCAGCTGGCGATCTGATCGGTCTTGCGGTCTGCATGGTTGCGCTGATGCTGATTTTCCGCTGGATCCGGCTGTCTGGAGCAGGGCGGAAACCGCAGGAATAGCCAAGCCCGCCAGCGGCGGGCTTGCAAACCGGTCTTCGGACAAGGGCGGATCTTATCCCGCCATCAGCCTGGCTACATCCAGCATCCGGGCCGAAAAGCCCCATTCATTGTCATACCAGCCGAACACCCGCGCCTGATGCTCGCCGGCCATGCGGGTTTCGGGCCCGGCAATCACCAGCGATTCAGGCCGCGCCCGCAGGTCCGAGGAGACCAGCGGCATATCGGTCCAGCCCAGCACTTTGGATGCTGCCACGCCTTCGCGCAGGGCGGCAGTGAACGCGTCTTCGCTCATCGGGGTTTTCAGCTGCGCCACCAGGTCCACGGCGGAAACGCTGGCCGTCGGCACCCGCACCGCGGCACCGCTGACCCGGCCTTTCAGATGCGGCAGCACCTCGTCGATCAGATGCATCGCCGAGGTCGTTGTTGGGACCATTGATTGCGCGCCGCCGCGCGAACGGGCAAAATCACCGCGCGGCGCATCCACCATCGGCTGCGAGTTGGTGTAGCAGTGGATCGTGGTCATATGTGCCGTATCGATGCCGGCGATCTGGTCCAGCAGCTTGACCAGCGGAGTGAGCCCATTGGTGGTGCAGGAGGCGTTGGAGACGATGCGCGCATCGCCCAGCTGCTCTTCGTTGGCGCCCAGCACCACGGTCAGCTCGGCGGCGGGGGAGGGGCCGGAGATCAGCACCTTGGACGCACCTGCCTTGATGCCGCGCTCGGCCACATCAGACGTCCGCGCAATGCCGGTGCATTCCAGCACCAGATCAACGCCTGACAGGTCCACCGATGTCAGATCCGGCGCATGGCTGACGGGGATCGAGCGCCCCATCACCTGCAGCGCTCCGCTGCCATGCTCCACCGGATGGGCAAAGGGGCCGAAGGTGCTGTCGTACTGGAACAGATAGGCGCACATGTCCAAGGGTGCGATATCGTTGATCCGCACCACGTCGATGCCGTCTCCGCGCGGGGTCGTCAGAATCTGGCGCAGGATGGCGCGGCCAATGCGGCCGAATCCGTTGATTGCAAGTCTCATGCGCAATCTATGGCAGGCGCGCCGGGGCCGCTCAATCCATGGCCTCCCGGAAAATGATCACATTTCCCAAGAGGATGTTTCAGAAATACGCCGCAAAACTGCAGGGCCGTCAGCCATGCCCCTATTTGCGGCAGATCACATGGGCGTAATAGGTGCTGTTGATGCTGCGCACCATCGTGTCCATGTTGACGCTGCAACCGGTGGCGGTGCGCAGGGCCTGCACTGCCTGGCGTGCAGTCAGCACCGCAGGCGGGCGGAACGGCAAATGCTCCAGATTCATCCGCGTGGCGCTGTAGCGGCCCGGTGTGTCCGCGACCGGGAAAACCGCCCAATCGCGGCCCAGAACGGTGACCATGGTGCCTTCGGCGTCCGTGGCCGATGCAGCCGGGGCAAGCGCGGCGCACAGGGCCGCTGCCAAAACAGTCTGTTTGATCATCAAAATGCTCCTGCGGAAATATCTTGCTTCAGCCTAGCAAGGGCGGCGTGCAATGCAAAGCAGGCTTTCCCGCAAGGCGGGGTTACAGGTGGTCCACGGCCTCGGCCTGGCGCAGCTCTGCGGCGCAGAGCTGCAACCCGCGCAAAAGACGCTCGGCGTCCGCCTCCGGCTGCAGCCCGCGCGGTGCTGAACAGCCCGCAACTATCGGCGTCTGGCCGGGCCGCGAGACGGGCACGGCGTAACCGGTGATCCCGGCCTCGAATTCGCCGCTGGTGAGGCAATAGCCCTGCGTGCGGGCCTCACCCACGCAGTCCAGAATGCGGCCGGGGTCGGTGAGCGAGGCCTCGGTGTGGCGCGGGATTTCGGTTGCGGCCAGCACCGCAGCCGCCGCGGCCTCCGGCAGTCCGGCCAGCAGCATCCGCCCCAGGCTGGTATGGGCCAGCGGAATATGGGAACCAGCAGTGAATCCATAAGTTATATGGCCATGCTCGACGGTGGATTGCGCCAGCAGCAGCACCCGGCCCTGATCCAGCATTGCCAGCGTCACCTCGATCTCCATTTGCCGGGCGTGGCGGTTCAGAACCGGCTGCACCCGGCGCCCGAACTGATTGGCCTGCAGGAAACCGCCCGCCAGCGCCAGCACCCGCGGGGTCAATGACAGCATCCGCCCGTCCTGGCGCAGATAGCCTGCCTGCACCAGCGTCAGCGCGCCGCGCCGGGCAGTGGCCCGGTCCTGGCCGGTGCGCCGGGCGATCTCGGCCAGGGTCATGCTGGGGGAGGCCGCGTCAAACACCGCCAGAACTGCCAGCCCTTTGGCAAAGCTCGACGAAATATTCCTGTCCTGTTCAACTGCTGTCATCTGAAACCGCTGTCCTGATCTTGAATGGCACCGCCCGGGGCAGTGGCTTTGTGCGAATATTCGACACAATGTTCGCCCTGCGAATGCTGTCAAGGCGCAAAACCCCCGCAATATCCGGATTGCGCACCGGGTTGCGTCAAAATCTGCCGTGGACTGGACGCCGGGGTATTTCCGGTGCAATTTCAAGCAGCTCGCTACCCAGGAGGCCGCCCATGGCACAAGACTTCACATCCGGCAAACTGGCCCGCCTGGGGCTGCTGTCGTCCGAAGATTGCCGCAAGGCAGCCGAGATCACCTCCCGCGCGCAGTTCGACGGGATAGAAACCGTGCGGGTGCTGTTCCCCGACCAGCACGGGATCCTGCGCGGCAAGACAATGATGGCCGAGGCCTTTGCCAGCGTCTTTGACCGCGGACTCAACATGCCGGCGACCTTGCTGCTGAAAGACACGTCCCACCGCAATGCCTTTCCGGTCTGGGACGGCGGCACCGGCCTGTCCGGCCCGATGCAGGGCGCCGGCGACGTGCTGCTGGTGCCGCGCCCCGAGACCTTTCGCGCGTTGCCCTGGTCCGGCCATTCCGCCTGGATCTTCTGCACGCCGGTCTATCCGGATGGCAGCCCGGTCCCGTTTGCGTCCTGCGGCGTGCTGCAGCGGGCAGTCGATGCGCTGGAGGTGCAAGGGATGGCAGCCATCTTTGGCTTGGAGGTGGAATTCCACATTTTCGAGCTGGCGGACAAGGCATTGGCCCATGAACAGGCCACTTGCCCCGGCGCGCCGGTTCAAACCCGCAACCTGACGCAAGGGTATCAGTACCTGAGCGAAACCCGCTATGGCGAAGCGGAGGGGGTGCTGGACCTGTTGCGCCGCAACGCCCAGAAACTGGGGCTGGTGGTGCGCTCGGTGGAAATTGAAATGGGGCCCAGCCAGGTTGAATTCACCTTTGCACCGGATGGCGCCATGGCCCAGGCCGACGCGATGGTGATGTTCCGCACCATGGTCAAGGAGGTCTGCGCCCGCAACGGGCTGCACGCCAGCTTCATGGCCAAACCGCGGCTGGCGGGTGCCATGGCCAACGGCTGGCACGTGCATCAGTCGCTGCTGGATCCGGCCTCGGGGCGCAATCTGTTCATGCCGGAAACCGCCGGGCTGCTGTCTCCGCCTGCCAGTGCCTGGATAGCGGGGCAGCTGAAATACGCCCCTGAGACCTCACTGCTGATCGCGCCGACGGTGAACAGCTACAAACGCTATCTGCCGTTCCAGCTGGCCCCGAACCGCATCGGCTGGGGCGAAGACAACCGCGGCGCCATGCTGCGGGCGCTGATGCAGCCGGGCGATACCGCCAGCCGGATCGAGAACCGCGCGCCGGACAGCACTGCCAATCCTTATTACGCGCTGGCCGCCCAGATCATCGCAGGCATGGCCGGCATCAAAGAAGGGCTGGAGGCGCCCAAGCCCACAGTGTCGCCCTACAGCGAAGACGCGGAGCGCCTGCCGCGTTCGCTGGGCCAGGCACTGGAGGGGTTCGGCGGCTCGCAGATGTGCCGTGCAGCGCTGGGGGAAGAGGCCGTCAGCTATTTCCTGCAGCTCAAGCAGTTCGAATGGGAACGTTACCTGGACACAGTCAGCGAATGGGAGCAGGCGGAGTATTTCAATCTGTTCTGACCGAACAGGACGTTCGAGGCCTGTGCCCATAAAAATGCAAGACCCCCATAATTTGCCATCTTGATCGGAGACCGGCACCGTTGTTAGCGTATACCCGCGCATGCAGGGCCCGGCAGGACCGGCTTTCTTCTTCCCGCGGTATCCGTTACGGCGGCACAACCCGCACTAAGTACCAACCCGCACTGAAAACCCAAGCCTCTTCCAAGGGAATAAACGATGATGAAATACACCGAAGAACACGAGTGGCTGCTGCCCGAAGACGATCTGATCACCGTTGGCATCACCGCCCATGCCGCCGAACAGCTGGGCGAAGTCGTCTTTGTGGAGCTGCCGGAAGTGGGCACCGAGGTCTCCAAGGATGAAGAAATCGTGGTGATTGAATCGGTCAAAGCCGCCTCCGACATCCTGTCGCCGCTGGACGGTGAAGTGGTCGAGGTGAACGAGGCGCTGACCGATGATCCCGGCAAGGTGAACGAAGACCCCGAGGGCGGCGCCTGGTTTTTCAAGCTGAAGCCCTCGGACTTGTCACCGATGGACGACTACATGGATGAAGCCGGCTACAAGAAGTTTATCGGCTGATCCCCTGCGGCCCCGTTTGGGGCCGCTTTGGAATCCCGGTGCGGGTTCCCGGAAGGGAGCAAAGCGCAGCCTCAAACAAACAAGGATGGAACGTTGCTGCCTGTGATAGGGGCGCGTACCTGGCGGTTTTGCGTCTGTTCAGGGCCTTTTTCGACTTTGCTGGAGGGGCAGGCTATCCACGCCCAATCAGCAGGTGCCTGCTAGGAGGCCTCTTCACGAACTCGTCTTCAATCCAGCGAAGAACGCGCCTTTGCCCGCCAAAGGCAACCATTTCTGCCGCTTCATCAAAACTCACCCAGCAGTAATCACTGTGTTCGTGGTTCAAGGTTACTCTCGCGGTGTTTTCGATGAAGCCGGCAAAGACCGGAGCGAGCGTTATGCTATCCCTGTCCGCTTCATAGAATTGCTCGCAGGTATCAGCTGAATACAAGGCAGTAGGCTTCAGGCCAGTCTCTTCTTCAAGCTCGCGCAAAGCGGCCTGCCAAGCGGTTTCCCCCTCTTCAATGCTTCCTGCTACCTGGCACCACTCGCCGGCCAGCGTCTGGGTGCGTTTGAGCAGAAGCACCTCATGCCGGACATTGGTTTTCCTGATGGCGACAAGGGAGACAAGGAACGCGCGTATTGGAATTTCCGGCATGATCAATCTCCTTCCAAGTACAGTACCGTTTCGGATTTCAGGTGATCACGGACAAAGTTGCCAAGGCCGGGTTTGCCCCGCTCAGCTGACTTTGCGGGGATGCGCCTAAGTCTGAACACCGGGAGTTTGCTCCGCTGGACTTAGCGGAGCGGATACTTCTTCAGCGCCACCGTCTGAAAAGACTGTGCAGGGTGCCAGGATCAGTACCCGCGCTGCCGGTCCACTTCGTGCAGCAGCTCTTCGCCGGCTTCCAGCCGCCGGTAGTTCTCCACCACATCCCGCAGCGCATCACCCAGATGCCAGCCTGACACATGCGGGGTGACCGTGACCTGCGGATGCGTCCACAGCAGGCTATCTGCGGGCAACGGTTCTTTGCTGACCACATCCAGCACCGCATGGCCCGGCGTGCCCTTGTCTAGCGCTTCCAGCAAGGCAGCTTCATCGACCAGATCGCCGCGGCCTGCGTTGATCAGCGTCGCGCCCGGTTTCATTGCGGCCAGCATTCCCGCATCCATCAGCCCGCGGGTGGCCGGGGTGGACGGCAGGATCGCGCAGACATAGTCGCATATCCCCAGCATCTGCGGCAGCGCCTCTGCGCCATGGCGGCAGTCCACACCGTCGATCTCCTTGGGGGAACGGCTCCAGCCCAACACCCGGAACCGCATGTCGCGCATCAGCCGCGCGGTCATGCCGCCGATATGGCCAAGCCCCAGCACGCCTACGGTGGTTTCCGCCGGGCGCCCCGGCGCCCGCGGCTCCCAGGCGCTGCGGGATTGTGATGCTGCGTGCGTGGCCATGTTGCGCTGGCCGCGCAGCACATAAGCCAGGCAGTAATCTGCAATCTCATAGGCCGGCTCTTGCGGCTTCAGGCGGGTCACACGCACTTGCGGAGCGACGCTGGGGTGCGCCACGATGCTGTCCACACCGGCGCCCAGTTTCTGCACCAGCTGCAGGTTCGGCAGCTGCGCGGCCAGATCGCCCTTCAGTGCAGAGACCGCCAGCATGGTGATGTCTTCCAGATTGCCGGGGTCGGAAACGGGCCGGATGTCGGCCCCGGGGGCAACCGAGCGAAGCTCATCTGCCAGCTGTTCCTCGGTGTACCAGCCGTCGTGGCCGATGCTGATCAGCAATGCCATGCGCGTTCTCCCTGTCCGCGACCCATTTGCCGGACTAAGCCACGGTTCAGGACCAAGGGAAAGCGGTATTTGCCGCAGGTATTCCGGCAGCGCCGCGGCGCGTCAGTCCAGCCGCCGCACCAGAATCTGGTTGCCGTCGCCGCGTTTGGTCTCAAACAGTTTCAGCGAGGCAATCAGGTCGCTCAGCTTGCGTTTGCCATAGCTGCGGGTGTCAAAATCCGGCGCGGCTGCGGTAATGTACTGGCCGATCTGGCCCAGCGTGAACCATTCGTCATCCTGGTCGATCGCATCCATCGCCCGGACCACCAGCTTGGTCGGATCCGCCAGTTCCGCCGGAGCATTTCCGTTGCCAGCGCCGTCTTCTTTCTTAGGCTTCGGCTTCGGTTTGCCCGGCTCTTCCAGCAGGTTTTCCACATAGATGAACCGTTTGCAGGCCTGAACAAAGGCCGCCGGTGTCTTGCGCATGCCCATGCCGAAGACATCCACGCCTTGTTCGCGGATGCGGCTGGCCAGCCGGGTGAAATCGCTGTCCGATGAAATCAGCACAAAGCCGTCGAACCGGCCCGAGTGCAAAATATCCATCGCGTCGATCACCAGCGCGATGTCCGAGGCATTCTTGCCGGTGGTGTTGGCAAATTGCTGATGCGGCACAATCGCCAGGGCTGCCAGCTTCTCCTTGTTCCACCCCTGCGGGCTGCCGCCGGCAAAATCGCCATAGATGCGGCGAATGCTGGCCTCGCCAAAGGAGGCGATCTCCTCGAACATTGCCTCGGCGAACTTGGCCGAGATGTTGTCGGCGTCGATCAGGACGGCCAGAAGCGGCGGTTTGGTTGGGTTTGCCATTGCGGATGTCTGCCTGTGTGTTTTGCGGGCGGACCGCCAGCGATTGAGCTGCCGAAAGGCCCTGATGGGTGGGTTGCGCCGATTATGCGGTGTGCCCGCGGTTATGCAAGCGGGCTGCGGCTGCTGCTTTCAGCGGGTTCAGTCAATGCCCGGGGCGCGCAGGAGTTGCCCGTCCCCGGCGGCGGTTCAGGCAAAAGGGTCTTCCGGGTATCCCACCCGCGCCAGATAGAGCCCGTGACCTGGGCAAACCGGACCGCAGGCGGCGCGGTCACAGGCCTCCAGCGCGGCCTTCACATCCGCAGTCTCCCAGGCCCCTGCGCCGACCCGTTCGAGTGTGCCGACAAAGCTGCGGACCTGATTGTGCAGGAAGCTGCGGGCGCGGACGTGGAAATGGATCTCCGGCCCCGAGAACCCCTGTACGGGTTCCACCGTCAGCTCATCCAGCGTCTTTACCGGGCTTGCCGCCTGGCAGATTGACGACCGGAAGGTGGTGAAATCATGGTTGCCGATCAGATGGCTGGCGGCTTCCTGCATGGCGCCTGCGTCCAGATCATGGCTCAGCTGCCAGACCTGGCCCGCCTCATGGGTGGCCGGCGCACGGCGGATCAGGATGCGGAACAGATATTGCCGTTCAACGGCCGAGAACCGCGCGTGCCAGTCGCCGTCCACCCGGGCGCAGTCCACAATCGCCACCGGGTCTGGCTTCAGATGGTAATTCAGCGCCTCCGACAGGCGGAACGGATCCCAGTCCTTGGCCAAGTCGCAATGGGCCACCTGTCCCAGCCCATGCACGCCGGTGTCGGTGCGCCCGGCGGCAGCAATCGTATGCTCCCCCGGCTCCAGCCGCGCCAGCGCAGCCTCGATCGCGCCCTGCACCGAGGGCTGGTCCTTCTGCCTTTGCCAGCCGGCAAAAGGCTTCCCGTGATATTCGACTTTCAAAGCAAAACGCGGCATGGACGGGCACCTAGCAACAGGGCCGGGCCGGGGCAAGCCCCGTGTGCGCTCTGGTATCTCAGCAACATGCTGCCTATCTTGACAGCAGCAAGAACAGAGCAGGATCAGGGCCTTGGTGATAACCTCCCTCGCTGATGGGGTGATGAGCAGTGTGGAACGTGCCGCCAGCGGTGTTTCTGCGGCGCTGTTCGACCGGCCCTTGCGGCTGGGCGTGACGGGACTGGCACGCTCCGGCAAGACCGTGTTCATCACCTCGCTGGTCGCCAACCTGATGGACCGGGGCCGGATGCTGCAACTGGGTGCCGCGCGTGAGGGGCGGATTGAGGCTGCATTTCTGCAGCCCCAGCCTGACGACACCGTGCCGCGGTTTGACTATGAAAACCACCTTGCGGCGCTGACCGGGCCGTCACCCCATTGGCCGGACAGCACAAGGGCGGTGTCTGAACTTCGTCTCAGTTTGAAGGTGCGGCCCGCCGGCCTGCTGTCGGGGCTGCAGGGGCCGCGCACGCTGCATTTGGACATTGTCGACTACCCGGGCGAATGGCTGTTGGATCTGGCGCTGCTGGATAAATCCTACGGCGAATGGTCTGCCGATGTCCTTTCCCGCATTGCCTGCCGCCCGCAGGCACAGGGGTTTCTGGCGGAGAAATCAAAGGCTGCCCCCGCGGGAACACATGACGAACCGCAGGCCCAGGCGTTGGCCGCCGCCTTCACGCAATATCTGGCCGCCGCCCGCGCCGCCGGATTCTATGACTGCACCCCGGGCCGCTTCCTGCTGCCTGGCGACCTTGAGGGCTCGCCGGTGCTGACATTTGCGCCGCTGCCGCCTGAGGCCAGCCCGCCGCGCGGCAGCCTGTGGCGCGAGATGGAGCGGCGGTATGAGGCCTATAAATCCAAGGTCGTCAAACCCTTCTTCCGCGACCACTTTGCCCGCATCGATCGCCAGGTGGTGCTGGTGGATGCGCTGTCAGCGATTCATTCCGGTCCGCAGGCGGTAGAGGATCTGCGCCTTGCGATGGCGGACATCCTCAGCACGTTCAAGCCAGGCCGCAATCATTTCCTGACCCGGCTTCTGGGTGGCAAGCGGGTGGAGAAGATCCTTTTTGCTGCCACCAAGGCCGATCACCTGCATCACGCCCAGCACCCGCAAATGACCGCCATCATCGAGGCGCTGACCCGCGAAGCGCAGGACCGCGCCCGCTTTGCCGGCGCCGCAACCGCGGCGCTGGCGCTGGCTTCCTTGCGCACCACAACCGAAGAGATGCGCGCCCACAACGGAACTGATCTGCCCTGCGTCCGCGGAACCTTGCTGAAGAGCGGCAAGCAGGCGGCGTTCTATCCCGGCGCCTTGCCCGAAGATCCTGCCCAGCTGCTCACCCCGGCGCGGCAAGGGGCTGAAAAATGGCTAAAAGGCGACTATCAGGCGATGGGTTTTGCGCCCGCACCGCTTACCCTGAAGCACGGCAGCGGCCCGCCGCATATCCGGCTGGACCGCGCCGCTGAATTTCTGATCGGAGACGCCCTGTGACACTCTCCTTGCGCCCTGCAAACCCTCTGGACGCCGGAACCGCCGGCGCGATCCTCTACCGCTTCCAGCAGGGTACGGAATGGATGCCTGAACTCTATACCTGGGCCGAGGCGATTGCCTTCTGCGGTGTCATGATTGACCGCGGCTGGGTTACAGTGGCTGTGCGGGGGGGGCGCGTGCAGGGCTTTCTGGCGCGTGACGGCGCGGAGGTCTGCGCACTTTACCTGGCGCCCGGCGCCTGCGGGCAGGGGGCGGGCAAAGCGCTGCTGGACGCAGCCAAGGACGCCATGCCGCGGCTGACACTGCGGACCTTCGCAGCCAATGAAATGGCGCAGCGGTTCTACCGGCGCGAGGGCTTTGCCGAGACGGGCCGCGGTGACGGCACAGACAATGAGGAAGGCTTGCCCGACATCGCCTATGAATGGCGCAGCCACCTGGAGGCGGTGGCATGAGCAAGAAGCCGGTTCTGTTCGACCTTGAGGACGAGACGGATGGACCTTCCGTAACTGAGGCGCCGCCGGTGCCCGAGCCGCAACCCGCCGCACCCCAGCCGTCAGCGATGGAGCAGACGGCCCGGATTGCCGCCCGCCGCCCGTCGCGGCTGGCCCGCTGGTTCTGGGCGCTGCTGGCTGCGGTCATTGGCGCCATCGCCTCGGTCGCGGCCTGGGATTTTGCGGCCGGGCTGATTGCACGGGTTCCGCTGCTGGGCTGGGCCGTAAGTGCCGGGCTGGCACTTCTGCTGCTGCTGGCCCTCGCGATGGCCCTGCAGGAACTGGCGGCGCTGTCCCGGCTGCGGCGCGTCGATGCCTTGCGCCATCAGGCAGAGGAGGCCGCAGACCTGGCCGCGGCCCGCGCCTTTACGGCGCGGCTGGAAAGCTTCTACAAGACCCGCGAGGATCTCGGCTGGCATCAGGCGCGGCTGGCTGAGCGCAAGGCAGAAGTCATGGACGCCGATGCCCTGCTGATGCTGGCCGAGGAAGAGCTGCTGGTGCCGCTGGACGTGCTGGCCCTGCGCGAGGTCGAGGCCGCGGCCCGGCAGGTTGCCGCGGTGACGGCGCTGGTGCCGATAGCACTGGCGGATATTCTGACCGCGCTGGTCTCCTCCCTGCGGATGATCCGCCGGGTGGCAGGGATTTATGGCGGCCGGCCCGGCTTCTTCAGCTCCTGGCGGCTGACCCGCGCGGTGCTGGCGCATCTGGCCGCCACCGGCGCGGTGGCGGCGGGTGATGACCTCTTGGAGCCGGTGCTGGGCGGATCGGTGCTGTCGAAGCTCTCCCGCCGCTTCGGCGAGGGGCTGGTCAATGGCGCGTTGTCAGCGCGGGTCGGCATAGCTGCAATGGAGGTCTGCCGCCCGATGCCGTTTTCACCGCAGCACAGGCCTGGGACGCGCAGGGTGATACAGCGGGCGCTGACCGGCCTGTTTTCCAAGGATAAGTAACGCGCTTCCAGGCTCATGCGCAGCATGAGCCATGCCCAAGGCTGCAAAGGTGTTCTGGCAAGGCCAGGACACCGGCAGGCACGGGAGCGCCCCGCTGGCGGTGCTCAGAACAGTTTCGGCGGCTGATCTGCCGGCTGGCGCATCGCCACGATGCCGGTGCGGAACCCTTCGCCGATCCGGTCGGCCAGGGCACCCCATTGCAGCGCAGTGCGCTCCGGCAGTTCGGCCCGCAGCACCTCGTGAAACAGGCCCAGCCACAGCGGGAAATGTTCTGCTTTCACATCTGGCCGTGAGACATGCACCCGCATCGGATTGCCGCTGTAGCTCCGCTCCCGCAGAATCGCATTGCGCCAGAAGCCCGCAATCTTTTCCTCATGCTCCACCCAATCGGCGACATGTGCGGCAAAGACCGGCCCCAGCACCTCATGGGTCCGCACGCGGGTGTAGAAAACGGCCACCACGCGCGAAATTTCCTCAGCGGTGATGTCAAACCGCGCGAGCGGGTTTGCGGTATCTGCGTCGGTCATTTCGGGCTCCTTTGACTGGCCGCGCAGATACCGGATTATGCAACTGGCTGCAAATTCCTGGCTGTTAATGAAGGCTTAACGACTTGTTAGCCTTTTAATTGAGATAAGGCGTGGCAGTACTAATTAAGGTTGAACTATGACTCTTGGAATTTCTCTGCAAGGAACCAGCGGTGCAGACACCCTGAACGGCACTTCTGACGATGATACGCTGATTGGTCTCGCAGGCGATGATCTGCTCGACGGCGCTGGCGGGAACGATTCACTGGAAGGTGGCAACGGGAATGACACACTCAGCGGTAGCGGCGGGAACGACACGCTTGACGGCCACTATGGCGATGATGTTCTGAGCGGCGGCAGTGGCAATGATTTGTTGGAAGGCGGCAATGACGATGACTCGCTCGACGGAGGTGCGGGCGATGACACACTGTGGGGCGGCTATGACAATGACACGCTGATTGGCGGCGCTGGCGATGACTCGTTGAGAGGCAACGAAGATAAGGACTGGCTGGAAGGCGGCCAAGGCATCGATACGTTGGAAGGTGGCGCTGGGAACGATACCATTGCCCTGTATTCCGACGATGAAGGTGGAGATTGGCTAAATGACTCAGTCGACGGCGGCGGTGGGTCGGATGTGCTGTTACTGGAGAGAAGAGGTTCCGACATCCGCCTTGGCACTGGTTTTAGTTTCAAGAGCGTTGGGGTTATCGATACTGCCGACAATGAGATTTTCCTGCAGGGCGGCGGGGACTATTCGTTTGCTCGTGTGACGTTCAAAGATGGTGATGACGTGGTTGATGGCCGGCTCACCGTCTCCGGAAGCAGCAATACGACGGTCACCGGCACTGGTTTCAACGACTCGGTCACTGGCGGCGGCGGTAACGATTCACTGCTTGGTGGCAAGGGGCATGACACGCTTAGCGGTAGCGGCGGGAACGACACTCTTAACGGCCACTATGGCGATGATGTTCTGAACGGCGGCAATGGAAATGACTTTTTAGATGGAGACTATGGCGACGATTCGCTTGATGGCGGTGCGGGCAATGACACGCTGCTGGCAGGCGATGACAATGACACGCTGGTTGGCGGCGAGGGCGATGACTCGCTTGCTGGAGACTATGGCAAGGACCAGCTGGAAGGGGGGGCAGGCGACGACTATCTGAATGGCGGACCCGGTAACGATACCATCATCTTGAATTCCGATGATGAGAATGGTGCTTGGCTAAACGACACAGTCGACGGCGGTAGCGGCTCAGATATTCTGCTGCTGGTTGAAGTAAGCGGTTACGACATCCGCCTTGGCACTGGTTTTGATCTCAAGAGCGTTGGTGTTGTCGATGCCGCTGACAAAGAGATTTTCCTGCAGGGCGGCGGGGACTATTCGTTTGCTGGTGTGACGTTCAAAGATGGTGATGCAGTAGTTGATGGCCGGCTCACCGTTTCGGGCAGTGGCAGCACAATGGTCTTTGGTACCGGAAACGACGATGTGATCACTGGCGCTGGCGGCAACGATACCATTGAAGGCAACACTGGTGATGACACTCTCAGCGGTAAGGGCGGGGACGACACTTTGACCGGCCACTATGGCGACGACGTGTTGAACGGCGGCAATGGAGATGATTCACTGGATGGCGGCTATCATCACGACTTGCTGACTGGCGGGGACGGTGATGACACGCTGTTTGGAAGTTACGGCAAGGACACATTGATTGGCGGTGCGGGACATGACGACCTGAACGGCAGTAATGATATGGACACGCTGGACGGCGGCATCGGCAACGACACGCTGAAGGGCGGGCCTGGCAGCGATACGTTTATTTTCCACGCATCTATGGACAATGACGTCATTACGGATTTCGGTAACGGTGGAGACAAGCTGTCTTTTGACAAAGCGGCCTTTGATGTCGAGACCGCCAATGACATAATCGCAATGGGTGTATCGATGCCGAACGGTAGCACGATTTTTGATTTCGGCGGAGGAAATACTCTCACTGTCTACGGGCACAATGTGGATAGCGGAGATATTTTGCTGTTCTGAGGAGGCTCTGCTTTCTGAGTGCGATGATGCATGTTGCAGGGAGCTTTTTTGATTGAAATCATGGGTGCCGTTCGCTTAGGCGGCGCCCATTCCTGTTTTGCTATCCATCTGCCGCTTTACCCTCCAGCGGGACCATCCTATAAGGCGTTCATGTCCCTATTCGCGGTCATCATTATTCGAATTATATCCCCGGCGCTCTGAAAGCATCGAGCCGCCGGGCAAAGGCGCTTGAGCCATCGCGCCGAAACGAATATCCCGATTTCCAGCCTTGATCATCCAAAGGACGCCCCAGATGTGCGCCGACACGCCCCAGACGCCTGACTACAAAGACACCCTGAACCTGCCGAAAACCGATTTTCCGATGCGCGCAGGCCTGCCCAAGCGCGAGCCTTCATGGCTGGAGCGCTGGGCGCAGATCGGGGTCTATGACCGCTTGCGTGACAAGGCCGCCGCAGCCAAGGGCAGTGACACCGAGCGCCAGCCCTTCACCCTGCATGACGGCCCGCCCTATGCCAACGGCCACCTGCACATCGGCCACGCGCTGAACAAGACCATCAAGGACATGATCGTGCGCTCGCATCAGATGATGGGATTTGACGCGCGCTATGTGCCGGGCTGGGACTGCCACGGTCTGCCGATCGAGTGGAAGATCGAGGAGCAGTACCGCAAGAAGGGCAAGAACAAGGATGCGGTGCCGGTGGTTGAATTCCGCCAGGAATGCCGCGCCTTTGCCGATGCTTGGGTGGATATCCAGCGCGAGGAATTCAAGCGCCTGGGCATCACCGGCAACTGGGATGATCCGTATCTGACCATGAACTACCACGCCGAAGCGGTGATCGCGGATGAGTTCATGAAATTCTTGATGAACGGCACGCTGTATCAGGGCTCGAAACCCGTGATGTGGTCGCCGGTCGAGAAAACCGCACTGGCCGAGGCCGAGGTGGAATACCACGACAAGGAAAGCTTCACCATCTGGGTGAAGTTCAAGGTGGCAGAGCCTGCTGATCACAAACTGGCCGGCGCCAATGTCGTGATCTGGACCACCACGCCCTGGACCATGCCATCGAACAAGGCCGTGGTTTACGGTGAAGAGATCGCCTATGGCCTCTATGAAGTCACCGGCACTCCGGATGAGTGCTGGGCTGCTGCGGGCGAGAAATACATTCTGGCCGACAATCTGGCGGCAGATGTGTTCAAACGCGCGCGCCTGGCTGAGGATCAGTACACCCGCGTCTCTGATGTTCCGGCCTCTGATCTGGCGGGCATCGGCCTGACCCACCCGCTGCACGGCGCCGAAGGCTCCAACGGCGAATGGGACGATATCCGCGACTTCCGCGCCGCTGATTTTGTGACCGATACCGAAGGCACCGGCTTTGTTCATTGCGCGCCGTCGCACGGGATGGAGGAATTCGAGCTTTACCGCGATCTCGGCATGCTGGAACAGGTGATCACCTATAACGTGATGGACGATGGCGGCTTCCGCGCCGATCTGCCATTCTTTGGCGGCAAATACATCCTGAACCGCAAGGGCGGCGAGGGTGATGCCAACAAGGCGGTGATCGACAAGCTGACCGAGGTTGGCGGCCTGCTGGCGCGCGGCAAGATCAAGCACAGCTACCCGCATTCCTGGCGCTCCAAGGCGCCGATCATCTACCGCAACACGCCGCAGTGGTTTGCCAGCGTTGACCGCAAAATGGACGACGGCATGGACCAGATGGGCGATACCATCCGCGAACGAGCGCTGCGCTCGATCGACGAGCTGGTGAAATGGTACCCGCAAACGGGGCGCAACCGTCTGCATTCGATGATCGAAAGCCGCCCCGACTGGGTGCTGAGCCGCCAGCGCGCCTGGGGCGTGCCGCTGACCTGCTTCACCAAAAAGGGTGCGCTGCCGACCGACGCGGACTTCCTGCTGCGCAATGACGAGGTGAACAAGCGCATCGTGGCGGAGTTCGACGCGCATGGTGCGGATGTCTGGTACCAGGACGGCTTCAAGGCCAAGGTGCTGGACGGTATCGTTGATGCAGACGCCTATGATCAGGTGTTTGACGTGCTGGATGTATGGTTCGATAGTGGTTCGACCCACGCCTTTGTGCTACGCGACCGTGAGGACGGCACCGAAGACGGCATTGCCGACGTCTATATGGAAGGCACCGACCAGCACCGCGGCTGGTTCCACTCGTCCCTGCTACAGGCCTGCGGCACCAAGGGCCGCGCGCCGTACCGCAACGTGGTGACTCACGGGTTCACGCTGGACGAGAAGGGCATGAAGATGTCCAAGTCGCTGGGCAACACCATCGTGCCGGAAAAGATCGTGCAGCAGTACGGCGCCGATATCCTGCGCCTGTGGGTGGCCCAGACCGACTATACTTCGGACCAGCGGATCGGGCCGGAAATCCTGAAGGGCACTGCCGACAGCTACCGCCGCCTGCGCAACACCATGCGCTTCCTGCTGGGCAGCTTGAGTGATTTTACCGAGGAACAGCGCGTGGAGCCGGCGGATATGCCGGAGCTGGAGCAGTGGGTGCTGCACCGGCTGGCCGAACTCGACCACAAGGTGCGCACCGGCTATCAGACGTTTGATTTCCAGGGCGTGTTCTCGGCGGTGTTCAACTTTGCCACGGTGGATCTGTCGGCCTTCTATTTCGACGTCCGCAAGGATGCGCTCTATTGCGATGGCGACACCCTGAACGCCCGCGCCGCGCGCACGGTGCTGGATATCCTGTTCCACCGGCTGACCACATGGCTGGCACCGGTCCTGGTGTTCACCATGGAAGAGGTCTGGCTGGAGAAATACCCGGGCGAGGGCAGCTCAATCCATCTGCAGGACATTCCCAACACCCCCGCTGACTGGCTGAATGAGCCGCTGGCGGCGAAATGGTCCAAGATCCGCCAGGCCCGCCGGGTGGTGACGGCAGCGCTTGAAGTGCAGCGCACCGACAAGGTGATCGGTGCCTCGCTTGAGGCCGCCCCGGTGGTGCACGTGCGCGACGGCGAGGCGCTGGAGGCGCTGAAATCGGTGAACTTTGCCGATATCTGCATTACCTCGGACATCATGCTGACCAATGATCCGGCCCCGGCCGAAGCCTTCCGTATGCCCGAGGTTGACGGTGTTTCGGTGGTGTTTGAAAAAGCCGACGGCGGCAAGTGCCAGCGTTGCTGGAAGATCCTGCCGGATGTGGGCAATCACGTCCATGACGGTGTTTGCGGCCGCTGCGATAGCGCGCTGGGATAACCCGGCTTTCAGCTCTGGCTTGTGTGTGGCGCCCGGCTTAATTGCCGGGCGTTCTCATTTTTGCGCTATTGTTGCGGGATTTCCTGCACTTTTTCCGGGTGCGGCCTTGTGTATTGGCAAATTGAATTCCTCTAGATGTTGACCGGTTTTCTACAATTGGTTAAGAATTCGTTAATTCCATGTAGGTTTTCAGCCGACTTAAAAATATGGCATGGGGCAGGGGGGCAGTTTATTATGCTGAAGCGGAAAGCGGACGCGCAACCGGCAGGTGAGCCGGGCAAGCCGCGCAGTGCATCTATCCGGATTGACGGGGTATCGGCCCCAAAGAATATGAAAATCGGGCTGGTCGCGGACAGCTCCGGGTCTAAACCGGAACCCGCGGCAGCAATTGCAAAGCCTGCCGCGCCCAAAACCGCTGCTGTCAAAACGGCCAAATCCGCCAAGGCAGCGAAACCTGCCAGTGCCGCATCGGATCAACGGAAAGTTGTGCCAGGCCCGCAACCCTTTGCACCGGTACCCGCGGACGGTGGCAGTGCGCTGCCAAAGCTGGGCCTTGCGGCAGCCGGCTTGGCGGTGGCGGCGGCGATGCTTTTGTATTTCCAATTCAGCGGCGGAACCCCGGCTGAAACGGCTGAGCAGGCCAGCCTGCAAGCGGCGGCAGAAGCGGAGCCCTCTGCCGGTGGCGTGCAGCCGGCCGGTGCCGCTGCGGCGGGGGGGCTGCAGAAGGACGGTGCCGGCGGCGAAGACGCCATGGTCGCCCGCATCACTGCCGGAACCCTGGCCGCGCTGCGCAGCAAACAGGCAAATCCGGAAAGCCTGAACCAGGCGGCAGCTGCGGCCCCGGCGGCAGGAACTGCGCTCTACAAGATGGTGCTGACCGCCGCGGCCCAGGGCCAGTCCGAAGCCTATATCGACCAGCTGGTGAACGGCGCTTATGAGCGCAAGGAAATCACCGTGCCCGCCAGCCTGATCGGGGCTGACGGGCGGGTTGATACGGCGACGCTGCTGGCCTTGTTTGTCGGCAACTGATCTTTTTGCTCCGGCGGCTGCGCCGGGGCCGTTCCCGTTTGCCCCTTGGGCGCGCTGCCGGTGCAGGCCGGGGACCTCTCATAACAACCAGAACAACGGGCGCTGCAGACCGGAACCGGCTGCGGTGCAGACTATTTCCCGGGGGGACTATGAAGACATACATTGCAGCCGCTGCCATGGGCCTGTTTGCCTTTGCAGCCAATTCTGCTGCGGCCGAGACTTGCGGCGGGGTCTATTCCGTGCAGCCGGGCGACAGCCTGTCGGTGATCGCTGACAAGCTGTATAAGGATGCGGGCAAATGGAGCGCGATCCACAGCCGCAACATTGATACCATCGGCCCCAAGCCCAGTGCCCTGCGCGTCGGCATGAAGCTGTCGCTGGCCTGCCTTGAGGGCCTGCCCCTGGGTCTGGAAGGCGGCAAGGAAATCTCTGCCAGCGTGCCTGTGGCTGCCAAACCGGTGCAGATCGCCTCAGGCAGCGCCGAGGTGCGACACCGCATCAACCTGCTGACTGCGGATGACTTTGCCCCCTTTACCGGCAAGGACCTGCACAACGGCGGCATGATGACCGATGTGCTGAACGCGGCAATGCGCCATGCCAATCCAGAGCAGGGATACGCCGTTCATTGGGTCGACCTGTGGACGGCGCATGAAGAGCCGCTGCTGTCCAATGCGCTGCTGGACGCGGGCTTCCCCTGGTACAAGCCGGATTGCGGAAACAACCCCGAAGAACCGCGCTGCAAGAACTTCCTGTTCTCGGACCCGCTGTTCGAAGTGCTGGTGCTGATGTTCACCGACAAGGCGCGGCCTCTGACCTTCACCAAGGACGAAGACCTGTTCGGCAAGACATTCTGCCGCCCGCAGGGCTATGAGACCTATCTGTTCGAACAGCAGGGCCGCCACTGGCTGCGCGACGGCAAGATTGAGGTGGTGCAGCCGCTGACCACAGCCGAATGCTACGAGATGGTGCTGGCGGGCAAGGCGGATGCGGTCGTGATGAACGAATTCACCGGCCGCGCGCAGATCAAGGAGCTGGGCCTGTCGGACCGCTTTGACGCGGTGCCCGAACCGATCTCGATCCAGGCGCTGCACGTGATCGTCCACAAGACCCACCCCCAGGCACAGCAGCTGATGCAGATGGTCAACGCGTCGCTGCAGGGTATCCGCGAGGACGGCACCTATCAGGCGATCATCGAAGACCACATGGCCCGGGTCTGGGCCGGATTTTGAGGGGGAAGAGCATGCTGAACAGCTTCTGCCGCCGCTTGCTGGGCTTAGGCGCGCTGCTGGGGCTGCTGCCCTCGGCGGCCCTGGCGATCTGCGATGTGGACTATGTCGTGCAGCCGGGGGACAACCTGTTTTCGATCGCCGAGACCCATTACGGCGACCGCGAACGCTGGACCATGATTTACTACCGCAACCAGGATGTTCTTGTCGGCTCGTCGGTGGTGCCGGGCCGCAAGCTGCAGATCCCCTGCATCAAACAGGCGACCGCCCCGGACGCCACCCCGCTGCGCAGGCAGGAGGCCGAGATGACGCTGCTGACCGGCGGTGGCTATGCGCCCTTTACCGACCGCAGCCTGCCGGGCCAGGGCATGGTGACCGAGCTGGTCAATGCGGCGCTGGAGCTGGCGCCTTCGCCGGTGTCCTACGCGATCAACTGGGAGGACGACTGGTCCAAGCATCTGTTTCCGATGCTGGACCAAAAGGAGTTCGATATGGGCTTCCCTTGGTTCAAGCCTGATTGCGCGGCCGAGCCGGACAATGAGCGCTGCGTGAACTTCCACTTTTCCGAACCGGTGATGGCGCTGCCGATCATGCTGTTTGTGCGGGTTGAGGACCAGTTCGCCTATGCAGACGACAAGGACATCGAGGGCAAGACCCTGTGCCGTCCCAAGGGCTATTTCACCCACGACTTGAACCGGCAGGGGCGCCGCTGGCTGGATGACGGCAAAATCACCCTGGTGCAGCCGCAATCACCGGCCGACTGTTTCCGCATGGTGTCCGAGGGGCAGGTGGATGCGGTGGCGGTGAACCTGTTCCTGGGCGCCAGCACGATTGTCCGGGAAGGTCTGCGCGACACTGTGCTGCCGCTGGAAAAACCGCTCTCCGAAGAAGGTCTGCACGTGGTGATTTCCAAGCGTCACTGGCGCGGCACGTCGCATCTGTACCGGATCAACGCAGGCCTTAAAAAGCTCCGTGACAGCGGCCGCTTCGAGGAAATCATGTCACGCCATCTGGAACTGTTCTGGGCTCAGCTGCAGTAATTTCAGGCCGCCATGCCGACACGGACCTGGCGGCCTCATAGCCATGATAGGCAGCTTCGGATCCCGCCTCGGGATGCGGGTCTTGCCCCGCACGTTGCAGCAGCAAATGGGCAGCCAGAACGTCGTTTTCCTGAAACAGGGCCGGTATCCGGCCTGTATCGCGCTGATTTCCTCCCGCCCGGATACGGCGGCTGCCCTGATCGCCGGGCGGATCTTGCGAATGGCCGTCCGGGTGCCGCTCACGCGGACTGGTGCTGGCAGATTCGCTGCGCTCCGGATCGTCCGAGCGGACAACCGGGCGGGCGGTCAAAAGACCGCGGTTCGGTTTGGCAGGATTAACCCGTCCTGATACTGGTATAAACATTGAGCGGAACCTTCGCGGTGGCTGAGAACCGGTCTTGCAGAAAAGTTAACATAGCGTGTTTAACACAGGGTTAATGCAGTCCGCAGCGCATCGGCAGAACGGATCAGCCGGTGATGCGCCGGGCTTTGGCATACTGGTTTTCCGCCTCCAGGGCACTGACCGGCTTGGGGCCGGCCTGGCAGCCGCTGGCCAGATCCAGGAAATAGGCGGCCATGTCGATACCATTCATCTGCCTGAGGTCCAGCGCCGCGGTGCGGGCTGCTGCGCGGGCAGGGCCGACGTACTGGGCTGTCAGGGCATCCGGGCGTTCACCGCTCAGCGCCTGTTCCCGGGCAGCGGCCCGGGCGAGCCCTTGGGCAGTGCCCTCGATCAGCGGTGCATCCGCCGGCTGGCCGCCTGCTTGCGCGATTGCGGGCTGGCGCTGATAGGCGGCCTGCATCTGTTTCATGCTGTTGTACAGGCTGGCGGTGCTGGAAACTGCAGTAATCATCTTGCTGACCTTTAGGATCGTTCTTGATACTCACTTTATTATAATTTGATGCAATGTGGCGGCGAAACCTTAACACTGGTTAACATGGTGTTAATGCGGCGCTGCGGGGGTGCGGCCGGCGGGGCGGAGACGCGCTTGCCTCTGATGCCATTCCTGCAGAAGATGCACAGGCAGAAGACGCTCCGGGGAGGACCCATGATTTCAGCAAGCCTTGATACACCCGTGGGTGCGCTCAGCGTGACAGAGCGGGACGGCGCCATTGTGCGCCTTGCCTGGTCAGCTCAGGCGGACGGGCAGTCGGCGCTTTTGGACCGCGCGCTGGCGCAGTTGCGTGCCTACTTTTCCGGTGAACTGACGGCCTTCGATCTGCCGTTGTTTGTAGAGGGCTCGGACTTTCAGCGCGCGGTCTGTGATGCGATGCTGGCAATCCCGCTTGGCGAAACCCGCACTTATGGAGAAATCGCCAAGGATCTCGGCGCCCCGCCGCAGCCGGTTGGCAATGCTTGCGGCGCCAATCCGATCCCGGTGATCATTCCCTGCCACCGGGTGCTGAGCGCCACGGGACTGGGCGGCTTTTCGGGCCAGGGCGGGGTAGAAACCAAAGTCGCGCTTTTGAAACATGAAGGCGCTGCGGGCCTGCTGATCTGAACGCAGGGTCCGGCCTGCAGCGCCCCTCTGTCAGCTACGCATCAAACCGCTGTGGATTTGCGCCGCCGTTCCGGCACGATCTGCTGGGCAATGCCGACAAACAGCAGATAGACCGACGTCACCACCAACCCCCAATGCGCCCAGCTGGCGGGGTGGAAGTCAACCCAGGCGGCCCAGCCGGCAAAGAAGGTCCAGGCCAGCGCCATGGGCAATGACACCTTGCGCCAGCGCGCGGTGCGCACCGGGTGAATGAACTTCAGCGGCAGGAACATGGCGGCGGACAGCAGGGTCACCAGCACCAGGATGGTCCAATGGCTCGGCTCCAGCGCAAAGATCACCAGCACCAGCATGTTCCAGCAGCCGGGAAAGCCGGCAAAGGAATTGTCCTTGGTCTTCATCCTTGTGTCAGCAAAATACATCGCGCTGCCAAAGGTGATGACGATGATGGCAAACCAGCCGGTCCATCCTGCCATCAATCCCGATTGGAACAGCGCAAAGGCCGGAATGAAAACATAGGTCAGGTAGTCGATGATCAGATCCAGCAGCACCCCGTCGAATTCCGGCGAGTAGCGTTTGACATGGTAATGCCGGGCCAGCGGGCCGTCGACGCCGTCAACGGCAAATGCAATCACCAGCCAGACAAACATCAGGCTCCACTTGCCGTCCGCCGCTGCCAGCATCGCCAGCATGGCGAACACGGCACCGGTTGCAGTCAGCAGATGAACGGAGAGGGCGCGGATCTGAGGTGTCATGCGCCCCTGATGGCGAATTTGGCCGAATCCCGCAAGCATTCAATGCAGCTTTGGGCGGAAATCCGTACCGTTGGAGAACTGGATGCGGGCCATGCGCTGGCCAAAGGGGGCTGGCGCTGTGATGTCAGGCGAGGAAAAGGGGGCTTTGGAAGGCATATCGCGGGCCCGCTCCCAGGGGTGCGTCCCGGGCGGCGGGGCAGGGGCCGCAGGGGCGCCATCGGCAAACAAGGCTGAATAGCCGTTACAGGTCATAGCAGAATCCTTTCTGGATCGGTTTCTGCCATCAAGCCCGCGGCGCCTTAACAGCAGCTTTCCCGCCGCCGTGAAAATAGAGCGCATTTTAGCGAAAGCACATGCGCGGCCGCGCTAGCCGCAGCAGTTACCGCCTGTCTGTACCGGCGGGCAAGGAATGCTGCCATAGGAGCAGAAAACGCAGCAATCCCCATGTTTTGGCCGCAGCAGGGCGCTGCAGGCCGGGCATTCATGAAACCATTGGCAGGCGTCTTGCGGCATCTCTTCTGCGGCCTCATGCCCGCAAGCAGGGCAGGTAAGAACACTGGTCAGGACGGGTTTTGCGGGGTCAGTTGCAGACATTCGGCAGGCCTCCCTGGCTTCAGCAAAACCCAGCCAGGACCTGGGGTCAAGTCATGCCTTGGGGTGGGTCCGCATGTAGACGTCCATCAGATGCGTGGTGTCCACCGCCGTATAGGCCTGAGTGGTCGACAGGGACGCGTGCCCCAGCAACTCCTGAATGGCCCGCAAATCGCCGCCGGCCTCCAGCAGGTGGGTGGCAAAGCTGTGGCGCAGCGCGTGCGGTGTTGCCGTCGCGGGCAGCCCCAGCTGGGCGCGGGTCCGGGCCATCACCCCTTGGATCTGGCGCGGGTTCAGCGCGCCGCCCCGCACACCGCGGAACAGGGGCGCTTGCGCCTCCTGCGGATGCGGGCAGAGCGCAAGGTAGCGGTCCACCGAGTCGCGTGCTGCTGGCAGAACCGGCACAATCCGCTCCTTTTTACCCTTGCCCAGAATACGCAGCACCGGCGGCAGCGGCGCGTCGGAACCCGTCAGGTTCAGTGCTTCTGAGATCCGCAACCCGCAGCCGTAAAGCAGCGTCACCACCGCCACGTCGCGGGCTGCAACCCAATCGGTCTGCGATTGCAGCTCCACCGTTTCCAGCACTGCCTTGGCGGCATCCGGCGCCAGCGGGCGGGGCAGTTTCTTTTGGAATTTCGGCGCCCTGGCAGAAAGCACTGCGGCAGGCTCAAACCCTTCGCGCTCCGCCAGCCAGCGGTAAAAGGTTTTCACTGCCGATAGCTTGCGCGCCAGCGAGCGGGCACCGGTGCCCGAACCGCGCTCCGAGGCCATCCAGGCACGCATATCGGCAGTGGTGATCCGTGCCAGCGCACCCAGCCCTTGCGGGCCGCCGGAGTGTCCGGTCATGAAGGCCAGGAAAACGCTGACATCGCTGCGGTAGGCAGCCAGCGTGTTGGCCGAGGCAGCCTCCAGCCCGCCCAAGCGCTCCAGCCAGAGCTGCAGGGCATCGCGGCAGGCCGGGGAGATCAATGTCATGACAGCCAGCAGCGCATCGCGCGTTCAAAGACGCCGGCAAAGAAAGCGAGCAGATCGGTGCCCTGCATCGGCGAGAACTGATGCGGATCTTCGGAGCCCATCACCAGCATGCCGGGCAGGCGGCCTTCGCCCAGATCCAGCATCAGGCAGGCCTCGGAGCGGATCCATTCGGCTTTTGCCCCATAAACACGCGGGCTGCCGCCCTGGGTCTGGCGCAGGGTCACAATGCGCTGGCTGACGGGCTGGCCGGCATAGCTTTCGGTAAAACCGGGGCCTGACAGCTTCAGGGCACCGGACTTGCGTTCAATCTCGGCACCGCCGGGCTGGGCGGTCTCAAGCACCAGCGCCAGGGACTGCACGCGCAGGATCTCCGGCATATCCTGTTCCAGGCAGGCCAGAAAGCCGGCAAAGTCCTGCGGTTCCAGCAGCCGCAGCACGGCGCGGTGGATCAGGTTGGTGCCGGCCAGATTGTCATAGGCCGCGGCAATCACCGAGCGGTGGGTATCCTCCAGCCGGTCGAGCCGCGCCGCCATCCGCTCCATCGCGATGCCGCGCAGATCAACAACGTTGGAGCCCATTGCCCGCTCATTGGCGGCGACAAGGGCATTCATCAGGTGCTGGTCTTGCAGCACGGCGTCGGGTTTGGCGAGGATCGCCTCGCGCAACTGGGTTTCCAGGTTGGCTGAACTGCTCATGTCAATAACTCTTGCGGATCCGGACCTCTGACGGGTTTGGTGACGTGTATAGCATGGGAACCGGGCTTTGCTGCGGAAAAATGCAGATGCAGCGGAAATTGCAGCGGCGGCGCTGCTCCCGCCCGCCGGCAGTGCATTGGCATGCACAGCGTCCGTTGGGCGGGGCGCCGGGCAGAGTGCCCGGCGCGGCGGCGTGAAACGCCGCTGCAGCGCGCCGCAGGCGCGCTGCCGGGCCCAAGACCCCATGCGGTCCGGCGTCAGCCGGGGAGTGCGGGGACGCGGGAGTGCTTCGCTGCGGTTATGAAGGCGCAGGTAAAAACACTGTAAAAAAGTTCGCAAAGAAAAAGGCGCCTCGATCAGGGGCGCCTTTCCCGGTCCTGGATCCGCTAAACGGGATCAGAGGATCTTGATCTCCGCCGCCTTGATATCGGCCAGGAACGCATCCAGGCCTTTGTCGGTCAGCGGGTGGTTCACCATCGACTTAATCACCGCCGGCGGCGCGGTAATCACATCGGCGCCGATGCGGGCCGAGTCCAGCACGTGGTTCACCGAACGGATCGAGGCGGCCAGGATCTGGGTTTCAAAGCCATAGTTGTCATAGATGGTGCGGATGTCTTCGATCACTTCCATACCGTCCAGGTTGATATCATCCAGACGCCCGATGAAGGGAGAGATGAAGGTGGCACCCGCCTTGGCCGCCAGCAGCGCCTGATTGGCAGAGAAGCACAGGGTCACGTTCACCATGTGGCCGTCGCCGGACAGGGTTTTGCAGGCTTTCAGGCCATCCCAGGTCAGCGGCACCTTGACGGCGATATTTTCGGCGATCTCCACCAGCTTGCGGCCTTCGGCGATCATCGTCTCGGCATCGGTTGCGGTGACTTCTGCCGATACCGGGCCGTCGACCAGGTTGCAGATTTCCTTGGTCACTTCGATGATGTCGCGGCCGGATTTCTTGATCAGCGACGGGTTGGTGGTGACACCGTCCACCATGCCCAGATCGTTCAGCTCGGCAATCGCGTCGATCTCGGCGGTATCTACGAAGAATTTCATGGGGCAGTCCTTTGGATGGGTTGGCCTCTGTCGCTTCTGCCTTTACCTCATGGGATTACGGGCGGCAACATGGGCAGCAGCATGAGCGGGCAGGAGTTCTTTCAGGCAGGCGAACGGGTCGGGGTGCTGACCACGCAACCCCTTGACCGGCTTTTGGATTACCGCGCCCCGGAGGGCGGCTGTTACTTAGGCGCCTATGTCGAGGTGCCGCTGGGGCCGCGCAAGGTTCTGGGCGTGGTCTGGGGGCCGGGTGCGGGCGATTTCGATTCGGCCAAACTGCGTGCGGTGATCCGGGTTCTGGATGTGGCCCCGATGCGGACCGAGATGCGCCAGTTTTTGGGCAAGGCCGCCGACTACACGCTGACGCCCATGCCCGCCATGCTGCGGCTGGCGACCCGGGCGCCGGGGCTGTCCGATCCGCCCTCAATGCGCAAGATCCTGCGCCGGGGCGAGGGCATGCCCGACCGGATGACCGAGGCCCGAACAAGGGTGCTGGAGGTGCTGGAGGAGTATGGCGGCCTCGCCTTCACCCCGCGCGAGCTGGCGGATATGGCCGATGTGACGCCCTCGGTGGTGAAAGGGCTGGTAAAGCAGGGCGCCCTGCGCGAGGAGGAGGCGCCGCGTGACACGCCTTATCCGCTGCTGGACCCGGAGCTGCCCGGCAAACAGCTGACCGAAGATCAGGCAAGTGCCGCCGCCGCTTTGGCCGAAGGCGTCCACAGCGGGCGCTACGGCACCACGCTGCTGAAGGGCGTCACCGGTTCCGGCAAGACCGAGGTATATTTGGAAGCGGTCGCCGCCGCCCTGCGCGCCGGGCGGCAGGCGCTGGTGCTGCTGCCGGAGATCGCGCTGACAGCCGAATTCCTGACCCGGGTGGAGGCGCGGTTCGGGGCCAATCCTGCCGAATGGCATTCCGGCGCCACCATGACCGAACGCCGCCGGGTGTGGAAAATGGTCGGGCAGGGGGCGGCGCAGCTGGTGATCGGCGCGCGTTCGGCCCTGTTCCTGCCGTTCCGTGACCTCGGCCTGATCATCGTCGATGAGGAGCACGATACATCCTACAAACAGGAAGACGGGGTGCTTTATAACGCCCGCGATATGGCGGTGCTGCGGGCGGCGATGTGCTCGGCGCAGGTGGTGCTGGCCTCCGCCACACCGAGCCTGGAAAGCTGGGTCAACGCCGAAGCCGGGAAATACAAACGCTTGGATCTGACGGCTCGCTTTGGTGCCGCGGTGCTGCCGGAGATGCGCAGCGTCGATATGCGGTCCGAGGATCTGCTGCCCTCCACCTGGATCTCGCCCACTCTGAAACAGGCGATGAAGCTGCGGATGGAACGGGGCGAACAGTCGCTCTTGTTCCTGAACCGCCGCGGCTTTGCGCCTGTCACCATCTGCCGCGCCTGCGGCGCCCAGGTGGCCTGCGATCATTGCGACGCGCGGATGGTGGAGCACCGTTTTATGAAGCGGCTGATGTGCCACCAGTGCGGCGAGACCAAGCCGGTGCCGGAGGCCTGCCCGTCCTGCGAGGTGGAGGGCAAGATGGCGCCTGTCGGCCCTGGCATTGAACGGCTGGCGGAGGAAGCCACTGCCCTGTTCCCCGAGGCCCGGATCGCGGTTCTCAGCTCCGACCTCTTCGGCTCCGCCCGTGCCCTGAAGAGCCGGATCGAGGAAATTGCGAAGGGGGAGGCGGACATAATCCTCGGCACCCAGCTGGTGGCTAAGGGACACAACTTCCCAATGTTGACACTCGTGGGGGTGATTGACGCCGACCTGGGCCTGCAAGGTTCTGACCTGCGTGCGGCCGAACGCACCTTTCAGCTGATGCGCCAGGTGGCGGGCCGGGCCGGGCGGGCAGAGCGGCCCGGCGAAGCATTGATGCAGACCTTTCAGCCTGAACATCCGGTGATCCGGGCAATCCTGTCGGGGGACGAGGAGAGCTTCTGGAAGGCCGAGGCTGCTGAGCGCCAGGCCGCCGGCGTGCCGCCTTACGGGCGGATGGCGGGCATCATTCTGTCGGGGCCGGACCTGGCAGCAGTCTTTGATCTGGGCAATGCGATGGCCCGCAACGACGGTCCGTTGCGCCAGATCGGTGCCCAGGTCTTCGGCCCGGCCCCAGCGCCCATCGCCCGCGTCCGCGGCCGCCACCGGGTACGGCTGCTGATCAAGGCGGCAAAGGGCGTGCCGTTGCAAGCGGCGATCGCCCGCTGGACCGCGCCCTTGCGTCTCAAAGGGGACTTGCGCCTGAGCATTGATATTGATCCTCAGAGTTTCTTTTGATGCCGGAATGAAGGGGGCTCTGCCCCCGGCCTGCGGCCTCCCCCGGGATACTTGGGGCCAGATGAATAACGGATCCCTTCTTCATCTGGCTGAAAATATCCCGGAGCGCGAGGCAGAGCCTAGCATCTATCGTTTGATCAAACCCGCAGGCTTTCGGCGTGATCTCTGGTCAGCATGCTGGTAGCGACCGCCCCGGCCCACATGCAGAACAGCGCGGCCCAGGCGGTGCCAGTGAAAATCGAACCGCCGGTGACGCCTGCTCCGATCGCGCAGCCGCCGGCCAGCATGCCGCCAAAGCCCATCAAAGCCGCGCCAATCATTGCCTTGCGCATGGTGGAGGGGCTGTCAAAAGCCTGCAACTTCATTTCTCCGGCCAGCGCAGCGGCCAGCATTGCGCCGATGAACACGCCGGGAACCAGGCCGATGTCAAACTCGAGAACCGCATTCCGGTCGAGGAAGAACATCAATGTGCGCGCTGATGGTCCGGTGAAGGTGGCGCTCTCGATTTGCACCGGATCAAAGCTGACCTGACTGAGCGCATAAGTCAGCGCCCACCCCAGCGCGACAGCAAACCCAACGCCGGAGGCAAAGACCAGTCTTGCCGCGCCGATCCGGTTGCGCTGCGCTAGCACCAGCGCCAGGGCGGCGGTGGCTAGGCCCAGTACCAGCCCGCCCGCCTTCGGCAGCCCAAGCGCGGCCAGGAGATCCAGATTGCGCCCGCCTTCGGTAATCCAGAGCCCGGCAAGCCAGTCCCGGGCAGGTGACAGCAGGCCGGACAGGCTGATCTGCGCGACGACGGCAAAGATCAGCCCCGACACAACCGAGCGCAGGTTGCCGGTGGCTGCCAGCACCAGTAGCCGCCCCGAGCAGCCGCGCGCCAGCACCATGCCGCCGCCGAACATCAGCCCGCCCAGGATGGCGCCGGACCAGCTGCCGGGCACCGCCATCATCCGGGCATCGGCGCTGTCCATCAGGTCAAGCATCTGCGCCGCCTGCACCCAGACAACCGCCGTGGAGAAGGTCAGCAGCCAAACCGCAACCTTGTCCCCCAGGCGGCCGCTGGCGAATTCCACCGTAGCTGCCCGCAGGCAGAAGCGCGATCTTTGCGCCGCCACCCCGAAGACAGCGCCGGTCAGAAGCCCGAACAACGCGGCGGCAGGGGCCTCGCCGATATGTTCAACCAGAGGAACCAGATCCATCACATATCTCCCATTCACGAATGGTAATATGTTTATGCGGCCACCTCTGCATTGATGCAGATCAGATGTGCATTGGCCGCTGCCCTCTCGCCAAATCCCGTTGGGGGGCGTAGATGCTGGTTATGTTCAAGCCCATGCCCCTGCTTGAGGCGCAAAGCCTCCCCTTCTGGCGCCGTCCAACGGTGCTGCTGTTTGTGATGGCGCTGGCGATGCCGATCGCCTTTAACGCCTGGAGCGCATTGCTCAACAATTTCGTAATCGAGGCAGCGCAATTCGACGGCGCCGATATTGGCCTGTTGCACACGGTGCGGGAGATCCCGGGTTTCCTGGCCGTCGGCGTGATTGCGGTGATCCTGTTTGTGCGCGAGCAGGTGCTGGGGCTGATTTCGCTTGCCTTGCTGGGAGTGGCCACGGCTGTCACCGCTTGGTTCCCGTCGCTGGGCGGGCTGCTGATGGTGACGCTGCTCAGCTCCATCGGCTTTCATTATTATGAGACGGTGAACCAGTCGCTGCAGCTGCAGTGGCTGTCCAAGGAGAAAGCGCCGCAGACGCTGGGATGGCTGGTGGCTGCGGGATCAGCGGCAACGCTGGTGGTCTATGGCCTCATCGTGCTGACCTGGGACCGGTTTGATCTGGCCTATAACACCGTGTTTCTGGCTGCAGGCGGGGCAACGGCGCTGATCGCCGTGTTTGCACTGTTTGCCTATCCGCAGTTTGATGCGCCGCACCCGCAGACCAAGAAGCTGATCCTGCGCAAACGCTACTGGTTGTACTACGCGCTGCAGTTCATGGCCGGCGCACGGCGGCAGATCTTTGTGGTTTTTGCAGGCTTCATGATGGTCGAAAAATTCGGCTTTGATGTGCATGAGCTGACCGGGCTTTACCTGATCAATCTGGTGATCAACATCGTCTTGGCGCCAATGCTGGGCAAGGCAGTGGCCATGTTCGGCGAACGGCGCACGCTGATCTTTGAATATGCCGGATTGGCAATTGTCTTTGCGGCCTATGGCGGGATCTACTGGTTCGGCTGGGGCGTGGCTGTTGCGGCGGTGCTCTACGTGATCGACCATGTGCTGTTTGCCTTGGCGCTGGCGCTGAAAACCTATTTCCAGAAAATCGCCGATCCCGGGGATATTGCACCGACCGCAGCGGTGGCCTTTACCATTAACCATATTGCAGCGGTGTTTCTGCCGGTGCTGCTGGGTCTTTTGTGGGTATTGTCGCCCGGAATGGTCTTTGTCCTGGCGGCGGCCATGGCGCTGGTGTCGCTGTCCCTGTCGCTGCTGATCCCGCGCCATCCGGAACCTGGCAATGAGACCATCTTCAGCAAATACGCAAGCCCGGCGCCGGCGGAATAGTCCTGCAGCCCCGTGGCGCCAGCCGCGGGGCGGGCGCCCGCGCACACAGTGAGCGCGGGCGCTGCCTGGCCTGCGGCCAGGCCGGGGTGCTTGACGCGGGCGGCGCGGCGACCTAGGCGCTGGGCAACAGTTTCAGGAGAGACGCCATGCCCACATTCACTGCCCTCACCACGCTCACCGGAAAAACCCAGGCCGAAGCGCTGGGCGAAGCCATGGAACGCCTGACCCCGGAACCCAGCGGCGTGGGCGTCTTTGAGATGGAGGACGGCTCGGGCCTGTGGGAAGTGGGCGGCTACTTTACCGATGCTCCGGATGCAGCGGGCCTTGCCCTGCTGGCCTCGATGCATGAAGCCAAACCCTTTGTCGTTTCGGAACTGCCGGAAACCGACTGGGTCGCCCATGTGCGCCGCGAACTGGCGCCGGTCGAAGCGGGCCGCTTTTTTGTCTATGGCTCGCATGACGCGGACAAGCTGCCTGCGGACCGGATCCCGCTGCTGATCGAGGCGGCGATGGCCTTTGGCACCGGTCACCACGGCACCACGCTGGGCTGCCTCAAGGCGCTGGATCATCTGCTGGATCAGGGCTTTCATGGCGAAAAAGTGGCCGACATCGGCTGCGGCACCGCGGTGCTGGCAATGGCGGCAGCCCGGGTCTGGGACGGCACCATTCTGGCCAGTGATATCGACCAGGTTGCAGTTGAAGTCGCCGAAGCAAATCTTAAGGCCAATGGCATGGAAGGCCAGGTTGCCTGTGTGGAAGCCGCCGGTTTTGATCACCCGGATCTGCAGGCGCAGGCGCCGTTCGACCTCATCTTCGCCAATATTCTGAAGGGCCCTCTGGTGGCTTTGGCGCCGGATGTCGCTGCGAATCTGCGCCCCGGCGGCTATGCGATTCTCTCGGGCATCCTGAATGAGCAGGCCGAAGACGTGGTTAACGTTTATGCGCAGAACGGCATCAATCCCGAGCGCCGGGATGAAATTGGTGAATGGACAACGTTACTTCTCCGTAAAGCGGGCTGATTGACTTAACTTTGCGGCGAATTTGAATGGTTTGCCGCATTTTCGCCCCAATTCGAGCCAAAGATGGGCCATCCGCTGGTGGGGGCCAGTTCGGAGGCTCGTAATGGGCGAACATCGTGATCAGTTCCAGGCGCGTTTGAAGCATATCAACCGCAAACATGAAGCTCTGTCCGCGGGCTATTCCGCAAGGCTGCGGCCGGACGGGCTGCTGGTGGTAAAGCCGCAGCGGCTGCAATCCCGGATTTCAGGACGCTCGCTGATTTTCTTCGCGGCGGCGTTTTTGCTGTTCAAGGGCTTCCTGATGGCCGCGCTTGGCTTTGGCAGCTATGATGCGCGGGTGCAGACACTGGCCGGCGGCAGCGGCATTGAACGCGCGGGCGCCTTCCTGATGCAGGCAGACCCGGTATCAGTCTTCCTGGCCCGGAAAATCGGACCCGTTCTGCGCTGACAGCAATGCCAGCAAAGGACCAAAAGGCCGCTGGCAGGGGGAGCCGGCGGCCTTTTTGTTCGGCGCGGCCCTGCCGCGCAACCCGGCAACAAAAAACGCCGCGGCCCTGTAAGGTCCGCGGCGTTTCCCTAGTCGCCCCGAGGGAGGAGGCAGGGCGTTAAAAGGGTGTCTCAGAAAACAGTTTTGCCGGTTGCAACGGTCTCGATGTCGCCGCGCGACATGCCGATGTCGGCCAGCTCGCGGTCGGACAGGCCCGACAGGGCGTTGCGGGTTGCACGGGCGTCATTCCAGGCAGCAAACATGCCGGTTGCGGTTGCAACCAGTGCGCCGAAGCGGCCAAACAGGCCGGTGTAACCATAGGTGGTGCGGGTGGTGTCAAATGCGGCCATATCCGTGTCCTCTGATCTGGTATTGGCTTCGTCGCGATGTTGCGATGGCGGGCATCTAGTGAGGAAAATCCAACCCGGCAAGATCCGAAATTGCATGCGTCATATGCACGGTGCGCATAGCTTTGCGCCTTAGTAACAAGGGCGGTTTGCCTGCGCACTGCTTTTGCCGGGAAATGTCGTTCCGCCTATTGCGGAAGGTCGGTTTCAGGACAGGATTTGTCTCCTTGGCGGCGGGCAGCGCGTAGGGAAAGCAATTGGACATGTTCGCGTTTTGTGCTAATCGTTGGAAAAATAATTGCAAAGAGCAGACGGGGACCGGGCACATCATGCGGATTCTGGGAATTGATCCGGGGCTGCGCACCCTTGGATGGGGGGTCATCGAATCAAATGGCCCGCGGCTGAGCCATGTTGCCAACGGCCATTGCTGTTCGGATGGCGATGATCTGGGTGAGCGTCTGCTGTCGCTGCACAATCAGGTCACCGAGATCATTGAAGCCTATGCCCCGGATCAGGCCGCGATCGAACAGACCTTTGTGAACAAGGACGGTGCCGGCACCCTGAAACTGGGCCAGGCGCGCGGCGTGGCGCTGCTGACGCTCGCCAAGGCTGGCTTGCCGGTGGGTGAATATGCCCCCAACCGGGTCAAAAAGACCGTGGTGGGCGTGGGGCACGCCGAAAAGGAGCAGGTCATGCATATGGTCAAACTGCAGCTGCCCGGCTGTGCGCCCAAAGGTGCCGATGCAGCGGATGCACTGGCGATTGCTATCTGCCATGCCTTTTACGGCGGTACGCAGCAGCGGCAGCTGAGGGAGAAACGCGCATGACCGGAGAATTGGCATGATTGGCAAGCTGACAGGACGGCTCGACTACCGGGCGCAGGACCATGTGCTGATCGACGTGCGCGGCGTCGGCTATATTGTCTATTGCTCCGACCGCACCATGGCGGCGCTGCCGGGCACGGGCGAGGCGGTCGCGCTTTATACCGAGATGGTGGTGCGCGAAGACCTGATGCAGCTTTATGGTTTCACCTCTTTGGTGGAGAAGGAATGGCACCGGCTGCTGACGTCGGTGCAGGGGGTGGGGGCCAAGGTCTCGCTGGCCATTCTTGGCGCACTGGGGCCGGATGGCGTGAGCCGTGCGATTGCTTTGGGCGATTGGGCCTCGGTTAAGGCGGCCAAGGGCGTCGGCCCCAAGACCGCGCAGCGCATCGTGCTGGACCTCAAGGACAAGGCGCCGGGTGTGATGGCCATGGGGGGCGCTGTGGCGGATGCGATGGACGGCCCCGGACTGGAGGTGGTCGAGGACGCCGGGCCGGCACCTGCTGCCAGGCCGGCCCGCAAGGCGCCGCCAAAGAAACCCACGGGTGCCGCTGCTGCCTCTGCCGGGGCGCTGTCGGCTTTGGGCAATCTGGGCTATGGTCCCTCGGACGCCGCTGCTGCGGTGGCCGAGGCTGCGGCCACCTATCCGGATGCGGATGAGGCCGAGCTGATCCGCGCGGCGCTGCGGCTGCTGGCGCCGAAGGGGTGAAGATGAAACACCAAGGGCAGCGCCCGACCCTGGGTGGGTGCGAAGCGCCCTCCCGTCAAACCAAAGGTTTGCCTTCGGCAAAACGGGAGGGCCGGGCGCTGCCCGGCCTTCAGCCGGGCGGGACATATCAGAGAGACCCGTACCATGATTGACGCCGACCCTGCCCTGCGCCCTGAGCCGCTGCCGGAAGACAGTGCTGCGGACAACGACCGCGCTCTGCGCCCGCAGGGGCTTGGCGAGTTCATCGGCCAGGCCGAAGCCCGCGCCAACCTGAAGGTCTTTATTGAATCCGCCCGCCGCCGCGGCGAGGCGATGGACCACACGCTGTTTCACGGCCCTCCCGGTCTTGGCAAGACCACTCTGGCCCAGATTATCGCCCGTGAACTGGGGGTGAATTTCCGCATGACCTCCGGCCCGGTTCTGGCCAAGGCCGGCGACCTGGCAGCGATCCTTACAAATCTTGAAGCCAGCGACGTGCTGTTCATCGACGAAATCCACCGGCTGAACCCGGCGGTGGAGGAAGTGCTTTATCCGGCGATGGAGGATTTCGAGCTGGATCTGGTGATCGGCGAAGGCCCCGCGGCGCGCACCGTGCGGATCGAGTTGCAGCCCTTTACCCTGGTCGGGGCCACCACCCGGATGGGCCTGCTGACCACACCGCTGCGCGACCGCTTCGGCATCCCGACCCGGCTGCAGTTCTATACCATTGACGAGCTGTTCGAGATTGTCCGCCGCAATGCCCGCAAGCTGGGTGCGCCTGCGGATGATGCTGGCGCCCGCGAGATCGCGCGGCGCGCCCGCGGCACCCCCAGGATCGCCGGCCGGCTCTTGCGCCGCGTTGTGGACTTTGCGGTTGTGGAGGGCGATGGCACGATCTCCCGCGAATTGGCCGATGGCGCGCTGACCCGGCTGGGGGTGGATCAGCTGGGGCTGGATGGCGCCGACCGGCGGTATCTGACCCTGCTGGCCGAGAATTACGGCGGCGGACCGGTGGGGATCGAGACAATCTCGGCCGCCTTGTCCGAGAGCCGCGACGCGCTGGAGGAGGTGATAGAGCCCTACCTTTTGCAGCAGGGCCTGATCCAGCGCACCCCGCGCGGGCGGATGCTGGCGCAAAAGGCCTGGACCCACCTGGGGATGGCGCCGCCGCGCTCCCGGAACGATCTGTTCGGGTAGGCAGCGGGAAAACCACTATAAGTTGTGTCAGCCTAGCTTTCCAAATGTTTCGCGCGCGAAACATTGTGTCAGGAGTGATGACCTATTCTGCTGATGCCGGGCGAGCCGGGTAGAGGCGCTGCTGCGATGCGCGGGCGGGGCGCCGCGCGGCCGCGCGGCGCTGCCTCCGGCGGGAGTATTTCCACCCAGAAAGAAGCTGTGCCGCATCCGCTTGCGATGATGCGGGATGCGCCGCGCCAGCGGTGCCCGGCCCAAGGCTGTTTGCGGCGGCCTGGCGCAGCCAGGGGGCCGGACAGGCGCGGGAGCCTCCCCCTTGCCGCCGCGCGGCACAGACGGCATAGACAGGGCAGGATCAAGGAGACGCATATGACCGCCCAGCTGCCAGACCTGACGCCCGAACAGATCGAAGCCCTGTTCACCCGCCAAGACGGCTCATACGCTTGTGCCCGCTGGGGCCGGCCGGTGGCGCCGATCGTCTTCGGGGTTCAGGACGAGACACTGAAAACCGTTAAGGGAGCGCTGGAAGCGGTGATGACGCTGGCAGGACATCAGATGGCCGAGACCGACCCTGAGCTGGGCTCGAATCTGATGTTCTTCTTTTTCCTGGACTGGGACGAACTGCTGGAAGTGCCTGATCTGGACCGGCTGATCCCCGGGCTTGCGCCGCTGGTGGCACGGCTGAAGGCGGCGGAGGCCAGCCAGTACCGGGCGTTCCGGTTTGACGATCAGGGCGGCATCAAGGCGGCGTTTGTGTTCCTGCGGATGCAGGGGGCGATGGCGCAGATGCCCGCCGAAACGCTGGCGCTCACCCAGGCGGTGCAGGTGGCGCTGATGTGGGGTGATGCGGCCTTTGCTGAAACCTCCCCCTTGGCGGTGCTGCCGGAGACCGGCGCCACCATTCTGCGCCCCGAAATTGCAGGGATCATAGCGGCAGCCTATGACCGGATGATGCCGGTGGCCGCGGACGACAAGTCCCACGCCCTGCGCTTGTTTGCACGGTTGCAAGCGCCGGCGGCGGGGCAACCGCAGTCCTGATGCGGTCTTTCGCGGGCTTGCCGCTGCCTGATGCAGCCCGGATTGCGCTGGAGCGTGTGCAGGAAGAGCTGCCCGCAGGGCGGCCGGTAGCTGCAGAGAATATGCATCTGACGCTGGCCTTTCTGGATGATCAGCCGGAACAGATGCTGCAAGCCCTGCATCAGGACCTCGCAGGCATCCGCGCGCCGGTTCTGACCCTCAGCATTCAGGGGCTGGAGACCTTTGGCGGCAGGCAGCCGCGGGTGCTGGCTGCGGTGGTGCAAAAGACACCGGAGCTAAGCCGCCTGCGGAACCAAGTGCGCAGTGCCTGTCAGGCGGCGGGAATTGCTTTGGCGCGGGAACGGTTCCGCCCGCATGTGACGCTGGCCCGGTTCCCGCGGTATCTGCAGCCGGGGCAGCTGGAGAAGATCGCCGGTTTCCTGCAAGCGGCGGCGGGGTTCCGGCTGCAGGCCGATGCGGACTGTTTTGCACTTTACCAGTCCACGCTGGCCCCCGAAGGCGCGCGCTATGATGTCCTGGCGGAATACCCGCTGGAGGGCTGAGGCGCTTGCAGCGGCCCGGCCCCAGCCATAGATTGCCCGCCAAACCACAGGAGCGCAGAGCATGATCCACGAATTCCCGGTGCGGGTCTACTACGAGGACACCGACATGGGCGGGATCGTCTATCACGCCAACTACCTGCGTTTTATTGAACGTGCGCGCAGCGACTGGGTGCGCGGCATTGGTGTCGATCAGAACGCCATGCGCGAGGCCGGGCGGATCTATGTTGTGCGCCGGATTGAGGCGGATTACCTGGCGCCCGCCAAATTCGACGAGGAACTGCTGGTCACTACCGCGCTGCACAATGTGACACCGGCCCGGATGGTGCTGATGCAAGAGGTCACGCGCGGCGGCCAGCCGCTGTTCCGGGCCCAGGTCACCATCGTCTGCATCACCACAGGCGGCCGGCCTGCGCGGCTTCCGGCAGAGATTCGCGCATTGCGGTAACATTTGGCGCAGTGGCGCCTGTTTTAATGGCCTTTGACATTGAACTGGGCTAGCCTTTGGCCAAATAAGGCCGGAGAAACGGCCGGGAAATCGTAGAGCAGGCGAATGGAAGCAGAAACTCTGGCGCTGGCGCAGGAGATTGATTTCTCCATGTGGGGCCTTTTCGCGCGGGCCACCGTAACCGTGAAACTGGTGATGCTGATGCTGATCGGGGCTTCGGTCTGGTCGTGGGGCATCATCGTTCAGAAGACCATCAACTACCGCAAGGCGCGCGGCGAGGCGGATGCCTTTGACCGGGCCTTCTGGTCCGGCAATCCGCTGGATGAGCTGTTCGACCAGGTCGGGGCAAGGCCGCCGGGTCAGGCGGCCCGGATCTTTTCCGCGGGCATGACTGAATGGCGGCGCAGCCACCGCAGCGACGGCGGGCTGATCCCTGGCGCGCAGGCACGCATCGACCGGTCGATGGATGTGGCCATCGCCAAGGAGACCGAAGGGCTGCAAAGCGGCTTGTCGATCCTGGCCACCGTCGGCTCCACCGCGCCGTTTGTGGGTCTGTTCGGTACTGTCTGGGGCATCATGACCGCCTTTATCGAGATTGCAGAACAGCAGAACACCAACCTTGCCGTGGTGGCGCCCGGCATTGCCGAGGCGCTGATGGCGACCGGGCTGGGTCTGCTGGCGGCAATTCCGGCGGTGGTTTTCTATAATAAGCTTAGCGCTGACAGCGATCGCATCATTGGCGGCTACGAGGGCTTTGCCGATGAGTTCGCCACCATCCTCAGCCGCCAGTTGGATTCCTGAGCTATGGGCGCCGCAGTCCAGCAGCCTTCAGGAGGCAGCAACCGCCGCCGCGGACGCCGCCGCGGACGCGGCAGGGTGATGTCGGAAATCAATGTCACGCCTTTTGTGGATGTGATGCTGGTGCTGCTGATTATCTTTATGGTGGCGGCACCGCTGATGACGGTCGGCGTGCCGGTAGAGCTGCCCAAGACCGCAGCGGGCGCCTTGCCCGGCGATGAGGAAGAGCCGCTGACCGTCACGATGACCGCCGAGGGCGGGGTGGAGATCCAGACCACGCCGGTTTCGCGCGATGAACTGGTGCCCAAGCTGCGGGCGATTGCGGCCGAGCGCAGCTCGGACCGGGTGTTCCTGCGGGCCGACGGACGCATCGCCTATGCGGAGGTCATGCAGGTGATGGGCGCGCTGAACGCAGGCGGGTTTTCCAATGTTGGGCTGGTGACGGACACCGGCGGCCCGGCCCTGGACGGGCAGCCGTCTGAGGGCGCAGGGCAATAAGCGGGGACGCGGGCGGTGCAGACCGGAACCAGGATCTCTCTTGCCGGACACGGGCTGTTGATGGGGTGGGTTGTCTTTGGCGCCTGGTTCCCCTCCGAACCGTTGCCGTCCCGGGTGCAGCAGGTGGCGCTGATATCGGCAGAGCAGTTTGAAAAGCTCAGCCAGCAGCGCCAGGCGCCGCAAGTTGCCCCTGAACCTGCACCGTTGAATGAACCGGCCGAAGTGCAGCCCGCACCGGAGCCCGCGCCGCAGCCGGACCCGGAACCTGAAACTGTCCAGCCCGAACCGGTCACGCCGCCGGCGCCGGATCCGCAGGTGACAGAGATCCCCGAGCCGCAGCCCGAGCCGGATGTGCCGGACACGCCGCCTGCAGCGGCTGAGGAGCCGGAGATAGCTGCACTGGTGCCGCAGGTGCGCCCTGAAACTGCGCCTCGCCCGGTGGAGCGTGTCGCGCCTGAGCCTGTTGCGCCGCCAGAACCGGACACCAGGGTTGACGATACTGCCCAGCCGGAAGTGGCACCGGAGGAGGGCGCCGAGACCGAGCAGGAGGTGCAGGAGGCCACCGCGCCCGAGGCCGCCAGCGACCGGATCGTGACCGAAGAAAACGAAGGCGAGGACGTTGCAGCCTCTGCTGCGCCAGAGGTCTCGGTGCGGCCCAGGACACGGCCGGCCCGGCCGCAGCCGCAACCGGAAGAGGCCGTGGAAGCAGCCCAGCCGACCGAGCAAGCGCAGCCGGAGCCGGAGACGGAGACGGCGGATACACCCTCCGCAGTGGAAGATGCCTTGGCGGAAGCCCTGGCAGGCGGCGCCGATGTCGAAGCGCCGGAACCATCCGGCCCGCCGCTGACACTGGGCGAAAAGGATGCCCTGCGGGTTGCGGTCTCGCAGTGCTGGAACGTGGGGTCGCTGTCGACGGACGCGCTGAACACCACGGTGGTGGTGACGGTGTCGCTGGCGCAGGACGGCAAGCCGGACAGCGGCAGCATCCGGATGCTGTCAAGCACTGGAGGGTCGTCATCGGCGGCACAACAGGCCTTTGGGGCCGCCCGGCGGGCAATAATCCGCTGCGGAGCCAAGGGGTTTCAGCTTCCCCCTGAAAAATACGCGCAATGGCGTGATATTGAGATGACATTCAATCCTGAAAGGATGCGGATCAAATGAGGAAAATTCTGGCAGCTCTGCTGATCGGGGCTTCGGCACTGGCCGGGGCGGGCGCCGTTGCGGCGCAGACCGGCCCGCTCCGCATCGAGATCGATCAGGGTGTGATTGAGCCGTTGCCCTATGCGGTGCCGGATTTTGTGCCCGAGACCCCTTCGGCTGCGGAGCATGCGGCGCAGATCGCGCGGGTGGTGGCGGAAGATCTCAGCGGTACCGGATTGTTCCGCGAAGTGCCCGCCAGCGCCCATATCTCCAAGGTGACCGGCTTTGACAATCCGGTGAAATATGCCGACTGGAAGGCGGTGAACGCGCAGGCGCTGATCACTGGTGCTGTCAGCGTCACCGGCAACCGGCTGACGGTGCGGTTCCGCGGCTATGACGTGTTTGCGGAAAAGGAACTGGAAAGCGCGCTGCAATTCTCCGGCACTACCGGCGGCTGGCGGCGGATGGCGCATAAGGTGGCTGATGCCATCTACAGCGAAATCACCGGCGAGAGCGGCTATTTCGACAGCCGGGTGGTCTATGTCTCCGAAAGCGGCCCCAAGAACGACCGCCGCAAACGGCTGGCGATCATGGATTACGACGGCGCCAATGTGCAGTATCTGACCAACAGTGCGTCTCTTGTGCTGGCACCGCGGTTCTCGCCCACTGGCGACCGGGTGCTGTACACCAGCTATGAAAGCGGCTTTCCGCAGATCCATGTGCTGGACGTCGGCCAAGTGCAGCGCAAGATCCTGTCCAGCGGCGACGGCATCATGAGCTTTGCGCCGCGGTTTGCGCCGGATGGGCGCACGGTGGTCTACTCGCAGACCCAGGGCGGCAACACCGATCTGTTCTCGATGGATATCGGGACCGGGGGCAAGACCCGGCTGACCTCGGCGCCCTCGATCGAGACGGCGCCGTCGTTTTCGCCGGACGGGTCGCAGGTTGTTTTTGAAAGCGACCGCTCCGGCAGCCAGCAGCTCTATGTGATGCCCGCAAGCGGTGGCGAGGCGCGCCGGATCAGCTTTGGCCAGGGGCGCTATGGCACCCCGGTGTGGTCGCCGCGCGGCGACATGATTGCCTTTACCAAACAGAACAAGGGCCGGTTCCATATCGGCGTGATGCGCACCGACGGCAGCGAGGAGCGCTTGCTGACCGCCTCGTTCCTGGACGAGGGGCCGACATGGGCGCCAAACGGCCGGGTGATCATGTTCACCCGTGAAAGCCAGGGCAGCACCGGGCGGGCGTTGCTCTATTCGGTGGACATTACAGGGCGCAATCTGAAGCCGGTAAGGACGCCGGACGGTGCCTCGGACCCGGCCTGGTCTCCGCTGCAGCAGTAAATGGGCCGTTAAGGCGGGGATACCCGCATAGTACCACCCCCGGGCTTATGCTAGTTTCGGGTTAAGAAACGCAAAGGGATAGGCAGACGATATGAGCGGTTTGAAATTGGCAATGGCGGCGGTGGCCGTGCTGGGGCTGACAGCCTGCAGCAGCAACCCATGGAACGACGATTTGAATGGCAGCGGGGCCGGGGCAGGCGGTGCAGGCGCCGGTGCAGGCGCGCTGGATCCGGCCAGCCCGGCCTATTTCCAGCAGACCGTAGGCGACCGGGTGCTGTTTGCAATCGACCAGTCCACCCTGTCGCCTGCGGCCCAGGCAACGCTGCAAGGCCAGTCGCAGTGGCTGGCCCGGAACGCCGATTATGTGGTCACCATCGAAGGCCACGCGGACGAGCAGGGCACCCGCGAATACAACCTTGGCCTGGGTGCGAAACGCGCCAATGCCGCCCGCGAATACCTGATGTCCCAAGGTGTCGCCGGCAGCCGCATCAAGGTGGTAAGCTTCGGCAAGGAACGCCCGCTGGAAATCTGTTCGGACGAGGTCTGCTATTCCAAGAACCGCCGCGCGGTGACGGTGCTGGCAGGCGGGTTGACGGGGTAACGCCATGAAATCTTTGCGCATTGCGCTTTTGGCCTCTGCCCTGCTGCTGCCGCTGCCGCTGGCGGCGCAGAATCAGCAGACCCTCGCCGATATCCGCCAGGAGCTGACCGTTCTGCATGTCGAGATTCAGCGGCTGAAGCGGGAACTGTCGACCACTGGCGCGCCCTCGGCGGATCTATCCGGCAATACCGTTCTGGACCGGGTCGGGGCGATTGAAAGCGAGCTGCAGCGGCTGACCCTGCAGACCGAGGAGATGAACCACCGGATCGACCGGATTGTCAGCGATGGCACCAACCGGATCGGCGATCTGGAATTCCGGCTGGTCGAGCTGGAAGGCGGCGATATCGGCGCCCTGGGCGAGACAACCACGCTGGGCGGCGGCGAGCTGCCGGTTGCCGGTGCAGGCGCCATTGAGGCGGAGGGCGCGGGCGGCCCGGCAGCAGGTGAGCTGGCAATCGGCGAGCAGGCCGATTTCGATGCCGCCGGAAAACTGCTGTCCGAGGGGCTTTACCAGGATGCGGCGGAGAAATTCGCGGCCTTCAATCAGGTCTACCCGGGCAGCCCGCTGGCGCCGGCCGCCGAATTCAGCCGCGGCAAGGCGCTGGATGGTCTCGGTGACACCCGCGAGGCCGCGCGGGCCTATCTGGCGGCGTTCTCCGGCAATTCCGCCGGGCCGGTGGCCCCCAAGGCGCTGTTTGAGCTGGGCGCGGCACTGGGCCGCCTTGGCCAGACCGATCAGGCCTGCGTGACGCTGACCGAGGTCGGCGTGCGCTTTCCGGGTGCGGCAGAAGAGGCCGGGGCCGCGGCGGAAATGGCCAAGCTGGGCTGTTCTTGACGGGCGCGCGGCAGAATATCCTGCCCCTGGTGCGGAGCCAGTTCCGCTCCGCCCTTCCTGACCGGCTGGGAATCGCTGTCTCGGGCGGCGGTGATTCTATGGCGCTGCTGCATCTGCTGCACGACTGTTTCGCCGGCGGCGAGGTCGTGTTGTTTGCCGCCACTGTTGATCACGGGCTGCGTCCGGAAGCAGCAGCAGAGGCCGAAGCCGCGGGGGCGGCAGCAGCCCGGCTTGGCATCAGCCATGAGGTGCTGCGCTGGGAAGACGGGCCGCAGAACGGCAATCTGCAGAATCAGGCCCGCGAGGCGCGCTATGATCTGCTGACCGGCTGGGCACGGCGCCACGGCATTCCGGTGCTGGCACTGGGCCACACCGCAGATGATCAGGCTGAAACGGTTCTGATGCGGATGGCGCGTGCCTCTGGTGTGACCGGGCTGTCGGGGATGGCAGAGCGGCGCACGCACAACGGCGTGACGCTGCTGCGGCCGCTGCTGGATGTAACCCGTTGCGAATTGCGGGACTATCTGGAAAGCTGCGGCATTGCATGGTCCGAAGACCCGAGCAACGAGGATACCAGATTCGAACGGGTCCGGGTGCGCCGGGCGCTGCAGGAACTGGCGCCGCTGGGCCTGACCCCTGCGGTTTTTGCCAAGATTGCCCGCAACATGGCCAAGGCCCGTGAAGCGCTGGACTGGTATGTGTTCCTGGCCGCCCGCGACTTGGCGCATGTGCAGGCGGGCGCTGTTGCCCTGTGTCAGCGCAAATTCCGCACTTTGCCCAGTGAAATCAGCCACCGGCTGCTGGTGCGCTCCATTCAGTGGATTTCCGGCACTGCTTACCCGCCGCGCCGTGTGCCGATGGAAAAAGCCGTTCTGGCGGCCCGCAACGGCGGATCGGCCACATTGGCGGGCTGCCGTCTGGTCACCACCAGCAAACAGATATGGATCTGCCGCGAATATAATTCCGTGCGCGGCGAGGTCTCTCTGCCCGGGCAGGCCTGGGACGGCAGGTGGAAGGTTTATGGCGGCGACGCAAAGGGTTGCGAGATTCGCGCGCTAGGCCAAAAGGGTCTGCAGCTATGCCCGGACTGGCGTGCTGCAGGGATGCCGGGCGCCGTGCTGCAGGCCACTCCTGCAGTGTGGCGGGGCGGGGAATTGGCGGCTGCACCAGCGGCTGGATTCGCCAATGGCTGGTCGGCGGAAACGGCAGGAACCGAAGAAGAGTTCTTTGCATCCCTTTTATCGCATTGAACCTGCTCGAATGATCCTTATTTTAAGCACAACGCAGGCGGCCCGTGTGGCGCGCCTATCTGATAGGGAGAACTTTCCTTGGGCAACGCTCGCAATATCGCCTTCTGGGTTGTTCTGTTTCTGCTGATTCTGGCGCTGTTCAATTTGTTCAGCGGTTCCGGCAGCACGATGCAGAGCCGTGAACGCACTTTCTCGGACTTCGTCAGCTCGGTTGAGACCGGCAAGGTCAGCACCGTCACTCTGGACGGGGAACAGGTGCGCTACACCACGACCGATGGGCAGAACTATGTCACCATCAAACCGGCCGATGCCGAAGTCACCGCACTTCTGATCGACAAGAACATTCCGGTGCGCGCCGAAAAACAGCAGCAGTCGGGCTTTCAGTCCTTCCTGATCACGCTGCTGCCTTTCATTCTGCTGATTGGCGTCTGGATCTATTTCATGAACCGGATGCAGGGCGGCGGCAAAGGCGGCGCCATGGGATTCGGCAAGTCCAAGGCCAAGATGCTGACCGAAAAGCATGGCCGGGTGACCTTTGACGATGTGGCCGGCATTGATGAAGCCAAGGAAGAGCTGGAAGAGATCGTCGAATTCCTGCGCAACCCGCAGAAATTTTCGCGCCTGGGCGGCAAGATCCCCAAGGGTGCGTTGCTGGTGGGCCCTCCGGGTACTGGTAAAACGCTGCTGGCGCGCGCGATTGCGGGCGAGGCGGGCGTGCCGTTCTTCACCATCTCTGGCTCCGACTTTGTCGAAATGTTCGTGGGCGTCGGTGCCTCCCGTGTGCGCGATATGTTCGAGCAGGCGAAGAAAAACGCGCCCTGCATTGTTTTCATCGACGAGATCGACGCCGTCGGCCGCCATCGTGGCGCCGGTTATGGCGGCGGCAATGATGAGCGTGAGCAGACGCTGAACCAGCTGCTGGTTGAGATGGATGGTTTTGAGGCCAACGAGGGCGTGATCATCCTGGCGGCGACCAACCGCAAGGACGTTCTGGATCCCGCACTTCTGCGTCCGGGCCGCTTTGACCGCAACGTGACCGTCGGCAACCCCGACATCAAAGGCCGCGAAAAGATCCTGGGTGTGCATGCCCGCAAGACGCCGCTTGGTCCCGACGTTGATCTGCGCATCATCGCCCGTGGTACGCCCGGTTTCTCGGGTGCGGATCTGGCCAACCTGGTCAATGAGGCGGCGCTGATGGCGGCCCGCGTCGGACGCCGCTTTGTCACCATGGAAGATTTCGAATCGGCCAAGGACAAGGTGATGATGGGAGCCGAGCGCCGCTCGATGGTGCTGACCCAGGATCAGAAGGAAAAGACCGCCTATCACGAAGCCGGCCATGCGGTTGTCGGCCATATACTGCCGGAATGCGATCCGGTTTATAAGGCGACAATCATTCCGCGCGGCGGCGCGCTGGGGATGGTGGTGTCCTTGCCCGAAATGGACCGGCTGAACTGGCACCGTGACGAATGCCAGCAAAAACTGGCCATGACGATGGCAGGCAAAGCGGCTGAAGTGATCAAATACGGCGAGGACCATGTGTCGAACGGTCCGGCCGGCGACATCCAGCAGGCCAGCCAATTGGCCCGCGCCATGGTGATGCGCTGGGGCATGTCCGACAAGGTCGGCAATATCGACTATGCCGAAGCGCATGAGGGCTATTCGGGCAACACTGCCGGCTTCTCGGTCTCCGCAAATACCAAGGAGATGATCGAGGAAGAGGTGAAGAGCTTCATCCAGGCCGGTTATGACCGCGCGTTCCAGATTCTGACAGACCATCATGAAGAGTGGGAACGTCTGGCGCAGGGACTCCTGGAATACGAGACGCTGACCGGTGAAGAGATCAAGCGCGTCATGAATGGCGAGCCGCCGCAAGCCGGCGATGACGAAGATGGCGGCGAGGATGAGGGCAATGCCTCGGTCACCGCAATCCCCAAGGCCAAGCCGAAAAAATCCCCGCCGGAAGGCGGCATGGAGCCTGAGCCGACGGCGTAAGGATCCTAACCTGAAAATGAAATGTCCCGGAAACCAGCTGCGGTTTCCGGGACATTTGTTTTTGGGACGAGTGGCGGGGGCCGCGGCGGGCAGCAAAGCTGCCCGCCGCGGCCCCCGCCCGGATCGGATCGCCATTGCGATCCGATCCTTTGGACGGCTGTGCGATTTCTTCATACGGAAACAAAGGGGTATCAGGCATTTTCGCGCTGGCAACCATTGTCAAAGCGTGTAGCCTTCGCCGGGATTGATCAAACTTCAGCAGGAGAAACAGGCAATGCCGGTATTGCGGGACAGCGGATTCAAAGGGGAAATCACCTGGCTGGGCATGGTTCCGGCTGGCGATAGTCTGCGGGCGGAACCGGTCGGCCAGTTGCAGCTTGGGTTTTCCGGCATTGCCGGTGAACGCCACGAGGGGGAGAACCGCGCCTCCTGCGTGCGGGTCCGCAATCTCTATCCTGAAGGCACCGAGATCCGCAATGTCCGCCAGTTGACGATCCTGTCCGAGGAAGAGCTGGCTGTGATTGCCGCGGACATGGGAATGGAGCGGGTCGACCCGGCCCATCTGGGCGCCACTATCATCCTGCGCGGCATCCCGGACTTTACCTTTGTGCCGCCTGGTTCCCGGCTGCAGGGACCGGACGGGGTGACCTTGACTGTCGATATGGAAAACCGGCCTTGCGTGCTGCCAGGGCGGGAGATTGAAAAAGATCACAGCGGATGTGGCGCCCGGTTCAAGCCTGCCGCAAAGAACCGCCGGGGAATCACGGCCTGGGTTGAACGGCCGGGAAGTGTGAACCTGGGCGGCGAATTCGCCCTCTTTGTGCCGGATCAACGCGTCTGGGCGCCATGAATCCCTTCCTTAAAGGGAAAGCGTTTCCTTTAAGGAACCTCTGCAGGGCCTGCGAAAGACCTCACGCCGCTTCGAGGCAGGATAATGTCGGAAATCACGCGCGTGTTTTGCCGCATATTGGCTAAGTCTATCGCGAAACCGGCATCTCTGTGCCGGCGATTGTATGCAAACTCAGCAGGAACCTTGCCATGAGCTACAAGAGTGACATCGAGATTGCGCGTGAAGCGCAGAAGAAGCCGATCCAGGAGATTGGTGCGAAGATCGGGATTTCCAGCGACGATCTGCTGCCCTACGGCCACGACAAGGCAAAGGTGTCCCAGTCGTTCATCAACTCGGTTCAGTCCAAGGAAGACGGCAAGCTGATCCTGGTGACCGCGATCAACCCGACACCGGCGGGCGAAGGCAAGACCACCACCACCGTGGGTCTGGGCGACGGCCTGAACCGGATCGGCAAGAACGCGATGATCTGTATCCGCGAGGCGTCCTTGGGTCCGAACTTCGGCATGAAGGGCGGCGCGGCAGGCGGCGGTTACGCGCAAGTGGTGCCGATGGAGGAAATGAACCTCCACTTCACCGGCGATTTCCACGCCATCACCTCGGCGCATTCGCTGCTGTCGGCGATGATCGACAACCACATCTACTGGGGCAATGAATGCGACATCGACACCCGCCGCGTCGCCTGGCGCCGGGTTGTGGACATGAACGACCGCGCCCTGCGCACCATCACCGCGTCCCTGGGCGGCGTCTCCAACGGTTTCCCGCGCGAAGCCGGTTTTGACATCACCGTGGCCTCCGAAGTGATGGCGATCCTGTGCCTCGCGAACGATCTGAAGGACCTGGAAAAGCGCCTGGGCGACATCATAGTGGCCTACCGCCGCGACAAGACCCCGGTCTACTGCCGTGACATCAAGGCCGAAGGCGCGATGACCGTGCTGCTGAAGGACGCGATGCAGCCGAACCTGGTGCAGACCCTGGAAAACAACCCGGCGTTTGTGCACGGCGGCCCGTTTGCCAACATCGCTCACGGCTGTAACTCGGTTATTGCAACCAAGACCGCGCTGAAAGTCGCCGACTATGTGGTGACCGAGGCAGGCTTTGGTGCGGATCTTGGTGCCGAGAAGTTCATGAACATCAAATGCCGCAAGGCAGGCATCGCACCGTCCGCGGTTGTGCTGGTTGCCACCGTGCGCGCGATGAAGATGAACGGCGGCGTCGCCAAGGCTGACCTGGGTGCTGAGAACGTCGAGGCTGTGAACAACGGCTGCGCCAACCTCGGCCGCCACATCGAGAACATCAAATCCTTTGGTGTGCCGGTTGTCGTCGCGATCAACCACTTTGTCACCGACACCGATGCCGAAGTGGACGCCGTCAAAGCCTACGCCGCCACCCATGGCGTCGAGGCGGTGCTGTCGCGCCACTGGGAGCTGGGCTCGGAAGGCTCCGCGCCGCTGGCCGAGAAAGTGGTTGAGATCGTCGATGCGGGCCAGGCCAACTTTGCGCCGATCTACCCGGACGAGATGTCGCTGTTCGACAAGATCGACACCATTGCCAAGCGCATCTACCGCGCCGACGAGGTGCTGGCCGACAACAAGATCCGCAACCAGCTGAAGGAATGGGAAGACGCAGGCTACGGCAATCTGCCGGTCTGCATGGCGAAAACCCAGTATTCCTTCTCGACCGACCCGTCGTTGCGCGGTGCGCCCACCGGCCATTCGGTGCCGGTGCGTGAGGTCCGCCTGTCGGCCGGTGCCGGCTTCATCGTGGCGGTCTGCGGCGAGATCATGACGATGCCGGGCCTGCCGCGCAAACCGGCCTCGGAAACCATCCGCCTGAATGACGACGGCCAGATCGAAGGCTTGTTCTAAACGGCGATATGCGGCACTCACGGCCCGGGACCCATCCCGGGCCGTGAGAGTTTTAAGACATGAGCACACGCACCCCGCCAGATGCCTGCAGCGATATGGCCAGCCTCCGGCTTCAGATCGACCATCTGGACCGGGAGCTGGTGGCGCTGCTGGCCGTGCGGGCTGGATACATCGACCGGGCGATCGCGCTGAAGCAGGCAAACGGCTGGCCGGCGCGGATCCCGGACCGGGTTGAGGAAGTGGTGCTGAATGCCCGCGCCGCGGCTGAGGCCCAGGGGCTGGACCCCGATCTGGCTGAGCGCCTGTGGCGGCAGCTGGTGGAGTGGTCGATTGCCCGCGAGGCGCGGGTGATCCGTGAGGAGTGATGCTGAGCAGGGCACCTGCGGCTCGGGCATCGCGACCGCTAAAGAGGAATAGGGCAGGCATCCGGGCGGAGGCCCGCGCCTGCGGCAAAGAGGAAGAGATCAAATGGCAGCAACTCTGATTGACGGCAAGGCCTTTGCGGCCAAGGTGCGCGGCCAGGTGGCCGAACACGTGGCGCGGCTGAAAGAGGAAAACGGCATCACCCCGGGCCTCGCCGTGGTTCTGGTCGGCGAAGACCCGGCCTCTCAGGTCTATGTGCGCTCCAAGGGCAAGCAGACCGTTGAGGCCGGCATGAACTCCTATGAGCACAAGCTGGATGCGGACACCTCGGAAGCGGACCTGCTGGCCGTGGTCGAGCAGCTGAACAACGACGCTTCGGTGCATGGCATCCTGGTGCAGCTGCCGCTGCCCAAGCACATGAACGAAGACCTGGTGATCAACTCGATCGCGCCGGAAAAGGACGTCGACGGGTTCCACATCTCCAACGTCGGCCTTCTGGGCACCGGCCAGAAATCGATGGTGCCCTGCACGCCCTTGGGCTGCCTGATGATGCTGCGCGAGCACCACGGCTCGCTGTCGGGCATGGATGCGGTTGTCATTGGCCGCTCCAACATCGTCGGCAAGCCGATGGCGCAGCTTCTCTTGGGCGACAGCTGCACCGTGACCATCGCGCATTCGCGCACCAAGGACCTGCCCGAGGTGGTGCGGCGCGCCGACATCGTTGTGGCCGCCGTGGGCCGCCCGGAAATGGTGCCGGGCGACTGGATCAAGGAAGGCGCCACCGTGATTGACGTGGGCATCAACCGGATTGATGCGCCCGAAAAAGGGGAAGGCAAGATGAAGCTGGTCGGCGACGTCGACTTTGCGAGTGCCGCCGAGCGCGCCGGCGCCATCACCCCGGTTCCGGGCGGTGTCGGCCCGATGACGATTGCCTGCCTGCTCGCGAACACCGTCACCGCCTGCTGCCGCGCCAACGGTCTGAAAGAGCCCGAAGGCCTGACCGCCTGAGGCAGCGCAGAACGCTGAAACCTGTACCAAACATCTCCCGCCGGACGCCTCCGGCGGGAGTATTTTTGAAAAGATGAAGGGGTGGGGTTCAGGAAGAGACTGGCACCATGGTGCCTTGCAGGATGGCAATCAGCTTTTTGTCTTCTCCTGAAACGGCGTGGACATCTGCGGTGACAATGACCAGACGGCGGCCGGGTTTGATGACTTTGCCGGTCGCGCGCAGGTAGTCTCCGGCACCCGGCGCCAGCAGGTTGATCTTCATCTCAGCTGTCATCACTTCGCTGTCTTCCGGCATTTTTGTCAGCGCCGCATATCCGGCAGCGGTGTCGCCGATGGCAAAGCTCAGCGCCGCATGGGCCGCATCGTGCTGCTGGCGGCTGCCGGGCAGGATCGGCGCAGTGATCACCACTACGCCATCCGAGACGCTTTGGATGTTTGCGCCCAGGGTTTGCATCATGCTTTGCTTGGCGAAACTGCTGCGGATGCGGTGTTCCATTTTGAGTGTCCTTCTTTTGCTGAGGTCAAGCATAGAAGAGAACGGGCGGCCCTATGGCGGTGACGCTGCGCCACTTAGCGGGGCATCGGTACCGGCAGGGCTTGCGGACCGGTCAGAATGGCCAAGGCATTCGGCGCCATCAAGGATGCAAGCGCCGGATCGGTGCTGCGCAACCCGCCGGTATAGGTGCCGAAGGCCGGCAGGATCAGGCGGGAGGCGTCCAGCAGGAAACAGGGGCGTGAATTGCTGCGGACGCGGGCCTTGGGATGGTAGTGGCCGGAGATTTCCGCCGTTGCCGGCGGATTAGCAATGTGGCGGAAGGTGAGGGGGCCAACCCGCAAATCCGCCAAATGCTCCCCGCCAAGACCGGTTGGGGCGGGGTCGTGGTTGCCCTCGATCCAGATCCAGCGGCGGTTTTGCATCAGGTCTTGGGTTTGGCGTCTTTCCGGGGCCGGCAATGCTGTGGCTGCGGTATCATCGTCGAAGCTGTCGCCGAGGCAAACCACAGTTGCCGGGTTGAGGTCTGCGACCAGTCTCTCAAGGCGGTTGAGTGTGTCACGGCCTTCGTAAGGGGGCAGGGCACTGCCGCCGCGCCTCGCATGGCGTGCGGATTTTCCAAGATGCAGGTCGGAGACGCAAAGCAGCCGGTGGTCCGCCCACCAGAGCGCGCCGGAGCCGAGCGCGGTCAGGCGGGCGCCGGCGAGGTTGAAATCAAATCCGTTCATGCTGTGGTCTTAGACGCGCTGGCCGAACAGGCAAGTGCTATTGCGCCAGCCGGTCCAGTCCGGATAGCCGCATCAGCGCTTCGGCCTCGCGTTGCAGCAGCTTTTCCTGCGCTGCGCCTTTGACCGGAACCTTGCCAGCCTCCAGCAAAAGCGGCGCTGCAAGCGGTGAGATCCGGTCCAGCCGCCGCAGGGTGATCCGGCCATTGATCCGTTCCAGCATCTGCTCAACGCGGCCAAAATCCACCAGCCCGCGCAGGGCTTCGTCGCGGGTGATGCCCATCAGCAGGTGGCCCGGGTCGTATTTCCTGAGCGTGTCATAGAGGATGTCGGAGGAGAATGTTGCTTGGCGCCCGTTCTGGCGTTGCCCGGGTGTGTTGCGTTCAATCAGCCCGGCAATGGTCGCCGCGCCGCGGAAGGCGCGTTTCATTACTGCGTTGCCGGCCAGCCAGCCGTCCAGCCCCTCGCGCAGGGCAGTGACATCGAACAGCGGGGCCGGGTCGGTCAGCGGCTCCAGCCCCCAGATCAAGGTGGCGTAGTCGGTCGAGACAAAGCCAAGCGGATCAAGGCCAAGCTCCTCCATCCGCTTGGTTAGAAGCAGTCCCAGCGTTTGCTGTGCGTTACGGCCGGCAAAGCCGTAAATGCAGGCATGCTCGCGCCCGTCGCGGGGGAAGCTTTCGATCAGCAGCGACCCGGCGCGGGGAAGGTCCGAGACGTCGCGCTGCAGTTCCAGCCATTCGGCGGTGTGGCGGGGCAGATCTGGCCAGCTGTCCTGACTGAACATCTCCAGGATGCGCGCGCTGAGCTGAGTGGAGGTGGCGAATTTGGTGCCGGAGAACACTGCGATCTTCGGTTTCCTGCCGGGGGTGCGGGTGACCTCGACGGTCATTTCGCGCAACCCCTCGTATCGCACGGTCCGGCCGCCGATCAGGAAGGTGTCGCCGGGGGTGAGGGTGGCGGCAAAGGCTTCCTCGATCTCGCCCAGGGGCTTGCCGCCGCGGCTGCGCTTCAGGCGCACCTTGACGAGGTCGGCGTCCTGGATGGTGCCCAGGTTCATGCGGATGCGTTGGGCGGCGCGCGGATCGCGCAGCTGCCATTTGCCGTCCGGGCGTTGCAACAGGCGCTGCCACTGGTCGTAAGCTTTCAGCGCGTAGCCGCCGGTGGCACAGAAATCCAGACAGGCATCGAAACCGGCGCGGGTGAGGGCGGCATAGGCGCCGGCGCTGGTTACTTCGGTGTAGAGTTTATCTGCATCAAACGGCCCGGCGCAGGCTGCAATCAGGATGTGCTGGCAAAGAACGTCGCGGGGACCGGGGCCGCGCGCCTCGCCATCCAGATCGCCTGCACGGACAGCGTCCAGCGCGGCACGGCATTCCACCACTTCAAACCGGTTGGCGGGCACCAGAAGCGCCTTGGACGGCGCGTTGTAGCGGTGGTTGGCGCGGCCGATGCGCTGGACCAGGCGTTTCACGTTCTTCGGTGCGCCGATCTGGATCACCAGGTCCACATCGCCCCAGTCAATGCCGAGGTTCAGTGAACCGGTGCAGACAATGGCGCGCAGCTCGCCGCGGACCATGGCGGCTTCGACCCGTTTGCGCTGGCCCCGGTCGAGGGAGCCGTGATGGATCCCGATCGGCAGCGCATCGTCATTGGCGAGCCAGAGATTGCGAAAGAAAATCTCGGCCTGGGCGCGGGTGTTGTGAAATATCAGCGTGGTTTTATGCGCCTGGATCTGTTCCATCACCGCCGCGATGGCATAGGCCGCGCCTCCGCCGGCCCAGGGTGGCGCTTCTGCGGTTTCCAGCATCCGGATGTCCGGGGCGGGGCCGGGGTCTGCCTGCACGATTTTGCAGGGGGCCGGGTGGCAGGCCAGATAGCTGGCAATGGCCTGCGGGTCGTCCACGGTTGCTGACAGGCCCACCCGGCGCAGATCAGGGCAGAGCGTTTGCAGCCGCGCCAGGGCCAGCATCAGCTGGTCGCCTCGTTTGCTTTCGGCCAGCGCATGGATCTCGTCCACCACCACCCGCTTCAGCCCTTTGAAAGTGCGGGCCGCATCCTCGTAGGAGGTGAGCAGCGCCAGGCTTTCCGGTGTGGTCAGCAGGATATGCGGCGGATCGGCGCGCTGGCGCCGTTTGCGGGAGGATGGCGTGTCGCCGGTGCGGTCGTCAATGCGGATGGGCAGGCCCATATCCTCGACCGGGGCGCGCAGGTTGCGCTTGATGTCTGCAGCAAGGGCCTTGAGCGGTGAAATATAGAGGGTGTGCAGGCCGTCATGAGGGCTTTCTGCCAGATCGGCGAGGGTGGGCAGAAAGCCGGCCATGGTCTTGCCGCCGCCGGTGGGGGCGATCAGCAGGGCTGCCGGATCCCCGGCACAGTCCAGCATGGAGTGCTGGTGCGGGTGGATGGACCAGCCGCGGGCGGTAAACCAGCCTAGAATGACCTTAGGAAGTTCGCTCATCCCTTCCTTTTAGGGGAAGGCCCAAAACTTTTCGAAAAGTTTTGCAAGAGTTTTCGAAAACTCTTGCTGCCGCCTGTCTGCCGGCGGGGATCACTTCACGATCTCTTCGTCCTTGACGAACATGTTAGCCCAGGCGCGGTCGATCAGCTCGGGGGACATCTGATAGGGGATGCCCTCAAATTCGCAGATCGCGATGATCTGGTCGATCAGAAACACCGGCTGGTAGTTCGCATAAACGTTATCGATCGACGGGTATTTCTTTTTCAGCAAGTGCACCAATGCGCCTTCGTCCAGCGGCATGCCTTTCTTGCGGGCCACCATGGCAAAGATCTTGAGGTAGTTTTCCTGGTCCGGGCCGTCGATTTTGATCTTGAAAAAGATCCGGCGCAGGGCGGCTTGGTCAAAAATCTTGTTCGGGTGGAAGTTGGTGGAGAAGATCACCAGCGTGTCAAAGGGTACTTCGAACTTCTCGCCGGACTGCAATGCCAGGATGTCCTTGCTTTCCTCCAGCGGCACAATCCAGCGGTTGACCAGCGACTGCGGCGGTTCCGCCTGGCGGCCAAGGTCGTCGACGATGAAAATGCCGCCGGTGGATTTCAATTGCAGCGGTGCCTGATAGGTGCGCGCGGTCGGGTTATAGACCAGATCCAGCATGTCCAGCGACAGCTCGCCCCCGGTGATCACGGTGGGGCGCTGGCACATGACATAGCGTTCGTCGAAACGGCGGCGGCGGCGCAGGGCGTTGGGGTCTTCGGGTTCCTGCGCGACTTCGGTGTGGACAATCGGGTCATAGACCGTGATCACCTGGCCCGAATATTCAATGGCGCGCGGCACATAGACGTGATCCCCCAAGGCGTCGCGGATGCCGTTGGAAATTGAAGACTTACCGTTGCCCGGCGGGCCGTACATCAGGATCGAGCGGCCCGCGCTTACAGCTGGGCCAAGATGGTCCAGCAGGCTGTTTGGCAGGATCAGATGCCCCATGGCATTGGTCAGCTGGTCGCGGGACACTTGGATGTTGCGGATCGATTGGCGTTTCACCTGCGCGCGATAGACGTCCAGCGGCACCGGCATGGCGCCGAAGTACTCCGACTGGCTGAGCGCATCCAGCGCCCGTGATTTACCCGCATCGGTCAGCTGGTAGCCCATTTCGTTGCCGCTGTTGGCGTTGAGCGTGCCGGTGGCCTCCAGCAGCTTTTGCTCGCGGGCGATATCCACCAGTTCCTGGGTGACGGCGCCGGGCAGGCAGATTGCCTCGGCGATTTCGGTGACGTTCTCGACGTTTTTGCGGAAGATGGTCTTCAGCAGGATGTCCCGCATCATCACCAGCGGCAGCTGCATCTGCGCCAGCCCTTTGGGGGCGGGCGGGGCCGTCACGGTGAGGTTCTGCATGTTCATGGCGGTGCCTGTCCCTGAGATCGGATCCGTGCCCCGGCAGCCGGGGCGTTCAAGGAAACAGACTATTCAGGACTGTGGCAACAGCGGGGCAGAGCTGCAGCAATTCCGCGGAGGCGGCGGATTTCCAGCGAAGTTTTTGCAGCGGATGCAGTCAGCTGCCAAAGCGCGCTGCCAGCACCAGGTAGAGGGCCAGGGTGCCGCCCAGGCACAGGCCCATCGGGAAGCTTTTGCCGGTGTCCCAGCTTTGCCATTGCGGCGCCAGCCGGCGCAGGGGGGTGTATTTTGCGATCCGGTGGGCGGTGAAACCCGCCAGCAGGGTGGCCGCAAAGATGATCATCAACAGCCGCAGGTCGCCAAGCGCAAAGAAAGGGGCGGCGGCACCTGCAAATTTGGCGTCGCCCGCGCCGACAGCACCGGCTGCATAGAACAAGTAGCCCAGGCCGATGCCGACCGGCAGGTGCAGCAGATGCCAGCCGTAGTCTGTCCAGCTGGGCATCAGCACCGCTCCTGCAACCACATAAATCACGGCTAGCAAATCGACGGCCCAGTTGGGAATGCGCATGCCGCGCAGATCCGTCAGCGCGACTGTGTAGCACAGTGGCAGCACAAAGGGCAGGAACCACAGGGCAGCATGGGCCGGGAACTGCATGGATCAGCCGTTCTCCAGGGCCGCCAGCGAGCGCGAGGCTTCCTCAAAGTGCTGCGGGTGGGTGTCAATCGCTTCGCGCAGCAGATTCTCGCCGGTCTTGACGTCGCCTTGCTTGACTGCCGACAGCGCCAGCGTGTGCAGCAGCAGTGCGCGTTCAGTCTGATCCATCGGGATCACCGGCAGGGTGTAATTGCGTTGCGCGCCGCGGGCCAGAACCAGGTTGTTCTTGGCTGTGAACAGGCGTTGATCCTGGCGGATTGCTTCGCCGAACAACCGCTCAGAGCCGGCGAAATCGCCGCGGGTCAGCTTGGAATAGCCCCAATTGTTCATCACTTTTGCTGGTTTTGTCGTCAATCCAACTGCGATTTCATAAAAGCTGTCGGCGCGTTTCCAATCTTTGGCGGCATCAGCCACAACTGCCTCCAGGCGGTAGCGCTCATAGGTCTCATGGGTTGGGGGAACCCTGTCCAGTTCTGCCTTGGCCGCGTCCCATTCGCCGCTGCGCACAAGCGCGCCTGCAAGCTGAACATGATCCTCGCTTGTGGCGCCCTTCATCGAGACAACTTTTTTCCAGGCGGTGGTGCCTTCGGTGGTGCGCTTGGCGCGGATCAGCGAATAGGCTAGCCCGCGTTGCAGTTCAATCCGGTCCGGGCTGCTCTTCAGCGTCCGCTGGAAATGGGCAACCGCCTCGTTCGGGTCGGCGACCGAGAGCATGACGTCATTCAGATTGCTCTCGTCGATGACATTCACTTCCTGAAAGGCCCGTTCCACGGTTTCATCGGCTTTCTCTGCGCAGGCCGACAAAAGCAGCGCCCCTGCCAGAGAAGCGGATAGGAAATACTGCTGGCGCATTGGTGCGTCCTTTTTACTGCTCTGCCTCTGTCATGGTGCTTGGCTTATCAGGTAGCTGCCGCCGCCTTGCCGCACCAATTTATAATCTTGATTTTGAGGGTCAGTATGCGCAGGATTTTCAAGCTTTGCGAGAGCAAGGCGTAAATTATCGCGGATTGCGTCACTTTCGCCATTGTCAAGCGCATAGGCGCGCTGGAACACTTGCACCGCTTCGGCGGTTTTGCCGCGCTCCATCAGCACGACGCCCAGGTTGTTCATCGGTTCCGGCCAGGTGCCGTCCGCATCCACCGCCTGGCGCAGCAGTTCTTCTGCCTGGCCAAGCCGCCTGAGGCCCAGTTTGGCACTGCCCATGCCGGACAGAACCTCTGGCGTCAGCCCGTGGTCAAGGGCAGCGCGGGTGAAGGCGTCCAGTGCCAGTTCATGCTGGCCCGCTGCCATCAGCCGGTGGCCGACCACCAGCCCGTCCTCGGCCTGCTGGCGGTGATTGCCGCCTGGCGCCCAAGGGCTGCCCTTGTCCTGTTTCAGCCCGCCCGGCGCGCAGGCCGCCGCCAGCGCAACAACGCTGGCGGCGGCAATAGCACGGCAGGGACGGCCCGGCCCGGCCCGTCCTGATGAGTTCATGTTCGGTTGCCTCAGTTGCCCATGTTCATGATGCCCTGCACCGACGGGCCGACCAGAATGATCAGCAGCGGCGGGACTGTCAGGCCCATTGTGGCAAGGGTCATCTTCACGGGCAACTTGTTTGCGGCCTCTTCCGCGCGCATCACACGCTTGTCGCGCATTTCCCCGGCATAAACCCGCAAGGCGTCCGCGATCGAGGTGCCGAAGCTGGCGGACTGGATCATCACAGTCACAAAGGAGGAGACATCCTGCACCCCGCAGCGGGTGGCCATGTCCCGCAGGACCTTGTCTTTTTCCTTGCCCGCCTTCATCTCTTGCGCGACAACTTCGAATTCTTCCGCCAGATCCGGGAAAGAGGCGTGGAGCTCCTTGGCAACGCGGACAATCGCCTGGTCCAGCGACTGGCCGGCTTCGACACAGACCAGCATCATGTCCAGCGCATCCGGGAAGCCTTCGGTGATCTTTTGCTTGCGCTCTTCAATCCGGCGGGTGATCCAGTATTTCGGCAGCAAATAGCCGGCCGCGCCAGGCCCGATGATGCGGATCGCCATTTGCTGGCTGTCATAATCGATATCGGCCTTCAGCACATAGACAAAGAACAGCCCGGCCACGAGGCCCAGGATGCCCAGAGCAAACTGCAGGAAATGGAACAGGCGCACCGAGTCCTTGGAGTGATACCCCGCCTGGCGCAGCTTCAGTTCCATCGCTGACAGTTCGTCTTCGTTTTGCGGTTCCAGAAAACCTGCGAATTTTTGCAGCTGCTCGTTGCGGTCGGCCTGGCGCAACCGCTGCTTTTGCGGTTTGTTCCGGGTTTCAGGCGCCATGTTCTTTTGCAGCTTCTTCAGCGGATCTTCGGGCTGGTTCAGCAGCAGCGGAACCGCCAGCAGGATCATGAACAGCCCGGCAATGCCAAGCGCCAGGAGCGGGCCGAACTCGCCGAATTGCGATGTCAGGTAATCGTTTATTCCGGTCAGAAATTCCACGGTCCCCTCCTTACACTTTGATGTTGGTCAGCACGCGCATGACGATCAGGTTGGCAGTCAGCATCACACCCACCGCAAAACAGGCGGGGATGAACCAGGGATGGTCCAGCACGCCGTCATAATAATTGGGATCCTTGACCAGGATCCCGATCAGGCAGAACAGCGGGAAACCCGACAGGAATTTGCCCGACCACTGCGCCTCGGCGGTGATCGCCTTGACCCTGCGGAACAGCCGGAAGCGGGCGCGGATCACCTTGGCCAGACCGGCCAGAACTTCGGCCAGGTTGCCGCCCGATTGCTGCTGGATGGTGACGGCAACGGCCAGAAAGCGCATGTCCTGCATGTCCAGCCGCTCCGCCATTTCCTTGAGCGATTCGCCGACATCGCGGCCATAAGCGCATTCATCTGAGATGATGCCGAATTCGGTCGCCAGGGGGTCTTCAACCTCATTTGCGACGATCTGCACAGCCGAGGTGAACGGATGGCCGACGCGTAAGCTGCGCACCATCAATTCCACCGCATCCGGCAGCTGTTCTTCGATCATGGCCATCCGCTTGGCGGCTTTCTTGTTGACCCAGAAGAACACCGCACCAACGCCGATGATGACGGATCCCAGGATCCGGACGGGCAGGGGGGCCGAAGTACCGATGCTGAGGCCGGCAAAGGCCACGGCAGCAAGGGCGGCCATAATCAGGATCAGCTGCTTGGGCGAAAAGGCAATCGCCGCTTTCTGCGCCCGCTCCGACAGCAGTGAATAGAGCGGGATAGACTGCGATTTGGCGTGCTGGCCCAGCTCCTTGCGCAGCTGCTCCAGCACCTGTTCGCGGTTTCCGCCCTTCTCCATCATCTCCAGCCGGCGGTTCACCTTGCTGTTGAGGCTGATGGACTTGCCGAAGGTGAACAGATACAGGCCTTCGACCAGGGCCAGAACCCCGAAGAAAATCAAGCCGTAGATAAGCGGTTCGGCACTCAGTTGCATCAGCGTGCCTCCATCACGGTGGGTTCATAGATCGACGGCGGCAGATCAAAGCCCCAAAGGCGGAAGCGCTCAGAGTAATGGCTGCGCACCCCGGTGGCGGTGAAATGACCGATAATCTTGTTGTCCGGCGTCAGCCCGACCCGCTGGAAGCGGAAGATTTCCTGCATCGAGATCACGTCGCCCTCCATGCCGGTGATTTCCGTGATGGAGGTCATCCGGCGGGAACCGTCCTGCAGACGCGAGGCTTGCACAATGAGGTTCACAGCCGAGGAGATCTGGCTGCGCACCGCTTTGAGCGGCATTTCAATACCTGCCATCGCAATCATGTTTTCCAGGCGTGAAATCCCGTCGCGGGCCGAGTTGGCATGGATCGTGGTCATCGAGCCGTCATGGCCGGTATTCATCGCCTGCAGCATGTCGATGACTTCCTCGCCGCGGGTCTCGCCGACGATGATGCGGTCAGGGCGCATCCGCAGAGCGTTCTTCAGACAGTCGCGAGGGGAGACTTCGCCCTTGCCTTCAACATTGGGCGGGCGGCTTTCCATCCGTCCCACATGGGTCTGCTGCAGCTGCAGTTCCGCGGTATCCTCGATCGTCAGGATCCGCTCGGAATTGTCGATGAAGCTGGACAGCGCATTCAGCGTGGTGGTTTTACCCGAACCGGTACCGCCCGAGACGATGACATTCAGCCGGGTCGAAACTGCGGCCTGCAGAAAGGCGGCCATCTCCTCGGTGAAAGCGCCGAAATTCACCAGGTCGTCGATGCCCAGCTTATCTTTTTTGAATTTCCGGATCGACACCAGCGAGCCATCCACCGCAACCGGCGGCACCATCGCGTTGAAACGCGAGCCATCGGCGAGGCGGGCGTCCACATAGGGGTTGCTTTCATCAACACGGCGGCCCACAGCCGAGACGATCTTGTCGATGATCCGCATCAGATGCTTCTCATCCTTGAAGGTGATGTCGCTGATCTGCAGTTTGCCATCACGTTCAATAAAGATCTGCTGCGGGCCGTTCACCAGGATATCGCTGACCGTGTCGTCCTGCAGCAGCGCCTCAAGCGGGCCAAGGCCGGTGACCTCGTCATACAGCTCCTTGTTCAGCTGCTGGCGGTCCTCGCGGTTCAGAACAATGCCTTTTTCCGCCAGAATCTCGGTTGCAATCGTGGCGATCTCAGATCGCAGCTCTGCCTCGCCTGCGCGTTCCAGCGCGGCCAGGTTCAGGTTCTCCAAAAGCTCCCGGTGCAACTGGATCTTAATCTCGCCCAAACGCTCCTTGCGCTTGCGGTCCTTATCCATCGGCTGCGCCTCGGCGGCTTTGCGCTGGACCGGCCGCCGCAGACTGGCAGCTGGCGCGGCAGCAGCCGCCGCGACCGCAACCGGCTCAGACGCAGGCGCGGCAGGTTTGGCCGCTTGCTTTTTGTACTTGGAAAACATCAACTCACCCCCGGTTCAGCCGCTTAGGCGGCTTCGGCTTCACTTCGGCCTAATGCGTGCAGCGAGGCTGCAAGCTTGGCGATTTCTTTGCGCAAGGGATTCTTCGCTGCCGAAACGGCCAGCGGCAGCCCGTGGTCGCAGCTCTGCAGAACCTGCTTGCCGCCATCGGGCAGCTGCAGGTCGATGGAGATGCTTAGGGATTCGGCCATCCGTTTGACCCGGCTTTTGCCGGCAAGATCGGTGAACTTCGGTGCCCGGTTCAGGGCAAAGCGCAGTTTTTCGAACGGCAGGTCCTCGGACTGCAGCGCCCGTTTCATGCGCAGCGCGTTCTGTGCCGAACGCATGTCCAGTTCGATCATCGCGAAATAAACATGCGCCATGTTCAGCACGGTTTCAGACCATTGCACCAGCGTATGGGGCATGTCGACAACAACAAAGTCGAAGTGGCTACGCGCCATCCCGATCACCCGTGTGATATCCTCGGGCGACAGCAGATCCAGCGGCACCAGTTCGGACGGGGCCGTCAGAACCTGCAGCTTTTCCTGAAACGGCAGCAGCGCCTGGCCAAACAGATCCGCGTCCATGCTTTCAGTTTCGCTGAGCATTTCCATCACCACCTCGCGGCGGGGCAGGTCAAGGTAGGTCGAGACCGAACCGTGCTGCAGATCCAGATCCAGCAGGCACACGCTGGGCTCGTCATGTTCGCTGAGCGCTGCAAGCTCCCAGGCCAGGTTGACAGCCATGGTGGTCGATCCGGTGCCGCCTGCCAGCCCGTGGCAGACAATCACCGCGCCTTCGCGCTGGCTGCCGGACTGCAGCTGATGCGGGTTCTGCGCAACCTCCGGTTCCGGCGCCTGCAGCCGTTCGATGGCAGCCTGCAGTTCCTGTTCCGGCAGCGGGTAGGGCACAAATTCGTCCGCGCCCTGGCGCAGCAGCGTATGTAGTGCCGCCGGGGTCACGTCCTCGGCGATCAGGATCACCTTGATGCCGCGCGACTTCGCCTGGCTGATAATCTCTCCCATCAGCGGCAGATCGCCCTCATCGGCGCTGTCGATGGCCAGGGCCACAAACTGCAGCGGCTCTGCTTCGGTCTGGCCAAAGAAAGCCAGCGCTTCGGTAAAGCCCAGATCGCCCCAGGCCTCTCCCAGGACGGCTTCCATGTCTTCGATAAGGAGGTCGAAATTCTGCACGTCCCGGCTGATCGTGCAGGCAACAATCGCAGGTGTGTCTGTTTGCGGTATTCCGCTGCTCATCGCCATCATCCTTGTTCACGTGGGCAGACCGGGCTTTGGGCACAGTCCGCCTCTTGGAAACAATGTCGGTGGCAATCTAGGCGATATTGGGGCCAAAAATCCCCAAATCTGGGGAATTGTTACTACTTCGTAACCAGCTGGCCGCGTCCTCTGCCTACTGCAGCGTGCGCTCCAGCGACTGCTGTTCGGTCAAGGTGGTGCCCGGAATCGCGCTTTCCAGATATTCGCGATAGATAATCTGGGCGTATTTCCCGTCCAGCACCGTCGGGTGGCGCTTAAGGAAACCGCTGACCTCGGTCACCGTCCGGCGGTTGCGGCGTTCGCGCTCAGGTGTCGGGACCAGCGGCTGGGTTTCGCCGTGCGAGACCACTGCTTCCAGTCGGCTGCGGCTGATGCCGCGGGAAACCAGATAGTTCACAGCCGCGCGGGCCCGGCGCAAGCCGAGGGATTTGTTATAGCCGTTGCTGCCGACCGCGTCGGTGTGGCCGAAGACGCGGAATCGCACCTCGGGGAATTGCTTGATCCAGACTGCCTGGCGGTCCAGAACCGACCGCGCGGTCTGATCCAGCCGGGCGCTGTCAAAATCGAAGTTGATCGTCGTGGGCACTTCTTTGGCGAACCGGCCGGCCAATTGGATGGCAAAGCTGCGTTCACCGCTCATAACTGCCGCATTGCTGAGGGTCGCCTCGCCAAAGTCGCCTGAGCGGTTCAGCTCGCGGCCGGCCTCCCGTTCGCAGGCGGCTGCGGCCAGAAGAATGCCGAAAATTGCAGCGGTTCTGATCATCTTTGCCACTCCCTATCAGTCCAGCACGTAGCCGTAAGAGCCGTTGAAATCCTGCTTGGCCACTTCAGCCGCCGGTCCGTTTTTGGTGCGGGAGGTGCGCCCGAACAGAAACAGATCCTTTTCGCTTGGCGGCGCCACCCGGTCGGTCGGCAGGGTCAGCGCCTCGCCGCGGGTCGGAGTCACCAGGTGGGCGCTGACGATAATCACCAGCTCGGTCTGTTCGCGCTGGTAATCGGCGCTGCGGAACAGCGCGCCCAGCACCGGCACGTCGCCAAGCCAGGGCAGCTGTGAAGAGTTGTCGAGAAATTCATCACGGATCAGCCCGGCGATGGCAAAGCTCTCGCCGTCGCGCATTTCCACCGTGGTCGAGGTCTCGCGCCGCGTGAAGGCGTCGATGGTCAGGCCGCTCAGCTCCAGCGCATTGGAAGGGTCGATGGCCGACACAGCAGCATTCAGTTCAAGATTGATTAGATCGCCGTCGATCACCCTAGGAATGAAATTCAGCTCAATCCCGAAGGGTTTGAATTCAACAGTGATGACGCCGCCTTCCTGAGCAATCGGAACCGGGTATTCGCCGCCAGCCAGGAATTTCGCCTCCTGCCCTGACAGGGCGGAAAGGTTGGGCTCTGCCAGGGTGCGGACTACGCCCTTTTGCTCCAGTGCTTCGAGCAGCAGGCTGACCTGGACTGACCCCGCGTTGAAGCCGAACAGGAAGGCGCCGGTGTTCTCGTTGGCGGCAGGGATGTTGCCGGCCAGCGAGTTGGCCAGCGCGCCGGATGTGTTCAACGTGTTGATGCCGCCGGTGCGGCCATTGCCGGTGCCGCCGTTAAAGCCCAGCGAGGCGCTCAGCGACTTTGAGACTGAACGCTGCATTTCGGCAAAGCGGACCTTAAGCATGACCTGCTGCACACCGCCGACCGACATCAGATTGCTGACCCGCTCCGGCGCATAGCGTTCGGCCAGGTCCAGCGCCCGCTGCAGCCGCACTGCGCTGGACACGGTGCCGGACAAAACGATGCCGTCGTTGGCGGTGCGGACTTCAATTTTTTCATTAGGCAGGATCTGGCGCAGACGTTCCTTGAATTCGGTCACATCCGCGGCCACCCGCACGTCCACATTGGTGATCAGCCGGCCGGAACCATCAAGCAGCGTCAGCGTGGTCAGGCCGGGCGACTTGCCCAGCACATAGATCGTGCGGTCGGACAGGGAGGAAATATCTGCAATGCCGGGGTTGGCGATGCTGAGCTCAGCAAAAGGGGTTTCGCTTTCCACCACCACGGCGCGGTTCATCGGCACGTCCAGTCGTGAAACCGTGCCTTTTTTCACCACCCGCAAGGATTGCGCTGATGCCCCATCTGTCTGTGGCATACCAATAAGCGATAGACCCACAAGGGCCGCCGCTACGAACCGTCCAATTGCCATGTGACCTGCCTTTCCGATCACGCCTCAAAATCCGGGTCTTTTTGCCCGCTCTTTCGGGCACTGTGGTGCAGATCCCGAATTATTGCAAGAATCAATGGCTTCTGGGGTGTTCCTGTCTGCGGGCCATTGTGGGGCCTGCGCAACAGGCAAAACAGCCGCCCTTTGCTGAAAAAGGACGGCTGAACCTGTTAACGGTCCGCGCGGAAATGAAATTCCTAGTTGGTGCAGGGGATTGGAATTTCCACAACCTCAGCGCCGCGGCGGGTGCGGATGGTGCAGACTTTTTCCTTTTCCACTTCTTGCGGCGCTTCCAATGCCCCCAGGCCCAGCAGGCTGCGCTGGTCCACTTCGACAAACGAAGCAATGGTGTCATCCCCGGCGCCGACCAGGGCCAGCGACAGCCGCCCGGTGGTTTGCGCCTGTGCCAGTGCGGCGACCTGCCTGGGGTGGGCCGCAACGGTGACGGTGCGGGCAATGACGGCTTCGTTGATGTCGCCGCCGGCGCTTTGATCGACGGCCACCAGTTCGACATTGGTCTGGATCAGGCGGGTGACCTCACCGCGGTTGCCGGCCGATCCCGGCATCATACCGGTCCAATAGACGTCCACTTTGTCGCCAGGCCGCAGGAAACCCGAAACACCTGAGGAGACATCGACCTTGATTGCAAAGGCGCGCATACCGCGCTGCAACCGCGATGTGATGCCGGCGTCTTCGCCAGGTGCCGTGACCTTGAGGGCCATAATGGCCTCATCTGTTTCCATGGCGCGCAGAACCACTCTCAGCTGATCACCGGCATGCGGCGGAAACAGCTCTTCATGGGTGATATAGGCACCTTCGGGAATGGCATCTTCGGGCCAGCGCACAGTGCGCACTGCGTCCTGGGACAGCCGCTCGCCGTATTTCAAGGGTTTGGTGGCGACAAAAACATCCACCAGCGGTACCGCTTCGGCGCGGGCTGCGCGTTCGCGCGCCAGTTCATTCTGATAGGCCGAGATATAGTTTTTTGCCATCATGACGGCGCCGCCCGCGAGGGCCACACCGACAATCAGCACCAGTCCGAAAACTGCACGCATTGTGTTACCTCTCATAGATGTCAGCCGGCGCCCCGCGGGGCGGAACCGGCTGCTGGATCACTCGAACCGCGGCGGCAATTGATGGTGTCCGCCAAGCCTCAGCCAAAGTTCCAATTGCTCATATAGTCTGCCAGCCCCTGGGCCAGGCCAAGCGCGCCGTCTTGCGTCATCCCGGCAATCAATACGGCCAGCCCGATTGCGGCGGCGGCTAGGATAACCCAGTCAACGGTTACCGCTCCGTCGTCACTGGCAATGAATGACCATAGTTTCTTCATGTTGCGGACCTCGCTGCCCAAAGGGATTCAAGGGATAGGATCGCCTGCTGAAAGCAATCCCGTGTTAGTATCATTAAGCTTCATGAATGGGGCGTTAATGGGGCGTAATCCGTGCTTTTTGCCTAACAACCTATTAATGTGAGAGGTAAGGAAGGAAGCACTTTTTGGCGCAGGGTTTGTCTCGAATCCCACTTCCCAAGCTCATATTAATCGGTTGATTTCGCCAGAAAACTTTACGCGGGACCAGCCTCATTGCAGAAGTGCCGAATGAAAGGGCCACCCTCCGAAGAGAGTGGCCCGAATTACTGTGCTGCGGTGCGGATTGGATGCCACCGCCTGCGATCAGGTCGGCTTCTTGCCTTTCAGGTAGGAGCCGGTGTCGCTTGCCAGGGTGGACGCGCCATCCTGAACAGCGGTGTAGACCACGCCGCCCAGTGCGGCGACAGCTGCGGTCAGTACGACCCAGTCAACGGTCACGGCGCCGGATTCGTCTTTGCGGAAGTCTTTGCGGAAGCTTTTGAAAAACTTGATCATGGTTCGGTCCCTCCAAAGGATCTCTGAATTAATGCTGTCCCGCCGTTTTGCCAGGGCCTGCTCTCTCACCTGCTTGGCCACTGACCGGCTTGGATGAATACATATAGCCAGCGGAGCATGGCAGGATTGGGGCGAGAATTCGGAATTGGCTGCCTAATTTTAACTTTTTGGCAAGAAACTGCATGTGTCGGAAAGGGCGTCTTCTACAGCTAAGCGGAAAGAATATTGCGGGGTTGGCGGATCTTCCCGCGTGCCGGGGCTTTCACGGTTCCAGCCGGTTGAAAATGCAGGTCCGGACTTTCCCGCAGTGGAGCGGAAACGGAATAGGCCGCCCTCCGAAGAGAGCGGCCCGAATTGCGGTGTCGCGATGCGGTATATACGCCGCCGCCGCCGGCAATTAGGTCGGTTTTTTGGTCTTCAGGTAGGAACCGGTGTCGCTCGACAAGGTGGAAGCGCCATCCTGCACAGCGGTGTAAACCACGCCGCCCAGTGCGGCGACAGCTGCGGTCAGCACGACCCAGTCAACGGTCACAGCACCGGATTCGTCTTTGCGGAAGTCTTTGCGGAAGCTTTTGAAAAACTTGATCATGGTTCGGTCCCTCCAAAGGATCTCTGAATGTGTAATCCCGCCATCTCGCCAGGGTCTGCTCTCTCACCTGCTCGACCACTGTCCGGCTTGGATGAATACATATAGCCAGTGCAGCGTGGCAGGATTTGGGCTGAAACCCGGAAATAGCTGCCCAATTTTTACTTTTCGGCAATAACTTGTGCATCCACCTGTTTTTGCGGCATTAATTTTTTGTTACTTCACCGTGCCCCGTGATATTTCAGCGCCAGTCCGGGGCAAATAAGGCGGTTGCGCCAGATTCCGGGGCAGGAATACTGGCCTTCGGGCGTCAATTTTCACAGATTGGAACGAACTGAAACCGCAGGCAGGCAGGGCAATGTCATTCGGGAACACTGTATTGGCGCTGGCAGCCTGTGCCATGCCACTGGCTGCAGTGGCTGAGGAGGTGCAGCCCCGGCCTTTTCCGCAGTTCGAGGCAAAACGCATCAAGCCGCCGGCGTCCGGCACAGGCAAGCGCATTACCATACAGATTGAGCCGGAGCCTGAGCCAGCCCCCCCGGCGCCTGCGTTGAAAACAGCTGCAGACAGCAGCGCAAAGCCGGCCGGCCGTTATGGCTGGTTCTGGGAAAAGGTTGCCTTTGGATTAGAGGGATCGGGGCCGGGGCGTCTGGATGACGCTCTGCAGGCCTTGAGCGGAGCCAAAGGCCTGGCGGCCCCGCGGTTGCAACTGATGCAGGATATTGTGCAGGAACGCGGGGTGCAGATCCTGACCGAAAGCCTGGGCACCGAGGTGTCGCCGGCCTTGGTCCTGGCAGTGATCGCGGTCGAATCCGCCGGCAAGCCTGATGCGGTCAGCGCTGCCGGGGCGCAGGGGCTGATGCAGCTGATGCCTGATACTGCCAAACGTTTCGGGGTGAGTGACGCGCTGGAGGCGCGGCAGAACATTGCCGGCGGTATTCAGTATCTCGACTGGCTGATGGGGGAATTCGGCGGCGATCCGATTTTGGTGCTGGCTGGCTATAATGCCGGCGAAGGGGCCGTGCGCTCGCACCAGGGGGTGCCGCCCTTTGCCGAGACACGCGACTATGTGCCCAAGGTTCTGGCCGCCTATCAGGTGGCGCGCGGCCTATGTATGACACCGCCGCAGTTTTTGTCCGACGGATGCGTTTTCAGGCTGGGCAAGTAAGGCGCGGTCAGCTGTCTTTCAGATAAGGCTGCAACAGTATCCGCGCGGTTTGCAGCGCGTCCTCTGCCGGGGCAGGGGTGACTGACATGGCGGCCAGGACAGTGGCACCTTCTTTCAGCATCAATAGCTGCCGGGCCAATGCTGCGGGATCAGGCGCCCCGGCCGATTGGGCCAGCGCAGTGAAATGGTCCAGCAGCATCTGCTTATGTTCACTGGACTGCTGGTACACCGGATGCGCATGGTCCTGGAATTCAGAGCTGGCCTTTACAAACATGCAGCCGGCAAACCCGGGCATGCCGAACCACTCTCCCAGAGCGGTGAAAACAGCGATCAGCTGGCCCGCCGGTGTGTCCGACAGGGCTTCCATACGGCCATAGAGCCAGTTGCGGAAGTTCTCGTCCCGCAGCTGCAGAACAGCACTGATCAGGTCATCCTTGGTGCGGAAATGCTTGTACATGGAGGTTTTTGAGACGCCGGTTTCCTTGACCAGCGTGTCCATTCCCGTCGCGTGAAATCCGCTGCGGTAAAACACGTCCAGGGCTTTGCGGACCAATTCGTCTCGTTTGTTCGGGCGCATGATTCATCTCTATGTGTACCGGTCTGTTCATATTGGCGGAGGAAGGGGCAGGCAACTCAAATCAGTTTAACAAGCGAAAGCAGGGCATAACCGGAGTTCTGCGAGCCTGCCCAGTGACCTGCCCAGCGGCCTGTCCGCAACGTCTTGAAATGGTGTGTTTTCTACAAAGTTTTTGTTCTTTTCCTGCCGCCGCCGCTATGGTGCAGGAATTGACAGGATTGAGCCGCATCATTTGGCTTTGAGAAATTGGAGACAGGAATTGGAATTGGAATTGGGAATTGATCCGGCGGCGCTTGCCGCGGGTTCGCAAGAGGCCACCAGCACCTTTGCAATGCTCGGCCTGATCGCTTTTACCGGGATTTTCGGGCGGATGGTGTTTGTCGCCTTTGCTCCGGGGCTTGCAAAGGTCAACCCGTTCCGGAATTTCTCGGGCCTGGGTTTTGTGCTGCTGGCCGCGGGCCTGTTTGCAGGTGCTTTGTATGTTTCGGGCAAGCAGACCAAGGCGATCGTGCTGTTCAACCGGCATCTGGTGGATCCGGTCATCGTTACCATGCTTGGCCGCGACAGCTGTGACCCGGCCAGGGGCAGTTATTGCGTGGTGGTGTTCGAAGACGGCCGGGAGAAGATCGTCAATTGGTACGATAAGCGCGTTTACATGTATGAAATCGTCAACCCGCCCGAAGGCGCCATCTGGCACACCCAACGGCCTCGCGCACGGCCCGGGCCCGCTGCCGGAGTGTGACTGCAAACCGGATTTGCAATGAAAAGGCCCGCCGGAAACCGGCGGGCCCTGATTGTCAGATCTGATCCGGGATCAGTCCACCAGGGTGGCCTGGGTCGCGCTGCGGATCTCGTCTTCGCTGACACCATCCGCCAACTCAACGATCTTCAGACCGCCGTCGACGACGTCCAGAACGCCCAGATTGGTGATGATCCGGTCGACCACGCCCTTGCCGGTCAGCGGCAGGGTGCAATCCTTCAGAACCTTGCTGTCGCCGTGTTTGTTGGTGTGATCCATCACGACCACCACACGACCGACACCCGCGACCAGATCCATGGCGCCGCCCATGCCCTTGACCAGCTTGCCGGGGATCATCCAATTTGCCAGATCGCCGTTCTCGGCTACTTCCATCGCACCCAGGATCGCCATGGCGATCTTGCCGCCGCGGATCATCGCAAACGACTGCGCCGAGTCGAAATAGGCGGTCTGCGGCAGTTCGGTGATGGTCTGCTTGCCCGCGTTGATCAGGTCGGCATCCTCTTCGCCCTCATAGGGGAAGGGGCCCATGCCCAGCATGCCGTTCTCCGATTGCAGGGTCACTTCCACACCTTCGGGGATGTAGTTGGAAACCAGCGTCGGAATGCCGATGCCGAGGTTCACATACCAGCCGTCCTGCAGCTCTTGCGCGGCGCGTGCCGCCATCTGATTACGATCCCAGGGCATTATGCTTCCTCCCGCTTGCGCACGGTGCGCTGTTCGATGCGTTTCTCGTGCTGGCCTTGGATGATGCGGTGCACATAAATGCCGGGCAGGTGGATGGAATCCGGGTCCAGCGAGCCGGTCGGCACGATCTCCTCGACCTCGACCACGCAGACCTTGCCGCAGGTGGCAGCAGGCGCATTGAAGTTGCGGGCGGTCTTGCGGAACACCAGGTTGCCGGTCTCATCCGCCTTCCAGGCCTTTACGATGGCGAGGTCGGCAAAGATGCCTTCTTCCATGATGTAGTCCTCCATGGCGCCGTCTGCACCGGTGGGGAACTGCTTTTCAAACTTGCCGTCGGCAATCACTGTACCCACGCCGGTCTTGGTGAAGAAGCCAGGAATGCCTGCGCCGCCCGCGCGCATGCGTTCAGCCAGGGTGCCCTGCGGATTGAATTCCAGTTCCAGCTCGCCGCTCAGGTACTGGCGCATGAATTCCGCGTTTTCGCCCACATAGGACGAGATCATCTTTTTCACTTGCCGGGTCTGCAGCAGGATGCCAATGCCGAAATCATCGACGCCGGCGTTGTTGGAGGCAAAGGTCAAATCCTTGGTGCCTGCATCCTTGATCGCCTGCAGCAGCAGTTCGGGGATGCCGCAGAGGCCGAAACCGCCCGCAGCGATGTACATGCCGTCGTGAAGCAGCCCGTCGAGCGCTTCAGCAGCGTTGGAATATACCTTCTTCATGGAGTTCTCCCAGTATGCCGGTTGCGGGATTTCTGGCTGCCTGCTGGAGCAGAGTCAATGAATACGGAGACGGGCACGTATTTCTACGGAGAACAGAAAGGGCAAGGCTCCCGCGCCTTCCTGGAGCATTTGCCTTCGGCAGATGCTCCATTAGCCTTGGGCGTGGCGCCGCTTTGCGGCGCAAAAGAAAGCTTTGCTGAGAAGCCAATAAGGTCAGCTTTGCCCTTATTGGGCCTTCGCGGGAGTGAAACTGTTCTGCGCCGCGCCAAGGTCAAGCCGCTGACGCAGCGGCAGGGCCGCCCTTGACGCAGCGCAGAACAGAGAAGGACGCGCGCAGGACATGACCCGCGCCGCGTTAGCGGCGCCGGGCCCAACGGTGAGGGCGCATGCCAATGCGCCTGGAACCGGCGGGAGCACCCCGCCCAAGTCCACGCCGCCGGTTGTCAATCTTTCGCTGCGGCCTTCTTAGGGGCTGCCTTTTTCTTGGCTGCGGGCTGTTTGGCCGCTGCCTTCTTCTTGCCGCCCTTTGCGGATTTTTCCGCAATCAGCTCCATCGCCATTTCCATGGTCACGTCCTTGGGTTCCACGTCCTTGGGCAGGGTGGCATTGACCTTTTCCCATTTGACGTAAGGCCCGTAGCGGCCGTCCATGATGTTGATGGCGCCACCGCTGTCGGGGTGATCCCCCAGCTCCTTCAGCGGTTTGGCAGCAGCCCGGCTGCCGCGGCGGCCCGGATTGGCGCGCTTTTCCGCCAGCAGTTCCACCGCCCGGTTCATGCCGATTTCAAAGACGTCGTTGGGGTCCTTGAGGTTGGCGTAGACAGGTTTTTCCTCTTCGGGCAGCTGGTGCATCAAATAGGGGCCGAAGCGGCCGAAGTTGGAGGCAATCACACCGCCTTCAGGGTGGTCGCCGATCTGGCGCGGCAGGCTGAGCAGGGTCAGCGCCTTTGCCAGGTCCATATCGTCCTTGCTCCAGCCCTTGGGCAGGCTGGCGCGCGGCGGCTTCTTGTTTTCGGGTGTTGCTTCTCCACGCTGAACATAGGGGCCAAAGCGGCCGGCCTTCAGGTGGATCTCATCTTCGCCTTCCATCCCCAGCAGCCGCTCGTCGCCATCAGCGCCTTCGCCGGCGATGGGTCGGGTGTAGGTGCATTCCGGGTAATTGCCGCAGCCGACAAAGCCGCCGGTGCGCGAGGTTTTCAGATGCAGCTGTCCCGCCCCGCATTTGGGGCAGACGCGCGGGTCGGTGCCGTCTTCGCGCGGTGGATAAAGCTGCGGTGCCAGAGCGTCATCCAGCACATCCAGCACTTCGGTGATCCGCAACTCGGAGGTTTCCGAAATGGCAGCCGAGAAATCGCGCCAGAACTTGCCCAGCAGTTCCTTATAGTCGCCGTTGCCGGCACTGACGTCATCCAGCTCTTCCTCCAGATTGGCGGTGAATTCATAGCCGACGTATTTGCGGAAGAAATTCAGCAGGAAGATCGTAACGATCCGGCCTTTGTCCTCGGGGAACAGGCGGTTCTTGTCCTTGCGGACGTATTCGCGGTCCTGGATTGTGGTGATCACGGAGGCATAGGTCGAGGGGCGGCCGATGCCCAGCTCTTCCATCCGCTTGACCAGTGTCGCCTCGGTATAGCGCGGTGGCGGCTGGGTATGGTGCTGCAGCGCCAGCACAGCGCCGTCTTCAGAGAGCACGGATGCCTCTTTGCCGGCCTTGTCAGCCTGCGCGGCCAGCGAAGATGCAAATTTCAGCGCTTCGCCCTGCATGATCTGCGGCAGGCGCTTGTCATCTTCGTCGGCGACATCATCGCGGCCTTCTTCATAAACCCGCATGAAACCGTCAAACAGCATCACCTGGCCGGTGGCGCGCAGCACCACCTGTTTGTCATCCGAGCCGATGTCGACAGTGGTGCGTTCCAGACGGGCACCTTCCATCTGGCACGACAGGGTGCGCTTCCAGATCAGGTCATAGAGCTTGCGCTGATCGTCGTCCGTGACTTTCAGACTGGCCGCATCGCGGCTCATATCCGTCGGGCGGATACATTCGTGCGCCTCCTGGGCGTTCTTCGCCTTGTTCTTGTAGATCCGCGGGGAGGAGGGCACATATTCAGCGCCATAGCGGGTTTCGATCTCGGCACGCGCGGCCTGCACTGCCTCGGGCGCCATGTCGATGCCATCGGTCCGCATATAGGTGATGTGGCCGGCCTCATACAGGCGCTGCGCGGCGTTCATGGTCTGGCGCGCGCCCATGCCGAATTTGCGGCTGGCTTCCTGCTGCAGGGTCGAGGTCATGAACGGGGCAGAGGGGTTGCGGGAAGCGGGTTTTGCTTCGACCGACAGCACCGACAGCTGGCGCGAGGCCACGGCCTGCACCGCCAGTTCGGCAGCGGTGGACGTCTTCAGGCTGTATTTGTCCAGCTTGTCGCCGCCCAGCACCGTCAGGCGGGCTTCGAACTCCTGGCCGCGCGGGGTCGCCATCTGGGCGCGCACGGACCAGTATTCCTGGGCGTTGAAGGCTTCGATCTCCATCTCGCGCTCGACGATCAGGCGCAGGCAGACGGATTGCACCCGGCCCGCGGACCGCGCACCCGGCAGCTTGCGCCACAGTACCGGCGACAGGTTGAAACCCACCAGATAGTCCAGCGCGCGGCGGGCCAGATAGGCCTCGACCAGCGGCATGTCGACCTGGCGCGGGTTCTGCATCGCTTCGGTCACCGCTTCTTTGGTGATCGCGTTGAATGTCACCCGGCTGACCGGCGTGTCCTTCTTGATCGAGCGCCGTTTGGTCAACGCCTCCTGCAGGTGCCAGCTGATCGCCTCGCCCTCGCGGTCGGGGTCGGTAGCGAGAATCAGCGCATTGTCCTCTTTCAGCGCGTCGGCAATCGCCTTGACGTGCTTGCGGGAATCATTGCCGACCTCCCAGGTCATGTCGAAATCAGCGTCAGTGTCGACCGAACCATCCTTGGCTGGCAGGTCGCGCACATGCCCGTAAGACGCCAGAACCGTATAGTTGGAGCCAAGATATTTGTTGATTGTCTTTGCTTTGGCCGGGGATTCGACAACGACTACTGGCATAAATTCTGTAACCTCTTCGGACCGCTTCTGCGGGTTCTATGGCGGGGCAGGATGTGGGGCGCAAGGGGAGATTGTCAATCCAGGTGCATTCGACGCGGCGGGAAACGGGCCTTTTACGGTGGTATTCCGACGGTTCGCGGCAGCCTGTTCCTGCTGTCCGGCGCGGCAGGCAGGGGCAAGGCAAGGCGCGCAGGGTCAGTCTTCATTTTCCGGAAAGGCCTTGGACAGCAACCCGCCCGGTTGGCGCCGGATCGCGCCTTCCAGCTCCAGATCCGTCAGCGCCGGGGCCAGCAGCTGCGGCGGCAAGGAAAGTTCGCGCAGCAGGTCGGACTCAGATGTGGGGGAGGGTCCGAGCCGGCCGAGGATCTGCTGATGCAGGGCGTTGGTCTGCGCAAGGCTGCGCCGTTCGGGCGGCTGCTGCGGCAGGCCGGCCAGGGCCAGCTGCGGGCTGCCGGTTGCCGGCGCCTGTTCCTGTGACAGGTCTTGCGGCGGCAGCGCCTCCAGCACGTCGGCGGCACTGCGGACCAGCAGGGCGCCGTCGCGTATCAGCCTGTTGCAGCCGGAACTGCGGGCATCAAAGGGATGACCGGGCACCGCCAGAACCTCGCGGCCGTAGTCCAGCGCGTCGCGGGCAGTGATCAGGCTGCCGGATTTGGCGGCCGCCTCCACCACCACAACGGCGCGGGACATGCCGGCAATGATCCGGTTGCGTTTGGGGAAGTCGCGGGCCTGCGGTGTCTTGCCCATCGGCTGCTCTGACAGGCGCAGCCCGGTACCGGCTATGTCTTCGGCAAGCCGGGCGTTTTCTGCCGGATAGATCACATCGGCGCCGCCCGCCAGAATGGCAATTGTTCCTGTTTGCAGCGCTGATTGATGCGCGGCGGTGTCGATGCCGCGGGCCATGCCGGAGACAACAGTATAGCCGGCGTCGCCCAAGTTTTGCGCCAGCGATCTGGCCATGCGCAACCCCAGCGAAGACGCGTTGCGGGCGCCGACCATGGAAATCAACGGACGCCGCAATGCCGCAAGGTCGCCAATGGCCCACAACAGCGGCGGTGCATCTTTCAGGCTGCGGAGGAGCTCAGGGTATTCCGGGTCGGAAAAGCACAAAAGCCGCGCTTTGGCGGCTTTTGCGGTCCTAATTTCAGCGTCTACCGCCTTGGCGGGGCATGTTTCATACCCTTTGATACCTGCGGAACGTGCCACTTCGGGCAACGCATCCAGCGCGTTCTGCGCTGAACCATATTCGGCGAGCAGCCGGTGAAAGGTCACCGGGCCGACCCGTTTAGAGCGCAAAAGGCGAAGCCAGGAAAACCGGGTATCTTCCGTGGTGGGTGGGAGTGGGGGGTGAGTGGAAGAAAGTGTTTCTTCGGTCATCCGCAGCTCCGCCTGTTTGCAGAACCAGAATTAACCTTAAGGGGGTTAACAGGTGGTGAACGCTGGAGGGTTTTCGGCCAATTCCCCGAAAATTTTCTTAAGTAGCCGGAAAACGGGGGAAATTACCTTTCGCTCACAGTTCGAACGGGGAGGCATTGCCGTAATCCGGGCCGGCAACACTGGCGGGCGGCCCGGATTTTTGCGGTCAAAACATGGTTTTACCGTGAATTTGCGCTGCCTCAGGCCGCTGACCCGCCCACCGTCAGGCCGCCCATCAGCACAGAGGGCTGGCCGACGCCGACCGGCACCCATTGGCCCGCCTTGCCGCAATTGCCCATGCCGGGGTCCAGCGCCATGTCGTTGCCAAGCCCGCGAATCTGTTTCAGCGCGGTGGCGCCGTCGCCGATCAGCGTGGCGCCCTTAACCGGCGCGCCGACCTTGCCGTCTTTCACCCTGTAAGCCTCGGTGCAGGAGAACACGAACTTGCCATTTGTAATATCCACCTGGCCGCCGCCGAATCCCACGGCCCAGATGCCGTCCTTGATGCCTGCGACCAGATCACCGGGATCGGCCTCGCCGCCCAGCATATAGGTATTGGTCATCCGCGGCATCGGCGCATGGGCGTAGCTTTGACGCCGCCCGTTGCCGGTGGGGGAAACCCCCATCAGCCGTGCATTCTGGCGGTCCTGCATGAAGCCCACCAGAACACCATCCTCGATCAGCGTGGTTTTCTGGCTCGGCGTGCCTTCGTCATCCACGGTGATTGATCCGCGCCGGTCGGGAATGGTGCCATCGTCCAGTACCGTAACGCCCTTGGCGGCGATCTGCTGGCCCATCAGCCCGGCAAACGCGGAGGAACCCTTGCGGTTGAAGTCGCCCTCCAGCCCGTGGCCGATCGCCTCGTGCAGCAGGATGCCGGGCCAGCCGGGGCCAAGCACCACATCCATCTCGCCCGCAGGGGCAGGGACCGCATCCAGGTTCACCAGCGCAATCCGCAATGCCTCCTGTACCTGGGCCTGCCAATGTTCAGGATCGACCAGCCCGTCCAGCCCCAGCCGCCCGCCGCCGCCGGCCGAGCCGCCTTCGCGGCGGCCGTCCTTTTCGACGATCACCGACACGTTGAACCGCGCCATCGGGCGGATGTCGCGCACACGCGTTCCGTCAGCGCGCAGGATCTCCACTTCCTGCAGCGAGGCGGCCAACGATGCAGACACTTGCACCACGCGCTGGTCCAAGCCGCGCGCATAGGCGTCAACCTCACGCAGGGTTTCTACCTTCACCGGGAACGGCATGGCGCTGATCGGGTCGGCATCGGTGTACAGCTTGGCATTGGTCGCCTGCGGCGCATCCGAATAGGTGCCGCCGCCGGTTCCCACTGCCAGCTTGGCGGTCTCTGCCGCCCGCTTCAGTGACGCAATGGAGACATCGGTAGAATGCGCATATCCTGCCACATCGCCGTTCACAGCCCGCAGGCCAAAGCCCTCGGAGGCGTCATAGCTGGCACTGCGCAGCCGCCCGTCATCAAAGGACAGCGCTTCGGATTTGCGGCGCTCTGCAAAGATCTCGCCATCCTCTGCACCATTCAGCGCATCGCGCAAGCTGGCGAGGGCCTCATCCTCGGGGAGCGCGGTTTCAAAGGGACGGAAGGCTGGGTTTTCCATGGCACGGTCCTCGGATTTTTTTGATCTAAATCAAGAAAGCGACGGTTTGACGCTTGGCTGCCTCTTTATCTGTGTCCCCGAATATGATTTTAACCAGCGTCAAAGACAACGGGGCAGGTGCGTTTTGTGGGAATCAATGATTCCCCCCGCATTTCGTGCTGCCGCAGGAACAATGCGATCAACCGATCAGGACAGAACATGAAAAACGCTTTGATGCTTTCGGGCCTTTTCGCCGGCCTTTCAAGCCTTCCGGCAATGGCGCAAGAAGGTCTGAAAACCATTGGCAAGCCGGTTGACGGCGGCCTGAACTTCCAGCCGGCGGCGACCTCGCTGGCGGATGGCTTGCAGAAACTGGATTACATGATCCTGGTGATCATTACCGTGATCTGTGTTTTTGTTGCCGGCCTGATGCTGTACGCCATTGTCCGCTTTAACAAGCGCGCCAACCCGACGCCGGCCAAGTTCACCCACCACACCCCGGTTGAAATCGCCTGGACCATTATCCCGATCCTGGTGCTGGTGTTCATCGGTTCCTTCTCGCTGCCGCAGCTGTTTGCCCAGCAGGAAATCCCCAAGGCCGACATCACCATCAAGGTGACGGGTTACCAGTGGTACTGGGGCTATGAATACACCGACCACGAATTCGGTTTTGAGAGCTTCCTGCTGCCCAAGGACCAGCTGGCTGCAAACGGCTATGCCGAGGACGAGTGGCTGCTGGCCACCGACACGGCTGTTGTGGTGCCGTCGGGCAAAACCGTTGTGATGCAGGTGACTGCGGCTGACGTGATCCATTCCTGGACCATTCCCGCATTCGGCGTGAAACAGGACGCGGTTCCCGGCCGTCTGGCAGAGCTGTGGTTCAACGTCGATGAAGGCAAGGAAGGCATCTACTTCGGCCAGTGCTCCGAGCTGTGCGGCAAGGACCACGCCTATATGCCGATCACCGTCAAGGTTGTGACCCAGGCGGAATATGACGCCTGGCTGGAAGGCGCCAAGGAAGAATACGCGGGCCTGCCGCAGGCCTATCAGGTCGCCTCCAACTGAGACCTGGCCATACGGAGCTTGAGAGCGCTTCGTGTGGTATAGTCAAAAGATCAGGGTGCGCAGCAATGCGCACCTATTGCCGCCAAAGGACCCAAGATGAGCGACGCAAGCATCAACGCAAGCCGTGCATATGAAGACGAGGCCAGTTTCGGCGATTATTTCGCGCTGCTGAAGCCCCGTGTCATGTCGCTGGTGGTGTTCACCGCTTTGGTCGGGCTGCTGGCCGCGCCTGTCTCCGTGCATCCGGTTATCGGCTTCTGCGCCATCCTGTTCATCGCTATTGGCGGCGGTGCGTCCGGTGCGCTCAACATGTGGTGGGACGCTGACATCGACAAGGTGATGAAGCGCACCAAGACCCGCCCGATCCCGTCCGGCAAGGTGGAGCCGGGCGAGGCTTTGGCGCTGGGTCTGGCGCTGTCAGGCCTGTCAGTGATCATGCTGGCGCTGGCGGCGAATGTCTTTGCCGGCGCCTTCCTGGCTTTCACCATCTTCTTTTACGTGGTGGTCTACACCATGTGGCTGAAACGCGCGACGCCGCAGAACATTGTGATCGGCGGTGCTGCGGGGGCCTTCCCGCCGGTGATCGGCTGGATTGCCGCCACTGGCACCATGTCGGTTGAGCCTTGGCTGATGTTCCTGCTGACGTTCATGTGGACGCCGCCGCATTTCTGGGCGCTGGCGCTGTTCATGCGCTCGGACTATGACGATGCCGGCGTGCCGATGCTGACCGTGACTCACGGCCGCCGCGCCACCCGTGTCCATATTCTGGTATACACAGTCCTGTTGGCGGTGCTGGCGATTGGCACCGCGTTCTCCGGCATCGGCGGCCCGCTGTATCTGGCCGCAGCGCTGGTCATGAACGCGCTGTTCCTGCATGGCGCCTGGAAGATCACCCGCCGCGATGAGGACGATTCCGAGAACGACAACTTCAAGGTGGAGCGCAGCTTCTTCAAACTGTCGCTGCTCTATCTGTTCCTGCATTTCGGTGCGATCCTGGCGGAAGCTTTGCTGAAGCCCTACGGCCTGGGAGGCTGGTAAGATGGCATTGCGAAAACAGCATGAGATCCACAAACGCCGCTCCGGCCTGAACAAAGGCGTTGGCATCCTGCTGGGCGCCTTTGTGGTGCTGGTGATGGCGCTGACCATGGCCAAGGTGACCTCGGCCACTTTCAAATTCCCGGACGCCCAGGGAGAGCAGAACTGATGGCGTTGCAGGGGCCGCAGAAAACTGTTGTCCAGCTGGTGGGCGTTGTCGTCCTGATGAGCGGCCTGTCCTGGGCCTCGGTCCCGTTTTATGACTGGTTCTGCCGGGTCACTGGTTTTGGCGGCGTTACCGGCGTTGCCAGCACCGGTTCGGACACGATTGTGGATCAGACCATCACAGTGCGCTTTGACGGCTCAAAACAGCGCGGCATGCCGTGGGAGTTCAAACCGTCCCAGCGCGAGATGGAGATCAAGCTGGGGGAAACCGGACTGGCCTTTTACGAGGCCTACAACCCGACCGACCGCCCCGTGGCAGGGCAGGCGTCCTACAATGTGACGCCCTATCAGGCCGGCGGGTTTTTTGAAAAAATAGACTGCTTCTGCTTTACCGAGCAGGTGCTTCAGCCGGGGGAACGGGTGCAGATGCCCGTGACCTTCTTTGTCGATCCCGAAATCCTTGACGACCGGGACGCAAAATACGTGCATACGATCACGCTTTCGTACACGTTTCATGAAATCGATCTGCCCGAGGGCTTTGCTGCTCTCGACACCGGGAATAACACCGGGGCAGGGGCAACCACGAATTAGGCCGCTTTGGTGAGGGACACTTGAATGGCGCACGCTAAAAATCACGATTATCATATTCTGCCGCCGTCGATCTGGCCGCTGGCCGCATCGCTGGGCACTTTTGTCATGCTGGTCGGCGCGGTCTTCTGGATGAAGGGCATCACTGCCTGGGCATTCTGGATCGGCCTGGTTGCAGTTCTCTACTCGGCCTTCGCCTGGTGGTCCGAAGTTGTCGCCGAAAGCAAGGCCGGCGATCACACCACTGTGGTGCGGATCGGCTTGCGTTATGGCTTCATCCTGTTTGTGATGTCCGAGGTGATGTTCTTCTTCGCCTGGTTCTGGTCATTCTTCAAACATGCCATCTACCCGATGGAGACCTATATCGGCACCGAGTACCTGAAGCCGGAGATCGTTGCCGTCGACCCGTTCCACCTGCCGCTGATCAACACGCTGCTGCTGCTGCTGTCGGGCTGCGCCGTGACCTGGGCGCACCATGCGCTGGTGCACAACAACGACCGCAAGGCACTGGTGCAGGGCCTGGCCATCGGCATTGCCTTCGGCATCCTCTTCACCGCGCTGCAGGGCTACGAATACTACCACCTGCTGCACGAAGGCTGGCAGTTCGGCGGCGATGAGTTCTATTCGAACTTCTTCATGGCAACCGGCTTCCACGGCTTCCACGTTGTGATCGGCACCATCTTCCTGACCGTCTGCTTGATCCGCGCGATGAAGGGCGACTTCACCCCGGAACAGCACGTCGGCTTCGAGGCCGCTGCCTGGTACTGGCACTTTGTGGACGTCGTTTGGCTGTTCCTGTTTGTCGCTGTCTACATCTGGGGCACTTCCGGCCTCTAATCGGCGGCCTGTAACGGGCGGTTTGTAACGGTTACATGTTTGCGGTTCCAAAAGCCGCAGACAGACCTTAATGAGCAAGGCGCGCAGGGCATCACGCTCTGCGCGCCTTTACTGTTGAAGCGGAGCGGCCCGGATGCGGCATGTCGGTTTTTTGGTGGTGGTCAGCGGTCTGGGAATCGCGATCCTGCTGGGCCTTGGCACCTGGCAGCTGCAGCGGCTGGCGTGGAAAGAGCAGGTCATCGAGGATATAATCTTCCGGCTGGCCGGATTGCCTGAACCCTTGCCAGCCTCCCCCAACGCGGCAGAGCACAAGTACCAAGCCGTGGATCTGTTCGGGACAATCTCGGGTGCCGAGCTGCACGTTTTGGTCAGCTCCAAGGAAACCGGTACCGGCTTCCGGATCATTCAGGCCCTGACGGAAGACAAGACAGGCCGCCGTATCCTGCTGGAACGCGGTTTCGTGCCCGAGGCAGCAAAGAACGCCAAGCGCGGCACCGGCCCGGTCTATGCCGCCGGCAACCTGCACTGGCCGGTTGAGCGCGACAGTTTTACCCCGCAGAATGACCCGGCCGGCAATTTCTGGTACGCGCGCGATCTGGCCGAGATGGCCGCCACCCTGAAGACAGAACCGGTCCTGGTGATCTCACGCGAGCCTCTCGGGGAAAATGTCCGGCCGATGGGGATCAGCACCAGCACCATCCCAAACAACCACTTGCAATATGCGATCACCTGGTTTTCGCTGGCCTTCATCTGGGCTGCGATGACTGTCTATTTCCTGCGGCGCAACCGCGCCAATTCCTAGAGAGCCAAGGCGATGAAATATATCTCGACCCGGGGCCAAGCGCCCGAGCTGACCTTTGAAGACGCGATGCTGACCGGGCTTGCCCGCGACGGCGGTCTCTATGTGCCGGCCGAAATTCCGCAGATGTCCCAGGATGACATCGCCGCACTGGCCGGTCTCTCCTATGAGGAAACCGCCTTCCGCGTGATGCGGCCTTTCCTGGGGGACTGTTTCACCGACGAGGAGTTCCGCGCCATCATCGCCCGCGCCTACGCGGGCTTTGGCCATGCCGCCCGCGCACCGCTGAAACAGCTGGCGCCGAACCATTTCCTGCTGGAGCTGTTCCACGGCCCGACGCTGGCGTTCAAGGATTTTGCCATGCAGCTGATCGGCCAGCTGTTCCAGTCGGCACTGGAACGCCGCGGCGACCGGGTGACCATTGCAGGCGCCACTTCGGGCGATACCGGCTCGGCGGCGATGGAGGCGTTCCGCGGTCTCAGCAACGTCGATGTGTTCATCCTCTATCCGCATGGCCGCGTATCGGAGGTGCAGCGCCGCCAGATGACCACGCCGCAGGATGCCAACGTCCACGCGCTGGCTGTCGATGGCGATTTTGACGATTGCCAGGCCCGCGTAAAGGACATGTTCAACGACTTCGATTTCCGCGACGGCGTGAAACTGGCCGGCGTGAACTCGATCAACATCGCCCGCGTGCTGGCACAAGTGGTCTATTACTTCTCAGCCGCCGTCAGCCTTGGCGCGCCGGGCCGCAAGGTCAGCTTCACCGTGCCCACCGGCAATTTCGGCGACATCTTTGCAGGCTTTATCGCCAAGCAGATGGGCCTGCCGATCGACCAGCTGGTCGTCGCCACCAACCAGAACGATATCCTGCACCGCTGCCTGTCAGGGCAGGGCTATTACAAGGGCGATACCGCTCCCTCGATCTCACCCTCGATGGACATCCAGGTGTCGTCCAACTTCGAGCGCGCGTTGTTCTACGCCTACGGCCAGGACAGCAAGGCGGTGGCGCTGTTGATGGATGAGCTGAAGAACGGCGGCTTTGACGTCTCCCAAGGCGCGATGCAGGCGCTGAGCGAGACCTACGTCTCGGGCCGCACCTCCGAGGAGGAGACCTTGGCGACCATCAAGTCCGAGCTGGCCGCGTCAGGCGAACTGCTGTGCCCGCACGGCGCCGTCGGGGTGAAGGTCGCAAATGAGCACCGCCAGGCCGACGTGCCGATGATCACGCTGGCCACTGCGCACCCGGCGAAATTCCCGGCAGCGGTCGAAGATGCCAGCGGTATCCATCCGCCTCTTCCCCCGCGCATGGGCGACCTGTATGACAGGCCGGAACGGGTGACCCGGATCGCCAACGATCTGGCCGCCCTCGAGGATCACATCAGAAAGAATATCGCGAATTGACAGTTCAGCAGCACACACTCGCCAACGGGTTCCGCATCGTCTCCGAACACATGCCAGGACTGGAATCCGCGGCGGTCGGGATCTGGGTCAATGCCGGCGGCCGCCACGAGCGGCTTGAGCAGAACGGCATCGCCCATTTCCTGGAGCATATGGCCTTTAAGGGCACCAAGACCCGCTCGGCCCTGCAAATCGCCGAGGAGATCGAGGATGTGGGCGGCTATATCAACGCCTACACATCGCGCGAGGTGACGGCCTATTACGCCCGCGTTCTTAAGGGGGACGTGCCGCTGGCCGTGGATGTGATCGGGGACATCCTGCTGAATCCGGTGTTTGATGCCCGCGAGATCGAGATCGAGCGCGGCGTGATCCTGCAGGAAATCGGCCAATCGCTGGACACGCCGGACGATGTGATCTTTGACTGGTTGCAGGAGGAAAGCTACCGCGGCCAGCCCTTGGGCCGCACCATCCTGGGCCCGGCAGAGCGTGTCAGCAGCTTCAACCGCGAAGATCTGCAGAGTTTCGTGGCTGAACATTACGGCCCCGGCCAGATGATCCTGGCGGCAGCTGGCGGTGTGGATCACGAAATGCTGGTGAAACTGGCTGAGCGGCTGTTCGGCCACATGGAAGCCAAGCCCGATTTCACCGCTGAAGGCGCGCGGTTCACCGGCGGCGAGGCGCGGCAGGTCAAGGATCTGGAGCAGGCGCATTTCGCGCTGGCTTTTGAAGGCCCCAGCTATCGCGACCAGTCGATGTATACCTCGCAGATCTACGCCAGCGCGCTTGGCGGCGGCATGTCCTCGCGGCTGTTCCAGGAGGTGCGCGAAAAGCGCGGTCTGTGCTACACGATCTTTGCGCAGGCCGGGTCTTATGCCGATACCGGCGCAATGACGGTTTACGCCGGCACCTCTGGCGAACAGCTGGAGGAACTGGCAGGGATCACCATCGACGAGATGAAACGCGCCGCCGACGACATGTCCGAGGCCGAGGTAGAACGCGCCCGCGCCCAGATGAAGGCCGGGATGCTGATGGGGCTGGAAAGCCCGTCGAACCGGGCGGAACGTCTGGCGCGGCTGGTGCAAATCTGGGGCAAGGTTCCGTCGCTGGAGCACACGGTTGAGCGGATTGAGGCTGTGACCACCAAGGATGTGCGCAGCATGGCCGAGGAGATGGCGGTTTCCGCACCGGCGGCTCTTGCGCTTTATGGCCCGGTTGCAGACGCTCCGGCGCTGGAGAGGCTGCAGGAGAGGCGCGCCGCCTGATGCTGCTGAACCGCCGAAAGGTCCGCATTGAAACCGAGCGCCTGACCCTCAGGCCGCCGGTGCATGCGGATTTTCACGGCTGGGCGGCGCTGCGGCTGCAGAGCCAGCCCTATCTGACGCCGTGGGAACCCAGCTGGGCGGCGGACCACCTCAGCCGTAAGTCGTTCACCAACCGGGTCTATTGGGCCCGCCGCTCGGTGGCTGGGGGCACGGCGCTGCCGCTGTTCCTGATCCGGCGGTCCGACAATATGCTGCTGGGCGCGATCACGCTTGACAATATCCGCCGCGGGCCGGCCCAGGCGGGAACACTGGGGTACTGGACCGGGTTGCCCTTTGCCCGCCACGGCTACATGCGCGAGGCGATCGGCGCGGTGGTGCATCACGCCTTCAGCAAACTGGATCTCAGCCGGATTGAGGCTGCATGCTTGCCGGAAAACCAGGCTTCCCGCGGGCTGCTGGAGAAATCCGGCTTCAAATACGAAGGCGTCGCCCAGTCCTATTTGCAGATCAACGGCCGCTGGCGGACCCATGTTCTGTACGCTTCGCTGCGGCACGACCGGCGCGGCAAAACCCTGACGGGCCAGGCATGACCGCAGGCGCACAGGCAGCCGGGAACTCCCGCCCGTCGCAGGTGCATTGAAATGCACCGCTTCCGTTGGGGGTAGCGCCGCACCTGCGGTGCGGCGCTACCCGGCCTCGCGGCCGGAAAGAGTTCTGCGGCCTGCCGTGGCCGCGCCGGGCCGCAGGCCCGGCGCCACGCCCAACTGAGAGGCAGAATTTTCAATTCTGCTGGAACAGGCGGGAGCGCGCCCGGCGCAATTTTCCGCCCCGGGGGCTGACAACTGCGGTTTGCGCCCTAGAACCTGCCTCATGCGCGGCTTTTGCTGTCTCCTTTGGCTGATCCTCTGTGCCACTGCCCTCCAGGCCCAGGAGCGGCGGGCCAGCCATTGTATCGCGCTGGCCGGGGCAACCCCTGGCCTGGAGTATCTGCACCAAGCCGGCTGGCAGGATCCTGTTGCCCGGGACAGCGTGCAGATCCGCTTTATCGCGCATGCTTCCTTCCTGCTGCGCACCGAAGGCGGTCTGAATGTGGTCACCGATTTCACCGGCTTCACCGGCGCTGCGCCGCTGATCCCGGATGTGGTCACCATGAACCACGCCCATGAAACCCATTGGACGGCGCATCCCGACCCAGCCATTCCCCATGTGCTGGAGGGCTGGGCGGCGTCCGGGGCAGGTGCCGAGCATCACCTTGATCTGGGAGAGATGCTGATCCGCAACGTCTCCACTGACATCCGCAACATGTTCGGCGGAGTCGAGAAGCGGGGCAATTCGATCTTCGTTTTTGAGGCGGCTGGCCTCTGCATCGGCCATCTGGGCCATCTTCACCACGTGCCGACCCCGGAACAATATGCGGCGCTGGGGCGGCTGGATGTGGTGATGGCGGCAGTGGATGGCGGCATAACCCTGCCGCTGGATCAGATGCTGGAGGTACTGGGGCGGTTGCGTTCCTCGGTCATTATCCCGATGCATTGGTTCAGCGACGCATCTCTGCAGCGCTTCCTGGCCCGGATCGGCCCTGAGTTTGATGTCGTGAATGAAGGCAATAGCGCCCTTACGGTCTCCCTGCGCGGCCTGCCCGGCCGCCCGACGATCCATGTGCTGCAGCCGAAGTACCTGGCTGAAGAAGAGTGACCTGCCTTGCCAGCCGGTGCCGCTTCCGGCATGGATAAGGCATGATGCTGAACCCCGCAGATACTGCCTTTGCCAACCATCTCTCGAACCTGCTGCCGGAAGGCGTGCTGCGGCCGCCAGAGCCGCGATATCTGGAGGAGCCGCGCGGCCGCTACCAGGGGCAGGCAGGGGTGCTGGCCTTGCCGCAGACGGTGGAGCAGGTCTCACGGCTGATCCGCGAGGCCAATGCCGCCCGGGTGCCGGTTGTGCCCTATGGCGGCGGCACCAGCCTGGTCGGCGGTCAGGTGATGCCGGACGGCCCGGCGCCGCTGGTGCTGTCGCTGGAACGGATGAAGGCAATCCGGTCGGTCCACCCGCAGGAAAATGTCCTGATTGCCGAAGCAGGCGCCATTCTGGCGGATGTCCAGGCAGCGGCGGAAGGGGCGGGGCGGCTGTTTCCCCTGTCGCTGGCGGCAGAGGGATCAGCCAGGATCGGCGGCAACCTTTCGACCAATGCCGGCGGCGTCAACGTGCTGCGCTATGGCAATGCACGCGACCTCTGCCTGGGGTTGGAGGCGGTGCTGCCCTCGGGTGACATCTGGCGCGGGCTGTCGCGTTTGCGCAAAGACAACACCGGTTATGACCTGAAAAACCTGCTGATCGGAGCCGAGGGCACGCTGGGGGTGATCACTGCCGCCGCGCTGAAGCTGTCGCCGATCCCTGTCACGCAGGGAACCGCGCTGTTCACTGTGAAGGACCCTGCTGCTGCCATTGCGCTGCTGGCTCTGGCCCGCGATCACGCCGGCGAAACCGTCAGTGCTTTTGAACTGATCCACTGGCAGGGTCTGGCGTTTCTGGCGGAGGCTCTGCCGGAGATCCGCCAGCCGTTTGACGAGGCACCCGAGTGGTGCGTGCTGATCGAATTGGGCTTGCCGCAGGGCGTGGTTGCTGAGGACACCCTGGCAGAGTTGTTCGAAGCCGCAGAGGCGGCAGGACTGGTTACGGATGGCGTGATTGCCCAGTCCGGGTCTCAGCGGCAGGCGCTGTGGGCAGTACGCGAGAATATTCCGCTGGCCAACAAGGCAATCGGGTCGGTTTCCAGCCACGACATCTCGGTGCCGATCTCGGATATTCCCGCCTTCATCGAACGGGGCAGAGAGGTGGTCGCAGGTCTTGGTGATTTCCGCATCAACTGCTTTGGCCATCTGGGGGACGGCAACCTGCATTACAATGTGTTCCCGCCAAAGGGGCAGTCCCGCGATCAGTTCAGGCACATGCGTGAAGCAGTGAAAACGGCGGTGCATGATCTGGTTCATGCCTTTGGCGGCTCATTCAGTGCTGAGCACGGGGTCGGGCGGATGAAAACGGGCGACCTGGAACGCTATGGCGATCCGGCCAAGCTGGCGGCCATGCGGGCAATCAAACAGGCGCTTGACCCCAACGGCATCATGAATCCTGGCGCGGTGCTGAAGTGGCGCATTCCGGATTTTGGGACACGCAGGGCTCCCTTTTAAAAAAAGTTGGAGCCCTGCCGGCCGGCAAGCTATGAACCAGACCGGCGAATGCCCGGTCTGGTTCAAATCTATCCGCAGTTTTTCATCAAATAGACCCGATGTTTCGAGTTTTCCAGCACAGCCTCTTCACCAGGGATTTAACCGATGATGCCTATGAAGTTTTTTCCTTCTCCCTGAACCTCCTGAAGCGACACCAGATCACTTGAAGTAAAGACAGTTTCCCACCCCGCCGAAGGCAGGATGAAAGTCTTGAGCTTCGGACTGAATGACAACTCAACTCGTCGTTCGACAGTTTGAGGAAGCGGAATTGGGCGAAGATCGAGACCTTCGGTGATTTCGGCCAGCGAATCCCATGAGCGCAAATTGTAGCGCCCCGCCATCTTGCGCAAGAATGGTTTTCGATCACCTTCGGGCGTAAGTTTGGCAAGATCCCGTAAGGTTTCTCCGTCAAATGCTGCAAATCCGCCGGCACGGCTAGCGATTGTTGTTTGAGATGGGACATGAAAGAGGGTGCTTGGACGTGGCACAGTGCCGGAAAGGCGAGGTTGAGCCTGAAAGCCTGGAACACGCGCGGGTGCGTCAGGAGTCAATTCCCAAAGACCCGGCCCACCTGGTAAGGCTTCGGCTGCTCAATCCACTTGCTCGTAAGTGGTTCTCCAGGCCACAGCAGTATTTTTCCTGATGGCGGGTGTAGAACGGCATCGCCGGCGAATTGGTAATCCAAGGCGGGTGGGGCATCGTCCTTATCGAACCAGCCGACCATCACCCGGTTTTCGAGCATCACCCATATCTCCCCGGTTTCCTCTTCGGAATGAACTTTGAAGATGGAAAAGGGTGATTGGGAATGGTGTCAAATGACCACTGGGATCCTGATTAAAGACAGGAGCCATTGTGCCGGTGCAAAACTGAGACAGGAGCGCATAGCCGGATGTTTGTGTCTGGCCGGGCGCGTGCGCTGGCGCCTTGAAGGTATCGAAAGCTGTTTTGAATGCCGTTGCTCTGCGAGAGTTTTCAGGTTCCGAGGCTTTTTTACCGAAATGCATGACATGCCATTCGAAGTGGTCTTTTTCGACCCAATCTCGGAAAACATGCGGCACGGCCCGAACCATGGATGCTTCTTGTTCACCGCAATTGCCAGGCGCTTGGCTGGCAGTAAATCACACGGACATGCCATGTGGGCTGCCTTGGTGTATGTTGGCTTCACCACAGCTCCATTAAAGCTCCCGCGGGAATCGCGGTTCGTTTCCTGAAAGCTGAAGTATCCATTACGCGGAGTATTGATGTGCGCAGAGTATTGATGATTTTCCGATGCTTGTTTGCATTGGCAATCTCATTCAGGGCTTCCTGCGGAAGCTGGGCCGGTCCTTGGGCTGGGTATGCCTTGTTGTGTCTTTGGCTGAAGACACGCCAATAGCTTTCTACCTGCGAAGGATAGTTGGATGAAGTCAGGCGCAACGCCGTAGTTCCCGCAATCGGGATCGCCACAACAGTTCAGGTTGATTGTATCCCCGATTTCGGGGTGGATTTGAGGAAGAGACAGTTCAGGCAGGGACTTTACAGCGACGCAGCCTTTCCTTCTGTTTTGTTTGGTCAAGCCGCCCTCCGTCAGGCAGGGCTCATATTGGCCAAATCTTCCAAAACCGAAGACTTCAGTGCATTTTTTTGAAAAGTGTGGCCCCGGGACTTTTCTCCCCGGCAGCAATCAATCTGCTATCAGAAACGATTGTTCAATATCAAACGCCCGCCGAGAGAAAACTCGGCAGGCGTTGCTTTTGTGTCCCAATGTCAGGAATGCGCCAGTGCTGAAGGCCGGCTGACCCGTCCGGGCATTCCCAAGATCTCCCGCAGCCGCATCAGCCTGGCTGCGCCGGACCGCCTGGCGGCTTTGGGCCCGGCGCCGCGCATCCGCGCGGCGTGCCCTTTCAGGCCCTTCAGGGCCGGAAAGGGCTATGCCCAACGGGAAGAGCCGTTCGCAAGAATGGCGTTTGACCGGCGGGAGCGCCCGGCCCGGACGTTGTCCTTACAGTGCTCAGAGGCCGTCGAATTCGCACAGCACATGCACATCCATGCCCATGCTCTCCAACAGCTTGCGGCCACCCAGTTCCGGCAGATCCACGATGAAGGAGCAAGAGACAATCTCGCCGCCCAGCCGCTCGATCAGCTTGATGCCCGCGCCCGCAGTGCCGCCGGTGGCCAAGAGGTCATCAACCACCAGAATCTTCTCGCCCGGCTTGATAGCGTCGTCGTGGATTTCGACAATCGCCTCGCCGTATTCCAGCTTGTACTCTTCGCTGATGGTGGTGCCGGGCAGCTTGCCTTTCTTGCGGACCGGCACAAAGCCGACGCTCAGCTGATGCGCAATGGCGCCGCCCAGGATAAAACCGCGTGCTTCAAGCCCCACCACTTTGTCGATCCGTTCGCCGGCATAGGGATGCAGCATCTGGTCAATCGCCATGCGGAACCCGCGCGGATCGGCAAACAGCGTGGTTACATCGCGGAACAGGATCCCTTCATGCGGGAAATCAACGATGGTGCGGATGTAATCCTGGACGGCGGGCTTCTTGGGCATCGGCTTGGTTCCCCTTGGCACAACTGAGACAGCAGCCCGGCTGCGTTACCAGGCCATGGGCGGTTTGGCCGATGCAGCGCTGTCATGCAAGGGGGAAGCACGAACAGGCGCTTCGGGGCTGCCGCGGGAGGCCTGCTGGCACTGGCCGCGGGCGGGGCAGCGGCGCCGGGAGAGGTCACCGGGGAAAACGGGTGCTCCAGCGCATCAGCGCTTCCAGCGGTCCGTTTCTCGCAAAGATGTTCCAAACCCAGACCAGCACCATCGACAGGGCGCAGAAGCCAAGCGAGTAGCCGAAGATCCGGGAGGTGCCGAGCGAACCGTCCAGCTGGCCCATGGCTTCCAATGTGCCCATGCCCAACAGGATATGCGCCGCATAGAGGCTCAGCGCTTGCCGCCCTGGTGCTGCCAGCCATTCCCCCAGTCCAGCCTTGTCCAGCGCCGGGCCGATCGCCAGCATCAGCCCGGTCACGGCCACCGCGGTGCCGGAGGCTGCGATAATGTAGAACGGGCCAGGGGGAATGGCGCTGGTGCCGAAGAGTTCGGCCAGCTCCGGATCCTGCAGCAGTATCCCGGGCAGGGCGCCCAGCACTGCCGCTGCCACACCCCAGAGGACCATGCGGGTCTGCACCCGGCGGCTGGCCAGATCCAGGCGGCCGATCCACATGCCCAGAAACAGGAAAGCGGCCCAAGGAAACACCGGATGCCAGCCATTGAAGAAGGAATGGCGCAGAAAGCCTTCCAGCGTCCAGAATTCCGCGTAGGTCAATGTGTCCCAGTTCCAATGCGCCTCGTAATCCAGCAACAGCAGCCCTGCCAGCCCGACCGCCAGCGTGCCCGCAGCGGCCCAAAGCAGCGTCCGGCTGGAGGCCGTCAGGAACGGCAGCGCCACCAGGAAATACAGCGCATAGAAGTGCAGGATGTCGGCATCGAATATGGTCAGGTTTAACAGGCCGATCACAAACAGGAACACAGCGCGCCGGAACATCGTTGACCGGTCCGGCTTGCCCAGCGATACCCCGATCCCCGCCAGCATCACAAACAGCGCGGCTGCGCGGCCCTCCAGGCTGTTGGTGAACAGAGAGATTGCATCGGTTCCCGGCGCCACCTGCGCTGCAATGCGGAAATTAACCAGAACCATGCCGCAAAAGGCAAGGAAGCGGGCGATGTCCAATCCGTGAAGGCGCATGAAAGAGATCCTGAAATCAGCAACGTCAAAGCAAGGTCTGCTGCACGATAAAGGCATGCAGCCCGGCAAAGAAAAGAGGCGGCCCTGCAAAGACCGCCCCGATAGTTCAAAACTGTTGCAGCCTTGGATCAGCCCAGAACCCGGCCCGCCACAGCGTCCAGCTTGGCCAGCAGAGCAGGATCGCGTTTCCCGGGTGCAGTCATGATCGCATATTCCAGCGCTTTGTCGCAGCCATGCGGGCAAGCCGCACGATCCTGACCCAGCAGACCGGGCAGGCGGCGGACCAGTTCGCGGGCATTGGCAGAGTTGCCCTGCAATGTTGCAATGATATCAGTGATTTCCACAGCGCCGTGCTCCGGATGCCAGCTGTCGTAGTCAGTGACCATTGCAACGGAAGCGTAGCATAGCTCTGCCTCGCGGGCGAGTTTGGCCTCGGGCATGTTGGTCATGCCAATGACGTCGCAGCCCCATTGCGCGCGGTACATCTTGCTTTCCGCCATGGACGAAAACTGCGGCCCCTCCATGCACAGGTAGGTGCCGCCGCGGTGGATGTTGATGCCCGCATCCTTGCCCGCTGCTTCGGCCGCGTCCGAGAGCCGCTCGCAGGTCGGATGCGCCACGCTCACATGGGCCACGCAGCCGGTCCCGAAGAAGCTTTTCTCGCGCGCGAAGGTCCGGTCAATGAACTGATCCACAACAACAAAATCGCCCGGCGCCATTTCCTCGCGGAACGACCCGCAGGCAGAGACCGAGAACACATCCGTCACCCCCAGCCGTTTCAGCGCGTCGATATTGGCGCGGTAGGGAACTTCGGTCGGGGAATGCACATGGCCGCGGCCGTGGCGCGGCAGGAAGGCCATTTTGACGCCGTCCAGAGAGCCGGTCAGGATCTGATCCGATGGCGCCCCCCAAGGTGTTTCGACCGAGACCCACCCGGCGCCTTCCAGCCCGTCGATCTCATAAATGCCGGAGCCGCCGATCACGGCGATCATGGTTTCACGGGGTTCTGATGCGGTCACGTGCTGCCCTCCTGATGCTGTTGTCTTGGATATGCACAAGCGGAGCCGGATTTTGCAAGAGCAAGGTGATCAACAGGGGGCGGCAGCTGTGCACCCCCTATGCACCGGGTGTGTGCCGATGGCGCGGGAGCCTCCGGCGGGAGTATTTTTGCAAAGATGAAACAGCGGGCGCTATTCGCGCCGTATAATCCCGGCAAGCGTTGCGGCGCAGGCAGCACTTGAAGAGGGACCAAGCGAACGCCCAAATCATAACAAGCGCTAAAGTTAAGCGTCAGCCCTTTTGACCAAATGTTTCGCGCGCGAAACATTGCGGCAGGGGAGCTGACCTAATTGCGGCATTGCAGCGCTGAACCTCAATCACAGGAAAGCCAAATGGCCGGCTCCGGCCCGCGGCGCGGTTGTGGTGGTGTCCGGCAGGCAAAGACGAAAAACCCGCCATATGGCGGGTTCTCCGGTTTCGCATATCCCGGGCTCAGCTTTCGTAGTCGGGCAGGGCTTTCAGCTCGTCTTCGGTCATCGAGATATAGACGCGCAGATCCGAGCTGTCGTCGGCACGCAGGATGTCGATCTTCGACAGTTCCAGCTCAACCGGTTTCTCGCCCAGGCCGAGGAAACCGCCGACGTCGATAACGGCGGCCTTGACCTCGCCGGCATCAGTCAGCAGCAGTTCGGACACTTCGCCGATCCACTCGTCATTGGAGTCATAGGCCGCTGCACCAGTCAGCTTCTCGGCGGTCAGATCGGTCTCTTCCGCAGTCATGTAGCCGTCGCGCTCTACCGGCACCCGGGGCTGCATGGCCGCTGTGGCTTCAGCGTCGGTCATATGTTCAGCGGACCCGGTTTCTGCGGTGCCGGTTACCTCAGCCTCTGCTCCAACCTCTGCTTCGGCTGCGGCATCTGCGGCTTCTTCAGCTGCGGCTTCAGCTTCAGCGGCCACTTCGCCCGCTTCCTCGGCAACCGTATCGGCGGCCCCTTCAGCCGCAGCCCCGGCTTCTGCAGCAATCTCTGCGCCTTGTTCGGAGATTGCCTCGGCAGCCTCTTCGGTGGCCGTCTCGGATGCGAAGGCAGGGAAAGTTGTCACGGCGGCCAGCGCCGTGGAAAGTAGCAGCTTTTTCATGACCATTCTTCCTTAATCTAAGTGGTTCGTGGGTGAGCACTCGATGGAAAAACGCCTGGCAGGGGTGTTCGGTTCCCATAGGGCTGCGAAAAACCGCTGGAGGCGCCTCAGGTCCGGGCAAAGGGCAGAGCCCAGGCATTGCGCCGGTGCCGCGAATACCCCGCACCCTTGCCCCATTGGCGTATTTCCGCTAGGGGCGGGCTGCGGACACTCCCCTTTCAAGTACAGGTACACCCAATGAGACGCGCAGCCATGGCTTTGCTGGCCAAGCAGATTTCCCCGCCCAACCTCTCCATCATGCAGGACGAGGGCTTTACCGTGGCCCGCGTGCGCACCGAATTGCTGTCCGGCCTTACCGTGGCGCTGGCGCTTGTGCCCGAAGCGGTGGCCTTTGCCTTTGTCGCGGGGGTGCATCCGCTGGTCGGGCTTTATGCGGCCTTTATGGTGGGGCTGATCACCGCGGTGTTCGGCGGCCGGCCTGGAATGATCTCGGGTGCGACGGGCGCGCTGGCGGTGGTGATGGTGGCACTGGTGGCGCAGCACGGGGTCGAGTATCTGTTTGCCACAGTGGTCTTGATGGGGATTTTGCAGATCATCGCGGGGGTGATGCATTGGGGCAAGTTCATCCGCCTGGTGCCGCATCCGGTGATGCTGGGCTTTGTGAACGGTCTGGCGATTGTGATCTTCCTGGCGCAGCTGACCCAGTTCAAGGACCCGGAGAACACCGAAGCCTGGCTGGGGAATGCGCAGCTGGTGATGATGCTGGGGCTGGTGGGGCTGACCATGCTGATCATCTGGGGCACGCCCAAGATCACCGCGATCATTCCGGCACCGCTGGCCGGGATTGGCATTGTGGCAGGTCTGGTGATTGCCTTTGGGATCAATGTGCCGACCGTTGGCGACATGGCCTCGATCAAGGGCGGGTTCCCGTCCTTCCATAATCCGTTTGGCACCGGCGAGGGGCTGTATGGCACTGCCTTGGCACCGTTCACGCTGGAGACGCTTTGGATCATCCTGCCGTATGCGGTGATCCTGGCGGCGATCGGCCTGATTGAAAGCCTGCTGACGCTGAATCTGGTGGGCGAGATCACCGGCAAGCGCGGCGGTGCCAGCCAAGAGTGTATCGCGCAGGGCGCGTCGAATGTGGTGACTGGTTTCTTTGGCGGCATGGGAGGCTGCGCGATGATCGGCCAGTCAATGATCAACGTGAAATCCGGCGGCCGGACGCGGATTGCGGGCATTACTGCGGCGCTGTTTCTGCTGGCGTTCATCGTTGTGGCCTCGCCGCTGATCGAGCAGATCCCGCTGGCGGCCCTTGTCGGTGTGATGTTCATGGTGGTGATCGGCACCTTCGCCTGGAACAGCTTCAAGGTGATGACCAAAGTGCCGCTGATGGATGCCTTTGTCATTGTGCTGGTGACCGTGGTGACGGTGATGACCGACCTTGCGATTGCGGTGGTTGTCGGTGTGATCGTCTCGGCGCTGGCCTATGCCTGGAACAACGCGCGCCGTATCCATGCCTATACCCGCGAGTCCGAAAGCGACAAAGGCGCCAAGGTTTATGAGATCGAAGGCCCGCTGTTCTTTGGCTCCACCGATGGCTTCATCGAGCTGTTCGATGTGGCAGGCGACCCGGATCATGTGATTGTGGACTTTGCCCGCAGCCGGGTGGTCGACCAATCAGCCTTGCAGGCAATCGAGGCGCTGGCGGGCAAGTATGAGGCCGAGGGTAAATCTTTGGTGCTGCGGCATCTGAGCCGGGATTGCCACCAACTGCTGACCAAGGCGGGGCATCTGATGGTCGATAGCGATGACGACCCGGACTATGAGATTGCGGTGGACTACTCGGTCAAAACCGGGGTCCTGGGCGGCCATTGACGCCTGATCGTGTGAAAGAGAAACCCGCGGGTTTTGCGAGCCGCGGGTTTTTTTTGAAAGGGGCTCTGGCTCACCATACCAGCAAACGCTGGTCCGGATCCCCCATCCCCTGATCCTTGCCTGCCGCGCGGTCCGCACCGAGCCAAGGAAAATAGCCGTCTCCCCGCGGGGCGCGGGGCCCCTCGGCGATTTTCCTTGTCCCGGCGCCGCCCGCGCGGCTGTCCGGTCTCAGGCGACGGCGGCTCCGGACCAGCAATTACTTGGGGCAGGCTTAGTCGGGGGCGAGGGTTTCCAGCATGTCGAGATCGCCGGACAGCAGTGCGGGTTCGGCGCGGCTGATCAGCTCTGCCGGCCAGTCCCACCATTTGAGCGCCAGCAGGCGGGCGATCTGCGGCTTGGAAAAGCGGTAGCTGTGAACGGTGCCGGGATTGCCGGTAACGATGGCATAAGGCGGCACCGTGCCGCGCACCGCTGCTCCGGCGCCGATGATGGCACCGTCGCCGATGCGGGCGCCGGGCAGGATCAGCGCGCCATAACCGATCCAGACATCGTTGCCTACAACCGTATCGCGGGTGTCGGGCTGAAAACCGGCCATCTGGCTGGGATCGAACACCTGGAAGGGATAGCAGCTAAGGCCTTCCTGCGCGTGATTGGCCGAGGAGGTGATGAACCGCGCGCCGTGGGCGATCTGGCAGAAGCGGCCGATCACCAGCCGCTCGCGTGCGCCGGGGAACAGGTAGGGCGCCAGGTGCTGCGCCCAGTTTTCCGGCGGATCGAAGTCGGAGGCATAGGAGTAATCACCAGCCTTGATGTTGGGGTGGTCCAATACCTGGCTGAGCATCACAGTGCCCGCGTGCGGGGTGCCGCCGGGCAGGATGATCGGGTTGCGTTTGCGCGGATCGGGAAGCGGCATGGCGGGCCTCAGTCGTCGGGACGGGTGAGCGGGAACAGCTCGCGCACCACTGAATAGTCGCGGTAGCCGAGGCGGGCCAGCGGCTGGAAGGCGGTCACGTCAAAAGTGCCGTCGCGCAGGCAGTCGTCGCGCAGATGCACGCCGGTCACCTCGCCGAAGACCACTTTGTTTGCCTCGCCCGGCAGGGTGACGATCCGGGTCAGCCGGCATTCCAGCGCGGCCGGCGCATTGGCGACGCGGGAACAGGCGATGGTTTCGCAGCCTGTGGCTTCAAGCCCTGCATGGGCGAATTCGTCCGCCTCCTTGGGCAGCGCGGCGGAGCTGGCGTTCATTGCGTCCCGCAGCGCATAAGACACCACATTGACGCAGAACACGCCGGTTTCCTCGATATTGGCAACGCTGTCCTTGGTGCCCTCTTGGTCGGGCTTGCTGCTGGTGGAGGCAAACATCACCTGCGGCGGACTGTAGGCCACTGCGTTGAAAAAGGAATAAGGCGCCAGATTGTTCACCCCGTCGGCGGAACGCGAGGAGATCCAGCCGATTGGCCGCGGTGTGACGATGGCATTAAACGGGTTGTGGGGCAGGCCGTGGCCGTCCTCGGGTCGGTAGAACATTCTTGCTTCCTGCTTAGGGGATTTCAGGGGCTTAGGTGTTTGCCCAAGGCTTACGCCCGTGTTAGGCCGAATGCCAGCCTGCAGGGGGAAAATGCGGAGGCCGGAACAGGGACATGGCGGCGTGATCGAATTGATGGCAGAGCAGCCGGAAGACCGATGGGAGGTTGAGGCGCTGTATGACCTGTGCTTTGCGCCGGGCCGCGAGGCGTTGTCGTCCTACCGGTTGCGCGACGGGGTGCCGCCGGTTGCGGGTCTCAGCGAGGTGGCGCGCGACAGTGACGGCATCCTGGCCGCAGCCATCCGGTATTGGCCGGTTCTGATTGGCACGGCGCCTGCGCTGCTGCTGGGGCCGGTTGCGGTGCACCCGACACGGCAGGGCGAGGGGCTGGGCGGGTCTTTGATTCGCGACAGCGTCGCCAAGGCAGAGGAAACCGGATGGGCACGGGTGATGCTGGTGGGCGATGCGCCCTATTACCGGCGCTTTGGTTTTACGAAACTGACCGGGGTTGAAATGCCGCCGCCGACCAACCCGGACCGGGTGCTGGGGCTGGCGCTGCAAGAGGCAGCCTGGGACGGCATCCAGGGGCAGGTGCGCCGCTGGCAGGGTTGAATTCCCGCTCTTGGCTGCCGATCTTTAAGAAAGGCAGAGGAGGCGCTTGTGGCGGACGTTCTATCAACAGCACGGGTATTTACCCCGCAGGATATTGAAGCTGAACTGGAGGCGCTGGCACAGCGCCACCGGGCGGCGGGCGGCTTTGGCGTGGACCTTTTGAACCGGCTGGGCGGCAGCGGCGAAAGCCTGCTGGAGCGGCTGCCTGCACCGGTGCAGGCCGGGCTGACAGGCGCCACGGAAACCGCTCTCAGGCTTGCCATGAAGGGGGCCAGCCAGTCACGCCGCCTGGTGGCGGATCAGAAACCGGGCGTCGACCGGATGGTGAGCGCCGCCATGGGCGCTGCGGGCGGCGCCGCAGGCCTGCCGGGCGCATTGGTGGAGCTGCCTGCGACAACAGCGTTTTTGCTCCGGACCATCCAGGGCGCCGCAGCTGCGGAAGGGTTCGACCCGGAGGCCGACAGCGTGCGTTTTGATTGCATTCAGGTGTTTGCAGCGGCTGGCCCATTGGCCGAAGATGACGGTGCGGATTTGGGCTTTGTCTCGGTGCGGCTGGGGCTGCCGGGGGGCCTGCACAAGCTGATTGCCCAGGTGGCGCCCAAGCTGGGTGCAGTGCTGGGGCAAAAGCTGGCAGCCCAGGCGGTGCCGATCGCCGGGGCCGTGGCCGGAGCCGCGGTGAATTACGTCTTTGCGGGCTATTACCGCGAGATGGCGCATGTGCATTTCGGGCTTCGGCGGCTGGCGGTGGAGGCCGATGTGCCGCAGGAGGAGCTGGCCGCAAAGCTGCGGCAGCGGCTGCAGAGCCCAGGTGCGGCACAGTAGATACAACAGACCTCTTGCACTTGCCGGGGAGGGAGATTTAATCAACCCTTCCTGCTAAGAGGGAAAGCATGATTCAATACAGCCTCAAATGCACCGATGGCCACAGTTTCGACAGCTGGTTCCAATCGGCGGCGGCCTTTGACAAACTGGCAGCGGCCGGTCTGGTGTCCTGTGCTGTCTGCGGCGGTGCGCAGGTGGAGAAGGCGATTATGGCGCCACGGGTCCGCCCCGGGCGCAAGGCGGTGTCTGCCGTCGGGGAACCGGAACCGCAGGCCGCTGCGCCCGCCGCTCCAGCTGCGGTTCCCGCAGCGGCGGCTGCAGCCCCTGCAGGGCCCGGCATGCTGAGCCGCCCCGCGGGCGAGGTGGAACAGGCCATCGCAGAGCTGCGCAAGAAGGTCGAGGCAAACTCCGATTACGTCGGCGGGAATTTTGTTCAGGAGGCACGGGCAATGCACCTGGGCGACGCGCCGGAGCGGGCGATCCATGGCGAGGCCAAGCTGGAAGATGCGCGGGAGCTGATTGAGGAAGGCGTGCCGGTGATGCCGCTGCCTTTCCGTTCAGGCCGGAAATCAAACTGACGCAAATCGAACTGAAGGGCAGAGCAAAGATGCATGCAGTTGTAACAGGAACCAGCCGCGGCATTGGCAAGGAGCTGGTGAAACGGCTGCAGGAAGCGGGCTATGAGGTGACAGGCACCTCGCGCGATCACTCCTCCGGGGTGAAACTGGATGTCTCCGATCCCGGCCAGCAGGCGCGTTTCGCCGCCCAGATCAAGAACCGTCCGGTGGATCTGCTGGTGTGCAACGCCGGGGTCTACATCGACAAGTCGATGGGGCTGGAGGATTACTCGGCGGAGGTCTGGGCCAAAACCCTGGCCGCCAATGTGACCGGCGTGTTTTTGACGGTGCAGGCAATGCTGCCCAATTTGCGGCTGGCCCAAGAGCCCAAGATCGCGATCCTGTCTTCGCAGATGGCCAGCCAGTCGCGGGCGCCGGGGGGCAGCTATGCCTATCGCGCTTCCAAGGCGGCGGCGCTGAATATCGGGCGCAATCTGGCCACCGATCTGCAGCCGGAAGGGATCTCTGTGGGGATTTACCACCCCGGCTGGGTGCGTACCGATATGGGCGGCTATGAAGGCGATATCACGGTGGAAGAGTCCGTTGCCGGGCTGATCAATGAATTCGCAGTGCTGAACCTCGACACCACTGGCTGTTTCCACACTTGGGACGGCCGTATTCAACCTTACTGACTTTACTGCCGCACAGAAGGCTGAAGCTCCCGCGCCCGCAGAGGCCTGGCTGCGCCAGCCCTGCTTGCAGGCTTGGGCCGGGCGCCGCGCGGATGCGCGGCGCAGCACCGTGCACTGGCACGGTGCTATGCCCAACGGGCATCGGGCCTGCCAAGGCCCGCTGCCGGGCGGGAGTGCCTGCCAGTGCTCAAGCTGCTGCGCTTTGAAGGTACAGCTTACATGAAAAAACCGGCGCAGAATCTGCGCCGGTTTTTGTCTTGCCGGTCAGGTCTGCCGCGAGTGACGGCCAGCCGGTCACTCCCAGCAGCTGACCAGCACGGTCATGCCGGACGCCAGCCGGGTTATTGCCGCATTGGGCAGGCTGCCTGCCGAGGCGCTCTGTGCTGCCGGGGTCATACCTGCGGTGTTCAACGCGCTGCGGATGGCTTCGGCGTTAACGGCAAAGCTGACGCCTTCGGGCAGTTGTTTGCCTTCGATTGTGCGCGGCAGCAGCATGCCCAGAACGGCGCCGCTGCTGTCCAGAACCGGACCGCCCGCGTCGCCGGGCTGTGCCGCCAGTTCCAGCCGGGCAACGCCGGTGTTGCCATCCAGGCTTTTGACGTCTGCGACTTTGCCCCAGGTCAGGCTTGGTGCGCCCAGCACGCCTTCATAGGAGAAGCCGGAAACAGCGATCTCAGACTGCAGCCGCGGCGAGGCGGCGCTGAGTTCACCAACCGCGGCAGGCGCCAGCGCTTGGACGGGGCGCAGGATGGCGATGCCGTCTGCGGTGTTGTTGGCCGCTACTTCGGCCCTGTAGCCGTGGTCCAATGTGATGCGGGTACAGCCCGCCACCACGTCGGATGTGGTCAGCACGCTGCCGTCGCCATCGACAAAGAAGCCGGAGCGCGACAGTTTCGGCTTGCGGATTTCCAGGCCGGAAACCAGGTCGATGTTCTGCACCGCATCGCCGCCGGCTGCCGGGTCCAGAACGCCGTCGAGTCGGGTGAAGCTGGCTTGCATTGCGGCCAGAACGCGGGTGCGGCGGTCCTCGTCGCCGGCCGGCCAGATCAGGGTAAAGCCCTTCACCTCACCGTTTTTCAGGCTGGCTTGGGTGAAGGAGACGATCTTGCTGTTGCGGCCTTCGATGGTGAAGCTGTCCTTGCCGCGCTGGCGCGGGCCTTCCAGCGGCACAATCGCCAGCGTCTGCATAATGTCATAAAGGCCGAACAGAGTGCGTTTGTCGCCGGGCTGGCTGATCAGCAGCACCTCCGCGCCCAGGCTGCCCTTGGCAGCGTAATGGGCAAAGGGCGATTCATAGCGGTCGAACGCGACCTCATCCGCAGGGATCTGCAGGGCGATGCCGGCCTTGGCGTCTTCCACCCGGGCCATGCCGACCGAGATCAGCGGCGCGTTGTATTCATCCATCAGCACCTGGCGCTGGGCGGTGGTCAGAACGCCAGTGGGTTCAAAGCCGCGGGCCGTCTGCCAATCGCTCATCGAGCCGCGGGTGCCGCGGCCAAAGGCGCCGTCGATGGACGAGCTGTAGAAGCCTGCGGCCTTCAGTGCGACCTGCAGCTCCATCCGCTGCTCACGCGACAGCGCGCGTTCGCTGCGCCGCGCCTCGGCGGGGGTCTCATCCGGCAGGTTCGACTGCACGGCTGCCTGCTGCTGCGGTGCCGGGTCTTCTGCTGCAGGCGCCGCCGGTGCAGGGGCAGGCGCCGGTTGCGCCGGGGCGGTTGCATCTGCCGCCACCGGGTAGAACTGGCTGCGCAGGTTGCGGCGGAACGCGATGAAGCTGTCGCGCGGGATCTGGTTTTCGGCGCGGTAGACTTGCAGCACCCGTTCGGCGTCTTCGCGGGCGTAGGGGCCGATCATCACCCCGTACCAGCCACCGCCAAGCGCATAACCGGAGACGTCGGGCAGGCGGGCAGCATAGGTGCGGGCCTCGGTTTCGGCCTCGCGCAGGGAGGGGCGGGCGGCGATCTGGATCCACACCGCATCGCGGCTGCTTTGCGCCGAAACCGGCGCGGTGAACGCAATGGCCAGCGCAATCAGCGGCAGCGCCAGAGCGGCAAACAGTTTTTTCATTGTCAGGGCCTCGTATCCCGGAAGATCTCTTATTCTTTGCCGCGGAGGTTAAGCATTTTGGCACGGCAAAGGGAACTCCTCATCGCAGGGGGAATTCCCGCCCCGTTGCCGCATTCCCGCACTTTTGTTGCCGATGCGCTGCACAGCGCAGGGCAGCCGCCGCGGTGTAAGCACCCGCAGGGCGTTGACCCTGCCCATTGCCTTGCATAGGAAGATCCCCGCAATTGCTGCCCCAGCTGCCCCAAAAGGGATACGAGATGACCCAGACCAACGGCGCGCCGCGCTCCTTCCAAGAGATTATCCTGAGGCTTCAGAATTACTGGGCCGCCAAAGGCTGCGCGGTGATGCAGCCCTATGACATGGAAGTCGGCGCCGGCACCTTTCATCCGGCGACCACGCTGCGCTCGCTGGGGTCCAAAGCCTGGGCCGCGGCTTATGTGCAGCCCTCGCGCCGCCCCACGGACGGGCGCTATGGTGAAAACCCGAACCGGCTGCAGCATTATTACCAGTACCAGGTGCTGATCAAACCCTCGCCGCCGAACCTGCAAGAGCTGTATCTGGGCAGTCTTGAGGCGATCGGCGTCGATATGGTGATGCATGACATCCGCTTTGTCGAGGACGACTGGGAAAGCCCGACGCTGGGCGCCTGGGGCCTGGGCTGGGAAGTCTGGTGCGACGGCATGGAAGTTTCCCAGTTCACCTATTTCCAGCAGGTCGGCGGCCATGACTGCCATCCGGTGTCGGGTGAGCTGACCTATGGGCTGGAGCGTCTGGCGATGTATGTGCTGGGTGTCGATCATGTGATGGACATGCCCTACAACGACCCGGATGCGCTGATCCCGCTGACCTATGGCGATGTGTTCAAGCAGACCGAGGAAGAATACGCCCGCTGGAATTTTGACGTGGCCAACACCGAAGTGCTGCTGCGCCATTTCGAGGAGGCCGAGGCCGAATGTGCCGCCATCCTGGCGCAGGAACATGATGATCCCAAGACCGGCAAGCGCATCATCATGGCGCATCCCGCCTATGACCAGTGCATCAAGGCCAGCCACATCTTCAACCTGCTGGACGCCCGCGGGGTGATTTCTGTCACCGAGCGCCAGGCCTATATCGGCCGGGTCCGGGCGCTGGCCAAGCAATGTGCCGACGCCTTTGTGCTGACTGACGCCGGCGGGTATACCGCCGAAAGTGCAGCCTGAGCAGAGTAGGGCGCGTTATGGGAAAGTTTCTGGCATTGATCCTGATCCTGTCAGCGCTCGCCGCTGGCGGGGCAATGTATTACCTTCAGGTCTACGGGTTTTATGAGGACGTGAAACTGCAGCCGGGCCGCGACGTGATGCTTGTGCCGCTGGGCGGCGGCGAGGCGCAGCCGGTCGCCTATTCAGAGTTTGAGGCAATTGACGCCGGCAGTTCGCCGATCCGCTACCGCGCGTGTTTCCGCACCAAGGTGACGCCGGATGCACTGGCGCAGCTGTTCACCCTGACGGACAAGCTGGAACCGCGCAACGCGCCGGGCTGGTTTGAGTGTTTTGATGCGGCTGCCATCGGCGAACAGCTGGCGGATGGCACAGCCAAATCCTTTCTGTCGGTCAAGAACATCTCCTTTGGTGTCGACCGGGTTGTTGCCGTCACTGACGATGGCCGCGGTTATGTCTGGCATGAGCTGAATGACTGCGGCCAGAAAGCCTATGACGGCACCGTGGTGGGCGAGGAATGCCCGGCCCGGCCGGCAACAGGCGAATAACCGGAACGTTAAGAGGCAAATCCCGCGGGGGGCTATGGAAACCCATATCACCATACCTGACTTCATCTCGGTAACGCTGGGGTTTGCGGTCTTTCTGCTGGGAGCGCGCCTGAATGCCAAGGTTGCAGCGCTGCGCCGGTTCAACATCCCGGAACCGGTGACCGGCGGGCTGGCGGCGTCGGTTGCGGTGCTTCTTGTCTACAGCCTGACCGGCCTGCAAATCGAGTTCGAGATGCAGAGCCGCGACTACCTGCTGGTGCTGTTCTTTGCCGGTATCGGCCTTAACGCGCGGCTTTCCGACCTGGTTGCCGGCGGCAGGCCGCTGGTTATCCTGCTGGTGCTGACCCTGCTGGCCATTCTGGCCCAGAACGTGATCGGCGCCGCCGGGGCCGTGCTGTTCGGATATCCGGTTCAGGCAGGCGTTCTGTTCGGGTCGGCGGCGCTGATCGGCGGGCATGGAACGGCCATTGCCTGGGCGCCCGATGTGGCTGCCGCGGCAGGGTTGGACGGTGCCGCTGAATTGGGCGTGGCGGTTGCAACATTGGGTCTGGTGCTGGCAGCACTGGTGGGCGGGCCGGTTGCCCGCCACCTGATCAACCGGAATGGGCTGACGCCTGCACGCCCGGAGGAGGAACAGACAGTCGGCCTTGGGCATGACGAGGCGGAGACAGCAACTGTCGGCCACCTCGATCTGATGCGGGTGATGCTGTACCTGAACCTTGCCATAATCCTGGGATATGCCGCCTCGATCAGCCTGGACGCTGCGGGGGTGAAGCTGCCGCTGTTTGTGCCCTGCCTGATCGCGGGCATTCTGCTGGCCAACCTGCGCAGCCTGATTGCGCCCGCTGCGGACCCTGTCGCCCGCACCCCGGCGCTTGCTCTGATCTCGGAGTTCTCGTTGGGGGCCTTTCTGGCCCTGTCGCTGATGGCCCTGCAGCTGTGGACCATCGCGGGGCTGGGATTGGCCATTGCCGTTATCATGCTGGCGCAGACGCTGTTCACGGTGGCCTTTGTGCTGTTTGTGCTGTTCCCGCTGCTGGGACGCGGTTACCGGGCTGCGGTGCTGGCCGCCGGGTTCGGCGGCTTTGCGCTGGGCGCCACCCCCACTGCCATCGCCAATATGACCGCTGTGACCAAACGCTACGGGCCGTCGCCTATTGCCTTTGTTGTGCTCCCCCTTGTATCCGCCTTCTTTGTTGATATCGCCAATGCCATCGTCATCCAGGCGATCGTGAATTTCTGAGGACCCCCGATGCCCGATCTGCTGATTGAACTCTTTTCCGAAGAAATCCCGGCCCGCATGCAGGCGCGTGCCGCCGAGGATCTGAAGAAACGCGTGACCGATGGCCTGGTCGAGGCGGGTCTGACTTATGCCGGTGCCGCAGCGCTGTCGACACCGCGCCGCCTGACGCTGGCGGTTGACGGTCTTTTGGCGGAAAGCCCCACCATCCGCGAAGAACGCAAAGGCCCCAAGGTCGGCGCGCCCGACAAGGCAATCGACGGCTTCCTACGCGGCGCAGGCCTGACCCGCGATCAGCTGGAAGAGCGCGAGACCCCCAAGGGTGCGGTCTATTTCGCCCTGATCGAAAAGCCGGGGCGTGCGGCAGCAGAGATCATTGCCGAGGTGCTGGAAACCACCATCCGCACCTTCCCCTGGCCCAAATCCATGCGCTGGGGCGCCGGAACTTTGCGCTGGGTGCGCCCCTTGCATTCAATCCTGTGTATCCTGTCGGATGAGGCAGGCGCGGCCGTGGTGGATCTGGACATTGACGGTATCAAATCCGGCAACACAACTCGCGGCCACCGCTTCATGGCGCCGGACCAGATCACCGTCACCGGTTTTGACGACTACGCCGCCAAGCTGAAGCGCGCGCATGTGGTGCTGGACCCCCGCGAACGGGCCGAGGCGATCTGGCAGGAGGCCACCAATCAGGCCTTTGCCAGCGGCCTGGAAGTGGTCAAAGACAAGGGCCTTCTGGCCGAGGTCGCGGGTCTGGTGGAATGCCCGGTGGTGCTGATGGGCGCCATCGACGCCGAATTCCTGGAGCTGCCGGCCGAAGTGCTGCAGACGTCCATGAAGGAGCATCAGAAGTTCTTCTCGGTCAAAAACCCCAAGACCGGGCGGATCGAGAAATTCATCACCGTTGCCAACCGCGAGACCGCGGACAATGGCGCCACCATCCTGGCGGGCAATCAAAAGGTGCTGTCGGCGCGTCTGGCGGATGCCAAGTTCTTCTGGGAGAACGACCTGCGCACCGCCAAGTCCGAGGCCGGCATGGGGTCCTGGGTGGAGAACCTCGGCAACGTGACATTTCACAACAAACTGGGCACCCAGGCGGCGCGGATTGACCGCATCGCCGCGCTGGCCCGCGAGATCGCGCCGGTTGTCGGCGCCAATGCCGATCTGGCAGAGCAGGCGGCGCGGGTGGCCAAGGCCGACCTCAGCTCTGAAATGGTTTATGAATTCCCGGAGCTGCAGGGCCTGATGGGCCGCTACTATGCGCAGGCCGCCGGCCTGCCACAGGAAGTTGCGAACGCCTGCGAGCAGCATTATTCGCCGCTGGGGCCGGGCGATGATGTCCCGTCGGAGCCTGTTTCGGTTGCCGTTGCGCTGGCCGACAAGCTGGACACGCTGACCGGATTCTGGGCGATTGATGAAAAGCCCACCGGGTCGAAAGACCCCTTTGCCCTGCGCCGCGCCGCGCTGGGGACTATTCGTCTAATTGTCGAAAACAACCGGGCATTAAAGTTACTTGGGCTGGTAGAAACGGAATTTGAGAAGTTCTTACAGAACTACTTCTGGGGAACAAAATTTGAAGTCGTGTTAAACGCTCAAAGTAGTAGCGTAAATTTGTCTGCTTCTGTTGAACTCGCTCTTCAGGATTTGAAAGAGAAGGCTCTTCCCAAGAGGGCTTTTGAAATCGCAAAAGCTGAGACAAATAAAGAAGAGGCCGATCTTTGCGCTGATTTCTTCTTGGTCGCTCAGGGCCTGCGGAGTAACAGCGTGACTGTGGCTGAATTCGTGCTGGGAAGAAGTATTCCCCTTGTCTCGGATGATTTGCAGTATGTTGGCATGGCAATGGTTTGCGCTGCAAAAGAGTTTGCCAATAACCTCCTCTCTTTCTTCCACGACCGCCTCAAGGTCTTCCTGCGCGATCAGGGCATCCGCCACGATGTGATCGACGCCTGCATTGCGATGGACGGCAATGACGACCTGACCCTGCTGGTGAAACGCGCCCGCGCGCTCGAAGACTTCATGAAGACCGAGGACGGCACCAACCTGCTGCAGGGCTTCAAACGCGCCAACAACATCCTGTCCCAGGCCGAGGAAAAAGACGGCGTCGAATACTCCTATGGCGCCGACCGCAAATTTGCCGAGGACGACACCGAAAAGGCACTGTTCGACGCGCTGGAGGCAGGCGGGGCGGCGATCTCTCCGGCCATCGAGGCCGAAGATTTCGCGGCGGCCATGCGGGGCATGGCCGCCCTGCGCGCGCCGATCGATGCGTTTTTTGAGGCAGTGCAGGTGAATGTGGACAGCGAAGTGGTCCGCCGCAACCGCCTGAACCTGCTGAGCCAGATCCGCCAGGTCTGCGGCCAGGTTGCTGACCTCACCAAGGTGGAAGGCTGAGCACCAGCCGGCTGCTTCTTTCTGGTCCAAAATACCCGCCCCGCAGGGTCCGGCCTTTCCGCAAGGGAAGGCCGGTTTTCTTTTGCAGAACCGCGCTCAGTTGCCGGAGGGCGGTTACAAGCCCCTTGCGCGATCATGTCTTGTCCTTATGGTGACTTGCAAAGGAGACGTGCTGCAGTGCAGAAAGATTTCGAACAGATCCCGCCGGCTTCCCTGATCACCGCGACCGCACCGATTGCCGCCACCACCCATGGCGGGCGGGCGAAATGCCTGCAGCGGCTGGAGCGGCTGGACCTGCCGGTGCCGCGCACAGTGGCGCTGTCTTTTGATGCGGTGCATTCCATTGCCGAAGGCCAGATGCCGGATCTGACAGCAGTGCTGAGCGAATTCGACCCGGAGGCGCTGCTGTGCGTGCGCCCGTCTTCCGAGGATCCGGATTGGGGCGGACCGGGCGCGATCCTGAACATCGGCATGAATGACGCGCGTTACGTGGACCTTTGCGACAGTCTGGGCCGCGAGGCCGCCGCGGCTTTGTTCCTGCGCTTTGTGCAATCTTATGCAGTGCATGTGGCGCGGTTGGACCCGGATGTCTTCGACGATGTCGAGGATGGCGGCCCGGACGCGCTGAGCGAGATCCTGCATGCTTACGAGGCGGAAACGGATGAGCCTTTCCCGCAGGATCCGGGCGAACAGCTGGCGGCGGTGCTGCGGTCGATGGCGCGGGCCTGGGAAGGCACCTCGGCGCGGCTCTTGCGCCAGGCCAAGGGCGCACCTGCTGATGCAGGCCTGGGGCTGGTGGTGCAGGAAATGATCCCCGGTGTCGGCCAGGGCGAATGCGGCTCCGGCGTGCTGCAGCTGGTGAATTCGACCACCGGCAGTCCGCGGCTGACCGGACGCTACCTGAGCCAAAGCCAGGGGCGCGATGCGCTGGGGGCAGGGGCCAAGGCGCTGTATCTGGCCAGGGATACGCGCGGGCTGTCGCTGGAGGAGCTGGCGCCGGAGGCTTTTGCGGACATTCAATCCCATGCCGCGCTGATGCGTGAGAAGCTGCGTGAGGAAATGCAGCTGGAGTTTGTCATTGAGAACGGGCGCGTGCATATCCTCGACGGGGTGCGGGTGGTGCGCTCGGCGCAGGCTGCGGTGCGGATCGCTGTAGCGCTGGCCGAAGACGGCATTATCCCGCAGGAAGAGGCGCTGATGCGGGTGGATGCGCATATCCTGAATGAGATGCTGCACCGCCAGGTGGCGCCGGATGCGGAACGGGATGTGATTGGCAGCGGCATCGCCGCCAGCCCGGGGGCTGCCACGGGCAAGCTGGTCTTTACCGCCGCCGGGGCGCAGGCCAGCGCGTCCCGCGGGGAGCCTTGCATTCTGGTGCGCCGGGAAACCTCTCCTGAAGACGTGCGCGGAATGCATGCCGCTGCCGGGGTGCTGACCGAAAAGGGCGGCATGACCAGCCACGCTGCGGTGATCGGCCGCGGGCTGGGGCTGCCGTGTATTGTCGGCGCCCTGAACATGAAATTCCACAGCAAGCGCAAGATGCTGGAGGCGGCGGATGGCCGGGTATTCCGGGCCGGTGACATCATCACGATCGACGGCAGCAGCGGCCATGTGCTGGCGGGCCAGCCGGCGATGCTGGAGGCGGCCCAGGACGGGGCGCTGCAAACCTTGCTGGCCTGGGCGGACGAGGCCCGCGACATTGGCATTCGCGCCAATGCTGATACGCCGGAAGATGCTGAAACGGCACGGAAGTTCAATGCGCAGGGCATTGGTCTCTGCCGCACGGAACACATGTTCTTTGAGCCCGGCCGCCTGACGGTGATGCGGGAGATGATTTTTGCCGAGACGCCGTCAGGGCGGGCTGCGGTGCTGGAGCGGCTGCTGCCGATGCAGCGTGACGACTTCCGCGAACTGTTTCGGATCATGGAGGGGATGCCGGTCTGCATCCGCCTGTTCGACCCGCCGTTGCATGAATTCCTGCCTGCGACCAAAACCGGTCAGCGGGAATTGTCCGAGGCACTGGGTATCCCGGTCAGCGATGTCACCCGCCGGGTCGAGGAAATGGGCGAATACAACCCCATGCTGGGCCTGCGCGGTGTGCGGCTGGGGGTCACGGTTCCGGAAATCTATGACATGCAGGCGCGGGCGATCTTTGAAGCCACATTGGAGGCATCGAAATGGGGCGAGCCTGTGGTGCCAGAGATCATGATCCCGCTAGTGTCAGCCAAGCGCGAGGTGGAGCTGGTCAAGGCCCGCATCGATGCGGTGGCCGCGGCGGTCAAGGCAGAGCGCGGCGAGGACTTTACCTACCGTCTGGGCGTCATGGTGGAAACACCGCGCGCGGCGCTCAGGGCGGGCGAGATTTCACCGCATACCGCGTTCCTCAGCTTTGGCACCAATGACCTCACCCAGATGACCTATGGGCTGTCGCGTGATGATGCCGGGCGGTTCATGTCGGACTATGTGAACCAGGGGGTCTTTCCCGAGGATCCGTTCCATGTGCTGGACACCGACGGAGTGGGGGAGCTGCTGAAACTGGGCGTTCAGCGCGGCCGGGCGGAAAACAGCGCCATCACTTTGTCGATCTGCGGCGAGCATGGCGGCAACCCCGAATCGATAGCCTTTTGCCGTGATGCGGGCTTTGATTACGTTTCATGTTCCCCGTTCCGGGTCCCGGTTGCGCGTTTGGCCGCAGCCCAGCTGGCAATTTCCGGAAAGACCGGACAGACGGCGCCAACATACACAAAATATTAAGAAAAATTGGGCCATCCAGCAGCCGCCGATGTAACACCGGCGGTGTGCATGTGTTCCCCATAAGTGCGGTTGCAGCCCGAACGCTGGACGTTTCGGGTCTTTTACCTTAAGGGATGCGACCGCATGTGCCGGGGGAACCGGGCACAAGCTGCTAGGACGGGGGAACCCTGAATGAAATTGTTGACTATGATTGCCGTGATGGCTGCCACCATCGCGATGGGTAAGAGTGTTGCTGCCGAAACCGGTCTGGGTACGCTGATCGAGCGTGAACAGGCCAGTTTGAGTGCAGTGCCTGCGCGGAAGTTCAGCGGGTTTTTCGGGATCCGCAACAACGCGTTCAAGAGCCGCAAGGCGCGGCCGCAGATCGAATACAGCAAGGCGTGGCTGGATGCCCAGCCGAAAGCTGCCGGCGGCGAGCAATTCGCCTGTCTGGCCGAAGCGCTGTATTTCGAGGCCCGCGGTGAAACCGTAAAAGGCCAGTTCGCAGTGGCCGAAGTGATCCTGAACCGGGTCAAGAGCGCGCAATTCCCGAATTCGCTTTGCGGTGTGATCAAGCAGGGAACCGGGCGCAAGTACCAGTGCCAGTTCACCTATACCTGCGATGGCCACAAGGAAGTGATCAACGAAAAGAAGGCGTATCAGCGGGTGGCCAAGGTGGCACGCGCCGCGCTGAACGGGCTGAAGTCAGAGCTGACCGGCGGTGCGACCTACTATCATACCACCGCGGTCCGGCCGCGCTGGAGCCGCACCTTCACAAACACAGCGCGCATCGGTGTGCATCTGTTCTACCGTGACGAACGTTACCGGACGGCGCTGAGCAACTGACCGCCTGAAGGCGCCACGCCAGTGCCGCTTTCGGCTACTGGCGTGGCGTTTGCGGGCCTGTTATGACGGCGTTGAAATACTATTGTTGGGTCCCATTACCTGACACTGCCAGCCAAAGGCCCGTTTTCCCATGCCCTCTGAAATCCGCCTTGCCTTTGCGCACCCGTCCGAGCGTTCTGTGGCCACTGCCGCGCCCGGACCGCTGGACCGCATTTCCCTGCGGGACCACACTGTCGAGGTAGAGATCGGTGCCTTCCAGGCCGAGCGCGGCTCGACCCAGCGGATCAGCTTCAATGTGGTGGTCGAAATTGCGCCGTTGCCCAAGGACCTGGATGACGATGTCGACCGGATTCTGTCTTATGACAAGCTGACCGAGGCGATTGCCCATGAGCTGGCGGCCGAGCGGCTGAACCTTTTGGAGACCCTGGCCGAACGGGTGGCCGAGCGAATTCTGCTGGAGCATCAGGCGGTGCGCGCCTTTGTGCGGATCGAAAAACTGGACCGCGGGCCCGGTGCGCTGGGCGTCGAAGTGGTGCGCTCCAAGGATCAGATCACCCATCCGGTGGACGAGGAAGAGCGCCCGCATCCGCGGCTGATGTATCTGTCTAACGAAGCAATCGACAGCGGCAACCTGACCGCCTGGATCGACCAGATGGAATGCCGCCGGCGGCCGCTGATCCTGTGCGTTGGCGCCCACCTGCTGGAGGTCCCCACCACCGGTCACAAATGGACACAGCGCCGGATCGATCTGCTGGCAATCGAACAGAACGCCTGGCGCCTTGCCGCCAAGGATGACCGTTGCGTGGTGGTTTCGACCCGGACCGAGCTGGACTGGGCGATCAAGAACCGCCAGATCTGCGTCTGGGCGCCGTCCAAGATCGTGCTGGACGCGGTGGAAGGCCCCTCGGCGCCGCCGTCGAACTCGGTTGCGCTGGCGGCCTGGTTTGCGGCGACCTTTGAGGCGGGTGAAATGATTGTGCTTGGCGGGGATTTGCCTGATAATCCCGGTGTCCCCTTGCGGGCCGTCAGCGTGGAGCAAACACAACTGTGATATATTACCGGCCATTGGTTCAGCATGGCGAGGCGCGCCCCGAAGGTGCGGTCCCGCTGGCAGGCAGTGCCCTGTGGTTTACCGAGGTTGAAATCCTGAGCCGCGACGCACCGCCGCGGATCGCACCGGCAGGGCTGGTGCCCGAGAAGGAACGCCGCCGCTTAAGCGCGCGGCGTGCGTCGATTGCCGGGCTGGATATGACCCAGCCGCAGATCATGGGCATCCTGAATGCGACCCCGGACAGTTTTTCGGACGGCGGACGGCATTCCGGTGTCGAGGCCGGCAAGGCGGCAGCCCTGCGGATGGTGGAGGAGGGCGCCACTATCATTGACGTCGGCGGCGAATCCACCCGCCCGGGCGCCGAAGAGGTTTCCGAGGCCGAAGAGATAGACCGCACCGCGCCGGTAATCGCAGCAATCCGGGCGGCCAGCCCGGTGCCGGTCTCCATTGATACCCGCAAGGCCACCGTGGGCATGGAAGCGATGGAGGCGGGGGCAAACCTGCTGAACGACGTCTCAGGCTTCACATTCGATCCGGCGCTGGCACCGTTGGCAGCCCAGGCCAGCGTGCCGGTCTGTATCATGCATGCGCAGGGCGATCCTGCCACCATGCAACAGGACCCGCATTACGCCAATGTGCTGCTGGACGTTTATGACTTCCTGAGCGATCAGATCGACCGGCTGGAGGCCATCGGGGTGATCCGCGAACAGATCGTGATTGATCCCGGCATCGGTTTTGGCAAGACGCAGGCGCATAATCTGACGCTGCTGCGCAATCTCAGCCTGTTCCACGGGCTTGGCTGCCCTATTTTGCTGGGCGTTTCCCGCAAGGGGTTCATCGGTAAAATCGGCAAGGAGCCGCGCGCGGATGCCCGCGCGCCTGGCTCAATCGCAGTGGGGCTTGCGGCGTTGGGGCAAGGCGTGCAATTCCTGCGGGTGCATGACGTTGCTGAAACGGTTCAGGCGCTGCGACTTTGGCAGGCCGTCCGCTGAGGCTTTTGGCAGGAAAAGCATAATGCGTAAACTCTTTGGCACTGATGGCGTGCGCGGCACTGCCAATACCCATCCCATGACCGCCGAGATGGCGCTGCGCATCGGCGCCGCAGTCGGGCGTTACTTCCGGCGCGACGGGTCTGGCGTGCACCGGGTGGTGATCGGCAAGGACACAAGGCTGTCCGGCTATATGTTTGAAAACGCACTAACGGCCGGGCTGACCTCGACCGGTATGAATGTGCTGCTGCTGGGGCCGGTGCCGACGCCCGCAGTGGGGCTGATGACGCGGTCGATGCGGGCCGACTTGGGGGTGATGATCTCGGCCAGTCACAACCCATCCGAGGATAACGGCATCAAGTTCTTCGGCCCCGACGGGTTCAAACTGTCGGACAGCGCCGAGATGGAGATCGAAGCCCTTATCGATGCGGGGGTCGAAGCCGCGCAGGCTGCCAATATCGGCCGCGCCAAGCGGATTGACGATGCCCGGTTTCGTTATGGCGAGCGGGTCAAAAGCTCGCTGCCGCGCAATCTTGGCTTGAACGGGCTGAAAGTGGTAATCGATTGCGCCAATGGTGCAGCCCACCGGGCGGCGCCCGAGGTCCTGTGGGAGCTGGGCGCCGAGGTCATCCCGGTTGGCGTCTCGCCGGATGGTTTGAACATCAATCGCGGCTGCGGTTCAACCCAGCCGCAAACCGCCGCTGAGGCGGTCGTGGCGCATGGCGCCCATGCCGGTATTTGCCTGGATGGCGATGCCGACCGGGTGATCGTGATTGACGAGACTGGCACCGTGGCCGATGGCGATCAGCTGATGGCCTTGCTGGCCACCCGCTGGGCGGAGCAGGGCCAGCTGGCAGGCGGCGCGCTGGTCGCGACGGTGATGTCGAACCTCGGGCTGGAACGGCATCTGGAAAGCAAGGGGCTGGGGCTGGAGCGCACTGCCGTCGGCGACCGCTATGTGGTGGAGCGGATGCGCGAGGGCGGCTTTAACCTGGGCGGTGAGCAGTCGGGCCACATCGTGATGAGCGATTACGCCACCACCGGCGACGGGTTGATGGCGGGGCTGCATTTCCTGGCTGAGATGGTGCAGACTGGCAAATTGGCGTCTGAGCTGGCGCATCAGTTCCAGACCGTGCCGCAGCGGCTGCGCAATGTGCGCTTCCAGTCCGGCCAGGCGCCATTGGACGATGAGCGCGTGCAGGAGGCGATTGCCGCTGCTGAGAAAGCACTGACCGGTCAGGGGCGGCTGCTGATCCGCAAGTCCGGAACCGAACCTCTGGTGCGGGTAATGGCGGAATGCGAGGACGCGGGGCTGATGGCGCTGGCAGTTGACAGCGTGGTGGCTGCGGTTGAGGCCGCCGTCGCAGAGTAACTTGGCTGGGGGCGCTTAGCCGCCTTTGGTGAACAGGCGGCTTAGCTTGCCGAACTGGCTGAGGCCGAGACCGCCCAGGATCATCCCCATTGCCAGCAGCATCGAGGGCGGCAGATCCTCACCCAGGAAGACAGCACCCAGCACCACGGCCCAGACCGGCACCTGATAGTTGGTCAAGGTCATGAAGGTTGGTCCCGCTTCCCGAACCACGATGACGCGCAGCAGGTTGGCAGCAGCAGTAGGGATCAGGCCGAGGATGGCGGCAATTGCCAGTGTCTTTGTGTCCGGCATCACCGGCGGGCCTTCGGCGGCCCAGGCCGCCGGGAAGATGATGAAACAGCCGATCACCAGAAAGATTGCTGCCAACCCGACCGGATCGGCGGGCGGCAGGCGGCGGGTCAGGATCGAGCTGACCGAGTAACAGGCCGCCGCCGACAGGCAGGCGGCGCGGCCATAGGGTTCCAGCGCGGCGCCGCTGGTTTCAAACGCCTTGCCTCCGATCAGCAGGGCAACACCGGCAAACCCGATGCTGAAGCCAATCAGGCGGCGCAGGGTCATCTGCTCACCCGGCACAAAGAAATGCGCCAGCGGCAGCACCATCAACGGGATCGCCGCCATGCTGACGCCGGTAAAACCCGAGGAGACATGCTGCTGCCCCCAGGAGATCATCATGAAAGGCAGGGCGGTGCTAAGGATGCCGATGAGGATCAGCGAGGGCCAGTTGGCCTTGCCCCGGAACAGCTTGAACCCGCGCCAGCCCCAAACGGCGCACAGGAGCAGCGCGGCAAATCCGATCCGGCTGGCCGCCAGCCAGAACGGGGTGATGCCGTCCAGTGCCAGCTTGATCAGCAGAAAGGTCGCGCCCCAAACCAAACCAAGGGCGGCGATCATCATCCAATAACGCGGGGCGATGCCGGGCATGGGGTTCTCCTGCGGTTTACAGGGCGAAAAGACTCCGCCGGGCGGACGGGGTCAATGGCAATTGCTTTGTTATCGATCGAAGTGTTTTTAACCCTAGACCGCGCGCAGGCGGCGGTTGCGGCTAAGGAGCAGCCCGCCGAGGATCAAAGCCAAAGCTGCAAACAGCTGCGGCGGCAGTGTTTCTCCCAGCAGGGCGGCGCCAAAGATCACCGACCAGACCGGCACCTGATAGTTCACGGTGGACAGGAATGCAGGACCTGCACTGCGGGCGACCTGGACCAGCAGCACCTGCGCCAGCGCCGTGGGCAGCAGGCCGAGGTAGATGACGGCGCCCAGCGGCAGCGCGGCGGGCAGTTCCGGCACGCCTTCGGCCCAGAGGGCTGCCGGGGTCATCATAGCAGCACCGCACAGCAGCGCCGCGGCAGAGAGCGACAGCATGTTCACTTGCGGGCAGAGCCGGGTGATAATCGAACCGATGGCATAACACAGCGACGCGCCGAGGCAGGCGAGGCGGGCCAGCGATTCAAAATCGCTGCCGGCAGAGCGGAAGGCATCGAGCCCGATCAGCACCACCACACCGGCAAAACCGATCAGGAAGCTGATGGTGCGGCGCAGGGTCATATGCTCGCCCGGCACCAGCAGATGCGCCAGCGGCAGCACAAACAGCGGTACGACGGCCATGCAGACTCCGGCAAAGCCGCTGGCCACATAAGTCTGCCCCCAGCTGAGCAGGGTGAACGGCAGGGCGTTGGTGAAGAACCCCATGCCAATGGCGCAGGCCCAGATGATGCGGCCATCCCGCGTGCGCAGGGAGGGCAAGCCGATCCCCATAGCAGAAATCACTGCCAGCAGGCAAAGCGCGCCGATCGAGATCCGCAGCGCGGCGATGGTCATTGGCGGAAAGCCTCTGAGAGCCAGCGACACCGCCATGAAGGACGCACCCCAGATCACTCCGAGGAACAGAAGTTTGGCCCAATTGGCGGCGCCGGGGGAGTCTGGCATGGAAATGTCTCAATGTCTCGGAGCAAAAAGGGCGCCCCAAAATGGAGCGCCCTGCAGAGGTAAGGTCAGCGGAAATGTCCGCGGGCGCCTTAGTTCTTCTCTTTGTCGACCATCTTGCCGGCCGAGATCCACGGCATCATGCCGCGCAGCTTGGCGCCGGTTGCCTCGATCGCGTGCTCGTCGTTGGCACGGCGGGACGCTTTGATGGTCGGCTGGCCAACCGCGTTTTCCAGCATGAAGTCGCGGACGAATTTACCCTGCTGGATGTCGTTCAGGACTTCCTTCATGCGGGCTTTGGTTTCGTCGTACTTCAGGATGCGCGGGCCGGTGACGTACTGGCCGTACTCGGCGGTGTTGGAGATCGAGTAGTCCATGTTAGCGATGCCGCCTTCATAGATCAGGTCGACGATCAGCTTCACTTCGTGCAGGCACTCGAAATAGGCCATTTCCGGCGCGTAGCCAGCTTCGACCAGGGTCTCGAAACCGCAGCGGATCAGCTCTACCAGGCCGCCGCACAGAACTGCCTGTTCACCGAACAGGTCGGTTTCGCATTCTTCACGGAAGTTGGTCTCGATGATGCCCGAGCGGCCGCCGCCGATGGCGGAGCAATAGGACAGGCCGGTTTCCAGCGCTTTGCCGGTGGCGTCATTGTGAACCGCAACCAGGCAGGGCACGCCGCCGCCTTTGGTGTATTCGCCGCGCACGGTGTGGCCGGGGCCTTTGGGCGCCATCATGATGACGTCGACGCCTTCTTTCGGCTCAATCAGGCCGAAGTGCACGTTCAGGCCGTGGGCAAACGCGATGGCGGCACCCGGACGGATGTTGTCGTGGACGTATTTCTTGTAGGTCTCAGCCTGCAGTTCGTCGGGCATGGTGAACATGATCACGTCGCACCAAGCGGCCGCTTCTGCGATGCCCATGACCTTCAGGCCTTCGCCTTCGGCTTTCTTGGCCGAGGGGGAGCCTTCGCGCAGCGCAACGACAAGGTTCTTGGCGCCGCTGTCGCGCAGGTTCAGCGCGTGAGCGTGGCCCTGGGAGCCATAGCCCAGGATGGCCACTTTTTTGTCCTTGATCAGGTTCACATCGCAATCGCGGTCGTAATAAACGCGCATGATCCACGTCCTTTCCATTGGTGTTTGAGGGTATCATAAGGAAGTGAGCGGGGAAGGCGATTGCCGTTCCGTATGAATTTGGCGGATTATTTGCCATAGTTATTCGCTATTTTCCATGATAGTGACAAATTCATGCTTGATGATCTTGACCGGCGCATTCTCCGCCATCTGCAAAGCGAGCCGGGGCAACCGATTCCGGATCTGGCCGAACGGCTGGGTATGACGGCCTCGCGCTTGTCGCGGCGGCTGGAGAAGCTGCGCGAGGGCGGTGTGATCCTGGGCCAGCGGGCGATAATCGACTGGCGCGCACTAGGCTACACGGTGGAGGTGTCGCTGCGGGTGACGCTGGACAAGACCAACCCGCGCGCCTTTGATGAATTCATTGAATCCGCCCGCGGCATTGCTGAGGTGATCGAGATCCAGACCTTTCTGGGCCAGGTCGATGTGCGGCTTTCGGTGATCGCGCGGGACATGCCGCATTACCAGCAGATCTACCGCGCCGCCATTCTGAACCTGCCGCATATCACCGACATCGAGGCACTGATGCATGTGGCGCGGATCAAATCGGACGAAGTGCTGCCGGTATGAACACGCTGGACGATCTTGACTTTGCCCTGCTGCGGGCGCTGTCAGAAGATGCGACGCTGTCCGCAGGGGCGCTGGGGCGGCAGCTGGGCCTCAGCCAGCCCGCCAGCTGGCGGCGGATCAAGCGGCTGCAGGAGGCGGGGATCATCGCGGGCCGCAGGCTGGATCTCGACAAGGAGAAGCTGGGATTTGGCGTTACCGTTTTCCTTGGTGTGAAACTGGCCACCAAGGGAAGGGTCAGCCTGGAGGATTTCGAACGCGCAGTTTCCGCCATTCCAGAAGTACAGACGGTGGAGCATGTGCTGGGCATGTATGACTACCGCTTGCGGGTGACAGCGCGGGACATCTCGGATTTCGAACGGGTACTGCGCCGCCGGGTGATGACCCTGCCGGGGGTGGGCAATGTCGAGGCCAACGTGCTGCTGAGCGAGGAGCGCAGGCCGGGGCCGCTGGGGTGAGTCTGTGCACCTTTGTTGCCGATCCGAAACCCGCTTGGCGCAAATGCGGGTGATTTCTGTCGTGACTGGGCTGTCTTTTCCTTTCCGTTTCGCCAGTATCCCCCTTCGGAGAACGGCGGCGGTGCTGTATGCCACGGTAGGCTTTGCCAAACCGCGCGGCACCGGCTAGCCGTTAATTGAGGAATATCAACGGAGGCCCAGATGGCACTGCTCGATACCGTGGACCCGCAGGGTCTGGATGAATTCTCGGTGGTTTTCACCGACCGCTCGCTCAATCACATGTCCAAGACCTTTCAGACCGTGATGCTGGACATCAACGGGATGCTGAAAGAGGTCTATAACGCCGAAGCCGTGGCGCTGGTGCCGGGCGGCGGCACCTATGCGATGGAGGCGGTTGCTCGCCAGTTCGCCCGCGGTTCCGACGCGCTGGTGGTGCGGAACGGCTGGTTCTCCTACCGCTGGAGCCAGATTTTCGAGACGGGCGGGTTTACCGCGTCCTCGACCGTGATGAAGGCGCGCCGCACCGGCAATGAGAGTGCCTCGCCCTTTGAGCCTGCACCGATTGCGGATGTGGTGGCGGCGATCAAGGAACAGAAGCCGGATATCGTCTTTGCCCCGCATGTGGAAACCGCTGCGGGGGTGATCCTGCCCGACGAATATGTGACCGCCATGGCCGCGGCTGCGCATGAGGTTGGCGCGCTGGTGGTGCTGGACTGCATTGCCTCGGGCTGCGCCTGGGTCGACATGAAGGCAACCGGCGTCGACGTGCTGATCTCCGCGCCGCAGAAGGGCTGGAGCGCGTCGCCCTCTGCCGGTCTGGTGATGTTCTCGGACCGTGCGCTGGCGCGGCTGGAGGAGACCACTTCGGACAGCTTTGCCATCAACCTGAAGCAGTGGCGCACCATCATGAAGGCCTATGAGGACGGCGGCCACGCCTATCATGCCACCATGCCGACGGACGCGCTGAAGGATTTCCGGGATACCATGCTGGAGACCAAGGAATACGGGTTCGGTAAACTGCGCGATGCGCAGTGGGCGCTGGGCAATGGCGTGCGGGCTATGCTGAAGGAGAAGGGCATCACCTCCGTGGCGGCGGATGGTTTTGGCGCGCCGGGCGTGGTGGTCAGTTATACCAGCGAACCGGATGTGCAGAACGGCAAGAAGTTCCTGGCGCTGGGCACCCAGATCGCGGCCGGCGTTCCGCTGCAATGCGATGAGCCTGCGGATTTCCGCACCTTCCGGCTGGGTCTGTTCGGCCTGGATAAACTCTATGATGTGGATGCTACTATCGCGCGGCTGAAATCGGTCGTGGATCAGGTGCTTTAGCGCAAAATCCGGACTGGGCTGCGCAAGGGAATATTGCTTGTGCGGCCCAGCCCATGGCGCAGGGTGAGCCAGATCACCCCAAGGCTGATGGCCAGCCAAATTCCTCCCCACAGCATGGTTGCGCCGCCGAATTCCTCGGCCATCATCCGCGCGTCGGAGCGCAGGTAGGAGCGCGCAATCGTGTCGTCCCAGATGTCGAGCGGCGCATAGATCATGCTGCTGACCGCGATCACCCGCAGGATCATGTCATTGATATTCAGGCTTAGATACCGGGATGCCGCCAGCATCAGTGCGCCGGTGGCGAGAGTGAAGCCAAGCGCAAACACGTCGCGCGCGTAGAAGGTTGCCACCGTCAGCGTGATGGCGCCGAAGACGGCGAGCACCCTGCGATCCCAGTCGGTGCGCAGGGCAATCACGAACAGGGCAGAGCCGATCAGCAGCGAGCCGGTATAGCCTGCCGTGAGCGTCAGAAAGCGGCTGCCGCCACGAGAGACCACCCTGCCGCCCTCATTGGGATCGATGGTGAGGCTGACCACGTCGCCGCCGGTGAGCAGGGTTGCTGCTGCGTGTGACAGTTCGTGCAAAAAGACGGTCAGGATGCGCAGGGGTACCAGTGCCGGGGTTTGCCAGAGGATGGCAATCGCCAGGGTCAGGCAGAAGAGCTGCCAGTGGCCTTTCAGAAAGCGTCCGGCAGCCCGCATGTTATTTCACACCAAGCCCCATCTGCATCAGCGTCTTGCGCACTGGTGCCAGCGAGTAAAGCGCGTTGAGGCCGAATGCGCGCAGGTCGCGCAGGGGGCGCGGCGCCAGCATCGAGGTGCGGTTCAAAAGGTCGATGCCTTTCACCCGCAGCATGATCTCATTGTGGCGCGCCTTGTGGTAGGCGGACAGCATCTGCGCATCGCCCAGGCCTTCGCGGCGGGCCTCCGCCAGTTCCAGCAGGCTGCGCAGATCGCCCAGCGACATGTTAAGGCCTTGCGCGCCGATCGGCGGCACCACATGGGCGGCTTCGGCCATCAGCGCCAGCCGTTCGCCATTCAGCCGCTCTGCCGACTGGCTGATGATCGGCCAGATGGTGCGGCGCGAGGCCAGTTTCAGATCGCCGAACAAACCGCAGCTGCGTTCCGTCATGGCGGCCTCAAAGGCGGCTGGCTCCAGGTTTAAGAGGTCCTGCGCCTTGGGGCCGCGCTCCATCCAGACAATCGCGGAGGACGGCTGGCTCTGGTAGTCGGGCAGGGGTACCAGAGTGAACGGCCCGCCGGAGCGGTGGATCTCGGTTGAGACATTTTCATGCGGCACCACATGGGTGACGGCAAAGGCCAGCGCCTTTTGCCCGTAGCGGGTTGTCTTGACCGGAATGCCCGCCGCCTCGCGCATCGGCGAGTTGCGGCCGTCGCAAGCCACCACCATTTTTGCGGTCACTTGGCTGCCATCGCTGAGGGTGACGCGTGCCTCATCGGTGCGGGTAAACAGGCCGGTGGTGCCGGTGCCAAAGCGCAAATCGACATTGGGCAGCTCTGCCAGCCGGGCTATCATCTCGCGCCGCAACAGCCAATTGGGCAGGTTCCAGCCAAATGGCTGGCCGGAGATATCGGCGGCGTTGAAATCCTTGACCACCCGCGGTTCGGGCCGCGCACCGCCGGCATCGACGATGCGCATGACCTGCAACGGCGCGGCGTGATCCGCCAGCCGCGCCCAGATCCCGCAGCGCTCCAGCAGCGCCTGGGCGGGCTGCAGAAACGCGGTGGTGCGCAGGTCGGAGCCTTCGGCGTCGCGCTCGGTCACCGGCGGGGCGGGATCGGCGCAGATCACACTGAAACCGCTGGACGCAAAAGCGGCGGCCGCGGTCAGACCCGCAATGCCGCCGCCGGAAATCAGGATATCGCAGGTATCGGCCATCGTATCAGCCCTCCGTTCTGGCGCCAGAAATAGGCCCGGACAGCGGGGGAAGACAAGCCGATAGCGGCAGATAGGGCGCTTAGCCGCGGGTGATGGAGATCAGCAGTGTGAACACCACCGGCACCATGCAGACCGCCGGGATGTACAGACCGGGAATGCCGAACAGCAGGATCGAACAGCCCCAAAGGCTGACCAGCGTTGCAATGGCGTAATAGAGATTTTCATCCGGGCCGTAAGCGACCTCTTTGATCATCCGTCCCAGCAGCGGCACGGCAAACAGCATGCGCTGCATCAGGGTCAGGCGTTCGGGAAGGGCATATGCGCTCATCGGTCGGGCTCCAAGCATTCGGTTTCGGGGCGCATATAGGGAGGAAAACATGCGGCAAACAGGTATATTTTGCCGCAGTTGCAAAGATTTGCCGGTGTGCAGTTGTACACATCCCTGGAGGCGGCAAAAGATCTCGGAATGCGCCGCCTGCAGAGACAGGACCTCAGGCCAGAGCAGCCAGAAAACCCGTCAAATCTTCCGAATGGTGATGAATGTGCGCGGCCCTGACCGGTTCCGGCGCCACATGCACCGTGCGCATTCCCATCTGGTGCGGGGCGGCAAGGTTGCGGGCGTCATCCTCGAACATTGCCGCCTGGTCCGGGGTTACGCCGGCGCGGGCAAAGACCCGGTCAAAGGCGCGCCGTTCCGGCTTGGGGTGGTAATCCGCGTGTTCCACGCCATAGACGCCGTCAAACAGCCCCGACAGCCCGCGCGCGGCCAGAACCCGCTCGGCATATGGAGCGGTACCATTGGTATAAACGAACTTTTGGCCAGGCAGATTGCGGATGTTCGCAGCCAGGCCAGCGTCCTTTTCAAGAGGCTCCATCGAGATGTCATGCACCGCCACCAGATAGGGTTCCGGATCCAGATCATGCTCGCGCATCAGCCCGGCCAATGTGGTGCCGTGTTCGCGCCAGTAATGGCTGCGCAGGTGGTCGGCCTTGGCCTTATCCACGCCTAGGGCTGCCATCACATAGGCCGTCATCTTGACCTCAATCTGGTCAAACAGCCGTGCTGACGGCGGATACAGGGTGTTGTCGAGATCGAACACCCATTGGGTGACATGGGAAAAGGATTGCTTGGGCATGGTGCCGGATTACGGGGCGGATGCCGCTATTGCAATCAAAAGCGCATTTTGACTGCGGGTTTTCAGCGCTTTAGCGCCATCAGGGTTGATTGCTGCCCGCTGCGCTGTAGAGATTGGCAAACCGGAAATGACAGGAAGACCCATGAGCCAGAGCCGCAGCAACCAGAAAGATGCCTATGCGTTGATCCTCGAGGCGATCGACGTTGGCGTTTACAAGCCCGGCGACCGGCTGGTGGAGAGCGATCTTGCCGAACGCTTTGGCGTCTCGCGCACTCCGATCCGCGAGGCGCTGCAGCGGCTGGAGACGCAATCGCTGCTGGAGCGTGACGGGCGGTCGCTGATTGTTGCCTCGCTCGACCACAACCAGATGGCCGAGCTGTATGTGGTCCGGCGCGAGCTGGAAGGGCTGGCAGCACAGCTGGCGGCGCGCCATGCCACCGAAGAAGAGATCAAGGTGCTGAAAGAAATGGTCGAGGCCGACGACCAGTTGATCAGTGATCCATTGGCGCTGTCCAAGGCTAACCGCCGGTTCCATGAACAGATCCATTTGGCGTCGCACAACCGCTATCTGGTGCAGCAGCTGGACCTGGTGCACCGGACCATGGCGCTGATGGCGACGACCTCTCTGGCCGCCGAGGGCCGCAGCGAGATTGCCCAGTCCGAGCACAAGGGTATCGTTGATGCAATCGGCCGCCGCGACGAGGCAGCAGCGGGCGAGGCGCTGAAGGAACATATCTCGATTGCTTTCATGACCCGGCTGAAGCAGGACGCCAGCGGGCGGGGATAAACCGCCAGCCCCAAAGCCATGCACCGCGGCATTTGGATGCGGGTTTGATGCCATGCGCCGTCTTGTCCCAGAAAAACGGCCGGACGAGCAGCTCATGCGCTGCTTTGGTGACAGCAATGGCGCCCATCGGATAGTAGAGGATCATCGCAGGCGCCCAGGCCGCCAGCCAGGGCCGACCCATGGCAAAGGCGGCGGTGACGCTGATGACCAGTCCCAGCAACTCGAAAAACACCAGCGCCGCGGCCGCCAGCGACAGCAGCAGCGGCGAAGCCGTGCCGGCGCTGGGGTGCGGCAGGCCAAGCGCTATCAGCCAGAACGACCACAATACCGGCGCAAACAGGAACTGCCCGATGGTGCCCAGAAAGAACGCCTGAAACCCTAGGAACCGTTTCCAGCCAAGGTCACCCAGCAGCCGCAGCGGCTGGCGCATATGCACCAGATAGGTCACCATGAACCCTTTCAGCCAGCGCGAGCGTTGCTTGACCCAGGGCCAGGGACGGCAGTTGGCTTCTTCAAACGTGGTGCTGGGCAGCATTCCGGTGCGGTAGCCGGCGCGGTAGAGCCGGACACCCAGATCCGCATCCTCGGTGACGTTATGGGCATCCCAGCCGCCCAGCTCCTCCAGCACCTTGCGGCGGATGAACATTGTTGTGCCGCCCAGCGGCACCACCAGGCCAAGCCGGGAAATTCCGTGCAGAACGATGCGGAACCAGCTGGCGTATTCCAGCGTGAAGCAGCGGGAAATCCAATTGGTGGCGGGGTTGTAGTAGTCAAGAACACCTTGAAAACAGGCCGTGTTTCTGCCGGCGCGGGCAAAGGCTTGCGCCACCCGGTCCAGCTGATCCGCCTGCGGCGCATCCTCGGCGTCCCAGACACCGATGATGTCGCCACGGCAGAAGTTCAACGCATAGTTCAGCGCCCGCGGCTTGGTGGTCAGCCCGCCAAAGGCCGGAACCTCAACCACCCGGATCCAAGGCGGCAGGCGGGTGGCTGCAAGGGCTGCCCGGGTGACGGCGTCATGTTCCTCCAGCACCAGGATCACATCGGTCAGGGCCGGCGGGTAGCTGAGCTTGCGGATGCGGGTAAGCAGTGCACGGCTGATCTCGGCCTCCTGGTAAAGCGGCACCAGGATTGAGATGACGGGCCGGCTGCCCAAGCCGATTTGACAGGCCAGGGGCAGTCGCGCCGGAGGCCGGCAGCGGGTCCGGCCGGACCAATAGGCTGCAAGCCCGCAAAGCTTCAGCATGGTGAACAGCAGCACCGACAGTAGCGCCAGCAGGCTGAGAGCGGTGAAGACCGCCGCAGGGGCGGTCCAGCCAAGGTAAAGCGCGGGCAGGGCACAGACTGTCAGCAATGCGCGGCCCCTTGCAGGCTGCAGGCTGCGGCAACTTTGCCGCGAATTCACGCTGCAGCAGGCCTGGCGCACCAGGGCGGGGCTGAAATGCGCGGTCAGCAAAGCGGTGATCTGCGCTTCGCAGGCCAGCACCGGCGTGATGCAGCCAAAACTGTCCTGCAGTTCGCCGCGCAACATCTCGAACTGGTCCGGGTGGGCAATGGCAACAGTGACGGTTTGGCCGAATTGCATCCACGGAAGCGCAGAGTGGCGGAGCCAGAACTGGGCGGGTTTACGGGCCAGCAGCCGGGGATTGACGACCTGGCCGCTTAGGTCGGCGCGCTGCATCCGGTATTGCCGGGCCAGCGTGTCCTGGACCTGGTCTTCACTGGCCAGCCCCTCGGCCACCAGCACCCGCCCAAGGGCGGCCTTCTGGTGCTGGCGCAGCACCAGCGCCTTCATCATGCTGCGGCCATTTACCGGCGGCGGCAGCGCCGGAGAATACTCCCCGGCGGGCCGCGGCGGGCGGAACTGCCGCAGCGGCTGAGACACAAAACCCATCGCCACCCCGTAACAAAAACACCTGAGGGCTTCAGGCTGGCGGCGGGGGTTTAAGAATTGGTAAATGCGACGTTAACCATGCCGCCGGGCGGCATGGTTAACAGCTTTTTTACGCAGATTTGCGCGCGGCCATCGCCTCGGCAAAGCGTTCGAACAGATAAAAGCTGTCCTGCGGGCCGGGGCTTGCCTCGGGGTGGTGCTGCACCGAATAGACCGGGCGGCCGGAAATGCGGATACCGCAGTTGGAGCCGTCAAACAGCGAAACATGGGTTTCTTCCACGCCTTCCGGCAGGGTCTGCGCATCCACCGCAAAGCCGTGGTTCATCGAGGTGATCTCAACCTTGCCGGTGGAATGCTCCTTAACCGGGTGGTTGGCGCCGTGGTGGCCGTGGTTCATCTTGACGGTGTTGGCGCCAAGCGCCAGTGCCAGCATCTGGTGGCCCAGGCAAATACCGAAAACCGGCAATTCTGTCTTCAAGACGTCCTGGATCATGGGCACAGCATATTCACCTGTAGCGGCGGGGTCGCCAGGGCCGTTGGACAGGAACACCCCGTCGGGGTTATGCGCCAGCACTTCCTCGGCGGTGGCGGTGGCGGGCAGCACAGTGACGTCGCATCCCGCGCTGGCCAGGCAGCGCAGGATGTTGCGCTTGGCGCCGTAATCAATGGCCACAACCTTATGCGCAGGCGCTTCCTGGCGGGCATAGCCGTCCGGCCAGGCCCAACGCATTTCGTCCCAGCGGTAGCTTTGCGCGCAGGACACGTCCTTGGCCAGATCCATGCCTTCAAGGCCCGGCCATTCGCGGGCCTTGGCAACCAGCGCCTCGACATCGAAATTGCCGTCGGGGTCGTGTGCCAGGGCGACATGCGGTGCGCCCTGCTGACGGATCGCGCGGGTCAGGCGGCGGGTGTCGATACCGCCGATGGCAATGCGGCCGGTGCGGGTCAGCCAGGATTTCAGCTCTTCCGTGGCACGCCAGTTGGAGGCCAGGGTCGGGTCCCACTTCACCACCATTCCGGCCGCGACGGGATCGTCGGTCTCGTCATCTTCGGGCGTCACGCCTGTGTTGCCGATATGCGGGAAGGTAAAGGTGACGATCTGGCCGGCGTAAGAGGGATCGGTCATGATCTCCTGATAGCCGGTCATTGCGGTGTTGAAGCAGAGCTCGGCCACGGTGTCGCCGGTGGCGCCGAAACCGGTGCCGTAAAAGACGGTGCCATCTGCGAGCGCCAGGCATGCGGTGGGCTTGGACGGGGCGGAAGCGGCCATTGCGCGAGTCTCCATGCGGTGAAATTCATCGGCTTGTAAGGGGAGCGCCCAAGCGGGTCAAGCCTGCAGCGGCGGGCAGGCTGACGCGGGGTCTGGAATAGGAAATTTATAGTAAACTTGCACAGCGGGTGCAGAATGGATAACCATCGGTGTCCGGCAACCATGGGATGCTTACTACGATGGATACGCGCACACAGGTCAATCAGGCCTTGAAGCAAGCGATGAAAGACAAGGCAGCGGAGCGGCTGTGTACGCTGCGGCTGATCAACGCGGCGATCAAGGACCGGGAAATCGCCGCCCGCGCCGATGGTGAAGAGGGCGGTATCGGTGAAGGGGAAATCCTTGCCATCCTGGGAAAGATGACCAAGCAGCGCAACGAAAGCGCGCGCGCCTATGAAGAAGGCGGGCGGCTGGACCTTGCGGAGCGGGAACTGGGCGAAATCTCCATCATCGAGGAATTCCTGCCGCAGCAGCTGAGCGACGAGGAAGCCGGCGAGGCGATCACTGCGGCGGTGGCGGAAACCGGCGCCGAATCGATTCGCGACATGGGCAAGGTGATGGGTGCACTGAAGGCGAAATACACCGGCCAAATGGATTTCGGCAAAGCCGGGCCCATGGTCAAGGACCAGCTTTGCAGCAAAGGCGGCTGCTGATCCCGCGCCCTGCTGATCGGCAGTCTGGCAGGTCTTAGTTGAACGGGATCTCCAGGAACGGCGGGTAGGCCGCTTCGATTACGCTGTTTACTGCCTGCCCCTGATGACGTTCCAGAACTGGCATGGCGATCGCCTGCGCAAGCAGGCGGCGCTCGTTGAACGGGTTAATCATCGTCAAATGGTGGTAGCCGGTGAAATACGGGCCTTGGAAATTAGGTTGTGAGAACTCCAGCCAGGCCCAATCGTAGACCTTGGGCCGGGCATTTGATGGCAGCGTGTCATACCAGCGTATGTAGTCGTCCTGCCACTTGCGGATCGCCTTGCGGGGGCCCAGCGAAGCCGAGACGCCCAGGCGTCGGATAGCATGTTTCATATGCAGCGGCTCGCCAATCTTGTCACGCCGCCACTGGGTGGCGCGCAGAAGCTCAAGATTGTTGCCACGCAGGATCAGGTGGTCACGCGGGTAATCATGGATCATGGGCAGCGCCGCAAGCTCGCCCCGGAACCCCGACCACCCCATTTTCAGACGCATGTCCTTTAGCAGGGCGTGACTGTGGGGCTGTTTGAAATATTGGGTCAAGGGCAAGTCAACTGAGGCCAGGATCCTTTGAGCGGCTTTGGCATCCTTGCGTGATGGGTTGTGAAACCTGTGGCAAACGAACTGCCGGATCTGCTGAGCCGCGGGCAGGGCGGCGGCCAGTAGTATGCGGGAGTCACGGCCTCCGGTGACGGGCAGTGCACAATCATGCCTGGCAGCAAGCGCGGCAATATTGGCCGCAAGGCCAGCTGAGATTTCGGCGGCGGTTGCGCCGATCCCGCTCGGCGGAAGGTCCAGCTGCATATCTGGGTATGGCCAATGGCGGTGCAGTGAAAAATCTGTCAGATCCACATAGTGATTGGCCACGGCGCGGCGCACATTGCGGTCAAGACTGCGCTGAAAGCTCATATTCTCCCGTCCGGCCAGAACCGCACGTATATTGATGTCTGGATCCGGTTCGATGTTCCTGTCCAGAATCAGCCCAAGCGAACTGGCAAGTTTCTGCTCTGCGGAATCATAGAGCATTGGAAGGTCGAAAACCGGATCGCCATAGACGCGCGACAGGTCCTGGGTCAGAACAACAGCAAGGTAACGGCCGCCAAGCTCTGTAATTTCCCGATCGACGCAATGCGCGAAATCCGGGCTGGTGGCCGCCGCTGGCAGGAGCAGAGCATCCTGAACCAATGTACCGCCCGGTTTCCATGCATGGCCGAGCAGCAGGCCGCAATTGTATCCGGTGCTATCCAGTATCGGACGGATCTTCAGCGCCGTACCATGGTGCAATGTTCAGCCCTGCAGGCTGGTCTTTTTCCAGCCGGGATAGGTTCGCCCGGCGTCACGGCTGAGAAAATATTGCGCGCGGAACAGTTCTTTGAAATCCCGCTGTTGCCGGGCGCATTTGCGTTCTGCCAGAGAGTGTTCGGTCATGTGCGAAAAGGGCCTGTTTCAAAATAGCTTGCCAGATTTCTGGCCCGTTTCAGAGAAGATGACAAGCGGCGAAGAATTATCGCAGCCGGGCGCGTGAAGGTAAGCGGTACTTTGGCAGATGTGTTTGTCTTCTGGCTGCGCGTGCGGTCACCGGGGCGGCAAGGGCGCTTCAGTGCCGTGGATGGCGGAACTTAGTTCATCAAACAGCGCAATTCTCTCCTCTTCTGAGAGGAACGCTCCGATCTCCACTTCGCGGCCGCCGCCCTGCAGGGTGACATAATGCGGCACCGGGCCGTCGTGGTGGTGCATCCCGACGCGGGTCCAGTAGCGGTTGCAGCGCCAGCTTTGACGGCCGCCATCGGGATTGATCCGCTCCAGACGGGCCTCTTCTTTCCCGATGGTCAGCACCTCCAGGATCTGGTGGTCATGGCGGTTGCGGTCCAGCGCCCATTTCATGCCGAACAGGGCCAGCAGCAGGAACGGCAGCAGTCCCCACAGCAGGAACGATCCCAGCACAGGGATCAGCGGCACGCAGATCAGTGCCGCAGTCAAGCCAAGGAACCGCACATAGCCCTGCGGTGGCAGCGATTGATGCGGCCAGAGGTGCAGCTCGCGTACGGCGTCTTGCTGCGGTCGGGTCCAGTTGTAGGGCATCTGTTCAACGCCTGCTGCGCAAAGTGGGTTCTTCATAAATGATGTGCCGGAAAGTCCGGATTTCCACTGCGGGTTATTACCGCGGGGCGCGCGCATGAAAAAGGCCCCGGAGCATCTGCGCCGGGGCCTTTTTTTGATGTCAGGGTCTCAGCCGCTTAGTGCGAATGCGAGCGGTCCCAGTCTTCCTGCTTGGGCAGGATTTCAAAGGTGTGCTCGGGCGGCGGACAGGGCAGGGTCCACTCCAGGGTATCCGCGTATTCGTTCCAGTAGTTGTTCTGGGTGATGCGGGCGCCGCGCAGCAGCGAATAGATCACCACGCCGAAGAACAGCAGGAAGGATGCAAAGGACAGGAACGCGCCATAGGACGAGATCTTGTTCCAGTAGGCGAAGCCTTCCGGATAGTCGATGTAGCGGCGCGGCATGCCCTGGCGGCCCAGGAAGTGCTGCGGGAAGAACGTCAGGTTGGCGCCGATGAAGAACATCCAGAAATGGATCTGGGCGCCCAGCTCGTTATACTGACGGCCGGTCATCTTGCCGAAGTAGAAGTAGATGCCCGAGAAGATCGCAAAGACAGCGCCCAAGCTCATCACATAGTGGAAGTGCGCAACCACATAATAGGTGTCGTGATAGGCGCGGTCCACGGAGGCCTGCGACAGAACCACACCGGTCACACCGCCGACGGTGAACAGGAACAGGAAGCCGAAGGCGAACATCATCGGGGCTTTGAACTCGATTGAGCCGCCCCACATGGTGGCAATCCAGCTAAACACCTTCACGCCCGTAGGCACCGCGATCACCATGGTGGCCAGCATAAAGTAGGCCTGCTGGTTCAGCGACATGCCGACAGTGTACATATGGTGCGCCCAGACGACAAAGCCCAGCACGCCGATTGCGATGATTGCCCAGACCATCGGCAGGTAGCCGAAGACAGGCTTGCGCGCGAAGGTGGCGATGACGTGGGAGATGATGCCAAAGCCCGGCAGGATCACGATGTAGACTTCGGGGTGGCCGAAGAACCACAGGATGTGCTGGTACAGGATCGGGTCGCCGCCGCCGGCTGCATCAAAGAAGGTGAAGCCGAAGTTGCGGTCCATCAGCAGCATGGTGATGGCGCCGGCCAGAACCGGCAAGCTCAGCAGGATCAGCCAGGAGGTGACGAAGATCGACCAGGAGAACAGCGGCACCTTGAACAGGGTCATGCCGGGGGCGCGCATGTTCAGGAAGGTGGTGATCATGTTGATCGCACCCAGGATCGACGACGCACCCGAGACGTGCACGGCGAAGATCGCCAGATCCATCGAGTAGCCGCCTTCGTTCACCGACAGCGGCGGGTACAGAACCCAGCCGACACCGGAGCCCAGCTGGTCATTGCCGCCCGGGGAGACAACCGAGAGGACCGCCAGCGAGGTGCCTGCGACATACATCCAGAAGCTGAGGTTGTTCATCCGCGGGAACGCCATGTCCGGCGCGCCGATCTGCAGCGGCATGAAATAGTTGCCGAAACCGCCGAACAGCGCCGGAATCACCACGAAGAACATCATCAGGATGCCGTGGGCGGTGATCATCACGTTCCAGAGATGGCCGTTCGGGGTGCATTCCGCAGAGGCGTCTGCGAACATGCGCGCGCCCTCGAGGCACATGTACTGAACGCCGGGATCCATCAGCTCAAGCCGCATGTAGACGGTGAAGATGACAGAGATGAGACCTGCAAACGCCGAAACGATGAGGTAGAGAATGCCGATGTCTTTATGGTTCGTGCTCATGAACCAGCGGGTAAAAAAGCCCCGCTCGTCCTCGTGGCCGTGACCATGAATGGCTGCGTCTGCCATTATGTGCCTCCTGCTGCATAACGAAAGGCCCCCGGAGACGGACTCCGGGCGGCCTGGATTCCTTGGAGTATTAGAATGGCGTGCCGGGGCCTTCAATGGCGGAGTTTGATCTGGATCAAGATTTATTGCCGCAGGGGCTTGAATGCCAGGCAAAGCTGCATCGCCCCGGAGTGCTTGACCTGGCCGCACGGCGCGCGCACAACCGGAACAATGCCAAAATCAGGAGGCCGGACGCATGCCCGCTTATGATCCCGATAATATCTTTGCCAAGCTGTTGCGCGGTGAGATTCCCTCGGCCCGTGTCTATGAAGATGACGATACGCTGGCCTTCATGGATATCATGCCGCGCAGCGACGGGCATCTTCTGGTGATCCCGAAAACCCCGTGCCGCAACCTGCTGGACGCCAGCCCTGCGCAGATGGCAGCGGTGATGCAGACGGTGCAGAAACTGTCGCATGCGGTGATCAGGGCCTTTGGCGCGGACGGGGTGACCGTGCAGCAGTTCAACGAGGCCGCGGGCGGGCAGGAAGTGTTTCACCTGCATATGCATGTGCTGCCGCGCAAAGAGGGCGACCGGCTGCGCCCGCCGGGAACGATGGGGGATCAGGCGCTGATCCAGGCGCAGGCGGAACAGATCCGCGCAGCACTCGCCGGACATTGATGCAGGCTTGGCGGCAGGACCTTTGAGAAAATGAAATCACCTCTGTAATTAGAGCGGTGATTTCAATGTGAATTTGTGCATTCGAAATAAATGTTGAATTTTAGTTGAATTTGATCATAGCTGTTTCGCAAATTAGTTGTAGGTCAAAGAGGGCGCCCGCGCCCAAGTGTATGGGAACCCAAGAATTGGGTGGACCGGCACGGTATGCCAGCCCGGATTGGGGCGGCATCAGCCGGGAATTTTCAGTTGCCAGGCTGACAGCCTGAAACATGCGGGCAAAACGCCCGTGCCGGAACGTATGCTTGCAGGGCGCGCCGTCGCATTGACGCGGAAAGCAGTATTGGAGGGAGCGAAGTGACGCTCTTGTGCCGCGCGCAGACCTTGTCGCAGGACCAGGTTGTTGCCGCAATTTATGAAACGATGATCCGGGCGGAGCAATTCGACCGGTTTTCTGCTGGTCCGCCAACCGGGAGGGACGCCGGAGAGGGCAATGGACGCTGGCGCGCCTTTGGGCAGCCCAGGCCCGTGCCGGCACTCAAGGCGCATTTCTCGCGGGCGGCACAGATCCAGGAACAGCAGTGGGAGCGGTCAGGGCGGCCGCACCCCGGTGAATACTCGGGCGAGTGCTGCCGCTTCTGGCTGTTGGCTGGTGGCGGCTCCGAGGGGCGCCTGCTGAATGCGTCGCAGCGCGCTGCCCGGCAGCTTGTCAGCGGCGGCGATCTTGCCGCAGCCATGGGGCTGACGCGGGCCGCAACAGACCGGTGGAGCATCTTTCTGGAGCAGGTGCGCGAGGGGGAGTTTTCCTGGCAGGACGTTCTGCTTCTCGGCACCGGCCGCCCGGGCGAGCGGTTTTTATGCCGCCCCGTCCGGCTGGAGGGGGCAGGCGGCCCTGCCGCGGCCGTCATGGCAGAGCGGCTGGATTGCGAATGGAGCGCAGAGGCCGCAGGCCCCGTGGCGTCTGCTTTCGGACTGCAGAAATCTGATCTTGACCCGCTGAAGACGGTGATGAGCGGCGCCGGCGGCCGGGTGGCAGCGGAGCTGGAACAGATTGCAGCAAGGGCCGGAGCGCCGGGGACAGCCGAGTTGATCCGGCTGGCCGCATTCCTGATCAACGAGCATGTGCGGGACATGAAAATTGCCCGGGGTGAGCTGCTGCCGCCTTCTGAGGAGATTGAGGACAAAACCGGGCGGCGCAGCCAGTTTTTCCGGTTTGGTGCGGAAACCGGACAGCCGGTTATTTTTGTGCACGGGGTGCTGGACGGGATCGTACCGCTGCAGCGCCTGCAGCCGCAGCTTAGGACCCTGGGGTTCCGGGTCTATGCGCCGATGCGCGCGGGCTACGGCGGCTCGGCGCCGCTGCAGCGGGGGCAGGACCCGGCGGATGCCTTTGTGCAACAGCTGGATGCGCTGATCACCCGCGAAAATCTGCAAAGACCGGTATTGCTCAGCCACCGTGGCGGCGCGTTGTACGGCTGCGCGGCGGCCAACCGGCTGCACAGCAGGATCTCCGGGCTGGTGGCTGTCGCCTCGAATTGTACAATTACCTCGCCGCGGCAGTTCTCCGGACTTAGCGGTTATGCCTGGCTGGTTGCCTTTTCCGCCGCCCGTGCCCGCTGGATGCTGCCGGTGCTGATGAAGGCCTGGTCAGGCGCCTTGCACTGGTACGGGCACAAGGCGCTGCTGAAGTTTCAGACTGCGCGCAACAGCCGGGAAAGGGCCATGCTGGATCAGCTGGACCTGCTGCCGCTGCTTAAGCAAAGCCAGCTGCTGTTCCGGCAGCAGGGCGGTGCCGGCTTTCTGGCAGATGTGCAGATGATTCGGCAGGGGACGCAGAAGATGGCGCTGAAACAGCGTACGCGGGCGGTTTTTGTGCATGGCGGCGAGGACCACGTCGCGCCGCTGTCCGATATCCGCGATACTTTCGGCGGTCAGCAAAACGCTCAGCTCTGTGTCAGCCAGGAGGCGGGAGCGCTGCTGTTTTACATCCTTCCGGAACTGGTGCTGACAGCGCTGCAGGACTGCGTTTCGGCGGCGCAGGGCAAGGGTTAGCCGCCAAACACATGTTCAAAGCTGCGCTTCAGGGCAACGTCCACATCCGCCATGGTGACCGGCAATCCCAGGTCCACCAGGCTGGTCACCCCGTATTCGGTGATGCCGCAGGGCACGATGCCGGTGAAATGCTCCAGCTCCGGCTCGACGTTGATCGAGATGCCGTGGAAGCTGACCCATTTACGCAGGCGGATGCCGATGGCGGCGATCTTGTCCTCGGCCATGCCGCCCGCCGCGGTTTGCGGCTTGTCCGGGCGTTCGACCCAGACGCCGACCCGGCCGTCGCGGATATGGCCCTTGATGTTGAACTCATCCAATGCGGCGATCACCCAGCTTTCCAGCTGCTGCACGAACCGGCGCACGTCATGGCCGCGCGCGCCCACATTCAGCATCACATAGACCACCCGCTGGCCCGGCCCGTGATAGGTGTACTGGCCGCCGCGTTTGCTGTCATAGACCGGGAAACGGTCCGGATCGGTCAGATCCTCGCGCTTGGCTGAGGTGCCGGCGGTGTAAAGCGGCGGATGTTCGACCAGCCAGATGCATTCTTCCGCGGTGCCCGCAGCGATTAAGGCCGCGCGCTCCTCCATGAAGGCAACCGCTTGATCATATTCAACAAGACCGTCCGATGCGATCCATTCAACCATGGTTTCTGCCGTCCTTTTCCGTCCCGCCTTGGAGGCCCGCCGGTAAAGAGGTCGTAAAATCCCTAGGTGGCAGCCCTGACAGTGGGGTATCCTGATTCCATTGTTAGTATCCATAGGGGGCGAGTATCATGCTTTCCAAGCCGCTTAAGCCGGCATTGACGGCCGCTTTTCTGGCAACGTCATTCACCAGCCCTGCGACTGCGAGCGATTTGGGCGCCGCAATTGTCGGAGGGGTGATTGGCGGTGTTATTGTCAATGAAGTTCACAGGAATAAACAACGCCAGCGCCGCGCCACCACCTACCGCCGGGCGCCGGCAAGTTCCGCAACCAGGGCGCAAAACCGTGAAACCCAGGTTGCCTTGAATTACTTCGGTTTCCATTCCGGCACGCCGGACGGGGTGCTGGGCAGGCGGTCCCGCGCGGCCGTTTCCCAGTATCAGGTTCACATGGGCTATCCGGCCACCGGCTATCTGGCCCCGTATGAACGCAATTTCCTGGTCAGTTCCTACAGCCGGGCGCAAATCGGTGGCCCGCAGGTGATCAAGGCGATGCAAGGCCCCAACGGAGTGCGGGGATTGCTGCACAGCTGGCGGGATGAAGCCGCGGGTGTCCGGACCGCAGGGAGCGGCTATGGCGGCTACGGCGGGTTGCCGCCCGAAGTCAGCCAAGCGGTGGATGAGATCGCCGCCAGCTCCGAGCCGACCGGGGAACAGCTGCTGCAGCGCACCGGCTTTATGCAGCTGGCGGATCTGAACGGCGATGGCCGGAACGATTATGTGCTCGACACTTCGGTCTCCGGCTCCTCCTTCTGGTGCGGTGCTTCGAATTGCTCGGTGATGGTGTTTGCCTCCACCCCGCAAGGCTATCAGCGCAATGACTTCTTGGCGCGCGGCGTGACACCCGCCAGTTTTGCCTGCCATCAGGGCACCTGCAGGATGGCGGATACGGGAGAAACCGCTCCGGTCCAAGCGGCGCAGCAAAACCGCAGCACAGTGACAGCCTTTGCCGGGCAGGAAAGCGCCTCGCTGGGCGGCATCACCCTGTTTGACCAGCCGGCGCAAAGCGCCTCGCTCACCAGCTATTGCAGCAAGGTCAGCCTGCTGACCAGCTCCAACGGCGGCTTCATGACGGCGGCAAGCATGACTGATCCGGAGCTGGCGCTGGGCGAACAATTCTGTCTGGCCCGCACCTATGCCATCAATGCGGGCGAGACCCGGGCCGGCAAGGTTCAGAGTGTTTCGCAAGCACAGATCGACAGCCAATGCGATGCATTCGGCCCGGCTGTGCAGCCTTTCCTGGCCAAGCTGGGAACCGCGGGCAGCGGCGAAGTGATGGGTGATGTGCAGAAGTTCGTGCTGCAATCCGGCATGTCGCTGGAGCAGCTGGCCAATACCGCCGGGATCTGCCTGTTCTCCGGCTACCGCCGCGATGACATGGACGTGGCGCTGGGTGCTGCGCTGATCCTGACCGGCACCGGCCAGCGTCCCTATGCTGAGCTGATCGGCCACCATCTGGCGCTTGGCTTTGGCGCGCCGGTTACGGCAGAGCGGGCGCAGGACTGGTACGGCATGGCCGTGATCTCGCTGGAAGGCGGCGCGACACCTGTCTTTGCCCCCGGACAGCCTGAGCGGGCAGAGCTGATCAAGACAGCTTCGGCCAAGCTGGCAGGCGGCCGGGTGCAGCCGGTGCAGGCCTCCGGCAGTACGGCCCTGCCGTCGTTCTCCACTGACTGACCGCTGTTTGCCGCAGCTGTTGAATGCAAGTGGCCGGCAGAATTGCCGGCCACTTTTTTGCGTAGAATTTCTTTACTGCCAGTACCCTGGGGCGTCCTGGCAGCTGTGGCCGGGTTTTTCCATTAAATGCTGGATTTCTGCCTTTGACACCGCGCGGTCTTGAATGCAATTGATGCAATCAAAAAGTGCATTGTCTTAGGGGTTGTTTATGCGATTCAAGCTGCTTTCCAAATTCATTATCTGTTCTTCGCTGGCGTTGACGCCGGCTGCCCGTGTTTCTGCTGATGCGGGCGACTTTGCTGCCGGTGCCATCCTTGGCGGTATCATCGGCGGCGCTCTGTCCAAGAATCAGCGGCGCTCGGGGGGCAAGGCGCCCCGGCGTTCCCGGCTGCCGTCCACGCAGGAAGGCCGCCAAATTCAGGAATCGCTGAATTACTTCGGCTTCCCTGCAGGCGCAGTTGACGGGCAGCTGGGCCGTAAAACGCGCGAGGCTGTTTCCACCTATCAGGCTTACCTTGGCTATCCGGTCAGCGGGCAGCTGAATGATTTCGAGAAAGATCTGCTGATCCATTCCTTTCAGCGGGCGCAAACCAGCGGCTATCTCGCCAGCCAGCAAGCGATGGCACATCCCGACGGGCCGCGCGGGCTGCTGAAGATCTACCTGGCCGAGCGGATGGCGCCGCAACCTCAGCCGCAGCAGCCCTATGGCCTGCCCCAGGCCACCATGGCCGGGAACAGCACCGGCACCTATGGCGTGCCGCAGCAGTACGGGCAGAGCGCGCAGCAGCAATACGGCCAGCAACAGATGGGGTTTGCAGCCACCGCCCAGACATACGGAATTCCGCAGCAGCCTCAGTTTCAGGGCCTGCAAGGGCAGTTCGTGCCGCGGTCACAAGTGCAAGGCCAATTTGTGCCGCAAGGCCAGCAGCAGGGCCAGTTCGTGCAGCAGGGGCAGGTAATGGCCGCTGCACAGGGGCAGGCGCTGATCCAGAACGGCGCGGTTGTCCAGAACAGCGGCACCGCAGCAACACCGGTCCTGTTGCCGCAAAACGATAGTGCCGCACCGCTGATCAGCCGCCGCGCATTGGTGATCGGTGTCGACGGCTATCAGAACCTCGCCGCCTTGCAAAAGGCGCGCAATGATGCCCTGGCGGTCAGCAATACGCTTGGGGCGCTCGGATTTGAGGTGACCACGCTGTACGACGCAGGCCGCCGCGACATTAACAGCGCGGTCTCGGCCTTTGCCAACCAGATCAAGCCGGGGGATGAAGTTCTGTTCTACTTTGCCGGCCACGGGGTTGAGGTCGACGGGCGCAATTACTTGCTGCCTTCCGATGTGCCGATGGTGAATTTCGGCGATGAGAGCTTCCTGACCGGGGAAAGCATTGCCGCTGACCGGGTGCTTGGCACCTTTCAGCGCAAGGGCGCGCGATCTACGATCATGATCCTGGACGCCTGCCGCAACAATCCGTTCCCGAAGGACGGCCAGCGTTCGGTCGGCGGCACCCGCGGCCTGGTGCGGATGGAGCCGCCGGAGGGCGCCTTTATTCTGTATTCCGCCGGGGCAGGGCAAACCGCGCTGGACCGGCTGTCGGACAATGACGCCAATCCGAATTCGGTGTTCACCCGCGCGCTGCTGTCGCGCCTGAACCAGCCGGGCATGACGCTGCACCAGCTGGCCAAACAGGTGCGCCGGGATGTGCAGGATCTGGCCGCCACCGTGAATCACAATCAGTTCCCGGCTTATTATGACCAGATGTCGGGCGAGATGGTGCTGCGCCGCCAGCTGGCAGCCCAGGGCAACTGAGGCTGCTCCCAAGGGGTGCTGAGAAACCGGAGGCAGCCGGATACCCGGCTGTTTTCCAACGCTTATGCTGCGCGGCCTGCCGGGGTGCATATTCTGTTCAAAAAAGATGATTTTCAGCTTCACATCGCATCCGGGCTAGTCTATACGCCTCGACACCAAGCCTAAGACAGTGCGGTCGTGGCGGAATTGGTAGACGCGCAGCGTTGAGGTCGCTGTTCCTTAACCGGAGTGGAAGTTCGAGTCTTCTCGACCGCACCATTTTATATTCAGACGTAAAAAATCCTAAAAACTCAAATATTACAGACACTTGCGGAGTTCGAAATCCGTTTTGGCGGTCATAGGCCAAGGGTGCTTTGAATGCCGTTTTGAGGATGGTTTTCTTCACTGCTAGTGGCCCTTTATCGTATATATTCCAAGGGTTTGACAGGAAGTCTCGCAAAAGTTCGAAAATCTGACCCATGCTCGCTTTCGGTTTGGTGTTTTGCGTGATTTTGTCACTCAGGCGCAGCTTGTCTTCATCCAGCTTTGCAATCTTGGTTTCGAGTGCTGCGATGACCTTTGGGTTAGATGTTTCGACCAATCTCTCCACTATGGTGTCCTGCTGCTTGTCCAGCTCAGTGATTTTGCGTTTCAGAGCAGTTTTGGCCTGTTTGGTTTGTTCATCGCGCTGGCTTGATGCGTCGTTCAGCATCGACATCGCCACTGGGAGAACATTTTCAGTTGGCGTCATGGCGCTCAGAACTTCTTGAAATCCAGCTTCAACTTTCTCAGCGCGGATATTCTTGCGGTACTCAGAGCAATCACGTGTCTGGCACCAGAAGTAGGGATATCGCTTGCTGGCCTTGTTGCACAAATCGGGTGAGGGATTCACTGCGTGAATCCAGCGTGGTAGCTGGGATGCATGAGCAGTTGGGCCGCTACGAGATACAAGACCACGAACTGGTCGTCTTACAATGAAGCACTGAAGCAACGCGGATCTCTGACCATCTGGTTTGATCCGAGGATGATCTGGACGCCGCCGCCGACTGGCAAGCGCGGTCGCCGGTGCCAATTCAGCAACGCCGCGATCCAAACCTGTCTAACCCTGAAAGTACTGTTCGGGTTGCTACTGAGGCAGACGACGGGCTTCGTGCAAAGCCTTCTGCGGCTGGTCGGTCTGGACTGGGCCGTGCCGGACTTCAGCACCCTGTGCCGTCGGCAGCGGAAGCGGAACGTGAGTATCCCGTTCCGCGGTGGCGCGGGCCCGCTGAACCTTCTGATCCCCTCTCGTGACATCACTGCGTGATGCACTGCCGGGCAGCGGACAGCACCGGCATCAAGGCCGAAGGCGAAGGTGAGTGGAGTGCGGAGGATCAGAAAACAGTCCGGGGGACTGTTTTCCCGACAAACGCGCAAGCACGGAGGCCCCAAGCGGCGCCTCTGGCGCAAGATGCATATCGGAATCGATGAGGAAACGCTGGAAGTCCGGGCCATCGAGGTCACCGGCAGCAACATCGATGATGCTGCAGGTTTCTCGGACGCCATCATCGACGCGTACAGTCGGGAGTGTCTTGCCATCCGTGTGGATCGCAAGCTGAACTCAGGCACCGTCATCGATGTCTTGAGCGGCCTGTTCATTCTGCGCGGGGTGCCGTCGTTCATTCGTTCAGACAACGGTCCGGAGTTTGTTGCTCAGGCCGTCCAGAACTGGACCAAGGCTGTTGGCGCGAAGACCGCATACATCGAACCAGGGTCTCCATGGGGGAACGGATATTGCGAGAGCTTCAACGCACGGTTCAGGGACGAGTTCTTGAACGGCGATATCTTCTACAGCCTGCGCGAGGCGCAAATCCTCATCGAAGAATGGAGGAAACACGACAACACCAAACGCCCTCATAGTGCTCTGGGCTATCGCCCACCGGCGCCAATCGCTGCCCGGCAGTTGATTGCAGAGCAATCAATGAAAGGGGCGCAAAGTGCATCTTGCGATGGATGCTGCCACGTCTGACATCCGTGCTGTCCCTTGTCCGGCAGGCGAATTGCAAAGCAAATTTGAGGAGAGGGAATTCACCCCCAGCCACGACGGCCCCTCTCGTGGTTATGCTGCGAAAACCACTGCCGGGCAGTGGACAGCCCGGTCCTGCCGGAACTGCTCGATCAGAGTCCGAAGGACGAAGAGATCAGCAGCGTGACCGCAGACGGAGCCTATGACACGCGCCGTTGCCACTCCGCCTTGATCGAGCGTGGGGCCGCCCCGATTATCCCTATCCGCAAGAATGGCTAGCCGTGGAAAGAAAACTGCCCGGCGGCACAGGTCAGAAACGAAACCTTGCGCGCCACCCGGCACTACGGCCGGGCCTTCCGGAAGCGCTGGACGGGATACCACGCCCGGAGCCGGGTCGAGGCAAAGATGCGCTGCTTGAAGGCATTCGGCGAGCGCATAGCCGCAAGAGATCCTGACCGCCAAGCCACCGGAATCCACATCCGCATCGCACTCGGTACCGCCGAGATCGTCCGCGTCGCCTAAGTTCAGAGGGGAAAGGGGGAGCCAGGCCTCAAGAGGGAGTTCTGCAAAACGCCCCTAAAGGGGTCCGAACCGGCCATTTCATTGATTGCCAGTGCCAGTTGTCACTTTTGGAAAGGGTTTTGTCCCATCTGGACGTGGAATCCTTCTCAATCTACACGTAGTTGGCGTGAAGGAACCCAAATTCGGAGCAGCAAAATGACCTATCAGGCGCCGGTTCGCGATATCATGTTCAATATCGAGCATTTGTCTGACTGGCCCGGGGTTGCATCTCTGGCGGCTTATGCCGGGATCGAAACCGGGGATGTCCAGGCTGCGCTGGAAGGGTTCGGGCGCTTTTGCTCGGACGTGGTTGCTCCGCTTTCTGGCTCCGGAGACGACACCGGTGCGCGGTTCGACGGTGAAAATGTCGTGATGCCCGAGCCATACCTGCAGGCTTATGCACAATACGCCGGGATGGGCTGGCAAAGCCTGCCGCACCCGGAGGAGTTTGGCGGGATGGGGTTGCCGCGGGCCGCAGGGGCCGCCGCGACTGAGATTCTGAACGCAGCGGATATGAGTTTCGGGCTGTGCCCGCTTTTAACCGACGGGGCGGTTGAGGCGCTGTTGCTTACCGGCTCCGGCGCGCAGAAAAAGCGATACCTCGAGCCGATGATTTCCGGCCGATGGTCCGGCACCATGAACCTGACAGAACCCCAGGCGGGCAGTGATCTGGGGCGCGTGCGGTGCAAGGCGGAACCGGGTGCGGATGGTGCGTATTCGATCAGCGGAACAAAGATTTTCATCACCTATGGCGCGCACAGCCTGACCGAAAACATCGTTCATCTTGTTTTGGCGAGAACGCCTGATGCCCCGGCCGGCCCAAAGGGGCTGAGCCTGTTCATTGTGCCCAAATTCCTGATCCAAGAAGACGGATCGCTTGGCCGGCACAATACCGTCCAATGTGTCAGTATTGAGCATAAATTGGGCGTCAGGGCGAGCCCGACCGCGGTTCTGGAATTTGACGGCGCCACCGGTTTTCTGGTGGGAGAGGAAAACCGGGGCCTTGAATATATGTTCGTGATGATGCGGGCCGCCCGGTTTTCTGTGGGCGTGCAGGGGGTTGCCGTATCGGAACGCGCGTATCAGCACGCCTTGCGCTATGCGCAGGAGCGGGTGCAGAGCCGCCCGGTTGACGGCAGCTCCAAGGAGGCTGTGCCGATCCTTCAGCATCCGGATGTGCGGCGATTGCTGCTGCGGATGCGGGCCTTGGTCGAAGGCGGGCGGGCTTTGGCGATGGCCACTGCAGGATGGCTTGATCTGGCGCAGCACGCCGAGGTCGAACAGGCCCGCGAGGCGTCGGAGATGGCCGAATTTCTGGTGCCGCTGGTCAAAGGGTACTGCACGGAACGGTCTGTGGAGGTCACCTCAATGGGCCTGCAGGTTCATGGCGGCATGGGGTTCATCGAAGAAACCGGGGTTGCGCAATTTTACCGGGATGCCAGGATCCTGCCGATCTACGAGGGCACGACGGCGATCCAGGCCAATGATCTGCTGGGCCGTAAAGTGCTGCGGGACGGTGGCAAGACCGCCCGCCGCTTTGCCGGCCTGATCCTGTCGGTTGAGGCGGACTTGCGCAAGGGCAGCGCGAAGGCGCAGCTGGTTGCAGACCGGCTGGGGCAGGCGCGCCGCGCGTTTGAGGCCAGCCTTGCCTGGCTTCTGGAGACCGCGCCCAACGACCCCAATGCGGCCTATGCCGGCGGTGTTCCCTTTCTGATGCTGGCAGGCAATCTTGCCTCGGGCTGGCAGCTGGGCAGGTCGGTCCTTGTTGCTGAATCCAAGCTGGAGCAGGGCGAAGACACAGCCTTTATGACGCAGAAAATCGCTACCGCAGTGTTTTACGCACAGCATATTCTTGTGGAATGCGGAACCGAAAGCGCCCGGATCATCGACGGCAGCAAAAGCCTGTTCGATGCCGGTTTCGAAATCTGAACAATGGAAATTCCCGGCCTGGACAGGGGCCGGACAGTAAGGAAAAGGCCAGAACAATGTCGCAAGCTGCCAGTTCGCAAACCTATGAAAAGCTCGCCATCGAACAGCGGGACAATGGTGTCTTTATTGTCTCGCTCAACCGGCCGTCCAAGCGAAATGCGCTGGATGCCGCCACGATTGAGGAACTCATCTGCTTTTTCAGCGGTGCGCATCGCAATGGCGTAAAGGCAGTGGTGCTGGCAGGCGCGGGCGACCATTTCTGTGCTGGCCTTGATCTGGTGGAGCACTGGAAGGAAGACCGCAGCCCGGATGACTTCATGCATGTCTGCCTGCGCTGGCACGAGGCCTTTAACAAGATGGAATACGGCGGGGTTCCGATCATTGCTGCCCTTCAGGGGGCGGTTGTCGGCGGCGGGCTGGAATTGGCCAGCGCGGCCCATGTCCGGGTGATGGATCAGACCACTTATTTTGCGCTTCCCGAAGGCCAGCGCGGCATTTTTACCGGCGGCGGCGCCACCATCCGGGTGTCCGACATGATCGGCAAATACCGGATGATTGACATGATCCTGACGGGCCGGGTGTATCAGGGGCAGGAAGCGGTCGATCTGGGGCTGGCGCAATACATTACCGAAGGGTCCAGTTTCGACAAAGCGGTCGAGCTTGCCGATAAGGTCGCGCAAAACCTGCCGCTGACCAACTATGCCATCTGTTCGGCGATCAGCCATTTGAACAACATGTCGGGCATGGATGCGGCTTATGCCGAAGCCGTCGTGGCCGGCGTTGTGAACACGCAGCCGGCGGCGCGTGAACGGCTGGAGGCCTTTGCCAACAAAACCGCAGCCCGCGTGCGGCCCAACAGCTAGGCCGCGTAAACCAGCCGTCAGGCCGTGGCTTTGCACATGGCCTGACGCCGCCGCAGAGTGGCGGGCAGGGAAGGCGGACCCTGTATGCGGTGCAGATTGCTTATGCTTTGTGATAGTCCACATCTTGACATAACCGGTTTTGTAGTTATTTTGACGTCATGACAATATCAAGCCACAACGCCCGCGCCCTTGCTGCCCTTGGCCACGATGCCCGTCTGGCCATCTTCCGCCTGCTGGTCAAAGCAGGCGAGGACGGGCTGCGGGTCGGCGAGATTGCCGAACATTTGGGTTTGGCGCCCTCCACGCTGGCACATCATCTGTCGGCATTGGTGGATGCCAGGCTGGTTGTGCAGGAAAAGCGCGGGCGTGAAGTGTTCAACCGGGTTGATTACCCCGTCATGCTGGGCGTGGTGAATTTCCTGACATCCGAATGCTGCACGGGCGTGACCCTGTCTGCCAAGGAGGAGGTCGCATGAGGTGAACAGTTCTTTTCTGCGATCTGAAAAAACTATAAAACCGGTGATATGAAAATGGCAAACGCAACAAACATTCCCCCAAGACCAGGCGCATCCGTCTGGCGGTTCTTCCAGCAGCAGCGGGTCTGGTTCGCCTCCGCCGCAATCCTGCTGCTGCTGGCCATTTTTGATCCGGCGCAATCTGCAGGCAATGCTGTCTTTGCCGGGGCCGCGCTGGCGCATACGGCACCTTATCTGCTGTTCTCCATTGCCATCGCGGCCTGGGCTGGCGCTACTGGCGCGGACAATCTGGTTGCCAAGGCTTTTACCGGTAAACCGCTTCTGATGATTGCGCTCGGCGCTCTGGCGGGCGGGTTGTCGCCGTTCTGCTCCTGCGGGGTGATCCCGCTTATTGCGGCACTTCTGTCGATGGGGGTGCCGTTGTCCGCCGTCATGGCGTTCTGGCTGGCGTCGCCGATCATGGATCCCTCGATGTTCTTTCTGACCGCCGGAGTTTTGGGTGTTGAATTCGCGGTGGCCAAAACCGCAGCCGCAGTGGGCCTTGGCATTTTTGGCGGCTTGGTTGTCCATTTGCTGAACCAGAGCGGTGCCTTGAAGGATGCGTTGCGTGACGGTGTCGGAAACGGCGGCTGCGGCGGAGCAAAGCTGCGCGCGCCCAAGCCGGTGGTCTGGACATTCTGGACTGAGGCTGAGCGCCGGGCAAAATTTGCCGCAACTGCCTGGACCACTACGATGTTCCTGGCCAAATGGCTGCTGCTGGCCTTTATTCTGGAAAGCCTGATGCTGGCTTGGATCCCGGCGGAAACAGTGACCTCCGCCCTGGGCGGTGAAGGGCTGCTGCCGATCATTACAGCAACGCTGGTTGGTGTCCCGGACTATCTGAACGGTTATGCGGCGCTGCCGCTGGTCGGCGGGCTGATCGAGCAGGGTATGGCACCAGGGGCAGGCCTTGCCTTTCTGGTGGCCGGCGGCGTGACCTCGATCCCCGCAGCTATGGCCGTGTGGGCGCTGGCACGTCCGCAAGTCTTTGCGCTGTACCTTGGCCTATCGCTCAGCGGAGCTTTTTCCGCGGGGCTGCTGTTCCAGCTCTGGCACGCAGTCTGATCCTGCCAGCCGGGGGATGTGCCAGTGTCCTGGGGTGTCCCGGCGAAACCAGCGCGGACGGGCGGGGCAGTAACCCAGTGGTTTCGCCCCGCCCAGGCGTGCCGCCTCAGGCCTTCACCCGGCTCATCGACGGGTCGTAGAGCGGGCTGAGCTGCACCTTGCAGGGCACTCTCTCAGTTGCGACTTCCAGTTCGTAGTCCCCGCTCAGCACATATTCTGCATCAACGCCATCTGAGTTGCGGATATAGCCGTAGCCAATGGATTGCCCCACCGTGTAGCCATAGCCGCCCGAGCTGAGCCAGCCGACGCGCTGGCCATTCCGGTAGATGGTTTCGCGGCCTAACAGCACCACACCGGGATCAGCGGTAAAGCAGGCGAGCATCTTCTTCACACCCTTGGCCTTTTGCGCTTCGGCGGCGGCACGGCCCTTGAAGGGCATGTCCTGCTTCAGCTTCACTGCCCAGCCCAGCCCGGCTTCAAACGGGGTGTGGTCCGGCCCGATATCAGCTCCCCATGCGCGGTAGCCTTTTTCCAGGCGCAGGGACTCAATAGCGCGGTAACCGGCGTTGATCAGCCCCTGCGGAAGCCCGGCTTCCATCAGCGCATTGTAGACGGTCTGGGCGTATTCCACCGGCAGGTGCAGCTCCCAGCCCAGCTCACCCACATAGGTGACGCGCAGCGCCTGAACCGGGCAGCCCGCAATGCCGATGGTGCGGATAGTGCCGAACTTGAAGCCGTCGTTTGATACATCGTCGCGGGTGACAGCGGACAGGATATCGCGCGCCTTCGGCCCCATCAGTGACAGCACCGCGTTCGATGAGGTGATGTCGAACAGCTGGCAGTTCATGCCGTCGGGAATGTTGCGGCGGATCCAGTCGAAATCATGGGTGGCATAGCCGGTGCCGGTGACAATGTAGAGCTCGTCATGCGCCACCCGGCCCACGGTCAGATCGCATTCGATGCCGCCTTTGTTGTTCAGCATCTGGGTGTAGATCAGCGCGCCCACCGGCTTGTCCACGTTATTGGCGCAGATCCAGTTCATCGCGGCCAGCGCATCCGGGCCTTTCAGCGCGAATTTGGCGAATGATGTCTGGTCGAACAGCACCGCGGCTTCGCGCACGGCCTTATGTTCGCGGCCCACCGCCTCGAACCAGTTCTGGCGGCCAAAGCTGTAGACGTCCTTGGGCGTTTCCCCTTTGGCGGTATCGGCGAACCAGTTGGGGCGCTCCCAGCCGAGTTTTTCGCCGAAGCAGGCACTCTGGCGTTTGAGCGTGTCGTAAAGCGGCGACTTGCGGCAGGGGCGGCCGGAGTCGTGTTCCTCATGCGGCCAGGCCATGGTGTAGTGCTTGCCGTAAGCCTCGACCGTGCGGGTGCGGACCCAGTCGGTGTCGAAATGCGGGCGGCCAAAGCGGCGGATATCGGCGGACCACAGGTCGAACGGCGGCTCGCCGTTCTTCACCCATTCCGCCAGCGCCATGCCTGCACCGCCGCCCGCGGCGATGCCGAAGGCGTTGAAGCCCGCGCCGACAAAGAAGTTCTGCAGCTCCGGCGCCTCGCCGATGATGAAGTTACCGTCGGGGGTAAAGCTTTCCGGCCCGTTGGTCAGGGTCTTGATACCGGCATGCTCCAGCGCCGGGACCCGGCCAAGCGCCTGTTCCATCAGCTGTTCGAAATGGTCGAAATTGCTGTCCAGCAGCGTGTAGTGGAAGCCCTGGGGGATGCCGTCCCTCGCCCAGGGGATCGGGTTCGGCTCGTAGCCGCCCATCACCAGCCCGCCGACTTCTTCCTTGTAATAGGTCAGCCGGTCCGGGTCGCGCAGGGTGGGCAGGTTGGACGGCACGCCCTCGAACGGCTCGGTCACCATATACTGGTGTTCCATCGGCACCAGCGGCACGTTGACACCAAACCGCTTGGCAAAGGTACGGGTCCATTGGCCGGCGCAGCAGATCACCTTTTCACACTCAATCCGGCCATGTTCGGTGATCACGGCGCGGATTTTGCCGTCCTTGATCTCGATATCGGTGACCTTGGTGTCCTCAAATATCTTCGCCCCGGCCATCCGCGCGCCTTTGGCCAGCGCCTGGGTGATGTCGGACGGGTTGGCCTGGCCGTCGGTGGGCATGAAGGCGGCGCCGATCACGTCGGAGATATCCATCAGCGGCCACAAGTCCAGCGCCTCCTTGGGGGTCAGCAGCTCCATCTCCAGACCAAAGGAATGCGCGGTGGTGGCCTGACGCTTCACTTCGGTCCAGCGTTCCTCGTTGCAGGCCAACCGCAACCCGCCGTTCATCTTCCAACCGGTGCCCAGGCCGGTTTCCTCCTCAATCTTGTTGTAAAGGTCGACCGAATAGCCCAAGAGCTGGGTGATATTGGCGTTTGAGCGCAGCTGCCCGACCAGCCCGGCAGCGTGGAAGGTGGTGCCTGAGGTCAGCTTTTTCCGCTCCAGCAGAACGGTATCCGTCCAGCCCAGTTTGGCCAAGTGATAGGCTGTTGAGCAGCCGATGATGCCGCCGCCGATGATGACTGCCTTGGCAGTTGAGGGGAGTTCGGTCATGTCAGTCCTCAGGTGTTTTGAAAGTCGTCAAGTGCGGCACGGAAGCGCGCGAGATTCCCGGCGGTGTAGGCCGCATAGTCAAAGTCGATTTCGGAAGTGATTTCCGAGACCATGCTCCACATGGTCTCCCGCAGCAGCGAGGCGCATTTCATGGCGCTGTAGCGGTGCAGCAGCGCGTCCGTCACCGGTGCTTCGAAATAGGTTTCCAGCAGCCATTGTTCCTGTTGCTGCGACAGCCCGTTGTTAGAGGCGAGCCCGCCCAGATCGAACAGCGGCGAATTGAAACCGGCATAGTCATAGTCGATCAGCCAAAGCCGCTGTCCGTCGTCCAGAAAATTGCCGCAGAGCAGGTCGTTATGGCCAAAGACGATGTCAAAGGGGCCGGCGGCCTGTTCCAGGCCATTGCCGATGCCAGCCAGTTCTGTCGCCAGCGGCGCATGCGGGCTGTTCTGGTCCTGCAGCGTCGCGGCATAATCGCGGATCACATGAAAGACCCAGAACACCAGTGCCGGGCCGCGCAAGTGCCGGGGCACATCGCGGTGGCAGGATTTCACCAGCTCCAGCACCCGCGGCAGCATAGCCGGGCCGCGCACGTCCGCTTCAGTCAGGGTGCGGCTTTCGATGAACTCCAGCACCGTCAGGCCGTCTTGGGTGTGCACCACCGCGGGCGACAGGCCGGCGGCATGGGCTGCACGGCTGGCCGCCAGCTCATTAAAGCGCATCACCTGATGCAGCGGGATGTCATCGCCCGCGCGCACCACATATTTGCCGGCACTGTCCTCGACCAGGCAATTCACATTGGTGATACCGCCGTCGAGCGGCTTGACGTCTATTTCACCTTGCCAGATCGGCAGGGCGCGGATGCGGTTCAGCAGATCGGATTGGCTCATGCTCAGCTCTCCAGTCCAAAGCGGATGCGGGCGCCGCGGGCACCGGCATTGACCAGCCGGTCGGCGATGATGGCGATAAAGGCGATGGCAAGACCTGCCACCAGGCCGCGGCCGGTGTCGGCCTTGGTCAGCGCAATGTAAACTTCCTGGCCCAGGTCGCGGGTGCCGACCAGCGCGGTGATCACCAGCATCGACAGCGCCAGCATGATGGTCTGATTGATGCCCAGCAGGATCTCCGGCAGCGCCAACGGCAGGCGCACCAGGCGCAGAAGCTGCCATTTGGTGCAGCCCGAGACCTGCCCCGCCTCGATCAGCTCGCCGCTGACGCTGCGCATGCCGTGGGCCGCATAGCGGACTGCCGGTGCCAGCGCATAGAGCACAATGGCAATCAGCGCGGTGAAATCGCCGACCCGGAACAGCATCACCACCGGGATCAGGTAAACAAAGCTGGGCAGTGTCTGCAGCGTGTCGATCAGCAGGTTGATGGCGATGCCTGCGCGCCGGTTGAGCGCCGCCAGAACCCCCAGCGGCACACCGATCAGCGTGGCCAGGATAACCGAGGCACCGCAAAGATAGACCGTCACCATTGCCTTGGCCCACAGGCCGCTGACCACGATCAGCAGCGACAGCCCGCCGCACAGCAGCGCGAGCCCGAAGCCGCCCGCGCGCCAGCCGAGCAGCGTCAGCATGGCGATGGCCCAGGGCCAGGGAAGGCCCAGCAGGATCTTCTTGATCGGCAGCATGAACCAGTGGAGGAAGAACACCTTCACGGCCTCAAACATGTCGAAGTAATTCACATTCAGGTATTTAACCGTGTCGTTCCAAAAGTCGCCGGTGGTGATGGTCTGGCCGGCCGGATAGTCCAGCAGCAACGGCGAGAAGCGGCCAAGAACCCAGGTGACCGCCAGCAGGGACAGCACCAGCACCGTGCGCTTGTGCCGGGCAGCGAAGGTTCCGGGCGGCGTGTGGTGAACCTGGCCCATCCGCTCTGCCAATGCCTGGCTCAGCCGGTCCACGGCGACGGCCAGCACCACAATGGCAATGCCTGCCTCAAAACCGGCGCCGATATCCAGACGGCGCAGCGCGGCCAGCACGTCGAAGCCTAGCCCTCCCGCGCCGATCATCGAGGCGATGATCACCATGTTCAGCGACAGCATGATGACCTGATTGACGCCCACCATCAGGCTTTGGCTGGCCGAGGGCACCAGCACCCGCCACATCAGCTGGCGTTGTGTCGTGCCTGCCATGCGGCCGAAGTCGAGGATCTCCGGGTCCACCGCCTTCAGCGCCATAATGGTGATGCGGATCATCGGCGGGGTGGCATAGATTATGGTGGCAACCAGCGCCGAAACCGGGCCAAAGCCGAACATGAACAGGATCGGCACCAGATAGGCGAAGATCGGAATGGTCTGCATCAGGTCCAGAACAGGCGACAGGATGCGCTCGCCCAGCGGATGGCGGTAAGCCCAAATGCCTGCCAGCAGCCCGCCGACCGCACCGATCGGCACCGCGATAACCACCGAGGCCAGCGTCACCATGGCACTGTCCCACTGCCCGAATACGGCAAGGTAGGCAAAACAGGCCCCGACCAGCGCCGCCAGCCCCCAGCTGCGGCAGTAATGCCCCAGCGCAACAGCTGCGGCGGTGACGGCAATCCAGCTGATGGCAGGTAGCAAGATCTGCTGGTCCGGGCCGGAACCCAATAGAAACCCATGCGCCAGCAGGCTCAGCATCAGCTCGTACGGCTGTTCGATCAGCCAGGCGAGGGCGCGGGTGGCATCTGTAAAAGACACCGGGCCGATGGCCGCGTCTTCGACCAGCCAGGTCATGCCTGCGGAGATATGGGTTTTGAACGGGATCACCCATCCGGAGGGCCATTTGATCAGCCAGCGTGCATCCAGCGCCTTGGCCAGGTCGCGGCCGAACCAGCCCAACAGGATCGTGGCCATCACTAGCCCCCAGGCAGTGGCAGCCTGTGCCGACAGGCGCGGCTTCATGCTGCGTCCCCCGTTCCAAACAGCACCCGGGCTACGGCCTGGCGGCCGATACTGCCGACGATCCGGCCGCTGCCGTCACTGACGGGGCGCGGCGTGTCCGCTGCGATAATCTGTTCGGCCACGTCTGATACCCGCGCTGATTGCAGCACCGGGTCGCCTTCGCCGCCGGTGCCGGGGGTCATGATGCCGCCCACCGTCAGCACTTTGGAGCGCGGGATGTGGCGGGTGAATTCAGCGACATAATCCGTGGCCGGGTTCAGCACCAGTTCCTCGGGCGTGGCTATCTGGATGATTTCACCGTCCTTCATGATGGCGATACGGTCGGCCAGGCGCACGGCTTCCTCAAAGTCGTGGGTGATAAACACGATGGTTTTGTGCAAGCGGGCTTGCAGGCGCAGGAACTCGTCCTGCATCTCGCGGCGGATCAGCGGGTCTAGCGCCGAGAACGGTTCGTCCAGAAACCACAGATCCGGTTCCGTCACCAGCGAGCGGGCGATGCCGACGCGCTGCTGCTGGCCGCCGGACAGCTCGCGCGGGTAATAATCCTCGCGGCCCTTGAGGCCGACCAGCTCCACCACCTCGCGGGCCTTGGCCTCAGCCTCGGCTTTGGGGGCGGCCTGAACTGTCAGCGGGAACTTCACGTTCTGCAGGACGGTCAGATGCGGCAGCAGGGCAAAGTGCTGGAACACCATGCCCATCTTGTGGCGGCGGATTTCGATCATTTCACGCGCGCTGGCGGTCAGCAGATCCACGCCGTCAAACAGCACCTGGCCGCCGGTCGGCTCGATCAGCCGCGACAGGCAGCGCACCAGAGTGGATTTGCCGGACCCGGACAGCCCCATGATGATAAATATCTCGCCTTCGGCAATGTCGATGCGGGCATCGCGCACAGCACCGATAATACCCGCCTTGCGGATCTCCGCGCCGCTGGGGGACGGGTTGCCGTTCAAAAACGCCGTGGTATTGGCGCCATACAGCTTCCAGATATTGCGGCAGGAGAGTTTGGTCTTGGGGGTCATCAATGCGGTTCCTGAACCGGTCCGCGGAATGCGGCCGGGTTGATTGACGGGGCAGGGGAAAAGGCCGGGGCTGCCTGAGAGCGTGCAGCAGCCCCGGGGAGTGAGATCAGTTGCTGATCCAACCGGACCAGCGGTCCTTGTTTGCGGCCATCCAATCCGACACCACTGTATCGATATCAACGCCGTCCAGATCAGCCTTGCCGACCATGGCGCTCATCTCTTCGTTGGTAATCTGGTAGGACTGCACGATCTGATAGGCGCCCGGCCATTTTTCCGGCAGCCCTGCCCAAGCGGCTTTCCAGATCGGGCCGCGCGGTTTGCCGCAATCATAGGCCAGATCCGGGTTCACCCCCGCCGCAGGATCGGTGTAGCATTCCGCGGAATAGGGCGGGAACTCCACGAATTCACCGTCGTATTTGGCCGGCGCCCAGTGCGGCACATATACCCACAGGACAATCGGGTCCTGGCGCTGATAGGCGGATTCAAGTTCGGCAAACAGTGCGGCGTCGGTGCCTGCGTGAACCACTTCAAATTCCAGCTCCAGCGCCTCGACGCGTTCTTCGTCAAAACCGCCCCAGGTGACTGGGCCGCCGACATAGCGCCCGTAGGGAGAGGTTTCCGCCGTTGCGAATTCCTCGGCACAGTCCTTCAGCGCCTGCCAGTCGGGCAGGCCGGGGCAGCGGTCTTTCATATAGGCGGGGTACCACCATTCCTCGATCGCCATCAGTCCGGTTTCGCCGGCATTGACAACTTTGCCCGAGGCTGTCGCGTCGTCCAGCGCCTCGCGCCCGGTGGTCTCCCAGATTTCCATCGCCAGATGCAGATCGCCGGTCTTCAGCCCGGCAAACTGCGCGATATAGTCTGCCTGGACATATTCGATGTTATACCCTGCCTCCTGCAGGATGCTGCCCATGATCTTGGTGTTGATCAACTGGCCGGACCAGTCGTGCAAAGTCAGTTTGATCGGGTCGGAGGACTCGGCGGCCCAGGCGGATGAAGCGGAAACGGCGGCTGTCAGCGCCACGGCTCCCAAAGCGTTGAAGTTTCTCAGCATAAGGAATTCCCTGATATGTGGCATTTTGTGCGATTCTTGGCGTCGCCTGTTATGATGGTGCGGCGATTGTGCCGATCAGTCAATAAAAAACCACAATAAACCACAATTCCTTCGAGGAAAGCGGGTTTTGAGGCGGACAGGCGCGGTATCCGAGGGTTCATGTGTTGTTTTTTGTGGCTTTCTGGCGTAGCAACACAACAGGAGGCCCAATGACCAAAAGCCGCAAAACCACCAATCAGCGCGAAGAAGAAATCCTGCGGGCGCTGCAACAGGCAGGCGGGTCCTGCCGGGTCAGCTATCTGGCCGGCAGGCTGGGCGTGTCCAATGAAACCATCCGGCGCAATATCCGCACGCTGGAGGATGCCCAGGCGGTCCGCAAGGTGCACGGCGGGGTGCATCTGGTTGAAGATGTGAACGAGCTGCCGCTGCAAAGCCGGATGGACACACACGCCTCAGAAAAGCAGCGTCTGGCCATCGAGGTTGCCAAGACCATCAGCGACGGGGATTCGGTCTTTTTGGATGTCGGCTCCACCACCGCCTATGTAGCGCAGGAGCTGCGGCAGCGGTCAAACCTCTTTGTGGTGACCAATTCCGTGCTGGTGGCCCATGCGCTGGCCTCGCGCAACAACAACCGGGTGTTTCTGGCGGGCGGCGAGCTGCGCCCGCATGACGGCGGTGCCTTCGGGGCCGAAGCGCTGGATCTGGTGCGGCGGCTGAACGTGCAGTTTGCCATCTTTTCGGCCGGGGCGATCAATGCCGAACTGGGCTTCATGCTGCATGATCTCGAAGAGGCTAACCTGGCCCGTGTCGCGGCGGCCAATGCGCAGGTCCGGATTGTTGTGGCCGATCATGACAAGTTCAACAAGCGCGCACCGGTGTCGGTCGGCAAGGATACAAAATTCGAGGTCTTCTATACGGACGCACAGCCGCCGCAGGCCATCAAGGACATGCTCAAGGCGATGGATACTGATCTGATCGTGGTCGAATAACCGGGCAGGGCCGTCATCCGGACAAGACGCGGCCCAGTTGCTCTGGCTGCGCCCGGTTTGCAGAATTCCCTCTGCATCAAAACTTTTTCTTGCCGCAACGAAAGGGATGCGCTACCCGCGCATTACCGGTCCCGAAAGGGCTAAGAGGGAATCCGCGGTGCCTGCCGGCGCCAAACGGAACTGCCCCCGCAACTGTAGGCGGCGAGAGCTGTGCCATGACGTCACTGGGCCAAAACGGTCCGGGAAGACGGCACAGTCATTGACCCGCCAGTCAGGAGACCTGCCGGTGAAAACCGAAAGACACCGGGCGGGGTTGTCCGGGGAGGTTGCCGGTAAGATGCGCCGCCGTTTTCCGGTGCCGCAAGCGGGGGCCAGACCCTCAGCCTTACCGGTCAATGCCCTTTCACCCGTTCTCCGGTCATTGACACATGGAGATCGAATATCATGTTTTTGCGTTCCGGCCTGATCGGCCTTTCCTTCATCGCTGCCGCACAGGCTGCGGCGGCCAGCGAAACCTTTCCGCTGACCATAGAAAACTGCGGCCAGTCGGTCACCTTCGAGGCGCCGGCAGCGTCTTCGGTAACGGTTGGCCAGGCGGCGACCGAAGTGCTTTACGCGCTGGGGCTGGGCGATAAGGTGCTGGGCACCTCGGTCTGGTTCAACGACGTGCTGCCCGAATACGCAGACATGAATGCCAAGATCGACCGTCTGGCCGACAACGACCCAAGCTTTGAAAGCGTGGTCGCCAAACGCCCCGGTCTGGTGGCAGCGCAGTACGAATGGCACGTCGGCCCGGAAGGCGTCGTTGCCAAGCGCGAGCAGTTTCATGACCTCGGCATTCCGACCTATGTGATGCCCGCCGATTGCGTCGGCAAAGACAACACCACCGGCGGCGACGGCACCCGCACGCAGATGTTCACCACCGGCAGCCTGTATCAGGGGATCGAGGAACTGGCGGCGATTTTTGGCGAGGCTGAAAAGGGCGCCGAACTGGTCGCCGATTACAAGGCGCGCGAGGCTGCGGCGGTTGCCAAGGCGCAGCAGGTCGCGCTGGAAGATGCCTCTGCCGTGTTCTGGTTCTCGTCGCCTGAGATGGAAAGCGACCCGTTTGTGGCCGGCCAGAAGGGCGCGCCGGGTTACATGATGCAGCAGCTGGGCCTGCGTAATGTCGTTGAGACCGACGAGGAATGGCCAACGGTCGGCTGGGAGACCATCGCCAAGGCCAATCCGACGGTGATTGTGATTGCCCGCATGGACCGCCGCCGCTTTGCCGCGGATGACTATGAAAAGAAGCTGGACTTCCTGCGCAATGATCCGGTGGCGAGCCAGATGGATGCAGTCAAGAACAACCGCATCGTTGTGATGGACGCCCAGGCGATGGATGCCACCATCCGTGCCATTCCGGCGCTGGAGGATCTGGCTGCTGAACTCAGCGTGATCGGCACCAGCCAGTGAGTGCAGCCGCTGCAATCACATGGCAGGGCGTCAAGGGCGCGTGCCTGGCCTTGCCGGTGCTGATTGCGGCGGTTCTGGCAGGCGCAATGATCGGGGAAACGGCGCTTGCGCCTGACCTTGTGCTGTCGGTTCTGGCCAATAAGCTGGCCGGGGCAGCGCTGCCGGTTGATCCGATAGATCAAGGCATTATCTGGAGCTACCGGCTGCCGCGGGCGCTGGTGGCGGGGGCCTGCGGGGCGGCGCTGGCGGTGGCGGGCGTGGTGCTGCAGGCGTTGCTGCGCAATGCGCTGGCAGATCCCTATATCCTGGGCATTTCCGCCGGCGCCTCGACCGGGGCGGTTGCGGTGACCATTGCAGGGCTTGGCGGCGGTGCGCTGTCGTTGTCCTTTGGCGCTTTTAACGGCGCGCTGCTGGCCTTTGGCTTTGTTGCCGTGCTGGCCCGGGCCGCCGGGGCCGGCGGCAGCCGCGCTGCGGCAGCGCAAATTGTGCTGGCCGGCATTGCAGGCTCGCAGCTGTTCAACGCGCTGACTGCTTTTATCATCGCCAAATCCGCCAACGCCGATCAGGCCCGCGGCATCATGTTCTGGCTGATGGGCAATATGGGCGGCGTGCGCTGGCCGGATGTGTGGCTGGCAGTGCCGCTGGCGCTGGCGGGCTGGGTCGTCTGCCGGTTCCATGCGCGGGCGCTGGATGCCTTTACCTTTGGCACCGATTCAGCAGCCTCGCTGGGCATTCCGGTGCGGCGGGTGCAAGTTATCCTGATCTTTGCCACCGCGCTGACCACAGCGGTGATGGTGTCCATCGTTGGCTCGATCGGCTTTGTCGGCCTGGTGATCCCGCATGCGGCGCGGTTCCTGGTTGGTCCCGGGCATCGCAGGCTGATGCCGGCCGCGGCGCTGACCGGGGCGGTGTTCCTGATTGGCGCAGACATCGTGTCCCGGATCATAATCCCTGGCCAGGTGCTGCCCATCGGCGTTGTCACAGCCCTGATCGGGGCGCCGTCCTTTGCGGTGATCCTGGTGCGCGGAAGAAGGGCTGCGCGATGAAGATCGAAGCCCGCAGCCTGTCTTACTCCATCCGCGGCAAGCTGCTGTTGTCTGATGTCTCATTGACGGTGCAGCCGGGTGAGACCCTGGCGCTGGTCGGTCCGAACGGGTCCGGGAAATCCACGCTGATGCGGCTGCTGGCGGGGTTGGCACGCCCATCGCATGGCGAGGTTCTGCTGGCGGAAAAACCCTTGGCACAGCTAACCCGCAGAGAGGTCGCCCAGCGGACCGCGATTGTCGAACAGCAGGCCGATACTGCCGAGCGCATCACCGCACGGTCGGTGGTGGAACTGGGGCGGACGCCCTGGCTGTCAGCGTTAAGACCCTGGAGCGGCGAAGACGGCCTGCATGTTGAAAACGCACTGAGGACAGTGGAAATGGAGGGCTTTTCCAGCCGCGAATGGGCCACATTGTCCGGCGGCGAACAGCAGCGGCTGCACATCGCCCGCGCCCTTGCGCAGCGGCCCGGGCTGCTGCTGCTGGACGAACCGACAAACCACTTGGATATCCATCACCAGCTGTCGATCCTGAATTGCATCCGGAACCTGAAGGTGACCACCGTCGTGGCACTGCACGATCTGAATCAGGCGCTGATGTGCGACCGGGTGGCGGTGCTGTCGGGCGGACGCCTGGTGGCGCTGGGCACCCCGCAGAAAGCACTGAACCCGGATACGGTATCGGAAATTTTCGGGATCAAGGCCCGCTGGATCCGTGACGCGGACGGGGCAGAACCGTTTTTGTCCTTTCATCTGGCGTGAGCGGTTGCGATGCCGCACTCCCGCCCGTTGCCGGATCTCCTGACGGAGACCCCGCGCCCGTTGGGCCCGGCGCCGCGCTGCCGCGCGGCGGACCGGTCAGCACTGCTGACCGGATGTTTCGCGCGCGAAACATTGAGGCAGAAAAACTGACCTTCTTATCATCTTGCGGGCGAGGGATGTTGGGGAGTTCAGCTGTTGGTGATCTCCCCAAGGATTTTGTTGCGCTGGATCTTTCCTGACGGCCCTTTGGGCAGGTCCGGCAGGATGTGGATCTCGTCCGGCGATTTGAACCGGCCCAGTACGGACTGGCAGATTTCGATCAGCTCCAGCGGTGTCAGGGTGGAGCCGTCGCGGATTTTGACCGCGGCCTCGACCGTTTCACCGTAGCTTTTGCAGGGGCGGGCAAAAGCGGCGGCCTCGATCACGTCGGGGTGCGAATAAAGCGCCTCGTCAATCTCGCGCGGTGCGATGTTTTCGCCGCCTTTGATGATCAGCTCTTTCAAGCGGCCAGTCACGAAGACATAGCCGTCTCCGTCGATGCGCCCCAGATCACCGGTCCGCAGCCAGCCGTCCGCGGTGAAGGTGCCCGCCGTGGCCTCCGGGTTGTTCAGGTATTCCAGCATCACGTTGGGGCCGCGCACGGCCAGTTCGCCCTCGGTGCCATCGGTGACCGGCTGCTGGTTTGCATCCAGGACGGCGATGCCGTTGCCATAGGCGATGCCGGGGGAGCCGATCTTGCGGGTGCCTGGAGGCAGGGGATTGGACAGGATCTGCGCGGCGGTTTCCGTCAGGCCCATGGTCTCGATGATGGGGATGCCGAACCGGTCCTCAAACGCGCGCTGCACGTCCGGAGCCAGCGCCGAAGACGCGGAGCGGCCAAAGCGCAGGCGCGCCCTGGTGCTGTCAACGGGATCAAGCTCTGAGTGCAGCAGATGCGATATGATGGTCGGCACCACCGAAAACCACGTGGCCTTGGACCAGCCCGCATGCGCCCAGAAGCGGCTGGCCGAGAAACGCTCGCACATGGCCAGCGAGCCGCCGGAAATCAGCGTGCCCATCACCGTCACGCACAACCCGTTGATATGGTAGACTGGCAGCACGCACAGACCGCGGTCCTGCGGTGTCAGCTCATGCGCGATGGCCGTGGTCCAGCCGCCGGCCAGCAGGCTGGCGTGGCTGTGCACCACCCCCTTGGGCTGCCCGGTGGTGCCGGAGGTATACATCAGCAAAGCGTGGTCACCGGCAGAGAGCGGGTGCAGCTCTGCCGGTGGCCCGCCAGTTACTGCCTGCCTGTCCAATGGGGAGAGGATGGACAGGTCGGCAGTCTGCGCGAACAGGTCTGTCTGGCTGTCATGCACAAAGGCAAAGCGGGCGCCGCTGTGCTGCAGGGCGTAGGCGACGGCGCTGTTGCCCGCGACCAGGTTAATCATGGTGGCGCGGAAGCCGCCGTAGAGCACCCCGAACAGGCATTCGAGGGCCTCGCGCCCGTTTGGATGCAGGATGGCGATGCTCTCGCCCTTGGCGATGCCCATCGCGGTCAGCGAACGGGCGATGGCCTCAGCCGTGCTGTGCAGTTCTTGCCAGCTGAGATCCGGCGCGCCATCGGGGAAGACAAAACCGGTGCCGCCGTCCTTGGCGCGTTTGTCCAGCCAGTCGCGGATGGTTCCTTTGGGCGGTTCCATCATTGGCCCGCCTCCGCCCAATAGCTGGCAAAGATGTCGTCCAATGCCGGTTCGCGAGGTGCGATTTCGCGCACGATCTTGGTGGTTTGCACGAAATGCCGCCAATGGAGGTTGGTGTCGATCGAATTGCCGCCCCAGCTGCCGCATCCCATCGACAGCGAAAACGGCATCCCATTGGTGAATGCGCCGCCGGTGGCAAAAGTATGGGCCTGATTGACGATCACCCGGCAGGCGGGCATCTCGCGACCCAACTCAATGGCGCGGGTGTCCTGGCTTGTGTGGATGCCGATGGAATGGCCGCCGCCCTGGTGATCCAGAATCCGGGCGGCGATGGCTTTGGCATCCGCGAAATCGGCGGCGCGGTAGACCGCCAGAATGCGGCTCAGCTTTTCGCCGGACAGCGGGTGATCCGGGCCGATGCCCTTGGTCTCCACCGCCAGGAATTTGGTGCCTTCCGGGACCTGGCCGGCCATGTCCAGTGCCGCCAGCATCTTGTCCGCGTCCTGTGCAATGACTTCGCGGTTCAGGTGGCCGTCGGGCCAAAGTTTGGCGATGATGCCGTCTGAGTCAGCCTCGGAGATCAGCGCGCCGCCTTCCTGGGCCAATGCGGCGATAAACCGGTCGTAAACAGCGTCCACCACCACAACCGAATTCTCCGAGGAGCAGGAGGTGGCGTTATCGAACGTCTTGGAGGCGGTGATCTTTGCTGCCGCGCTAGCCAGATCAGCGGTCTCGTCCACGATCACCGACACATTGCCGGCCCCCACGGCCACGGCAGGGGTGCCGCAGGACTGGGCGCGGTGGACGTTGTTCTGGCTGCCGGTGCAGATTACCCGGTCGGCGGTCTCCATCAGCGCCTGGGTCTTGGCCTTGGAGCCGGGTGCAGGGATCATCTGCACCAGATCCGGGTCCAGCCCGAGCTTGGCGAATTCGGCGTGAATATAGGAGAGCAGCAATTCGCAGGAGGCGACGCCCTTGGGCGAGGGGGCCACGACAATGGCATTGCCGCCTTTCAGCGCGTTGATGATGTTGTTGGCAGGCGTCGCTGCCGGGTTTGTCGAGGGAACCACGGCGCCGATCACGCCGATGGGGCGCATGATCTCGGTGATGCCGGTCGCGGGATCATCGCTGATGATGCCCTGGGTCTGAACGCCTGCAATGTCGCGGAGCAGGCCCAGGGTTTTGCGGTGGTTCTTGGTGATCTTGTCAGGCACGTTGCCCAGGCCGGTGGATTCAACGGCAAGCTTGGCCAGGGACCGGTTGCGGGCGGGTTCCATGATAGCCCAGCCTGCCGCCAAGGCTGCCTTGTCATACAGCGCCTGGCTGCCGCGGGCCTCGAATGCCTTTTGTGCGGTGCGTGCGCGCGCCACGATCTGTTCCACCTCGGCGATGCCAGAGGCGAGTGCGTCCTGAGCGGTCATGTCTTTCCTCGATTGATTGTCCGGGGCAGGGGCGCTGCCCCGGAGGGTTTCGGCCTGGGGGCGCGGGATCAGAGCCCGGCCAGAAGTTCCTTGAGCGTCTGTTCGCGGGCGGCCCACATCGCCTTGACCTCCTCACGGGTCATGATGTGCATGGGCGAGCCGCCGGCCTGCATCTTCTTGGCCACGCGGGGGTTCGCGAACATCTCGGGCACGGTAGCGGCGAGTTCGTCGATCACCTCTTGCGGGGTGCCTTTGGGCACCATCACACCGCGGAAATTGACCGAGGAATTGTCGACGTCCAGCCCCTGCTCCTGCATGGTGGGCACGTCAGGCAGGAACTCCGAGCGCTGCAGGTCCGCCACGCCAAGAATCCTTACGTTGCCCGCCTCCTGCGCACGGAAGGCGTCAGACAGGTTGTTTACCCCGCCCATGACCTCACCGGCGATAACGGCCTTCATCGCTGCGGCACCGCCGCCCTTGGTCGGGATATAGGCCATTTTGACCCCAGCGGCCTTTTCGATCTGCAGCGCGGCGATGTGGTGGCCCACAAACAGGCCCGCGCCGGAGAAGGTCAGCTTGCCTGGGTTTTCCGTGGCATGGGCAACCACATCTGCCATCGAGGTGAAGGGGCTGTCGGCGGCGACAACAAACACAGCCGGGTCGGCGCCCCAGTTGGCGATAGGTTCAAAGCTGTCGGAGGAATACTGCACGCCGCCCTTGATCGACTGGGCGATGAAGTGGGGCACGTTGTAGGCGGCCAGCGTGTAGCCATCCGGATCCGCTTGCGTCGCAAACCAGTTCCAGCCAACACGGCCACCGGCACCCGGCTTGTTGATGATGGCGATGGGCATCCCCAGCGCATCTTCGTTACCCGCGGTCATGGTCACGATGCGGGCCTGAAAATCAGTTGCACCGCCTGCGCCGTAAGAGACCATCATCATGATCGGGCGTTCCGGGTAATCCTCGGCCAAGGCGGCTCCGCCCAGGCCCATCAGCGCCATGGCAGCGCCTGTAATCAGTTTCTTCATTTTCTTCTCCTCCCTTATGATTTCGCTTACATTTCCGGGCCGCGTTCAAACGGTCAGAACAGAATTTCACGTGGCGTGTAGACGCTCAGCAGCAGCGCAAAGAGCCCGTACATCACGGCAACAAAACAGGCGGTGATCAGGGCGCGTTTGCCCCAGGTTCTGGCTTCGGAATGGGGCGCCGGATCGTAAATCGACAGCAGAATGAAAAAGGCGATGGCGGTGGCGGTATAGAACCCCAGTGTCTTGGCAGCCCAGAAGACATAGATCAGCATCACCGCCAGCCCTGGCACCATTTGTATGAACATGCTGCGGGACACGCCCGAGCCGACTTTGCTGAGGCCCAGGACAGCCTTGCCGAATGTCCAGCCGGCCAGCACCACAAACACCGAGGCAATCAGGCGCGGGAACAGGAAAGCCTCGGCAGGGGCCTGCGTGTAGCTGATCCAGGCGACCCAGATGCCGACCGCAAGGACCAGGCCGGAGCCGAAAATATGCTGAGACCGGTTCATGCCTGTGCCTCCTCTTTGGTGGTGTAGCGGCGGCTACGCAGCTCCATCCAGGCTGAATAGGCGACGGAGGCAACAACCACGGCGATCAGGAAGATGTTCAGCCCGCCGGACAGGAAGTAGCTGGCGCGCCCCACTGTGGCGTCGGCGATCATGCCGCCCTGGATAAAGTTGGATTCCGCGATCGGACCCAGGATCAGCCCCAGCACCAGCGGTGCGGCGGAAAAGCCGAACCGTTCCAGAAAATACATGCCGATGCCCAGGCAGGCCATCACATAGACGTCGCCCATCGAGCTTTGCACCGAGTAGGCGCCGAAGACCGATAGCGCCAGCACGATGGCAGCCATCACCGATTGCGGCACCTGGGCAACGCGGGCGGCGAGACCCGCCACGTAAAGGCCGAAGAGGCACATCAGAACCTGGCCCACCAGCATCGAATTGATGAAGGTCCAGGCCACATCCGGGTGATTGTCGAACAGATCGGACCCCGGAAAGATACCGTGGATCAGCAACCCGCCCAGCAGTACCGCGGCGGTGGGGCTGCCGGGGATTGACAGGGTCAGCAGCGGCACCAGCGAAGGGCCGACCATGGCGTTGTTGGCAGCTTCCGCGGCGATCACGCCTTCACTGTGGCCCTTGCCGAATTTTTCCTTCTCGGAGGAGAACTTCTTGGTCTGGTCATAGGCTACCAGTCCAGCGATCTGGCCGCCCACACCAGGGATCAGGCCAATGATCGAACCGGTGATGGTGCCGATGCCCAGGGCCAGGGGACGGCGGAGCAGTTCCTTGGTTGCGTCCAGAACCGAGTGTTTTTGCACCTCGATCACTTCGGCGCCTGATGTGCGGCGGCCCTTGGCGAACATGGTCAGAACCTGCGGGATGGCAAACAGGCCGATGAGGGCCGCGATGATGTTGATGCCGCCGCCAAGGGACGGGTGGAAGATAAAGCGCTGGGCGCCCATGATGTCGTCAAAGCCGATGGTTGCCAGCCACAACCCGATGCAGCCTGACAGCAACCCCTTAACCACCGAGGCGGAATCGAGCGAGCCGATGACCGTGACGCCCAGGATCGCCAGCCAGAACAGATGCGAGGGGCCAAAGGCCAGCGCCCATTCGGCCAGCAGCGGGGTCAGGAAGATCAGCAGCAGCACGCCGAAAATACCGCCGACGGCAGAGGCGAGGAAGGACAGCTGCAGCGCCTTGGCGCCCTGGCCTTGCTTGGCCATCTGGTGGCCGTCCAGCGTGGTGGCGATATTGGCCGGCGCGCCGGGGATCTTCAGCAGGATGGCGCTGACGGCGCCGCCTGCAACAGTGGAGGTATAGGCCGCCCCCAGAAGGATCAGACCCTGCACGGCCTCCAGATGAAAGGTGAAGGGGATCAGCAGCGCCACTGCCATTGTGGGGGAAAGCCCCGGGGTTGCGCCCAGGATAAGCCCGCCGATCGTGCCGCCCAGAAGCAACAGAAAGGACAGCGGCGAGAAGACGTCTCCGAAGTAAAATATGAAGTCCATTCAGGGCCTCCCAACCCGGCTGATCCCGTTTTCACGTTTCTTGACAATTCAGGTTAGGCCATGAAAATAGTATTGCAAACGTTTTCATAAATGTATCGCGGGAGGGGTTTTTTGGCTTCAAAACAAAGGGGTAACGTCGATATCGTCGCGGTGGCCAAGGCTGCCAAAGTGTCTCCCTCCACGGTGTCGCGCACCTTTAATCACCCCGATCTGGTCAGCCCGGCGACTCGCAAGAAGATCAACCGCGCAGTGCAGAAGCTTGGTTATATCCGCAACCGTGCGGCGCAGACGATGCACGGTAAGCGTTCATCCACTATCGGCCTGGTTGTGCCAACAATCAACCATGCGATTTTTGCCGAGGTGATCCAGGCGTTTTCGGATGCCATCGGCAAAGAGGGGTTCAGCTTGCTGCTGGCCTCGCACGGGTATGATCTGGAGCGCGAGTACGCGATGGTGCGCAAGTTTCTGGAGCACCGGGTCGACGGGGTGGCGCTGATCGGGCTGGAGCATTCGCAGGCCACCGCCCGGCTGATCGCGCAGCAGGAAACTCCGGCGATGGCGATCTGGAATTATGCCGAAGATGCGGAACTGCCATGTGTCGGGGCCGACAACTGGCAGGCAGGCCGGATGGCAGCGGCGCATCTGCTGGAACTAGGGCATCGGGACATCGGTCTGATCTTTCCTGACACCCAGGGCAATGACCGGGCGCGGCACCGGCTGTCGGCGGTGCTGGAAACCCTTGAAGCTGCGGGCATCACCGTGCCGCAGGACAGAAAATCCGAGGCGCCTTACAGTGTCGCGCAGGCCAAGCAGGCGGCCTTGGATCTGCTTGCCGGCCCGTCCCGTCCGACGGCGCTGTTGTGCGGCAATGACGTGATTGCCCAGGGCGCGCTGTACGGGGCGCAGAAACGCGGGCTGAAGGTGCCTGAGGAGCTGTCGGTGATGGGGATCGGCGATTTCAAAGGCTCGGCTGATATTGAACCCGGCCTGTCAACGGTCCGGATCCCGGCAGAGGCGATCGGGACACTCGCGGGTGCGCAGTTTACCCGTTTTATCACATCCGATGCGCCGGAACCTTTCAGGCTGTGCTGTGAGCTGGAGCGGGTTATCCGGGGAACCACCGGGCCGGCCTAAGCAATTGCTCTAACCGGGCAGGTCGCTGGACAGGTCGCAGGATTGGATGAACGCACTGCATTCCGCGGTAAGCGCGGCAAAGCGGGAGCGGTCGCGCTGATACAGATAAACTTCGCGCCTGTCCGGCAGGTCGGCAATCGGGCGGAACACCGTGGTTTCCGGCATGAAACGGGCCACGGTTTGCGGCAGAACCGTGACCCATTTTCCGGTGCGCACCATGGTGATCAGTGAATGGGTGTTGTGGATGGTCACATCCGCGCCGCTGCTGGCCTCGACAAAGCGCTCATTGCGGATCAGGTCACACAGCGCATTGCGGACAAATCCCGCGCCGGTGACATCCGCAATGGAGGGCGGGCTGTCTTGCCGAAACAGCGGGTGCCCGGCAGAGCAGACCAGTCCGAAACGGTCCTCGAACAGCGGCACTGCCCTGACCCCGTTCAGCGGGTGATAGCCCGAGGCGATGCCGATATCCGCCTTGCCCTCGGCCAGCGCATCCAGCACCTGCTGGGTGTCGGTATCGCGCAGTTCAACCTTAAGCCCGGGGTAGCGGGCGGTCATATGCTCCAGCACCGGCGGGAACACCAGCGCCGCAACTGAAGGCACCGAGACGATGCGGATCAGCCCGTGAATGGCCTCTGCTGCCATTTCGATGCTTCGCACGGTCTGGTCGAACTGGCGCACTTGTTTCTGGGCCAGTTCAAACACCTGCTCTCCCAATGATGACAGTTGGTTCTTGCGCTCGCCTTCGAACAGCTTTTTGCCCAGATGGTCCTCCATTTGCTTGAGGGTCATGGAGACAGCTGACTGGGTCCGACCCAGACGATTGGCCGCCTCTGACAGGTTGCCGGTCTGCGCCACCGTGCAAAACGCACGCAGCATTTCGATTTTTAAAGCCATGATTTCAGAAATTCTGTAGTTACGTTCAGTTAATTGAGTTTGACTGATGCCGGTGCCGAAGTCCATCCTGCTGTAAACCTGAAATTCAGCATCTGGGGCTTCTCCGTGACCAAATTGAACCTGATTGCCGGCGAATGGCTGGCTGGCGAAAGCGAAATCGAAAACCGCAACCCTTCGGATCTGAGCGATCTGGTCGGCATGTTTGCCCAGGCAAGCGCCGATCAGCTGGAGGCAACGCTGGACCAGGCGCAAGTTGCGCAAGCCGAGTGGGAAGCCTATGGCATGGAGCGCAAGCAGGCGGTGCTGATGAACATCGGCAACGAGCTGATGTCCCGCGCCGAGGAGCTGGGCACCCTGCTGTCCCGCGAAGAAGGCAAGCCGTTTGCTGAAGGCAAGGGCGAAGTCTACCGTGCCGGTCAGTTCTTCACCTATTACGCCGCTGAATGCCTGCGTCAGCTGGGCGAAAATGCCGATTCTGTACGTCCCGGCGTTGAAATCGACGTGCGCCGCGAAGCGGTTGGCACCGTTGCCATCATCAGCCCCTGGAATTTCCCGACCGCAACCGCGTCGTGGAAAATTGCGCCGGCGCTGTGCTATGGCAACGCCGTAGTTTGGAAACCTGCCAACATCACACCGGCATCGGCTGTTGCACTGACAGAAATCATCAACCGTCAGGACATCCCCAAGGGTCTGTTCTCGCTGGTCATGGGCTCGGGCCGCTCGATCGGTCAGCGCTTGGTGGAAAGCCCCAAGGTCAACGCCATTTCCTTTACCGGTTCGGTTCCGGTTGGCAAAGGCATCGCCTCCGCAGCCATCCAGAACCTGACCAAAGTGCAGATGGAGATGGGGTCCAAAAACGCGCTGGCGGTTATGGATGACGCAGATATCGATCTGGCTGTGACCCTCGCGCTTGGCGGTGCCTTTGGCAGCACCGGTCAGAAGTGCACCGCGTCGTCGCGTCTGGTTGTGCATGCTTCGGTTCACGATGAATTTGTCGAAAAACTGGTCGCGGGCGCCAGCGCCTACAAGGTTGGCCACGCCCTGGAAGAAGGCACGCAAATTGGCCCCGTTGTCAGCGAGCAGCAGCTGAACGAGAACCTGGCCTATGTCGATCTGGGCAAAACCGAAGGCGCCGAACTCGCCTGCGGCGGCCAGCGGCTGGAGATGCCGCACGAGGGCTATTACATGTCCCCCGGCGTTTTCCTGAACACCAACAACCAGATGCGCATCAACCGCGAGGAAATGTTCGCGCCGCTGACCAGCGTGATCAAGGTTGGCAGCTATGACGAAGCGCTGAGCGTGGTGAACGACACTAACTTCGGCCTGACCTCGGGCATTGTTACCCAGTCGCTGGCCCGCGCCACCCATTTCCGCCGCAACGCCCGCACCGGTGTTGTCACCGTCAACCTGCCGACCGCAGGCACCGACTACCACGTGCCGTTCGGCGGCCGCGGCGACAGCTCTTATGGCCCGCGCGAGCAGGGCAAGGCAGCGGCGGAGTTCTATACCACCGTCAAGACCGCCTACATCAGCGCCGGCAATCCGGTCTGATTAAACGACTCTGGCAGCGCCGTGCAGCCGGCCTGCCAGTTTATGGACGCGCCCGTTCTGCCTCACGTGGGGCGGGCGCATACTGCCCGCCGCAAGGGGCCGGGCGATGGTTTTTGAAATTCGAGGTGCTTGAATGACTGGATACCGTATCGATTGCCTGCAATATGCCAACTGGTCGGAGAAGATATTCCGCCAGCTGCGCGAGGGCGGCGTGGACGCGATCCAAGTCACCATTGCCTATCACGAGAACTTCCGCGAAACGGTTCTGAACTTTGAGAAGTGGAACCGCTGGTTCGAGCAGTATCCGGACCTGATCATGAAGGGGCAGTGGGCCTCTGACATCGACAAGGCCCGCGAAACCGGCCGCACCGCGGTATTCTTCGGCTTCCAGAATCCCTCGCCGATGGAAGACGACATCGGCCTGGTCGAGATCCTGCACACCCTGGGCGCGCGGTTCATGCAGCTCACCTATAACAACCAGTCGCTGCTGGCGACCGGCTGTTACGAGGCCGAGGATCCCGGCATCACCCGGATGGGCAAACAGGTCATCAAGGAGATGAACCGCGTCGGACTGGTCGTGGACATGAGCCATTCCGCCGACCGTTCCACCATCGAGGCGGCGGAGATTTCCACCCGCCCGATCGCCATCACCCATGCCAACCCGTATGAGTGGTCGCCGGCCCTGCGCAACAAAAAGGATGACGTCATCCGCGCGGTCACAGGCCACGGCGGCATGCTGGGCTTTTCGGTCTATCCGCATCACCTGAAGGACAAGGGCGCCTGCACCCTGCAAAGCTTCTGCGAAATGATTGCCCGCACCGCCGACAAATACGGGGTGGCACACCTCGGCATCGGCACCGACCTGTGCCAGGATCAGCCCGACAGCGTGGTTGAGTGGATGCGCGTCGGCCGCTGGAGCAAAGAAATCGACTACGGCGAAGGATCAGCCGCCGCTCCGGGATTCCCGGAAATGCCAAGCTGGTTCAAGGACAACCGCGACTTTGGAAACATCGAAGAGGGCCTTCGCGCGACGGGCATGAACGATGATGAGGTCAGCGGCATCATGGGCGGGAACTGGCACCGGTTCTTTGCCGAAAACTTTGGCCCCAAAGGATAACCTAAATGGAAACAACCGCGCAGACATCAATATCATTACGGGACCCGGCGCAGGTCATGCGCCTTAGCCGTCTCGGTTCTTTGCACCAGTGCCGTCTCAGCTTCATGCGGATTCTGACACGGCGCATGGCCCGCGAAAACTGGAGCTTTTCGCGCCCCAAGTTTGATATTGATGAAAACGGGGTCGGCGTTGCGGTCTTTTCCGCAACCGGCCCTGCGCGGACCTATTCTCTAATAGCCTTTGCACATGATCTGCCGCCTGAAATGCGGTCGGATCGTGTGATTGCAACTGCGTGGGATGCCACCTTTGCCCTGTTCGATGGTGTCCCGACGGACGAAGACATCGAACGTCTTTCGAAAAATGTCCCCTATCAGGAAGCCGGCCGGGTCAGCGAGCGCGAGATTTCGGTATCGCGCGCAAACCGGTCCGTGCGCCTGTGGGAACATGTGGTTTCCGCCCTGTCCGAAGGCCGCCAGCCGGATGCTGCCCAGCTTGATGCCGTCGGCTATCTGATGCGGACCACAGCCGTTTACGGATCGGGAAAACTGGGTGCTGCGGACCGCGAGATGATCGCAAAACGCCCCGAATTCCAGGTTCCTTTTCAGGCCGAGATGCTATCGGTTTTCCTGACCCGCTGGTTTGTGCGCGATCTGGTGCAGCATATGGCAGACCTGCGCGCCAAGGCGGCAGGCCGAACAGCAGCACAGCTGGCCCCGGAACTGGCCCGGTCGCTGGGGATCGGCAATTCAACCGGTCTGGGCATGGCGCCGTTCCTGCTGAACCATCCGGTTCTGTTCAACAACTGGATCGCCGCCCGCGAGGATGCAATCCGTACCGTCCGCAGTCTGGACAGCGCATCGGAGGACGAAATCGCTCTGTTCCTGCGGCTTTTGCAGCGCAGCAAAAAGAATGTTGACCTGTGGCAGTCCGAGCATGAGATCCAGGTGCGCAAACTGGCCGGGCTGCGGAACGACCTGGAACAGATCGACGCCTATCTGAGCACTCCGCAGGTGCTAAGCGGTCCCCAGCCCTGGGATCAGATGCACCGCTGGGCCGAAGAAACACTGTCTCTGGAAGGCCAGGAATGGCTGGCCTCAATGATGCTGGAACCCTATGGCAGCCTGATTGACGAGTTGAGCGACGGCATGGCGGCAGACAATACGCCGACGTTCCGGATTGCCGGTGCGATGACCATTGACGAACTGCGCGGGCTTCTGACGCGGATTTATGAATGGGCGATCGGTACAGACTGGCAGAAACGGGAAAACCGGGCCCGCGCCTGGTATGTGTCCGAAGAAAAGCTGGAACCGCGCCTGGGCGAACGGTTTGAGGAGCCGGTGGAGGAATACGAGCAGCCGCTGGCGCCTGGCCGGGATGCTGCGGCGCTGTTCAATGCGCTGGCGCATTGGCAGGGGGAGATCCGCGTCGCCGAGTTCCTGCTGCGCCATCCTGAATACCGTCATACGGTGCGCCGGGCGCAGATCGCGGGCCGCGCACCTTATGCCGAGATCCGTGACAACACGATCTCGCACGACGTTCTGCCGATTGACATGCTGCGTTGCAAACTCGCCTTCTTTGGCGCCACGCAGTTTGATCCCCGCTCTGACCGCTGGGTGCGGATCTGCATGTATGGCAACGCACCCTACCCGCAGGAGCTTTCGCAGGAGAACGCTGAATTCTGGGTCTACCCCAGACTGGAAGAGGGCGCACTGGCATGAACCATTCCCTGAATGAAATCGAAGCAATGTGCAAACGCGCTGCACGTGGCGCCGGCCTTCCCTGGGGATTGGCCGAGGAGGCTGCAAAAGGCACGCGCTGGCTCTCTTCCTTTGGCTTTCCGGGGGCGGAGCTGCTGGCTGCGCTGCTGGAGATGAACGACCGTTTGCCGCCCGCGGATCTGGCGCCCTTGGCACTGACAGGCGTGTGGAGCGCCCCGTCGGGGCGGATGAGCCCGCTGATTGCCGGCGCCGCCCTAAGCGACTGCGCGGTACAGCTGATGGATGCGGGCCGGATCGAAATGGAGCGTGTTTGCGTGCCGTTGCTGCTGGTTCCCTTTGCTGCAGGGGCTGCGTTGCGGCTGGAAACTCCGGTCGCTGTTGAATGGGCGGGTGTCTACCTTGCAACAGATGGCCGCCAGCTGTGCGCGCGGGGCGCTCCCGACGCCTACACAGCGATGCTTGCCGACAAGGTCGCTTTCACCACTCCGGCTGAAATGACCGACCGCCGGGAGCCGGTTTTGCGCGGCAGCGCTCCGGCCGAGGCCTGGGACCGCCTTGGCGTTCTTGCCCACCGCACTTATGCGCCCGCCACCGAAGCTTCGCGATTGCGCGGCGCCGGTGCCGGGCTGTCTGACAACGACTGAAGAGGCGTCGCTATGACCGAAACCAAAACCCTGACCCTTGCCGAGATCGAGGATCTGTCCTTCCGCGCCCTGGTGGCGGCGGGCACATCCGAGGCCAACGCCCGCCCGCTGGCTGTTGCCACCGCAGCAACCGAAGCGGATGGCGTCGCCAGCCATGGCTTGGCCTATATCCCGATCTATGCCGAGCATGTTCAATGCGGCAAGGTGGACGGGCAGGCGGTTCCGGCTCTGGCGCGTCCGCGTCCCGGCGTGGTGGCGGTGGATGCTGCCACCGGCTTTGCCCATTCCGCGATTGACATGGGGTTCGAGGCGCTGATCCCGGCTGCCCGCGAGCAGGGGGTCGCGGTTCTGGCGATCCGCAACAGCTATAACTGCGGCGTGCTGGGCTATCACACCGCCCGTCTGGCCCGCGCCGGACTGGTGGGGCTGGGCTTTACCAATGCGCCCGCCTCCATCGCGCCTTCGGGCGGTAAGAAACCTGTTGTCGGCACCAATCCGTTCTCAGTCGCGGTGCCGGGTGAAGACGGTGAGCCGGAACTGCTGATCGACCAAAGCGCCAGCACCATCGCCAAAAGCGAAGTGATGAAACACGCCCGCGAAGGCAAGGAGATCCCGCTGGGCTGGGCGCTGGACGCCGACGGCAATCCGACCTCCGACCCGGATGCGGGCCTTAAGGGGTCAATGGCGCCGTCGGGCGGTTACAAAGGCGTCAGTGTTGCGCTGCTGACCGAGATCATGGCCGCAGCCCTGACCGGTGCGACCCTTGGTATCAACGCCTCGCCGTTTTCCGGCACTGCAGGCGGGCCGCCTAAAACCGGCCAAATGTTCATCGCAATCGACCCGGTTGCCACCTCAAATGACAGTTTTCGATCCGGAATGGTCGGAATCGTAGAAGCAGTACGTGCGCAGACTGGCGCACATCTGCCGGGCGACGGGCGCCGCGGCAAGCGGATCAAGGCCCGGACAGATGGCGTCGCAGTCAGCGTAGCAACGCTGAACAGGATCAAAGCCCTGATGGGCTGACGCCAGACTCCGGCGGTTGCGCGAACCGCCGGAAAATCCGCACTTCGGTGCGGCACGTGCGAAACGGGAGGAAACGCATGTCAATTAAACAACCTTTCACCGATCTGGAGATTAACACCTCCGACGGTGGCTTCTATAAGGGGCACAGTCTTGAGATCGCCTTGCTCAGCAAGGGGATCATGGTCGCTTTGGTTCTCTGGGCGCTGGTCTGGCCGGCCAACGCCACCGGCGTTCTGGGCAGCCTGAACGGGCGCATTCTGGAAGACTTCAACGCCTTCTACATCGTCATTGTCGGCTTCTTCGCCTTTTTCCTGTTTGTGGTCGCCGCATTGCCGCAAACCGGTAAGCGGATCATGGGGACGCCGGGCGAGCAAAAGGAGTTCTCGGATTTTTCCTGGTTCTCGATGATGTTCGGTGCCGGTCTGGGCGTCGGCCTGATGGTTTTTGCCACCGCTGAGCCGCTTGGCCTTTGGGGTTCCAACCCGGAAGTGCTGGCGCAGAACGTGGTTCCGAACACCGAAGAAGCCATTCAGTCCGGCTTCCGCTACACGTTCCTGCATTACGGCTTCCATGCCTGGGCGATCTATGTGGTGACGGGTCTGTCGCTGGCCTATTACGCCTACACCCGTGATATGCCGCTGACCATCCGCACCGCACTGACTCCGCTGTTCGGCAAGCTGATGAACGGCATTGCGGGCCATGTGGTTGACGTGCTGGGCGTGGTTGCAACCATCCTGGGTGTGTCTGTGACCATCGGTTTCGGTGTCAGCCAGTTTGTTGACGGCGTCTATGCCATCACCGGCATGGAATGGATGATGGACATGAGCGGCGACGCGCCGGCACCCGGCACTGTTGGCCTGCTGTCAGGTCTCTTTGCCATCATGGGCCTGTCGATCATCTCGGCTGTGTCCGGCGTGGGCCGCGGCGTGAAGTACCTGTCCAACCTGAACCTGGTTTTGTCGTTCATCCTGCTGCTGACCTTCGTGGTCTTCGGCTCCTTCATGTTTGCAATGACGACCTATGCGACGGCCTTTGTGGACTACATCCTGCATTTCGCTTCGCTGAGCTTCGGTCCCTACACCCCGCAGCCTGCGGCTGATTTTGCGGCGGCACTGCCTGCAGAGGCTGCCCCGTATGCGGATGCGCTGCGCGGCGGTGCGACCAATGCCTGGGGCTCCTTCGACGGCTTCAAATCGGGTCTGGAAGGCGAAGCGGCTGCCCTGTCCGACGACGTTCTGTCGGCGGCCTATGCCGCGGGTGAACCGCAGCGCCAATTCGGCTGGCAGTCAGCCTGGACCACGTTCTACTGGGCCTGGTGGATTGCGTTCTCGCCCTTCGTCGGCCTGTTCCTGGCACGCATTTCCCGCGGCCGTTCGGTGCGTGAATTCATCATCGGCTGCGTGTTTGCACCGGCGATGGTCTGCTTTGCCTGGATGGCTATTCTGGGCGGCACCGCGATCGACCTGGAACTCAGCGGTGCGGCAGAAGGCGCCATCATCGGCGCGTCGAACACGGCCAAGCTGTTTGTGACCTTGCAAAGCATGATCGACGGCGGCCTGCTGTCGGGCATCACCATCATGTGTGTTGTGCTGATCATGACCTTCCTGGTTACCTCGGCGGACTCCGGCATCCTGGTGATGAACACCATCATGTCCGGCGGTGATCAGAACATCGGCAACAAGCACAAGATCGTTTGGGGCCTGATCCTGACCGCTGTGATCGGCACCCTGCTGTTCGCAGGCAAGCAGAACGGCGGAGCCGATCCGATGGAGGCGCTGAAAAGCGCGATGATCATCGGCGCGCTGCCTTTCACCATGGTGATGGGCCTGATGTGCGTGTCGCTGGCCAAGGCGCTGTACCGTGACGGTCTGCGCGAAAAGGCTGGGGAAAGTGCACCTGCTGAATAAGCAACACCTCCGGGCTGCTTATACCAGAGCGGCCCGGTAAACAGATCAGCCGCCTATTCAGGCGGCAACAGGGCCGGCGGGAGAGATCCCTCCGGCCCTTTTTATTTGGGGCTAGCCGGATCCCGGCTGGCTGCGGCTTCCCGTTTGAACCACTTCAGCATCCGCTCCAGCGCGCTGCCGCCGCTTTCGCGGTACTGCAGAAAGTAGCTGTGCGGCCTGTCCGACACCGCAGGCCCCAGCCGCAGCACCTCGCCGGCTGCTAGGGCCTGATCGGCAATCCCCGCCCAGCCCAGCCCAATGCCTTCACCGCGCCGTACCGACTGCAGCAGGAACGGATAGGCGTCGAATTCCGCGGCGGTGCCGAAGTGCGGCGCCTGCAGCCCTGCATGGGAAAACCAGCCATCCCAGGTCAGAAAGCCAGAGGTTCCGGTGTCAAAATGCAAAAACAGATCCGGCGCGAGTTGTGCAATGCTGTTCTCTGCCTCTGGGTAGGTTTCCAGAAAACCGGGGCTGCAAATCGGAAAGGTTTCTGCTGGGATTAGCGGAAAATACGGCCGGTCCGGCATCCGCGACGGATCCCAGACAACTGCTGCATCCAGGCGGCTAAGGTCAATGTCGCCCAGCTGGTCCGTGGTCACTACCCGCACCCGGCCGCCGCCCAGATAAGCACGCAAGGCAGAGAAACGAGGCATTAGCCATTGATCGGCAAAGCCGAAGGTGCAGGCGAGTGTCACCTCATCCGTGTCCGGAGCAGCCAGAACCTCGCTCCAGGCCTGATCCACATGACCCAGCCCCAGCGCCACCGCATCGGCCAGCCGGGCGGCATTGGCAGTCGGGGTGATCCGGTTGTTGTTGCGCTCGAACAGCGGCTGCCGCAGGCGCTCCTCCAAAGTGGAGATATGGCGCGAGACCGCAGGCTGGCTGAGGCCCAGCTCAGCCGCGGCGCGGGACAGGCTGGCATGGCGCACCGCCACTTCCAGCACCAAGAGGGCGTTCAGCGAACCGGCGGTGGGGCGTATTGAGCGTTCCATAGGAAATTGTTAGGGAGAGCATGCTTTTTTGGCCAGTGGATATTGCGGGACCTGAAGATAATCTGTTGCGGATTGAACTTTGAACCGACAACAGGCGAGACCTCTTCATGCCGCAGCGCCCCCTTTCCCACATTCGCATTCTTGACTTCGGCCACTACCTGGCCGGCCCCCTGACCGGCATGATGCTGGCCGATATGGGGGCTGAGGTGATCCGCATCACCCCGCCCGGCGGCACCGGCTTTGACGGTGCTGCGTTTGACATGCTGTCGCGGGGCAAGCAGGTGCTGGAACTGGACCTGAAATCCGATGAAGGCCGCGCTGCCGCAATTGGGCTGGCCAAACGTGCCGATGCGGTGATCGAAAACTTCCGCCCCGGGGTGATGGGCCGGCTGGGCCTGGGGCCGGAGGCCTTGCGCGCGGCCAACGATCAGCTGGTCTATCTGTCGATGCCGGGCTTTGCCTCCACTGACGCTGATCTCGCGGACCTGCCCGCCTGGGAGGCGGTGATTGCCGCCTATACCGGCCAATTCACCGACATGGGGCTGAACCGCCGCCTGATGGGCATCAACCCGTCTTTTTCGCCGCTGGCGCTGGCTTCGGCTTATGGGGCCAGCTTTGGCGCCATGTCGGTGCTGTTTGCGCTGAACGCGCGGGCACAGAACGGCGGCGACCATATCGAGGTGCCGCTGGCCGCCGCCCTGCTGGAGGGGCTGGTCTATAACTGCGAGCAGATCGAGGACTACCCCGAGCGCTATAAATCCCCGCGCGAGGTGGAGCTGGACCGGCGCGAAGCCGAAGGCCTGCCGATGAACCTGAAGTTCGAGGAGCTGTCGGAGTTCCTCGACCCGTTCTACCGCACCTACACCTGCGCTGATGGGCGCGGTTTCTATGTGGTGGCCGGCTCGGTCGCCACCCACCCGCGGCGGGTGCTGGAGACCCTTGGGCTGAAGGATCTGGCGGACGGGTTGCCGGATTTCTCCGCCTATCTGGACACCAAGGACTGGCCCGCGGAATGGTCAATGCGCAATTATCCGGTAGGGCCGTCCGACCGGGCGCGGGTGTCCTCGGCGATGAAGGCCGCCTTCCTGACCAAACCATCGTATGAGTGGGAGGATTTGTTCGGCGCCGCCAAGGCCCCCGCCACCGCGCAGCGTTTCACCAAGGAATGGCTGGACGACCCGCATGCGCTGGCCTCGGGCCTGGTGCTGCAGGTAGCGGATGCCAAGCACGGCGCGATGCGGCAGATGGGCAATGTGGCCTGGCTGGCAGGCGACGCTGGCGCAGCACATAAGGTGAGCGCCGTCAAAGCCGATCTGACGGGGCTTCTGGCGGAGCCGGAGCGCAGCACTGGCGGCGGTCATGAAGGCAAAGGATGGCTCGACGGGTTGAGGGTCGTCGACCTTACCAATGTGATCGCCGGGCCGACCATCGGATCAACCCTGGCGCGGTTCGGCGCCGAGGTGAAGCTGGTGCAGCCGGTGGATCCGTCGGTGGATCCCTGGAACACCGTTGTCTTTGGCATCCACGCGCAGCGCGGCAAGGAGAGCATCCTGCTGAACCTGCGCACGGACGCGGGGCAGGACGCATTGGCCAAGCTGATTGCTGGCGCTGATGTGATCACCATGAATGGCACGGACGAGCAGCGGGACAAGCTGGGACTGTCTCCGGCGCGGCTGGCCGCAATCAACCCGCGCCTGATCCTGGTGCAGCTGGATGCCTTTGGCGGGCCTATGCGCGGGCCGAAGTCGGATCACCTGGGCTATGACGACCTGGCGCAGGCGGCAACCGGCGTGATGCTGCGCTTTGGCGGCGGCCTGGACACGCCCGAGGAGCACGCCCATTTCGGCACCATCGACGTGCTGACCGGTTTTTGCGCCTGTGTGGCTCTGGGAGGCGCTCTGCTGCGGCTTAAGGAAACCGGCAAAGGCGGGGTGGCGCGGGCCTCGCTGGCGGCGGCGGGCAATCTGATCCAGGCGCAGTTCATGTACACCCACGCGGGCAGGGCACCGTTTGACGAACCCTCAGGCCGCGAGGCCCTGGGCTGGGGGCCGTTCTACCATTGCTATCAGGCCGCGGACGGCTGGTTCTTCTTTGCGGCGCCGAGTGAGCGCGGCGCCGCGCTGGCGCGGGTGGCAGAGCTGGCAGACCTGGCCGCGCTGCCGGAGGATCAGTTGCACCGCGCCCTGTCCCTGCGGTTCAGCACCCAGCCGCTTGCCCATTGGCGTGCGGCTTTTGCCGGAACTTCTTCCACGGCGGTGCCGCTGTCGTCGCTGCACGAAACCCGCGATGCGGCGCTGCAGCTGGAAAGCGCCGGCAATATCGACCTGAAACAAGCAACGTTCCGGGTGATCCGCCACGACCGGCACCCGATGGGCCGCTGGTGCGATCTGGTGGCGCCGAATGCGGTGCGCCCGCAAGCAGGCCGGATCACCATCCCGGGGCCCGCGCCGAAATACGGTGCGCACACCGGAACCATCCTGGAGCGGTTGGGTTACCCGCCGGAACAGGCTGAGGCGATGATTGCCAGCGGTGCTGCGGGTGAGGCCTGGTCGGAAAAATACTTGCCGGAATAGGTCTTGGATCTGCGTCTTTGCGGAGTAGGGGCGCCTGTTTGTCTTTGCCGGGAAATGCGGGGAATTGGAAATTACCTGCCGCAAAAGGCGTAAAACTTCCGGATTCTGGATTAATTTGTGAAACCGTCATATAGTGGCATCTCATGCCAAATGAACCTGTGTGCCGGACGGTCGGAAATGTCCGGGCAGCGGGGAAAGGGGGCGGGATGCTGATTGCGGTCGTGCTTGTGCTGATCGTGGCGGGGTCTGTTGCGTTCCATCTGTTAAGCCCGTGGTGGTGGACGCCGATCGCGTCGAATTGGGACTATATCGACGATACGCTGGTTATAACTTTCTGGATCACCGGCGCGGTGTTTGCCGCGGTGGTCTTGTTCACGGCTTATTGCGTCTGGAAATTCCGCCACCGGCCCGGGCACAAGGCGGAATTCGACCCGGAAAACAAACGGCTGGAGCTGTGGCTGACCGGGGTGACCGCTGTGGGAGTGGCGGCGATGCTGGTGCCGGGGCTGTTTGTGTGGAAGCAGTTCGTCACCGTGCCTGAAGACGCCACTGAACTTGAGGTCTTCGGCCAGCAGTGGAGCTGGGCCTACCGGCTGCCCGGCGCTGACGGGGTGCTGGGCACCGCCGATGCGGAATGGGTGAACGGGGAAAACCCTTTGGGTGTCAATCCGCATGACCGCTTTGGCAAGGATGACCTTATAGTCGAGGGCGGTGAGGTGTATCTGCCGGTGGATAAGCCGGTGAAGCTGCTGCTGCGCTCGATCGATGTGCTGCACAATTTCTACGTGCCTGAATTCCGCGCCAAGATGGACATGGTGCCTGGCATGGTCACCTATATCTGGCTCATCCCCACCCGCACCGGCACCTTTGAAGTGTTATGCGCCGAGTACTGCGGCACCGCCCATCCCTTCATGCGCGGCTATGTGAGCGTAGTGGAGGCGGAGGAATACCAGGAGTGGCTGCAGGAGCAGCTGACTTTTGAAGAATATGCCAATGGGGGCTCTGAAACCGGAGCCGGAACCAGGCTCGCACGGCGCTGAGGGGGCGGGCGCAATGCGCCCCCATGTGAGGAAGGCCGGGCGATACATCTGAATTGGATGGAGTTCTGCAATGACCGACTACTTGCCTGAACCGGACAGCAATCTGCCGCCGCGCGAAGTGGCCGATGTGATGCCGCCGCATGCGCACAGCTGGATCGGCAAATACGTCTTCTCGCAGGATGCCAAATACATCGCCATCCAATACTCCGGCACCGCCATTGCAATTGGCATGGTGGCGCTGGTGCTGTCGTGGCTAATGCGGCTGCAGCTGGGCTTTCCCGGCACTTTCGACTTCATCACGGCCGAGGCCTATTACCAGTTTGTCACCATGCACGGGATGATCATGGTGGTCTATCTGCTGACTGCGATCTTCCTGGGGGGCTTCGGCAATTACCTGATCCCGCTGATGGTCGGTGCGCGCGATATGGTGTTTCCCTTCGTCAATATGCTCAGCTTCTGGATCTACCTGCTGGCGGTTCTGGTGCTGGTGGCCAGCTTCTTTGTTCCTGGCGGCCCCACTGGCGCAGGCTGGACGCTGTACCCGCCGCAGGCGGTGCTGTCCGGCACCCCGGGCGGCGCGCAGGGCGGGATCATCCTGATGCTGCTGTCGCTGATCCTGTTCATCATCGGCTTCACCATGGGCGGGCTGAACTATGCCGTCACCGTGCTGCAGGCCCGCACCCGCGGCATGACAATGATGCGGCTGCCGCTGACGGTCTGGGGGATCTTCACCGCCACGGTGATGGCGCTGCTGGCGTTTCCAGCGCTGTTTGTGGCCTGCGTGATGATGCTGTTCGACCGGCTGCTGGGCACTTCTTTCTTCATGCCGACGCTGGTGGAACTGGGTGAAAAGCTCAGCTATGGCGGCGGCAGCCCGATTGCGTTTCAGCATCTGTTCTGGTTTTTCGGCCACCCCGAAGTCTACATCGTGGCACTGCCCGCCTTCGGCATCGTCTCCGATCTGATTGCCGTGCATGCGCGCAAGACCGTGTTCGGGTACCGGATGATGGTTTGGGCGATCGTGATCATCGGCGCGCTCAGCTTTATTGTCTGGGCACACCATATGTATGTCTCCGGCATGCACCCATGGTTCGGCTTTTTCTTTGCCACCACCACGCTGATCATCGCCATTCCCACCGCGATCAAGGTCTACAACTGGGTGCTGACCTTGTGGAAGGGCGATATCCACCTGACCATCCCGATGCTGTTTGCGCTGGGCTTTATCGTCACCTTCGTGAACGGCGGGCTGACGGGGCTGTTCCTGGGCAATGTGGTGGTTGATGTGCCGCTGTCGGACACGATGTTTGTGGTCGCCCATTTCCACATGGTGATGGGGGTGGCGCCGATCATGGTGATCTTTGGCGCGATCTATCACTGGTATCCGCTGATGACCGGCCGGCTGCTGAACAACGCCATGGGGCAGATCCATTTCTGGGTCACCTTCATTGGCGCTTATGCGATCTTCTTCCCGATGCATTATGTCGGACTTGTCGGCGTGCCGCGCCGCTATTTTGAGCTTGGCGAGCCGGAGTTCCTCACCGCGCCGGTGGAAGGGCTGAATGCCTTCATTTCATCGGCGGCGCTGATAGTCGGCGCGGCGCAGCTGCTGTTCCTGTTCAATATCCTCTGGAGCCTGCGCCACGGGCGCCGATCAGGCGGCAATCCCTGGCGGGCGACCTCGCTGGAGTGGCAAACACCTGAAATCCCGCCCCGGCACGGCAATTGGGACGAGCTGCCCAATGTCTACCGCTGGGCCTATGATTACAGCGTGCCCGGCGCGGCTGAGGATTACGTCGCGCAGACTGACCCTTGGGTGCCGGACGGGCAGGGGCGGCGGCTGTGACTGTCATCCTCGCCTTTCTGGCGCTGGTGGCGCTGGCTGCGGGGCTGTGGCTGTCGCAGCAGCATCTGGCCGCCAAGCCCTGGCTGGAAACCGGGATTGCGCCCTTGGCGGGTCACGGTCCGGGCCGCGCACCGGGTTTCATCTTCATAGCGGTCTTTGTAACGGTGATCGGCGGGCTGTTTGCAATGCTGGGCAGCGCCTTTGTCATGCAGATCGAAGAAACCCCGTGGGAGCTGGTGCCGCTGCCGGGTCGGGTCTGGCTGAACACGGTTTTGCTGCTGCTGGCCAGCCTGTGTCTGCAATTTGTGGTGATGTCCGCACGGGCAGGCACGCAGCGCTGGCTGCGCGGCAGCCTGATTGCAGCAAGCATCGCCACACTCGCCTTTCTGGCCGGCCAGATGCAGGTGTGGATCACCTTGACCGATGGCGGCTACCGGCTGGATGGCACTCCGGCGGCGAGTTTCTTCTATCTGATCACCGGCTTGCATGGGCTGCACATGCTGGGCGGTATCATTGCGCTGGCGGTGGTTTGCCTGCGCCATGCCGGGACCGGAACCGGATCAGGGGACGTCAAGACGCTGCTGCCGGGTGTGCGGCTTTGCGCGCTCTATTGGCACGCGCTGCTGGCGTTCTGGCTGATGCTGTTTGCGCTGTTGCAGGGCTGGGGCAATGCGTTTCTGGCGCTTTGCCGCGCGGCTGTGAGTTGAGGAGGGAGACAGATGGAACACCCATTGCAAGGCCAGGACCAGACGCTGCAGCAACAGGGACATAGCGGCTTTGCCGCCGATTGGGGGTCGGACCAGCGCGCCTTCAAGAAGGTCTCCTGGGGCAAGGCGATGATGTGGATCCTGCTGCTGAGCGATACCTTCGTCTTTGCCTGCTTCCTTGTTGCCTACCTGAATGCCCGCAACTCCACCACCGTTGAATGGCCTAACGCCAGCGAGGTTTTTGCCCTGCATATCGGCGGCGCCAACCTGCCGCTGATCCTGATTGCCATCATGACCTTTGTGCTGATCTCTTCCTCCGGCACCATGGCGATGGCGGTGAACTGCGCCTACCGCAAGGCGCGCAAGGCCACCGCTGTGCTGATGCTGGCCACTGCCGCGCTGGGCGCCGCCTTTGTCGGCATGCAGGCGTTTGAATGGTCCAAGCTGATTTCTGAGGGCGTGCGCCCCTGGGGCAACCCTTGGGGGGCCGAGCAATTCGGCGCCAGTTTCTTTATGATCACCGGCTTTCACGGCACCCATGTCACCATTGGAGTGATCTTTCTGGTGATCGTCGCCCGCCGGGTCTGGCGCGGTGATTTCGACCGCAACCAGCGCAGCTGGATGTCGGCGGGCAACGGCGACTATGAGGCGGTGGAGATCATGGGGCTTTACTGGCACTTCGTCGACCTGGTCTGGGTCTTTATCTTTGCATTCTTCTATCTGTGGTAGGGGGCCGATATGACAGATTCACCGCAAACCGCCGAGGCGGCGGAGATGGCGCATGACGAGGGGCAGCAGCATCCGCTAAAGCTCTATTTTTCAGTCTGGATACTGCTGTTCGTGCTTAGCGCGGCGTCTTACTGGGTCGATTACGCCCAGTTGCAGGGGCTGTTGCGCTGGAGCCTGATCCTGATCTTCATGACGCTGAAGGCGGGGCTGATCATTGCCGTCTTCATGCATATGGCCTGGGAGCGGCTGGCGCTGATTTATGCGGTTCTGCTGCCGCCCCTGGCGATGATCGGGCTGCTGGCAATCCTGATCATCGAGTCGGATTACACGGCAGAAACACGGGTGATCGAATTCGGCCAGGGAAGTGCAGCAATCGAATAATCCTATCGCCCGGCTGAAGGCCGGGCAGCGCCTGACCTTCGCCTTGTATCTCAAAGGCCGCAATGAAAAAGGCGCCCCGGTTTCCCGAAGCGCCTTCTTTTCAAGTAAGGTGCTGCTTACGCCGCCAGATCAAACCGGTCTGCGTTCATCACCTTGACCCAGGCCGCCACAAAGTTCCGCACAAACGCCGCTTCGCCATCTGCCTGCGCATAGATTTCGGCTAAGGCCCGCAGCTGCGAGTTGGAGCCGAACACCAGATCCGCCCGGGTGCCGGTCCACTTCACCGCTTCGCTGGCCCGGTCACGGCCCTCATAGGTGCCGTCGTCCGCCGGCTTCCACTCCACACCCGCATCGGTGATATTTGCGAAGAAGTCGGTGCTCAGCACGCCCACCCGGTCGGTGAACACGCCATGTTTGGAACCGCCATGGTTCGCACCCAGGACCCGCAGACCGCCAACCAGCGCAGTCATTTCCGGCGCGCCAAGGGTCAAAAGCTGCGCCCGGTCCACCAGCATCTTCTCAGCCGGAACGCTATAGGCGGCCTTCTGGTAGTTGCGGAAACCATCGGCCTCCGGTTCCAGCACCGCAAAGCCTTCGGCGTCGGTCTGCTCCTGGGACGCGTCCGTCCGGCCCGGTGTGAACGGCACCGAAACCGGGTGGCCTGCAGCCTTGGCGGCTTCCTCAACACCGGCGCAGCCCGCCAGCACGATAAGATCCGCCATCGAGATTTTCTTGCCGCCAGCAGCGCTTGCGTTGAAACTGGATTGGATGCCTTCCAGGATGTTAAGCACCTTGGCCAGTTGCTCCGGCTGGTTCACCTCCCAATCCTTTTGAGGTGCCAGACGGATACGGCCGCCGTTGGCCCCGCCCCGCATGTCCGAACCGCGGAAGGTCGAGGCCGAAGCCCAGGCGGTCGAGACCAGCTCGGAAACCGAAAGCCCGGTTGCCAGGATTGTGGCCTTCAGCTGCGAGGTGTCCTGTTCGTCCACCAGCGCATGATCCACTGCCGGGAGCGGATCCTGCCAGATCAGATCCTCGGCAGGCACATCCGCGCCCAGATAGCGCGACTTCGGTCCCATGTCGCGGTGGCACAGCTTGAACCAGGCGCGGGCAAAGGCATCGGCGAATTTCTCCGGGTTGGCATGGAAGTCGCGCGAGATCTTCTCGTAGACCGGGTCCATCCGCAGCGACATATCCGCGGTGGTCATCATCGGCGCATGGCGCTTGCTCGGGTCATGCGCGTCCACCACCATATGCTCCGGTGCCACGTCCTGCGCGTGCCATTGCTGCGCACCTGCGGGGCTTTTCTCCAGCTTCCACTCATAGCCGAACAGCACGTCGAAATAGCCCATGTCCCAGGTTGTCGGGTTCGGCTTCCAGGCGCCCTCGATACCCGAGGTCGTAGTGTCGCCGCCCTTGCCGGAGCCATGCGCATTGATCCAGCCAAGGCCCATCTGCTCCATCGCGCCGGCTTCAGGTTCAGCCCCAACCAGCTCAGGATCGCCGGCACCATGCGCCTTGCCAAAGGTATGGCCGCCCGCAACCAGCGCCACGGTTTCCTCGTCGTTCATCCCCATGCGGGCAAAGGTGTCCCGCACATCCAGCCCCGAGGCGACAGGGTCCGGGTTGCCGTTCGGCCCCTCGGGGTTCACATAGATCAGGCCCATCTGCACAGCGGCCAGCGGGTTCTCCAGGTCACGGTCGCCGGAATAACGCTTGTCGCCCAGCCACTCGGTCTCGGTGCCCCAATAGATGTCTTCCTCCGGCGCCCAAATATCCTCGCGGCCGCCGCCAAAGCCGAATACCGGGCCGCCCATCGATTCAATGGCACAGTTGCCTGCCAGGATTATCAGATCGCCCCACGAAATGCTGTTGCCGTACTTCTGCTTGATCGGCCACAGCAGGCGGCGCGCCTTGTCCAGGTTGCCGTTATCCGGCCAGGAGTTCACCGGCGCAAACCGTTGGTTGGCGGTGCCGCCGCCGCCGCGCCCGTCCGCGGTGCGGTAGGTGCCTGCGCTGTGCCAGGCCATGCGGATAAACAGCCCGCCGTAATGGCCATAGTCCGCTGGCCACCAGTCCTGGCTGTCGGTCATCAGCGCAAACAGATCCTTCTTCACCGCTTCCAGGTCCAGCTTGTTGAAGGCCTCGGCATAGCTGAAATCAGCCCCCATCGGGTTCGACTTGGGCGAATGCTGATGCAGGATCTTCAGGTTCAGCTGGTTCGGCCACCAATCCTGGTTCGAGGTGCCGCCGGCATCGGTATTCAGCGCCGCGCCGTGCATCACCGGGCATTTTCCTGCGGGGGTGTTTCCGTCCATATTCTTCTCCGATCGTGGCTTCAAATAGTTGAACTGCGTCGTGGCAGAAATGTTCCCGGATCAGTCCAGCAGCGCAGGCACCGCCTGAAAATGCACTGGGGGCAAAAAACTGCTGTTGCCGGGAGTCCCTGTTGTTCTGCAGAGGAGGCTAGCAGGGAAATCCCATTGGATTAAGTTGCATTTATTCATCGCAGTGATAATGAAATCCTATGATGAACGTGACTCTCCGTCAGATGCGCTATTTTGAGGCGCTGGCCCAGCACCGCCATTTCGGCCGTGCGGCAGGTGCCTGCGCAGTTTCCCAGCCCGCTTTGTCGGTTCAGATCAAGGAGCTGGAGGAAGCGCTGGGGGTGCAGCTGGTCGAGCGCGGCGCCCGCCAGGTGCGGCTCACCAGCCTGGGTGAAGACCTGGCAGGCCGGGTGCGCGGTATTTTGCGATCAGTTGATGAGCTGGGCGAGCTGGCGCGGGCGTCCCGGGAGGGGCTGGCCGGGCGGCTGCGGATCGGGGTGATTCCCACCATTGCGCCCTATTTGCTGCCGTCGATCGTCGGGAACCTGACCCGGCAATACCCGGAGGCTGACATCCGAGTGCGCGAAACCGTGACCCCAAGGCTGCTGGAAGAACTGGGAGAGGGCCGGCTGGACACGGCGATTGTGGCGCTGCCGGTTTCGGAACCGGCCTTTGAGGAGGTGGCGCTGTTCGAAGAGGATTTTGTGCTGGTGCGCCCCGGCGAGGACACCGGCAAACCGGTTCCCGGTCCCGATGGTTTGCGCGAAATGCGTCTGCTGCTGCTGGAGGAAGGGCATTGTTTCCGCGATCAGGCGCTGTCGTTCTGCAACATGCAGTCGGCAGCCCCGCGCGAACTGCTGGATGGCAGCTCGCTGTCGACCCTAGTGCAGATGGTCAGCGCCGGAATCGGCGTCACGCTGATTCCCGAAATGGCCGTCCCGGTCGAGACCCGCTCGGCTGTTGTCTCGGTCGCGCGCTTCCGGGACCCTCAGCCGGCCCGCACCATTGGCATGATCTGGCGCCGTAGCAACCCGCTTGCGCGGCAGCTGCTGCAGGTGGCAGAAGTGGTTCGGCAGGCTGCGCAGACCCTGCGTTCCAGCTATAGTCCGTTGAGTTGAAATGGATTTGTTTAGTATCTGTGGACAATCATCCGCCCTGTTTTCCAGCGATTGAGTGCCGCCAAAACCGCTGCAACCGCATGAAGATTGATGCCTAAAGGGCACGCTCACAACCATTTTATGGCATTGCAGTTTCGGGCCGGAAGGTGCGTTGTTAAGCTTTCGTTAATAAAAAACGAATTTAGGCAGGCATACAGGCAGATGAAAACGGGCTTTCGTGGCACGTTTGTTGTTTCCTGGTCGCAAACCGAGATTGACGGCCTACCGGCCGCACCGGTTGACGCTCTTGATGTAGGGGCGGCTTGGTCTTGGCATGGCGATGCTGTGCGGGTGGACGGGCCGGCAGAGCTGTTGCGGCTGGACATGGCAAATGGCGAGGCAGATTTGCGCCGCCGGGCGGCACGGTCGGTGCGCCGGCTGGTAGGTGCGGCTGTTCAAAACCGGACCGATGTCGATTCGGTCAAGGTGGACGAGCCGCTGATGGACAGCAGCTTTGTTGTGACCAACGGCGTGCAAAGTTTCACCGTGACTCTCATAGAGGTGGGGCCGGGCCAGCGCCCGCTTTTGATGTTCGTCGACGAGCTGCCGCCGCGCGGTGCTGATCTGTGGGTGGTGCATCATTCGCTGGGAACGGTCAGCGCCGATCGTCCGCAGGGCGAAACCGGTGTGATCTGCTTTACCCCGGGCACTTTGATCGCAACACCCGGCGGCCCGAAGCGGGTTGAGCGGCTGCGCGAGGGCGAAAAGGTGCAGACCCGCGACAATGGCGCCCAGGAAATCCTCTGGATCGGCTCCCGCCGGATCAGCGGCGCACGATTGTTTGTGATGCCGCGGCTGCGCCCGATCCGCATTCACGCCGGGGCCTTGGGTATCGACCGCCCAGAGCGGGAGCTGCTGGTCTCGCCGGATCACCGGATGCTGCTGCGCGGCGACCGGGTGCGGGCGCTGTTCAACACGCCCGAAGTTCTGGTGGCGGCAGGCGATCTGGTCAACGGCCGTACAATCCTGCCCGACGCCTCGGTGCGGCAGGCGACCTATATCCATATCATGCTGGCTAATCACCAGGTGCTTTGGGCCAACGGGGTTGAGACCGAAAGCTTCCACCCCTCCAATGCATCCCTGACAGCGCTCAGCGACAGCGACCGGTCGCGGCTGTTCCATCTGCAGCCCGGACTGGAGCGAAATCCGCTGGGTTATGGCACGTATGCGCGCCGCAACCTCAATGCATCCGAGGCTGCGATTCTGGGCCACGAGGCGGCCTGATCCGTTACCCGAACGCTGCCAGGCGTCCGGGCTCTTGCTGATTTCGCGGATTTCCCTGCGAAACCTGGCTGGCCGATGTTGACTCTGTCCCATCCCCCTATATAAGCGCGGCTTCATTGGTGTTGGCGGCCCTCGCAAGGGGATGCCTGTCATGCCCGGATCCTGGATCCGGAGCAAGAGGACAACGCCCTTCGATTGTTGCAGGTGCTCCTGGAACTGGTGAACACGGACGGTGCAGTGGCGTATGCGATTGCTGCCCGAAAAGTGGGAACCGGTTTTCGGAAACAGCTGCAATGCCACTAAAGAAGGAGATCAGCCGTGACCAAACGCACGTCTGCCAAGTACAAAATCGACCGCCGCATGGGCGAAAACATCTGGGGCCGTCCGAAGTCCCCGGTCAACCGCCGCGACTATGGCCCCGGCCAGCACGGTCAGCGCCGCAAGGGCAAACTGTCCGACTTCGGCATCCAGCTGCGCGCCAAGCAGAAGCTCAAGGGCTACTACGGCGACCTGACCGAAAAGCAGTTCCGCCGCATCTACGGCGAAGCCGTGCGTGTGAACGGCGACACCGGTGAAAACCTGATCGGCCTGCTCGAGCGCCGCCTGGACGCCGTTGTTTACCGCGCCAAGTTTGTGGCAACCGTCTTTGCGGCCCGCCAGTTCGTGAACCACGGCCACGTGACCGTGAACGGCAAGCGCGTCAACATCCCGTCCTACCGCGTGAAAGAGGGCGACGTGATCGAAGTCCGCGACAAGTCCAAGCAGATGGTTGCCGTTCTGGAAGCCACCCAGCTGGCCGAGCGCGACGTTCCCGATTACATCGAGGCCGACCACTCCAAGCTGAAGGCAACTTTCGTGCGCACCCCCGGCCTGGGCGACGTGCCGTACCCGGTTCTTATGGAACCGAACCTGGTTGTGGAATTCTACGCCAAGAACTAAGCCTGCTGCCATCACGGCACATGGCGAAAGGGCTGTCCTGCGGGGCAGCCCTTTTTCGTTTACAGTATCTCCGGGGCCGTATTGGCAAAACCCGGTAGCCCTGCGCTCCGCCTGCCACTATCCTGCCTGTAAAACGACAGGGAGTGAGTGATGAAAACCTATCTGAAGGCTGCCGCCGCGATTGCAGTCCTGACCGCCGCCTCCGCAGGCGCTGCGCCGCTGAAGCTGGTCCCGGCAGACCCGCAGCCCTCCGGCGTCAAGCCGGGTTTGTCGGTGGTCTACGCCTATCCGCATGATGTGAAATCTCTGGTTGAGGCCTCCTCGGCGCTGAAAATCTCCAGCGAGCGGGGCCAGCCCATCGCGGGTCTCGACAACCGTGACACGGAGGAGGGGCAGAACACGCTCACTTCCAAACGGGCGCTGAATGTCGTGGCCCGGATCACTGGCTATGTGAAGATTGACCAGCCCGGCATCCACAATATCGACTTTCTCACCAATGACGGGCTGCGCGCCAGGGTCGGCGGCCAGGTGGTGGGCGAATACGATGGCCGCCAGTCCTGCGACAGCACCATCCTGACAGAAGTAGAGGTGCCGTCAGCGGGCTGGTATCCGGTTGATATCCTTTACTTCCAGCGCCTCGGCACTGCCTGTCTGCATATGCGCATGGGGCCGGACGGCAAGCGCCCGAAATGGATGAAGAACAGCGCCTTTGGGCATTGATCAGTCCGGCAGGGCTTCTTTCTGGGCGAAAATACCCCGGGGGAAGCCCGCAGGGCTGGGGGCAGCGCCCCCCCCCTTTCCCAACCCGCCGGGCTACAGCGGCAACGGGCGCCCCTCGGCGATGGCTTCCATCGCGAAGTAAGACGTCACGCTGTCCAGCTCCACCCCCGAGATCAGCCGCTGATAGACCTTGTCATAACTGGCCATGTCCTCGGTCACCACTTTCAGCTGGTAGTCGTAATCACCGCCAATGCGGTGGAAATCCACCACCTCTGGGATCGTCAGCACATGGCGGCGGAATTTCAGCAGCCAATCCGCCGAATGATGCCGGGTACGCAGCAGCACAAAAACCACCAGATCCAGCCCCAGCTGCTTGCGGTCGAGCCGTGCAGTCGAGCCCTTCAGCAGCCCGCTGTCGTTCAACGCTTTCAGCCGCCGCCAGCAAGCGTTCTGCGACAGGCCCACCTGATCGGCCAGCTCCCGTTGCGACAGGCTGGCATCCTGTTGCAGCGCGCGTAGAATGCTTCGGTCAATTTGATCGGCTGTTTTGCTCATATGAAGATCATATGACACAATGATTGTTTTATCCACTCAGTATTTGCCAAAGTTTTTGCGCATGGAAGCGTTCATCTTGATTGCGAAAGATAACGGAGGCGCGACATGACCCTGGCAGTATTCAAACACACAATCCGGCAGGCCGCTCAAAACGGCGCCTTGGGCCGCAGCGTGATCGGCGACGGGGTGATGATTCCCGGCCTCGATGGCGAGGTGCCGCTGGTCTATGCCGACTACGTCGCCTCCGGCCGGGCGCTGCGCCAGGTCGAGGATTTTGTGGCAGGCCAGGTGCTGCCCTTCTATGCCAACTCCCATACCGAGGCGTCTTATTGCGGCACGCAGATGACCCGCCTGCGCCGCGAGGCCCGGGCTGAGATCGCCCGCATGACCGGCGCCACTGGGGATGATGCGGTGATTTTCACCGGATCGGGCGCCACCGCGGGTCTCAACCGGCTGGTCAGCCTGTTCGGCGTGAACGAGGCTGTCCGGCCGGTTGTCTTCATCGGCCCCTATGAGCATCACTCCAACATCCTGCCCTGGCGCGAAAGCAAGGCGGAGGTGGTGGAAATCCCCGAGGCCGCCGAGGGCGGTGTGGATCTGGCAGTTCTAGAACTCGCCCTGAAGCAGCACGCCGGCAGCGATCTGAAGATCGGCAGCTTCTCGGCGGCTTCCAACGTCACCGGCATCGTGACCGATCCTGACCCTATCAGCCGTCTGCTGCATGCGCACGGCGCACTGGCGGTCTGGGACTATGCCGGCGGCGGCCCGTATCTGCCAATCGACATGGGGCAGGGCGGGGCGGCACGTAAGGATGCCGTGGTGGTCTCGCCGCACAAGTTTCCGGGCGGACCCGGTGCTTCGGGTGTGCTGGTGGTCAACTCAGGCGCGGTGCGCCGCCGCTGCCCGTCCTGGCCGGGCGGGGGGACTGTCAGTTTTGTGTCCCCATGGCAGCACGAATACAGCCTGGACCTGGCAACCCGCGAAGAAGCCGGCACACCGAATGTGATCGGCGACATCCGCGCAGCCCTGGTATTTCTGGTGAAAGAGGCGGTCGGCCAGGAGCAGATCGAAGCCCGTGAAGCCAGGTTTGCAGACATGGCCTGGGCGGGCTGGTCCGGCAATCCGCACCTGCAGATCCTGGGCCACCGCGATGCGCACCGGCTGCCGATCTTCTCCTTTCTGGTTTCGGACGGGGCCGGTAATCCGGTGCATCAGCAGCTGTTCACCCGCATGCTAAGCGACGTCTACGGCATCCAGGCCCGCGGCGGCTGCGCCTGTGCGGGGCCTTATGCACACCGGTTGCTGGGCATTGGCCGACCGGAGTCGGAACGGCTGTTTGCCGACTTGAAGGCAGGCGAGGAAATGAAAAAGCCCGGCTGGGTCCGGCTCAACTTCTCATATCTGATGGAGGAGGAGACCGCGCAATACGTCATCGATTGCGTCAACGATCTGACCCGAAGGGCAGGAGGGCTTGCGGCCCGTTACAATGTCGATCCGGAAACCGCGCGGTTCAAGGCGCTGGTCGCCTAGACGCAAACAAACCGGGTGCTTTCCCGGGGCTGGGAAGCACCTCACATACACGTGATATGTAGGTATCGAACCCCTGTATTTAAAGGGGGAAAATACAGGTCAAATCCCCCGCGACGGCGCGAAGGGGTGCGTGGCACGCTCTAACTGTATTTTATTGATTGGAGCACTGTTATGGCCCTTAAGCTTTCCGCCCCTGTTGGTGACAAGAAACGGATCACCAAACCGGACCCCAAGACTGGCGAGAGCAAATTCAAGCCGGTCAAGAATGCCCCCGCAGATGTCGAGCTGGTCCGCCTGATGCTTAAGGCAAACGGCTATTCCATTGAGGTCAGCACCAAATGCGACGCCGGGCTGATCAACACGATCAAGGATTTTCAGAAAAAGAAGCTGGGTTTCAAGAAGCCTGACGGCATTGTCGACCCCGGCATGCGGACCTGGAACGCAGGCCTGCCGAAACTGGCGGCACAGCATTCTGCCGACACCAAAGTGGAGCGGATTGAAGTTGTCGAGAACGGCAAGACCAAGCTGATCACCGTGGCCGAGTTTGAAGCCGGGCAGGAGGAGCTGCGGCGCAAGCTTCTGGCCAAGGCCAACATGATGTACGGTCAGGCGGAATCGTGGGTTGATTTCTGCAACGAGGTGGAAAGCACCCGCCAAGGGAACGACACCTTCCTGAACGCATTGACGGAATTTGCCGTCAGCGTTGTCAACGACAAGACCGATCCGCCCTGGACCCCGATCCTGAATGCCCGCTCTGAATCCAGCCTGCTGAAAACGCTGACGACCAAGAAGAAGCCTGACTGGAAAAAGGTGTACAAACAGGACGTTAAAGCATCTAAAGCCTATAACACCGGCGGCAAGGCGTTTAAGAAATTCATTGACCAGCGGATCGCAACTGCCGGCGGAATTGTCTGGAAGCTGGAAATCGTGCGCGAAGTGTCTTTTGCCGTGGTCGAAACCTATATGACCGCCCGTCTGGTGGCGACCAAGGGCATGTCCCCGGCCAAGGCCCACGCCATTGCCGCCGCCAGCACCGAGGCGCTGAAATCCAGCGCCGGCCAGCTGGGTGAGCATCTGGCGGGCAACAAGGTGACCTGGGATGGCGCCGCCAAGAAGGTCTTCATCGACAGCTTCATCGCCGGGCTTGCGGGTGCTGCTGGCGGCAAACTGACCTCCAAACTGTCGGCAGGGCTCGCCGATGATCTGGCCAAAGCCGCAGCCTCGAAACTCTCACGCGAGTTTCCCAAAAAGGCAGTGAAAGTTTTCTTTGAGAAGTTCCTGAAATCCAAGGCCGGCGAGGCGATGGTGACCGAGGCGCTGAAGGAAACCATCGGTCTGGCCAAGCCCCTGATCGAAAAGGGCCGCCCGCCGAACACCAAGGAGATCAAGGAAAGCATCGCTAAGATCCTGACCGCGGGCATCATGTCGGCGGGCGCAGGCAAAGCGCTGGACAAATTCTCTTCCGGTTTCACCGGCGCTGCTGAAAAGTTCCTCAAGACCAAACTGGCACCTGCCGCCATGGAAGGCGCGGTCAAGAAAGACCTGATTGCCAAATACGGCACCAAAGCGACCGAGGATTTCATCAAGCTGCACGGCGACGCCATTTATGGCGAGATTGCCAAGCAGATCAGCGGCAAGTCGTTCAGCAAATACGCAGGCGAGGTTCTGATCAGCTCGGACGGGTCGCAATCGGCCTCGACCATGCAGAAACAGGCCAATGAGGCGATGCGCAAGGACATGGAACTGCGCAAGCAGATCCAGAAAATCATCATGGCCGAAGCCAAACGCAAGATGCCCAAGTCGGCAGCGGCGCATTAACGCCGGCTGCACCGTCATTGGGGGCTGCTGCTCGGGGGGGCGGCAGCAATGGGGAAGCGTCATCTTGGTGCTTCCCCACCAGCCTTTGGGCCGCTAGAACGGGCAGGAATTAAGGAGCCCGTATTATGACTCAACTCACACCGCAGCCCGGTATCATGGACATCGCTCTTTATCAGGGCGGGGCTGCTCATGTGAATGGGGTGAGCAATGTTGTGAAGCTCTCCTCGAACGAAAACCCGCTGGGCCCCAGCCCGCGCGCCATCCAGGCGATGCAGGATGCGGCGGCCAATATGCACCGCTATCCAAGTTCGGACCACGCGGCGCTGCGGCAGGCAATCGGCGAGGTTCACGGGCTGGAGCCGGAGCAGATCATCTGCGGTGCCGGCAGTGATGAAATTATTACATTCCTGTGCCAGGCCTATGCCGGTCCGGGCGATGAGGTGCTGTACACCGAACACGGCTTTGCCATGTACCGCATCAGCGCACTGGCTGCCGGTGCGACGCCGGTGGAGGTAAAGGAACGCGAGCGGGTCACCGATGTAGACGCTCTGCTGGCGGGCTGCACCGACCGGACCAGGCTGGTCTTCATTGCGAACCCGAACAACCCCACCGGCACCATGATCAGCGAAGGGGAAGTGGCCCGGCTGGCCGATGGCATCCCGGCGGGGGCTATCTTGGTGCTGGACGGCGCCTATGCTGAATATGTCGAAGGCTTCGATGCTGGGGCTGCCATTGCCAACGCGCGCAGCAACGTCTTCATGACGCGCACTTTCTCCAAGATCTACGGTCTGGGCGGTGCGCGGATCGGCTGGGGCTATGGCCCGCGGGAGATCGTCGGCGTGCTGAACCGGGTGCGTGGCCCTTTCAACGTCTCCAGCACAGCGCTGGCCGGGGCCGAGGCCTCGGTTCGGGATGCGGACTATGTGGACAACTGCCGGACCATGAACGCCAAATGGCGCTCTTGGCTGGCAAATGCTCTCGCTGAACTCGGCGTGCCCTCGGACGTCTCCAGCACCAATTTCATCCTGGCCCGCTTTGCCAGCCAGGCCGAAGCCGAGGCCTGCGACAGTTTTCTGCAGTCGCAGGGGCTGATCGTGCGCCGGGTGGCGGGATACAACCTGCCGAACGCACTGCGCATCACCATCGGCGACGAAGATGCCTGCCGCCGCGTGGCACAAGGGGTGAAAGCATTCAAAGAGGGGCAGGCATGAGCAGTCAGGACAACAGGCAGGTTTACGGGCGCGTTGCGCTGATCGGGCTGGGCCTGATTGCGTCCTCGATGTACTGGGCGATGAAACGCGCAGGGCTGGCGGGCGAGGTCACAGGGTATGCCCGCAGCCTCGAGACCCGCGCAACCGCCCGCAGGATCGGCCTGTGCGACAGGGTCTGCGACAGCGCGCAGGAGGCCGTGAAAGATGCCGATCTGGTGGTGCTCTGCGTTCCCGTTGGCGCCATGGGTCCGGTGATGGAAGACATCGCCCCGCTGCTGAAACCCGGCGCCACGGTGTCGGACGTGGGCTCGGTCAAACGCCATGTGATCGACGCCGTGCTGCCCCATATCCCCCAAGGTGTGCATTTCGTGCCCGCCCACCCGCTGGCCGGGACTGAACATTCCGGCCCGGAATCCGGTTTTGCTGAGCTGTTCGACAACCGCTGGTCGCTGCTGGTGCCGGTCGAGGGCACCGATGCCGCAGCCACCGCCCGCCTGCGCGCGCTATGGGAGGGGATGGGCGCCAATGTTGATGAGATGGACGCCGACCACCACGACCTGGTGCTGGCCGTCACCTCGCACACGCCGCACCTGATTGCCTACACCATGGTGGGTGTCGCCGACGACCTGCGCCGGGTGACCGACAGCGAGGTGATCAAGTATTCCGCCGCTGGTTTCCGCGACTTCACCCGCATCGCGGCCTCGGATCCGACCATGTGGCGCGATGTGTTTCTGACCAACAAGGACGCCACGCTGGAAATCCTGGGCCGGTTCACCGAGGAGCTGTTTGCCCTGCAGCGCGCCATCCGCACCGGCGACGGCGACCATCTGCACGATTACTTCACCCGCACCCGCGCCATCCGCCGCGGCATCATCGAGGCCGGCCAGGACACTGATGCGCCGGACTTTGGCCGGGGGCAAAAGAAATGATCCGCGCGGGCGCCCTGCTGCTGGCAACGATGCTTGGCGGTGCCGCGCTGGCCGCTGCACCGGAAACCTCGCTTGCGCCGCCTGCGCGCCCGCAGGCTGATGCGGGCTTAACTGATGCGGGCTTAGAGGTAGCTGGCATAGTCAATTCGCCGGAATTACGCCCGGTTTCACGCCCGCAATCGGAACAGATCCTGGCAGCAGCAGCCCGCCCCGCAGATCTGCCGCTGCTGGGGCCGGGATCATCTCTACTGCCTTTTGCACGGCCGGACAGCCTGGCAGAGAAGGTGCTGTTCAAGCGCCGCAAGCGGCGCAAGGGATCGGTCTGCGGCGATATTGATATCCAGGGCGACAGCGTTGGCCACGTCTCGGGCACGCTGCCCGGCTGCGGCGCCAAGGATGCGGTGCGGGTGCGCGAGATTGCCGGGGTGCGGCTCAGCCAGGCCTCGCTGATGACCTGCAACACCGCGCGGGCGCTGAAAACCTGGATCAACCGCGAGGTCGAAACCGCCTTTGGCCGCCGTAACAAGGTGGTCTCCCTGCGCGTTGCCGCGCATTATGCGTGCCGAACCCGCAACAACCGCCCCGGTGCCAAGATTTCGGAACATGGTAAAGGGCGGGCCATCGATATCTCCGGTTTCACCCTGGCCAGCGGCGAGACGGTGACGGTGCTGAAAGGCTGGCAGAACCGCAAGACCCGCAAGACGCTGAAAAAGCTCTGGCGCGCAGCCTGCGGACCCTTCGGCACCGTTCTGGGGCCAGAGGCCGACCGCTATCACCGCGACCATTTCCACCTGGATGTCGCGCGCCACCGCGGCGGTTCGTATTGCCGCTAGCGGTGTGCTCCCGCGCCTGAAAGTGCCCAGGGGCACATTACAGCCTTGGGCCGGGCGCGCTGCGCGCGCAAAAAAGTCTTGCTGAGAAACGCTTCAGGGGCTGGTTTTCCCTTTGCCTGTAGTTGGCCAACGGCGCGGCCCGTGACAGGCGGATTCGCGGTCAGCGGATGATCAGCCGCGGGGCGCGGCCCAGGGGCAGGGGGCCAAGTGTCACATAGCCGCCGGTGAACCCCAGCGTGATGTCCAGGTTCCGCGGGTTGCCGCTTGTTTCTGCCAGGAGGCTCAGCACCCGCTCGACAGAGCTGCGCAGGCTGGGAGGCAGCGCGCCGCTGCGTTCCGCCATCAGCACCAGCCCGCGCCAGTTTTCCGCCTGCAGCGTAATCCCGCCCTCCGGCAGGCCCTGCGCGTCCACTGCCAGCGTCCCGGCGGCTTTCAGCCGCAGATCGCCCCAGCGGGCTTCGGCCAGTTTCAGATCGATCCGGCGCGGCTGCGGCCGTTGCTGTTCCAGTGCGGCCCGGTCCCAGGGCGCGTCAAACTCAACCGTCAGCTCCAATGCCAGCGTGTCGAACCGTTCCGGCAGCGCCGAACTGGCCGCCAGCAGCCGCCGCCAGGCGGCGCGGGGGGCAAACTCAGCGGCTTCTGCCGTAATCCGGTAGATCGCAGGCCTGTCAGACTGCACCATGCGCAGGTCCAATGACGCGCCGCTCAGCACCGTCTCGCCGCTTCGGGCGATCTGCCAGGGGCCCGAGATCAGCGCCAGTTCTTCCAATTCCAGCGCCGCGCCCGGCGCCAGATGCAGGCTGGCCTGCAGATCCTGGGCCGTGATCACTGCGGTCTGGTCGAAATAGGATAGCCGCTGGGCCGAGGCAGGGAAGTGCAGGTCCAGCTTGCCCGGCCAGACAGCAGGGCTTGCCAGATCCAGCCAGTCCGCCCGCCAGGCGGTGCCGGTGCCGGGATCAGCCAGCGCCGGGCGGCTGATCCGGGTCATATGGCGGATAGGGTAGCCGCTGGTTTCAAGTGCAGAAAATTCCGCCTGCCAGCCCCGCCGCTCTTGCTCGGCAAACCAGGCCGCGATGCCGCTGCGCAGCCCCCAGGCCGCCGCCGCCCAATACAGGCTCCACACCATCAGGGCGGCAATCAGCAGTTTTGCCAGGCGCATCGGTTAGCCTCTTTTGTCCGGATCAGGATTGCTGTTTATAGAGGGGGAGCAGAAAGGGCCAGACAACATGACCATGTGGGTTTTCGGATACGGATCGCTTCTTTGGAACCCCGGCTTCCCGGTGGCGCGGCGCGAGGTGGCGGTGCTGCATGGCTATGCGCGGTCGTTTTGCATGACCTCGATCCATCACCGCGGCACCGAGGACCACCCGGGTCTGGTGCTGGCGCTGGACGAAACCGAAGGGGCCAACTGCAAAGGGCTGGCGCTGTCGGTCGAAGCCGGCCACGAGGAGCAGACGCTGGCAAAGCTGCGCGAGCGCGAGCTGATTTCCTCTGCCTACTTGGAGCGTGACCTGGAAGTGGAACTGACGGACGGCAGCCTTGTCACCGCCGTCACCTATGTGATCGACCCGCATCATGTGCAATATTGCGGCGGTCTTAGCCTGGAAAAACAGGCGCAGATGATCGCTCATGCGGTGGGCGGGCGCGGACCCAACACCGAATACCTCTATAACACTGCTGAGCATCTGGCGGAGATCGGCCTGCATGACAGCGACTTGGACTGGCTGGCGGGCCGGGTGCGGGACATCACCGCATAAAGCCTTGGCGCTTTTGACACTTTGCTTATAGGCTGCGAACCAAATACGAGCAGTCAACGTGTCAGGAGCCAACCAATATGGCGCAGCCAGACCGCAAAACCCGGCCGCAGTTTTCCCAGCCGGTGCGGCAGATCATCATGATGCTGATCGCATTGGGGCTGTCAGCCTTTGGCGCCTTTGTCGCCTTGCCGCGGGTGCTGCCGGTATTTGAGGCCAACCCTTGGCTGAACGGCTTTATCGTCTTTGTCTTTGTGATCGGGGTGCTGGCCTGTTTCTGGCAGGTTGTGCAGCTCATCGGTTCGGTGCGCTGGATTGAACGCTTTGCATTCGGCGACACTTCGGATGAGCGCCGGACGCCGTCAATGCTGGCGCCCTTGGCCTCGCTGCTGCGCTCGCGCGGGGCGCGGATGCAGCTGGGATCGGCCTCGACACAGTCCATTCTGGACTCTGTCGCCAACCGTATAGATGAAGACCGGGAAATTACCCGGTATATCGTCAACCTGCTGATTTTCCTTGGCCTTCTGGGCACCTTCTATGGTCTGGCCACCACGGTTCCTGCCGTGGTCGATACCATCCGCAGCCTGGCCCCGCAGGAAGGCGAAGAGGGGCTTTCTGTCTTCAATCGCCTGATGACGGGCCTTGAGGCGCAGCTGGGCGGCATGGGTGTCGCCTTTGCCTCATCCCTGCTTGGCCTGGCCGGCTCGCTGATCGTCGGCCTGCTGGAACTGTTTGCGGGCCATGGCCAAAACCGGTTCTACCGCGAGCTGGAGGAATGGTTGTCTTCGATCACCCGGGTCAGCTTCTCCTCGGGCGACGATGGTGCCGGCGACAGCGGTGTCGTCTCCCAAGTGCTCGACAACATGGCCGAGCAGATGGACGCGCTGCAGATGATGTTTGCCGAAACCTCCGAAGGCCGCGCCGCGGTGGATCAAAAACTGGGCGATCTGGTGGAAACCATTCAGGAGATGAACCGCCGCCAGGAGCAGACCGGCACCGTCACCGCAGCACTTGACCGGGTGGCCGTCGGGCAGGAAGCCCTGACCGAGATCCTGCGCGCCCATAGCGAACAGGGCGGTATCGACGCCGAAAGCCGGATGCGGCTGCGCTCGATCGACGTGCAGATGCTGCGCATCCTCGAGGAAATCTCGGCCGGCCGCCAGGAAAGCCTGAGCGAGCTGCGCAAGGACATTGACCTGTTGGTCAGGGCCTTCGCCCGCCCGCGCGGCTTGTCCCGCGGCGGTGGTGCGGGCTGGGACGCGGGGGAGTAACCGATGGCTCTTTCCCGGCGCACAGGGCAGCGGTTCCAGGCCTCGATCTGGCCAGGGTTTGTCGATGCGATGACCGGGCTTCTCTTGGTGCTGATGTTTGTTCTGACCATCTTTATGGTGGTGCAATTTGTCCTGCGCGAGACGATTACCGGCCAGGAAAGCCAGCTGGATGAGCTGTCTGCCGAGGTGAGCGCGCTGGCCTCAGCCCTGGGGCTGGAGGAGCGCGAGAACAATCAGCTGAACGCCCGGCTTGGGGCGCTGGCTTCGACCCTTAATACTGCAGAACAGGATCTGGACCAGGCGCGCAGCCTGATAACCTCCCTGACTGCGGACCGTGACCGGCAGGCAGGTGAACTGGCCGCAGCCGCCAGCCGGATCACCAGTTTTGAGGCACAGGTGGCGGCCCTGATCGCCAGCCGCGACGCCGCCCGGACGCGGGTCGCGGATCTGAGCGCAGAACGCGCAGACCTGGAGGCTGCGCGCGCAGAACTGCTGAGCGAACAGGAGGCACTGAACCTGGCCCTGTCGCAAGCCCGCGGCGAGATTGATCTGCAGGCGGAGGCCGCCCGGCTGGCGGCGGCACAGCGCGAGGCGATGGAAGCACTGATCGCCAGCCTTGAGTCCGAGGGCAGCGAGCAATCAACCCGGATTTCCGAATTGCAGGATCAGCTGGGCGCTGAAGAAGCCGCCCGTCTGGTTGAGGCCGCTGCCGCCGAATCCCTGCGGGACCGGCTGCAGAATGCCGACGCCGAACTCACCGCAATGACATTGGCCTTGGAGGCGCAACGCCAGGAGGCGGAGGATACGCTGACCCTGCTGGCCGCCGCTGAAACCGCTAGGACACAGCTGGACGCGCAGCTGTCTGAATTGGAGACCACCCGCGCCGGATCTGATGCAGAGGCTGGAAAGCTGGCGGCAGAACTGGCCGAAGCCAAGGCCGCTTTGGCTGCTGCAGAGATCCAAGCCGGGGAGCTGGACATTCTGCGTCAGCGGTTGCTTGCGGCAGTCACCGCACAGCAGAGAGCAGAGGGCAGCGCCACTGAGCAATTGAGCCTGGCTGAAGAACGAGCAGCCCTATTGGCGCAGGCGCGTTCGGCCTTGTCTGAGGAACAGGCCATTTCCGAAGAGGCCCGCCGTGAAACCGCGCTGCTGAACCAGCAGGTGGCGGCCCTGCGTGAACAGCTGGGCGGCCTGCAAGCCATTCTGGACGACTATCAGGGCCGGGATGCCGCCCAGCAGGTGCAGTTGCAGAACCTGGGCCAGGATCTGAACGCTGCACTGGCCCGTGCCGCCTCGGAAGAACGCAAGCGGCGGCTGCTGGAAGAGCAGGAGCGCAAGCGGCTGGCAGCCGAAGCCGCGGCCCTTGCCAGCAAGGCGCAGGATCTGGAACGTTACCGTTCGGAGTTCTTTGGCCGGTTGCGGGATTTGCTGGGCACCCAGGAGGGTGTGCGCATTCAGGGCGACCGCTTTGTCTTTGCCTCAGAGGTGCTGTTTGCACCGGGCAGCGCCACTCTTTCACCTGCGGGGCGGGTCGAAATTGCCAAGGTGGTTTCAATTCTGCAAAGCGTCGTGGCAGCGATCCCGCAGGAGATAAACTGGATCATCCGGGTGGATGGCCATACCGACACTTCGCCGTTGCTGGGACATCCGAAATTCATTGACAATTGGGAGCTTAGCCAGGGCCGGGCGCTTTCGGTGGTGCGTTACATGGTCGAGGCGCTTGGGGTGCCGCCGTCGCGGCTGGCGGCCAATGGGTTTGGTGAATATCAGCCGGTGAACCCGGCGGACACAGCCCAAGCGCGCGCCCAGAACCGGCGGATTGAACTGAAGTTCACTGAAAAATAGGCGAATACGCAGTTGATGAGGAGGAGTACGTGCTGCGCCAGGTGCAGCCGGCAAGCTGTGCGTTTTGCCGGCCTTTCGGTGGCCTGCAGGGTGCAACCCGCTTCACTAATGGAGACAAGCTACTAGTTACGCACGGGTTGCGGCCCCGCCGGGCAGCAGGGCCCCCTTAAATCTATTGCAAATTCGGGAGTTATCAAATCCCGGCGCCGGAAAAGGCAGCACACATGCCGTCGCAGGATCCGCAGGCGACACCTCCCGCCCGGCCCTGGCTGCCCCGAGGGCAGCCGTGCCCGTTGGGCCCGGCAGCGGCCAGGGCTTGTGCCCCAGCCGCTGCCGCCGCGTAACTGGAGATGGCCTGATACTTTGAACCCGGTCACCATGAATCGAAAAGCTGTAAGGCGGGCTACTGGGAGGCGGGGTCTTCCGGCGATGCGATCACCATGCTGCGGGAAAAGCTGTCAACCGGCCGGCCGTCCCGCAACAGGCGGGCCGTGCCGGTATAGGTGCCTTTCGGCCATTGCCCGCCGCGCAGGCGGCGGCCGGCAGCGCGGAAAAACTGGGCCTGATTTTTGTTCAGCCCATCGCTGTGGGAGATAAGTTCACCGCCGGGGCCTGTCACAGTCAGCTCAAGCTGGTCGCTTGCCAGACCGCCAAACGCGTAGGCCCAAAATACAAACGCAGGCGCATCTGCAGCCAGCGGTGCGGCGTCCGCGGTGCCCGCCTTGATCGCACTGTATTCAGGGACTGCCGCGCTGAAACCGGCCCCCAGCACACCGCCTGGCTGATAGGCCGGCGGATCCGCCCAGAGTGTCTTACCGGCAGGGGTGCCGCAGCTTTCAAGGCTTTCCGGCGCAAAAGGATCCACCACCGCGCCATCCTTGCGCACAGACAAATGCAGGTGCGGGAACTGGGTCTTGCCGGAAAGCCCGGCCTCGCCCAGGATATCGCCGGGCTTGACCTTCATGCCGCTTTCCACCCGGAGCGAGCCGCGCTTCATGTGGCAGTACTGGGTTTCCCATCCGTTGCCGTGGCGCAGGACCACCCCGTTGCCGCATTCCTTACCGTCGATCTCTGCGGCATTATCATCGGTGGCATATTGGTCCGCCATGCCGTTGCGGGTTCCAAGGACAATACCGGCGGCCGCGGCACGCACCGCGACGCCGGCCTGCATGTCCGACAAATAGGGCAGGGCGATATCCGTTCCCTTGTGGCCATCATAACTCAGCGTGCCGCAGGTGAAATCCGTGGCACCAGGACCGGGATCGTGGTCGACGAACTGCTGAATGTGGCAGGTGTCGCCCAGGGTACAGTCCAGCGGGAACTGCAAAAGAAAATCGCCCGCCGCGGCGGGCGCGGCGAGCGATATTGCGGTTATCAGCGCGGCAGCGCGCATCAGTCTGCTGTCAGCAGTGGCGGCTTGTCGCCGGAAATCCGCGGCTTGCTTGGCCCTTCCAGGCGCAGCTCCAGTTTGCCGTCCTTGATCCCGACCTTGACGATACCGCCTTTGGTCAGCTTACCGAACAACAGTTCTTCGGCCAGCGGCTTTTTGATGTGCTCCTGGATCACCCGGCCCAGAGGGCGCGCGCCCATCCGGTCGTCGTAGCCCTTGTCGGCCAGCCATTCCGCCGCCTTGCGGGTCAGCTCGATCGAGACATTGCGGTCCATCAGCTGGGCTTCCAGCTGCAGCACGAACTTCTCGACCACCTGCAGGATCACCTCCTTGCCGAGCGGCGCGAAGGAGATCACCGCATCCAGGCGGTTGCGGAATTCCGGGGTGAAGGTGCGCTCAATCGCGGCGGTGTCTTCACCCTCGCGGCGGTCGCGGCCAAAGCCGATGGCGGCCTTTGCCTGTTCCGACGCGCCGGCGTTGGAAGTCATGATCAGCACCACGTTGCGGAAATTCACCGTGCGGCCATTGTGGTCGGTCAGCTGGCCGTTATCCATCACCTGCAAGAGGATGTTGTAGACGTCCGGATGCGCCTTTTCCATCTCGTCAAGCAGCAGCACGCAGTGCGGGTGCTGGTCGACGCCATCGGTCAACAGGCCGCCCTGGTCAAAGCCGACATAGCCCGGAGGCGCGCCGATCAGGCGGGAGACCGCGTGTTTCTCCATGTATTCGGACATGTCAAACCGCAGCAGTTCCACCCCAAGCGTATCCGCCAGCTGTTTCGCCACCTCCGTCTTGCCGACGCCGGTGGGGCCAGCAAACAGGTAGTTGCCGATCGGCTTTTCCGGCTCCCGCAGGCCTGCACGGGCCAGTTTGATCGCACTGGACAGGGCAGTAATGGCATCGTCCTGGCCGAAGACCACGCGTTTCAGCGATTTCTCCAGGTCTTTCAGCACTTCGGCATCGTCTTTCGACACGCTTTTCGGCGGGATGCGGGCGATCTTGGCAACCACGGCCTCGATCTCCTTGACACCAATGGTCTTGCGGCGTTTGGATTCAATCACCAAATGCTGCGCGGCGCCAGCCTCGTCAATCACGTCGATGGCCTTGTCCGGCAGCTTGCGGTCGTTGATGTAACGGGCTGACAGCTCCACCGCAGTCTTGATGGCGTCACCGGTGAACTTGATGCCGTGATGTTCCTCAAAATAGGGTTTCAGTCCCTTCAGGATCTCGATGGAATCTTCCACCGTCGGCTCGTTCACGTCGATTTTCTGGAACCGGCGGGCCAGCGCGCGGTCCTTCTCGAAATGCTGGCGGAACTCCTTGTAGGTCGTGGAGCCCATGGTGCGCAGCTTGCCGCCTTGCAGCGCGGGTTTCAGCAGGTTGGAGGCATCCATGGCGCCGCCAGAGGTTGCTCCGGCCCCGATCACGGTGTGGATTTCGTCGATGAACAGCACCGCGTCCGGGTGGTCTTCCAGCTCGGTGACCACGGCCTTCAGACGTTCCTCAAAATCACCGCGGTAGCGGGTTCCGGCCAGCAGCGCGCCCATGTCGAGCGAATAAATGGTGGTCTGCGACAGGATTTCCGGGGTTTCACCGGACACGATCCTGCGCGCAAGCCCCTCGGCAATTGCGGTTTTGCCAACGCCGGGGTCGCCCACCAAGAGCGGGTTGTTCTTGCGGCGGCGGCACAGCACCTGGATGCAGCGCTCCACCTCATGGTCGCGGCCGATCAGCGGGTCGATCTCGCCCTCGCGGGATCTGGCATTGAGGTCCACGCAGTATTTCGCCAGTGCGCTTTCCTTCTTTTCGCCCTCAGGCGCGGCCGTGATACTGTCTTCTTCCTGCTCGGTTGCGCCGGTGACCGGGCGGGGTTCCCCAAAGGCCGGGTCCTTGGCCACGCCATGGGCGATAAAGTTCACCGCGTCATAGCGGGTCATTTCCTGATCCTGCAGGAAATAGGCCGCGTCGCTTTCGCGTTCCGCAAAGATCGCCACCAGCACATTGGCGCCTGTCACTTCGGTGCGGCCCGAGCTTTGCACATGGATTGCGGCCCGTTGAATGACCCGCTGGAAGGCGGCGGTCGGCACCGCCTCGGATCCGTCGATGTCGGTGACCAGATTGGCAAGATCCTCATCCACGAACTCCACCAGCGAGGATCGCAATTCGGTCAGATCGACACTGCAGGCGCGCATCACACGGGCCGCGTCGGGCTCGTCGATCAGGGCCAGAAGCAGATGTTCCAGGGTTGCGAATTCATGACGGCGTTCATTCGCCAGCGCCAGCGCTGCGTGAATGGCCTGTTCCAGGGTGCTCGAGAATGAAGGCACGGGCGTGCTCCTCTGATCTTGGGTTGGCCGGATGGGGCGGTATTAACCAACCCCGCAGTTCAACCATGTGCTTATAAGGTTAGAGTTTGGTTGATAGCGCGCCAGCTTCAAGGGCTTTTCTTCATTTTGGGGTCACAATTATTTTCTCCCTGTTGCGCCCCGATACCCTTGATTTGGTCAAAAATTGTCTTTGCGCCGGCGAATTTCGGCAAAAACCTCAGCGTCTTCAGCACCTTCCATGTGAAGGTGCGCTTTCACGGCACTGTCACCGGCGCGCAGGAACGGATTGGTGTCAAGTTCCAGCTGCAAGGATGACGGAACCGTAGGAATGCCGTCGTTCCGGGCCTTTGCGATATCACGTATACGCGCCTGCAACGCCGGGTTGCCGGGGTCGGCGGTGACAGCAAAGGCACCGTTGGACTGGGTGTATTCATGTCCTGAATAAACGATAGTGTGCGGCGGCAGCGCGGCAAGCCGCGACAGGCTGGCCCACATCTGCTGCGGGCTGCCCTCGAACAGCCGCCCGCACCCCAGCGCCATCAGGCTGTCAGCGGTGAATACGGCATTTGAACCGGGCAGATAAAAGGCAATATGGCCAACGGTGTGGCCCGAGACATCCATCACCTGCACCTGTTCGCCCAGCAGTGTGAAGCTGCCGCCGTCCTCGACAGCCATATCCAGATCCGGCAGCCGGTGGGCGTCGGCTGCAGCGCCGATCACCTTGGCGCCATAGGCCTCCTGCAGGTCGGCTACACCGTCGATATGGTCCCAGTGGTGATGGGTCAGCAGGATCCAGTCCAGCCCCCACCCTCGCGCCGACAGTGCTTCCTTGATGGCACCGGCCTCGGGCGCATCCACCAGCGCGGTTTCACCCGAAGCGGGATTGCGGATCAAAAAGGCATAATTATCCGACAGGCAGGGCAGGGTGATGATCTCAAGAGGCATGGTCATTCGCCTTTACATTGCTAAACTGCGCCCAGATTGGCCGAAGCAGCAGGCACCCGCAATGCATCTTGATGTTCAGGATCTCAGGAACTTTTATTACCGCAGCACTCTGGGGCGTGCGGCGCAAGCGTCGATCCGCGGCCGTCTGTTGGACATCTGGCCAGGGACCGAGGGGCTGACGGTGGCGGGTTTTGGTTTCGCCGCACCGCTGCTGCGTCCCTACCTGCCCGAGGCGCGCCGGGTGATGGCGCTGATGCCGGGGCCGCAGGGAGTCATGCAATGGCCCGCGGGGCTGCCCAATGTCTCGGTCCTGTGCGAGGAGACCAGCTGGCCTGTCGATACCGGCAGGATCGACAGGCTGGTAGTGATGCATGGTCTGGAGACCTCGGAGCGGCCGGCAAAGCTGCTGGAAGAATGCTGGCGGGTGCTGGGCCCCGGCGGGCGGGCCATTTTCGTCGTGCCAAACCGGGCAGGGCTTTGGGCGCGGTCGGATCTGACCCCGTTCGGCTTTGGCCGCCCGTACACCCTGCGCCAGCTCGAAGGCCAGCTGCGCGAGCACCAATTCGCCATCGAACAGCACACCGCGGCGCTGTACCGGCTGCCCAGCCACAAACGGTTCTGGCTGAAATCCGGGGCGATGCTGGAAAAAATGGGCCGCAAACTGCCTGCGATGCTGGCCGGCGGCGTGTTCATGGTCGAAGTCAGCAAGCAGACCCACACGCAGCGCGGCCAGATGGTCGGCACCAAGGTCCGCAGCCGGATCCGGGTGCTCGAAGGCCTGTCCAACCCGATGCCGGAACCGGCCTGACGCGTCCGGGGCTGATCCGGCCCGTCTGCGGCTGATTTCGATTCCCTGAAACTGCGGGTTCGGTGCCAAGAGGGGCGGAAAAGACGGGTTCTGGTCCGATATGTGACGAATTCGGCCGCAAATGCCGGTTTCCGGAATCGCCAAATCCTGCAGTTCAGCCGCACTTTTTTATTTATCGACTGTGGTCAAAGGGCCGCACTTGACTTAAGTCATTGAAAACGCTGCAAACATGCTTCTTCCTGTTGCCGTTTAGGCAGTTGATAGGTCGCATCCGCTCTGCTAGACCCACGCTGATTTCAACGCCCCGCTGCCAATGGGGGATGACTCACGCCCCCGGACGCCGCCTGTGGCCGGGTACGCCAACCGGGGCCAATAACATATCGGAAGGGTGGACGTGTCCGAACCAGCTTCGATTTCTGCAGGCATTGCCGCGCGCTATGCCACGGCGGTGTTCGACATCGCGCAAGAAAACAAGGCGCTCGACAGCCTTGAAACCAGCATCAATGACCTGGCAGCCGCGCTGGCTGACAGCGACGATCTCAACAGCCTGATCCAGTCGCCGCTGGTGTCGCGCGACGAGCAGGGCGCCGCAATCACTGCGGTGGCTGACAAGATGGGCCTGGATCCCGTCCTGCGCAATACCCTGGCTCTGATGGCCGACAAGCGCCGCCTGTTTGTGGTGCCCGCGCTGATCGACGCGCTGCGCGCCCGCCTGGCTGAAGCCCGCGGCGAAATCACCGCCGAGGTGGTGTCCGCCAAGGCGCTGACCAAGACCCAAAGCGAAAAGCTGGCCAAGACCCTGGCCGAGCGCGTGGGCAAGAAAGTTACCATCAATGCTTCCGTCGATGCCTCCATCATCGGCGGACTTGTCGTTAAAGTGGGCTCGAAGATGATCGACAGCTCGATCCGCTCCAAGCTCAACTCCCTACAGAATGCAATGAAAGAGGTCGGATAAATGGGTATCCAAGCAGCAGAGATTTCTGCGATCCTGAAAGACCAGATCAAGAATTTTGGTCAAGAAGCAGAAGTGGCTGAAATCGGCCGCGTGCTGTCCGTCGGTGACGGTATTGCCCGCGTTTACGGCCTCGACAATGTTCAGGCCGGTGAAATGGTCGAATTCCCCGGCGGCATCATGGGCATGGCGCTGAACCTGGAAAGCGACAACGTCGGTATCGTGATCTTCGGCTCCGACCGCGACATTAAAGAAGGCGACACCGTCAAGCGCACCAACTCCATCGTGGACGTGCCGATCGGCAACGGCCTGTTGGGCCGCGTTGTGGACGGTCTTGGCAACCCGCTGGACGGCAAGGGCCCGATCGAAGACGTGACCCGCGGCGTTGCGGACGTGAAGGCGCCGGGCATCATCCCGCGTAAGTCGGTGCATGAGCCGATGGCGACCGGCCTCAAGTCCGTTGACGCGATGATCCCGATCGGCCGCGGCCAGCGCGAGCTGATCATCGGTGACCGTCAGACCGGTAAAACCGCCGTGGCTCTGGACGCGATCCTGAACCAGAAATCCTACAACGACGCCGCCGGCGACGATGAGAGCAAGAAGCTGTACTGCGTTTACGTCGCGGTCGGCCAGAAGCGTTCCACCGTGGCCCAGCTGGTGAAGAAGCTGGAAGAAACCGGCGCGATGGAATACTCCATCGTTGTGGCTGCAACCGCATCCGACCCGGCACCTCTGCAGTTCCTGGCGCCTTATGCCGCGACCGCAATGGCGGAATTCTTCCGCGACAACGGCCGCCACGCGCTGATCATCTATGATGACCTGTCCAAGCAGGCTGTTGCTTACCGCCAGATGTCGCTGCTGCTGCGCCGTCCGCCGGGCCGTGAAGCCTATCCGGGCGACGTTTTCTACCTGCACTCCCGCCTGCTGGAGCGTTCGGCCAAGCTGAACGAAGACTTCGGTGCCGGTTCGCTGACCGCGCTGCCGATCATTGAAACCCAGGGCGGCGACGTGTCGGCGTTTATTCCGACCAACGTGATTTCGATCACCGACGGCCAGATCTTCCTGGAAACCGAACTGTTCTACCAGGGCATCCGCCCCGCCGTGAACACCGGTCTGTCGGTTTCGCGCGTTGGCTCCTCGGCCCAGACCAAGGCGATGTCCTCGGTGGCAGGCCCGGTGAAACTGTCGCTGGCCCAGTACCGCGAAATGGCTGCATTCGCGCAGTTCGGCTCCGACCTGGACGCCGCCACCCAGCAGCTGCTGGCCCGTGGCGCCCGTCTGACCGAGCTGATGAAGCAGGCCCAGTACTCGCCGCTGACCAACGCCGAAATCGTCTGTGTGATCTTTGCCGGCACCAACGGCTACCTTGACAAGGTCGACGTCAAGGAAGTCGGCCGCTACGAGGAAGGCCTGCTCAGCCACCTGCGCGGCAAACATGCCGACCTGCTGGCGGACATCACCAACAACGACCGTAAGGTGAAGGACGAGCTGGCGGACAAAGTGAAAGCTGCGCTGGACGAGTTCGCCGCTAGCTTCGCTTAAGGGGGATCCCAGGCAATGCCGAACCTTAAGGACCTTAAAACCAGGATCGCGTCGGTCAAGTCGACCCGCAAGATCACAAAAGCCATGCAGATGGTGGCCGCGGCGAAACTTCGCCGCGCCCAGGAAGCTGCCGAGGATTCCCGTCCCTATACCAAGCGGTTCAATGCCGTGATGGCAGGGCTGGCGGCCTCGGTCGGCGGCAGCGAGTCAGCGCCCAAGCTGCTTCGCGGCACCGGCAGCGACCAGACCCATCTGCTGGTCGTCATGACCGCCGAGCGCGGTCTGTGCGGCGGCTTCAACTCGAACATCGCCAAGCTTGCCCGCCAAAAAGCGGCTGAGCTGAAGGCTGCGGGCAAGACGGTCAAAGTTCTGACCGTCGGCAAAAAGGGCCGTGATGCCCTGAAACGCGACCTTGGCGGCGATTTCGTCGGTCATGTGGACCTCAGCGAAGTCAAGCGCGTCGGCTATGCCAATGCGCAGGGCGTCGCCAAGGACATCCTGACCCGTTTCGATGCTGGCGAGTTCGATGTTGCCACGATCTTCTTTGCGGAGTTCGTCAACGTCGTGACCCAGATCCCGACCGCCCAGCAGATTATCCCGGCCTCTTACGAGGGCGGCGAAGCTGAAGGCAGCTCTGCGGTTTATGACTACGAGCCCGGCGAAGAGCAGATCCTTGCGGACCTGCTGCCGCGCGGCGTGGCTACGCAGATCTTCTCGGCGCTGCTGGAAAACGGTGCATCCGAACAGGGTGCCCGGATGAGCGCGATGGACAACGCCACCCGCAACGCGGGCGACATGATCGACAAGCTGACGATCCAGTACAACCGCTCGCGCCAGGCCGTGATCACCAACGAGCTGATTGAAATCATTTCGGGCGCTGAGGCGCTCTAAGAGACAACCGGAGACCAACAAATGGCACAAGCAAAAGGTAAGGTGACCCAGATCATCGGCGCCGTTGTGGACGTCCAGTTTGACGACCACCTGCCCGCAATTCTGAACGCCCTGAACACTGAAAACGACGGTAAGACCCTGGTTCTGGAAGTATCCCAGCACCTCGGCGAAAACACCGTCCGCTGCATCGCAATGGACGCGACCGAAGGTCTGGTCCGCGGCCGCGAAGTAACCGACACCGGCGCACCGATCTCGATCCCGGTCGGCAACGCCACCCTGGGCCGCATCCTGAACGTCGTCGGTGAACCCGTCGACGAAAAGGGCCCGGTGAATGCAACCGAGACCCGCGCCATCCACCAGCCCGCGCCCGAGTTCAACGAACAGTCGACCGAGTCGGAAGTTCTGGTGACCGGCATCAAGGTTATCGACCTGCTGGCGCCTTACTCCAAAGGCGGCAAGATCGGCCTGTTCGGCGGCGCCGGCGTGGGCAAGACCGTTCTGATCATGGAACTGATCAACAACATCGCCAAAGTGCACTCGGGCTATTCCGTGTTCGCCGGTGTTGGCGAGCGGACCCGTGAAGGCAACGACCTGTACTGGGAAATGATCGAATCCAACGTGATCAAGCCGGACAACCTGGAAGAATCGCAGGTTGCCCTGGTCTACGGTCAGATGAACGAGCCTCCGGGTGCGCGTGCCCGTGTTGCACTGACCGGCCTGACCCTGGCCGAACAGTTCCGCGACCAGTCCGGCACCGACGTTCTGTTCTTCGTGGACAACATCTTCCGCTTCACCCAGGCGGGTTCCGAAGTGTCCGCGCTTCTGGGCCGTATCCCGTCCGCTGTGGGCTACCAGCCGACGCTGGCAACCGACATGGGTGCGATGCAGGAACGCATCACCTCCACCAAGAACGGCTCGATCACCTCGATCCAGGCCGTCTACGTTCCTGCGGACGACCTTACCGACCCGGCACCGGCAACCACCTTTGCCCACCTGGACGCGACCACCGTTCTTAACCGTGCGATCTCGGAACTCGGCATCTACCCCGCTGTGGACCCGCTCGACTCCTCCTCGCGCCTGATGGACCCGCAGATCGTTGGCGAAGAGCACTATGCTGTGGCGTCCGACGTTCAGCAGATCCTCCAGCGCTACAAGTCGCTGCAGGACATCATCGCGATCCTCGGCATGGACGAACTGTCGGAAGAGGACAAGCTGACCGTTGCGCGTGCGCGTAAGATCCAGCGTTTCCTCTCGCAGCCGTTCGACGTGGCAAAAGTCTTCACCGGCTCTGACGGCGTTCAGGTTCCGCTGGAAGACACCATCTCGTCGTTCAAGGCTGTTGTGGCCGGCGAATACGACCACCTGCCCGAAGGCGCCTTCTACATGGTTGGCGGCATCGACGAAGTGATCGCCAAAGCCGAGAAGATGGCTGCGGAAGCCGCCTAAGACTGGAACTCCCCTGCGCGCAGCCCGTGCAGGGGAACCCTGAAAGGAGGCCCCAATGGCACAAACGATGCAATTCGACCTCGTGAGCCCCGAGCGGAGCCTGGCTTCGCTGCAGGCCAGCGCGGTCCAGATCCCCGGTGCGGAAGGCGACATGACGGCAATGCCGGCCCATGCGCCCACCATCACCACCCTGCGCCCCGGCGTGCTGAAGGTCGAAAGCCCGGAAGGCAACGCGGAGTATGTGGTGACCGGCGGCTTTGCGGAAATCGGCGGCGACAGCCTGTCGGTTCTGGCCGAGCGTGCGATCCCGATGGCGGAAATGACCCGCGATCAGATGACCACGCTGATCGAAGACGCCCGCGAGATGTACAAGACCGCAAAAGAGGAAGACCAGCCGCACGGCCTGGTCGAGGACGCAGCCAAACTGCTCGCCGACATGGAAGCCCTGGGCACCCATATGTCCCTCTGATCCAACCCGCGGATTGGACGATTTAGAAACCGGCTCCCCTTGGGGGCCGGTTTTTTTGGGGAATGCTGTTTGGATAGGGTTGCCTGCAGTGGGAAATCGCACGCCGGAAAGGCAATTCAACCTAGCCAACTATTGAAAAACGGTTCTACCGCTGCCCGAGCGGTATACAAGGACGAAACCTGCACGCGGTATTGGCGCTTGAGGCGTGTGGTGCGCACTGATTTGATCTGTGGATTAGGCGGATGGGCGTGCCTGTCTGACGATTGGGACTTTCTTAATCTGATGACAGGAGGTTTCGATGTCAGATCAATATGTTCCTGCGCTGCGCCAGCAGTTTCCCGAAGATATGCGGATCAAGGGTCTGCAGCAGGAGACGATGCATCTGCGGGCGAAGCGTGCGGTGCTGAGCGTTGAGGAGGCCGCGGGCATTCACAAAGCGGCACCCGGTCCCGGGCTGAGATACCGGGCGGTGTTCAGTGTGGCCTATGGCGGCGGACTCCGGGCGAGCGAGGTCACGCATCTGAATGCCGGTGATATCGTGCCGGAGGCGCGTCTCCGGCACGACGCTGGAAGCGCGCCTCCGGCACGACAGTGACCGCATGCTGATCCGGGTGGACCAGGGCAAAGGCCGAAAGGTCCGCCACGTGATGTTGTCGCCGGGCTTGCTGGATCTGCTGCGCGGCTAATACCGCGAAACGCGCCCGGCCGGATGGTTGTTTCCGGGGCGCGACCGGGTCGATCCGATCCCGACGCGGCAATTCAACCGGGCGTTCGGGGCGGCTGGCGACTTTGCCGGGATCAAGAAAAGGTCTCGCCCTGCACGCCGTGTCGAAGACGCGCCGGCGGCTTGCCGGCGGATGGCACCCGCTGGATCGCTTGCCGCCCCGGTTTTTTGCTGCCGGTGAAGGTTCTGCCGCATCTGTTCCGGCGTTTGTTCCTCGAAGGGCTGGCCAGGCTGCACAAGGCGGGGAAACTGACGTTCTTCGGCAATCTGTCAGCGCGGGATGGGCCGTGTCTGCCAAACCACCCTTCGGCGGACCCGAAACCGTGCCGCCCTGTCTCAGCCGCTGCCCCCGCCGGGCCGTCATCTCCAGCCACCGGCTGATCAGCACCGAAGGCGGCATCGCGGCGTTCCGATGGAAAGACGGCCGGATCAAGCGCGGCGATCCGCTGCCCGGCAGCGGTTTGCCTGCAAACCATGAGAGGGGGATGAAGATCATGCGCCTGCCCACGGCCGCGTTCACTCGCAGGTTTCTGATCCGCGTCCTGCCACCTGGATTCCATCGCATCCGCCACGCCCGGCTCCTCGCCGGTCACTGCCCGGCAGGGCATTGCAAAGCAATGTCCCGAGGGGTGCATCCGCCGCCGCAGGATCGGGACGATCCGGTGCCTAGTCGATGCAGAGCCAGAACCTGGCACTGCGCCGGGTGCAGGGGAACGTGGCAATCCCGCTGATCCGGTTGCCCGCAAGCCTAGCCCGAAGTGCGGCGGTGCCATGATCATCATCAAGACCTTCAGCCGCGGCCAAACGCCCAAATCCCGCGCCCCGCCATGGCAGGGGGCGGCATGATCCAACCATCACACCCGGCCCAGCCATCCCGAGGCGCCGGACCAGTCATTGCGGCCAGTCCACCAAACCCGGCGCAGCAACAGGCCCAAGGCGCCGGAGAAAAGGGCTGACCGGCGGTATCGGACCGGAAAAACCAGCCTGCCCGCGCTGATCGGCGCCGCAGGCTTCGCAGCTCAGCCCATCGGCTTTCCAAGCCCTGAACCGCAATCCCCAAAGCACCGGAATCCGCTCGCGCATTCCTTATTGTCAGATTTATCGCCGCTGCAGCTCACGCTGACAGCAGCCACAAACCTTAGACACGGACGAAACCGCTCACGCGGTCTTGGCGTTTGTGGCGGTTGGATCGCGCTGATTTGTACTGTGGATTTGGCGGGTAGGCGTGCCTGTCTGACGATTTGGATCTTCTCAATCTGATGACAGGAGGTTTCGATGTGAAACCAATATGTTCCCAAACTACGCCAGCGGTTTGCCGAAGACGTGCAGATCAAGGGGCTTCAGCCCAAAACACAGAAGATGTATCTGCGTGCGATGCCTGACTTCACGCGGTTTCCGAGGCGCGCGCCTGATAGCGCAACGCCGGAGGAATTGCGCGCCTTTCAGCTGGATATGAAGGAGCGCGGCGCCGGCCCGGCGGCCTTCAACAACCGCCTGACGGTTCTGAGCTTCTTCTTCGCGACCGCGCCCGGAGATGAAGCGGCACATGCGCTATCAGCGGGCGGCGAAGAAGTTCCCCGTGGCGCTGAGCGCTGAGGAGGTCGCGCGCATTCTTCAAACGGCACCTGGTCCCGGGCGGAGATACCGGGCCGCGTTCAGCGTGGCCTATGGCGGCGGGTTGCGCACCAGCGAGGTCACGCATTTGAAGGTCGGTGACATTGACAGCGACCGGATGCTGATCCGGATCGAGCAAGGGAAGGTTCGCAAGGACCGCCATGTGATGCTGTCGCCGAGCTTGCTCCACCTACTCCGCAACTACTACCGTTAGGCACAGCTAAAAGGATGGATGTTCCCAGGCCGCAACCGGATCGAGCCGATCTCGACGTCAGTTCAACCGGGCTTTTTGGGGCGGCATGCGATTTTTCTGAAACCGGTAAAAAGGTCTCGCCCCATACACTGCGGCATAGCTTTGCCACCCATCTGCGGGAAGGCGGAACCGGCATACCCATGATCCAATGACCGGCAGCCGGTTGCGATGCAATCGGCGAGAGGGGAGGTGTTGCTTGAGCACGCCAAATTAGAAACGACGACGGTCTGCACGAAGGTGGCAACCAAGACGATCCAGGACGTGACCAGCCCGCTTGAACTGCTGGTGAGCCGGGAGGCCGGGGCCGGACAAACCCGGCTCCGATGTCCCTCCCCGGACTGGAGGTCGCGGATATCTTCCGCGCGCATGGGCCTGCCTATCGCAGGGACCATACCGGGCATTTTAACCTGCCGCAGTTCAAAGTGATGTCCGCGATTGAGAACTGTCGAACGGCCACGCTCGGCGGGCATGTCGCGGCTTGCGGCAAATGCGGCCACGTGCACATCGCCTACAATTCTTGCCGCAACCGGCATTGCCCGAAGTGCCAGGGTGCCGTGGCTCGGGACTGGATGCAGGCGCGGATGGAATATCTTTTGCTAGTGGAGTACTTCCATGTGGTCTTCACCCTTCCAGCCCAGATCGCCGGCATTGCTTATCAAAACAAGTCAGCGGTTTATGGCCAGCTGGTTATGTTGTCAGCACAGATGCTGCTGACCATTGCCGCCGACCCCCGGCGGATGGGCGCGCGGATCGGCATGACATCGGTCTTGCACACATGGGGGGCTGCGGTGACCCATCGCCCGCATGTCCATGTCATCGTGCCGGGCAGTGGGTTATCGTCGGCCGGCAATTGCTGGGTCGATTGCCACCAAGGTTCTTCCTGCCCGTGAAAGTCCTATCCCGGCTGTTCCGGCGATTGTTCCTCGAAGGGCTGGGCAAACTGCACAAGGCAGGCAAACTGCGCTTCTTCGGAAATCTGGTGAAGATGAAGCGCTTGCCCGCGGCTGAGTTCATTCGCCGGGTCCTGATCCATGTCCTGCCCTCCGGCTTCCACCGTATCCGCCACGCGGGCTTCCTCACAAATGGCATCCGGCGCGACAGGATCGCACAGATCAGACAGTTGCTGAGTGCCGGGCCAGAGCCCGATCAAACGCCGGATGAGGAAACCAGCGCCGAATGCGGCGATCCGCACGTGCAACAGCCTTGCCTCAAATGCGGAGGTGCGATGGTCATCGTTGAGGCCATCCTGCGCGGCCAAACCCCGAAGTCCCGTGCTCCACCATGGGAGGATGCCACATGTTAAAACGCGAAAAACCGACCCTGTCTTGTGCAGACGCCGGGCCATTCAGTGCGGCCTTTTCAGACAATCCTGCGCCACATCAGGTCTATAACAGTATGATCGAAAGCCAGTCAGCCATGCCGTGCCAGGAAAACCAGCATGTTTGCACTGCCTGTCGTCACACAGTCATTCGGATTGCCCATCACGCGATGCAGCCCTGAACTGCAATCCCCATAGTGCCCAGACCAGCCCGCGCTTTCCTCCTTGTCGGATTTGTCGCCGCTGCATCTCACGATGACCGCAGCCACTAACATTAGACGGAGCCGCCGTTTCATCCTCCGGCAGACACATTCGTCCTTCAGGAACCGCCGTAACCGCTCAACCGTCCGGTTGCCGATCCAACGGCCCCGGCGCATCCACTGCCCGGCAGGCGATTGCAAAGCAATCTGCCGAAAGGGGGATACAGCTGATACCGGCGCACCAGACCTGGCTGGGGCGGCTGATGGCCAGCACCTTCAAAAGCTACGGCCAGATCTTGTGCTGCGGGTGCTTCCTGCTGGTCTTCGGCGTCTTACAGACCGGAGCAAGGCGCATGAGCCGCATCAGGCGGCGCGCAGGGTGACGGCCGCATTATTGGCCCTGCCGCTGCAAATAGCGGGCCATCTGGCGGGAGCCGTACCACGGCGTCTCAAGAAATGGCCTGTCCCTCCCGGCGGATTTGCGGCAGCAAACCGCCTGCCGGGCAGCGGATGATTGCCATGAACCGCAGGTTCCCGGCGCTCTCGCCCTTTGGCGTGTGATACAGGTTCGAACAGGCCGGCGACAGTATCTGGCACTGACACTGACGGCGAACGCTGATCTTCGGATGGTCATTTTCAATGCACATCCGCCTGCGATCCTTGCTTAACGATCCCGGGCGCGTTTCAAAAAACCGCGTTCAGCCACAGGCTGGCCGGTCTTGGAATGCAGCTTGCCGATCTCAGCCCCGTTGGATTTGGCCGCAGCGCCGGTCCTCTTGGAAAAGGCCCAGGCCATGTTCTTGACCGCCGCCCGTTTCCAGCCGCTGGCCATGTTCGGATGCGCGCCGGACGTCTTCGATAACTCTGCCAGTATCCTCTCCTCGCGGATCGCCTCAAGCGCAACTTTGGCTTTGAGTTCGGGAGAAGGGTTCTTGCGTTTCGTCATTTTGGATCGTCACTTTCATCATGCGATCCATATTGGCAACTGGTCTGAATTCCCGCGACCACCTCTGACGGTGCCGGGCCGATTGCAGCTCTGACCTTCAAGGCCGCTGTCGGTGACTCCACGCGGTTCAAAAGGTCGCGGACTGCTGGCGCGCCTTTTGGCCTGACGCCGAGACGGTATCGGTCATGTGAGCACGGCAATCCCGGCCGAAAATCAAAAGCAGGCGATCGGGGATGTTCGCGCAACATTATACGCAACCGCCAACGCTTTGCTCAGGCGAACAATGGCAGGGTCGCAGATCAAATCGCGGGGCATGCGGGTGATGCGCGTAAAAGGGCGTCGTCGCGCTGTTGCCGCTGTCGCGCGCAAACTCGCCGTCTTGCTGCACCGCATGTGGACAGACAGCACTGAATTCCGTCAGGAACCAGTGGAGGGCACTGCATGATCTAAACGCCCGATACTTGACCCAAACACCCACTTAGAGAAATCGCCTTTACCCAAGCCGCAGCCAACACTATGGGCCTCAACACTGGCCGCGCCGCCGGGGTATTATTTCAGCAGAGCAGGCATTCACCTTCCCGTGAATTACCCCCGATCTGCGCCCTATTAACCCTATTCTCATTAAATTTTCCGAAATTGCCCTGCATGACATGTTCCTAACCAGCAGGATTCCCCGTGACCGATTGGACCTCCGGCTATGTGGCCGGCATCGACTATACCCATGATTTCCACAGCCAGCTGACGCCCGCCCTGCTGGGTTTCGGCGTGATGAGCCAGGGCCACCGGCACAGCTTGCAGGGCGACGGCAGCACCTATTGCGAACTCGGTTGCGGCCAGGGGTTTTCCGCCAATCTGCTGGCGGCGGCCAACCCGCATGTTGAATTCCACGCGATGGACTTCAGCCCGTCGCATATTGCCGGCGCCAGGGAACTGACGCAGGAAGCGGCTCTGGACAACATGCATTTCCACGAACGCTCCTTTGAGGATTTCGACACCGCGCCGGGCCTGCCCGAGGTGTTTGACATCATCGCCCTGCACGGTGTCTTCAGCTGGGTTTCCGCGGAAAACCGCCAGCATATCATCCGGTTTATTTCGCAGCGGCTGCGGCCGGGCGGCCTGGTCTATGTCAGCTATAACGCCCAGCCCGGCTGGGCTGCAGCGATGCCTCTGCGCCGCCTTCTTGCGGGCCGGGCAGAGCAGGGCAGCGGGCCGCTGACAGACCGGATTGGCGATGCGATGGCCTTTGCGCACCAGCTGGGCGCAGCGGGTGCGGCGTACTTCGGCAAGAACCCGGCTGCAGCCAAGCGTCTGGATCATATGAAATCAATGCCGGCCAATTACCTGGCGCATGAGTATTTCAACAAGGATTGGACCCCGTTTTATTTCGAGGATCTGGCGGGCGAACTGGCCGGGGCCAAGCTGGATTTTGCAGGCTCCGTGCATCCGCTGGACAATCTGGACTGCATCCGCTTCACGCCGGAACAGCAGGCCCTGCTGAAAAGCGAGGGGGACCCCGGCTGCCGCGAAGGCCTTCGCGATGTTCTGCTGAACGAGCATTTCCGCACCGATATTTTTGTGAAGGGCAAGCTGTCCCATACCCCGCGCGGCGAAATCGGCGCCTGGTTTGCGACCCCTTTTGCTTTGACCCGTCCCTATAGCGGCGGGACCTTGAAATTCCACCACCGGGGCAGGGAGGTGCCTTTGGAGCAGGAGCAGTACGCGCCTGTGCTGAAGGCGCTGGCCGAGGGGCCAGCAACAGTGCGCAGCCTGCTGGATCACGGGGTGTTCGGCGCCATGGACTGGGGCAGCATCGCCCGGATGCTGACGATACTTGCCGGCACCGGCTGCGTCACCCCCTGTCTGCCGCAGGAAGGGCTGGCACAGCGGGCGGCTGCTTGCCGTGCCTTCAATCTGGCGGTTTGCAAACGGGCCGAGGACAGCGATACACTGCGCTTCCTAGCCTCGCCTGTCACCGGCGGCGGAGTTGAGGCGGACCGGTTCGAACAGCTGTTCCTGCTGGCCCGCAGCGAAGGCCAAGAGACACCCGCCGGCTGGGCCGAGCTAGCCTGGCGCATCCTGGCGCCGCAGGGACAGCGGCTGCAGCACGAGGGCCGGGTGCTGGAAACCGAGGAGGAGAACCTCGCCCTGCTGGGGGCCAGGGCCGGCAATTTCGCGGCCCGCCGCCTGCCGCTGTTTGAAAGCCTGGGCCTGACGCTGGAGGACACCAGGACGGGCACCGGGCAGGACACTGGAAAGGACCAGACAGGGGCCTTGGCACAGGGCACTGCGGCGTGATCCCGCCGCTTTCGGGGGGGCGGGCGGCCGGGCCGGGCCGGCAGCTTGGAAAACCGCTCTCTTGTGTCGCCCCATTAGCAATTTGAAAAGCTGTGCCGCTTAAACAGAAAGCGGCCCCTTACCCTCACTGACAGGAACTCACACGTGTCCTTTGAAGACCGCACGCTGACCGCTCCAACCAGGGGCAGAGAAGCTCCCTTTGCCCTGGACGAAGTGTTTTTTTCCCGCACCGACTCCCGCGGTGTGATTCAGGCCGGCAATGCTGTGTTCAGCCGTGTCGCCAAATACGCGATGGAAGATCTGCTGGGGGCACCGCACAAGGTGATCCGCCACCCGGACATGCCACGCGCGGTGTTCCAGCTGCTGTGGGACACGATCAAGGGCGGCGGCACCGTTGGCGCCTATGTCAAGAACCGGGCCAGCGATGGCAGCTATTACTGGGTTTTTGCAGTCGTCACCCCCTGCGAGGGCGGTTATCTTTCGGCGCGGATCAAACCGACCAGCCCGCTGCGCAAGACGGTCGAGCGGGAATACGCCCTTCTGCGCCAGGCCGAACGCGACGAAGGGCTAGACCCCGAAGCCAGCGCGGCGTTGCTGCTGGCCCGCCTGCAAGGGCTTGGCTTTGCCACCTACAACGATTTTGCCGGCCACGCCCTGGCAGAAGAGCTCATGGCACGCGATGCAGGCTTGAAACGCCCCGCGGACGCCCGTCTGGCGGAACGCCGGGCAATGCATTCCGCAGCCGGGGATCTGGTGCAGGAGACCGAGGCGCTGGTGCAGGAATTCGAATCCATGCGCACCATCCCGCATAACCTGCGCGTCATCGCCTCGCGGATCGAACCGGCCGGCGGGCCGGTCACCGTTCTGTCCGAAAACTACAACTCCATGTCGCGCGATATGTCCAATTGGTTCGAGGCCCATGTCTGGGGTAAGAACAGCAATTTCCGCGCCATCAAGGGCACCGTGACAGCTGCCATTTTTGTCGAAGGGCTGGCGCGCATCCTCACCGAATGCGGTCATCAGCTCAATCAGGAAGACGGCGCTGCGGCCATTGATATCAATCGCGAACAGGCGATCCTGACGCAGTTGACCGAGGATCAGTTCACCAAGGCCAGGGCCAGCCTGCAGGACGTCCGGTTCGAGGCCGACCGCATTCTCAAGGCCTGCCTGACCCTGCACCGCCACTTCATGGCGCTGACCACAACCCGGGTGCTGTGCAAGATCGAATGCGCCCGGCTGGGGAGTGCCGGGGAATCGCTGAATTCGATCATTGATGAGCTGGGCCAGTTCCAGGACCGGATTTCCGTCCGTCTGGAAAAGATCACGGAACTCAGCAAAGCACTTGCATCCGAGGGGAAGTAACCCGTGTTCCGGCCTATTCCCTTGCCGCCGTTTCCGTCCAGCTTTTGCGAAAGGACGCAGGCGACTGGCCGTAACGTTTCTTGAAACGGATCGACAGCTGCGTGGCACTGCTGAAACCGGTGGCGGCGGAAATCTCTGCCACCGTCATATTGGTCTCGTTCAGCAGGGCCAGCGCCCGGCCCACCCGCAGTTCAATGTAAAACTGCACCGGCGAGGTGCCGACATAGCGCTGGAACAGCCGTTCCAGCTGGCGCCGCGAGATCTGCGCCCGGTCCGCCAGCACGCCGATTTCCACCGGCTCCTCGATGGTGTCATGCATGAACTGCATGGCGTTGATCAGATGCTGATTGCGGCTGCTCAGCGCAACGGAATAGGCTGATTTCTGCAGCGCTTCGCGGTTGTTGGAGCGGAAGTGGATGCACATGTCGGATACAATCACCGCCAGGTCCTTGCCATGGTCGGTCTCGATCATCTCCAGCATCATGTCAGTGGCCGCATTGCCGCCGCCGCAGGTCATCAGACCTTTGTCGATCTCATACAGGTTTGCCGAGGGTTCCAGTCCCGGAAAATACTCCGAGAACGACGGCTGGTTCTCCCAATGCAGAGTAAAGCGCTGGTCTTGCAGGATGCCGGCCTGCGCCAGCGCAAAAGCTCCGGTGCAGATGCCGCCGAACCGGCCGCCATGGGCGTTCTGCCGCCGGATCCAGGCGAGGGTGCGGGGATTGGCACTGTCCGAGGGTTCAATGCCGGAACAGACAAAGGCATAACTGCCGCGGGGCAGGTCTTCCAGCGGAAGATCGGTGTTGATGCCGATGCCGTTGGAACAGCCCACCGGTGCGCCGTCCTCGCTCATCAGGAACCAGCGGTACAGCTCCTTGCCGGTGACCTGATTGGCAACCCGCAAGGGTTCCACCGCCGCGCTGAAGGCCAGCATGGTCAGCTTCGGCAGAAGCACAAAATAGATGTCTTTAGGCGGCCCGTCGTAATCAACCCGGAAACTGGCCGCACCCTTCGGGACAAAGCTGCGGAGATTCATGATCTTACCCTAACAGATGGGATGGTTACTGCAAAATGCGCGCCGCAGGCCGTTGCCCGCGGCGCGCTGTTTTCTCAGGCGGTCAGCTTGGCCACCGGCTCGCCGCTGTCTTCCCAGGCGGCGATTTCTTCCTCGCTGGCCTTAGGCGAGAACAGCCCGGTCATCGCATAGAAGATACCGATCAGCGGCGACAGCCAGCAGGCAAAGGCCAGCGGGATGTACAGCAGGTTCTCGAAATTGCCATCCGATATCCCCAGCGCCAGCGCCGAGATCACAAAAGCACCGCCTGCGTTCCAGGGGATCAGCGGTGACACCAGCGTGCCGCCTTCCTCAATCGCGCGCGACAGGTTCAGGGGCGAATATTTCATGCCGCGATAGACAGGCGCATACATCCGGCCGGGCAGGGCGATGGACAGATAGGGATCGCCGGCCACGGTATTGGTCGCAATCGAGGTCAGGATTGCAGAGGTCTGGATGCCGGCAAACGACTTCACCCGCGCAATGATCACCTCGATGATGGCCTGCAGGCAGCCGGTCCGCTCCAGCGCGCCGCCAAAACCCAGCGCCAGCAGCACCAGTGAAATGGTCCACATCATCGACTGGATGCCGCCGCGGTTCAGCAGCGGGTCGATTTCCGGCACGCCGGTTTCAATCGCATAACCGCTGTTGGCAAAGGTAAAGGTCTCATGCAGGCCTGCGCCCTGGCACGCTATCGCCATGATGCCGCCGACGACAGCACCGGCAAACAGCGACGGGATCGGTGGCTGTTTCTTTACCGCCAGCGCGATGACCAGCAGCGTCGGCAGCAGCATCAGCGGCGAGATCCAGAATGCGCCATCCAGTGCCGCGGTGATCGCGTCAATCCGCTCAAACGACACTTGCGAGGTATCGATCAGGGTGAAGCCCACAACCAGATAGATCACCAGCGCAATCAGCATCGACGGCACGGTGGTCGGCAGCATGTTGCGGATGTGGTCGAACAGGTTGGTCCCGGTGACGGCAGGGGCCAGGTTGGTGGTGTCCGACAAAGGTGAGATCTTGTCACCGAAGAACGCACCGGACACCACGGCGCCCGCGGTCCAGTACATCGGAATGCCAAAGCCCGCGCCAATGCCCATCAGCGCCAGGCCAACGGTGCCAACAGTGCCCCAGGAGGTGCCCAGCGACACCGACACGATGGAACACAGCACCATGCCCGCAGCCAGGAACAGCTCGGGCGACAGGATTTTCAGCCCGTAATAGATCAGCGTCGGCACGGTGCCGCTGGCAATCCAGATACCGACGATCATGCCGACAGTGATCAGGATCGACACCGACGGCAGTGAGATGTTGATGACGTGGAACACGCCCTCTTCGATGTTGTCCCACTTGTGGCCCAGCTTCAGCCCCACCAGCGAAGTGATGGCGATGCCGATGGCCAGCGGGATATGCGGGGTGAAGTCCCCGAAATAGAACAGCTGGACGCCTAGAACACCCAGCGTCAGCACGATGGGCAACAGCGCCATCGCCAGGCCGGGCTTTAGGATATGCGGATCATTTGGTGACACGGGTATCTCCTCCCTAGGGTCAAATCGCCTGTCAAAGGCGGATGCGGATACACACCAGAAATCGGCCCCGGGGACTCGTCGCCGCCGCGCCGGAATGCACAGCGTTTGCGACAATCGGGGAAATATCCCCGTTCGGGGAAAGGTAGGGCCTTCGGGGGATTTCTCCCCGCTCGTGAAGGCCGGACAAGCCTGCCAGGCCTTCAGAAATGGCAGCTTGCCAAGCCAGTGCCGCCTTGCCTAAAGGCAACAGCCGCCGGGTCTTTATGGCTGGTTTCTGGATAATCCTGCTGTATGGCTTAATCTCAACACTGACTAACCGCTTGGGAACCGGAATGAAAAGACTGCGCAACCCCCGTACAGGGGTAGATCAGGGGGATGCCGAGGTCTTTTCGGATTTCGAGGACAACGGCGAGATGTGGACCGGCTCCGGCCCGCGCGAGCGGCGCCGGGCCGTAAGTTTCAGCGCGGCATTTGCCAGCCCGCCATCGGTGCAAGTGTCGGTGTCGCTTTGGGATATGGACACTTCCGCCGCGATCCGGGCCGAGCTGGTGGCGGAAAACATCACCTGCGAAGGGTTCGAGATCGTCTTTCGCACCTGGGCCGACAGCCGCGCCGCCCGGTTGCGCGCGGGCTGGCTGGCCATTGGTGATCTGCCCCATGCCGACGACTGGGATGTTGATTAAGCCGTGGCGCTAGACTGGGACAGTCAGGCTTCCGGCCCGCAGCAGTTTTTGAAATTTGGGACACTCCAGATGGCTGGGCGCCGGGCAGTCCGCCACATGCCGCAGCGCGTCCTTCAGCGTGGTCAGCTCACGGATCTGCGCCTCCAGCGCGTCGGCGCGGGCGTGCAATTGGCTGCGCGGCAGATCCGGCTGGCCGTCCTTGCCGAACATGCCGGCAATCTCCTGCAGCGAAAACCCCGCCGCCTTGCCCAGCGTGATCAGCGATAGCTGCAACAAAACCTCCCGCCCGAACTGCCGCCGCAGCCCCTTGCGCCCGGCTGAGGTGATCAGCCCGATTTCCTCGTAGTACCGCAGGGCCGAGGCGGCGACGCCCGAGCGTTCGGCAACGTCGCCGATATCCAGAAGTTTCATTCTTGACCTTAAGCTGACTTGAATTGGCAGGTTGCCAGTCCGGAACAGTTTGAACAAGGAAATTCCCGGATGAACACGGAAAAAACACCCCTTTGGCAAGAGCCTAAGGCCATCGCGCTGTTGATGGCCGCCAGTCTCACAGTGATGGCCAATGCCACCATCAGCCCGGCGCTGGCGGGGTTGGAACAGGAATTTGCAGGCGTGCCCGATGCGGGCTTTCTGGTACGCCTGCTGGTCACCGCGCCGTCGCTGGGGGTGATGCTGACCGCGCCGCTGGCGGGCTGGCTGACAGACCGCGCCGGGCGGCGGGGCGTGCTGCTGGCGGGGATCTGGCTGTTCATGCTCTGCGGCACGGCCGGTTTTTACCTGCCGGATTTGCAGCTGATGCTTGTCAGCCGCTTTGGCCTGGGGATCGCTGTGGCGCTGATCATGACCGCGCAAACCGCGCTGATCGGCGACTATTTCACCGGCGCGCGGCGCCAGGCATTGACCGGGCTGCAGATCTCGGCCCGAAACTTCGGCGGGCTGGTCTTCATCGGCTTTGCCGGGCTGGCCGCCACCCTGTCACCGCGGCTGCCGTTTCTGATCTACGGGCTGGCTGTCCTGTGCCTGTACGCCGCCTGGCGCCATGCGCCCGAACCGGCCCGGCCCCAGGCGGGGCAAGCCCAAGCTGAGGGGGCAGGGCACCCGGCCTGGCTGGTGCTGGTAATCGCAGTTTCGGCCTTGCAGATGCTGACCAACGGGCTGTTCTTCATGATGCCCACCCAGCTGCCGTTCTTCTTTGCGTCCCAGGGCCTCAACAGCGCGCTGATGACGGGGGCCGGGCTGGGGCTGCTGTCGCTTTGCGGCGGGATCACTGCGCTGCTGTATGCCCGTTTCAAAGGCGCGTTGCCGCATGCCGCCATCTTTGCCCTGGGTTATGGCGCGCTGGCGCTTGGCTTTGCGGTTCTGGCGCTGGAGGGCAGCGCGGCGCTGTCCTTGGCGGGCGCCATGGCGGTTGGCATTGGCTATGCCACGGTCTCGCCTGGCTTCGTCGCTATCACGCTGGCACTGGCCCCGTCCGGGCGGCGCGGAACAGCAGGCGCGATCCTGACAGCATCAGTGTTCTGCGGCCAGTTCCTGTCGCCCTTTGCCAGCACGCCTGCCATCAGCCAATGGGGCTATGGCGCAACGTTCGGCGCCGCAGCAGCAGGTCTGGCGCTGATGGCTTGCATGGCGCTGCTGACGGCCCTGCTCACAGTGCGCCGCCGCCGTGCCGCCCTGTAAAAGGCAAAAGCCCCGCCGTGTGGCGGGGCTTTTCAACTTGCGGAAAACAGCGGGTTCAGCTGCCGCTTGAGGTCAGGCTCTCGTAGATCGGCACCAGGGTCTTGTCCTCGAACAGCGACGACACTGATGTGCCGTGCCAGATGTTCAGAATGGCTTGCGTGAACAGCGGCGCAGTCGGCAGGATGCGGATATTGGGTGCGGCGGCGACGGCCTCGGTCGGCTGGATCGAGTCGGTCAGTACCAGCGACTTCATCACCGAATTGGTCACCCGCTCCACCGCCGGGCCGCTCATCACACCGTGGGTGATATAGGCGTGGACTTCCCTGGCGCCGTTGTCCAGCAGCACCTGGGCTGCCTTGCACAGGGTGCCCGCGGTGTCGCACATGTCGTCGATGATCAGGCAGATCTTGTCTTTGACATCGCCGATCACGGTCATCTCGGCCACTTCACCGGCCTTCTCGCGGCGCTTGTCGACGATCGACAGCGGTGCATTGATCCGCTTGGCCAGCTCCCGCGCACGGGCCACACCGCCCACGTCCGGAGACACCACCATCAGCTCGTCCATGTTGTCCTTGAACTGGTTCTTCACATCCAGCGCAAAGATCGGCGAGGCATAAAGGTTGTCCACCGGGATATCAAAGAAGCCCTGAATCTGCGCGGCGTGCAGGTCCATGGTCAGAACCCGCTCAATGCCGGCACCGGTCAGCATATTGGCCACCAGCTTGGCCGAGATCGGCGTGCGCGCCTTGGTGCGGCGGTCCTGGCGGGCATAGCCGAAATAGGGGATCACTGCAGTAATCCGCTGTGCCGATGACCGGCGCAGCGCATCAGATATGATCAACAGTTCCATCAGGTTGTCATTGGCCGGGTTCGAGGTCGGCTGAATGATGAACATGTCCTCGCCGCGGACGTTCTCATAGACTTCGACGAAAATCTCGCCGTCATTGAACCGCTCGACGCGGGCGTCCACCAGCCCCTGGTCAACACCGCGGTGCATGCTCATCCGGCGGGTGATGGCTTGGGCAAGAGGGAGGTTGGCGTTCCCAGCGATAAGCTTGGGTTCGTTCAAAGTCGGCATTGGCTGATATCCCCAGGCAGCAATGGCAATGTGTCAGATTCGTGATATTGAACCCCGCTTAGCATGCACTTACCCTCGCGCAAAGTTCTAAGCGGGAGATACAGCCTATGGCAGCGTTCGATTTCTACTTCTCAACTTTATCGCCCTTTACCTACCTGGCCGGCACAAAGCCGTGGGAGATTGCCGCCCGTCACGGGGCCGAAGTGATTTGCAAGCCTTTGGACATCCTGGCGCTGTTTGGCCGCACCGGCGGCACCCCTCCGGGCGAACGCCATCCCGCACGCCAGGAATACCGCCTGGTTGAGCTGGAGCGGCAGGCGGCCAGGCTGGGTATGCCCGTCAATCTGAAACCGGCGTTTTGGCCGGCCAATGCCGCGCCGTCCTCATACGCCATTATCGCTGCGCAAACCGCAGGCGGCGGCGATCTGGGGCAGCTGGTGCATTCGATCCTGCGCGCCTGCTGGGCCGAGGAGAAGAACATCGCCGAGGATGCGGTGATCCGCGCCTGTCTCGACGGCGCCGGCTTCGACCCCGCGTTGGCGGACAGCGGTCTTCTGGCCGGCGCGGAGACCTATGCGCAGAACCTCGAGGACGCAGTCAATGCCGGTGTGTTCGGCGCGCCGTTCTGGCTGACCGCAGATGGGGCAAAGTTCTGGGGGCAGGACCGGCTGGATGACCTGGACGCGCATCTGGCGGGGCAGGCTGCGTGACAGGCGACCAGACCGGCTGGCCCGAGGGGATCTTTTCGCGCAGCTTCGGCCAGGGCCCGCGCAATGTGCTGGCGGTGCATTGCTCGCTGGCCCATTCCGGCGCCTGGCGCCGTCTGGCCGGGGAGATGGCCGAGGGCATCTCCCTGACCGCTTTCGATATGCTCAGCCATGGGCGCAGCCCGGATTGGGACGGCACCGGCAATTATCAGCTGCTGAACGTTGACGCAGGCCTTGCCTTGCTGACCGAACCCGTGGATCTGATCGGGCACTCCTTCGGCGCCACTGTGGCCCTGCGCATGGCAATGGCTCGGCCGCATCTGGTGCGCAGCCTGACGCTGATCGAACCGGTGCTGTTTGCCGTGGCCAAATCCGACGCCCCGGCGGCATTCGCCACCCTCGAAGCCGCCAGCCGGCCAATCGATGCGGCCTGGGCAGCCGGGGATCTCGCACTGATGGCGCGGCTGTTCAACCGGATGTGGGGGCCGGGAGAGCCAAAGTGGACCGACCTGCCCGAACAGGCCCGTGCTGCTATGATACGCGCAATTCCTGTGGTGCCGGCCTGCCACCCGACGCTTTTTGACGACGAAAACGGCACCCTTGCCCCCGGCGCTCTGGATCCTGTTGCCATGCCTGTGCTGCTGCTTCACGGCAGTGAAAGCCCGGGCGTGATCGGGGAAATTGTCCGAGGGTTCAACCGCCGGCTGGCCAATGCCCGTGCCGGATCCGTGCCAGGCGCGGGCCATATGCTGCCAGTGACACACCCGCAGCAAACGGCGCAGCTGCTGCGGCAGTTCTGGCAGGCCTGCAACTGACAGGCCCCAGACCCGCGGCTGGCCCGCCCCTGACCCGCCCGTGACCAGCCATTGGCCCGCTCTTGACCTGCGGCTGGCCTTGTGCGGTCCAGTTGCGTTTCGCTTGCACCGCAGGTCTGATGCGCCGCCGGGAGGTCAGATTTCCGTCACTGTTGTCACCACCTCGCGGAAGAAATCCATCTTCCCGTCTTCCTGATGGGTGGTGATAAAAGTGACGCTCTCTGCCATTGCTGCACTCCGGGCATAGAAGAACCGCTGCTCGAACCGGGTCAGAAACCAGCCATTGCCAAGGTCCTGCGTGTCCGCCGCAAGGATCTGCGTGCCCTGCGGAAACACTTCCTGGCCCAGCCGGGTCAGCACCTGGGCAAAACCTTCGATATCCGTGGCGCTCTGCCAGGCGATATCGGCGTCATCCTTGTAGTGATCAATGCGGAAATCGATATCCGCAGCAATCAGCCCCATGATCGCCGGATCCCCGGCTTCGAAATGTTTCAGAACCTGCGCGATGACGGGGTCCGTGGTCCCGGCCCCTTGCGTAATGCCCGCGTCCTTCATGGTGTTGTCCTTCTGTGCTTCTGTTTTCGCAGACATCTAGCCACGCAGAAGTACCAAAGTTAATTGCTTTGATGCCTATTAATGGCATAGTCTTTGGCTATGATGGACCTTGCCCCGCTCCGCTATTTTCAATCCGCCTATGACACCGGCACCTTCAGCGCCTCGGCCCGGATGAACGGGGTCAGCCAGCCGTCGGTCTCGGCGGCGGTCTCAAAACTTGAAGAACACTATGGCGGCGCCCTGTTCCTGCGCCGCCGTGACGGGCTTGCGCCAACTGCGCTGGGGCACGAGCTGTACCGCCAGTCGGGCGCCGTGCTGGCGCAGCTCAGTCTGCTGGAGCAGCGGATGACCGGACGGGCACCGCAGGCGGTGCGGGTGCATTGCCAGCCGGATATTCTGGTGGCGTCCTTTCAGGCCGCATTGTCCGGCCTGCGCCGGGACAATGCGGCGCTGACGTTCCAGTTCACCAACAGCCGCGAGGATGCGGATATTCTGTTCTGCTCCGATGGCTGCGTGCCGCGGGGCTGCACGTTCCAGGCCTTGTGGCAGGAAACCTATGGCGCCGCATTGCCCCGCGATCACCCCCTGGCCGCGCAGGCGGCGCTGACCCTGGCCGATCTGGCGGGCGAGCCGCTGATCGCAAGGCCCTATTGCCCCGGAGCGGATCAGTTGCTGTTGCAGGAGCAGGCGCTACCCGCCATCGTCGCCGAAGCCGCGCATGACGCCCAGCTGCTGGATCTGGTGGCCGCCGGATTGGGCGTGGCGCTGGTGCCCATGGGCCATGCCCGCGCGCAACAGGGGATCACGGTGCGGCCGCTCAGCACGGACACCCCCGTGCAGCGCCAGGTCGGGGTGGCCCACCGCAAAACCCAGTTTGCGGCCGCCATCGCCAAAAGCCTATGCGCCTTCTGGCAGCACCCGGCTGATTTCGTTGAAAAACTCCTCTTTGATCGGATGCCCATTCGCTGATTCAATTTCCCAATTGGTCGGGGGGTGAGCGATGATGGAACCGAAGCAGGAAGCGCAGGCGGCGCTGTTCAACGAGTTCTCTTTGGAAGATCATATCCCGCAAGACCATCTTCTGCGCTCGATTGACCGGTTCGTCGACCTGGATGACATCAGGCAGTATTTGGCAGGCGCTTACAGTCATACGGGCCGCCCCTCCATTGATCCTGAGCTGCTGATCCACTGCCCGGCAGGGCATTGCACAGCAATGTCCCAAGAGGGAGGATGCTGTTGGTTGGCTATTGCTTCGGTATCAGATCAGAGCGCCGTTTGTGCGATGAATGCATCTGAACCTCGTATACCGCTGGTTTTGCCGCCTTGATTTGTCCGATCCGGTGCCAAACCATTCATCCTTTTCCAAGAACCGGCATGGGCGTTTCCGTGAGAGCAACTGTTGCGGCATCTGTTCGAGAAGTCTGTCGTACGGTGCATTACGGATGGCTTGGTGAGCGGCCAGCGCCTTGCGGCAGATGCCAGTCTGATCGAGGCTGATGCGACCAAACAGAACTCCACACCGAAGGAAGATTGGGATCACAGTGCCATCGATCCAAGCGATGCACCGCGCGCCGTGAAGGAGTATCTGGATGTCTTGGATGACGCGGCATTCGGTGCTGCGTCCACCGTGGAACCTAAGTTTACGTCCCATTCGGATCCATCCAGTCTGTGGATAGCGGCTCGTAAAGGACCAGCGTTCTTTAGCCATTCCACCAATTACCTAATTGATACCGATCGCAGCGTGATCGTCGATGCGGAGGGCACATGATCGATCCGACAAGCAGAAGCTGTGCGCACAATGTTGGACCGGATCAAGGAACAGCATGATATTGACCCAGAATAGCTTATTGCAGACAGCGCTTATGGATCAGGGCCAATGCTGGGATGGCTCGTAGATCGTGACATCAACCCCCACTTACCAGTGCTGGACAAAGCAGGCCGAACTGACGGCACATGGAGCCGCACCGAATTCGAATGGGACCCAGAGAACAACCAATACATCTGCCCTGAAGGTGAGCCGCTCAAACAGTTCCGCCACAACTGTTCTGATCCCAATCGCAGCCCCAGCGGCAAGGGTGCCGCCAAGTGCCAAGCTTTGAAACACACCTGCCAAGCCTGCCCGTCAAAGATGAATTGCTGCCTGAACGTAGATGCGCGCAAGATCACCCGCGAAGAACATGAAGACGCCCGTCAGGTCGCCCGCGACATCGCCAAGACCAAACAATATGCGATCTCGATGCGTCTGCGGAAGAAGGTTGAGATGCTCTTCGCCCATCTCAAACGCATCCTCGCGTTGGGTTGGCTGCGATTACGTGGTCCGTGCGGAGCAAACGACGAATTCCCTCTCGCCGCAACCGCTCAAAAGCTCCGCAATCTAGCAAAGATCTTTCCTGCACCGCAGCAAATGCGCAAAGCCCGACACGAAAGGCACCCGCGCCGCTTTCAGGGCGTCACTTTCTGCGCTCGCAGCACGCTGTTTTTCCACAGAACCAGCCCCATAACGAAGCCTGCTGCACTCCAGCTCTTTACAGCAGGTTGAGGAAGGCGCTGATCTGCTCTTCGGTTACGGACCAGTCGCAGACAAACCGGGCGGTGACCAGCTCTTGCTCCGGCCCGTGCAACGGCCCGTCCCACAGATGATAGACTGCGCCCGCTGCAAACAGCCGCTGATGGGTGCTGCGGGGCAGGGCGGCAAAGATCATATTGGCCTGGGCTGGATGGGTGAACCGGGCGCCCGCGGCCTGCAGCCCTTTGGCCAGCATCGCGCAATTTGAGTTGGCTGTGCGGGCGTTGTCCAGCCACAGGTCATTGGTCAGATAGGCCAGCATCTGCGCCGACAGATAGCGGTGCTTGGAAAACAGATGCGCGCCGCGCTTGCGGCGGTACTCGAACTCCTGCGCGTGGCCGGGATCAAAGAAAATCACCGCTTCCACTCCCAGGCAGCCGTTCTTGGTGCCGCCAAAGGACAGTGCCGACACGCCGGCCTTCCAGGTCATCTCAGCCGGGGTGCAGCCTAGCGGGATCAGCGCATTGGTGAACCGGGCGCCGTCCATATGAACCGGGAGCGCGAATTCGCGGGCCACCGCTCCCAGTGCTTCAATTTCCGGAACTGAATAGACCGTGCCGAATTCAGTGACCTGCGACAGCGACACCGGTCCCCGCTGCGGCCCGTGGACACCGCGGACTTCCTCGCCTTCAATCGCGGCACGTAAAGTTTCCGGTGTCATCTTGTCCGCATCCGTCACCGGCGTCAGCTTGGCGCCGCCGGTATAGAATTCCGGTCCGTTGCACTCATCCTGCAGGATATGCGCCGGGCGGGTGCAGAACACCGTCTGCCAGGGCTGCGTCAGGGTCGACAGCGCCAGCACATTGGCTGCCGTGCCGGTGGCAACCAGATGCACCGATGCCTCCGGCGCCTCGAAAATCGCGCGGATCTTTGCCGTCACTTCGGCCATTTCCGCATCCGCGCCATAGCCCATGGCATAGCCCTGGTTGGCCTTGGCCAGGGCATCCAGGATCTGCTGCGGCACCGGGCCGGAATTGTCAGAGGCAAAGTGCATAAGCGGGATCCTTCTTTCTGCGGAGCGGGCATTGCAATTCCTGCCCGGCCTGCGCGGCCCTCCAGGCTGCCGTCAGCCCAGCGGCTCTTCGATGATGTGGTCTTCCCACTCGTCTTCGGAAATCTCAAATTCGGACACTGTCCAGCCGCGCACCGACACGCCGGCCTCATGCACGCTGTCGGGCGTGCCGGTCAGCAGCGGGTGCCATTCCGGCAGCGGCTTGCCCTGCCACAGCAGCCGGTAGGCGCAGGTTTCCGGCATCCAATAGGCGTGGGTATCCAGGTTCTCCGGCTTCAGCACGATGCATTCGGGCACAAACTGATGGCGGATCGGATATTGGGCGCAGCGGCAGCTGTCATCATCCAGCAAGCGGCAGGCGACACGGGTCAGGGCGACCTCGCCGCTCTCCTCGTCCTCCAGCTTGTTCAGGCAGCATTTGCCGCAGCCGTCGCACAGCGCTTCCCATTCCTTTTGGTTCAGCTTGGCCAGCGGTTTCTTCTCCCAGAAACGCTTGCCCAGACCCGAACGGTCAATCACGTCTTTCTCAGGTTTCATAGCGCCACCAGGATTTCGCGGGACGTGGTGCAATCCGCGTCCATCTGTTCAATCAGCGCCTCCAGCCCGTCAAACTTCAGCTCGGGCCGCAAAAAGGCCACCAGCGCAACCGACAGCGTCGCGCCATAAAGATCGCCCGAGAAATCAAACAGGAAGGTTTCGATGTTGGGCACCACACCGTCAAACATCGGCCTGACCCCGATCGAGGCGGCACCCAGATAGCTGCCCGCATGCGGCCCGTCCAGCACATCCACCAGCACCGCATAGACACCAAACCGCGGCTGGTGCAGCCCCTCAATCGACATGTTCGCGGTCGGAAAACCCAGTTCCCGCCCGCGCTGCTCGCCGCCGATCACCACGCCCTCAATGCGGTGCCAGTGGCCCAGCATCTCCTTGGCATCCGCCGGCCGGCCCTCGCTTAGCGCGTTGCGGATCGCGGTCGAAGACACCGCGTGTTCAGAATACTCCATTAAAGGCGCAATAGTAACGCCAAAGCCGTGCACCGCGCCGAACCGCTGCAGGTCATCCGCATTGCCCGCACGACCCTTGCCAAAGCAGAAATCGGCGCCCACCACCACATGTGCCAGCCCCAGTCCGCCGGCAATCACGTCACGGGCAAACTCTTCCGGTGTCAGGCTGGACAGCGCGGTGTTGAAGTTCAGCTCATACAGCCGCGTAACCCCCAGCTTCTCCAGCCGGTGGGCGCGGGTCTCGGCCCGCATCAGCCGGAAGGGCGGCGCCTCGGGCGCAAAATACTCGCGCGGGTGCGGCTCAAACGTCATCACCCCCAAGGGCGCCCCGGGGGCTGCCCTGCGGGCCAGTTCGATCACCGACTGATGGCCCAGATGCACGCCGTCGAAATTGCCGATGGCGACAGTGGCGCCCCGGTCCTGGTCTTCGACGAATTCATAATCTCTGACGATACGCATGGCGCATCCGTAGCGCCATGCGCCGGGCGGTTCAAGCGGCCAGTGGCGGCGGAGGGAACCGGCTGGCCGGGCGCCTGCCCGTGGGGGGGCGCAACAACAGGCCGGTGCCTGCCGTTTTATCCGGGCAAAGCATTTTCCCAGTTGCGGGGGACTGTGCCAGATCCAAAGCGCCGGCCCGCCAGGACGGGCAGGCGCTTGCCCTGCTGCGCGCAAGGGCCAATCGGCTGCCAATGCGCTTCTTTCTGGTCTGAAATACCCTGGGGGTGAGGGGCGTCCCGGAAATAATCCGGAGGATCATTTCAGACCCGAACGGGCGAAGCCCGGCCCGGCAGGCGCCGAAGGGGCAATGCCCCTTCTACCGCGGACCCGTCTGAGCCCGCGGCGCCAGCTTGCCTGCCGCAGCTTGCGGTGTCAGTCGAATTTGCGCGACGGCGCCATCACCATGGCCTCGCCGACCAGCACCTTCTTGCCGTCGACGATGCAGCGGCACTCCAGCTTGACCCGGCGCTTGTCGATCACGATGTCGGTCACCTCGACCTCGGCCAGCACCATGTCGCCGGGGCGCACCGGGGCCAGGAATTTCAGCGACTGGCTCATGTAGATGGTGCCATGGCCGGGCAGCTGCTCGCCGATCACTGCCGAAATCAGCCCCGCGGTCAGCATCCCATGGGCAATGCGGCCCTCGAAAATGGTGTCCTGGGCGTATTCGTCATCCAGATGCACCGGATTGCGGTCGGTCGAGACCTCGGCGAACTTCTCGATGTCCTCATCGGTGATGACCTTGCGCAGGTAACGCACCATCCCCATTTCGATGTCTTCAATGCAAATGGTTCCGCGCGGCAGGTTATCCAACATCTCATCCTCCGTTCGCCTGGTCCTGATCTTCTTGCCCGATCATCTATCCTGATCGCGTTGCTTGACCGTCTGGCGTTGTAACTTTTGCGCGCCGGATTGGCCGCTTGCGCAACTTTATTACTTTGCAACTGCAGAAAATCAAGACATTTCTCACATAACAAAACCCCGCCGGTTCGGGCGGGGTTTGTTCAAAACACAGGGTGCTCCGTGCCGGGCAAGGGGCTGACGAAGGCAGGTTTACCGCAAAAAACCAATGGCATAGCTGGGTGCGGACTGCTCCTGCGCCAGATAGGCCTCAAGCGCGTCCGGGTCCGGCTGGACCGATGTCTTTGTCTCTCTGGCCGCAAGCCCGCCGGTGATGAACAGGGAATCGATGCTTTCGCCCATGGCGCCGGCAATATCCGTATGCGGCCCGTCGCCGATCGCCAGAATCTCGGAATCGGCAAAATCATGCCCCAGTTCGGTCAGGCGCCGCCGTGCCAGATCATAAATCGGCGGATGCGGCTTGCCGAAATACAGGCTCTCGCCGCCCATCTCAGTATAAAGCCGCGCCAGCGCCCCGGCGCACCATTCGCGCGTCTCGCCGCGGTCGACCACGACATCCGGGTTGGCGCAGAGCAGCTTCATGCCCATCTGCTTGGCGTAAAGGAAATCCGCCCGGTTCACCTCCGGATCCGCCATAGTGTCAAACGGGCCGCAGCAGACAATGCCCTCGGCCTCGCGCAGCGGCACCCTTGTGATCTCCACCGGTTCATGGATCACATGCAGCGGCTCGAAAAACCCCGCATCCCGCTCCCATTCGCCCATGAAATAGACCGATGTGCCGACAGCACCCGTGAACATCGCCGCCCGGGCGCTGTCACCGCTGGTCGAGATGGTGTCATAGGCATCATCCGGCACGTTGAACTGCCCCAGCTGCGCCGCCACGCCTGCGCGCGGTTTCGGTGAATTGGTCACCAGCACCACGATGCCGCCCTGCTTCCGGTAGGCTTGCAGCGCCGCAACGGCCTCGGGGAATGCGGTGATCCCGTTATGCACACAGCCCCAAAGATCGACAAACAGCGCTTTGTAGCGGCTGGAGACTTCGGACAGGGAGGAGATGATCTGGGTCATGGCCGGGCCTTCGCGCGTGTGAATGTATGCGCCACAGCTATGGCAGAGGCCGCAGGAAATGGCCAGCGGCGCAACGGCTGGAAACAACCCGTCGTCAGCAGTTGACGGTGCAGCGGTTTTCTCAATGATACCTTTCTCAATTGAACGGAGATTACATGAAACCGATTTTTCGAACCCTGGCGGCATTGGCTTTTGCAGCCGGATTGGGCGCTTGCGGCACCACTTTTCAGTTGCCTGAACCGGGCCAGGCGCAATCCCAGGCGGCAACCCGGATGTTCGCTGACGCCCGCAGCCAAGGCCCGCGTAAAACCCTGTCAGCCGCCGCCGCAGAACGCCGGTTCAAGCGGGTCGCGGCCCGGATCAGCCCGGTGGGCCGGAAATACTGCGAAACCCTGACCGCCGAGCGCAGCAACTTCGATTGCAACGTCAATATCGGCATTGACCGCAAGATGGAGCAGCGCAACGCCTATTTCACTTATCGCGAAGACAAGCCGGTCATCCGCATCTCGATGCCGATGCTGCGGGATTCCGCCAGCGATGACGAGGTGGCCTTTATACTCAGCCATGAATACGGCCACTTGCTGGGCCGCCATATCGAGAAACAAAAGCAGCAGGCGCTGGCCGGGGCGCTGATTCTGGGGGTGATAACAGCTGCCGCCACGGCGGACTCCGGCTATTATGATCCTTCGCTGGTGAGCACCAGCATGGATGTCGGCGCAGCGGCCGGCTCCACTGCATATTCCCAGACCTATGAATTGGAGAGCGATACTCTGGGCACAAGAATTGCCCATGCATCCGGCTATGACCCGGTTGAGGGCGCCAGATTCTTTGCCCGGCCAGAAGCCGCGCGCACCGAAGCGGGCAGGCTGTCCTTCTGGGGCACGCATCCGCCTGATGCCAAGCGTCTGGCAACGGTTCTGGCCACGATGGAGCAGATCGACGCCAAAGTCGAACTTCAAAAAGTGCAGTAAATCCCGTAACCTAAGGTCATTTTGAGCGCCTGCCGCCAGGGGCGGCCTGCGGGGTGGTTCCTTTTCGTTCCGCCCCGCACCGGCGCCGCCGCATCTGCTGCGCAAGGGTCCCGGATCCATTTTGGTGCCACCCGTTGGGCTCGCGCTGCTGAGTGTCCAAGGCTTTTTTAACGACTCTCTCATAGGGTGAATGGAAAGCAACTCAATGGTGTGTTAGCGATGTTCCGTAATCTTCCGATAAAAACACGGCTGGTCATTTCCGGTGTGGTTTCCACTGTTTCAGTCCTGGTGCTTGCGGCGATGTCCGTCTACAGCCTGTGGCAAAGCGAGCTTGAACTGGAACGGCAAATCAATGCCACGGCGGTCATCCGCCATGAGCTGATGGCCGACAAGATGCACGATGCGATTGAGGCCGGCGCGGTCCACGCCCTGCTGGTCGGACCGGACGGGCCCGCCGCCAAAAAGGAGCATTTGCAGGCCAAGCTTGCCCGCGACATCCAGAGCCTCCGGGATGCAGTCGCGGCCTTGCAAAAGGTCGAAATGTCCGATGCAATCCGCCAGAAAGTGGCAGAGCTTGCTCCGGCGGCAGAGACTTTCATCCAGGCGGCTCAAGCTGTTGAAGGGCTGGCCTATACGGATCAAGCCGCCGCTGAGGCCGCGCTGCCGCCGCTGCAAGAGCAGTATGAGGCTCTCAACCGGCTGCTGGCGCCGCTGGGTAAAGAGATAAAAGCGTTTGCTGAGCAGACTGCGCAGCAGGCGCGGGCACATGACATGCAGCTGCTGTATATGCTGATCGGGTTCTCAGTGGCGGCACTGCTGGTGATTGCTCGCAACGCGCGGCAAGTCACCCTGACGATTGTGCGCCCGATTGCCCGGCTGCGCGGGGCTCTGCGGGAAGTGGCCGAGGGCGATCTGGGGCTTAAGGTTGCTGACCGGATGCGCGCCGATGACTTCGGCGAAATTGCCAAGGACATCGATGCGGTGTCGGGCCGGGTTATTTCCGCGCTGGACGAGCAGAACGCCCTGCGTGAGGAAAGCGAAAAGGTCATCGACCGGTTGCGCAGCGGTCTTAAACGGTTGTCCGAGGGCGATCTCAGCGACCGGATTTCTGAACAGTTCAGCGCTGATTACGATCCGCTGCGGGTGAACTTTAATGAAACCGTCGACAAGCTGAATGAGCTGATGGCCGACGTGGTCCGGGCTGGCGCGCGCATTCAGCGGCAGTCCAATGAAATCCAGACCGCCTCTGAGGATCTGTCGGGCCGCACTGAAAGCCAGGCTGCCACACTGGAAGAAACCGCAGCAGCGCTGGAAGAAATGACCGCGAGTGTCAATTCATCGGCGCGCAACGCGCAGGAGGTGCAATCCGCGGTGGAAACCGCGCGTGCGGATGTCGAACACAGCGGCCGTGTGGTCGAAGGTGCAATTGCCGCTATGAACGAGATTGAAAACTCGTCCATCCAGATCTCGCAGATCATCGGCGTGATTGACGACATTGCCTTCCAGACCAACCTGCTGGCGCTGAACGCCGGGGTTGAGGCCGCGCGGGCAGGCGAGGTCGGGCGCGGCTTTGCGGTGGTTGCCTCCGAAGTGCGGGCGCTGGCGCAGCGGTCCTCGGACGCGGCCAATGAAATCAAGACGCTGATCGGCGCCAGCACGGCGCATGTGAAGGACGGGGTGCAAAAGGTGGACGGCGCGGGCAAGGCGCTGACGACCGTCGTCAGCCAGGTGACCAATATTGCCGATCTGGTGTCTGGTATCTCCAGCGAGTCCGCCGAACAGGCGCAGGGGCTGAACGAGATCAACATCGGCGTTTCCCAGCTGGATTCGGTGACGCAGCAGAATGCCTCCATGGTTGAGGAATCCGGATCCGCGATCCGCGCCATGAACAATGAGACCGTGGGGCTGAATCAGGTGGTCGGCCAGTTTGTCCTGCGCGACGGCCCGCCGGCGGCGCAACCGGCTCGCCCGGCGGATCAGCCTGCTGCCGTGGAACGGGCGCCAGCGGATCCGCCGCAGCCGGTATGGGAAGCCAAGGACACCGGCATTGACGGTGCGCGCTGGGAAGACTTTAACGACGGCAGCGAGGCTTGGCCCCCGGCCGGGGACGCGTCTCAGGCGCAATCTGCCTGAACCCGGTCCAGGCTCCGCCGCGGCCGCTGCCTTTGGGCCGCCGGCGCCATGTATTGAGTGCCCGCCCGCCAGGGCCGGAGTTACAGCGGGACCGAAGTTGCGCAAAGGTTGGGCCGCTGTTTAAGGACAGGCCGCTGTTTCCGGCAGGTGCGCAGGTAAAGGAGTGAGTGGTGGCAGCGCCGTTTCGACGGGGCACCGCAGCCGGAGAGGGTCCTGCCGCAATGAAAAAAGGCGCCCTGCGGGCCAGCCCCTGACGGAAAATGTTGATCCCGCTATTTCGATGGCGGGATCATTTTTCATTCTATTCCTTGAACCAATTTCCTGGGCCTGCACAATAGAAGGTTGTGATGAATCGGTTTGATGCAGTTCTTGAAGATTGGCCGGCAAATGGGGAAGTCCCTACATGCGAAGGGTTCTTCCCTTATCTGTGTTTTCAGCTATGGGGGCTTTCGGAGAAAGGTCATGCCAGAGCTCAGGGAGCTGAGTATATGTTTCTCTGTGAGAGCGTTTGCTTTCACCGGGACGAGAAAGTCCTCCATGTCGAAGTAAAAGGGAAATCGGTCCCTGCTTATGAAACTGGGCGATGGATACTTTTTTCCGGTTTGACGACATCGCTTGGATCGAGGTTCGGAACTACAAAAACCTCCCCAAGTAACGCTGATACAGGCTTACAAAAAGTCCCTTTCATAGATGCGCCCGCGAGCAAGCCCGAGCTTCATCGCGGGCGTTTCTTTTGAACCGTATCCAACCGGGGTCATCCCCCCGATCTTAAGGGGATGCGGAAGTAGAATTTTCTCGGCAGGGTGAACGAGGGGCTTCCGATGAAGAAGACACGTTTCACAGAAGCCCGGATCTTGGGTGTGCTGCGCCAAATGGAGGGCGGTGTGCCTGCCGCCGAGCTGTGCCGTGAGCACGGGAGTGAGGCGGAAACGGAATTGATCCAGTGGATCAATTCCCCGCCGAACCGGCGCCACGCTGTACAAGTGGCGGGCGAAGTATGGCGGCATGGACGCCAGTCTCATAAGTGAGAGCGAGCTATTGTCCGCCATTGGTCCGAGGGCAATGGCGAGCGGCGCTGGCCGAGGAGAACCGGCGGCTGAAGCGCATGCACGCTGACGTCAGCATGCAGAACGATCTCCTGAAGGAGGCGCTCGGAAAAAATGATCCGGCCACCCACTGCCCGGCAGGGCATTGCGCAGCAATGTCCCGAGAGGGTCAGCGCCGGGAGTTGGCTGTGAAGGCGGTGGCGATGAAGGGCGTCAGCATAGCGCTGGCCTGCCGGGCATTCGATGTCAGTGAGACATGCTACCGGTACAGCCCGAAGCTGGACGGGGAGAACGAGCAAATCGCCGACCTGCTCCTCGGCCTGACGGCGGCAAGGAAGACCTGGGGCTTTGGCCTGTGTTTCCTGTATCTGCGCAACGTGCAGGGTCATAGGTGGATCCACAAGCGGATTTACCGGATCTGCCGCGAGCTGGAGCTGAACCTGCGGAGTGAGCCATTGAGGCGCCATTGGTTCAAGCCCATTGGCGAACGCCGCGCAAGCGTCTGAAGCGGGAAAAGCCGGACGAACTGGCTGTGCCTGAGGTCCCGAGGTCTGGTCGATCCCTGCCCGGCAGGCGATGCCAGCATCGCCGATAGGGGACTTCATGGCCGACAGGCTGGGGGTTGGACGGCAATTCCGGCTGCTGAACGTTCTGGACGACTTCAACCGCGAAGGACTGGGCATTGAGATCGGCTTCTCACTGCCTGCGGAACGGGTTGTTCGAGCCCTAACCAGATCATCGAATGGCGTGGTGCCCCTGCAACAATTCGAGTCGACAACGGCCCGGAATACGTCAGCGGCACCCTCATGGAACGGGCCGGGAACCGGGGCATTGCCTTGGCATATACCCAGCCCGGAAAGCCTCAGCAGAACGCCTATGTCGAGCGCAACAACCGGACGGTCAGGCACGAATGGCTGGACTTGGACATTTTCGAAAGTATCGAGGAGGTCCAGCAGATTGCCACCGAGTGGCTCTGGTCCTACAACCATGAACGCCCCAACATGGGCAACGGCGGGATGACGCCTGCACAGAAACTGAAGATGGCCGCGTAAATTCTACGACCATGCCCCCGCAAAAACGGGGGGGGGTACCAACCCCGTTGTGGCGGAAGCGGCAGATCTCGGTGAGCTTCACCATGATCTCGGGTTTGTAGAGATAATACTTGTTCCAGGCCTTTCGGGTGTTGGTTTCCTAGACCTGCGGCCTGGTTGCGAACCGGAGGTTGCTCCGGAACTTGTTGAAGTAGGAATCCACGCTGCGCAGAGTGGCCAAACGAAGCAGCCGGGCGGTTGCTCTATAGTTCCGCCCAGGAAGGTCTGTGAGGAGCTCTATGTGTCGGTCTGGCTCTGATTTGGTGTGGTATGGCCAATGGAATCCCATCCTGAGATCCTGGCCGTTGATTGAAGCAGCAATCTCGGCGTCCACCAGGTCGGCATAGTCCTCATCGGAGAGCTTGTTGATCTGCGAGACGCTCAGGCCCGTCTAACCAGCCAGAATGCTGCGCCCGGTTGACCATGCGGCATTCCGAAGGTCGTTGTTCATCTTCTTGTTGAAGAACACCAGGGCGATGTCAGCCCTGTCCTGCTTGATCAAATCCGCCATCACCGCACAGAACGCAGCCTTCAGCCCGGCATCACCATCCGTCACGAACACGAACTTGCCCTCTGCGTCTCCGAACATGTCTCGAAGGCGGAAGGCATGTGCAAACTGCATGATGTCGTAGCGCACCAAAGCCCCGCTGTGCGGGAGCTGGAAGAGTTCTTCTTCCTTGATCCGCTTCTGCTTCTGGAGCTTCGAAATGTAATCCTCGAACTCGGTCTTGGACCAAAGCCTGCCATGTTCCCGGAAGCACTTTGACAGCAGGTCCTCGCCGGCCAATACCATCTGGGCTTCGACCTTGTCATGACTGGCTTTGTCGTCAGATTGCAGGGCGGCCTCCATGATGTATCCGCTTCGGGCATGGGCGGTCCAGAGATGCTGAACGATGATCTGGGTGCGCTCCCGTTGGGTGGGCCGATTCATCTTGAGCGACTGGGAGTCTGTTGCGAAACGCGAACTGGCTTTCATCCAGTCGATGCCACCGAAGGCCTCACGCTCAGCCCGGAAGGCGCGGACTTGGTCGTAGATGAAGTCGATCTTCCGGTAGATGTCGTGATACGACATCTGAGCGATGGAACACATCTTCAGGAATGGCCCCCCCTTGACCATCATGCGATAGTGAAGAGGGTTCTTGTCACTGCGCTTCTGGCGTCTCGTTGCCCGGCCGATGGAAAAGGTTTTCTTGCAGCATTTGCATTGGTATCTGGGGTCGCCGCCAGCGGTCTTTCCGAAGCTGCGGTATTGATCCGGGTGCACCGCCAGCGATTACCCCAGATTCTCGCACTCAGGATTCCTGCACCCCGGTGCAATCGGATAGACCCGTTGCAAATCCTTGATTCTGTTTTGTTATTCGGTAATCGCCTTGTTGTTTTTCAGGCGGTGATTGGTGCTGCATGTCGAACAGGTGAAAAACTCACTGTGGCGACTGCCGGCCACTACGCCGCGAATTTCTCCGGGCGGTGCCGCTGGGCTACCCAAAGGCCGCTTGTATGGATCTGGAGAAAGTCCCAGCCCTGAGCACTGCGGGTTCCGGCGGAAATTGACATCAACACCCTCGAAGGGGAGAGGCAGCCGGCGCTCAAGGCCGAGGTCTCTCGAAGATATCTTCGAGAGGTCGTTCATGTGGAAACCCTCCAAAATCCCCCAAGGAGACGTTCAAGAGAGTTTCTAAGAGGTAGATTGGCCATTTTGTGGCCAACCGAGGTCTTTTTTTCAACATTTACCGTCAGGGGCTGGGCCCTACGGGGCGCCTTTTGCGGTCCGGGCCGGCAGCGGCGCTTAGACTTTCAGGTTCGGGATGATCTGCTTTTTGCGCGACATGATGCCCGGCAGCACCACGGTGTCGCCTGCCGCATCGGCGCCAAAGCTTTTGGCGGCCACGGTCTTCACCAGATCGTTCGGCACCAGAAGGGTGGCTTCCTCGTTCAGGATGTCCACGACGAACAGCAGCACCTGGTCAACACCGTCCTCTGCCGCGACGGAGGTCATGGTCTCCATCAGCGAGGCCTTGCGGTCCAGCACCACGCCCGGCGCGGTGGTTTCCAGCACGGAGACGCGGAATTTGGTGCCCTCGACGGCGTATTCCTTGGAGTCCATGCGGAGCAGTTCCGCGTCCGAGAAAGAAGAGACGTCGGATTTGGCGGCAAACATTTCAGCGGCGTAGTCCGCGATATTGATGTTCAGATCGGCGGCCAGCTTTTCGGCCACGGCCTTGTCATGCGCGGTGGTGGTCGGCGAGCGGAATTCCAGCGTGTCGGACAGGATGCAGGTCAGCGCTGCACCCTTGATCGCGTCCGGCATCTTGGCGGCGTCATCGCCCATCAGGTCGTGCATGATGGTGGCGGTGCAGGCCAGCGGACGGATGGTGATGTCGATCGGGCCTTTGGTTTCCAGGCCGCCGACCAGCTTGTGGTGGTCGATGATCGCTTGCACATCGGCGCCGTTGATATTGGCAGGCAGCTCGGCGGGGTTGTTGGTGTCAACAATGACCACAGCCGCGTCATCGGCCACGTCGGCGATGATCGCGGGCTTCTCGAAACCCCAGCGCTGCAGCATGAAGGCCGCTTCGGTGTTCGGTTCGCCCAGCAGTTTGGGCTCGGCTGCGGCACCCTTTACCTCGTTCAGATACCAGGCCCAGATGATCGGGGAACCGGTGGAATCGGTGTCGGGGGATTTATGGCCGAAAACTTGGATGGTCATGGGGCAGTCCTGTTCACTCAAGAGGTCCGAAGGGAGATTTGCGCGCCTTATAGGGCTGGCGCGCAGGCTTGTCACCCCGCAGCCGCTGCAATGCGGCGTTGTGCCTAGAACGGGGCGCGTTCCAGCCTGTAGCCCTCTTGCCGCAGAAGGTTCAGCAGGCCGGCCCTGCCTGGCAGATGCAAGGCGCCGGCGGCCACCACGATGCGGTCGCCCCTGGCCGCTTCGATCACCGGGATCCAGTTGCGGTTGCGCTGGTCGAGCAGCCCGTCCATCGCCTCTGCCCACAGGGTTTCGCGCTCTGCCCTGGTCAGGGCGCCGCTTTGCAGGAAGTCCCATTCGCTCAGGAAAAGCGCGCTCAGCGCTTGCTGGTCGAAATAGGCCTCAACCGTGGTGATGAAACTGTCCTGGCCGCCGCCCATCATGGCGGTAAAGGCGCGCAGCTGACGGACCTGCTCTTCCAGCGGATCGGCGTCCATCATCCGGATAACGCTCATCGGATCTTCGAGCGACTGCAGGGCAACACCGGCGTCTTCGGCCAGCTTGCTGAGCCGTACATCAAGGCCCCGTTTGATGTCCTTGTCCTGGCGCAGGCAGGGCGGGAATGACATTGCCATCGCCAGGAACCAGGGCCGCATCTTGGCTGCCATCCAGGGGGCCATGCCATGGCTGCGGACCTTGGCGGCCAGGGCCTCCCACTCATCGGCGGGCAGGCGGTCGATCAGGCTGGGGCCGTCGGTGATCAGCATCAGCGAGGGCGTGCGGCCCAGTTCGGCCTCGAACGCCGTCTTGTCGGCGGGGCTGGCCTCCATCAGCAGAAGGTCTGCCTGGCGTACCAAGGGGGCCAGCCGGGCGGTGATGGCCTCCATCCGCGGATCGTTGATGTGCAGGGTGCCGATCACATGCAGCGTGCGGGTGCCGCGCCGGGCGATCCAGTGGTTGCCTTCGGCAAAGGGCACAGCGGCGGTGCGCGCCTCGATGCGGGCGCGGTCCGGTGCGGCGAGGGCGGTGCGCAGGTCGGTGCCGGTGCAGGCCGCCCACAATGAGGCGGGCAGCAAGAGGAAGAACAGGCAAAGGAAAAGCCGCATAACGGGAGGGTCCTAAGATCTGAGTGCGGGCGGGAGCCGCCTTACCACGGCGCCGGAGCGAGGCTGAAGCCCTTGGCTTTCAGCAGGTTCAGAACACCGTTTTTGCCGGGCAGATGGGCAGCCCCGACGGCGACGGCAATCCGGTCCTGCCGGGCGGCCAGGATGGGTGTCATCCAGCGTTGGTTGCGCTGATCCAGCAGGCGGCGGTTGTACTGCCGCCATAGCCGCGCGGTTTCGGCGCCGGAGAAGCTGCTGTACTGGGCACTGATCCAGGGGGCGAGGACAAAGGAAGTCCAGACACTTTGGTCGAAATAGGCTTCAACCGGGGTGGCATCCTCGGGCTTGCCGGATTGCACCAGTTCCAGTTCCAGCGCCAGCATCCGGGCCTGATCGCTGAGCGGCAGGCTGGCAATTGCTGCCAGCGCCTGTTCCGGGGTTTCCAGCGCCCCCAGCGGGATCCGTTTGCGCCGGGCAAAATCGGATATCCGGTCATCCAGCCCGCGCCGCAGGCCAAAACCGTAGGGGCGGCAGCCGCTTTGCACCACAAACATAGAAATCGCCCAGGGCTGCATCCGGTTCATGGTCTCTGGATTGACGCCGGTCACCTGGGCCGTCAGCTGGAACCGCTCCCAAGCGTCGCGGGGCAGCAGGTGCCGCAATTCCTGGCCTTTAGGCAGCAGGAAACTGCGGGCCAGCTCATCAGGCATCCGGTCCAGGCGTTCCAGATCGGAGTCGGAGGTTTCCAGATAAATGGCGCCTGCTTGCGCCAGCACCGGGCGCAGGGTGCGCATCACCTTGGCCATGCGGGCATCGCCGCCATGCATAGTGCCGATCACATGTATGGTGCGGTTCCCCTTGGTGGCGACCCAGTGGTTGCCGCGCGAATACGGGGTGGCGGCCATCTCGCGCTCCAGCCGTGCCTCGGTGGCGGCGGGCAGATGGTCGCGGTAGTCGATGCCGCGGCAGGCGGCCATGGCGGCAGGGGCCTGCAGGGCCAGGCCAAGTACCAGCCCAACTGCCAGGGCGCGTGCAAGTGCTATCGGTTTCATTCTAAGCCCTCTCACCGGTTCCGGAACAGCAGCCTGGATGTATGACCCTAGGGTGCGGCGCCGGGGGCGGCAATGCAAAACCCTGCGTCTGGGCCGCAAATTCGTGCCGCGGATTGCCATCGGCAGCGCGACCTGCCAGTCATGGGCGATGGAACGCGAGGATCAGCTGTATGCGCCGGTAAAGGCGCTGCTGGAAGGGCAGGGCTATGAGGTGAAGGGTGAGGTGGGCGCCGCCGATGTGGTGGGTGTCCGCGGCGCGGAGCCAATGGTGATTGTCGAACTGAAGCTGAAGTTTTCGCTGTCGCTGTTTCACCAGGCGGTGGCCCGGCTGGCGGTCAGCGACCTTGTCTATATCGCGGTGCCGCGGCCCGGAGGGCGGCAGGCGCGGCGGATGATGAAGGACAATCTGGCGCTGTGCCGGCGGCTGGGACTGGGGCTGATCACGGTACTGGCGGACGGCCGGGCCGAGGTGCATTGCGACCCCGGCCCTTATGCCCCGCGAAAGTCGAAGAAGAAGCAGGCGCGGCTTTTGCGCGAGTTTCAGACATTGCGCGGCGATCCCAATGCGGGCGGCGCCACCCGGCATGGCATAGTTACGGCCTACCGCCAGGATGCGCTCGCCTGTGCGGCGCATCTGGCCGATGCGGGCGCCTGCAAGGGGGCCGTTGTTGCCAAAGCCACCGGTGTTGCGCGCGCGACGCAATTGATGGCCAGCAACCATTACGGCTGGTTCGAGCGGGTGGCGACCGGCATCTATCAGCTGACGGATGCGGGCCGTGCGGGACTGGTGCATTGGGCCGGCAGCTGGGAGGATGAGGCGCCGAAAGAGTCATCAAGGTGAATTCTATCCTCGCATCTAAGCCTAATACCGCCTTTATTGCATCGCTTGTTACGCGGTTCAGATGAATTGAGGTCAACTCAGTTGTGATTTTTCCCTGTTGAGCCTGCGCGCCTCTAGGCCGATGACAGGCCCAGCTTTGCATGAGGGGGAGACAGCAATGGCACATCAGGACATCGACCGGCTGCAGGACCGGCTGCGGGCGCAGCGGCAATCCTTCGACAAGATCCCGGTGATCGACATCAGCGCGCTGAACAGCGGCGGCAGCCTGTTCGAGGTGGCCAAGGAAATCCGCTGGGCGCTGACCAATGCAGGATTTTTTTACGTCAGGAACCACGGGGTACCCGAGGCAGTGGTGAACGGCGCCTTTGATGAGACACGGGCGTTCTTTGATCTGCCGCTGGCGGACAAAATGGACCTGCATATCTCCAAATCCGGGCTGGCGTTGCGCGGCTACATCGAGATCTTCGGCGAAAACACCGACCCCAAGAAGACCAAGGATCTGAAGGAATGCTTTGACATCGGGCCGGAATGCCCCGGCGGTACCGCGCCGTTTTTCGGCGCCAACCTGTGGCCGGCGGCGCGGCCTGCATTCGAATGGGCGGTCTATGGCTACCATCAGGAGATGAAAGGCCTGGCAGAACGGCTGATGCGGGCAATTGCGGTCAGCCTGGATCTGAAGGCGGATTTCTTTGCGCCCAGGATGCAGGACCCGATCACCATCCAACGGTTGCTGCATTACCCGCCGCAAGAGGGGCAGATTGATGAGAGCGTGATGGGCATCGGCGCCCATACAGACTACGGCAGCCTGACAATTCTGGCGCAGGATGACGTGGGCGGGTTGCAGGTGATGAACCGTGATGGGGATTGGGTCGAAGGTCCGCCGATCGCCGGGACTTTTGTGATCAACATCGGCGATCTGATCCAGCGGCTGACCAATGATCTGTATCTCGCGAACCTGCACCGGGTGGTGAATGCCTCGGGGCGGGAGCGCTATTCGATCCCGTTCTTCATTGATGCGGATGCAGATGCCGTGATCCAGCCGCTGGACAGCTGCGTCAGCGCGGAAAACCCGGCACGGTATCAGCCGGTGACCTGCGGCGCGCATAAGTTCAGCCGCTTCAAGGACAGCTTTGCGCATTTGAAAGACAAGGCGGCTTAAGCGGAATTTCCGAAGACAGCAGAGGGCGCGCCGGCGCCCTCATTTTTTTGCCGATTCCGTGTTGACAAGGGAGGGGGGCATTCCTAGCTTCCCCTCGTTAGCACTCAGCAGATGTGAGTGATAACTGCCCTGCCAGGGAGCGGGGCAAAGGATAACAACCTTTGAGCCTTTAAGGAGCTGCAAAGATGGCATTGAAACCGCTTCATGACCGCGTACTGGTGCGTCGCACCGAAAGCGAAGAAAAAACCGCGGGCGGTCTGATCATCCCCGAAAGCGCAAAAGAAAAGCCGAGCGAAGGCCAAGTCGTCTCGACCGGCGAAGGCGCGCGCAAGGACAGCGGCGAGCTGATTGCGATGGCTGTTTCGGCTGGCGACAAGATCCTGTTCGGCAAGTGGTCCGGCACCGAGGTCACCGTCGACGGCGAAGAGCTGCTGATGATGAAAGAAAGCGACATCATGGGGATCATCGAGTAAGCCGCCCGGCTTCTCTGACCCCCTATTATCGCTGCCAAACAGAAATTCTCGAGGAGAATGAAATATGTCTGCTAAGGACGTCAAATTCGCAACCGACGCACGCAACCGCATGCTGAACGGTGTCAACATTCTGGCTGACGCCGTGAAAGTGACCCTGGGCCCCAAAGGCCGCAACGTGGTTCTGGACAAATCCTTTGGCGCGCCGCGCATCACCAAAGACGGTGTGTCGGTTGCCAAGGAAATCGAACTTGAAGACAAGTTCGAGAACATGGGCGCCCAGATGGTGAAGGAAGTTGCTTCCCGCACCAACGACGAAGCCGGCGACGGCACCACCACCGCCACCGTGCTGGCCCAGGCCATCGTCAAAGAAGGCCTGAAGCAGGTTGCAGCGGGCCTGAACCCGATGGACCTGAAGCGCGGCATCGACCTGGCGACCTCGACCGTTGTTGCCGGCATCAAAGAGATGGCCCGCGAAGTCAAAGACTCCGCTGAAGTTGCCCAGGTCGGCACCATCTCTGCCAACGGCGAAGCTGAAATCGGCCAGCAGATTGCTGACGCGATGCAGAAAGTCGGCAACGAAGGCGTGATCACTGTCGAAGAAAACAAGGGTCTGGAAACCGAGACCACTGTTGTCGAAGGCATGCAGTTCGACCGCGGCTACCTGTCGCCCTATTTCGTGACCAACGCCGACAAGATGATTGCAGATCTCGAAGACTGCATGATCCTGCTGCACGAAAAGAAACTGTCCTCGCTGCAGGCCATGGTGCCGCTGCTGGAGCAGGTGATCCAGTCGCAGAAGCCGCTGCTGATCATTGCAGAAGACGTCGAAGGCGAAGCGCTGGCAACCCTGGTTGTCAACAAGCTGCGCGGCGGCCTGAAAATTGCTGCTGTCAAGGCACCGGGCTTCGGCGACCGCCGCAAGGCCATGCTGCAGGACATCGCAATCCTGACCGGCGGCCAGGTGATCTCCGAAGATCTGGGCATGAAGCTTGAGTCCGTGACCATGGACATGCTGGGTTCGGCCAAGAAGATCGAAATCACCAAAGACGAAACCACCATCGTCGACGGTGCAGGCCAGAAAGCCGAGATCGAAGCCCGCGTTGGCCAGATCCGCGCTCAGATCGAAGAAACCACATCTGACTACGACCGTGAGAAACTGCAGGAACGCGTTGCCAAACTGGCAGGCGGTGTTGCCGTGATCCGCGTCGGCGGCATGACCGAAGTCGAAGTGAAAGAGCGCAAAGACCGTGTGGACGATGCTCTGAACGCAACCCGCGCAGCTGTGCAGGAAGGCGTGATCGTCGGCGGCGGTGTTGCTCTGGTTCAGGCCGGCAAGGCGCTGGAAGGCCTGGAAGGCGCCAACGCCGACCAGAACGCCGGTATCGTGATCGTGCGCAAAGCGATTGAGGCGCCGCTGCGCCAGATCGCCGAAAACGCCGGTGTTGACGGTGCTGTTGTGGCCGGCAAGGTCCGCGAAAGCTCCGACAAGAACTTTGGCTTCAACGCTCAGACCGAAGAATACGGCGACATGTTTGCCTTTGGTGTGATCGATCCGGCCAAAGTGGCGCGTACCGCTCTGGAAGACGCCGCATCGGTTGCCGGTCTGCTGATCACCACCGAAGCCATGGTTGCCGACAAGCCCGCCAAAGAAGGCGCAGGCGCCGGCGGCGGCATGCCCGACATGGGCGGCATGGGCGGCATGGGCGGCATGATGTAATCACAGATCCCATCGGGATTTGTGATGAGGCGACAGGCGATTGACCGTTAAGGCCAAGCTGCCGGAAGCTGCACCGCTTATGACTGCAAGAATTTGGGGCTGCCTTTGGGCGGCCCCTTTTTGTTTTGGCGGGTACAGAAGGCCCGCCTTGCGGGCCTGCCTCCGGCGGGAGTATTTGTGCAAAGGTGAATGCGGGAGGATTGGAGTGGTTGTCGGGCCGGATACGTTGAACGAGGTGAAGGAAGAGCATTTTGATGAGGTCGAGGCGGTTTTGCTGACCGCCTTTCCCACTGATGCCGAAGCGCGGCTGGTGCGGCAGCTACGGGCGGACGGCGACATGCTGTATGAGTTCCAGACACCCTGGAAGGGCAGGATCGGCGGCTATTTCGCGCTGAGCCGGATGCAGGCGCCTGCGGACTGGGCCTGTCTGGCGCCGATGGCGGTGCTGCCCGAGTGGCAGGGGGGCAGGCTGGCCGAGCGTAATCCGAACATGGAGGCAGGCGGGCCGCAGGAAGAGGCCTATCGTCGGCCGTGGCGGTTCGGCTCTCGGATGCTGCAGCATTTGCAGAGTTACTATGAGGTCTTTCCTGCTGGTGTGCAGGAACGATTGCCCGAAACTATCGTGGTGCTGGGCAAGCCCTCCTTCTATGGGCGCTATGGCTTCAGCCTGCAGCGGGCGCAAAAGCTCAGCAGCCCCTATCCGCTGGAATACACTCTGATCCTGCGGCGGGGCGATGATGTGCCGGTGGCGGAGCTGATCTATCCGCAGGCGTTCCTGGGCGGCTCCGGTTGACACGATATTTTCATTGGCCGGACATATGTTTGCGGGCTAGCCTTCAGAATTGCTGAAGTGGAGCGCGCAAAAGGGAGGGACCGGCGGATGGCGATACTGTCAGGGCGGATAGTGGTCCGGCTCTTACTGGCGCTGCTGATTGCGGGCTGCGGGGTGTCGCCGGTGGACCGGCTGGCCAAGCCGCCGAACCTTTACTCAACAGGGCGCAATTACCAGGCGGAGCGGGTTCCAGAGGCGCAGCGCACGGTCGTGCCCAGGCTGCTTTATGTCACCAACCGGTCGCAGCGGTTGAATGGCGACGGGTCGGTCACCTATCTGGCGGAGCGGTCGGATTCGATGGCCTTCGGCACCGCAGAGGTGCAGTTCACACGGGTCGATGACTGGCCGGAATTGGTGGCGCTGACCCATGCAAATACAAGCGGGCGGCTGCCGCGGCTGAAAGTGACAGAATTCCGCGACGGGATCCGTTTCTCCAAGACGCCGTTGCCGGCCGAGCGGCGCGGCGGCAGGGTGGTGACCGAGACACAGGCGGAAAGAGATTATGCCGCCTATGCTGCAGAATTCCGCAAGGCGGTGGCGGCTGAGGTCCGGCGCGCGGGTAGCGGGCGCATTCTGCTGTTTGTGCACGGGTTCAACAATGATTTTGATGAGGCGCTGACCACCCTGGCCAATATCTGGCATTACTCCGGGCGGCGTTCGGTGCCGATGGCGTTTTCCTGGCCTGCGGGCAGTTCCGGCCTGTTCAAGTATTTCCGCGACCGGGAGGCGGGGGATTTTTCGGTCTTTCATCTGAAGGAAACGCTGGATTTGCTGGCCTCGGTTCCGGAGGTGGAGGATATCGACATCGTTGCCCATTCCCGCGGTTCGGATGTGGCGGCCACGGCGCTGCGGGAGCTGGTGATCCGCGAGCGCGGGCGGGGCGTGCGCCCCAAGATCACGCTGAAGACCGGCACGCTGGTGCTGGCGGCGCCGGATTTGGATGTGGGCATCGTGCGGCAGCGGCTGATGAGCGAACGGGTCTTTGCGGCCTTTGAGCAGGTCAATGTGTACATCAACCCGGATGATCAAGCGCTGGCCATTGCCTCGATCCTGACCCGGGAGGCGCGGTTCGGGCGGCTGGATGCATCGGATTTCGCCCCCGGTGAACTGGCCGCGCTGAAGAAGGTGGGGCTGGTGCATTTCATCCGGGTGGAAGGGGCAGGCGGATCGGGCCATTCCTATTTCCGCGACAATCCCGGCGCGATGTCGGACATTGCGCTGGTGCTGCGCACGCGGGCGTTTCCGGGCGGCACGCTGCGCCCCCTGGAGCTGGATCACGACAATATCTGGACCCTGCATCCGGATTACCCGCTGGAGCGGTTGCCGGATTTGGATCTGGACTTTGTTCAGGACCGCCGCTGAAGACCCGCAGGGCGGGCCTGCCTCCGGCGGAAGTATTTTTGACCAGAAGGAAGAGTGTCTGCCGCCGGGCTGCTGCTGACACGGAAAAATCACTGGCCCGGCAGGCGGCTCCATTGTAGCTGGCATCTTATGCGATTGTTTCTGCTTGTCTCTCTCACCATGCTGGCCTTTGCCGCAAATTCGATCCTGGGCCGGGCCGCGGTTGGCGGCGGCTATATGGATGCCACGGGTTTCGGCCTGTGGCGGCTGGTGTCCGGGGCGCTGATCCTGGCGGCTTTGTGCCGGATCCGGCGGCTGGAGACCTGGAGCCGGGAGCGCATCCTGCGTCCTTCCAGCCTGTGGGGCGGAGCGGCGCTGACGCTGTATATGGCGGGATTTACCCTGGCGTATCAGGATCTTGATGCAGGACTGGGGGCGCTGGTGCTGTTCGGGGTGGTGCAGATGTCCATGTTCCTATGGGGGGCTGTGCGCGGCAGCCGGCCGGGGCCGGCCCAGACCGCCGGGGCGGTGGCGGCCTTTTTCGGGCTGGCCTATGTGGTTTGGCCTGCGGATGGCGCCGGAGTGCCGTTAACCGCGTCTTTGATGATGGCCGCGAGCGGGCTGGGCTGGGGCATCTACAGTCTGTTGGGTCGCGGTGCGCAGGCGCCGCTGGTGTCCACGGCGGTAAATTTCGCCTGGTCCAGCGTGATGATGCTGCCGGTTCTGCTGCTGGCGGGCGGCGGCACGGTGGTGAGCCTGTACGGGGTGTTTTTGGCAATTTTGTCCGGCGCGGTGACCTCGGGGCTTGGGTATGCGCTGTGGTACCGGGTGCTGCCGCAATTGCTGCCCGCGGTGGCGGCCACCGTGCAGCTGAGCGTGCCGGTGATTGCAATCCTTGCGGGGGCGGTGCTGCTGGGCGAGAGCGTCGGGCTGCGGCTGGTGTTCGGCTCGGTTGCGGTGCTGGGGGGGATTGCGCTGGTGGTGCGGGGCGGGCCGGGGCAGGCCGCGCGGCAGGAGCCGGGCAAGGCCGGCTGAGGGGCTTTCACCACCCGCCGTTTGCGCTTATCTGGTCTCTATGCGTATTTCGATGAAATCCCTGATAGCCGCTGCTGCGGCGCTGCTGCCGCTGCCCGCTGCGGCTGATTGTGTGATCCTGCTGCACGGGCTGGCCCGCAGCGAGACGTCGTTTGTGGTGCTCGGGGAGGTCTTGCAGTCGCGCGGCTACAGCGTTGTGCGGCCCGGCTATGCCTCCACCGAGGAGACCATCCAGGTGCTGGCGGAGGAGGCCTTGCCACAGGCCTTTGCTGCCTGCGGCGAAGAGACAGCCCATGTGGTGACCCACTCGATGGGCGGTATCCTGCTGCGCTACTGGCTGCAGGGCAACCATCCGCAGAACTTGGGCCGGGTGGTGATGATGGGCCCGCCGAATCAGGGCAGCGAACTGGTGGATGAACTGGGCGATTGGGAGGTTTTCGGCCTGCTGAACGGCCCTGCGGGCCTGCAGCTTGGCACCGGGGCGGAGAGCCTGCCGAAACAACTGCCGCCGGTTGATTTTCAACTGGGGGTGATTGCTGGCAGCGAGACGCTGAACCCGCTGTTCTCCGCCCTTATACCGGGGGCGGATGACGGCAAGGTCTCGGTCGCGAGCACCAAGGCGGATGGCATGGCGGCGCATCTGACGCTGCCGGTCACCCACACCTATATGATGAACAGCCCGCAGGTGATGGCGCAGACGCTGCATTTCCTGGAGGAAGGGCGGTTTGAGCCGTCGCTGACCTGGCTGGCGGCGGTGGAAGAGATCATCGCTGAGGCTTGCCAGCTGAATGGCGGTTGCGCAGAGGCAGAGAAATGACATTGGAACTGACGCTGCAAGGCGGTGATGTGCTGCGCCCCGGCGGGTTGGAGCACGGCGGCGAAATTGCCATCGAAGGCGGCCTGGTATCGGAGACAGCGGCAGGGCGCGTTGCGGACATGACAGGCTATCTGGTGCTGCCGGGGATCGTGGATCTGCACGGCGACGGGTTTGAGCGCCATTTGGCGCCGCGCCGGGGCGCGATGAAGCAGATGGCCGAAGGTGTCGTCGCGGCGGAGGCGGAGCTGGCCGCCAATGGTATCACCACCGCTGTGATGGCGCAGTTCTATTCCTGGGAAGGCGGCCTGCGCGGCCCGGAGTTTGCCGGTCAGGTGTTTGAGGGTATCAAGGATGTGCGCGGTTCGCTGGTCACGGACCTGTTGCCGCAGCTGCGGTTTGAGATCCACATGCTGGAGGAGTACGCCGGGCTGGCTGCCAAAGTGGCAGACTGGCAGGTGCCTTATGTGGTGTTTAACGACCACCTGCCGCATGACCGGCTGGCACAGGGCAGGAAGCCGCCGCGCCTCACCGGCCAGGCGCTGAAGGCGGGGCGCAACCCGGAGGTTCACTGGCAGATGCTGAAGGACATGCACGCGCGCCGGGATGAGGTGCCGGGCAGGCTGGATGCGCTGTGCCGTGAACTGGCGGCGCTGGACGTGCGCCTTGGCAGCCATGACGACCAAACCGCCGAAGACCGCGCTGTCTGGCGCGAACGCGGCGCGCGGATTGCCGAGTTTCCGGAAACGCTTGAGGCGGCAGAGGCCGCGCGGGCGGCAGGTGATCCCGTCATTCTCGGCTCGCCCAATGTGGTGCGCGGCGGCTCGCATAAGGGCAATGCCTCCGCCGTTGAGCTGATCGCCATGGGGCTGTGCGATGCGCTGGCTTCCGACTATCACTATCCCAGCCCGCGCCGCGCGGCGCTGATGCTGGAACGCTCTGGCCTGATGGATTTAGCCAGCGCCTGGCGGCTGGTCTCGGACGGGCCTGCGCAGGTGCTGGGACTGACCGACCGCGGGCGGTTGGAGACGGGCAAGAGGGCTGACATTGTGGTGCTGAACAAGGAAACCCAGCGGGTGGCGGCGACGCTGTCGGGCGGCCGGGTCAGCTATATGTCGGGGGATGTTGCCGTCCGCTTCCTGGCCTGAGGGGGAGCGCCGCGCATCAGGCCGGATGGCCCTCTTTGCGGCGCGTGAAACCGGCGGGGCCGCTTTCACTGCCCTGTCTTGCCGCCTGGGTGCACTGCGGATAGGCTGCGTCGAATGACATTTCCATCAAACGAAATTTTCTGACATGACCTGAAAATACGGCCGCACATTTCACCTGCCGCAATCGCCCGGCGCCGCCAGTGATGACAAGATCATGCTGGATACTTCTGTCCTGCTGGCCGAGCCGGAGGTGATCATCACCGAGAAGATGGATGGGGAAAACACCACGGTCCACAGCGGCGGCTGCCATCCGCGCAGCCCGGATGCGCGGTATCACCCGTCGCGGGACTGGATGAAGGCCTTTGCTGCGGGCATCTCGCCGGGTTTGGCGCAAGGGGAACGGATTGTCGGGGAGTATCTTTATGCACGCCACGCCATCGCCTACGAGGCACTGCCCAGCTATTTCCTGGGGTTCGCCTGGATCTTGAACGGCGTGATCCAGCCTTGGGAAGAAACCCTGGCCCGGTTCGCAGAGTTGGGCATTGTGAGCGTGCCGGTGCTGTACCGCGGACCGCCATCCGGGCAGGTGCTGCGCGAGACCATATCCGGCATGGATCTGGAGAGGCAGGAAGGCTGTGTGATCCGGACAGCCAGAGGGTTTGCCGAGGCGGACATGCAGAGGCTGCTGGCCAAATACGTTCGCGCCGATCATGTGCAGACTGATGTGCATTGGATGAACGCGGAAATCATTAGAAACGGTCTCATCTGAGACCGCCGCCTGTTTCTTTCTGGTCTTAAATACTCCCGGGGTTTGGGGCAGCGCCCCAATCCTTCAGTCCTGCGCTTTCACCACCCGGTTCACATGACCCATCTTGCGGCCTGGCTTGGCTTCGGCCTTACCGTAGAGGTGGAGGGCGCAATCGGGTTCTTTTGCGAGCTCGGGGATGCGGGCCACATCATCTCCGATCAGGTTTTCCATCACCACGTCGGAATGGCGCCGGCCGTCGCCCAGCGGCCAGCCCGCGACGGCGCGGATGTGCTGTTCGAACTGATCGACGGTGCAGCCGTTCTGGGTCCAGTGGCCGGAATTGTGGACGCGCGGGGCGATCTCGTTGACGATCAGGCCTTGCGGCGTCGCGAACAGCTCTACCCCCAGGACGCCGACATAATCAAGCGCATTCAGGATCTTGCCCGCCATTAGCACCGCGTCCATGCGCTGGCCTTTGCTGAGGCGCGCAGGCACGGTGGTGCTGTGCAGGATGCCGTCGCGGTGGACGTTCTCGCCGGGGTCGAAACAGGCGATCTCACCGCTCACACCGCGGGCGGCGATGACCGAGACCTCGTGGGTGAAAGTTACAAACCCTTCGAGGACCGACGGCGCGCCTGCCATGGCAGCGAGCGCCCCGGCAGCGTCTTCAGGCGCCTTGATGCGGGCCTGGCCCTTGCCGTCATAGCCGAAACGGCGGGTCTTCAGGATCGAGGGCGCGCCGATCTCAGCCAGGGCGGCGTCGAGGCTGGCCTGGTCGGTGATGCCGGCGAAAGGGGCGGTTGTGAGGCCGAGATCCTGCAGGAAAGCCTTTTCCGTCAGCCGGTCTTGGCTGATGCGCAGCGCTTCGCGGCCCGGACGGATCGGTTTTTGCGACTCCAGCAGGTCCAACGCCGAAGTGGGGATGTTCTCGAACTCATAGGTGATCACATCGACGGCAGCGGCAAAGGCGGCCAACGCCTCAGCGTCTTCATAACCGGCGGTGGCCACCTGATCGGCGACATGGCCTGCGGGCGGGTTGGCGCCTGGTTCAAAGATATGCGTCTTGAAGCCGAGGCGGGAGGCTGCAACCGAGAGCATCCGGCCAAGCTGGCCGCCGCCGAGAATGCCGATGGTGGCGCCGGGCTGCAGGGCTTCAGTCATCGGAGGGCTCCTCGGGGATGGAGGCGGAGAGCGCCTCGCGCCAATCATCCAGGCGCTGGGCAAGATCTGCGTCCTGCAGCGCCAGGATGCCTGCGGCCATCAGACCTGCGTTGGCAGCACCGGCGGCACCGATGGCCATGGTGGCAACCGGGAAGCCCTTGGGCATCTGCACGATGGAATACAGCGAGTCGACGCCTGAAAGGGCGCGGGTCTGCACCGGCACGCCCACAACGGGGACGCGGGTTTTGGAAGCGACCATGCCGGGCAGATGGGCAGCACCGCCGGCACCTGCGATGATCACCTGCAACCCGCGGTCCGCCGCGGATTTGCCGTAGCTCCACAGCCGGTCCGGGGTCCGGTGGGCGGAGACGATTTTGGCCTCATACTCAACACCCAGTTCATCCAGGATAGTGGCGGCTTCCTTCATGGTGGGCCAGTCGGATTGGCTGCCCATGATGATGCCTACTTTGATGTCGGCCATGGCTTGGTGGCTCCTGTCGCGGCTTATGGAGCGCGCACTATAGGGAAACTAGGGTTTGGCGCAATCCGGCTTGTCGCGGAAAACGGGCGGAATTGCCCCGTTTCAGGGGCTCTGGCGCTATGCCGCAGGCGGCAAGCTCCCGCCCGCGCGGGGATGCAGGCAAGCTGCACCGCCTTGCGGTTGGGCGTGGCGCCGCGCGGCGGCGCGGCGCGGCAGGCTTGTGCAGGGCCAGATCCGGGGGCAGGGTGGCGGCCTGACAAGGAGAGCACGATGCTGGAGCTACGCCCCAATTGCGAGCTGTGTGACAAGGATCTGCCGCCGGATGCACCGGACGCGCGGATCTGCAGTTATGAATGCACCTATTGCGCGGACTGTGCAGGGCAGGTGCTGCACAATGTCTGCCCCACCTGCGGTGGTGGCTTTGCGCCGCGGCCGATCCGGCCAAAGCGGGCCTGGCGGGCAGAGTTGAAGCTGGGGTTGGGCAACCATCCGGCCTCGGCAGAACGGGTGCATTCGAAGTTCACCCGCGAGGATATTACCAAGCACGTGGCACGGATCCGGGATATAAAACCGGAGAAGCGGTGAGCGGAGCCGCCCGGCAGGCGGCTCCGGTTGTTTTCGGGATCAGTCCCGCTGTTTCGGCAGGATCAGGTTCAGCAAGAGGCCCGCAACGCCGGAGAGACCGATGCCCGCGAGGGTAAAGCCTTCGCCGAATTGCAGCGTCAGCCCGCCCAGACCGATGATCAGCACGGTGGAGATGATCACCATGTTGCGGGCCTCGGACAGGGCGTCGCCCAGCTTGGCCAGCACGCTGAGGCCGACCACGGTGACCATGCCGAAAAGCAGGATCATGATGCCGCCCATCACCGGCATCGGGATGGTGGCAAGCGCGCCCGACAGCTTGCCCGCGAAGGAGAGCGCGATGGCGAAGAGCGCTGCCCAGGTCATGATCGCCGGGTTGAAGGCATGGGTCAGGGTGACGGCGCCGGTGACCTCGGAATAGGTGGTGTTGGGCGGGCCGCCTAAGATACCCGCGGCGGCAGTGGCCAGGCCGTCGCCCAGCATGGTGTTCTGGATGCCGGGTTTCTCCATGTAGTCGCGCTTGGTCACATTGGAGATCGCCATGATGTCGCCGAAATGTTCAATCGCGGGCGCAATGGCGACGGGCAGAATGAACAGGATAGCGGCCAGATTGAACTCGGGCGCGACGAAATCCGGGACCGCGAACCAGGCGGCGCTGGCCAGCGGGGCGGTATCCACCAGGTTTTGCCCGGTGACGGCGCCGAGGACCAGCGCGGCACCATAGCCGGCAGCGACGCCGGCCAGGATCGGCACGACGCGCATGATCCCACGGCCCAGAATAGCGGTCAGCATGGTGGTGCCGAGGGCAACAGCGGCAAGCAGAAGAGCGGTGTTTTTCTGCATCACCTGGGTGTCGCCGGCCAGGCCGGTGGCCATGTTGACCGCCACCGGCGCCAGCGACAGGCCGATCACCATGATCACCGGGCCGACCACCACGGGCGGCAGCAGCCGGTGCATGAAGCCCGCGCCAAAGGCGCGGATGGCAAAGCTGAGCACCACATACAGCAGGCCCGCCGACGCCAGCCCGCCGGTGGTCGCCGCCATGCCCCAGGTCTGCACGCCGTAGATGATCGGCGCGATGAAGGCAAAGGAGGACGCCAGGAACACCGGCACCTGGCCGCGGGTGACGATCTGGAAGATCAGCGTTCCAAGTCCTGCGGTGAACAGGGCGACACTGGGGTCCAGCCCGGTCAAAAGCGGCACCAGCACTAGCGCGCCGAAGGCGACAAACAGCATCTGGGCGCCGGTCAGCGCCTGTTTCGGGGAGAATTTGTAGTCGGTGTCCTGGGTTTCAGGCACCGGAGTGCGGTCGCTGGTGGCGGTCATGGTGATGCTCGTTCATTGGTTCAGCTGCTTGTGCGGAGGGGGCACCGGAATGGAGGCCGGGCACAAAATCCGGCTGCTGGTAAACGGAAAATCCGGCTTTGACCATCCGGTCAGACGGAGATTCCGCCAACCGCGGGCAAGGTGTCGCAACGGGGCCGGGAAATTGCCGGTTTTCTGCAAGCCGGATGGTGACCGGACCGGGCCTGCTGCACGTGGCAGCATTAAATGGACCGCGACCTATGACCTTGGACAATGACCCTCTCCTTCAGCCGCTGCAAATCCGGCATCTAAGTTTACGCAACCGGATCATGAGCACAGCCCATGCGCCGTCGTTCCAGGAGGGCGGCCATCCGCGCGACCGCTACCGGCTGTATCATGAAGAGAAGGCGCGCGGCGGCATTGCGCTGACGATGATCGGCGGCTCGACCAATATCGCGCCGGACAGCCCATCGGTCTTCGGGCAGCTCTATGCGGGCGATGACAGTATCATCCCGTGGTTCAAGAAACTGACCGATGGGGTGCGCAAGCATGGCGCGGCGGTGATGTGCCAGATCACCCATATGGGCCGGCGTACTGCCTGGGATGACGGGCACTGGCTGCCGGTGCTGGGGCCGTCGGGGCGGCGGGAACGGGCGCACCGGGCTTTTCCAAAGGTGATGGAGCAGGAGGATATCTCCCGTATTATCAACGATTTTGCCGCCGCGGCACTGCGTTGCCGGGAAGGCGGGTTCGATGGGATTGAGCTGCTGTCGCATTCACATCTGCTGGGGCAGTTCCTGTCGCCGCTGGTGAACACCCGCGAGGATGACTACGGCGGTTCACTCGATAACCGGCTGCGGCTGACGCTGCAGGTGCTGGAAGCGGTGCGGGAGGCGGTGGGGCCGGATCTGATCCTGGGGATGCGGGTCACGGGGGATGAGCTGGCGGAGGGCGGGCTGAGTGCCGCGGAATGCATCGCGGCGGCGCAGAAGATTGCCGCCACCGGCGCGGTGGATTTCCTGAACGTGCTGGCGGGCGCGCCTTATGATGACCTCGGCCTCGCGGGCTGGGTGGCGCCGATGGGGATGCCCGCGGCGCCGGATCTGAATGTGGCGGGCGCGATCCGCGCGGCTGTGGATCTGCCGGTGTTCCATGCCGGGGGCGTGGCCGATATTGCTACCGCCCGCCATGCCATCCGCGAAGGCCAGGCCGATATGATCGGCATGACCCGGGCGCATATGGCGGACCCCTATCTGGTGGCAAAGCTGCAGCGCGGCGCAGAGGAGCGTATCCGCCCCTGCGTGGCGCTGGGCTATTGCGTGGACCGGGTGAACCAGGGCAAGCCCGCGGTCTGCGGCCATAACGCCGCAACCGGGCGCGAGGCTGTGATGCCGCATGTGATCGGCGCGGCGCCGGAGCGGCGCAAGGTGGTGGTGATCGGCGGCGGCCCTGCGGGGCTGGAGGCGGCACGTGTTGCGGCAGAGCGCGGCCACAGGGTGGTGCTGCTTGAGGCGGGCGGGCGGCTTGGCGGGCAGATCGTCTTGGCGGCCAAGGGCATGACCCGGCGCCAGATTTGGGGTGTAGCGGACTGGCTGATCTCGGATGCGGAGCGGCTGGGTGTGGAGGTGCGGCTGAATACTTACGCCGAGGCAGGCGACGTGCTGGCCGAAAACCCGGACGCAGTGATCGTGGCCACCGGCGGCTGGCCGGAGCCCCGGGAGATCCCCGGCGGTGATCTGATCACCTCCAGCTGGGAGGTGCTGGGCGGCGAGGCGCGGGTTGCGGGCGCGGTGCTGCTGCTGGATGAATGCGGCGATCACGCGGCCCTGGTCTGCGCGGATGCAATGGCCAAGGCCGGCTGCAAGGTGACGCTGGTCACGCCTGACCGGATGGCAGCGCATGATCTGGGGCCGGTCAATTCGGCGGTGGTGCTGCGTGATCTGGCGCGGCAGGGCGTCACGTTTGAGTGCTTTCTGGAGGTGGTTGCCGTGGCTACGGCAGGCAGCCGTAAATGCATCACCCTGCGCCATGTCCTGACCGGGGAAGTGACCGAGCGTGTGGCGGATCATGTGGTCAGCGAACATGGTATCACTCCGGCGGATGAACTTTACCATGCGCTGAAGCCGCTGTCGCGCAACCTGGGTCAGTTGGACCACCAGGCAATGATTGCCGGAACCAGCCCTTTTGCCGCCATCAATCCGCAGGGCAGCTTCTGGCTGGCGCGGGCCGGTGATGCGGTGTCAGGGCGCAATATGCACGCCGCCATCTATGATGCGCTGAGACTTTGCAAGGATCTGTAACCTGCAATCAAGCGGAACCGCAGCGCGCCGTCAGGCGCGCTGCCACGCCCAACACCTTCCGGTGCAGCCGGCTGCGCGGAGAAGGGGGCGGGAGGCCCTGTTGAAACTGTTAAGGCACTGCGTTCTGCAGTTTTGGTCCGGCGGTTTGGGCGCGGGCCTGCCTGGTGCCGGCGGCACTGTCAGGCGATAATATCCGGGGTCAGCCGGTCTTCGATCAAGGCGATCTTGTCCTTGAGGATGAGCTTTTGTTTCTTCAGGCGGCGGATTGTCAGCTGGTCGCTGGTCGGGCGCTCTTCCAGCGCGCCGATTGCTTCGTCCAGATCACGGTGCTGCCTGCGGAAAACCTCCAGCTCAACCTTGAGGACCTCATCTGTCTTCATCGACACATCTGTGGGTGCGTTCATTGGCGACTCAGTAAAGCTTAGGAAAGAAGTGAGGCTGAAGATACTTCCTTAACCGCTTTTCCGCTAGACCTATGGGCACATGCTCTTGTGAAACCAGCAAGAACTTCCCATATTCTTCTGGAAGCGGCCGCCTGTTACGGGGCCGCGCGCATCCGTCGCTTTGGCATAAAGGACGAACACCGTGTCGAAACTTACCTTGGGCTCTTACCCGCATATGCTGGGGTTTGAGCAGCTGGAACGCCTGCTGGAACGCTCGGCGAAATCGGGCAACGAAGGCTATCCTCCCTATAATATCGAACAGACTTCCGACCATTCCTACCGCATCACCCTGGCCGTGGCCGGGTTCGCCGAAGAGGACCTGGCGATTACCGTCGAGGACCGCCAGCTGGTGATCCGCGGCCGCCAGCGCGACGACAGCGAGGGACGGGTGTTCCTGCACCGCGGCATCGCGGCGCGCCAGTTTCAGCGCATGTATGTGCTGGCCGATGGCGTCGAAGTGGGCGAGGCGGTGATGGAAAACGGGTTGCTGCATGTGGATCTGACCCGTGCCCGGCCCGAAACCGTGGTTCAGACGATCAACATCAAAAAGGGGTAAGAGCAATGCATACACCGTTTGATTTCAGCCAGGGCGCAGACCGGACCGTCTATGTAAAGGCGGTTGCGGTGGCAGATCTTCCCAAAGACGTGCAGGACAGCGCGGGCGGCCATGCGCAGCTTTATGCGGTGCATGACGCGGAAGGCGGCCAGCTGGCGCTGGTGGCCGATCGGCAACTGGCCTATGTGCTGGCGCGGCAGAACGACATGACACCGGTTTCGGTGCATTGACGTCCGGGTAACCGGGGCGCATCCACCCGAAAGCGCTTGATTTTTTCAACAGCAGGCTCCCATTTTGGGGGCCTGAGTTGTTTTGAGGCCACCCCTGATGTTTTCGTTGCAAGGAGACCTTTTCATGTGCCTGAGACTCCGGCTGTTTGCCGCCGCGCTGGGTTTTGCCGTGCTGGCAGCCCCGGCTGCTGCTGACCCATTTGTGGAATGCGTGCAACGGCAGCTGGCCGGGTTGGGGTTGGAACCAGGGTCCGCCGATGGGCTTATGGGACCCAAAACCCGCCAGGCCTGGCGGCAAATGAAAGAGGAACAGGGAGAAAGAATGCCGGTTGCCCTGCAATCCCTGCCACCGCTGAGCAGGGCGGAGGCAGTCCATTGGTGCCGCGAGCTGCCAGTGCTGCGGTATTCTTTGAAACAGTATTTGCCTAGCCGCCAAGCTCCGGTGGTTCAGGCTCAGGACAGTCTGGTCGAAGCGGCGCTGCTGATCAACCATCGCAAGGTTATGACCTTTTTGACCCGTGACATGGGGATGCCGATGGCGACCCGGCCTGGCATCGCAGCGGCCGGCAGTGCCAGCGCCATGACCCGGCAGATGAAGCAACTGGTCCGGAAGCTTGGCTGGCGTCCGGTGAGGTTCACGAAACCGATCCAGAGTGCGTGCAATATTGAGCGCGGGTACTCGGCCAAGGCATTTCCGGGGATGTTCTTTATTTGTTGGGCGCAAGAGAGTGCCTACGATGAGGATTGGCTAAAAAGCAGCTATCGCTGGCTTGGTCCTGTCATCGCCCATGAGTATGTGCACTTATGGCAGGCAGAGGTTTCTGGAGAATATGGATTGCGCAAGTGGCATCCTGCTGTCTGGGGCAAGGAAGGCGTTTTGTGGCTGGATGAAGGTGTCGCAGAGCTGGTGCGCGAAAAATTTCTGGATGCTTATGGCTATGCAAAGCCGGAGCGGATGGAGGTGCTTCGCTGGAAAGCCAGAGCTTCGGGGAGCAGGCTTCGGGACCTTCGTGAAGAGAGAAAAAACCTGTCCTATGTGGCCTATGACCTGGCACATTTTGCGGCGCGGGTGCTGGCTGTGCGCCACGGGGAAGACGTGGTATTTGGTTATTGGCGGAAACAGGGGGAGGGCCTGTCCTGGCGGCGCGCGTTTGAGGAGAGTTTCGGGTTGCCGGTTGAACAGTTCGAAGATGAAATCGGGGAAATGCTTGGGCTGGGAGATGCCCGTCCCAGCAAGGAAACTTCCAAAGGGAAGAAACTATGAACAGGTTTGATTTCGACTGGGTGGATGCCTTCTCGGGCCGCGCTTTTGGCGGCAATGGCTGCGCGGTGGTGCATGGGGCGGCACATCTGCCCGAGGCTGTCTGCACCGCTTTCGTGCGGGAGACCTCGCTGGTGGAATGCACCTTTACCGGCCCGTCCGAGGCGGCGGATGTGAAGGTGCGCTATTTCCTGGCCAGCCGCGAGATCCCCTTTGCCGGCCATCCGACCATTGCCACGGTGGCGGCGATGCGGGACCGGGGGCTGGTGGCCGGGGACAGCATCACGCTGGAAACCGGGGCGGGGATTGTGCCGGTGACCCTGGAGGGTGATCTGATTTCGATGACCCAGGTGGCGCCCCAATTCGGCCCCTTTGCCGATCCCGCGCTGGTGGCGGCGGCGGTGTCGCTGCCGGTTGAGGCGATCGTGGGCCGCCCGCAGAAGGTCTCGACCGGGCTGCCGTTCTGCGTGACGGTCCTGCGCGACCGTGCGGCCCTGGAGGCGGCAGAGCTGAACCTGGAGGCGCTGGCTTTGCTGGGTAATTCCCTGGGTGCCGACGGCATCGACATGATGGAGCCGTTTCTGGTGGTGCTGGAGGGCGCGACAGAGGCCGGTGATACGTTTTCGCGCCTGCTTATGGCGCCGCCGAGCCCGCCGGAAGACCCGTTCACCGGGTCCGCGACCGGCGCCATGGCGTCGTATCTGTGGCGTCACGGGCTGATGGAAAGGTCTGAGTTTACCGCCGAGCAGGGCCATGGCCTTGGCCGACCCGGCCAGGCACGGGTGGCGCGGATCGGGTCTGCGGATGCGATTGAGGGCGTACAGGTGGCGGGCGAAGGCTTTGTGCTGATGCGCGGCACGGTGGATTTGCCGGACAGCGTTTAGGTTTCAGGGGATCTGCGGCAGCGTCCTGGCAGATCGTGCTGCGGGTAATAGGGTAATTTGAACGCGGAGGGCGCGGGGGCTGCTTTTTTTCCAAGGGGGCGGCGGCCCGCGCTATTCCTTTACCGAATTTTAGAGGCGCATGGCGGATAGTCTCAAAAAACCGCATTTGCCTCAAAATAGGGAAAGTAAGAATTGCTTCAAAATCAGACGCCCCAACCGCCTCAATTGCGCCGGTATCCGGACACGCAAGAAGCAGAGAGACTGGTCCGGCTGGCAAAATCCGAATCCCTGGGCGATGGCGGCATCCGGACCTCGCAGATCCTATCGGACGCGCTGGCGGCAGACCCCTGCCACCACGAAGCGCAGGTGCTGCAGGAGCGGCTGCATCAGGCGTTTGTGCCGCGCTGGCATTTCCCGATGCTCGCCGACAAGGCCCGCAACCGGGCCTATGCCCAGGCCATCGCGGCCAAGGTGCGGCCGGGCGATGTGGTGCTGGATATCGGCTGCGGTGCGGGTCTGACGGCAATGCTGGCAGCACGGGCCGGTGCAAAACATGTCTACACCTGCGAGCAGCAACCGCTGATTGCCGAGGCCGCAACCCGTGTCATCGCGCAGAACGGTTTGAGCGGCCGCATAACGGTCATTCCGAAATGGTCCCACGATATTGTCATAGGCAAGGATATGCCGGAACAAGCGGATGTGGTGATCTCAGAGATCGTCGATACAGTTTTGCTGGGCGAGGGGGCGCTGGCGACACTGACCCATGCCATGGGCGCGCTGGCCAAACCGGATGCGCGGGCGGTGCCTGAACGGGGAACGCTGAAGGCGCAACCGGTGGAAAGCGGTGATTTGCTGGACCTTTGGCGTCCGCAGGAGGCGGAAGGGTTTGATCTGAGCGCCTTTCACCCCTTTGCGCGCATGGCCCAGCTGACGCCGAATGATCTGGAAACCTGTGCGCTGCGGCCTTTGGGGATGGCAACGGATCTGTTTCAATTTGATTTCACCCGGCCGGACATTAACCCGGCGCGGGCCGCCAAGGATCTCGTCTGTGCCGGCGCCGGCACCATTCATGCGGTCTTTGTCAGTTTTGAGATGGAACTGGCCCCCGGCATTCTGGTGGCAAACGGTTTGCAGTCCGGCGGCCATTGGGGGCGGACGGCGTTTCTGCTGGATCAGCCGGTGTTTGCGGAGGCCGGCGCGCAGTTGCGGGTGACCGCGCAGCATGACGCGTCGCAGCTGAGCCTGTCGGTGCACGGATTGGCACCCCGCGCCGGGGATGCGGAATCTGCTGCCCTGTGGATGACCGGGGCACGCAAAGGCGGGTACACTCTGCGTGTCCGCGACCGGCTTACTCCAGTGGAAAGTGCGGTCTGGGCTCCGCAGATTGCCAAAGGTTCCGGCAATCAGGCGCAGTCTTTCCACTAAGCAGGCTGACGGGAAACGGAAGCGGCCCGCCAAATGGCGGGCCGCTTTCTTGTTTCTTTAGGCTGTCCGGATCAGCCGGAGATCAGACCCATGCTTTCCAGCTTGAGCAGTACCTGGTGGGCGCAGTTGTCGACGTCGACGTTTTCAGTCTCGACCGACAGTTCGGGGTTCTGCGGCACGTCGTAGGGGTCGGAAATGCCGGTGAACTCCTTGATCTTGCCTTCACGCGCCAGTTTGTACAGGCCCTTGCGGTCGCGGCGTTCGCATTCCTCGATCGCGGTGGCAACATGTACTTCGACAAAGGCGCCGAAGGATTCCACGTCTTCGCGCACGGCGCGGCGGGTGGTGGCATAAGGCGCGATCGGGGCACAGATTGCGATGCCGCCGTTCTTGGTGATCTCAGACGCCACATAGCCGATGCGGCGGATGTTGAGATCGCGGTGCTCTTTCGAGAAACCCAGCTCAGACGACAGGTTTTTCCGCACGATGTCGCCATCCAGCAGGGTCACGGGACGGCCGCCCATTTCCATCAGCTTGACCATCAGCGCGTTGGCAATGGTGGATTTGCCGGAGCCGGAGAAGCCGGTGAAGAACACGGTGAAACCCTGCTTGGAGCGCGGCGGCTTGGTGCGGCGCAGTTCCTTGACCACCTCGGGGAAGGAGAACCACTCGGGGATTTCCAGGCCTTCGGCCAGGCGGCGGCGCAGTTCGGTGCCGGAGATGTTCAGGATGGTGACGTTGTCGCGGTCTTCGATTTCATCGTTCGGTTCGTACTGGGCGCGCTCCTGCACATAGACCATATGCTTGAAATCAACCATTTCGCAGCCGATTTCGGACTGGTTGGCGCGGTACAGTTCCTGGGCGTCGTAGGGACCGTAGAAGTCTTCGCCAGCCGAGTTTTTGCCGGGGCCTGCGTGGTCGCGGCCAACGATGAAATGGGTGCAGCCGTGGTTGGCGCGGATCAGGCCGTGCCAGACAGCCTCGCGCGGGCCGGCCATGCGCATCGCCAGGTTCAACAGTGACATCGAGGTGGTGGCGGCCGGGTATTTGTCCAGCACCGCCTCGTAGCAGCGCACGCGGGTGAAGTGGTCGACGTCGCCCGGTTTGGTCATGCCGACAACCGGGTGGATCAGCAGGTTGGCCTGGGCTTCCTTGGCGGCGCGGAAGGTCAGCTCCTGGTGGGCGCGGTGCAGCGGGTTGCGGGTCTGGAACGCAACCACTTTGCGCCAGCCGACTTTGCGGAAATAGGCGCGCAGCTCGTTCGGGGTGTCGCGGCGGCCGCGGAAGTCATAATGCACGGGCTGCTGGATGCCGGTGACCGGACCGCCGAGATAGATCTTGCCGGCCTGGTTGTGCAGGTAGTTGACAGCCGGGTGCGCATCGTCGTCGGCGCCGAACACCTTTTCCGCTTCGCGCGATTTGTTCGGCTCCCAGCGGTCAGTGACGGTCATGGTGCCCAGGATCACGCCTTCCTGGTCGCGCAGGGCGATGTCCTGGCCGATTTCGATGCTGCCGGCAAAATCTTCGGACACATCCAGGGTGACCGGCATCGGCCACAGAGAGCCGTCGGCCAGGCGCATGTTTTCGACAACACCGTTGTAGTCGTCTTCCGACAGGAAGCCTTTGAGCGGGTTGAAGCCGCCGTTCATCAAAAGTTCCAGGTCGCAGATCTGGCGCGGGGACAGATCCCAGCTGGTCAGGCCGGCTGCTTCGATCTTCAGTTTCTGCGCGCTTTCGTAGGAAACATAGAGCTCTGGAATGGGAGCCAGGTTGCTTTGCATAGGATGAGTCCTGTGTTTGAGAGGGGGCAGGCCGCTTGCCGCGCCTGTAAGTTCCGCGTGCAGCGCGTTGTATTCTGCGAGCTTGCGGGCGAGGAATTGATCGGTGAGACGCATTTTTTCCACCGCGCCCCGGGTGGTCAGTGAATAAGCAAACCGCTGGCGCTTGTCGGGGCCGGAACGGCTGCTGATGGTGATCAGCCCGGTCTCTGCAGCGCTGCGCAATTGCGTGTTCAGCCCGCCTAGCGAAATTCCGAGCGCCGCAGCCGTTGCCCGCTGCGATGCATCCGGCGCCGCATCAAGCTGGCGCAGGAGCCGGAAGAGCAGGTCTTCCTCGTCAGGGGTGGATATGGTCTGGGTTTCTGGCACGGCTCAACGGATCAAAGTGTGTTCACGCGTGAACGCATTGCATGGTTTGTCCGCAAAGCAAAGTGCAAATTCCGAAGGATTGGCGATTTTCTGCTGCGTTGTTTTGCTGCAACGGGGCAGGGCGGGCGGCAGGTTATCCGCCTTCGGCAGGCCGATACGGGCAGTCTGTCCGGCAGGGCAGACAGTGAGGGACAGGTGTTTTGCGCAGGGCGCAGCGGGCTTAACGCTGTTCTGCGGCCAGGGTCCGCGGCAGGGCAGCAGCAAAGGCCACGGGCAGGGCCCGGAGCGGTTCGGCAACGCCGCGCAGCTCAAAGGTCTCAAGCGCCAGATGGCCGGAATCGTATCCGGCGGCCTCCAGCACGCGGGCCGAGATCAGCAGCTCGACGCCCAGATCCTTGGTCTTGGCCTCCAGCCGGCTGGCGGTGTTGACACTGCCGCCGATGATGGTGCGCGGGGCATGGCCGGCGCTGCCGATTTCGCCCAGAACCAGCTCGCCCAGGTGGATGCCGATACCAATGCGGATCTCGGGTTCGCCATCCGCTGCCAGCTGGGCATTGAAGTCCTGCAGCGCATGGCCGATGGCGGTGGCGGCGTCCAATGCCGCCCGGGCCGAGCGGGCGGGGGAGCGGGCCTCGAACAAGGCCAGCAGGCCGTCGCCAAGGTATTTGTCCACGGTGCCGCCGGCGCCGGTGACGGCGGGCACGATGGCGTCAAAGAAGCGATTGAGCAGGAACACCACATCATAGGGCAGCTGGCCGGCGGTGCGGGCGGTAAATCCGCGCATGTCCAGAAACAGGATGGCAAGCTGCTGCTCACTGCCCTGGCTGGCATGGGCGCGGCCCTTTTGCCCGTCGGGGCGGAACATGCGGGTGACGGTCAGCGGCGCCTCTGGCCGGATCTGGCAGGCCAGCCGCATGTTGGCGGGGGCCTTGACCCGTTCCAGGCTGCGGGCCTCGGGCGGGGCGGGCGGCGGCAGGTGATCGCCGCCTTCGTCCACCACCACCCGGCAAGTGGTGCAGCGCCCCTTGCCGCCGCAGAGCGAAGTATGCTGGATCCCGTTGGCCTGGGACATCTGCAGCAGGGTCAGGCCGCGCTCGGCGCGGATTTCGGGACCGAAGGCATAGCGGATCTGCACCGCCCGGCGGCGGCGCAGCAGGCGGGCCAGAAGATGGGCCGCCGCAGTCAGCCCCAAAAGGATGAGGAAACCGGTGAACCAGCGGCTGTCAGTCTGGAACAGTTCGGCAAAAACCTCGCGGCTGGGCCAGTTGAAATCCGCCATCAGTTCGGCACGCCGGCTGCCTTCGACAAACAGGTCATAAATACGGCGGCCTTCGGTCAGGAGGCCGGCCAGGGCAAAGCCGGGAATAAAGACCGCCAGCCCGGCCATCCAGGGGATCAGCGGCCGCCACCAGCGGGTCAGGCGCAGCCAGTAGTGCAGGCCCATGCAGCCGTGAATCCACACCGCCAGCAGAAGCGCGCTTTGCTGCCAGACCTCGGGCGAGGCCCACATCAGCACGATTTGATAGGGGTATTCATCATTGACGCCGTAAATTTCGTGCGAATAGCGGGTGAATACCAGATGGCTGAGCAGCTGCAGCGGGATCAACAGGCCCAGCAGGGTTTGCAACCCCTCGCCAAAACGCATCCTGAGGCTGCGGCGGCGGGCCAGGTTCCACAGGGCAAGGCCCGCGTGCAGGATCAGCGAGGTATAAAGGATCAGGCCGCCGGCCCGGCTGCGGGTGATCAGCTGGCGGATGTCCTGGAAGTCATCCATCCATTCGGGCGACAACAGCCCCAGGCCGATGTTTATGAAATGGAAGAAGGCATAGGTAAGCAGCACCAGCCCGGTGATGATCCGGGTGCGGCTGATCCAATTGCCTTGCCAGAGTGCGCTTGCCACCCCGGTCCTCCTGTTTCGCGGTTTCCGGGGTGCAGACTGCGGCGGGCAGGCGCGCCGGTCAAGGCAGCACGGCGTTTACGCCGGGGGCCGGTCTGCCAGCAGGCGGCTTTCCTTTTGTTTCAAAACCCTGCGGGCGGCAGGGTAGCTGCTGCCGTCGTCCAGTGCGAGACCGGGGAACAGCTCCAGGATTTCCTGCCGGGCGGCGGCACCGCCGCCGTCCAGAAGCTGGCTGCCAGGCTGGAAACTTTCGGTCCAGAGACCATTGGAGAACACCGCCTGATGGCGCTCGAACAGCAGGTGCACATAGGTGGTCCGGGCAACCGGCTGCCGGGTCACGCCGGGATGCGCCTGCAGGTGGGCGGCGGCAGAGAGCACCTCGGGTTCCTCAAACAGCATCTGGCAGGCGGCGCCTTTCAGCAGCAGCCGGTGCTGCGGCGAGATCCAAAGGTCCTGGGCCGGCTGGCCGGGGCCAAAGGCATCGGCCGCAACCCGCACTGGCTGCAGATGCGGGCAGGCCTGCATCCAGTCAGGCCCGACCTGACGGATGCCAACCCAAAGAACCGGTTGAAAACCGTTGTCGCGGGTCAGCACCCGGTCGCCGGGGCGCAGCCGATCCACCGGGCGCAAGCCCTGATCGGTGCAGATGGCGGTGCCGGTCACGAAACAAGGGACAAAGCTGTCGTATTGGGAGGTGCCGGTATTGCTGCCAGAGGTTTTCTGGTACCGCGCGCCGTCCTTCAGCGGGGTATCGGTGGAAAACCCCCAGACATCCTGTGTGACGCCGTTCCGGGAAAACACGGTGATGGTGATGACCGGGCCGAACGGATTGCCGCCGGCATCAAGCTGTTGCACGTAGTGGTGCGATTCGGCCTCGACCGGGGTGCCGCTGGCCACCATGGAGCCGCCATCGACGATGGTATGGCCGCCTGACTGGTCATCCTCCATCGTATCAGCATCGCCGGCAGTGTCGTCGAGAGTGACCTGTTCAATGGCGTAGCTGGAATCATAGGTAAAGATCGTGTCGGCCGGGGTGTCCGAATTGTTGATGATCGAACTGCCCGCAGTCATATGGGGGGAGCCGTCATCGACGGTAAAAGCGGCCGCATTGAACGCGCTTAAAGTTCGTATCGCCATTTCGGCCCCCCGGCAGAACGATCTGATGTGCAGTCGCTTTCGCGAGGGTTTTGCGGTGTTTTGTCTAATGCCGGGTTAAGGCGCCGCAGAAAGGCGGATGAATTTTTTCTGATGCCTGTTTGGCTAAGTGCAGCCGCGTGTGAAGTTCTGTTTAAATAATGTATTTCAGAGGCTTGACTGATTGGTGGTGGCCTGCGGCGAACCAGCGCAGAGGCGCAGGCGGCCCCGCCGCATGGCTGCGTGGGGCCTGCGGTCCTGATTGCCGGCCAAAGGTAAAACAAAACGGGCTGGCTGAGTTTCAACCTTGTGCAGGCAGGCTCAGCCCTCCAGCCCCCAGCCGTCCGGTGCGAACCCGTGGGACAGGGCTGCGCGGGTGGCCACTTCCTCGCCGATCCAGATGCCGGTGGCGGAAATGATCTGCTCCGGCAGTGTGGCGATCAGATAGGGCGCGCCGTCTTCGCTGTCCTCTGCGCTGACCCAGCTGCAGCTGTAGCCCTCGCGGCTGAGTTCCTCGGCCAGGGGCTGCCAGTCGGCGCCGTCGCGGGCGGGGACAAAGAAGTAATCAACGTCCGCCGCCTCGGGCAGGCCGTGTTCGGCCTGCAGATCGTTGAATGCCGCAACAGTTCCGGCCCGCTGGGTTTCGAAATCATGCGGCATCCGGGATCAGTCCTGCTCAGCCAGGAAACGTTCGGCGTCGAGTGCTGCCATACAGCCCATGCCGGCCGACGTCACCGCCTGGCGGTACTTGTGGTCGGTGAGGTCCCCCGCGGCAAAAACACCGGGAACCGAGGTCTCAGTCGAGCCGGGTTTGACCTGGACATAACCGCCGTTGTGCAGCTCCAGCACATCCTTGACCAGTTCATTGGCGGGCGCGTGGCCGATGGCGACAAAGACGCCTTTGCAGGGGATTTCCTTCAACTCGCCGGTCTGGACGTTCTTGACCACGATGCCCTCAACCCCCAGCGGGTTTTCGGTGCCCACGACCTCTTCCAGCGTGTGGAACCACAGCGGCTCGATCTTGTCGTTCTTCATCAGGCGGTCGATCAGGATCTTCTCGGCGCGCAGCTCATCCCGGCGGTGAACCAGGGTCACCTTGGAGGCGAAATTGGTCAGAAACAGCGCCTCTTCCACGGCGGTGTTGCCGCCACCAATCACCACGATCTCCTGGCCGCGGTAGAAAAAGCCGTCGCAGGTGGCGCAGGCGGAGACGCCGAAACCCTTGAACTTCTCTTCCGATTCCAGACCCAGCCATTTGGCACGGGCACCTGTCGCCAGGATCACCGCATCGGCAGTGAAGGTTGTGCCGCTGTCGGCCTTGGCCACAAACGGGCGCGCGGAAGTGTCGAGCGAGGTGATATAGTCGCCGATGACCTCGCAGCCCATCGCCTGGGCGTGCTCCTGCATCTTGATCATCAGGTCTGGGCCCTGCACCTCGGTGAAGCCGGGGTAATTCTCAACCTCGGTGGTAGTGGTCAGCTGGCCGCCGGGCTCAATGCCCTGAACCAGAACCGGCTCCAGCATGGCACGGGCGGCATAAACCCCTGCGGTATAGCCTGCAGGCCCGGAGCCGATGATCAGAACCTTGGTGTGGCGCGTCTCGCTCATGTGTGTTCCCCACGTAATGCAGCCTGGCGGGCGTGCCGCCGTCAGGCAATGCATATAGCGGCAGGACCCGCGGGCTTAAACCCCCTAGGCTTGGCATGCGGCAGGGTGCAAATTTGCCGGGGACGGGCGCATTGCGGCTTGCGCCTTTGGGGCGCAAAGAATATTGCGCGGCGATGAAACATTATTGCGCGGCCCGGCGGCGGTGCTATAAGAAACGCAAATTCCACAGGAGCTTTGAACATGGTCACAACCCGCCTTGATCCGATCGATCGCAAGATTTTGTCGGAGCTTCAGGCCGATGGGCGGATGACCAATGTGGAGCTGGCCAAGCGGGTCGGCATTTCGGCGCCGCCCTGTCTGCGCCGGGTGCGCGCATTGGAGGAGGCCGGGTTGATTCACGGCTACCACGCCGATGTGAATTCCCGCGAGCTGGGGTTTGAGGTGCAGGTCTTTGCCATGGTGGGGCTGGAAAGCCAGGCCGAGGTGGAGCTGAGCGCGTTTGAGGAGAAATGCCGCAGCTGGCCGCTGGTGCGCGAGTGCCACATGCTGAACGGCGAGGTGGATTTTATCCTGAAATGCGTTTCTCCGGATCTGAGCACCTTCCAAAGCTTCCTGACCGGCGATCTGCTGACCACGCCGAATGTGGCCAGCGTCAAGACCTCGCTGGTGATCCGCGGCGCTAAGGATGAGCCGGGCGTGCCGTTTGAGGTGCTGGAAGAGCGGCTGGCCCGCGAGGCATAAGGCGCGAACACGCAGCGGTTTGACATGAAAAAGCCGGGCAAAGGCGTGCCCGGCTTAGGTGTATATGCGGGGCTGGGTGCCCCTTCAGCTTACAGAATGGCCGGGCTGGACCTGTTGCTGCCGGCCCTGGAGTAAGCCAGCGGGCCAAAGTCCCGGATGCTGTCGGCATGGGCAAACATGTTCAGAAACAATGTCTTGATCGCGTAACTGGCCAGTTTCAGCGCATCCGGTCCCGGATGGTAGGTCTCAAATTCCAGCCCGCCGATGGTGATTGCTGCGTGGCGCGGCAGGCAGAGGTGGTACATGTCCACCGGTGTCGGCGGGGCGGTTTCAAAGATGCTCATTCCGTCCTGAAACTCTGCAACCGGGGTCAGCAGCTGTCCGCTGTCCGCGCTCTGTAGATGCGGCGGGGTGCGCAGCAGCCGTGCTGCAGGTCCGGCCACAAGGCTGGAGGCCGGTTTTTGCAGGCCCAGGCTGTCGGCCATGAAACTGGTCAGGCGGTGGCTGCGGCCGCGGCTGCCGGGGCGTGCGGGCAGAATGCTGGTGCGGCCGATCCAGACCAGCGGCTGGCTGCCGCCGCCCTGGGTCAGGATGTCATCGCCGGGCAACAGGTCTTCGATGGCAACCGGGCCGTTGGCGGTTTCAACCAATGAGCCGCGGGAAAATGCGCAATAGGCGTCTTCGAACAGCGGCAGGGCAGGCGCAATGTGGCGGGTTTCGGAAATCGCACCGCTGGGCAGGAGGCTGCTGACCTCATAGCGCCGCAATTGCGGCTTGGTTGCACTGCGCAGCGCTGCCGGATCCTGCAGGAACGCATTGGCTTCAATTGCATTGGCTGCAGCTTTCTGCAGCGAGTGGGCGATGGTCATGCTGCCACCTTTCCTTTCAAACTGCCCGTTTGCATCGGCCCCCACCGGCAACACAGACGTGCTTGAACGTTATGTATGTGCTCTAAATGGCGGGATTTAATTCTAATTGTCAAAAAATCTGAGGCAAACTGGTTAACATCAGGCCGGTCCTGACACCGTTGCGGGCGGGTTCCGGCGGCAGGCCGGACCGGGGTTAGGACGATTCGGCTAAGGAAGCGTCAAGCGGCCGCTGGAGTTTGCATAGACCGGTTGGATGCCCTGACGGCGGCTGGCCGGGCTGGCGCGTTTGCACCAGGGGAGGCCGCCGGCAGGGCACCCGTCCCCGGCGTTAACCCAGTTTCTGCTTTGCGGCCTGGCTGCGGGGCTGGCTGCAGGTCTGGCCATCGCGGCGGCGCGCGGCGGCCCAAGGCAGAGTCACGGTCTCGCTCTTGGCGGAGCGGATGATGGAGGCAATAAAACGCTTGTTCATCTTCATGGTCTGGTCTGTCCTTCGCCCGGCAGCCGGCCTGGATGCGGGGCCGCTGCTGTTTGTGTTTTTCTGATCTGTTTATGGGTAACATTTGCGCCGCGAATATGACCGGATACGGGCAATTTTACCCTGGCACCGCAGCGGCGCACGGCAGGGGGGCGCCTGGTGAGGTTTTGGTTAAGATATTGGAAAGGCTGAAAAAATTTCCATCTTGCTGCGAGGGTGCCGCAGCGGAAGGTAAGAAATGCGGCGGAATTTAATAAAATTCGCCACAATTTCCCTGGTTAACGGGGCCTTAAAGCCGGATGCAGGAGATCAGGCGGCCGTAGTCGGCCTCTTTCGCGTGGGTCGCGCGGCGGTAGGAGTAGAATTTCTCAGGCTCGGAATAGGTGCAGTGACGGGTCCATTCGGCCGCGCCTGCACCGGCCTGGCGCAGCTTGTGCAGGCCCAGGCCCGGCAGGTCGAACAGGTAGCGGCCGCCTTCGCCATTGGCAAAGAACCGGGCGTAGCCGTCGTCCTGCATCACGAAATCTTCAAAGAACTCCGGGCCGACCTCGTAAGCGCGCTGCGATATCGCGGGGCCGATCACTGCCGTCGTGTCCTCGCGCCGGGCGCCGAGGCCCTCCATCGCGTCCAGCGTGGCCTCCAGCACCCCGTCCAGAGTGCCGCGCCAGCCCGCATGGGCGGCGCCGATGACCCCGGCCTCTGGGTCGCAAAACAGCACCGGCTGGCAGTCAGCAGTCAGAATGGACAGCGCCAAACCCGGTATATTGGTGACCATGGCATCGGCGCGGGGGCGGTCCTGCGAGGGTTCTGCGACCACCAGCACATCGGCGCTGTGGACCTGATGCACGGCGCTGAGGTTTCCGGCGGGCACCTCCATCGCGGCGGCCACGCGGGCGCGGTTGATCTGCACTGCTTCGCGCTGATCGGTAGAGCCCAGGCCGCAGTTCAGCCCGTGGTAGATACCCGAGGAGGCGCCGCCCCTGCGGGTGAAAAAGCCGTGCCGCACCGGGCCAAGCAGATCGGACGTGAGAATTTCAAGCGTCATGGGTTCAATCCTGGCAAAGGAGCGGCCGTCGAGGGATAGAGGCCGAGCACTTTGAACAGGTTTCCCATTTCATCGGGGTGCGTCAACCGCCGATGTGCGGCGATCAGGGAGTCCAGCGGCTCCCCCTGCAGCGGCGCGGCCAGGGCGCGGGCGCGGTCAGTGATGCCGAGACGCTCCAGAAACACTCCCTGCGGGGTGAGGCGTGTATAGGCGCAACCGGCGGTTTTGGCGGCTGTTGCCAGCACCTCGAAATCCACATGGGCGGTCAGGTCGGCCTCGCCGGGGGCCTGCAGCGGATCAGCGGGTTTATGCGCGCGCAAGGCTTGCAGGGTATCGCCAAGGGCGCGCCAGTCGCCATAATCCACGATCAGAGCCGCGCCGCCATGGGCAGCGATTCGGGATGCGATGGCCTGGGTGACAGGGGCGGCGGCGTCGCAGATCTCAACCAGATCGCCCTCCTGGGTGTCTGGCAGGCGGTGATCCAGGGCGGGCTGCGGCGCGGCGGGGCTGAGGCCGAAGGCCAGCCTGCCGTCTGTCAGGCCGATGCGGCGTTCGCTCCAGTGACCGCCGCTGCGGATGAATTGGCGGATGGGCAGGGCGTCATAGAATTCGTTGGCCACCAGCAGTAGCGGCTGGTCCGGGAGGGCGTCCGCAGAGTTCAGCCATTCGGGGGCGTATGCCTCCAGTGTATTGGCTTGGGTGCTGCGCAGCTTTGGTGAAGCCTCGATCAGTTTGATTTGCATCGCCGCATGGAACCCCGGCACGCCGCGGGTGGCGCGCAGCAGATCCGCCATCAGGGTGCCGCGGCCCGGTCCCAGTTCAGCAAGCGTGAACGGGGCCGGGGCGCCTTGGTCAAGCCAGCATTGGGCCAGGACAAGGCCGATCAGCTCGCCGAACATCTGGCTGATTTCCGGCGCGGTGGTGAAATCCCCCTGTGCGCCCAGCGGGTCACGGGTGGTGTAATAGCCATACTGCGGGTGCAGCAGGCACTCCCCCATATAGGCGGCAACAGACATCGGGCCATCCGCCTGGATGCGGGCGGCAAGGTGATCTGCCAGGCTCATGCCGGGCTCCGGGCGGCATGGCGGGCGCGCAGCAGGAACCAGAGGCCGATGGCGATCATCGGCAGCGACAGCGCCTGACCCTGGGTGATCCCGAATCCGTCCATATGCCAAGCAAACCCCAGCGGGTTGCCGGGAGAGACGAACTGCGCATCCGGCTGGCGGAAGAACTCAACTATGAAACGGGCGAGGCCGTAGCCCGCGAGGAACACGCCCAGCAGGCGGCCCGGGGTGTGAAACGCATTGCGGCGCCAGGCGAGGTACAAGAGCAGGGCGCCGAGGATCAGCCCCTCCATCAGTGCCTCATACAGCTGCGAGGGGTGGCGGGCGCAGAGTTCCCCCAGCGCCTGGCCGCAGTCCTGTGCGGTGGGGCCGGGGAAGGCGACGCCCCAGGGCAGATCGGTGGGACGGCCCCAAAGCTCGGCATTGATGAAGTTGGCCAGCCGTCCCAGCAGCAGGCCCGGTGCCACGGTATGGGCAACCAGATCGGCGATCTGCAGTTTCGGGATATTGTGGCGCGCGGCATAGATCAGCGTTGCCAGAACCACGCCGAGCAGGCCGCCGTGAAAGGCCATGCCGCCCTGCCAGATCTTCAGGATTTCGGCGGAGTTCGCCAGATAATAGGCGGGCTGGTAGAACAGCACAAAGCCCAAGCGCCCGCCCAGGATCACGCCGAGGATGATCCAGGTCAGCAGATCCTCGACCTGCTCGGGCCGCATCGGCGGCTGCTGCGCGGGCCACAGCGCGGGGCGGCGCAGGGCGGCCACCGCCAGCCGCCAGGCAATGACGATGCCTGCAATGTAGGCCAGCGCATACCAGCGCAGGGCGAACTCAAATGAGCCGAGGGAGATCGAGAAAATCTCGGGCGAAAGGTCGGGGAATTGGATCATGGCCTGCATATGCGTCTGAATGCCTCTGGTCTTCGGGGGAAGTCAACGGCTTGCAGCCGCGCGCCCGCTTCCCCATATAGGAGTCAGCCCCGAGACGGAGAAGAGCATGCAGACCCGCAACAAGATCCTGGACGATATTTCCCAGCTGATGACCAATGCGATGGGCGTGGCCCAGGGCGCCAAGGACGAGGCGGACACCGCGCTGAAAAGCATGATCGACCGCTGGCTGGCGGACCGTGATTTTGTCACCCGCGAGGAGTTTGACGCGGTGCGCGCCATGGCACAGAAAGCGCGCGAAGAGAATGAGGCGCTGAAGGCGCGGTTGGATGCGCTGGAGACCGCGCAGAAATAACCGGGCGGCGCTGGCCTGAGAATGAGCCTGCTGCGGCGAGATGCTGCGGCGGGTTTTTTTGTGCCATGGTGTGAGCGCATGGCAGCATTGCGGTGCCGCAGGGGAAAATACGTCGCTTTCCGCATACCAGGTCGAAAACCGCGCAGTGTTTGCTGCTGCGGTCTGCGCATGCTGCCGCTGCTGCAACAAAAGGATGGTGGCATGGTGTCGGTTTATTCAGTTCCCAATGCGTTCAGTACACAGGAATGTGCGGAGATTTTGCGGAAGGTAAAGGACGAGCCGGACAGCGAAGCACGGCTGGTAGGACGGGCCCGGGATCACAACCTGCGCCGGGCCAGTGTCGTCTGGCTGGACGATGTGCCGGGGACCGGCTGGGTGATGGAACGGCTGATCTCGCTGGTGCGCCGGGCCAACAAGGAACGCTTCGGATTTGATGTCCGTGAGTTCGGCGAGAGCCCGCAGACAGCCAGTTACAAGGCGCACGACGGCGGCCATTTCGCCTGGCATTCAGACATCGGCGACGGGCCGGTGGCGGGTAAGCGCAAGCTGACCTTGACTGTCCAGCTGAGCAAGCCGGGTGCCTATGACGGCGGCGATCTGGAGATTATGCCGGGGGCCCATGTGGTGGCCGCCAGCCGGGCGCAGGGCAGTGCCGCAGTATTCCCCAGCTTTCTGCTGCATCAGGTGACGCCGGTCACCCGCGGTGAACGCCAGTCGCTGACCGTCTGGGCGCATGGGCCCGCGTTTAGGTAAACATTCGGCCGGGCCGCGGGTGAAGCGGTTATTGATGCTTCGCGTTCTGCGGCCCGGTCATATTGGATACAGAAACCCGGCGGCGTTTTCACGATAGACCGCGTGCGGCGCGATCAGACTGCAATGATCCAGACAGCAATCAGGCTGACGGTCAGGTAGACAAGCGTATTGACCATCCAGCGTATCAGGCCGGCTTCGCCCTCCGGGTCGACGCCCAGGCGTTCACAGACTTTGGTTCCAGGCCATAGAAAAGCTTCTGACAGTGTCATAGGGCGGCTCCTTGATGGGTAAGCGGGGTGCATTGGAAGACACGTAGATGATAAAATGCGCATTGTAAATGCTTAATTAAAGCTTTGGGCTGGAAGCGTCGGTATGACCCGCGCATTGGTGTCAGGATGACAACCGGTGACTGACCCAGCCGGAGACAGTGCAGGAAGCGGTTTCAATGCCGGGCTGCAAATGCTACGCAGGGCCGGCATCTAGGGGGCTGTGGATAGTTCATCCACAAGTTATTGCAGATATCCCCAAAATAAAGGTTGCCAGATCATCAATTCAGCCCCACCATATCTTGTATGGGAGCGGGGATGCGTCCCCGGCCCGTAGCAAAGTACGCTAGCTATAGGGAGACTCTGCGCCCGGTAAGCTAGGCAAAGAGAGAGGTGGCAAAATGGCACTATCCGAGCTTCACTTGGAAGAAGACATCCACCCCATCGACATCGTCGAGCATTTGGCGTCGCACCATGATTGGGACTTTGACCGGGTTGGCGATGACCAGATTGCCATGTCGGTCGAAGGGCAGTGGCGCACCTATTCGCTGACGCTGGCCTGGTCGGGCTATGAGGAATGCCTGCGGCTGGTCTGCAGCTTTGAAATGGAACCGCCGGAGGCTGAGCTGCCGCGGCTGTATGAGCTGATCAACAGCATGAACGATCAGTGCTGGGAAGGCTCCTTTACCTATTGGGCGGATCACAAGCTGATGCTGTTCCGCTATGGGCTGATGCTGTCCGGCGGCCAGATGGCCAGCCCGCAGCAGATTGATGCGATGCTGAAAGCTGCGGTAGCCAATGCCGAGCGCTATTACCCGGCGATCCAGCTGGCGGTCTGGGGAAAGCGCAGCACCCAGGACGCGATGCAGGTCGCCATTGCAGAGGCATACGGGCGGGCGTAAACCTTGCCCTGAACCTGGGATTTAGGGGAGGGGCTTAAGATGGATATGCAAGAGATTGCCGCGCGCGGGCTGGTGCTGCTGGGCTGCGGCAAGATGGGATCGGCGATGCTGGCCGGATGGCTGGAGGGCGGATTGCCCGCGGCGTCGGTCTGGGTGATTGACCCGCATCCTTCTGACTGGCTGCAGGGCACCGGCGTTCAGATCAACGCAGAACTGCCCGCGGCGCCGGGAATCGTGCTGATTGCCGTCAAGCCGCAGATGATGGGCGCGGCGCTTCCCACGCTGCAAAGCTACGGCAACGGCGCCACCCTGTTCATTTCCGTGGCCGCCGGCACTTCGATCGCAACCTTTGAGGATGTTCTGGGCGCGCAATCGCCGATCGTGCGGGCGATGCCGAATACACCGGCAGCAGTCGGGCGCGGTATCACTGCGATTATTGGCAATACCCATACCAGCGATGAGGATCTGGACCGTGCCGAGGGGCTGCTGCAAGCCGTCGGGCAGGTTGTGCGGTTGGACAACGAGGGCCAGATGGATGCCGTCACCGGCGTCAGCGGCTCGGGCCCCGCCTATGTGTTCCACCTGATCGAGACCCTGGCCGCCGCGGGCGAGGCGCAGGGGCTGCCGGCGGAACTGGCGATGCAGCTGGCCAAGGCGACTGTTGCGGGCGCCGGTGCGCTGGCGGAGGCGGCAGGGGAAAGCCCCGGCCAACTGCGCATCAATGTGACCAGCCCGAACGGCACCACCCAGGCAGCTTTGGAGGTTCTGATGGATGATGATGATGGCTTCCCGGCGCTGCTGAACCGGGCTGTGGCTGCGGCCACGGAACGTTCAAAGGAGTTGTCGCGTGGCTGAGATCACTTTTGACGAGTTCCTGAAGGTCGACGTCCGCGCCGGTGAAATCATCCGTGCAGAGCCGTTTCCCGAGGCGCGCAAGCCGGCAATCAAGCTTTGGGTCGATTTCGGGCCGGAAATCGGCGTAAAAAAGAGCTCAGCGCAGATTACGGCGCATTACATGCCGGAAACGCTGGTGGGCAAGCAGGTTCTGGCCGTCGTAAACTTCCCGCCGCGGCAGATCGGCACGTTCATGTCAGAGATCCTTGTTCTGGGCCTGCCGGATGAAAACGGAGAGATATTCCTGGCCGGGCCTGATGGAAAGGTCCCGCTGGGCGGGAGGATGCACTGAAATGAAAATCTGGATTGCGCGGCCGATGACGGCAGCGGTCACGGCACGGGCGCGGGAGGCGTTTGGTGATCTGGAAATCCGTGAGACCAACGCGGTGATGAATGAGGCGGAGATGCTGCGCGCGCTCCAGGAGTTCGACATCGTCGTGCCGACGCTGGGCGACAAGTTCACGGCTGAGATCTTTGCCAAGGCGGGCACGCCTCGCTGCAAGCTCTTGGCCAATTTCGGTGTTGGCTACAACCATATCGACGTGGCGGCCGCGCGCGCCGCGGGTGTCGAGGTGACCAACACGCCGGGGGCAGTGACTGATGCCACCGCCGATATTGCGATGACGCTGATCCTGATGTCGGCGCGCCGTGCCTCGGAAGGCGAGCGGATGCTGCGAAGCGGCGATTGGGCAGGCTGGCACCCGACCCAGATGCTGGGGCTGCATGCCACCGGCAAGCGGGTTGGCATCGCGGGCATGGGCCGCATCGGCCAGGCGATTGCGCGGCGCTGCCATTTCGGCTTTGGCATGGATGTATCTTATGTGGCGCGTTCAGCGAAGGATCTGGACTTTCCGGCGGACCGGGCCGGCAGCTTGATTGATCTGGCGGGGCAGGTGGATTTTCTGGTGGTGGCGGTGCCGGGCGGCGCCGAGACCACGCATCTGATCAACGCCGAGGTTCTGGGTGCGATGCAATCCCATGCGCATCTGATCAACATCGCCCGCGGCGAGGTGGTCGAGGAGGCGGCGCTGATCAACGCGCTGCAGAACCGCCAAATCGGCGGTGCCGGGCTGGATGTATATGAGTTCGAACCCAAAGTGCCGCAGGCGCTGATCGATCTGGATAACGCCACTCTGCTGCCGCATCTGGGCACCGCCACCGAGGAAGTGCGCAGCGATATGGGCCATATGGCGCTGGACAATGTCGCAGCCTATCTGAGTGGCGCGGCGCTGCCCAACCGGGTCTGAAACATGTCATCCTGAGCCGTGCCCCGGCTCAGGCGTCTTTGGGCTTGTCCCGGCGGTGGTCCCAGGCGGGATCGTCGCGCTTGATCCTGCGGGTGGCATAGGTGCCTGCCGGCCAGGCCAGGATTGCACCAATGGCGGCGCAGACCAGAATGGCCCTGACTGAGTAGTACCCGAGCACAAATGCGGTGATGACGGCTGCTCCGGCGATGCAGGCGCCAATCATGATGGACAGGTGAAAGCGCAGCTTGCCGGCCAGCGGGTCGCCCAGAGGGGCGTGGTTTGTCATGACGGCCTCCTTTGGAAGTGGTCCAAAGGAGTATAGCACAAATCGCGGTGGATTGTTTCAGCCGGATTGTTCGGGACGGCTTACTCTGCCGTCTTACCGCTGCGCAGATCGCCTGCCGCCTCGCGCCAGTGGCGGCGGCACAGCGACACATAGGTCTCATTGCCGCCGATCTGCACCTGGTCGCCCTCGGTCAGCACCCGGCCCTGATTGTCCTGGCGGACCACCATGGTGGCTTTCTTGCCACAGTGGCAGATGGTGCGCACCTCGCGCATTTCATCCGCCAGCGCCAGCAGGGTGGCGGAGCCGGGGAACAGCTTGCCCTGGAAATCCACCCTTAGGCCGTAGGCCAGCACCGGCACCCGCAGGTCATCGACAACGCGGGCCAGCTGCCAGACCTGATCGGGCGTCAGGAACTGCGCTTCATCGACAAAGATCGCCGCCACCGGGCCGCGCGCCAGACGCTGTTCAATGCGGCCATAAAGGTCGTCGCCCGCGGCAAACATATCCGCCGCTTCGCCGATGCCGATGCGCGAGGCGATTCTGCCGGTCCCTGCGCGGTCATCCAGCCGGGCGGTCAGCAGGTAGGTATCCATATGGTTTTCGCGGTAGTTATGCGACGCCTGCAACAGCACCGTCGATTTTCCCGCGTTCATGGTGGAGTAATTGAAATAGAGCTTGGCCATGGGGCCGGGGTTTATCCGTCCCGGCCTGCGGGGAAAACCGGATTCGTGTTGGTTTTTCGGGGGGGAGGCAAAGCCGTGCCAGGAAGGCTCACCGGGGCGGGTATGGCCAGGGAGGAACAAATCCCTAAAACGGCCACGCCGAATGCCCCGGAGAGCCCAAGTGCCGGGCAGACCAATTACCCAAACCGCCGAACGTCACTCACCCCGTTCCGCATTGCACTGGACAACAGATGCCAATTGCATCATTCCACTCGCTAAATCCCTGAAAACCTGAGGGATGGATAAGGTATCGCAATTCCTCTACAAGTCAGAAATGGGAAATTAACCGGTTCGTTCCCCCATGGGGGCGACGGTCAAGCCAGGTAGGATATAAATGGCTGAAATCGGGTCGTATCTGAAGAAACACACCGAAGCGCTGGTCAAGGATGTCGGCATCGAAGCCGCCTGCCAGATCACGGGGAAGTCCAAGGCAACACTGGGGCGCTATTACTCGGACAATGCCGAGCACACGGACCGGTTCATGCCGGTGGATGCAGTGGCCAAGCTGGAAAGTGCTGCGTCCTATCCGCATGTGACCTCGGCGCTGGCGGAGCTGAAGAACATCACCCTGTCTTACAACGGCAACGGCTCTGCCGAGGAGACCGGGCGCAGCGGCGGTGTGAATGCGGATGTGATTGCGCTGAGCCAGCGGTTTGCCCAGCTGATGAGCGAATACCAGGAAGCGATGGAAGATGGCATTATCACCGTGAACGAGGCCAAGCGGCTGCTCAGGGAAACGGTGCTGTTGCAGCAGGTTCTGCTGGATATGAAGCTGCACCTGGAGGAAGACAGTGCCTGAGACCGGTGACGGGGGCAGCCTGCCTGCCATTGTAGAAGCTGAGTTGCATCCGATTGATGTGGACGCGCTGGCGGCACCTGGCGATCCGCGCCACGCGCCGCGCATTCTGCTGCTGTACGGCTCCCTGCGCGAGGTGAGCTATTCCCGCAAGGCGGCTGAGGAGGCGGCGCAGGTGCTGCGCGCCCTGGGCTGCGAGACGCGGATCTTTGATCCCTCCGGCTTACCGTTGCCTGATGATACAGGTGCGGCGGAGCACCCCAAGGTGGCAGAGCTGCGCGAGCTGGCGGTCTGGTCCGAGGGCATGGTCTGGTCCAGCCCGGAGCGCCATGGCGCGATGACCGGCATCATGAAGCTGCAGATCGACTGGCTGCCGCTGTCGCTGCAGGGCGGCATCCGCACCACGCAAGGCAAGACGCTGGCGGTAATGCAGGTCTCGGGCGGCTCGCAAAGCTTTAACGCAGTCAACCAGATGCGGATTCTGGGCCGCTGGATGCGGATGGTGACGATTCCGAACCAAAGCTCGATTCCCAGGGCCTGGCTGGAATTCGGGGAGGGCGGGCGCCTGCCCGAAGGCCCGTTCTACCGCCGTCTGGTGGATGTGATGGAAGAGCTGGTGAAATTCACCTGGCTGGTGCGGGGCCGCAAGGCATATCTGACCGACCGCTATTCGGAGCGGCTGGAGAGCGCCGAAGAAGTGCATCAGCGGGTCTCGCAGAAGTAGCCTTGGCGGGGCGGCGCCCCTTGCACACAGCAGAAAACACAATCCCAAGCCCCGGCACTTCCGCCGGGGCTTTTTGTTTCAGATCAGCGGTATCACCGGCACGTCGCAAGCAGCCTGGGTCAGAAGGGCGGTCAGAAACAGCGTCAGGCGCATTCAACGGCTCCAGTGTCGGCAATCGGGCCGGGCCACCCTGCAGCGGCAAATCTGCCGCTGCAAGTCTTAATGGCTACAGGCAATGCGGACATTGGGAAACGAACTTCCCGCAATGGGTGTGGCGCGCAGTTAAGCAATTGGGCGGCCTTCAACCCGGTGTTTAGGCGTTTGTTAAGGCTCATTTCCGCCGTAATTGCGCCGTGAAGTTACCGCCAAAGCTGGGTTTTGCGCGAAAACAGGGGGAATCCCGAATTTTTCTCCTAACGAAACCCGGCGGATTTTCCCTTGTTTTTAAGGGATTTTTTCGAAAATCGCAGGGGTCCGTTAAGAAAATAAGGGGTTTGAGTGCCTCGGCCCAGGCAGAACTGCCTCGCGTTAAGGTTTTGTTAATTCTGTCTCATTCTGCCCATGTTTCTGCCTGCGCGGCACCGCAGCAAGCCGCATTCCAGCCTCAGGGCTCACCGACCATAGCAGTGTGGGAACATGGAGTGGGTTATGAGACGATTACTGGCAATTGCAGCTTCCGTATTCATCGGCATAAGCGCCGGACCCGGTTCAGCCGGGCAGCCTGCGCCTGCGCAGTCGGTGCAAGGATGGGAGGCGGTAGGACGCCTGAACATAGGCGGCAGGGCCATGTGCACAGCCAGTCTGATCGCACCGGATCTGGTGCTGACGGCGGCCCATTGCATGTATGACATCCGCAATGGCCGGGCCGTGAACCCGCGGAGTATCAAATTTGAAGCAGGGCTGAACGGCCGCCGCGCCAAGGCGTCGCGCCAAGTGGTCAAGGCTGTTGTCCATCCGGGCTACCGGCATGGCCGGACCGGACAGTTTCAGACCGGAACAGACATTGCTGTGCTGCGCCTGGACAGCCCGATCAGTGCAAATGTGATCCGCCCGCTGGTGCTGGCCGCGGCGCCGGAGCGCGGCATGCGGGTGGATGTGATGTCTTACTCGCACCGCAATGCGACCTCGCCCCGGCTGCAAAGCGCCTGCCAGGTGATTGCGGCGCGGCAAAGCTCGCTGATCACCACCTGCCGGGTCGATTTCGGGGCGTCCGGTTCACCCGTGCTGCAAAAGCGTCCGGGCAGGGCGCCGCAGCTGGTCTCGGTGATCTCTTCCAAGGCCCGGATGGGGGGCAGAGGGGTTTCGCTGGCCGCACCGCTGGGGGATGCGCTGCAGGCGCTGATGCGGCAGGCGGGGTGACCGCAGCCGCCGCTGCGGCCCTATAGCCTGCTGCTGAATAAGAGCGGCAGGACGCGAAGCAGCCCCGTTTGGTTCCCCGGGGCTGTTTCCTTTTGCAGCACGCCGTCCTGCGGTTACTGGCCGCTGAGGCGGACCTCTTCCAACGGATAGGCCAGACTGTCTTGGTCCTCCCAATTCATGTGGCAGCCTGCGCAAAAGCTTTGTTTGATCTTCATTTCCTTGCCGCTTGGCAGAAGGGCTGCATAGAGCCAGTCACCGGCCTCGGGCGCGCCGCCATCGGCCAGCTTGGTCATAATGAACAGCGGACCGGGAACGGCGTTGCCCTTCTTGACCTTGAAACTTTCCTTGGCCAGAACCGACCCCGCGGGCATCACAAAGCCTTCTTCTGCGAACTTCAGGTATTGTTCAGCGGCAATGTCGTTTGCAAAGGTCTGCAGGAACCGCTCGCCATGCGGGCCGGCAAGGGCCGGCCGGGTTGATGTCACCTGCCAGGAGCGGAAGTCAGCGCCGACCGGATCGCCGTTGCTGGCATATCCTTCGGCCATTTTGGCCTCGATGCATTCGTAGACCTTAACAACGGCCTCTGCTGCCAGTTCAGAGGGATCGCCATCCACAGGGCAGTCCTGGGCAATTGCGCCGGCCGGTACAAGCGCCAAAAGTCCTGCGGCAATCTTTGTCGGTAGTTTCATGGCCTTTCTCCCTGAGTTGCAAAGCTGCGGGTCGTGTTGTGGCGTTCACGGTCGCACATTTCCGGAATTTGCCGGGTCACAACTCTACACGGCTGTGTGAAAGCACAGCACGCAAAGGAAAAGCCCCGGGCGTTGCCGGGGCTTTAAAACATAGCGTTGAAACGTCCGGGCAGAGGGCGCTTAGCCCTGCAGCGACTTCACTTCGACGTCCCCTTCGGCCTGGGCTTTGATTGCCCGTGCAGCGGCATTGGCGCCGGCTGCGGTGGTGAAGTAGGGGATCTTGTCATAAAGCGCGACAGAGCGCATTTCCTTGCTGTCTTCAACGGCTTGCGCGCCCTCAGTCGTGTTCATCAGCAGCTGGACGCCGCCGTCCTTGAGCATGTCCACAACGTGGGGGCGGCCTTCATAGACCTTGTTCACCAGCTCGCACGCCACGCCTTGGGCCTCCAGCCAGGTCTGGGTGCCGCGGGTGGCGACCAGGGTAAAGCCCTGCTCTACCAGGATCTGCGCCGCTTCCAGCATCAGCCGGCCCTTGTCGGCATCCTTGATCGAGACGAAAGCGCGACCCTGGGACGGCAGCACCATGCCGGCCCCCATCTGCGCCTTGAGGAAGGCGCGGGCAAAGGAACGGTCCCAGCCCATGACTTCACCGGTGGAACGCATTTCCGGGCCAAGGATGGTATCGACGCCGGGGAAGCGGGCAAAGGGCAGCACCGCTTCCTTGACCGAGAACCAGGGCATATCCGGGTCGGCCAGGGTCATCGGGTCGGCCATCGGCGTGTTCACGTCATAGCCCGCGTCCGGCTTATAAGGCGCGCGCATCGGGAAGTTCGACAGCGGCTCGCCGGCCATCACACGGGCCGAGATCGAGGCAATGGCGCTGTCGGTGGCCTTGGCCACAAACGGCACCGTGCGCGACGCGCGCGGGTTCACCTCGATCAGGTAGATTTCCTCTTCGCCGGCGTCATTGGGTTTGATCGCAAACTGGATGTTCATCAGGCCAACCACATTCAGCGCTTTGGCCAATGCGAATGTCTGTTCCTTGATCTGTTCGATCACCGGTTTGTCGAGCGAGTAGGGCGGCAGGCTGCAGGCGCTGTCGCCGGAGTGCACGCCGGCCTCCTCAATGTGCTGCATGATGCCTGCCACATGCACGTCTTTGCCGTCGCAGATCGCGTCCACGTCCAACTCAACCGCGCCGGCCAGGTAGCTGTCGAGCAGCACCGGGCTGTCGCCGGAGACCACCACCGCCTCGGCGATGTAGCGCTTCAGCTGGTCCATGTCGCGGACGATTTCCATCGCCCGGCCACCCAGCACATAAGACGGGCGGATCACCAGCGGGAAACCGATTTTCCCTGCGATTTCCAGCGCTTGCGCGTCGGTGGAGGCGATGCCGTTGTTCGGCTGCTTAAGGCCCAGATTGTTGACCAGCGCCTGGAAGCGTTCGCGGTCTTCGGCCAGGTCGATGGCGTCGGGCGAGGTGCCGAGGATCGGGATGCCTTCCTCTTCCAGCGCGTTTGCCAGCTTCAGCGGTGTCTGGCCGCCGAACTGAACGATGACGCCGTGCAGGGTGCCGTTGTCCTGCTCGACCCGCAGGATTTCCATCACATGTTCAAACGTCAGCGGTTCGAAATACAACCGGTCCGAGGTGTCATAGTCGGTCGACACGGTCTCAGGGTTGCAGTTGATCATGATGGTCTCATAGCCTGCGTCGGTCAGCGCAAAGCAGGCGTGGCAGCAGCAGTAGTCGAACTCGATGCCCTGGCCGATCCGGTTCGGGCCGCCGCCGAGGATGACCACTTTCTTGCGGTCAGAGGGGCGCGCCTCGCATTCCACGTCGCCAAAGGCGGGCGCTTCATAGGTCGAGTACATGTAGGGGGTTTGGGCTTCGAATTCGGCGGCGCAGGTGTCGATCCGCTTGAATACAGCGTTGACGCCGGCGGCGCGGCGGGCCTTGCGGATCTCGGTCTCTTTCCGGCCGGTCAGCTTGGCAAGGCGGGCATCGGTGAAGCCCAGCATCTTGAGCGCGCGCAGGCCTTTTTCGTCGGTGGGCAGGCCGCCGTCGCGGACTTCATCTTCGGCCTCGACGATTTCGCGGATGCGGGCCAGGAACCAGGGGTCGAATTTGGTGACGCCAAAGATTTCATCATCCGTCAGCCCGTGGCGCATCGCCTGGGCGATGGTGCGCATCCGGTCGGGGGTCTGCAGGCTGATCGCCTTGAACACCGCGGCTTTGTCGGGCGCGCCGGGGATCTCCACCTCATCAAAGCCGGTGAGGCCGGATTCCATCGACGCCAGCGCTTTTTGCAATGACTCATGGATGGTGCGGCCGATCGCCATGGCCTCGCCCACCGATTTCATCGCGGTGGTCAGGTAAGGTTCAGAGCCGGGGAATTTCTCAAACGCGAATTTCGGGATTTTTGTCACGACATAGTCGATGCTCGGCTCGAACGATGCCGGCGTCACCTTGGTGATGTCATTGTCCAGCTCGTCCAGGGTGTAACCCACCGCCAGCTTGGCCGCGATCTTGGCAATCGGGAAGCCGGTCGCCTTGGACGCCAGCGCGGACGACCGCGACACCCGCGGGTTCATCTCGATCACCACCATACGGCCGTCGGCGGGGTTCACCGCCCATTGCACGTTGGAGCCGCCGGTTTCCACGCCGATCTCGCGCAACACGTTGATCGAGTGGGTGCGCATGATCTGGTATTCTTTGTCGGTCAGCGTCAGCGCCGGGGCCACGGTGATCGAATCGCCAGTGTGGACGCCCATCGGGTCGATGTTCTCAATCGAGCAGACGATGATCGCATTGTCCGCCTTGTCGCGGACCACTTCCATTTCGAACTCTTTCCAGCCCAGCAGGCTTTCATCGACCAGGATCTGGTTCACCGGGGACGCGTCCATGCCGGTGCGGCAGAAGTGGATGTAATCTTCTCGGTTGTACGCAACGCCGCCGCCGGTGCCGCCCATGGTAAAGGCCGGGCGGATGATCGCGGGCAGGCCGATGTCGTCCAGTGCCTCCAGCGCGATGCGGATACCTTCGTCCAGGTCCGCTTTGCCGTCTTCCAGCTTGGGTGCGGTGACGATTGTGGCGCGCGGGTTCTCAATCCCGAGGCGGTCCATCGCTTCGCGGAACAGCTTGCGGTCTTCAGCCATTTCAATGGCATCGCGGGTGGCGCCGATCATCTCGACGCCGAATTCCTCCAGCACGCCCATTTCTTCCAGCGCCAGCGAAGTGTTGAGTCCAGTCTGCCCGCCCATGGTCGGCAGCAGCGCGTCAGGGCGTTCTTTCTCGATGATCTTGGCGACCACTTCCGGGGTAATCGGTTCGATATAGGTGGCATCGGCCAGGCCCGGATCGGTCATGATGGTGGCGGGGTTGGAGTTCACCAGGATCACCCGGTAACCCTCTTCGCGCAAGGCTTTGCAGGCCTGGGCGCCGGAGTAGTCGAACTCGCAGGCTTGCCCGATGACGATCGGACCGGCTCCGATGATCATGATCGACTGGATGTCGGTTCTTTTGGGCATGGCCATATTCCTTTGATTGACGTGCGGGCAGCTTTGAATCAGGGGCACTGGCGAGTGCCCAAATTGTCCTGCGTTATAGGGACCGCGCTGAAAGGTTCAAGGGGGATCGGAAACGGAATTGGAAATGCCGCATCCACCCCTTTTGTTCGCATAGCGAACGGATATATGTGGAGGCCAAGACCTCGGGGAGTCAATTCCGGTGCGTATTCGCTTTGATCAGGGGCCCAAGGGGGCCGGCACATGTTTCGACCAGCCGCTGCGCGTGATCCGCGCGGACGGGGCCGAAGAGGTGCCTGCTGCGCTGGCGGCGCTGGATGCGGCGCGGGGCGCGGGGCATTGGCTGGCGGGTTATGCCTCTTATGAGCTGGGCTACGCGCTGGAGCCGAAGCTGGCAGGGCGGATGCCAAAGGCGCGGCGGCTGCCGCTGATCTGCTTTGGGGTTTATGACGAACCGCTGCCGCAAGACGCAGAGGGCAGCGCCCGGCCCTGGGAAGGAGCGAAAGCGCCCTCCCGTGGGGAGGGCCGGGCGCTGCCTGGCCTTCAGCCGGACGGCGCAGGTTTGGAAGGCATTACCCCGCGCTGGACCTCTGAGCGCTACACTGAGGCGTTCACTGAGGTGAACCGCAATATCGGCAAGGGCGACATCTATCAGGCCAACCTGACCTTCCCGATTGATGCCGGGGCCTATGGCACCGCAGAAGAACTCTATGCCGCCTTGCAGGCCAAACAGGCGGTGGGCCATGGCGTTCTGGTCGAACAGGACGGCCTGCCGGACCTTCTGTCGCGCTCGCCGGAGCTGTTTTTCCGCACCGATGCGGAGGGCATGATTGAGACCCGCCCGATGAAAGGCACCCAGCCGCGCAGCGATGATCCGGTCGAGGACGCCCGCCGCCGCGATTTCCTGCGCCAGGATGAGAAAAACCGCGCCGAGAACCTGATGATCGTGGATCTGTTGCGCAACGATATCTCCCGCGTGGCGCAGACCGGTTCGGTGCATGTACCAGAGCTGTTTGCCGTCGAAAGCTATGCCACAGTACACCAGATGGTTTCCACGGTGCGGGCAAGGCTGCGGCCTGATGCCGGGCTGGCAGAGGTTTTTGGGGCGCTGTTTCCCTGCGGCTCCATAACCGGCGCGCCCAAGATCCGGTCGATGGAGATCCTGGCGGATCTTGAACCTTGGCCGCGCGACATCTATTGCGGCACCATCGGCTGGGCAGCACCGGACGGGTCGTCGGAATTCAACGTGGCGATCCGCACGCTGATGCTGGAAAAAGGCCGCGCGACGCTTAACGTTGGCGGCGGCGTGGTCTGGGACAGCACCGCCGAGTCCGAATATGAGGAAGCGCTATGGAAAGCCCGGTTCGCCCGCGTGACACCCTCCAGAACGATCCCGCTTTCCGCCTGATCGAGACGCTGGGCTGGCACCCGGGAGAGGGGTTCCGGCATCTGGAGCAGCATCTGGCCCGGATGGCGCGCAGCGCGGCTGAATTTGGTATTCCCTTTGAGCCAGAGCAGGCGCGGCGTGTGCTGGCGGCGGCTGCCGGCGACGTACCGCTGCGCTGCCGTCTTACTTTGGACGCGGGCGGGCAGCTGGAGCTGACGGCGCCGCCGCTGGGCAGCAGCCCTGCGGAATGGCGGTTGGGCATCGCTGAAGTAAGGCTGGATCCGGCGGATGTCTGGCTGCAGCACAAGACCACCCGCCGCGCGCTTTATGACGCCGCACGGACAAAGCTGCCGGACGGCATGGATGAGCTGCTGTTTCTGAACCAGCGCGGGGAGCTGTGCGAGGGCACCATCACCAATTTGTTTGTGACCCGCGCGGACGGGCAGGTGGTGACGCCGCCGCTGTCCTGCGGTCTGCTGCCGGGCATTCTGCGGCAAGTGCTGCTGGAACGGGGCGATTGCTGCGAGGCGGTTCTTGGCTTGCAGGACCTTAAGGCGGCGCAGGCCGTCCGCATGGGCAATTCGCTGCGCGGTTTGATCCCGGCAAAGTTGGTCTGAGGGGGGGCGCTCCCGCAGACAAGAGCCCCCTGCCTGGCGCCAGCGGGCCATTGCCCTTTGGGCCCGGCAGCGCACCTTTGGTGCGCTGCGCGCCGCGCCGCAGGCGGGGCGCCCTGCCCAACGCTTGCCGCCCTGTCGCGTCAGCGATGGGGCGTGGAAGGGGCGGGAGCCTGTCTGCACAGAGCGCAGCCTGCGGAAAGGGAGGGTGGGAGGCGCTGAAATTGCCCTGTTTGCTTGACAACCACGCTGCAAACTTGTGTACCACCCCGGACGAATTCCGCGCTTATCAGGCGCATCTCCCGAATGACGGTCCACCCGGACAGACGACCCGAGACACGAAAGGTCCCGCCATGCACGCCTATCGCAGCCACACCTGCGCCGAACTGAACAAATCCAACGTCGGTGATACCGTCCGCCTGTCGGGCTGGGTTCACCGTGTGCGCGACCACGGCGGATTGCTGTTCATCGACCTGCGCGACCACTACGGCGTCACGCAAGTTATGGCCGACCCGGACAGCCCGGTTTTTGCTGAGATTGAAAAGGTCCGCAGCGAGTGGTGCATCCGCATTGACGGCAACGTCAAGGCGCGCGATGAGAGCCTGGTGAACGCCAAAATCCCGACCGGCGAGATCGAAGTATTCATCCGTGATATCGAAGTGCTTGGTAAATCCGAAGAGCTGCCGCTGATGGTGTTTGGCGAGCAGGAATACCCGGAAGAAACCCGCTTGCGCTACCGCTATCTGGACCTGCGCCGCGAGAAGATGCAGCGTAATATGCTGCTGCGCTCCAACATGGTCCAATCGATCCGCAAGCGTATGTGGGACAAGGGCTTCAACGAGTACCAGACCCCGATCATCACCGCCTCCAGCCCCGAAGGCGCGCGTGACTTCCTGGTGCCGTCGCGTCTGCATCCGGGCAAATTCTACGCCCTGCCGCAGGCGCCGCAGCAGTTCAAGCAGCTGATGATGGTGTCGGGCTTTGACAAATACTTCCAGATCGCGCCCTGTTTCCGCGATGAGGACCCGCGCGCCGACCGCTCGCCCACCGATTTCTATCAGCTCGACCTGGAGATGTCCTTTGTCACCCAGCAGGATGTGTTCGACACCATCCAGCCGGTGATGCAGGGCGTGTTTGAGGAATTCGGGAAGGGCCGCAAGGTCGACAGCGAATGGCCGCAGATTTCCTATAAGGATGCCGCCAAATGGTACGGCACCGACAAGCCGGACCTGCGCAACCCGATCAAGATGCAGGATTGCTCCGAGCATTTCCGTGGCTCCGGCTTTGCCATCTTCGCCAGCCTGCTGGAGAACGAAGGCACCGAAATCCGCGCCATCCCGGCGCCGTCTGGCGGCAGCCGCAAGTTCTGCGACCGGATGAACAAATTTGCCCAGGGTGAAGGCCTGCCGGGTATGGGTTATATCTTCTGGCGCAAGCAATCGGCGGATTCCATCGCTCAGGAGCGCGGGATCACCGTTAAAGACGTCAACGCCATGATCAAATCGGGCGAGATTGTCCTTGGCAATGAGGCCGCTGGCCCGCTGGCCAAGAACATCGGCCCCGAGCGCACTGAAGCGATCCGCCAGCAGCTGGGCCTGGATGTGGGCGACGCGGCTTTCTTCCTGGGCGGTAAGCCGAAGGCGTTTGAAAGCGTTGCAGGCCGCGCCCGCACCGTGATCGGCGAAGAGCTGGGCCTGACTGACAAAGACCGCTTTGCCTTCTGCTGGATCGTGGATTTCCCGATCTACGAGAAGGACGAGGAAACCGGCAAGATCGATTTCGAGCACAACCCCTTCTCGATGCCGCAGGGCGGCATGGACGCGCTGCTGTCCGATCCGCTGGCCGTCAAAGGCTACCAATACGACCTTGCCTGCAACGGCTATGAGCTGGTCTCGGGCGCGATCCGGAATCACAAGCCGGAGATCATGTTCAAGGCCTTCGAGATTGCCGGCTATGGCAAGGATGAGGTCGAGAAGCGCTTTGGCGGCATGGTCAACGCCTTCCAATACGGCGCCCCGCCGCACGGTGGCTGCGCGGCTGGCATCGACCGTATGGTGATGCTGCTGGCGGATGAAGCCAACATCCGCGAGGTCATCATGTTCCCGATGAACCAGCGCGCCGAGGACCTGATGATGTCGGCCCCCTCCGAGCCGATGAGCGATCAGCTGATGGAACTGGGCCTGCGCGTGATCCCGCAGGATCAGTAAACCGCATTTTGATGTCGAAAGAAGGCCCGGGCGACTGTCCGGGCTTTTTTCGTTGGGGCGAAGGCGGAATTTTTGCAGAGTAACGGTGGTCCGAAAATCTGCAGAACAGGCGACGGAACGCGCGGAGATCTGCGTATCACTTGAAAATCAGCTGTGGACCCGGGCGTGGATGATCTAATCTGCAACCAAGCCAGGCCGTCCGGGGAGATCAGGCCGTCCAGGGAGAACAGGGCGATGCAGTTTGACGGAGAATTGGCGGAGATCCGCTTTGGGGCAGGGTTGTCGCCGCAGGTGCCGCCGCCAGCTTCGGCAGAGGCAATGCTGAGCCGCCTGCAAGGCGCCGATGAGATGGCTCTTAGATTTCCGGTCAGCGGTTTTGACCAAGCCTTTGCGCGCGCCAAGGAATTCCGGCGGCTGAGGCGAAACCGCAAGCGGCAGGAAGGCGAGCAAGGGTACGAGGCTGCGGACAAGGCCTTTAAAGCCTACCGCCGCGCGCATAATGCGGCCCGCTATAAGTGGCATGGCCAAAGGTTGCTGCGGCATGTCTTTACCCGCGATGCCTTTCGCGAACGGCTGGTGCTGTTCTGGGCCGATCATTTTACCGCGCAAGGCAAAAACGGTGCGCTGCGCATACTGGCCGCGCCCTATGCCGAAACTGTCATCCGGCCGCATGTGGCGGGCCGTTTCGAGGATATGCTGATCGCCGCAGCCACCAGCCCCTTGATGCTGCATTACCTGGATCAGAACCGCTCGGCCGGGCCGGGCAGCCGGGCTGTGAAGCGGCGCAAGCGGCTGAGCGGGCTGAATGAAAACCTCGCCCGCGAAGTGCTGGAACTGCATACGCTGGGCGTCGATGGGCCTTATGGTCAGGCGGATGTGCGGCAATTGGCCGAGCTGTTCACCGGCTTGACCGCCGCGCAGGACAAGGGATTTGTGTTCCGCCCCGGAATGGCTGAACCGGGGGCGGAAACCGTGCTTGGGCAAACCTATGGCGGCGGCAAGCCGGAGCTGGGCCAGGTGCTGGCGGCGTTGCGAGATCTGGCACGCCATCCTGCCACTGCGCAGCATCTGGCGTGGAAGCTTGCGGTGCATTTCACCTCTGATCAGCCGGCGCCGGGGTTGGTGTCGCACCTGGCGGCACGCTATCAGGACAGCGGCGGCGATCTGGTGCAGGTCTATGCCGCACTGCTGGAACACCCCGCGGCCTGGCAGCCGGATTTGCAAAATGTTAAACCGCCGTTTGATTATGTGGCTTCTGCCTGCCGCGCACTTGCGGTGCCTGAGGCGCGGTTTTCCGCATTGAAGCCAGGGCAGCTGAACCGGCTGCTGCTGGCACCGCTGACGCCGATGGGGCAACGCTGGGAATTCTCCGGCGGGCCGGATGGCTGGCCGGAAGAGGATATGTTCTGGATCACGCCGCAAGCGCTGGCCGCGCGGCTGCGCTGGGCAATGGCAGCGCCGCGGCGGCTGGCGCGGCCGCTGCCGGATCCGCGTGTCTTTGCCATTGCTGCGCTGGGCCGGTTTGCCAATGAACGGGTCCGGTTTGCGGCCCGCACCGCTGAAACCCAGACCGAGGCGGTCGGGCTGATCCTGACCTCTCCGGCCTTTCAACGCCGCTAACAGGAGGTTTGCTTCATGCAGCTGACACGCCGATCCCTGCTGACCCGTTCTGCCATGCTGGGCTGTTCTCTGGCGGCCAGCCCGCTGGTCACGCCAGTCAGCTTTGCCGCGGCCCCCTGGGACACGCGGCTGGTGGTGATCATTCTGCGCGGCGGCATGGATGCGCTGGATGCGGTGCAGCCTTACGGCGACCCCGCTTTGGCCGGCTTGCGGCAGACCCTGTCGGGCGGACCGCAGACCGGGGCGGCTGATCTTGACGGGTTCTATGCCCTGCATCCAGGCTTGGCGCCGTTGCTGCCGTTGTGGCGTGCAGGTGAATTGGGGTTTGTGCAGGCGGTGTCCACCCCCTACCGCGACCGGCGCAGCCATTTTGACGGCCAGGATATTCTGGAAGCGGGCACCGCGGCATTGGGCGACGTAAGAGGCGGCTGGCTGAACCGTTTGCTGCAGCAGATGCCCGGAGTGGAGGCGCGCACCGCCTTTGCCATCGGTCAGGAGCGGATGCTGCTGCTGGACGGGGCGGCGCCGGTCTCGCAATGGGCGCCGGGGGCGGGGCTGGCGCTGAGCCCGCAGGCCGAGCGGCTGGCAGGCTTGCTGATGGAAGAGGATCCGCTGTTCCACAGGGCATTGAATGAGGCGCTGGAGCTGACCCGGCAGGATCTGTCTTTGGGGTCCGAAGAGGCCGGCGGCGGGGACAGCGGCATGATGCAGGCCGCGCCGAAGGGGAGAGCACATACCGAGATTGCCGCTTATGCTGCGGAGCAGCTGCGCGGCGATACCAGGATTGCGGCGTTTTCGATCAATGGCTGGGATACGCATTACCGCCAGGCAAACGGCCTGAAGTCCGCGCTGGGGCGGCTGTCGGAGACCGTCCTGAAGCTGCGCAGCGGCCTGGGGGACGGGATCTGGGGTAAGACGGCGGTGGCGGCTGTGACCGAGTTCGGGCGCACCGTGCGCGAGAACGGCACTGGCGGCACTGATCATGGCACCGGCGGTGCGATGCTGCTGGCAGGCGGTGCGATCCGCGGCGGCAGGGTGCTGGGGCGCTGGCCGGGACTGGCGGAGGCTGATCTTTATGACCGCCGGGATCTGATGCCGACAGCGGATGTGCGCCGGCATCTTGCCTGGCTAATGCATGGATTGGCAGGTGCCCGGAAAAGCGATCTGGAAACAAGCGTGTTTCCAGGGCTGGCGATGGCAAAGGATCCCGGTTTGCTATTGTAAGAGCCGTGATTCTCCCGTCCGCTCAACCCGTTCAGGGAACGGTCTGAGCCGTTGGGCCCGGCACCGCCTGAAAGGCGGTGCCGGGCCCAAGGCCGCCAAGCGGTGCGGCGCAAGCCGCTGAGCTGCGGGCGCGGGAGAACGCCCGAAGAATGTGCGGTATGGGGGAGATTTGCTGATCTGGCTTAACAAGACGCCGATAGCCGCCCGGCTGGTCCGCAGACGTTTAGCAGGTTGGCGTTTCCCAAACTGCAAACAGCGCGTTGTTGCCCGCCGGGGGAAACACATCCTCCGGCTGGGTTCAGCTGGACAAGCGGAGTACCGTCAGCTTTCCACAGAAGGAGTGCAGGCGGTTACGACACCAGTGGCGGGCCACCCTGTCCAATCGGATGCGGCCAAGACCGGCAGGCGGCTATGGTGGCGCGCAGGGCCTACTGATTGCGTGATGAAAGGATCAATGCGCGGCTGCCAGTGCCCCCGCGGTTACGGCGGATGGCGCGGGCTTCCAGGCGGGTTTGGCCGTAAAGCACAATGACGAGCGTGGCGAGGGCGATGAGAAAAGCTTCGGCCATGTCAGATCGCCGCGCGGCGTTCCAGCCGTTCCTGTACAAGGCCGGCCAGGGTTGCAGCATCCTGGGTCAGCGGTTTGCCCTTGCGCCGGGAACGGGCCAGGCGGTCGGCGGCCTCGGCAAGCGGGTTGTCGCCGGCGCTGCGGGCAACGCCGCCCAGAAACTGCGCCAGATATGCCAGCGTCTTTTCTTCCTGGTTCATGTTCAGCACATCGGCGGCATGGGCCATGTCATCGCGGTAGGCAAGGAAATCGGGTTCCACTGTTTCGTCATCCAGCGCGCGCGGGCCGGACAGTTGGCGGTCGGGCGGTAGATTTGACAGGATTTTCTGCTGGAAAGCGGCAAGCGAGGTAATCGGTTTCTCCAGAAAACCACCAGCCCCTGCTTCAAGCGCGGCCTCTTCAAGCGTTGGATCGCCCGAGGTGGCCAGGATCACGCCGGGGCGCGGGCTGGCCTCAGCCAGTTCGCGGATCAGATCGAGGCCGGAACCGTCCGGCAGACCGACATCGGCAATCAGCACCGATGGGCGGTAGACCTGCAGATGGCGGCGGGCGGATTTCAGGCAATCGGCCCGGCGGATGCGGGCACCGCTGCGCAGACAGAGCAGGCGCAGCGCCTCGCAGGCAAAGCGGCTGTCCTCGACCACCAGGATAGTCAGCCCCAATAGCGGGCGCCGGGTGGTGGGCAGGCGTTGAGCGGCAGCAAACAGTTCCGAATCGTCCATAACGTATCCTCCTTGCGGGATATGCTCCGACGCTAGGGATTCGAGGCTAATTACTCGTTAACAGCGCGTGCTCTGCCGTTGTGGCAGGCTGCCGTGCGGATTGGCGCACTTGCCGCGGCGCAGCGTCCACCCCATAAGCGGGGCGGAGGAATGTCTGTGAGAGGAGCACATCCGATATGATTGGCCGCTTGAACCATGTTGCCATTGCCGTCCCCGATCTGGAGGCCGCATCCGCCCAGTACTGCAACGCGCTCGGCGCCAAAGTGGGCGAGCCGCAGGACGAGCCGGATCACGGCGTCACTGTGGTGTTTATCGAATTGCCCAATACCAAGATCGAGCTGCTGCATCCCTTGGGGGAGAACTCGCCGATCAACGGCTTCCTGGAGAAGAACCCGGCCGGCGGCATCCACCATGTCTGCTATGAGGTGGAGGACATCCTGGCGGCACGTGACCACCTGCTGGCCGAAGGCGCCCGGGTGCTGGGGTCAGGCGAGCCGAAGACCGGCGCCCACGGCAAGCCGGTGCTGTTCCTGCACCCCAAGGATTTCAACGGCTGCCTGGTGGAACTCGAAGAAGTTTGACGTTATGAGCACCCTGCCCCGGATCCGGGGCAGGGCAAAAACGGAAGGCCGGAGCTATGGGCGTTACATCTGCAATCGTGCTTTATGCAGTAATCTGGTTCCTGACCTTTCTGGTGATCATCCCGATCCGGCTGGAGACCCAGGGCGACAAGGGCGATGTGGTGCCCGGCACCCACGCGGGCGCGCCGGAAAAGCATTTTCTTAAAGAGAAGGCCTGGATCACCACCGGCGTGGCTGCGGTGATTTGGGGCATTACTGCCGGGATTATCCTGTCCGAGCTGATCAGCGTGCGTGATTTCGACTGGATGGGAATGCTGCCTGAGCGGGACTGAACCGCGGGTATCTGTTTCAACAGCACAGGCTCTCCCGCCCGGCTGGGACGCATTGAAATGCGCCGCAGCCCGTTGGGCATGGCGCCGCGCGGATGCGCGGCGCGGTGGCGGCCAGCCCATGCCGGGCTGGAGCAGGCTGCAACGCATTGTGAAAATAGGAAGTGTTATTGCTGAGAAGCGCTTGAAAGGCAGGTCTGCCTCTCAAGACGCCGTTTCCTTTTTTTAACCCGCGGCAACCGCATCAAGGCTGAACCGCGCTGCCGCGCGGCGGCTGCGCCGGCCTTGACCCGGCTGCCGCGGGGGCGGCTGCCTATCTGCGGGACAGCGCGTGGTAGATATGGGTGAAAGTGGCGGCGCCCAGGATCGGGATCACCAGGTTCACCAGCGGCACCGAAAGCGGCATCGCCATCAGCGTGCCGGCGGCCCAGATCGTGGTGGCATGTTTGCGACGCAGTTTCTTGGCCTCTGCCGTGCCAATGCGGCGGGCGGCGGCGAGGGTAAAGTATTCGCGGCCCAAGAGGAACCCGTTGAGGCCCCAGAAGATGAACAGTGCAGCGGGCGGGAACAGCACATAAAGAAACAGCGCCAGGATGTTGGCGGCAATCAGCAGGCCGAGGAAGTTCACCGTGTCCCTGACCGCATCCCAGAACGGCACCTTGGCGGCCGGGGGCAGGGCGGGGTAGTGTTTGTCCTCTACCGCCTGGGCGACCTCCTCCAGGAACATCGAGGTGATGGCTGAGGCAACCGGCACCATCAGGAATACCGACAGCACCAGCATGAAGAACAGGGAGCCGATAGACAGCAGATCATCGACCCAGGTGACGTCACCCAGCAGCGGCAGGGTGGCTTCGGGGCCGACCAGCCATTGGATCAGCATCAAAAAGCCTGCATAGGCGGCAATCAGCAGGGCAATGGTGAGGCCAAGCCCCAGAAACAGCACCTTGCGGAAGCGCGGGTCGCCGGTCTGGCCAAGCGTTTTGAAGAAGGCGGTGAAGATCATGCGCTCACCCAGGTTGTAATGGAGTCCAGGTCCGGGCGCGGGCGTTCAGGCGGGGCGGAGCTTTCGGTGGCGATATGGATGATGCCGGCGATGTGCTCGTTTTCCGCCAGATCAAAAGCCGCCTGGCAGAAACCGCGGTCATGGCTGGCCCAGCCGCTGAGCCAGTTGGCGCCCCAGCCCGAGGCCAGGGCGGCATTCAGCAGCGCCAGGCAGGCAGCACCGGCGGAGTAGGTCTGTTCCCGCGCCGGGATCTTGGTGCTGTGTTTTTGCACCTCGACCACCACCACGGCCAGCTGGCCCTGGTCGAATTGGCTGCGGCCCTTGGCAATGTCCTCGGGGCATTTGCCCAAGCGCGCACCCGCCGCCTCGGCCAGGGCGGCCAGCCGCGCCATGGCGGGTTGCTCCACCACGATAAAGCGCCAGGGTTCCAGCTTGCCATGGTCAGGCGTGCGGGCGGCGGCGGTCAGGATCGGCAGCAGCTCTTCGCGCGACGGCGCAGGCGCCACCAGCGTTTTGGCCGGGCGTGAGCGGCGCGACAGCAGGAATTCAAGGGCAGCGTCATTGCGTGCGGGCATATGTGAAACCTTCTTACATCTGTTGCCGCCTATTTCGGCAAGCAGTGGCGTTTTTTCAAGATCCAACGGGCCTTGCGTGCTGCACCTGTGCTGCAAAGGCAGCAGGCGGCGGGGCTGGGCTTCGTTGACCCGGTGGTAGCTGCGGGGCAGCGGAAAAGTCTATGGTTTTTGCCGCCCGCACAGGGCAAATGTGGTGCTATGGGAAAGCCGAAGAAGAAAGACCTGCCGGATCTGAGCCAACTGTGTGTTCCGGGGATGGAAATCGCGGTGCGGGCCGCGCCCAAGGCGGCGCGCAATGCGATTGTGCCGGCAGAGGGCGTGCTTAAGATTTCGGTTACCGCGGCACCGGAGAACGGCAAGGCCAACGACGCCGTCCGCAGCCTGCTGGCCGCGGCAATGGGCACTACGGCGACCAATCTGGTCCTGCGCCGCGGTGCAACCTCGCGCGACAAGGTTTTTGTCTACAACGGCCCGGCCTGACGCCTAGTCATCACCTGGCACAAGCCTGTAGACGCCCTCCGGCAGGTCCAACGCTGCGGCCAGATCCCGCACCTGCAAATGGGACAGGGTGATTGTCTGCACTTTGTCGGTGCGCGGGTCGTATTGTTCGACCGTCACGCATTCGGTGAAGGAATTGATGGTCACATCCTCGGTGAGCGGGGTTCCGTCCTCATCCACCAGGGTAATAACCGTCGAGTCGAATTCATGCTCTATGGTAAACATAAGTCCAGCCTGCACTGCCGCCTGGCTGCTGGCAAGGCCTTGCAATCACAGACTATCACATGGATCTGGCAGCAAGGGTCCGCTGCCGGGCGATTGCCTTCCGACATCCTTGCGCGATAAAGTAGCCCGGAACTGCAAAAGGAAGTGCCATGCGCCGTTTTCTGTGTCTCATTGCTCTTGCCGTCGGCGCCTGTGATGTGGCGATTGAGCCTGCGCCGCAATCTGCGCCGGTTGCTCGGACACCGCGGGTGCAGGGGATGGCGCCAGGGGAGGCGCGCACCGCCTTTGCGTCGGTGTCCCGGCGGGTGGAGCCGGTGGCTGAACGCGCATGCCGCAGCCGGACCCAGGGGCTGAACTGCGATTTTCTGATCCGCATCGATCCGAACCCCAACGCGGCCCCCAATGCTTATCAAAGCCTCGACCGTTCCGGCCGGCCCATCATAACCTTCACACAACGGATGCTGGGGCAGATCGCCAACCAGGACGAGCTGGCCTTTGTGATGTCGCATGAGGCCGCCCACCACATTCGCGGCCATCTGGCGCGGCAGGCGCAGAATTCGGCGCTGGTCAGCGCCGGTGCAGGGCTGATCACAGCCCTTGCGGGCGGCAGCGCGGCAACAGTTTCCACCGCACAGGATGTGGGCGGTTATGTCGGCGCGCGCACCTATTCCAAGGATTTTGAGCTGGAGGCCGATGAACTGGGCACCCTTATCACCCATCAGTCCGGTTACCGGCCCAGCATCGGCGTGCGCTTCTTCAACCGGCTGCCGGATCCCGGCGACCGTTTCCTGGGCACCCATCCCGCCAACCCGGACCGGGTGCGGGTGGTGCAGGCCACCATCGACCGCCACGGGCTGAACTGAGCATGACTGCCAAGGATCAGGCTGCGCCCGCGCTGGAGATGCTGGGTGTGGTGCTGACCGACCGCGGCTCGCGCTATGCAGTGACGGGGGCGCGGGTCGCCTCACGCGCGGAGGTCGACGCGGTGCTGGCTGAGCTGAAGTCTGACCGCGCCTATGCCAAGGCGACCCACAACACCTGGGCTGCGATGCTGCCCTCGGGCGGTCTTAAGGCTGATGACGGCGAGAGCGGCGCGGGCATGGTGATCCTGCGGATGATGGAGCGCGAAGGCCTGAAGGATCATGTGATCATCGTTACCCGCTGGTATGGCGGCAAGAAACTGGGCGGCGACCGGTTCCGCCGGGTGCAGGATGCGGTGCGGGCGTATCTCGGCCACCTGGGCGGGAAATCCGCCTGAACCCGGTCCCGTTTGACCTGCATCAAATCGGCGTCTGCGCCCTGCCGCTAAGCTGTACCCGAAATGAATGATTCCGGGGACCGCGCGATGACCACCCATGCCGATCTGAAAAAGCACGCCGAACTGTTTGACCGGATGGCCGGCACTGTCGGGCTGGATCTTGAGGAAGCGGCCGTTGCCGGAACTCTGCGCTTTGACGAGATCGCCGAGGCAGTGCTGCGCTGCAGCCGTTGCGGCGGTGTCGGGGCTTGCCGCAAGTGGCTGGCCGAAGGGCCGCGCCCCGGTGCCGAGGCGCCTGATTTCTGCCGCAACCGCGATCTGCTTGGCTATTTGAACGAGCAGCAGGCCTGATGGCTCCGGATTTCTTCCGGTCTCTTTAAGGAGTTCGAACATGCGGCCATTGGGAGACCCCTTGTGTCATTTGCGGCTGATGGCCCGGATGGGCCAGGCTGTGGGGGCGGATCTTACATCTGCCTTTGCCGCGGGGGATATCAGCCACGCGGACTGGGCCGCGATGATCACCCGCTGCCGCGGCTGCGGCGCGACGGATCAATGCGAGGCTTTTCTGTCCGCCCATGACCACGCTGAAGCACCGATGCCCGGCTGCCGCAATGCGGACCAGCTTCTGCAGCTGAAGGGCCGCAGCGCGTGAAGGACATGGATGCGGAGGCCCGGAGCCTTGGCAATATTTTCCGCCACCTGTGGCTGTTGCGCGCCGTGGCCAAGGCCGCGGGCGTCGATCTCGATCATGCGGTGAAAACCGGGCAACTCAACGGTTTGGACTATGCCCGGATGGTGACCGCCTGCCGCGGTGCGGGCTGCAGCCAGTCCTGCGCGCTGTGGATCTCCACCCGCCGCGATGACTGCACCCCTGCGGTTCCAGAGTTTTGTCCCGCCGGGGGTGTATTCCAACGGCTGATGCCTTAGGCCGCAGCGTGGCCTGCCAGGCGTGATCTGCCCGGCGGGCTTGGCAGGCCTGGCGTTCTTGGCGTGCGGGATGGTCTGTTACAGCTTTGAGTGGCTGCCGTCGCATAAGGGCTTTTTGCCTGAGTGCTTGCAGCCGCAAAAGAACAGCTTGCCGTCCTTTTCTGCTTTGTATTTCACCGGCTCGAACGCCGTGCCCTTGTGCGAGCCATCGCAGAACGGCTGCTTTTGCGACTTGCCGCAGGCGCACCAGAAATAGGTCTTTCCCTCAGTCACTTCGACGGGGAAGGGGGCTTTCTGGGCGATTTCCGGAGTGTCTGTCATGGCTGGGCGCTCTCCCTGGCTGGTTGCGGTTGGGGGAGAGAGTAGCAGGGAATTGGCGCGAGGGGAGGGAAAACCCAAAGCCCGCGCAAAGCGCGGGTAGCGCCCGCCCCTCCCCACGGGAGGGCGCTTCGGATAATGGAGCTTCCTGACTTTTTCAGATTTCATCGAACAGTAGTTCTTGTTTGGCAAAGTTAAGGGCATTCTCGAAGCGATCATCAAAACCTGAAGGGAAATCGAAGACCATCGTATGTTTGAAGTCCAAACTCCTTGCTTCTTCGTGGGTGTTAACAGATTGAATAACTTCTGCAACAAGGTCTTGTACTTTCTCAATCTGCTTGAAGTTATGGTTGCCGCATCCTTTGAGAACTTCGTTGGTCTCGAGGAAAACCTCACGTTCGAAAAAAACGGAGTGAACTTCCTCCTCCCACGTTGCAAAGGCGTTGGACAGATTTTGTATTAGTGAGCCAATATGGAGGATGGCAGTTTCATCCCCCGAATGCCCATCTTCTCCCCAAGAGGTAAACAGTTGGGCTGTAAATATTTGCTTTGACGAAGCGATCAGTTTGTTAAGTTCAAAGAATTTACGTTGAAAGAAAGTTGCTTCATGCCCATTCGAGATGGTTTTGAACTGAGGGACATAGGCGCCCGACAATAGGTCAGCCATTTTCAACTTTGGATCACTAATAGCTGATCTTAGCAACTCAAGGGTTAAAAGACCTTCCCAAAATTCTGGTTTGTCGGCGAGAATGCGACGCGCCGCCGGTGTTAAATTAGGGTGAGTGTCGAAGAACTCTTTTTGAACTTCAAGCCGAGCCCAGGAACCGGCTTTTTCTAATTGCGAGGCTGTAAATTCGTCATGCACCTCACGCCACTTGAAAAGTAGTTCAGGCGGATATCGCTTTACGTCATCGTCGATCAATTTGTGGCAAGATCGGCAGAGCCAAATACCGTTCGTTTCTTGAGCGCGCTCTAAATCGCTCATTTGGTCCGAGTATCTGGCAGCCTTTGGCCGCGCGCCGTAAATGTGAGCGGCTTCGCCAACTATCGAAGCTTTTTGATCGCGTGTTGCGCCAACAGTAATACGGCGACAGTCAGGATTGGAGCATGTGTAGGAGGCTCTTTTCCCTAGTGTTTCTACCGTTGGCTTCGAAAAATCTGGTGGCGCCATGCAATCACTTTTGGGTTTTGTATTAGCTAGGTGTTCTACCCCACAGATCATACTCCCCGGCTTCATCAACTTCAACGGTCACCAGATCACCCGCCTGCAACCCGTCGGCTCCCTCATCAATGAACAGGTTGCCGTCGATCTCAGGCGCGTCGGCCTTGGTGCGGCAGGTGGCGATGCCGTCTGCGTCGATGTCGTCGACAATCACCTGCAGGGTCTGGCCGACCTTGGCCGCCAGCTTGGCCTCGGAGATCGCCTGGGCCTTCTCCATAAACCGCTCCCAGCGCTCCTGCTTCACTTCTTCGGGCACGTGATCGGCCAGATCATTTGACCGCGCGCCCTCGACGTTTTCGTATTTGAAGCAGCCGACGCGGTCCAGTTGTGCCTCGTCCATCCAATCCAGCAGGTGCTGGAACTCCGCCTCGGTTTCGCCGGGGAAGCCAACGATGAAGGTGGAGCGCAGGGTGATATCCGGGCAGGCCGCGCGCCAGGCGCGGATTTCGTCCAGCGTCTTGGCTGCCGCCGCGGGGCGGGCCATGCGGCGCAGCACGTCCGGGTGGGCGTGCTGGAAGGGGATGTCCAGATAGGGCAGCAGCGCATTCCCGGGGTCCGCCATCAGCGGGATCAGGTCGCGCACAAAGGGGTAGGGGTAGACATAATGCAGCCGCACCCACAGGTCCTCTGCCGGGGCCAGCCTGCCCAGCTCGCGGGAGAGGTCGAGGATATGGCTGCGCACCTCCTCCCCTTTCCAGGGGTGGCTGGAATACTTGCGGTCCAGCCCGTAGGCGGAGGTGTCCTGGCTGATCACCAGCAGTTCACGGACGCCGGCCCCGACCAGCTTTTCCGCCTCGCGCAGCACCGCGTGGACGGGGCGGGAGGCCAGCTTGCCGCGCATATCCGGGATGATGCAGAACTTGCACTTGTGGTTGCAGCCCTCGGAAATCTTCAGATAGCTGAAGTGCCGCGGGGTGAGCTTGACGCCCGCCGCAGGCAGCAGGTCCACGTAAGGGTTCGGGGAAGGCGGCACTGCGGAATGCACCGCGTCCAGCACCTGTTCGTACTGATGCGGGCCGGTGACCGCGTGGATGCGCGGGTGGTGCTCGCGGATATAGTCCGGCTCGGCGCCGAGGCAGCCGGTGACGATGACTTTACCGTTTTCCTTCAGCGCCTCGCCGATCGCCTCAAGGCTTTCCGCCTTGGCGCTGTCCAGGAAGCCGCAAGTGTTGACGATTACCGCGTCGGCGCCGGCGTAGTCGGGCGAGATGCCGTAGCCTTCGGCGCGCAGCCGGGTCAGGATGCGCTCACTGTCCACCAGCGCTTTGGGGCAGCCGAGCGACACCATGCCGAGGGTCGGCTGGTCCGGGCGCGGCGCATCACCGAACTGTGGGCGGGGGGCAAGGTCGGGGCGGAGGCTGGGCGGGTTGCTGGACGGGGTACTGATCATTCGCGCGCATATATCAGGAATGCGGCAAGAGGCAAGGAAAACGGGGGTGTCAGGTGTGAACCCCCTCTGTACACCTCCTGTGTACCCGGCGGCTGCATTTTCCCTTTGCACGGCCGCAAGGCCGGGCAACGCCTGCCCTTCGTTTGGTGTTGAAGGCGGAGCGCCAAAGCCCGTAGCCAGCGGGCGCAAAGTTTCTGCAGCAACGCCAATGTAGCGTTTGAAGGTGCCGCCGGTTTCCGGGGTTTCGTGTGTCCTGGTGCATATCCGGTATTTTCTGGAACTGTGTCTGCCAAGGTTGCTCTCTGCACCGCTGAGGCGAAGAAGTGGCGGTCTCAAGCCAAGCAGATTCTTCTAACCGCGCGCGAAGCCTGCACCACCGTCCGCCATATCCTCACCAAACAAGGCCTCCCCGTGGACGAGCACTTCTTTTTCCGCCGGGAGATGCATTTTGCCGGAAAGATCGGCTCCATCTGGCAGCGGCTGCCCTATCTGCTGTTCGGCCTGTTCTCCGGATACGGCTATCCTGCGGTCAAAACGCGCGAAGCTTTGATGCAGGAAGCGGCTTCCTGCATTGCACCCGCTCCACCAGACGGTAAGCTGGCAAAAAGACCCTTGGACTACAGGGGGACAAGACATGAGGAGTGGGCTGATGAAGCTGATAATCCGGGTTGTGACCGCGCTGGTGCTGACGGTGGTGGTGCTGGCGGGGCTGGTGCTGCTGCTGCCGGGCGAGAAAATCGCGCGGCTGGCGGCTGATCAGCTGGAGACGCAGACGGGCCGCAAGCTGGCGTTCGGCGGCAAGGTGCGCTTTACTTTCTGGCCGACGCTGGGGGTCAAGGCGGACGCGGTGACGCTGTCCAATGCAGACTGGGCGGGACCCGAGCCGATGCTGCAGGCCGAGCGTCTGACCATCGGCGTGGCGGCGGCAGAGCTGCTGCAGGGCGACGTGCGGGTCACGGAAATTTCGGCGATCCTGCCGCATCTGAACCTGGCCACCAACGAGGACGGTATCGGCAACTGGGTCTTTGGCAGCGGCGCGCCAGCCTCTGGCGGTCCGGCCGCAAGCAGCAGCGGAGCGCTGCCGCTCAGGATTGAAGCGGTCGATCTGACCGGGGCCTCGCTGCGCTACGCAGCATATGGCGAAGCGCCGGTGGAGATGAACAACATCGACCTTAGCCTGCTGTGGCCGGAACCCGATGGCACCGTGAACGCCAGGGCGACCCTGCGCCCGGCGGGGGAGCCGGTGGAGGTGCATGCCGAGATCGGCACCTTTGCAGCGTTTCTGGCCGGTAAGGTGTCCTCGATCGGGGCGACGGTGACGGCACCGGGCGGCAAGGGGCGGTTTGACGGCCATGCCGATATCAACGGCCAGGCCAGCGGGCGGCTGACCTTTGGCGCTGATGATGCGTTGCAAACGGGTGTCGCGCTGGGGCTGGTCCTGCCGGATGCCTTGGCGCAAAAGACCGTGTTCGGCGCCGATGTGACCTATACCGCCGACGGTCGGCTGTCGATGCGCGATCTGGCGGTTGAGCTGGGCGGCAACAAGCTGACCGGCGCCGCGGATGCAGAATTCAACAAGCGGCCGGAGATTACTGCGCAACTGCGCGGCGGCGCGCTGGATTTCTCCGCGTTGGCTGGCGGGACGGGCAGCTCTGGCAGCGGCGGGGCAGCCGCGGCGGGCTGGCCGAAGGGCGCGATTGATGCCTCGGCGCTGGGGCTGGCGGATGCTGTCATTGACCTGTCCTTTGACAGCTTGAATACCGGCGGTGTGATCCTGGGAGCCAGCACGCTGAACCTGACGATCGAGCGCAGCCGCGCGGTGCTGAAGTTCCTGCCGGCCTCCATGTTTGGCGGCCAGGTGCGGGGGCAGGTGGTTGCCAACAACCGCAATGGCCTGTCGGTGGGCGGCAAGCTTTCGTTCAACGGCATCAGGCTGGAGCGGGCCCTGGGCGAAACCGCAGGCTACAGCCGGCTGAACGGCGAGGCGCTGGGGGAGCTGGAGTTCCTGGGGGCCGGAAACTCAGTAGACGCTATTATGCGCTCGCTCAACGGCAAGGGCTGGCTGGAAGCGGGCAAGGGGTTCTTTACCGGTTTCGATCTGGAGCAGCTGATGCGCTCGGGCGGTAATGGCGGCAGCACAGTGTTTGATCAGATGACAGCCAGCTACACAATTGACGGCGGCAACCTGCGCAACCAGGATCTTCTGGTTCTGCTCAAGGGGTTCCGGGCCGAAGGCAAGGGCCGGATCGGGCTGGGCGCGCGGGATCTGGATTATCTGTTTATTCCCCAGTTGGTGCGGGCAGGCAGTGATCAGGTGCTGACCATTCCGGTGCGGATCACCGGCCCTTGGGAAAACCCGGACATCCGTCCGGACCTGAGCCAGGCGCTGCAGCCGAAAATCGACGAGATCGAGCAGGAAGCCAAGGACCGGGTGCGTCAGAAGCTGAGTGAAGAGCTGAACACAGAGATTGCGCCGGAGCAGGACCTGAACGACGTGCTGAAACAGCGCATCGAACAAGAAGCGCGGGACCAGTTGCTGAAACTCCTGGGTGGCGATTGATCTGACCCGGCTGCAGGCGCCTTACACTCGAATTGGCGCATGTAAGGGCAGACTTGCACTTAGACCGCTTCTCAGCAGAAAGAAGCGCCCGCCGAAGGCGGGCGCCGGTCGCCTGCGTCAGCAGGCGAAACCACTCTTTCCCATCTGATTAGATGGTCTGATCGTAATCGCCGACCAGCGGCTCGGTGCGGATCACCGCGTCGATATCCGCGAAAATCGCCCGCATCTCGTCTTCGCTTTCGGAGCTTTCGCAGACCACCACCAGGTTCGGCGTGTTGGACGACGCGCGCACCAGCCCCCAGGAGCCATTGTCCAGGATCACCCGCGCACCGTTCACGGTGACAACTTCTTTGATCGCCCGGCCGGCAAGGCTGTCGCCTGCCTCATGCTTGGCCACCAGTTTCTGCACCAGCCGCTCCAGAACGCCGTATTTTTCGGTATCTGCGCAATAGGGCGACATGGTCGGGGTGGACCAGGTCTTGGGCAGGGCCTTGCGCAGGTCCGACATCGACTGATCCGGATTGCGGTCCAGCATCTTGCAGACTTCAACCGCCACCCGCATGCCGCAGTCATAGCCGCGGCCGATGGGTTCTGCCAGAAAGTAGTGGCCGGATTTCTCGAACCCGGCCAGCGCGCCGATTTCCTTGACCCGCCGCTTCATGTGGCTGTGGCCGGTTTTCCAGTAATCCGCCGTCACACCGTTCTTTTGCAGCTCGGGGTCAGAGGCAAACAATCCGGTGGATTTCACATCTGCCACAAAGGTGGAGTTCGGATAGATCTTGGAAAGGTCGCGAGCCATGATCACGCCCACCTTGTCGGCAAAGATCTCCTCGCCCTCGTCATCCACCACGCCGCAGCGGTCGCCGTCGCCGTCAAAGCCAAGTGCCAGATCGGCACCCGAGGCCTTTACGCTGGCAGACATGTCATGCAGCATTTCCATCGCTTCGGGGTTGGGGTTGTAATGCGGGAAGGTGTAGTCCAGCTCGTTGTGGCTCTCAACCACTTCAACACCAAGGCGCTTGAACAGCTCGGGCGCAAAGGCCGAGGCGGTGCCGTTGCCGGTGGCGCAAACCACCTTCAGCGGGCGGGACATTTTGAAATCTCCTACCAGATCGTCAAGGTAGGCCTCTTTCACGCCATCCACGAACTCGTAAGAGCCGCCCGGAGCGGGCTGGCCTTCGCCGTTCAGCACGATGTCACGCAGCTCGTCCATCTCGTCCGGGCCGTGGGTCAGCGGGCGCTCAAAGCCCATCTTGACGCCGGTCCAGCCGTTGGGGTTGTGCGAGGCGGTGACCATGGCGACGGCAGGCACATCCAGGTGGAACTGCGCGAAATAGGCCATTGGCGACACGGCGGGGCCGATGTCCTTCACTTGGATACCGGCCTGCATCAGGCCCAGGATCAGGGCGTTTTTGATCGCCAGCGAATAATCCCGGTAATCGTTGCCGACCGCAATCACTGGCTCGATCCCGCGCTTGCGCATCTGGGTGCCCAGCCCCAGGCCCAGTGCGGTCATGCCGGGGAGGTTGATCTCCTCCGGGTACTTCCAGCGTGCGTCATATTCGCGGAAACCCGTGGGCTTGATCATCGCGTCGCGCAGAAAGCTCCAGGTGTTCGGGGTCACCTCGGACTGGGGTTTTGTCATTTCTGAAAACTCTTTGCTTGTTCAAATACGGATGGGATCGGCCTTGGCCAGCGCATCAAAGCGCATCAGGCTGCCGATAAGCTGCGGCATCTGATCCAGGTAGATCATGTTCGGCCCGTCGGACGGCGCGGTGTCCGGGTCCTCATGGGTTTCGATGAACACCGCTGAAATACCGAGAGAGACAGCCGCGCGCGCCATCAGCGGCGCAAACTCGCGCTGGCCGCCGGTGGAGCCGCCCTTGCCGCCGGGCTGCTGAACCGAATGGGTGGCGTCCATCACCACCGGGTAGCCGCCCTGCGCCATCTGCGGCAGCGACCGCATGTCGGCGACCAGGGTGTTGTAGCCAAAGGAGGTGCCGCGTTCGGTCAGCAGGATATTGGTGTTGCCGGTGCTTTCCACCTTGGCCACCACATTGGCCATGTCCCAGGGCGCCAGGAACTGGCCCTTTTTGATGTTCACCGCCTTGCCGGTGTTGCCTGCCGCCAGCAGCATGTCGGTCTGGCGGCAAAGAAAGGCGGGGATTTGCAGGATATCAACGGCCTCTGCCGCCACGGCGCATTGCGCTTCGGTGTGCACGTCGGTCAGCACCGGCACGCCGAATTCGCGGCGGATGGTGTCCAGCACCTTCAGTCCTTCGTCCAGCCCCAGGCCGCGCTTGCCGGACAGCGAGGTCCGGTTGGCCTTGTCATAGGAGGCTTTGAACACAAACTGGGCGCCGGCCTTGTCGCAGGCTTCTTTCAGCTGCCCGGCAATCATCCGGGCATGGTCTGCGGTTTCCAGCTGGCAGGGGCCGGCGATGAATGTCAGCGGACAATCATTGCCGATAGTGAGGCCGGCGATATCGATGTTTTTCATGAGCTTCCGATGGCTTTATGATGAGACCTGTTCCCGCAGGATAGACGCGGTAAGCGAGCACATCAGATAAATACCGGAAAAGATCAGGAAAGCCAAAACGGTATTCTCGAACTTGCGCGGATAAGACGGTTCCTGGCTGGGAACAGGCTCCACCGCGGTGGTCAGATAGCGGACCTGGCGATTGGCCTCCAGACGGGTGGTTTCCACTTGCTGCAAGGCCGATTGCAGCATCAGATCGCGGGTCGCCAGATCGGCCTGGGCCATCTGAATCTGGATCCGCAGATTGGCCAGCGAGTTTTCGCCGGCCGAGGCGTCGACCATCCGGTTGTTGAGGCTTGCGATCACTGCTTGCAGCCGCCGGATGTCGGCCTCGGCGCCGGACACCTTTGCCCGGTTGGGCCGGGCATTGTCCTGAAGGGCGGCCAGTTCCAGCCGTTTTTCCTCCAGCTGGATTTCAAAGGTGCTGATCTGCTGGCGCAGCGATACCACCACCCCTTCGGGGTCCAGAACCGAGCCTTGCTGCTGCAGCAGCACAAGCTGTTCCTGCGCTGCCCGGCGCTGGCCTTCGGCGTCTGACAGGGCGGATGCGGCTTCCGACATCTGGTCGGCGCGCTTTTGCTGCGACAGGTTGTTCACCTTCTCCTGCGCATAGGAAATCAGCTTGCTCGAAAACTCTGCCGCGGCTTCGGGATCGGCGGCAGAGACTTCCATCCGCACCACGCCCTCGGTCGGGTCATAGCCGATCTTCACGTTGCGGCTGTAGGTGGCATAGGCTTCCTCGTTTGTCGGGTCGCTCTGCAGCCGCTGGATCGGGTCCAGCCAGGCTTGCGTGAAATGCGCCTTAAAGCCGGCCTCGCGGTCCAGCCGCAGCATCGCCTCCTTGGACATCAGGTAGCTTTGCACTGCAATCGAATCCTGGCTGGTGGCGAACTGAGTGCCCGACAGCAAGCCGCCGACACCGCCACCCGCGCTGTCGGCCTTAAGCACCAGGAACTCGGATTTGGAGGAATACATCGGCGTCGCCACCGAATAGAAGTAAAACCCTGCGGCCAGTGTCGGCAGCAGCACGAAAAAGGCCAGCCGGGCTGCCAGCAAGGTCAGTTTGCGGCGGCGGCGGCGGGCGATATCGCGCTGGATTTCCTGGATTTCACGGGTGCGCCGCTCTGCCGGGCTCAGCTCGGTCGAGGGCAGGGTGGTTTTGCCCGCGGGCACTGTCTGCGGCAGCTGGACCGATCCGGGCGCAGGCGGGGTGCCCGCGGGCTGCGCCTTGTTTTGCGGCACCACCAGTTCCAGCATATTGGCGCGCTTGAACGGGTCGATGCCGCGTTCGCGCAGCATCTGCACGGCTTCAAAATCCGAGGTAGGGGCAAGATTGTGTTTCTGCGCCATCCGGCGGGCCAGGCGCAATTGACGGCCGGTCAGGCCTTCGTGGCGGATCGCATTGATATCGGTTTCCTGCTGGGTCTCGCGGGCCGAGCTGACCATGCCGGACAGCGGCGCGGCGCGGGTCTGCGTTTCAGCCGGATGTGCTGCGCCCGGATTTGCCGGGGCTGCCTGGGCAGCCGATGCTGCTGCAGGCGCCGCGGGCCGGGCGGCGGCGGCAGCGGCTGTTCGGGGCTGGGAATGCCCGGCCGCCGGGCTTGCAGCTGCGCCGGCCGCCTGAGGCTGATCCCCGGCGCCGCTGGCTCCGGCTGCAGCGGGACTGCGGCGGATGCGGAACTTTTTAGCTCTCGGTTTCGTAGTCATAGAGCTGTTTCGCTTCTTCCAAAGTGTCAAAAATGTGCAACTGGCCCTGCAGCAGGACCGCAGCTGAACGGGCAAATTTCTCCAGCGTCTTGGCTTGGTGGGAGACGATGATGATTGTGGTTGTCTCCAGCCGCTCCTGCAGGATTTCGCCGGCCTTGCGGTTGAACTCCACATCTGTGGTGCTGGGCATGCCTTCATCGATCAAGTAGATGTCAAAGTCCAGCGCCAGCATCAGCGAAAAGCTGAACCGTGCCCGCATCCCCGAAGAATAAGTGCCGATCGGCTGGTCGAAATATTCGCCCAGACCGCACAGCCAGCGGCAATAGGCCTCCACATAGTCGGGATCCAGGCCATACAGTTTGGCGATGTAGCGGCAGTTTTCCATTGCGGACAGGCGGCTGATCACCCCGCCCATGAATCCCAGCGGAAAGGAAATCTTGCAATTGCGGCGGATCTCGCCCTCATCCGGTTTTTCCAGGCCGGCCATCATGTTGATCAGCGTGGTCTTGCCGGTGCCGTTCGGAGCCAGCACGCCCAGCGATTTGCCCGGTTCGACGCGGAACGACACGCGGTCAAGGATCACCTTGCGCTGGGTCCCTGTCCAGAAGGACTTGCTGACGTTTTCAAACTCAAGCATTGCTGGTTCCGGTGCTGCTCGTGCGGCCCTCTTGCGGGCTCTGTCTGCCTCATGTCCACAATGGCGCACTGACGCGCCCGTGGCTCTTTGGTATCAAAAGAGTGTTAATGGCCTACGCCGCGAATTTGGCTTTATTATGTCGAATTGTACCATAATTGATCAATGAAGTTTTAACCAATTCAGCCCCGATCCGGGGTGCGGGACGGGTTTTTTGGCGGCAGGATGGCAAGGCGGGGCGAGAGATGACTATTTCCAAGTGCGGGACAATGAAGTCCGGGCAGCAATTGAAGGCGGAGATTCGGGGCTGCCGGATCTGTGCAGACCGCTTTGCCGCCACCGCCACCGCGCATGAGCCGCGCCCGGTTGTGTGGTTCCGTCCCTCAGCGCGGATCCTGATTGCCGGTCAGGCGCCGGGTGCGCGGGTGCATGAAAGCGGCCGGCCCTTTACCGATCCGTCCGGTGACCGGCTGCGGGCCTGGCTGGGCCTCACTGAGGCGGAATTCTATGACAAGGACCGGGTGGCGGTGGTGCCGATGGGGTTCTGTTTTCCCGGCTACAACGGCAAAAAGGCGGATCTGCCGCCGCCTGCCATTTGCAGTAAAACCTGGCATGCCCAAGTGATGGCGCAACTGCCGCATGTCCGCCTCAAGGTGCTGGTCGGCGCGCATGCGCAGCGCTATCACCTGGGGGTAAAGGGGCCGGTGACACCGCTGGTTCAGGGCTGGCGGGATCATGCGCCGCAGGTCTTCCCCTTGCCGCATCCGTCCTGGCGTAATACCGGATGGCTGAAGAAGAACCCCTGGTTCGAGGCCGAACTGCTGCCGGTGCTGCAGGCCCGGGTGAAGGAGCTGATGCGATGACAGAAGAAACCCCGCTGGATCTGGCCCATGCGGCGATGGAGGCGGCCCCCGCGGATGATGCCGCCCGGCTGCGGTTCTACGAGCGGCTGGCTGACAGCGAACTGTTCCTGATGCTGACCGAAGAAGCCGCCGGCGGGCAGATCTCGCCTGAGCTGTTTGAGACACCTGAGGGCGCCTTTGTGCTGGTGTTCGACCGCGAAGAGCGCTTGGTGCAGTTTGCGGGCCGGGCGGTGCCTTATGCGGGGCTTTCCGGCCGCGTCATCACGCAGATGCTCGCCGGGCAGGGGATCGGGCTGGGCCTGAACCTGGAGGTGGCGCCCTCTGCCATTCTGATCCCGGCCGGCGCGGTCGGCTGGCTGCATCAGACGCTTGGCCACACCCCGGACGAGGTGGAAGCCGGCATTGCGGAGTTTACACCGCCAACCGGGTTGCCGGAGGTGCTGCTGACGTCGCTGGACGCCAAGCTGGCTACTGCCGGCGGGCTGGCGGCAGCGGCCTATCTGGCGGGGGTGCGGTATGCCGGCGGGGGGCAGGGGCATCTCCTGGGGTTTGTCGGTGCCAAGGAAGCTGCGCAACCGTCGCTGGCCAAGGCCGCGGGCGAAGCGCTGACCTTTTCCGGAATTGAGGCGGGGGCGATGGATGTGGCCTTTTTTGCGGCAGAGGATCCGGTGGCGGCCAGCCTGGCCCGGGTCGGGTTGCGGTTCGATCTGCCGCAGCCGCCGGAACCGGACGCCCTCCAGCCGGAGATCCCGGGCAGCAACCCGGACAAGCCGCCGCGGCTGGTCTGACTGCAGCTGTCACGGTAGGCTCCCGCCTGCTCCGGCACATTTTGCAAATGTGCCTCACAGTTGGGGGTGGCGCTGTGCTGTGCACAGCGCGGCCCTTTCTGCTGTTAAGCGCTTGTTCGGGAGTATGCCAGCCCTTGACCCGGCAAAGGGTGGAATGCTGCTTGCAATCGGTGGCGCGCCGCGCGTGAGCGCGGCGCCGGGCCCAAGGCCGCAAAGGGAAGCCCAGGCATTGCCTGGGCTTTCGCGGGCGCGGGAGGGCTTGGCTGGCGGTTACTCCGCTGCCGGTTCCAGCTTGTCCTGAGTGCGGGTGTCGAAATCGCTTGCGTCGTGGCGCTCGTGCAGCTGCATGTGCAAATCGCCGAATGACCGGTTCACCATACGGCCGCGCTGCACAGCCGGGCGGGCGTCGATCACCTTGGCCCAGCGGACCACATTGGTGTAGCTTTCCACGTCCAGGAACTCTGCCGCATCATAAAGACGGCCCAGAACCAGCTGGCCGTACCAGGACCAGATTGCCATATCGGCAATGGTGTATTCCTCACCCGCAATGTAAGTCCGCTCCGCCAGCTGCCGGTCCAGCACGTCAAGCTGGCGTTTGCTCTCCATCGCAAAGCGGTCGATCGGATACTCCCACTTTTCCGGGGCATAGGCATAGAAATGGCCAAAGCCGCCACCCAGATACGGGGCGCTGCCCATCTGCCAGAACAGCCAGCTCAGGGTCTCGGTGCGCTCAGTGCCGTCCTTGGCCAGGAACTCTCCGAATTTCTCGGCCAGATGCATCAGGATCGAACCGCTTTCGAACACCCGCACCGGTTCATCGCCGCTGCGGTCCAGCAGCGCCGGGATCTTGGAGTTCGGGTTGATCCCAACAAAGCCGGAACCGAACTGGTCGCCGTCGCCGATCTTGATAATCCAGGCGTCATATTCGGCGCCCGCATGGCCCTTGGCCAGAAGCTCCTCCAGCATCACTGTGACCTTTACCCCGTTCGGGGTCGCCAGAGAGTAGAGCTGCAGCGGGTGCTTGCCAGCCGGCAGTTCCTTGTCATGGGTCGCGCCGGCAACGGGGCGGTTGGTGGAGGCAAACTCGCCGCCGTTTTCTTGCTCCCACTTCCAGACTTTCGGCGGGGTATAGGGGGTGTCGCTCATCTGTCGGGCCTTGCTTTGATTGTTTCCGGTTTGCGGTCAATCGCACGCGCTGCGGCAATTGGCTGTGGCAGAGATAAGAGGGGATTTGTAAATTCCAATGACTGGAAGGTACGGAGGCGGAAATTTTACAAAATGCTCACGGGGTCTCGTCTGCGCACACAGAGGCGTGAGCCCCCCTTCGCATTTGCGCCGGGACCTATAGTGTCTGACACGAAGCCGGATAAGATGCCGGTGCCCAATTGAAGCGATCACCGATGAAAGGGATGATTTCATGAAGCGTTTTGCATTTGCTGCCGTGGCAGCGCTGTCCTTTGCCCTGCCGGCCTTTGCAGGCGAGCAATATGTCGACGGCACCGGATTTGCCGTCTCCGGCTATGACGTGGTGGCCTACCGCAGCCTGGACATGAACCCGGTGGGCACCGCGCAGCCTGAACCGGTCCGGGGGCACGCGGATTTTACAGCCGAACACAACGGCGCGACCTGGGCGTTTTCAACCGCGGCCAACCGCGACGCGTTTTTGGAAAATCCGGCCCATTATGCGCCGCAATATGACGGCCACTGCGCCTATGGTGTGTCGCGCGGCGGTAAGGTGCCCGCCAATCCGAACCTGTGGCGCATTGTGGATGACAAGCTGTATCTGAACATCACCGACGTTGTCGTCGGTTTCTGGGAAGAGGACATTCCGGAAAACATCAACCTGGCCGAAGGCAACTGGCCGGGGATTGAGCCGGACGCGGCCTCGGGCAGTGTGATCCCGAAGTTCACCTCCGAAGGTCCGGTGGCAAACTGATTTAGCGCTCAGTTACCCGGTGCCCTGCTCCTGAGCTGTCCACCGGGCAAACGGACCGCAGAAATGAAAAACCCGCGCTGCAAGGCGCGGGTTTGTTTTGTTTCAGAAGCGTTCGGGCAGGCAGCGAGTGCCTGCCCGATCCTCAGCGGCGGCGGTCGCGGCGCGAGGACATCGGCTGGAACGCCACGCCCACATGCGCTTCGCAATAGGGTTTGCCTTGCTGGGAAGGCAGGCCGCAGAACCAGAAATCCTCGGTTGCGGGATCGCCCACCGGCCACTTGCAGGTGCGTTCGGTCAGATCCATCAGGCTCAGCTTCTTGGCCTTCTTTTCGATCTCGTTGACCTTGGCTAGGGCTTCGGGGCTGATTTCATTGGCCGAAGGCTGCGGTGGCAACGGCTGGCCGGCCGGGATGATCTGGCGGCGTGCAGGCGTCGCGGGCCGGGCTTCGGCTGCCGCGGGCTGGACCGCTGCGGGGCGGGCCGGCTCGGTCTTGGGCTGCGGCTTGGTTTTGGCTGCGGCCGCAGGTTTCGGTGCCGCAGCGGCGGGGGCTGCTGCGGGCTTTTCCTTGGGCTCGGCAGCCTTGGTTGTGCCGCTGTTGCGGTTGGACAGGCCGAGGCGGTGCACCTTGCCGATCACCGCGTTGCGGGTGACGCCGCCCAGTTCTTTGGCGATCTGGCTGGCCGACTGACCCTCGCCCCACATTTTCTTGAGCAGTTCGACGCGCTCGTCTGTCCAGGACATCTGTTGCCTTTCCAAGCTAATAGCGGCCCCAGGGATTCTGCGGCCGCCATCATATTCCGTGTGATCGCCCTATTCTAATCACTGCTGGCGGAGTTACAAGGCATCTTGCGCCCCTTGCCGCAGCCGTTATGCAGGCAAAGCAGCGAAAAACGGGGGCAGCATGGCGGATCAGGGGTATCAGGTTGAATTGGGCGCACGCCGGTTCGGGCGGGTGAACTGGCTGGGGCTTAAGGCGCTGGCCTGGCGCGAGGTGAAGCGGTTTCTGGCGGTCTGGACCCAGACTCTGCTGGCGCCGCTGATGACCGCGGCGCTGTTTCTGATGATCTTCAACATTGCCATCGGCCCTCAGCGCGGTGATGTGATGGGGGTGCCGTTCCTGACCTTCCTGGCGCCGGGCATCATGATGATGACGGTGATTCAGAACGCTTTTGCAAACACGTCCTCTTCCATCGTGATTGCCAAGGTGCAGGGTAACATTGTCGACACGCTGATGCCGCCCTTGTCAGGGCTGGAGATCCTGCTGGGCTATTTGGCCGGGGCGGTGGCGCGGGGCACGCTGGTGGCGCTGGGCATCGGGCTGGGGCTGATGGCGGTCCTGCAGATCGTGCCCGCGCACCCGCTGGTGGCGCTGTTGTTCATCCTGCTGGGCGCGGCCTTCCTGGGCGGCTTGGGCATTGTCGCCGGGGTCTTTGCCGACAAGTTCGACCAGATGGCGGCGATCACCAATTTCATCGTGACGCCCCTGGCGTTCCTGTCCGGCACTTTTTATTCGGTGGAGGCGCTGCCGCCGGTGCTCAAGGCGATCTCGCATGTGAACCCGGTCTTCTACCTGATCGACGGCGTGCGATTCGGGGTGATCGGCACCTCCGACAGTCCGCCGCTGCTGGGGCTGGCGGTTTGCAGCGGTGCCACCTTTGCGGTGTGTCTGTTGGCCTGGGCCATGCTGCGCTCCGGCTACCGGCTGAAACCCTGACGCTGCTATTCTGCCGGAACCGGATCTTCGCCTGACGGCTGAACTTGTTTCCTGCGTCCAAGCCGCGGGTGCAGGTTTCCGGCCAGCAGCACCGCCCCCGCGGTGGCTGCCGCGCCTGCCGCAAAAATCCCCGCAACCGGCGCCGCCAGGAGAACCAGCCAGGCAACGCCAGGGGTCAAAATGCCGGAAATGTCGCGGTAGCTGGAGTAAACCGCCGACAACTCAGTGCGCTCGGATGGTTTCACCGCCATCAGAAACGGCAGACCCGCACAGATATCCAACAGGATCAGTGCGGCCGAACCAGCCACCAGCAAGGTGATCGACACAGCAGGCCAGCCCTGGGCAACACATGCGGCGCCAAAACAGGCGGTTACCCCCAAAAAGCCGGCCTGCACCGCAAGCCGGATCGAATGCCGTTGCACCCAGCGCTGCAGCAGCGGTGCGCCGAACAGGGCGGCATTGGTAACGGACAGCAAGATACCGCCCAGCTCCTCGCCCAGGCCCTTTTCGATGGCAAAGATCGGCAGGTAGACAACGTAGATCCACCACCCGGCCGAGCGGATCACCGCAAACAGCCAGCCAGCGACCAGGCGCGGCTGTGCCAGAAAACGCGGTACGTAGGTCAAGGGATTAGAGGCCGGGCCGCGGGCGCGGGCGATTTGCTTGCCGTTGCCCATGCGCATCCACCAGAAGGCCGCCAGCATCACCAGTGCTGCAGCGCCAGAGATCAGGAAGGGGGCGGGCGCCCAGACCTCCAGCAGCAGCACGCCGGCCACCGGGCCTGCTGTCCAGCCAAGGGCCGAATAGAACATCCGCGAGGTTTCGCATTGCCCGAGTTCCATCCGGGAGATGTAGTCCAGCACATAAGCGTTGAAGCAGATGAAAGTGGTCACCGCCGCCACAGTGTTCAGTGCAAGTGCAGCAAGCACCGAAACCGGGCTGCCCTCGATGGCAAAGCCGGCAGAGGCAACAAACATCAGCGCCCCAAGCGAATAGGCCCAGCGGCGCGGCACCAGCCGGATCAGGGCAGGGATCATCAGCCCGGCCAGCAGCGATAGGATGCCGACCGCGAAATAGGAGGCGGAAACCATCCCGGCATCACCCAATGCCCGGTACATGATCAGCGGAAAGACAGAGATCAAAGTGCCGCGCACCACGGCCTCCAGCCCGGCCAGGACGCCAAAGTCCCGCACCGAAGGCACCGGCGCATGGCGCAGCCATTCGGGAATTCGCCTCTCGTGCATCTGCGTCCTCCTGTTCTGTCAAAGGACAGCGTGGCGCGGAAGATGCAGGGAAAATGCCGTTTTTCGACGCAAGGGTCGTATGCGGGCCTGGCGCCGGAAATAACTTTTCGTGATGGCCGGGCGGCTAAGGCTTGTGCGCCGCTGCAGCCGCGCGGCCCGCCGGGGGATTGGGCCGCCCTTCCCGCCAGGCAAGGATGGCGGCGCCCGCCAGAATGATAAAGGCGCCAAGGAAAGAAATGGCATCCGGCACCACGCCAAAGCCAATAAAGTCATAAAGGGCTGCAAAGACCAGCGTTGCATAGCTGAACGGCGCCACAAAAGAGGCATCAGCACGGGCCATGCCATTGATGAAACAGGCCTGGGCGCAGGCCATCAGCAGCCCCAGTGCGGCCAGCGCACCCCATTGTGCAAGGCTGGGCATTTGCCAGACCGGCAGCACGGCGCAGCTGGCAATCATCACGCCCAGCAGGTTGTTGAACCACAGGACTTGCAAGGGCCCTTCGCGGCCGGCGAGCTTTTTGATGAATATCAGCTCCAGCCCCATGATCGCGGCTGCCCCAAGCGCGAGCAGCGCCGCAGGCTGAAAGCTGGCAGGTGCCGGCCGCAGCAGGATCATCGCGCCGATCATGGCGATCAGCGCCGCACCCCAGCGCCAGGGGCCGACCCGTTCGCCCAGCAGCGGGATCGCCAGCAGCATGCCGAAAACCGGGTTCAGGAAGGCTATCGCGGTAGCATCGGCCAGCGGGATATAGGCAACCGAGGCAAACATCAGCGTTACCCCGGCCCAGCCAAAGGAGGTGCGCCCGATGTGATAGCCCCAATGCGGCCGGATGAACCTGGGCCGCAGGATCAGCACGGCGGTTGAAATGCCCATGAAGGCAAACAGGAAGCGCCCATGGCTGATCTGCAACGGGTGCAGCGGCGCTCCCAGGCTCCCGGTCCCCAGTGCCTTGGCCAGCAGAGTGGTGCCAGCGATGAAGGTTGTCGCCGCCAGGATCAGGGCGGCAGCCAGAGCCGGGTTCTGCGGGGTGTAACGGGTCATGGCAAAGCGGTGCGGCAAGCCGCCGCGGGATGCAAGAGAAAACGCTCTGCAATCGGCAGCAGTCTTGCGCAGGAAGGGGTGCTGCCCCTCTTGGCCTGACGGCCAATTCACCCCGGAGTATTTCGGCAAAGATGAAGGGGCGCGCGGCGCGCTGCGGCGGATTGGCGGGCAGGGCTGTACAAAAGGGGTTTTCTTTCGCTCAATCCTCCACTATGGAACCCACCCATGATCAAACGTGCAGATATCACCGTTTCGCGACGCCGACGCCGCCTGGCGTGACCGGCCCTTTGATCCGTTGTGCCCTTTCATGGGGCATCCCCTTCCAAAATCATTGACCCACCGTTGACCCAAGGCCCCAGCTGTTGCACAGCTTTGGCTTCAACCTTTGAAAAGGATGATCCTGATGATCCCGTCCGTTCTGCCGACCTACAACCGTGCACCGCTTGAGTTCGTCAAAGGCGAAGGCGCCTGGCTGACCACGGCGGACGGGCGACGCTTTCTGGATCTGGGCTCGGGCATTGCCGTGAATGCGCTGGGCCATGCCCATCCGGCGCTGGTGGAGGCGCTGACGACCCAGGCGCAAGCCTTATGGCATGTCTCCAACCTGTACCACATCCCGCAGCAGCAGGCGCTGGCGGACAAGCTGGTGGAGCATACCTTTGCCGATACCGTGTTCTTCACCAACTCCGGCACCGAGGCCTGCGAGCTGGCAGTGAAAATGGCGCGCAAGTATTTCTACGACAAGGGCCGGCCGGAGCGGGTGGAGATCATCACTTTTGACGGTTCCTTTCATGGCCGGTCCTCGGCCGGCATCGCCGCCGCAGGGTCTGAAAAAATGGTCAAGGGCTTTGGTCCGCTGCTGCCCGGATTTGTTCATCTGACCTTCGGCGATCTGGATGGCGTCACCAATGCCATTTCGGACAGCACTGCCGCGATCCTGATCGAGCCGGTGCAGGGCGAGGGCGGCATCCGTCCGGTGCCTGATGCCGAGCTGAAGGCGCTGCGCGCAATCTGTGATGAGCACGGCCTGCTGCTGATCCTGGATGAGGTGCAATGCGGGGTGGGGCGGACCGGCAAGCTGTTTGCCCATGAATGGGCAGGCATCACCCCCGACATCATGATGGTGGCCAAGGGCATCGGCGGCGGCTTCCCGCTGGGGGCGGTGCTCGCCACCGAAGACGCCGCCAGCGGCATGACTGCGGGCACCCATGGCTCCACCTATGGCGGCAACCCCTTGGGCTGCGCGGTGGGCTGCGCGGTGATGGATCATGTGGCTGACCCGGACTTCCTGGCTGAGGTGAACCGCAAGGCGGGCCTCATGCGGCAGAAGCTGGAGGGGCTTGTTGCCGATCATCCTGACGTCTTCGGGGAAGTCCGCGGTTCCGGCCTGATGCTGGGGCTCAAGTGCAAGGCGGTGAACGCGGATGTGGTCCAGGCCGGGTATGATAACGAACTGATCACCGTCCCCGCAGCGGACAACGTGATCCGCCTCCTGCCGCCGCTGACCCTCACTGACGAGGACATCGCCGAGGCCGTCAGCCGCCTGGAGAAAACCGCCGCCCAGGTTGCAGCCGCATAAACTTCCTCTTGCAGAAAATATCCCGGGGGTCCGGGGGCAGCGCCCCCGGGCCTTCGCCAGAATAAAGCGATACAGTCATGAACCATTTTCTCGACATTCACAAAACCGACCCCTCCGACCTGCGCGCAATCATCGATCAGGCCAAAACCACCAAGCAAGCGCGCCTTGGCCAGCCCAAGGCCGCCTTGGATGATGAGCTGCCGCTGAAGGACCGGATGGTGGCGCTGATCTTTGAAAAACCCTCGACCCGGACCCGGGTGTCCTTTGACGCCGGCGTGCGCCAGATGGGCGGCCAGACAATGGTGCTGTCGGGCAAGGACATGCAGCTGGGTCACGGCGAAACCATCGCCGACACTGCCCGTGTACTGTCGCGCTACGTCGACATGATCATGATCCGCACCTTTGACGAAACTGTGCTGACCGAGATGGCGGAATACTCGGACGTGCCGGTGATCAACGGCCTGACGGACCGCACCCACCCCTGCCAGATCATGGCAGACGTGCTGACCTATGAGGAGCACCGCGGGTCGATCAAGGGCAAGAAAGTTGTCTGGGCCGGCGACGGCAATAACGTCTGTGCCTCCTTCCTGCATGCCGCCGGGCAGTTCGGGTTCGACCTCACTTTCACCGGCCCGGCGCAACTGGATCCGGAGGAGGAATTCATCGGCCTGGCGCGCAAGGCGGGCTCCAAGGTGACCGTTGAGCGGGACGCGTTCAAAGCCGTTGAAGGGGCCGATCTTATTGTGGCCGATACCTGGGTATCGATGCATGACAGCCAGTCCTCCAAGGAGCGCCGCCACAACATGCTGCGCCCCTATCAGGTGAATGACGATCTGATGGCCGCTGCCAAACCTGACGCGCTGTTCATGCACTGCCTGCCAGCCCACCGCGAGGAAGAGGTGACAAGCGCCGTAATGGATGGGCCGCAATCGGTGATCTTTGACGAGGCGGAAAACCGGCTGCATGCGCAAAAGGCTGTCATGCGCTGGTGCATCGGCGGCTGACGTCTGCTGGTTTCGCGGAGCGCGGGCGCTCCCGCCTGCCGCGGTGCATTCAATAGAATGAACCTTGCCAGTTGGGCGTGGCGCCGGGCCAAAGGCCCGGCGCCACGCGCCTGACAGGACCGTTCGTTTTGACCTAAACGGAACGGGGGATTGCGCTGGCCTATTCCGTTCTGCTCTGCAATCCTCGCGCCTGTATTCAAGCGCGAGGGATTTTTCATGGATCAAAACACCGCTTTGCTGATTGTCGACATGCAGCAAGAGATGGCAAATGTGACCGCCTCCGGCCGCCAGCGGGCCAATCCGAAGGCCGAAGAGAAGATTGCCGGTCTGGCTGCCGCCTTCCGCGCAGCCGGCCGGCCGGTTGTGCATGTGATGCATGACGACCCGCGCCCCGAAAGCGGGTTTCGCCGCGATCTGCCCAGTGGCCAGCCTATGGAATGCGCCATGCCGGCGGACGGCGAGGCGGTGTTCTGGAAAACCGGCTCTTCCGGGTTTGTTGGCACCGGGCTGGAACAGCATCTGCGCTACTGCGGCATCTCCCGGCTGGTGATTGCAGGCGGGGTTGCGGCCTTCTGCGTCAACTCGACCGCCCGTTCCGCAGCCAACCTGGGGTTTGAAATCCAGGTTGTTGAGGATGCGCTGATCGCTTTCTCGCTGCCGGCACGCAATGGCGGCGAGCTGGACGCCGGGCAGGTGCTGGAGGTGACGCTGTCGGCGCTGCATGCCGGCTTTGGCACGGTGCTGCCAGCGTCGGAGGTTCTTGCGCAACTGCCGGCAGCCGCGCCCGCCTGACACATGTCCGTGAAGTGACGCGGTGATCCGCAGCTGCGGCCTCTTGCGCGCAGTCTGTGTTGACGCCAGCATCCTCCCGGACATGAACGGGAGGTCCAGCGATGGCAAACAAATTATCGAAACCGGCTGCATTGATTATCGGCGCAGGGACGGGACTGTCGGAGTCCTTTGCCCGGGCGATGTCCCGCGACGGCTACGAGCTGCATCTTGCAGCGCGCAACATAGCCAAGCTGGAGGCGCTCGCGTCGGAGACCGGCGCCAAGCTGCATCAGCTGGACGGCACGGACGCATTGGGTGTGGCTGCGCTGGTGGACGGCTTGCAGGGCGATCTGCGGGTCGCCTGCTACAATCCTTCCGCGCTGCAAAGGGGGGGCATCGCGGACCTTGATCCGGAAACTGTGCGGAAATCCGTGGAGATAACCGCTTTCGGCTCATTTCTGCTGGGGCAAGCCGCCGCCCGGCGGATGCTGGCCCAGCAGATGAGCAAGGGTTGCCGCGGCACCATTTTGTTCACCGGGGCTTCCGCCGGGGTAAAGGGATTTGCAAACTCGGCTGCATTTGCGATGGGGAAGTTCGCGCAGAGAGGGCTTGCACAGTCCATGGCGCGGGAATTGCATCCTAAAGGTATTCATGTGGCCTGGATCAATGTCGATGGTGCGATCCGTACCGCAGAACGGGAAGAAAAGGCTGCTGCGGAGGGGAAGACCGGCAGTATGCTTGATCCGGACGCGATTGCCCGGGAATACATGCATCTGATCAATCAGGACCGTACAGCCTGGAGCGACGAGCTGGTGCTGCGGCCTTGGGTCGAGACGTTCTGAACCGCGAAAAGAAAAGCCCCCGCAGCCGGCTGGCGCGGGGGCTTTTAAAGGCCGCGGCAGTGCGGATCAGCCGACGATGGCATTCAGCAGCAGGAAGATCACCGCTGACAGCAGCGCGGCAGCGGGCACGGTAATCACCCAGGCGGCCACAATGGTCATAAAGTGGCTGCGGCGCACCAGTTTGCGGCGGCGGCGTTCTTCGGGGGCGATGCGCTTTGCTGCCGGGCGCCCTTCGACGGTTTTCTTCAGGCGGCGCTCCATGTGCCATTCGCGGAAGAACCCGACGCCGAATACAGCCCCCACCGCGATATGGGTGGAGGAGACCGGCAGGCCCAGCCAGCTGGCCACAATCACGGTGATGGCAGCGGACAGCGACACGCAGAAGGCGCGCATCGGGTTCAGCTTGGTGATCTGGCTGCCGACCATGCGGATCAGCTTGGGGCCGAACAGGAACAGGCCGAACGAAATGCCGAAGGCGCCGATCACCATCACCCATGTGGGAATAGTGACCTTGGAGGCGAAGTCGCCGAACTCGGTTGCATGCACGATGGCCGCCAGCGGACCGACCGCATTGGCGACATCATTGGCGCCATGGGCAAAGGACAGAAGCGCGGCGGAAATCACCAGCGGCAGGCCGAAAAGCGCCTTCAGTGACTTGTTGCGGTTTTCCATGCCCTCGGACTGGCGCTTGATCAGCGGCGCGGTGATGACATAAGACAGCGCCCCGGCGCCTGCACCGATCAGCAGTGCGGTCTGCAGGTCGATCTTGACGATCCGCTTCAGGCCCTTCAGCGCCAGATAGGCGGCAAAGGCGCCTGCCATGATGCCCACCAGTACCGGCACCCAGCGGCGGGCTGCGGCGATTTTGTCGTCCTGGTAGATGATCTTGGCCTTGATGAAGGCCAGGAACAGCGCGGCAACCACCCCGCCCAAAACGGGCGAAATCACCCAGCTGGCGGCGATCTTGCCCATGGTGGGCCAATTCACCGCGGCAATGCCTGCGGCAGCCACACCGGCGCCCAGCACGCCGCCAACCACCGAATGGGTGGTGGAGACCGGCGCGCCGACCCAGGTGGCCAGGTTCACCCACAGCGCCGAGGAAATGAGGGCTGCCATCATCGCCCAGATGAACACGCTGCTGCTGGAAACCGCAGCGGGGTCGATGATGCCCTTGGAGATGGTTGAAACCACGTCGCCGCCCGCCAGCAGCGCACCGGCGCTTTCGGCAATGGCGGCAATCACAATGGCGCCGCCCATGGTCAGCGCATTGGCGCCGACCGCCGGCCCCATGTTGTTGGCAACGTCATTGGCGCCGATATTGATCGCCATATAGGCGCCGAATGCGGCGGCGGCGATCACCACCATATTCATCGCCGAGCCGCCGAAGAACACGCCGGCCGCCAGGCCGGCCACTACGATAAAGGCCAGTGCGATACCAGGCCCCACCAGAGGCCGGGAGGCATAAGCTGTCGCCAGTTCGAGCTGGGAGATCCTGTTCAGATCCTTGTCCAGCGTGTTCCATTGCGTGCGCTGATCTTGATCGCTCATCGTCGCATTCCTGATTCCGGGGTCTGCGCACGCGCCTAACGCTGCTCCGGTCACGGATCAAGCGTTAGACATGAAAATGTCACATAACTTTTACAATTGACGCAAAAGCTCCTGCAACTGCGGCTCCTGCACCAGCGTTGCGGCCTGTTCCGGGCGCATCCATTGGCGGTTGCGCTCAGCGGATTCAGGGTAGTCGTCGGTCAGCTGCTCCACCTCGGCGGAGAAAATCAGCGTCGTCACCGGTTCCTCGGTGCCGTTGTCGTGGTATTTGGTGTAGTTGTACTCACCGATCGGCTTTGGCGAGATGCGGGCCTCGCGGACACCAGCTTCTTCCCAGGCTTCCTGCAGGGCGGAATCCGGTCCGTCCTTGCCCTCGACCGGCCAGCCTTTGGGCAGGATCCAGCGGCCGGTGCCACGGCTGGTGATCATCAGCACTTCTTTGCCGTCCTCGCTGGTGCGGCAGCACAGCGCGGCGACTTGCAGGCGGTTTGGTCGTTTCAGCATCGGCTTGAGAATTTCTTCCCAGGCGCGGATCAGAGTGCTTGTCATATCTGCTCAGCCTTTGTGGTTGGGTTGGTCCCGTGTTTTGTGTGGAATTGTGGGAAAGTAAGCCTGAATGCCCGGAGTTTCAAGGCCGCGGCCTGAGATATGCCGCCGGGGGCGGCGCGCAGGCCGCCGCATTTATGCACCATTAATGCACCGTTTGCGTTCGCCGCGAAGCGTCGGGGGGCCGCCGCTTCGGGTGGCGGGCAGCCCCGGACAGGCAGGGCTCCCGCCGCCAGCCGTTGGGCCGGGCAGCGCGCCTTGCGGCGCGCTGCGGGTGGCTATTTGCGCCGTTTTGCCCGCAATGTCGGGTCTTCCTGTGTGGGGTCCTCGGGCCAGGGGTGCCTGGGGTATTGCGCGCGCATGTCCTTGCGGACGTCCGCGTATGACCCCGCCCAAAAGCCTGGCAGGTCGCGGGTGATTTGAATCGGGCGCTGTGCCGGCGACAAAAGGGCTATCTTCAGCGGCACGCCGCCCACGCATGGGTGGCGGCTGACGCCGAACAGCTCCTGCAGACGGACGGAGATTTCCGGCACCTCACCGTCATAACTGATCGGGATCTTGCGCCCCAGCGGCGTGATGAAACTGCCCGGCGCCTCGCGGTCCAGAAGCTGCGTCTGCTCCCAGTTGAGGGCGGCGCGCAGCGCGGGCAGCAGGTCGAAACGTTTCCAGTCCCCGGCTGATTTCACGCCGTCCAGCATCGGCAGCAGCCAGTCTTCCAGCGTGTCCGTCAGGCCGGGGAGGGTGAAATCCGGCAAATCATGTCCTTCGCCGCGCACCAGCTCCACCCGCGCCGCCAGCCGTGCCGCAGCCCCTGACAGCCGCAGGCCGAGGTCGCGCACGCCGTCCAGCATCGCCCGCGCCACCGCGTCCGGCGGCACGTCCTTCCAGATCCGGTCATCCAGCACGACGGCACCCAGCCGCTCCTGCTGGCGGGCCGCCACCCGGCGGTCACGCTTGGACCACTCGCACATGTCATCCCAAGCGATCTGATCCGCAAACAGCTCGCGGATTTCGCTTTGGGAGATCTGCGCCGCCATCCGGATCCTCGCCTCACGCGGGTTGCCGTCGGTGTCCAGCGCCACGATGAAAGGCGCCCCCGCCAGCGTGTCGCTGCTTTCCAGCACCGCGCCCTTGCCGCCGGACAGTACAAACCGCGGCGCGTCGCCCTTGCGCCGCTGTCCGATGCGGTCGGGATAGGCCAGCGCGGCCATCGCTGCCGGGGACAGCGTGCCAGTACCCCTAACAGTACCTGTGCCGCGCCCGGCCTGCCGTTCCAGCCGCCTAGCCTCGCTATTGATCCGTTCCACCACCGGGCGGTTCAGCTGATAGGGGCGGGAGCGTTCAAACCCCTTGGGGTCCTTTATCGCCTTCAGCCGCAATGACAGATCGGCAGGGGCCCCGCGCAGCGGGTCGCGCTCGCCCAAGAGGGCTGCCAGCGGCGCCGCAGCCGGGCCGGCGGTCAGCAGCATATGGCCAAGGCGGGGATGCAGCGGCAGGGATGAGAGCGCCTTGCCGTGTTTAGTGATCCGCCCCTGCGCAGTCAACGCGCCCAGCATCTGCAGCAGCGCTTGCGCTTCGCTCAGCGCGCCGGCAGGCGGCGGGCTGAGGAACGAAAGATCCTCCGGTGCTGCGCCCCACAATGCCAGTTCCAGCGCCAGATCCGTAAGGTCGGCGCTTTCAATCTCGGCCGGGGCGAAACCCATCAGCGCGCCTTCCTCGCCCTTGGTCCACAGCCGGTAGCAGACGCCCTTGGCCACCCGGCCTGCACGGCCTTGGCGCTGGGTGGCCTCGGCGCGGGTGGCTTTCTCGGTGACCAGCCGCGACATGCCGGAGCCGGAATCAAACCGCGCCCGCCTGGACTGCCCCATATCCACCACCACCCGGATGTCCTGAATGGTCAGCGAGGTTTCGGCAATCGAGGTTGCCAGCACTACCTTGCGCCCGCCCTTTTCGGGCTGAATGGCGGCGCGCTGCTCGGCAAAGGGCAGGGCGCCGAACAGCGGGCGGATATGGCAATGGCCGGGCAGGCGTTTGGCCAAGGCACCGGCAGCGCGGCGGATTTCGCCCTCACCCGGCAGAAACACCAGAATGCCGCCGCCCTGATCCTTGTCTGCGCTGCGGGTGTCCCTTTCCGCCTGCACCACCAGATCCGCCAGTGCATCGCCGCGCCGGGCCTGGGCAGGCAGGGGGCGCTCCAGCCAGCGCGTCTCCACCGGATAGCTGCGCCCCTCGGAGGTAACCATCGGCGCCTCCATCAGCGCCGCCACCGGTTCCGCGTCCAGCGTTGCCGACATCGCCATCAGGATCAGGTCATCGCGCAGCGCCCCGGCCACTTCGAGACACAGGGCAAGCCCCAGGTCGGCGTTCAGGGAGCGTTCGTGGAATTCGTCAAAGATCACAGCGCCGACGCCCGGCAGGTCCGGGTCCGACTGCAGCATCCGGGTCAGGATGCCCTCGGTCACCACCTCGATCCGGGTGGACTTCGAGACCTTGGCATCGCCGCGCACCCTATAGCCGACGGTCTGGCCGGGTTTCTCGCCCAGCGTTTCCGCCATCCGCTCGGCGGCGGCGCGGGCGGCCAGGCGGCGGGGTTCCAGCATCACAATGCTGCCCTGGGTCAGGCCCGCCTCCAGCATCGCCAGCGGCACCCGTGTGGTCTTGCCCGCACCGGGCGGCGCCTGCAGCACAGCACGGCGATGGCCGCGCAGGGCGTCCAGCAGTTCGGGGAGGGCGTCTTCGATCGGCAATCTGGTCATGCCGCCTTATCGCCAAAGCCGGCGGTCAGGTCCAGCGGCCAGTCTGCCGGGGCAGAGCTTGCGCAAACCGGATCAAGCGCGGCGGATTTGCCGCCTTTTCTGCGGCATCGGCTGATGTAGGTTGCGCGGCAAACGGCAGGGACTGGACTTTGCAGCCACGCTTGCGCCAAGGTCCGCCCATCACGACAGGAAGACACGCATGGATACCGAACAGCTGAAGCAGAAGATCCTGGCCGGCGACCGCCGGGCCCTGGCCCGCGCCATCACCCTGGTGGAAAGCGGCCGCGACGATCACCGAACCAAGGCGCAGGTACTGCTGTCGGAGCTGGCAAAACACAAACGCCAGTCGCTGCGCATCGGCCTGTCGGGCACACCGGGGGTGGGTAAGTCCACCTTCATCGAAAGCTTCGGCATGATGCTGACAGCGCTGGGTCTGCGCGTCGCGGTGCTGGCGGTGGACCCCAGCTCGGCGCGCTCCGGCGGTTCAATCCTGGGCGACAAGACCCGGATGGAGCGCCTTAGCCGCGACAAGAACGCTTTTATCCGCCCGTCCCCCAGCCAGACCCACCTGGGCGGCGTCGCCCGCCGCTCGCGCGAGGCGGTGGCCCTGTGCGAGGCGGCAGGGTTTGATGTGGTGCTGGTTGAAACCGTCGGCGTCGGCCAGTCGGAAACCGTGGTGGCCGAGATGTCGGACCTGTTCCTGCTTCTGCTGGCACCCGCCGGCGGCGATGAGCTGCAGGGCGTGAAGCGCGGTATCATGGAAATGGCCGACCTCATCCTGGTGAACAAGGCAGACGGCCCTCTGAAACCCGTCGCCACCCGCACCTGCGCTGACTACGCGGGTGCCCTGCGTCTGTTGCGCAAGCGCCCGCAGGACCCCGAGGGCTTCCCCAAGGTGCTGATGGTCTCGGCAGTCGAGGAACACGGGCTGGAGCAAGCCTGGGAAGAGATGCAGGCGCTGACCGCCTGGCGCCGCGACAACGGCCATTGGGAGCGGCGGCGCGCAGATCAATCCTGCTACTGGTTCGATCAGGAAGTGCGCCAGGCATTGCTGGCGCGGCTGCATACCGCCAGTGCCCAATCCGCCATGACAGAACTGTCCGGCCAGGTGGCCAAGGGTGCGCTGACCCCGGCGGCGGCGGCGCAGCAGATGCTGCAGGACCATCTGAAGGGCTGACCGCCATGCAGGAGATCCGGGTCTTTGACGGAGAAAAGCTGCGCGCCTCGCTGTTCAACGCGGGGGCAAAGCGCCTGTTTGCGACCTTCCGCCAGCGGGTTGCTGTGGCGGGCGAATTCGAAGACCGCGGCCCGGTGAAAAACATGACCCGGCACGGTTATGCGCATCTGCATATCCAATGCCGCAACAATGATTGGTATGTGAACAGCGAAACCCAGGCGCTGTCGCGCAGCCTGAAAGACCTGACCAAAGGCTATAGGGACGCGGCGGCCATGGGGTTTTCCATGGGCGGCTACGGGGCGCTGCGGTTTTCTTCGGCGCTGAACCTGAAGCGGCTGATCGCCGTCTCGCCGCAATACACCATTGCGCAAGGTGCGGTGCCGCATGACCGCCGCCGCAAGGAAGCGGCCGCTTTCGATGAAGCGCTGGGCGACCTGATCCGTTATGGCCGCCATGGCGTGCAGGGGGTGGTGCTGTTCGATCCGTTCCGCAAGATGGACCTGAACCACGCGCTGTACATACAGGCGGTGTTTCCAGACCTGCAGCTGTGCCGCCTGTCCTGCGGCGGCCACCCGGCCAGCCAGGTGATCCGCGAGGGCGGCAGTTTCTGGGATCTGCAGTCCATGCTGCACACGGGGCCGCTGACTGCGGCGCGGGTTCTGGGCCTGCACAGAGAGCGGCGCAGGCGCTCGCAGACCTATTGGCAGCGCCTGGCGCGGGTTGCGCGCCAGCGCGGCAGGCCGCAGCTTGGCGCCGCTGCGGACGCCCGGCTTGAAAGGCTTGCAGCCGAACAGGAAAACGGGCAGTAAGCGCCTCAAGAAAGCTGAGTTGAATCACTTGACGCTGTTGCTGGTTGATCGTATGAGCAGCGGACCAGTTTTCGGGCGCAGCCAATGGCAGCGCCCCTTGTGATTTGGTCCGGATCTGCTCCGGACCTCCGAAAAACGAAGGATGATGATATGTCGCGCCGTTGCGAACTGACCGGAAAAGGCCCGATGACTGGCAACAATGTCAGCCACGCGAAAAACAGAACCCGCCGCCGGTTTCTGCCGAACCTGAATGATGTGACCCTGCAGTCCGAGACCCTGGGCCGCGGCGTCAAGCTGAAGATCTCCGCAGCAGCCCTGCGCTCGGTTGATCACCGTGGCGGTCTGGACGCATTCCTGGCAAAAGCCAAGAACGAAGAGCTGTCCGACACCGCCCTGAAAGTGAAAAAAGAGATCGCCAAGGCACAAGCCGCCGAGGCCTGATAGGTCTGGCTTGGCCGAACTGGCCTGATCCTTTCACCGGATTACAGTTACAGGCACCGCGCCGGGGAAACCCGGCGCGGTGTTTGCGTTTGCGCAATCTGCCGCGGTGATGGCTCTTGCGGCGGCGGCACAGGGCGGGCATATCTGCCTGTGATGAAACACATTCTGCGCCTTAACCTTGGCCTGTTCCTGGCCCTTGCGGTTGCCCTGACAGGCCATAGCGCTGCTGCACGGCAGGGTGCGCGCGATGCGGCCGGGCAGATGGTGATCTGCACAGGTCTGGGGCCGGAAGTTATCTATGTGGACAGCGAAGGCCAACCGGTCCAGCCGCCGCACAGCTGCCCCGATTGCGTGATGCATCTGCTGGACGCCGTGGCGCCGCCTGCCACGCTGCCGGTTCCCGGGCAGTCAGCGGGCCGTGTGCACGCGGTTTCGCATAAGGCCGCCATTGGCAGCTATTTCAAACCAAGGGCCACCGCGCGTTCGCCGCCTGCGGCCTGATTGCAGACAAACCCATTACCCCAAAATTCAATCGTTTCTTATGAGGAGGCATAAAATGTCCCTGAAATCTGTATTCCTTGCCGCCGCTGCAGCAGCCGCTTTGGCCGGATCCGCTTATGCAGACGGCGCCCACAAGATCATGGTCCATGACCAATACGCGCGTGTGTCCTCGCCCACCGCCAAGGCCGGTGCTGCTTTCATGGCGATCATGAACCAGACCCATGCCGATGACCGGCTGATCGATGTCCGCTCGGATGTGGCCGCCAGGGTGCAGCTGCACACCCACAAGGAAGGTGATGACGGCGTCATGAAGATGATGCATGTCGAAGAAGGCTTTGCCATTGCCGAGGGCGATACCCATATGCTGAAGCGCGGCGGCGATCACATCATGTTCATGGGACTGAACCAGGCGCTGAACCACGGCGATGTGGTGAAAGTCACGCTGGTGTTCGAAAACGCCGGCGAGGTCGAAATCGAAGTGCCTGTGGATCTGGAGCGCAAGGCAGAAGGCCACGGCGGCCACTCTAACTGAACCCGGGCACAGGCAGGGCGGGCGCGGCGTCAGGCTGCGCTGCAGCCCTCCTTCGCGCCCAAAGCCCGCCGGATGGCGGGCTTTTTGCCGTTTGGGGCTAGCCGAGCTGCTCTGCGACCCAGACTGGAACGGTTTCGCTGGCCGGACCAAAGCGACGCTCGGCAAAGCGGGAGGCGGCGGAGGACGGCTCCAGGTTCAGCTCCACCGTATGGGCACCCGCCAGATGCGCCTCATCGACAAATGCGGCAGCCGGGTAGACTTCGCTCGAGGTGCCGATGGCGGCAAAGATATCTGCCTGCGCCAGATGGGCATAGATCGCCTCCATAAAATGGGGGATCTCGCCGAACCAGACCACATCCGGACGGCCGCCAGGCGCCTTGCAGGCGGGGCAGGGCGTGCCTGTGTGCATCTGCAGCGGCGCAGGCCAGCGGTGGCCGCAATCAGCGCAAAGCGCCCCTGCAAGCGTGCCGTGCATATGCAGCACCTCCGCCGCGCCGCCGGCCTCGTGCAGCCCGTCCACGTTCTGGGTGATAATGACCACCTCGCCCGGGTGGACCCTTTGCAGCCCTGCAAGCGCCCGATGCGCCGCATTGGGCCGGGCCTTAGCCGCCTGGGCGCGGCGGGCGTTGTAAAAGCGATGTACCAGATCCGGGTTGCGGGAAAAGCCTTCGGGCGTTGCCACATCTTCGATCCGGTGCTGCGCCCACAGGCCCCCTTCGTCGCGGAATGTACCCAGCCCGCTTTCGGCGGAAATCCCGGCGCCGGTCAGAATGACAATCTTCGCGCTCTTTCCCATCACCGCGGAACCTCCTATCACTGACCCTATTCACAGGAGCCTTAGACGCATGCCTACCCGTATTCTGTTTGTCTGCCTAGGAAACATCTGCCGCTCTCCGGCCGCCGAGGGCGTGTTCCGCGCGCTCAGCCCCGGAGCTGAGACCGACAGCGCCGGCACCGCGTCCTATCACGCAGGCGAGCCGCCTTACGGCCCGATGCAGGCAGCAGCGCGGGCACGGGGGCTGGATATCTCGGACTTGCGGGCGCGGCAGTTCCGCCGCGATGATTTCGCAGACTTCGACCTGATTATCGCAATGGACGCCAGCAATCTGGACAACATCGAGGCGTTGCGCCCAGCAGGCAATGGTACCCCCGTGCGCCTGTTCACAGCTTACGCACCCGAAACCGGCGCGGACCATGTGCCCGATCCCTATTACACCCGCGATTTCGATGGTTGCCTGGATCTGATCGAGGCCGCCGCCAAAGGGCTGAAAGCGGCCCTGTAGTTATGCCCCGATCACCCGGAACCCGCCCGCCAGAAACGGCAGCTGCTGCACCGCCGGGTCGATCATCTGGGTCTGCACCAGGCGGCGCAGGGTCTCTGCCACGTCGCGCGGCACCCGGTCCGCCCAATCGGCGGCCGTGAACAGCGAGATTGTCCGCGACATCTCGCCAAAGGGCAGCGGGAAGGCATCGATCTGATCGTGGAACCGTGCTGCCCGCATATATCCCAGCGGCGTGGTCACCGCCCAGCCGATCCGCCGCGCCACCATCGCCATCAGCGCCAGATGCGAGCCGACCTCGAACCGGTCCTCAAACTCCAGCTTCTGGCGCACCAGCAGCCCCTCGATCTGCTGCGAGATCAGCTGCTCGCGCGCGTAGCGCAGGAACGGCAAATCCTGCAGCTGCTCCGCCGCCTGTGCCGCATCGGACAAGGCGCCGCGCGGCGCCACCAGAATGAAGGGATCGCGCACCAGCGGGTATTCCACCAGCCCCTCATGCAGCCCGCCGGCGGTGGCGGCAACGGCGATATGCAGCTCGCGGGCCTCAATTGCCTGCACAATGTCATGGCTGGAGGCGGTGATCATCTTGAACCGGCACTGGGTCAGGCTGTCCGCTAGAATAGTAGCCAGCCGCGGGGTCAGGTCATTGTCGAAATCATCGATCAGACCGATTGACAGCGCTTGCAAATGGCTGAGATCCATCACCGTCAGCTCGCTTTGCGCCAGCCGCAGCTCCGACAAGACCGCCTCGGTCCGGGCCAGGAAACTGCGCCCGGCGGCGGTGAGCACCATCGGGCGGCGGCCATGGTCGATCAGCTCGCTGTCCAGTGCCTTTTCCAAGTTGCGCATCTGCTGGCTGACGGCGGGCTGGCTGAGGCCGGTCATCTCTGCCGCCTGCGCCACCGATCCGGTCTTGGCCAATGCCTCGAACACTTCCAGCCCGCGCAGGGTAACACCTTTGATCAACATGCAATCGCTCCAATACCTTACGCCGTTTGTTCCGCGTTGCAGCAGCCCGGTCAAGGGGGGCAAAGGTACTGCCTTTCCCCCTTGCGAAAATGCCGCAGCGCAGATGTATCAAAACGGGCAAAGGCACCCGTGGGGTGCCTTTGCTTGGCCGTGCGGCTTGGGGAAATGACGAAGGCAGGCTCAGCCGCAGTTGCGCGCCGCATGATCGCCAAAGGCCTTGTAGCGCAGCCACAGCCGTTCGTCCGTGCGGTTGGAGGACTGGCGCACCACCTGGGCCTGGTGCGGGTCGGAAAACCATTTCGACACGGTCTTGCGCTCGGCCCGCGTCAGGCTGCGGTTGGCCACCTTCTGAATGCAGTTGCACAAGCCGGGCGAAGCTGCGGTGCGGTCCGACTGGCGGCAGGCGCGTTCAATCGCGCCAGCCTCGGCCTTTGAAGGGGTAAATGCTGCAAGAAACCCGGCGCAAAGCGCGGCGGTCAGGAAAAATTTCATCTGGCTCGTGCCCCGTTTTTTGGCAAGCGGATCTGACGCCCGCGGAATTGCCCGCAGTATGCCAAAAGCCAAGGCGCGTTTCAATCGTGGTAAACGGGGTGCTGAAAGGTTCGGAGCGCCGTTGTTTGCGGCGCCCCGGTCTTATGTCCTGTCTTCAGGCCTGGTTCGGCCCGCGCAGGGCGCGGATTGCCTGGCGCACGGCTTTCCAGTCCGCCGCCTCGCCGTCCTTGCCGGCATCTTCGCAGGCGCGCATCTTCTGCGCCGCTTCCAGCTCTGCCTTGTCGCCATGCGCGCTGTAGAGCGCGCGGGCATATTCGGTCGCTTTGATTGCATCCATGCGGGTCGTCCTCCTTTGCTGTGTTTCCCGCCAGAGGGGCGCGCGTTTCGCGGAATGAGACGAGTATAGCGCATTTAGCCGCCGCGCGCAGGGAGCAGGGAGAATTTGAGGCGTTTGGGCGGGGAGGGGAGGGATGTGCCCGCGCCTTCCCGTTTTGCCGGAGGCAAACCTGCCGTTTGACGGGAAGGTCAGGCGCGGCCCGGCCTTGCGGCCGGGCGGAGCGATTTCTCAACCTGTGTCTGCGGCAGCCCCTCCCGCATCAAAAGACCGCGGATTTGCTCTTTTCTTTCGATCAGGCTTTCATAGCGTTTGCGCAGGTCGGCATCTTCTCCGCTCAGCATCCAAAGCCCGCCAGCAAGACTGCCCCACAGCGCTGTTTGGGCAAGCAGATGCAAAATGCCCTTGTGCTCTGACTTGGGCAGGCTTGCGATTACGGCCTCAAGCCCGGAGATTTTGCCCTCCAGCTCAGCGACCTTGGCATTGAGGCGGCCAACCTCAGCTCTCAGTTGATCTTCCGTTTCGCTCGCAATGGTTTCACTGCTCGGAGCATTCTGGATGGCGGAGGTTACTGCCAGCAGCAAGGCCGGCAAAGCCGTGAGCGGTTCCAAGGCATCAGGAAGCGCATTGGCGCCGGTTTCTGCGTGGAAGCGGTCAATGCTGTGAATGACCTGCGCGGCCAGCCCTTGCAGGCTTGCGGAGGAGATGATCCGGTTTTCGATCAAGTGGCTCACGGACTTCGGTTCGTGTTTGGGAAAGCGTTCCTTGCCTGCTCGCGGTGCGCTGAACTCAGCCCTGATGCGTTCGATTTCGGCGGCGACGGCTTCGGGGCCTGCGTCCCAGACCGCATCGTCAATCAGGGAAATCCGGCGCTGGAGGTCCCAGTCGAGCGGTTTGCCGCTAACAATTCCCCAATACCAATCGTGCCAGAAAGGCGTGTTGAGGAAATCAAGGCCAGCCTCTTCCTCTGAGTTTACTAATGGTAACCCTGGGCCAGTGAAAGAGCGATCCATTGAAGGATGTTCAGTCAGTTCGGGCCATAGTCGTTTAGAAAAATCGAGGTAGCCAGGGTCAGAAGAAGCGGCAACTTCCATAGCCATCATTTGATGAGCTGATGTAAGGAAGCCAGTTCTCTCTGGGTTCTCTCTTTCATACTTCGCCACAGCATCCATAGCGTCGGCAAGACATAGTTCCATGCATTCTTCGATGGAGTGCTGGACTGAAACAACTGAACTTCGTGCTGCGTTCTTAGCGCTGATTGAAATATCGAACCTTGCACCTTCGCCGGGTAGGCTGAGTTTCTCTAAGCTATCTATTTGAGTTGCCACAGGACCCATCTTTGCGGCCACACATTGAAGCAGACTTGCCCGGTATAGGTTAAGTAAATGCTTGGATGTGATCCGAGGTTCACTAGCTCGATCTTGTTTGGGGCGCGAAAAGATGCAGGGCATGGCCCTTACAAAAGTACGTGCGGCAACGTATCGTCGGTGCCAGTCGGGGAGGTCCAAAGCGCGGTCGATTGCTTCATTCGGTGACGCCGGAATGTCCACTCAATTCTCCTTGACCAATCCCCGAATCCAAATCATATCCCCTTGCATGACAGAGCTCTCAAAGATCCGCAATTTCTCCATCGTCGCCCACATCGACCATGGCAAATCCACCCTCGCTGACCGGCTCATCCAGGAGACCGGCACGGTGAAGGACCGCGATATGAAGGAACAGCTGCTCGACTCGATGGATATCGAGCGCGAGCGCGGGATCACCATCAAGGCCAACACCGTCCGTATCGACTACAAGGCCGATGACGGCGAGACATATGTGCTGAACCTGATCGACACCCCCGGCCACGTCGATTTCGCCTATGAGGTCTCCCGCTCGATGCGCGCGGTCGAAGGCTCGCTTCTGGTGGTCGACAGCTCGCAAGGGGTCGAGGCGCAGACGCTGGCCAATGTCTATCACGCGCTGGACGCCGACCATGAAATCGTGCCGGTGCTGAACAAGATCGACCTGCCGGCCTCTGACTGTGACCGCGTCGCCGAACAGATCGAGGATGTGATCGGCATCGATGCCTCCGAGGCGATCCGGGTCTCTGCCAAAACCGGGCAGGGCATCCGCGAGACGCTGGAGGCCATTGTCCAGCACCTCCCCGCGCCGACCGGCACCCGTGACGCCCCCCTGAAGGCGATGCTGGTGGACAGCTGGTATGATGCCTATCTCGGCGTGATCGTTCTGGTCCGGATTATGGACGGCGTGCTGAAAAAGGGCATGCGGGTGAAGTTCATGTCGAACAACACCCTGCACCATGTGGACCGCATCGGCGTGTTCCGCCCGGCCATGCAGGTGGTGGACCAGCTGGAACCGGGCGAGATCGGCTTCCTCACGGCATCCATCAAACAGGTGCGCGACACCCGCGTCGGCGACACCATAACCAATGACCGCAACGGCACCGAGGTCGCCCTGCCGGGCTTCAAACCTGCGCAGCCCGTGGTGTTCTGTGGTCTCTTCCCGGTGGACTCGGCCGAATTTGAAGACCTGCGCGACGCCATCGACAAGCTGGCCCTGAACGACGCCTCCTTCAGCTTCGAGATGGAAACCTCCGCAGCACTTGGCTTTGGCTTCCGTTGCGGCTTCCTGGGTCTGTTGCACCTCGAAGTGATCCGCGACCGGATTGAACGCGAATACAACATCGAGCTGATCACCACCGCGCCCAGCGTGATCTACCACGTCTACATGAAAGACGGCGAGAAGACCGACCTGCACAACCCCGCCGACATGCCCGACATGTCCAAGGTCGACCACATCCAGGAGCCGCGCATCAAGGCGACGATCCTGGTGCCCGACGACTATCTGGGCGACGTTCTGAAACTGTGCCAGGAGCGCCGCGGCATTCAGGAGGACCTGACCTACGCCGGCTCCCGCGCCATGGTGGTCTATGACCTGCCGCTGAACGAGGTGGTGTTCGACTTTTATGACCGCCTGAAATCGGTGACCAAGGGCTATGCCTCTTTTGACTACCAGATGACCGGCTACCGCGAGGATGCGCTGGTCAAGATGTCGGTGCTGGTCAACGACGAGCCGGTGGACGCGCTGTCGATGATGGTGCACCGCGACCGGGCTGAGATGCGCGGTCGTGCGATGTGCGAAAAGCTGAAAGAGCTGATCCCGCGCCACATGTTCAAGATCCCGATCCAGGCGGCCATCGGCGGCAAGGTGATCGCGCGCGAGACCCTGTCGGCGCTGCGCAAGGACGTGACCGCCAAATGCTACGGCGGCGACGCGACGCGTAAGCGCAAGCTGTTGGACAAGCAGAAAGCGGGCAAGAAGAAGATGCGCCAGTTCGGCAAGGTGGACATCCCGCAAGAGGCGTTTATTTCCGCCTTGAAAATGGACAGCTGAAGCTGGCCATTTTCAAGGCGCGCGGGCGAAAGCGGTTGGCGCAGCCTATTGCGTGCCCGCCCCGGACTGTTCTGCGGTGACAACGCTACATTTCTAAACAAAGCAACACGGGGCCACAGCCCCGTTTTTCGTATCCACGACCCCCAAGAGCCCCGCCCAGCCGAAAGACCGGGCAGCGCCCGACCCTCCCCACGGGAGGGCGCTTCGCACCCACCCAGGGCCGGGCGCTGCCCTCCGCGTTCAGATCGAATCTTACCGAATTCGGGTATTCGGCCGGCCAGTACTGACTGCACCAGCTTGACCGCCCCGGCCAAAACCCGCCCAGCCCCATGCGCCAACCTCCGCCGGTTCCACCCTCTCATCACCCCCGCGGCTGAAAGTCCGCCGCAATACTGCTATCCTCCCATCAGCCAAACTTTCGGAGGATGGCCCCATGACCACCAAAACAGTGAAACTCACCACCCTGGCCGCGGCGCTGTGCCTGTTGGCGGCGCCGGCGTTTTCCGGCCAGTGCCCGGCGGATATCGCCAAGATCGACGCGGCGATTGCGGCGGGAACCGCCCTCAGCGAGGATGACCTGGCCGATGTTCAGGACATGCGCGACGAGGGGCAAAGCCTGCATGACGGCGGCGATCATGCGGCCTCGGTCGCCATTCTGGCCGAAGCCAAGGCGCTGCTGGGGATCGAATAGCCCTGCAATAAAAAACGCCCGGCCTGGGGCCGGGCGGTCCTGTCTCAAATCCGACGGGCTTACAGCGCGTCTTGCACATCCTGCGCGGCGCCGCTGATCGCCTGGCCGGCTTTGGAGATGTCGCGTCCCGCGCCCTTGGTGGTCTCGCAGGCGGCCAGCCCCAGCAGCATCAGCACACACGCAAAAATCCTGATCATCGTCTAAGGCTCCTTATCTCTGCCCGGTTCTTTGCGTGGATATCTAGCAAGCCGCCCCGGCGCAGGCCAGCGGTATTGCCGGGGGCAGGTCGGTGCCTGCAACGCAGTTTACCAAAAATTGCAACTTATAAGGTAGTGCAATCCCCGAAAATCGCGAGTAGCTTGACCTGGATCAAGGCTGTAGCTTTGACCCCGCGGCAAGTTATGCGAAATTTGAGCTGGAGGGCATGTACTATGGACTTTTCCACCAGAAAACAAACGCTTGAGGTGCGCCGGATGCAGCTGGCAGGCACCCTGGCAAATGCCGGTCTTGCACCGGACGCGATGCAGATGGGGTCTGCCCGGCAAGCCGGGGCAGGCCATGCCGGCTCTATCGCGTTCCCCGCCAAGGCCGGCCTGGAAGAGCTGCGCCGCATCGATGCCGCTTTGGCCCGCCTGCGCGAAGGGTCTTACGGCTATTGCCGGATTTGCGGTGACAATATTGCCGATGACTGGCTGGACCTGCGCCCGGCCTCGCCCTTTTGCAAAAGCTGCGCGCTCTGACAGCCCGTGCGCGGCTGAACCATGGGGGCGGCTGCTGTGCGGCAATCCATAGACAGATCCGGGATCTGCATCAGCCAGGGGGCAGCCGCCCCGCTGGCTGAAACCGGTTCTGAACCGCAGCCGTTGTCCTGCTGCAGCGCTGCACTACTTTAGGGCTTGGCGCAAAAGGCCCCGTTGCCGTGCCGGCCGGGATATGTCACAACCTGCCTGACCGACTGAACAAATGAGTTTAGCAGATGCCAGATTTCACTGAGCGCCGCCGCATGATGGTGGACACCCAGATCCGTCCGTCGGATGTCACCAAATACCCGATCATCGAGGCGATGCTAGAAGTCCCGCGGGAACAGTTTGTCCCGGACTCGCAGCGCGAGGCGGCTTATGCGGATCAGAACGTGAAACTGGGCGGCACCCGGGTGCTGATGGAACCGCGCACCCTGGCCAAGATGCTGGATGCGGTGGATCTGCAGAACGACGAACTGGTGCTCGATGTGGCCTGCGGGCTGGGCTACTCCACTGCTGTGGCAGCCCGTGTGGCGCAGATGGTGATCGGCGTCGAAGAAGACGCGGACATGGCCGCTGACGCGCAGGAGCTTTTGTCGGAAACCGGCGCGGACAATGCGATCGTGCATACCGGCCCGCTGGCCGGGGGCGCGGCAGAGCACGGCCCCTATGACGTGATCCTGGTTGAGGGCGGCGCCGAGGAGCTGCCTGCGGGTTTGCTGGACCAGCTTAAGGACGGCGGCCGGATCGCGGCTCTGATGATGACCGGCGCGCTTGGCGAGGTGAAGATCGGCTACAAAAGCGGCGCCCGGATTTCCTGGCGGTTTGCCTTCAATGCCAGCGCCCCGGTGCTTCCGGGGTTTGCGGCGGCGCGTGAATTCGCGCTCTGACCCGCAGGGCGCGGCATTGCGTCCCAAGGGCCGCTGCCGTTAGACTGAACAAGAGGCCGGGCGCCGTGCAAAGGAGCGCCCGGAGTGCAGATAAAAACCACCGCGGCTGGCGGCGCGGCAAAAGATAAGGCAACCGATGCGAATGAAATTTCCGGCGAGTGTGTTTAAGGCTTTTGTATTTGCCGGCGGCGTGACAGCCACGGCGCTGCTGCCGCTGAAGGCCGCGGCGGACAACCTGTCCGACGCGATGATTGGCGCCTATAAGACCAGCGGCCTGCTGGAACAGAACCGGGCGCTGCTGCGGGCTGCGGATGAGGACGTGGCCATTGCCGTGTCCCGGCTGCGCCCGCTGATCCAATGGACACTCACCGCCAGCCATACCTATTCCCGCAGCGTCAACCAGTTCGGCAACTTCAACGAGTTCACCAACAACGATCTCGGCACCCAGATCCAGCTGACCCAGCTTCTGTATGACGGCGGCGAAACACGGTTGCGCAAACAGGCAGCCCAGGAACTGGTGCTCGCTACGCGCCAGCAGCTGCTGAGTGTTGAGCAATCGGTGCTGATATCTGCCGTTCAGGCCTATGTGGGGGTCCTGCAGGGGCAGGAAAATGTCGCCCTGCGCCGCAACAACCTGCGTCTGCTGCTGGAAGAGCTGAAGGCGGCGCAAGACCGGTTTGAAGTGGGCGAAGTGACCCGCACCGACGTCGCCTTGGCTGAAAGCCAGGTGGCCGCGGCCCGCGCCAACCTGACGGGTGCCGAGGGAAACCTGCTGACGGCCCGCGCCACCTATCTGCAAATTGTCGGCCACGCGCCGGGCGCGATTGCCGGCCAGCCCCGGCTGCCGTCGCGGGCTGTGTCCATCGACCGGGCGCAGTCCATTGCGGGGCGCAACCAGCCGGACCTGCTGGCACAGCAGCATTCGGTCAAATCCGCCGACATTCTGGTCCGGGCCGCAACGAAAGCCTTGGGTCCAAGCGTCAGCTTCCGGGCCACTGCGGGCCTTAGCGAAGACTTGAATGACAGCACCGGCACCGACTCGGATGCTTCGGCTTCGGTGACGCTGACACAGGATCTCTATGCCGGCGGCCGCAACGCGGCGACCCGGCGGCGGGCCATCGCCAGTGCCGACACGGAACGCGGTGCCCTGATCAATACCCAGCGCGCGGTGCGCCAGAATGTCAGCTCGGCGTTTTTCAATGTGGAAACGGCGCGGGCGACCCTGGTGTCCTCAAATGAACGGGTGCGCGCGTCCAAGGTTGCTTTTGACGGCATCCGCGAAGAGGCCACCCTTGGGGCACGGACGACGCTGGACGTGCTGCAGGCTGAGCAAGAATATCTCGATGCTCAGACAGGCGAAGTGAATGCGCGCGCCGACCAGGCAATCGCGGCTTATCAGCTGTTGCAGGCGCAGGGGCTGCTCACCGCCGAGCATCTGGGGCTGGCGGTCGAGATTTACGACCCGACGCTCTACTACAATCTGGTCAAGGGCGCGCCTGCGCAATACAGCAAGCGCGGCAAGGATCTGGACCGGGTGCTCAAGGCCTTGGGACGTAACTGACAATTCATCCTATCGGTTGTGCGGTGACGGGAAGGCCGCTACACTCTGTTTCAAGAGGCAAGAGTGGTTTATAAAATGTCCGACCCAGTTACCCATGCTGAGATCGAAGATGTATTGTCCTCAATCCGCCGCTTGGTGAGTGATGACAGCCGCAGCGGGCCTGCGGCCCCGGAACCTGCAGCCCGGCTGGTCCTGACGCCCGCGCTGCGGGTGCAGGAGGACGGTCCTGACTGCCCCCCGGCACCTGATCCGGCAACGGCAGAATCTGAGGTTGTTGTGTGCGGGGACCCGGAGCAGGCCGGGGACACCGCGCCGGATCTGGAAGCGGAAGCCCCGATAGCCTTCCGGCATCGCAACAGCGTAGCTGAAACCGCATCGCCCTTGGATGACTGGCAGGCAGAGGCGGAGCGGGACACTGGTTTGCAGGCCGTCCAGCCTGAACCGGGCCAATTGGACACAGGATACTTGGGTGCGGATCACCTGAATTCAGACCCGGGTGCAGGATCGGAACACCAGAAACCGCAAGGCACGCCGGGTGCCGTGACAGATGCTCCCTGGGGGGACCCCAATGCCACGCTGTTTGCCGCCGCCGCAGATGCGGAGCAGCCGGCGGACGGCACCAGCAATCTTGATGCCGAAACTCCAGCGGACAGTCAGGCCCCGGAAGACAGTCAAGCCCTGCAAGACAGTCAAGTCATTGAAACTGCCGGGGCCCGTGCGGCGTCAGTTGTGCGCAAAATTGCTGAGCTTGAGGCCCGCAGTGCGCGCGGGCAGGCGCAGGAACCGCAGCAATGGGAGCCGGACAGCCAGACGGAGGCTCCGTTTGCCAGCACTGTAACCGACACCATCGAATGGCGTGACGAACCGCTTTCCGCCCGCCGTGCCGCACCGCAAGACGAGGACGGTGCATCCGCCGCTGCTGATACGCCCCGGGACGCGGGAGCGGAAGTTTTGCCGGGACCTGGCGTCAACGACGGCAGCGCGGTCGCGAAAGCAGAAACTCTGGCCGAATCTGCTATGGCCGGGGCTGCGCTGGAAACTCTGGCCGAGGCTGGTGACGGCTATCTGGACGAGGACAGCCTGCGCGATCTGGTGGCCAGTATCGTGCGCGAGGAGCTGCAGGGTCCGCTGGGCGAACGCATCACCCGCAATGTTCGCAAACTGGTCCGCCGCGAAATCCACCGCGCGCTTGCCGCGCATGATCTGCTCTAAACCCAGCGGCTGCCCGCGGAAGGGATGAAGGTCTGAAAGGCGCACTCTGCTGCGCCTTTTTCATTGGCGGCTGTTGAGCAACCCTAGGGCAGGCCGCCCCGGGTGCCGCCCTGCGCCTGATTAAGGGGACTGCTCCCGCCCGGCGTCTGGCTTTTGGCAAAGCCCTCCGCCCGTTGGGCCTGGCGCCGCGCCAAGCGCGGCGCCAGGCCCAAGACCGCAGACGGGTCTGGCCGTGGCCAGGGCTGGCTGCGGACGCGGGAGGGCTTGCCCTGCCCGCAGGAGCCTTAGAACGTCACCGGCCGGGACAGCTTCAGCAGCTGGTCCAGATCCATATAGCGTTCCAAATGGTCCGCCAGCGCATCCAGCGTCTCCTCGACACCGTCTTCATACCCCGTCTGGCTTTCATGCCCGAGCCCCGCCAGCACGCTGGCGCGGAAGGCATCCGAGGAAAACAGCCCGTGCAGATAGGACCCTTTCACCCGGCCATCGGCTGAGGCCGCGCCCTCGGCCCGCCCGCCGATGCTCAGCCATGCCCGATCGCAATCGGTACCAGCCGTGCGGCCCATGTGGATCTCATAACCGCTCACCGGTAGATTACCGTCGCGGGTCACAGCTTCGGTCAGGGTGACACGCTTTTCGCCCGCCATCACCGTATGCACATCCAAGAGGCCCAGCCCCTCGACCTTGCCGGGGCGTCCGTCGACACCCTCGGGGTCGTCGATGGTCTTGCCCAGCATCTGATAGCCGCCGCACAAGCCCAGCACATGTCCACCGCGGCGGTAATGCGCCTGGATGTCGATGTCCCAGCCCTGGCGGCGCAGATAGGCCAGATCGCCAATGGTCGACTTGCTGCCGGGCAGGATCACCAGATCCGCATCGCCGGGCAGGGCACGGCCCGGCGGCACGATCTCCACCGTCACCTCCGGCTCCGCTGCCAGCGGGTCCAGATCGTCGAAATTCGCCATCCGCTCCAGCTGCGGCACCACCACCTTGCAGGCGCCGCCCTGGCGCGAGGCGATGTCCATCATGTCTTCGGCTGGCAGTTTCCAGGCGTCCCAGAACCACGGCACCACTCCCAAGGACGGCCAGCCGGTGCGCGCGGCAATATCGTCCCGGCCTGCATCAAACAGGCTGAGGTCGCCGCGGAACCGGTTCACCATGAAACCCGCGACCCGCTCCAGGTCCTGCGGCTCCAGCACCGCGTGGGTGCCGACGATTTGCGCAATCACCCCGCCGCGGTGGATGTCGCCGGCAATCACCACCGGCACCTCTGCTGCACAGGCAAAGCCCATATTGGCAATGTCATTCTTGCGCAGGTTGGTCTCGGCAGGCGATCCCGCTCCCTCGATCAGCACCAGATCGGCGTCTGCGGCCAAGCGCCGGTAGCTCTCCAGCGCTGCTTCCAGCAGGCCCGATTTGTCGCGCATGAAGGACCCGGCCCCTTGGGTGCCGCGGCGCTTGCCCTGCACGATCACCTGGGCGCCGGTGTCGGTTTCCGGCTTCAGCAGCACCGGGTTCATGTCGGTATGGGGAGGCCGCATTGCGGCGCGCGCCTGCAGGGCCTGTGCCCGGCCGATCTCGCCGCCCTCGGGCGTCACCGCGGCGTTGTTGGACATGTTCTGCGGCTTGAACGGTGCCACCTTCAGCCCGCGCCGCACATAGGCGCGCGCCAGCCCCGCCACGATAAGCGACTTGCCGACATTGCTGCCGGTGCCCTGGATCATGATCGAACGCGCCCGTGTCATTTTCGCTGCCATCTCCCTGCTTGCACCCCTGTGTCAGGGGTCTGCATAACAGCTTAGGCAGCGCCGTCTATGGGCGCTGTGCCGCAAGCGTCCCGCGGCAGCTGCCACGCGACAGGTTGACCCTGCGGAAACCTCGGTGCGCAAAAGAAAAACGCGCCCCCAAAGGGCGCGCTTTTCGGCAATGCGGGGCAGAGGCCTTTTAGGCGGCTTCTGCCTGCGCAGCGTTGCGGCGTTCGCTTTCTTCACGCGATAGTGCAACCGAGGTCCGCACACCGCGGCCCACGAAGTCCATCAGGCCTTCCACAACCCGTTCGTTCGGGTCGATACCGGCGCAGGACAGCACTTCGCGGCCATCGCGCGAGCGTGCCCAGCGGGCGATCTGTTCCGGACCATTGCCGTATTTCTTGTCGTCGGCGATGGCATCATCCAGTGCGGCCAGGACAACGGCTGCAAACAGTTTGCGGGCGCGGTTGCCTTGCTCGTTATTATAAGCGGTGCCGTCTACGAAATCTCGCATCTCGTATCCCTTGTTGTTCTTGCTATTGCAATTTTCGGCGTAGCGCTGCTTATGGCGGAATTGTGACGATTCGGATAGAGCGCAGATGCATAGCTTTCATGCAAATTGCGCATACCTTATTCACACAGTCTCCATACCATATCCTTGTCTTGCCAGCGATCAGCCTGCCAGATATAGGGTCTTGCAAGTTTTCAACAACCATCCGAAAGGCATTTTCCCATGCCCAAGATCAACGGTAACGAAATCCGTCCCGGAAACGTCCTGGAACATAATGGCGGTTTGTGGGCAGCGGTGAAGGTCGATCACGTCAAGCCCGGCAAAGGCGGCGCCTTTGCCCAGGTCGAAATGCGCAACCTGCGCAACGGTTCCAAGCTGAACGAGCGCTTCCGTTCGGCGGACAAGGTCGAGAAGGTCCGCCTGGAACAGAAGGACCAGCAGTTCCTTTATGAAAGTGACGGCATGCTGGTGTTCATGGACACCGAAACTTATGAGCAGATCGAACTGCCGGCTGAGCTCTTGGGCGACCGCCGCCCGTTCCTGCAGGACGGCATGACTATTGTGGTGGAGTTCCACGAAGCCGAAGCGCTGAACGCCACCGTGCCGCAGAAAGTCACCTGCCAGATCGTCGAGACCGAACCGGTTGTCAAAGGCCAGACCGCGGCGAACTCCTTCAAGCCGGCGATCCTGGACAACGGCGTCAAGGTCATGGTGCCGCCCTTTGTCGGCCAGGACGAGATGATCGTGGTGAATACCGAGACCATGGAATATTCCGAACGCGCCTGATCCAGGCCGCGTCCCGGAAAAACGAAGGCTGCCCTCCCTCGGGGGGCGGCTTTTTCAGGTCTTCGGGCGGATCCCAAGACTTTTGCAAAAGTCTTGGCAAAAGTTTTCGAAAACTTTTGCGCCGCCAGTCGGCGGGGCGGGTGGATCACTCACCAGGCAGCGCCAGGTTGAAGCCGCATTCATCCATCATCCTGCCATAGGCCGCGGTAAATCCGCTCAACGACGCCTCATAGAACATGTCGTTCCCGGCCCAGATCTCTACCCAGCTTCCCTGTTTCATCGCTTGCAGCATCGGCAGGTGATCCTGGAACTGCAGCGCGCTTTCAGCTTCGGCCAGGCCTTCCTCGTTGATCCAGGAATTGATCCCGGCAGATACTGAGAAGCTGCGGTCAAAGTCAAAGATGAAATCCACAGCTCCGCCCCGCTGCATCAGCGTCGGGTAATGGCGCGGCGCATATTCCTGCACCTTGGCCATCGGGTAAAAATCCGGCGGGCCGCCGTCGCCGGAAAACACCTCCAACGCCAGGATCGGGTCGCCATCGCCGCCGGTCCAGGCGCGGCAGGTCAGGTAGCTGTCCTGCTCGGTCTCATGCGATTCAGTGGCGGCATGCCAGTCTTTGTAATTCCAGTAGTCCGCCCAGGCGGGGGAGGCCGCCAACGCAGCCAGGCAAGCACCAAGGATCAGTTGCATCAAATACCCTTTCAGCAATCCTGACGGCGACCCTAACTCAATCAGGTGAACAGAGGCTTGTCAGACCCTCAGCGCGTCCAGCCGCGTCTCCACCATGCTGCGGTAACTGGCACCGAACAGCCGCAGATGCACCAGCGCGGGCCACAGCTGATAGATGGTGCGGCGCACCTCATGCCCCGGCTCCGGCGCGCCACAGCTTTCGTGAAACGCTTCAGGCCGTGCGCCGAACAGATGCAGCATCGCCAGATCCACGTCTCCATCCCCTTAGTAACACGCCGGGTCGATCAGATAGGCGGAGCTGCCGCGGAACAGTACATTGGCGGCCCACAGATTGCCATTCAGCAGAGAGATTGGCGGGCAGCAGGCAGCGGCTCCGGCAGCCTGTCGCAAAGGGTCTTAAACCGCGATCGCAGATCCTGAGGCAGGGCGTCGGACAAACTACTGCCATGCAGCGGGCGGGCGCGTGCGACTTCAGCGCCCAATAGGGAATGAAACGTTTCCTCCAGCCCGCTCACACCTGCCAGATGACACGGGCCTCTCCGGCCAGCATCCCCTCCTTGGCGCGATCGAACCGCAAATAGGCAATGCCTTTGCCGCCGGACTGGGTGAACAGCGTGCCCACGGGTTTACCGCCCGAGGTGATCTCAGTGCCAACCGGTGCCGTGCCCTCAACCTCCACTGTGCGGAACCCCTTGCGCAGCTCGGTCTTGTGTTTCATCCGAGCGGTGACTTCCTGGCCCACGTAGCAGCCCTTGCGGAAATCCACCCCGTTCAGCGCTTCGAACCCGGCCTCCAGAATATAACTCTCGGGTCCCAGCTCGACGCTGGTTTCAGGGATGCAATGGGCGACCCGGACCGCGTCCCAATCACTGCCGTCATCGCCGCCTTCAGCGCCATAGAGCCGCCAGCCCATCGCCGCGTGGCGCGGGTCGGCCAGCGCGCCCTCAGGCGCTGGACCTGTACCGCGTTTCACTTGCAGATCCGCCAGTTCCACCTGCACGTCAGCGCGCAGCCGGTACATGTTCAGCCGCTTCAGCAGGCCCTCGGCCAGTGACGCCTCCACATCCAAGAGCACCGCCTCGCCATCAGCGGCCAGAAAGAAATCCGCCAGATACTTGCCCTGCGGCGTCAAAAGTGCTGCATAGACCAGCCCATCGTCCAGCCGGTCGACATTGTTGGTCACCAGCCCCTGCAGAAAACTGCGGGCGTCGGCACCACTCAGGCGCAGGATGCGGCGGTCGTTCATTTCATGTCTCCGGTGTTTCTCAGAGGACGTTTCATAGTTCCGCCCAGTGATATAGGAAGCAGGGCGGAAGAAAACAGGAAAACCACCCATGCCCGCGCCGGTCAGCATCGTGATCCCCGCCTTGAACGCAAGCGAAGAGCTGCCCGCCACGCTCGAACATCTGATGGAGGGGCTGGCAGCAGGTCTGATCCGCGAACTGGTGATCACCGACGGCGGCTCCGCCGACGCCACTCGCGCCATCGCTGAGGGTGCAGGCGCAGAATGGATCAGCGGTGCGCCGTCGCGCGGCGGCCAGCTGCGCCGGGGCTGTGCGGCGGCCAAGGGCGACTGGCTGCTGATACTGCACGCTGACACCCGTCTGGAACCGGGCTGGGCCGAAGCCGTGGCGCAGCATCTGCAGACGGGGCAGGGCAGCCCCGCCTGTTTTCACCTGCGCTTCCGGGCGCGCGGGTTGATGCCGGCCTGGGTCGCGGGCTGGGCCAACCTGCGCACACGGCTGTTCGGGCTGCCCTATGGCGATCAGGGCCTGCTGATCCAGCGCGCGGCGTATGAGGCCGCAGGCGGTTATCCCGACCAGCCGCTGATGGAGGACGTGGCCCTGGTGCGCCGCCTGCAGGGCATGACGATTCTGCCAAGCGCGGCGCTGACCAGCGCCGCGCGCTACCAGCGCGCGGGCTGGCTCAGGCGAGGGGCACGCAACCTGTGGACGCTGATGCAGTATTTTCTGGGGCGGGATACGAGAAAGCTGGCTGCTTCTTACCGGAAATAGAAGAGAGGGCAGGGTTCCTCCGCGGGCGGAAGCATAGCGCCCGCCCATGGGGGCGGACGGGCGTTGCCCGACCTTTCGGCCGGGCGAAACATTCAAAGATACTCAGCCGAACACCTTGCGCGAGAACCGGCGGAACCAGCGTTCCTTGCCGCTTGCGGCGCCACCCGGCACCTGTTCCGCCTGGGCGGCAATGCCGGCAGTATCCACCACCGTCTTGCCGTCCTGAAATTGCAGCCGGTACAGATCGGCATAGGTGCCGCCGCGCGCCAGCAGCTCTTCGTGGGTGCCCTGATCCAGCACCCGGCCGCGATCCATCACCACGATCTTGTCGGCGTTGCGGATGGTCGACAGCCGGTGCGCGATCACCAGCGTGGTGCGCCCGCCCGCCAGCTTATCCAGCGCCTGCTGCACCACCTTCTCGGATTGCGCATCCAAGGCCGAGGTGGCCTCGTCCAGCAGCAGCACCGGTGTATTGCGCAGCAAGGCGCGGGCAATCACCACCCGCTGGCGTTGGCCGCCCGACAGGGCTGATCCACGCGGCCCGACACGTGTCTCCAGCCCATGCTCCAGCTTGGGCAGAAAATCCGCCACATGCGAAGCCTCAAGCGCGGCTTGCAGCTCTGCGTCGGGTACATCGGTGCGGCCTAGCACGATATTCTCAAGCAGGGTTTCGTCAAACAGCATCGCATCCTGCGTCACCACCGAAAACAGGCTGCGCAGATCGGCGGTGTTCAGATTGGTGACCTCAACCCCGCCCACGGTCACGGATCCCGCCTGCGGATCCACCATCCGGGTCAGCAGGTTGAAGATCGTCGATTTGCCAGCCCCCGAGGCCCCCACCAGCGCGGTGGTCTTGCCGGCTTCGGCCTCAAGTGTCAGCCCGTGCAGGATCTGCGCGTCGCCGTAATTCAGCTCAACTCCGCTCAGGTTGATGGCGGGCAGACCTTGCGGCGCGGCCTGCGGATGTTCTGGCTCGCTCAGCAGGATCGGCGCATCCAGCAGTTCCTTGATCCGCTCCAGCGCTGCCGCCGCGCCCTGCCACACACCGGAGATATTGGCCAGCCGCCGCATCGGTTCGAAACTCAGCCCGATTGAGGTGAAAAAGCTCATGAACTGGCCCACGGATTTTTCGCCGGCGATGATCTCGTTGCCGCCATACAGCAGCACCGCCATGAAACCGACACCGGCCATGATGTCGGTCATGCCCGAAATCGACGAAGTGCCAAAGGCTGCCTTCACTTCCGAGCGAACAAAGTCATCGGTGCGTTCGGAAAACCTGTGGACCTGATATTCTTCCAGACGGTTCAGCTTGACCGGCACGATGCCGTGGAAAATCTCGTCCAGCCGGGTTGCCAGATCGGCGCCCAGATCCCGCGCCCGCGACGCCTTTTTGCGTACATAGCGCTGGATGGTCGAGATCGGAAGCAGCAGCACCGGCACCCCGACCAGCAGGATCAGCGTCCAGCGCCAGTCAATGCTGAAGGCAACACCCAGCACCGCTACCAGCGCCACCAGGTCGCGCCCGGCGCCGGTGATCACCGCCTGCCAGACCGCGTTGATGGCATAGACATCCGACTGGATCCGCTGGATCAGCAGCCCCGGCGGGTGCTGCTGGTGAAACGCCGGATCCTGGCGGATCAGCCGCGCCAGCATGTCCTTGCGCAGATGTGCGGCCGAGGTCTGCGAAACCTTGCTCAGCAGCACCTTCTGGGTGACGCTGGACACGCCGCGCAACGTGAAGATCGCCAGAAACGCCAGGCTGACCCAGACCAGCGCGTTTGAATTGCCGGCGACAAACACCAGATCGAACATCGGCTGCATCATATAGCCAAGCGCGCCCATGGTGGCGCCTTCCAGCAGCATAAAGATCGCGGCAATGCCCAACAGGCCGATGTAATGGCGCAGATAACCGCGCCACAGCCAGCCGAACAGCTCGCGCGAGGATTTGTGAGGCTGGCTCATACGGGGAGGGTCCGGCAGGGAGTTCGGGTCATTTCGCGCCTTTTCTGACATGCCGCAACCATTTAAGCAGCTCGGCTGCAGGGCGCAAGCAATTCGCCGTGACGCTGCGGACTGTGGAATTGACCCTGCGGGATCGCCGGCTACTGTGCCGCAAAGGATCAACCGCGGCGCGCGATGGCGTCTGCGCTGCAAGGAACATTGCCCATGAGCGGATCAGTGAACATATCGGCAGGCCGGTCTTATCTGGCCATTCCGGGCCCATCGGTGGTGCCGGACCAGGTGCTGCAGGCGATGCACCGGGCCTCTCCCAACATATATGCCGGTGATCTGGTCGAAATGACCGCCACCCTGATCCCGGATCTGCAGCGGATCGCCCGCACCCGGCATCAGGTTGCGATCTATATCTCCAACGGCCACGGCGCCTGGGAGGCGGCACTGCAGAACACGCTGCGGCCGGGCGACCTGGTGCTGGTGCCTTCCTCGGGCCGTTTTGCGATCGGCTGGTCGGAAATGGCCGAAGGGCTGGGGATCGAGGCTGAGGTTCTCGATTTCGGCAATCACGCGCCCTGGGACCTGGACCGAATTGCCGAACGGATCGCCGCGGACAGGGACCACCGCATCAAGGCGGTGCTGGGCGTGCATGTGGATACATCCAGTTCGATCCGCAACGATGTGGCCGCCCTGCGCGGCATTCTGGATGCGGCGGGCCATCCGGCATTGCTGATGGCCGATTGCATCGCCTCATTGGGCTGTGAGCGGTTCGAGATGGATGCCTGGGGCGTCGATGTGATGGTCTCCGCCTGCCAGAAGGGGCTGATGGTGCCGCCGGGCCTTGGCTTTGTCTTCTTCAATGACCGGGCCGCCGCTGCCCGCAAAGCCCTGCCGCGGATCAGCCGCTACTGGGACTGGGTGCCGCGCGCCAATCCGGCTGAGTTCTATCAGTATTTCGGCGGCACCGCGCCCACCCATCACCTTTATGGCCTGCGCGCCGCGCTGGACATGATCCACGCCGAGGGGATCGAAAATGTCTGGAACCGCCACGCCCGACTGGCCCGCACCATTTGGGCCGCCTGCGAGGCCTGGAGCAGCGCAGGCCCGTTGCGCATGAACGTGCCGGACCGGACCTTGCGCTCAAATGCGGTCACGGCGCTGCATATCGGATCGCCGCTGGGCACCGAACTGCGCATGTGGCTGGAACAGCACCTGGGCCTGACGCTGGGCATCGGCCTTGGCATGGCGGCGCCAAACAGCCCGGACTGGCACGGGTTTTTCCGGCTGGGCCATATGGGTCATGTGAACGGCCATATGGCGATGGGCCTGCTGGGCGGCATCGACACCGGTCTCAAGGCGCTGGGCATTCCGCACGGGCCGGGCGCGCTGGACGCGGCTGCAACAACCCTGGCCGCACGCTAGCAGCCGTTCAGAAACAGGCAGAAGGCGGGGTTACGCCTTCCGTGTATTCAGGCGGATATCCAGCCTGGTGATTAGATGGTTGATCAGCACCGCCAGCACCATAACAGGCACCATTCCGTACATCACCCAGACCACAAAGAAGATCCACATCAGGTTGATTCCGGCAAAGGTGATTGCGGCAGTGAAGAAATCCGGCATGTTGGCCGGCAGTTCAGGGTCACGCATGACAATTCTCCCGGTTCTACTCCAAAATGGTAGTCCAGGAGTGGTGAATGTCCGGTAAAACTGCCGCGATCCGGCGGCGGTTGGCAAAATTCAGCCACCCCGTGCCGATGCCAAAGCCCGCGGCAGGGCCGCGGCAAAGCCATCCAGCTCCGCTTCCGGCCCGCAGCTCACCCGGATGCAGCGGTTTTGCGGCGCGGCAAAGGGCATCCGCACAAAAATCCCCTGATCCACCAGACCATCCAGAACCGCCTTGGCAAACACTCCGTCCTTGCCGCAATCAATGGCCACGAAATTGGTGGCCGAGGGCAGGGCGCTCAGCCCGTTTGCTGCCGCAATCTTCGCAATCCGGCGCCGAGCGCCCGCGATCTGCCCCAGCACCTGCGCCAGCCAGTCCTGATCCTGCAAGGCCGCCAATGCGCCGGCCTGTGCCGCCCGGTTCATGCCGAAATGATTGCGCACCTTGTTGAAGGCAGAGATCAGCTCCGGGTGGCCGATGGCATAACCCACCCGTGCGCCGGCCATGCCATAGGCCTTCGAGAACGTCCGCATCCGGATCACCCGCGCATCATCGGCGCTTATAGGTGCCGCAGTGCCCTCGGGCGCGCATTCCACATAAGCCTCGTCCAGCAGCAGCAGGCAGCCCTCCGGAAGGTGGTCCAGCGCTGCGGCAATATCGGCGCCCCGGTGCCAGCTGCCCATCGGATTGTCCGGATTGGCCAGATAGACGATCTTGGCATCCACCTCCGCCGCCCTGTTAAACAATGCCTCAAAATCCTCGCGGTCATTCTTGTAGGGCACCGTGTGCAGCACCCCGCCAAACCCCGCGGCATGGTAATTGAACGTCGGATAGGCCCCCAGCGAGGTCACAACCGCATCGCCCGGCCCGATCAGCAGCCGCACCAGATAGCCGAGCAACCCGTCGATACCTTCACCGACAATGATATGCTCCGGCACCACCCCATGATGTGCCGATAGCGCCTGACGCAGATCATGGCTTTGCGCATCGCCGTATTTCCAGATCTCCGCCGCCGCTTTGGCCATTGCCTCAACTGCTTTGGGCGAGGGGCCGAATATGTTCTCATTCGCCCCCAGCCGCGCCGCAAAAGGCGCGCCGCGCTCACGCTCCTGCGTTTCGGGGCCGACAAACGGCACGGTGGCGGGCAGGGAGAGCGCAAGCGGGGTATAGCGGGGACCAGTCATGGCCGCAGATAACCCCAAGCCCGCAAACGGGGCAAGGCTTGCGTCACCGTTCCCTGCCGCGCAGATTACACCCGGATTTCCAGAGGATTCTTTCATGCGCATTGTTCTGGCCGTGCTGGCCGCCGCCCTGGGCTACCTGTTGTTCTGGCCGGTGCCGGTGGACCCGGTGGCTTACAATCCGCCCGCAGCGCCGGGTTTTACCGGTGCCTACGCCGAAAACCGCGCCCTGGATGCGGCAGAGCTGATCACACTGCCCGATGGCGAAGCAGGCCCCGAAGACCTGGCCGAACTCCCGGACGGTGCGGTCTACACCACTAGCCTGTCCGGAAATCTCTACCGGATCGACGGGGCAGAACCTGTGCTGGCCGACCGCTTGGGCGGCCGCCCGCTGGGGCTGAAGGCCGGGCCGGACGGCGCGCTTTACATCGCCGACAGCTTCCGCGGCATCCTGCGCTGGTCCGGCCCCGGCACCCTGGAAGTGCTGGCAGACAGCGTGGGCGGCGCCCCCATCATCTATGCCAACCAGCTTGATGTGGCACGGGACGGCACCGTCTATTTCTCCAACTCTTCCGACCGCTTCGACCCGGAAACCATGGGCGGCACCAAACCCACCTCGATCCTCACTATCTGGGAACATTCGGACAGCGGCTATGTCGCCCGCTTGGCGCCTGACGGCAGCGTAGAAAAGCTCGCCGCAGGCTTTGTCTACACCAATGGTATCGCCCTATCCCCGGACGAAGACTTCCTCTTGATCAACGAAACCGGCCGCGCCCGTATCCACCGGCTTTGGCTCAAGGGGGACAGGGCGGGCCAGCAAGAGGTCTTTCTTGATAATCTCCCCGGCTATCCCGACAACCTTGAAGGCCAGGGCGACGGTACCTATTGGCTCGCCTTTGCCAGCCCGCGCCTGCCGTCGGAAAAGCTGATGCCATACCCGGCATTGCGCAAACTGATCTGGCGGCTGGGACCGATGGTGCGCCCGGCGCCGGTGCATCGCGGCATGCTGATGCAGTTCGACGGGCAGGGGAAGACCTTGCGCACGCTGCAGGACCCGGACGGGCGCCTTGGCGTCACCACCGGCGGCAAGCTGGCAGGCGGGCAGCTTTACGTGATGACACTCGATTCGCCCTGGTTCGCCCGAATGCCATTGCAGCCCTGACCTTTCCCCCACGTTGGGCTGGCATCCCGTCCGTTGCCGGGGCAGGCTGGCGGCAGATCAGCAGCGGGGAACAAACCATGGCACGCGTCACCACCGGCTACAAGGACCACATCGCCTATGTCACGCTTGCCCGCCCGGACAAGCACAACGCCCTGGACGAGGAGATGATCGAGGCAATCATCACCGCCGGCCAGGAGGTGGCGGAATCGGACGCCCGCGCTGTGGTGCTGGCAGGCAGCGGCAACAGCTTCTGCGCCGGTCTCGACATGGCCGCTCTGGCCGGCTTTGCGCAGCGCGACCTCAGCACCCTGATTATGGAGCGCACCCACCACGACGCCAACGCGTTCCAGGAGGTGGCGATGGTCTGGCGCCGGATGCCGGTGCCGGTGATCGCCGCCATTCACGGCGCCTGTTTCGGCGGCGGGCTGCAGATCGCGCTGGGCGCCGACATCCGCATTGCCCACCCCGAGGCGCAGCTGTCGGTGATGGAGATGAAATGGGGGCTGATCCCGGATATGGGCGGCATGGCGCTGCTGCCGCGGCTGCTGCGCTCGGACGTTTTGCGCCGGCTCACTTACACGGCTGAAAAAATCGCCGCCCCGCAGGCGATGGACTGGGGGCTGGTGAGCGAACTGGCAGACAGTCCGCTTGCCCGCGCCCAGGAACTGGCCACCGTGATCGCAGCAAAAAGCCCCTCCGCCATCCGCGCTGCCAAACGCATGATCGCCTTTGCCGAAAGCGGTGCCGCCCAGGCCGATGTGCTGCTGGCCGAAAGCGCAGGACAGCTGGACCTGATCGGCAAGCCGGATCAGATGGAGGCCGTCGCGGCGCAGTTGCAAAAACGCCCGCCGGATTTCGGCTGAGCCCTGCCAGGGAGGATTCTTCTCCGCCCCGTGCCGCCGTCCGCGTGGTGCTGAACCGGAATTCCAAAAGCTTCTTCTGGCTGTAAATATCCCCGCCGGAGGCAGCGCCCGGAACGGGCGCTTCGCTGCCGGCGGGCCTTCAGAAACCGCAACAGCGGTTTTTCGCCAATTTTTCCGAAAATCCGCCGATGCCAGCGGGAATCCGCTGCCCGCCGGCAGAATAACGCCGCGTAAAATCAACAGAAACACCTGTTAACCTTTTGGCAATATTTGCGGGCGAATTCTGCCTTCAGCAGGGCGCAAAACAGGCCAATCCAGCATTTGGAAATCTGCTGCCGGGCGGCCCGCACGGGCACCGGATGGCTGTTTGCACCCTGATGAAATGCAGTAGAACCGGCTGGCGCAGGATATGCTCCATAGCCGGGCTTCAGAAAGGAGTGAGGCTGATGCAACTGGTGCGTAAGAAGTGGTTTATTCTGTTCGAAAGCGGCGCCCTGCTGTCCCGGACCGGCGACCGGATCACCTATTTTTATGACGAGGCCCTGTGCTTCGGGGATCGCGAGGAGGCGCAGCGCTACTTGGCGGCCAATGAAAACAAGGTCAGCTGCACCGGCCTGCACCCGTCGCTGACCGAGGCAGCGTGAGCGGAAGGCTCGCCGCCAGCCGCAGGCCCCCAGCAGCGGAGGGTGCGATGCCTAGCTCTGCCCGCTGGCTGCTCGCCTTCAGCGGGGTGGTGATCTCGGCCTCGGCGCTGGTGTTCTGGGCCTGGCTCGGCGGCGCAGGCCAGCCGGCCGAGGATCAGCCCGGCTGGTTCACCCTGGCGGCATTGCGGTTTTTCTGGCTGCCCTTCCTCAGCGGCGCCGGGCTGGTGCTGGCGGTCTGCTGCGCCGGGCGCACCGGTCTCTGAACCGGGTCTTTGATCTTGCCCTCTGATCTTCCGGCCATGAAAAAAGCCGCGCCCGGTGCAGGCGCGGCTTTCCATTCAATAGATCTGCGGCGGGCTTACAGCGACGCGTCGTAGATCTTGGAGATATTCGCACCCAGAGCGGCGTCATAGTCCGCGTCAGACATAGCAACGTTCAGGCCCTCGGTCAGCGCGCGGCTGAAGGAGGCGATCATCTTGGCATTCTGCGACAGGCGCGCGCAGGCGTCGTCGGTGGTATAGCCGCCCGACAGCGCCACAACGCGAACAACATTGGCGTGGTCGGCCAGATCATCATAGAGGCCCGCCTGGCTCGGGATGGTTAGTTTCAGCGCCACTTTGGTGCCTTCGGGCAGGGCGTCCAGCTGGGCCTTGATCTCTGCCTTCAGGATGTCTTCGGCTTCGGCCTTGGTGGCAGAGTTGATGTCCACTTCCGGCTCGATGATCGGCACCAGACCGGCTGCAACGATCTGCTGGCCGACGTCGAACTGCTGCGCGACAACCGCCTTGATGCCCGCGGCATTGGCGTCTTTGACCACCGACCGCATCTTGGTGCCGAAAATACCCTTGGTGTTGGCCCGCGCCAGCAACGCGTCCAGCTCCGGCATCGGCTTCATCATCTGCACGCCGTCCGCTTCATCCGCCAGGCCCTTGTCGACCTTCAGGAACGGCACCACACCGCAGCTGTTCCACAGGAAGTCCGCAGTGGGGGTGCCGTCGATCTCGCCATCCATCGTCTTCTCAAACAGGATCGCTCCCAGGATACGCTCCTTGCCAAAGCTCGGCGAGGTGATGATGCGGGTGCGCATCTTGTGGATCTCGGCGAACATCTCGTCGTCGTTTGAAAAGGCGTCCCCGGTCACGCCATACAGCGCCAGCGCCTTGGGGGTCGAGCCGCCGGATTGGTCCAGCGCCGCAATGAAGCCCTTGCCGGCTGCGATACGGTCGAGTTGTGCCTGCTGTACGGAAGCGTCTTTTGCCATAATGCGTCACTCTTCTTGGGAATGGTCTGTCTTGGCGCTGTCTATACCGCGAATCCGGCAGGAAACAACGGGGTGTTGCGCTAACGGAAGAAGGATTTCCGCGCATCCCGCGCCATATTATAGCGCATTTCCAGATCCGAGATCCGCGCCATCGCCGCCTTGCGTGCCGCCGCATCCGTCAATGCCGCATAACCCTTGCGGGCCGCGGCCAGTTGTTCTTTCAATGTGAATTCCTCAGGCACCACGCCGGCCTGTGCCATGATCCGCATTCCTGCCGCCAGCCCCGCATCCACATGCGCCTCGCCGCTGCGGCCGGGCAAGGGCTTGCCTTCGCCCGCCAGTCCCTGCAGCTGCCCTTCGGCCTGGGCCTTGGCCAGCTGCCGTTCAATCAGATTGCGGAAGGCGCGGATCATGCGGGGCCTCTTGGGTTGCCGCGCCAGCGTACCACCCGCGGGTCAGCCCAGCCAGTCCTTGCGGGTGACTGCGTCATTCAGCGCTATCAGATCCTCGTGCAATTCGCCCATTGCAATGGGGCCGCCCAGGCAGACCCTAACCGCTTCCTCCGGCAGGCCGGTCACGGTGAAAGCATCGCTTGGCATGATGCCGATCTGGCGGCCTGCCATGCGGCCCATTACCTCGGCCCGGCTGGTGCCGCGGGGCAGGGTAAGCCAAAGGTTGAAGGCCAGCGGATCCGCAACGGTAAAGCACTCCTGCAGCACCTCAGCCGCCAGCGCCTGCCGCACTGCTGCGGCCTTGCGGACAAAACCCTGAATTTCCGCCGCGGTGCCATCCTCGATCCAGCGGCCCAGCAGCGCCAGGTTCAGCGGCGACACCATCACATGCATCGACCGCATTGCTTGTGAGAACTGCCCCATCAGGCCGCGCTTGGGCACCGTGGTATAAGCCAGCCGCAACCCGGCGCCGAAACATTTGGACAGGCCCGCGATATGCCAGCTCAGATCCGGGATCAGGCTGCTTATGGCGGCAGGCACATCCTCGGCAACGAAGCAATAGGCGTCGTCTTCGATCAGCGGCAGATCATGTTTTTGCAGCACTGCCGCCACCTCCTGACGCCGGTGGCTGGGCATGGTGCGGGTGGTCGGGTTCTGCAGCGTCGGGTTCAGGTACAGCGCTGCCGGCCAGTGGTCGGTGACCGCTTTTTCCAGCGCCTCCGGCAGGATGCCGTCACGGTCGCCGGCCAGTCCGATCAGCCGGATCCCCAGCCGCGCCGCAATCGAGCGCAGCCCGGGATAGGTCACATCTTCGCACAACACGGTTGAACCCGGCTCGCACAGCACCGTGAGAATTGCATAAAGACTGGCATGAGAACCCGGCGTGACCGCCAGCCGCTCCGGTGCGCAGGGCAGGCCGTTTGCCTGCATCCAATCCGCCGCAATGGCCCGGTCCTGCGGGCTGCCGGTGACCGATTGATAGCGCAACAGCGGCAGCAAATTGGCCGAGACATGCTCAAGCCCTTTTTGCATTCGCGCCAGCAAGGCCGGGTCATCCGGCTCCGGCGGCATGTTCATCATCGGGTCTTCTTCCAGCGCCCGGCGCGGATCGGGGCGTGCCGGCAGAGCGTCCGGCGCCTTCACAAAGGTGCCGCGGCCGACAAAGCTTTCGATATAGCCGCACCGCACCGCCTCGGCATAGCCGCGCGATACGGTTGAGAAATCCACCCCCAGATCCTGCGCCACCCGCCGCTGGGGCGGCAGCCGGTCGCCGGGCGCCAGCACGCCGGTGTCGATGTCGGATTTGATCGCCTCGGCCAGCTCCAGATAGCGGGGCTTTGCATTGGCCAGACGGGCCGGGGTCCACTGCTTCATCGGCGGAATCTCCTGGGGTGATTGTTCCATCATTGATTGGTTCAATGATGGAGTGCGTCAATAAATGCAATGTCAATGTTTGCAAATTGATTGCAATCAATCCCGGAATCGCAGTATCAGGCCGCAAACCCCAAGGAGACGTGCGATGACCGGGATGGATGTTTTGCAACAGGACCAGCGGGAGATGAAACCCGCCTTGCTGAAGGGGCTGCGGCTGCGCTGCCCGAACTGCGGCGAGGGCAAGCTCTTGCACAGCTATCTCAAGGTGAACGACAGCTGCAGCGAATGCGGCCAAGAGCTGCACCACCAGCGCGCTGATGACGGGCCGGCCTATCTGACCATTCTGGTGGTGGGCCACATTCTCGGTTTTGCGCTGCACATTGTTTACACCCAGCTGCGCCCGGATCCCTGGACCTTGGCGATCATCATGTCGGTGATCACGGTCGGCGCGTCGCTGTTGATGCTGCCGCGGATGAAGGGGCTGGTGGTGGCCTATCAATGGGCCAAGCGGATGCACGGTTTCTGAATCCGGCCGGAAACCAACCTGAAACCAACCAGTTAAAATGCAAAAGGCGGGCCGATGGCCCGCCTTTTTCCGGTTTCTCCCTGCGCCGCGCAGCGGCGCAGGGCCCAACTGGTGCGGCTCATGTGTCATGAGCCAAGCAACAGGCGGGAGAACACCCGCCTGCCGCGCAACAGCTCAGACCAGACGCGAGGTGTCTTTGGCTGCGCGGACGAAATCGTCGAACAGCGGGTGCGGCGCAAAAGGTTTGGACTTCAGCTCCGGGTGGAATTGCACGCCGATAAACCACGGATGGTCTTTCCATTCCACGATCTCCGGCAGGCGGCCGTCGGGCGACATGCCCGAGAAGTTCAGCCCGCATTCTTCCAGCTTCTCGCGGTATTTGATGTCCACCTCATAGCGGTGGCGGTGGCGCTCCTCGATGTGGGTGCTGCCATAGGCGGCGGCGACCTTGGAGCCTTCGGTCAGTGCCGCGTCATAGGCGCCCAGGCGCATGGTGCCGCCCTTGTCGTCATCCGCCTTGCGGCTGATCTTGTGGTTGCCCTGCACCCATTCCTTCAGGTGATAGACCACCGGCTCGAACCGTTTCTTGCCGGCCTCATGGTCGAATTCTTCCGAACCAGCCTCGGTAATGCCCGCCACATTGCGCGCAGCCTCGATCACGGCCATCTGCATGCCCAGGCAGATGCCCAGGTAGGGGACGTCGTTTTCGCGGGCATATTGCGCCGCTTTGATCTTGCCCTCGGTGCCGCGCTCGCCAAAACCGCCGGGGACCAGGATCGCGTGGTAACCCTGCAGATAGGGGGCGGCGTCTTCCTTGTCGAACAGCTCGGCGTCGACCCATTCGATCTTGACCTTGACCCGGTTCGACATGCCGCCATGGGTCAGCGCCTCGGCGATGGATTTATAGGCGTCTTCCAGCTGGGTGTATTTGCCGACAATGGCCACTTTCACTTCGCCTTCGGGGTTGTAGATGCGGTCTGCCACATCTTCCCAGCGGGCCAGGTTCGGCTTGGGGGCAGGGGAGATACCGAACGCATCTAGAACCGCCTGATCCATGCCTTCGCGGTGATAGGCCAGCGGCGCCTCGTAGATTGATTTCAGATCCTGCGCGGCAATCACGCTGTCGGGGCGCACGTTGCAGAACAGCGCCAGCTTTTCGCGCTCTTTTTTCGGGATCGGGCCTTCGGAACGGCAGACCAGAATGTCCGGCGCCAGCCCGATTGAGCGCAGCTCCTTGACCGAGTGCTGGGTCGGTTTGGTTTTCAGCTCGCCGCTGGCCTTGATATAGGGCAGCAGGGTCAGGTGCATGAACAGGCACTGGCCGCGCGGCTTGTCCTGGGCGAACTGGCGGATCGCTTCAAAGAAGGGCAGGCCTTCGATGTCGCCGACGGTGCCGCCGATTTCACAGAGCATGAAGTCGACCTCATCCTCGCCGATCGAGATGAAATCCTTGATCTCGTTGGTGACATGCGGAATGACCTGGATGGTCTTGCCCAGATAGTCGCCGCGGCGCTCTTTTTCCAGCACGTTGGTGTAGATCCGGCCTGACGAAATCGAGTCGGTCTTGCGCGCAGGCACCCCGGTGAACCGTTCGTAATGGCCGAGATCCAGATCGGTCTCGGCGCCATCGTCGGTGACAAAGACCTCGCCGTGTTCAAACGGGCTCATCGTGCCCGGATCGACGTTCAGATAGGGGTCCAGCTTGCGCAGGCGGACCGAGTAGCCCCGCGCCTGCAGAAGGGCGCCAAGCGCGGCCGAAGCCAGGCCTTTGCCCAAGGATGAAACAACACCGCCGGTGATGAAGATAAAACGCGCCATATGTATTCGGCTGCCCCCGTGAGAAGTCAGATTTCAGCTGCCCGGCGGTGATTGGAATCACCCCAAAAACCGCAGCATCACGGGACTTCATATATAAAGGATTCGCGCAAACAACGCAAGGGAACCGCAAGATGCTGTTGCGGTTCCTAAAACCCTCTCAAGGTGTAGTGTGTCAGTCTGCGCTGGGAACCAGCGGAGCGTTGTCGCCCTCAGAAGGCGGCAGAAGATCGCTGCCCAGCGGGACTGCCGGAGCGTCGCCCTGCTCTTCGGCCTGCGGCACTGCCAGACGGTCGGTGACCGAGGCGCCTGCGGATTTCTGCGCGGCCATGATGGTCAGGGTGATCGAGGTGCAGATAAAGGCAATGGCCAGGATCCAGGTCAGCCGGCTAAGCGCAGTGGCTGCCGCGCGGCCGGAGACAGCACCGCCGCCGCCGCCGCCCATGCCAAGGCCGCCGCCTTCGGAGCGCTGCAGCAGAACAACTGCAATCAGGCCGAGAGCCAAAAGAAGATGGATGATGAGAACAACGTTTTCCATGGGCCCCTGCGGCGGTTGGCTGAGTATCGGGCGGTAAATAGGCAAGATTGACCGGGGGGGCAAGGGCGGAGTTGCAGCCCCTGCCGTGAACCGTCCCGGACGTCACGCTACGTGAATGTTTGCATCATGAAACATGACTGGACAGGCCTCCTGCAGCGGCGCAGCATGGGGTATGCCTCATGATCACCCCGACCACCCGCATGCCCTTTTGCCGCCTGACCCTGCTTTGCGGGTCAAGGCGCTGGAAACGATTCTCACTCAAAAGGGGCTGATTGATCCCGCCGCACTGGAGGAGATCATTGATACATATCAAAACAGGATCGGCCCGCAGAACGGCGCCCGGGTGGTGGCGCGCGCCTGGAGCGATCCGGAGTTCAAGGCAGCGCTGCTGGCAGATGCTGATCCGGTGCTGGCGGACCTTGGGTTTTATGGCCGCCAAGGCGAGCATATGGTGGTGGTGGAGAATACGGCCCTGCAGCACAATATGGTCGTCTGTACGCTGTGCAGCTGTTACCCGTGGCCTTTGCTGGGTATTCCGCCGGGCTGGTATAAGTCCGACGCCTATCGCGCCCGCGCGGTGCGCGAGCCGCGGAAAGTTCTGGCGGATTTCGGCGTGACCTTGCCTGAGGGCACGGCTGTGCGGGTCTGGGATTCGACGGCTGAGGTCCGCTATCTGGTGCTGCCGATGCAGCCCGAAGGCACGGACGGGCTGAATGAAGATGATCTGGCGGCGCTGGTGACCCGCGACAGCATGATCGGCACCGGCCTGGCGCGGCAGCCGGGGGAGGTGCCGGCATGACCCGTGTGCATGACATGGGCGGGCGATTCGGTGACGGGCCGGTGGTGCCGGAGGCGGAGGACGCGCCGGTTTTTGCCGAGGACTGGCATGCCCGCGCCCTGGCAGTGACGCTGGCCTGCGGCGCCTTGGGGCAGTGGAATATCGACACCTCCCGCCACGCGCGGGAGAAGCTGTCACCGCAGGATTACACGCGGTTTTCCTATTACGAGAAATGGATCTCGGCGCTGGCGGATCTGCTGGTGGAGAAAGGCGTGCTGACGCACGAAGACCTGCAAGGGCAGGGGGCTGCGGGGCTGCACGGGCTGGCGGAGCGGGCGTTGAAGGCGGACGCGGTGGCGGCTGCGCTGGCCAGGGGAGGGCCGGCAAACCGGGAGGGCGGGCCGAAGCCGCGGTTTCATCCGGGGCAGGCGGTGCGGGTGCGAATCCCTGCTGACAGCGTGCTGGCGGATGGCGGCCACACGCGGCTGCCGCAATATGCCGCCGGGGCGCGCGGCTATGTCCTGCGGCTGCATGGCACCCATGTATTTCCTGACAGCAACGCGCATGGATTGGGCGAGGCACCGGAGCCGCTGTATGCGGTACGGTTTTCGGCGTGCACCTTGTGGGCACATCGCGAACACCCCGAGGACGAGGTGGTGCTGGACCTGTGGCAAAGCTATCTGGAGGCACTATGAGCGGGTGTCCTGAGGTGGCCGCGCCGGAGCCGGTCTTTGCCGAGCCATGGCATGCGCAGGTCTTTGCATTGACGGTGCATTTGAACGAAGCCGGGCGGTTTACCTGGGGCGCATGGGTCGAACGGTTCTCGGCCACTTTGCAGCGCCATGGCGTCAGCCGCGATCTGGACGGCGGCGAGGATTATTTTCGCGCCTGGCTGGAAACGCTGGAGCTGTTTCTGGCCGAAGAGGGCGCGGCATCGCGCGCGGAGGCCGAGGTGATGCGCAGCCGCTGGGAGGCGGCCTATCTGTCGACCCCGCACGGCGCGCCGGTGCGGCTGCAGGGCTGAACGCGCAGCAGGGATGGCCGCCGGGGGCGTTATGCCTCGGGCGGTTTTTGGGTTTCTAGTCTTCGGTATGTTCGCGCTGATCCGGTTAAGGATGGCAGCGCCGCTGGGCAGAGGATGGACAGACCGCTTCGGGCCTGCTCGGACAGGAATTCCTGCGCGCCCCCCTTGTTATCGGGACCGGTCTCCGGGGGCGCCCCCCCTGGGCGGGCGCTTATCCTTGTGTCGAGGCGGCCCGTTCTGCCGCTTCAGGCGGGAGGGATGTTTCAAGCTGATGCAAAAGGGAATCGCCCGGCGGCATCGCCGGGCTGCGCCTGCCTGCCCCCCGGCAGGCGCATTCGCGCCCGCCCAGGCAGGTGCAGCCCTTGGTGATTGGCTGAAATCCAGGTCATACCGCCCCGTGCCGCGAAAAACCGGTTCCCCTGCCGGTGCAGCATCGCTATATGAGCGTGGGTTTGAACCAAGACTGTAAAGGACCGGATATGGCCAATGTCGTCGTAGTCGGCGCCCAGTGGGGCGACGAAGGGAAAGGCAAGATCGTGGATTGGCTGAGCGAGCGTGCAGACGTGATCGCGCGCTTCCAGGGCGGCCATAACGCCGGCCATACGCTCGTCATTGACGGCAAGGTCTACAAGCTGCACGCGCTGCCCTCGGGCGTGGTGCGCGGCGGCAAGCTGAGCGTCATCGGCAACGGTGTGGTGCTGGATCCCTGGCACCTGATGAAAGAAATCGCCACGGTCCAGGCGCAGGGTGTTGAGATCACCCCGGATACGCTGATGGTAGCGGAAAACACGCCGCTGATCCTGCCGCTGCATGGTGAATTGGACCGGGCGCGCGAAGAGGCGGCCAGTAAAGGCACCAAGATCGGCACCACCGGCCGCGGCATTGGCCCGTGTTACGAGGACAAAGTGGGCCGCCGGGCGATCCGCGTGGCCGATCTGGCCGATGAGGCGACGCTGATTGCCCGCGTTGACCGGGCGCTGCAGCATCATGATCCGCTGCGCAAGGGGCTGGGCGTTGATGCCGTTGACCGCGACGCGCTGATCGAACAGCTGAAAGAGATCGCACCGAAGATCCTGCCCTATGCGGCGCCGGTCTGGAAAGTGCTGAACGAGAAACGCAAGGCGGGCAAGCGGATCCTGTTTGAAGGGGCGCAAGGCGCGTTGCTGGACATTGATTTCGGCACCTATCCGTTTGTGACCTCGTCGAATGTGATTGCAGGCCAGGCGGCAACTGGTGTGGGCATCGGCCCCGGCTCGATCGATTATGTGCTGGGCATTGTGAAGGCCTATACCACACGGGTTGGCGAAGGCCCGTTCCCGACTGAGCTGTTGCAGGCCGATGGCACGCCGGATGCGGACGGCCAGCGTCTGGGTGAGCGCGGCCATGAGTTCGGCACCACCACCGGACGCCAGCGCCGTTGCGGCTGGTTTGATGCCTGTCTGGTGCGCCAGACCTGCGCCACCTCCGGCATCAACGGTATTTCGCTGACCAAGCTGGATGTGCTGGACGGGTTCGAGACCCTGAAGATCTGTGTGGGCTATGATCTGGACGGCGAGCGCCTGGATTACCTGCCGACGGCTGCCGACAGCCAGGCCCGCTGCACCCCGATCTACGAGGAAATGCCGGGCTGGAGCGAAAGCACCGAAGGCGCGCGCAGCTGGAACGACCTGCCGGCCAATGCGATCAAATACGTGAAACGCGTGGAAGAGCTGATTGATTGCCCGGTGGCATTGCTGTCCACCAGCCCGGAGCGGGACGACACCATTCTGGTGACCGATCCCTTTGCCGACTGATGGCTGAGGAAACAGGCCTGAGCTATAAGGCCCGGCGGCGCTGGGCACTGGTGATCCTACTGGTCGGGATGCCGGTTTACATCGTGGCTGCGGTCACGGTGATGAATTTGCTGGACCGGCCGCCGTTGTGGCTGGAGCTGCTGATTTATGTAGCGCTGGGGGTTGTCTGGGTGCTGCCGTTCAAATTTGTGTTCCGCGGTGTCGGCAAGGAAGATCCGGGCGCGGAACAGGAATAAGGTGAGGGGCGCTGCGCCGCAGGCTTGAAAGAAGAGGGGCGCTGCCCCTTTTGGCCTCCGGCCAATTCACCCCGGAGTATTTCGGCAAAGATGAAGCAGGATCCGGTTCGGAAACTGAAAAGGCGGCCCGCAATGGCCGCCTTTTTTGGTCTGTTTGCCGGGGCGTTCAGCCTGCGGCGCGTTTGCCGGGCTTGAAGCCGATGTCGCCGGAGGCGGTGAACTGGCCGTTGCCGGAGCGTTCGATCTTGCCGTCGCGCAAGAGCTGGCCGAAAGAACGCAGCCCGTCTTCGCGGTTGAAGTCGCTGCTGCCGGCGCTGCGCACCTTGTTCATCAGCTGCGGGCGCGAGAAGTGGTCGCGGCCTTCGACAAAGCTCATGTAGGCGGCGGCCGCTTCCAGCAGCTCATGCAGCTCGGCGGCGCCGCGTTCGGCGGCGTAGGAGGCAAAACCGCTGCTGCCTTCGGTCTCGTCGCCCAGAACCGCAGCCGAGACCCGGCGCGGGCGCACCGGCTGCTGCGGAGTGCTGCCTTCGTCAATGCGCTGTTCAGCCACCAGTTTCAGCGGGGCCGGGCGGGAGGCCGGGCCGGACGGACGTTCCGAGGCGTTCGGGCGGGACTCCGGGCGGCGCGGGCGGACCACGCTGGCCAGGTCTTCGCGGTAAGGCTTGGCGCCATCGCTGCCTGTGGTGCCGGCGGCAGAGCCTTCGGCCTTGGTGGCGGCGACAGCGCCGCGCAACTGGCTGTAAGCCTCGCGGGAAGAGGCGGTGTCAGGGTCTTCGAGTTTTTCGTCGGCGGCGGCCATCAGCCGGGAGACATCGCTGTCCGCCAGGCTGGCTGCTGCGGACTGGGCCGTGGACTGGACGGCGGAATCCCCGGCGTCCTGATCTTCGGAAGCGGCCAGGATCTCGGCCTCCACCACAGCCAGTTCGCGCATCAGGTCGGCTTCGTCTTCCTGCGACAGGGGCGGCTGCCCGGGCGCGGGGTCTTCGCTGGCTTTGGCTTCTTCCAGCCGGCCGGACGCGACCGCCTTGTCAAAGTCGGCGCGTTTCACCTTGGTGATGCGCACCCGCGCCGGACGGGCGGGGGCAGGTTTGGCAGCGGCGGCTTCGTCTTCGGCGCTGCCGGCCAGGAGGTTTTCGGCGCCGCGGCTGTCTGTGATTTCGCTGGCGTCCGCTGCAGCCGGCGCATTGTCTTTATCCTGCAGGCCGACAAACAGGCTGTCGCTGTCTTGTGCCGGGGCATCGCTTGCAGAGGCGGCCCCGGTGTTCAGGTCCAGGCGGTCCAGTGCCTTGGCGATTGCATCGTTGTCTTCATCATCGAAGCCCTGTGCGCCGTCGACGTCATCCTCCAGCAGCGCGTTTGAGATGTCCTCGGCGGCGCTTTCCAGCACGTCGTCGGCATGTTCGTCTTCGGTGAAGTCTTCGTCCGGGGTCTGTGCCACCACGGCACGGATGCGCTGCAGTTTGGCGGCGATGCTGTCTGCGGCCGGCACGGTGTCTTCGCCGGTGTCCATTCCGGCGTCTTTTCCGGCGCGCGGAGCGGCTTCGGCCTTTGCTTCCCTGGGGGTGTTAACCTCAGCGGCAGCGGCTTCATTGACTTCGAGCAGTTCGACTTCGGGGGCACTGTCTTCGGCGGCCTGCACATCTTCGCTTGCGGTTTCCAGCACCGCGGCGATGGTTTCTTCGGCTTCGGCTTCGGCTTCGGCTTCGGCTTCGGCTTCGGCTTCGGCTTCGGCTTCCTCAATTTCTGCTGCTGCGGATTGGGCTTCGTCTGCAACGGCCTCGGCGGCAGAATCGGAGGCTTCGGCAGCAATCGTGTCTGCTGCTGTGGTTTCTTCTGCGGCGGCCTCGGTCACGGCAGTTTCTGCAGGTTCTTCTGCCGGGGCGGGTTGTTCTGCAGCCGGTTCCGCGGCAGGTGCCGGTGCGGGGACAGTCTGTGCCGGAGCTGCCTGAGACGGAACAGCCTGTGCCGGAGCAGGGGGTTCAACTGCAGCGGTGCCAAGCGCCGGGGTGGCGGCGCGCAGGTGGATACCGCCGTCGCTGGTGCGGGCCTCGACCTGGCGGGCAATCTCGCGTTGGGCGATGCGGGCCAGCATGTCGGCGTCAGGCTGGGGCGGCTCGGCCCCGAAATACCTGTCGTCCGACGCAAGGTCGCGGAAATACTCGGCAATTGCCTTCATGGTGCCGAAGGAATCCTCAAACCCTTCCAAAGTGCAGGAAAAGGTTCCATAGGATACGGTCAAGACTTTGTTGTTATGTACCATCAGCTCGCTCGTCTTCGTCACATTTGTTGCCATTCACCATATTGGCAGAAGGGACCAATTTTGCTCGAATCCGTGCAATTGATCGTATCATTTTGTGTTCAGAATGTGACCTGTTTCCAAAACTGCCAGGAATGCGCCCCATGAACCGTCTGATTGTTGAGGAATTGGAACCAATCACCCTGGTTGGCGGCGGTGCGCTTGGGGCTGATGATCTGGCGGCGGCGCTGGCGCTGGCACCGGTGCTGGTGGCGGCCGATGGCGGGGCCGCCGCGGTGCTGGCGGCGGGCTGTGTGCCAAGTGCGGTGATCGGCGATTTTGACTCGCTACCGCAGGATGTGCGGGATCGTCTGCCGCCGGAGTGCCTGCATCCGGTGGCCGAGCAGGACAGCACCGATTTTGACAAGGCGCTGCGGGGGATTGCGGCGCCGGTGGTGCTGGCGGTGGGGTTTCTGGGTGCGCGGGTGGATCACCAGCTGGCGGCGTTCAATACGCTGGTGCAGGGGCATCAGACCCCTTGTGTGCTGATTGGTGAGACCGAAGTGATTTTTCACCTGACCCATGCGGTGGACCTGCCGGCGGCGGCGGGGGAGGTTATTTCGCTGTTTCCGATGCAGGCGGTGCAGGGGCGGTCCGAGGGGCTGGAGTGGCCCATTGATGGCTTGCAGATGTCGCCGATGGGGCGGATCGGCACGTCGAACCGGGCCACCGGGCCGCTGCGGCTGGTGCCGGAGGGGCCGGGGCTCTTGGTGATCGTGCCGCGGCGGCTGCTGGCTGCGGTGGCGGCGGCAGTCAGGCGGGATTGATCCGTTCTGCAATCTCGGCGGCTTTGCGTTCGCGCAGCACCGCATAGAGACCGGCACTGATGGTCAGCAGGATGCCAAAGGCCGCGAGGGTGTTCGGGAGTTCATAGAAGAACAGCCAGCCGAAGAACACGGCCACCGGGATTTCCAGGTATTGCATTGAGGCGAGGGTGGAGGTCGGGGCAAACCGCAGGCTCCAGGTCATCATCAGATGCGCGACGGTGCCCAGGGCGCCGGCGGCGGCCAGCAGCGCCCAGGTGTCCTGCGGCGGCGCGGTGATGGAGAGGGCGGCCAGGCCGGCGGCATCACCGATCAGGAACACTGGCGCCAGCAGCACCGTGCCCATGGCACCGGACACGGCCTGAAGGGAAATGGGATCGGTCTCCTTGGCGATCTTGCGGGTGACCAGCATGAACAGGGCAAAGATCACCGCCACCAGCAGCGGCCAAAGCGCGTTCCAGCCGACCGCGGCAAAGCTGGGCTGGATCACCAGAAGCGTGCCGGCAAAGCCCACCACGCAGGCGCCGAGGCGGCGCAGGCCGACCTGTTCGTGCAGCACGTATTTGCCAAGGAGCAGCATCAGGAACGGCATCACAAAGGCAATTGCCACCGCATCAGCCAAGGGCAGGTAGCGAAAGGCGGTGAACATGGCGGCGATGCCGCCCATCTGCAGCAGGGTGCGCAAAAGCAGCAGCGGTGCCACCCGGCGCGACAGGCTGAGCGGCAGCCGCATCGCCAGTGCCAGCGGCAGCAGGAGCGCGGCCTGGGCAGCAAAGCGGAAAAAGACGATCTGGGCGACCGGCACCCGGTTGGTCAGCAGTTTTGCGATGGCATCCCCCAGCGGGATAACCATGCAAAAGCCCAGCATCAGGGCGATGCCGAGGAGGGGGCGGTCCTGTGTCATGGTGCCACGCTAGGCCTGCACGGTGTACGGCGCAAGCTGGAGTTGCGGGGAAAGGAGGGGCGTGGCCCCCTTTGGGACGTGGCGCGCAGCGATATGGCCCGCGCCTGACCTTACCCCCGGTCAGGCGCGGGCCTTGTGGTTCACTAGCCTTGCCGGAAACGCCGTTGCCTCAGCAGTTGGGCACGTTCACCGCCAGACCGCCAAGCGAGGTTTCCTTGTACTTGTCGTGCATGTCGGCGCCGGTCTGGCGCATGGTCTCGATGCAGGCGTCCAGCGGTACGAAATGCTGGCCGTCGCCACGCAAAGCCAGCGAGGCGGCAGAGACCGCTTTGATTGCCGCCAGCCCGTTGCGCTCGATGCAGGGCACCTGCACCAGGCCTTTGACCGGGTCGCAGGTCATGCCGAGGTGATGTTCCAGCGCGATTTCGGCGGCGTTTTCCACCTGTTCCGGCGTGCCGCCCATGACAGCGCAAAGCCCTGCGGCGGACATTGCGGCGGCCGAGCCGACCTCAGCCTGGCAGCCTGCCTCGGCGCCGGAAATCGACGCGTTGAATTTCACCAGGCCGGCAATGGCGGCGGCGGTCAGCAGGAAGTCCTCAATGTGGGTCTCAGACGCGCCAGGCACATGGTCGAGGTAATAGCGGATCACCGCGGGCAGGGTGCCGGCAGCGCCATTGGTCGGGGCAGTCACAACCTGGCCGCCGGCCGCGTTTTCCTCGTTCACCGCCATCGCATAGACGCTCATCCAGTCGTTGATGGTGTGCGGCGCGGTCAGGTTCATGCCGCGTTCGGCCATCAGCGCGTCATAGATGCCCTTGGCGCGGCGGCGGACTTTCAATCCGCCGGGCAGGATGCCGTCACGCTCCAGACCGCGGTTGATGCAGTCGTTCATCACCTGCCAGATGCGGGCGGTGCCTTTGGCAAGGCTGACTTCGCAGCCGCGGGCGATTTCATTGGCGCGTTTCATGCCGGCAATGGATTTGCCGCTGGATTTCGCCATCTCCAGCATCTCAGCCGCGGATTTGAACGGGAAGGGGACGGGATCGCCTTCGTCAGTCGCCTTACCCTGGGCGTGTTCCTCCTCGGTGACGACAAAGCCGCCGCCGATCGAATAGTAGACCTGCTTCAGGATCACGTCGCCTTGGGCGTCGGTGGCCATCAGGATCATGCCGTTGGAATGGCCCGGCAGCGCGTGATCGTAGTCAAAGATCATGTCGGCCTTGGGATCGAAGTGCAGCTCCCCCAGGCCTTCGGGCTGCATGGTGTGCGTCTTGTCCAGCTCCGCCAGGAAGGCCGTGGCCTTGGCGTCATCATAGTCATGGGCGACAAAGCCGCCAAGCCCGAGGATGGTGGCGCGGTCGGTGGCGTGGCCGACGCCGGTAAAGGCGAGCGAGCCATGCAGTGAGGCGCGCAGCCCGTGGAATTCAAACGGCGAGGCGCGCATCAAATCGAGGAAGCGCGCGGCGGCGACCATCGGCCCCATGGTGTGCGAGGAGGACGGGCCGATGCCCACTTTGAACATGTCGAAAACGGAGAGGAACATCAGGTGGCTGATCCTTCTGGGGGATTGGCATAGGCAGGGGATGTGAACGGGGTGGCGCCGAGGCCCTCGGCCTCGCGCGCGGTGGTAACGGCGGAGCGGTGCTCCAGCCCGGCGCAAAGGCGCTGCAGGCTGGGGTATGCGGCGATGCGGAACCAGGATCTGTCCGCATCGGCAGGATACAGCCCCATCCAGCGCATCTGGCAGGCCAGGTAATAGTCCAGAACCGAGGGCTGGGGTGCTGCCAGCCAGGCAGGCCGTTCTGCGGCGGCGCGGTCGAGACTGGTCAGATGCTGATGCAGCCGCTGGCGGATGACGGACTGCAGCTGCGCCTGCTGGGCAGGGTCGTCGCCGATGTATTTTTGCGGATAGAACAGCATCCGCAGATCAGCATGCAGGGTGTTGGAGGCAAAGAACAGCCATTTCAGGAACGGTGCGTAGTCCGCAGTGCCTGCCGCCGGGGCCATCGCGCCGTGCCGTCCGGCCAGCCACAGCAGGATGGCGGCGGTTTCAAACAGCGCACCATCGGGCGTTTCCAGCACCGGGATCAGCCCGCCGGGATTGAGCGCCAGATAGTCCGCGCTGCGCTGCGCCTTTGCCTTGCGGTCGACGAGGACGGCGTCAAACGGCAGGCCAAGCTCCTCCAGCACCAGCCGGATGACCAGTGAAGCATTGTCGGGGGCGTAGTGCAGGCGGTATTCGGGTTTCATGACGCAATATTATGACGCAGACGCCCGGAATATGTGTCCGTTTCCGGCGTTTCCAATAGGAAACCCGCCTTTGTGATGCAGGTTTTTGCTGCCGGGGCGCCGGGTGGCGGTTTCCTGCCTGCGATTCAGGCGGCTATTGCCGCCGGGCGGTGCAGACAAAATGGGTGAGCGACATGAAGAATCTGCCCTCGGCGGCCAGTTCCTGCTGTTCCTGCGCCCAGGCGGCGGCGTCATCGTGGTCGGTGGCGCCGATATCCACCGCAAAGGCGCGGATCAGCTGGATCATCATTGCCGCCAGCCCGTCCGGGCGCAAGGTGGTGTCGCAGACTGCAAGCGGCTGCATCCGCTGCATTTCAAATCCGCAGCTGCGCAGTTCGGAGGGCAGTTTTGCAGGCAGGTCGCGCACCGCCATGTGGCGGCTCCAGGCCTCCAGCATCCGGTTCATACGGGTGGTATTGTCGCTGTGCCAGGCCAGGGTGTCCCAATGCATGTCGCCAACCACCAGCAGCCCGCCGGGCTTCAGCACCTTGTGCAAGGCGCGCAGGGCAAGGCGGCGGTCGGTCAGATATTCGAACACTTGCAGCGAAACGGCTTTGTCAAAGCTTTCCGTCTGAAACGGCAGCCGGGCCGCATCGCCCTCGGCCAGGGTGGTATTGGCGCGCGCTTCCAACCGGTTGCGGGCGGCGGCCAGCATGTCGGGGCTGGTGTCCAACCCTGTCACGTGGCCGGCCGGGCCGACAGCGCGGGCCAGTTCCAGCGTCAGCAGCCCGTTGCCGCAGCCCAGATCCAGAATGCGGTCGCCCGGTTCGGGCGTCAGCGCGTCGAAACTGGCCCGCCGCCGCTGCGACACATCGGCGCCCTGATAGGCGTCTTCCAGCACACGGGCGGTTTCCTCGTCGAATTGCAGCATGGTTTTGATCCCCCAAGTTGAAAATCAATAGCCCGGCTGCGGCGCATTTCCAGCCGCGGCGCCGGAATCCGCTGCAAGCCCCCTCGCACAGAGGCGGCAAACCGCCTATAACCGCGGCAAATGCGTATTCATGGAGTCACCTGATGACCGGAGAGCTGTCGCCCATCGACAAGGCGAAATTCGTTGCTGCCAAACGAGCGGCTGAAATGGTTGAGGATGGCATGCGTGTCGGCCTTGGCACCGGTTCCACCGCGGCCTGGCTGGTGCGCTGCCTGGGCGAGATGGTGAGCCGCGACGGGCTGAAGATCACTGCAGTGCCGACCTCCAGCCGCACTGCCGCGCTGGCGCGGGATGTGGGCATCAATGTGGTGTCGCTGGACGAGGCCAAATGGCTGGATATGACCATTGACGGCGCCGATGAGTTCGACGCCGATCTGAACCTGATCAAGGGCGGCGGCGGCGCGCATCTGCAGGAAAAGATCGTGGCCACTGCCTCGGACCAGATGGTGGTGATTGCTGATGCCAGCAAGTCGGTTGAGACCCTGGGCGCCTTCCCGTTGCCGGTTGAGGTGCTGCCGTTCGGCTGGCAGAGCAGCCAGGCGCTGATTGAGGAAACCCTGGTGTCGATGGACGTGATGGGCCGCACCACAACGCTGCGGATGAACGGCGATGCGCCGTTTGTGACCGATGAGGGCAATTACATCCTGGATCTGCATCTGAAGCGCATCGGCAATGCCCGCCAGCTGGCGCTGGTGATGAACCAGATCCCCGGCGTGATCGAGAACGGTCTGTTCATCGACATCTGCGACACCGTGGTGATCGGTTTCGGCGACGGCAGGGTCGAGGTGCGCGACATCAACGAAGGCACGGTTGAGAAGGACAAGCTGGACTTTGTCGAGAACGACAACCTGTTCACCGATCTGCAGGATTGAGTTGCACCCGGCCGGCAGGCCGGGCGCTGCCCTGCGCTTTCTGTGTGGGGCCTTTCGCCTCACAACCCTGTGCAAATTCAATGCAAAAGGTTGAATGCGCCGCAGGAACGCCCACTTGGGCATATGGCGTTTGGTGGTCCGTTATGGGATACACCTGATCAAGAAATGCAAAGGGCGGGATTTCATGAGCTTTGATTACGATCTGTTTGTCATCGGCGGCGGCTCGGGCGGGGTGCGGGCAGCGCGTGTTGCGGCGCAGGAAGGCGCCAAGGTGGCGCTGGCCGAAGAGGACCGTTACGGCGGCACCTGTGTGATCCGCGGTTGTGTGCCGAAGAAGCTGATGGTTTTTGCCTCTGAGTATTCCGGGATGGTCGAGGATGCCCAGGCCTATGGGTGGGACATCAAAGCAGGTGATTTCAGCTGGGATGCCTTCAAGGGCAAGCTGCATGCGGAACTGGACCGGCTGGAAGGCATCTACCGCAACATCCTGAAAAACAACGGTGTCGAGAGCTTTGATCAGCGTGCCAAGCTGGCGGATGCTCACACCGTTGAGCTGGCTGACGGCACCCGCAAGACTGCCAAGCACATTCTGGTTGCAACCGGCGGCTGGCCGACCGTGCCGGAATTTCCGGGCGCGGAGCTGGCGATCACCTCGAACGAGATTTTCCATCTGGATAAGCTGCCCGAAAGCCTGCTGATTGTCGGCGGCGGTTACATCGCGTCTGAATTTGCCGGCATCATGAACGGCCTGGGCGTCAAGACGACGCAATTCTACCGCGGTCCGCAGATCCTGCGCGGCTTTGACGAAGATGCGCGCGGCGTGATTGCCGAAGGCATGGCCGAGGCGGGCGTGGATCTGCAGTTGAACACCAATGTCACCGAAATGCAGGCCGAGGGCGATAAGATCCGGGTGACCGATACCCATGGCAACAGCCATCTGTTCGACAAGGTGATGTACGCCACGGGCCGCGCGCCCAATGCGGACAATCTGGGGCTTGAGGAAATCGGTGTTGAACGCGGCAAGGGCGGCGCCATCGTGGTGGATGCCTACAGCCAGACCGGCGTGCCGTCGGTCTTTGCCGTTGGCGATGTGACCGACCGGGTGAACCTGACACCGGTGGCGATCCGCGAAGGCATGGCCTTTGTCGAGACCGTGTTCAAAGGCAACCCGACCAGCCCCGACCACGAGCTGATCCCGACGGCGATCTTCACCCAGCCGGAAATGGGCACCGTGGGTCTGAGTGAAGAAGACGCGGCCAAGCAGGAAGCGATCGAGGTTTACTCGACCTCCTTCAAGCCGATGCAGCAGGCCTTTGCGGGCCGGGCCCAGAAGGTGCTGATGAAACTGGTGGTGTCCAAGGCCACGCGCAAGGTGCTGGGCTGCCATATCGTCGCGCCGGGGGCGGGAGAGATGATCCAGCTGGCTGGAATTGCCGTAAAGATGGGTGCAACCAAGGAAGATTTCGACCGTACGGTTGCGGTCCACCCGACAATGTCGGAAGAGTTGGTAACGCTGAAGACTCCGGTACGCTCGACCTGATCGGGCAGACCGGCAATAATTTAGACCTCATGCCGGCCAGTGTGAAAAATCATCGGCGGCAGCATACGGATAGGAGACAAATGGCGGGCAATAGCGGTGGCCCATGGGGGGGCGGTGGCTCCTCTGGCGGCGGAGGAGGCAACCGGGGCAATAACGGTGGCAACAATGGCGGCGGCGGCGGCCGCAAGCCGGAGGACCCCCAGATCCCTGAGATTGACGAGCTGGTCAAGAAAGGCCAGGAGCAGCTGCGCGTCCTGATGGGCGGGCGCGGCGGGTCCGGCGGACGGGGCGGCCGCGGCGGCGGTTCCGGCGGCGGCGGACCGCTTTTCACCAAGGGCACGCTGGGGCTGGCCGTTGTTGCTGCAGCCGTGCTGTGGGGCTTTGCCAGCTTCTATACCGTAAAGCCGGAAGAACAGTCGGTTGAGCTGTTCCTGGGGGAATACTCCTCGACCGGGCAGCCGGGCCTGAATTTTGCGCCTTGGCCGCTGGTGACCAAGGAGATCCTGCCGGTCACCCGTGAACAGACCGAAGACATCGGTGTTGGCGGCGGCCGCAGCTCGGAAGCGGGGCTGATGCTGACCGGGGACGAGAACATCGTCGATATTGATTTCCAGGTGGTCTGGAACATCAACGATCCGGCGAAGTTCCTGTTCAACCTGCGCGACGCCCGCACCACCATCCGCGCTGTATCGGAATCGGCGATGCGCGAGATTATCGCCCAGTCGGAACTGGCGCCGATCCTGAACCGCGACCGTGGCTCGATCGCCTCGCGGCTGCAGGAGCTGATCCAGTTCACGCTGGACGATTACGACAGCGGCATCAACATCATCCGCGTCAACTTTGACAAAGCGGATCCGCCTGCGTCCGTGATTGCCGCCTTCCGCGATGTTCAGGCTGCTGAACAGGAACGCGACAGGCGCCAGAACGAAGCCGACGCCTATGCCAACAATGCGCTGGCTGAGGCCCGAGGTCAGGCGGCTGAGCTGCTGGAACGGGCCGAAGGCTACCGTGCGCGCGTTGTCAATGAAGCCCAGGGTGAGGCGAGCCGCTTTAGCGCGGTTCTGACCGAATACCAGAAGGCGCCTGAGGTGACACGCAAACGGCTGTACATTGAAACCATGGAAAAGGTGCTGAGCCGGGTCGACAAGATCATCCTCGACGAGCAATCCGGCGAAGGACAGGGCGTCGTGCCTTACCTGCCGCTGAATGAACTGCGCCGCGGAGGAAGCAACTGATGCGTAAGACAACTCTTTTGCTGCCGTTGCTGGTGATCGCTGCGATTGCCGCGCTGTCGTCGGTGTTCATTGTGGACGAGCGTGAAAAGGCGCTGGTGCTGCAGTTCGGCCGGGTGGTCTCGGTCAAGGAAGATCCGGGCCTGGCGTTCAAGATCCCGGTGATTCAGGAAGTGGTGCGCTATGACGACCGCATCCTGAGCCGCGACATTGACCCGCTGGAAATCACCCCGTCGGACGACCGCCGTCTGGTTGTTGACGCCTTTGCGCGCTATCGCATCGTGGACGTGAACCGGTTCCGTCAGGCGGTTGGTGCCGGCGGTATCGCCACTGCGGAAAACCGGCTGGATTCGATCCTGCGGGCGCAAACCCGCGAGATCCTCGGCTCGGTCAGCTCGAACGATATCCTGTCTTCGGACCGTGCCGCACTGATGCTGCGGATCCGCAATGGCGCCATCGCCGATGCGCGCGCTTTGGGCATTGCCATCATCGACGTGCGTCTGAAGCGCACCGACCTGCCTTCGGAAAACCTGGATGCGACGTTTGAGCGGATGCGGGCCGAGCGTGTGCGCGAAGCCACCGACGAACGCGCCCGCGGCAACGAAGCCGCACAGCGGATCCGGGCCCAGGCCGACCGGACCGTGGTTGAGCTGGTGTCGGAAGCGCAGCGCGAGGCGGAGATTATCCGCGGTGAATCGGATGCCGAACGCAACGCGATCTTTGCCCAGGCTTATGGTGCGGACCCGGAGTTCTTTGAATTCTACCGCAGCCTGAACGCCTATGCGAATTCGCTGCTGGCGGGGAATTCGACCATGGTGCTGTCGCCGGACAACGAGTTTTTCAACTACCTGAAATCCTCGGACGGCAAGCGGCCGGCAGGGCAGTAATGGGGTTCATCCTCCTGGCCCTTGGGCTGGTACTGATTGCAGAGGGGCTGGTGTACGCACTGGCCCCTTCGCTTGTGGAGCGCCTGCTGGAGATGCTGCGCGCGCTCTCTGAAGACCAACGCCGCAATGCCGGGCTGGCGGCCTTGGCGCTGGGGCTGATCCTGGTCTGGCTGGCGTTCTGGTTCGGGGTTTGAAGACGCCGTTTTCCCCCTAGATTTTCAGCGAAAATGCAGACTTTCCCTGCTAGAATAACCTGCAGCAGGACGCGCGCGTGCCGTTGCGGGCGGAAAACCCGGTCACAGCGGCTTTATTCCTTGCAACATTTGTTGCGGGGCGGGCGGAAGTTCCTACATTGGAGCCATAAGACTCTGCCCGGCTATCCTGGTGTTTATGCCGGTCCGTGGCGGACAAGAAGAATTAGAAGTGACAAGGAGTAGATCCGTGCAGCCACAGGCAATTGCAATTTCCGGCCGGGCAGGCGGCAGCAGCGCGATGATGCGCATGATCTGGCTTGCGGTGCTGGCCATGGCGGTCCTGCTGATGCAGGCGGTATCCGCGATGGCGCGCCCCGAAAGCCTGGCACCGCTGGCCGATCAGGTGAGCCCGGCAGTGGTCAACATCACCACCACAACCGTGGTCGAGGGCCGCACCGGCCCGCAGGGCATTGTCCCCGAAGGCTCGCCGTTTGAAGATTTTTTCCGTGAATTCCAGGACCGCAACGGCAATGGCAATGGCAACCGCCCGCGCCGGTCTTCGGCGCTGGGGTCGGGGTTTGTGATTTCCGAGGACGGTTACATCGTCACCAACAACCATGTGATTGAAGGTGCGGATGAGATCGAGATCGAGTTTTTCCCCGGCGACGGCCAGCCTAAGGAGCTGCTGCCGGCCAAGGTGATCGGCACCGATCCCAACACAGATATCGCGCTGCTCAAGGTGCAGGCGCCCGCACCGCTGAAATTCGTCAAATTCGGCGACAGCGATACCGCCCGTGTCGGTGACTGGGTTGTCGCCATGGGCAACCCTCTGGGGCAGGGGTTCTCAGTTTCTGCCGGCATCGTGTCGGCGCGCAACCGCGAGCTTTCGGGGTCTTATGACGATTACATCCAGACCGATGCGGCGATCAACCGGGGCAACTCGGGCGGGCCGCTGTTCAACATGGATGGCGATGTGGTCGGTGTGAACACTGCGATCCTGTCGCCTAATGGCGGCTCCATTGGCATTGGCTTTTCGATGGCGTCGAATGTGGTGGTCAAAGTGGTCGACCAGCTGAAGAAATTCGGCGAGACCCGCCGCGGCTGGCTGGGTGTGAAGATCCAGGATGTGGATGCGGATCTGGCTGAGGCGATCGGCCTGGACAAGGCCCGCGGCGCGCTGGTGACGGACGTGCCCGAAGGCCCTGCCAAAGAGGCCGGTGTGCTGGCCGGCGACGTGATTGTCAGCTTTGACGGCGGCGATGTGAAGGACACCCGCGGGTTGGTGCGCCAGGTCGGCAATGCCGAGGTCGGCAAGACCGTGCGGCTGGTGGTGTACCGCGAGGGCAAGACAGAAACGCTGCGGGTGACTCTGGGCCGCCGCGAAGATGCCGAGCGCAGCCCCACCGGTCAGCAGAACGGTGACGGTGAACCCGGCCAGACCGAAAAGGAACTGCTGGGCCTGTCGGTCGGAGTTCTGACGGACCAGATGCGCGGTGAGCTGAATGTGGGCGAAGATGTCGAAGGGCTGGCCATTCTGTCCGTGGATGAGACATCGGAGGCTTGGGAAAAGGGCCTGCGCGCCGGCGATGTGATCACCGAGGCAGGCCAGCAGAAGGTCACCTCAATCAGCGAGCTGGAAAGCCGCGTAGCCGAAGCTAAGGAGGCGGGCCGAAAGTCGCTGCTTCTGCTGGTGCGCCGCGGCGGGGAGCCGCGTTTCGTGGCGCTGAACCTGGCGAAGTAACCGCCTGAAGACAGGTCTTGTCCAAATCGTCAAAGGCCGGGCTCTCTGCCCGGCCTTTGATCATTGCGGCAAGGGGTTATGCCCGTTTCATGAGCAACAGGCCGCGGCTGTCCTGTTCGGTGTGCCATCCCGCTGGGTCGGCAGCAAAGATCCGGCGGAAATCTTCAAGGTTGGGTTTTTCGTCGGATATCAGCACCCAGCCGCCCGGCCGCAGATGCGGCAGGCAGCGGGTCAGGACCGCCCGCCGGTCCGGCGCGGCCAGCATGTGCAGGGTCCGGTCGAACAGCAGGATGTCGTAGTCCTCCTTTGGCGCCCAGTCCGTGAGGTCGGTGGCAGCGCCGGTAATGTCCAGGCCTTCCTTTGCCGCAGCATCCAGCATATCCCGGATGCCATGCGGCGACAGGTCGACGCCTGTGACCCGGTGGCCCAGGCGGGCAATGAACAGCGCGTCCCGCCCCTGGCCGCAGCCGGCATCCAGAACATGCAGGCCTTGCGCCTTAAGCCCTGTGAAAAAGGCAGTGATTTCCGGAGAGGGAGCGCCGAGGGCGTCCGGGGTTTCGCGGTAGAGTTTGTCATAATTGTAAGCCATGCGCGGCACCGTAGCGGCCCGGTTGCGGAATGGCTAAGTGAAATATTCCGTGAGCGGAAGGCGGGCCCGGCGTAAGACTTTTCTGAAAAGTCTTGGCAAAAGTTTTTGGAAAACTTTTACGCCCTGTCGCTGACGGGCCGCGGCTGCCAACGAGAGTGCGGAGTGGGGAAGAGCCATGCGCTGGCGGGCGCATGGCTCTTTTGGGACAGGCAGCCATTGGGATGGAACGGATAATGGCTGTCTGTATCCGGTTATTGCCGGATGCAGCCAAGCGTTCTGTAACCGGGATTACAGAGCAGGGTTTTTCCTGCGGTTTTTCCGGAAAATTGCTGCCGCTGGTGCTGTCAGATCGAGTCCGGTTCGGCCAGCACCGCCAGTTCTGTGCGGTCAAGGATCTGCACGCCGCCGCGGCTGATGCTGACCAGGCCGGTGCGCTTCCAGGCGGCCAGGGTTTTTGAAACCGCTTCGCGGGTGGCACCGACAAATTCCGCCAGCTCGGCTTGCGACAGGGCGACGCGGCCGTCGCTGTTTTCAGGTGCCAGATACAGCAGTTTGCGCGCCAGCCGCACCGGCATTGGCAGGAACACCTGCTCGTTCAGCTGGGTGTTCATCCAGCGCATCCGCTGCCCGGCCAGCCGCAGCAGGTCGGCGGCCAGATCCGGATACTGGCGGATCTGATCCAGCACGTCGCCGCTGCGCAGGCGCAGCACCCGGCTTGGCTCGGCGGCGATGGCGGTGGCGGTGCGCTCGCCCGGGTCGAACAGGGTTATCTCGCCGAACACCGCGCCGGGGCGCATCATGTCCAGCGACAGCTTGCGGCCCGAAGCAGACAGCACCGAAAATTCCAGCGCGCCCTCGGCAATTGCATAAAGCGCATCGCCCTGATCGCCTTGTTCAAACAGTACTTCGCCCTGGCGCAGGCGCACTTCAGCCGCCTGGCTTTCGAGCATCCGCCTAAGCGGGCCGGAGGCGGCGGAGAGAAAGCCGGTATCGGGCAGGCGGGTTGTCAGCATGGCCAAATCTCTTTGCATCAGGTGCCCAGTCCGGCGGACCTTAGCAGAGGCGTGGACACCGGGGAACCGGGGAACTGAACCGGTTGGTTCAGCCCGCCACGGCGACCAGTCCCAGCTTGCGGGCGGAGGTGAGTGTCAGGGTGCCGCTGTCCAGTCCCAGTGGTGCCTGATAGCGTTGCACAGCCTTGCGGGTGGCGGCGTCCATCTGTCCGTGAACGGGCCCGCGGTAGACCCCGCGGACGGCCAGGGCGCGCTGGATTGACCGGATAAAGCCGGGCGTCATCATGGCGGGGCAGGGGATTTCTATCCAGCGCTTCTGCCGCGGCTGCACGATCTGCTGGCGGGTCTCGGTGCGGAAGATGGCGGGGCGGATGACCTGGCCGCTGCTGTTGGTTTGCGCGGGTTGAGTCAGCACCTGGCTGGTGATGGTCTCAACGACGGCGGGCGAGGTGTGCGTGCTCCAGCAGGTATCGGGCGGCGCGCCGGGCGGGGCATAGCGGCCGGCGCGGGAGACATCGCCGCCTGGCGGCGGCTGGACGCAGGCCGCCAGCAGCGCCAGCAGCAGCCCGGGCCAGAACCGGCGGCTGGTTTCGAATATGCTCGGCGTCATGCCCGGATGCCTTTGTCACTGTGCCTCTGCCGGCGCCCCTGTCAGTTCCGGGCGCCGGTGCTTTGACGGCAGGTTAGCCCAGTTCCGGCCCTTGCGCAAAGGCGGGATCATCCCGGCGGCTTTGTTCCGCCAGCAACAGGTCAAGCATCGGCGAAATGTCCTCAACCGTTTCGGCAATCACATGGGTGACGGAATGCGCCCGCTGCAGCCGCCCGGTGACGCGCAAGAGCCGGCCTGAGATCACCGCGCGGCGGAAAGCCTCGTAGATCTTGCGCCAGATGATCACGTTGACGATGCCGGTCTCGTCCTCAAGCGTGACAAAGATTACGCCCTTGGCGGTGCCGGGGCGCTGGCGCAGGATCACCAGCCCGGCGACGGTGATGCAGGCGTTCTGGGGCGGTTCCTGCAGCCGGGCCGCAGGCAGGCAGTGCGGCGGGTGCGGCCAGGGTTGGGATCCGTGCCCGCCTGCTGCGCAGGCTGCGGCAGGGGGGAGAACTGAGGCAGGGGGTGATGCGGGGGGTGAGACGGGGGCTGGCATGAGGAAAACGGCCTTGCGGTTGAAAAATATCCGACGTGAACAAACGTAGAACATTGGCGCGAAAAGTCCAGCTGCGGCAGGGCGGGGTCGCAATTGGGGGTGGCACCGGCGCAGGGGCTTGGCTACACAGTCGCGCAAGTACCGGAAAAGGGAAGAGAGCTGACAATGGCAAAGATCACTTACATCGAGCACAACGGCACCAGCCATGTGGTGGACGTCGCCAACGGGCTGACCGTGATGGAAGGCGCGCGCGACAACAATATTCCGGGTATCGAGGCCGATTGCGGCGGCGCCTGCGCCTGCTCGACCTGTCACGTGTACATTGCGCCGGACTGGGTTGAGAAGCTGCCCGCCAAGGACGACATGGAAGAGGATATGCTGGATTTCGCCTATGAGCCCGATCCGGCCCGCTCGCGCTTGACCTGCCAGATCAAGGTGAGCGATGCGATGGACGGGCTGGTGGTGCATATGCCCGAAAAGCAGATCTGATGAGCGCAGGGGCAGCGGCGCGGCGTTTTCCGTTGCGCGTGCGGCCCCGTTCCGTCCGCCGCGTTTGGCGGGCGATGTGTTTGGGGCTGGCCTTGGCCGGCCCGTCTGTTCTGGCGGCTGAGGGCAGGGTGGTCTCGGCGCGTTACGGCGAGCCCACCACACGCTATGGCCATGCAGTGCTGGGCAATGATGCGGAATACGGCGCGCTGGTACTGAAGGTGGAAAACACTGGCTCCGGCGGGTTGTCCGCCAAGGCGGTCTATCAGAAGTCCGAAATCCTGATCCGCCTGCCGCTGGATCATGTGTTCGAGGACATCGCACCGCGGCTGGCGGATATCGATGGCGATGGCCGCCCCGAGGTGCTGGTGGTCGAGACCGATGTGGCAGAGGGCGCCCAGCTGGCCATCTATGATGCCCGCGGCGAAAAGATCGCCGCCACCCCGCATATCGGCACCCGCAACCGCTGGCTGGCACCCATTGGCGCGGCGGATCTGGATGGCGACGGGCATGTGGAAATTGCCTATATCGACCGGCCGCATCTGGCCAAAACTCTGCGTATCTGGCGGTTCAAGAACGGTGCGCTGACTGAAGCCGCCAGCACGCCCGGGCTGACCAATCACCAGATCGGCCAGGGTTTCATCACCTCCGGCATTCGCGATTGCGGGCAGGGACGGGAACTGGTGACCGCCAGCGGCGATTGGCGCAGGATCATTGCATCCCGTCTGCAGAACGGCAGAATCACCAGCCGGGACATCGGCGGGTTCCGGCAGGGCACGGGACTGCAGGCCGCAATGGCCTGCCGCTAAGCGCTGCCTGCGACGCGCACTGCGCGGCGCCGCGCCCAACTGGGAAGGGCATCCGCAAGGATGGGCTGGAACAGGCGGGAGTGCTTGCCGCCGCTGCCGCCCGGAAAGACAGACCTGTTGCGCCGCGTCCAACCCGGTTTTTGCGCGGTGTTTCATATTTATTCATCACCTTTGGTTACCTTGCCCCTGACGAGCGGCGCCAGGCGGCTACCTGTCTGGGCCGGTTTTACAGGAGACAGGCGCGTGAGCTTTACACCCTATGTGTTGGGCACCGGCATCAGCGGGTGGACCTTCCTGCAGCGGACCCGCGACCAGCAGCAGGAAATTTATGAGAAGTCGCCGGTCATCGACCGGACGGTGCAGGACTTCAATGAAAAAATCACCGGCATTCAGACGTCGGACCAGTTGCTGGATGACTACAACCTGCTGACCGTCACGCTCGGTGCCTTTGGCCTGGACGAGGATATCGGCAACAGGGCGTTCATCAAAAAGGTGCTTGAGTCCGATGTCAGCGACTCGGGGTCTTTTGTGAACCGGCTCGACGACGTCCGGTATCAGGCGCTGGCGGAAACCTTTGGCTTCAACAGTCCGGATGGTCCAACGCTTCCCACCGCCAAGGCGGGCGCTGAATTTGCCAGTGTCGCCTCGCCGGATGATTTGCTGGCAAACGGCACCCTGCTGCGCAAGGCGCTCGGCAATGTTGGCCTTGAAGGCCTAGAAAATAATCAGTTCTTTCTGCAGAAAGTTCTGGAATCCGACTTGGAAGACCCGGACTCCTTTGTCAACAAGCTGAGCAATCCCAAATATGCCGAGTTTGCCGAGCAATTCAGTTTCAACAAGCCGCCGGTGTATGACAACAGCATTCAGGCGCTGGTCGGGGAATTCAATGAACATACCGACGGCCTGGCAAGCGCGGATGAGCTGCTGGAGGATGAGAACCTTCTGCAAGCTGTCATCGAAACCTTCGGTCTGGAAAGCTCCAACCCCGTTTTCCTGCGCCGGGTTCTGAATTCGGATACCACCGATCCGGATTCCTTTGTGAACCAGCTGGAGGACACTAGGTATCTTGCGGTCTCAGAGGCCTTTGGATTCGGCTGGCCGGATATCAATGAAATGACCGATCCGGATGAGCTGTTGTCTAACCCGGAGGTTCTGGAGCATGCGCTGGACACATTCGGCCTTTTTGGCAGGGACGAAGCCGAGCTGCGGCAGATTTTGGAATCCGACCTGTCAGACCCGAACTCCTATGTGAATCAACCGGAAAATGCTGCCTACTTTGACTTTGCTGATGCGTTCCAGAACGGCTGGCCGGATCATGTGAGCAAGATGCAGGTGTTTTCCAATGAGATCACGGACAAGCTGGGCACCTTCTCCGATCCAAGGGAGTTGGTCTTTGATTTGAGCCTGTTTGAAGCGACACTGGATATCTTTGGCCAGAGTAAACGGGAGTTGGAATTCAACACCGTGATCCGCGCCTTTGAATCTGACCTGTCGTCCAGCACGTCATATGCAAACTTGCATTACGATACCGGCCTGAAGGCCATGGCTCATGCCTTTTCCTTCAATGGGGGAGAAACCGGCCGGGAGTATCCCGAAGGCTTTGCCGAGCAACTTTCCGAGCTTTACACCACCCGCCAGTTTGAAATTGAGATCGGTGAGAGCGATCAGAACATGCGCTTGGCACTGGCCTTTGAGCGCGAGCTGCAAACCGTTGCTGATGCAGGCGGCAGCGAAAACGCCCATTGGTACGGCATTATCGGTTCGCCGCCGCTGAAAACGATTTTTGAAAGCGCGCTGGCGCTGCCATCAAGTTTTGGCCAGCTGGATGTGGACAGGCAGGTGGAGGAAATGAAGGAGCGCTCGTATGCTGCATTTGGAACCACCCATCCTGCAGATTTTCTCGAAGCCGGAAAACTGGATGAATTCCGCAACAGGTTCTTGATGCTGGCAGATCTCAACGCGCCTTTCAACAGCGGGATCAGCGATCCGATTCTGTCGCTCTTCTGACCGGCCGGGTGCGCTTTGGCCTGTGGAGCGGCAATTGTTTCGCCCGGCTCAGAAAACTGGCGCTATAGCGTCACGCGCATGGTGATACCGGTCACCCTGCTGCAGCCAGGATAAGCGCCTTCTGCGGTCTTGATACATCCCAGACGGTCGAACCTGCGGTGGTTTTCCACAAGTTCGACCTTCCTCTGCAATTCAAGCGCCGACAGGCCAAGACCCCTGGCGCGCTCTGCCGCCAGGTCCACCCTCTGCCTTGCCTGGCCCAATCCGCGTCGGGCCGGATCCACTGCCAGTTTGCCCAGATACAGACAGTCCGTCTTTGATATCAGGAATATGCAAGCCGCAGGCAGGCTGCCGACGGCCCGAATCTTGCTGCCGGCCAGATAGCGATCCTTCATGGATCCCCCGTCAGCCGGTGCATGGAAGACGGCGGATCAATGCGCCCGTTGATATAGGCAAAGCTGCGCCGGATCAGGGCCTGCACGCCGCGGATCGTTAGCATTGACCCGGCGGGGCTGTTTCACAGCTGGGCCACCCGGAGGGCGGGCCGGAAATACTCCCGGCTGGCCAATGGCAGAAGGCAAGCGGTGCAGACGGCATGAGAAGCCGCAAAGAGGGAATGGCACGGCATGCCGCTTTCTCCTGCAGATACTGGCCTTTGCCGCCTTGGACGGTTCTCATTGCTTCGCTGCATCCCGATTCTGGCTGAAGTCCAGAGCACCGCAATGCTCCGGTCAGGAAGACTGCCTGCTGGTGGAACAATACCGCCGCACCGGGCGCATTTGCGCCCGGCCACGCCCAACTGAGACTGTCAATCTGCGATTGACTGGAAACAGGCGGGAGAACCGCCGCCGGGACAGATGCTCAACCCAGCGCGCGCCAGCCGATGTCGCGGCGGAAAAACCCCAGCGGCCAATCAACCCCGTCAACCATCGCATAGGCGCGGTCGCGGGCCTCCTTCAGGGTCTCACCGCGGGCGGTCACGTTCAAAACCCGGCCGCCGGCTGCCAGCACCTTGCCGTTTTCAGCCTTGGTGCCGGCGTGGAAGACCATGTTGCTGCTGTCCTCGGGCAGGGCCTTCAGCCCCTTGATTTCCGACCCTTTTTGGTAAGATCCGGGATAGCCCTCAGCCGCCATCACCACCGTGATCGCATGATCGTCGCCCCAGTTCACCTGCGCCTCGGCCAGGCGGCCCTCAGCCGCAGCGTGCATCAGGTCCAGCGCCTGCGCGCCCAGCCGCATCATCAGCACCTGGCATTCCGGATCGCCAAAGCGGACGTTGTATTCCACCAGCCGCGGCTGCCCGTCCTTGATCATCAGACCCGCATAAAGCACGCCCTGATATGGCATGCCGCGCTCAGCCATCACCCGCATGGTGGGCTTGACGATCTCGTCCATCGCGCGGGCTTCGATCTCGGCGGTCAGCACCGGTGCCGGGGAATAGGCACCCATGCCGCCGGTGTTGGGGCCGGTGTCGCCTTCACCCACGCGCTTGTGGTCCTGGGCTGAGCCGATCGCCAGCACGTCCTCACCGTCCACCAGAATAAACAAAGACGCCTCTTCGCCTTCCATGAACTCCTCGATCACCACCTCGGCGCCGGCCCCGCCAAAGGCGCCACCGAACATGTCGTCAATGGCGGCGATGGCTTCTTCTTCGGTCATGGCGATGATCACGCCTTTGCCGGCGGCCAGCCCGTCGGCCTTGACCACAGTAGGCGCGCCGTGTTTGCGCACATGCGCCTTGGCGGTTTCTGCATCAGTGAAATGGCCATAGCCAGCGGTGGGCGCATTGGCTGCATCGCAGACTTCCTTGGTGAAGCTTTTGGAGGCTTCCAGCCTGGCCGCCGCCTCAGACGGGCCGAACACCAAGAGGCCCGCCTCGCGCAGACGGTCGGCCACCCCTGCGGCCAGCGGCGCCTCGGGGCCGATGATCACGAAATCGATGGCGTTCTCTTCCGCGAAACTGGCGACCGCGCCGCCATCCTCGATGTCGAACGACGCGCAATCGGCGATTTGCGCGATCCCTGCATTGCCCGGCGCCACGATCAGCTTGTCGCATTTGGGGTTTTGCATCACCGCCCAGGCCAATGCGTGTTCGCGCCCGCCGCTGCCAAGGATAAGGATGTTCATCTGCGTCTACTCCGATCTGACTGAGCCGAGAGGCGCCCCGGCCCTGTCCGGGGCTTGCCTTGCTTGCGGCGGGTTCTATGCTGCGCGCGAATTCAAAACAAGACCAGCCGCAAGCCGCAGGAGAGCTGCCCCGCAATGTCCGACCTGTTTGATGATCCAAAACCGGGGCAGAACGCGCCCGAATTCACCGTTTCGGAACTCTCCGGCGAGGTGAAGCGCACGCTGGAGGGCACCTTCGGCCGCATCCGGGTCAAGGGTGAGGTAGGGCGGGTGTTCAAGGCGCGCTCCGGGCATTTGTACTACGACATCAAGGACGACCGCTCGGTGCTGGCCTGCACCACCTGGAAAGGGCAGGTTTCCAGCCTGTCGGTGGTGCCCGAGGAGGGGCTGGAGGTGGTCGTCACGGGCCGGCTGACCGCATTCGGCGCCCAGTCCAAGTACAACATGAATGTGGACGAGGTTGCGGTTGCGGGCCAGGGCGCACTGATGGCGCTGCTGGAAAAGCGCAAAAAACAGCTGGAGGCAGAGGGGCTGTTTGCCCCGGAACGCAAGACGCCGTTGCCTTACCTTCCGCAGATCATCGGCGTGGTGACTTCGCCGTCGGGCGCGGTGATCCGCGATATCCTGCACCGGCTGCGCGACCGTTTCCCGCGCAAGGTGCTGGTCTGGCCGGTGGCTGTGCAGGGGCAGAATTGCGCGCCCGAGGTGGCCCGCGCCATCGAAGGATTCAACCGCCTGACGCCCGGCGGCGCGCTGCCGCGGCCCGATCTGATCATCGTCGCCCGTGGCGGCGGCTCGATCGAGGATCTGTGGGGCTTTAACGAGGAGGTCGTGGCCCGCGCCGCCGCCGCCTCGCAGATCCCGCTGATCTCTGCTGTCGGGCATGAGACGGACACGACGCTGATCGACTTTGTCTCCGACCGCCGGGCGCCGACCCCGACGGCGGCGGCAGAGCTGGCGGTGCCGGTGCGGTTGGAACTGATGGCCTGGGCCGAGACCCAGGGTGCGCGGCTGACCCGCGCCGCAGGCCAGGCGGTGCAGCAGCGGCGCCAGCGGCTGAATGATCTGTCCCGCGCGTTGCCCAAGCCAGACACGCTGCTGGAAACCCCGCGCCAGCGGCTCGACCGGATTTCCGACCGGCTGCCGGGCGCGCTGATCTCCGGTGTGCAGCGCCGCCGGGTGTATCTGAGTGAAACCGCTGCCAGCTTACGCCCCGCCACCCTGCGCCAACTGGTGCAAGGGCGCCGGGACCGATTGCAAAACCTGTCCTCGCGCCTGACCCTGCGCCCGATCCAGCGCGAGATCACAGCCCGCAAGGACGCGCTGGCCCGTTTGGCGCAGCGGTTGGATGCGGCGCAGTCGCTGCGTCTTGACCGCCAGCGCCAAAACCTCTCCGCCGCTGGCCGCCAGCTGGAGATCCTCAGCTACAAGGCCACGCTGGAGCGCGGCTATGCGGTGGTGCGTTCGGGCGCCGAGATCCTCACAACCAGGGCCGCCGCGGCCAAGGGCGGCCCGTTGCAGATCGAATTTGCCGACGGCATGCTGGACCTTGAGGAGGGCATCGCGGATCCTGGTTCCCAGACCGTTGCTGCGAAACCGTCCGGCGGCGGTCAGGGCTCGCTGTTCTAGCTTCTTTCTGGTCTGAAATACCCAGCCCGCCTCAGACGCCAACGTCCGGGCCGTAGCACAGCATGTCCTCGCCGATGTCTTCGGCCTCGTACAATTCCGTCGAGGCCGGGTCATCCTCAAACCGGGCGGTCAGCCCGCCGGGGGTGAGCTCAAAGCTCCAGCACTGCGGATCGCCCCGGTTTTCATAGACAAAACAGATCCGGCCTGCGTCTTCATACCAGCTGCCCTCCTGGCATCTGCCGTCCAGAAAGGACCAGATCACCCGGCGTCCGGGCAAATAGCGTTCCACCCCGTACATGCTGCCGCCAAAGCCATAGAACAGCGTGCGGCCCTGGGTATAGCGGTCAAATTGGTCGGCGTTCAGCGGCTCGGCAGCACACAGCGGCCCATTGAGGGCGGCAACCAGGGGAATCAGCATCAGACAGCGCATGGGTTCACTGTGCCAGAGTGTCCGGGTCCGGGCCAAGGGAAACACGCAGGCTGCAAAAACGGGCAGCAAACGGGCCGTAAAGCGGAGCGGCGCTGCCAGGCTCCTGCTTGGTCACCTTTGACCCGGCGCCTGTCTTGCAGCCAACTGGCGCAAACGGGCAGGGAGGTAGGACTTTGATGATGCAATTGACGGCGGCAGGGGCAGCACTCTGCGCCGCCGGGTATTTGGGCCTGACCGTCCAGCCGCCCGGTATTCTGCGCAGTCTGGCAAAAACAGCAGCGGTTGCGCTGCTGGCGCTTGGCGCCGGGCTGGCGGGGGTGCCGCTGCTTCTGGTACTGGCGCTTGGCTTTTGCGCGCTGGGGGATCTGTTCCTGTCGCGCGGCGGCGAACGCGCCTTTATGGCGGGCGTGGGGGCTTTTGCCGCTGGGCATCTGGCTTATGCGGCGTTGTTCCTGACCCGGCCGGACAGCGATCCTGCCCGGCTCATGCACATGCCGGCTGCGGGGATTGCTGCCGGGCTGCTGGTTCTGGGCCTGATCATGGCGCGCGTTCTGGCGCCGCGGGCGGGCGCGCTGAAGGGGCCGGTGCTGGCCTATATCCCGGTCATCCTGGGCATGGGAGCGGCGGCGCTGACCCTGCCGTTTGGCACCTGGGTCTTTGCCGCGGCTTGTGCCTTCATGCTGTCGGACATGATCCTGGCGGCGGAAACCTTTGTCCTGAGCGCAGAGCACCCGCTGCGGCGGATCACGCCATATGCGGTCTGGGTGCTGTATTGGGGGGCGCAAGCCGGGTTTCTGGCTGCATTTTCCTGAACCTGGCGGTGCCTTGCGCTTTGCACTCCGGGTAAATCCGCATTAGGTGGGGTGCAGACCCTTTTGCGGAGACTAAGATGGCGTTTTTCTCAAAGCTCAAGGAGCGGCTGTTCAAATCCTCCTCCAAGCTCGAGCAGGGACTCGATGCGATTGTCGAGGAGGGGGCGGACAGCAGCGCGGAGGAGGTCGGGGAGGCCCAAGTTGAGGCCCTGGCAGAGTCCCCGGCGGTAACGCCGGAGCAGCCTGCACCTGCTCCGGTTCCGCAACCGGACCCTGTGGCCGAGCCGGAACCTGCGCCCGAAGCTGCACCTGAACCCGCGCCTGCACCGAAGCCGGCCGCTGCTTCTAAACCTGTCCCCGCGCCGCAGCCGGCATCGGAGCCTGAGAAAAAATCCCCGGGCTTCTTGGGCCGCCTGATGGGCCGCACCGTTGCTGCTGAACCGCGCAGGGCGCTGGATGACGATATGCTGGAGCAGCTGGAAGAGCTGCTGATCGCTGCTGACATGGGGGTGGACACGGCGCTGCGCGTGACCGCTAACCTGGCTGAAGGGCGGATGGGCAAGAAGGTTTCCAGCCGCGAGATCAAGGAGCTGCTGGCGCAGGAAGTCGCCCGCATCATGGAGCCGGTGGCCAAGCCGCTGCCGATCTACGCCAAACGGCCGCAGGTGGTGTTGGTGGTCGGGGTCAACGGCTCTGGCAAGACCACCACGATCGGCAAGCTGGCCAGCCAGTTCAAGGGCGCCGGCAAGAAGGTGGTGATTGCCGCAGGCGACACTTTCCGCGCCGCGGCTGTCGAACAGTTGCAGGTCTGGGGCGACCGTGCGGGCGTGCCGGTACTGACTGCACCCGAAGGCTCCGACCCGGCCTCGCTGGCGTTTGATGCGATGACCAAGGCGCAGGAAGACGGCGCAGACCTTCTGATGATTGACACCGCGGGCCGGTTGCAGAACCGCGCCGATCTGATGGAAGAGCTGTCGAAAATTGTCCGGGTGATCCGCAAGAAGGACGAAACAGCACCGCACAATACCCTGCTGGTGTTGGATGCGACCACCGGCCAGAACGCGCTGAGCCAGGTGGGCACATTCCAGAAGCTGGCGGATGTCTCCGGTCTGGTGATGACCAAGCTGGACGGCACCGCCAAGGGCGGCGTGCTGGTGGCGCTGGCGGACAAGTTCGGCCTGCCGATCCACGCCATCGGCGTGGGTGAGCAGATCGACGATCTCGCTCCTTTCGATCCGGAAGAATTTGCCGCAGCGCTAACGGGCTTGGAGAAATCCTGATCCGCCCTTCATCTGGCTAGAAGTATCTCCGGGGGTCCGGGGGCAGGCAGCCCCCGGCACTCCCGTTCCGCGCAAAGGCATTTGATTTGAGCGATTGGCTGATTTCCCTGGAAGGCACGGAAGCGGGGCATCAGGCCGCGCTGTTTCTGGCCATCTGGGCGGCCTTCCTGCACGCGGTCTTCGGTGCGCTGCAAAAAGGGCGCCATGATCCCTGGCTGTCGCGCGGGGCGATCGACTTCTCCTATTGTGTGATGGCAGCACCCTTTGCGCTGTTTGTGGTGCCTTGGCCGGAGCCGCATATGTGGCTGATCTTCGCTGTCGCCTGGGGGATCCACGTCTTCTACAAGCTGTTCCAGGCGCTGGCCTATACCAAGGGCAGCTACACCGTCGTCTACCCGGTGGTGCGCGGGACCGGGCCGCTGTTCACGGTGATCGGCTCCTTTTTCCTGTTCGGCGAAGTGTTCACCCCGGTGCAATGGCTGGGGGTGGCGGTGCTGCTGGCCGGGATCTTCGGCCTGGCGGCGTACAACTACCGTTACCTGACGGTGAACCGCGACACGCTGGTGCCGGCGCTGATGCTGGCGGTGATCACCGGGTTGTTTGTGGCGGGCTACACCACATATGACGCCTATGGCATCCGGGCGACTGCGGATCCGTTCACTTTTCTGGCGTGGTTCTTCATGATCGACGGGCTGGTGTTTCCGGTGATTGCCTTGACCCGCTGGCGCGGAATGCCCGCGCCGCCGGCACCTGGGCCGCTGATGGTCCGTGGCTTTTTTGGCGGGCTGATCGCCTTTGCCTCCTTTGGCGCGATCATGCTGGCCACAAGGCTGGACAAGGTGGGGGAGGCGGCGGTGCTGCGCGAGACCTCCACCGTGTTTGCCGCCCTCATCGGCTGGCTGGTGCTGAAGGAAACCGTGGGGCCGCGGCGGATTGCCTTGATGGCTTTGATCGCGCTGGGCGCCGTGATAGTGGAAATTGGCGGCTGAGACCGCGCGCAGAACTGACAGGAGGCCCCATGGCCGCAAAGAAGATCAACCCGACCCTGAAGATGCTATTGGAATTGGGCCCGATTGTCCTCTTTTTCATTGGCTATCTGAAGCTGAAGGATGAGGCGTTTCTGATCGGCGGCCATGAGTACAAGGGCTTTATCGTGATCACCGCGGCGTTTATTCCGCTGATGGTGGCGTCCACGCTCGCCCTGTGGAAGCTGACCGGGCATCTGTCGAAGATGCAGTTTGCGACCCTGGTGCTGGTGGTGCTGTTCGGCGGCATGTCGGTGTGGTTCAACGACGACCGGTTCATCAAGATGAAGCCGACGATGCTGTATCTTCTGTTCGGCGGGTTGCTGGGCATCGGGCTTGTGCGCGGGCAAAGCTGGCTGAAGGTGGTGATGGAGGAAGTCATGCCGCTGCAGCAGGAGGGCTGGATGATCCTGACCCGGCGGCTGTGCGTTTTTTTCTTTGGCCTGGCGGTGGCAAACGAGCTGATCTGGCGGACCCAAAGCACCGACACCTGGGTTTATTTCAAGACCTTCGGCCTGCCGGTGGCGATGTTTGCCTTCTTCATGATGCAAGGGCAGCTGTTGCAGAAATTCGGGATCGAGGAAGAGGCCGGACCGGCGGAGTAATCTGCGGCTGACAGGGGGGCTCCCGCACCTTTGCCCCTCATCCAAGATGAGGCGCATAGCCTTGGGCCGGGCAGCGCACCTGCGGTGCACTGCGGCATCGCTTCTTTCTGGTCTTAAATACCCGCGCCGCAGGCGTCCTTTTTTGCGTCAATTGCCGAACAACACCTGCTGCGCCTTGGTGTCCGAGCGGTCGCCGCGCAGCTCCGCATGCAGCGCCCGGCCCGCAACCACACCAGGGCGGGACCACATCAGCTCCAGCCAGCGGGCGAGATGCGGTTTGTCCTCCAATACCTGCTGCTGGCCTTCCCACAGCGAGGCCCAGGGCCAGATCGCCATATCAGAAATTGTGCAGTCCGGTCCCGTCACATACTCATTCTCCGCCAACTGCCGGTCCAGAATGCCGTAAAGGCGGGCTACCTCGTTCCGGTAGCGGTCTTTGGCATAGGGCAGATCCTCGGGCGCGTATTTCAGGAAATGATGCGCCTGGCCCGCCATTGGCCCGACTCCGCCCATCTGCCACATCAGCCATTGATCCACTGCCAGCTGGGCGCGTTCATCCGTGCCATAGAACTGCCCGGTCTTGCGGGCGAGATACTGCAGGATGGCGCCGCTTTCGAACAGGGAAACAGGCGTGCCGCCGGGGCCGTCCGGGTCGATGATTGCGGGCATCCGGTTGTTGGGGGAGATGTTCAGAAACTCCGGCGCGAATTGACCGCCGTTGCCAATGTCGATCAGCGTGACCTGGTAAGGCAGGTCCATCTCCTCCAGGGCTATGGAGATTTTCCAGCCGTTCGGCGTTGGCCAGTAAAATAGCCGGATCGGCTCCCGCATGGTCGTCCTCCGTCAGAATGCCCGGCCACAGGAGCACGGGCAGCGGTGGTAAGGCAAGAGGCGGCGCCGCTCACATCCGTGTGACTGGCGAAGACGCTGCCGCTTGACCGAATCCCGCAATATGCGTAAAGCCCGGACATCACATCGTGGCGATTTGTTATTGGATTTATGTCGCCGTAACCTGTTGAAATTATGTACTTTATTAAATAGAAATTCTTTAAGGCATACTTTGGGGCATAAAGTTAAGTATTCCCCGCCCATCAATTCTTTCGCTTGAGCTCTTTTCTAGCCTGTTCTGCGCAATCGTCAAAGTACTTGGCGAGATCCGAAATGTGAACGCAGCGCGGGGCCTTTTGGCCTTCACCGAGGCGCGTCAGAGGAAGGGGGATTTCTCCGCTTTCCACCTTTTTTAGAAACACGTCCCGGCTCATGCCGCCGAAATAGTCGGTGCGCAGGGCGTCCACGGGTACAAGCGGATTGCCTTCATATTTGGCAGTAAGTAGCCAGAAGGTGTTCATGCGGTCAGCTCCTGATAGCGGTTGACGAACTCGGCCCGGGCAGCTTCCGGCGTCCAGAACTTCAGGTGCACATCGGCGTCCGGCAGTCCCGCCAGCAGTGCCCAGGGTTCCCTGTGGCCCATGGCCTGGGCCTGTTCGGCTTTCAGCATTTGCAGATCGGCTAGCTTTACCACGGCGGATTTTTTGACCGGTACGCCGAGGCGGGACAGGACAGCGTTTTCCACGCGATCCTCAATCACGGCATAGTCTGGCAGCAGGGATTTCAGCGGCGCGGCAATGTCACCTATGAAAGCTTCCGCCGCGTCGTGCAGCAGGGCCTCCAATTCAAATCCGGGTTCGACAATGCGGCTGGCGTGAACTGAATGCTCGGCCACCGAATAGAACCGCTGACAATGACCTGTGAAGCGGCAGAGGTGGGACAGTGCGTGGGCGATATCGTCAATGGTGAAATCGCAGCTTCCCGGCGCTTCAAAGTCGAAGTACCCCCCGCCGTGCAGGGCGATGGTGGGGCCGATGATGCGTTTGATCTTGTTCACTTGATACCCTCCTGGTTTTTGTTTCTGCCCCTGGCGCGCAGGGGCAGAAAGAGAAATCAGTGGTCAATTCTGTTTCCGCGCCCGGTAGCTGCGCTTTTTGCAGCATTCCATAATCTCGCGGCGTTCCTTCTTCAGTTCCCGGATTGCATCTTCGCGCCGCCTGATCCTGACGTGCAGTTTGGCCAGCCGCCGCAGTTCCCGTTCATTTGCGAAGTGCAGCCAAATCGCGCGAAGGCCGAACAGCTCTACCTTTTCGTATGTTTTTGGCTGGCTCTTTGTGTTGCCGTGTCCACCTGTGACAGGTGGACAATCTGTGGTGCTGGTCGCGGTCTGCATGGTGCCTCCTATTACCTGTGCGGGCGGGCAATCTTGCCGGTGTGGGCGTCGAATTCGGTCAGCAGGGCTGCAAAGCGTTCGGCGGCGGCAGAGTTGGTGTTCAACAGGCGGCGGCTGTTCACGCCGCAGGTCAGGCGCACGTATTCAGCTGCTGCGCTCGGCAGGAACGTTTTGCCCGGGTAGCCGGTGCGCATCGCCGCGAAGGCTTGAAACCGCGGGTCATTGCAGAGGATGCCCGCCCGTTGAGCTGGCGGCATGTCCTCAAGTCTCTGCCTTGTGGTGCTGTTCATCCGTCTGCCTTTCTGCGGGTCTGGCGGGGTCCGTTTGTTGGAAAAAGGCCGGAGCTTATAGGTGGTTGCCCCGGCCAGTTTACTGAGGCGCAGGTTTCAAGCGGCCTCGGCAACTCGTGTGCTGACAGACGGCAGCGGGGCGGAGCCGTTGTAAGGGCAGTCCGGTCGGCCATCGGTAGCGCGGGCCGCTTTTCGGTCCCGGTGCAATGTCAGGGCTGATTTGACCCATTTTTCAATCGCGGCGTTCTGGCTGGGTGCGCGCGCGGTCAGGCCGTATAGGCGCACTGTCCAGTCAAACTCGTCATAGGCCGCGGGTTCCGGGTCGGCGGGCCAGGATTCACCGCCCAAACCGTCGAACATGAGCGCGCGGTCGGACGGGCTGGCATCGGCCATGTTCTGCGCAGCTGAGTAGATTTCCTGAGAGGTGGGGCCGGTCATGCGCGTGCCCCCGGGGCGATGAGTGCCGGCGGCCGGGTGGAATAACCCATTTTCGCGATGTGGCGGCGGATGCGGGTGGACAGATAATTGTCGCGATCGATCCGGTGGGCCGGAGCGGGCAGGTTGTCAAACCGGACCTTTTGGCCGCGTCCGGTTTTCAAGACTGCCCACGACCAGACAAAATGGTTGGGGTTCTCGCAGAACTCTTCAGGGTTGCTGACAACACTGAGTGCTTCTGCCGATACGGTTCTATTCACAGTGCATACTCCCATGGTGTTTCTCTACGCTGTGGAGAATTTGCCCAAAACGTATTGCTTCGTCAATACAAAATGTATAGTTTTGTTAGGTGACGGTTTGTCTGGAGGTAAGGGCTATGAGCGCTGAAGGTAATCCTGTACAGTTCGCCTTAAAGAAGATTTCGGGTGGCAAGTTGCTAACGACCAAGATTCGCCGCTGGGCGGCTGGAATTGCAATTCTGGCGGTGCTTCCATTGGGCGGAGGATCGTTTGCGCAAGAATTTTCAGAGTTCCACCTTATTTATGAACTTGGGGTCAGCCGGTTCGCATTGGCGGAACATGTCTTGCGCTCAAGCGCAGACTACGTTGCGGAGAACTCTCAGGCTGGCGGTATGCAGGGGCATGTCGCGCTCAAAGGGATTTTGAACGACAATCAGCATTTTCGGTCAATTCTGGCCTTGGACGAAAGCGGTACGCTGAAGTTTGATAGCTTCAACTTTCTCCCTTTCCTAGGCGCCAAGGATTTGAGTGATCGGCGTTATTTTAAGGACACAACCGACGCTAAGGCAAAGGTGATGGTGATTGGCGCTCCTGTCATCGGCAGGCAATCCGGTCAGTCGTTTGTGCCCCTATCTATGGCGGTGCCTGTAGGCAGGAAAAGAAAGCAGCCTGTCGTCGTGTTGACGGTTCCCCCTGAATCCCTATTACCCAAAGCGCACATGTGCCCCTTCTGCGGTGTCTCAATCATTTCATCTGGTGAGGTGATAGCGTCCAATAGGCCTCTTTCCGAAATGAACAAGACTGTTCTGAAGGGGATGGCGTTTGATGGCTTGTACGGCGCTGAGAACTTAGAGGTTCGCGGTATGTCTGTAACAGTTCATTGGCGCCGATCCGAGGAGTACAATGTCATCTTTGTGTATTATGAGGCGAGGGGCGGGGCAGAGTAAGCTGTTTTGTGTTTGCTGTGAAGGAAAAGAGGGCGCCAATCTTGGCGCCCTCTCTCTTAATGTTGGTCCTGCATCTCCAACAGCCTTCTGGCCGTGTTGGGGGTAATGTCCCTGGCCTGGGCAATTTCAAGAATAATCCAATCAACTGCCTCCGGTGACAGCCTTGCTGAGTTTGCCTGTGTTGTAAGTGCGGCTGTCATACCGGCGCCAAGTAGTGCGCCTGCTGCTGCAAACGCTGCACTGTAGGCCCAATTCCAACGAGGTCCGACACTCCGAGGTTGAGTGTTGACTGGCTTTGGGTCGCCGAGCTTGGCGAGCTTCTCACTGATTTCCTGCGCTCCAATAACGTGCATTCTCTCTCTGCTTTTTCACGGGTGGGGGTAGATTGTCAGCGCGAACGTATAAGGGAATCTACAAAATGTATAGCATAAGATTTGCATGTGCTGATGATGCCGCAGGGATCGCCAAGGTTCATGTTCAGTGCTGGGAGGAGTGCTACCCATTCTTGCCGCAGGGGTTGAGGCGGGCCAGGAACCTCAGTGTACGAGTTGAGCAATGGAAGCATAGGCTTGCACAGCCTGCTGAGGGGCTGACTTGGGTGCTGGAGGATGAGGGGCGTATTGTTGGGTTCGCTCACCTTGCGCCAAACTCAGATCCTGAAATCCCAGAGGCGGCTGCGGACCTTCACGCGTGTTACTTTTTACCGGAGTACCGGGGAAGCACAGCAGGGCCAGAAATGATGGCTGAAATGTTGCGGGCTTCCCTGACTCTAGGTTGGAAGACGTTTTGCATCTGGGCTTGGAGAGAAAACCCGATTCGCATTACTTATAGGGCGCTCGGTTTGCTGCCCGTGGTCAGGAGAAGTAGGGAGTTGTGCGGGTTCAGCGCTCCCGAAGTCGGGTATTTTCATCCAGACGCATCAGCCATGATTCGGAAGCTGGAGAATATGGCTATCCAGATCGAGCGGCGCGGCGGTGAAACGCGAAGTTCACGACGTTTTGCAAGCCGCCATCACCGGACTGCCTGACGTAGTCACAGATATCCAAGACCATGTCTGCAATGTCCCGAGGGTTGGCTGTATCCGCTCCGTCGTGACTTAACACGAAGGTGATAACCTCTTTCAGAGCCCCATCGCTGAGCCCGGAAATCACCGGGCTCTTCGTGTGGGCGCCGTAAGTGATGAAGCAAGGGTCAGCCTGGAAGGCGTCTGCATACTTCTTGATATCAGCAGGTTTGCAACCTCGTGTGCCGTTTTCGTGTGCGGCATACGTTGATCCGGTCCAGCCAAAGCTGGTGGCGGCCTCTGCGGCGGAACGAAAGCCCGCGGCTATACGGGCGTCTCTAAGGCGGTCTGCTATTTCCATGTGATCGTACATATCGCAGATATCTATGCGAAACGGGTTGTCAATCAACACAAAATGTATAATTTACCCATCATGAGTAAGATTTTTGGCATATGGAACCGGATTTCGGATCTGCAGGCGGACTTGGGTGGTGAATACAACAAGTGCCGGGCTTGGAAGTTGCGGGGTGAGATCCCTCGTTCTTATGATTCAAGGTTGGTCCAAATTCTTCCTTCGCGTGGTTTCGAAACAACGTGGGAAAAGCTGGATGCATGGCACGAGGCCCACAAGCGCCGCAGAAAGAACCTTCGGGAAATGGGGCGATCCGTCGAAGATCAGGATGCAATTCCGTTCCCTGAACTTCCGTTTACGCTTCGTTGTGTCGCCAATGACTGCAAGCTGGCAGAGCGAGCTTCGGTGTGATGCTCCTCCGTCCAGAAAACGGCCCTTCGCTATTCGGTCGGCAGAAAAAGGTGTTTGTTGTCGCCGAGGCAGCGGCGCACATCGTCTGCAGCAACGTACAGGTTTGTGCAGGTGGCTCCCAAGTTGCCGGGGTCTTGCAGGCTTCGGTCGGCGAGAAACTTTGTGTAAATCCGTTCGTTGCGCACCTTTGCCACGTTCATGCCGCACTCAAAGCTGTAGATCCAGTCAAGGCGCCCTGCATCGTTGGTGGCACAATTCTGCAGGGCCGCTTTCTCTCCTTCTGTCGAGGATGGAAAAAACTTCTGCGAGAGGTCCAGTGCAGCCTCGCAAGCAGCTTTTTGAGTGTCCATGCAATTGCTGTAAAATGCATAGCTGGGCTGTTCGGTCTGGTGGAGTGCGTGGCAGATGCGGAATGCGGCCTTGGGGCTGCAGAACTCGCTGGCGCTGGAGTGGGTTGCGATGCAGATCGCAACGGCGGCGCAGGCAAGCCGGAAAATCATCAAAGAATCCCTTTCGTTGTGTGTTGGTCTACCGCGGAAGGTGCAGGCAATCGGGGCGGCGGACAAGCCCCGGTTGTCTGCGGTATTGCTGCAGGGCGGGGGCTTCCTCCCGTGTGTAGCGCCGACCGGGGGCAGGCGTGCCTGCAGGAAGCCCCTGAATACCTCCCTGTTGGACTTGGGCGCGTGGCCGGAGTGACGCCGCGCGCCCCTTTTCCTGGGGGGGTGGCCCATGCTTGATTTTGGCGGGCCTCTGAATTGGGAGCGCATGCGCAATCAATCCGCTAAGTCGGTGTTGCTGCATGAGGGTGTCTTGCTAGCGGATGTTGCTGCCAGCGCCGCTGGGAAACTTGCCTGCCTGGCAACGCCCTATGAGGGTTTTGACGGCGGGCCGGTATTGGCCGCAGATGTGGCAATTGCCTGGATGGGGATGCTGGCGCGTGCTGGCATTCTGCCGCTGTCTCCGGCGTTCATGGCCTCCGAGGCGGGGCTTGCCGTTGAGCGGCCAGAGGGCGCTGTGCGGTGCGCTGATCTTGTGATTGTTCCGGTGTTGCCCGGCTGGCAGCATTTTGCCGGGGTGTGGCTGGCGGCCTTTCTGGCGCTGGAGATGAACAAGCCGGTTTATGTGCTGAACGGGGGCGTCTGATGGGGCAGAACCTTTCCAGTGCTGTCATGCAGCAGCGGAGCGAGGAGCACAGCAGCCTTGATGACTTTCCGACGCCGCCATGGGCCGCGCGGGCGCTTTGGCAGTTTTTGGTATCGCAGGGGTTTACCGCTGGCGGGGTGGCGCGTGAACCCGCCGCAAACCGGGGCCACATGGTGCGCGTTCTGGCTGAAATCTTCGACGGCGTCGAGGCGGCGGACGTTCACGATTACGGTGCCGGTTTCCCCGTTCGTGATTACCTTTGGGGTGATGATCCGGCGGCGGTTGATTGGACGATTTCAAACCCGCCTTTCAAGCTGGCCGAACAGTTCATTGAGCGCGCCTTGCGGACAAGCCGCGAGGGTTGTGCCTTCCTGGTGCGCAGCGCTTTTTTGGAAGGTCAGCGGCGGTATGAAGATCTGTTCTCGAAGCGTCCGCCAGCATTCGTTCTGCAATTTTCTGAGCGTGTTGTGATGCACAAGGGGCGGCTGGCACCAAAGGGCAGCACTGCCACGGCCTATTGCTGGGTGGTGTTCCTTCGTGATCACCGTTCCGGCGTCACTGAGCTTCATTGGGTGCCGCCGTGCCGGGCACAGTTGGAGCGCGCCGGAGACTATCCGGATGGCGGTCTTGGGTATGCTGGGTTCGATCGTGGGATGCTGATCAATGACTGAGTGCCTGCCATCGCCCAGCCGTCCGTTGCGGTCCAGAGAGATCCTTGGGGTGGTCTGTGAGTATTACGGCCTTGGTCATGGCGAGCTGATCAGCCCGGACAAAACGCGCCGGGTGTCCTGGCCGCGCCAAATGGCCATGGCGCTGATGCGGCGGCGCACCAACTTGAGTACTCCGCAGATGGCCGAAGCGCTGGGGCTGCAGTGCCATACATCAGTGATCTACGGGCTTAAGGCGGTGGGGAAGCGATGCCAGAATTTGCCGCATTTCCAGAAAGAATTTGAAGAGATGAACCGGCGTCTGACTGGCGCTGATTTCGTCCGTCACGAACACGCGCACGGGCGGCCGTTTTCAACGGTGCGCGTTCGTCGCGGCTGACAGGAATTTGAGGTCTGCTGCAGGGCGGGCTGGAACGATAACAAGAGGAAGGGCAGGGCAATGAATGCACACGCAAGGCATCTGCAGCCGATCGATGCTGAAGCATTGGACGAATACCCGATTTCAGCCAGCGACAGGCTGGACTCGCATTACTTCTTGCAGTGGAACCTCAAGCGCTGGCGGGCCAGTGAGTTCAGACGGAAAGCTGACCCTGAGGTCGGCTGGTACGGCATGCAGCTCTTCTTCATTGCGCAGGATGAAACACCTATTGGCACTCTGCCCTGTGATGATGATCAACTGGCCTATGAGCTGCGCGTGCCACTGGAAAAGTGGAAAGCTTTGACTGAGCGAAAGTTTTCGCCGTTGCATAACTGGGCCCGGGTTCGGTGCGACAATGGGGAAATCCGGTGGGCGCATCCAGTGGTGACGGAAGTGGCTGTCGAGGCCCTGAAATCCAAGCGGAAGAACCAGAGCAATCAGGAGCAGCGCACGCGGAACAAGCGGCTGAAGGATCTGCAGGTCATGATTGAGAACCGGATCGGGGCGGGGCAGCTCTTGCGGGCTGCGGGCTTCCTTGAGCGGTTCAATGATTGGCTGGAAGACCGCTATCCCGATGTGCAGCGGCGTGAGGTGTTCATTCGCTGTGCCCTGGATGAATTCCAGGTGGAACACGCCGCATGATAGGGCCGGGTGTAATCTGTGCATTCTGTGACGGTCACAGAATATTCCCGGAAAGTTACGGAACTGACACGGAAAAACACGGATTTTCCCGTGTTCTGTGCGTCTTGTCCCTTTTTTTTCGCGGTTTCTGTGACCGTCGAAAGGATAAGAAACGAAATTAAAAGAAACGATACTCACGGATCGCGCCATCGGAACCGGCGGGCTGTGGATAAGTTGGGCAGGCTGAGAAAGAGGGATTGCTGAGATGAATGTGAAAGAGCAGGCCGCAGGCGAAAAGCGGGTGCAGGAACTGCTGATCGAACCATTGGAGGCGTTGGGGCTGCAACGTCCCGGTGGCATGACGGTTGCGGCCTATGACGTCATGAAAAAAGAGCTGCGCCAGCGCCTTGCTTACATGGGCGAGTTGAACTTGCAGGCCTTGGCGCATCAGGCAGGCAACATGCCGGGTGGCAAATCTGGTGACAGGTTCCCGATCGCGGCGGCGCTGTTGAAGTGGGCCGGTGCAATCCAGCCGCCGCCTGATGATGCCTCGCCGTTGATGCGCGCGGTCTTTTCAAACCCGCTGGGTCAGCAGGCTATGGAAGAGGGTTGGGCGCCCGAATTGCTGCGGCACATCCGTAAGACTCCGCTTTGGCCCAAACCCTATGATTTGCGGCATATCCGCGAGCAGGCAGCAGAGGCGCATCGGCGCATTGCCAAGCTGGATGAACGCTTGGCGCGCGAGTTGCCGTTGAGCGATGAGGACCGGTCTTTTCGTGAGGGTCGCAAGCGTGCTGCCGAGAAATGCCAGCGCATTGCGCAGATTGTAGCGGCGGAGGGCGCGGCGTGAGCGAGCATGTAGCAGTGGTAGCCGCAGACGGGGCGGCGGTCATGACGCCGGTTGATGAGTATCTTGCTGCGCGTGCGATCCGAGAGAAGGAAGAGGCGGCGCGGATTGATGCAGTGAAGGCTTGCGGGATTGTGCCGGCGGTTTGTGGTGATCGCATTCCAGAGGCCCCGGCACGTGGCGCATTTCGGGTGTTTGAGCCTGTGCAGTTCTATCCTTCCGGTGAGAAGGACTATGAGGCCAAGCCTGCTGGTTTTGAGGGCCGGAAGGCGATGCAGATGGCGGATGCCTTTGATGTGATGGCCGCCAGCGCGGCGCGGAAGAAGAGGGCAGCACCGTTCTCGCCTGGGCAGATGGCCATGGGCCGCCACTACCGGGATCTGATTGAGCGGTACGAAAGCGCGGGTGTGCGTTGTTCCTCGGTTGAGGCAATCCGTTCGGGTGGCAGCGGGCAGGGCGGCGAGTTTATTGACGCGGTTCTGCGGGACCGGGAAGAGATTGAACGGCTGCGGCGGCGCATCGGTAATGGGGTGGCTATGGAGGTGCGGCGCGTTCGTCCCTCAAAGCGCGGCACCCGTGGCGCCATCAGCAATCGTGTCCTGGCCGACATGGTTTGCCTTCATGATAAAACGCTGAGCGATGTTCTGAAGAAGCATCATTGGTCGGTCAATGGCGACACGGTGAAGGCTGTGACGCGAGCGCTGGCGGGTGTTCTGGATGCGATGGCTGGGCCGGTGCGTCGCGGGCAAATACTCGTTTTGTGAGAATGGGGGTTGACCCTTACATCATCTGCGTGCCAATTAATTGTCATCATCACCAAATGCGCCCGCAGGAAACTGCCGGGCGCTTTTGCGTTGGTACTCTCTGTAAATTCGAGGTTGTCATGCTGCCAGCCGGAGAAAGCCCGGAAGTGGGGTTCCTGTGGCGCGTCTGAAGGTTTGCGTGGCGTCAGGCTGCGAAGACCTAGCGCTGCCGGGCCTGCCCCATTGCGATCATCATGAAGCACAGCGGCAAGCAAAGCAGAAAGCTCGGCGGGCAAAGGCGCAGACCTCGCCCGCAGCGATCGCTGCCCGCAAGCTCTATGCAGATCCAAAATGGGTGAAGGCATCCAAGGCTTACCTTCGCAACAATCCGCTGTGCGTTGATTGCGGCGAGCTGGGTGTGGTCGAGCCTGCAACGGATGTCGATCACATCAAGCCGCACAAGGGTGACCGGAAACTGTTCTGGAACCGGAAGAACTGGCAGGCGCTCTGCCATCGGTGCCACAGCCGAAAGACGGCGCGCGAGGTGTTCCACCAATAGGGGGGGTGTCTCGAAAATAACCGCACCCTGTCCCAAACCGGCGGGATAACCTTTTCTTTCGTAAGCGCGAAATTGGAGAAAAAAACCCACTTGGAAAGGAGGGATCAAGATGAAGGGACGCAAGCCAAACCTTCAAAATGTCGTTCCTATGAAGGGTGATATTCAGAAAGAGGTTCCGTCAGCGCCGGATTTCTTGGATGACCTGGCGCGGGACGTGTGGGACGAGCTGGCTCCAGAGCTGGTGAAGAAGGGGCGGCTGGAACTGCTCTACAAATACCAGTTTGGATCCTACTGCGCCGCGGTATCGAATTTCATTTCAGCGACTAACACGCTGGCGCTTGAAGGTCTGTTCTATGAAACCGGCGAAGGCCGCAATGGGAACCAGCGCCGTAAGCACCCTGCGCTGACGTTGCAGGAAACCGCTATGGCCAGCATGCGCCGGGACTCGGCGTTGTTCGGCCTGTCGCCGGTTGACTCTGAGCGCCTGGAGGGGGGCGATCAGGGCGATCTGTTTGATGAAGTAATGAAGCAGTTGAATGGAACCAATTGATCACCCGGTTTCGCGCTATGCGCTCGGGGTTGTTGATGGTTCGATTGCCGCCGGGGACTTGGTGCGGATGGCTTGCGAACGCCATTTGCTGGACCTGGAAGCTGCTGCAGACCGTGGGCTTTACTTTGATTGTGAGGCAGCCAGCCGGGTAATCCGGTGGGGCGGGATGCTCCAGCACACAACCGGCCCGATGGCTGGCCAGCCGCTGAAGCTGGAACCCTGGCAGGAGTTCCGGCACGGCTCGGTGTTTGGGTGGAAGCATAGGGAAACGGGGCTGCGGCGGTTCAAATCCACCTATCACCAGGTGGGTAAGAAGAATGGCAAGACGACGGATACCGGCGTGCCAATGCTGTACACACAGTTGTTTGACGGTGAGGCGGCGCCGCAAGGGTACTGCGCCGCCACGACTAAGGATCAGGCTGGGCTGTTGTTTAAAGAGATGAAGCGGATGATCAAGCGGTCACCGTTTCTCAAGCAGATGATGAGGGTCTGGCGAACCTCGATCGAGACGCCACGTACAGATGGAGTGATTTCTTGCCTCAGCCGTGACGGCGACTCCTCGGATGGGATCAACCCTAGCTTTCTGGCCCGCGATGAGATGCACCGTTGGACAGATCGGGAACTGGCGGACACAATTGTTGAAAGTATGATCGCTCGTGCGCAGCCGATTGACTGGGTGATCACAACGGCCGGGCAGGATCGGCAGTCGCTGTGCGGTGAATTGCGCGACTACGGCGAAAGCGTTCTGCGCGGCGATGTGGACGATGACTCTTTCTTCGGCTTCATTGCTGAACCGCCCGCGGATTGTGACCCGGCTGATCCGAAATTCTGGGCAATGGGAAATCCCAATCTCGGCGTCAGCAAGCCGATTGAGGGCATGCAGGATACGCTGAAGAAGGCGCTGGCCATCGCGGGCCGGATGCCAAACTTTAAGCGGTTCCACTTGAACTTGTGGACTGAAGGCGCTGAAACATGGATTGCCCGCGACGTGTGGGACAAAGGCATGGCCTGTGCGCATTTCGATCCTGAAACGCTTTATGGCCGCAAGGCCTGGGTCGGGCTGGATCTGTCGAACAAGATTGACACAACGGCGATCGTGGTGGCGGTGCCGGTTGATGGGCTGATCTACCTGATCACCTACACCTTCATACCTGCAGGGCCCAAAGGTTTCATCGTGCGTGCGCAGAGCGAGAAGCGCGAGTATGTGGGCTGGCGGGATCAGGGTTGGCTGGAAGTTCACAAGGGCGGCACGATCGATGAAGACGCAATTGCCGACCGTCTGGAGTGGATCCGCAAACGCTTTGATCTGCAGGAAGTGGCCTATGACCCTTGGGGCATGAAGTATCTGGCTGACAAACTGGACAAGCGCCGGTTTCCAATGGTCGAGCACCGGCAGGGCTATGCCTCCATGTCGAACCCAATGAAGCGGTTTGAAGAGAAAGTTGCGCAGAACAAGATCCGCCATGGCGGCAACCCGGTGCTGGCCTGGCAGGTCGGCAATGTTCACCGGGACGAAGACGCCGCGGAAAACGTGAAGCCGAACAAGAAGAAATCCACGGGCCGGATCGATGCGGCGGTTGCCGCCATCATGGCGCTGGGGCGCGCTGAGGTCGGCGAAGAGAAACGCAAAGCGCGGGAAGTCGAGGTCGTATGAAATTCCTTGGGATCAGCATTTCTCGGGCGTCCAGCGAGGCGGCGCCGGAGTTTACGCGGGTCAATCCGCCGATGGTGGCCGCGCAGGCGGAAACCTCTGGCACCTCAAAGCCTGAACCCTGGCTGACAGATATAGGCTTCGGGGGCGGAGCCTTGCCTAACAAGAGTTTGCCGAGGGTGACGCCGCAACGCGGGGAGCAGCACGGAACTGTCTTTGCCTGCTGCAATAACCTTGGCGGTGATCTGTCCAAGGTGCCGCTAAAGTTGTGGCAGCGCATGGATGATGGGCAAGAGGTGCGCGTGCGGGATCACCCGGCCAATTACCTGCTGAACGTCGAATCCTCGCCCGGAGTACCGGCCAAGTTGATGCGGTATGGGCTTGTCTACGCCTGGGCGCTGCGCGGTAATGCTTATGCCTTCGGTCCACGCGATGGAGGCGGTGAACTGGAGATGATCGAGTTGGCGCTGCAGGACAGTTGTTCTGTTCTTCGTGCCGGGCGCCAGCGTTTCTATGACTTTACGGACGGGGCTGGCGTTCAGCGCCGGGTGCCGAGCCGGTCTATGGTGCATATGCGCTATTTGGCGCTGGACGGCTGGACCGGGCGCAGCCCCTTGCAGGTCGCCAGCGAGACTGTCGGCCTGGCCTTTGCGGGACAGGAGTCCGCAGCTAGATCGGTTTCTGGCGCGCATTCCAAGGCTTACCTGAAATTGGGTGAATCTTATGAGGATGATGAGGCCCGGACCCGAAACGCCAAACGGTTGAAGGCCCATCTGACCAATCCGAACTCCGACGGCATTCCTGTCCTGGGGCCGGATGACGATATCAAGAGCCTCGACCTGACCGCCGCAGATCAGGAGCTGCTGGCGAGCCGGAAGTTTGACCGTGAACAGCTCGCCGCAATCTACCGCATGCCGCCCTCCAAGCTGCAAATGCTGGAAAATGGCGTTAAGGCAAACGGCGAACAGCAAGCGATTGATTACTTGACAGATTGCTTGCTGCATTGGTCCGGGCTGGCCGAGGACACGCTGGCTTTGTCGGTGTTGACCCGTGGCGAGCGTGATCGCGGCTTCTTCCTGCGCCATGACTTCGGAGTGCTGCTGCAGCCGACGATCAAAGAGCGCAACGAGGCGTTGAACAAGGCCACGGGCGGCCCGTTTCAGACGCCGAATGAAAGTCGCCGGATGGTTGGCCTGCCGCCTAAGCCGGGCGGAGACGAGCTGAACCCGGCGCCGAACATGACCCGTGACGATAGCAAACAGAAGAAGGGGAAAGAGGAATGAGCCAGCCGAAAATTGGCGCCCTGGTCGGGAGCGGTCCGCTTGCCATCCATGAGTCAGCCTTACCCCGTTTGCAGATGGATCTGCCCAAAGAGGCGGCGGAACTGTCCGCGACCATGACAGCGCTGGCTGCCGAGGGTGTTTCGATCGAGCGCGGCCAGCGTTACGCCATTCACCGCGGTGTTGCCTTTGTACCTGTGCGAGGAGTGCTTACGCCAAATTCAGCTATCCTTGAGCGGTATCTGGGATGGGCCACTTATCACGGCATTGCCGAAACCATGGCGGCGGTCACCGCCAGCGATGAAGTGCAGGCAACCGTTATGATCTATGACACGGCAGGCGGCGCGGTCATGGGCATTCAGGCGGCTGTTGAAGCCGTCAAGGCGGCTGCGATGGTGAAGCCGGTGCATGGGGTTGTGCATCCGCTGGCTGCGTCGGCGGGATACTGGGTTGCCAGCCAATGCACGGATATCAGTCTGACGCCTGGATCCTGGGTGGGTTCTGTCGGAACCATGATGACCGCGGATCAGCCGGTGCAGCCGGGTTTGGGCGGTTTTCAGTATTACATTTTGACCTCGGAGCACGCCGGGGCCAAGCGGCCGGACCTGTCCACGGACGAGGGAAAGGCCCTGGCGCAGACGCGGCTTGATACGATGGAAGCGGATTTCCTCTCTGCTGTGGCAGAGGGCCGGAATATTGCAGCCGCTGATGTGCCGGGCCGCATGAGCCGAACTGACAATGACCGGGACGGCGGGGATGTATTCTGGGGGGCTGATGCGATCGAGCGCGGCCTTGCTGACGTCGCCGAAACAGTGCCGGAGTTTATGGCGCGCATCGGCGGATTGTACGCCCCTAAGCCGCGCCCGAACAAGTCCCGCGCCTATCTGGCGCGAGCCGAAGCTGCGAAGGCCGCAGCCTCCCTCTGAAATTTGCTGGCAGTTTTGCCTGTGAACACCCTGCGCATTCGCGGCGGGGATAGCTGGCTGCGTGCCTGCAGCCTTCCATGACAAGGAGAAGAAACATGGACCTGAACGATCTGCGCCGCGTGATGAAAGCGGCGGCGGAAGACATGGAAACCAAAGCCAAGGCGATCGAGGCTCTGGAAGCTGCCGATGATACGAATGCCGAAGTTTTGGACGTTGCGGTTGTTGCATTCGGCGAAGCGACGGCTGCATTTAAGAAAGCGCAGGCGAGTGTCCAGCGTGCGGAAGCGGTTGAAGCCGCCAAGGCCGCCTCGGCGACCTCTGAAACCGAAGGCACTTCTGGCGGCCAGGCAGGCGGCGGCACCGTTCCGGCACAGGTGGCGCAGGCCGACAACCAGGGGGCGGATACCGGTTTGATGGTTGCGGCGCTGGCCAATGCTGGCGGTAACCGGGACGCTGCAGTTGCGGCGCTGGAGGAACAGGGGCATAGCGGAATTGCTGCAACCTTGACTGGTGCAAGTCAGAGTGCCGGCGGTGTTCTCATTCCCCGGCCGCAGACCGATGTGCTGATTGGTTTGCTCACCCCCAAGGTTGCCGTTCGCAAACTAGGCGCGCGCGTTCACGACATGCCTGCGGGCAAGCTGCGCAAAGGCCGTGTCGCAAGTGCGCCGACCGCAGGTTACATCGGTGAGAATGCCCCGATCGTTGAAAGCGAACCGGCGCTGGACAACGTGGATCAGGATTTCAAAACCCTGACAGCCCTGGTGCCGATCGGCAATGCGCTGCTGGCGCATGCCAGCCCCAGCGTCGGCGCGATGGTCCGTGATCTGTTGCTTCAGTACATGGCGCTGCGCGAGGATCTGGCGTTTCTGCGCGGTGACGGCACTGCCAACACGCCGAAGGGCCTGCTGAACTGGTGCCTTGCTGGCCACAAGAAAACGGCGCTGGCAAACACCGTTGCTGTGGTGGAGCAGAACCTGCGTTGGATGGTCAGCGTGGTTGAGGATGCAAACGTGCCGATGTTGCAGCCCGGTTGGGTTATGCGCGCCTCGACCAAGCATTTCCTGGCCAGCTTGCGCGACCCGGATTCGGGGGCGAAAATCTACCCGTCGATTGAAGCCAGCAATACGCTGCACGGCTACCCGATTGCCACCACCTCGCAGGTTCCGAACAACCTGGGCGGCGGCAGTGATACTGAGATCACCTTTGCTGATTTCTCGGAAATCATGATCGGCGATGATCAGGAAATCCGCATTGCGTCCTCTACCGAGGCGGCCTTTGTGGATACCAATGGCGACACGGTGTCTGCGTTCCAGCGTGACCTGACGCTGATGCGGGCAATCTCACGCCATGATCTGGCCCCCGCCCATGATGAGGCGATTTCGGTCATCACCGGCACCAACTGGGGCCTGGGCTGATAGCCCTTCCGGATTGAAGCGGGCGGCCTGAAGGGGCCGCCCCAATTATTCAGAGACAATGGAGGCATGACATGCCGAGAATTCTAGTGAAGTTCCGCAAAGGATACTCCCGCTACAACAAGGGTGAAACCGCAGCTTTTGGCGAGGAGGAGGCCCGCAAGCTTTGTGCGGGAAAAGACCCCGTTGCCGATGCAGTCGGGGAAGTCGAGGACGGTGGCGCCAAAGTGCTTGCGGTTCAGTTGGACGCTTCCGCAGTGCGGCGGGCGACTGAGGAAGTCCGCGCCGAACTCAAGAGCAAGGCAAGGGAACTCGGTGACCGCGAGGCTGTACTGCAGCAGCGTGAAGACGAGATTGCCACGCGTGAAAAGATCGTCGCGGCCAAAGAGCAGGCGGTAGAAGGTGCGCCCGCGGATCCGGCTGATGCGGGCGGCAGCACCGATAGCGGCGGCAAGATTGCGAAAGCTTCCGGCGAGCCGCCGAAGCAGGGCGCCAGCAAGTAAGGGGCGCGAGCGATGCGGGTAATCGAAACGGAAGAAATCGCACCGGGTGTTGGCCTGGAGGACTTCAAGCGGTCGGTTCACATGGCGGCGGAGGATATCGACAACGACGCGGCTTTGACGCTTGCGCTTGAGTCCGCGGAGTCCGCGATTTGTACTGCTACAGGTTACCCGCTGACGATCCGAGAGGTTGAATTTGTGGTCACCCGCGGGAGCTGGAGCCGGTGGTGGTTCCCTGTTCTGCCGGTCCAAGAGTTGACCGGGCTTGCCTTGGATGACGGGGTGGGCGGCTGGGCGGATACGCCGCTGGCGGGCGCATGGGTTCAGCAGGGGCATGATGAGCCTCAGCTCGTGCTTGGAGAATCCTGGGCCGGTCATGCTGCAACGGGCGACGTTTTGCGGGTGCAGGCGCGCGTCGGCGGGCCGGATAAGCCCACATTCAACCGGTTGCGGCAGGCAATCTTTCTGCAGGCGAAAGAATGGTTCGAAGCTGGAATTGCGATCGAAGCCGAAGACACGCCGCGCATGTCTTTCGGGGTTCATCGTCTGATCAAGCAGGCGCGCTATCGCCGTCCGTGTGAGGTGATCTGATATGGGTAAGCGTTTGGACCGAAAGGTGACCTTTCTGGAGCGGGCTGCTGGCAAGAATGGGATTGGTGAAAAGAAGCGCGATGATTGGCAGGAGTTGTTTCCGGTTCAAGCCGGTTATGAGCCGGTAAACGACGGTGAGCGCTGGCAGGCGGGGGCGGTCGAGCAAAAGGCGGATGCGCGCTTCACCGTCGGCTACACGGCGCGCACCTCGGCCATTACCGGTGACAACCGGCTGCGATTTGAAGGCAGCGATTGGCAGATCACTGGTGTTAAAGCGATTGGCCGACGCCGTTGGCTGGAGTTAACGGCCTGGAAACTTAGTCGGCCGGTGGCGTGACATGTCAATAAAGATGAAGATTGAGGGTTCCGGAGATATTGAACGTGCACTGGTGGAACTGGCGCGCGGAACGGCCAAAGGCGTCATGCGCCGGGCCATGAAGAAATCGCTGCAGCCGGTGAAGCGAGACGCCGAAAACTCGTCCTTTGAAATCGCAATCACCAGCAAGCTTTCCCCTCGCCAGCGAGGCGAGGCACGGCGGGATCGGAGCCGGACCAAGGTTTCCCTCTATGTGGGGCCGGTGGAGAGCGACGGTTCTCACGCGCCGCATGCGCATCTGATTGAGTTCGGTACGGGGCCGCGCCGTCACGAAAGCGGGAAGTATGTTGGCGCCGTCATGGCCGACCCCTTTATGCGGCCAGCTTGGGACGCAAACAGGGAACGCATGCTGCAGATCCTGCGCAAAGAGGTTTGGGCTGAAATCGAAAAGGCTGTGGAGCGCGCAGCCCGCAAGGCAGCAAAGGCGGCAGGCTGATGGAATACGATATCTATGGCGCCTTGAAGCCGCTGGGACATGCTGTTGTCTGGGGTGGCTTTGACAGCGCCGAGGGCTTCCCCCGGCTTACCTTGCAGCGGATCAGCAATGTTACGCTCTATTCGCTGGGGGATCGGGCCAATGTCGAGACGGCCCGCATTCAAGTGAATGTCTACGCGGAAACCTATGAAGAGATGATGCTTGCTGCCCGGCAGGTATCCGAAGCGCTGACAAGTTTTCGCGGCGGGTCTGTGATCCGCTGCAGAGAGATATCCCGCCGGGACGGTTTCAGTGAAACCGGCGGCGATGTGATCCGGCGGCAATCGCTGGATTTTCAGGTGCGCTACCGCGCCTGATTTCCGCCGGATTACCGGCAAATCATCATCATCGTGAAAGGAAAAGAAATGGCTCAAAATGTCGTTGCGGGTGATCTGTGTGACATTGAATGGTCCGCGGATGACGTGGATGGAAACTATGAAGTGATCAAGGGGTGCAAGACGGTCGGTATTCCGGAAGAAACTGACGAATACCGGGACCGCACGTCGCTGGACAGCCCTGGCCGCAACAAGGAGTATGGCGTGGGCCTGACCGATACCGGCGAACTCACTCTGAATTGCTTCTATTCAACCAGCCTCTACGAAAAGGCTCTAGCCTATAAGGCTGCTGGAAAGCCGGTTTACTTCCGGGTGAAGCTGCCGCCGGAAGATGCGCTTCAGTCAACTGGTGACACCTTCAAGTATCAGGCGTTCTTGAACCCCTCAATTCCGGCGGTGGATCAGGATGGCGACCTGATGACCGACCTGAAACTGCGCCCGACTGGTGTCGTGGCCTGGGCCAAAGGGGCAGCAGTATGAGCGTGATCAGCACTCATTCCGTGAAGGTGGGCAAGAAAACCCACAAGCTGAAGGCAACCACCCTGGCGCAGGCGCGGCTTGAAGAGGTCCGGGGTGGCATTCCCATCTCGGAGGTCCTGAACCAGCTCTTCGACGGCAGCGGCGGCGTTAATCTGGCGATTGATGCCTGGGCGGCCTTTCTGGACGACGGAAAGGGCGTTGAGCGTGAGGATGCCGCGGAGATCCTGGACGCCCTTGGCGGCGCGAATGCTGCGGGCGAACACCTCGGCAAGTGCCTGCAGATCGCTTTCCCCGCGCTCAAGGCGCTGGAGGAAGGCGAAAATGCGCTTGCAGGGGATGAAGCGGGAAACGTGGAAAGCCCAGCCGCGTAGACTGGCAAAACCTGTTTTCGGTGTGGTGTGAGCTGGGCTTGCATCACACCGAATTCTGGCAGGTCAGCTTGCGTGAATACGATCTGATCACCCGCGCCCGGATCAAAGGCAAAGACGCCGAATTCACGGCTCTGCGGGTGCTTAATCAGGAACTGGGCATCCTGACGCAATTCGCCTTCCACGATCCGAAAAACATGCCGGATTTCACCAAGGCAAGCGGCGGCAAAAAACATGCCGGCCGCAACAAAAAGGCAGAGCTGGCGCAGCTGCGCGCCGGTCTGATGAACATGCATTTTCAGAGCAAGAAGGGACCGTAAATGTCCGCAGTTATTGGTGCCTTAAGGGGCCTTCTTTCGCTGGATTCGGCTGCGTTCGATTCAGGCGCCAAGCGGGCCAAGGCGTCCATGGGTAACCTGGAACGCAGCATGGTCCGGATGGGCGGCAAGATCGAGGCAGTCGGGCGCAAGATGACCCTGGGCCTCACGTTGCCAATGGCCGGTGCGGCGACGGTTGCGGTCAAGTCAAGCCTGAAGGTGATCGATGCGCAGGCCAAGCTGGCGCAGTCCTTTGGGACAACGGTCAAATCCGTGCAGGTTCTGGAACGTGCGTCGGATTTGGCCGGTGTTTCAATGGGGGAGACGCAACAGGCCGCCATTCAACTCAGCAAGCGTCTGAGCCAGGTGGCCAGCGGCAGCGGTGCCGGTGCCGCCTCAAAGGCGCTGGACCGTCTGCATCTGAGCGCGCAGGATCTGCAGCGGCTTCCGCTTGATCAGCGCCTGGCAAAAATTCAGGCGGCAATGTCCAGCTATGTTCCTGAGGCTGAGCGTGCCGCCATTGCTTCGGATCTGTTTGGTAGCCGGGCAGGGCTGATTTTCACCCGGATTGACGGCTCCGCCTTGCGTATTGCAACGGAGGATGTGACCCGCTTCGGCGTGGCCGTGTCCGAAGTGGATGCGGATCAGATCGAGCGGACCAATGACGCTATTTCGCGGCTGGGCCTGGTTGGGCGCGGTGTGTCCAATCAGCTCGCTGTGGGGCTGGCGCCCACGCTGGAATGGTTAAGCGATAGTGCTGCCGATGCGGCGGAGTGGTTCAATGGGCTGAGCGATCGCGCAAAGCAGTTCATTTCGGTTGGGGCGGCGTTTACTGCGACCGTTGGTCCGGCTGCAATCGGCCTTGGTTTGCTGCTGAAGGTGGCCGTGCCGCTGGGTGGTGCGCTGCTGGGCACCGTTGCGGCGGTCACCCTGGCGCCGGTCAAATTCATCGCGGCTGCAAAGGCGTCGGTTGCGCTGGAAATGGCGCTGGGTGCAACCAGCACAAAAGCAGCCCTCGCAAGCATTGGAATCAAGGGGCTGACAGGCAGTCTGAAAGTGCTGCGGGTGGCAGCGCTGGCCACTGGTATCGGCGCGCTGATCGGTGTTTCCGCGGGGATTTATCAGAGCTTTGTGCAGTCCAAGGAAGCGGCGGAGAATTACGAGGTTGCTATTCGCGGGCTGGCCTCGGCGCATGACGTTCTGAATACCGCCACGGAAACCTTCTATTCCAATATGACGGCCAAAAATGCCGAAGCCATGCGCCGGGCGGCAGAGGCTGCGCGGGATGCAACGCGTGCAGCGCTTGAAGCTGCGCGTGCAGAGCTGGAAGCGGCGTCTTTCACAACCAATTTCTTCGGCGCCAGCCTGTATGAAACCGACCGTATGGCAAAGGCCCGCGCGGACATCGAACAGCTGGGCGCTGCGCTTGCCGAAGCTGAGGCGCGCCTTGATGCGGCGGCGGTAGCGGCAAAGAGAACAGCTGCGGAAACGGGCAATGCAGCCGAAAACGCTGCGGAGGCAGCGAACCGCAGCAACGATCTGGCGGGCGGCCTGGCTGCCGCGTCCGGCCAGGCCTCAGCGCTAAGTTCTTACCTTGCGTCGGTGCCTAGTGCGCTTGCTTCCGCGCAGACCAATATTGCCGGGCTGAAGGCGGGCATGGCGGTTCTGTCTGCCGGTGGTGATCAGGCCGCAGCAAATGTGGCGAAGTACCGGGCGGAGCTGGAAGCCTCGGCAGGTCCTTTGGGGCAGATGCAGGATGGTCAACGCGCCCACGTTCAGGAGACGATCGAGCAGCAGGTTCAGGTTTATGCCCATGAGCAGCAGTTGCGAGCAGAATACCAGCTGAAGATTTCGGCGCTGAATAAGGTCAAGTCGGCAGGCGGTGCGGCATCCAAGAGTGCCCTTGCAGCACTTCAAAAGGAAATCCAGGAACGCCGGGAGCTGCTCGGACTGACTGAAGGCCAGCGGAAAAAGCTGGAAGCTATCAGGCTGGTACAGCAGCGCCTTGGCAAAGAAGCACAGGGCATGAGTAAGGCGCAGATTTCCGGTCTGGCTGATCAGGTTATTGCCCTGGATCGGACGGAAGCCGCCACCCAGCGTGTCGCGGATCAGCAGGCGCGTTGGGCTGAGAATATCACCCGCACGGCCTTTGGTGGCGGCAGCCTGTCCGACACGATCGAGGGCATGCTGCGGGATATCGCCTTTCAGTTCGCCAATTCGAAAGTTGTGTTGCCGATCATCGGGCATGTCACCGGGTTTCTGGGACTGGATCAGCTTGTTTCGGGGTCCGGCGGCCAGCAGGCGGCGAGTGGCCTCCTGGGTGGCGGCGGCGGTGGTGGACTGCTCAACCTCGGCGGCAGTCTGCTCGGTGGCGGTGGGAGCGCTCTGGCGGGCATCGGGTCTGGTCTCGGCGGCATCCTATCCGGCGGTGGTCTTGGCGCGAGTTTTGCAAACCTCGGCGGCCTGGTAACCGGCGCATCTGCAGGGTGGGGTGCTCTGGGCGCAGCCTTGCCAGCTCTAGGCTTGCTTGCAGGCGGTGTCGCCATCCTAGCAAAGGGGTTATCGCGCAAGTATCGCGGTTCGGGGTTCGCTGGTTCGTTTGATGGTGAAGGTTTCACCGGCACCGAGTTTGATTTCTACAAAGGCGGTTTCCTGCGCTCGGACAAATGGGTCCACAAGGGCGTCAACGCGGAGATCGAGGCCACCCTTGATGAGGCCATGCAGGCGCAAGTGGCAAGCCTTCAGGATCTGGCTGATACGCTCGGCCTGAGTTCCAAAGGCATCAAGCGCGTAAAAGGTGAAGGCTTTTCGGTTTGGACGAACGACAAAACCCAAGAGCAGATCCAGGAAGAATTTGCCCAGCACATGGGCGTTGTCTCCGATGAGATGGCAGAGCTGATCCTGAAAGGGCATGACGTTGCTTTGGCGGGTGAAACTGCTACCGAAGCCCTGTCGCGGCTGGCGGGTGGCCTGATGGCCGTCAACGATGTGATGGACCTGCTGAACGCGACCGGCTTTGAAACCAGCCTCAAAGGCGGCCAGATGGCTTCTGACCTGGTGGACAGTTTCGGCGGCGCTGAGCAGATGCAGGCTGCCACGACTGCCTATTTCGCCGGGTTCTACTCCGAATCCGAGAAGGCGGAGACGCTGCGGCGCCGCGCCCTGGATCAGTTGCGGAGCGGGTTCGGTGATCTGGGCATTGCCATGCCTAAAAGCCGTGAGGGATTCCGCGACCTGGTGCAGAGCGTTGACCTGACAACGGCATCAGGCCGGGATCTCTATGCCGAGCTGGTGCAGCTTTCCGCCGGGATGGACCAGGTGCTGCCGAAGGTCGGCGCCTACACTGAAGCCATGCAGGGGCTGGTCGACAAGATCGGCGGTGAACTCGGTATGCGCATCGAAGCGGCAGACGATATGGCGGCAGCATCAAAGGCGGCTGCGCAGCTCTGGTACCGTTCGGGTGACAAAATACGCGACGTCCTGGGCGGGCTGGTGAATTCTGATCTGACGGCGGCCAGCTCGGGCCAGGCCCTCGCTGTTCAGCGCAACCGCTTTCAGTCTGCCTTTGATCTGGCGCGGGGTGGCAACGTGCAGGCGGCGCAAGACATTCCGGGGCTGGCGCAGGCATATCTGCAATCCTTGAGATCCAATGCGGGCAGTGCGCTGGACTACCGCCGCGCGGCTGCGCAGGTACAGGGGCAGCTGGGTTTTGCTGCTGGCATTGCTGACCTTGAGGGCAGCAATGAAGACGTGCTGCGCGGCCTCTATGAGCAGCAGATTGAGGTGCTGACCAATCTCGGCCAGTTCCTGCAGCTTGAAGGTCTGACTGCAGACCAGGTGGGCGAACTGAGTGCGGGCGTGCAGGCGCTGACTGAAGATTGGGACGGAACAGTTGCGGCCTTTGAAGCCTCGCTTGGTGCCCTGGGCGATGCGATCAAGAACGCTGAAGCCTTCAGCTATGATGACCTGGTTGGCCGCCTCGATGTGGCGGTATCGCTGGACGACAGCGCGCCGAACTGGCTGGCCCGGCTGGTCGATCGGGCTGATACCGGGATCCGCACCACGCTTGATTTCGTCATCCGCAACGATGGGCTAAGCCCGGCTGATAAGTGGATCGCCACCAATGCCCTGTCTGAGCATGTGGCATCGCTGGATCTTGTGCTGCGCGAAGATCTGGATGCGAAGACGCGCCGCCTGGTGCTGCGGACTTCTGCCGGGCTGCGCCGGGATATGACCTTGAACCTGGTGCAGGATCTTGATCAAGACACGCGCCAGATGGTTCTGACCCGCGCGGCGTCACTGTCGCGCCGCGTCAATGTCGCCCTGACCAAAGAGGGCGGGCACACGCTGCGCAAATTGAACCAGCTGCAGGATCTGATCGGCTCAAAGGGAAGCGGCAAGATCACTTTTAACGGCGAGGTGTCTTTTGAGCCTGCCGCCGCTTTCAGCACGCTCTTCGGCGACGTGGCGGCCAGTGGCCGCGGCCTGGTTAACCCGATGAATAAACTGACCGGGATGCTGGGGCGGTTGCAGGCTGCGGTTGATAAGGACCGGCTGCAGCGTGAAACCGCGCAGAAGATAGCCGGGCTGCAGGTGAAGGGCGCCGATGCGGTTCTGCGCACTCAGCAGGGCCATGGTGTGGTTGATAAGTTCAACGCGCTGCGGGACCAGTACAACATTTCTCTGGTTGGGCAAAGGGGCACAGTGGGCGTCAATGATGCCGGCCGCATTGTCAGCTCGTTCGACTACTACGGCGGCGGCGATGTTGTCGGGTTCAAGAAGGCGCTGCGGGATCAGTTCGGAACTGATGCGATCGGCAAGGTTTTCAGCGCCAGCAACGCCAGCGTTGGCAGTGCTGAGGCGCAGATTGAACGGCTGAAGGAACGTATCCGGGCAATGGGTGCCATCCCTGGCTTTGCCGCGGGCGGTTCCCATACGGGCGGGTGGCGTGTCGTTGGTGAAAAAGGGTGGGAGCTGGAGAACACCGGCCCGTCCCGGGTCATGAGCCATTCGGATTCCGTTGCGATGCTGGACAACCGCCACGTCGTGAGGTCGATCGATGCGCTCAATCGAAACATTGATGAGCTGATGCGGCAGCAGGCCGTCCTGGCGCAGCGTCAGGAGCTTTACGCCAAGAAAACCGCACAGGTTCTCGAAGGCTGGGATGAAGCCGGACAGCCTGGGGAGCGTGTTTAATGGATTTCAATATTATCTCGCCCATGCCGGTGACAGATGCCGAGCTGGTTGATTCAAACATTCCCGAAGACGACTATCCCGCTTGGGATGCGGGCGCGACTTATGCGGTGGAAGATATGGTTATCTCCGCCACAACGCACCGCATCTATGAAAGCATGCAGGCAGGCAACCTGGGCAAGGATCCGACCACAGATGACGGCACATGGTGGCTGGATCTACGGGCAACTGACAAGTGGTCGGCGTTTGATAACCGCCGCTCTAACAAGGCCAGCCGCGTCGATGAAATCACTTATTCGATCGTGCCGACGCGGGACTGCGATGCAATTTCGCTGTTTGGCCTGACCGCGGGTTCGGTGCGGATCGAGGTCTTTGACGGCGCGGTCAGCATCTATGATGAAACCTTTGTCATGGCCGATACCGGCCACGTCGTCAGCGCCTACACCTACTTTTTCGGCGGCATCGTCTATTCAAGGCAGAAGCTTCTAAATGGCTTTCCGGGGTACATCGGGCACCGGATCGATATCACCATTTCCGCACCTGGTGCGACGGCTGAAGTCGGGCACATCGTGCTGGGCCGCAACCACCTGATCGGCGGCGTTATGGATGGGGCGGAGGTCAGCCACGTCAGCCACAGCCGTAAGGACTTTGACCAGTTCGGGGATGAAGTGCTGATCAAGCGTGGATCCACGCGGAAGCTGACGGTGCCGCTGCGCGTGCCGACAATCCAGGCGCCGCGGGTGATGGATATCATCGCCGAAGTAGATGGGTTGGTGACCGCCTTTTACGGCACCGTGGATGCGCAGAGTTCTGCCGGATCAAACTATGGGATTGAGGGGCTGGGTTTTGTGGATGACCACACGCAGCCCCTCGATGCGGCGGGTGACAGCATTTTCACCCTGATTTTGAAAACCATCAAATAGGACCGATCGAGCATGAGTATAAACCCACCAGGCTTTTCGGCGTTCCCCGCCATTCCTCAACGCAGCGCGCCTGAGGCGGATTTTGACGCCAAGATGTATGCACTGTTTCAGCATTTCGCGGTGACGCTCCGGAGCGAAATGCAGGCATATAGCGCCTTTCTCGAAGGCATCGATGCCGCTGATTTCTTCTCAGTGCAGGGCAGTTGGCTGGATGCCACACTGGGGAAGGTTCTGACTGCCGGCGCCTTCGGCTGGGGTCATGATGCCGCGAACGGATCGGCAAACACTTTTGCGGGCACAGAGCTTTCGGCGATCACTATTACCGGCCTTTACCGGTATGCCAGCACTCACACTGATGCGCCCAGCACCGCGGGCGTGGTGATGCATCTGAACCGGATCCCCAGCAGTGCTGCCGGTGGCATGGTGCAGGTTGCGTTCGGCAACAACGGTGAGATGTGGACTCGTCCGAGTAACGGCATTGCCCCGGTCACATTCTCCGCTTGGCAGAGGATCGCTATTGACGGGCAGTCGGCGAACTTCCTCTCTGCGGTCATCGGTCAGGGGCAGGCCTCGGACATCCCGCTGGCGTTGTACAGCTCTGACTCCTCCTGTTTCCTTTCTTTGAACGACGGCGCTACTTCCAGTGCGGGAAGTGTTGCGGTTGTGGCGACTGGTGACGATCTGAAGCTGCGCGCGGGTGGGGGCAATCACGTCACTATTCTTGATGGCGGCAACGTGGGGGTGGGCGTAGGTGTTCCTGTGTACCGACTGGATGCAAACGGGACTATGCAGGTCATCGAGAGCGACGATCAGTCTGTATCCCGCATCGCTAATACAAACAGTAGTTTCTCCAAGGATTTGAGCTTCTGGTTTCCGTCTCGTGCAGCCTCCCCAGACTGGAACTTCCTGCTGGCCCGCTCCGGCGGCGGGTCGGGTGATGCGGAATTCAAGCTGTCCGGTGACGGCCTTGGCAGTTCTGACTTGGGGTGGCAGGGCGGTGGCGCGGACTACGCGGAATACTTCGAATGGGATGACGGCAACCCGAACGGTGAGGACCGGCGCGGCTTGTCCGTGGTTCTGGTGGGCAGCAAGATCCGCCCTGCCCAGTCCGGTGAAAACCCAATCGGTGTTGTTTCGGCAAACCCGTCGGTGGTCGGAGACGGTGATATGGACCGTTGGAAAGGCAAATACCTGCGTGACGAATTCAACGCCACCCTCTGGGAGGATTACGACGTCCTGTCCTGGATTGAGAGCGTTAGCGAGAGCGAAACAGTTCGAGAGCAGGCCACAGAGGGTCAGCGGCGCAGTCGCGAAGTGATCGAGGTGGTGGGCGGTGAAGCCGTTCGCAAAGTGATCACCGAGACAATCCAAGTTCCGCTGTTTGATGAGGTGCCGTTAGTAGACCAGGAAGGCAACAGCTTGGGCACTCACCGAGCGCCGCGCATGGCGGATGTGCAGCGCGAAACCACCAAGGAAGTGCAGCACAGCTACGCCGCTGATGAGGTGCCCGAGGGGGTGATTGTCCCAGCGGATGCTAAGCGTGTGATCCAGAAGCGTCGCAAACTGAACCCGGATTATCACCCGGGCGAAGCATACACTCCGCGTGCTGACCGGCTTGAATGGGACACTGTGGGCCTGATGGGCAAGCTGCGGCTCTGTTACGGGCAGCCGATCGGTGATCGCTGGATCAAGATGCGGGATATCTCCGCTGATGTTGAAGAATGGCTGGTGAGGTGACCCCGTGAACACCATCCCTGAATGGCTTAACCCCCTCATGCAATGGATCGTACTCCCGGCCCTTGGCTGGTTGGGGGTGCTTCACAACCGGCAGGCCAAGCACGCAACGGACATTGCCGTCCTCCGGGCCAAGTCCGAAGGCCAGGACAAGCAGTTTGACCGCATCATGACCAAGCTGGACGGCATCGAACAGGCCCTCCGCAAAGACTGATCCTCCTCGAATTCTAACCTTTCCGGCCCGCCTGCGGGCTCTTTTGTCATGGAGATTGACGTGAAACTAATCCCGAACTGGAAAGAGGTGCTGACCGGCTCTTGGTCCGTGCTTTTCATCATTGCTGGCCTGATTTCCCTGGCCGGTTTCTTCTTCGCCCTGGTCACCGCCGAACAGCTGGGGTGGAACCCTGTGTGGTTCGCCACTGCTGCCGCCTCGTTCCAGGCGCTCGCGCTGCCTGCGCGATTGTTACTGCAGGCGGGCTTGCGGCGGTTCCGGGAAGACACGAGCGGCGCGGTGTCCCGGCGCGGGGTTGGGGTGATCGCCGGTTCTGCTATCGCGCTATCGTCTGCGGTCGGTTTCGTCGGCCAATGGGAGGGCCTGCGGACAGAGGCGTACCGCGATATCGTTGGCGTCTGGACTGTTTGCTATGGCGAAACCAAGGGCGTGCAGCCCGGCGACAGTTACACCAAGGCGGAATGCGACCGGATGCTTGCGGAAGAAGTCGCCAGCTACGAGGCGCAGCTTGACCGCTGTCTAACTGCGACCGTTCCAGTGGGCATGAAGATCGCCCTGGTGTCCTGGACCTACAACGTCGGCCCGGGCGCGGCCTGCCGCTCGACCTTGGTGCGTAAGGCCAATGCAGGGGACCTGGTTGGTGCCTGCCACGAACTGCCGCGCTGGAACCGGGCCGGGGGACGTGTGATCCGCGGCCTGACAAACCGGCGGGCGTCAGAGCGCACCATGTGCCTCAAATCGCTTGAGGCAGCGGCCTGATGGTTCGTCTGTGGCCTCTGGCTGCATTGGCCCTGCTGGCAGTCTTCTGCGGCTGGCAGGGCTATCAGCGCGGCGCGGCGGACTGTGCGGCAGCACATCGGGCGGAGCAACTGGCCCGGATCGAGGCGGGCCGGATGCTGGAAGATGCCCGCCGTCAGATTGCTCATGAGCGCGATCAGCTATCCCGAAAACTGGAGGAGCAAGCCTATGCGGAGCCTGTTGCTGTGGAGCGCTGCCTTGGCCCTGACCGGGTGCGGCGGCTTAACGCCATCCGTTGACGCGGCAGATCCGTGCGCCGCTCCGGTGCATGTGCCGGCAGGGTGGCTGAGCGATCAGCAGATAGAAATCCTGTGGGGCAGGGACCGCCGCGCGCTGCTGGATTGCAGCGGCAAGGTGGAAACCCTGTCAGGAAGAAAGCCCCGGTGATTGCCGGGGCTTTTTCTCGTTCTGGGACCGGGCTTTGCTGGATTAGTCGTGGATGCGGCTGGTTTTGTCAGTCGCGTGTTCGGTGAACATGCCGTTGTGGTGATCGGCAACCCGGCGCGCAGGTCCTTCCGCCAGTCATTGCGGAGCTTGCCATACTTCAGTGCCAGCCAGCTTTTTGGCCCGCAGTCGATCAGGTGCGGCGGATCGAAAACCACCAGGCTGAACGTCCCGGCCGGAAACGGCATGTCCCGGAAATCCATCATCACGTCGGGGTCGATGATCAGTTCTCGGCTGCCGCCCTTGCTGGATTTGTCCTTGAGCGTGTGCGTCTCGCGGCGCTGATCGCCGAACACAGCACGATCATCTTTCCGGTCAAACCAGAACATGCGGCTTCCGCAACAGGCATCTAAAACAGGCGCGTTCATGGCGTTCCTTCAGGTGGCGTTAGGTGGACATGCGGTCGACAGCCGCCTTGTAAACTGTCTGCGACAGGTCGAAACGCTTGCCCGCCTCAATGCAAAGCAGGTCAAAGTTGCCGTGACAGTGGGCCGCGAGTTGCGTCATTTTCTGGCCGATGCCGGAACTGCCTCCGATACCAATCTGAGTGATTCCGCTTTCGCCTGGCTCCCATTCAACGCGGGCGATCAGATCCATGCCGAGTTCCTTACAGCGGCTCGCAACCTCGGCCAGCATGGGTGCAATGATCTCGTCATATTCTTGTTCTGTGGCCATTGGTTTCTCCTGGCGGGACTTTTCTGGATTTCAGTTTGACTTGGCAGCATCTACGACGCCGGTCACCACTGCCTGTAGCATTTCGTTCAAGGTGAAGGCGGTGGTAGTCTCGCCAATTTTGACTTGCCAATGCAGTCCGGTGATGTCGCGGATCACGGTGAATTCTTCACCACCGTAGCTGCCGGACGCGACCTGCTCATGGAGCATCATCGGCGCTGCGCTATTCGGCATTGTTTTCAGGGCTACGCTGGCATTTTGCGGGGTGGTCATATCAGTTCCTCCGGGTGGCATTTGTTGGATTATTGGTCTTCCAGCTGCTCAATGCAGGCGGACAGCTTCATTTTGACGACACGGATTGCCTCGCGCTGCGCGTCCTCAGCGGGAACGCTGGATGGCAGGTCTAGGTCGTGAACGTCAAACCACGGGGCGCATTTCAGGCTCCACCGTCCTGGGTTCTCGACATGGCTGCACGTGACAGCGATTTTCATACCTTTGACCTTGCAGGCCCAGGCGGTCGGCGTCCGGTCGGTTTGGCCCTGCCGGTAGCTGGTTACGTTTGTCCATTTCATGGCAATCTCCTGGGCGGCGTTTTTAGGATTCTTGGATGTGGTGCAGTTCGCCGCATGCTTTGCACTTGGCGTAGTCGGGAACGTCGGTTTTTGGGTCAGCGTCGGCCCGGTCGTGCAGCGCTTCATAGTCGGTCATGACAGCGGCGCACTTCGCGCATTTGGGCAGGTCATCAGCTGTAAGCGGCATGGTTCCTCCGGGCGGGATTAGGTGGACTGCATCAAATCGGCCACGTCATAAGGCCGTTCGCGGCCATTACCGAGCATGGCAAGGCGCTGACCGTTGAGGCGGTTCTGGATGTCGGTCAGTTCGTCCAGAACCTCGGGCGGCAGGTCACCGTCTCTACCGAAGCCGATAGCCGTAGCGGCTTTGATATGGCCGATCATTTGCACCAGCTCTTCGTATTCCATGTGCGTTCTCCGGGTGGTCTTTGTTGGAAGTGTTGTTGACGACAGTAAGCGATATCGGTTATACCGTCAATAAGCGATATCGCTTATGTGGGCGATGTGGCGAGGTTTGACAGGATTTCCGATATCGGATACCGCGTGATGAATGGGGCGACCGTCTTTGAACGTTAAGCAGACAGCAGTGCGGCTACAGCAGGCCGACCTTGAGCGCATTGACGCGCTGAAGGGAGCGAACCAGCGCGCCAAGTTCATCCGGGAAGCGGTGAAGGAAAAGCTCGCACGCGAGGAGGGGCAGGGCGATGCCGTGTCCAACAAGCAGTCCAACAATTCGAGCAGCGACTAAGCTGCCGCGTAGAGAAAACAGTGACAGAATCCGAAAAGTTTGCCGTGGGCTACGCCCGCGTTTCGACCGTTGACCAGAACCTTGATATGCAGATCGCAGCCATCAAAAAGCACGGCGTGCCTGATCATCTGATCTTTACCGACAAGATGAGCGGCGCCAGCCAAAAACGGCCCGGCCTTGATGAAGCCATCATGGCAAGCCGCCGCTGGGGCGCTGAATTCGTGGTCTGGAAGCTGGACCGCCTGGGGCGCACCATGCGCGGCATCATCGAAACGATGCACGGTTTTGAGCGCGACGGCGTGCGCCTGTTCAGCCTGACCGAGAACTTTGACCTTGGCACGCCTATGGGCAAGGGCATGTTTCATATCATGGCGGCGCTGGCGCAGATGGAGCGCGATCTGATCCGGGAGCGCACCATGGCCGGGCTGAAGGCCGCCAAGGAGCGCGGCGAAGCGCATGGCCGCCCGCAGACGATGACACCGGAAAGGGTGGAAAAGGCACGGGAACTGGTGTTGGCTGGCGAAAAGCCGATGCAGATCCTGCATGAGCTGAAGGCGATGACAGGCCCAAAGATTGGGCGCTCACGGGTTTACCAGTGGGTGAAGGATTTCAAATCGCTGTCGGCGGCTGATCTGGCCGGTGACGATGGCGCAAAGGAGGTGGGCCGTGGAATTGCTGCCTGATGAGGAATACGTTGGCTGGAATTTCGATGTCCGCCGTTGGACCTTCGGTGTTCAGTATGACGGCGAGGATCTCTATATCTGCCTGGGGCCGCTCTATTACCTCTATGAGGTGAACGACGACGATATGGGCACGCCGCGCCGGGTCGGGCGCAATCAGATGACGGCATAATTCATCAAAGGAGCAAGGCGTGAGTGATCATGTGATCGATGCATGTAAGGTGAGCGCGGCGAGGGTGCAGGCGGTACTGGCAAAGCCTTTGGCACTGCCCGGCGAGATTGCCACGACTGATGATTTCGACCCTTGGGAGTTGTTCCCGGCAATCTATGGGTCTTATGACAGCGAATTTGACCGATGCGCGATTGAGGTATTGTGCGAGGTGCGCGACGGTGAGCGCCGGAGGGGAGATCTGGCGGCCGATATGTTCCGCGAAATGCTCTGCACCGCCGAGCTGTGTGATTACGGGTCCAGCCCCCGGGTGTGCTTCCCAACCATGGAGTTCAGGGCGCTCTTGCCTGACCTTATCAGCAAATGGCGCGAATACTCTCAGGCGACCTGGGAAGAGCAGGTCACAGAATCCAAGTAAGGAGCAAGGCCATGAAGCCAGTTACCACCACCGCTATGGCTATTGATGGCCCTGCCGCTGGGGAGGTTCTCTCATGCGCGGGATCTGTAGAGGCAGATGCCTACGGTTATGAGGTTCGGCCCGTCTGGTGGCAGAGGATCTTAGGGCGAGCGCCCGAGATTTCAATTTATCGGTTGCGCGACGGGGCGTGGCGCCACTGTCCGGAATAGGAGCGCATCAGCGTGAAGTGAATAAGCCGCTCACTTGGAGCGGCTTATTCCTTGGGGCTGGGCAAATTTGAACTAATTCGCCCAGCGAATTTGTGGGATGTGTTGATCAATGCCAACGGAAGTGTGTACTGCCTGCCGTGTTGCGCGGCCGAACCTGACAGGGAGAACGACTAAAAGCAACATCTCTAGTCCGAACAACACCAGGCACAGGGGGCTCTTTGCAATCATACACACAATGCCCAAAGCATAAGTCGAAGCAATTTCTTTGCGGCGCGGGTGATTCCGTATCGCCACTGGTGATTGTGCTTCTTTGCTCCTGAACTTATAGGCGATAGCGGACACCGGAAGAGTTACAACAATCAGCCAGCCGCGGTAGCTGCTGAACAAGGAGTCAGCCAAGTAATCGAGGTCTTTGCGAATCTCGACCGGTATCGACGTATCGCTTATGAGTTTTTCCACGCAGTCCACAACGTGCAGCCTAAGTGGCTGTACAGCGCGTGAAAGGCCTGCTGCAACAAGGTTGTAGAGTACTATGGCTCCACCAACCCAGAGCATGGTCACGGTAATTTCCATTATCGAGCCTCCGCCTTCTTGTGTTTTCGCTTACGCGACTTGTTCTTCTTTGGCGAGGAGTTTTTTCTTCGCCTTTTCGCAACCTCGGTCTTCATCTGTTGCTCAGCTGGCAGCGTATACAGGCAGTGCATCCCAGCGAGAAACATAACGAACATAAGCACGCCAATGGGGTAATTCATTGTAAAATATATGGCAGAAGTAAACAAATACCCCATAAGCTGCAGAAACCAGATCACATTCTCGTCACTATTCAGGTCCGGAACGTCGTCGGCCAGCCCGGCCGCGACGCCGCAGAAGACGCAGAATGCACCGCCCCAAGACAGCACCTTGATGATTGATTTGACGAATAGCATGTAACCCCGGTCTTCCCTTTCGTAGCCGAGTAGAAGAACCTGGGCACTCGTGTCAAGGTGGTGCTATGGCCGAAAGCTGGGTTGTTTTGCGATTACCTCTAAATCTGGCTTCGGGCAGGATGCCTGGGGCCGCAGAAGTTCAGTAAAGGAGATTTTGAGTTGAGTATTGACCTTCAATCGATCCGTTCCGCTAACCAAATGCTTGATGCCTTTCACGGGGAGAGCGACCGAGGTGCAGTGCTTGTCGCTACAGGGTATCTGGAGGAGCAGCTAAAGGTTGCAATTAAGGCGCGCTTGCAGCCGGGGCGGGGCTTGGACGCATTGCTCCCTGACAAAGAGTTCGGGCCGCTATCGACGTTTGAAGCCCGAGCTGCAGCTTGTCACGCCTTGGGGATCATTGACGACTATGATTTTCGAGAGCTCAAGCTTATTCGCAAGGTACGAAATGAACTTGCTCACAAGTGGGATGTGAGTCTGGATGACCCGAAAATCTCTGACTGGTGCCGAGAGCTGTGTAGCAAGCCCATAGAAGAAGATGGAAAACCACTCAGAACCAAGTCCATAACCCCAAGGGACAATTTCGTGCTTTCAGCAGTTAGTTTGTTAGCAAAGCTAATGCGTGCTCAGTCCAGCTAAGGAGACTACACCTTGCTTGCCGCTGCGGACCACCAGTTCTGCGCGTAATGAGGACGGCAGCGGCCTTGCATGTTGTCGGGTGTTGCACGCTCCTCCGCACAGTCTGCCGCTAGTATTGAGAGCGCTTGCGGTAGTTCGGTGTCTGGTCCTACCAGTTCAACGAACCTGGATTTGCGGTACTGTCCGTACCTTCCACACTGATCGCAGGCGATTTTGACCAATGGAAGCGGGTAATCTCTAGCTTTCATTGCTCGAAATCGCCTCCTGTAGTGGTGCGACCTGATTTAGCCATCGCCAACCTTCGAACCGGTCGCCGGTCGCGCGAATATGGCTGTATCGCTGCAGGCTCTGCCAGCTTCGATGGCCCGAAACGCTGGCAACCTGGGGGATGGTCTTGCCCATTTCGAAAAGACGGCTCACACCTTCGTGCCGCAGGTCGTGAAAGCGTAGGTCATCTATCCCCAGTAGCGCGCAAGTTCGGATGAAAGATGCCGAGATGTTATTCGCGCGGTGTGGGAAAATCGGTTTGTCCAGGCCGGTGTTGGGCATGGTCTCTATTATTCGCATGGCCTCGGGCGGCAGCTCGCACCACACATCATTGCCAATTTTCTCGCCTGGGTTCTTCATGTCCCTGATCAGCAGACGGCTGTGTTGCTTGTCGAGATCCTGCCACTGGGCGCGAACGATTTCGTCCTGCCTTCTGGTCGAGAAAATAGCAAAAGGGATGATCTTGTTCATGGGCATGTGCCCGCGCGCCGCACTGTCCTGATAGTGCGTCATCAGCTTTTCGAGTTCGTCCATTGTTGGCCGGCGGTCCCGGCGATTGGACTTTGAGATCAGGCCAAGCCGCTTGCACACAATTAGCGCATCATTGATTGCCGCCGGATCCAAGTCGATCTGCCATGCTGGGCGGGCCATTCGGAAGATTGGTGCTAGATGCGACAGGTAGTTTCCTACGGTTGAGGTAGCGCGGCCTTCTCCGAATTCTCGGGCCAGGTCAACGATGTGCTGGCTGGTGATTTCGTCGCATGGCTTCTCGGCAATTGGCATTTCCTTGAGGCGCTGCAGCACTTGTGCCTTGGACCGGCCGTAAGATTTCTTGTGATCGTCTATGTACTGGTTGATCGCGTCTGCGAGTGTCTTTCGTTTGCCGCGGGCCTTCTCAATGCCGCCCGGCGCGCGAAGTTCCTTCTCTCGGCGCTCCATCCAAGCCTTGGCGGTCGTGCGCCGCGGAAACTGCCGGGACTCCCTGTGAGTGGGTTCTCCCTTGCGTTTTATGATGATTTGGGCCTTATAAGCGATGCGCCCGTCTGAGAGCTTGCGTTCTGCGATCGTGCCCATGCTGCCCTTTTGACCCCTGGTATGCCCTGAGTGTTGCGGTATGCCTTCGGGGCATAACATGGCCGGGGAATGACCGGAAACGCAAGGAAATAACGGGCAAAAAATGGCGCGGCTGATGCCCTTACAGCACAGGGTTGACGCCTAAGTATATGAAATATTGAGGTTTATCACCTCAAGCGTGGGCGATTTGTTACCGGATTGCGGGCCACGTTAAACACTCCCGCTAAAGAGGTCAGGACGTGAAGGACCCCCTTTCGCTTGGCCGATTGGGGTTTTTTTATGCGCGACAGGCGCGAGGAGACAGAAGATGAGCGACAACTGGAACAGCCGCACCAAGCTGGTTCACGCAGGCACCCGCCGCAGCCAGTACAACGAGGTGAGCGAAGCGATCTTCCTGACCCAGGGCTTTGTCTACGAGAGTGCCGAGCAGGCCGAGGCGCGGTTCATCGAGACCGGCCCGGATGAGTTCATCTATGCCCGTTACGGCAACCCGACCGTCGACATGTTCGAAAAGCGCATAGCGGCGCTGGAAGGGGCGGAGGATGCCTTTGCCACCGCCTCCGGCATGGCGGCTGTCAACGGCGCGCTGACCTCGCTGGTGAAAGCGGGCGATCACATCGTGTCGGCCAAGGCGTTGTTTGGATCCTGCAACTACATCCTGGCGGATGTGCTTGGCCGCTTCGGGGTCGAGGTAACCTTTATTGACGGCACCGATCTGGATGCCTGGCGGCAGGCCGTGCGCCCGGACACCAAGGCGGTGTTTTTTGAGTCCATGTCGAACCCGACACTGGAGGTGATCGACATTGCCGCGGTTGCAAAGATCGCTCATGCAGCGGGCGCCACGGTGGTGGTGGACAACGTGTTCTCGACCCCGGTGTTTTCCCGCGCGATCGAACAGGGCGCCGATGTGGTGATCTATTCCGCAACCAAGCATATCGACGGTCAGGGCCGTGCGCTGGGCGGGGTGGTGCTGGGCACCAAAGATTTTATCCGCGGCACGCTGGAACCCTATATGAAGCACACCGGCGGCAGTCTCAGCCCGTTTAATGCCTGGGTGATGCTGAAGGGGCTGGAGACGATTGACCTGCGGGTCAACGCCCAGGCGGACAGCGCCCTGAAAATCGCCGAAGCGCTGGACGGCCATGCGGCGCTGGCGCGTACCATCTATCCGGGTCTGAAAGGTCACGCGCAGAACGCATTGGTGCAGGCTCAGCTGGGCGGCAAGGGCGGCACCGTGCTGTCGCTGGACCTGAAGGGCGGCAAGGACGCGGCCTTCAAGTTCCTGAACGCAATGACCATCCCGGTGATCTCCAACAATCTGGGCGATGCCAAATCCATCGCCACCCACCCGGCCACCACCACCCACCAGCGCCTCAGCGATGAGCTGAAGGCGGAGCTGGGCATCACGCCCGGCCTGGTGCGCTTTTCGGTCGGGCTGGAGGACGCAGACGACCTGATCGCCGACCTGAAAGCGGCGCTGGAGGCGGCGCAGAGCTGAGGCGCGCACGCCGTCTGTTTCTTTCTGGTGGGAAAAATCTACCGTGTTGCTTTGTTCGATACTTTGCCCCCGCGTTAGCATGGGCAAAGAGCGTAGGGACGTCAAATACCGGAACGCTCTTTTGCCCATGCGATTTTCAGCAGAGCAGCAGTTCGTCTTTCGCGCAGCGGAATCAACGCGAGAGCCCAACCTGTAGATTGGATTTCCTTACTGCGTGCGCGCGCAGCACGGGTTTTTCTGCACACGCGCAAATTCTGACGTCGCAGCGCGGCGGGAATACCTGCCGTTCGTGTGTACTGCAGCGAGATTCTTTATCTGAAATTCCAGGACGCCGGACAGAACCGACCTTGGCAATTTCTTCTTCGCTGACGCAGCATCGCTTTGCACATGCGACGGGCTTCTCGCTACCTTGCAGTCCTTGTCACGGAAGCGGTCATTGCTTGGCCGGTTCGAGCGGTAGATTAGAACCGCGCCTTCACTGCTTGGCGTTTGGACACGAAAGACGCCGGATAGGGCCGCCTTTTGCCAACGTAGCTTTCGCGTACGCAGAAAATGCTCGTAACCGATGCGGCAGATTTTCGGCGGTGAAGCGGTTTGCCCAAAAACGAACACTCAAAACCGTGCAGCAGGGGGAATTCGAACTGTTCATTCGAAGCATCTTAGTCGAAAAAGTTAAGCAAACAGAATCCTTCGGCAAAGCTCTTCAATGCTACGAACCCCGTCCGCCTGTCCCGGTAAATCAGAGCATGGCCCCACCGAATATGGCCGTTTTTAGGCCGTTTGACCGCAGCGCGCTTTTGACTCCCGCTGCGATGGCCACAGCGGCGGGGCTGTCGCCATGCAGGCAGATGGTATCGATCCGCGCCGGGATGCGCTTGCCGGCGGCGGTGATAATCGCGCCTTCGCGCACCATTTCCACCATCCGCCGCCCGGCCTCTGCCGGATCATAGATCACCGCGCCGGGCAGGCTGCGGTCCACCAGCGTCGCATCGTCGTTATAGGCACGGTCGGCGAAGATCTCGCACGCGGTCTTGCAACCCAGCTCCTGCGCCGCCTGCTGCTGCGCGGTGCCCGCCAGCACCATCACGATGATCTCCGGATCGACTGACAAGGCCGCCTGATAGCAGGCCCGCGCCACCGCAATGTCTTCCGAGGCCATATTGGCCAGCGCCCCGTGCAGCTTCAGATGCCGCACCGCGCCGCCCGCCGCGCGGGCCATTGCCTGCGCCGCCCCTAGCTGATAGCGCACCATGTTGCCCAGCGTCCCATAGGGCACCGACATCCGGCGGCGGCCAAAGCCCTGCAGATCGGGAAAACCGGGATGCGCACCAATGCCGGTGCCCTTGGCCACCGCGTGTTTCATCGTCGCCGCCATCACATCCGGGTCGCCCGCGTGATAACCGCAGGCGATATTGGCCGAGGTCACGATATCCAGCAGCCCGGCATCATCGCCCAGGGACCAGGCGCCAAAACTTTCGCCCATATCGGCGTTCAGATCGACAGTCCGGGTCATGTCATCTCCTCACAAGACATCTTCTTCACCGGCAATCGCGCCGCTGATCAGCTGATAAGACAGCAGGTTGGACATAGTGCGCGGATCGCGGATCAAGGGACGGCACTGGCCGCGCAAGCCTTCGCACCGTTCCGCCTCTGACCGTTCTAGCCCGACCGCCTCCTCCAGCGGGATGAAGCGGAATTGCAGCGCCGCCCCCGCCGCCGCCTGCGCCAGCAAGGGCAGATCGCAGGGCACCACCGTGCCGATCCGCGGATAGCCGCCGGTGGTCTGGCATTCCGACAGCAGCACATAGGGCGTGCCGTCACCGGTCACCTGGATGTCGCCGGGCGTGATCACCTCGGAGACCACCGTGCGCGCGCCCTCCGGGCGGAAGCCGTCACCGCCACTCTCCATCGGCACGCCCATCCGGTTGCCGCGCGCTCCGCGGCGGAAGGCCGTCTGCTCGAACCGCTCCAACTCGGCCTGCGGGAACAGCGAAGTCTGCAAGCTCGCCACAACCCGTACGATGCCGCCCTCAAACCGGTTCTCGGGCGTCAGCCCCAGCCCGGTAGTGCGGCCGCTGTCAGGACCGGTGTCCAGAACCTCCCCCTCCGCCAGCGGCGCGCCGATGCCCGCCGCCAGATGCGCCGACCGCGCACCCAGATGCTCCGCCGACTTAATGCCGCCGCTAACATGCAAGTAGCCATAGCTGCCGCTCTGCGCCGCGCCGATCGTCAATCGCGCCCCAGCGGGCAGCAGGTGGCTGGCGTTCCAGGCCACGGCGGTGCCGTCGATGCTGGCCCGCATCGGCGCGCCGGTCAGGGCGATGCGCAGATCGCTGCCCGCCTGGAACTCGCCGCCCAGACCGGCCATCTCGACCGCCGCCAGATCCGCCGCCTGCCCCAGCAGCGCCGCGCCCTCGGCCAGCGCCAGCTGGTCGGCAGCGCCGCCGCGCGACACCCCGTAATCCAGCCAGCCCGGGCGGCCAAGGTCCTGAACCGTCATCCCGGGTCCTGCGCGCAGAATGGTCAAGGTGCCGCTCATGACAGTGTCTCCGCCCTTGCACCGCCCAGCGGATCGCGCCGCAAGCCCTGCAGCTCCTCCGGTGTTATCGCGTTGAATTGCACCTCATCGCCGGGGCGCAGCAGGAACGGCTCCTCTGCATCCGGGCGGAACAGGCGCATCGCAGTCTGGCCCGCATGCATCCAGCCGGTGGGGGTGGCCACCGAAAACAGCACCACCTGGCGGATCGCCACCGCCAGCGCGCCTTCGGGAATGCGGCTGGTCAGCTGGCTCTGGCGCGGGATATCCCAGGCTTCTGGCAGCTCTCCCAAGTACGGCTGGCCGGGGGCAAAACCGATGGTCTGCACCCGTACCCGCGCTGCCGACAGCGAGGCCGCTGCCTCTGCCTCGCTCATACCTGCCGCCTCCGCCGCCTGCGGCAGCTGCGGCGCCAGATCGGTGCCAAACACAGCCGGGATCCGCCACAGGCGGCGCTGGCCGGGCAGTTTGGCCGCGTACCAGTCACGCTGCGACAGCAGCCCCTCCAACCGCGCCCGCAAGCCCGCATGGTCCAGATGCCGCAGGTCGAAGCGCACATAGGCCGACACCAGCGAGGTGGAAACCTCCTCGACCCCGTCCCAGCTCTCCTGCGCAAGTGCTGTGCGGAACGCCAGGGCGGCGCGGTTGGCCGGCTCGCTCAGGCGGCTGCCAAAGCTCACCAGCATCCCGTCTACCCCCACCGTGCGGATTTCAGGGTTGGGCGTTGCAACGGTATCCTGTGCCATTACATCTGCTCCGGCAGGTAGGTGACGATGGACGGGAACAGCACGATCAGCACCAGTGCCACGATCATCAGGAAGAAGAACGGCAGCGCCGCCTTGGCCACGGTCAGAATGTCCCGCCCGGTCAGCGACTGCAGCACAAACAGGTTAAAGCCGACTGGTGGCGTGATCTGCGACATCTCGACCACGATCACCAGGAAGATGCCGAACCACAGGGGATCAATGCCCGCTTCCAGCACCATTGGCATGATCACCGAGGCGGTCAGCACCACCACCGAAATCCCGTCGAGAAAGCAGCCCATGATCACAAAGAAGATGGTCAGCGCTGCCAGCAGGGTGAAGGTCGACAGGTTCAGCGACCCGATCCACTCCGCCAGGATACGCGGAATGCCGGTGAAGCCCATCGCCACGGTCAGAAAGGACGCCCCCGCCAGGATAAAGGCGATCATGCAGGAGGTGATGGTCGCCCCCATCAGCCCTTCGGTAAAGCTTTGCCGGTTCAGCGACCCGGACTGCCATGACAACAGCAGCGCCAGCACCACGCCGACAGCGGCGGCATCGGTGGGCGAGGCAATGCCTGCATAGATCGAACCGATCACCCCGCCGATCAGCAGCACCACCGGCAGCAGCCTGCGGGCGCGCTTCAGCTCCTTGCGGAAGGTGGCGGCGATGTCCTCGGTGGGCAGCTGGCTGCGGTTCATCAGTGCCCAGACCACCACATAGCCGACGAACAGCCCGACCAGCAGCACGCCCGGCAGCACGCCCGCGACAAACAGCCGGGCGATGGATTGCTCGGTCGCCACGCCGTAGACGATCAGGATGATCGACGGCGGGATCAGCAGCCCCAGCGTGGCAGAACCGGCCAGGGTGCCGATCACCAGCTTTTCAGGATAGCCACGGCGCGACAGCTCCGGGATCGACAGCTTGCCGATGGTGGCGGCAGTGGCGGCGGACGACCCTGACACGGCGGCAAAGATCCCGCAGGCAAAGACGTTCACATGCAACAGCTGCCCCGGCAGCCGGTTCATCCAGGGCGACAGCCCGGTGAACATGTCTTCCGACAGGCGCGAGCGGAACAGGATCTCGCCCATCCAGATGAACAGCGGCAGCGCCGCCAGGGCCCAGGAGTTGCTGTGGCCCCACATGGTGGTGGCCATCACCAGCCCCAGCGGCGCCTCGGTGAACAGCGCCATTGCGGCGATGCCCACGCCCAGCAGGGCAAAGGCCACCCAAAGTCCTGCACCCAGGAACAGGAACAGAAGGACAAGAAGAAGGATGGAAAGTGCGGCAATCGACATGGTGAACCCCTATTCGCTCAGAAGATTTTCGCCCTTGCCCTCCCAGGAGGGCGGGGCGCCGCGCAACATGCAGATCAGCTCGTCCGCCAGCGCCAGGGTGAGGATCGCAAGGCCAAGTGCCACCGGTGCCTGCGGCAGCCACAGCGGCACCGACACCATGCCCGCGCTGCGGTCTCCGAATTCCAGCGATTCCAGCAGCAGCAAGCCCATGTACCAGGTGGCATAGCCGCTCATGACCAGTGCCAGAAAGGTGACGACCACTTCGGACATGCGGCGGGCGCGGACGGGCAGTCGGTTGGTCAGCAGCGTCACCCGGATGTGGCCGCCAGCGCGCAGTGCGTAGGCCAGTGCCAGAAAGGTGGAGGCCGCCAGGAAAAAGCCGGTGAAATCGGCATAAGACGGAATGGTCAGGCCGACCCCGCTGCCGGTCAGTGCCGCCGCGATCTTGTCGGCCAGGTTCAAGCACACCTGCGCGAATACCAACGCCACGATGGCGACGATGAACAGTGCTGCCAGCCCGCCGGCCGCACGGTAGATGAAATCAAGCACAAGCCGCATGGCTGCTCCTCCTCCCCAGGAGACCGGACGCCGCTGCCGGCGTCCGGCCGTGTTGCAGTTACTGCTGATAAGCGTTCAGCAGGGTGGCGCCGGCCTCCCCAGCCTCGCCCTTCCAGTTTTCCAGCATCTGCGCCCCAATGGCACGCAGGCCTTCCATCAGCTCCTCCGACGGCTCGGCCACGGTGATGCCGTTTTCCTTCAGCACCCCGACCTGCTCGGCGGTCTCGGTCCGGCTCATCTCCCAGCCGCGCGCCTCGGCCGCAGCTGCGGCTTCCAGAACGGCGGTCTGAGTGGCTTCATCCAGGCGGCGGAAGGCACGCTTGTTCACCACCACGATGTTCTTCGGGATCCAGGCCTGGATATCGGTGTAATGGGTCAGGAAATCCCAGGCCTTGGAGTTCACACCGGTGGAGGGCGAGGTGATCATCGCCTCGACCCGGCCAGTGCTGAAGGCCTGCGGAACATCCGGAACCTCAACCTGAGTCGGCGCGGCGCCCGCCAGGTTGGCGAACTGCTCCAGCGTCGCGTTGTAGGTGCGGAACTTCAGCCCGGCCAGATCGTCCACGCTGTTGATTTCCTTAGTGGTGTACAGCCCCTGCGGCGGCCACGGCACAGCGTACAGCGCCATCAGCCCCTGTTCGTCCAGCAGCCCGTCGACCACATCCTTCTGCGCCGCCCACAGCCGTTCGGCTTCGGCGTAGCTGGTCGCCAGGAACGGCAGCGAGTCGGCGCCAAACGCCGGGTTGTCATTGGCCAAGAGGGACAAGAAGAACTCGCCCGCAGGCACCTGGCCGCTGCGCACCGCCTTGCTGATTTCGGGATGCTTGAACAGGGAACCCGCCGAATGGACCTTGATCTCCAGCCCGCCACCGGTGGCCTCGGCCACGTCGCTGGCAAATTCAGCGACGTTCTTGGTGTGGAACGTAGCGTCCGGATAAGGCGTCGGCATGTCCCAGGTTGCGGCCTGCACCGAAACCGACAGCCCGGCAGCAAGAACGGCGGCGCTGCCCAGAATACGTGTGATCTGCATTTTTTCCTCCCAATGCGGTTTGTTGTCTATTTATATTCATAACGCTGATGTTTTGTCAACGTTATGCCAAAATGGGTCCCTGCTCGCTTGATCTTGCTGATACTTTGCATTTTTATAGCTTCAAGCAGGTAAAACACCGGGGTTTTATCAATAATGAAGGAACTAAAGATGGCTGAGAACCAACCGGACGGCCGCCGAATCGTCTCCTCCCGCCATCTGGCAGAGGGCGACGGATGGGAACTGTCGGAACTGGAATACGGGCTGATCGTCGCCTTCAATGCATTTTCGCGCTGGACCGCCCGCTGCATGTCCGCGGCCGGCCAACCCGACCTCAGCCCGCTGGAAATCCTGATCCTGCACAACGTCAATCACCGCAGCAAGGACAAGCGCCTGTCCGACATCTGCTTCCTTTTGAACATCGAGGACAGCCACACGGTGAACTACGGGCTGCGCAAGCTGCTCAAGGCGGGGCTGCTGAATTCTGAAAAACGCGGCAAGGAAGTGTTCTACCGCACTTCCCCTGAGGGCGCCGCGATTTGTGCTGCCTATCGCGATGTCCGCCGCCAATGCCTGCTGGACGGGCTGGATGGCGTCGATCTTCCAGGAAAAGATCTGCGCGAGATTGCCCGCAGCTTGCGCACTCTATCGGGCTACTACGATCAGGCCAGCCGCGCAGCGGCGTCGCTATAAGGATGGCCGGGGACCAAGGGCAATGGGAATCGGCAGTTCCGGGCCACCTGACCGATGAGCTCCTTTGACGGTTAACCTGTCCGGCAGGACTCCGGCCAGTGATTCCAGCGGCGCCGCAGAACGGCCAGCCCAATCCAGCAGGGTGGAGCGGTCCAGAGTGATCCCTTCCTGCCCGTAGTTCTGCGGCTGCTGGTACAGGGGAAATTGGCCCGCATATTTGTTGGCCAGCACATTGCCTGTGAGGCGTGAAAGAGGTTGAGGGCGGATTGGAACCTGCCGTGCGCCTGGCAGACTATATACCTGAGACGCTGCGGCTTCATTCAATGTCCCGGCATTGACGCTTCCATAGCTAGCGTTCAGGCAAAACGCCGCAAAAGCGGGAGCAGAGCCCACTTTGCAAATTTTCTGTGGCGCGGCCAACGGCTGCTTTCATCATCGGCTTTTCGATTGGCAAGTCACAGCACCCTTTCGAACAAGTAGGCAAATGGAGATTTGGTATAAGCAACGCCGCGTCCTGATTTCATCAGGCTGTCACGGGTGATCGTTTGCGGCTTTTTCGGCACCATGTAGCTGTCAAGGTGTTGATCGGTGACCTCGTAGCAACCGCTTGCAGAGGTGACAACCGCAACCAACTTGAACCGTGGATCGAGCGCCGCAAGCGCTGCATCCCCATGGCTTGAGTTCACCAGGAAATGTCCCCCGATGCGCAGCAAATGGCCGCAGGGCTCTGATATGAGCCCCGCATAGAGTGAGATCAGCAGATCCAAGCTTTCGGGCGGCAAATCAAGTGCGGCGTAGTCGCCATGCACGAACGCGACCCGCCCGTTCACATTGCCTCCATGGTCGCAGATGATCTGTCGCGTACCTCCAGTATCAGCAAAAAACGCCGCCGCCCGTTTGTCCATGTCCGCATAGGTCACATCGTCATAAACAAAGGACGGCGCAACATCGACGTAGCTGCCCGCATAGAGCACGCGGCGCGCAGGCACTGCCGCGCTCACCGCTTGAAACAGCCGCCAACGGTCGCCTTTATGCTGATCCTGCTTTTCCCAAAGCGCCTTTGTTTTTTCCTTCACTTTGATTCCTCCAGCAGGACGGCCCAACGTTCCATCGCGACCTCATGGGCTATCATTTCTACGCAGAACCCGCCTTCCGAAACCGCTGCCGCGATGCCCGCGAATCCCATCCGCGCATCCCCGACGATGTAAAGACCTGGAATATTAGTTGTGCCGTTCGCACCGGCAAGCTCGGACATACCCCAATCGTTCTCTTCGTTCGCGATAACCCCCAGACGCACCGCAAAGTCAGTCGCGGGCGACGAGAATTCCTCGACAACAAACCCGCTTTGCCGCGCAATCTCGCGGCCGTCGTCCAATACGACATGGGTGAGCGTGCCGCCTGTTGACCGCAAGCTCGCAACCCCGGCTTCTTCGACAGGCACGCCTTTGGCCTGCAACTCTGCCTTCACCTTGGCGTCCAATGGATTGCCGTTGGTGAACACGATCATATCGCGCGACCAAATCCGCATCATCGGCACAAAATGTTCGATTGCGCCGTGGCCGAAAATGGCCAACGCTTCGTCGGAATGTTCGTACCCATCGCAGAACGGGCATGGGTAAACCGATTTGCCGTAGACGTCCTCGATACCGGGTAAGTCCAACTGGTCGAGGTGGTCCCGATGACCCGTCGCAATCAGCATGCGGGTCGCGGTCATCGTTACACCCTGCGCTGTCGTCGCCGAAAATCCGCCGGCCAAGCGGGCGACCTCAGAAACCTTACCGGCAATGTAGTTGACGGTTGGATATTTCCGCAGCTGCTCCTTGGCCACTGCCAATAGCTCGCTTGGGTGGGCACCATCGCGGGTCAAAAACCCGTGCGAGGCTGTGGTCACAAAGTTGCGGGGGCTTTCCGCGTTGATGAATGCGGTTTTCATACGGGTGCGTCCAGCAATCAAAGCGGCGGATTGTCCGGCGGGTCCACCACCGATGATAATGAGGTCGTAGTGTTGGCTAGCCATGTCTGGATCCGTTTATGCTGATGGTTTCGTCGGCCCAACATAGTCCCGCTGGCGTCGTTGCTTGAGAGCGTGGATTCGGGTATTATCGGCTGATCTTATGATATTCGGGATTTGTGCATGACAGATCTTAAGCAGCCCGAACCGCCGCATCCCTCCTGCTATGTGATTCACGAGACGGGCGTCAGCACACAGCCGGCGCCCGTCGCCGTTCACGCCGAACATGGGTTGGTGTTTGCCCGCGAGGGTTGGTTCACAATGGAGCAAAGATACGAAACGCTATCCTTGGCGGGAAGCGTGACGATTGTTCCCGCCGGTGTGCCGCACCGGCCATTGGCAGGTGAAGATCTCGATTATTGGCTGCTAGGGTTTTCCGCTGGCGGCTTTGGGCTTGATGAGGAGCAGGCGGTCATGCGTCCCTTTGCCGAGGTTCGCCTTGGGGCATCCCCGGTGATCCACCTGGAGAATGCGGCACAGGCACGCCTGCAGCTCTGGTTTGAAACCTTGGCGCGCGAGGCCGAAGGGCAAAACGAGCTGACCGCAGACGTGCAACGCAGCTTGATTACGCTAGTTCTTTCAGAGGTGTCACGGGCGATGCCAAATGCGGATGAGGATACGCAACGCTCGCCGCTGGTCGCCGCCGCACTGCGCTACATTCAACGGCATAGCCTTTCCCCCATTTCCCTCAGCGATGTGGCCTCCGCAGTTAGCCGAACCGCGCCCCATGTCGCGGCCGTCGTCAAAGCCGATACTGGCTTTACGGTCGGCACATGGATCACTTCCGCCCGCCTCGCCAAGGCCGCGCAACTCTTGCAACATACCGACATTCCCGTCGATCAAATTGCCCCACACATCGGATGGCAGGACACGACCCATTTCATACGCCAGTTTCGAAGAATCTATGGAGTGACCCCTGCTGCCTGGCGCAAGAAGCAACGATTGCCAGCGTAGCCGCTTGTTTAGAATTCTCCTTTGCAGACATTGACGCATTTGCAGCAAATGCACCAAGTCCCGCTCCTCGATGGTCGATCCTGGCCGCGGCGAAAGGGCGGATTGGATTTGGCCGAAATTTATGCCGATGAATGACTTCTGTGGATGGCTCCTGCATAGCAAGACATATTTTGACGATTTCTGCGGCGGTTTGGTCAGTACAGTCGTCTGTCCGGCCTGTTCGCTTGGCGATCTCCCACTGGCCCTGATGATTTCCGCAAGCGAAGTTCCAATCGGCAAAACGACCTCAAGGGGTCATTGCCATTCCCGGAGTGTCCTGGCTCTTGGTTGACTTGATTCCGCATCATCACGTCATTCGTCTTGCACCTCTGGCAGGTTATCCGGTCAAGCGATCGGCTGCCGGTAATTTTCCAGTCGCGTCAGCATTACCCAGATTGCACGAGCCGCCTTGTTCGCCATGGCAACAGTCGCAAGCCGAACCGGCTTTCCGGCCAGAATTTTAGCGGTCCAGGGATCGACCTTTTCAGGATTCCGTTTGGCCATCAGCGCGCGGGATGGCATGCCAAAGATCAGGAGTTTCCGGATGTAGTGGTTCCCCTTCTTGGTGATGTGTCCGAACCTCTCCTTGCCGAAGCTGGGTTTATTGAGTGGCGTCAATCCCAGCCAGGCTGCCAGATCGCGTCCGGTTCTGAACTGTTTGGCATCGCCGATCGTCGCCACGATTGCGGATGCCGTGATCGGACCGACCCCCGGCACCTGCATCAGCCGTCGCGGATCGGCATCTCGTTGGCAGTGGCTCTAGATCAACCTGGTGAAGCCATCAATGCGGGCGTTGAGCCCGAGGAATTGGTAAAACAGCGTACCGAGGACCCCATTCGCCGGCTCGGGCATGTCAGGTTGAACGCCCTCGAGATGGCGTTTGGAAAAGGCGGTCACGGCCTCGGCACCGGTTGGCAGGACACGTTCAAACTCGCGCAACAGGCCGCGGATCATGTTCGCGACATGAGTTCTCTGGCGGACAACGAGTTCGCGGGTGCGGTGGACCGCCAGCAGCGCCTGCTGGTCTTCCGTCTTGATCTCGGCAAATCTCGTTCTGCGCCTTTGAACGATCCCCTGGATCGTTCAATCCACTGGCGCGGACCAGCTTAAACTCGGCCGACGAACGGCTTCGCAAATCGCCTCGGCATCCACCGCATCGGTCTTTCCCCGCTTCACATAAGGTTTGACGTAAGTCGCTGGCATCAGCCGGACATCATGGCCATCAGAACAACATGTCCGGCGAAATCACATCGGCACTTGTAGCGGTTTATAAACTCGGACTCGAACAGGGGAGCAATCCAGATGTGGAAACGGTGGAATTACCCAGCAACGACGCTTCGGTTGCATGGGAGCTGGTCCCGCCAACATCACGTAACATTCTGACTTATTTAACATTTCTGTACAGTAAAAGGGGCGCGGAGCCCACATTTGTCGCCGACGAGCTACAAGAATACACCGACGAAGAAACCGGGCGGCAGCGTTGAGCACAAGTAAACCAAGCTGGTGAGCCTAGTGTTACCAGCCATACTTTCGCAAGCAAAGGAATTGGACCTCTTTTACGTCTCGGATTGATCGCACCGAGGGACGGTTACGAGAAACGCCTGTCCCTTACTCCAGCAGGCGATGCGACCTGCCGCCTTTACTGGTCCAGATCCGATCGCGATGATCCCTCTTTGCCAATCATTAGCTTGCGATAAACATGGGCGAAATCTCACGCGCAGCTAAAGTCCGCTTCGACGGGCCGCAGCGCAGCACTTTCGACTAGAGGCGAAAGTCCGGAATGGGCCGTGAGTGACCAGGTAGACAAGTGGCTGATTGACCTAGCTCCACCGGCTGAGTGTACGGAGCCGAACATGGCTGCACGGAAACCGTTGCTACTCGCTGGATTACCTACGTGAGAAGTACCTGGCACTGAAATTGCTCGGGCGCGCAAACAGCGGTACTCGTTACGACAGGCAAACCTGCTGAAATCCACAGATCCTTAAGCTTTTGAAACCATGGGCAGGTGAGTCTCATTAATTCAGTCTCATTATTTACGTACTCCGACAATCCATGTCGGATCACCCTAATGGTGAGACTGCGGTTCCAACAAAATCAGCCACTTAGGTCTTTGAATTTCTGAGACTCGTAAACTCTCCAGTTTTCAACCCATGAGTCGAGAACCTGCTGTTCGTCCAACGTGCGGCGAAGGTGTCAAAAGTGCCCATAATGTCGAATGCAGCACATGGTGCTAACGGTTCGGAAGAGCAGAGTGCGGACTTCGGGTCAGGAAGAGGCTATTTCAATGAAAGCCTTTACCAGCCGTAGTTTTGCTCTGTCTCTTGGAGCCACAATTGCGGTTTCATGCTGCTGGGTCAGTTCAGCAATCGGAACTTCGGCCAAACCTCTTGAAATCAACCCGCTCGCGCCAAGGAAGATCGCTGTTCCGGCCCCTTGCAGCACCGCTTCGCACATCAAGGGGAACGTGCTTATCGTTATTGTTCGCTGAAAGCGAACTCCGCTTTTAAGTTGTGCTTCGCGCACAACGCGTTCTGTCAAGGACCCGGTTTCCGGCAGGATGACGGATTCCGCCTGCAGGTCCTTGAAGCTCAGAATTTCACGTTTGGCGAGCGGAGACGTCGGCAAAAGGTATGCCGTGTATTGGTTTTTTTGCACCATTACCCGCTCCCAGTCATCAGAGTGCGGGGGATCCGTGATCAGGCCGACATCCGCCTGCCGCTCCCGCAACAGGTTGATTGCAGCTGTCCAGCCATAAAGGGCAAAGTCGATTTCGACTTCGGGATATGCTTGCCTGAACCGACTGATCGCTTTGAGCGCGGGAAGGGGGGCGTTGGCGATAATCTTGATGTGGCCGAGGGTCATAGCCTCATACCCTTCGAGCCGCTCGCTGATTTCGGAATCCAGTGCAACCATACGGTCGGCCAGGCCATGGAACTCCTGCCCTGTCCGGGTAAGGGAAATGCCATCTCGACCGCGCACCAGCAGCTGCGAGCCGACTTGTTTCTCCAGTTTGGCGATATGCTGGGTCACGGCTGACTGCGTCACCCCCAGCCGTACGGCAGCGGCTGAGAAGCTGCCCTCGCGAACAACATAGGCAAAAGCAACAAACTGGTGATGGTTGGCGCGCATGTTTGGCCTCCTTTTGAACGAGGCCATAGCTGCCATTAGTCTCACTAATATGACGTCACAAAAGTGAAGGCTCTACTGCTTAGACAACCCCTGTCAGATGGAGGAATCAGATGGCAGGGCTGAGCATTGAAAATGTAACCAAGCGCTTTGGCAAAACAGAGGTGCTCAAAGGGGTCTCCCTTGAAATTGCCGACGGTGAATTTGTCTCGCTGGTTGGGCCGTCCGGCTGCGGCAAGTCCACGCTGCTTCGGATTATCGCTGGGCTGGAAGAACAGTGCTCCGGAGACATCCAGATCGGCGGGCATTCCGTTGCAGGCCAGCGCGCGGCGGACCGTAATCTGTCGATGGTATTCCAGTCCTATGCCCTCTATCCGCATCTGACCGTTGGCGACAACATCGCGGTGCCGCTCAGGATGCGGCGCTTGAAAGGGCTTCAGCGGCTGCCGCTTATCGGCAATTTAATGCCCGGCGCACGCACCGTGGCTGGCGGTGTAAGCCGAGATGTCACCCATGCTGCTGAGATGCTCGAGATAGGGCATCTTTTGGACCGCAAACCAGGGCAGCTATCCGGCGGTCAGCGCCAGCGGGTGGCATTGGGGCGGGCCTTGGTACGGGAGCCTGCCGCGTTTTTGTTGGATGAACCGCTTTCTAATCTAGACGCGAAGCTACGGGTCCAGACACGGTCTGAGATCGCACAGCTGCACCGCCGTCTTGCAGCGACATTTATCTATGTGACCCATGACCAGGTCGAAGCGATGACCATGTCAGACCGCATCGCGGTAATGATGGGCGGGCGCATCCTGCAATGTGCCGCACCTGATGTGGTCTATGAAGATCCAGACCGGATCGAAGTCGCCGAATTCATCGGCTCTCCAAAAATCAACATCCTCCCGCTTGAAATCATGTCCAACGGCCGATTGAGCCTGCTCGATCATTCTTTGAATCTTGCCGTCATAGAAGGAAGCAGAGGCGTCGCGTCGCTTGGCATCAGACCTGAAGCGCTTCGATTGACGAACGATGACAGTCCGATCCGCGGCCGCGTTGCTCATAGCGAAAACCTCGGGTCAGAGATGTTCGTTCAAATCGAAGTGGCGGGCCTTGAGGAGCATGTTACGCTGCGCGCAGAGCCAGAGCAACGCAAAGCGCTGTCGTTGGGAAGGTCTGTGGCTCTGACTTTTGACACTGACAAAGCACTGGCCTTCGACGCGGATGGCGCACGCTTGCGCAGGCTTCGTCATTTGAACGCTGCAACCTCCGAGGTGGCCTGAGATGTCGGCGGCTGACCCTTCGGTAACTGGCGCAGCGCCAAGGAATTTTGTTCGTCACGCGACCAAGGAACGCCACGCCGGATGGGTATTAACCGCGCCAGCCTTGGTCCTGATGGTGGTCGTACTGCTGGCACCGGTTATCATTGCCGGGCTTTTGTCCTTCACCAACTATTCGCTTGGAAACAGCGGTTTCAATTGGGTTGGTGCCCAAAATTATGAAAAGCTGTTTACGCGTTCGACCTACAAAAAGATGTTTTTGGCCACATTGACCTATGTCGTGACTGTGGTGCCGGTCTCGGTGGGTCTCGGATTGGGGGCTGCGCTGCTGATCAACTCACTGGGCCGCTTCCGCGAGATCTATAAGACAATCTACTTCCTGCCGGTTATGGCGACGCTTCTTGCGATGGCTATTGCCTGGGAGTTCATGCTCCACCCGTCGATCGGCATGGTTAACCAGACGCTGGAGATGGGCTGCGGCACGTTTCTGGAGCGGATCTGGCCTTTCATGGCTGAAGGTTGCGCCGGCCGGTTCCCGGTCTGGCTGGGGGATAAGCGGTATGCGATCTGGGTGGTCTGCTTTATCGGCATCTGGCAAGGGTTCGGCTTTAACATGGTGCTGTATCTGGCCGGACTCACCAGCGTCCACCGCGAGCTGTATCACGCTGCGGAAATGGACGGAGCAAAGTCCGCCTGGGAGCGGTTTCGGCTGGTGACTTGGCCCGCATTAGGGCCGACCACAGTCTTTGTTGTCACCATAACCTGCATCCGCGCCTTTCAGGTTTTTGACACTATTGAAGCATTCTGGCCGCAGGGCGGCGGGCCGAACAAGTCCACCTATGTGATGATGTTTGCCATCTTTGAGAAGGGCATCCAGCAGAACCTGATCGGGATCGGCTCAGCCATAACCATGCTGTTTCTCGCTTTCGTCATGTTCCTCACCCTGATCCAGCGCTGGCTGGTGGAACGAAAGGTCCATTACAAATGACCCGCGATTGGTGGAAACATTTGATCCTGATCCTGGGCGTGATCGTTGTTCTGGCGCCGTTCTACATGATGGTCAGCTATTCCTTTAAGTCTCCCGGAGAGATTGACCGGGGGGAAGGAGGCTTTTTCGGGCGGCAGGAGATGATGGTGGATGAGCGTTGCGTAAAGCTGCGCGATCCCAGCCGGGACGATATTGCCGTGGCGGCGGACCGCTTCGCTGGCCACAGCGACAGTGCGATCCGTGATGCGCTGGTGGCCGAAGCCGTGACAGACTGTTCCATGCAGCCGATCGTTTTCAACTACACCAAGGCCTTCACCGAGGCACCGCTGCTGCGCTACCTTCTGAATGGGGTCATCGTGACAGCATCGATCTTTCTGATCCAAGTGGTGGTCGCGCTGCCCGCTGCCTATGCTCTGGCCAAACTCAAGTTCTGGGGCCGGGAGGCGGTGTTCGGACTGGTGCTGTTCTGCCTTCTGATCCCTGTCCACGCCATTGCACTGCCGCTCTACATCATTCTGGCCAAACTGGGGTTGACCAATACCTATGCGGCGCTTGTTGTGCCATGGACCATCAGTGTGTTTGGCATCTTCCTGATGCGCCAGTTTTTTATGACGGTGCCGGATGACCTCATTGATGCTGCGCGCATGGATGGAATGAAAGAGTTTGCCATCGTCTGGCGGGTCATGCTGCCCACGGCAGTCCCCGCACTTCTGGCCTTTGCGATCTTCTCAATCGTGGCCCATTGGAACGACTACTTCTGGCCCCGCATCGTAGTGACCGGAAACCGCGACCTATTCACGCCGCCGCTGGGCTTGCGGGAATTCAAAGGCGACGGCGACGGGTCGTTCTTTGGTCCAATGATGGCCACCGCAACCGTGATCGTTACCCCGCTGATAGTTGCGTTTCTGCTGGCACAGAAACGTTTCATCGAAGGCATCACATTGAACGGCATGAAATGATTTTCGGGTGCGGGTTGCCCCGCACCCTCCCGAAATCCCGTCAGGGATCAACCCGGAGCGTGCATCGCCAAACACAAGCGCTCCACGTCAGGAATGAGAGGAAGATTTCCATGAAAACCGCCCTGTCTGCAATGGCTTTGGCGCTGACTGCCACCGCCGTGATGGCCGAAGACACCGTGACCATCGAATTCGCCTACCCCTACAGCCACCTGTTCGACGTAACCTACGAAGCCATGATGCCCGCTTTCAAAGAAGCGCATCCGAATATCGATGTGAAGTTCCGCGCCACCTATGAATCCTACGAGGACGGCACAAACACCATCCTGCGCGAGGCGGTATCCGGCAACCTGCCAGACGTCACCATGCAGGGTCTGAACCGACAGCAGATTCTGGTCGACAAGGGTATCGCCCAGTCACTGGAGCCCTTCATCGCCAAGGAAACTGACTTTGCCAAAGACGGCTATCATGACGCCATGCTGTCGCTGTCGACCTTTGGCGAAAACGTTCACGGCCTGCCGTTTTCGGTCTCGCTGCCAGTTGGCTATTACAACATGGACCTCCTGAAAGAAGCCGGAGTTGAAACCCTGCCCACCACCTGGGGCGAGGTGATCGGCATGTGCGAAACCATGAAGGCCAATGGGATTGACAACCCGGTCTTCTGGGGTTGGAACATCACCGGCAACTGGTTCATGCAGGCCCTGATGTGGTCGCAAGACAAAGCGATTGTCGACAACGGCCGTGTGACCCTAGACAGCCCCGAGGCACTGGCCGCCATGGAGCAGATGAAGGAGATTTTCACCAAGTGTGAGATGCAGAATCTCGAGTGGAAAGCGGCGCTGTCCTCCTTTTCGGCCGGTGAGATCGGCATGATGTTCTGGTCGACTTCGGCCCTGGGTGCAGTCGAGCGCTCTCAAGGTGAATTCGAGCTGAAAACCGGCCCGTTCCCCGGCATGGGTGAGACCCCCAAAGGTCTGCCTGCAGGTGGCAACGCAGCCATGCTGACCTCAACCTCTGATGACCCGAAGGTGCAGGAAGCCGCCTGGACCTGGCTGAAGTTCATCACCAGCGGCGAAGGCGCAGCCGAAGTAGCCAAAACCACCGGCTACATGCCGCCGAACAAGGCTGCAAACGAAGTGATCCTGGCCGATTTCTATGACCAGAACCCGAACAAACAGACCGCGGTGGATCAACTGCCGCTGCTGCGTGACTGGCTTGCCTATCCGGGCGACAATGGTCTGGCGATCACCCAGGTGATTTATGACGGGATCGAGCGGATTGTCACCGGCGACACCACCGACATGAAAGAACTGCAGCAGGAAATGGTCGAAGAAGTCGCCGACCTGCTTCCCAACGGCTAACGCCTCCTTTTCCGGCCGCGCGCATATCTGTGCGCGGCCGGTTCTTTTTCGGGCAGAGTAAGAAAATGAAAATCATCCATATTTCAGACATTCACCTGACAGTCCCTGGCGAGCAAATGGGCGGGCTGAATCCCCATGCGCGGTTCGCGCGCGCTCTGGCACATGTGGTGGAAGACCATGCCGATGCCGCACGCATTTTTGTTACTGGCGATCTGGCGCACTGGGGGGAACGCGCAGCCTATGAAGCGCTGCAAGCTGCCGTCACTGATTTGCCTGTTCCGGTGCGGCTGATGATTGGCAACCACGACGACCGGACAACCTTCCTGTCTGTTTTTGCGGATCATCCCGTGGACGAAAACGGCTTCGTCAATCATGCAGAAACAATCGAAGGCGCGCGCTTCATCTATCTCGACAGCGTGGGAGAGCGCACCCATGCCGGACATTTCTGCGCAGCCCGGCGTGCTTGGCTGCAGGCCGAGCTTGAAAGTTGCGACCGCGCGCGCGTATTCCTGCATCACAACCCGATGCTGCTGGGCTTGCCCGCCGAAGACAAGATCGCCCTGAACAAGGATGACCGCGGTCCGTTCCAGGACCTGATCAGGGATCATGCCGAAAAAATCGACTACATCCATTTCGGCCATGTCCACGCGCCGATCCACGGACGGCTGGCAGGCGTCTCTTTTGCAAGCGTGCCGTCAACCGGCAACCAGTCAATACCAGACTTGAGTGAAACAGAACTGCTGAAAGGTGCCCCGATGGATCCGGCCTATTTTGTGCTTCAGATCGACGGGCGCGACACTACCATCCATCAAATCCCCTTTGCTTGGGAAGGTCCGGTTATGACAGCCGGAACAGGGTGGGAAGATTGGGCAAAACCGGTCGAAGCAGCGGAATGAAGACTCTCGTGGCGCAGGTCCGCGACGGGCTGTTTTCCCTCATTGCTTCCGGCGAAGGGAACGGTGGCTTTGTCCGGCACCTTGCCAATTCCGACACCTTGCCGCGAAAGGCAGCAGTCACGACTTCGCGGCACCGTAGTGATTTGACACCTGCCCTTCCTTCAGCAACGCATTCATGATGACGATGAGCTTGCGCATGATTGCCGTGATCGCGACCTTTGCGGGCTTGCCACGTTCACGTAAGCGTCGCGCGCATGATTGCATCATGGGATCGTATCGCTGCGTTGACAGAGCGGCCATGTAGAGCGTGGATCTGACTTCGCGCCTGCCCCCGGAAATGCGGCGGTGGCCTTTCAACGTCCCTGAATCTTGGGCGTGCGGCGCAAGTCCAACGATGGCGGCTGCTTTACCCTTGGTCAGTGAGCCAAGCTCAGGCACATATGCTAAGCACGCCGCAGCCGTTTTGGGGCCAACACCGACCACGGATTTCAGCAAGTCCGACTTGCTCCGAAACCCGGGTGTCGATGATATCAGCTTGCCGGTTTGTTCATCCAGCTCGTTCATATCTTTGGTCAGGGCGCGGATATGGCGTTTCAAGGAGCGCTCAACGGCCCTGATTAGCCGGTTCTGTTCCTTGCGGATCATCTGGGCAAGGCCATCGCGACGCCGCCGTAGCCCACGTAGCTCGGCTGTTTCCGTGCCAGGCGGCTGCCAAAGGCGCAGATCCTCTGATTTTGCGGCAAAGAGTGCGAGCATTCTTGCGTCCACCTGGTCTGTCTTGGCTGACAATCCGGGATACTTCGCAAAGTTCCGTGTCCGTGTGCCATGTGCGCGATGGACAGGCAGCTCCAGATCGACACAGGACTGAAGAACGTGCCGTTCATAGCCTCCAGATGCCTCGCAAACGACAAATGGGATGCCGCCTTTCCTCTTTGTCTTGAGAAACCGTTTGATGGCCGTGACGCTGTTGGGACTTGTCACCTGCCGATCATCGGGCAACCTATGCACCGTCAGACTGGCCTTCGAGACTTCGAATGCAATGATGTTGGTGCGGTCTGCCTTGCTGAAGTTACTGCTGATGTCGTTATCCTTGATTAGGCTCGGCCGCGAAGGCCCTTCTGCCGTTCGGATGGCCGGACAGATGTGACGGGCGGCAAGGTTCTTTGCGACCGTTGAGCAGGTCTTCCTCGGGTTGGCCTGCCCGCCACCAGCTTCCCGAATTGCCATCCGGGAAACCGACCGGCTTCATCTTTTCAGAAGAGAAAATAGAGGCAATGTCTTACGCATAACCCTGGGGTGAGGCCGGAAGGCCAAGAGGGCAGCGCCCCTGCCGTCTGCACTATCTGCTTGACGCCGCGCGCCGATGTTCCTACGCATCCGGCGCGCAGAAGGCTGGACGGCCGCGTGGGGTTCAAGCCCCGCGAGGAAAGTCCGGACTCCATGAAGCAACGGTGCCGGGTAACGCCCGGGCGGGGAAACCCGACGGAAAGCGCCACAGAAAACAGACCGCCCGCCGGACCAGAGGTTCGCCAACGGAGCATTCGGCGGGTAAGGGTGAAACGGTGGGGTAAGAGCCCACCGCGCCGCTGGCAACAGGGGCGGCACGGCAAGCCCCACCGGGAGCAATGCCAAATAGGGCCCCCGCGCAGGCAGGTCCCGGAAACGGGAAACCGCTGCTAGGCACGCTTCAGCCGAGAGGGGCCGGGTTGGCAGCTAGAGGCACGCAGCAATGCGCGCCCCAGATGAATGGCCGTCGAGCCCGGGATTACGGTCCCGGGGGGACAGGATCCGGCTTACAGGCCTTCTGCGCATAATTACCCCCGAATCCTATTGACTTGGGGGCTGGGGCAGGTACAAGCCGGGCTTCAGATAGGAATTTACCGAGAGGCCCCTGCCTTTTCGGACGCAGGAGAAGCACCATGGCGAAGCCGACCACAATCAAGATCCGCCTGAACTCGAGCGCGGGCACCGGCCACTTCTATGTGACCAAGAAAAACGCTCGCACCATGACCGAAAAAATGGTTGTGCGGAAGTACGACCCGGTTGTGCGCAAGCATGTCGAGTACAAAGAAGGCAAAATCAAGTAAGCCTTTCCTTTGGAATGATTTCCGGAAACGGGTCGCGCCTGGCGCGGCCCGTTTTCTTTTGGGCTGGCCTGACACTTCGGTTAGCCTGGCACTTCGGCTGGCCTGACACTTCGCGCGGCTGCTTCAAATTCTCGGAAAATGCCGGGCTGATTCCGCCGCGCGGCCACCTGCCGCGGCACGTTTGTGCCCCAATTCCCGCCTAGCCTTAAATCCGTGGGTTAATGAACAAACGGGTGGATGTGCTGTGAGGGTTTACATGATTGCGGCTGCACTGGCAGCGAGTGGGGCGCCGGTCTCCAGTTCTTTTGATGCTGGGATGGCGGTGCCGCCGCCGCCTGCAGTCGAGGCACGGCATTTGCAGGCAGCGTCGCCGGCCCCTTCCGGCGGACAGCGGGCTGTGGTGGACAAAATCGTGCACCTGCAGGGGCGCAGGCTGGCATTGTGCCTGGTCCGCTCAGGCAGTGCTGGAATGGCGGTTCTAAGTGTCCCGGAGGACAGTGCGGTGCCCAGCCTGCCAGAGATCCCAGCGGCTGAGTTCCTTGGTTTGGTCGCAGAAGCTTCCGGCTGCCGCCCAGACGGAGAAGTGCGCAAAGTGTCGAGCCGCCGGGGCACAATCGCCGTCTCCACCGGGCTGGACTGCGCCGGTCCAGGTTCCTGACGCCACAGATCTTAACTAGGCGCGCCACTCGGCCATAGTCAGCACCGGATCCATTCCCATCCCCTGCATCAGCGCGGCTGAGGCGGTGTTGAAGGGCGCATAAGTGGCTGCAACCACTGTGGCGCCCGCCGCCAGTGCCTGTGCCCTCATCGCCTCGACCAGCGCCTTGCCAACCCCCATCCGGCGCCAGGCTGCGCATTCCGACAGTATCCGGCCACTGAATCCGATGGCATCCGGCCACCCGTTCCGATTTGATCCGGCCACCGATTCCGGAGCATCCGGCCACCCTATTTGATGGGGGTTTGGCATCCGTTTTGAGGTGATCTTTCACCGGCTACGCTGCCGCTCATTTTCGAGCGGGAGAGAGCCCTATGAAGAGATTGCCAATGCGGAAGATCAAAGAAGTCCTGCGGCTTCGTGCCGATGGTTTGTCGTTGCGCCAGGTGGCGCGCAGCCTGTCCCTGGGGCGGGCGACGGTATCGGATTATCTGCGGCGCGCGGAGATAGCCAAATTGACCTGGCCGCTGCCAGAGGAGTTGTCGGACACGGAACTTGAAGCCCGGCTCTTTCCACCCTTGGCAGGCCAGGCCTCACGCCAAATTCCGCTGCCGGATTGGGCCTATGTCCATGCCGAACTGCGCCGCAAAGGGGTGACGCTGGCGCTCTTGTGGCAGGAGTACCGGGAGGTTCATCCTGACGGTTATGGCTACAGCCAGTATTGCAGCCTGTACTCTGGCTGGGAGGGCAAGCTTGCCCCGGTGATGCGGCAGCGCCACCCGGCAGGTGAACGGCTGTTTGTCGATTATGCAGGCCAGACGGTGGATGTGGTCTGCCCTGAGACTGGCGAGGTGCGGACGGCGCAGATCTTCGTCACCGCCCTTGGAGCCTCGAACTACACCTATGTCGAGGCGACCTGGACGCAAAGCCTGCCGGATTGGCTCAGCAGCCATGTGCGGGCCTTCAGCTTCTTTGGCGGCGTGCCTGCAATGATCGTCTCGGACAATCTCAAGTCTGCCGTCATCAAAGCCTGTTTCCATGACCCTGCCATCAACCGCACCTATGGGGATATGGCGGCGCATTACGACACCGCCGTGGTCCCGGCGCGGCCCCGCAAACCCAAGGACAAAGCCAAGGTCGAGACGGCAGTGCAATTGGCTGAGCGATGGATTTTGGCACGCCTGCGCAATCAGACATTTTTTGGCCTGGATGAACTCAACGCGGCGATCCGCCCTCTGCAGGACCGGCTCAATGCAAAGGTCACCCGGCATCTGGGAGCCAGCCGCCGGGCACTGTTTGATGACCTGGACAAACCGGCTCTCAAACCGTTGCCGCCGGAACCTTACGTCTTCGCCGAATGGAAGCAGCGCCGCGCCGGGATCGACTATCACATCGATGTGGACAGGCATTACTACTCAGTGCCGCATCAGCTGATCAAACAGAAGCTCTGGGTACGTATCACCGCACGGACGGTGGAAGTCTTCCATAAAGGTCAAAGGGTTGCAGCCCATGCCCGCACATCCGGCAACCGTCAGCATTCCACCGTGCGCGAGCACATGCCGCCCAATCACCGCCACCGCGCCGGCTGGACACCAGAGAGCATCCGCAGACAGGCCGCCCGGATCGGCCCGAATGTGGAGGCCTATGCCGAGGTCATCATGCGCCGCCGCAAGCACCCCGAGCAGGCCTGTCGCAGCTGTCTTGGTGTGATGAAGCTCGCGCGCAGTTTCGGCAATGGCCGCCTCGATGCTGCCTGCGAACGGGCGCTCGAGATCAACAGTTATACCTACCAATCCCTGCATTCCATTCTGAAGAATGGTCTGGATCGCGCCCCTCGGCACCGCACCACGGACGAGCCCGCGATCACACATCCCAACATCCGTGGTGCGGATTACTTCCATTGAAAGGACCAAATATGCTGACACATCCAACGCTGGAACAGCTCAAGACCCTCAAGCTTGACGGCATGGCCGAAGCCTTTGCAGAGATGGAGCGCCAGGACGGAACCGCCGCCCTCAGCCACGCCGAATGGCTGGCGCTGCTGATCGACCGGGAAACCGCCAGCCGTGAGACCAAACGCTTTGAAAGCCGCATGCGCACGGCGCGCCTGCGCCACGCCGGGGCGTCACCGGAGGATGTCGATTACAAGTCGCGCCGGGGCCTGGACAAGGCACTCTTCCAGAGCTTGCTGGGTGCCAAGTGGATCAAGGACAAGCGCAACCTGATGATCACCGGCCCCTGCGGCGTCGGCAAAACCTGGCTCGCCTGCGCTCTGGCGCAAGCCGCCTGCCGGGATGGCATCACCGTGCTCTACAAACGTGTTCCGCGGCTGTTCAATGAACTCGAAACGGCCCATGGCGACGGGCGCTTCCCGCGCGTCTTCAAAGCTCTGACGAAAACCCAGCTTTTGATCCTGGACGACTGGGGGCCGGATCGTCTCAACGCCAATCAGCGCCGTGATTTGATGGAGATTGTCGAGGATCGCTACGGCACCGGATCAACCCTGATCACCAGCCAGCTGCCGCTCAATACCTGGCACGAGGTGATCGGCGAACCCACCTTCGCAGATGCCATACTCGACAGGCTCGTTCACAATGCCTACCGCCTCGAGCTCGAAGGCCAGTCCTTCAGAAAGAAAGCCGCCAAAATGGATGACGAAAAGGCCCAAAACTGATACCCGAAACCTCAAGCCTCAAGACGGACCGCCGAGGGTGGCCGGATACGCCGGATTGAGTGGCCGGATGTCATCGGAATGACCGGCCGGATGCTCCGGAATGCGCACCAGGCTTCGGTCACCGAAATATGGTGCAGCATGGCGCGGGTCTCAGCCGCGCGGATGGGCAGCGCTGGCCGGTTCTGCAGCTCATAGATCAGATAGCCCAGCAGCGCCCCTTGCGGGCTTTCTGCGGCCAGCGCAAAGATGGTCTCTTCCCGCAGCCACTCCTGCAGCCATGCGGCCAGACCTGTGCTGTCAGGGGCTGGCGTGTGGCGCTCTGGCTGATGCGCTGCGTGCAGCGCATGCAGGTCCTGCAACAGCGGCAGCAGACGGTCTGCCTCCACTGCGGGAATCTCGATAATCTTCATGGGGTCATCCCTCTTATTGTTTTTGAAATGAAAAGGGGCGGATCATTGTGACCCGCCCCTCGCTGACTTTGGAATGTGTTGTACGCTTATTCGCGGTTTCCAAGCAGCTGGAGCAGCATCATGAACATGTTGATGAAGTCCAGATAAAGGCTGAGCGCGCCCATGATGGCGGACTTTGCCAGCCATTCCTGGTCGCCCGAATGGGCCATCTGCAGGTAGTCGTTCTTGATCCGCTGGGTGTCATAGGCGGTAAGGCCTGCAAAGATCAGCACGCCGATCACCGAGATCGCAAAGGCCATTGCCGACGACGCCAGGAAGATGTTGACGATCGAGGCCACGATCAGGCCGATCAGGCCCATGATCAGGAAAGCGCCCATGCCGGACAGGTCTTTCTTGGTGGTGTAACCGACCAGCGACAGGCCCGCAAAGGCGACGGAGGTGATCAGGAACACCTGCACGATGCTCTCGCCGGTGAACACCAGGAAGATCGAGCTGATCGACAAGCCCATCACGGTGGCGAAGACATAAAACAGCAGCTGGACGCCGGCCGCGGACATGCGGTTTGCGGCAGCGCCGATGCCAAAGACAAAGGCCAGCGGTGCAAACATGATGACCCATTTCAGTGGCGAAGCATAAAGCGCATGGCCGATATTGGTCAGATATTTATCCGCGCTCAGCTGCGCCACGGCATTTGCCGGGTCCGCAGTGACGGCCAGGCCGGAAATGGCCCAGGCTGCAAGGAAAGTGATGAACGTGCCTGCGGCCATGGTGCCGTAGACCTTGTTCATATGGGCGCGCAGGCCCTCATCAATCTGCGCGGCGCGGGCGCCGGCGGCAGACCGGATGGTGTCGAATTGTGCCATCTTGGGTGGTCTCCGTAAATTACTCCCTTGCTGCCGGTGCACGAACCGGGCCGCGGCCGGCAGCATTCCCGCTAAATATCGGGGGAAGTGCGTTCCGGTTCAAGTATTTCAGGGCAATAAATACATGAAAAACGAGGAAACGGGCCGCCGGCTGGCGGCCCGTCTCAAATGCGGGCGTCAATTCGGGCTGCAGAGGCTCAGCGGGACCAGTGATCCGGCGCGCTCCAGAACCCGCGCCGGGCCTCGGCATCTGCTTCGGCGCGGGTCACGCCGATGTCGTCCAATGCGCGGGTGTCCAGCTTGGCCAGCTGGCGGCGCTGCGTCCAGACCTTCAGGTGCAAGCGCAGGCGGGCAGCCAGCGAAAGCTGCGGCTTTGCGGCAGGGCGGGGTGTGCAGCGGGAGGAGGTTGCAGGGGTCATAGCGCGGATCCTTCAGTTACGTTTGTGATGCGTCCCTTTTGGGTGATCAATTGTGTTGATGAATATGGCGTCTTGTGGCACATTTTAAAAACGAATGTTTTTGATCTAATGCATCAGGTGCTGTGATGATAAGAAATCTCGATATCACCACGCTCCGCTCTTTTGTGGCGGTGGCGGACAATGGCGGCGTGACCCGGGCGGCCGGTTTTCTGCATCTCACCCAATCGGCGGTCTCGATGCAGATGAAGCGGCTGGAGGAGCTATTGGGTTTAAGCCTTCTGGACCGCTCCGGGCGCACTATTGCGCTGACAGCGGAAGGTGAGCAGATGCTTGGCTATGCCCGCAGGATGGTGGCGCTGAATGACGAGGTGATCGGCAGGCTGACAGACCAGGCCTTTGAGGGCGAGGTGCTGCTGGGGGTGCCGCATGACGTGGTGCATCCGGTCATTCCGCAGGTGCTGAAGCGGTTCAATCTCAGCTACCCGCGGGTGAATGTGAACCTTTGCACATCCAACACCCGCGACTTGAAAACTGAATTCTCGCGCGGTGCATTCGATCTGATCCTGACCACGGAAAACGGATCAGGCGAGGGCGGTGAGACGATCCACAGCATGCCGTTGCGCTGGGTCGGCGCGCCCGACGGATCGGTCTGGCGGCAGCGTCCCCTGCGGCTCGGCTTCTGCCGCAACTGCAGTTTCCGCCCCGTGGCCACCGCGGCGCTGGATAAGGCGGGTATCGAATGGGAGATGGCGCTCGACAGCGATTCCGACCGCACCGTCGAGGCAACGGTCAGTGCCGACCTGGCCATCGGCGTGCTGCTGGAGGGCACCCAGCCGGGCTATCAGGAGCTGGTTGAACAGGGCTGCGGCTTGCCGGATCTCCCCATGCAGCACATCAACCTCTACGGGGCCGAGCGCGTGCGTGCGCCCTATGTCGAGGAGCTGGCCGAGTTTATCCGTCAGGCCTTTCAAGGGCTGTGGTCCGCGCCGCTGCGCGCTGCCAGCTGACGCGCTGATGCTCCGGCACCGGGCGGGAAGGGCCTGGACGCGCTATCTGGTCAGCGGTTGCCGCCCATGGTGATCACCACCTTGCCGGTGGACTTGCGGCTGCGCAGCAGGTCCAGCCCCTCGGCCGCGCGGTCCAGCGGCAGGGTGTGGCTGATATGCGGCTTGATGCGGCCTTCGCCGTGCCAGGCAAACAGCGTCTCAAAGGAGCGGCGTACTGCTTCGGGCCGGAATTTCATGTAACCGCCCAGGTAAAACCCGATCACCGTCAGGTTTTTCACCAGCAAGTGGTTGGCCGGGATTTGCGGCACCTCGCCGCCGGCAAACCCCACCGGCAGCAGCCGAGCGCCGGGATTGGCAGAGCGGAAAGCGGCTTCCCAAACATCTCCGCCCACAGCGTCATAAACCACATCTGCGCCGCCCAAAGCCTTCACAGTGCTGCGCAGGTCTTCACCGGCATCGATCAGGTGGTCTGCACCTGCAGCGGCGGCCACCTCCAGCTTCTCCTGCCCGCGGGCCTGGGCAATGACTGTCGCGCCCATCAGCTTGCCGATTTCAACAGCCGTCAGCCCGACGCCGCCGGCGGCGCCTGTTACCAGCAGTGTCTCGCCCGGCTGCAGGCGGGCGCAATGATCCAGTGCCATATGGCTGGTGCCATAGGCGATCTGCATCGCCGCGGCGTGCTCGAAACTCATCGCATCCGGGATCCGGATCAGCTGGGCTGCGTCAAAAACCCCGGCTTCAGCCAGCCCGCCGGAGCCGCCGAACACCGCGACCCGGTCGCCCGGAGCAAACCCTTTTGTGCCATCGCCCAGTTCCGTCACCACGCCTGCCGCTTCCAGTCCGAGGGTAAAGGGGGGCTTGGGCGTGTCCTGATAGCTGCCCTTCATCATCAGCAGATCTGCAAAGTTCAAGCCGCAGGCCCGCAGCGCAACGGCTGCTTGGCCGGGGCCCGGGGGCGGGACGTCTGTTTCCGTCAGCGACGCCGGACGGTCAAAGGCCGGAACTTGGAAAGCTTGCATGTTTTTTCCTCACCTTCTGCGGGAATCTGTGTGATTCGCCACCTCACACTGGCGGGGTGCTGCGCCTGCCTGCACCTCGCTATTTCTGGGGAGGTACGTGATCGGCAGCCGCTTGGCAACAAAACCTTTAGAAAAATGATACATGAAATCATGCGCTTGAACGTGCGGTCCGCGCACGGGGCGACGGCAGCCTTGCAATCAATCGCAAGGGTTGTACACTTTTGCTCAGAGGTTGAGCGTAGATCGCTCTGATGGGGAACCGTGTTCGGGCAAAGAATTGAAGCCGCCAGAACAGGTTATAGGAACGCAGCGGTCCGGGTTGCAGCCGGATTTTTGAACTTAGGAGAAACGCATGGCTCATCCAGTTGACGTGCATGTGGGAAAGCGCATCCGCCACCGCCGGTGGCTGATCGGCATGACACAGCAGCAACTCGCCGAGCAGGTCGGCATTAAATTTCAGCAAATTCAGAAATACGAGACCGGTGCCAACCGGGTCAGCGCCTCCCGGCTCTGGGATATCTCCGACGCCCTTGAGGTGCCGGTGAGCTTCTTCTTCGAAGGTCTGCAGGAAGAAGGCAAATCCTCGGCGGATAAAGCCTCCGTTCCGGAAGATCTGATGGGCGACAAGGAAGCCCTGGACCTGGTGCGCTCCTACTACGCGATCCCGGAAAACCAGCGCCGCCGCCTGTTTGAACTGGCGCGCGTGCTGAGCGACGTCGCCTGAAATCCAGACGGCGAATGAAGGATAATTGCAAGCGCAAAACCTGCGATGACAGGGTTTGCGCTTGCAATAATGCCGGGTGAGTGGCACCCGTATTGGTATGACACAGGCCGCTTTTCCCGATCTTGACGTTGCACACAGGATGGCAGACGCAGCCCGCGCTGCCATCCTGCCGCATTTCCGCACATCTTCGCTGACCGCTGAGAACAAACTCGACGGCGGGTTTGATCCGGTCACGGTTGCGGACCGCGCTGCCGAGCAGGCGATGCGGGCAGTCCTGGCGGAGTTGCGCCCCGATGACGGAATTCTGGGCGAAGAGTTCGGCACCAAGCCAGGCACCACGGGCCGCACCTGGGTGCTCGATCCGATTGACGGCACCCGCGGGTTCATCAGCGGTACGCCAACCTGGGGCGTGCTGATTGCGCTGTCGGATGAAAACGGCCCGTTCCTGGGGGTGATCGACCAGCCCTATACCGGTGAGCGTTTCTGCGGCGGGCCGGAAATTGCTTCTATGACCGGCCCGTTGGGCGAAAGACCTTTGCAGACCCGCGCCACTGCGGCGCTGAAAGACGCCATCCTGTTCACCACTTTTCCGGAAGTCGGTATGCCAGAGGACCGCGCTGCGTTCGAACGGGTCTCGGCCCGCGCCAAGCTGACCCGCTATGGCACCGATTGTTATGCCTATGCGCTGGTGGCGGCGGGGCAGGTGGATCTGGTGATCGAGGCCGGTCTCAACGCTTATGACATTCAGGCGCCGATTGCGCTGATCCAGGCGGCAGGCGGTATGGTCACAGACTGGCAGGGCAACCCGGCCCACAACGGCGGCCGTGCCCTGGCCGCGGCCAATGCGGGTATCCACGCGGCTGCGCTGGAACTGCTGCAACAGACGTAAACGGGTTGATAATGGCGCCCCCGGCCTGTAGTTTTCCCGGCAGGCCGGTTCTTCGCCCGTTTTCCATCGGCTAATCACACATTCCTCTGAAGCGGGCTGTCTTTTGGAGTGTGTGTAAATGACAGAGATCCTGATACAAAATGCCGATACCATCCTGACTATGGATGACACGCGCCGTGTGCTGCATGGCGCCGACGTGCTGATCCGCGGCGGCGGGATTGCCGCGGTGGGGCAGGGGCTGCAAACCAGCGGAGACATTGTCTCCGGCCGCGGCTGTGTGGTGACCCCGGGGCTGGTCAACACCCATCACCACCTCTACCAGAACCTGACCCGCGCGGTGCCGGGCGCCCAGGATGCGCTGCTGTTCGGCTGGCTGCAGCGGCTCTATCCCATCTGGGCGCAGTTCACCCCGGACGAGATGTTCGTCTCTGCGCAGCTGGGCCTGGCAGAGCTGGCGCTGTCCGGCTGCACCCTCAGTTCCGACCACCTGTATCTCTATCCCAACGGCTCGCGGCTGGAGGACACCATCCACGCCGCCCGCGAGGTGGGCCTGCGCTTTCACCCGACCCGCGGTGCGATGAGCATCGGCGAAAGCGATGGCGGATTGCCGCCTGACAGCCTGGTCGAGAAGGAGCAGGCCATTCTCGACGACATGATCCGCGTTGTTGATGGCTTCCACGATGCAGGCGAAGGGTCCATGTGCCGCGTCGGCCTGGCGCCATGCTCGCCGTTTTCGGTCAGCCGCGAGCTGATGCGCGATGCCGCCCTGCTGGCCCGTGACAAAGGCGTGATGCTGCACACTCATCTGGCCGAAAACGACGAGGACATCGCCTATTCCGAGGCCAAATTCGGCTGCCGCCCCGGCCAGTATGCCGAAGAGCTTGGCTGGACCGGTGACGACGTCTGGCATGCCCACTGCGTGAAGCTCGACGTGCAAGAGATTGACCTTTTTGCCAGAACCCGCACCGGGGTTGCCCATTGCCCCTGTTCCAACTGCCGTCTCGGCAGCGGCATTGCGCCTGTGCGCGCAATGCGGGACGCCGGGGTTCCTGTGGGGCTGGGTGTGGACGGCTCCGCCAGCAACGACATGGCCAGCCTGGCGTCAGAGGCGCGGCAGGCCATGCTGCTGCAGCGGGTAGCCAATGGCGCCGACGCGATGAGCGCTTATGAAACGCTGGAGATCGCCACCCGCGGCGGCGCCGATGTGCTGGGGCGCCCGGATTGCGGCCGTCTGGCACCGGGCAAGCGCGCCGACATCGCGGTTTGGGACACCACAGGCATTGCCTCCAGCGGCAGCTGGGATGCCGCAGCCCTGCTGCTGGCCGGTCCGACCCAGGTGAAACACCTGTTTGTCGAAGGCAAGCAGGTCATCCGCAGCGGCGGGATCACAACGCTCGACCTGCCGCAGCTGATCGAACGCCACGGGAAACTGGCGCGGGCGCTGGCTTCATCTTTCTGAAAATACTCAAGGCCGAGGCGCGTCAGCGCCTCTGCTAAACCGGTCGCCCGCCAATCCAGACCTCGGAAATGGCGCGGTCGTCGCCCATCATGATGGTGGGGAACACCGCCTCCCACAGATCCCCGGCGCGCGCTGACCGCTGCGCGATCGCCGGGGCCGAGGCCAGATCCAGCACCACCAGATCCGCCTCCATGCCGCGGGCGATGTTGCCGATCTTTGCCTCCATCCGCAGCGCCGTGGCGGATCCTTGGGTCGCCAGCCACAACAGCTGCGCTGCATGCAGCGGCGTGCCGCGCAGCTGGCCGATCTCATAGGCCGCCGCCATGGTGCGCAGCATAGAAAAGCTGGACCCGCCGCCGGTGTCAGTGGCAAGCCCGATCCGCTGGCCCTCAGCCATCAGCCCTGCCATGTCAAAGAGGCCGGAGCCGATGAAGGTGTTCGACGTCGGGCAATGGATCAACGCCGCGCCATAGTCCCGCAGCCGGTGCCGTTCACGCTCTTCCAGATGGATCGCATGACCGTAAAGCCCCCGGGCGCCCAGCAGTCCGAACTCCTCATAGGTGTCCAGATAGTCGCGGGCCTGCGGAAACAACGACCTGACCCAATCGATTTCATCAATCTGCTCGCTCAGATGCGTTTGCATCAGGCATTCCGGGTGCTTGCCCCACAGTGCACCCATTGCTTCCAGCTGTTCTGGGGTGGAGGTGGGGGAGAACCGCGGGGTAATTGCATATTCCAGCCGGTCCACACCGTGCCAGCGCCCAATCAGCGCGTCTGAATCGTCATAAGCCGACTGCGCGGTATCCCGCAGCTCCTCCGGCGCGTTGCGGTCCATGCAGGTCTTGCCCGCAACCACCCGCTGCCCGCGCGATTGCGCGGCCGTGAAAAACGCATCCACGCTTTCGGGATGAATTGTGCAATAGCTGCAGACCGTGGTGGTGCCATGCGCGGCAGTCAGGTCCAGATACCTGTTGGCAATCCCGTCTGCATAGGCGCGGTCGCCGAACCGCATCTCCTCCGGGAAGGTATAGCTGTTCAGCCAGTCGATCAGCCGCTTGCCCCAGCTGGCGATAATCGCGGTCTGCGGGTAATGCACATGGGCGTCCACAAATCCGGCCATGATCAGCTTGCCGCTGTGATCCACGGTTTCCGCCGCAGGCAGCAGCGCCTGCATTTCTGCCAGCGGCCCTGCACCCGCGACCTTGCCGTTCTGCACCGCCACCGCGTCCAGCAGACGGGCCGCGTCTTGGGGCTGCTCCGCGGCAAAAGGAGAGGCGGTAAAAGACAGTACGTGCCCTTTCAGGATGTAATCGGTGCCCATTCTTCCAACCCTTTCCTTGCAAAATGGCTCTTGGCAGGATACCCGCCGCATCAGCTCCGGTAAATTATGCCGATGTCATTGTTTTCCGGTAGCCGCTTCTTCTATTTTGCAGGCAGACACTCATAAAATACCCGGGGGCATCACATGAGCAGCGGCGACAACATCACCGGCGATCTGTCTCAGGACGACTCCTATGACCTGGACCGCAAATTGGTTGCCCGGATTCTGGGTGCGGTGGAGCAGGGCGATCAGCAGGCGCTGACGGATCTGCTGGAAGACCTGCACGCAGCCGACATTGCCGACCTTCTGGAACAGATCGATGCCAGCGACCGGGCACGGCTGATCCGGCTTTACGACCGTGAGTTCGACGGCGAGATCCTGTCCGAACTGGACGAGTCGATCCGCGAAGAAGTCATCGAGACGCTGAACCCGCTGGTTCTGGCCGACGCGGTCCGGGAGATGGAAAGCGACGACGTCGTCGACCTTCTCGAAGACCTGGAGGTGCCGCAGCAGGAAGCCATCCTTGAGGCGCTTGAAGATGCCGACCGGGTTGCGGTTGAGCAGTCGCTGAGCTATCCGGAAAACTCGGCCGGCCGTTTGATGCAGCGCGAAGTGGTGATGGCGCCTGAGCATTGGAATGTCGGGCAGGCCATTGATTTCATGCGCAACTCGGATGATCTGCCGGATCAGTTCTATCACGTGGTCCTGGTTGATCCGCGTCTGCATCCGATTGGCAATGTCACCCTTGGCCGGATCATGGCCACCAAACGCGAAGTGCCGCTGACCGAACTGGTCGAGGACACCTTTCAGGTGATCCCCGCCGATCAGGACGAGGAAGACGTGGCCTATGCCTTCAACCAGTACCACCTGATCTCGGCGCCCGTGACCGACGCTGAGGGGCGTCTGGTCGGTGTGATCACCATCGACGACGCGATGATTGTGCAAGACGAGGAGCACGAGGAAGATATCCTGCGTCTGGCGGGTGTGGGCGAGGAAAGCTCGCTGGCGGACCGGGTGATCGAAACAACCAAACGCCGGTTCCCCTGGCTGGCCGTGAACCTGGTCACCGCGATACTGGCCTCGCTGGTGATTGCGCAGTTTGAAGCAACCATAACGCAGTTCGTGGCCCTTGCGGTGCTGATGCCGATTGTCGCCTCGATGGGCGGCAATGCCGGTACCCAGTCGCTGACGGTTGCGGTGCGCGCGATTGCGACCCGCGACCTGACCGGCTCCAACGTCTGGCGGGTGATCCGGCGGGAAGTGCTGGTGGGGCTGGTCAACGGGGTGATCTTTGCCATTGTGATGGGGCTGGTGGGCCTCGCTTGGTTCGGCTCGCCGATGCTGGGGGTCGTGATTGCCGTCGCTATGGTGATCAATCTGGTCGTGGCGGGGCTGGCGGGCACGGTGATCCCGGTTCTATTGGAGAAAGCCGGAATTGACCCGGCGCTGGCCTCAGGCGCATTTGTGACCACTGTGACAGATGTGGTCGGGTTCTTTGCCTTCCTCGGGCTTGCCGCCACCGTTTTGCTGTAGGAGACCGCGATGACGGATCTGACTGAAATCAAAGCCACCGCCCGCAAGGCGGCCTTTGCCCGCCGCAAGGACGCGCACGCCCGCAACATCCCCGGTGCCGCAGGCCATCTGTCCGAGGTGCTGGCCGGTTACCGCGGCGTGCCGCTGTCGGGTTTTCTGCCGATCCGCACCGAGATCGACCCGGTGCCCGCAATGGCCGAAGCGGCAGCGCACGGGCCTGTCGGCGTGCCGGTTATCATGGGGGCGGGCCAGCCGCTCAAATTCAGCCGCTGGCAGCCCGAAGGCCCGCTGCGCGACGGCCCCTTTGGCGCCATGGTTCCTGAAACCGATGACTTCTTTGAACCAGAGATCCTGGTGGTGCCGCTGGTTGCCTTTGATGCAAAGGGGGGGCGGCTGGGGTACGGCGGCGGCTTTTATGACCGCACGCTGGAATTGCTGCGCGGCAAGCGGGCGACGCTGGCGATTGGCTTTGCCTTTGACGCGCAAGAGGCCGAGGACCTGCCGCTGGAACCCACAGATCAACCGCTGGACATGCTGATTACCGAAAGCCGGATCCTACAATTCAGCCGCTGACGCTGGCCGCGCGCTTAAGATTTTTCGAAAAATCTTGGCAAAACTTTTCAGAAAAGTTTTACGCGCCTGCCGCAGGCCTTGTTCTGCCGTCCGCATGCGCGTACCACGCCCGCATGCGAATTCTGTTTCTAGGCGATGTGATGGGCCGCGCGGGGCGCAGTGCCATTACCGAAAATCTGCGGCGGCTGCGCCAGGACTGGCGGCTCGATTTTGTTGTGGTGAACGGCGAAAACGCCTCCAACGGCATGGGGCTGAGCGGCGAGCACGCCAAGCTGCTGCTGGAGGCCGGCGTTGATTGCCTGACGCTGGGCGACCATGCCTTTGATCAAAAGGACATGCTGCAGTTCATTGAGAAGGAACAGCGCATTATCCGGCCGCTGAACTTTGCCAAAGGTGCGCCGGGCCGCGGCTTCCGGCTGTTCCAGGCTCCGGGCGGACGTAAGGTGCTGGTGGTGCAGGTGCTGGGGCAAGTGTTCATGAAGCGCGCTTTCGATGATCCCTTCGGCGCGGTTGAGGCGGTGCTGAAATCGCACCCCCGGGGCGGGCTGGCACAGGCCATCATTGTGGATGTGCATTGCGAAGCCACCTCCGAGAAGATGGCGATGGGCCATTTCTGCAACGGGCGTGCCTCGCTGGTGGTCGGGACCCATACCCATGTTCCAACGGCTGACGCGCAGATCCTGTCCGAAGGCACCGGCTATCTGACCGATGCCGGCATGTGCGGTGATTACAATTCGGTCATCGGCATGGACAAGGCCGAGCCGATGCGCCGCTTCCTGACCGGAATGCCCAAGGCGCGCTTTACCCCTGCAAACGGCGCGGCCACCCTGTCCGGCGTGTTTGTCGAGACAGACGACCGCACAGGGGCTGCCAAGCAGATTCGCATGGTGCGCAACGGCGGCCTGCTGCAGGAGGCGGCCCCCTAATGGAATGCCATTCCGCCACGCGGTGCAGCTTGTGGCGGGATGAATTGCCGGTGCGGCCGCGATTTTCCGCATAAATTCCCGAATCCAGGCCTCCGCAGCGGGGCGGGCGCGGAAATTCTTGCTCAGGCCAAGGGTTTCAGGGAAACTGCGCGATGGCGGAGCGTGCAGCAGCGCGCTAAACCCGCCTGAAACAATAAGGCATCGTCACGGTATATGCAGTTTTTCCAACTAGGTGATTCCGGCAGCGCGGTCCTGGCACTAGCCATTGTCCTGGCCATGTTCGTGGCTTTTCTGCGCGAAACCTATCCCACCGAAGTTGTGGCGCTGACTGGCGTTGCAGCAATGCTGGCCACCGGCGTTTTGCCCTACAATGAGGCGCTGCCGGTGCTGTCCAACCCGGCGCCTTGGACCATTGCGGCGATGTTCATCATCATGGGTGCCCTGGTGCGGACCGGTGCGCTGGATGCCTTCACTCAAATCGCCAAAAAGCAGGCCGAGGTGAGCCCCAAGCTTGCGGTTGCCTTGCTGATGGCCTTTGTGGTTGCGGCCTCAGCCGTGGTGTCAAACACGCCGGTGGTGGTGGTGATGATCCCGGTGTTCATCCAGATCTCCCGCACCCTGAAGGTTTCCGCCTCCAAGATGCTGATCCCGCTCAGCTATGCGGCGATCCTGGGCGGCACGCTGACATTGATTGGCACCTCGACCAACCTGCTGGTGGATGGTGTTGCGCGGGCGCAGGGCCTGCAGCCTTTCACTATTTTTGAGGTCACGCCGCTGGGCGTGATCCTGGTCATCTATGGCATGATCTACCTGCGCTTTGTCGCACCGCGGCTGCTGCCGGACCGTGACAGCATGGCCATGCTGCTGAGCGACAAATCCAAGATGAAGTTCTTCACCGAAGCGGTGATCCCGCCCGAAAGCAACCTGATCGGCCGCGAAGTCACCGGTGTGCAGCTTTTCAAACGCCCTGGCGTGCGGCTGATCGACGTGATCCGCGGCGATGACTCTTTGCGCCGCAACCTCATGGGTGTGGAGCTGCAGGTCGGCGACCGGGTGGTGCTGCGCACCCGAATGACCGAGCTGTTGAGCCTGCAAACCAACAAGGAATTGAAGCGGGTGGACCAGGTTTCCGCCGTCGAGACCGAAACCGTGGAAGTGCTGATCACCCCGGGTTGCCGCATGGTCGGCCGCAGCCTTGGCGCCATGCGCCTGCGCCGCCGCTACGGCGTCTATACCCTGGCGGTGCACCGCCGGAACCAGAACATCGGCGTGCAGCTGGATGACCTCGTGGTGCGGATCGGCGACACCCTGCTGCTGGAGGGGGCGCCCGCCGATATCCAGCGTCTGGCCTCTGATATGGATCTGGCCGATGTCTCGCAGCCGACCCAGCGCGCCTACCGCCGCAGCCACGCGCCGATTGCTGTTGTTGCCCTTTTGGGGATCGTTCTATTGGCCGCCTTTGGCGTGGCACCAATCCTGATGCTGTCTCTGCTGATGGTGTCGCTGGTGTTCGTGACCCGCTGCATTGACGCGGACGAGGCGTTCTCCTTTGTGGACGGGCGGCTCCTGGCGTTGATTTTTTCGATGCTGGCCATCGGGGCCGCGCTGGAAAGCTCTGGGGCGGTTGCCCTGATTGTCAATGCCATTGCCCCCGGCCTGTCGATGCTGCCGCCGTTCCTGCTGGTCTGGGCGGTCTATTTGCTGACCTCTGTGTTGACCGAGCTGGTCTCAAACAACGCTGTGGCTGTTGTCGTCACCCCGATTGCCATTGGCCTGGCCCAGGCCATGGGGGTGGATCCGCGCCCCTTGGTGGTGGCTGTCATGGTCGCTGCCTCGGCCTCTTTTGCCACCCCGATCGGCTACCAGACCAACACGCTGGTTTACGGTCCTGGCGGTTACAAGTTCACCGATTTTTTGCGTGTCGGCATCCCGCTGAACCTGACGGTCGGCATGGTTGCGTCCTTGATCATTCCGTTTTTCTGGCCGCTCTGACATCACCGGATGCCCTTGATGATGGCGGTTTTCCGCTTCGCCAGCATTTGTTTACGTGAAACTGTTAAAGCCGGGCCCATATGAAACAGAGAGTATTTCATGGGGTGGCAAAGTGGATTTCAAAAAACTGTTCCTTATCGCGGTCCTGGGCGGATCAACAGCCATTGTGTTGATGTCGCAGGCCTGGGCGGACCGGCACCCACAGTCTTTAAAAGTCTCCGCGCAGGCCGCAAAATCCTTGTGAAAGGATTTTGGCAAAACTTTTTCTTAAAAGTTTTGGTCCCCGCTACAATGGCCAAAACACCAGGATTGCCGGAATAGAGACGGCAATGACCAGAACCTCAAGCGGCAATCCCATCCGCCAGTAATCGCCAAAGCGGTATCCTCCGGGACCCAGCACAAGCGTGTTGTTCTTATGTCCGATCGGCGTCAGGAACGCCGCCGAGGCGGCAACCGCCACCGCCATCAGGAACGGATCCGGAGATACCCTCAGGGACTCTGCCATCTGAATACCCACAGGTGCCGCGACAATGGCCGTGGCGGTATTGTTCAGTACATCCGACAACGTCATGGTTACCACCATCAGCACCGTCAGCACCGCCCAGGCGGGCAGGCCTTCGGTCAGGCCTGTCAGCGCATTGGCAATCAATGCGGTGCCGCCTGAACTGTCCAGTGCCGCCCCCAACGGGATCATCGACCCCAGCAGCACCACAACCGGCCATTCCACATGATCATAGATCTCCGCCACAGGCAGGATCTTGAAAAGAACATAACCGATTGCCACCAGTCCCAGAGCCACCGGCAGGTAGATCAGCCCGACGGAGGCCGCCAGAACGGCGGCGGCAAACAGACCGATGGCGGCCCAGGTCTTGTCATTCGCAGTCACCGCCAGCCCGCGCTGCGCCAGCGGCAGGCAGCCCAGCCAGTCGGTCACATCGGCACTGCGCCCGCGCGGGCAAAGCAGCAGCAGAATGTCCCCTGCCTCGATCTCTGCCTGCCGGATATGTTTGGTGATCCGCCGGCCTTGACGGGAAACCCCCAGCAGCACCGCGCTTTGCCGCCAGGCCAGGCCGATGGACTGGGCGCTGCGCCCGCGCACGCGGGCCGCTTCCGGCACCACAACCTCAACCAGCTCCAGCCCGTCGCCTGCAGCGGTCAGCTTTTCCTGCCGGGCGGCGTCGGCAAAATCCAGTTTCAGGGCGCTGCGGAACTCATCCAATGCCTCCGGTTCGGCCTCGATCACCAGCGTATCCCCGTCCCGCAGCATCGCAGCGCTGGCGCGGCCATAGCGGCGCTTGCCGTCCCGGATCAACCCAATGATCGCCACATCCGCCTTTTCGGCCTCTTCGTCCAATTCGCCCAGCCGCTTGCCGGTCAGCTCTGACCCTTCGCCTACAGTCAGCTCAGCAATATAGGGCGCCAGCTGCGCCTCGGACGCTCCCGCTGCATTCTCCCGCGCCGGGATCAGCCGCCAGCCGACCAGTGCCACAAAGGTAAGCCCCGCCAGCGCCGCCACGCCGCCCACCGGGGCAAAATCGAACATCCGGAACGGCTCTCCCAGCCGCTCCTCCCGGATCGCCGCGATAATGATGTTGGGCGGGGTGCCGATAAGGGTCGCCATGCCGCCCAGAATAGTGGCAAAGGACAGCGGCATCAGGCTCAACCCCGGCGCCCGGCCTGCCTTGCGCGCGGTCTGGATGTCCACCGGCATCAGCAGCGCCAGCGCCGCCACATTGTTCATGAACGCCGACAAGACGGCGCCAACCCCGCCCATCAGCGCAATATGGCCGCCAAGGCCGCGCGCGGAATCCACCAATGTGCGGGTGATCAGAAACACCGCGCCTGAGCGCACCAGCCCGGCAGAAACGATCAGCACCAGCGCCACTACCAGCGTTGCCGGATGGCCAAACCCGCCAAAGGCATCGCCAGCAGGCACCACCCCCAGCACGACCCCCGCCATCAGCGCTGCAAAGGCCACTAGATCATAGCGGTAACGCCCCCATAACAGCAGGGCAAAAACGGCAGCAAATAACGCAAATAAAACAGCTTGATCATATGTCATCGGGCCAGCTTAACCGCGAAACCCCGCGGAGCAAGGGCCAAGCCGGGGCAGGGTGCTTGAAACCCGGTGCCGGCACGGGCTATATGGGCGCCAATTCAGATATTCAGCAGCAAGGATGCACCATGGCAGGCCATTCAAAATGGGCAAACATTCAGCACCGCAAAGGCCGTCAGGACGCGGCGCGGTCGAAACTGTTTTCCAAGCTGGCCAAGGAGATCACCGTGGCCGCCAAAATGGGCGACCCTGATCCCGACAAGAACCCGCGCCTGCGCCTGGCGGTCAAAGAAGCCAAAAGCCAGTCCGTCCCCAAGGACGTGATTGACCGCGCGATCAAAAAGGCCGTGGGCGGCGACGCTGAGAACTACGATGAAATCCGTTACGAAGGGTATGGACCCAGCGGCGTGGCTGTCATCGTCGAGGCAATGACCGACAATAAGAACCGCACCGCCTCCAACGTGCGCTCCACCTTCTCCAAGAACGGCGGCAACCTGGGAGAGACCGGGTCAGTCGGTTTCATGTTCGAACGCAAGGGCGAAGTCACCTATCCGGCCTCTGTTGGCGATGCCGACACCGTGATGATGGCAGCAATCGAAGCCGGCGCCGAAGATGTCGAAAGCTCGGAGGACGGCCATATTATCTACTGCGCCGATACCGACCTCAACGACGTGTCGAACGCACTGGAAGCTGAACTGGGCGAGTCCGAGAGCACTAAGCTGGTCTGGAAACCGGGCACCACCACCGAGCTGGATCTCGAAGGCATGCAAAAGCTGATGAAGCTGGTTGATGCGTTGGAGGATGACGACGACGTGCAGCGTGTCACCACCAACTTCGAAGCGTCCGACGAGGTCATGGCGCAGCTCTAAGCTGCAGCAGCCGCGCAACGTTGAAAGCCCGCCGCGCCACCGGCGGGCTTTTCCTTTGGCGCACAGACCACCTGTATTGGGGCTACCTGTATGGGGCCACCCGTATGAGGCCACCCATATGGCTCCGGGCTGCTGCTTCTTTCTGGTCGAAAGTACCCCGGGGGTAAGGCAGCAAGGCCGAGGGGGCAGCGCCCCTCCCTGCCGCCGCGAATGGTACAGGACTCAGAGGATGTCAAACGGTGTAACCGCCGCTGGCAAAAGCCTTGCCCGATACATTTGCCTGGCAATAATTTTGGCTTTTCTTTAAATCGCCGCCGACCGGCGTTTTGCACGCTTAGACCGGCATGTTCCACCAGCCTTCCGAGACCCAATCCCCGCCGCCAAAATAGCCGATGACCAGGCTCAGGCTTTGCCCGCCATTGTTGCAGATCTCCAGCCCGGCAACGGCAGGCGAGGCTGCCAGCCCCAGGGCCGCAGCAAATAGAATATGCTTCATGCAAAACACCCTCCGGCTGATGCCTGAAACGCTAGAGGGATGGTGGAGGCGGCAAGAAAACCCGGTTGCACGGCGGCTGGCCGGTCATTCGGTCACGACACCGCCAACTCGCAGGGCCGTGGCATCCGGTATCCATATCTCCCGGTGGGGGATGGCAAAGACCCTGTTTGCAAACTCGGCGCTCACCCCTTGCTGCAACAGAAAGGCGCGGTCCTTTTCTTGTTCCTTTTCCAAGTTTATCTGAGGCAGACCGCTTTCGAACTGCAAAGCATAGCTGTGAAAGCCAAGCTGCCCGTTTCCGCCGAGGCTGCGCCGGAGGCCGGCTGCGAACATCAATGTGCAGGCTGAAGCACACAATCCCTCTGCACGGGTGGAAAACCCCTGTTCGCGGATCAGTCTGGCCGCACCCCGGGCTTCGGCAATCAGACCGCCGGGACTGGTCAGGGTAATTCGCTGCAGCCCGGGGTGCTGGAGGATCATCTGCTCAATCCGCCGTGTCAGGCCAAAGGTGATTTCACCTGCAAAGATCAGCGCGCGGCCGTCCTTGGAAACTGTCAGCCTGTAAAGCGCTTCGCGCGCCTGCCGCCGCTGTTCGGCATAGACGGGTTCTTCCTCCGCCCTGGCAATCAACTGGGCATCCCACCACAGGGTGACCGCCGCAAAACCCGCAAACAGCAGCACCAGATAACCGCCCCAGACCGGCGCCATCGCACCGGTGCTGCGTACATGCGCATCGGCACTGTGCAGAAAAATGCGGGCCTGCCACAGCAGAAACAGCCCGTCCGCCGCCATCAAAGCAAAGACCAGTGGTACTGGCAGGCTGACCCATTGGTTCAGCGCCAGCCAGATCAGCACAACCCCCGCGCGCGGCAGCAGCACTTGCAGGCCCAGGCTGCGGCGCAAGGAGGCCGGCGCCGGCATCAGCCGTACCGCCCGCCGCAGGCGGCACAATTTTCTTGCAAGAAAATTGGCCGGAAAATTCGAATTTTCCGGGTGCCGGCGGCGAGGGCTATTCTACAAATGCTGCAATCTCCTCCAGCGGTTTTTTCAGTTTTGCGACGGAGGGCACCATGGCGTTCTCTGCGGGATGGCCCACGGCGATGATCATCGTCGGTTTTTCCGATGCCGGGCGGCCAAGGGCGCCATTCAGGAACTTCATCGGGTTCGGCGTGTGGGTGAGAGTGCATAGGCCCGCCGTATGCAAAGCTGTCAGCAATACGCCGGTGGCAATGTTCACGCTTTCCGGCACGTAATAGTTCTTGTAGCGGCTGCCATCCTCAAAAGCGCCCCAGCGCTGGGCAAAGACCACAATCAGCCAGGGCGCGGTGGTCAGATGCGGCTTGTCCGCATTGGTGCCGATCGGCTCCAGCGCGGTGATCCATTCATCGCCCGCACCCCCGGCATAGAACTTCTTTTCCTCTTCTTCAGCCTCGGCGCGGATCTGCGCCTTCAGCTCCGGATTGGAGATCGCAGCAAAGAACCAGGGCTGGTGGTTGGCCCCCGAGGGTGCCGTGCCGGCTGCACGGATACAGATCTCGATCACCTGCCGCGGTACCGGCTGGCCGGTAAAGTCCCGCACCGTGTGCCGCCGCTTCATATGGGCTAGGAACTCTGCTGCTTTCTCCTGCATTTCAGCGTCGGAGTACTCCGCTCGGTCCGGCAAGGGCAGGGGATCATAGCTGAGGGTGTCTTTTGAAAACATCGGCGGGCTTTCCTGTTTAGCTTTGGGTCAAATACTGCCTAGCAGATTTCTGCACGGCGCGGGTCACCTCCGCAAGGGCAGGGGCCATCACCCGCGCCACCTGCCAGGTCAAGGGCACCGGCAGCGTGGTCTCAGGGATCAGCGGCACCAGCCGCCCGCTGCGGATATCGCCGGCGACCATCGCCAACGGATTCATGCCCCAGCCCAGGCCGGCCGCGGCGGCATCAATGAAGGCTTGGGTCGAGGGCAGGTAATGGGCAGGCGGCGCCAGCTGCGGCGCCACATTCCGCTCCAGCCACAGCCGCTGCAGATTGTCCTTGGCATTGAAGATCAGGCAGGGCGCGCGGGCGGCGGCCTCCGGCGTCACCCCTGCCGGAAACCAGCGCGCCATGAAGTCAGGGCTGGTGGTTGCCACATAGTCCAGCGTGCCCAGCGGATGGGCGTCAAACCCGGTCACGGGCTTGGCGCTGGCCGTCACCGCAGCAGAAACCTCGCCGCGCTTCAGCCACTCCGCGCTGTGGTCCTGATCATCCACCAAAAGATCGAACAGCACCCCGTCCACCTCTGCCATTGCGTCAATGAACCAGCTGGCCAGGCTGTCGGCATTTACCGCAATCCGCAGCCGCACCGGGCCGTGATCCGCTGTCAGAGCCAGTTCCCGTGCCAGCTGCGCTTCCAGCAGGCCTATGTCTTCGGCATGTTTGGCAATCCTGAGACCCGCCGCCGTCCCGGTGCAGGGCGTGCCGCGCAGCACCAGCGCGGAGCCGATGCGGTCTTCCAGCGCCTTGATCCGCTGCGAAACCGCCGATGGCGTCACCCGCAAGGAATGCGCCGCGGCCTCAAATGTGCCAAGACGCAGCACCGCGCTTAACGCCGCCATCTGGCTGGGATCCATCTGCATTAGCAACTCTAATCTGACTTAAGTCTCTTTAACTGGATTAATGGCGTGGCAGTCTCTAGTCAAACCCCAGCACAACGATGGAGACCACAATGCCCCCCAGCCTGCTTGCCGGATTTGCCCTTGGCCTTAGCCTGATTGCGGCGATTGGTGCCCAAAACGCCTTTGTTCTGCGCCAGGGGCTGCGGCGCCAGCATGTGTTCTGGATCTGCTTCACCTGTGCGGGATCCGATGCGGTGCTGATCACTGCGGGTGTTTTCGGCTTTGGCTCGCTTGCGCTGGCAGTTCCGTGGTTTGAACAGGCGATGCGGCTTGGCGGCGCGGCTTTTCTGATCTGGTACGGCGCCCGCGCTCTGCGCAGCGCCTGGCGCGGCGGCGAAACCCTGGACACGGCGGGCGAAGGTGCAGGCGCTGCCCTGGCGCCGGTGCTGGCCACGGTTCTGGCGCTGACCTGGCTGAACCCGCATGTCTACCTCGATACAGTGGTTCTCCTTGGTTCGATCTCGGCCCAATACCCCGAGCCGCTGGTCTTTGCGGCCGGCGCTGCTATTGCCAGCTTCACCTTCTTCTTCACGCTCGGCTATGGCGCCAGCCTGCTGGCTCCGGTTTTTGCCCGCCCGCGCGCCTGGCAAGTGCTGGATGCCATTGTCGGCCTCACCATGTGGGCGATTGCGCTTAAGCTGCTGATGATGTGACGAACAGCATCTGTGCGCAGGCCGCCCTAACGCCTGCGCTGAAATGCGCTACCTTCCTCCTGAAGCCGCCAACAGGAGGGAAGGATGAGCTGGAACCCGGCACTGGAACCGCAATGCCCCGAAGCGGGCAGCCTTGATGCAATTGAAACGGTGATCATCCCGCGCGCCCGCGACCTCGGCGGCTTTGAGGTCCGCCGCGCCTTGCCCGCACCGCGCCGCCAGATGGTCGGCCCGTTCATCTTCTTCGACCAGGCCGGGCCGGCTGAATTCCTGACCGGGCAGGGCATCGACGTGCGCCCGCATCCGCATATCGGCCTTGGCACCGTGACCTACCTCTATCAGGGCGAATTCGAACATCGCGATTCCTTAGGCACTCACCAGATGATCTATCCGGGCGAGGTAAACTGGATGGTGGCAGGCCAGGGCGTCACCCATTCCGAACGCACCTCGGCCACGACCCGCGCAGGCCCAAGCAGCCTGTTCGGCATCCAGACCTGGATCGCGCTGCCCGACAGCCACGAAGACACGCCCGCCGCCTTTGAACACCACGGCAAGGACGCTCTGCCGCTGCTGGAGGGCGAGGGCAAGGCCGTGCGGCTGATCCTCGGCACTGCCTGGGGTGAAAAAGCCCCTGCAACGCTTTATTCTGAAACCTTTTATGCCGATGCGGTATTGCAAGCCGGCGCCAAGCTCCCGCTGCCCTTGGACCACGAGGACCGCGGGCTTTATGTCACGCAAGGATCGGTCGAAATCGCCGGCGAAACATTTGAGGCCGGCCGCATGATGGTGTTCCGCCTAGGGGATGAGATCACCGTGACCGCAGGCCCGCAAGGCGCCCGGCTGATGGCGCTGGGCGGTGCGACGCTGAGCGGGCCGCGCTATATCTGGTGGAACTTCGTCGCCTCCTCCCGCGACCGGATCGAAGATGCCAAGGCCGCCTGGGCCGCTGGCGACTGGCAGCAGGGCCGCTTCCAGCTGCCGCCAGGCGATGATGAGGAATTCACCCCGCTGCCGGAGAAGCGGAAATAATTCACATGTGAAGCCTTGCGCCGCCGCCCGAACGGGTGTTCTGTCCGGCCATGTCCCAAACCGTCAAATCCGCCCAAACCGCGCAAAACCCTCTCCGGGGCGTGTTCTGGATGGTTGTCACCGGCCTCTGTTTTGTGGCGGTCACAGCGCTGGTCAAGCACCTCGGCACCCGCATCCCGCCCGCCGAAAGCGCCTTTTTGCGGTACTTGCTGGGGCTGGTGTTTCTGATCCCGATGGCCGGGGCCTTGCGCCGGGCGCAACTGACCCCGCGGCTTTGGGCATTGTTTGCAGGCCGCGGCGTGGTGCATTCTGCCGGCGTGATCCTGTGGTTCTATGCCATGACCCAGATCCCCCTGGCCGAGGTTACGGCAATGAACTACCTGTCGCCGGTCTATGTCACCTTGGGGGCCGCGCTGTTTCTGGGAGAGAAGCTGGCGGTGCGCCGGATATCGGCGATTGCTGTCGCTTTGATCGGCGCGATGATCATCCTGCGGCCGGGCTTCCGCGAGGTCTCGCCCGGCCATATCGCCATGCTGTTCACCGCCGTGTCCTTCGGCGCCTCTTACCTGATCGCCAAGTTTACTGTCGGCAGCAACAGCCCGGCGGTTGTGGTCGGCATGCTGTCGATCTTTGTCACCCTGGGCCTGGCCCCCTTTGCCCTGGCGGTCTGGGTGACGCCCACGCTGGCCGAGCTTGCAATTCTGTTCGGTGTCGCCTGCTTTGCCACCGCAGGCCACTACACCATGACGCTGGCCTTTGCCGCAGCACCCGTGGCGGTGACCCAGCCGGTCACGTTCCTGCAGCTGGTCTGGGCTACCCTGCTGGGCGCGCTGGCGTTTGGTGAACCGGCGGACATCTGGGTAATGTCCGGCGGCGGGCTGATCCTGGCTGCGGTCAGCTTTATCTCATGGCGTGAAGCCAGGGTTAAAAAGAAGGCTCTTACACCTTCCGGTAATGCGACTGGTGTTTGATCGTCTTATGGATGTTACAAACCCGAAGTAATCTTCCGCTCTTACCGATGCAGGCGGAGACCGCGCATGGCAAACTGGCTTTGGCCCACGGCGTTGCTGCTGGCGGCCCTTTTTGATCTGCCGGCCGCCCAGGCCGGGCCCAGTATCTGCAACGATACGGAGGCCTTGCATCATTTGGCCATCAGCTTGCGGATTGACGGCCGCTGGGTGGTGCAGGGCTGGCAGCCGCTCATGCCGGGAGATTGCGCCGAACCGGTGCCGGCCGACTATCAGGGCCGGTTTCTCTACTTCCGCACCAAAAGCCCCGGATACCGTTTTCGCGATGACAGCGTCCGGTTTTGCACCGCCCGGGGCCGGTTCCGGATTGAGCATGACAGCGATTGCACCGCACAAGGCTATGCAATGCAGGGGTTTGCGAAAACCCTTACGGCACCAACAGGACTGCAGGTTTTGCTCAGTTCCCGATCACAGTCCGAACGCCGGCAGGCTGCAGTCGCCGCCGCTGAAGGCGGGCATGACGCGACAGAAGACCAATTGCATTACGCGGCGGAGGTGGTTTTTCAAGGCTGCAAGCAGCAGAAAAGCCCGGGCGCCGTCACCTGCAGTTTTGTTGGCGGCGGCATGGAGTTCGGTGCTGTGGGCAAGGTCCGGATCTCCGATCCGGTCTTCACATTCCTGCTGGGGCTGGTGCGCGGCACCCCGCTGGCAATTGACGGTGAGATAGTCACCCGTTTCGGCTCCTTTGCAGAGCTGGAACTGCACAGCGTCACGCCGCGCGTGCCGAACCGGTTCGACAAGATGCTGCAGAACATGCAGGGAGAGTGGCAGTCCGTGCAAAACCCAAAAGACCGGTTTGCCATTTCCGGTGCCGTGCGCCAGGTCCGTTACGGCGGCAGGCAAATGACCCCGGAGTTTGTCACGATCCAGCAAAGCTGCCGCGGCATAGGGTTTACGGCTGACTTCCTGATGGCCTGGGACAGCCAGAGCGGCACCAGACTGTGTTATCAGATCAATTCTCTGACCCGCGACGGAATGACCCTTATTTATTTGCCGCGCGGAACCCGGCTGGACTACGAACGGCTGCCTGGCGGCTAGGCCTTATGGGATGACAAGATCCACAACCAGATGCGCCGCAGCTCGCGCGGCATTGGGATTCAGCGGATCTTCCGACTGCGCGGCCTGCAGCCAGACCCCGTCCATATAGCATTGCAGCGCCTGGCGCGCGGTTTCCAACTGTCCGCCTGGCAGCAGCGCCCGCAGCTCGGCCAGGACATGGCTGCGCACCCGGGCACGGTTGATTCGGTGCAGGCGGCTGAGGCGCGGCGAATAGGGGGCATTTGCCCAGAACTGCATCCAGATACTGCACTGGGGAACGGTGAACAGGTCGTCGGCAAAGTTCGCGTCCATCACCGCATACAGCCGTTCGCGCGGGGTGCGCGCTGTGGCATAGCCATCCGCCATGGCCCGCCGCAGCTTGCCCAGAAGATGCAGCATAGTGGCTTCCATCAGCCCTTCCTTGGAGCCGAAATAATAGTTTATCGAGGCCGCCGAAGCACCGGCCTCCTTGGCGATTTCCGCCATGGTTACAACACCGTAACCGCGCTCATGCACCGCAACGATGGTGGCTTCAATCAGCTCTTCGTTGCGGATATCCCGGATGCGTTTCCTGCTCATGAATAAGTTGTGCGGCAATTGGGCCGGCGTTTCAACTGTTGTTCGAAGGAATTCAAATCTTGAATGACCATTCAAAAAACTATTTGGCCGATCAGCCTGCTGTGTTATGTACCCGACCCATGTCTTAGGGCGGGAACCGCCTGGAAATGGGAGGGACATATGACTTCAATCATTTCATTCGGGATTCTGCTGGCCTTTGCGCTGGTGGTGTTCTGCGTGATCAAGTGGTGGAACGTCCGCAACGTCGGCGTGACTCCGGTCCACTTGTTCACCTTCATCGCAATCCTCTTCACCTCGGGCCTGGACGTCGGCCTGATCATGTTCCCGCTGGCCTGGGACTTTCCGCTTTATGCCGACACCGCGGCAGAGCCCGCCTATGGGTTCACCAACCCGCTGGCGCTGGAATTCGGCTTCTGGGGCTTCCTGATCTGGGGCTTCTACTTCCTGACCACCTTCTACTTCTGCGTGGTTGAGCCGCGGGTGAAGTTCTTTGAGATCCCGCTGGTGAAATGGATCAACAACATTGTGATCATCGGCACCTGCGCCTTTACCGGCGCGCTGTTCCTGATCTACCTGCCGTATTATGCCACCTTCATGGGCGACGGCGAGAGCGTGATCCCGGCCTTCTATGTCATTACCTTCCTGGTGATCCTGTTTGCCGCCTTCTCCTCGACCGACATCAAATACGTGCGCATCCTGTCGGTCGGCTCCACCGTGTTGTTCCTGTCGCTGATCCTCGGCATGTGGGCTTATTCCGGTATGGGGCTGAGCGCCTTCGGCGATACCGCCTCCAACATCGGCGGCTATTTTGCCAACATCCACAAATTCGTGCTGCCGCTGACCGACTATCACGAATTCTACCTGTTCTGGTGGTTCGCATGGTCGATCATGATCGGCCAGTTCACCTCGCGCTTTGTCGGCGGGCTGCGCACCTGGCAGGTTCTGGCAGCACTGCTGATCTTCCCGTCGATCCCGCTGGGTGTGTGGTTCTCGGTGCTGTACTATTACCACCTCAACAGCATCGAGACGACGCTGCTGATCAACGTCTCCATGGTCGCGGTGGGCATCATCTTTGTGGTCAACTCCTTTGACTCGCTGATCCGCCTTTACACCGACAACCTGAACCTGACGGCCAAGCGTTTCGGCACCATTCCTTATGTGCTGGGCAACGCGGTTGTGCTTTTTGCCCTGACCCTGGCGTTCCAAAGCCAGTGGCTGCAGATCCAGTGGATCGGCACCGCGGTGATCGGCATCTATGTCGCATGCCTGGCCTACATCGTGCTGTTCAAGCGCAGCGAAGTAATGAGCATCACTGCTTCGCCCGAGGAAAACACGCTCGACTTCGACAAGATCAAGACAGCCCATTAAGGGCGGTCTCCCGGCTGGCCCCCAAGTTTCCCCGAATGACGGGACCAGCCACCAAACTGCCTGGCAGCGCCTTTGGGCCTGCCAGGCGCCTTTCGAAGAAACATCGCCTTATCTGGGAGGTCCGCGATGAGTGCCCCGAATATTCTGATCCTGATGGTTGACCAGTTGAATGGGACGCTTTTCCCGGACGGCCCCGCCGACTGGCTGCATGCTCCGAACCTGAAGAAACTGGCGGAACGCTCGACCCGTTTCGCCAACGCCTATACTGCGTCGCCCTTGTGCGCGCCGGGCCGCGCCTCCTTCATGTCCGGCCAGCTGCCGTCGCGCTCCGGCGTCTATGACAACGCGGCTGAGTTCCGCAGCGACATTCCGACCTACGCCCACCACCTGCGCCGCGCAGGCTACTACACCTGCCTTTCAGGCAAGATGCATTTTGTCGGCCCCGACCAGATGCACGGGTTCGAGGACCGCCTGACCACCGACATCTACCCGGCTGATTTCGGCTGGACCCCGGACTACCGCAAACCGGGCGAGCGCATCGACTGGTGGTACCACAACATGGGGAGCGTCACCGGGGCAGGGGTGGCGGAAACCTCCAACCAGATGGAATACGACGACGAGGTTGCCTACAACGCTACCGCCAAGCTCTATGAGCTGTCGCGCGGGCTGGACGACCGCCCCTGGGCGCTGACCGTCAGCTTTACCCACCCGCATGACCCCTATGTGGCGCGTAAGAAATACTGGGATCTGTATGAGGACTGCGAGCATCTGCTGCCGCAGGTCCCGGCAATGGATTACGACGACCACGACCCGCACGCCCAGCGGATTTTTGACGCCAATGATTGGCGCAGCTTTGACATCTCTGAGGAAGACATCAAACGCTCCCGCCGCGCCTATTTCGCCAATATCTCCTATTTGGATGACAAGATCGGCGAGATCCTGAACGTCTTGGAAACCACACGGCAAGAGGCGATCATCCTGTTTGTCTCCGACCACGGCGACATGCTGGGCGAGCGGGGCCTGTGGTTCAAGATGAGCTTCTATGACGGCTCCTCCCGCGTGCCGCTGATGATCTCGGCACCGGACCTGCCCGCGGGCCTCATTGAAACCCCGGTCTCCACCCTGGACGTGACCCCCACGCTGGGCGCGCTGGCCGGTGTCGATATGGCTGAAATCGAACCCTGGACCGACGGCCAGAACCTAGTGCCGCTGGCCACCGGCGCAGAACGGACCGAACCGGTGGCCATCGAATATGCTGCCGAAGCCTCCTATGCGCCGCTGGTGTCGCTCCGCTATGGCAAGTGGAAGTACAACCGTTGCGCGCTGGACCCCGATCAGCTGTTCGATCTGGAGGCCGACCCGCACGAGCTGGCCAACCTCGCGGATGACCCCGCCCATGCCGGCACGCTGGAATCTTTGCGCGCCAAATCAGACGCCCGCTGGAACCTGGAAACCTTCGACGCAGACGTGCGCGCCAGCCAAGCCCGCCGCTGGGTTGTCTACGAGGCCCTGCGCCAGGGCGGCTACTATCCCTGGGATTACCAGCCCCTGCAAAAGGCCTCGGAGCGTTACATGCGCAACCACATGGATCTCAACACCCTCGAGGAAAACAAACGTTTTCCCCGCGGCGAATAACTCGAAATCAGCACCCCGCCAGTTCTTCTGGCGCCAAATATCCCCGCCGGAGGCATAAACTCATGACCCACCCCGCCCAGCCCAAAGCCAGCCACTTCATCAACGGCGAATACGTCGAAGATACCGCCGGCACCCCGATCCCGGTGATCTACGCCGCCACAGGTGAGCAGATCGCCACCGTCCACGCCGCCACCCCGGCGATTGTCGAACAGGCGCTGTCCACCGCCAAAGCCGCCCAAAAGGAATGGGCGAAAATGACTGGCACCGAGCGTGGCCGCGTGCTGCGCCGTGCTGCCGACATCATGCGCGCGCGTAACCACGACCTCAGCGTGCTGGAAACCTATGACACCGGCAAGCCGCTGCAGGAAACCCTGGTCGCCGACGCCACCTCCGGCGCCGACGCGCTGGAGTATTTCGGCGGTCTCGCAGCCTCGCTGACCGGCGAGCACATCCCGCTGGGCGAAGACTGGGTCTATACCAAACGCGAACCGCTTGGCATGTGCGTCGGCATCGGCGCCTGGAACTACCCGACCCAGATCGCCTGCTGGAAAGGCGCGCCTGCCTTGGCTTGCGGCAACTCGATGGTGTTCAAGCCGTCGGAAACCACGCCGCTCTGCGCCCTGAAAGTGGCCGAAATCCTGATTGAGGCCGGCGCGCCGGCGGGCGTCTTCAACGTCGTCCAGGGCATGGGCGAGGTTGGCGGTGCGCTGGTCACCGATCCGCGCGTTGACAAGGTTTCGCTGACCGGCTCGGTGCCGACCGGCAAGAAGGTCTATGCCGCCGCCGCCGCAGGCATGAAACACGTCACCATGGAACTGGGCGGCAAGTCGCCCTTGATCATCTTTGACGACGCAGATGTGGACAACGCCGTCGGCGGCGCCATCAACGGCAACTTCTACTCCTCCGGCCAGGTCTGCTCGAACGGCACCCGCGTGTTTGTGCAGAAAGGCATCAAAGAAAAATTCCTCGCCCGCCTGGCCGAGCGCACCGGCAACGCCGTCATTGGCGACCCGATGGATGAGGCCACCAGCTTTGGCCCGATGGTGACTGAAAACCAGATGAACATCGTCTTGGGCTACATCGAGAAGGGCAAAGAAGAAGGTGCCCGCCTGATCTGCGGCGGCAACCGCGCCGACAAGGACGGCTACTTTATCGAGCCGACCGTCTTTGCCGATGTGACCGACGATATGACCATCGCCCGCGAGGAAATCTTCGGCCCGGTGATGTCTGTCCTCGATTTCGACACCGAAGAAGAGGTCGTGGCCCGCGCCAATGACACCGAATTCGGCCTGTCGGCAGGTGTGTTCACCAAGGACTTCACCCGCGCCCACCGGGTGATCGGCAATCTTGAGGCCGGCAGCTGCTTTATCAACTCCTACAACGACGCGCCGGTCGAGGCGCCGTTTGGCGGTGTAAAGGCATCCGGCGTTGGCCGCGAGAACTCGAAAGAGGCGATCAAGCACTTCAGCCAGGTGAAATCCGTCTACGTCCGCATGGGTGACGTCGAAGCGGCATTCTGATTGCCCTTTTGGGCAACGCCCACCCACCCGACCCGTTGCCCAAAAGGGCAAGAGGGAAGGGGTTGCTGAGAGGTCGCTGAGGGCGCTTTGCGTCCTCAGCAGACCAGAACAATGATGAGGCAGATTCGGGATGCCTCAAGGACAAGCCGCGCCAAGGCGCGGTGCCAAAGGCATCCTTGACCCAACCCGGATCCGCAATGGAGAGAAGAAATGAACGCGGATTATGTGATTGTCGGGGCCGGGTCTGCCGGTTGTGCAATAGCCTACCGGCTGTCTGAGGCCGGCAAAAAGGTTCTGGTGATCGAACACGGCGGTACCGATGCCGGGCCGTTCATCCAGATGCCGGGCGCGCTCAGCTACCCGATGAACATGCCGCTTTACGATTGGGGCTACAAATCCCAGCCCGAGCCGCATCTGGGCGGCCGCGAACTGGTCTGCCCGCGCGGCAAAGTGATCGGCGGCTCTTCCTCGATCAACGGTATGGTCTATGTGCGCGGCCACGCCGGCGACTACAACCACTGGGCCGAGACGGGTGCGGCGGGCTGGTCCTACGCCGACGTGCTGCCGTACTTCAAACGTATGGAAACCTGGAACGACCGCGGTCATGGCGGCGATCCGGACTGGCGCGGCACCGACGGCCCGCTGCATGTGACCCGCGGCCCCCGCGACAACCCGCTGCACGACGCCTTTGTCAACGCAGGCGCGCAGGCGGGCTACCCGGTCACCTCCGACTACAACGGCGAGCAGCAAGAAGGCTTCGGCCCGATGGAGATGACGGTCTACAAAGGCCAGCGCTGGTCCGCCGCCAACGCCTATCTGCGCCCGGCGCTGAAGCGTGACAACTGCAACCTGATCCGAGCCTTCGCCCGCAAGGTGGTGATCGAGGACGGCCGCGCTGTCGGGGTCGAGGTTGAACGCGGCGGCAAGGTCGAAGTGATCCGCGCCAATACCGAAGTGATCCTGGCCGCCTCCTCGCTGAATTCCCCCAAGATGCTGATGCTGTCCGGTATCGGCCCGGCCAAACATCTGGCGGAACACGGTATCGACGTGGTCGCCGACCGTCCCGGCGTGGGCCAGAACCTGCAGGACCACCTGGAATTCTACTTCCAGTTCGCCTGCAAACAGCCGATCACCCTGTTCAAGTACTGGAACCTGTTCGGCAAGGCGCTGGTGGGGGCGCAGTGGCTGTTCACCAAGACCGGCCTTGGCGCCTCGAACCAGTTCGAAAGCGCCGCCTTTGTCCGCTCCGGCAAGGGGGTGGACTACCCGGATATCATGTATCACTTCCTGCCGATTGCCGTCCGCTACGACGGTCAGGCCGCGGCTGAGGGCCATGGTTTCCAGGCCCATGTCGGCCCCATGCGCTCCGGCTCGCGCGGCGAGGTCACGCTGAACTCTGCCGATCCGAAAGACGCGCCAAACATCCTGTTCAACTACATGTCGACCGAACAGGACTGGGAGGATTTCCGCAAATGCATCCGTCTGACCCGCGAGATCTTCGGCCAGGAGGCGATGAAACCCTTCCTCAAGCATGAGATCCAGCCCGGCGATGCGCTGCAATCGGACGAGGAGTTGAACGGTTTCATCCGCGAGCACGTGGAAAGCGCCTATCATCCCTGCGGCACCTGCAAGATGGGCGCAGTTGATGACCCGATGTCGGTGGTCGATCCGGAATGCCGGGTGATTGGTGTTGAGGGTCTGCGGGTTGCCGACAGCTCAATCTTCCCGCGCATCACTAACGGCAACCTCAACGGTCCCTCGATCATGACCGGAGAGAAGGCCTCGGACCACATCCTGGGCCGCCGCCTGCCGTCCTCGAACGCTGAACCGTGGTTCAACCCGGACTGGCGCCAGGCGCAACGCTGATCCTGTTGCGCTGCCAGCAAGCCGCCCGCCACCTCCCCGTTGTGCGGGCGGCTTATTTTCTGAAATCCCGGCCTGGAACCGGGCCTGGGACCGGGCCTGAAATTAGACCGAAAATCAGCGTGTTTGCCGCATCTTTTGATCCGCGTCAAAGCGGGCGCGCAGCGCTGCGGATAACCTGCAACCGACCCTAGAAAAAAGGAGCGGGCAGATGTCCAATACCCCCCATGAACTGGCCGAAGAATTCCCCGAAAAGGCCGCGCAGATCAGTCAGCTGAAACAGGCGGATGCCCATTTCGCCAAGCTGTCGGACGAATACCACGAAGTGAACCGCGCTGTGCACCGGGCCGAAACCAACGTGGAACCGGTGAGTGCTGAGGCCGAAACCGGCCTGCGCAAACAACGCGCCGCGCTGAAGGACGAGATCTGGGGGATATTGTCGAAGGCGTGAGGGGAAAACGTGTTGAAGGCAGAACGGGGTATCACTGAAGCCCCGTTCTGTTTTTTGAACCTGTTCGGCCCTGACTGGCGTACACCCGTTTCAGAGCCGGTCTGCGTTGCGGGTGCCCAAGCCCATCAAGACCGGCATGGATTGCCCGCCGGTGTCCAGCGCAAAGACCTGCTTCACCCGAATGGAGCCAAGCCCCGCAGCCTCGAGTGCTGCGCGCATCTGCTGTTCTGTCAGCCCGAAGCCGCCGCTGTCCTGGCCTTGCCAATCCCATTGCACAAACTGGCCGCCCCGCTCAAGCAGGCCTGACAGTAGCTTCACTGCAGCTGCATAGTCCGGCAGGAAGCCGCAGACGGAAGATGCGCAGATCAGATCGAAACCGGCAAGCCGGTCTTTGTCGCCCGCAGCTGCGCCGCCTAGGATGTCCGCGTGGACGGGCGTTACGTTGGGCAGATTCTTGTCCTTCAGGACCGCAATCATCCTGTCCGAGGTGTCAACGGCAATCACTTCTTTAACATGCGGTGCAATCAGTTCCGTCAGCAGCCCGGTTCCGCATCCAAAGTCGAGAACACGTTTCGATTGCTAGGCCTCACCGCTTACTCCGGTATGCGAGTCGAGCGCGGAAAACGCTTTGGCCGCAAAAAGCCTGACATCGCTGTTGCCGTCCCAGCCGTCCGCGTAGTCATTCCAGTCGTCTGTCATTTTGCGTGCATTCCCTCAGTATTGGCTACGGTGCCGGTCCGCTGAAGACGCGATCGTGCATGCCGCAGAAGCAACGGACATTGGCTGGGCCGGACGCGGCAGTCAATACGGCAGTCACTAAGGGGGCAGGCCTTGTTTTCAGACGTGCTGGGTCTCAATCCCCGGCGGCAGGGATCACCCCTGCCGCTCTCTCCCGCAGGAACGTTTCCCCAGCCGCCAGGCCTGCGTCCCAGGTCGCCTGGATCTTCTCCGGATCGGTGAAGTCGATCTTATCCGCGGGCACATCTTCCTCTGGCCAGACGTACAACCGCCCGGCGACCTCCGGCAGGCGCTTGTACGGGCGCGTCAGCAGTACCAGCGTGCGCCCCTTGTTGGGGTCCGGCATCGGCGCCTGATCGGCCATGCCGCCGTCGATCACTGCCTGCCCGTTCCAGCGGGGCGGGTCGAACACCGGCGGGATGGTGGCTGCGAACCGCACCAGATCGGCCAGCTTCCCCTCCTGCGCTGCGGCGCGGGCGTCCACCAGGCTGGAGCCGACACCCAGCCGCTCTGCCCAGTTGAAATGCGGCGAGCCGACCATGTGCAGCTCTGCCTCATAGGCCAGCGCCGCCAGGCTGCCAGTCAGGCGCGCCCAGCGGTCAGAGGGCGGGTGGCCCAGCAGGATCTGCGCCTGCGGCCCGGCGGCCACCCGCGCCATGGCATCGCCATCCAGCGACCGGGTGACCACCTTCTCATAGACCTTCTGATGCGGCGTCAGCTTGTCCGCGCCAGGCTTGTGCCAGTTGAGATTGTGATCAGTGCCGCGGAACGCATCTTTCATCTCCGCCAGCACCCGCTCGCCGCGGCCCGCCAGAAACCCGGCCAGCGTCAGGGCGCCGCCAGAAACCCCGGTCACGCGGGCGGGGCGCAGCGGCAGTTCATCCTGCACCACGTGTAGAAAACCGCCTTGCCAGAAGCAGCGGCAGCCGCCGCCGGACAGGGCCAATTGTTCAAAAGCTGCCATGACTCCTACCCTAAAGCGCGCCGGGCATGCAGGCCAGCCGGTGCATCAGCTCACCTCATACGGCAGCACGCCGCGCTGATCGGTGTTGATGGTCAGCCGCCGTTCCAGCGGCGGGACCGAACGCTGGTGGCAGTCCTTGCGCTCGCAAATGCGGCAGGAAATGCCGATCGGCTCATAGGCGCTGTCCTGGTTCACATCCATCCCGTCTGCATAGACCAGCGCCTCCGCGTGGCGCACCTCGCAGCCCAGCGCAATGGCATAGCGCCGCACCGGGGATCCGAATGAGCCGCCCGGTTTCGACACATCCCGCGCGAGCGAGATGTAGCGCACCCCGTCCGGCGTCTCTGCCAGCTGGCGCAGGAACCGGCCCGGGGTCTCAAACGCCCGGTGCACGTTCCACAGCGGGCAGGCGCCGCCGAACCGGGCAAACTGCAGCCGTGTCGCCGAGTGCCGCTTGGTGATCGTGCCAGCCTGATCCACCCGCACAAAGAAAAACGGCACTCCCTTGGCACCGGGCCGCTGCAGGGTCGACAGCCGGTGCGATATTTGCTCGATCGAGGCGCCAAAGCGGATCGACAGCAGCTCCAGATCATGGCGGCAGGCCTGCGCCGCCTCCAGAAACCTTGTGTAGGGCATCAGGGCGGCACCAGCGAAATAGTTGGCAAGGCCGATCTTGGCGATGGCGCGGGCCTCCTCGCTTTGGAACTTTGCAAAATCCAGCGTCGCTTCCAGCAGCGCGTTCTGCCGCAAAAGCGCCACCTGCAGCAGCATCTGAAACAGCTGCGTCTGCGGCGCCGAGCGGTTGGACAGATGCAGCACGCCTGTCTCCGCATCAAAACTGCGCAAGCCCTCCATCTCGGACTGGCGCACGGTCACGCCGCCGCGCTCCAGCGCGGCCACGGCTGCCGCGCGGATGTCATTGGCGGCGGCAAAATGCTCGGCTGCATGGTCCACTGCATCGATGTAGTTGTCGCAGTAGTGGAAGAAATCGCGCACCTCTTCCCAAGGGGAGGCCTGAATGCGCGCGTCCTCGCGCCCCAAAGCCTCGTCCAGCGAGGCCAGCCGTTCATGCGTTTGCCTATACGCCCGGTGCAGCGACAGGAACGCCCGCGCCAGGGCCGGGGCGTTCGATGCGGTCAGCCGCAGATCCGCCAAGGGCGGCGCTTCATCAGCAAAGACCGGATCCGCCATCGCCTCGCGCATGTCGCTGACCAGCCGTTCGCTGTCCCCTGCAGACAGCTCGGTCACATCCATGCCGAATTCCTGCGCCAGCGCCAGCACCACCGTGGTCGATACCGGGCGGTTGTTGTTCTCCATCTGATTCAGATAGGGCAGGGACACCCCCAGCTTGGCGGCGAAATCCTTCTGCGTCAGCTCCAGCCGTTGCCGCATTTCACGCAGCTTGGCGCCGGCGTATAGTTTCTGGGTGGCCATAAGGCGTGCCTTTGCAAATCCAATTCTTGCGAATGGTATAATTGCAAATCCATGCCTGCAAGCTGTCCGCTGGTCTTATGCGCCGATCTGCCGCTCCCGCCGGACCACCAGCAGGATCGCAACCAGCCCGCATGCGGCGGTGCCGAACATGATCGCCAGCAAAGGCACCGCCGTGGATCCCGGTACCAGCAGCATTCCGGCAAAGGCGCTGAGCGCGGCCCCCGCTCCGATCATGATCGCACCGCTAAGACCGGACGCGGTGCCGGCCAGATGCGGGCGGACGGAGATGGCACCCGCAGTGGCGTTGGGGATCGCCATGCCGTTGCCCAGGCCCACGAAACACATCAGCCCGAAGAAGGTGAACACGCTGTCAGCGCCCGCCATCGCGATCAGCAGCGACAGCAGCACCCCGCCGCCGTTGATAACACAGCCCCACAGAACCATGCGGTTGACCCCGATCCGGGTGGAAAACCGCCCCGAGATGAAGTTGCCGGCAAAATATCCCACCGCCGGAGTGGAGAAATAGACCCCCAGCTCTGCCGTGCTGAGGCCATAGACTTCGGTGCCGACAAAGGGCGCGCCGCCCAAGTAAGCAAAGAAAGCGCCTGAGGCGAGGCCCGAGGATAAGGAGTACCCCCAAAACCGGGGCGAGCGCAGCAGTTCCGGGTATTCGCGGAACTGCGCCATCAGCGTCTTGCCGCTTTTGTGGGCTGTCTCGCCGAAATCGGTGAAGGTGATGGCCAGCGTCGCCGCACCGACCAGGAACAACAGCCAGAAGTTGGCTTGCCAGCCCATCCACTGATCCAGGAAGCCGCCGATTGCGGGGCCGATCATCGGCACGATTGCCATGCCCATGGTGACATAGCCGATCATGCTGGCGGCTTGGTTGGTGTCATACATGTCGCGCACCGCAGCCCGGCTCAGCACCATGGTGGCCGCCACCGCCGTCTGCGCCACCCGGAACAGCAGGAACGCCTCGGCCGTCGGCGCATAGATGCAGCCCAATGTCGCCAGCAGGAACAGCACAATGCTGACCAGGATCACCGGCCGCCGCCCCATCTGGTCCGAGATCGGCCCGACAAAGATCTGCACCACCGCATTGCCCGCCAGATACAGCGCCACTGACAGCTGCATCACCCTGTAATCGACCGCATAATACTCGGACATCCCCGCCAGCGACGGCAGATGCAGGTTCATGCCAAGCGCCGACAGCCCGGCAAGCAGGATCAGGGTGAAAATGCGCGGAGGTGTCCGCTGGCCGGATACGCGGGAATTATATGTGGACATACCATCCGGTTAGAGCAGTCGGCCCGTCTTGTCCATCAGCCCCGGCCTGGCAGGGCATAAGGTTGCCGTTGCGTCAAAAGACTCTTGCGCCGAATTCAATGCCTCCCCTATGGTTGCTTAAGCATTCCATCAAATCGCGCGTTCCCCCAAGGCCCGTCCTTTTAAGTTCTGTTGAGGTGACCCATGGCCAATACCCCTGATCCGCTTGCCAACAATCCGGCCATCCGGCAATGGGCCGAACGGTTTTACAAGCTCAAGGCCTGGACCATGCCGGACTTTCCCGATCCGGTGGATGAGCAGGTGGACAACAGGCGTTCGGCGGCCCTGACGGAGCTGAACAAGATCACCATTCCTGCCGAACTCAGCTCAGGCGCGCGGCGCAGCCTGGCGGGCGGGCGCAAGGCGCTGAAAAAGGAAATCCTCAGCGCGGATGAGGCCGGCGCCTTTGACAAGATCGACAGCGATATTTCCGATCTGTCCAGCCAGATCGCCGCGCAGCTGGCAGTTGCCGCCGCGCGTGACAAGGCGCAGACCGCCCTGGCCGCGGCTGAGGATAAATTCGCCTCGGTGCGCAACAGTCTGGACCAGGGCGCCTTTACCTATGTGGAGGGGCTGATCAAGGCGGCGCACAAGACCATGGCCACCGCCGTGACCGACAAGGACTTTGAAGCGGTGGAGGCCGCGGCCAAGGATGCCTCGTCCAAGGCGGAAGACGCCAATACCTATGGTCTCTTCTTCGACAATTGGACCAGCGCCACGCTGGCGCTGATCAACCCGATGACAGGCGTTACCAAGGATACCGCCGAAGCCGCCCGCGGAACCCAGATGAAAGCCGCCGCCGTCCATTCCAAGGCCGGGGATTTCGGCGCCGCCAAGTTGGCGCTGGAGGCCTGGAAATCCAATCTGAGCGATGAGGGTGATCTGGCCGAAGGTCTCAGCTTTGCTGCGTTGATGGACGATTACATGGCAAACTCCCACAAGCGCTGCGAGCTTATCCTCGCCAGCGCTGTTCCTGACGCCAAGGATTTTCGCAATCACCTGAAAAACGCTAAGAAAAAGGGTTACAAGGAGCAAAAGTTCAATGAGGCCAAGGGGCTGCTGCAGGAGCTGATAGACTACAGTTCCAAGGACCGCGGCAAGCTCGCCCGCTATATGCGCGGCTTTGACGGCTCCCTCAGGGCGGATGAGGGGTTCCGCAACGCATTGGCGGCGGCGGATACCAAGCAGAAATTCAAGGGCAACAACGATCCCGCTGGCGCGCTGGCGGATCTGAAGGTCTGGGAAAAGGCCAACCGCGCGTTGATGCGCAAAAGCTATTCCAAACAGATCGTCAAGGTGCTGGAGGCGAAATACGACACTCTGAAAAAAGTTCTGGCTGAGCCGGAACTCAGCGATCTGACCACGACCTGGGACGCGCATAAACTTCTGGCGGATGCCGACAACTTCGACAAAAAAACCGGCGCGCCGCAATATCATGTCAAGCTGAACCATCTGTTCCAGCTGGAAAAGGTTGTGGATGACCGAAGCGAAATGGCCCGGATCCTGACGCAATTCCCCGAGGCGGCCAGCTATGATTTTCACAAACCGGTTGCAGACAATATCACGGCGCAGAAATACCCGGATGCTGTCAGCGCTGTGCCCGCGGCACTGGCGCTTTTGCGTGCAATGCCGGGCTATCTGACCGCCAAAAAGGCCGCCGAAGACCTGCTCGCGGTGCTGCCCGGCGATGCGGATGTTTTGAAGAGCACGCTGGATGACGCGATCAAGGCTGCGGAGCTCACTGCCCGCGGCGGTGATCCGGCCAAAGCCGCAGGTGATCTGCAGACTGTGCTGGACAACGCCGATTACATGGATCTGGTGCTTGCCATGGCGGATTACCGCGCCAAGCTGGCCAAGGTCGAAAAGGAACACGCCCGGACCAAGAAATACCTCAAGCTGCCAGCCGCCGAGAGCAAACTGGACGAAGCCTTGGAAGCGGCCAAGGACCGGGCCGGAACGGACAAGGAATACGGCGACGCCTTCCTGATGCTGGACACCCATGAAAAGCTGCTGAAGACGGTCAAACCGATGGCCACGGCCCGTTTTCAGGTGCAGGGCATTATCGCTGCACTGAAACGGGCAAGCGTGCCTTCAGACGAGCTGGACCCCTTAGAGGTCAAAGTTGCAGCGGCTGAGGATGAAGCCAAGAAGCCGGATTTCGATAAGGCCAAGACCGCCTTTGATAAGGTCCGCAATGAGCTTGAAAAACTCAGCACCGAGGCGGCGGAAGCCTATGAGATGTTGGACGGTGCCGGCAGCAACGCAGGCCATTCGCTGGACCGCCACGGCCCGGACGTCAGCGACGAGGATCTGATCACCCGGCTGAAAACCGGCAAGCCGCCCAATGCGCATGACGATGACGAACGTTCCTACACCGGCGCGTCTTCCAAGTTCCATAGCCCGCAGGACTGGCTGGCAGGCCGCGAGATTGCCGCCGGGGCTGCATTGGCCGCGGGTGTTGACATCACTGAAACCGAAATGACATTCAGCGGTGATCCGCTGACCGATCCTGATGAGAGCGCCGACTTCACCGTCGAACACGGCCGCCCCATCGACAAAGCCTATATCGGCCACAAGAAACAGGTGCGCTCCGATGACAACGGCGAGCCGATTTCCGATAAGACCTATGAAAGCTTCGAGGAGGTTGAGGGGCTGACCCGCGCCTATGTGAACTTCATCTGGGAGCCGGAACTGCTGCCGGCGGAAACCACAGACAATCCCGATCCTGCAACGGACTATCCCGAGGAAAAAGCGCAGGATAACGCTGACTATGTGGCGAAGTACACCACCCGGCATGGCGCCGCTCCGGCCAAAGTACCGGGCCGCTGGGTGATGATGCAGCAATACCCGGTCGCTGACGGCTGGGATAACGAGACCAAGACCTACACCAATGGCAATCCGGGGAACATGATCCCATGAAAATCCGCAAGGAACTGATCGCGGGCTACACGCGGCTTCTGACCATGGGGCGGGCAGTGAACGCGCCTGATCCGATGGCCGATCTGGCCCAGTTCGACGCCGACATCCGCAGCATGCACAAACGCGCCCATAAAGAGGGCAACCTCGATTGGCTGCGGCTGGCGCTGGACTCGCTGATCGCCAGCCCGGCTGGCCGCATCAGCCAATTTGCAGGCCAGCAGTACCCGTTTGACGACGCCGAGCTGCAGGCGCTGTTCCGCCGTGCCTACGGGATGATCTGGCCGGATCAGCCGCTGTCCGAGCCTGGCGACGAGGCCGATCTCGATTTTGTGGAAATGAGCGCTGAGGACTGGGGCGCCTTCACCGGCAACGCCAGCTAGGAACCAGCTTAGGAGACCTGCCATGCCTGATCAGGCTTTTGATGCGGACGCCGTCCTGAAACTTCTGAAAAAGGCTAAGGCCTCCGGCAAGGAACTGCCTTTTGCCTTTGGCCTTGCCGGTAAACCGGAAGACTGCGGGCTGATGATCGACCTGCGCAAACCCGGCAAGGTGCTGCGCGGCGACATGAAAAAGGCGCCGGGGATCAAGAAATCCTGTTTCGGCACCCTGCGGGTTGAGGAAAACGAGGTTCTTTTGCAGCCGGAGAAGCCGCTGAAGGGCATCGTCAAACAGCTGAAGAAAAAGTTCATGAAGGAGGGCATGGTCAAGTTTAAGCCGGTGCTTGTTGGCCCCGATGGCAGCATCATCGATGAGGACAGCCTGCCGGATGACGACGGCGAAGCTTCGGAAACCGGCCCCGAAACCCGCCCCGCCGAAGACAGCACCGCTGATGCAGGGGCTGCTACGGCGTTGAAAACCCGCATCGCAGCCGCGGCTGAGGCGGTCAAAGCGCTGGGCAAACCGGACTTGGCAGGCAAGCTTGCCCCGGAAATCAAAGCCAGCGTGAAACTGCTGGGGCAGGGCGATCACGACGCCTGCGCGGCCCGGCTCGACCGGCTTGAAGCAGCCCTTGCCAAACTGGGCGGCCAGCCCAAGCCTGCGCCCGCGGAACCAGCCCAATCCGAACAGGCCGCGAAGCTGGGCAAGCTGCTGACCGCACAGGCGGCCAAGCTCAAATCCCTGCCGCCGGAACAGGCCGCGCCCTTGGCAGAACAGGCCCGCGCCATCGCGGCCAATCTGAAATCAGGCGCGCTGACCGAGGCCGCCGACGGGCTCAAAGCTCTGATCAAAGCGATTGAGACACCGGCAGAGACGGGCCAGCCCGCGGCGGACCCAATGGAAATCTGGCAGGCCGCCAAGGAGGATGTGGACCGCGGCGTCTCCAGCCTGCAAGACGCGCTGAAATCCCAGAACCATCCAGTGCTGGCGCAAATCGCCGATGCCGGTCTAGCCGGTGTCACGGACGGCAACCAGACGGCGCTGATGAAGGCGCTGTTCGAGATGAAGTCGGCCACTGGCGACGCCCGCAAAAAAGCCGCACAGGCACTGCTGGCCCAGATCGCCGCCTATCTCAAGTTCCTTAAGGACGATCCGGTGATCGGCATGGTCGAAGACAATCCTTTCGGAGTCAAAGCCCCGGTTAAAACACCGCTGACAAACGCCCTGCGGCAAATGGCCGGGATCGCCAAAGCGGCCTGAGGCTGCCTTCCCGGCCCCGGACAGGGGCTGGAACCCGAATGCGAACTTTGCTGATTTACAGGTTTGCATCCTGCGTATGTAAACGATTTGCAAATTTGCGATAATGTCCTTTGGCTTCGCTGCCGCGCAATATATGGTCCCGGTGAAATCTACAGGGGACATGTGCCATGAAAGACATCCTTTCCGAGCTGGAAGACCGCCGCCAGGACGCACGGCTGGGCGGCGGCCAGCGCCGCATTGACGCGCAGCACGGCCGCGGCAAGCTGACGGCCCGCGAACGGATCGAACTGTTGCTGGACGAGGACAGCTTTGAAGAGTTCGACATGTTCATCAGCCACCGTTGCACCGATTTTGGCATGGAAGACAACAAACCGGCAGGCGACGGCGTGGTCACCGGCTGGGGCACCATCAATGGCCGCCAGGTCTATGTCTTCTCCCAGGATTTCACCGTCCTGGGCGGTTCGGTCTCGGCGACCCATGCCCAGAAGATCTGCAAAATCATGGACATGGCGATGCAGAACGGCGCGCCAGTGATCGGCATAAACGATTCCGGCGGTGCCCGCATCCAGGAAGGCGTTGACGCCCTTGCCGGCTACGCCGAGATCTTCCAGCGCAACATCATGGCCTCCGGCGTGATCCCGCAGATTTCCGTCATCATGGGGCCTTGTGCAGGCGGCGCGGTCTATTCCCCGGCGATGACCGATTTTATCTTCATGGTCAAAGACTCGTCCTACATGTTTGTGACCGGCCCGGATGTTGTGAAAACCGTGACCAACGAGGTGGTGACAGCCGAGGAGCTGGGTGGTGCCTCCACCCACACCAAGAAATCCTCGGTTGCTGACGGCGCCTTTGAAAACGACGTCGAAGCACTGGCCGAAGTCCGCCGCCTGGTTGATTTCCTGCCGCTCAACAACCGTGAAAAACCCCCGGTGCGCCCGTTCTTTGACGAACCGGGCCGGATTGAGACCAGCCTCGATACCCTGATCCCGGAAAATCCCAACAGCCCCTACGACATGAAGGAGCTGATCGCCAAGGTCGCGGACGAGGGCGATTTCTACGAGATCCAGGAAGATTTCGCCAAGAACATCATCACCGGCTTCATCCGCCTTGAGGGCCAGACCGTGGGCATCGTCGCCAACCAGCCGATGGTGCTGGCAGGCTGCCTCGACATCGACTCCAGCCGCAAGGCCGCGCGTTTCGTACGCTTTTGCGACTGTTTCGAGATCCCGATCCTGACCTTTGTCGACGTGCCGGGCTTCCTGCCGGGCACCTCCCAGGAATATGGCGGCGTCATCAAACACGGTGCCAAGCTGCTGTTTGCTTACGGCGAAGCCACCGTGCCCAAGGTCACCGTGATCACCCGCAAGGCCTACGGCGGCGCCTATGACGTGATGGCCTCCAAGCACCTGCGCGGCGATTTCAACTATGCATGGCCGACGGCGGAAATCGCGGTGATGGGCGCCAAGGGCGCGACCGAGATCATCCACCGCGCCGACCTCAAAGACGCGGATAAGATCGCGGCCCACGCCAAGGACTATGAGGACCGTTTCGCCAACCCCTTTGTGGCGGCAGAACGCGGCTTTATCGACGAGGTGATCATGCCCCAATCCACCCGCCGCCGCGTTTCCCGCGCGTTTGCTTCCTTGCGCGGCAAACGGCTGAAGAACCCGTGGAAAAAACACGACAACATTCCGCTGTAAAGGGCTGCGGAAGCCTATCAATACCTCCTCCCGCAGTGCCTTTCAGCTCTGCGGGGGGGCTCGCAAACTAGGAGCAGTGCATTGTTATCAATTAAAAAAATTATCTTCTCTTCGCTCATTGCAGCCACTTCATTCGTGGGTTTGGAGGCTGAGGCGATGTCGGGTAAGAGAATAAAGATTTCTAAAAATGACGTCTATTTGATGATGCTGTACAGCCGCCAGCAAGATGCGCCGTTTACTGGTGCAATTTTTTGCCCGGTGGCTAAAGGAAAGGTTCAAGACTGCAGAAAGAAAAGCGGCGGCTTCATTTTTGGGATGTACCGTTGGGATATCGGCACTTCCTGGTTTGCTCGGGACCGTAAAGCAGGCTTGCCTTATGCTTTGTTCGACAATGTGCGGTTTAAGGGGGAAGGGCAGTATGTCCTGACGTCGGGTACTTTTGGCGATGTCAAAATTATTCCAGAAGACATCACGTATTCCTTTAACTCCAAACCAGGAACCGTTTTTGTCATTCCTGAAACAGGGCAATCAGCTGGACAGGCAATCAAAACTGCTCAAACGCTCTTGAGGAGTGAGTATGGCGATGCCGTTGACCAACTGAAAATCCGTCTTATCGATGCTGTTAAGTATGATTGCGAAGGCTCAGGTCTCGACAAAATTTGCAAGCCTGGCGCAGCGGTTAGCCCTTCCGCGCTGCACAAGAACTGGTAATCCGTGACACGCACCCCCTGGCATATCACCCGCACGGACAACAGCCTGACGCTGTCGCGCCGTCTGCCTGCGCAGTTCGACGTGGCGGCGGAGACCGTGCTGACGTCGGGCGACCCGCTGCGGCTGGCGCATCAGATCCGTCAGGACATGTGGCGCAAGCTGCAAGGCATGCGGGGCTTCTCTCCGGTGGTGGAAATCACCGCCACAGGGCCGGGGTCGGGGCAGGGGCTGCGGGTCCGCGCGGGCGGGCAGGTGATGGGCCGGGTGCCCTCCAATGCCGCCGGGCTGATTGCCGACGTGCTGGAAAACCCCGGCAACCGGGCCCGCTGGCTGCGCCATGCGGTGCGGCGCCGGGACAAGACATGCCCGGAAACGGGCCCGAAAACGAATAATACGCCCGAAATTGCGGCAAAATTTGACAAGGGAAACGAATCAGTCTCATGATCCGCCTCAGCCAGATACCAACAGCGCGCGCTTTATGCGCTGCGCCAGCAGCCCCGGCCGGAGGAGCCTGGGAAACCGGGGGCCGGGGCTGCGGATATCTGGCTGTTATCTCTTTGGCATTGTCTGTCCTGTCCGCCTCTGCCGCGGAACCGGTTGCGGTTCCGTCGGGCCAGCCCGTGACCCTGGCCGAGGTGCTGCTGGACGAAGCACCCGGACAGGCGGGCGAAACCTGGGCCCGGTTCCGCTTCCTGGCGCCGGAAATCGCCCGGGAAACCGGTTCCGTCAGCTATGAGGCGGCGGCGCCCGACATGGACCATCTCTGCGAGACCTTGGCGGTGCCCTATCTGGCCGGTCACGGGCTGACCGCAGCCCGGGTGGTGATTTCGCTCTCGGACCGAATGGTGCCTTTTGGGGCGCAGGACCCAGCGGCCACCCAGTTTTTCGAGGCCTACCGCCCCGTGGCCGCAGGCTGCATGTGGGAGGCTTTCTGATGCATCCACAATATCTTGCGGGACAAACTTCAGATCGGCGGATTCTTGCGGCATTGCAGCCACAGCGCTGCCAATTGCCGCGATTCACATGTGACTCGGTTGCAAACCCCGCTATCCTTGGCGCGGGCAGCCCGCGGGCTGCCTTCACATTGAGGTTGAGGCAGGCGGCGGGCCAAGCCCCCGCAGGTTTCGCGTTTTTTATCAGGAGACAGAAATGTCCAAGAGCATCAAGCTTTTCGCCCTGGCAGGCCTGCTGGCCGCCGTCACTGCCTGCGCCCAGCAGGAAGAAGAATTTGTCGTGGTCGAGCCCGAGCCGATCTCGCAAGAGCCGGAATTCACCGGCAAGTACAAGTAACGACCACAAGGGTCCGGCCCTGCGGCCGGCCCTTACCCGCCCGCAGGGTGCCGGACAGGAGGCACCCAAATGCTGAAACACCGCGGGTTCCCGGGCCGTATGCCCGGCACCGATTTTCAATTCACCGTCCGCCGCCCCAATCCCAAAGGGGTCACGCCGCTGACCCGGCGCGAGCGTTTTGCCGACCGCAAGAACGTCGACCGGCGCGTCGATGCCACCTTTATGCGGGCTTTGTGGGAGCAGTTCGGCGACCAGCCGTTCGAGCGCGGCAATCTGGATGCCGGCCGTCTCAGCTGGCTGTTCGGCCGCGAGGTGGTCGCCGCTGAAGATCCGTTTGATCCGGCCAGCTACGAGGCGCTGCTGGTCATTAACGTGGCCGTGGCGCAGGCGTCTTTCCCGGACGCGTTTGACTGATGGCACCGTCCCGGACGCATATCACGCAACGGGCACCGCGGATCTCTCCGCGATGCCTGCCGCTGCGTCCGGGGCGCCGCCCGTCCGCTGTTTCGTCAGAAGTTCAGCTGAACCGCCAGCTGCACCCGGTCGCCGTCAAACGTATTGCCGGAGATCGTGTCGTTGCGCTCGCCAAAGATGTATTCAGCGCTGAAGGTCAGATTGTCGGTGGGGCTGTAGAAGGCATTCACGTGAATGGTCTCCAGCTCGGTGAAGGACAGCGTGCCGGTCGAGGTCGGCAGGTCGTAATCCTCGCGTCCGTAGGCGATACCGACATTCCATTGGTCGGTGATGTCCTGGCGAAATTCGACGGTATAACCCTTCACATCGTTGGCCTGGCCGCCGACCACCGCATCCCCGAGGCCGATCAGCAACGGCCCCAGGGCCTCGCCGTCAACATAGGTGGCCTGGAACAACCCGCCGTCCCAGGGCGTGATGGAGCCGGACACGGTAACACCGGTCTGATCAACGTCAACGCCGCCGCTTTGGATGGTGCCGGCAAGGCCGGCAATCCGCGCGGTGAACAGATCATTGCTGTACTGGAACGCTGCCGTGGCGACCGGATCGCTGGAGGCGGCGGTGTTTTCCTCCAGCGACAGGCTGTAGTCGAAACCGTCGCCAAAGCTGTTGCTGTAGCGGACCTGCGGCACCCGGGCAAAGGCGATGCCGACCGGGCCGTTGAATTCCACACTGGCGGGGTATTGCCCCAGCGGCATGAAGTTGGTCCAGGTCTGGCCGATCAGCCAGTGATCGCCGATCTGCACATTGGCGTGGCGCAGCCGCAGCTCGGAGGTGCCGCCCGAGGCGAACAGGTCGAACTCGAGCTGGCCCTGAATGGTGCCGATGCCGGTCTCGGTGGTGGTGCGGATGCCCAGCCGCGACTGGCGCACGGTGGCGCCGAAGTCGCCGTCGGTGGCATTCACCGGCTCGCCGATATTGTTGACAAAGGCCGTGTCGCCCTGGACGAAGTCGAAATCATAAAAGAAATCGGCCTTGACGTAGCCGTAGATGTCGACCGCGGTATTGCCCAGGCGGAAGTCGCCGGGCGCGCCGGTCACCTGCTGGCTTTCCGCTTCCAGCACCTCGACCCGGTTGCGCAGCTCTTGCAGCTCGGACTGCGTATCCGCGTAGGCCAGGCCAGCGCTGCCGGCAAGTGCAGCAGCAGCCAGGGCGAAGCGCCCTCTATGCACTTTGGTCATGGGGTTATCCCTCCTCCTTATGTGTCGTGCAGCCAGACTCCCACGTGCGCAAACAGGGGGGAAATGACTTCAAAGAGAGCCGCCGTGAGGATTTGCGCCAGAAAAAGTGCGGAATTTTCACGGTCTGTTCACGCTGCAGTGTTTGCGCAGGCCAAGGTGCTGACGGGGCTGCAAATCCCGGCGCCGGTCCGGCGCTGCCGTTCACAGCGCTTTGAGGGCTGCCAGTACGGCCGGCCAGCACAGTGTCAGGGTTGTAACGGCGATGTGACAGGGCTGACGCGGCCCTGCGCCACTGCCCGGCCGGCGGTGCGTAATTTCGGCGTGAAATCGCACAGCCGCCGCGCCGGTCAGCAGGAATCTGCCCAAATCCGCACCCTTGCATTTCAGGGGCTTACAGCAGCGCCGGGGCTGTGCATCGTGGGTCAAGCAGCGCAGCCACGCTGCTGTGCCGAGCATCTGTTCCGGCCCCTTCGCCTGAACGGGCAGGTACGCGCCCCCATCCGCGTCCTGCCCGTCTTTTCTCCCCTTCAGGCACCGGCGGAAGCTTGCCGTATACTCCCCCCCATGCGGCAAGCCTCCGCCCAACTGAAGGGCGGGTTCCGCACAGCGTTGCGCGCGGCTGTCCAGCCTGCAAATTCCGCAGGGACACTGACGTCCCCGGAAGAAGGAAACTGGACATGCGGGCAAGAACTTTCATCGCGGCCCTGTCGCTCTGCGGCTTTGCGGCGGCCTGCGGCGACACCACTGGCGAACGTATCGTATATGGTGCCGGCGCAGGCGCCGCAGGTGCTGCGCTGCTGGACGGCAGCCTGGTCACCGGCGCAGCCGTCGGCGTGGCCGCAAACCTGGTCTATTGCCAGCAAAATCCCCGCAAGTGCTAAGGCCGCTACCGCTGCCGCTGCACTGCTGAACATCCGGCCCGCTGCGGCCGGTGCAAAAATCGCGCAAACGCCGTGCCTGGGTCTGCCCCGGGCGCGGCGTTTTGCATTCCGGAATGCCAAGGACCAAGGGCCAGAATACAAAGGGACCACCTATGTTTGACAAGATCCTGATCGCCAACCGGGGCGAGATCGCCTGCCGGGTGATCAAAACCGCGCGGAAAATGGGCATCAAAACCGTTGCCATCTACTCTGACGCCGACAAGCAGGCCCTGCATGTGCAAATGGCCGACGAGGCTGTCCACATCGGCCCGCCGCCCGCCAACCAGTCTTATATCGTCATCGACAAGGTGATGGAGGCAGTCCGCGCAACCGGCGCCCAGGCGGTGCATCCGGGCTATGGCTTCCTGTCGGAAAACTCCAAATTCGCCGAGGCCCTGGCCGCCGAAGGCGTCGCCTTTGTCGGCCCGCCGGTGGGCGCGATTGAAAGCATGGGCGACAAGATCACCTCAAAGAAAATCGCCCAGGAAGCCGGTGTTTCCACCGTGCCCGGCTACATGGGGCTGATTGCCGACGCGGATGAGGCGGTGAAGATCTCGAACGAGGTCGGCTACCCGGTGATGATCAAGGCCTCCGCCGGCGGCGGCGGCAAGGGCATGCGCATCGCCTGGAACGACGACGAGGCCCGCGAAGGCTTCCAGTCCTCCAAGAACGAGGCCGCAAATTCTTTTGGCGATGACCGCATCTTCATCGAGAAATTCGTCACCCAGCCGCGCCACATCGAAATCCAGGTGCTCTGCGACACCTACGGCAACGGCATCTACCTGGGCGAGCGTGAATGCTCGATCCAGCGCCGCAACCAGAAAGTCGTGGAGGAGGCCCCGTCGCCCTTCCTGGACGAAGAAACCCGCAAAGCCATGGGCGAGCAGGCCGTGGCGCTGGCCAAGGCCGTCGGCTATGCCTCAGCCGGCACTGTGGAATTCATTGTTGATGGTGACAAGAACTTCTACTTCCTGGAAATGAACACCCGCCTGCAGGTGGAACACCCGGTGACCGAGCTGATCACCGGCGTTGATCTGGTCGAACAGATGATCCGCGTCGCAGACGGCGGTGAGCTGCCGCTGCGCCAGGAAGACGTGAAACTTACCGGCTGGGCGATTGAAAACCGTCTTTATGCCGAAGATCCCTATCGCGGCTTCCTGCCCTCCATCGGCCGCCTGTCGCGCTACCGGCCGCCGGCCGAGACTGCCGCAGGCCCGATGCTGATCAATGGCAAGTGGCAGGGGGATGCGCCCGCGGGCGAGGCTGCCGTGCGCAATGACACCGGCGTCTATGAGGGCGGCGAGATCTCGATGTATTACGACCCGATGATCGCCAAGCTCTGCACCTGGGCGCCCACCCGGGCCGAGGCGATCGACGCCATGCGCATTGCCCTCGACAGCTTCGAGGTGGAGGGCATCGGCCACAACCTGCCGTTCCTGTCAGCTGTCATGGATCACCCGATCTTCATCGACGGCACCATGACCACCGCCTTTATCGAGGAACAGTATCCCGAAGGTTTTGAGGGCGTTGAGCTGCCCGAAGCCGACCTGCGCAAGATCGCCGCCTCCTGTGCGGCGATGCACCGGGTTGCCGAAATCCGCCGCACCCGGGTGTCGGGCCGGATGGACAACCATGAACGCAAGGTCGGCACCGATTGGACTGTCACCCTGCAGGGCCAGTCCTATGACGTGGTGATTGACGCCGATCGCGACGGTGCCACTGTCAAGTTCGCCGATGGCACCGCATTGCGCGTGTCCTCGGACTGGACGCCGGGCGACCAGCTGGCCACACTGGATGTGGACGGCGAGATCCTGGTGCTGAAGACCGGCAAGGTCACCCAGGGTTTCCGCATCCGCTCCCGCGGGGCGGATCTCAAGGTCCATGTGCGCACCCCGCGCCAGGCGGAACTGGCGCAGCTGATGCCGGAAAAACTGCCGCCCGACACTTCCAAGATGCTGCTTTGCCCGATGCCCGGCCTTATTGTGAAGGTCGACGTCGAAGCGGGGCAGGAAGTCCAGGAGGGCCAGGCCCTTTGCACCGTCGAGGCGATGAAGATGGAAAACATCCTGCGCGCCGAGCGTAAGGGCGTGGTCTCCAAGATCAACGCATCCGCGGGCGACAGCCTGGCGGTTGATGATGTGATCATGGAATTCGAATAATGCACCACGGGGCAGGCATAAGCGCGGGCGGGCAGGCGGTTTTTTCCGCCGGCACCCGCATGCCTGCCCCGGACCGCACGGTTGCGTGCACCGAATCTTCAGGAATTTCTGCAATCCTGCCCGGGTTGAACTTCCTCAAGGTGCCCTATGTCCCGCTTAATGACCGGTTTGCTTTCGGGCATTCTCCTGCTGACGGGCTGCACGCTCGACAAGGAAGAGGAGGTGCGCGTGCTGCTGTCCGAATGGACGGAACTTGGCGAAACCTTCTTTTTCCAATCCTCGTCCACCTGCACCGCTGCGGTGTTCCACACAACGGAACAGCCGCGGATCACTTCGCTGCTGGGCAGGGCGCGATCCGTCAACACCGGCATGAAAATGCTGGCAGACGGCAAGCCGGTTGTGTTCCGGGTGGCCGGAAAATCCCCCAATGCGGTGACCGAGGCGATCATGTCGCGGGATCTGCCGCAAGGTATCGGGATCCTGAACTCGGGCCTGGCCGGGGTCAATTGCATGAACGAGACTGTGAAAGGCGTCTACTACCGCGCTATTCTCAATCCGCAGTCCAACCTTGTCTTTGTGCCGGACAGCTATGCCATGGTTGTGCTCGACAAACAGGCGATGGCGCTGATTTACGTCCGCGGCAACAGCTGACAGCAGGCGCGGCCCGGTCCGCTCAGCTGCCGCGCCGCTCTTCCACTTCGCGCAGCCGCTCGGGGAATTTGTCGATGGTGCGGGACAATTCGCGCGCTGTCCAAGGGTGCGGTTTGCGCAGCTTCACGCCGCCGTCCTTGCCGACCAGAACCAGCATGAACCCGCGCGGACGCAGCTTTTTGCGCAGCGCCGATTTTGCTGCCGGGTCGGTGTCAACCAGCACCACCACATCCCGGGTTTTCAGAACCTCGGCGCCTTGCATCAGCCGCTCCATCTGCTCGTGGAAGCGCGGGTCGTCGGGGCTGTCGGCAAACACCACCACAGGGCGCTGCTTCCACTGGAAATCCTCCAGTTCCACATCATACCCGGGCTGTATCCAATCAGGCGCACTGCCACCTGCAGCCAGGGCCGCAAGCGGAATAAAACCTGCCAAAACAACGGTTAGGATTGCTCTCATGATCTCTCCTGTCCCGTTGAATATATGCGCCGCGGCGGCAAATGCGACCGGGAAATCCGCAACTTGGCCAAAAAACATCATCGTTAACGGGATACTGAGGGGTTGCCGGCCATGATTGTGCCATTCCCCTTGACCGGGCTGCGGCCTGCGGCCCTCCAGAAGAGGTCCCGAAGCATGATGAAAGTGATCCTTCATACCGGTGCGCACCGCTGCGCAACTACGTCGTTTCAGGAATACATGCGCCAGAACGCCGATGGGCTTGCCAAACAGCGCATTGGGTTCTGGGGGCCGTTCCGCACCAGGGGCGGGCTGTTCCACGGTATCCAGCCCGGGCCTGCACGGGTGACTGGCCGCGACCTCGCCCAGCGTGCCCGCGGGCGGCTGCAGATCCAGATTGCCGGCTGCCGTGATCAGGGCATCCATCAGTTGCTGGTGAGCGAAGAAAACATGATCGGCTCCATCCGCGGCAACCTGCGGCTTGGCGATCTTTATAACGGAGTGGGGGAACGGATGGCGCGGTTCTCCCAGGCCTTCGGCAATGCCGTGACAGACGTGGCCCTCAGCATCCGCAGCCTGGACGGCTACTGGACCTCGGCACTGGCCTATGCGGTTGCCCGCGGCCACCGGGTGCCGTCGCCTGCGCAGCTTGACCGCTTGGTGCAGGCGCCGCGCAGCTGGCGCGATGTGATCACCGATATTGCCTGCGCGGTGCCAGATGTGCGCCTGCATGTGCTGCCGTTTGAAACCTTCGGCACCCGGCCCGAGGCACAGCTGACGGCCCTCACCGGGGCCGAGGCGCTGCGCACCCACGCAAGGGTGCGGCTCAACGCCTCGCTGTGCCTGCAGGACTTGCGCGCCAGCGTGCCGTCCACTGCGGCGGCCAAACTGCCAGGGGGCTCAGGCCGCTGGCGCCCCTTTGACGACGCGCAGACCGCACGCCTGCGCGAGGCGTATGCCGACGACATGATGTGGCTGGCTGCCGGTGCCGATGGCATCGCCGCACTGGCCCATGATCCCGATAAACTGGCGGCGGGCACGAACCCGCCCCGTATCGCACTGACAAGAGGAAGACCTGATGACAAACAAAGACGAATGGCAGGCTCTGGCTGAGAAAGAGCTGCGCGGACGGGCGGTTGACGACCTCAATTGGCAGACGCTGGAAGGCATCGAGGTCAAGCCGCTTTATACCGAAGACGACACCAAGGACCTGCCCCACATGGGCACGCTGCCCGGCGTCGGCCCGTTCACTCGCGGCGTCAAGGCCACCATGTATGCCGGCCGGCCCTGGACCATCCGCCAGTATGCAGGCTTCTCCACCGCCGAGGAAAGCAACGCCTTCTACCGCCGCAACCTGGCCGCGGGCCAGCAGGGTGTCTCGGTCGCCTTCGACCTCGCCACCCACCGCGGCTATGACAGCGACCACCCGCGCGTGGTCGGCGACGTCGGCAAGGCCGGCGTGGCGATTGACAGCGTCGAGGACATGAAAATCCTGTTCGACGGCATCCCGCTCGACAAGGTCTCGGTCTCGATGACCATGAACGGCGCGGTGATCCCGGTTCTGGCGTCTTTCATCGTTGCCGGCGAAGAGCAGGGCCACGATAAATCGGTCCTCGCAGGCACCATTCAGAACGACATTTTGAAGGAGTTCATGGTCCGCAACACCTATATTTATCCGCCCAAACCCTCGATGCGGATCATCTCGGACATTATTGAGTACACCTCGAACGAGATGCCCAAGTTCAACTCCATCTCGATCTCCGGCTACCACATGCAGGAGGCCGGCGCGAACCTGGTGCAGGAGCTGGCATATACCATCGCGGACGGGCGCGAATACGTGCGCGCAGCGCTGGATGCCGGTATGGACGTGGACAAATTCGCAGGGCGTCTCTCGTTCTTCTTTGCCATCGGCATGAACTTCTTCATGGAAATCGCCAAGCTGCGCGCCGCCCGTACCCTGTGGCACCGGGTGATGACCGAGTTCGGCGCCAAGTCCGAACGCTCCAAGATGCTGCGCACCCATTGCCAGACCTCCGGCGTCTCCTTGCAGGAGCAGGACCCCTACAACAACGTGATCCGCACCGCCTATGAGGCGATGAGCGCAGTCCTCGGCGGCACGCAAAGCTTGCACACCAACGCGCTGGATGAAGCCATCGCGCTGCCCACCGATTTCTCGGCCCGCATCGCCCGCAACACCCAGCTGGTGCTGCAGGAGGAAACCGGTGTGACCAATGTCGTCGATCCGCTGGCCGGCTCTTACTATGTCGAAAGCCTCACCAACGACCTGATCGAACAGGCCTGGGCCTTGATCGAAGAGGTTGAGGAAATGGGCGGTATGACCAAGGCGGTTGAGAGCGGCATGCCCAAGCTGCGCATCGAGGAAAGCGCCGCCCGCCGCCAGGCGATGATCGACCGCGGCGACGAGGTGGTGGTCGGCGTCAACAAGTACCGCAAGGAAAAAGAAGACCCGATCGACATCCTGGATGTGGACAATGTGGCTGTCCGCGAGTCTCAGATCGCCCGTTTGCAGAAAATGCGGGCTGACCGCGACGAGACCGCTTGCCAGGCCGCGCTGGATGAACTCACCCGCCGTGCCCAGGCGGGCAGCGGCAATCTTTTGGAAGCCGCAGTTGAAGCCGCCCGCGCGCGGGCCTCAGTCGGAGAAATCTCCATGGCGATGGAAAAGGAATTCGGCCGCCACCGTGCGGAAGTGAAGACTTTGGCGGGCGTCTATGGTGCCGCATACGAAGGCGATGAAGGCTTTGCGGCGATCCAGAAATCGATCGAGGATTTCGCCGAAGAAGAGGGCCGCCGCCCGCGTCTTCTGGTGGTCAAGATGGGCCAGGACGGCCACGACCGCGGCGCCAAGGTGATTGCGACGGCGTTCGCCGACATCGGTTTCGACGTTGACGTCGGCCCGCTGTTTCAGACCCCCGCCGAGGCCGCGCAGGACGCCATCGACAATGACGTCCACGTGATCGGCATCTCCAGCCAGGCGGCAGGCCACAAGACATTGGCTCCGCAGCTTGTTGAGGCGCTGAAGGCGGAAGGCGCGGGCGACATCCTGGTCATCTGCGGCGGCGTGATCCCGCAGCAGGACTACGAGTTCCTGTACTCCAAAGGCGTCAAGGCAATCTTCGGCCCCGGCACCAACATCCCGGAAGCCGCCCAGGACATCCTGCGCCTGATCCGCGAGGCGCGCAGCTGAACACAGCAGGGGGGCTGCCTGTCCCGCTGCCATTGGGCTTGAACCAATGGCGCTGCAAAAGAGCAGGGGGGCTTCCAGCCCCCCTGACCCCCCGGGGGTATTTCGGACCAGAAAGAAGAAGCGGACGGCTGGACCATTTCCGTTTGGGGTTAGAGTTTTAGTGCTTCCTTAGACCAAGTTCGCTTCACGAAACTCATATGTGCCGGGTGTCACGTTTTCGATGGCTTCGCGGAAAACGTCATCGCAGAACCATTCAGAAGTTTCTGCATCGCGCATAAGGTGGCGACCGGAAAATTGGTCTTTCCGAACAAATATTTTTTCGCTTAGGCTCGGCGGTAGAAATCTTATGTTGCCAATTTTTGGGTTTTTGACAGGCCTTGTTTTCGTGAGGCGGGGGTCCAGAAGTGCAGCAGCATTGAATACATTAGCAACGAAGTAAGGAACCGGAACCTCTTTGTTGTCGTGTAAGGACCAGAAGTTTCGAATTGGTATGATCTCGCAATTACCATCTGCAAAGTGCTGAAACACCTCACAAACGCCTAGGCGAGCAAAAGGAGCACCGGTGAAGTGAGCACTCTTGAGGGTCCTAAACGTATCGGGCAGGTTGTCATTGCGCGCGAAACTCAAAGCCCAATGCGCATCAATCTCATTCCTGATCTCCGCAGGTAGCTGGCCCAAGGGAGCCCTGTCTGCATCGGTACAGTACCAGAAATCCTTGCCCATACCCGACCCAGGCAGGCGACGTTCCTTGGTTTCCGACCAGTCTACTCCGGCTGAAATCGCATTCAAACTGGTGTCTAAATGATAGACTGTCATTAGAATTCTCTCTCAAAAGAAACGGGGTGCTAACGCCGTTAAACAGCAGTGATGCAGGTTTACCCTAATCCTAGTGCCTGCCCAATTAGAAGCTTCCCCTATTCCGTCCGCAGGCATTTCCCGCCTTGCGCCCCGCAGCAGCGCCGCTAGTCTCAGCCCACAAACCGGGGAGGCGCGAATGATACTCGATCACCTGGCCGTGGCAGGCAAAACGCTGGCAGAGGCGGTCGCCTATACCGAAGACGCCCTTGGCATCGCCCTCGGCCCCGGCGGCCAGCATGCCCGCTATGGCACCCATAACCGGCTGATCGGGCTGGAGGATGGGCTGTACCTTGAAGCCATCGCCATCGACCCGGACGCCCAGCCGCCGGAGCAGCCGCGCTGGTTCGATCTGGACCGTTTCGAAGGCCCGGCAAGGCTGAACAACTGGATTCTGCGCAGCGAAAACCTTGAGATAGAGAAGCCCCTGCTGCCGCCCCATGCGCAGCGCCACGTGCAGATGCAGCGCGGGGATCTCAGCTGGCTGATGACGGTGCCTTCCGACGGGCTACTGCCCTATGACAACCTCTTTCCCGCGGTCCTGCAGTGGCAGGCAGAGCCGCCCGCCGCCAGGCTGCCGCAATCGCGCTGCCGTTTGGCCCGCCTGATCCTCAGCCACCCGCAGGCCAAAGACCTGCAAGCCGCACTGGACCGGATCCTCGCCGATCCGCGCGTCGCAGTGGAGCAGGGTAAGCCCGCGATGATGGCGGAGTTCGAAACCCCGCATGGGCCAAGGGTGCTGCGATGAAAATCCGCTCTGCCCGCCCTGATGATGCCGAAGCCGTCTGCTCCATTGCCAACTGGGTGATCCGCGACACGCTGGCCACCTTCAACACCATTGAAAAAACGCCTGAAGACGTCCGGGAACTGATCATGGCCGGCAACGGCGCTTATCTTGTGGCGGAACAGGGCGGCAGGATCCTCGGCCACGCGCATTATTTCCCGTTCCGCCCCGGTCTCGGCTATCGATTTACGGCAGAGCACACCATTCATCTGCTGCCCGAAGCACAGGGGCAGGGCGCGGGCCGCAAGCTGATACGGGCGCTGGAGGCCAAGGCGGAACAGGCGGGCATTCATGTGCTGATCGCCAGTGTCAGCAGTGCCAATCCCGCAGCAATCGCCTTCCATGCTGCTATGGGCTATGTGGAAACAGCAAGGATGCCGGAACTGGGCTGCAAGAGCGGGCGCTGGCTCGACACTGTTTTCATGCAGAAAATCCTGACGCCCGGTATTCCCGCCCCTGACAACCCGCGCAAAGACGCATAGGCTGGCACCATGTCACTTTGGACCCGCATATCCGACGCGCTGGCCGCACTTGCCGCTGGCGAAAGCCTGTCGGAAGTCTTTGACCGCTTGCGCGCGCCGCCCGAACGCACCGTGGCCTTTGCCATTGCCGTCATCGCCCTTGGCGCCAAGATGGCCAAGGCCGACGGGCAGGTCACCCGCGACGAAGTGGCCGCCTTCCGCGAGGTGTTCCAGATCGCCCGCGATGATGAAACCGGCGCCGCCCGCGTCTTTGACATGGCGCGCACCGATGTGGCCGGCTACCAGGAATACGCCCGCCGCATCCACAGCATGTTTGCCGATGACCCCACCACGCTGTGCGACCTGATGGAGGGGCTGTTCCATATCGCCATGGCCGATGGCTTCTATCACCCCGGCGAGAATGAATTCCTCGAAGAAGTAAGCCGCATTTTCGGCCAGACCCCACAGCAGTTCCAGGCGCTGCGCGCGCGGTTTGTGCCGGATGCGCCCAAGGATCCCTATACCGTGCTGGGTGTCAGCCCGGATATGGCCATGGACGAGATCCGCAAGCATTGGCGCAAGCTGGTGCGCGACACCCACCCGGATGCGATGATCGCCCGCGGCGTGCCCGAAGAGGCCGTGCGGCTGGCGGAGAAGCGGATGATCGACATCAACCGCGCCTGGGATGAAATCAACGGATGCTGCGGCAATGCGGCTGGCAACCTATAATATCGAATGGTTCGCCAACCTGTTTGATGCAGAGGATAATCTGCTGCTCGACGGCGAACGCTCCTCCCGCCATGGAGTCGACCGGTACACCCAAGGCCACGCCATCGCCCAGGTGCTGCGCCGCATCGATGCCGATGCGGTGATGGTGGTGGAGGCGCCCAATACCGGCCGCAGCCAGCGCACCACCCGCGCGTTGGAGCGCTTTGCGGCTGAAGCCGGCCTCAGAGCGCGCGAGGCCGTCAGCGGCTTTCCCAATGACACCCAGCAGGAAATTGCATTGCTGTTTGATCCGGATGTTCTGGACGCCCGCCACGATGCTCGCGCCTCGGCGGATGCGCCGCGGTTTGACGGGGTGTTCGGCATTGACCTGGACGTTGACGCCCAGGCCGATCAGGTGCGGTTTTCCAAACCGCCGCTGGAGCTGGCGGTGACCACCAAAGGCGGCCCGGACAAAAAATGGGTGGAGCTGCGGATGATCGGCGCGCATCTGAAATCCAAGGCGCCGCATGGTGCCCGGACCAAGAACGAGGTTACCACCGTCTCCATCGCCAACCGGCGCAAGCAGCTGGCACAGGCGATCTGGCTGCACCGGCGGGTGGCGGAACATGCCGCGGCGGGGGAGCATGTGGTGGTTCTGGGGGATCTGAACGACGGCCCCGGCCTGGATGAATTTGAGAAATTGTTCGGCCAGTCCTCGGTTGAGATCGTCATGGGCAGCCTGCTGAACGACCCCCACGCGCAAAGCCTTTTGCGTCCGCGCACCACCGTGCTGCCCAGCACCTCGCGGTTCTACAATCCTGAAACCAAACGCTATTTCTGCGCGCTGTTGGATTATGTGATGATCTCGCACAGCCTGATGGGGCTGCAGCCCAAGTGGCGCATCTGGCACCCGTTCGAGGACGCGGAATGCTATGGTGATGCGGAATTGCGCCAGGCGCTGCTGAATGCCTCGGATCATTTCCCGGTGACGCTGGATATCGCGCTGGCGTGAACGGTCTGGTTTCATCCCGGGCCTGCACTTGCCGTCCAGCGCCCGAAGGGGTGCAGTTCTGGACTTTCCGGACAGGCGGTCAGCCGCCGCCGTCTAAGCCCTTCACATTGCCCCTTTTATAAATCCAAGGGGCGGCGCAAGGTGTGTGCAGAACATCCAACGTCTAAGCTGCCGGATCGGTCTATGAAGCTCATCACCGCAGAATACTGCCCGTTCAGTTTGCGCTGCGTGCTCGCGCTTCGGGAAAAGCGGCAGAAGTTCGAATTGCTGACGGTCAACTTGGCGGAAAAGACGCAATTCGGCGCGCTCCTTTCACCTTATGGCCGGGTGCCGGTTCTCGAACATAATGGCAATTCGATCTATGAGAGCAGCGTGATCAATGAATATTTGGAGGAGGTTTTTCCCGAACCTGCGCTACTGCCCGGGGATCCTTATAACCGTGCTGCCGCTCGTTTTTGGATCGATTTTTGCAACACGCGGTTCATGCCCGCTTATTTCAATCTGCTGAAATCAGTTCCCGGAAAAACGCGGGATGCGCTGCGTGCGGAATTGCTGGAACATTTGGCTTTCATCGAAGATCAGGGCCTTTCGCAACGGGCCGCGGATCAGCCGTTCTGGCTAAGCGGCCGTGCCGGGCTTGTCGACTTTTCGTTTTATCCTTTCTTTGAGCGCTTCGCCGACGTGGAAGTGTTTCGCAATGTCGAAATTCCGCACCGTCTCGAGAATTTGCAGAAGTGGCTGAAAACGATGCGCGGCCTGCCGTCGGTTCAATCCATCATGCGTTCAAGGGCACACTACATTGCGTATTTCCGAACGTTCTACGCTGATTGAGGTTTCGCTTTTGGCAGGTTCCAGTTTTGTTGCAAGGCCTGCAGTTCATTGACCGGGGCAATCGGCATTCATGCCAGACGGCTGCAAATCAGCCATCACCGCGGGCATGCACCCGCCCGGCGCGGTTCCGTATCAGGGCACCCCTGTTACCCCCGGCGAGACCTCCCTATATTGGCACTATGAAACAGATCCTTTTGCCAGCTGCCCTCGTTGCCCTGATGTCCGTTCCGCTTGCCGCCCAGGAAGCCGGGGAGGAGGGCGGTGCCCCCTCTCTGATGGAACGCGGGGCGGAACTGTTCTGGGAGGGGCTGCGCGAGGAAATGGCGCCGGCGCTGGAAGACCTGCAGGGCATGATGGAGGACATCGGCCCCTCGATGGGGGCTTTCCTTGCCGAGATGGGACCTGCGCTGGCCGAAATCGCCAAGGAGGTGGAGGATTGGAGCGCCTATGAGCTGCCCGAGATCCTGCCCAATGGCGACATTATCATCCGTAAAAAGCCCAAAGACAACGCGCCCGCCGAAAAAGACAAGGGCGAGGAGGAAGGCGTTACCGAAATCTGACGCACCACCCTAGGGCCTTACGCCTCAGACGGACCGGTGGGTTTGCTGAAACTCAGTTGCACCTCGGCATCCAATGCCTTGCCCAGCGATTGCAACCGGGCTTCGGCAACTTCGCCATACAGCGGCCGTGCCGCATCTGGCAGTGCCGCGTGCAGAACCCGCTTGCGCGGCTGCCAGCGCAAGCTGCCGATGGCGCCGGTGCTGGTCAGCATCAGCATTGCGCCGAACCGCATCGCCTTGCCCAGCACCTCGGCCTCGTGCTGGCCCTTTTCGTCCAGAAGCGCATAGAGATGCTCAAAGGCGCTGCCCTGCCGCTTGTTGCTGTAGCGGTGCAGCAGCGCCAGGCCCAGGAACACCCGTTCTGAATGTTTCAGCCCGCCCAGGTTGGCGCGGGTGGCGTTGTCGAAACAGACCTCGGCGCGGTAGTCGGGATGGGCGCGCCAGCTGACGTCATGCAGCAGGCAGGCCGCCTTGACCAGCCGCCGTTTGGCCAGCGGGGCACCGCTGAACAGCGGGCTGACAAATTCATACAGGGTGCCACCGAAACCGGGCACGCGGGCGTCCTTGGCCTCGGCAAAGCGCGAGGCTTCGATCAGCGGGTCGCGGGCGCGCAGCCGCTGCGGCATCTGTTCGTACAACAGGCCTTCGCGGATGCCATAGCTGGAGACGGCGATATCCTTGGGTTTGAAAGTCTTGACCAGCCGGGTCAGCACGTCGATCGCATAGGGCACCAGCGACATCCGGCTGGCGGAGACGCCGCAGGCGTTGCGCAGCTTGTCCAGATTGGTGGTCTCGATATAGCGGGCGGTTTCGCGCACGTCCTTGGCGGACATCCGGTATTCATGCAGCACCTTCAAGGGATAGCCGCGCCGGTGCATGTCGATGCGGGCAATCGCCCGCCAGCTGCCGCCGACCAGGAACAGCCGGTCGCGCTGCGCGCCCATCGCGCCTTTCAGCTGTTCGATCACCTCCCTGATATGGGCCTTGCGGCCCTTGCGCCCGCCCTTGATGTCGCGCAGCTTCAGCGGCCCCAGGGATGACGTGACCCGGCGCCCGACAGAGTTTTCCTGTATTTCCGCAAGCTCCATTGACGAGCCGCCGATATCGCAGACCAGCCCATAGGCGCCGGGCCAGCCCAACAGCACACCTTGCGCTGACAGCCGGGCTTCTTCGCGCCCGTCTATGACGTGGATCTTCAGGCCGGTCTCGCGCAGCACTTCGGCGCAGAAATCCGGCCCGTCCCCGGCGTCGCGCACCGCGGCGGTGGCAACGGCGGACAGCGGCGGCAGACCCATGCCCTTGGCCAGATGCTGGAACCGGCGCAGCGCCGACAGGGCGCGGGCGCGGCCCTCGGGGTTCAGGCGTCCCGATTCCGACAGGCCCGCGCCAAGCGCGCACATGATCTTTTCGTTATAGAAATAAGCCGGGCTGCGGGCGGCGCCGTCAAACACCACCAGCCGGACCGAGTTGGAGCCGACATCGACCACACCCACCCGCGACAGCGCCCGGGCCCTGGGGTCATCAAAGATCGGGCGGCCGAAGGGCCCCCAATCGGCATTGGCGGCGGCGGGGTCCTGGGTGACGTTCATGAGGGCTCCGTCTGGCAATCCGCGGTCAGGATGGTCGAAGGGAGGGCAGCGGTCAACCGCTTGCGGATGCGTCATTTTCCGCGGCCTCGTGGCGGATCTCGGACAGCGCCCGCACCGCCAGGGGCCGCGACAGGCTGCGTTTTTCGGCCAGCGACAGGTGGTCCAGCCGTCCGACAATCCGGGCGGCTGCGGCAAAGGAGCGGTCCATATGCGCCACCAGATAGGGAATCACATCAGGTTTGGGGGTGATCTGGCGGTCGTTGAACAGTTTGGCCAGCACCACCGCCAGCAGCTGGTCGTCCGGCGGCTGCAGCTCGGCATGGGTGGCGGCCTGCACCCGGCTTTGCAGATCGGGCAGGGTCAGCCCCCACAGATTCGGCGCGCCGCGGCCCGTCATCACCAGCGGATACCCGTTTGCCAGCACCATATTGTGCAAATGAAACAGGGCGTTCTGCTGTTCCGCGCTGCCGGCGGTCTGCGGCACGTCCTCCACCGCGACGGGGCCTTGCGCCAGTTCCGGCACGGCTCCGGCTGTCAGCTCTGCCGCCGGCAGGATCCGCGCGCCGGTCTGGCTGGCCCAGACGTGCACCAGATGGGTCTTGCCGGCACCTGCAGGCCCGGTCAGCACCAGCTTGCCGCTGGGCCAGGCAAATTGCGGATCCAGCAGCGCCACCGCCATTGCATTGGAGGGTGCCACAAAGAAATCATCCCGCCCCAGCGCCGGTTTCGCCGGGAGGTCAAAGCTCAGCTGTTGTGCCATCTGTATTATTCCGCCCCTGCGTCCCGGTGGCTTTGCCCCTGATAGAGGCGGCTGTGCAGATACTGTTCAGTCAGGAAGCGGGCCACCACGCCCAGGGCTGCGGCCACTGGGACAGCAACCAGCATGCCGACAAAGCCGAACAAGGCGCCAAAGACTGACAGCGCCAGCAAGAGCCACACCGGGTGCAAGCCCACAGAGCTGCCGACCAGTTTCGGGGTCAGGAAATTGCCCTCAGCCACCTGGCCGATGGCAAAGATGATGCCCACCAGCCCGATCGACACCCAGTCGCCCCAGAACTGGAACAGCGCCAGGCCGATTGCCAGCGCGCCGCCGATGAGGGCGCCGAGATAGGGGATGAAGGTAACCAGCCCGGCGATAAAGCCGACCGCCAGGCCGAAGTTCAGCCCCACCAGCATCAGCGCCACCGCGTAATAGGTGCCCAGGATCAGGCAGACCGTGCCCATGCCGCGGATGAACGACGCCAGCACCGCGTCGATCTCGCCGGCAATGCGGCGGATCACCGGCTGGTGGTCGCGCGGCAGCAGCTCATCAATGCGGGCGACCATCCGGTCCCAATCGAGCAGCAGATAGACGGCCACCACCGGCACGATGACCAGCAGAACCACCACGTTCAGCAGTGAAACCGCCGATCCCGCAACCGATTGCAGCACCTCAACCGCGCGTGATTGCAGCGTCTGCAAAAAGGCGGTGAGGGCCTGGTGGATACGGCTGTTTTCCTCAAAGACAGAAGGGAACTGTTCAATTGCAAAGGCGCGGGCATCGCGCAGCAGCTGCGGCAGCACCTGTGCCAGGTCGATCATCTGCGACACCAGCGTCGGCACAACCACCACCAGCAGAAGCAGGAACACCATCAGCGCGCCGGCGGTGATGGCGGCGGTGGCAGCCGTGCGGCTCATCCCCCAGGACTCCAGCCGGTCGGCAATCGGGTCGATCATATAGGCAATGGCCGCGCCCAGGATAAAGGGCATCAGCACGCCGCCAAGCGCCCACATCACCACGGCAAACACCACTGCGGCGATGCCCCAGTATTTGAATTGTTTCTGTGCTGGTAGCGCCATGGTCAGTCAGCCCGCCCTTTATCCGTTTGGTTCAGGATCTTGGCGCCAGTCTTCCCTGATGGGGCAGGGGCTTGCAAGGGGGGCGGGTCAATCCTCTGTGGGCAAGCCGGGGATAAGACGGAAAAGGCGGGGGGCAACCGGGGGGCAACCCGGGAAAGGCCTTCCGCCCGGGCGGAAGGCCGGGCAGCGCCCGCCCTCACGGTGTGGGCGGGCGCTCCGCCCCCTTGGGGCGGGGCGTTCCCTCAGCTGTGAATTGTGCCCAGTTCCGGCGTATCGGCGCCCGCGTCTTCATCCGGCCAGTTGGTGCGCCAGATCTCGGCCGACCAGTGGCCGCAATGCACCGCGGGGCGGTCAAACCCCGCGACCGGCGGTAGCAGCGGCTCCACCACCACGTCATGGCGCGGCACCGCGAAATAGGGGAAGGAGTAGCGCTCGCGCCCGGACGTGTTCACCACCCGGTGCGGGGTGGAGACCAGCCGCCCGCCGGACCACAGCTCCAGCATGTCGCCGATATTGACCACAAAGCCGCCGGGCGGGCAGTCCGGGGTGATCCAGCCGCCGCCCTTGGTCTGCACTTCCAGCCCGCCCACCGGATCGGGTGCGATGATGGTCAGCGCATCGGTGTCTTTGTGGGGGTGGATGCCAAAGCCCGCGTCCTCCAGCGCCTGTGGCGGATAATGCAGCAGCGACATGTTGGTGAGCGGGGTTTCAAACGGCTCGCGAAACTGCGCCGGGTTCAGTCCCAGCCCCTCGGCCAAAGCACCCAGCAGCAGGTGAAAGACGCCGTCCAGCTCCGCCCAGTAGCTCAGGATGACCTCGCGCGCTTCCGGCACTTCAGCGGGCCAGCGGTTGGGGCCGTAGAGCGGGCAGGCGGCGCGGATGGGATCACCCGCCGCCACCTCATGGTGCAGCTTGTAGCCCTCGTATTTGTCCGCCGTCCCGCTGCCGTCGTTCGGCGTGAAAAACCCCATCGGGATATAGCCGCGGTAATTCTCCCGCGTAATTGCCTGATCCCACTTGGATTTCTCCGGCACGGCAAAGATTGCCTGCACCGCGTTCCGCACCGCCTCTACGGTTTCCTGCGCGACGCCGGTGCCGGTGATTGAGAGGAACCCGATATCCTCCGCCGCGGCCAGAATAGCAGCGACGGTCTGCTGGTGCTGCGGGTGGCCAACCTCCCGCAGCGGTGTGATGTCGATGGTGGGAATGCTCTGCATCAATGGATCCTCACACCTTGGCGCTTCAGCTCTCCTTGCACGGCGGTAATGTCCACCGCGTCAAACTCGCAGCCCGCCTTGACCGACAGCGCCGCGGCGATGCCCGCGCCCTGTCCGGCTACTGCGCAGCAGGCCATGTTGCGGGTGGCGGCATGGGCGATCCTGTCGCCGCCAATGGCGCGGCCTGTCACCAGCAGGCCCTGAACGCCCTTAGGCAACATCGACCGGTAGGGGATCTGCATGTAACGCCCGGTGGTGGGCAAGATCAGCACGCCGTAGCCGTCGATGAACTCGGGATAAATGCCGATGGTATCATCAAAACGGCCCTGATTGCGGGTCTCACCTTCGGTAATGTTGTGATGCGCGTCGATCTTGCGGGTGTCGCGGATGCCGATGGTCATGCCGAAATTGCGCAGCCGCGCGCCCTCGCAGCCCGGCGTATAGGCGCGCAGCGCGTCAATCGCGTGCATCGCCTGTTTGCGGCCCTCGATCTCGCCCTTGGTCATGCTGTCGGGATCGGTTCCGTCGATGCCCGCCAGATGGACCAGGTTCATATAGGTCATCTCGCCACTGTCATGCACCGCGCCCCAGGTGCCGCCGATAGTATTGAGATGCGCCGGGATCACCCCGTCGCGGATCGCCTGCCCGAACGGCTTGGCCAGAAAGGGCGAGAACATGCCGTCTTCCTTGCCCGAGGTCTCCACCTGCCATTCGCCGGTGGACCAGCTGGCATAGGTCTGCGGATCGGCCTTGACGCCTTCCATGAATTTCTGCTTGTCGACGCCCGCGATGTGGAACATCACGCTGGCCGCCTGCATTTCCTCGACCGGCGTTTTCACGCAGGGCGCCCCCATCATATGAGCAATGTCAGCATCCCCCGTCGCGTCAATCACCCGTTTCGCCAGGATGGCCTCGCGGCCAGCCTTGCTTTCGACAATCACACCGGTGATCCGGCTGCCCTCGCGGATCGGCGCCACAAACACCCGGTGCAGCATCGGGTGGATGCCGGCCTCCTCGACCAGCTTGTCGGCGACCAGCTTGAAGCCCTCGCTGTCCAGCTCATAGGACAGCGACTGGCTTTCCGGCACCGCGGCGCCCATCGCCTTGGCGCGCTCCTCGAACTCCCAGCCGATGCCATGGGCCTCGACCGTCTGCTCGTGCCGGTACCAGGCAAAGCCTTCAACCCCGACGGTGGTGATATTGCCGCCGAAACAGCCGAAGCGGTCCAGCAGAGTCACCTCTACTCCCGCCCGCGCCGCAGCCAAGGCCGCCGCAAGCCCGCCGGGACCGGAGCCAACCACCAGCACCTCGGTTTCGTGAATGACCGGTATTTCGCGCGCCGGCTCAAGGATTGTTTTGGCCACGTCTGTCTCTCCCTTGTCGCTGCTGAGAGCGGTGTTTCCGGTAACAGTTTCGAATCTTGTACAGCGGCTCAAGTTCTTTTGCGCCATGATGCCGCAAAAACGACATCGGCGCGGGTGGCGGAACCGGCCCTTCTGCGCGATCTGCTGTCTGCTGCAACGGCAGGCTTGGACGCCGGATTAGGTAATTCCGGCATTTAATGCGACACTTGCGGGATAGTTAACGAGTATAAGGGGAGGCGTCATGCCAGAGACAAAGAAAATGCTCGATCCCGACCCGAGGGTTTGGGACTTCGAGACAGAACATGAGCTGGGACAGGACAACATCCGGCCGTTCGGCCTGGACATTCATAATCCGGTCTTTCTGATCTCCAGCGTTCTGATCGCGGCGTTTGTGCTGATTGCGCTGGCCAATCAGGAGGCCACAGCGGCGTTTTTCGGCTGGCTGAGGCCCTGGCTGACCAGCACCTTTGACTGGTTCCTGGTGCTGTCGGTGGATGCCATCACCCTGTTCTGCCTGGCGCTGATCGTGCTGCCGGTCGGCGCGGTCCGGATCGGCGGCAAGGACGCCACGCCGGACTATTCATATGCCGGTTGGATCGCGATGATGTTCGCGGCCGGCATCGGCATCGGGCTGCTGTTCTTCGGCGTGCTTGAGCCGGTCTACTACAACTTCTCTGAAGGCGGCGCAGCGCGGCCGTTGAACATCGACATCACCCAGCCGGGCAATGAATACATCGGCATTGTCGGCACCATCCACCATTGGGGGCTGGAGGGCTGGGCGGTCTATGCCGCAGTCGGGCTGTCGCTGGCGATCTTCTGCTACAATCTTGGCCTGCCGCTGACCCTGCGCTCGGCGTTCTATCCGATCCTGGGCGAACGTGTCTGGGGCTGGTGGGGCCATGCCATCGACACGCTGGCGGTGTTTGCCACCCTGTTCGGGCTGACCACCTCGCTTGGTCTTGGCGCGCAACAGGTTGCGGCCGGCCTTTATGAGGTATTTGGCATTGAGCCTTCCCCGACGGTTGTTGTCCTTCTGATCATCGGCATCACCGCGATCGCGCTGGGCTCGGTGCTGATGGGCATGGATGCCGGCGTTAAACGCCTGTCCGAGATCAATATGGTAATGGCGGTGGTGCTGTTCATCTTCGTGATCCTGGTGACGGGTGTCGTCTCCGCAATCACCCGCTACTTCAGCGTGATGGCGGATTACGTGATGCTGCTGCCCCAGCTCTCAAACCCGTTCGGGCGCGAAGACACCAGTTACTTTCACGGCTGGACCACATTCTATTGGGCGTGGTGGATTGCCTGGTCGCCCTTTGTCGGCATGTTCATCGCCCGCATTTCCAAGGGCCGCACGGTGCGTGAGTTCGTGCTGTGTGCGCTGATCGCCCCCACCGCGGTTTGTGCGCTGTGGATGTCGACCTTTGGCGGCGGTGCCATCGACATGCTGAACGCGGGCGGCGCCGAAGGCGTCAAAGCCACGGTGATCGACGCTTACAAACCCGAAGGTGCCTTGTTTGGCTTTCTGAAGGAACTGCCGCTGTACTCGATCGTGGCGCCGGTGTCGCTGGTGCTGATCATCATCTTCTTTGTGACCTCATCCGACTCCGGTTCGCTGGTGATCGACACGATCACTGCGGGCGGCAAGATGGACGCACCGGTGATCCAGCGGGTGTTCTGGTGCACGCTGGAGGGGCTGGTGGCGATTGCCTTGCTGCTCGGCGGCGGCCTGTCGGCGCTGCAAGGTGCTGCGGTCTCCACCGGTATCCCGTTCACGCTGGTGGTGCTGATCATGTGCTACTGCCTGTGGCTGGCGCTGCGGGCCGAACGTGCGAAGATGTAGGCAACACAAAATCTTGGGAGAAAGACTGCGGGCGTCCCGGCGTCCGCAGCTTTCTTTTTGGGGACGTGGCGTGCAGCGGCACGGCCCGCGTCTGACCTTCCCCCCGATCAGGCGCTTTCGCGCCGGCCCAAGGTCCGGCCCGGGCCTTGTGTAAGGGCACACAGATCGCACAGGCAAAAATTCCCTATCTTGCATGACAGGGTCTTAGTTGTTAGCGCCTATGTTATGAGTTCAGAGATGATTGTTTCTACAGCTGTTTCTAGAGTTGCAGCTCTAGGCGGCTTCCTTGATGGCCTAAGTTTTCTGAACAAGGACCAACGTGCAAACTTTGCAGCCGCATTTGTTGTGAACGCTGCCGAGGATAAAGAGGTTCTTTCCGAAATCTGTTCAGCTTTCTCACAGTTGCCGCCGTTGAGGTTAAGTTTGGATCAGAGTTTCGACGGAGGCTTTGCTCAGCTGGAGAAAGATATCGGGTCTTTCTTGTTGATCGATCCCCATGTCAGCGACGAACAGAAAGCGAAAGAGATGCGTTCATACTTGGCTTTCAAGGTAATGGGCCGGCTGGATGAAATAGCTGAGCTCAAAGATTTCGCGGAACCTAAGCGAATTATCAGTGCAACTGATGCCGCAATGATCTTCTACTTGCTCCGAACGAGAGACGTTAGTTTCGTGATGTATTTCTGCTGTAGCGCAGGAACCCCGCTGGATGCTCCTGACCAGTAAGTTAAGGAAGAGTGATCTGATACAAGGTTGGCAGCTACTCAGGTTTGCGGCCGGCCCGTGTTAAAGGGCTTGTCACTGGCACCTCCACACTTGCCCGCACCCCCATCACCCACTAAACCGGGCGGGACCTCGACCACACATCATTGATGGAGCCAAGATGCGCCTGTCCCGCTATTTCCTGCCGGTTCTGAAGGAAAACCCCTCGGAAGCCCAGATCGTCAGCCACCGGTTGATGCTGCGCGCCGGGATGATCAAGCAATCCTCCGCCGGGATCTACTCCTGGCTGCCGCTTGGCTTCAAAGTCTTGAAAAAGATCGAAAGCATCGTGCATGACGAGCAGATCCGCGCGGGCCACATCCCGATGCAGATGCCGACCATGCAGTCCGCCGATCTGTGGCGCGAGAGCGGCCGGTACGAGGCCTACGGCCAGGAAATGCTGCGGATGAAGGACCGGCATGACCGCGATATGCTGTTCACCCCCACCGCCGAAGAGCTGATCACCGATATCTTCCGCGCCCATGTCAGCAGCTACAAGGACCTGCCGCTGACCATGTACCAGATCCAGTGGAAATTCCGCGACGAGATCCGCCCGCGTTTCGGCGTGATGCGGGGCCGCGAGTTCTACATGAAGGACGGCTACAACTTCGACCTGACCAAGGAAGACGCGCTGCACGCCTACAACCGCCACCTGGTCAGCTACCTGCGCACCTATGAGCGGATGGGCCTGCAGGCGATCCCGATGCGGGCCGACAGCGGCCCGATCGGCGGCGATGACACCCATGAATTCCTGGTTCTGGCGGAGACCGGCGAGTCGGAGGTGTTCTATGACAGCGCCGTCACCGACCTGAGTTTTGGTGACCGCGAAATCGACTATGACAGCGTCGAGCAGTGCCAAGGCGTGCTGGAGGAGTTCACTTCCAAATACGCCCGCACCGACGAGACCCACGACGAAGCCCTGTTCAATGCAATCCCCGAGGAGCGCCGCCGGGTGGCGCGCGGTATCGAAGTGGGGCAGATATTCTATTTCGGCACCAAGTATTCCGACGCGATGGGCGCCACCGTGCAAGGCCCCGATGGTAAGCCGGTGCCGGTCCATATGGGCAGCCACGGCATTGGCGTGTCGCGTCTTCTGGGGGCCATCATCGAGGCAAGCCACGACGACAAGGGCATCATCTGGCCCGAGGGCGTGACCCCGTTCCACTGCGGTATCGTCAACCTCAAGCAGGGCGACGACGAGGCGGACGCGGCCTGCAACCAGCTCTATGCGGCGCTGACGGCGGCCGGGCTGGACCCGCTGTATGACGACCGCAAGGAACGGGCGGGGGGCAAATTTGCCACCATGGACCTGATCGGTCTGCCCTGGCGCATCACTGTCGGCCCGCGCGGGCTGAAGAACGGCGTGGTCGAACTCACTTCGCGCCGCACTGGCGAAAGCGAAGAGCTGAGCCCGGAAGAGGCAGTGAAGAAGGTGGCCCAGGTCTACAAGGCGCACCCCACCGGGCGCGGCTTCTGAGCCGGACTGACAGGTTGAAGTATGTAGCCCCGCCAGTCGCCGCCGGCGGGGTTTTCCTTTGCCAGGCAGGGCGCTGACAGAGAGCGCTTGGGCTGCTAGCCTTGCCTCGAACAGCAGCGGGGGCAGAGCAGGCATGGCCAATTTTAGCGGTATCGCAGCGAACAGCGGGCTGACGCATGTGCTGTCATCCTTTCCGCGCAACTCCGAACCGTTGCTGCGCTTGCTGGACAGTATCATGAGCGGTAGCGGCGCGCTGTCGCGGGGCGAGCGTGAGGCGATTGCGGCGCATGTCTCACGGCTGAACAATGTGGCCTATTGCGTTCATTACCACAGCCTGTTCTCGGAGGTGTTCTGCGGCCCGGCGGCGGTAACGCAGGTCCGTATCCGGCCTCTGCTGGATTATGCTGGTGCATTGCATACAGGGGAGGCTGGGGGCATATCGCAGGCCTTTGAGGCCGCCATCAGTTCGGGCTGGAGCGAGGCCGCGCTCTATGAGGTGGTGGAGGTCTGCGGCGTCTTCAGCTTTATCAACACCATCGTCAAGGCGACCGGTCTGGCTGCGCCGGAACAGGCAGCGGAGCCTCGGCTCACAGCAGAGGGGCTGATAGACTCTTATGCTGCAATGGCGGAAGCGGTCCGGGGGAGGTAGGTCTTTGCGTCAGCCCGCTGTGCTCAATCGTGTTTTAGGGGGTATTCGTGGCCGGCCAACCGGTGGAACACTGCTGCAATCACCACCAGCGCCACAGCGCCGGTCAGCACCGGGAACAGCAGGAAGGACAGGCCGGGATCGGTGGCAAAGACCACCAGCGGATTGGCGCCGGCAGGCGGATGGGTGAGGCGCAAAGCCGCCATCACCGCAATCGACAGACCCACCGCCAGCGCCAGTGCCCACCAGGCTTCCGGCAGCACGGCATTAAGCCCGAGGCTGATAGCAGTGGCCAGAAGGTGGCCGCCTATTACGTTGGCAGGCTGCGACAGCGGGCTGGCGGGAACGGAGAACAGCAGCACGCAGCTGGCGCCAAAAGGCGCGATCAGCAGTAGCAGATTGGCATGGGTGGTCAGCAGCGACAGCGCTGCAATTGCCAGAAAGGCACCCAGCCCGGCGGTGATCACAGCCCGCGGTGACGGATGCGGCAGCGCGCGCTTGAAGTATCTGTCCATCGTCCTCACCCGTAAAAAACCGTAACCAGCGCGGTACACCCTGCTTACGGCGCAGATGCAAGGCAATAGGCGTTTGCGGCAAGTCACGTTGCGGTGACGCCCGGCAGAGGAGCCTGTGACCGGCGTCCAAGAGTTTTGAGGAAAACTCTTGGCAAATCTTTTCTAAAAAGATTTGCGGCTTCGGCTGCGGCCGGCGGAAAAAGGGCCGGGCCGGCAACCACATCTTGACCCCAAGCCTCCGGCAGCACAGGTTGCAGCAAAATTTCCGGGCAGGACAGCACATGGCTACGACACCTCCGCCGTTTTCACGATTTGAATGGATCATCGCTTGGCGGTACTTGCGCGCCCGCAAGGCCGAGGGCGGGGTCAGCGTGATGACCTGGATCAGCCTCATCGGCATCACTCTGGCGGTGTTTGCGCTGATTGCCACGCTGGCAGTACGTTCGGGCTTCCGGTCGGAATTTGTCGGCACCATTCTGGGCGCCAACGCGCATGTGACGCTTTATTCCTACGGAGAGGTGACGGAATCCGGGGTGCTGGACCGCTCGCTGAAAGACTATCAGGCGCTGGCTGAAACAGTGGCCGCCGTGCCCGGCGTGACCCGCGCGGCCCCGCTGGTCAAAGGCCAGGTGATGGCAAACCGGCGCCAGCGCAATGCAGGGGTTGAGGTGTTCGGCATCTCAGCGGCTGATATTCAAGGCATCCCCGGTGTCGCCCAAAGCGCGGAGGCGCTGGGCGATCTGGCGCGCTTTGACGATGGTATCGCTATTGGCTCCGGTGTGGCGCGGGAACTTGGCGTCTCGGTCGGGGACAAGATCAAGCTGATCTCGCCCAACGGGGTCAAGACCGCCTTTGGCACCAGCCCGCGGGTCAACGCCTATGAGGTGGTTTATGTCTTCACCGCCGGGCGCTGGGACATCGACCGTACCCGTGTTTATCTGCCGTTTGCCGAAGCGCAGGGGTTCTTCAACCGCGAAGGCACGGCGGATGAGATCGAGGTGATGGTGGAGGATCCGGAAGACGTTGATGCCATGGCGGTTGCAATTCTGGGGGCAGCTGGCGGCACCGCAGGCGTTTGGACCTGGCGCGATGCCTCGGGCGGGTTCCTGCGGGCCTTGGAGGTCGAGGACAATGTGATGTTCATCATCCTGTCGATCCTGGTGCTGATTGCAGCGATGAACATCGTCTCGGGCCTCATCATGCTGGTCAAGAACAAGGGTCGCGACATCGGCATCCTGCGCACCATCGGCCTCAGCGAAGGATCGGTGATGCGGGTGTTTTTCATCTGCGGCGCCTTTACCGGGGTGCTGGGCACGCTGTTCGGGGTGCTGCTGGGGTGCCTTTTTGCGCTGTATATCGATCCGATCTTCTCGTTTGTGAATTATCTGATGGGCGGCGGCGTCTGGGATCCGTCGATCCGCGGCATCTATGCGCTGCCGGCCGAGTTGCGGCTGGGCGATGTGCTGTCGGCTGTTGGCCTGTCGCTGGGGCTGTCGTTTTTTGTGACCATTTTCCCGGCCCGCCGCGCGGCGCGGCTGAATCCGGTGGAGGCGCTGCGCTATGAGTGAACTGACGTTGGAGCTGACAGGGATCAGCAAATCCTATCTGCAGGGCACGCCCGGTCAGGTGGAAGTATTGCGCGGTGCTGATCTGACCTTGCAGGCGGGGGAGGTTGTGGCGCTGGTGGCGCCCTCCGGTGCCGGTAAATCAACACTGCTGCATATCGCCGGGCTGCTGGACACGCCGGACGCGGGCGAGGTGCGGGTGGCCGGCGAGGACGTGAGCCGCAAGGGCGACCGCCGCCGCACCCGTGTGCGCCGTCAGGAGGTGGGGTTTGTCTATCAGTTCCACCACCTGCTGCCGGAGTTCACGGCGCTTGAGAACATCGTGCTGCCGCAGCTGGCCAATGGGGCCTCGCAAAAAGCCGCAGCCGCGCGGGCGGCGGATCTTTTGGCCACAGTCGGGCTGGCGGGCCGCGCCGGTCACCGCCCCGCGGCGCTGTCGGGCGGCGAGCAGCAGCGGGTCGCCTTTTGCCGCGCGCTGGCCAATGCGCCGCGGGTTCTGCTGGCGGATGAGCCGACCGGAAACTTGGATCCCGGTACTGCGGATCAGGTGTTTGCTGCATTGATGGAACTGGTGCGCGGCACCGGCCTGTCGGCGCTGATTGCCACCCACAACTTGGAGCTGGCTGCGCGGATGGACCGGCAGGTGAAGCTGCAGGAGGGGTTGCTGGTGGCCATGTGAGCAAATTGCGCCTTGGCGGCGCAATGCCTTCGGCGAGAGTATTTTCGAAAAGGTGAAAGCGGGGGAGGCAGCGGCAGGCGGAACCTTGCCGGCGGTGCCGGGAGCGGGCTATGGCCTGGTGGCGGGGTTTGCTATCAGGTGTTCAAACCGGAGCTGGCAGGTTAGGCTGGCCGGGAATGCGCAGAAAGGGCTGAGACGTGGTGAATTCCGTTATCGAAAAAGATGTGACTGTTGAGGGCAATATCACCTCCAGCAAAGGCAGCGTCGAAGTCCGCGGCCGAGTGGTTGGGGATCTTTCGGCGCAGGCGGTGACAGTGCATCAGGGCGGCACGGTTGACGGCGCCCTGAGCGCGCAATCGGTGACTGTTGAGGGCACCTACAGCGGCAGAATCCAGTGCGAGGACCTGCGGCTTGCCTCCAGCTCGCAGGTGAAGGCGGATGTGTCTGCCCAAAGCATGGCCACCGAAAGCGGTGCGCAAGTGGAAGGCAACATCAAGATCACCGGCAAGGGGTAGAGGTGCGGGTGAAAAAATCCGCCAGCCTGCTGTCACCCTGGCCAGTTAATCCGGGTGTTTTGAAGGGCGGATCGGATCAACTGAGCGCAGGTAAATAACAGCCCCTCCAGCAAGGGTTCCCAAAAGGCCGATCGTGAATATGGTCTCCAATGGGACCCCCTTGCTGACCAGCACGGCCATCGCAAGGGACCAAACCAGAAAAGCAGCATACAATGTGAGCGCGCCCAGGAACCTTGCTCGCTTCCGCGTCAATACTTTGGCGGCGAGAAATGCAGCCAAGAAGGGAAACCAGGTTTCTGCCACATGGTTCAGGAAGTGCAGGCCTGGTGTGGCTCCGCCGGGGAAGGACATTCCGGTGAACAAAGCGAGAGCCGGATACTGCCAAGGAAGAAACGGGTTCATCGCTTCCATTACTGTGAAGAAAACCCAAATTAGAAATCCTGCCAAGAATGCAGCGGCATAAGTGAGAAGGCGCTTTGTCATGTCTCGTTGCTCTTGCTGGAAGCGCTGAACTGCCGCAAGGGCAACGGCAGTCTTGTTCTTTTCCCGGTTTTCGCGGCTCACGCCATCTGGGTGATCCAGACCCCCAGCGCCATTACCGAAATTCCGGCTGTGCGGGTCAGGGTCAGGGGGCTGATCTGGGCGCCGAACAGCCCGTAGTGGTCGATGGCTGCAGCTGAAATCAACTGGCCGATCAGCACGAAGAACACCGCGTTGCCAACGCCGAAATGCGGCGCGACATGGGTGATGGACAGCACGTAGAAGGCCACCAGAACGCCTGCCAGCAGCAGGTGTTTGGGCGCGGCGGGGATTTTTGCCAAGGCTTGCGGGCCAACAATCAGGCAATAGAGGATCGTGGCAATCAGCGCGATCAGGAACAGCACCACAGCGGCTGAGGCGGGGGAGCCGATTAGCTTGCCCAGGGCCGCATTCAGGGCGGCCAGCACCGGGATGCCAAGGCCCGCGGCCAGCATGATGAGGGCGTATTGTGTCATCGGGCGGCTCCTGAAGATTGCTTGCGAGAGTTGTGACCGGAATTCACTTGGCAAAACAAGTGCTACGTTGCGGCGCGGATTCCGGCCCTGGTAAATTTGAAGCAAGTTTGATTTTCCAGGGCCGCGCTAATTGCAAGAAAACGACGGGGTCAGTCGCAGATGCCGCGCAGTTCGGCGTCCTTCCAGGGCAGGTAGACATCGCTTTCGCGGTTTTGCGGCAGGGCGCTGACCGGCATCGCCGCCGCCAGCATCCCGTGCAGCCGGCGGGTGCGTGCCGCCTGCGGGGCCAGGGCGCGGCAGCAGACGTATTCCTCAATGATGGCGCCCTGCTGTTCAAATCCATAGGTGAGGAAATCCGGTTCGCCCTCGAGATCGAACAGATAGGGGTCGCGGTTCCGGCCGTGTTCTGCCGCAGCCCGCAGCGGCGAATAGCCGGTTTGCTTGCGGTTCTGCCATTGCCAGACATGGGTGACTTCATGTGCGAGCAGCATCGCCTCGACCAGGTGCAGCTTGTCCGGGTAGTCCGGAAGGTAGTTTTCCGTGTACCAGACCCTGGCAAAGAAGATCCGGTTGAACAGGGCCACCGCAGCGGGTGAGGAGGTGACGACCTCCTCCGTCACCGGCGGCAGGATACGTTCGCGGCAGGTTACACGCGGGCGCGGCATCCGGCGGAAGGTGACCGCCCCCACAGGTGCGCCGCGCACGATCCGCACCTTGCCGGCGTTCAGGCTGGACCCGTGCAGCCCGGCCAGATAAGCGCGCTCTGTGTCCGTCAAGGGCCGGCCGCAGGCGGAGAGAGCGAGCAGGGCAAGAAGCAGGGCGCGGATCATGTGTGCATTGCCATCCGGTCAGCAGCTCATCGCCAGCACACGGCTGATTTCGGTGAGCGAGCGGCCCGATTGCTCCATCCAGGTGTTGAAAGCGGCCTGCACGGATTTCAGCGCGGTTTTGGAGGTTGCGGGCTTGTCGATCACCCCTTCTGTGATCAGCCGGGCGGTGACGTCCCGGGACAGGATGAAGCTGTCGCGCCCGGCAAAGCGCATGGCGTATTGGCCGGTGTTGCCGCCAAGCCGGCTGCCGCGCTTTTTGAGCATGTCCAAAAGCCCGATGTAGTCGGTGGAGGGCCAGCCGCCCAGCACCCGGCCCGCGCCGCCCTCGGCGCGCAGTTCCATCAGCAGGGAGGCGTTTTCGCGCACGGTTGCCAGTTTGGCGCCGTTTCTGACAACCCGTGTGTCTTGCAGGATCCGGTCGAATTCCTCTTCAGCCATAAAGGCGCAAGGGCCGGGGTCAAATCCGTGAAAGACCTCCTCAAAGCCGTCCCATTTGGCCTCGATCACTTTCCAGTTGAAGCCCGCCTGGAAGATGCATTTGGTCATGGTGGCGAGCCAGCGGTCCTCGGGCAGCTCCGTGACCTTGGGGTCGGGTTTGGCGAGCTTTTCCTCCAGCGCCTCCGGCCCGCCGTGGCGGTCTGCTGAGATGGCGTGGATGTCGTCAAAGGATCGCATGGCGGCTCCGGTGTGGCGTTCCGGTGAGGTTAGCGGGGGCGGCGCAGCTCGACAATGGATTTGCCGAGGCGGAAGGGGGCGGCAAAGCTGACAAGGCACAGCGCGATGATCTGCAGCACCAGGATATGGGCATTGGCCTGCAGGTATTCCCATTCGTCCTTCAGCTTGGACACATGGGTGATCAGGTCGTCATAGGCTCGTGCGATGATCAGGTAGTCGCCGGCGATGGCGGGTACCTTGCGGCGCATGTTGTCGACGGCGGCCTGGGCAGGGGCGTCGAGCGAGGTGAAGACCAGAAACGCTTCCGGGTTAAATGCGCTGGCCTTGGCTTCCATGTGTTTCATCTCGTCCATGTCGTCCCCGCCGGTGCCGAACAGGAAGTTGAGGCCCTGCAGCGGCGCCACCTCATTTGTTACCGCGATAAACAGGGGCAGTTCGGCGTTGCCTGCGGTGGAAGCGGAGAGGAATTCGACCTTTTCGCACAAGACCGCGATGTCGGCGTCATATGCGGGGTCGCAGAACCGAAGGCGGAAGCGGGCGGCGTCGCGGTCAAAGGCGGCTGTGGCGGCATAGGCGATGTCGATCTGGCGTTCGAGTTTTGAGCTGTCGGCAGCGTAAATGCCGGAGATCACCGCCACCAGCGCGCCAAAGCCGCCAAGCACCACCCACACGAGGTCCGCCAGTTTCCAGGCGCGGTGGCCGGCCGGTTTGCGGAACAGGAAGATGGTGCCGATAAGGCCGGTGAGGAAGAACAGCAATAGCAGGGGCAGCTGGTTGTTTGCGATGAAATTCATGCCCGGTCTCTTTGCTGTGATTGGCTTGCCTAACCATAAGAAGAGAAAGGGGTTTCAGGCAACAGGCATCACGTAAGCGTCATGCGGCGGGCGGCGCGCATGACTGTGGCCGGGCGGGAGGGGATCCCGGTCCGGGTGAATTGCTGTTCCGGGGGCCGTTTGGCCGCTATGCGCTTAAGGCCGGGATGGTCTGGCCGGGAAAAAGTGGCGGCGCCGCCACAGCCCGGATGGGCCAGTGGCGAAGGGCCGGATGGGGATCGCAAGACCCCATGTCCGCTTGAAAGCTTCCTGTTTGCGGAAAACCCCTGCACCCGATGAGGGGGTGGTCCTGGGGGGGCCCGTATCTCCTGTTGGTGCGGGGTGTCAGTCCGCACCGGTGTCGCGACGCATTGGAGTATGGCAGATCGGGGTTAAGGGCGCGCAAGCGGGGCGTGCGGTGGTTTGGGGTTTGGCGCAACAGTGAGCAAGCGCCCGGAAACCATCCGGGGGATGGTTTCGCTTGCGAACGGGCGGAGCCCTGAAGACCGGGGCGCTTGCGGCCCGGTCTGCGCCTGCCTGCCTCCCGGCAGGCGCAGACCTATTGCTGGATGCCTCCCCTCTCGGCGGCAAAGCCGGCTGCCGGGCAGGGGGCGGGAGAATTTGCACAAAGGTGAATGGTGGGGCGGTGTGCCCCTTTGCATGTGGGGCGTCAGCCGTACGGCCCGTGTCCGACTTTACATCCGGGAGTTCGAGCCGGTCCGCGCAGCGGCAAACGCTCCGGGGGAGCGTTTGAGGTTCGGACGGGCGGAGCCCTTCGCACCCAACAGTGTAAATCAAAGTACGGCGCTGGCAGGATTGCTCTTGGGACGTGAGGCGTCAGCCGCACGGCCCGCGCCTGACCTTCCCATCAAGCCGGAGGCGTGCTTTCAGCATGACGAAGGCGCATTCGCGCCCTCCCAAGGTCAGGCGCGGGCCTTGTGTTGTGGGACTATAGTTTATCCCCCGAAATCATCGTCGATGCCCTTAATAAATCTGAGTACTGCACCGACAGCGTCAAAAATGAAACGAGCTTCTCTCGGATCTAGTAACGTGTTGTCGTGAGCGAGTGAGCGGTCATTCCGGATCGCGTTGAACTTCTCAAAAACCGCTATTGAATAACGGATGAAGACTAGTGACATTGGAGAAATGACACCCTCTGCCTCCAGCGCTTTCTTGTATTTTCCAACAAGACTATTGAGTGGCTCATCTTTTTCAGAAGCTATTTGACGCACTTCGAGTAGATGTCGAAATCTCTTCACACAGAAGAGATGTAGGCGGTCGATTGCTGCCTCTGGTGCGTCGTCACGTATGTCCCTTTCAATAGATTGAAGTAGGGCATGAAGAGTGTCTGAGTCGTCAAAATTCTCGAACGCCTTCAAGTCGATAGCGGGGTTGGCGCCCTCCAGTTGACCTACAATGCTAAAATAAGCTTTGCGCAGCTTGTCTTCTTGACTTGGCTCGGCTGCATTGCCGTACAAGGGAAGAGTGTTTCGCACGTCCCACAGGTTCTTGAGAACTAAAGCCGCTTTTGGCCCCTCGAGCGTTGCAAGGATCGTACGCAATCTGTTTGCCTTGCTATTGCCATTGGCTGCATATTGATACGAGTAGAATTCGATACCGAATTCATCCTCAAAGTGTTCCTCAATCGTTCTGTTGCTGAAATCCAGGACATAGCCGCCTTCCATGTCCAATGCCTTGTCAACAGTCCTCTTTTCGGATCTTTTTAAGTCATTAAATCTACTCAAACATCCAGCTCCTCCACGAACTTCGCGTTCTCCTGAATATACTGGTAGCGCAGCTCGGGTTTCTTGCCCATCAGCTGTTCGACCAGCTCGCCGGTCTCGCCGGGTTCGTCCTCGTCGATGGTGACGCGGATCAGCTTGCGGGTCGTGGGGTCCATGGTGGTTTCTTTCAGATCTTTGGCGTCCATTTCGCCAAGACCCTTGAAGCGGGAGACGTCGATCTTGCCTTTGCCGCCGAGGCCCTTTTCCAGCCATTTGTCGCGCTCGGCCTCGTCGAGGCAGTAGACGCGGCGCGCACCCTGGGTCAGGCGGAACAGCGGCGGGCAGGCGAGATACAGGTGACCGCCGTCAATCAGGGGCCGCATCTGGGTGAAGAAGAAGGTCATCAGCAGCGATGCGATATGGGCGCCGTCGACGTCCGCATCGGTCATGATGATGATCTTGTCATAGCGCAGATCGTCGAGGTTGAATTTGGTGCCGGTGCCGACACCCAACGCCTCGCAGAGGTCGCGGATTTCGGCGTTGGTGCCGATCTTGTTGGAGGCCGCCCCCAGCACGTTCAGGATCTTACCCTTGAGCGGCAGCAGCGCCTGATTGACCCGGTTGCGGGCACCCTTGCCGGAGCCGCCGGCCGAGTCGCCCTCGACGATGAACAATTCGGTGCCGGCGCGGTCTTTCGAGGTGCAGTCAGTCAGCTTGCCGGGCAGGCGCAGTTTCTTGGTGGCCGATTTGCGCTGGGTCTCTTTCTCCTGCTTGCGGCGCAGGCGTTCCTCGGCGCGCAGCACCAGGAAATCGAGAATGGCGCCGGCCGATTTGGTGTCGGCGGCGAGCCAGTTGTCGAAATGGTCGCGGACCGAGTTTTCCACCATTTTCGAGGCGGACTCGGTCGACAGCCGGTCCTTGGTCTGGCCCACGAAAGCCGGGTCGGCGATGAAACAGGAGATCAGCGCGCAGCCGCCGGCCATCAGGTCGTCGCGGGTGATGTTGCCCGCCTTCTTGTTGCCAACCAGCTCGCCGTAGGCCTTGATGCCTTTGAGGATCGCAGCCCAGAAGCCCGCCACATGCGTGCCGCCTTCGGGCGTGGGGACGGTGTTACAGTAGGACTGGGTGAAACCGTCGCGGGACGGCGTCCAGTTGATCGCCCATTCGACATAGCCCGGCGCGTTGAATTTCTCGCGGAACTCGACCTTGCCGGCAAAGGGCGCGTCTGCATAGACCGAGGATTTGCCCAGGACTTCGCTCAGGTAGTCGCGCAACCCGCCGGGGAAGTGGAAGGTGGCCTCGGCCGGGGTTTCACCGTCGTCGATATGGGTTTTCCAGCGGATTTCGACGCCGGAGAACAGATAAGCCTTGGAACGCACCAGGGTCATCAGGCGCTTGGGCTTGAACCGGTGAGAGCCAAAGATCTGCTCATCCGCGTGGAAGGTCACGAAAGTGCCGCGCTTGTTGGGGGCGGCGCCGATTTTTTCCACCGGACCCAGCGGCAGACCGCGGGAGAAGCGCTGCTCAAACAGTTCCTTGTTCTTGGCCACCTGGACCACCAGCGAATCCGACAGCGCGTTCACCACCGAGGAGCCGACGCCGTGCAGGCCGCCGGAGGTCTGATAGGCCTTGCCGGAGAATTTGCCGCCTGCGTGCAGGGTGCAGAGGATCACCTCAAGCGCGGATTTATCCGGGAACTTGGGGTGCGGGTCGGTCGGAATGCCGCGGCCGTTGTCGGTGATGGTGACGGAATAATCCGCGTTCAGGGTGACTTCGATGCGGTTGGCATGGCCCGCGACGGCCTCGTCCATCGAGTTGTCGAGGATCTCGGCCACCATGTGGTGCAGCGCGCGCTCATCGGTGCCGCCGATATACATGCCGGGGCGCTGGCGGACCGGTTCGAGGCCTTCCAGCACCTCGATTGAGGAGGCGTCATAGGTGTCGGCTGCAGGCGTGCTGAGGAGGTCGTCGGCCATGTGCGGAAACTGCTCTTCCTTGGTGTTGATTGGGAGGCATTATGGCAGGTGTCGGGGCCGGGTGGAAGAGGGGCGCATGGGGCTGTGGATAAGGCGGCCGGGGCGGGCGGAGAGCGGTTGTTTTCACTGCGCCGAAGGTAAGTTCCGGTTATCCGCTTGCGTCGATATTTCCCGTGCAGGGAAACAGCCTGCGAGTTAAACCTTGGCCAACGAATGGCATGAGGAGGGCCGCCAAGTGGCTGACAAGGGGATCAAGACGCAGGACTGGGCGGCGTTCCGGGCGGAGGCGCAGCGGATGCTGGAGGCGGCGCTGGACCAGATGGAAGAGGCTGCGGAGCGCCCTTGGCAACCGGTGCCCGAGGATATTGATGCGCGCTATGCGGTGACGGCACAGGCGCGGGGGCCGCAGGAGGCGGTGGACCGGATCATCCGCGACGTGTTGCCCTATCATGGCGGCAATACCCATCCGCGGTTCTGGGGATGGGTGCAGGGATCAGGACTGGCAACGGATCTGATCAGCTCAATGGCGGCGGCGGCGGTCAATGCCAATATGGGCGGGCGCGATCACGGTGCGAACTATATGGAGCGCGCCGTGGTGGACTGGACCCGCCAGAAGATGGGGATGCCGGACAGCGCCAGCGGGCTGCTGGTGACCGGCACCTCGCAGGCGACGGTGATTGCCTTTCAGGCGGCCCGGCTGCGGGTACTGAAGGATTTGCGCAAATCCGGCCAGGGTGAGGCGCGGTTGACGGCCTATGCGGGCGAGGGTGTTCATAATGCGACGCTGAAGGCGGTGGAGCTTTTGGGCATCGGCTCGGACAATCTGCGCAAAGTGCCCTTGGCTGGTGGACAGATCGACTGCGCGGCATTGGCGGCGATGGTGGCGCAAGACAAGGCTGCCGGGGCGGTGCCGTTCCTGGTGGTGGGCACGGCCGGATCGGTGGATCTGGGGCTGTATGATGATCTGAATGCGCTGGCCGATGCGGCGGCGGATCTGGGGCTGTGGCTGCATGTGGACGGGGCTTTCGGCGCCTGGACGCGGATTGCGCACGCGCCTTGGCGGTCGTTGTCCGACGGGATCGGACGGGCCGACAGCATTGCGCTGGATTTCCATAAGTGGATGTATGTGGGTTATGATTGCGGCATGGCGCTGCTGCGCAACGAAGATGAGCACCGGGCGGCGTTTTCGGCGCGGCCATCCTATCTGGAGGGGGCCGAGCGCGGGCTGGCGGGCGGTGAGCCGTGGTTCTGCGACTACGGCATTGATCTGAGCCGCGGCAATAGGGCGTTAAAGGTCTGGACCGCGTTGGAGACCTATGGCGAGGCGGCGTTTTCGGAAGCCATTACAGGGAACTGCGAGCTGGCGGCACATATGGCGGCGCAAATTGAGGCGCAACCCGATATGGCACTGGGGGCGCCGGTGGTGTCGAATGTCTGCGTGTTCACCGCGCGCAGCGATCTGGAACCTGAGGCGCAATCCGAGGTCAACGCGCGGGTTGCCCAGACCCTGCAGGAAAGCGGCGAGGCGGTGTTTTCCACCACCCGTTCGCAAGGCCGGGTGATGCTGCGCGCGGCAATCACCAACCACCGCAGCCGCGAGGCGGATGTGCGGGCGGCAATCGCGGCAGTGGCGCGGGAGGCTGCCGGTTAACTCGGCGGATCGGGGGGGGCTATCGGCGGGCTCTTGCGGTTTTGGGTTGCAAGAAGGGGCGCTGCCCTCTTGGCCTTCCGGCCTCACCCCAGGGTTATGCGTAAGACATTGCCTCTATTTTCTCTTCTGAAAAGATGAAGCCGGTCGGTTTCCCGGATGGCAATTCGGGAAGCTGGTGGCGGGCAGGCCAACCCGAGGAAGACCTGCTCAACGGTCGCAAAGAACCTTGCCGCCCGTCACATCTGTCCGGCCATCCGAACGGCAGAAGGGCCTTCGCGGCCGAGCCTAATCAAGGATAACGACATCAGCAGTAACTTCAGCAAGGCAGACCGCACCAACATCATTGCATTCGAAGTCTCGAAGGCCAGTCTGACGGTGCATAGGTTGCCCGATGATCGGCAGGTGACAAGTCCCAACAGCGTCACGGCCATCAAACGGTTTCTCAAGACAAAGAGGAAAGGCGGCATCCCATTTGTCGTTTGCGAGGCATCTGGAGGCTATGAACGGCACGTTCTTCAGTCCTGTGTCGATCTGGAGCTGCCTGTCCATCGCGCACATGGCACACGGACACGGAACTTTGCGAAGTATCCCGGATTGTCAGCCAAGACAGACCAGGTGGACGCAAGAATGCTCGCACTCTTTGCCGCAAAATCAGAGGATCTGCGCCTTTGGCAGCCGCCTGGCACGGAAACAGCCGAGCTACGTGGGCTACGGCGGCGTCGCGATGGCCTTGCCCAGATGATCCGCAAGGAACAGAACCGGCTAATCAGGGCCGTTGAGCGCTCCTTGAAACGCCATATCCGCGCCCTGACCAAAGATATGAACGAGCTGGATGAACAAACCGGCAAGCTGATATCATCGACACCCGGGTTTCGGAGCAAGTCGGACTTGCTGAAATCCGTGGTCGGTGTTGGCCCCAAAACGGCTGCGGCGTGCTTAGCATATGTGCCTGAGCTTGGCTCACTGACCAAGGGTAAAGCAGCCGCCATCGTTGGACTTGCGCCGCACGCCCAAGATTCAGGGACGTTGAAAGGCCACCGCCGCATTTCCGGGGGCAGGCACGAAGTCAGATCCACGCGGCATTGTTGCAGAACTCGCTCTTGAGGCCTGGCTCCCCCTTTCCCCTCCGAACTTAGGCGACGCGGATAATCTCAGCGGTGCCGAGTGCGTTGAAGCGGTTGATGAGTGCGATGCGGATATGGATCTCGGCGGTTTGGCGGTCGGGGTCTCTTGCGGCAATGCGCTCGCCGAATGCCTTTAAGCAGCGCATCTTTGCCTCGATCCGGCTTCGGACGTGGTATCCTGTCCAGCGCTTCCAGAAGGCTCGACCGTAGTGTCGGGTGGCTCGCAGAGTTTCGTCTCTGACCTGCGCAGCCGGACAATCTTCTTTCCACAACCGGCCATTCTTGCGGATCGGGATGATCGGGGCCGCGTCGCGTTCGAGGATCGCGGCATGGCAGCGTCGCGTGTCATAGGCACCATCGGCGATCACGGTGCCGATGTCTTCGTCCTCGGGGAACTGACCCAACAAGTCCGGTAAGACCGGGCTGTCCACTGCCCGGCAGTGGTTTGCGCAGCATAACCACGAGAGGGGCCGTCGCGGCTGGGGGTGAATTCGACGGCACGGATGTCAGACGTGGCAGCGTCCATCGCAAGAGGAACCTTGCGCCCCTCTCATTGATTGCTCTGCAATCAACTGCCGGGCAGCCATTGGCGCCGCCCCTGAACGCCGTGCTTGCGGGCCTGCCACTCACCATCGCCAAGGAACTTGATCCCGGTGCTGTCCACAAGCAGGTTCAGCGGCCCATCGGCGCGGCGATATGGGATCTGGACGGCCAGCGTTCTATGGGCTTACGCGGCCCCACTGGGGCCACGGTCCCATCTCACTCTGTCGGCGGCACAGCGTAGAGAAATCCGGAACGGGCCAGTCCAGACCCGCCAGGTGCAAAAGGCTGGTGACCATCCCGACGGTCTGCCGGAGAGGCAGCTTGAACAGAACCTTGATCGACAGGCAGAACTGGATTGCCGCATCCGAGAAAACCGCAGGGCGACCGGGGCTGCCATCATGCGGCGCGAGCCAGGTCATCTCTTCGTCCAACCAGATCAGAAGCGACCCGTGCTTTCTGAGCGCATCGTTGTAGCTGGACCAATTCGTCGTACGGTAGCGGGCAGGTGCGGGCTTGCTCATCTGCCCCGTCTAACCGCATGGATTCGTGATGTGAATCCTTAGAACTCAGAGCTCTGCAACAACGCCCTCAGGATGTGCCAGCGCTATCGGCATCTGATTGCGGCCGGAAAAGCCAAAGTGGTGGTCATCACGGCGATCGCGCGCGAGATGGTCGGCTTCATCTGGGCGATCGCCCGCACCGTCTCACCCGCCAAAGCCTGAGGAGACCACGAGCAACAACGCCTCGACCCTTTCCGGTGCGCAGGGTTGGGGACGGAACGCGGTGGGGAACCCTTGTGCCCTGTTATGGGCCGACACTGTAGATGCCCGATCCTTAGAGCAAGGCAGCCCCAGGACGAAACCACGGTCATGCGGTAACCAACCCGCGCATGAGAGCTTACTCAACCGTCGTCTCAGTTCCGTCTCCTACCCTGCGCATCCACATCACGCTCTGACCGGCCCCGCCGGAAGAAGCTGCTATGAAACAAGGGGTTGACAACGATCATGAGAACAGGCTGCTGAAGAAGTCGGGGCTCGACGCGGCCTGAGGAACATGTTTCACCCTCAGCACAACTTGGCGGGGGTGATGATGCGCGGGACGGATGAAGCGAGCGGATCGCTTTTCAGTCATGTCGATCTGGAAGAGCACATCCCCGCGCGGCACCCGCTCCGCAAGATCAGGCAGGTCGTGAGTGACGCGCTGGCCAGCCTGGATGCCGAATTCGAGGCGCTTTACACTGGTTTCGGCCGCCCCTCGATCCCACCGGAACGGCTGATCTGTCACCGTCAGGGCATTGCGTAGCAATGTCCCGAGAGGCGGGCCAGCCTGCTGCAAATCCTGTTTTCGGTCCGCTCCGAGCGGCAACTGATGGAACAGATACAGTATAATCTGCTGTTCCGCTGGTTTGGCGGCCTCGGGATCGATGACCCTGTTTGGGTTCCCACGGTGTTTACCAAAAACCGTGACCGGCTGCTGACAGCCGATATGTCGCGCAAGGTGATGGCGGCGATCCTGGCTCATCACGAGGTCGCGCCACTCCTGTCGGGCGACCACTTCTCGGTCGATGGCACGCTCATAAAGGCCTAGGCGTCGATGAAGAGTTTCCAGCCGAAGGCGGCGGGCGCGCCGCCCGGTAATGATGGCCCGGATGACCCGCCTTCGACATGCATTACCCCCACCGAAGGGCGGTTTGCCATAAACAACCCAGTCGATCTTGCGCAGCGGGGCCGACCATTCAGCGAAGGCGGGTGCGTCTGCCAATCCCACAAGATCTCCGAAGAGTCTCAAGTGCCCGGCACCGTGCAGCGCCATCAGCCCGTCCAGAAACATGGACAGGGGCAACGGCGGTAGAGCCCGGCAACCTGTGAATTCGTGTGACAGATATTGCTGCAGCATGCCTGAACGGCTGGTTTTCACGGCGCGCAGCGGAGCCGAAAATGATGCAGCCGCAGCGATTTTGCTGCTGCGAGCGCGCGCAGCGAAAAAATCTAATGTACAGTTGGGGCTCTCAGCCAGCTTTCACCGTGTTTTACTCAACAGCTGCTTTGCTGAATCCGCAAGGGCATTGAGCGTTCCGATATTTGGTGTCTCCACGCTCAATGCCCTTGCCATCGTTGCGCCAGGATGTTGACCAAAGGTCCACGGTAGACATTTCCGGCCAGAAAGAAGCGGGCGGGCAGAAGCCTGCTGGTGAGGTGCGCGGCTGTTGCGGGGGGGCGGATTGGGGCGTAAAGCTGTGGCCATGAAACGTTTTGTTCCTTTGCTTTCGTTTGCGCTGCTGGTGCCGCAGGGCGCCGGATCGCATCCGCATATTTTTGTCGATACCGCGCTGAAGGTGATTGTTTCGGATACCGGGCAGTTGCAGGCAGTGGAGATCACCTGGGCCTATGACGAGTTCTATTCACTGCTTATTTTTGAGGACCGGGGGCTGGACGGCGATTATGACGGTGCGCTGACAGCCGCGGAACTGGCCGGGCTGCAGGGGTTCGACTTGGCGTGGACCGAGGGGTTTCAGGGCGACACCTATTTGACCCGGGATGGGGCTGCGCTGGCGCTCGGAGCGCCGGAGCATCTGTCCACCGAGGTCGCCGGGGGGCGCATCAGCACCCGCCACCGGCGCGTTCTGGCGCAGCCGCAGGCCGCGGACGGGGTGATGATCAAGGCCTATGATCCAACTTATTACACGGCCTATACCCTGACCGGCGGGCTGGAGGTTTCGGGGGGCTGCCAAGGTCATGTCACCCCGCCGGATCTGGACGCGGCCTATACCAAAGTTGAAGAGCTGCTCTATGCGATGCCCGCGGATCAGGCAGAGGCGGCGTATCCTAAGGTAGGGGCAGCTTTTGCCGATACCGTGCAGTTGAGCTGCGGGGCGTAAGGTGCGGGCTTTTCTGGCAGTTTCAGTGCTGGCTGTTGCGGTTTCCGCCGCCTGGCTGTGGGGCTTCGGCGGTGCAGGCGTTGTTGCCGCCTGGGCGGGCGAAGGCCAGCGCGAGGCGCAGAATGCGATGGCGCGGGGGCTGCGGGCCTTGCGGGCCGGTGAACCCGGAGCGCTGACGGCGTTGCTTGGTTTGTGTTTTGCCTACGGGTTCTTTCATGCCGCCGGGCCGGGGCATGGCAAGTTGGTGATCGGCGGCTATGGCATGGGCAAGCCGGTGCCGCTGGCGCGGCTGGCCGGGCTGGCGGTGGCGTCTTCGCTGGCGCAGGCGGCCACTGCGGTGCTGCTGGTGGCGGGCGGGCTGCTGCTGCTGGACTGGGGGCGGGAGCAGCTGACCCTTGCGGCCGAGGATGTGCTGGCGCCGCTGTCTTACGGGCTGATTGCGCTGGTGGGGCTGTGGCTGCTGCTGCGCGGGGCGCGGCGGCTGTTGGCCAGCCGGGGTGGCGGGCCGGAAGGGCATCACCCGCATCACCACCATCATGAACAGGGAGACGCTTGTGCCGCCTGCGGGCACCGGCACGGGCCCACGGCGGAGGAGGCGGCCGGTGTCGCCTCGCTGCGCGACGCGTTGGCAATCATCGGCGCGGTGGCGCTGCGGCCCTGCACGGGGGCAGTGTTCTTGCTGCTTCTGACCTGGCGCATGGGGGTGCTGTGGGCCGGGATTGCCGGGGCCTTTGCCTTGGGGCTTGGCACTGCAACAGTGACTGTGGCGGTGGCGGCGGCGGCGGTCACCCTGCGCAAGGGCGCGCTGGCGCAGCTGCAAGGGACGGGCGCGCTGCGGGCAGCGGCAGTGCTGGAAATCGCCGCAGGCGCAGTGGTGGCGGTGCTGGCGGTCCAGATCATGCTGCGTGCATTGTAAAGGATCACGCGGTCAGGGCGCTGTCTAGCAGGGCAAACATCGGCTCCTGGGTGAGATAAGCTGACATCAGCGCCTGCATCGGGGCGGCTTGTTCCTGCGCAGTCATCCCGTGCCAGAAGGTCAGGGATTTGCGCTGCAGCAGGTGCCCGTGCGGGTGGGCTTTGCCATAGGGCGCGGGCACGCGTTTCAGTTCCGGGTCTTTGACGGCGAAGCCCTTGAGCGCCAGGATGTCCGTCAGCGCTGCGATCTCGTCGCCATAGGCGCCGTCGATGGCCGCCCGCCAGCGCGGCAGCTGCGGCTTGCCGAAACCCATGATGCCGCCGCCTGCGGTGCAATAATCCGGGGCCAGCCCGAAAAACAGCGCACAGCCGCTGCTGTTCAGCGTCCACATCAGGTGCAGATGGGTGCTATAGGGCGTCTTGTCCTTGGAAAACCGCGCGTCGCGCTGCGGGCGGAATAACTTGCCCGTGACTTCGTCGCCGCTGCGCCGGGTGATGGCTTGGGAAACTTCGTCCAGCAGCCGCAGCGCAGGGGACTTCAGTTGGGCTTCATACCTATCCTTATGCGCGGTGAACCAGTCCCGGCTGTTGTTCTGCGCAAGCGCTGCCAGAAAGGCGCGGGCATCGGGGATCAGCTGGGTAAAGGCGTTGGTCATCGGGAATGGCTCCTGAGCGGCAGGCGGGAAATCCTTCTGTGCAGGATATCACCATAGGCCTGTGCAGGGGCAAGGAAACTCCGCTCTTGCCGGGAATGACCGTCCCGCCTAAGGCTGGCTGTATGAGCACATTCGCACCCAAACACACCGAGATGTCCCTGCGCGGCCATACCAGGGCGATAGCCATCCTGGGGTTGCCGCTGATCGGCGGCCATGTGGCGCAGTTTGCAATCGGCCTGACCGATACCGTGATGCTGGGCTGGTACGGGGTAGAGGCGCTGGCGGCGGTGACGCTTGGGGCGACCTATTTCTTCTCCATCTTCCTTTTGGGGTCCGGTTTTGCCTTTGCGGTGATGCCGATGGTGGCCGCCGCGGCCGGTGCCGGGGAAGAGCGGCAGATCCGGCGCAGCACCCGGATGGGGCTGTGGCTGTCGCTGCTCTATGGTGCGCTGGCGATGCCCTTGCTGTGGTGGTCGGAGCCTATACTGCTGATGCTGGGGCAGAAGGCGGATATTGCCCATGCGGCGGCTGAATACCTGCGGATTGCAGGCTGGGCGATCTTTCCGGCGCTTTTGTACATGGTGGCCAAGTCGTATCTGGCGGCGCTGGAGCGGACCCAGATCGTGCTGTGGCTGTCGGTGTTCGGGGCGGTGCTGAACGCGCTGGTGAACTATGCGCTGATCTTTGGCAACTGGGGCGCGCCGGAGCTGGGCATCACCGGGGCGGCGATTGCGTCGCTGGTGACCAACGGGGTGTCTTTTGTGCTGGTGCTGGCCTATGCGCTGAAGGTGCTGCCGGAGCATGAGCTGCTGAAGAATTTCCAGCGCCCCGACTGGGAGATGCTGGGGCAGGTGTTGCGGATGGGAACGCCGATCGGGCTGACCACCCTGGCCGAAACCAGCCTGTTTGCGGCCTCAGCCATGATGATGGGGTGGCTGGGCACGGTGCCGCTGGCTGCGCACGGGATTGCGATCTCGCTGGCGGGGCTGACGTTCATGGTGCATCTGGGATTGTCCAATGCGGCCACGATCCGCGCTGGCAATGCCTTTGGCCGGGGTGACCGGGACCACATGGCGCGCGGCGGCAAGGTTGTGACAGTGATGTCGCTGGTGGTGTCCGTGATTGGGATCACTCTGTTTCTGACCCTTCCGGATCCGCTGATGTCGCTGTTTCTTGATCCGGCGGATCCGCAGAAGACGGAGATCCTGCTGATCGGTGCCGGGCTTTTGGCGGCGGCGGCACTGTTTCAGCTTATGGATGGGATGCAGGCCATTGCGCTGGGGCTGCTGCGCGGAGTGCAGGACACCGGTGTGCCGATGGTGATTGCGGTGCTCAGCTATTGGGCCGTCGGGATTCCTGCGTCTTATGTCTTTGGTTTTATGCTGGAATGGGGCGGCGTTGGTGTCTGGGTGGGGCTGATTGCAGGGCTTACAGCCGCCGGCGTCTTCCTGATGGCCCGGTTCTGGCGGCAGTCGATCAAGCTGGTGGGCGCTGCGGCCGTCTGAGCGGCGCGGGGTTGACCCTTTGCGGGCATCTGGGCAGGCTTCGGGAACAGCTTTGGATCCATTCAGAAAGAGGCCGTTCCTGATGATGACCGACGACGACACACGCCTGCTGCGCATTGCCTTTGAGGAAGCCAAGGCGGGATTTGACGAGGGCGGCTGCCCGATTGGTTCGGTACTGGCGCGTGGCGGTCAGGTGGTGGCGCAGGGGCGCAATCAGCGGGTGCAGAAGGGCGATCCGATTGCCCACGGCGAGATGGACGCGCTGCGCAAGGCGGGGCGGCAAAGATCCTATCGCGATACGGTGCTTTATACCTCTTTGTCGCCCTGCATGATGTGCAGCGGTACCATTGTCCAGTTCGGCGTCCCGCGGGTGGTGATCGGTGATGCGCAGAATTTTGGCGGCAACGAGGAGTTCTTGCGCTCGCGCGGTGTGGAGGTGGTGATTGCCGAGGACCCGGACTGCATCGCGCTGATGGAGCGGTTCATCCGGGAAAGGCCGGAGCTGTGGGCGGAAGACATCGCCGAGTGACAGCGGCCTGAGGTCTGGCGAAACCATGGCATTTTGCGTCGGGTTTCGGAGGCTTGGCGCCAGGCTGTTGCGGTAGGGTCTGCGCAGATTTGCAATATTTGCGCGCGCCGTTTGGACGGTGCGCGGCACCAGGAGGATCCCCCATGTCCAAACCCGTTGTTCTGATCACCTCGGCCACCGGCCGCATTGGCCGCGAGCTGGTGGCGCGTCTTGCCTCCGCAGGCGGTTTCACCGTGCGTGCCTGCTATTTCAGCGAGGCCAAGGCCGAGCAGTTGACCGCGCTGGGCGCTGATGAGGTTGTGAAGTTCGACCTGTCGGAACCGGCCACCTGGGACGCCGCGCTGGATGGTGTTTCGGCGGTCTATTCCGCCTCGCTGGACCCGATGCTGGAGGGGCATCTGAACTTTGCTAAGGCGCTGGGCGGCCGCAAGGATCAGATCAAACACGTGGTGCGGGTCAGCTGCATGGGCGCCGATACCAACACCGCCGATTATGACGCGGATACCCATGCCTCGCGCGCAGGGGCCGGTATTCCGCTGATGCTGCAGCATTACTGGTGGGGCGAAAAAGCGCTGATTGATGCCGGTCTGAACGTGACCGCGCTGCGCAACAACTTTTTCATGAACCACCTGCTGAAGACCGATTGCGACACCATCGGCGCCGAGGGCTGGTTCTCCAACCCGCTGGGGGATATGCGCAATTCCTTTGTCGCCACCCGCGACATCGCCGAGGTAGCGGCGGTGGTGCTGGCGGAAGGCCCAGCGCGGCATGGCAACAAATTCTATGACATCACCGGCCCGGCGCCGCAGTCGATGGCGGAAATCGCCGCTGATCTGGGCCGCGCGATGGGCAAGGAAATCGCGTACCGCGCCCAGTCGATGGAGCAGTTCGAGGCCGATTTCGGCAGCACCCGCGCCGAGTTCTTTGAGTATCTGACCAACGGTTTCTACACCCGCTGCAGCCCGGATTTCTATAACATCACCGGGCACAAGCCGACCTCTTATTATGACTATCTGACCACCAAGGGCGCCTGCGGTGAAACGGGTCTTGAAGAGCTATGGCAGGGCAACTTGTGGAAGAAAGGCGTCGATGCAATGAAAGACGCCGCCGCCGCCACGGCGTCCTGAGCTGCAGAGGGCAGTTTGCCGGTCTGAAAGAAAAAAAGGGCTTCGCACGGGCAGCGCGAAGCCCTTGGCTTGTCCTGCGTGGGGGGATTCGGCGGACAAGCAATCAGCGCCTTAGCGCGACCGTTTCTAGTGGCTGATGTCCGACAGCAAATCCGGGTTCATCACCAGATTGCGAACACCGTGGGCGTGATCCTCCATAAAGACATTGTCTTCGAGCCATTTGCCGACGGAATGAATGTTCACCTTGGCGACCTTGGGGCGCACGCTCCAGGAGACCTGGAAGGGGGAGCCGTCCTCGTTATAGCCGGGGCCGGTGGTGGAGCCGGCATATTGCACCGGGGTGCCGGTATCGCTGGGAATATTGCTGGCCTGATGCAGCCCGTTTGCCTTGCCAACCCAGGCCAGCGCGTTGAAGTCGAGCGCATTTTCGTCGTTCACCAGCACAAAAACCTGTGCTTCGACCCGCAGCTGCGGGTTCTTGATCGCGTCGCTGAGACAGGACCCAAGGGTCGGGCCGGGCTGCACCTGGGCGGTGGAGTGGACGTAATGCACCTCGATGGTGTCGCCGGGCTGCAGATCGCCGTGTTCGGTTGCGCCGATGGGATGGTCGAGCGGTGCCAGTTCTGCGGCGGTCAGCGTGCCGTCGTATTTGTAGCCGGTGCCATAGCCGTGGCCGTCGCCATTGCCGGCGAAAGTCGTGAAGTCACCGCCGCGGTGTTCGGCGTTCTCGTGAAAGTGGATGTTGCACAGGTTCATCTCCGCATAGTCCGGCGCCGCCTGGAAACTGCGCGTGTTGCTGCCGGCAGCGGCGTCTATGTCGCGCGGCGCCTGGGGGCCGAAACCGGCGCCCTTGGTCTTGGCCGCAAGAGCTGCGCGCTGTTCGGCAATCACACTGTCCGCAACAGCGCCTGCGCCGACAGCATAAGCTGCGGTCCCGGCAAGCAGGGTGGAAACAGTGGCAGCGGCCAGAGACAGAATGGGTTTTTGCATAGGGATTCCTGTTGTAGCTGAGAACAAAAGCGGGACGTACCGGTGCACCGCGGGTTCTGCGGGTGCGGGGCTGCTCAGGCGGCAGCAGTCCAGACGTGATATCTGGATTGTGTTAATGGAAAATTAATCAGCCGATAGTTGCGCTACCCGCCCCTGTATCCGCTTGGGCAGTGTGGTATGCTGGGCGGGAACACTGCCACCGACGGCAAGGAGGCCCCTGTTATGGCAAGCTCCGTTACCTGTCCTGTTTCTCCGACGTCTTTTGGGGGCGCTTTGTTGGCCTGCCTGGTATTGATCGCCCTGGCTGCGGGCGGCGCGGCAGAGACTGAGCGGCCCCGGAGCGGGCTGATGTGGAACAAAACCGGACTGCCGGCTGTGTTTCCGCTGCAGGTAAAAAGCCCGCCGGGGGCGGATTATTATCTGGTGCTAAGCAGCGAAGACAGCGGCGAGGAAGCGCTGGCGGCCTATTTCAAAGGCGGTGCGTTCTTCAAGGTGCTGGTGCCGCCGGGCCGCTATGCACTGCATTTTGCCAGCGGATCAGGCTGGCAGGGCGAGGGGCGGCTTTTCGGCCCCGAAACGCGGGTCTTCAAGCTGCCGGAGGTGCTGGAATTTGCCATCCGCGGCGCAGGGATCAAGGGCGGGCACAAGATAACCCTGACGCGGAGCGGCGCCTATTTGGAGGCCGCGGTCAAGGAGCAGTATATCTGCCAGGTTGCCAGTCTGGACGGGCCGACGCCGGTGCCCCGCCCGCTGCAGGACAGCCGGCACCTGTTCCGCCTGGGTGGTGACCGCCATGAAAGATGGAGTCTGCATCTGCAGTGGCGGCTGGGGTTGCGCGCGCCTGAGGCCGGAACGGCAGAACAGTTGTGGCAGCGCAGAAGGTTTGTGCTGGGCAGCCCTCTGTTGCCCAGGCGCCAGGCAGGCCTGCAAGACCCGGCCCCCGGGCGGGCGGAGACCCGGTTCCGGTCTTTTTCGGTGCGGTCGCTGTTCTGCGGCTGAAGCATCCGGCGGGAGGGAGGTCAGTCCCCGCTTCGGTCCTTCATCAGCCGGTCGGCCTTTTTGCGCACCAGCACGCCGCGCAGGTCGTGCATGGCCAGCAGCAAAGCGTCGGTGACGTCCTCCAGCTGCGCATCCGTGGCCCGGCTGTTGGCCCAATGGGCGGTAAGGTTCAGGTGATCGATGGCGCGGTGGATATCGTCGGTGTCGCGGGCGGCGATGGTGGCGGCGCGGCTTTCCATCCAGGATTTGATCTCGGCGATGTCCTGTTCGGACAATGCGCGCTGGCCGTGCGGTTTGATCTCGCCGTTGCGGATATTCACAACGGCGATCTGATCCATTTCGATCCGCCGCTGGCGGTTCTCGGTATCCACGCGAAAGACAAAAGCGCCGTTTTCGCGGACGCGGAAGTAATAGTCCGGCAGATCGGCGCTCATGTCTTGTTCTCCCGTTACGTCAGCGCGGCGCAGAACGCCTGGATGCGGCTGCAGGCCGTCTCCAGCGCTGCGTCGGATGTAGCGTAGCTGACGCGGAAATTCGGCGACAGCCCGAAGGCGGCACCGAACACCACGGCAACATCGGCCTCCTCCAGCAGCGCGATGGCGAAATCCTCGTCTGTTTCGATCACCTTGCCTGCGGGCGTGGTCTTGCCCATCAGCCCGGCGATGGAGGGATAGACGTAAAAGGCGCCTTCGGGCACCGGGCAGGAGATGCCGTCGATTTCGTTCAGCATGCGGACCACCAGGTTGCGGCGCCGGATGAAAGTCGCGTTGTTGGGCGCGAGGAAGTCCTGTGTGCCATTGAGTGCCTCCACCGCGGCCCATTGGCTGACCGAGCAGGGGTTGGAGGTGGATTGCGATTGCACCTTGCGCATGGCGGCGATCAGTTGCTCTGGACCGGCCGCATAGCCGATGCGCCAGCCGGTCATCGCATAGGCCTTGGAGACGCCGTTGCAGGTGAGGGTGCGGCCGTACAGCGCGGGTTCGACCTGTGCGGGCGTGCAGAATTCGAACCCGTCATAGGCCAGGTGCTCATACATGTCGTCGGTCATTACCCAGACATGCGGGTGGCGCAGCAGCACATCTGTCAGCGCCTTCAACTCGTCCCGGCTGTAGCCCGCACCGGTGGGGTTCGACGGCGAATTGAAGATGAACCACTTGGTTTTCGGGGTGATCGCAACCTCCAGCTGATCGGCGGTCAGCTTGAAATTGGTCTGGATCGAAGTTTCGGCAATCACCGGCGTGCCGCCGGCCAGCAGCACCATGTCCGGGTAGCTGACCCAATAGGGGGCAGGGATCACCACCTCGTCGCCCGCATTCAGGGTCGCCATCAGCGCATTGTACAGCGTCTGTTTGCCCCCCGTTCCGACCGACACTTGCGCGGGCGTGTAGTCCAGCCCGTGGTCGCGCTTCATCTTGGCGCAGACCGCCTGCTTCAGCTCGGGGATACCGTCGGGGGCGGTGTACTTGGTCTTGCCCGCGGCAATGGCGGCGACCGCTGCGTCCTTGATATTCTGCGGCGTGTCAAAGTCCGGCTCGCCGGCGCTGAGGCCGATGACGTCGCGTCCCGCGGTCCGCAGCTCGGCGGCTTTTGCGGTCATCGCGATGGTCGGTGACGGTTTGACGCGGGATAAGGTCTCGGACAGGAAAGACATGGGCTATGGCCTTGGTTTGTATGTTTCGCATAACTGTCATAGGGTGCGGCTAGATGGCGATCAAGCCGCGTCGAAACTGGATTTAGGAGAACTGGCAATGACGGAGCAGAACACAGACTGGTACGGTCCGGATGCAGCAACTTTCGGCGACCGCGTGGCGGCCGCACGGGAAGCTGCCGGGATGACCCAGGGCCAGCTGGCGCGCCGGCTTGGCATCAAGAAATCCACTCTCAGCGCTTGGGAGCGGGATCTGGCAGAACCGCGTGCCAACAAGCTGACCATGCTGGCGGGTGTGTTGAACGTCTCCATGTCGTGGCTGCTGACCGGCGAAGGCGAAGGCATGTCGGAACCGGCGCCGCTGGAGCTGGACGCTGGTGACTTCGCAAGTGTTCTGAGCGAATTGCGCGATCTGCGCAGCGAGATGCGCCAGAATGCAGATCGTGCGGCGCGTTTGGAGAAAAAACTGCGGACCCTGCTGCAAGTCAATGACAGCCAGGCAACTGAAGCTGCCTGAGATCGGGATGCAGGAAGACCGTGCCACCCGTCTGAAGCGGCTGCAGATGCGTTCGATGCGCCGGGGTATCAAGGAAATGGATATCCTGCTGTCGGCCTTTGCAGCCGCGAATCTTGAGCAGATGGACGAGGCGCAGCTGGATCTTTATGATCAGCTGCTGCTTGAGAATGATCAGGATCTGTATCAATGGGTCACCGGTCAGGCGGCACCGCAAGAGCGGTTCCGCGCCCTGGTTGCCGATATATCGCAAACGTACCAAAAATAATAAAATACCGGCTTAACTGATTTTTGGGGAATTGTTGGCATCTTGTCTCAAGAGCAAATTCGAGTCGGAGATGCGAATGAGTATGGAAATGCCAATCGGCCAGACGGACCGCAAAGGGTTCATGACTGGCTACCTGGAGGCGCTGGGTCTGCTTGAGCGCCTTCATCGTCTGCTGCTGGACGTCATCAAAGATGAGTTCGAACGCGTCGGCGTGCTGGAGATCAACGCGGTGCAGGCGCTGCTGCTGTTCAACATCGGCGACAATGAAGTGACCGCCGGGGAATTGAAGACCCGCGGCTACTATCAGGGCAGCAATGTCAGCTATAATCTGAAGAAGCTGGTCGAGATGGGCTATATGCACCATCAGCGCTGCGAGATCGACCGCCGGTCGGTGCGCGTCCGCCTGACCCAGCGGGGCCGGGAAATCCGCGATATCGTCTCAGCGCTGTTCTCGCGCCATGCGGAAGGCCTGGAGAACAAGGATGTGATCTCCTCCCAAGGGATCGACGATATCTCCACCGCGCTGAAGCGGATGGAGCGGTATTGGTCTGACCAGATCCGTTATATTTACTAAGCCGCCGGTTGGGGTGTGAAATCCCAGCGGGCAACGGGCCGCAAAAGCCGGGATAACACCGGCGGGCCGCAGACAGGGCATGAGGGGAAACCGTGCTCTGGACGTATAGAGGGGCAAAGCGCCAGGATCCGCATGAAGGTCCATGGCAGATGGCTGCAGAAGCGGCCGCCCTTGTTACCGGGTTTGAGGGTTGCAGGAAATCAATAAGCGGCTGCAGAGGCCGCATGGAACGGGCAGCACCAAACCGGTGCTGCGCCGGGTTTTCTGCGTTGCGGAACGGGGTGTTACCCTACCACTTGCCGGTGTTTTCCATGTCGGCCCAGGGTTCTGCTGGTGCCAGCGGCTCACCGTTTTGCAGAAGTTCGATTGACACATTGTCGGGGGAGCGGACAAAGGCCATATGCCCGTCGCGGGGCGGGCGGTTGATGGTGACGCCATTGTCCATCAGATGCTGGCAGGCCGCATAGATATCATCGACACCATAGGCGAGATGGCCGAAATGGCGGCTGTCATCAGGCAGCGCATCATCGCCGTCCCAGTTCCAGGTCAGTTCCAGCGGTGTCTCTTCCTGGCCCGGCGGGGCCATGAAGACCAGGGTGAACCTGCCCTGCTCATTCTCCCAGCGGCGCGTTTCGCGCAGACCCAGAAGCGTGTAAAAGGCCATCGATTTTTCCAGATCCTTCACCCGGACCATGGTGTGCAGATATGTAAGGGGCATGGCGGATTTTCCTGTCTATGTTTGAAGGGATTTTACCGGGGCGGTGCACAAAGGCCAGCGAAAGCGCCAAGGCGCTCTCAGAATTTTGTTTCAATGCCCAGGGAGACAGAGAATTCCGAGCTTTCAAAGCGGCTATGGTTTGAGAATTTCTTTCCGGCACGCAATCGCAGCATCGGCGCAAAACCGGCATAGTCATAGTCTTCAAAGAATAGGTTCAAATCGGCGTAAGCGGAATGGTCCTGCCGTCCGCCAGGAATAGGAACCCAGTCTGTTCCATTGTTGAAGATGTAGATGGGGTAGTCGGCGGCCCCTAGGATCAGCCCGGTGCTGACCTTGACCGGTCCTACTTTTTGACCAAAGGTATAGCCGACCCTGAGTGTTGCGGATTTCGTGGTGGAGCTGTCGCTTTCCGCTTGGGTGTCGCGCAGGCCAAGTGTGACGTTCAGGTTATCACCATTGGCCAGTTTCCGGGAGAGCGAGGCGCCTAAGCCAAACACATCGGCGTCCAAAGAAGCATACCGAGGATTCAGGCGGTGTTCGGCGCTTCCATCAAGAGTGAAACGCATCTGAGGTGATAGCGCCCAACTGCGTGCAGCGGTCACCTTTGCCAGATCATAGTTCCGTTCCCCGCCATACCAGGAAGTTGCACTGGTCACGGAAATCCGGGCGCTGCCTCCCTTATTCTTGGGGCCAGCGGCAAAAGCATGGCTTAAGGTGATTTCGCCATAAGTGGAGCCGAATTCGGAGTTTCGCGGCACCGTTGTACCAGTTTGCCCGGCCAATTCAGCGGCCTTTGCCTTGGCATTGGACGACAGAGCCACACGCTGAATATAAAGACGGCCGCTTAAGGACGTCAGGCTTGTTTCGTTTTGCCTCAAGCGGCGGCTGATGCCTGCGTCCAGCGTGCCGGTAACACCTGATAACGCAACGGCTCTTGGCCCAAGCCTGTTGAGATGGGAGGAGAGCCCGTCAATCTCCTGCGTGGCTGCATCCGAACCGCCGTTGACATTATTTGATGGCTTTACCCCGCCGCTTAGCCGGAAGGACCACGGATTTATGCGCCGGAGGGTCTTGTAATCCGTGGCGATCAGGGTCTCGGCCTTGTCATCGGGGGCGTACACGGCAGTGCGGCGCAGCCAGTATTGCGACAGAGTCGGGCTGCCGCTCTGAAAAGCCAGGCGGGAAGCAAGCTGCGCCATCTGGTACTTTGCAGCGCCGTCCGGTGCAAAGCGGAAGGCGCGTGCGGCGGACTTCCGGCCTTCGCCGGGTTGGCCGTTTTTGGCATGGGCTGCTGCCTGCAGGTGCCAGGCGGCATGGTTTTTGCGGTCGGCCTGCAGCAGGGCGCTGGCGATCCGCAAGGCCAGCCGGGGGTTGCCGGAGTTCAGCGCATGCGCACCTAACGCGTGCCCTTGCTGGACCGACAGATGCATCTGCGGCGCTGGTGCTTCTTGCGCATGGGGCTGGGCCGTTGCCAGGGCCAGCCCAAAGAGAGCCGCGGTGGCCTTGCGCATGGTTTAAGGGTCAGGCTGGTTGCAGACCGGGTCGGGACTGGCACCATCGCAAGAGCCGAGTACAAAGACCCCGTACTCCTCGATTGGGGGAGTATTCCCCGAAAAGGCTTCAATATGGCTTGTCGCGTGGACCGAGCCTGCCACCGCTGCGGCATCCGCACCCGAAAAGACGCCGCCGTATTCGCCCACACTTGTGCCTCCAGCATTGACAGCGCCTGTAAACGAGCCGTCTGACGTTATCGCCGTGTTCATGAGGGTCAGATCCTCGACGGCTGTTGCAGGCAGGTCAGTGATCCGACGGTTGTAGATCCGGCCTTTGACTTCACTGTCTTGTGTGAAGTCGGCATTGATGAAGACATCACCGGTAACTTCTGCGGATTGGCCGGGGAGAATTGAAGGGTCGGTGCCGGGAGCCGGGGTGAGCAAGTCGCCGCCGTCGCCGTCGATGTTCAACAGGCCCACGTAGGTGCCGGCATAGCTGACGATACCGCCGGCCCCCGTGTCCGTGTCTGGAGCGGTAAAGCTGCCGGTGCGCCCGTAGGTCGTGCCGCCCTGGTAAGTGCCGAACTGCCCGCCTGTCACAACGACAGCAGCGTAACCGCCTTCGGTTTGACGCACATAGGCAGTCGAGTGCTCAGTCAGTGCGTTGTCCTGAACGGCATAGGCCTCGTAGCCATTGCGGTCCAAAGCAGGCTTACGGACATAAGTCGCGGTAAAGGGCGTTTCATCCAGGCCGACACCAGTAACAGTCAATGTTTGGTTGCCTGGATCATAATCGACGCTCTCGAGGTCATTTGCCAGAGCTTCGGGGATGGTGGTGGCCGGATCATCTGTGGGGTCACCCGTCGTCGTGATGAACGGATTGCCCCCGCCGCATGCGGACAGCACGGACGCTGCCGCGAGCCCTAGCCAATAGCGCCTCATCTGTCTCTACCTCAATTTGTTTTATCGTTTTGCGCCACCTTCGGTCCAGGCTGGCCTGTTGTCAATTGAGCCGTTGGCATTTGGACGCAACCGTGGCGGATACGCTACCTGCATGTAGCTCCAATTCAAGCCAGGCTGCGCATATGTTGTATGAAAGGAACGGCGCGGAGGTGTTTTTGATCTTGGCGCTTGATGGCGCAGCCGATATGCCGGGGTGTGAATTCCGGGTGCAACTCGAGGAAAGCAGCCATGCATCTGTATCTGGGCCGGCGCCGCGGCTTTCTGTTTCACAAAGCGTTGTGGAACGTTCTTGGGACAGAAGAATGAGCTATCGCCTGGCACGTGTTATTCATTATGATTGAAAAGGGCTGCCACGCAGGTTTCTGTTGATGGCAAAAAATGTGGAGACAGAGGCATGCGGCACCCGGAATACCAGTACCTGGACCTGATCGAACGAGTCCTTGAATACGGGGACGAGCGGGTTGACAGAACAGGGGTCGGCACCCGCTCGCTGTTCGGCGCCATGGTCCGCTTTGATCTGTCGGATGGCACTGCGCCTATTCTGACGACCAAGCGTGTCTATTGGAAAACCGCAATCAAGGAAATGCTTTGGTTTCTGACCGGGGGCACCAATATTCAGCCGCTGCTGCGAGAAAATGTCCGGATCTGGACAGACTGGCCGCTGGCGGCCTATCGGCGCGAAACAGGCGAAGACATCACGCAACAGGACTTTGAGCGCAGGATTACCGAGGACGACGGCTTTGCCGCCCGATGGGGTGAGCTTGGTCCTGTATACGGGAAACAGTGGCGGCGCTGGATGGGATCTGATGGCCGTGAACATGACCAGATCGGGACGCTGATCCGCTCGCTGCGCGAAACCCCTGCGAGCCGGCGTCTGCTGTTCCACGGCTGGAACGTTGCAGAACTGGGAGAGATGGCGCTGCCGCCCTGCCATATGGTCTATCAGTATCACGTGACCTCTGACGGGCGCCTGAATTGCCTTCTGTTCCAGAGATCGGTCGATTTGCTGCTGGGGGCGGCCTTCAACTATGTGGGGGCTTCCGCGCTGCAGCTGATGCTGGCGCAGCAAGCGGGGCTTCGCCCCGGTGAATTGGTTTGGGTCGGCGGGGATGTGCACCTTTATCGCAATCATTTCGATCAAGCGCGCGAGCAGCTGGCACGTGAGCCCCGTCCTTTGCCGAAAATTTCGCTGACGAAACGTGCTGAGAGTATCGACGACTACCGGATTGAGGACTTTGAAGTCGAAGGTTACGACCCTCATCCTCACATCAAGGCCGACGTCGCGGTGTAAGGTTGAACCTGCTGAAGGGGCTGGTTCCCCGTGGGGCAGCCACGGGCTGCCGCAGCCGGATCCAAGCCTGCCAGGAAGGGCAGGGGGATACGTCCCGGCTTTCCCGGTGGCTTTGTGTCTGCCGGCGGCCGGTCAAATCCTGACGGGCCACTGCGCCTTGGATGGTTGGCATCACATCCACCGGGACAACCGGCCAAACGCTTGTGCCATGTTGCTGGTTTCAGCACGCGCGGATTGCGGGCCTTTCGCAACCGCCCGGCCAGCCGCAGGCCGCGGGTTGAAATGGTGACGCCGGCGCCCATCCGCTGCCTGGCAGTACATTGAAAATGCACGTGAGGGGAAGAACAGCCGCGTCTCGGCCTGGGCAGCTATGGCAGGCCAAGAATGGTTGAAGAGCTGAAGGAGACCGGTTTGGATGCCGGCCACCGCCGTGTGGGTAGCCGCCTCTCGGCAGATTGGGCTTTGTCAGATCACCTGCCGGGCAATGGATGCGCCACAACGGCATATCCGTGGTGCAAAGGCGGCAAGCACAAGGTCACGACGGTCAGCGACTACAAGTTTAACATCGCGCCCAACCTGCCGGACCGGAACTTCATGGCAGACGCGCCGAACTATCAATGATGGAGTGGATGCCCCACCCGGCGGCATCGCGATGTGCCAGAATGACTGAGGTTTGAACTGTCAAACAAGGGGAGAGCACCCGTGGAGAATGTTAGCATAATCGGAATTGATTTGGGGAAACGAAGCTACCAGCTTCACGGAGCTGCACATGACGGCACTGTGATTCTCCGCACGAAGCTTTCACGTCCATAGCGCCTAGCATTTCTGGCTGGACAGTCTGGGTGTATCGTTGCGATGGAAGCCTGCGCAACTCCGCATCATTGGGGCCGCGGGATTGGCCGGCTGGGCCATGAGGTGCGGCTCATTCCTCCGATCTGCGTCAAACCGTTTGTGACGCGGTAAAAGAACGACGCAAATGATGCGGAAGCAATTGCTGAAGCAGCTTCATGTCCAAAGATGCCCCATGTGTGCGCCAACCATTCAGGCCTTTGCGCCTGCGATGGAAGAGTTTGCAAACGGCGGGGAATTTGCTGCTTGGTGCGGGCTGGTGTCACGACAAAAACCGGCCGGCGGCCGGTAAATCCTTGGGCGAAGCTCGAAAACAGGTCAGCGGGCCATCCGGAAAGGCCTGCCCGTTGGATCGTGGCTGGCCAGAATGCTCGCCCGAAAACTACGCATGCTGGCGGCTACAGCTCTGGCCAATTTATTGGCCCGGATCGTTTGGGCCCTAACAACCAAAAACGAAACCTATAGAATTCCGGCACTGGCAGCATAGTCATCAAGCCGAGTGCCGGAAGGGCCGGGGATGTGAGAAAGTCGAAGGAGAGTAAGGAACAACGGTCATATGACGGGGTCGGGAAAACCAGGTGGAAGCCAGGAGCCTGGTGCCTGCATCAACGATTTGGACCCAATCCACGGTCACCATACAGGCCAGCGGCGTGTCAAAAGCTGCAATCAAAGGCCGGACACACGACTGCATCTGATCATAGGTTCCATACCCCTCTGAAAAACTTCTTGCATCAAACCGGGCATCCACACACGGCTTCTATAATCCGCGACGCTGCCACTCAGCATTGAGCTGGAAAAGCCCAGTCGCTCTTGAACGGAAGGTGGCTAAAACGAGCACTTGGGGAGCACAAAACCGCGACAGGTCCAGTCCAGCGCGTCTATGGCGCACTGCCATTTCTCTCGCTTGGACCAAGGCTCGCGGTACAGAAGATCGATCATCTGCTGGCCGATGGTCAGCCCCGGTGCCAGCGATGTCATCGGATCCTGCGAGATATAGGAAATCCGGGTGCCGCGCAGCGCCCGCATCCGGTCCGGCGGCTGGCGCAGCAGATCCATACCATCGAACCAGACTTCGCCCGAATTCAGCGTGGCGGCATCCGGCAGCAGCCGGGTCAGCGCCCACAGCAGGGTGGATTTGCCGGAACCGCTTTCACCGACGATGCCCAGGGTGCGGCCCTTCTGCAGCGTGAAAGACACCCATTTCACCGCCTGAATGGGACCAAAGCGCACGGCGAGGCCGTCAACTTTCAGAAGCATATCCGCCATGGTTCAGCCCTTTCCGCCAAGTTTCGGGTCAAAGGCATCGCGCAGCGCTTCGCCCAGGAAGGTGAAACCGAGCGTCGCCAGCACCAAGGGGATGCCGCCCGCCACCACCAGCCAGGGCGTGTGGCCGACAAAATCAAACCCGTCCTGCAGCATCAGACCCCAGCTTGAGGCGGGCGGCTTAACACCCACGCCAAGGAAGCTGAGGCCCGCCTCGGCGGCGATGAAGGTGGGAATATCCATTGAGGCGACGATCAGAACCGGGCCAATCACATTGGGCAGGATGTGGCGAACCACGATACGGACGCGTCCGGCGCCCATAGCGCGCAGCGCTTCAACATATTCGGCATTGGCCTGCGCCATGACCGAAGCCCGCATGATCCGCCCGTAATAGGGCACCGAAGTTGCGACCAGCAGTCCGACCAGCACCACCATACCGCCGCCAAAGATCGGCCCGATGGCCAGCGCCAGGATGATCACCGGATAGGCGCGCACAGTGTCGAACCCCAGCGTCAGCACATAGTCCAGCCAGCGCGGCCCCATCGCCGCCATCATGCCCAGAATGCCACCCAGGATGACCGACAGCGCGGTGGAAATCAGCGCCACGCTCAGCGCGATCCGCCCGCCATAGATCGCCCGGGACAGCACATCGCGGCCCAGCTGATCCGTGCCCAGCCAATGCGCCGCACTTGGCCCCTGCAGCTTGGAGGGGATGTCCATGGCATTGGGGCCGTAAGGCGCGATCCAGGGGGCCAGCAGCGCCGACAGGATCAGCAGCAGCGCCAGCAGCAACCCCAGCATGCCCATCGGATCGCGGGCCAGATTGGTGAACCCGCCGGAGCGTGCCGGTTTGATGACGGGTTGAATATCAGCCGCAGTCATTGCTCTTGGCCCTCCTTGAAACGGGGATCGATGATGGCGTTGAGGATGTCCGCCGCGGTGGTGGCGGCGATCAGCAGCGCGCTGGAGGCCAGTACCGCACCAAGTGTCACCGGGTAGTTGCGCAGGATCACCGCGTCATACATCAGCTTGCCGATGCCGGGCCGGGCAAAGACAATCTCGGCAAAGACCGCGCTGCCCAGCATGTAGCCGACCCCGACCCCCAGCACGGTAATGGTCGGTGCCACCGCCACCCGCAGCGCATAGCGCGAGATAATGCGCGGTTCGGTCAGGCCAAAAGAGCGGGCGTTGCGGATGTAATTTGCCGACAGCACCTCGATCATCGAGGCGCGCACCAGCCGCGCCAGATAGCCGACCCAGCCGATGCCAACTGCGACGGCTGGCATGATCAGGTGGTGCAGCGTAGAACCAAAGCCGCCTTCGCCCGCGCCGATGGCAGGCAGCCAGCCCAGCCGGGCGGAAAACAACAGCATGCCGTAGATTGCGATGATCACCGATGGCACCGCGATGACGCTGACCGACAGCAATCCGATCAGCCGGTCAAACAGCCCGTTGCGGCGCACCGCCGCCAAGCAGCCCAGCGGGATGCCCAGGCCTGCCGCCAGCAGCATGGCTGCCGTGATCAGCTGCACAGTATGCGGAAGATGCGCCATCAGCACTTCGCTGACAGGGTGGCGGCTGCGCAGATCGGTGCCCAGATCGCCCTGGGCCACCGCCCCCAGATACTTCACGATCTGCACTGGCATTGGCTGATCCAGCCCCAGCCGCTCGGCAAACTCGGCCTTGATGGCTGGCGTTGCCCGTGGGCCCAGCATCGCGCTGGCAGGATCGCCCCATGACAGGTGCGGCGGAGAAAATAACCAAGCACGCCGGCGGCTCCTTGGAAGAAAAATCCGGGCGGGCAGGTCCGGGACAAATTACTGCATCGTGCAGATCCCGTTGGGATTGCCGGTTCAGAATTTCTGATGCAATTGCAGGTCGGCAGTGTGGATTTCATCGCTGTTCCGGAAGGTCCCCTTGTCCTGGCCGATCAGTTCGGCAATCAAGCTGGTTTCTCAAAGCACTGCGTGAATGTCCTGCGCGGTGATACCCGGTTGGCGGTGTTGGCAAAATCCAGCCGGACGACCGTGCCACCTCAAAATATCTGTCCGAAGCTTCCGCCGCGGCCTTGGGAATGATGGTGCTGGAGGTGCCGGCTAAAATTACAGACTAATACGACGGAGACGGTGCGCTCAGCTGGAGGGTCCTGGTGTTGGGCCCGGTAACCTTGGCATCTTCGAGCCGCGCAAATTCGGTGGCAATGCCCGGATCCAACTCCGGATTCAGGTGATGGTTTTTATGCGGGATGCAGGCTGCTTGCAAAAATGAGCGCGAAACTGTGTCAGCATCCGGCCTCCCCGCCAAATTGCATCTGTTGTGCAGCTGCGGCCGCCCGGCCCCGGATGTATGCTGCAGAACCGGCATCAACCGGCAGCAATCCCGCACAGGACGCACCAGCCAATCCGCCCTCTCTCTCCAGCCGCGCTTGCTCATGCACAAACCTGCGGCTATGAAACGCAAACACGCAAAAGTCCGGTTTGATCAGATCCAGGCGGCCGGGGCGCTGGAAGGGCTGACAGACAGGGTGCGGGCTGTGGCAGGCATTCTTCAGAGGAAGAGCGGACCAGCGCAGACGCGGGATGGGGCCATGGCGGCAATCGCCAATTCGAAGGAGACCGGAAAACCGTTCAGAATATCCGTCATTTGCCAATCAAGCGGCAGGCCGGCGCATTTTTCGGTTTTACCGCCGGTGATTTCTGGATTCTGAATTATGATCCCGGTCCGGACGTCAAGGCACCGGTTGCACTCTGAACAGCAAGGAAGACACTTATGATTACTCTGATCGCTGCGCGGGCGCGCAACGGGGCCATTGGCAAGGACAATGATATCCCGTGGTTTGCGCCTGAGGATTTGAAAGCGTTTCAGCGCGAGACCCTGGGCGGCGCCATCATTATGGGCCGCAATACCTGGGACAGCCTACCGGTGAAACCGCTGAAGAACCGGCTCAATCTGGTGGTGTCGTCCAACCCGCAGGCGGCAGAGATTGTGCTGCCGTCGATCGGGGCGGCGGTGCAGGAGGCCTATGCGCAGGGCTACCGCCGGGTCTATGGCATTGGCGGCGAAGGTATTTACCGCGGCATGCTGGAGATTGCCGACCGGCTGCTTGTCACCGAAGTGGATCTGACCATCGAGGATGCCGATGCCTTTTTTCCGGAGTTTCAGGCAGACGAGTGGGCCAAGGCCGGGGAAACGGTTTTGCGCGGCAGCGATCCGGCCTGTGTGATGGCTGAGTATCTGCGGCGGGCCTGACGGGCGGTCTTTGCCTGCGCCCAGTCTGATCCCGGGCGCAGTGCAGATTAATCGGTCAAAGCTCTTTCAGCTCTGCGGCCATTTGGCGGCCATCGCGGCCTTCGGACAGCTCGTAGCCGACCTTCATATTGTCCGCGAGGCCGGCCATGCCCGACCGTTCCACCGCGGAAATGTGCACAAACACATCCTTGCCGCCTTGATCAGGTTCAATAAACCCATACCCTTTGGTGGTGTTGAACCACTTCACGGTGCCACTTGGCATTTCCCGCGTCTCCTTCTACTTTGCACGTCGCCTTGAGGCTTCCCAAGACATCCGGCCCGTCCCGTTGTCTGAGGCGAGTGAGGCAAGGCCGGACAACTTTAAGTTTTACACGGGCTGCTCGAAAATCAAGAGAAACCGGCGCATTCTACCATAAATTGTGTGAGGTTCCCGGAGAGGATGGAGGATTTATGAAAATCTACGGGCTGAAAAACTGCGATACCTGCCGTAAGGCTTTGAAGAGTATTGAAAACTCAAATCTGATCGATATCCGCACAAGCGGCATGCCAGAAGGGCTGCAGGAGGCGGCTTATGCACAATTTGGTGCGAAACTGGTCAATACGCGGTCTGCCACGTGGCGTGGTTTGAGCGAGCAGGACCGGGCAAGCGAACCGCTGGCCCTGTTGCGGGAACATCCTGCATTGATGAAGCGGCCGCTGATCGACCGGGACGGGGAATTATTCCTGGGCTGGGATCAGAACGTGCAGGCGGCACTTGGCGGATCTTAAACCGCTGCCTATGTCGTTACCGTCAATTTAGGGAGAGGCATTATGCGCAACGCAGCCCTGGTATTGGGGATCATCGCCGGTGTTTTCGGCATGATCGTGGGCTTTTTCGGCTATGGCTACACTGCGGCGGTGGAGCATTTCGGCGAGATCGAAGGGCTGGCTGAACAAGTCGTTAACGTGGAGCAGCTGCGGCTGCTGGCGGTGCTGTCGCCGCTTCTGGCGATTGCCGGCGGTGCGATGGCGCGGGCGCGGGCGTTGTGGGGCGGGGTCCTGCTGCTGGGATCAGCTGCGGGGATGTATGCAGGGTTCGGCCTTAACGTCTTTACCATCTTCCCGCTTAGCTTTGCCGCGGCGGCCGGGCTGATGGCGCTGGCAGCCGGGAAGCCGGATGAACCCAAGGCGCATTTCTAACCAACCCTGGGGCCATTGAAAAAGGCGCCGCTGCGGAAGTAGGGCGCCTTTATTGCCGAAGTGATTAAGGTGTCAGGCGGTCACAGGTCCTGCGCGACGGCGAAGGATCGCATCAGCCGAAAGGGCGCCGCCGCCCTTGATGACCAGGATCGCCAGAACAAAGACCCAGAACACGCGTATATCTGCCAGGCCGACACTTTTGATGGCTGGATCGAATTCAGCGATGTTGTCAAACCAGTTGCCCCACTGGGAATGCTGCGCGACGTAGACATCGGTAAAGCTTTGTACCGCGACAAAGCCGATCATGCCAAGCGATGCCAAACGGGTGAACAGGCCGATCACGATCAGCAGTGGCAGAATAAGCTCGGCCCACATGCCGGCAAAGGCGAAGGCCCAGTGAAAAATGGTCAGCTGGTCAAAATCATAGCCAACGGATTCAATGAATTTGGGGAAGATCTGGATATAGGCGCCGTCCGAGGGAAACAGGAAGCCAAAGAAGCCGTCGCCGAATTTGGTCAGGGCGGATTTCCAGAAATACACCAGCAGGACAGCGGCAAAGACAAAGCGCGCGGCCAGTGGAAGCAGCCAGTCTCCGACCCTTTCGATCTGGCTGAAGATGGCGTTGTGAATGGAGACTAGTGCGTGCATGGTCTTACCCTTTGCTGTCCAGACCGGTTATCGCGCCGCCCTGCAACAGCAGGGCCAGCGTGGCACCCAGGTCGAATGTTTCGTCTTCGGCGGCGGCCTGTTCCAAGGCTTCGCCGATGCTGGCGCCCTTCGTCAGGGCGCGGATCCAGTGTGCGCCCGCGGGCGGCAGGAGCTGGGGAATGGGATCGAATTCAGGGCGGGTGATCAGCACATCCTGCGCCTGGGCTTGCGGCTTGGGCGCGTTGTCTTCGGTATTGTAAAGCCAGAGGCCATGAATGGGCCAGGGCGAGCGCAGGAGCTGCACAGCGGGGGCCAGGGCCACGCGCGTGTTCATCAGGTCCCCGGGCGTCAAGGCGCCAAGGTCCTCGGGGCGGACGGGCGCGGCATCTGCGGCGTGGTAGGCGCGGCGCAGGGCCAGTTCCAGCCGGGCCACATCACCCAGATAGCCAAGATGCTTGAGTTGCTCCATACCCTCCAGGAAGGCGGGGAAGTGGTCGCCATAGAACATCATCAGCGGCGACGACGGCGGATGCTGGCGCAAGTAGATACCGGCCAGCCCGTCCATGTTCTGTTTGCCCAAAAGCTTGGCAATCACCGGGAAGGCGCTGTGCATGGCTTCGGTCAGGGACACGGCCACATTGTTGCGGTAGACGCTGAAGCGGCGCCCGGCGGGCTGGTCCTGATGATCCACCAGCCCATCCGGCACCGGCTGGCCCGCATCCATCATGGCGCGGGTGAAATCTGCTTGGGATACACTCATGCCGGGATGCGCTCCAGCGCGGTTGCGGCGCGGGCGGCCTCGGCTGCCAGCACCGGCCAGTCCGGCACGTCGTTGTCCCATTCGATCAGCACTGGCTTGGGGCCGGATTTGGCGAGGGTGTAATCCAGCAGCGCCCAGACCGGATCCACCACCGCGGCGCCATGGCTGTCGATCAGCAGCGGATGGCCGTGCTCATCCTGATCCTCGTCATGGCCGCCGAGGTGGATTTCCCCCACCTGGCCCAGCGGAAAGGCGTCGATATAGCCCTGCGGAGAGAAGTCGAGGTTGGTGGCCGAGACAAAGACGTTGTTCACGTCCAGCAGCAGCCCGCAGCCGGTGCGGCGGGAGATTTCGGCCAGGAACTCAGGCTCGGACCAGGTGCTTTCAGTAAAAGCGAGATAGCTGGAGGGGTTTTCCAGCAGCATCCGCCGCCCGATGGTGTCCTGCACTTGGCCGATGTGATCGCAGATCCGCTGCAGGCTGGCGTCCGTATAGGGCAGCGGTAGCAGGTCGTTGTAGAAATGGCTGTCGTGTGTGGACCAGGCCAGATGCTCGGAGAAGCTGGCGGGGTTCAGCCAGGACACCAGATGCTTGAGCCGGGCCAGATGGTCTGCGTCCAGCGGTCCTTCGCCGCCGATGGAAAGGCCCACGCCATGTACCGACATGGCAAAATCTTCGGCAAGGTGGCGCAGCTGCGCAATCGGGCGGCCGCCGTCCCCCATGTAGTTTTCCGCGTGGATTTCCAGCCATTTGACAGCGCCCGGATCCGTTGTGATCTGGGCGAAATGCTGCGGCTTGTAGCCAACGCCGGGGGCGGCGGGCAGCCTGTTTTGTGCAGCGGCGTCAAGCATGGGAAGTCCTGTTTCCGGGTGCAAAAAGGGCGGGAATTCACACTCCCGCCCCCGAATTCAAGCGGCGCTTATGCCGGCAGGTCGCGTTCCAGCGGCTCCAGCGAGCCGCTGCGTGCGGTGCCGTCGGCCATGGCCGGCAGCTCAAGACCGGCGCAGGTGCCGGCGTCAACCAGCGTCCAGGCGTTGCCCTGATAGTCGGTGGTCGAGGTGCCGGCGCAGGTGGTGCCGGGACCGGCGGCGCAGTCATTCTGGCCGGCCAGCGAAACGCCGTAGCACTTTTCCTTGGTGGCGGCGGCAGCGGGCATGGTCGAAGCGGCGGTCAGAGCGGCAGCAACGGCGCCTGCAACGGCCAGGGATTTTGCGGTGTTCGACATCTCGTGAATTCCTTTCGGTTTAACATGCGGTGTCGTGATGACAGGCAAACACTAACCTGAGGTTTTCAGGATTTTAAGTCACGAGGCCGTGTCTCACGCCTGCGTCAGCGTATGTGAGAGCGGAACGCCGGGTAAAGAGCTGATTTCAAGCCTTTTTGCCTGCGTTTGAAACAAAACGGCCCCCGATTGGGGGCCGCTGATGCTGTTCTGCAAGGGAAATGTTACAAAAGGTCCGGCGGGGTGGCTTCCGCCGCCAGCGCGTTTGTAACATTTTCCAGGGAGTCGACCCTGGTCTGCTTTTCGCCAAGACGGCGGACGGAGACGGTGCGCTCCTCCACTTCGCGGTGGCCGATGGCGAGAATGACCGGCACCTTGCCCACCGAATGTTCGCGGACCTTGTAGTTGATCTTCTCGTTGCGGATGTCGGCCTCGGCGCGCACGCCGGCCTTTTGCAGGTTGGCAACAACCTCCTGCACATAGTCATCCGCGTCCGAAGTGATCGAGGCAACCACGACCTGGCGCGGGGCCAGCCAGAACGGCAGTTTGCCCGCGTGCTCTTCGATCAGGATGCCGATGAAGCGTTCGAACGAGCCCAGCGTGGCACGGTGCAGCATAACCGGGCGGTGCTTGGCGCCGTCGGCGCCGATATAGGTGGCATCCAGACGCTCGGGCAGAACAAAGTCCACCTGATGGGTGCCGCACTGCCAGTCACGGCCGATGGCGTCAGTCAGCACAAACTCCAGCTTGGGGCCATAAAAGGCGCCTTCGCCCGGGTTCAGTTCCGGTTCGATCCCGGCGGCGCGGGTGGCGGACAGAAGCGCGGCCTCGGCCTTGTCCCAGACCTCATCCGAGCCGGAGCGCTTTTCCGGGCGGTCGGAGAATTTGACCGAGAACTTCTCGAAGCCAAGATCGGTGTAGACTTTCGAAAGGAAGGTGATGAATTCGGCGGTCTCGGATTCGATCTGGTCTTCGGCGCAGAAGATATGGCCGTCATCCTGGGTAAAGCCGCGCACCCGCATGATGCCGTGCAGCGCGCCCGAGGGCTCATAGCGGTTGCAGGAGCCGAATTCAGCCATCCGCAGCGGCAGGTCGCGGTAGGATTTGAGGCCTTGGTTGAAGATCTGCACGTGGCAGGGGCAGTTCATCGGCTTCAGCGCATTCACCGCTTTTTCGCGGGCGTGCTCCTCGTCGACTTCGACGATGAACATGTTTTCCTGGTATTTTTCCCAGTGGCCCGAGGCCTCCCACAGCTTGCGGTCGACGACCTGCGGGGTGTTCACCTCGACATAGCCGCCCTTTTCCTGCTGGCGGCGCATGTAATCCTGCAACTGGGTGTAGATCTTCCAGCCGTTGGGGTGCCAGAAGATCTGGCCGGGGGCCTCTTCCTGCATGTGGAACAGGTCCATCTCGCGGCCCAGCTTGCGGTGGTCGCGCTTGGCGGCCTCTTCCAGCATGTGCAGGTGGGCCTTCAGCTTCTCCTTGCCGGTGAAGGCAACGCCGTAGATCCGCTGCAGCATCTGGCGCGACGAGTCACCGCGCCAGTAGGCGCCTGCAATCGACATCAGCTTGAAAGCATCGCCCGGCAGCTGGCCGGTGTGCTGCAGGTGCGGGCCGCGGCACAGATCCTGCCAGCCGCCGTGCCAGTACATCCGCAGCGGCTCGTCGCCGGGGATGCTCTCGATCAGCTCGACCTTATAGGGCTCACCCAAGTCGGTGTAATGCTGGATCGCGCGGGGGCGGTCCCAGACTTCGGTGCGGACCTCATCACGCTTGTTGATGATGTCCTTCATCTTCTTCTCGATGGTGCCGAGGTCTTCGGGGGTGAAGGGCTCGGCGCGGTCAAAGTCGTAATACCAGCCGTTTTCAATAACCGGGCCGATGGTGACCTTGGTGTCGGGCCAGATTTCCTGCACCGCGCGCGCCATGACATGCGCCAGATCGTGGCGGATCAGCTCGTTCGCCTGGACCTCGTCCTTCATGGTGTGGATGGCGATGGCCGCATCTGCATCAATGGGCCACTGCAGGTCCCAGTGCTGACCGTCGACGGTGGCGGAGATGGCCTTTTTGGCCAGTGAGGTGGAAATGCTGGAAGCCACCTGCGCAGGGGTTACGCCTGCGTCATAGGATCGTGCATTGCCATCGGGGAATGTGAGAGAGATTTGGGCCATTGTCTGGCTGCTCCTCGTCGGTTTGGCGCCCACTGAACGCCCGGTTGCGGGTATGTGTTGGTCTGTGCGTATTGCTGTCAATGCGGGCTCAAGTCAAGACGGGTTTGCATGTGTCTGTTTTTGCCCTGAAAAATTCCTTTGTGTGCCAATGCATGCGATTGCACATATATGTATACCGGTAAGCATTTGAAAAACAACAAGAAAAATGTTGTCACGGAACCGGATCCGGGGCAGTGTGGCTGAAATCTTAGGCCCAATGGACATACCAGGAGTGTTCCGATGACCCGCCCGAACCCGAACTTTGACCTTACAGTTGAAGATGTGGACCTGATTGAAACCGCGCTGTGCCAGTCACGGGAGATCCTGTCGCAGCGCCGTCTATCCTATGAGCATTGCGCGCATGTCGAAGGCGGGCCGAGCCGGGAAAAGGCACGGCTGACAGGAGAGGCATTGACCCGGATACAGGATTTGCTGGGGCGCTTGAGCATGCAGAAAACCGTTTCCAGCCCGGCTGCTGCTGTTTTGTGACTATGCCAATTGGCGCTTGCTGATTCACCTGCCGCAGAAAAGATGCGAGGGGCCGGCCCCTCGCGCTCCCCGGGGTATTTTTGACCAGAAAGAAGCTGGATCAGTTCGATGAAAAAGCAGGGATGCCTTCGCGGATCACCGCGGAAAAGTCCGGGGTCACGCCGTGGGCCTGGGCGATCGGGGTAATGCTGCCCAAGGCACGCAGTTCATTGACTGTGCGGGTCTGGTCCAGCACGCCCTGTTCCCACGCATAGTCCGGCAGGTAGCCATTGGCCAGCACCCGCCAGTCCAGCGGTACCTCATCTGCAAAGGCGCGGATCATTGTCATCACCACAGTGGTGCAATTGGTGGTGAGCGAGTTGTACCACTCTGGTCGGGCGGCAAGGCTGTTGGCGGCGCCGACATATTGCATCAGCAAGGCGCGGGCGGTCTCGGGGCTGACGTCAATGCGGAACAGCTGCACGTTTTCGCCGCGGGCGTTGGTGCGGGTGCCGACCACGTCGCGTTCATCAGCGGCAAGGATCACCAGGGTATTGGATTTGAACAGGTCGGCGATGGGCGAGAAGCCGCCGCCGAGCTGGCGCCGCACCTCGACCGACCAGGCGATATGATCGCCGTTTTCAAAGCCGAAGCTGACGATCATATGCGCCATTTGCGGACCGGCCCAATAGGACATGAACAGATCCACGGTGTTGAGCGTGGTCAGGTCATAGCTGCGGGTCTCCCAGCTTTCGTTGAATTCTTCAGGGGTTTGCCAGGCGAAATTGCGCACATCGGTGAGCGTGAGAGTATCGCCCGCAACCTGGCCGGTGACCTGGCGGGCCACGTCGGGGGACCAGTTGCGCGCGTCTGGCGGTGTGAGGGTGGACCACCACAAGATCACCGCGGCCAGCGCCAGAGTGAAGGTGGTCAGCGCGCGCAAGGCACGCCTGCGGAACAGACCGGCAATAACAGTGAGGCCCAGGATGGCAAACCCGCCTGCCAGCAGGCCGCGCGGCAGTGTGCCAAAAGGCAGCCGGTACCACAGCGCCAGGGCGGCCCAGGCGGTGGCCAGTGCCACGGCCAGAATGGCGATGGCGATCGCAATGCCCTTAATGAGTCTGAACATGCCCAAGGTCCCTTGAAAATTTTCGCGGACCATAAGGAGGCAGGCGGGGGGCTTGCAAGCAGGGAGTGCCGGCGCTTGCGGGGCAGGCGCTGCCATGCCACATCTTAGGGAAAAGGACAGGAGACCAAAGACATGCCCGCCACATCTTTCCTCGAGACCGCCCAGGGCCGCCGGATTGCCTATCACAAGAGCGAAGGGCAGGGGCCGTGCGTGGTGTTTCTTGGCGGGCTGAAATCCGACATGGAAGGCACCAAGGCGGTGCATCTGGAAGCCTGGGCCAAGGCGCGCGGGCTGGCGTTTCTGCGGTTCGACTATTCCGGCCACGGCGAAAGCTCGGGCAAGTTTGAGGAAGGCTGTATTGGCGACTGGCACGAGGACACGCTGGAGGCGGTGGCGCAGCTGACCGAAGGGGACATCGTGCCGGTGGGCTCGTCGATGGGCGGCTGGCAGGCACTGCTGCTGGCGCGCGAAATGCCGGAGCGGATCAAGGGTTTGGTGACCATCGCTGCGGCGCCGGATTTCACCGAGGACGGGTATTGGGCCAATTTCTCGGATGCGCAGAAGGCTGAGCTGGAGGCCCAAGGCTATGTGGAGCTGCCCAGTGATTACATGGAGCCCTATCACATCTCCAAGCGGATGATCGAAGATGGCCGCAAACGGCTGGTTCTGCGCACGCCGCTGTTCCTGCCCTTCAAAGTCCGCTGCCTGCAGGGGACCGCGGATACGGCTGTTTCGACGGAAACCGCGCTGCGGCTGATGGATCACGCGACCTGCCCGGATATGCGGCTCAGCCTGGTGAAAGATGCCGACCACCGGTTTTCGGACGAGGTTTGCCTGAAGATGATGGAAGACGCGGTGCTGGATGTTCTGGGCGTCACCTGATGCGGCGGTTTGGGCGCGCGCTGGAGCGGCCTGACGGCTGATGCAGCGGGCATAGCGGAGTGGTTGAAAGTGCAAAGGATTGGTTCATGGAACAGAGAGTAAGCCTGATTACGCTGGGTGTGCCGGACATGGAAAGGGCTGCTGCCTTTTACGAATCTTTGGGGTGGCAGCGTGCTGAAAGCCCGGACGGGGTGATTGCCTTTGATTTGATCTCGCAGACCTTGGGGCTGTATCCGCTGGCAGCGCTGGCAGCCGAAATAGGCCTGCCGGAAGCGGAGCTGGGCACCGGTGCGGTGACGCTGAGCCATAATACCCGCAGCAAGGAGGACGTGGCTGTGCTGCTGACGGCAGCGGAAGCGGCTGGCGCAGAGGTTCTGAAACCTGCGCAGGATGTTTTCTGGGGCGGGCATCACGGCTATTTCCGCAGCCCGGACGGGCATATTTGGGAAATCGCGTTCAACCCGTTTTCAGAACTGGCCGGGAATGGCGCTTTTTGCTGGAATGGCTACTAGACGTGGCACCGCGGCGGCAGCAGCTTTCTAAATCCCTGCCGCCGGGAGGTTTTTATTGATCCCGGGGGCGGTTCTCCGCAGAGTTGAAACATCGGGTGGAAGGCAAACCGCGAGGGCAGGATATGCCTTATGACCAGCAACCGTGCCGCGAACCATTGGTTCTGCTGCCGGGGATGATGTGCGACGGCCGGATTTTTGACGCTCAGGTCCGGAGTTTTTCCGGCAGCATGCCTGTTATGGTGCTGCCGCTGGCGGGCGGCGACACGGTGGAAAAGATCGCCGTCCGGATGCTGGCACACCTGCCGCCGCGGTTTTCCCTGGCGGGGGTGTCGATGGGCGGAATCCTGGCGATGGAGCTGCTGCGCCGCGCACCGGAACGGATCAGCCGGTTGTGCATCATGGGGGCCAGCCCGCTGGCGGAGACGCCGGAGCAGGCTGCCGACCGGGAGCCGCATATCATAGCAGCCCGGACCGGACGGCTGGAGGATGTGCTGCGCGAGACCCTGCCGATGGAGGCGCTGGCGCCGGGGCCGGGACGGCTGGAGGTCCACAATCTGTTCTGCCGCATGGGGATGGAGCTGGGGCCGGAAATGTATGTGGCGCAGGCCCGCGCGCTGCAGCGGCGGCCGGATCAGCAGGCAACGCTGCGGCGGGCGCATGTTCCCACTCTGGTTTTGGGGGGAGAGCATGACACGATCACCCCGGTTGCCAAGCACCAGTTGCTGGCGCAGCTGATCCCGGATGCGCAGCTGCAGGTGATCCCCGAAGCCGGGCACATGCCGGTGCTGGAACAGCCGGATGCTGTGAACCGGGCGCTACTGCACTGGCTGGCGGTGCCTGTTTCTTAAGGGGAGAGTTTTGCGCGCTGGTCTTTGCTGAGCAATTCGGGTTCAGCCACCGGTTTGCCTGTTTGTGCATTAAAGAACGGCGTTTCCCGCCACTTGCCGGACAGCCGAGAGGTGATCATCCGGCTAAGGATGCCCCAGGCCATAACTCCGCCGCCCTTGGTCCGGGACTGTTTGCCCGTGACTGGGAGGAAAGCCTTGGCGCGGATTTTGCCAAGTGCGGATTTATCTTCGAACAAGTCCGAGCGCATCCCGGCGAAGGGCAGCGTGGGTTTGGCCAGCGTGTTGGCAAAAGGGGTGCCGCAGCAGGCGGCGTACCAGCGCAGCGGGCCGCGGGGGCCAAGGCGCAGCGCTTTCAGATGCGTCGCGCCTTGGGTGATGGAAATGCTGTCCGGTGCCAGCTGAAACAGGTCCACCGGATCCGGTGCCGGATCCGGCTGGCCGTGGTACAGCTCATTGGCGCGGCAATCGGGGCAGTAGCAGACCACGCGGGTGCCGCTTTTTACACCCTGTGCGGAAACTTCGCCGCACAGGGCCCCGCACTTACAGGAAAACGCCAGCCCGCCGCCCATGCCGTCAGGCAGCCGTGTTCTTGTTGGCTGGTTTGCGGCCAGGTTTCTTGCGGCTGTTTGCGTTCATGAAATCAATCACCAGCGGACGGATGTTGTCGCGCCAGCTGCGGCCGGCAAAGATGCCATAGTGGCCGGCACCCGGCTCCAGGTGGCTGGCCTTCATGCTTTCAGGCAGGCCGGTGCAAAGATCCAGCGCCGCGACGCATTGGCCGGGGGCAGAGATATCGTCCTTGGCGCCTTCGACAGTTTTCACCGCAACATTGGTGATCTTGCCGATATCGACCTTGTGGCCGTTGACCACAAATTCGTTGCGGGCGATCTCGCGTCTTTTGAAGACACGCTCGACGGTGGACAGGTAGAACTCGGCTGTCATGTCCATGACGGCAAGATATTCGTCGTAGAAACGGTTGTGGGCGTCGTGATCCGAAGCCTCGCCGCGGGAAACGCGATGAATCTGGTCCATGAAGGCCTTGGAGTGGCGCTCACCGTTCATCGACATGAAGGAGGACAGCTGCAGCAGGCCCGGATAGACCTTGCGCCCGACACCTTTGTTTTTGTAGCCGACACGCTGGATCATGGTTTCCTCCAGCTGGCCCATAGTGACGCGCCGGCCAAAGTCTGTGACCTCGGTCGGGGTGGCGTCCGGGTCCACCGGGCCGCCGATCAGGGTCAGCGACGACGGCTGCGCCTTGGGGTCCTGTTCGGCCAGATAAGCGGTCGCGGCCAGGGTCAGCGGCACTGGCTGGCAAACCGCGACAACATGGGTGTCGGGGCCCATTTCGCGCATGAAGTCGACGAGGTAGAGCGTGTAATCCTCGACGTCGAATTTTCCTGCGGAAACAGGTATATCACGGGCATTGTGCCAGTCCGTCACATAGACTTCACAATTGACGATCAAGCTTTGGACGGTGGACCGCAGGAGAGTGGCGTAATGACCGGACATCGGCGCAACCAGCAGCACCTTGCGCGGCTGTTCCTCGCGTCCGTTGACCTTGAAATGGATCAGATCGCCGAACGGGCGTTCGACAACAGTGGTGATGTCCACCAGATGGTCCTTGCCGTCTTCGCAGGTGAAAGTGCGGATGCCCCAGTCCGGTTTCACCACCATCCGCTGGTAAGTACGTTCCGTCACTTCACCCCAGGCGGCCATCCAGCTGAGCGCAGGGTTTGGCAAGGCGGAAAAGACCGGGTAAGATGCCATGGAAAGGGCGGTTGCGCCCAACCATTGGTTGGTGTTCCGGACGGTCTCCATCAGATCGTAGGTCATCATGTATCGCATGCGTGTCTCCTTCGGGTTCTGCCCCTGCGTCATCGGATCGTCAAATCCGGAACATTGGACCAATCGCCGCTTTGCCCTGAAAAATGCAGAAGAGTATTCTGCATAGCAGAAAGCCTATGAGGGATTCTTTTATATGACAACTAGTGACGAATTATCCGCAGCGCCCAATTCTGAGAGCATTGAAAAGCTTAAGGAAAACATGAGCCGTGTTGAGGAGCTGACTAAGCGTCTGGCCGATGTCATGTCCCGGAAGACCCCGCATAACGCCGCTTTGGACGGTCCGAATCAAGAACTTTATGCGCGTGCAGCAACTGCGTATTGGACCGAAGCGATGCAGAACCCTGCCAAGATCCTGGAACAGCAGGTGGCATACTGGAGCAAATCGGTGCTGAATTTCGCCGAAGCGCAGAAGGCCCTGGCCGGACAGATGGACAGTCCGGACGATGGCAGCCCCAAGGACCGCCGGTTTTCGAATCCGCTGTGGGAAAGCAGCCCGTATTTCCACTTTGTGAAACAGCAATACATGACCAACGCCGATGCGATCCGCAATGCGGTGCAGGATGCGGACGAATTGGACAGCAAGGACAAGCAGCGGCTGACGTATTTTGCCGACCAGATCATCGAGATGATGTCGCCGACCAATTTTCTGCCCACCAACCCGGATGCGCTGGAGCGGGCCGTTGCGACCGAAGGCCAGTCGCTGATCGACGGGCTGGAAAACCTGGTCACCGATCTGGAAGCCAACAATGGCGAGTTGGTGGTGCGGCTGGCGGATGAGAGCGCCTTTGAGCTGGGCGGCAATATCGCCACCACGCCCGGCGATGTGGTCTATCGCAACCGGATGATGGAGCTGATCCAATACAAGCCCGCGACGGAAACCGTGCATGAGACCCCGATTGTCCTGTTCCCGCCCTGGATCAACAAGTTCTACATCCTGGATTTGAAGGCACAGAACAGCATGATCAAATGGGTGACCGAGCAGGGCTATACCCTGTTTGTCGTCTCCTGGGTCAATGCGGATGCCAGCCATGCCGAGGTGGGGATGGAGGATTACATCCAAGAAGGCATCCTGACCGCGATTGAGACCGCCAAGGAGATCTGCAAGGTCAAGCAGGTGAACGCTGTGGGTTACTGCATCGCCGGCAGCACGCTGAGCCTGACCTTGTCGCTGTTGAAGCAGCGCGGCGACACTTCGGTGAAATCGGCGACTTTCTTTACCACGCTGACCGACTTTGGCGAACAGGGCGAATTCACCCCGTTCCTGCAGAATGACTTTGTTGACGGGATCGAGGCGCAAGTGGAAGAGGAAGGGCTGCTGCGCTCCTGGGTGATTGCACGCACCATGTCATTCCTGCGGTCCAAGGATCTGATCTATGGTCCCGCCGTCAAAAGCTACATGATGGGCGAGACGCCGCCGGCCTTTGATCTGCTGTATTGGAACGGTGACGGCGCCAATCTGCCGGGCCGTATGGCGGTGCAGTATCTGCGGGGCCTGTGCCAGAACAATGAATTTGTTCGCGACGGGTTTGAGCTGATGGGCCACAAGCTGCACATCAAGGACGTGGATGTGCCGCTGATGTCGATCACCTGCGAGACCGACCATATCGCCCGCTGGAAAGACTGTTACCGCGGCGTGCAGCAGATGGGATCGCGCAGCAAAAGCTTCATCGTGTCGGAGTCCGGCCATATCGCGGGTATCGTCAACCCGCCCAGCAAAAAGAAGTACGGCCATTACACCAACGCTGATCTGAAAGGCGATAGCGAGGCCTGGATGGCAGGGGCGGAATACCACGAAGGCTCCTGGTGGCCGCGCTGGAATGAGTGGCTGAAAAAGCGGTCCGGCAAGCAGGTTCCTGCCCGCGAAGCAGGGGATTCGGGTTATCCTTCTTTGATGCCTGCTCCTGGATCCTATGTAAGGGTCAAGGCAAACCGTTGATTTGACGGGATTTGCGATTTTTTTCTGCACTGCAGCATTAAAAACCTTGAAATGCTGCAGTGCGGCACGCATATTCCTCTCATGCTAAGAGCGCAGGATGGTCCTGCTGCAGCTTTCTGAGGAATTAGAACTATGGCAAAGACCCAAGACTTCACCGCGATGATGAAAGACTTCATGGGCGCATTCCCGGTCGACACCAAAGCGATGGAAGACGTTTTCAAAAACACCGCAGCCCTGAACGAGAAGCTGTCCGCCGTTGCGCTGGACGCTGCCGGCAAATCCGCTGAGCTGTCGAACAAGTGGACCAAAGAAACCATCTCCAAGCTGGGCGATGTGTCCAAAGTCAAAGCCGACCCGGCCGACTATGCCAAAGCCGCAACCGATTTCGCCTCTGCTTCCGCTGAAGTGGCTGCTGAAAACATGGCTGCCTTTGCTGAGATCGCCAAGAAGGTCCAGATGGAAACCGTTGAACTGGTGATGGCTGCTGGCAAAGACATGGGCGAAGAAGCCACCGCAGCTGTGAAAAAGGCCACCGACGAAGTGACCTCCGCTGCGAAAAAAGCTTCGGCTACTGCAAAGTAAGATCGACCACAGACCGGCCCTGGCTCTCCTCCCTGACGGAGCCGGACTGTGAGAAAGGGCGGGCCGCATGGCCTGCCCTTTTGCCGTTCAGGGGTCAGTCCGGCAACCCGGCCCGCCGCAGACCGTCGCAGTAATGCTCCAGATCTGCTGCTCTGACAAAGGGCAGGGTCTTGCTGATACGGGCGAGCGAAAACTCTGGCTCCAGGCCAAGGATACGCCCGCATTCCCGTGCTGCCGCAGCCCTGTCTCCCAGTTGTGCGTAGCAGGCTGCCAGATGGCGGTGCGGGGCCGGAAAGCCGGGAAACAGCCCGACAGCCTTGTTTACTTCAGATATGCCAGGGCGGTACTCCCGGCACATATACAGCGCCAGCCCCCTGAACCAGTGGAAGTAGGTTGGATGGAACGGGTTGCGGCCAGAGGCTTGATCCAATTCGGCAAGGGCCTTTTCGGGCTGGCCCCGGTACACATAAGACAGGCCGCGGAAAGCCATTGCGTCAGTGTCGTTCGGGTTCAGGGCAAGGGCGCGCTGGAAATGGTCTTCTGCCAGAGAAAATTCTCCCTTGAACAGATGCATGACGGCCAGACGGCGCTGCACGACGCTGTCCAGCGGGTCGATACGGGCGGCGCGGCGCAGATACGGGAAGGCCTGATCCAGGGTGTCTTCAGGGGACAGGCCCCAGCCGCTCATCCATTCGACCAGAAATGTGAGCGCCAATCCGGAATAGGCCGACGGATTCCCAGGATCGCTGTCACAGGCATTCTGGTACAATTCCCGGCACTGATACAAAGTGTCCCGGGTGTCTAGGATCAGAGCTTTGGCTTGCAGGACCAGTTCCTTGGATGTCCAAGGGCCGCCGCTGGCCAGAACGTCGGCTGATATGCGTTTTGCGGTGGCCTGCAACTGTCCGGCCAGGGTTTGGGTGATTTGCCGTGCCAAAGCATCCTGAAGGCTGAACCCGGCCTGATTTTCCAGATCGTATTGTTCACTAAGCAGCGTTGTACCGCTGTAGCCATCAGCCAGCGAAACAGCGACACGCAATTGTCCGGACCGTTGCCTTACCGTGCCCTCAACCAGGTAACGGACGCCCAATTCCACTGCAGCCAGGGATGTTTCAGATGCGCTGCCGGCAAAGCGGAGTGCAGTGGTGCGGGAAATGACACGCAGCTCACGGAACCGGGAAAGACCGATGGTTATGTCTTCGGTCAGGGTTTCAGAGAGACTGTCTGCGCCGGGTGCACCAGGAGATTTGTTCAGGAAAGGCAGAACGGCTACGGATACTTCGTAGGCGGGGCCTTCGGCCTCAAAGCGCGGCATCGGGTTTTCGGCTATGCGGAAGATCCGCACCGGGTCTGAGATGTTGCGGATCACCTGCAGGCCGAGGTCGTCAAAGGCTGCATTGATCCTGCCGCGGACCTGTTCTTGAACCGTGCCGGAAACACAGATTTCACCGGGTCCTGCAAGGCTTTCGAGGCGGGCGGCGATATTGACGCAATTGCCGAACAGATCGTCCCCGGCAGCAATGACGGTTCCTGTGTGAATTCCCATTCTCAGGTGCAGATGCGGCGGAGGATGGCTGGCAGCCGCGGCAGCGGTCTGCTTGGCAATCAGCAAGGCGGCTTTCACCGCTTGCACAGAGGTTTGGAACTCCAGCAGAAAGCCGTCGCCCTGTGATTTGACAAGCCGGCCTGAATACTGCTGTGCGGCTGGCACGACGATATCGTCCGCAAGAGTGCGAACGGCAGCGACCGCTTCCGCCTCCCCGGTCTCAACCAGTGCGGAGAACCCAGCCACATCAGCGATTAAAACAGCAGCTTGTCTTTGTCTGTCCCCTTGGTCAGCCATCATTCCCGCTACCACAGACTCGAAAAGACTCTGTCTGAATTGTATCACATCAAGCCCTGTTTGCTGCACCTCAATTGCAAAATGTTCGATTTTTGTTCATGCAAAGCTGTCTTGAGGTCAAAACTGCGCATTGCGGAAACTGGTGTATTGCGGTTCCCAGCCGGTCATTTGGCGCAGTTTTGCAGACCCCATCTGCTGGTCCAATGCCGGCCCCTCGGCCCAATCGCCGTATTTGATCAACACGTGCTTGAGACTGCGCACAACATAGCTGGCGTCATGGCCATGGCGCCGGGCAATCTCGCGGGTGATCTCTGCCACTGGCACGCCGGTTTCCGCACTGGCATTGAAGTGGCCTGTTAGCTTGGGGCGCTCCATCAGCAGACGGTAGGCGCGGGCAAGATCCGCACGTTCGACCAAGGGCCAGCGGGTTGCGATACTGCCCCAGATCTCAAACGGTAACCTATGACGGGCAGCCTCCAAGTAGCGGGAAAACACGCCGCCATCCGGGTGATAGACCATCGCCGGGTGGATCACCGCGGTTGAAACCGCAGGGGCTGCAAGGGCGGCGCAGGCATTCTTTTGCATCCAGGCGAAGGCTTTGATCGGCCTTAAGGGGCTGGCCTCATCGGCGATCCGGTTGCCGGTCGCGCCGTACAGCCAGCAGCCGCCAGTATAGATCAGCCGCAGAGGTTCAGGGCGCAGGGCCGCTTGGCGCAGGATGGCGGCCATGGCGGCGGTGTCCGTCTCTGCCATGTCCGGGCCAAAGGTGGCCGCCAGCTGGATCAGCCCGTCCACGCGGGACACTTCGCGGACCCAGCTGCCGGGGTGGCGCAGATCGCCGCGCAAGGGGCGTGCACCCAGTGCGGTCAGTTTGCGGTCCGAGGCGTCCGAGCGGCTGAGGCCGGTAACGTCATGGCCGTGCCGGACCAGGTCTTGGGTGACAGCGGTGCCGATGGATCCGGTGCCGCCGAGGATCAGGATTTTCATGTCCCGCGCTTTCCTGCTGCAGATTCTATTGCGGGATCCTCTGTAAAATCTCAAGCCGGGTTGAGGTCAAGCGTCTTGAAGACCGCCGCAGCAGGGCTGTCCGGAACAAATGTTGCGGAAAACATGCGAAGGCTTCCCTTTTGTTCTGCGCTGGCATAGGCTTTGCTGCGATGCGTCATGACCGGGGAGGGAATACATGGCAGAGCAGGACAAACCCTTGCTGATCAAGCGGTACGCGAGCCGCAGGCTTTATAACACCGAGACCAGCGATTACGTCACGCTGGAGGATATCGCGGGGTTCATCCGGGAAGGGCGCGAAGTGCAGATCGTCGATCTGAAAACGGGCGATGACCTGACACGGCAGTACCTGTTGCAGATCATTGCAGAGCATGAAAGCCGCGGCGAGAATGTGCTGCCGGTGAATGTTCTGAATGATCTGGTGCGCAGCTACATGGTGCCCGGCGGCGGGGTAATGCCGCAGTTTCTGCAGTCTTCCTTTGATATGCTGCGCGAAAGCCAGTCCAAGATGATGGAAAACATGAGCGCGATGAATCCGATGGCCAAGATGCCGGGATTTGAGGCGATGAAGGCGCAGCAGGAAGCGTTTCTGAAGGCGATGACCGGCGGCCTTGGCGGGGCCGGCTGGACCGGCGGCGCACCCGGGGAAGAGAAATCCGAAGGCGGCGAGGACCTGGACGACATCAAGAAGCAGCTGGCTGAGCTGCAGGAAAAACTGTCCAGGATGAAGTGAGGCGATTGGCGGCAGCGGGGGCCTGATCAACAGGGGCTCCCGCCTGTTCGCAAACAGTCTGCGACTGTTCCTTACAGTTGGGCGTGGCACCGCGGTGCGGTGCCATTCTTTTTTCTGAGGTTTCTGCGTAAGAATAGCCGTGTCCGCGCGCTGCGCCGGGGAGCGGCCGCCGGGTCCGGTTGTCAGGCGCCCGGTTTGATTTTCAGGATATTGTGCAGCCGGTGGTACGGCGCGTTCCTGACGATTTTGTCCAGGTCACCGGTTTCCGGTTGCGGTTTGGAGCGATAGAACAAATAGACGCTTGCAGCAAAAGACAGGGTGCAGGCCCCGGCAATTGCGCTGACGATGACAGTTTCCATTCCCATAGCTTCAAACATGCTGTTCTCCGGTTTCAGGACCAATATAGGCATGGAGAGTTGAAATTTCCATATCACTTTGTACTGCCCGTGTTCTTTGCTGCTTCCAGAACATGGCGGGCCAGCGATTCCGCGGCTTCGCGTTCTTGCGTTTTGATCCGCCGCCGCGCGCGTCCGCCAAGGCGGGACGCGGTGGCGAAGATGAATCCTGAAAAAGACAAAAGGGTCAGGCCAAAGGCCAGCCCGCCCGTCACTGTGCCTGCAATGGCAGCGCCGAAGCTGGCCAGAAGCGCGCCGGCTGCCAGGCGTTGCGACCATTGTCCGATGACCTGATCGGCATCCTGCGCCTGGGCTTCCGCATCTCCGGCCCGGGTGGCGAAGGCAGTCAGCAGATCCGCCACGGTGAGGCCGGTTTCCGGGTCGTTCGCGGCCCCGATGGCGGCCAAAAGCGCAGCCCGTTCACTGCTGCTGGTGGAAACCGCGCGGATGATTTGCGTCAGCGCGTCTTCGCTGACCGGATCGCCCATGCTGAGCGCATTGGCCATCGCAACCAGAGCCGTGGCCGGGCGCCGTTCGAATTCGGGAAGCGGAGTCATGGCGGCAAACTGTACGGCGCAAGCCAGGATTGCAATCAGGAAAACCCCGGCATAATGCCGGGGCAGTACCTTCTTTAAATCACCTGTGGCGTTCAGGCGGCAGCCTTGGCCATGGTCTCCTCAACCGCGGACAGCAGAATGTCTGCAATCACATCCAGCTCGGCATGGGTCAGGCGCACCGGCAGGCGCACGTCGCAGGCCTTCATCAGCATGGCGCGGGTTTGCGGCAGATCGGGCTGATCGCGCAGGAACTGCCAGTTCCAGAAGGCGCGGGCGTTGTCGGTAGAGAGGCCGAAGACCTGCACCTTGACGCCCTTGGCTTCTGCCGCGCTGGCAAAGGCGCGGGTCTGCGCCTCGTTGAGGCCTGCCAGATTGAACTGGATCGAATCCGGTGCGCGGCGTTCAGGGGCTAGCGGTGCGGGCACGTCAAAGAAAGGGGAGGCATTCAGCCGTTCGGCCACATAGTCATGGTTGGCCAGCCCGTCGCGCACCCGGCGCGCCAGTTCCGGCAGCTGCGGGCGGATCACCGCGGCGGACAGGTTGCTCATCCGCAGGTTATAAAGCGGCAGCTGGTTCTGCCACTTGGCAAAGGCCTGCTCCAGATCGGGGGTGTTTTCCCCATGCGGACCCTTATGCTTTTTCCAATTGTGCTCATAGGCGCCGGACATGATCACGGCGCGGGCAATCAGGTCAGCGTCGTCGGTGATCAGGATACCGCCTTCGCCGGCGTTGACCATCTTGTAGGACTGGAACGAGAAGCAGCCGGCCTTGCCGATGGTGCCGATATTCCGGCCGTTCCAGGTGGTGCCCAGCGAATGGGCCGCGTCTTCAACCACCGGGATGCCGCGGGCATCACACAGCGCCATGATCGCATCCATATCAGAGGTATGGCCGCGCATGTGGCTGATGATGACCGCCTGCACGCTGTCCAGCCTGGCCTCAAAGTCACCCATGTCGATACGGTAGTTGTCGCCGACTTCACACAGTACTGGCACGCAGTCGGCATGAACCACCGATGACGGCACGGCGGCAAAGGTGAAAGCGGGGATCAGCACGCGCGCGTCGCGCGGCAGGCCAAGCGCTTTCAATGACAGGAACAAGGCGGCGGAGCAGGAGGAGACAGCCAGCGCATATTTGCTGCCCAAAAGGTCCGCATATTCCTGTTCCAGCAGCGTGACCGGAGCGTTTTCCGGCGCGGTGTAGCGGAACAGGTCGCCCGACTGCATCAGGGCCTCGATTGCCTCAAGGGCGGCTGCGGGAATGGGTTCAGCGTCATGAACGTTGGGCGGCAGAGCCATATTTCAAAATCCTGAATTGTTGCTTCAGGAAATGTAAATCTAGATGCCGGAAATGCCAAGAGGCGACGCGGCGGAAAATGCCGGCGCAGGCGGGATTTCACAGAAATGTTGCGGAGTTGCGCGGAAACCGGCCTGGGGTCAGACCCCCAGCCGGTCGCGCAAGGCAAACCAAGTCATTGCCAGCACCAAGAGCGGCGAGCGCATCCGCGGCCCGCCCGGGAAACGCGGGGCGGGGACGCGGGCCAGGGTGTCGAACCCTTCTGCCTGACCCTGTATCGCCTGCGCCATTAGCTGGCCTGCATGGGTGGCGGTGCCGACACCATGGCCGGAATAGCCGGAGGCCGTCAGCACATTGGGCGCCAGCCGGGCCAGATAGGGCATCCGCTTCATGGTGATGCCCAATGTGCCGCCCCAGGCATAGTCGACCCGGACGTCCTTGGTGTGCGGGAAAATCTGCTGCATCGGTTTGCGCACTGTGGCCTCGATATCGGCGGGAAAGCGGTAGCCATAGCTTTCGCCGCCGCCGAACAGCAGCCGCTTGTCATGGCTGAGGCGGAAGTAGTTGACCACAAACTTGCTGTCTGCCACGGCGACGTCACGGGCAAGTACCCGGGCGGCGTCTTCGCCCAGCGGTTCAGTTGCCACGATGAAGTTGTTGATCGGCATCACCCGCGACGCGACCTGATGGTTCAGCCCGCCCAGATAGCCGTTGCAGGCCAGGATCAAATGACTGGCTGACACGGTTCCGCCTGCAGTCTGCACACGGACTTGCGCGCCTTCCTGGATGTCCAGCACCTCGCTTCGCTCAAATATCTGCGCCCCGGCGTTCGCAGCTGCCCGAGCCAGGCCCAGGGCATAGTTCAGCGGGTGCAGATGGGCGGCACCCATGTCCAAAGATCCGCCCTGATAGGCGGGCGAGGGGCAAATGGCGTGCAGTCCGGCGTCATCCAACGGCTGGATCTGATCGTAGCCGTAACGGCTTTGCAGATGTTCGGCATAGGCGTGTTCATGGGCTGCTTCGCCTTTGGAAAAACAGGCATGGGCAATGCCGGGGGTCAGATGGCAGTCGATGCTGTGACGGGCAATCAGAGATTTCACCAGATCCTTGGCGTCTTCGCCCAGCTGCCAGAGCTTCTGTGCGTCTGCTTTGCCCATCAGCGCTTCCAGCCCGTCCTGTTCCATCCGCTGGCCGCTGCCAAGCTGGCCGCCATTACGGCCCGAGGCGCCAAAGCCTGCGCGGTGCGCTTCCAGAAGGACAACACGCTGTCCGGCTTCGGCCAGATGCAGCGCGGCGGACAGGCCGGTATAGCCGCCGCCGACGATGCAAACATCGGCCGTCACGTCGCCATCAAGAGCCGCGAAGCGATCCATCTGCGTGGCGGTCGCCGCGTACCAGCTGTTTGGATATTCGCCCTTCCGGTCATTGGAATAGAGCAGGTTCATGCCCATAGCACACCTCTTTCCGGCGCAGTCGTCCGCCGGGACAGCCTGCACTTCATCTTTCTGTAAATACTCAACTGCATTGGCGCTGCACCGGGGCGCAGCGCCGGAGGTTTACACGTTCATCAGCAGATGTTCGCGCTCCCAGGGGGAGATCACCTGAAGGAACTCGTCATATTCCGCGCGTTTCACGATAGAATAGACGCGGGCGAATTCCGGGCCAAGAACCTCATGCAGTTCGGTGGCCTCGTCAAAAAGATCCAGCGCCTGACCCATCACTTGCGGGATATCGCCTTCGCCTTCATAGGCGTCGCCCTTGAACTGCTTGCGCGGGCGCTCCTCGTTGATCAGGCCAAGATAGCCGCAGGCCAGCGACAGCGCGATGCCCAGGTACGGGTTGCAGTCCATGCCGGCGATGCGGTTTTCCACCCGCCGTGCCGCGGGACCCGACAGCGGGATCCGGATGCCCGTGGTACGGTTGTCGCGTGCCCATTCCAGATTGATCGGGGCTGCGTGGTCCTTCACATACCGGCGGTAGGAGTTCACATATGGCGCCATCACTGCCAGCCCCGCCGGCAGATGGTTCTGGAACCCTGCAATGTAGTTGTAAAACGCGTCCGTCTCGCCGCCCTGCGGGCCGGAGAAGATGTTCTCGCCGGTTTCCATATCCAGAACCGAATGGTGGATGTGCATGGCTGAACCCGGCTCATCCTCGATCGGCTTGGCCATGAAGGTGGCAAAACAGTCGTGACGCAGCGCCGCCTCGCGGATCAGCCGTTTGAAGTAGAAAACTTCATCCGCCAGCTTGACCGGGTCGCCGTGCAGCAGGTTGATTTCCAGCTGGCCGGCGCCGCCTTCCTGGGTAATGCCGTCGATTTCAAAACCCTGGGCCTCGGCGAAATCATAGATATCGTCGATCACCGGGCCGAATTCATCCACGGCAGTCATCGAATAGGCCTGGCGCGCTGCCGCCGGACGGCCGGAGCGGCCCATCATCGGTTTGATCTCATGCGCGGGATCAATGTTGCGGGCAACCAGGAAGAACTCCATCTCCGGTGCCACAACCGGCTTCCAGCCCCTGTCATGATAAAGCTGCACCACCCGCTTCAGCACGTTGCGCGGGCTGTAGGGGATCGGTTTGTCGTGCCTGTCATAGGCGTCGTGGATCACCTGCAGCGTCCAGTCGCCGGTCCAGGGCGCTGCTGTGGCCGTGGACATGTCCGGCTTCAGCGTCATGTCCTTTTCGATCCAGCCGTCCTCGTCCGCGGCATCGGCCCAGTCGCCGGTGATGGTCTGGTAGAAGATGCTGTCGGGCAGGTGGAAATAGTCGGTTTTTGCGAATTTGGATGCCGGTACCGCCTTGCCACGGGCGATACCGGGAAGGTCCGAGATAACGCATTCAACTTCGTCGAGACGACGGCCCTCCAGATAGGTTTTTGCTGCTTCGGGAAGGGCGTCGAGCCAGGCTGACATTACGTCCTCTCTTTCCTGTAAAATTCTGCGAGGAGGGTTGCGATTTCTTGGTTGTCCACGGGGGCGTCCAGCTCAGCGGCTGCACGGTCCAGCAGGTCGTCCGGCACCACGCCGCGGCCGCGTTTTTCAATCAGGCCGCCGACAAAGGCGCTGGGGAATTCGGGGTGGGGCTGCCAGGAGATGATGTGATCGCCATAGGCCAGAATGCCGTTTTCGCAGAAATCGTTGCCGCCCAGCACGCGGGCACCTTGGGGCCGTTCCACCACCTGATCCTGATGCCAGGCATTAAGGGTCAAGTCCTGGCCGTCCACCTGATAGGTGACACGGCCCACGGCCCAGCCGCCCTCAAACTTCCTGACCTTGCCGCCAAGCGCCTGGGCGATGATTTGATGGCCGAAACAGATGCCGGCCAGCGGCTGTTTCCTGGCGTTGATCTCGCGGATCAGATCCTCCAGCGGCGGGATCCAGGCGTGATCTTCATAGGCGCCATGCTTGGAGCCGGTGATCAGCCAGGCGTCTGCCGCATCGGCGCTGTCCGGCAGCACCCCGTCCACCACGGCCCAGGTTTGAAATTCAAAGCCGTTACCGTCCAGCATGTCGCGGAACATGCCGTCGTAATCTCCGAAAGGGCCGAACAGATCTTCGGGGGAGTGGCCGGTTTGCAGGATGCCGATTTTCATAAGTCACCAGATTTGATCAAATTGAGCCTAGCTGAGGGGGCTGGAGCAGGCAAGCGCCTTGCCAATCCCCTTAAGGCAAGGCGGCTCTATACCGCTTCCAGCCAGGACAGCCAATGGCTCTCCCGGGGGCGTTCGGCAAAGCCTATCAGCTCTTGCCGTTTGGTCATCACCAGGTTCCGGATGGCAAGGTCCGGCAGCACACGGGCGATCAGCGGGTCGGTCTCAAACCAGTTGATCGCGGTCTCCCAGTCGGCGGCCAGCTGCGGCAGGCCCTGGATCTCGTAGATGTTGCCCTCGGACGGAGCGGGCGGCTGCATCTGATCTTCGATCCCGGCCAGGGCAGAGCCAAGCACGGTTGCGAGCATCAGGTAGGGGTTGATGTCGCCGCCGGCGACGCGGTGTTCAATGCGGCGCGCTTTGTGGCTGCCGCCGGGGATACGGATGGCGGCGGTGCGGTTCTCGTAGGCCCAGGCGGCGCTGACGGGCGCATGGGCGCCAGGCACCAGCCGGTCATATGAATTACCGTGCGGGGCAAAAATCAGCGAGCTGGCGGGCATCGCCGCCAGACAGCCCGCCACCGCGTGCATCAGCAGGTCCGACCCCTTTTCGCCGCCGTCGTCAAAGACGTTGCTGCCGCCCTGATCCTCGACCGAGAAATGCACATGCATACCGTTGCCGGCTTCTTCAGCATAAGGCTTCGCCATGAAGGTCGCGGCAAAGCCGTGTTTGCGTGCAAGCCCTTTTACCAAGGCCTTGAACAGCCAGGCATCATCTGCTGCGCGCATCGCCTCCTGATGGTTCAGGTTGATCTCAAACTGACCCAGGCCCGCCTCGGAAATTGCCGATTGGGCAGGAATGCCCATCATCTCGGCACCGTCGTAAAGATCCGTGAAGAAGTCATCGAATGCGTCCAGCTCTGCCACCGACAGCACCGACTGCTGATCCAGCTCACGGCCGGTCTGCGGGTCGATCGGCGGGGCAGGGCGGGGACCGCTGTCATCCAGCAGGCTGAACTCCATCTCAGTGGCGGCCACAACGCTCCAGCCGCGTGCCGCATACCGCGACAGTACATCGGCCAGCACATGCCGGGGGTCGCCAAGGAAGGCAGAGCCATCTTCCCAGTACATCGCCATCGGCACCAGGGCCGAGGCGCTTTTGAGCCAGGGCATCGGAACCGCACCGCGTTCGGTCGGCAGCATCACCCCGTCGGCGTCGCCGGTTTCAAACACCAGCGGATTGTCTTCAACGTCGCGGCCCCAGAGATCGACATTAAGGGTGGAGATCGGCATCCGCGCCGCGCCGCTGTCCAGCTTGGCTGCCATGCCCGCAGGCAGGCGCTTGCCGCGCATCTGGCCGTTCATGTCACAGGCGGCAATGCGGATGGTCTTCAGTCCGGACAGGTCCATAGGGGGCTCCATGAATGCGTTGCGCCAACCCTAGCGCAGAGAATTGCATTCGCCAAGATAATTTGATCAAAAGTTTGAGCCGACGCCCCGGCGGCCCCGTCTTGCGGGAGAATCCCCTGCGGTGTGAGGCACCGAGTGCGTCCGGTATGATCCAGCGATCGCCAAAAAAATGGCTCCCGAAGGAGCCATTCTGCATTCAGCGGATCAGGTTGATCTTCAGCCTGGTGCGGCTGCGCCGCTCTTGCGGCAGGTGCCGGTTCAGCTGCTTGTTCACAAAACCGAACACCGAGATAACAACCAGTGTCAGCAGAATGAAGTAGAAGGCCAGGATCGGGTAGGGGACAAAGGGGTTAAAGGTCTTGTCCGCGAAATAGCTGGCATAGTACAACGCATCGCCCTTTTGCTGCCAGGCCGGAAAGCCCGAAAAGAACACCAGCGTGGTGGCGTGGAACAGGAAGATCGCCTCGTTGGTGTAGGCAGGCCAGGCCAGCCGCATCATGGTCGGGAAGGTGATGCGGCGGAACCGGGTCCAGCCGGTCATGCCATAGGCGTCCGCAGCCTCGATATCGCCCTTGGGAATCGACAAAAGTGCGCCATAGAAGATCTCGCCTGAATAAGCCGCGGTGTTGAAGAACAGCACAACCAGCGCGCCCAGCCAGGCCGAGGTGAACGGATCAAAGAAGCTGGAGACGCCTTTGAGGCTGAGGAAGCAGGCGTAGGCAAAGAAAAACTGGATGAACAGCGGGCTACCGCGGAACACAAAGATGAACCACTCCGCCGGCTTGCGCCACGCCGGGTTGGGGCTGGATTTGCCAACCGCCAGGGCGACGGCCAGGAAAAAGCCGGTCGTCAGGGCGATGATACCAAAGTAGATATTCCAGATCAGACCGGATCCGATCAGGGTGAAGTGCTCGCACAGGGTGTATTCGCCCTTGGGCAGAAGCCGTTCGCCAAAGCCCAAAGAACGGAAGGCATAGGCCTGGATGGTTTCAACGCAACTCATGCCGCGGCCTTTCTTTGTGCTTCGCCTGCTGCGGTGGCCTGGCCTCGGGTCAGACGCTTCATGATCCGGTCCAGGGCGACTTCGGACAGTTTGGTAAAGCACAGGTAGAACACCAGCAGCGCGGCGAAATACCAGACATGCCAATTCGGATGCGGGTAGTCGGTGAATCTGGCGGTCTTGGTGCCGCCCAGCTCCCGCGCCCAATAAACGATGTCCTCGACCCCCAGCAGGAACAAAAGCGGCGTGGCCTTGATCAGCACCATCCACAGGTTCGACAGGCCCGGCAGCGCATAGACCCACATCTGCGGCACCAGAATGCGCCAGAAGGCCTGGCGGCTGGTCATGCCATAGGCCTCGGCGGTTTCGATCTGGGCGCGCGGCACGGCGCGCATGGCGCCAAACAGGACGTTGGCGGCAAAGGCGCCGAAAACGATCGAGAAGGTCAGAACCGCCAGGAAGAAGCCGTAGGTTTCATGCACCCATTGCGGTGCGGTGGACAGCGGCAGTTTCGCCGCATCGCAGACCACAAAATCAATGCCGCGGCGGACCGGTTCGTCCCAGTCCGGGCATTTCACCTTGTGGCGCATCCACTCGAACGCCTGGTCAAGCGCGATGACGAAAAACAGGAAGAAGGCAATATCGGGCACGCCGCGTACAATGCTGGTATAGCCCATGCCGAACCAGCGCAGCGGCAGGAATTTGGAGCGGGCGGCACTGGCAGCGCCAAATCCGAACATCAGCGCAACCGGAGCGGTGATGGCCAGCAGGGTCAGGACCACAAAGACCGAGATATAAAGGTTCAAATGCTTGCCGGTGGTCAGGTAGCAGCTGAGCCAGCTCAGCCCCTCAAGCGTCGATGGGTCCGTGCAATAGGAAAACATAAGTGAGCCTGTCTTTCTCTGTTCACGCCCGGCGCGCGGCACCGGATGAGAATGAATGAGGCCCGCGCACCGCAGCGGCGGGCCTGCAGATCCTGTAACAGGATCAGATTACCACTGGGAGGAAACTTCCCATTTGGCGATCAGTTCGTTCAGCGTGCCATCGTCTTTCATGGTCTGGATCGCCGCGTCGAACGTGCCGCGCAGGTCTCCGTCAGATTCCCGGAAGCCCATGCCAACGCCGCCGCCAAGTGCTTCGGATTTCTCCAGCATCACCAGGCCGTCGCCCACAACCGTGTCGAGGAAGCTTTTGTCGGCCAGAACCGCGTCAGCTTCGCCGTTGCGTACTGCTGCGACAGTTTCTTCGGGGGTGGCGAATTCGACCAGGGTCCAGCCCTGTTCGGCCACAAAGGCGGCCTGAATGGTGGTCGCCTGGGCCGCAATCACGCCGCTTGCCAGGTCAACGTCTGCCGACTGCGCAACATAGGCGGACGGATCCGGCGGGGTGTAGGGCTGGGTGAAATCAATGACTTCGTCGCGCTCGTCGGTGATCGACATACCGGCGATGATGGTGTCGTAGTTGCCGGAAACCAGGTTCGGAATGATCGAATCCCAGTCGTTTTTGACCCACTCGCAGGTCAGTTCGGCACGCTTGCACAGCTCATCGCCCAATTCGCGCTCAAAGCCGTCGATCTCGCCTGCGTCATTGACGAAGTTCCACGGCGCATAGGCGCCTTCGGTGCCCAGGCGCACGGTGTCCGCCAGGCCCATGCCTGCGGTCAGCGCCAGGGCGGCGGTGCCAAGGATCAGTGATTTCATGTATTTACTCCCGTTCTGTTTGGTTTTTGGGTCTATTTGTTATTGCTTATTGGCCGTGCCGGGTCGAGGACAGGAATGCCCTCAGCCGCGGTGAGCGGGTGTTGCCGAACAATTCGTCCGGCGAACCTTCTTCTTCGATCAGCCCCTGGTGCAGGAACACGATGTGGCTGGAAACATCCGCCGCCATGTTCATGTCATGGGTCACGATCAGCATGGTGCGGCCCTCGGCGGCGAGGTCCTTGATCACCTTGACAACTTCCTGTTCCAGCTCGGGATCAAGCGCAGACGTGGGCTCGTCGAACAGCAGTGCTTCGGGTTCCATGCACAGCCCGCGGGCAATTGCGGCGCGCTGCTGCTGGCCGCCCGAAAGCTGCGCCGGGTAGACATCGCATTTGTCGCCGATGCCGACCTTTGCCAGATAGTGGCGGGCTTTTTCTTCGACCTCTGCCCTGTCGCGGCCCAGCACGGTGACCGGCGCCTCCATCACATTCTGCAGGATGGTCATATGGGCCCACAGGTTGAACTGCTGGAACACCATCGACAGATTGGTGCGGATGCGCAGGACCTGTTTGGCGTCAGCCGGGCGGCGGTTCAATCCCTGGCCGGACCAGGTGATCGGCTCATCCTTGAACCGGATTTCGCCTTGCTGGCTGTCTTCCAGCAGGTTGCAGCAGCGCAGCAGGGTAGACTTGCCTGATCCCGAAGACCCGATTAGCGAGACCACGTCGCCCTTGTGGGCGGTGATATCAACGCCTTTGATCACTTCCAGCTCGCCATAGGATTTATGCAGGCCGCGGATTTGCAGAACGGGCGAAGTATCGGTCAAGGTGTCTTTGTCCCTGTAAGTGGAAATTCGTTCTTATTGGACCGAAAAAAATACCGAATGCAACGTTCAAACCGCACAAGCCGGCACTGCAGGCGCCGAAATGACTGGATGAGCCGCCATTTCGGAAGGGGGCGCTGCGTCAGTTACGCAGCACGGATGCGCTGTTCGGTCAGCACTGGGCCGGGCGGTGTCGGCACCGCCAGGTAGTCGCTGGGGGCAAACTGCACCAGCCCTTTCAGATGCAAAAGGGTTTTGCTGTCTTCGTCCAGCGCGCGGATTGCAGCTTCGATGGCAGCAAACAGCGCCTGCGGGTCCTGGTCCAGGGCGGTGATGTAGGGCAGGGTCGGGGTTGGCTCAGTGCGTTCAATTTCGGTCAGCCCTTCGGCGAACCCGTCGTGCGTCTTGACCAATTCCCAGGTCAGCGCATCCAGGGCCGCAAAATCGGCCCGGCCCTCGGCAACGGCTTGCGCCGACAGGCTGTGGCCGCCGGTTTCCAGCAGCGCACCTGGCAGGATGCTGCGGTCGTGCAGATGCACCATCGGTGCGGCCCAGCCGGATTGCGACAACCCTTCATTATAAGCAAAGCGGCGCCCGGCAAAGGCAGACAGCGGCCGGCCAGCGTCAGCGCTGCGGGCAATAAAGACGCTGTTGTAATAACCCGCCGGGCAGCCCGGCAGGCCGTAGTCCGGGGTGCCCACCAGCTCCACCTCGCCGTACAACCGGGTGCGGTACGGGCAGCCGCAGGTCTGTGACAGCAGCAGCTCCGGCGATTTCCAGACCTCCCAGAAATCGGCGCCACGGGTCAGCTGTTCGGGCCCGCGGCCCAGTTGTGCGCGGATCAATGCCCAGAACCGGTCGTTGGCCGCTGCCGTTTCCGGACGGTCGTACATTCCAAGATGAGCAATCATAAAGCAGCCTCTGCCCGTTTGCGCGCCATTGCGCTGTCCACATCCGAAACTCCCAGCAGACTGGCGGACAGCCGCAGCAGAGCATCTTCATTTGCATCGCGGTGGCCATCGGCCAGGGCCACCTGCCACAGCGCCTCAATCACACCCGTGCGGTCCTCATAAGCCACGGCGTCCTTGATCGCGCGGGTGAAGCGCACGGTGTCAGGCGCCTCGGCCTCCATCGCTTCAGCCTGTTCGCGCAGGATCAGCGCCCCGCCGGTGTCCAGCCGGTAGCGGGTGGACAGAATCCGGTCGATCCGGTCTTTCTCGACTTCAGAGTAATTGTGGTCCGAGCGGGCAATCCGCACCAGCAGCGCGGTCAGGGCAAGCCGCGCGCCCTCATCATCCAGCGGCGCAGGCGCAGGTTCCAGCAATCGCTGCAGAAGCTCCTTGAACATCAGGTTTCCTCCGCTGTGCCGCTGAATTTCCCGACCGCGCGGGCGCGGGCTTTCTGGCTGTCGGCATAAGACAGGCCCATCGCTTTGCGGGCCTCTTCGACGATGGTGACTTCGCCCGCGTGCTCGTTGCCGTCGGCCAGCACCACCTCCCACAGCGCGTCCATCGCGGCCAGCCGTTCCTCCAGCCCGGTGGTCTCGCGGATCAGCCGCCCGAAGGTGTCGGTTTCCGGCGCCGCAGCATGCAGCTTTTCGCAGGTGGCGCGCACCTTGGCGGCCTCGATCGCGTTGTGCTGGTAGAGCCGGGCCAGGATCCGGTCGATCAGGCTGATTTCCTCCAGCTGGTAATCGCGGTCGGACTGCGCCACCCGCACCAGCAGGGCACCCAGTGCCAATTCGGCATCCGGGTCCGGTAATCCGGGGCGCTCAGTCGGGCGGAACGCTTGGAAGAATTTCTTAAGCAGCGGCATCAGCAGACCTCGGTCAAAGCGGCTGGGCGGGCGGGTTAATCGCCGTACCCTTCGATGATTTGCATATCACCCGACGAGACCAGATCGCGAAAGGCCTTGGCGTCCTGATAAGCCATGGAATCATAGCAGGCTTTTGCAGTTTCGAAATCCTTGAATTCAAGGACAACAGTGCGCGATCGGAACGCGCCTTCGCGCACCTCGCGCTCACCGCCGCGTATCAGGAACTTTGCACCGAACTCGGCCAAAACCGGCCTGGCTGCATTCTTGTAGTCCTCATAGCGCTCCATGTCCTGCACATCCACATGGGCCACCCAGTATCCTTTGGGCATGGGCTGCAGCCTCCCTTCTTTTTATGGTTGAGTGCAGGCTGATACAAAAGCGCAGCAAAGACAATGGGGCGGTTGTTAAGAATTTCCCCGTTCCGCGGGAATTTGCGCCCGGTTCAATGGTTTGCCGCGAAATGTAAAACGCCCGCCCGAGAGGGCGGGCGTTTGAAAACATGCTTAACAGACGGCTCAGCCGATCTCGGCCAGGCGCGCCAGGGCTTCCTTGACCTTGGCTTCCTCTTCCTCGCGCAGGCGGAGGTTCTCGCGGGCTTCGGCAACCACATCTTCCGGGGCCGAGGCCGCGAATTTCGGGTTGTTCAGCCGCCCGCGCAGCCCCCCCAGCTCTTTGGCGAGCTTCCCCAGCGTTTTCTCCAGCCGCGCCTTTTCAGCATCGACGTCGATCACATCCGCCAGCGGCAGGCCAAAGGCGGCACCGGGTGCAGCAACAGACGCGCAGCCCTTGGGGAAACTCTCGACCTGCTCCAGCGAAGTGATGCGGGCCAGTTTCTGGATCATCGCCTCGTTCTTCTGCCAGGCATTGCGCGCCTGATCAGAGAATTCGGTCACCACCATCGGGATCTTGGCGCCCGCCGGCACATGCATCTGCGCGCGGGTGGAGCGGATGTTCTCAATCGCGGTGATCACCCAGTTCATCTCGGCGTCGGCATCCGCATTGACCAGCTCGGTGCCGTAGGCCGGCCAGTCTTCATGCACCAGCATGTTGCCGCGTTTGGCGGTGTTGCCCCATAGCTCCTCGGTGATGAAGGGCATGATCGGGTGCAGCAGGATCATGCATTGATCCAGCACCCAGCCGAGCGTCTGGCGGGTCTCGGCGATCACCGCCTCATCTTCCGAGCCGAACAGCGGTTTCGACAGCTCGATATACCAGTCGCAGACCTTGCCCCAGGTAAAGGCATAAAGCGCATTGGCCGCGTCGTTAAAGCGGTAGGCCTCCAGTGCTGCGTCGACTTCGACACGCACCTTGGCGGTCTCACCAATGATCCACTGGTTTACGGCTGCCGATGCATCCGGGCAGTCAAAGGCCGGGGTGTTCTCGTCATAGACGTTGTTGAAATGGGCAAAGTTCACCGCATTCCACAGTTTGGTGCCAAAGTTCCGGTAGCCCTTGAGGCGCTCCATATCCAGTTTCAGCACGCCGCCAAGCGCCGCCATTGCAGCGGAGGAGAAACGCAGCGCGTCGGCGCCGAATTCGTCGATGATCTCCAGCGGGTCCACCACGTTGCCGGTGGATTTTGACATCTTCTTGCCCTTGGCGTCGCGCACCAGCCCGTGCAGGTAGACGGTGTCGAACGGGATCTGATCGACCACGGCCAGCTGCATCATCATCATCCGGGCAACCCAGAAGAACAGAATGTCCTGGCCGGTGACAAGGGTCGAGGTCGGGAAGTACTTCTGCATCTCCGCCGTGTCTTCCGGCCAGCCCAGCGTGCCAATCGGCCAGAGACCGGAGGAGAACCAGGTGTCGAGGACGTCGGGGTCGCGTCGAAGAATGATGTGTGGAGCAGAGGAAAGGTCAGCCTGCGCGGAAAGGCCTCCACCAATTGCGCCTAAATCAACAGGCTTACCCGAGTCCTTCATTGCTTCTGTGACGATGAGTTTCTTGAAACCCAGCTTCTGATAAGCAGCTTGTAGGGCTTCTTCTTCTGTCGCCGCACAAAACATCTCTTCGAGGTCTTCCTCGGCGCCGTCGTCAACGGCGACCGCGAACCAAACCGGGATCTGATGGCCCCACCACAGCTGGCGCGAGATGCACCAGGGTTCGATGTTTTCCAGCCAGTGGTAATAGGTCTTCTCGCCCGATTCCGGCAGGATCTTCACATCGCCATTGCGCACGGCGTCCAGCGCCGGGCCGACAACCTTTTCCGCGTCCACAAACCACTGGTCGGTCAGCATCGGCTCGATCACAACCTTGGAGCGGTCGCCGAAGGGCTGCATGATCGGCTTGTTCTCGACGTAGGGCTCTAGCACCTGAAGCTCTTCGCCGGTTTCAGGATCGGTCTTGATGACGGTGTGCATCACCGCCAGACCTTCGCTGGTGATCTGCTCTACCACCAGTTTGCGCGCCTCGAACCGGTCCAGCCCGCGCAGGTCGTCAGGAACGAGGTTGACGGCGTCGGCTTCCGCTTCGGTCAGTGTTTTTTCGCCCTTGGCGACTGCCATGGCGAGGGTGGCGGCAGCGTCATAGCTTTCGCCGTCAGCCCGCATCTGGCCGCGCATGTCCATCAGGCGGTACATCGGAATCCGTGCGCGCTTGGCAACCTGATAGTCGTTAAAGTCATGCGCGCCGGTGATCTTCACCGCACCCGAGCCAAAGTCCTTTTCCGGGTATTCGTCCGTAATGATCGGGATCAGGCGGCGCTGTCCCTTGGGGCCCACCGGGATTTCACACAGCATGCCAACGATGGGCGCATAACGCTCGTCTGAGGGATGCACGGCGACCGCGCCGTCGCCCAGCATGGTCTCGGGCCGGGTGGTGGCGATGGAGATATAATTGCGTTCCTCGCGGAAGGTTACATTGCCGTCTTCATCTTTCTCCAAGTACTCATATGTCGCACCATTTGCGAGCAGGTACTTGAAGTGCCACATATGGCCCGCGACTTCCAGGTTCTCGACTTCCAAGTCAGAGATCGCAGTCTCGAAATGCGGGTCCCAGTTGACCAGCCGCTTGCCGCGGTAGATCAGCCCCTTGTTGTACATCTCCACAAAGACCTTGATCACGGCGTCGTGGAAGTTGGGGGAGTTTTCGTGCCCCGTCCGCGTGTCGCCATGGGCGCCCGCCATGGTGAAGGCTGTGCGGGAGAAATCGCAGGACGCGCCGAGGCGTTTCAGCTGCTCAACAATGGTGCCGCCGGATTTCTCTTTCCATTCCCAGACCTTCTCCAGGAATTTCTCGCGACCCAGTTCGCGGCGCGAGGGCTGCTGGGTCTTGGCCAGTTCCCGCTCAACAACCATTTGGGTGGCGATCCCCGCATGGTCGGTACCCGGCTGCCAAAGGGTGTCGAACCCCTGCATACGCTTCCAGCGGATCAGGATATCCTGCAGGGTGTTGTTGAAGGCATGGCCCATGTGCAGAACACCGGTCACATTCGGCGGCGGGATCATGATGCAATAGGCGGAGGCCTCCGGCTTGGCATTGGCGCCGGCCTTGAAACAGCCCGCTTCTTCCCAGGCCTTGTAAAGGCGGCTTTCGGCTTCCGCCGCGTTGAACGTCTTTTCCATCGCCATCGCTTTGATCCCTCATGCAAGTGGCCGATCAATTACCCAATGGCGGCAGGAAGGGGAAGGCGGATTTTGCCGCAAGTGTCCCGTCTGCGGCTGCCAGAGCGCCATTGGGTATTTAAGACCAGAAAGAAGCGGTAAGATTCCGTTAACTGGAATCACGGCACTCTCCTTATGCGGTACAGGCTGGGGAGCCGATGACCGCACCAGGAAGAAGCTGCCCTCGCTCCTGGCAGGATTATCCCTTGGCGGACGGACGGCCAGCGGGCTAGGGCGCTTCGCTTGCTGCTTCTTTCTGGTCCCAAATACCCAAATTCCGCGCCGGAGGCGCTAAAGCCAGCGCGCGCCCATTGGGCGCGCTCCGCTTTGCTCCGGTTACAGCTTGTCCAGTGCTTCGTGCAGTTTCTCCAGTTCGCCTTCGTGCATGAAGATCGCCTGCGCCTTAAAAGGGAACTTTCTGGCGCGGACTTCCGACTGGAATTCCTGCTGCGCTTCCACCCTCTCCCGGTACATCTGGTTATGCGGCCGGCCCAGGCCGCTGCACCATTGGCTGAGCGACGGCATCAGACCCATATGCACCTGCACCGGGATGCTTCCCTTGGCGGGCATTTCGGCTACGCCTTGGGAGCAGTTGGTGAAATACATGCTGGCGCCGTTTTCCATAGAGGTGATGGCGTGGCGCATAATCTCGTTCTTGGTGGTGAATTGCCTCCAATTCATCGGGGTGCCGGCAAAGCGGCCCGGTGCGGTTTCGCGCGCCATGTCCAGATGCACGTCCCACAGAGGCTGAAGATTGATGCCCGCATTAACGCAGGCCTGGATTCCGGTCTCGTTGGCCGGGTTGCGCATGGTCGAAGGTTCACCGGTTTTCTTCAGGCCGATCAGATCCTTGACGATGCAATTGCGCTGTGCCGGGCGGTGGCTGAAGATGTAGATGTCCTTTATCGTTTTTCCCTGTCTTCAAATAGGGAAGCCGGGCCGCCCGTTTTGAATTCTGGATGCCCGGCGGTGTTTGCCGTGGTGCGCAGTTACTCTGACGCCCAGATCTTGCGCCGGCGTTCCTTGACCATTTCGTTGCCTTCATCGGTGCCGTCGTGGAAAGTGTTGAACCACTCGTCCCATGGTGTCTCCCAGGTGCCGTAGTTGCAGTCGAAGAACCGGTGGTGCAGCTGGTGGAAGAAATCGCCAACCAGGAACTTGGCCTTGTTGCCGAATTTCACATGCTCAAACCCGGCGTGTGAGGTCGGGGCGCCGATGCCGTGGTGGAACAGCAGGAAGATCGCCAGAACCGGGTGCGAGGGCAGCAGGAAGAAAATCATCGTGTCGAACATCAGAAAGAAGCTTTCGACCGGGTGCATCGCCAGGCCGGACCACGGTCCGGTGTTGATGTTGCGGTGATGCCAGGCGTGCACCTTGGTATAAAGCATGCCCACGTGCAGCAGCCGGTGCAGCCAGTAAAAATGAAAGCCTGCCCAGACCGGGATGAAGATGGTCATTAGGATCATTGTGACGGGGTTGCTCTCCAGTGTGATCATCGTGATCCAGCCGCTTGCATAGGCATAAAGGATGAAGCTCTCCCAGAAGGTCCAGAAGGCAAGCGCCGGGCCAAGGGTCCAAAACATATTGTCCCAGACCTGGTTCTTGAAGGTGAACACCTTGGCGCCTTTCATCATCGGGCGCATGTCATAGCGGTAATCGTCGTTTTGCGTGCGGAACCTCCACAGCGCCAAGTGCAGCCCGCCGGCCACCACCATGAGGATGCAGAAATTGCGCAGCCAGATCTCAAACACCCAATCCCAGCTGAGCGCGGCAATCCGGTCCAGTGACGGGGTGAAGAAATTCCAGGTGACAATGGCAAAGACAAGAAGAAATGCCCGCAGTGCCAGCGGGTTCCAGCTTTGCAGCAGGTATTTGACCGAGGCCAGCGGCCTCAATGGCCAGTCCCAATAGGGGGAGGTCTGGATCGGCAGCTGGGGGGTGAAGTTCCAAATCTTGCGTTTGGGGCGCGGTGTGCTGGCGGGACGTGTCATGTCTCGTCTCTCATGTGGCTTGTGGAGGAGCGGCCGGAGCCGCGGCTGTTCGCTGCTAAAACCCTAGTCCGGGCCAAGGCAATTCCAGCACGGTATGTCTTGCCGGTCAGGCTAAGTTCTGCTTAGCCTGTGCGCATGGCGGCCCGGATACCCTCTCTCAACTGGCTGCGCGTGTTTGAAGCGGCGGCGCGCACCGAAAGCTTTGCCCGTGCGGCAGCGCAGCTGAACATGTCGGCGGCTGCAGTCAGCCAGCAGGTGAAATCGCTGGAGGCGCAGCTGGGCACGCCGCTGTTTCACCGCCATGCCCATGCGGTGACATTGACCGAGGCCGGGCGGGCCTATCTGCCGTCGGTGCAGCAGTCGCTGCTGATGCTGGAAACAGCCACGACCGGTCTGTTTGGCGAAAGCCGCGAGCAGCGGCTGTTTGTGCAGTCGGTGCTGCTGTTTGCTCATGGGGTTCTGGCGCGGGGGCTGCCGCAGTTCCAGGCGGTGCACAGCCAAATCAACCTGGCGCTCAGCACCGGCAATATGGCGGCGGATTTTGCCAACCGGTTCACCGATTTGCAGATCGTATTCGGCAACCCGTCACTGTTCGGCACCGAAGGGGACGAGCTATTGCGCGAGGTGCTGTATCCGGTGGCTCCGCCAGAGATTGCGGCCCAGGTCCGGACACCGCAGGATCTGTTCCGCTTTCCGCTGATTGAAGTCTCGACCCATCGGGCCAGCTGGGTGCAGCTGTTCGGGGCCTTGCGGCTCTCGCACGGGCAAGCGCGCTATTTCTTTGCCGACAACTCCCTGATGGCGGCAGAGCTGTCAGCGCAGGGTATGGGGATTGCGCTGGCGCGCGCACCTGCGTCGGACACGGCGGTCAGCGCAGGCGGACTGGTGCGCTGCCTGCCGGACGTCGCGGTGCCGGGGCAGGAGGCCTACCACCTGATCTATCCCGACCGCGGCGCCCTGCGCCCGGCAGCACGGCTGTTCCGGGACTGGCTGCTGGAGTATGTGAGGACCGTCTGACCCTTACTGCCCGGTCCGGTCCAGTTTTGTCGCCAGATGGATCAGGCTCTCAGAGGAACGCACGCCACGGGCCTCGGCGATGTGGTCGATGGTGTTGTCCAACTCGGCTGTGCTTTGCGCCACCACCTGAGCCAGAAGATCAAACCGTCCTGAGGTTGTATGCACGACCTCAACTCCAGGCAGGCTGCGCAGGCGGGCGAGCACCTCAGGCCCCGAGCGCGGCTCAATCGACATCAGCACCGTGGCTTGCAGCGGCGGGCGGGAGGCGGCGGAGGATTTAAGCGTATAGCCTGTAATCACCCCGGTTGTTTCCAGCCGTTCGATCCGCGCCTGTACCGTGGTGCGGGCCAGCCCCAGATGCCGGGCAAGCTCCGCCACCGGACGGCGGGCGTTTTCCCGCAACAGGGTGACAAGACGCTGATCAGTATCGTCGGTTTGCATGTTGTTCCTGCGATTTGACGCCAATTCTCGTCACTATAGGAAAAGTGACGAGCGGAATCGACGGAAATTTGTCGGAAAATATGCAAAACAAACGAGGCTTTTCCTGATGCAGCAAATTCCACCGCTTTGGCTTTCCCCTGAATCCCACCTGGCCCGCAGCGCGCCGGATCACCCGATCCTGTATTTCTCGCCGCGGGTATTGCACGAGGTTGCGGGGCGTTTTCAGCGGGGGTTTCCAGGGCTGGTGACCTATGCGGTGAAGGCCAACCCGCACCCTGCCGTGCTGTCCAATCTGGTGGCGGCGGGGATCACTGCATTTGATGTCGCTTCGCCTGCGGAAATGGCAGCTGTGCGTGCCGCCAGCCCTGATGCGGTGATGCATTACAACAACCCGATGCGCTCCACTGCCGAAGTCGCGGCGGGGATCGAACATGGTGTCGCCAGCTGGTCGGTGGATGAGCTGAGCGAGTTGGAAAAACTGGCCGCAGTGCCGCGCTCTTGCGAGATTGCTGTGCGCTTTGCCTTGCCGGTGGCCGGTGCGGCCTATGATTTTGGCAGCAAATTCGGCGCTGCTCCGGAAGAAGCGATAGAGCTGTTGAAACAGGTGGCGGCGGATGGCTGGACGCCGGCGCTGTGTTTTCATCCGGGCACCCAGTGCGAGGATGAAAGCGCATGGGTGGAATATGTTCACGCTGCCAAGCGGATTGTGGACGCGGCAGGTGTGAAGATCGCTCGTCTCAATGCGGGCGGCGGCTTTGCGGCCAACCGGGATGGTGTGGCGCCGGATCTGGAGAAGGTCTTTGCCGCTATCAGTCAGGCCGCGGACACGGCATTTGGCACAAACAAGCCCACGCTGATCTGCGAGCCGGGCCGGGCGATGGTCTCCGAAAGCTTCACCTTGGCGGCCCGTATCAAGGGGATGCGCAAAGGCGGTGAGGTGGTGTTCCTGAATGACGGCATCTATGGCGGGTTGGTGGATATCCGCGACATGGGGCTGCCGGGCCGGGTGGAAGTTGTCGGGGAGGATGGCGCCCATCGCACAGGCGCGCGTAAGCCGCGTGTGGTGTTCGGGCCCACTTGTGACAGCCTGGACCGTTTGCCGGACGGGCTGCCGCTGCCCGGTGATGCCGCAACCGGCGACTATGTGCTGTTCCCGGGGCTGGGCGCCTATTCTTCCGCCATGAGCACGCAATTCAACGGCTATGGCCTGTCTGACGTGGCGACGGTGATCGAGCTGTCTGGACAAGCCGCCCGCTGAGGTTAGTCTCGCCCCCGGAACGCCAGCCAGCGCGAACAAGGGGGCAAGCATGGACAAATTCGGTAAAAGCCAGCCGGTGAAACGGGTTGAAGACCTGCGGTTTCTGACCGGTCAGGGGCAGTACATCGAGGATGCGGCCCCGGCGGATGCCCTGCGCGCCTGGGTATTGCGCAGCCCGGTGGCGCATGGCGTCATCACCGCGCTGAACGTTGAGGATGCGCGCGCAGCTGAGGGCGTCCATGCGGTGATCACCCTGGCAGATCTTGAGGCGGCCGGCCTTGATGTGTCGATGGATGGCACCACAGTGAAGAACCGGGATGGCTCCAGCGGCGCCGCGCCCGAACGGCCGATGCTGGCGCGGGACCGCGTGCGCTATGTAGGGGAACCGGTGGCGGTGGTCATTGCCGAAACGCTGGACCAGGCCCGCGATGCCGGTGAGCTGATCGAGCTGGATATCGACGATCTGCCTGCGAAGATGGACGTCTTGCCGGGCGGCGAGGCGCTGCATTCGGAGGCACCGGACAATCGCGCCTTTGACTGGGGTCTGGGGGATGAGGCGGCAACGGCTGAGGCTTTCCGCACTGCGGCGCATACCGTTGCACTGCAGGTCGATGACAACCGGATCATCGTCAACTCGATGGAGCCGCGCGGCTGCTTTGCCGAATGGCGCGGCGGGCGGCTGCATTTCACCTTTGGCGGGCAGGGGGTCTGGGCGATCAAATCCCAACTGGCGGCCAAGATGCGGCTGGACGAGGCCGACGTCAAAGTCACGATCCCGGATGTGGGCGGCGGCTTTGGCATGAAGGCCTTTCCCTACCCGGAATACTTTGTTGTCGCCCAGGCCGCCCGCGCGCTGGGCCGCCCGGTGTTCTGGATCGCCGACCGGACCGAGTCGATGCTGAGCGACAACGGCGGGCGCGATCTGACCTCTCTGGCGGAACTGGCCTTTGATGCGGATTTGAAAATCACCGCCTACAGGGTCAGCACCCGTTGCAACCTCGGCGCCTATAACTCCCACTTCGGTCAGCCAATCCAGACCCAGCTGTTCAGCCGGGTGCTGGCGGGCGTCTATGACATCCAGACTGCTTGGCTGCAGGTAGAGGGGATATACACCAACACCACCCAGGTGGATGCATATCGCGGCGCCGGGCGGCCCGAGGCGATCTATGTGCTGGAACGGGCGATGGACCGCGCCGCGCGGGAACTGGGTGTGGACCCGCTGGAGCTGCGGCGGCGCAATTTCATCAAACCGGCGGCCTTCCCCTATGGCACCGTGACTGGAGAGACCTATGACGTCGGCGACTTCGATAAAGTTCTGAGCCGGGCTGCGGATGAGGCGGATCTGAAGGGATTCGCCGCCCGCCGCGCCGCAGATGGTAAACGCGGCAAGTACCGGGGCGTTGGGGTCTGTTACTATATCGAAAGCATTTTGGGCGATCCTTCAGAAGGCGCGGAAGTGGAGTTTCTGGAGGGTGGCCGGGTGAATATCTATGTCGGCACGCAAAGCAACGGGCAGGGGCATGAAACCGTCTATGCCCGGTTTCTGGCCGACCAGAGCGGTATCCCGGCGGAAAACATCCATGTCATTCAAGGCGACAGCGACCGCATCGCCCAGGGCGGCGGCACCGGCGGGTCGCGGTCTGTGACGACACAGGCAAACGCCACGCTGGCCGCAGTGGATACGATGATTGCCGCCTTCATCCCCTTCCTAGCGGAGGAAATGGGGGTGAAGGAAGACAAAGTGGAGTTTGACGGCGAAACCTTCCGGGCTCCGGGATCGAACCTGACCCCGACGATGCTGGAAGCGGCAGAGATGGCCCGCGCGCAAGGCCGGCTTGATCTGCAGCGTCACGCCGCGCGGGCCCGGCTGCCGGGGCGCTCGTTTCCGAACGGCGCACATATTGCCGAAATTGTTATTGATCCGGAGACTGGGCAATCCGACGTCGTGCGCTACACTGTAGTTGACGATTTTGGTAATTTGATCAACCCGATGCTGGCCGAAGGGCAGGTGCATGGCGGGGTGGCGCAGGGGCTGGGACAGGCCATGCTGGAACGTGTTGTCTATGATTCTGACGGACAACTGCTCACAGCTTCGTTCATGGACTATGCCTTGCCGCGGGCCAACGGCGTCCCCATGATTGGTTTTACCTCCGAGCCTGTGCCGTCGACACAGAACCCGATGGGGATGAAGGGCTGCGGCGAGGCAGGCACCGTTGGCGCGCTGGCCGCTGTTGCAAATGCGGTGCAGGACGCGGTCTGGGACTGTGGCGTGCGGCAAGTGGACATGCCGTTCACCCCGCTGAGAGTTTGGGAAGTGCTTAGGGATGTTTCTGAGGCAGCTGAGTAAGAAGGTTCTAGGGTGGCTTGGACGGCCGCTGCGCTCGGAACACTCCGGCGAAACCAAGCTGCGCGGGCCGCATGCCCATGTCATCATCCTGGACGGCACCATGTCGACGCTGGAAGAAGGGCATGAAACCCATGCCGGCCAGCTGTTCCGTCTGTGCCGTGAAATGGGCGGACAGGTCTCGGTTTTTTATGAATCCGGTGTTCAGTGGAAAGGCTGGGGCAGCGCCCCCGATGTGATGATGGGGCGCGGCATCAATCGCCAGATCCGCCGGGCCTATGGCTATCTTGCCTCGCGTTACCGGCCCGGCGACCGGATTTATCTGTTCGGCTATTCCCGCGGCGCCTATGCGGTGCGCTCGCTTGCCGGGGTGATTGACCGGATCGGCCTGCTGAAGGCGGAACATGCGACCGTGCGCAATATCCGCACCGCTTACCGGCATTACCGGCTGAACGGGCGGTCGAAGACGTCGAGTGCATTTACGGCAGCGCATTGCCACGAAGACATCGAGATTGAAATGGTCGGCGCCTGGGATACGGTCAAGGCTTTGGGGCTGCGCCTGCCGCTGCTGTGGCGCTGGGCGGAGAACCGGCACAACTTCCACAACCACCACCTGGGCCACCATGTCAAAAGCGGTTACCACGCGCTGGCGCTGGACGAGACACGCGATGTTTTCAAACCAGTGTTGTGGGATTGCCCCAAGGACTGGGGCGGGCATGTGGAGCAGGTCTGGTTCCGCGGCGCCCATGGTGACGTCGGCGGCCAGCTTGGCGGCTATGAGGAAGCCCGGCCCAAGGCCAACGTCTCTTTGGTGTGGATGCTGGAAAAGGCCGAAGACCGCGGTTTGCCGCTGCCGCTGGATTGGCGGATGCGGTTTCCGGTCGATCCCAAGGCGCCGTCTGTCGGCACCTGGCGCGGCTGGGGCAAGATTTTCCTGCTGCGCAGCCGCCGCCGGGTTGGATTGGACGGCAGCGAGCGTTTGCACAGCAGTGTCGATGGCGGCAAACAGGAAGCTGCCGCAGCTGGCGGCTGGCTGGCTATGTTTTCGAAGACCTGACACCTCGGCGCAGCGGGGGAACACCTGAGCCAGTCATCCATGCCCCTGTGCAAAGCCGGTCCGGGATGAATACCGGGCACGGCAGCAATAATTGTCAGCCGGCAGCTGCCCGCCGGTCAAACCCCCGGCGCAGCCGTTTCAGTGACAGCCACACAATCAGTTTGTGGGCCGGCCGGACCGGGATCATGTAAACCCGGCCAAACAGATTATGTGTTTTGACGGAGGACGTCACTGACAGAACTCCGCTGCTGGAGGAAACACAGGTCATGACATCCAAATGCCGGTCCCGGACCGTGAGGGTCATCACTTCATCCGACAGGGCCTCTACCAGAAAGAAATCCAGCTTGTCGCCCGTTTGCACTGCCGCTTTTGGCACCCGGGAAATGCCGCCGATGCGTTTAACCCCAAAGCATGCGGAAATGGCGTCGCGCAGCCGGAAGGCCAGCTTGATGCCCGGCAAGGGCTTTGCGTGCATGATGTTCCAGGCCTCCAGCGGCGTGACAGGCGCCGGCAGAACAACGGATTGGGTATCCAGAAAATCCAGCTCCTTGGCGGGGGCAAGGATTTGAATGCGGGCTGTGGCGGCCCGGCCGAGACTGTTTGGCGGCATGATCAGCCCTCTATTGGGTTTTCCGGGTGGCCTGCTGGAGCATAGACGGATGAAGGTGGCGGGCAAGCCCGGAAGGCGTTTGCGCCAAAAGGTCAGCCCGCGGCGATCTTCATCACAATGCAGGTGGTGGAGCCGGTGGCATAGAGGCGCCCGTCTTCAATTCCTCGGATTTCGCCATGCGCCACTCCGGTGGACCGTCCCACGTGGTCGATGCTGCCGCTGCAGTCGATGGCGGTGCCCAGCGGGATCGCCCGCAGGATGTTGATCTTGTATTCCAGCGTTGTGTAGACTGACCCGGCAGGCACCTTGGTCATCACCGCACAGGCCATGGCGCTGTCCAGAAGCGTGCCGTACCAGCCGCCGTGCACAGTGCCCATCGGGTTGCAGACGGGGAATTCCGGCGTGCCGCGGAACACAATCCGGCCGTCTTCGACGCTGTGCAGATGATATCCCAGCGTTTCGGCAATCGGGGGGCCGGGCAGGCGGCCGTCCAGGATACCCTGCATGAAGTCCAGACCGGAAATCCGGGTGATCTGCTCCACTGTAAGCAGGTCGGCGGGTTTTTCAGCATAATACATAGCGCGCGGGTCCTTGGCGGGGGATATACCCTCCATTTGAAACCGCGCGCCGGAGCCCGCAAGGCTTACGCCACGTTCTGAAGCGAGACCTTGGGGGTGACGCCCAGGGCAAAGCAGACATCCCGGGTCAGTTCAGGGCGGTTCAGCGTGTAGAAATGCAGCTTGTCGACGCCGCCCTCCAGCAGGTCCGAACACAGTTCGGTGCAAATCGCCGTGGCCAGCAATTCCTCGCGGTCATCGCGCAGCGCCTTTTCAAAAGCGTTCTCAACCCAATCGGGGATGATGGTGCCGCAGCGCTTGGCAAAGTTGCGCGCCCCTTTCCAGTTCTCGATCGGCAGGATGCCGGGGGTCAGCTTGCTGCCATCGATCCCGGCCTTTTCGCAGGCATCGCGGAAGCGGAAAAAGGTCTCGGCCTCGAAGAAAAACTGGGTCAGCGCCTCATTCGCGCCGGCGTCCAGCTTGCGCTTCAGCCACTCCACGTCCGCAGCCTGATCCGCAGCTTCCGGGTGGCGGTCCGGGTAGGCGCCGACCTTGATGTTGAAATTGCCGCGCAACGCCAGCCCTTTGATCAGCTCCACCGAATTGGCAAAACCGTCGGGATGCGGGATGAACTTGCCTTCGCCCTTGGGCGCATCGCCGCGCAGGGCGACGATCTCGGTCACGCCGGCTTCGGCAAACTGGTCGGCGATCTCCAGCGTTTCGGCCTTGGAAGCATTCACGCAGGTCAGATGCGCCGCCACGTTCAGGCCGGAGGATTTGTGCAAAGTCGCAACTGCGTCGCGGGTCAGGGTGCGGGTGGTGCCGCCTGCGCCATAGGTCACGGACACAAACCGCGGGTCCATCGGGGCGAGGACTTGCACGGTGTCCCAAAGCCGGAAGGAGGCTTCGAGATTTTGCGGCGGAAAGAATTCAAAGGAAATCTTGGGCGTCGTCATCTCAGGTCTCTCGCTAGGTTGATTTCAGCTCTTGTTGCATGTGCAGCATTGTGAGACAATTTCATAATCCTCAAGAACAACATGAGCACAATTGAAGAATGCATATTGAGTTCCGTCACCTCCGCACCATCAAGGCCATTCACGAGGCTGGCGGGCTGGCCCGCGCCGCGGATCAGCTGAACATCACCCAAAGCGCGCTGAGCCATCAGGTGAAGGGTCTGGAGGAACAGGCGGGGGTCGAGCTGTTTATCCGCCGGTCCAAGCCGATGAAACTGTCACCGGCGGGTCTGCGTCTGTTGCGGCTGGCCGAGCAGGTTTTGCCGCAACTTGCGGCAGCACAAGCGGAATTTTCCTCTTTGCGGGATGGCAATACCGGACGGATGCACATCGCCATCGAATGCCACGCTTGTTTTGAATGGCTGTTTCCGGTGCTGGAGGGGTTCCGCAAGAACTGGGGCGATGTGGATGTGGATATCCGCCCCGGCCTGGCCTTTGATGCCTTGCCCGCGCTGCAAAAGGAGGAGGTGGATCTGGTGGTCTCCTCCGATCCCGAGGACATCGCCGGCGTCGAATTTATTGAGTTGTTTGATTACAATGCTGTGTTTGTTGCCTCGGCCCAGCACCCTCTCGCGGAGAAACCGTTTGTCGAGGCTGCGGATTTCATCGGTCAGAACCTGATCACCTACCCGGTGGAGAAGACCCGGCTGGATGTGTTCAGCCAGCTGCTGATCCCGGCGGGAGTGGAACCTGCGTCGATCCGCCAGGTTGAGCTGACAGCGGTGATCCTGCTGCTGGTGGCGTCAAACCGCGGTGTGTCGGTGCTGCCGGACTGGGTGGTGCGGGAGGTGAAGTACTCGTCGGATTATGTGACCCGGCCGCTGACCAAATCGGGGATCACCCGTAGGCTGTATGCGGCGATCCGGGCGGAGGACCGCGGGAAACCTTACATGCAGGAGCTGATCCGCCTGGCCAAGGTCGAGGCGCGTAAGCTGCAGCATGTTTGACAAGGCGCGGAGCGGCCGGGCGCCGTTCCGGCTTCCGTGCCCGCTCCGCGCGGTTGCGTGATACTGTCAGCGCTGCGCCTGGCCTTAGACCAGTTTAACGATCTGCTTGCCGGTATTGCCGCCCTGCATCATCGACAGGAAGGTTTTGGGCGCGTTCTCCAACCCCTCGGCGATGTCTTCCAGATACTTGATCCCGCCGCTGGCGATCTTGGGCGCGACCTCTTGCAGGAATTCCGGATAGCGGTCGTAGTGGTTGAAGATGATGAAACCATTCACCGACAGGAACCTGGTCAGCACCGAGCGCCAGATAGCGGGGGCGGTCAGATCGGTTTCGGCGCTGTTGTACCAGGCGATCATGCCGCAGACCGGGATCCGGCCATGGGGGTTCATCAAGGGCAGCACGGCCTCCAGCACCTTGCCGCCAACGTTCTCATAGTAGATGTCGATGCCGTCCGGGCATTCAGCGGCCAGTGCCGCGTTCAGCGCTCCGGCATCCGCATAGGCACGGTGGTCCAGGCAGGCATCAAAGCCGAAGGTTTCAACCGCCAGCTTGCACTTGTCTGCACCACCCGCAACGCCAACCACGCGCAGGCCTACCTGTTTCGCCAGCTGACCAACCATTGACCCCACCGGGCCGGTGGCAGCCGCGACCACCAAGGTTTCACCCGCCTGCGGGCGGCCATAGGCGTCCAAGCCATGCCAAGCGGTAAACCCCGGCATGCCGAGAGCGCCGAGCGCGGTGGTGAGCGGCGCCATCTGCGGGTCCAGCTTGCGGAGCTCTGAGGCGCGGGCGCAGGCATGGCTGGCCCAGCCGAACATGCCCAGGGCAAAGTCGCCGGGAGCAAACTCCGGACTGTTTGAGGTAATCACTTCGCCAACACCGCCCGCGGTCATGGTTTCCCCGATTTCGACCGGCGGGGCATAGGATTTGCCCGCGTTCATGCGGCCGCGCATATAGGGGTCCAGCGACATATAATGAACTTTTACAACCACTTCACCTTCGCCGGGTTGGGGCATGTCTGCAGCCTCAAGGCGGAAATTGTCTTCACCGGCCTGGCCTTCGGGGCGGCTGGCCAGCACGATACGCTGCATCTGGTCGGGCATGGGATTGTTCCTTGATCTGATTGCGTTGGAGTTTGGGCGCCGCAACACAGGAATTCAACCGCTCAGGCAGCTGTAACCGGGCGTCAGGCCCGTAACCCTCAATGCGGCAAAGCCCCTTGGCAACTGCGGGCAGGGGGCGTATAGGCACGGTTTGACCGGCATCTCCCCGACGTGACAGGATACTGCAGACATGATTGGCAGCGCAAACCTCAATGTGATGATCAAGGCCGCCCGCAAGGCTGGCCGTTCCCTGGTGAAAGACTTCCGCGAGGTGGAGAACCTGCAGGTGTCGATGAAAGGTGCCGGCGATTTTGTCTCCAAGGCCGACATCGCCGCTGAAAAGATCATCAAGGACGATCTGCGCAATGCGCGCCCGACCTATGGCTGGCTGGCCGAAGAGGGTGGCGAGGAAGACGGCGAGGATCCGACCCGCCGCTGGATCGTCGACCCGCTGGACGGCACCACCAACTTCCTGCACGGGCTGCCGCATTGGGCGATCTCGATCGCGCTGGAGCATAAGGGCAAGATCGTTGCGGGCGTTGTCTATGACGCTGCCAAGGACGAGATGTTCTTTGCTGAAAAGGGTGCTGGCGCCTGGATGAATGACACCCGTATCCGCGTGTCGGGCCGTCACCGGATGATTGAGTCCATTTTCGCAACCGGTGTGCCGTTCGGCGGCCGTGCCGACCTGCCGCTGACTCTGCAGGACCTGGCCCGCCTGATGCCTGCCTGCGCTGGTGTGCGCCGCTGGGGTTCTGCCGCGCTGGACATGGCATATGTGGCTGCAGGCCGTTACGAGGGATTCTGGGAACGCCGCCTGAACGCCTGGGATCTGGCCGCAGGCATCATCATCGTGAAAGAAGCCGGCGGCTTTGCCGAGGCAATCGACCCCGAGGCAGGTATTATCGACAGCGGTTCTGTGGTGTGCTCGAACGAGCCGATCTTTGATAGCTTCGCCAAGGTGATCCGCGGCTGAACCACCACCGCGGAGCTTTGAGTATCGGAAACGCGGCCTTTGGGTCGCGTTTTCTGTCTCGCCTGGCCGATCGGGCGCTGCCCGGCCCGAGGATCGGGCGCTGCCCTCAGCGTGTTAAACTACTGATCCGACGGATGGTTCACCCCGTCGTTCCAGGGAATCTCTCCATAGGTTTCCGGGTGGGTCCGTGGGTTTGCTCCCTCGATACAGCCCAGATTGACGCCGCATTCCTTTGGATCTGAACGGCGCTGGTGATGGGTGTAGATGCCGCAGGTCTTGCAGAAATAGTGTTTCGCCGTATGGCTGCCCCAGGTGTAAAGGCTGAGGTTCCCGGCCCCTTTCAGCACCTTCAGGCTGGCGGCAATGGCGGTCACGGCAGCCGCCCCGCGGCGGCGGCAAAATGAACAGTCGCAGCGCGCAGCCGAGGCGAGGCCTTCAGGAAACTCTGCCTCGATCTCAACAGCGCCGCAGTGGCAGGTGGCTTTCAGGTGTTCCATATCACTTCCTGTACTGGACACAGCTTTTCGCGGCCCTACATCCCTGACATCCCGGTCTTCTTCAGGGGGGAGGAGAATCGGGTTAGAGCGGCCTGTATTACTTTTAGATTATTATCACAGCAGGCCGCTCGACGACCAAATGCCCTGCTTTTTTTACTGGATACAGCAAGCCAGCCATTTTCGCAGGTCTGCGATGCGGTTCAATTTCGGGCTGGTCAAGCCGGTCACTGAAAGTGCCAGCGATTCATTGCAGATCGCTGGCGGCTTATCTGGCCGCGCCGATGCAGCAGGTCAGCTGTTGCTTCATAAGGACTGGCTAAACTGCCGCCCTCCTTCTATTTCCCCCAAGGCCCCGGATTGCGCTTCTTGCGCGGCAGCTTGGGGATGCGGCTGGCGGCATATTCGTACTCGTTCTCCGGATGCGGCGGCTGGCCATGGGTCTTGTTCCAGAACACCGGGCCACCGCGCCGCAGCCACAGGGGCAGGCACAGGACCAGACCCACCGCAAAACCGCCGGCATGGGCCCAATAAGCCACGCCGCCCTGGTTGGGATCAGCGCCGAGGCCGCCGAAGAACTGCATCGCCAGCCAGACGCCCAGCATCACAAAAGCGGGGATCGTGAAGATGCGGAAATAGATGATCAGCACCAGCAGGATATCGACGCGCGCCTTGGGGAACATCAACAGGTAGCCGCCCATGACGCCCGCAATGGCGCCGGAAGCCCCCACCGTGGGCACCATGGACCCGGGCGCCGAATAGACGTGTATCAGCCCGGCGCCGATACCGCTGGCAAGGTAGAAGACAAGGAAGGGCAGGTGGCCCATCTCATCCTCCAGATTATCACCGAAGATCCACAGGAACAGCATGTTGCCGCCCAGATGCATCAGCCCTGCGTGGATGAACATTGAGGTGAACAGGGTCTCGAACCCGTAGCCGTGGCTGATCTCGGCCGGCACCACCGCGTAGGAGTCATAGAAAAAGGCCAGCGCGCGGGGGCTGGCATAGCTCGCCGTGTAGTAGACATAGGCCAGGATATTCGCCGCCATCAGCGCATAGACGACATAGGGCCTGCGCCCGGACGGGTTGTGGTCGCGGATCGGAAACATGGGGGAACGCTGGGCCGGAAACGGCCCAGCGTCAAGCACTTATCGGGCGCAGCTCAGGCGTTGCCGCCGAGCAGATCCGCGTTGCCGCCGGAGGCGGTGGTATCGACGCAGACGTGGCGTTCAGCCAGGACGCGGGCGCGGTCGGGCTTGCCGGGGATCAGCGGGATGATCGGACCGTCGCGCTTGGCCAGCCACTGTTCGATCTCGCGGCCGGTTGCCTCGTCGCCCCACCACAGCACGCCCGCAATGCCCTGGATCGCCTCCAGCCGGTGCAGGTCGAACATGCCATGCGCCTCAATTGCGGTGCCGCCGAGGCTGATCACTTCCTTGGCCTGTTCCGCCGCAGCCTCGGGGCCCGGTCCCATGCACAACAGCGGCGGGCGGGCCGAGACGGTCAGGCGGTTCGATTCCCCGGTCGGGCCGGGCAGGGAGGTGGTCACGGCGCGCGCAGGCACGCCGCTTTCCCCGGGCAGTTCGGCAAAGGTGGTCTCCCACACTGCGTTGCTTTGCTGACGGTCCGGCGCGCAGAAACGGCTGAGGTAATAGGGGCCGCCGGCCTTGGGGCCGGTGCCCGACAGACCCTCGCCACCGAATGGCTGGCTGCCGACAATGGCGCCGATCTGGTTGCGGTTCACATAGATGTTGCCCGCATGGACCCGGTCGCAGACATGCTGCACCCTGTCGTCGATCCGGGTGTGCAGCCCGAAGGTCAGCCCGTAACCGGTTGCATTGATGTCGGAAATCACCTGATCCAACTGCTGGGATTTAAACCGCACAACATGCAGAACCGGGCCAAAGATTTCTTCTTCCAGCGCGCTGATGCCGGGGATTTCGATCATTGTGGGGGCCACAAAGGTGCCGCCTTGCGGCGCGCGCATTTCCTTCAGGACGCGGCCCTCAGCGCGGGCCTTGGCGACATGGGCCAGGATGCCTGCGCGGGCGCCTTCGTCAATCACCGGTCCGCTGTCAGTCGACAGATGCCAGGGATCATCCAGATGCAGGCAATCCATCGCGCCCTTCAGCATTTTCAGCACGGTGTCGGCGATGTCCTCCTGCAAGTATAGGCAGCGCAGGGCGGAACAGCGCTGGCCGGCCGACTGGAAGGCGCTTTCGATCACAGCCTGCACGGTCTGTTCCGGCAGCGCGGTGGAGTCGACGATCATCGCGTTCAGACCGCCGGTTTCCGCAATCAGCGGCGCGCCGGGCTGCAGGTTGTCGGCCATCGCCTTGCGGATGCGCATCGCTGTTGCGGTGGAGCCGGTGAAGGCGACGCCATTGACCCGCGGGTCCGATGTGATGGCGGCACCAACCACGCTGCCGCGGCCCGGCACCAGCTGCATGGCTGCGCGCGGCACGCCTGCCTCATGCATCAGCTGCACGGCGCGGTGGGCGATCAGCGGGGTCTGGTCGGCGGGTTTGGCCAATACGGCGTTGCCTGCGGCAAGTGCTGCCGCAACCTGTCCGGTGAAGATCGCCAGCGGGAAGTTCCAGGGCGAGATGCAGGTGAAAATGCCCGCAGGCGGCGCATCAGAAATGCGGGACGCATAATAGCGCAGAAAATCCACGGCCTCGCGCAGTTCGGCCACCGCATCGGGGATGGTCTTGCCGGCTTCACGGGCGAGGATGGCAAACAGCTCGCCGAAGTTTTCCTCATAGAGGTCGGCAGCCTTGTTCAGGATCGCGGTGCGTTCCGCAGCCGGAGCATCCCAAGGGTCAGCCAACGCCAGCGCCAGCTCGACATCCTCGGGGCTGCACTGGCTGACGGTGCCGGTCACACTCAGGTCGGCGGGGTTGGTCACATCCTTGGCGGTCTCGGGGCGGGCATCGCCTGCCAGCAGCGGCCCGGCCTGCCACTGGTGCGTGCGCCAGGGCGCGCGGGCTTCTTCAATAGCGGCCAGCGTCGGCGCGTGGCCCAGGTCGAAGCCTTTGGAATTCGGGCGCTCGGGCGCGTACAGCTCAGGCCCGGTCGGGATCTTGCGGCTGATATCGGCAACTGCCGCGAAGGGGTCGGCAGCGACGATATCCGGCGAGACATTCTCGTCCACGATCTGGTTCACAAATGAGCTGTTGGCGCCGTTTTCCAGCAGGCGGCGCACCAGATAGGCCAGCAAATCGCGGTGGGCGCCAACCGGCGCATAAATCCGGCAGTTGGTCTTGTTCTGCTCCAGCACCATCTGGTGCAGGGTTTCACCCATGCCGTGCAGGCGCTGGAATTCGTATGTTGCGTTGTCCTTGTCCGCAGCCATATGCAGGATCGCCGAGACAGTATGCGCATTATGGGTGGCGAACTGCGGGTAAATCCGGTCCGTCATCCCCAGCAGTTTGCGCGCGTTGGAGATATAAGAGACATCGGTCAGCGCCTTGTTGGTGAACACCGGGAACCCATCGACGCCTTCGACTTGCGCCAGTTTGATCTCGGTATCCCAATAAGCGCCTTTGACCAGCCGCACCATAAAGCGGCGATCGTAAGTCTCAGCCATTTCATGCAGCGCGTCGATGGCCAGCCCGGTGCGCGGGCCATAGGCCTGCACCACCACGCCAAAGCCGTCCCAGCCCGCCAGAGAGGGGTCCGAGACCACGGCGCCGATCACCTCCAGCGACAGCGACAGGCGGTCAGCCTCTTCGGCGTCGATGTTGAGGCCCATTTTCGCGGCTTTGGCCAGCAGTGCCAGTGCCTTGAGACGCGGCACCAGATGCTCCATCACGCTGTCTTCCTGCGCCAGCTCGTAACGCGGATGCAGGGCGGAGAGTTTTACCGAAATGCCGGGATTCTTGCGGATGTCATCGCTGTTGCAGGCGGCTGCAATGGCCGAGATCGCCTTGGAATAAGACAGGTGATAGCGGGCCGCGTCGGCCTCGGTCCGGGCGGCTTCCCCCAGCATGTCGTAGGAGTAAGTGTAGCCTTTGGCCTCCATCCCGGCGGCGCGGTCCATGGCGCTTTCGATGGTTTCACCCAGCACGAACTGGCGGCCCATCTCCTTCATCGCGCGGCTGACGGCGGTGCGGATCACCGGCTCGCCCAGACGCTTGATGGCGCCGCGCAGGGCACCGATGGGGCTGCGTTCCTCGTCCAGCACCTTGCCGGTCAGCATCAAGGCCCAGGTCGAGGCATTGACCAGCGAAGAGGTGGACTTGCCCAGATGCTTGCCCCAGTCGGAGGGCGCAATCTTGTCCTCGATCAGCGCATCAATGGTGTCGGCATCCGGCACCCGCAGCAGCGCCTCAGCGAGGCACATCAGCGCGACCCCTTCATCGGTCGACAGCCCGTATTCGGCAAGGAACACCTCCATAAGGCCCGGCGCCGAATGGCCGCGGATATCGCGCACGAGGGCAGCAGCACTGGAACAGATCCGGGCGCGGTCGGTGTCAGACAGGGCGGCCTGGACAATCAGCTGGTCACGCACCGCGGTTTGGTCGGCATAGGTGCCGGCATCGATCCGGTGGCGCAGTTTTGGTTGGGTGGTCATGCGGGGAACTCCACAAAAGGGTGTGCAGGGCTTTTGCTTAGGATACACCCTTTCCTGCGGGACAATCGCCTGAAATTGGGGGATACTTAGTCGAAAGTGGAGGAAATACGAAAGGTAGAAGTGCAAATGAACTTTCCTGACCTGGATCGGTTCGACCGGGCGATTCTGAATGTGCTGAGTGAGGACGGCCGGATCTCCATTGCCGACCTGGCCCGTAAAATCGGTCTGTCGAAAACACCCACCCAGACCCGGCTCAGGCGGCTGGAGGCGGAGGGGATCATTACCGGTTACCGCGCCCTGGTGGATCCGATCCGGCTGGGACTGGATCACGTCGCCTTTGTCGAGGTGAAGCTGGACGACACCCGCGAGGCGGCGCTGGTCAAGTTCAATGCGGCGGTGGCGAAACTGCCGGAGATCGAACAAGCCTATATGATGGCGTCGCATTTCGACTACCTGCTGAAGGTGCGGACCCGCTCGATGACCGATTACCGGGCGGTGCTGGGGGAAAAGATTTCCTCGCTGCCGCATGTAGCCTCAACCTCGACCTATGTGGCGATGGAAGCGGTAAAGGAAGACGGCGCGCTGGCGCCTTTGTGAGGCAGAAGGAATACGCGCACGCGCAGTTGACTTGATTGAATGCCGAAATATGCCAGCATAGGCTCATGCTCTATGTATTGTTTCGCACACCGCCACGCTTTATTGGATTTGCTGCAGTCTTCGCCTCTCTAACTATGGCCGCGCCTGTGCAGGCGTCCGATTGCCCGGCAGCGCCAGACCACAGCGCCCGGCTGGACGGCTTGCTGTTCGAGGTGCAGAAGGCCGCCACCGAAGATCAGGCGCGCGCAATTGCCAACCGGATGTGGGAGTTCTGGGCCGATGCGCCGGATGCGCAGGCCCAGGCGATGCTTGACCGCGGGATGACAAGGCGCACGTCCTTTGATTTTCTGGGGGCTTTGGAGGATTTCGATCAGCTGATCGCCTACTGCCCGGATTATGCCGAGGGCTACAACCAGCGCGCCTTTGTGCATTACCTGCGCCAGGATTTTGCCGCCGCCCTTCGTGATCTGGACCGGGCGCTGCATCTGTCGCCCCGCCATATTGCCGCGATGAGCGGACGGGCGCTGTCGCTTTACGGCCTGTCGCGCCTGGAGGAGGCGCAGGCAGCTTTGGCCGAGGCGCTGGCGTTGAACCCCTGGCTGCCAGAGCGTTATCTGTCTGACCCGGGCGGGCCGTTGGCACCTGCAGGAGCGGGGGATACGGAATTGTAACGGCGCCCGCACCGCGGGAAAAATTCCAGCAAAACGCTGAAAACCGATTGTCCGCATGAATTCAGAAGGCTAGACCTGCTGCAAAGGCGCCGCTTGGCAGCGCCTTGTGCGGACGTGGTGGAATGGTAGACACCGGAGACTTAAAATCTCCTGGCCTTATGGCCGTGCGGGTTCGAGTCCCGCCGTCCGCACCATTTTATACTCAGATGAAAAAATCCCAAAAACTCAAATATTACAGATGCTTGCGGAGTTCGAAAGCCGTTTTGACGGTCGTAGGCCATGGGTGCATCGAATGCGGTTTTGAGGATGGTTTTCTTCACTGCTAGTGGCCCGTTATCGTACATATTCCAAGGGATTGACAGGAAGTTACGCAATAGTTCGAAATCTCGCACCCGGACGCCTGCTGCTCATTGCTCTGCGAAACATCGCAATCATTCTGGCAGACAGCGCCAAGCTCAGGATCAGCAGAGGATCGCATTCGGCAGAGGATCGCACGGTCATGCTCCCGATACACAAGCCGGGCAGGTGACGGCACTGCAAAATACGCAATGTCCCAAGCAGGGCCGGGGTGCTTACAGCACAGCCCGGCATCCCCTGTTAACAAGAAACTCTTTACAACGAAACGGCCCCGGGAACCGGAGCATGACCGTGCATTAACGATATCTTTACTTGGCCTGTTTATCCATTCAGGTTTTCCTGACCTTAGGTAAACCTGTGCCGGGCAGCGGCAATTCGGCCATTGACGCGCCGCTGCGGCGGGAACAGTCTCGGGCATGACCACAGCCCTGAATATCTCCCGCATTCCCCGCCCCTTTGATCCCGGCCTTGGCGCCGAGGCGCGCAGCCTGGTGCCGGAACTGTCCGGCGCCTTTGCTGAACTGGTGGCAGGCGCCTGCGGCTCCAGCCCGTATCTTAAGGAGCTGACCGCGCGCGAGGCGGCCTGGCTGCCGCAGGCGCTGCAGGATCTTGACGCCGCGCTGACAGCGGTCTTTGCAGACTGCCGGGCGCTAGAGGCGGCACAGCTGAAACCGGGCCTGCGCCAGGCCAAACGGCGGCTGGCACTGCTGACGGCGCTTTGCGACCTCAGCGGCGGCTGGAGCCTGGAACAGGTGACCGGGGCGCTGACGGACTTCGGGGCGCTGTGTGCCGACGTCGCCATAAAATCTGAAATCGCCACGCTGATCCGCCGCAAGAAACTGCCGGGCCTGACAGAGGATGATGTGGAAACCGCAGGCGGGCTTACCATTCTGGCGATGGGAAAAATGGGCGCGCATGAGTTGAACTACAGCTCTGATATCGACCTGATCTGCCTGTTCGATGAAACCCGGTTCGACCCGGATGACTTCTTTGAGGCGCGCCAGGGCATGGTGCGCGCAACCAAGAACATGTGCGCCGCCCTCAGCGACCGCACCGGCGACGGCTATGTGTTCCGCACCGACCTGCGGCTGCGCCCGGATCCGGCGGTCACCCCTGTCTGTCTGGCGATGGAAGCGGCCGAGCGGTACTATGAAAGCCTGGGCCGCACCTGGGAGCGCGCCGCCTACATCAAGGCACGCCCCTGCGCTGGCGACCTTGCGGCAGGGGAGCGGTTCCTGAACACCCTGCGCCCCTTTATCTGGCGCCGTCACCTGGATTTCGCCGCCATCCAGGACGCCCATGACATCCGCCTGCGCATCCGCGAGAACAAGGGCACCGGCGGCGCCCTGCATGTGCCGGGCCACGATATGAAGCTGGGCCGCGGCGGTATCCGCGAGATCGAGTTTTTCACCCAGACCCGCCAGCTGATCGCTGGCGGGCGCGACGAGAGCCTGCGCCTGCGCGGCACCGTCGAGGGGCTGGCCGCCCTTGCAGACAAGGGCTGGGTGCCGCCGGGCACCGCGGAAACCCTGTCGGCCCATTACCGCGCCCACCGCGAGGTTGAGCACCGCATTCAGATGGTGCATGACGCGCAGACCCACCAGATGCCCAAATCCGAGGACGGCATTGCCCGTATCGCCTGCCTGATGGACCGCGATCCGGCGGAGCTGACGGCACAAATCAGGGACCGGCTGACCGAAGTGCATGAGCTGACCGAGGGATTCTTCTCGCCCGGCGGCACGCCAGCCGCAGCTGGCACCGCAGAGGACACCGCCAAGCTGGACGGCGCCATCATCGCCCGCTGGCCGACCTATCCGGCGCTGCGCTCCTCCCGCGGGGCGCGGATATTTGAGCGGCTGAAACCAGAGCTGCTATCGCGCGTCGCCAAAACTGCCAAACCGGCCGAGACCCTGGTGGCGCTGGACGGTTTCCTGTCCGGGCTGCCGGCCGGGGTGCAGCTGTTCTCGCTGTTCGGCGCCAACCCGCAGCTGATCGATCTGCTGGTGGATATCGCCGGCACCTCGCGCGAGCTGGCCAGTTTCCTGTCCCGCAATTCCGGGGTGTTTGATGCTGTGATCGGCGGCTCCTTCTTTGATCCCTGGCCGGGGGCAGAGCAGCTGCGGGCGGAACTGAAAAAACGGCTGGCGCAAGAAGGCGACTATGAGGCCCGGCTGGATGCCACCCGCCGCTGGTGCAAGGAATGGCACTTCCGCATCGGCGTGCACCACTTGCGCGGGCTGACAGACGGCCATCAGGCGGGTGTCCAATACGCCGAACTGGCCGAGGTGGTGATTGCCGGCCTCGCTCCGGAAGTGGTGGCGCAGTTTTCCCGCAAACACGGCCGCGCGCCGGGGCGCGGCGCGGCGGTTCTGGCGATGGGGTCGCTGGGGGCAGGGCAGATCAATTCGCAATCCGACCTCGACATGATCGTGATCTATGACCCGGGCGACGCGGAGATGTCCGAAGGCAAGCGCCCGCTGGCCACGCGGCCCTATTTCGCCCGGCTGACCCAGGCCTTTGTCACTGCGCTCTCGGCCCCGATGGCGCAGGGTAAGCTTTACGAGGTCGACATGCGCCTGCGGCCTTCGGGCAACCAGGGGCCGGTGGCGGTCAGCCTGGCTGGTTTTACCAATTACCAGCAGAACGAGGCCTGGGTGTGGGAGCATCTGGCGCTGACCCGGGCGCGGGTGGTTGCGGGCGAGGCCGTCCTTGCCGCCGAAATCGAAACCTTCCGCGCGGCTTTCCTGGCCCAGCCGCGGAATCTGGTCAAGGTGCTGCAGGAGGTGTCTGAAATGCGCGTGCGGCTGGCCGCCGCCAAGGCGCCGTCAGGCCTGTGGGACGCTAAAAACGGCGCCGGGCGGATGATGGATATCGAGCTTTTGTCGCAAGCCGGCGCGCTTACTTCCGACTCGGTGGCGCGCGATGTGGCTTCCGGCCTGCTGGGGGCTGTCGCTGCCGGATGGCTGAATGACGCGGATGCAGAATACCTGACCGCCAGTTACCGGCTATTCTGGTCGGTGCAAAGTGCCGCGCGGCTGCTTTCCGGCAAAGCCATCGAGGCGGAGACGATCGGGGAGGGCGGTGCGCAGTTCCTCTGCCGCACCACCGGATATGCCCGGCTGGATGCGCTGGAGCAGGAGCTGCAGACCCGTTACAAACGCTGTGCGGCGCTGATTGCAGAGGCCTTGGAAAGGGATGGGGCGGATGAAGGGCAGCACTGAACAGGACCCGCGCGGTCTGATCTATGAATCCTACCGGATCGACGGCATTACCAGCGCGCAATGCCGCAGCATTTTCTTTGACTGGGCGTTGGGCATGGACGCGGCCCGCGACAGCCGGGAAGACATCGGCGCATTGCTGGAGATGTACGGCAGCGCAGATCCGGACCATCCGATGACCGCAGTGCTGCGCGACGGGCTGGAAGGCAGCGCCACACCGCGCCGCCGCGGCGGCTGGCGATCGCGGGAACGCTGACGGCAGCATCCGGACGGGCCGAGGCAAAAGTTACCGGCCCGTCAGTGTTATTGGTCCGTCAACATTCGTTAATTTTTCGCTAAATTGGACCTAAATTGTCCCAATTCTGCCCCGATTGACCCGCATCTTGCTGTTGAACCCGCCAACCGGACCCTGACCTGGCGGCTGAAAAACGGTAAGGAGCAGAGCCATGAACATCTTCCGCAGCCTCGCATTCGTCTCCCTCGGGCTGATGGTGTCCGCCTGTGCCTCGGTGGACGTGCCGTCGCGCAACCTGCCGTTCGAGCCGGTGCCCGACGCGGCGGTGAACGTGCCCGACGGCTATGAATCCTTGCCGCAGGTGGATCCGGTGCCAGCCTTGCGGGTCAGCCGCGTTACCGTCGATGTGCCGCGCAGTCTCTCCGTTTCCGAGGCCAACAGCTATTTGCCCAAAGGCGATATTGTCTGGCGCGAGGATCCTTACGGTGACCGCCACGCCCAGGTGCAAAAAATCGTGCAGCGCGCCATGGAGGCCGGCAGCACCGGCATGGGCGGTGCAATCGAGGCCGATCTGCATATTGAATTGCAGCGCTTTCACGCCCTGACCCAAAAGGCCCGCTACACCACCGGCGGCATTCACGCCATCACCTTCAAGATGCGGCTCACCGATCCGGCCACCGGCGCCCTGTTGCGCCCGGAAAAAACCATCGAGGCCGATCTCAAGGCCTTTGGCGGCGCCCGCGCCCTGGAAGCCATGTCGCGCGGCCAGACCCAGAAAGTGCGCATCACCGGCCACCTGGCCAATGTGGTCCGCCAGGAGCTGACCAAACCCGGCAGCTACCGGAACCCGCGTCTGGGGCTGCTGCAGGCGCTGCAATAAAGCCAAGGCGCAGCGGCAAAGTTCTGCGGGAAGGGGCCATGCGGCCCCTTTTCCTGTTCCGGGCTTACGGCTATGAGGGACCCATGACAGCCTCTTCAGATGCGCATCAGCGCCCCCGCGTGAAAATGAAACCCAAATCCAACGCCCGCGCCATCCGGCACGGGTTTCCTTGGGTTTATGCCAACGAACTGGTGACCGACCGCCGCACCCGCAAACTGGCGCCCGGCACCTTGGCGGTGCTGGAGGATGAGGCGCAAAACCCGCTGGGGCTGGTTTCGGTGAACCCGGACAGCAAGATCATTGCCCGGATGCTCGACCGCGAGCCGGAAGCGCAGATTGATCAGGCCTGGTTCGCTGCCCGCCTGTCCCGCGCACTGGAGATGCGCGAACGCCTGTACAGCGCGCCCTTCTACCGGCTGGTCCATGCCGAATCCGACGGGCTGCCCGGCGTGGTCATCGACCGGTTCGGCGCCGTTTGCGTGGTCCAGCCCAACGCCGCCTGGGCCGAGATGCATCTGGACATGCTCACCGCAGCGCTGGCGGATGTGACCGGCGCAGAAGTGATCCTGAAAAACGCCGCTGGCCGCACCCGTACCCTGGAAGGGCTGGACGATCAGAACCAGACCCTGCTGGGCGAAACGCCCGCCGCACCTGTGCCGGTGCAGATGAACGGCGCCACCTATATGGCCGACCTCACCGGCGGCCAGAAAACCGGGCTGTTCTTCGATCAGCGTGAGAACCACGCTTTTGCCGCCCGCCTCACCGGGCAAGGCGCCAAGGTACTGGATGTGTTCTCCCACGTCGGCGGCTTTGGCCTGGCGATGCTGGCAGCGGGTGCCGCGCACGCCACCTGCGTCGACGGCTCTGCCGCCGCACTTGAGCTGGCGGCCCGGGGTGCCGAAGCCAGCGGCCACAAGGACAGGTTCACCGCCCGCCAGGGCGATGCGTTCGACGTGCTGGACGCGCTGCAGAAGGAAGGCGAAAGCTTCGACGCCGTTATCTGCGACCCGCCTGCCTTTGCGCCATCGAAACAGGCACTGGAGGCGGGCTTGCGGGCCTACGAACGCATTGCCAAACTGGCCGCCCCGCTGGTCAAACCCGGTGGTTATCTCGGCCTGTGCTCCTGCTCGCACGCGGCGGATCTCGCCAAATTCCGCAACGCCTCTGCCCGCGGCATCGGCAGATCCGGCCGCCGCAGCACGCTGATCCACACCGGCTATGCCGGCCCCGACCACCCGCAGCTGCCGCAGCTGGCCGAAAGCGGCTACCTTAAGGCCGTCTTTTTCCGGCTGGACTGACGGGGATGAAGCTGCTCCTGGACACTTGCGTGCTTTACCCGACGGTGATGCGGGAGATGCTGCTGGGCGCGGCCAGGCTGGGGCATTTCACCCCGCTCTGGTCTGCGCGCATTCTGGGAGAGTGGGAGCGCGCCGCGCTGAAACTCGGCCCCGAAGGCGCCGCACAGGCCAAGGCCGAGACCGCTCTGGCCCGCGCCAACTGGCCCAAGGCCGAAGTGCCCGCATCTCCGGGCGTTGAATCCCGCCTCTGGCTGCCCGACAGCGCCGACATCCATGTGCTGGCCGCTGCCATCACCGGCCACGCCGACGCAATTGTTACCCTCAACAACAAGGACTTCCCCCGTCACACCCTGGCCGAGGAAGGTCTGGAGCGCATCGGCGCGGACGAACTCCTCTACCGCTTCTGGCTGCAGGACAGTGCGGGCATGGAGGCCTTGGGCAGCCAAGTCCTGGCCGAGGCCAACCGCCTCTCTGGCGGCAGCTGGGAGATCCGCCCGCTTTTGAAAAAGGCGCGGCTGCCGCGTCTCGCCAAGGCCTTGTCTTCTTCTTTGTGAAAATACTCCGGGGAGTTTGAGGGGCCGGCCCCTCAAGGCCGCAACGCTCTCAGCCCTTGGCCCATTTCGCTTCAAGCCGCTCCAGCGCGGCGATGCGTTCTTCAGTTTTCGGGTGGCTCATCAGCCAGGCCGGCGCCATGCCCGCGCGCGCCTGGGTCAGCTCTTCCAGTTTGGTGAACAGGCTTTTCTGCGGCGCCAGGCCAATGCCAGCCTTGGTCAGCAATGCGGCGGCATATTCATCTGCCTCATACTCATCGCCGCGCGACAGCCGCGCTGCGATCAAACCTGTCAGCACCCCGGCTATCCACGGACCGATAAAGGGAATGTAGCGGCCCAGGATCATCATCAGCGCCGTGCGCAGGGCGTTCTGGCCGGAGAAATCGATCATCCGTTTCTTCGCATGCCCCAGCGCCACATGGCCCAGCTCATGGGCGATCACCGAGGCCAGCTCCTCGGCGCTCACCTCGCCGCTTTGATACTTGCGGTAGAACCCGCGGGTGATGAAGATCCGCCCGTCCGGCGCCGCCAGCCCGTTGACCGGATCGACCTCATAGATATGCACCGGAATGCGGGCAACCTCCAGCGCTGCCGCCAGCCGGTCGGTCAGCCCTTTCAGCCGCGCATCCGCCAGCTCGGTTGAGCGCTGGTCCAGCTCACGGTGGGTGCGCCAGATCGAAATCCGGTACATCACCAGGCCGTAAGCGACGGCCAGCAAAATGGGCAAAAGGCGCAGCATGCTTCAGATATGGGGGCTGACCCTGCCAGGCTCAAGCGGTTTCTGCATGTTCCGCTGCCGCCCATCCGCTTTCCTGCGGCAGGCTGTCCTGGCCCGACGGCCAGCCGCTGGCCGTGATCGCGTCCTGCAGCGCGGCATAGCAGTCCGGATCAATTCCAGGCCCCGACAGCTTGTCCATGATCGCATAGGCCTCCTCCAGCGGCAGCGCTGCACGATAGGGGCGGTCCGCGGTGAGCGCGTCAAAGATATCGGCCACCGCCAAAATCCGCATCTCCTGGCTCAGCTGCCCGGCGTTCAGACCGTAAGGGTAGCCTTTGCCATCCAGCCGCTCGTGATGCGCCGCGCTCACATCGGCCAGCCCGCGAAAGGCGAAAATCCGGCTCAGCACCTGATGACCCAGAACCGGATGCTGTTTCATTCGGGCAGTTTCCGTCTCGGTCATCTTGCCCGGCTTGTCCAGAATAGTGTTCGGGATCCCCAGCTTGCCAATGTCGTGCAGCAGGGCGCCCCGCACCATCCAACGCCGCCGTTCCGGGGTATAGCCCAGCTGATCGCAAATCATGTCGGTGTAGCGCGCAACCCGCCGCGAATGGCCGTGGGTAAAGGGGCTTTTGGCGTCGATCACCAATGAGAACGCCTCGCTGATTTCATCCAGGTAATCCTCATCCACCGGATGAATGTGCCGGGCCTGCGGGGTGGCAAGCACTTCTGCTTCCAGCCCGGGGTCCCACAGGTCCGGCAAAAAGCGCGGCCGGCGGATCACCGAGGTGAAGACCGGCACCAGATCCGGATCGAACCATGTGCCCGCACGCCGCTCCAGCTCTGCTGCGGCGCCCTCGATCCCCCGCTCGGCGGCAAAGACATCCACCACCTGCGCCATCAGCGCAATGCGCGAGAACAGCGGGATTGCATCGCCCGCCAGGCCCTGCGGCAGGCCACCGCCGTCCCAATGCTCATCCAGGCCGGCGATGCCTTCGGCCACAGCTTCGGAAAACCGCATCTGCCGGGCAATTGCCGCACCCCGGTTGCAGCGGGTGTCGATCATCTCTGCGGCAATGCTGCTGTTCCTAGCCAGCACCTGTTTCAGGGTCTTCAGCCGGATCCAGGCCGCGGCGCCGCTGGCCGTGTTGCGCCACAGGAACCCCAGCCCCTGGCGCAGGCCGTTCACTGTTTTGAAATCGCGTTTAAAGGACAGATCGTCGGTCTTGTACAGCTGGCAGATGCGGGCGGCATTGGAACTGCAGCCCAGATCCTTCATCAGCAAGGTGAAATAAAGGTCGGAGCGCGCCTGAGGCGCCATCCTCAGCTCTGCGGCCACCTGCATGCCGATCCAGCAGCAGCGCAGGCAATGCCCCTTGGGCTGGCCTTCGGTCATGTCCAGCGCATGGCTGAGCGCGCCAAGAAGCTCCCCCAGCCGCAAGGTTTCCTGAGAGGCGGCACCGGAAAGGTGCGAATTCGGATTTAAGATAGTCATGGGCCTTCTGCGCGATAGATGCGGAAGGCCCATGACACCACGGGCAGGCTTAACCTGCCCTTACCCCGGCGCGGGCGGGTTGGGGAATTCGCGCCGGAATTTATTAAAACTGCCGGGACATGCACTGCCCCGCCGGGCTAGTTCAGTTCATGCCCAGCTTGCCGGGAAACTCGATGTTGATCTCCAGGCTCGACAGCTCATCGCCGCGTTCCATGCGGATGTCGATCGCCTCGTCGCCGATCTGCATATGGCGGCGGATCACTTCCAGGATGTCGCGCTGCAATTGCGGCAGGCAGTCGGGGCGGACACCGCCGCTGCTGCTGCGTTCATGGGCCAGCAGGATCTGCAGCCGTTCCTTGGCAGTGCTGGCCGAGGCTTTGCGGGGGCGGAGGGAAAAACCAAACATGCCCTACACCGCCCGTCCGAACAGCCGCTGCAGCAGGCCGGGGCGCCGGTCGGCGGCAATCCGCATCTCAATCTGCTCGCCGATCAGCCGGCCCACCGCGTCCTCATAGGCGGTGGCCGCCGCAGAAGGGTCATCCAGCACCACGGGCACGCCGAGATTGGAGGCCCGCAGCACTGCCTTGCTTTCAGGGATGATCCCCAAAAGCGGCTCTGCCAGAACCTCCAGCACATCCTCCACCGTCATCATTTCACCGTTGCTGATGCGGGACTTGTCGTGACGGGTAATCAGCACATGCGCTTTGATTGGCTCCGCACCGGCCTTGCCCGCCCGGTCGGTGATGCTGTTCAACAGGCCCAGCACCCGGTCGCTGTCGCGCACCGAGGACACTTCGGGGTTGGTCACCACAATCGCCTCATCGGCAAAATGCATCGCCATCTGGGCGCCGCGTTCAATGCCCGCAGGGCTGTCGCAGATGATATAGTCGAACTCCTGACGCAGCTCGTCCAGCACCTTCTGGACGCCATCCTTGGTCAGCGCGTCCTTGTCGCGGGTCTGCGAGGTCGGCAGCACCGACAGCGTCTCCAGACGCCGGTCGCGGATCAGCGCCTGCTTCAGTTTGGCGTCGCCCTGAATGACGTTGATAAAGTCGAACACCACCCGGCGTTCACAGCCCATGATCATGTCCAGGTTGCGCAACCCGACGTCGAAATCGATCACCACCGTCTTGTGGCCGCGCCGCGCCAGCTCGGCGCCGACGGCGGCGGATGTGGTGGTCTTGCCAACGCCGCCCTTGCCCGAGGTGACCACGATCACCTTGCCCAGCGGCTCTTCCAGTTTCAGGTCCTTGCTCATCGTTCTGCCTTCCTTATCCCTGCGCTCATCCCAGGGTCTCCACACAAAGCCGTCCGTCCTGCAGGAATACCTGCACAGGGCGGTTCAACAGCTCCGGTTCCAAATTTTCGCTTGTCCGGTACAGCCCGGCGACTGCCAGCAGCTCGGCGTCCAGGCTGTTGCAGAAGATCCGCGCCTCCTCGTCACCCTCGGCGCCAGCCATGGCGCGGCCCCGCAGGCGGCCATAGACATGAATGCTGCCGCGCGCAATCAGCTCGGCACCGGAACTGACCGGCCCGACCACCACCAGATCGCCGCCCTCGGCCACAACCGTCTGGCCGGACCGCACCGGCTGGGTGATCAGCCGGTTCTGCGGCGGGCGCAATTTCTTGGGCAATTCCCGCCGGGTACCGGGCCGGGCCGGGCCTTCGGTGTTCAGCGGTGCATCCTTGCCGCTGGCAATGGTGATCAGCCCGGCATCTTCGGCGGCAGCGGTTTGCGAGGGCGAGGCGTTCTGCACCCCGAACACTGCCAGGCCGCGGCTGCGCAGGCTGTCGGCCAGTGCGCGCAGCTCAGCCGGGCGGGTCAGCCCCGGCGCCTGGGCCAGATCCAGGATCAGCGGCGCACCGTCAAAGAAATGCGGACTCCAGCGCAGCTGCGCGTCAAGGGCCGCATAAAACGCCTTGTCCAGCGGCCCGTCTTCGGGGCGCAGCGCAACGGCGGTGAAATACCGCCCGCGGATCTGAAACGGCTTTATGGCAGCGGCGGGGGCACCGCCACGGGGAGGGATGTCTTGATGCGGCACGCTCACGCGAGGCTCCTGCTCGGGGATTGCGGCCTTTGTATTGCCGCTTGTTCTTTTGCTTATGGATAGCGGTTGCGGGGCGGCCCGTTCAACTGGTGCAAGCCCGCCTCGGCGGACATGCGCCGGATGCCGTTTTCAGCGGCGGAATTCCGCGGTAAAACTGCTTCAGGTTGTGCAAAAAAGGATTGCTGTCCACACGGCCGGGGCAGGAGGCATGCCCAGCCCCCATCCAGCACCAGCGGCGGCGGCACAGCGCCGCGGGGCGCGATGAACAGTGCCGGGGTAACGTCGCACCAGCCGCAGCCTCTGCGGCGTATTTGCCAGTGGTGCCCTCCGGCTTGGCATGGTTTGAATGGGCTGCCAGGTTGCACATTTGACCGGCGGTATTGATTTTATTAAGAAATTGGAGAATTGCGATGCAGTGGACTTTACTTGCGGCGTCAGCGCTGGCGGCCCTGTGGATGGGTGTTCACGCTTGTATCGGGGGCCGGGAATGTGCGGTGCCGCTGGCACAGGACCGGCAGCTGCCGGATGTCGTGCGCGAAACCACCTTGTTCTGCTGGCATCTGGTGACCGGCTATCTGGGCCTGATGGCTCTGTTCCTGTTTCTCGGCGCCCGCGGCTCGGCTGACATGGCACTGGCGGGAACAGCTCTGGCAGCGGTGACTGCGGCGATCGGAATTGTGGTGCCGCCGCTGCGCCGCACGGGCTATGGGCTGCTGCCGCAAGGCTGGCTGTTCGTGCCGGTCGCGGCTTTGGGCGGCTGGGGGCTTTGGGGCGTCTAGCAGCGGAAATGCGCAGATCGGCGACGCAAAGCGAGGCTCCCGCCCGTCCGGCCTGCATCTGAAATGCCGGCCTCCCGGTTGGGCCCGGCGCCGGACCTTAAGGTCCGGCGCGCATCCTGCCTTGGCAGGATGCCATGCCCAAGGCTGGCAAGGGGTGCTGGCGCCAGCCGGCGCATCTGCAGGCGCGGGAGGGCCGCTGAGTATTGCGGTGCCCGGCCGGTCTGGCCGGCCGGATGCCAGGGCGAAATGCCTAGCGCGACAGTTCGCGCATGCCGCGTTCCAGCCCGTCCAGCGTCATCGGCACCATGGCGCCTTCGAAAATCTCCCGGATCATGCCGATCGAATGGGTGTAGTCCCAGTATTTCTCCGGCACCGGGTTGATCCACAGGTTCGCGCCCCAGGCGTCGCGCGCGCGTTGCAGCCAGACCTGGCCCGCTTCCTCGTTCCAATGCTCATTGGCACCGCCGGCATAGGCGATCTCATAAGGCGACATCGAGGCGTCGCCCACAAAGATGCATTTATAGTCCGGCCCGTATGTGCGCAGCACTTCATGGGTCAGGGTCTTCTCCCCCCAGCGCCGCCGGTTGTCGCGCCACACGCCCTCATACAGGCAATTGTGGAAGTAATAGTATTCCAGATGCTTGAACTCGGTCCGCGCGGCTGAGAACAGCTCCTCCACCACCTTGATATGCGGATCCATCGAGCCGCCCACGTCCAGAAACAGCAGGACCTTCACCGCATTGTGCCGCTCGGGCCGGGTCTTTACATCCAGATAGCCATGTTCGGCAGTGGAGCGGATTGTGCGGTCCAGGTCCAGTTCTTCATGCGCGCCCTGGCGGACCCAGCGGCGCAGCCGTTTCAGGGCGACCTTGATATTGCGGGTGCCAAGCTCCACATCGCCATCCAGGTTCTTGAACTCGCGCCTGTCCCAGACCTTGACCGCGCGCTGGTGGCGGCTTTCCTTCTGGCCGATGCGCACGCCCTCAGGATTATAGCCATAGGCGCCAAAGGGCGAAGTGCCCGCGGTGCCGATCCACTTGTTGCCGCCCTGATGGCGGCCCTGCTGGTCCTTCAGCCGCTCCTGCAGCGACTCCATCAATTTCTCAAAGCCGCCCAAAGCCTCAATCTCGGCTTTCTCCTCTGCGCTCAGATGTTTTTCCGCCATCTTGCGCAGCCAGTCTTCGGGGATATCGACGGCTTCCATCACGGCCTCGGCCGGAATGGCCTCCAGCCCTTTGAATGTGGCGGCAAAGGCGCGGTCGAACTTGTCGATGTTGCGCTCGTCTTTCACCATCGCCGCACGGGCGAGGAAGTAGAACGCCTCTATGTCATAGGTCGCCAGCCCCGCCTTCATGCCTTCAAGGAAGGTCAGATATTCCCGCAGGCTGACAGGAATCGCCGCCTTGCGCAGGTTTTCAAAGAAGGGCTGGAACATCGCGGCGCCTTTGCTGAGCAGTTACGCCAGCATCCGGTGGGTCAGGATGGTTGCCAGCAGCCCGATCATACCAAATACGATGGCATAGACAGCCCCGTATTGCAGCATGTCCAGGGTATTGCCGCCACGTTTGCGGGCCTTCATTGCGCCAATAAGGGCGCCCAGCACCAAGCCGGCAATTACGATCATGGTCTTATCCGTCTGTTGTCTCGTGTTGCAGGATCAAGGGGCCGAGGGGCGCAGCGCGGCAATTTCTTCGAGCCGGGCCTCGACCACCCAATCCGGGCCAAACCCGTAGCGCGCCCATCCCAGGCTGTCCAGCCTGACCCGGCGCGCCTCCACCGCGCGGCCCTGCAACTCCAGCGCTTCGGCCTGCAGCATCAGCAGGGTCGACAGCAGGGCGGCGTTCTCATGTTCGGCCGCGGCTGCCACAGCAGGAGTCAGCCGCGCCAGCGCGGCGCCCCCGTTGCCGGTGGCAATCTCATAGGCCGCAAGCTGCACCGCCAGCTTGGCCTGGTGCATCCGGGTGCCGGGCAGGCCTTGCAGATATGTCTGCGCAGTCAGGAAATGCTGCAATGCCAGCTCGGGTTGGCGGACATGCAGCATCCGGCCCAATGTGTAATGGCTCAAGGCCCGACGGTGGTCCTGCCAGCCCAGATCGCGGGCAATTGCCGCGGCCGTGTTGGCGGCGCGCAGCCGGTCCCGCAGCGAGGCTTGCGGCCCCAGCGCCTGCTCATAGGCTGCGACCCAGGCCCGCGGGGTTTCCGGCAGCCATTGTGCCGCGGTGCGCGCGCCGCGCGGGTTCAGCCGTGCCAGCACCGCAGGCAGCCGCGCGGCGACCTCGGCCCGGCTCATGCCGGTATGCAGCTCGGGCGCATAGGTGGCGCGCAGGATCAGCATGTCAAAGCCGGTCAGCACCGCGTGGATATTGTCGTCATTGAAGATCGAATCCGGCAGCCGGTACAGATCATTCAGCGGACCAAGCGCCTGCGCCAGCTCCTCGTGCAGGCAATCGCGGACTTCCTGCTGGCTGACGTCATTGGGGATGAAAACCGCCAGCTTCTCGCGGCTGCGCAGCAGCGACCAATTGGTGCGCGGGCTGCGCCGGTTGCGCCGGAACTCACGCAGCGACGAGACATTGGGCACCACGAAACAGGCGGCCTTGGGCAAGGCCCGGCGGATCTCGGCGCGGGAAACCGACTGGATGGTGATACTGGCCTCGCCGCCGGACACCCGGCGGACCGGGACCCCGGCCTTGGTCTGCAGCCGGGCCAGCAGCGCGCTTAGATCGCGGTTGAAACCCGGGGCAGGCGTGCCGGTTACCCGCAGGGTGATCGGGGTCTCGAACCGGGTGAACTGGGGCAGGGTGCTGCCACCTTCCAGCCGGAAGTGCAGATCCAGAAAATCCCGCGCGATATCGGCGTTGGAGCGCTGCGGCGGCTGCGCGCGGCCGGCGGTGAATACCTTGACCGGTGGCAGCGCAACCGGTGCGGCTGCGGCGCGGGTCGGCGCCGTGGCCCGCCCGTCGGGGGCAGCGCAGGCGGCCAGCACAGCCACAGCAAGCCCGGCCACTGCGCCCCGCAAAACGCGCAGGCCGGCAGGCCTGGCGGCGGGCTGCCAAACCAGGCGGCGGACAGAGATGTGTGAAACCGGGGCAGCGTCAGCGGGCACTCGGGGCGTCTCCTATCAGCCCGGGCTGTGCTGCCCGGTTCTGTTTCCTCTGATAGGGGAATGCGGCAGCAATTTGAAGCGAAACAGGCAGCCGCCAGGCAATACGCCTGCCTGTTCCGGCCTCAAGGCCGATCAGCGTCGCCCGCGCGCCATAAAGGCCAGCCGTTCGAACAGATGCACGTCCTGCTCGTTCTTCAGCAGCGCCCCGTGCAGTTTGGGCAGCGCGTCCGAGCCGTCACGGGCGATGTCCTCAGGGCTCAGATCCTCGGCCAGCAGCAGTTTCAGCCAGTCGATCACCTCGGAGGTCGAGGGTTTCTTCTTCAAGCCTTGCGTGTCGCGGATCTCGTAGAACTGGGTCAGCGCGGCGGTCAGCAGGCTGTCCTTGATGCCGGGATGATGCACCTCGACGATCTTCTTCATCGTTTCAGCATCCGGAAAGCGGATGTAGTGAAAGAAGCAGCGCCGCAAAAAGGCGTCCGGCAGCTCTTTTTCATTGTTCGAGGTGATGATCATGACGGGCCGGTGCTTGGCCTTGACCATCTCGCCGGTCTCGTAGACGTGGAACTCCATCTTGTCGAGCTCCTGCAACAGGTCGTTCGGAAACTCGATGTCGGCCTTGTCGATCTCGTCGATCAGCAGCACGACTTTTTCGCCCGCTTCAAAGGCTTCCCACAGCTTGCCCTTCTTGATGTAGTTTTTCACATCATTCACGCGCGCATCGCCCAGCTGGCTGTCGCGCAACCGGCTGACGGCGTCATATTCATACAGGCCTTGCTGGGCGCGGGTGGTGGACTTCACGTTCCACTCGATCATCCGCAGCCCCAGGGCGCTGGCCACCTGTTTTGCCAGCTCGGTCTTGCCGGTGCCCGGCTCGCCCTTGACCAGCAGCGGACGCTCCAGCGTTACCGCTGCATTCACCGCAACTTTCAAATCATCTGTTGCGACATATTCTTTAGTGCCCTGAAATTGCATATCTTTCCTGTTCCAGTCATGATCGGTGCCGCGGCGCCAAGTTGTTATCACGGTTTTAACCAAACGGCGCCACTATTGTGTAGTGACATTCCCTTCCGATGGGGATAAACGCTGCGGCAGAGGGGGAGCCAAAATGTTCAGGTGCAAATTATGACCAGCATTATGGGCCAGACCGAAGGAGCCGAAATGAAGCAAGAAGTGTTTCTGCCGGACGACTACCGACCGGCTGAAGATGAGCCGTTCATGAACGACCGGCAGCTTGAGTATTTCCGACGCAAACTATTGGAATGGAAACAGGATCTGCTGTCCGACAGCCGCGATACCATCGAAGGGCTGCAGGACAACACCCGCAACATCCCGGATGTTGCCGACCGTGCCAGCGAAGAGACCGACCGCGCGCTGGAGCTGCGCACCCGTGACCGCCAGCGCAAGCTGGTCGCCAAGATCGACTCGGCCCTGCGCCGCATCGACGAGGGTGAATTCGGCTACTGCGAAGTGACAGGCGACGCGATCTCGCTGAAACGCCTGGATGCACGTCCGATCGCAACCATGAGCCTTGAGGCCCAGGAACGCCACGAGCGCCGCGAAAAAGTCCACCGCGACGATTAACCGCCGCCATTGGCAGCGAAAACGCGCGAATTCATGACGCCGGGGCCTTTTGCTCCGGCGTTTTTTGTTTCATTGGGTGCAGGCGGAGAATCTGCGGGAGCCCATGGAACTCAAAGGCCTGAAAATAACCGTCATCGGCGCCGGGATCGGCGGCTTGACCGCAGCTCTGGCGCTGCGCCGCTTTGGCGCATCCGTCACTGTGCTGGAGCAGGCCGAGGCGATCTCCGAAGTGGGGGCAGGCCTGCAGATCACTCCCAACGGCGTGGCTGTGCTGAAGGCGCTGGGGCTGGCCGATGATCTGGCCTGGTGCTCGCAGCGCGCCCGTGCCGTGGTGCTGCGCGGCCACCGGCGCGGCAATCAGGTGCTGCGGCTGGATCTTGATGAATATTCAGCCGGGCATCCGTACTACTTTGTCCACCGCTCCGACCTGGTCGGCATTCTGGCCGGTGCCGCCCGCCGCGACGGTGTGCAGGTGCGGCTGCTGCAACGGGCGGAGCGGGTCGAACCGGGCCTGCAGCCTGTCGTCCACCTCAGCAATGGCGCCCAATGCGGCGGCGATCTGGTGGTGGGCGCTGATGGGCTGCACTCGAAAGCCCGGGTGGCGCTGAACGGCGAACGAACGCCCTTTTTCACTGGCCAGGTGGCCTGGCGCGCCACTGTGCCCAACCATCTGAACCTGCCCGCCGAGGCGCAGGTGTTCATGGGGCCGGGGCGGCATCTGGTGGCTTACCCCTTGCGCGATGGCAGTCTGATGAACCTGGTTGCGGTGCAGGAACGCCGCGCCTGGGCCGACGAGGGCTGGCATTTCAAGGATGATCCCGCCAACCTGCGCGCCGCCTTTTCCGGTTTCGGCGGCCCTGCCGCTGCGCTGCTGGAAGCGGTGGAGGATGTATTGCTGTGGGGTCTGTTCCGTCACCCGGTGGCGGCCAGCTGGCACGGCGAAAACACCGCCATCTTGGGCGATGCGGCACATCCGACGCTGCCCTTCATGGCGCAGGGCGCCAATCTGGCGCTGGAGGATGCCTGGGTGCTGGCCCGCTCCCTGCAGGAAGCGCCGGATATCGCGCGCGGCTTGGCCGTGTACCAGTCCCGCCGCCGCGAGCGGGCCGAGAAGGTAGTGCAGGCGGCCGGCAAAAACGCCTGGAAATACCACTTGCGCGCGCCGCTCAGCTGGCCTGCGCATCAGGTGCTGAAGCTGGGCGGCCGCTTTGCACCCGCCAAGATGGTTAGCCAGTTCGATTGGATCTACCACCACGACGTCACCGCCTGAGACAGGGCCGGCGGGCGGCTCCCGCCCCATTTCGGGTTCATCTGAAATGACCCCGAAAGCGTTGGGCCGGGCGCCGCGCTGATGCGCGGCGCGGGCGGCACTCTGTGTCAGATGTCCAGATCGACCCAGACCGGCACGTGGTCCGATGGTTTTTCCCGCCCGCGCACATCCTTGTCGATCTGGCAGTCGCGCAAGAGGTCGGCGGCCTGCGGCGTCAGCAGGAAATGGTCGATGCGGATGCCGTCGTCGCGGTTCCACGCACCAGCCTGGTAATCCCAGAAGGAATAATGCCCCGGCCCCTGGTGCCGGGCGCGGAAGGCTTCGGTGAAACCAAGGTTGACGATCCGCTGAAACGCCGCCCGGCTTTCGGGCCGGTGCAGCGCGTCCTCCAGCCAGGCCTCGGGGCGCTTGGCATCCTCGGCCTGCGGGATGATGTTGTAGTCACCGGCCATCAGTGCCGGCATTTCCTCCGCCAGCAATGCTTCGGCACGCGCCTTCAACCGTTCCATCCAGGCAAGTTTATAGGCATATTTGCCGCCCGCCACCGGGCTGCCGTCCGCCTCCAGCTCAACCGGGTTGCCATTGGGAAGGTACAGGCCGCAGATGCGGATCGCCTGCTTGCCGACCACCGTGGCCTCGATCCAGCGGGCCTGTTCGTCGCTGTCATCGCCGGGCAGGCCGCGGCGCACATCCTCCAGCGGCAGCTTTGACAGGATTGCCACCCCGTTAAAGCTTTTCTGGCCGTGGGTCTCGACGTTATAGCCGCGCTCTTCCAGCATTTCGCGCGGAAACGCCTCATCGACCGATTTGATCTCTTGCAGCACCGCCACGTCGGGCTGGGCTTCATCCAGCCAGTCCGGCAGCGCCTGCGCCCGGGCCTTGATGCCATTGATATTGAATGTGGCGATTTTCATGGCTTGCCTCCGGCACAGATTGCTTTATCCGAGGCCGATCTATCGCTGAATCAGCGTCGCGGGGCAAGCCCGAAGCACGATTCGGGAATCACTAGCGCAGCCGCGAATCATGGCTGTTTTGCACAGGTGAAAAGTACCCCTCAGGTTGAGTTTCTTTATTTTGCAATAATATACGTGTGAATAACGCGGTGAATAAGCTGTGGATGAATTGAAATAATTGAAATTGCGCAAAAAATAGCGAGTTGAAGTTAATGTAATCCGAACTAGAAAATACAATGTGAAATTGCATTTTCTATTTGCGCTGCGCGGTGTCCGTGCCAGCGTTGTGGAGCCTTTTGTCCTTAATGAATGGGGTTCCAAATGACTGCTCAGCATAAAATCCAGACCATCCACGCAGCCCGTCAAACTGCAGGCGCCAGCCTGTTTGAGGGTGATGGGGCAGAGATGTTCTCCTCTGGTTCGGCACCTGAATGTTCCGCGGACCTGACTGCGGGTGAGGGTGTTTCGTTGTTTTCTTCCGGGTCCATGCCGCAGGCCGCGCAAAGCTGGGCTGGCGGGGAAACCGGGTTGTTCTCCAGCGGTTCAGCGCCTGCGGCCCGCAGCGAAACAGCAGCTGGCGACCTGGTGGAGATGTTCTCTTCCGGCTCCGCTCCTGTTGCTCAAAGCGATGCCGCCGCAGGTGATCTGGTGCAAATGTTTTCCTCAGGGTCAGCGCCAGCGGATCAATCAGAGATTGCGTCCGGGGATTTGACAGAAATGTATTCTTCCGGTTCTGCTCCTGCGGCAGCACATGAAACCGCGGCAGGGGATCTGACGGAAATGTTCTCCTCCGGCTCGGCGCCAGCTGCGCAGGCCGAAACAGGTACCGGCGATCTGACGGAGATGTTCTCTTCCGGTTCAGCCCCGGCCGCCGCGGCCAAGACGGGCGCGGGCGAGGGGACGCATCTGTTCTCTTCCGGTTCTGCCCCTGCAACGGCGGCACGGACCAGCGCGGGCGATGCCACCCGGCTGTTCTCCTCGGGCAGCTGAACCGGGCAGGGCCGGTTTTCCTGCCCGGCTCCTGCCCCTGGGCGGCCCCGCAGCCGGGGCCGCCGATACCGCGCCGCATCTATCCGAACGAGGTTCCCATGGCCCAGATCATCCCGTTTTTCTCTCCTGCCGCCCGCCAGTCCCGGGCCTGTGCGCAAGAGACGCTGATTGCCGGTTTCGCAACGCACCGGCGCAGCCAGGAGGACGTTTTCTGGCTCAAGGAGAACGCCGAGCTGCTGAATATTCTGGAATGCACCGAGGCGGATGTTGCCGCTGATGCCCTGCAGCCCTTGCAGCAATTTTACGATGGTGCGGCGCGTCATATCAGTTTTTTCCGGCAGTATTACCGCTTTATCCTGTCAATCTGTCTGGACCTGGAGGACCTGGGCCTGCCGGGTCAGACCGGGGCGCAACTGGCAGGTTGGGTGTCCAAGCAGGGGCTGGCGCAGGCCGAGCTGTCCGATTTGCAGCGCGCCGAGGCCCGGCGGCTGCTGGCGCGGCGCGGGATAGACCTGATCGACGACGGGCTGGACGACCGGCTGCGCGGTTTCATTTCGAACCCGCAGACCTTTGCCATTCCCAACAAGAAAGCAGCTTACGAGCTGACCCATATTGTTTTCTATCTCTCTGAATACGGCCGCCGTGATCCGGACCTGCCGGAGGCGGCGCTCACCAGTCTGGAATTTGCCGGTCTGGTGGCCTTTTTGGATCAGAATGCCGACCTGCTGGCAGAGATCTGCATCGCGCTGCGGTTTGCCGGCCAGCAGCCGCCTGCGGCCTGGGAGGCGTGGCTTGACCGGCAGGTTTCGGCCTATATGCTCGCTAAAGGAGAATTTTATGGACATCAGGATGCGTATCACGAGTATTTTGTGGTCAACTGGCTCATGCTGACGTCCGGGCGTCCGGCCTTTCGGCAGGCAGTCCCGATGGGCGGGGTGCATGTGTCGGCGCAGCAGGGAGGGAGCATTTTGAGGAGCCTGTCAGAAGCGGTTTTCGACGCCGGGATGGCGCGCAACAGCTGGAGCGCAGTGAAAGCGCGCGCCGAGGCTGTACTGAGCGAGGAGGAGCACGGGCTGCTCACCGCGGCAGAGCGCAGCTGTGCAAGGTTCGCGGGATTTTTCGAAGGTTTCGCCCGGGCGGGCAGCGCGGGTGCCGCGTGATGGGCGGCACCCGCAATCAGGCCTTGGGCGGTGCGCTGCTGGTGGTGGCCTATACCGGGTTGATCGCCTCGGCCGACGGGATCACCAAATTGCTGGCGGGCCAGTATGCGGCGGCGCAGCTTTATGCGCTGTCCGGCGCGATGGTGGTGGGGTTCTGCCTGCTGGCGGACCGGCTGCCGGCGCAGCGCGGCGGCTTCCGCACCCGCTGCCCGCGGGCGATGACGCTCAGGTCAGTGGCGACGCTGGTCGCTGCGGTCTGTTTCTTCTATGCCTTCCGGTTGCTGCCCTTTGCCGAAGTGTTTGTCTTTATCGGCCTGATGCCGCTGCTGGCCGGCGCCATGTCGGGTCTGGTTTTGAAAGAGCCAGTGCGCCCGGCGGCCTGGATTGCGCTGGCTGCGGGATTTTGCGGCGTGTTGTTCCTGCTGCCGCATGGCAACGCGGACGCGCATGCATCCTGGGGCCATTTCGTGGCCTTTGGGGCCGTGCTTTCCGGCACTTTTTCCATGACCATGGCACGGTTTATCGGCCGTTATGAAAGCAACGCGCTGGCGCAGGTGTTCTATCCCAACCTGACGCTGTGCGGCGCAATGCTGTTGGCGCTGCCGTTTGTATGGGTGCCGATGCCGCTTGCTGATGTGGGGTGGGCTGCGGCCTATGCCTTCTTGTTGTTCGGCGCGCGCTGGCTGCTGGTGGTGGCGTTGCGGCTCATGGCTTCTTATGCGGTGACGCCGCTGATGAACCTGCAATTCATCTGGATGGCGGTTATCGGTTCAGTCTTCTTTGGCGAGTTTCCGCCGGCCACCACCTATATCGGCGGCGCCATTGTGATTGCGTCCGGTCTGTATCTGGTCTGGGATCAGTTTGCCCCGGCCTTGCCGAGGCTGCGTGGCCAGGGACGGCTGCAGACCGATCCTTAGCGCCGGGTCAGCGTTGCGTCTGCGAAGTTGCGCCCCGCAAGCGGGCGAAGCGCCCGCCCTTTGAGATGAGGGCGGGCGCTGCCTTGCCTGGCGGCAAGGCGGGATCATGATGCGCGGTGCCGGCTGAACGCCGGGTCACATCGAAAACGAGGTGCCGCAGCCGCAACTGGAGGTGGCGTTGGGGTTCTCGATGGTGAAGCGGGCGCCGATCAGCTCCTCGGTGAAATCGATCACTGCGTTTTCCAGGAAGGGCAGGGAGACCGTGTCGACGACGACCTTTTCGCCCTGGCCCTCAAGCACCAGATCTTCGGGTTTCGCCTCGTCCAGCGCGATCTCGTACTGAAAGCCCGAGCAGCCGCCGCCTTCGACCGCGACGCGCAGCGCCTGGCCCTGGTCCGCGGCGCCGATCTCGGCCAGCCGGGCAAAGGCGCGGTCAGTGACTTTCGGGGGCAGGTTCATCAGGTTTCTCCACAGCGTTAGTTGCAGCGCAAGGCTTTATATATGAAGGTGCAATTCAAGCGGCAAGATTTGCTGGAGAAAAGATTTAAGATGCATGCGCCTTATGCCACGTCACCGGACCGCAGCCGCGGCCGGCAGGTGACCGAGGAGGAAAGCTCCTTCCGATCGCCTTTTCAGCGCGACCGTGACCGGATCATCCACGCCAGTGCGTTCCGCAGGTTGAAACATAAGACCCAGGTGTTTGTCGAACATGAGGGCGACAATTACCGCACGCGGCTGACCCATTCGATCGAGGTAGGGCAGGTCGGCCGGACAATTGCCGGCGCCTTGGGGCTGAACCAGGAGCTGACCGAGGCGGTGGCGCTGGCGCATGATCTGGGCCACACGCCGTTCGGCCACACCGGTGAGGATGCGCTGCACGGGCTGATGGAACCCTTTGGCGGGTTTGACCATAACGCCCAGGCGATTCGTATTGTGACCTGTCTGGAGCGCCATTACGCCGAGTTCGACGGGTTGAACCTCACCTGGGAAACCCTTGAAGCGATTGCAAAACACAATGGTCCGGTGGTGGGGGAGCTGCCCTGGGCGCTGGCAGAATGCAACGCGGCGGTGGATCTGGAGCTGCACACCCACGCAAGCGCCGAGGCGCAGGTGGCGGCGCTGGCGGATGACATCGCCTACAACAATCACGACCTGCACGATGCGCTGCGGGCCGGGCTGTTCGGCGATGATGATCTGGCCCGGCTGCCGTTGCTGGATAAGGCGTATGGCGCGGTGGACCGGCTGTATCCGGGACTGGATCCGAACCGCCGCCGGCACGAGGCGCTGCGGCGTTTTTTCGGGGTCATGGTCGGCGATGTGATCGGCACAGCCCGGATGCTGCTGGCGGAGTCTGCTGTGCAGAGTGTCGAAGATGTGCGGGCGCTGGATTATCCAGTGGTGCAGTTCTCGCCGGACCTCTGGGCGGGGCTGAAAGACATCCGCGCCTTCCTGTTCACCCGCATGTACCGCGCACCCTCGGTGATGGAGAAGCGTGCCAAGGTCGCCAAGGTTGTGGAGGCGCTGTTTCCCTACTTTCTGGACAATCCGCAGGACATGCCGGAGCGCTGGCACGCCGATATCGCGGCTGCACCGGACCGCACCGCGCTGGCGCGGATTGTATCGGATTACATCGCCGGCATGACCGACCGCTTCGCCCTGCAGCAGCATGAGCGGCTGATCGGGGTGAAGGTCGAGGTCTGAGGGCTTCACCTTGTGTTCCTTGGGGGCTGTCTTGTCTGTTGCGGCCCTTTCCTTGTGTCGTTCCTGTGGGCCGTGAAATGGGCAGGGCAGGGCAGGGATGGCGGCGCCGCCACGACAGGCGGAGGGGAAGGCCGGAACGCAAGCGCGCCCCGGGTCCGGTCAAAAGCTTCATCAGTCAGACGCCCCTGCACCTTTTGCGGAGGTGGTTTTGGGGGGGGGGCTGGTCTCCAGTGCGCGCGGGGTGCCAGACCCGCGCCATGTGCTGCAGCGGGAGTGGCTTTGGGAGTGACTTTCGCATAGTCAGGTTAAGGCGGCGCAAGCGGGGCATGCGGTGCCGCCGGCCGCTGCGCAACGGGTGAGTGCGGCTTGTTTTCCAGCTTGTGTTCACGTAATGTTCCTGTCAGGTGGTTGATAGGAAGGATTGCAGGAATGATTGAGGGAAGCTGTTGCTGCGGCGCGGTGAAGTTTGAGCTACTGGCGCAGCCGTCGCTGATGGGCACCTGCCATTGCTCGCGCTGCCGCAAGGCGGGGGCCAGCGCCATTGTGTTTGTGAAGAAGGAAGACCTGCGCTGGATTGCCGGCAAGGAGGAGGTGGCGCTGTATCAGCCTGCGCCACCCTATAGATACAGCCGTTGCTTCTGCGGGATCTGCGGCAGCTCGCTGGGCGAGATCCTGTCGCAGGACGCCAGTTTTCCGATCGCCGCAAACGCGCTGGATGGGGCGCTGGAAGCGAAGAACAGTTTCCACGAGTTTGTGGGCGAGAAACCGGGCTGGTATGCGATTTGCGACGGTGCGAAGCAGTCGGAGGGGCATCCGGCATAGGTGCGGCAGGTCTTCAGGCCGGGCCGCTTGCGGTCCGGTTTGTGCCCGGCCTCCCCCGCGGGACGGCGCATTTGCACCCGCCCGAGGCCGGGCGCGGACTGCTGTTGTGTGTTCGGGGTGCGGAATGCTCTCAGTCAGGTTTCCGAATTGGCCGTAAGCCGTGCTATGATCTGGCCCTATGATGCTGCGGGGCGTTGGCGTTATCCGCGAAAGGAGCAGCAAGGGGAAAAGCCATGGCACGCTGGACCGTCACATTCACGGACAAGCCCGAAATGGACCGGGTGCGCGGCGACAAGAAACGGCGCGAGGCGCATATCGCCTTTGTGCGGTCCAGGTCCGGGCTGCAGATCGGCGGCGCGCTGGCGATGCGGCCGATGCAGGATTTCCCAGGCGCGATCTGGAATGTGGAGGCGGAGACCCGCCAGGATGTGGAACGGCTGATCCTGCAGGATCCTTATTACGTGGCCTCTTTGCGCACCTACAAGATCACTGAATGGGGCACCGCCTCGGCCATTCAGGGAATGCTGTCATGACCGCGCCCCGGAAAACCCGCAAGACCGCGCCGGCGCTGACCCGCTGGGCGGTGATGTTCCGTGATGCGCCGGCGATGATGGATGTACGCGCCAGCCAAGCCCGGCGCGATGCCCATGTGGCCTATGTCAAGGATCACCCGGAGCTGCGGATCGGCGGGGGGCTGAAGCCGGACGCCGATGGCGATTTCTGCGGTGCACTGTGGATTGTCGAGGCCGAGGACCGGATTGAGGTGGAGCACCTGATCCATGGTGATCCGTTTTATGTGCCTGCTTTCCGGTCCTATGAGATATTCACCTGGGGCAAGATCTTGGAAGACCAGACCGCCACCCTGTGAGGCCGGCGCGGCGGATGGCGGCGCAATTTTCTTGAGTAAGAAAATTGGCCGGAAAATTTGAATTTTCCGCTGCGCTGCGCCTGGTGGCCCTGGCAGCCCCTGCAATCCTGTTGACCCTGCCTTTGGCCCCCGGTATCCGCAGAGCTGAACATATGGGACGCCAGATATGAACCTCTTTACCGATATCCGCTCGCTTGTGATTGACAGTCTGACCGCGATGACCGCGGACGGCGCGCTGCCCGAGGGGCTTGATTTTGCCAATGTGGCGGTGGAGCCGCCGCGCGATGCCGCCCATGGCGACATGGCGACCAATGCGGCGATGGTGCTGGCTAAGCCCGCCAGGATGAAGCCGCGCGACATTGCCGAAGCACTGGCCGCCAGGCTGGCCGCGGATGCGCGGGTGACCTCGGCTGAGGTCGCAGGCCCCGGCTTTTTGAACCTGCGCCTTGCGCCCGGCATCTGGCAGAACCTTCTGAAATCGGTCCTGGACGCAGGCATGGATTTCGGCCGCTCGAGCCTGGGTGCGGGCAAGCGGGTGAACGTGGAATATGTCTCGGCCAACCCGACCGGTCCGCTGCACGTGGGCCATACCCGCGGCGCGGTGTTCGGCGATGCGCTGGCCTCGCTTTTGGCTTATGCCGGCTATGACGTCACCCGCGAATACTACATCAACGACGGCGGCGGCCAGGTCGACGTGCTGGCGCGGTCTGTCTACCTGCGCTACCTGGAAGCGCACGGGCAGGACGTGGCCTTTGCCGATGGCACCTATCCCGGCGATTATTTGAAACCAGTGGGACAGGCGCTGAAGGACAAGGCGGGCGATGCTTATGTCGGCAAGGGCGAGGACGTCTGGCTGGCGGATGTGCGGGAGTTCTCCACCGAGGCAATGATGGTGCTGATCCGCGAGGATCTGGCCCAGCTCGGCATCGAAATGGATGTGTTCTATTCCGAAAAATCCCTCTATGGCACCGGCAAGATCGAGGTGGCGCTGGAGGCGCTGCAATCCAAGGGGCTGATCTATCAAGGCGTGCTGGAGCCGCCCAAGGGCAAGAAGCCCGACGATTGGGAACCGCGCGAGCAGACCCTGTTCAAATCCACCGATCACGGCGACGACGTCGACCGGGCGGTGAAGAAATCCGATGGCGCCTGGACCTATTTCGCACCGGACATTGCCTATCACTATGACAAGGTTGAGCGCGGCTTTGACGAGCTGATCGACATTTTCGGCGCCGACCACGGCGGTTATGTCAAGCGCATGAAGGCCGCCGTGTCGGCGCTGTCCGATGGCCGTGTGCCGCTGGACATCAAGCTGTGCCAGCTGGTCAAGCTGTTCAAGGACGGTCAGGAATTCAAGATGTCCAAGCGGGCAGGGACCTTTGTCACCCTGCGTGATGTGGTGGATGCAGTGGGCGCTGATGTGACCCGTTTCATGCTGCTGACCCGCAAGAACGATCAGGGCTTTGACTTTGACCTTGATAAGGCGCTGGAGCAGTCCAAGGACAATCCGGTGTTCTATGTGCAATACGCCAACGCGCGGATCTGTTCGACCCTGCGCAAGGCGGCGGAGCAGAATATTGCTGCCGATGATGCCACGCTGAACGCTGCAGATCTGAGCCTGATTGCCGACCCGGCGCAGCTGGCAGTGGTCAAGAAGCTGGCCGAATGGCCGCGCCAGGTGGAAATCGCCGCCCGCAGCAATGAACCGCACCGGGTGGCCTTCTATCTCTATGATCTCGCGTCTGAGTTGCACGGGCTGTACCATCTGGGCAAATCGAACGAAGGTTTACGATTTGTTAAGGAGAGCAGCCAATCGGCAACACATGCGAATTTGGCGCTGGCCCGGGCCGTTTCCGTTGTCATTTCCGCAGGTCTTGGTATTCTTGGCGTGAAACCGGCAGAAGAGATGCGATAACCAATGGGGCGCCAGCCTCTGCGGGTATAAATCGCGCAGTCCGCCGGACCGAGGCAGTTCAAGAGACCCAGCGGCAGCGCAGCCCATGCGCCGCCAAACCGGGCAGTGAGGCGGAATATGGCGTATTTTGCGCAGGCGGGCCAAGGCCGCGCCTATGCACAAGGCAGCGGTCACGAACAGGACACTGCCCCGGAAAGCACATACACACAGCAGTATTCCGGTCAGCAATATGCCGGCCAGACCTCCGGGGGCCAGAACTCCGGAGGTCAGCACTATTCCGGGCCAGGGGCCGAGCCGAATTACGGTTATGAAGACCCTGCCTATGGCTATCAGCCCGAAGGGCAGGGCCATGGCCCCCAGGATTATGCCGTTTTTGCTGCTCCTGCCGGGCTGCGGGCGCGATTCTCGAAATCGCTGAGCATTCTGGGGGCAGTTGCGTCGATTGCGCTGGTCGCCGGGGTGGGCTTTTGGGGCTACAAGCTGGTGATGCGGGATGTCAGCGGGGTACCAGTGGTGCGCGCAGCCGAAGGACCGATGCGCGAACAGCCTGTGCTGCCGGGCGGCTCGCAGGCGGATCACCAGGGGCTGGCTGTCAACGCGGTTGCCGCCAGCGGCAGCGCTGAAGCCCCTGCCGACCGGCTGACCCTGGCGCCGGCCGCCATTGAGCTGACCGAAGATGACAAACCGCTGCCCGAGCTGGCCGCCGAGGCCGCGCCGGCGGCTGCCGTGCCTGCGGCCCCGGTTGAACCCGGCGTTCCTGCAGTGCCCGGCGTCAGCGAAGAGGCCGTGGCCTCGTTCCAGAACGGCGATATCGACGCGCTGGTTGCCGAATTGGCGCGTGAGGCCGAGCCGCTTTCCGCCGCGGTACCCGCGTCGGCGCAGGCCCCTGCCATCGTGCAGCCGGAACCGCTGCAGCCGGCGCTTGCCGCGGCAGTCCCGTCGCCTGCAATTCTGAATGCGCCGGGGGTCAAGGTCTCGCTGCGGCCATCGGCCCGGCCCGCACGGTTCAGCCCGGCTCCGGCCGCAGCCGCACCGGCAGCACGTGCCGGAACCGTGGATGTGGATCCGGCAACCCTTGCGGCAGGCACAAGGCTGGCGCAGCTTGGCGCCTATGAAAGCCCGGAGGTGGCGCGCGCCGAATGGGACCGCATCCATGCCCGTTTCGCGGATTATCTTGAGGGCAAGCAGCGGGTGATTCAGCGCGCCGAAAGCGGCGGGCGGACTTTCTACCGGCTGCGGGCGATGGGCTTTGCCGGCCTGTCGGACGCCCGCCGGTTCTGCTCGGCGCTGGTGGCTGGCAATGCCGACTGCATTCCGGTAACCACACGGTAACGAACCGCCCGGCCGTCAGGCCGGGCAGCGCCCGAACCGCCCTGTCAAACCGGAGGTTTGCCTGGGGCAAAACGGCGGGCGCTTTGCACTCACCCCGGGCCGGGCGCTGCCCTCCCGCATTTCAGGGGGCGATAGGACCGCATGACTTACGGAGCCACCATCCTTGACGCCGAGGGCCTGCGTCTGAGCGCGGACGAAAAGGCGTTTTTCCGCGATGCCGATCCGTTCGGCTTTATCCTGTTTGCCCGCAACCTGGAAGATGTCGAACAGATCCAGGCGCTGTGCGGCGATTTCCGCGAGGCGGTGGGCCGCAATGCCCCGATCACCATCGACCAGGAGGGCGGCCGGGTGCAGCGGCTGCGCAAACCGCTGGCGCGCAATTGGCTGCCGCCGCTGGAGCATGTGCAGCTGGCGGGCGAGGACGCCGTGCGGGCAATGTACCTGCGCTATAGGCTGATCGCCCATGAGCTGTATACGCTGGGCATTGATAGCAACTGTGCGCCGATTGCCGATGTCGCCTGCATGGAAACCCATGAATTTTTGAAGAACCGCTGCTATGGCACCAGCGCCGCAACGGTTGTCCGGATTGCCCGTGCCGTGGCCAATGCGCATCTTGATGGCGGCGTGCTGCCGGTGCTGAAGCATATCCCCGGCCATGGCCGCGCCGCTGCGGACAGCCATCTGGACCTGCCGCATGTGGCGAGCCACCCCGACGTGCTGGAGCAAAGCGACTTTGCCGCGTTCCAGGCACTGAACGGCCTGCCGCTGGGGATGACCGCGCATCTGGTCTATGACGCCTATGACGACCGCCCCGCCACCATCTCGCCGGTGATGATGCGGCTGATCCGCGAACGCATCGGGTTTGACGGGCTGGTGATGACCGACGACATCTCGATGAAGGCTCTGCAGGGCTCGCTGGCCGACAATGCCCGCGCCTCGATCAATGCGGGCTGCGATGTTGTGCTTTTGTGCAATGCCTCGCTGGAGGAACGGATCGCGGTGGCTGAGGCCGCAGGGGCCATGACAGCGGCGGCGCAGACCCGCGCAGAACGCGCTTTGGCGGCCCGCCGCCCGCCTGCTGCCCTTGACATTCTGAGCGCTGAAAGAGAACTTGCCGCCCTCATGGGCGGGCAGGTTTATGGCTGAGCAGACACTTTTTTCAGACGCGGACACGACGGTAGAGGAGCGGCTGGCAGCCGAGGCCCTGATCGTGGATGTGGACGGGTTCGAAGGCCCGCTTGACTTGCTTTTGACCCTGTCGCGCACCCAGAAAGTGGACCTGCGCAAGATCTCGGTTCTGGAGCTGGCCAAGCAGTATCTGACCTTTGTCAACAAGGCCAAGGAACTGCGGATTGAGCTGGCCGCGGATTACCTGGTGATGGCGGCCTGGCTGGCGTTTCTGAAATCCCGCCTGCTGCTGCCCCCCGACCCGGCGGAAGACGGGCCGTCGGGCGAGGAGCTGGCGGCACACCTGGCGTTCCAGCTCGAGCGCTTGCAGGCGATGCGCGATGCCTCTGCCCGGCTGCTGGCACGCGACCGGCTGGACCGCGACTTCTTTGCCCGCGGCGAAGAAGAAAGCGTCGCCCGGATCAAGACCGTCACCTATACTGCCAACCTCCTGGATCTGATGCAGGCCTATGCCCGGATCCGCACCAAGGAGGATTTTCGCCCCTTTGTGATGGACCGGGAGTCGGTCTTTACGATGGAAGAAGCCCTGGAGCGGATGCGCCAGCTGTTGGGTTTTACCGGCGGTTGGACTGATCTGATCAGCTATCTGCCGGACGGCTGGCACAGCGATCCGGTCAAGCGCCGCTCGGCCACTGCCTCCACCTTTGCTGCGTCTTTGCAGCTGGTGAAGGAAGGCAGGCTTGAGCTGCGCCAGAGTGAGATTTTTGCGCCGATCCAGCTGCGCAGTCTGAACGAGGATACCTGATGGAAGACCAGCTTATGGACAGCCACGGCGCTCCCGTCCGCGAAGAGAGCGACACGCTGTTTGATGCGCCGCCGATGGCGGAGCAGGAGCGAATGGTCGAGGCGGTGCTGTTTGCCAGCGCTGAGCCTGTTACCCTGCGCGATCTGGAAGGCCGGATGCCGCATGGCTGCAACCCGCGCGAGGCGGTGGAGCATCTGCGCAAGCGCTACGAGGGGCGCGGCGTGCGGGTGGTGCGTCTGGGCGATGCCTGGGCGATCCGCACAGCACCCGATCTGGGCTTTCTGATGCAGAAGGAAACCACCGAGCTGCGCAAGCTGAGCCGCGCCGCGATTGAGACTTTGGCGATTGTTGCCTATCACCAGCCGGTCACCCGCACCGAAATCGAAGAGATCCGCGGCGTGTCGGTGTCGCGCGGCACCATTGACCAGCTGATGGAGATGGACTGGATCCGCCTGGGCCGCCGCCGGATGACGCCGGGCCGCCCGGTGACTTTTGTGGTGACGCCGGTCTTTTTGGATCATTTCGGGTTGGAAAGTGCCCGCGACCTGCCGGGCCTGAAAGAACTGCGCGCCGCGGGCCTGCTGGAGAACCGGCCGCCGCCGGGGGCCTTTGCGATGGGCCAGGGGGGCGACGACGACGACGAGGAACCGGAAGAACAGGCGGAACTTTTCGAAGAGTGACGCCTCAGGGCGCGGTTTACGCAATCGTGTCTGCCGGTGTTTTGTCCCGGCGGTGTTTAGCGGTGTTCTGCGCCCCGGAATTGTCTTAATTTACCCTTAAGATCGCGGGCAGTCAGAAAGCGGGGCCAAGGCCATGACATTGAATTCGATCATCAACATGGTGCTGCGGCGGCTGGTCAGCCGCGCAGTCAATGCGGGCGTTAATGCCGGCATCAGCGCGGTTGCCAAACGCGGCAAGGGTCAGCCGCGCAGCGCACCGCCCGCGCAGCAGGCGGGCAGTTCGCGCATTCCGCCGGTCAAGCCGGGGCGCCGTCAGGGCTGACCCGCTTGCGCCTCAGGCCCAAGGCCTCAAGCGCAGCGCAGGCTGACAGCACGGCGGAGACGGCCAAGCAGCCCGCCAGTCCCCAGCCGGCATAGGCCGCAGCGCCGCAAAAAGGGGCTGCGAAGACGCACAGGTAGGTCACGGTGCTGAACAGCCCCATGATGGCGCCGCGCTGCTGCGGATCCAGCTGAGTCACCCGCGCCACCACCAGGTTCAGCGCCAGATGCTGGCAGATCCCCCACAGTACCGCGAGGCCCAGCAGCAGCATGTATTGGTCCGCCCAGACCATCATCAGCAAATAGCTGGCAGTGACGCCCAGAAACACCGGCGGCGTTGCCCGCGCCAGGCCCAACCGATCCAGCAGCGGATCCAGCAGCACCGCCAGGCCAAAGCCGATGCCGTAGAACAGCGGCAGCAGGCCCGCCTGGGTGGTGCTGTGCCCCAGTGCTTGGGTGATATGGGCACCAGTGAAGAAATAGCTGCTGTAAAAGCCCAGCATCAGCAGCGCAGTGGCCAGCAACCCGCCTGTGATGCCCGGCACCCGCAGCGCGGTCAGCGGCGAGGTTGCCTGGCCGCTGGGGCTGCCTGCCCCGCGCAAGGCGCGCGCCGCGCCCCACAACACAAGCGCCACGCCTGACAGGGCGCCATAGACCGCCCGCCAGCCTGCCAGATCGGTGGCCCAGGCGCTGACGCTGACGCCCAGCACCATCGACACCGTCCAACCCGCCAGCACATAGCCCAGCACCTGCGCCTCGCGCCCCTTGGGGGCAATCACCATCGCCAGCGTGTAGATCGAGGGCAGGGCGGCGCCCGCTGCCAGCCCGCACACCGCCTGCGCCGCCATCAGCCACCAGACATCCGCTGCTGCGGCACTGGCCGCCAGCCCAGCGGCCAGCAGCATGAGGGCTGCGCGCAGCAGCCGCCCGGCGCCGATGCGGTCTGCCATTGGCGCCAGCAGCAGCGCCGCCGCGGCCACTCCCAGCCCATAGGCGCTGGCGGCCCGCATCACCTCTGTTGTGGTGGCCTCCAGGGTTTCACTGACAGCCGTCACCACCGGCGACAGCAGCAGGGAGTTTGCACCAATCACGCCAATTGCGCTCATCAGGATCAGAATCGGGGTTCGCATGGGTTTACCTTGAAAAATGTTCAGGTAACTTTGCTATGTGCTGAATGACGTTCTGTGAAGGGCAGCTGGATATGGCAACGGAAATAACAGATGGGGTTCGGAAGAATACGGGGCCGGCCCGGGTTCTGGATGCTTTGGACCGAAGAATATTAGGCGCGCTGAGTACCGATGCGACGCTGTCTTATGCTGCCATCGGCCAGGAGGTCGGTCTGTCGGCGCCCGCGGTGCATGAGCGGGTCAAGCGGCTGCGCGCCTCTGGTGCCATCGAGGCAACCGTTGCACGGCTGGACGGCGCTGCAGTGGGCAAGCCGCTGTTGGCCTTTATCCATGTGGACACCGAGGGCTGGGGCGTGACCACGGATCTTTTGGCGCTGCAAGAGATGCCGGAGCTGGAGGAGGTGCACAGCTCAGCCGGGGATACCAATCTGATCCTTAAGGTCCGCGTCGCCTCGCCCAAAGCGCTGGAGGGACTGCTGGCGCGGATTTACGACGTCGGCTGTGTGCGTGCCACCCGCACCTATACGGTGCTGTCGACGCATCTGGACCGGCCGGTGCAGGCGGGCACGACGATGGAACTGGCGGACGGCGGGCCGGTGAAGTAACCGCCCGGCTTTTGGGCCGGGTGCTGCCCTAATTGCTATCAGGCAGGCGTCTTGAAGTGCTTTGACAGCTTCAGCCCCTGGCCCTGGTAGTTCGAAGCAATCCCGGCGCCATAAAGCTGCTCGGGCACTTCTGCCATCTTCTCATAGACCAGACGCCCGACCACCTGGCCGTGCTCCAGCACAAAGGGCGCCTCGTGGCAGCGCACCTCCAGCACCCCGCGCGAGCCGGTGCCGCCGGCCGCGTCATGGCCGAATCCAGGATCGAAAAAGCCCGCGTAATGCACCCGGAATTCACCCACCATCGCCAGATAGGGCGCCATCTCGGCGGCAAAGGCGGGCGGGATATGCACCGCTTCGCGACTGACCAGAATGTAAAAGGCACCAGGGTCCAGAATGATGCGGCCCTCCTTGGTGCGCACTTCTTCCCAGTATTCCTGCGGGTCGTATTCGCCGATCCGGTCCAGGTCGATCACGCCGGTATGCGGCTTGGCGCGGTAGCCGACCAGATCACTGCCGGGCAATTTCAGATCAACCGAAAAGCCCAGGCCATCCTCGATCACCGCGTCGCCGTCAACCAGCGGCGAGCCTGCGTGCAGCATTTTCAGCTCGGCATCGCTGAGGACTGCCTGGCCGGTGCGGAACCGGATCTGGTTGAGCCGCATGCCGGGCCGTACCAGCACCGAAAAGGACCGGGGACAGATCTCGGCATAAAGCGGGCCGGTGTAGCCGGGTTTGATGCGGTCGAATTCCTCGCCGCCGTCGGTGATGGTGCGGGTCAGAAGATCCAGCCGCCCGGTGGAGCTTTTGGCATTGGCCACCGCAGAGACATCCTTTGGCAGCGCCAGGCTTTCCATCAAGGGCACCACATAGACGCAGCCTTTTTCCAGCACCGCGCCGCCCTCCAGGCTGATCCGGTGCATCTCAAACTCGGTCAGACGGTCGGAAACGCTGCGGCCCTGGCCGGTCAGAAACGAGGCACGCACCCGGTAAGCCACGTTGCCCAGGCGCAGGTCCAGGCTGGCGGGCTGCACCTGGCCTTCGACCAGCGGGGTGCTGACGGCGATTTCGCCGTGATCCAGCATCTTTTCAATGGTTTGGCTGGGCAATACGCCTGTCATGTCCTGTCCCCCTCGGTGCCGGCTTTGCGGCGATGCTGGCCGAATTGGCCGCGCTGCGCAATCGGCAAAGCCCTGCGCTGGATACGAAAACGCCCGGGTGCGTGAACACCCGGGCGTTTTTCATATGGTCGGGCTAGCAGGACTCGAACCTGCGACCTTCCGTCCCCCAGACGGACGCGCTACCAGGCTGCGCCATAGCCCGTTGAGGAGCCTTCTAACCGTTTTGGCGGCAGGGGCAAGAGGGGGCGGCAATATTTTTCGCGCCGCCGCAAAGAAAGTCAGCAGAGGAAAGCAGTTGCGGCGCAGGCCAGCTGCGGCAGCCGTTTCCCGGGGCGGGCAACGGGCTGGACTGCGGTTCAGTGGCTGCTTGCAGTAAGGACCCGCAGTTCTTCCGCGCAGGCGGCAATTTCACCCAATGCATGCGGCGGCAAGCTGCGAATGGCGGCGAGATGCGCCAGAACACCCGGCTGCGGCACCGGAGGCCGGGCTGGTGGCTGAACTGGCGGCTGGGCTGGCGCGCCGGGCGCCGTGGTTTCCGTTGCAGCCTCTTGAGGTGCCGGCGTTTCCGTTTCTGCCGTGCTGTCCTGGGGCGCTTCGGCCGCAGGGTCGAAGCCGGAGGAGAATTCCAGCGCATCCACTTGCCGGGCGGCCTCGTCCAGATCATGCGGCGGGAAAGACATCGCGGGATCCGCTTCTGAAGCAGGCGCGGCGGCGGCCTCGGGCGGGGCCAAGCCGAAGTCCAGCGGCTCTTCCGGCTGCAGGCCTGCGGCGGCCACCAGCGTGTCTTCGGCCGGCTCGGGATCCGCTGGCGGGGCGTCCGCTGCAAAAGCTGCCGGTTCTTCTGCGGGCGCCGGTGCCTGGCTGGAAACGGAGTCTTCCGCCGGGACCGGCTGTTCTGCCGGCGCGGCGCCGGCCGCCGATTCGGCCCCGGCTTCGGGCGCTTGTTCTGCAATCGGCTCTGCGGCTTGTTCCGGTTCCGCCGCTGCGGCTGGTTCGTCCAGCGGTGCGGCGGAGGGATCAGAGGCAGGCTCTGCCATTGGCGCTGGCGCGGTGTTCGATTCTTCCGGGACTGCGGGCTGTTCCGGAACGGGTTCCGGATTCGCAGCCGCATCGGCTTCCCAAACAAATTCTTGCGGCTCTTCGATTGCCGCTTCGGGGGGCAGACCCGGCACTGCGGCTGGGATATCCGTGGCGGCGGGCTGCGCCTCCTCGGCTTCTGGCGCTGCGGTGCCCGGATCAAGTGCCGCGGCTTCGCGTGCAGGCGGTGCCGCCTCTGGCTCTGCTGGCGGCTGCTCCAGAGGCAGGTCCGGGGCCTTGGTTGCCGGTGGTTGGTCCCCGGCCGGGCGGGAGGCAGCTGGGGGGACTGCGGAATCCGCACCGGTCTGCGGCGGCTCCGCTGCGGCAGGATCTTCTGCAAGGCTGTCCATCACTGGCGCGGCCGGCTCTGCCATGGCGTCAGTGGCGGAAATCTCAACCGCAGCAGCAGGCGCGGGGTCTTCAATCACCGGCGTGGCAGCGGGGCGGTCCTGTACGGGAGCTTCCGGTGCCGTGGCGGCGGGCTGATCGACTGAGGACTCTGCGCTGTACGCATCGGCTGAGACATCCTTAGCAGTCTCAGCGGCGGGCAGATCCAGCGGTACAGCAGAGTCAGGCGCATCAGCATCGGGCAAAGCGGCAGAGGCTTCGGGCTCCGGGGCGCTGGTAAGGGGCAGGTCTGCGGGGACTTCTGCCACGGGGGATTCGCCGGGGCCGGTTGTTGGCTGTTCTGTGCCGGCCTCTGCACCGTTGTCAGCGGCGGGCGGCTCCGGGTCCGTCTGATTTTGCGGTTTGGGGGCGGAACCGGGGCCGGAAACGGCGCCGGATTCGGGGGCAGCTGCCGGGCCGCTGTCCGGCAGCGCGCTGGTTTCAGCTGTGGCTGCATCAGCTGCCGCCGTGGGCGGGAAGCCGACTACATTGCTGCCCGGATCAGGATCCTGCGCGGCTGCGTCAAGGCTCAGCTCCAGCGAGCTTTGCCAATCATCGCCAAGCCTATCGGCCGGCGGTATGGCTTCGGGGCGCTCTGCGGCTGAGCCGTCAAGCGAATGGGAAAAGCCGGACACATGCGCCGCGCCATGTTCGCGCAGCAGCGCCTGCACCTCCTTGATCGGCAGTCCGTCGTCATGCAGCAGCTTCTTGATGCCGCCCAGAAGCAGCATATCCGCAGGCCGGTAATAGCGCCGCCCGCCGGCGCGCTTTACAGGTTTGAGCTGGGTGAACTTGCTCTCCCAGAAGCGCAGGACATGGGCCTGCACGCCCAGCCATTCCGCAACTTCGCTAATGGTGCGGAACGCGTCCGGTGATTTCGACATGGCCTATTGGTCCCGTTATTTACGGTTGCCGTCTGCCACGCGGTCTTTCATCAGGTGGGAGGGCCGGAAGGTCAGCACGCGCCGCGGCTGAATCGGCACTTCTTCGCCGGTTTTCGGGTTGCGCCCGACCCTGGCTGATTTGTCCCGCACGCTGAATGTGCCGAACGAGGAAATCTTCACCTGTTCACCGCGCACCAGGGCATCCGACATGTATTGCAGCATGCTTTCCACCAGCTGCGCGCTTTCGTTGCGCGACAGGCCGACTTCCCGGAAAACTGCTTCACTCAAATCCATTCGTGTAAGTGTTTTTTCGCCCATACCATTCCCCGTTGTTTGCCAAAGCATAGGGCGCGGGGAATTTCCCTGTCAATATCAATGAATTGCGCGGGGTGTTTCGGGCGAAAATTAAGACTGCAGGGTTACCAGCGCACCACAACGGCACCCCAGGCGAGGCCGCCGCCGATGGCTTCGGTCACAATCAGATCGCCTTCCTTGATCTGGCCGCGCTCTTTGCCGACGGACAGGGCCAGCGGAATGGAGGCGGCAGAGGTGTTGCCGTGATCCTGCACGGTTACCACCACGTTGTCCATGCTGAGGCCCATTTTCTTGGCCGTGCCCTGGATGATGCGGATATTGGCCTGATGCGGCACGATCCAATCCACATCCGCGGCCGCCAGCCCGGCCTTGTCCAGTGCGGTGTTCGCGGTAGAGGCGAGTTTTTCCACCGCGTGGCGGAACACCTGGTTGCCCTGCATCCGCAGATGGCCGGTCGACTGGGTGGAGACGCCGCCGTCCACATACAAGAGATCCTTGTAGCGCCCGTCCGAGTTGAGGTCGGTCGACAGGATGCCGCGGTCCCTGTTGGTGCCGGGCTGCTCCTGACCTTCCAGCAGCAGCGCGCCGGCGCCGTCGCCGAACAGCACACAGGTGCCGCGGTCGGTCCAGTCCATGATCCGGCTGAAAGTCTCGGCACCGATCACCAGCACCCGCTCTGCCTGGCCCGAGGCGATCAGCGCGTTGGCATTGCTCAGCGCATAGACAAAGCCGGCGCAGACCGCCTGCACGTCAAAGGCAAAGCCTTTTGTCATGCCCAGCTTGGACTGCACCATGGTGGCGGCGGAGGGAAAGGTGAGGTCGGCGGTGGAGGTTGCCACGATGATGGCGTCCACATCTTCAGCCGTCAGCCCTGCGTCTGCCAAAGCGCGTTCCGCTGCCTTGGCGGCCATATCCGATGTGGTCTCACCCTCGGCGGCGAAATGGCGGCGTTCGATGCCAGACCGGCTGCGGATCCATTCGTCCGTGGTATCCAGCGTGGCTTCGAATTCCGCGTTTTCAACCACCCGTTCGGGGAGATAGTGTCCTGTGCCAACAACTACCGCGCGTCGCGTCATTCGATTGCCTGCCTATTTTAATCTTTTTCGGTGGCCGCCCGCGTCTCGCGGGGGGCAGTATCATCTTGGGTATGCGCACCGGCAGATGCAACCCGTGCCGCCAGCTTTTCGGCGAATCCATGCTCTGCCAGCCGGAACGCCAGCTTGACCGCAGCGGAAACCCCCATGGCATCGGCGCCGCCGTGGGATTTGACCACAGTGCCATTGAGCCCCAGGAACACGCCGCCGTTGACCCGGCGCGGATCCATCCGTTTGGACAGTCTTTTCAAAGAGGTCATCGCCAGAAGGGCGGCAATCTTGGACAAAAACGAGTATTCAAAGGCTTCCCGCAAGGCGGTGCGTATCACCCGCGCGGTGCCTTCGCCGGTCTTGATCGCCACATTTCCGGTAAAGCCGTCGGTGACGATCACATCTGCGGTATCACCGGGAATATCGCTGCCTTCGACAAAGCCGGTGAATTCATAATTCGCCTGTGCGGCGTTCTCCGCGATCAGCGCGTGGGCCTCTTTCAGCACGGCGCTGCCCTTGTGCTCTTCGGTGCCCACGTTCAGCAGACCGACGCGCGGGCAGGCAATGTCCATGGAATTGCGCACATATGAGGTGCCCATCAGCGCATATTGCAGCAGATCCTCGGCGTCCGCCTTCACGTCGGCGCCGACATCCAGCATAACGTTGAAGCCCTGCGGGTTCAGCGACGGCCACAGGATGGCAATGGCGGGGCGGTTGACGCCCGGCAGCTTGCGCAGACGCAGCATCGACAGCGCCATCAGCGCGCCGGTGTTGCCGCAGGATACAGCGCCGCCCGCTTCGCCGTTCTTGACCGCATCCAGCGCCGACCACATCGAGGTGCCCTTGCCGTTGCGCATCACCTGGGAGGGTTTGTCCTCCATGGTGACAACGTCGTGGACGTCGCGAATCTCAACCCGGCCCTCAAGGATGCGTTTTTTGGCGACCAGCGGTTTCAGCTGTTCAGCGGGGCCGTGCAGGATGAAGCCGATATCGGGATTCTTATCCGCCGACATGGCAATGCCGGCCACCACAACAGCGGGGCCGGCGTCTCCGCCCATGGCGTCAACAGAAATGGTGATGCGGCCGGCTTTTGCCTGATTTTGATCGGGTTTACCCGTCATGCGAAAGCCTGCCTGGCATCAAATCCTGTCCGTGGCTTATGCCGCGTCTTCGTCGATCTCGATCTCGTCAGCCGCTGCGACGATTTCTTTGTCGTCGTAATGGCCGCAGGAGGGGCATACGTGGTGCGGGCGCTTCAGCTCGCCGCAGTTGCCGCATTCGTTCGGGTTTGCAGCAACCAGTGCATCGTGCGCGCGGCGGTTGTTGCGGCGCGATTTGGATACTTTATTCTGTTGGACGGCCATGTCTCAACCTTTGTCTTTTGGGCCTTGGGGCCATCCCCGCGGCGCGATTGCGTTCTGTTCGATCAGTCTGACGTGCGTTTAGGCGCCTGCCCAAGCATTGTCCAACCAAAAATTCCGATGAGCGCGCGAAAATACTGCGAATCTCCGGCGGCGCAAGGTGTTTTTTAGGGCAGCTTTGCCGCCGGTTCCAGATGCAATTTCCGCAAGCGCGGAAATTCCGGCTTAGTCCTCATCTTTCAGCAGCCCGCGCAGTGCGCCAAGACCGGCAAAGGGGCGGGCATCCTCGTCGCGCATCGGTGCTGTGCCGGGCTTGGTATAGACCGCTTCGCCCAGCTCAGCGCCGTCTTTGCGCGGATAGACGGGGATATGCAGCGCCAACGCCTCGGCCATCACGGCGCCCGGATCAATATGGCTGCCAAGCGGTTCGGTGCTGTCATCCTCGGGCATTTCCGCCTCGTCTTCGTCCGGAATCTCCATGCGGGACAGGTAGGTGAGGCGGACGTTCTCCTCAATCCGCGTGGTCACCGGCTCAAGCGTGACCACACAATCCTGCACTACGGTTGCCCCCAAAGATCCGGTCAGCTGCCAGTCGCGTTTGCCAAGCGCCTTGATCTCGCCGGTGAAGCGCAGCTTGCGCAGGGCGTTCACCCCCAGCTCAGCCGCCAATGCGGCCAGATTTGCTTTATCCGGGATAATTTCAAAGGCGGTCGGGGCGTTTTGCGGCAGATCCGCCACCCGCAGTGCGGTGCTGTCAGACATAATCGGGGACTTTCGTTTCTTGAACCGGAAGCGGTCATTAGGTAATCGGGTTCAAAGACGTATTCAAGCCGCGCATTGCGGCATAAGGCCGGGGGGCAGTCATGGTTGCTAAGGCATTTCACTTTAAGTCCGTTATTCGCGGGGCGGTTTTTGCCGCGGCGGGGCTGGCACTGGCGGCCTGTTCGTCGGTTTACCGCAAGCACGGGTATGTGCCCACGCCGGACCAGCTGGCCGAAGTGGTGCCGGGGATCGACACCCGGGATTCGGTGGCCGAAAGCGTCGGCATCCCGTCCTCGACCGGGGTGCTGAACGACAGCGGTTATTATTACGTCGCGACCCGGTTCCGCCACTATGGCGCCGCAGCCCCGAAACCGGTGGCACGCGATCTGGTTGCAATCAGCTTTGACACCGCCGGGGTGGTGCAGGGAATTGAGCGGTTCAGCCTGGAAGACGGCAAAGTGGTGCCGCTGGAACGCCGGGTGACCAGTTCCAGCGTGCAGGACAACACGTTCCTGCGCCAGCTGTTGGGCAGCCTGGGCAACTTCGGTCCCGATCAGTTCCTGCAGGACCAGTAAGGCTGGGGCTGCCGGTCCAGCGGGCTTCACCGGGCTGTCACAGCGCTTATGTTAAGGGCTGAGCCGGAGAAGGGGGAGGCCGTGATGGCAGCGGAGCAGGGCGTGCTTTTGCACAAGGGATGTTACCGCGCCCGCCTGGCGGCGGGGCCGGCCGATGTGGCGGCGGCGCAGGCGCTGCGCGCACTGTGCTTTCGCACTGGCGGCACCGATTGCGACGCTTATGATGCGGCCTGCGCGCATGTGCTGGTGGAGGAGGTGCGGACCGGTGCTCTGGTCTGCTGCTTCCGGCTGCTGGTGCTGGAAAACGGAGCGGACTTGCCGCGCAGCTATTCGGCGCAGTTCTATGATTTGCAGGGATTGCAGGCGTTCCAGGGCCGAATGGCGGAGCTGGGCCGGTTTTGCGTCCATCCGGATCAGCAGGATGCAGATATTCTGCGCGTTGCCTGGGGCGCGGTGACCGTCTTTGTCGATGCCCGGGGCGTGCAAATGCTGTTTGGCTGCTCGTCCTTTGCCGGTAACTCCACGGCAGAATATCTGGACGCTTTTGCGCTGCTGAAGCACCGGCATCTGGCACCGCTTTGCTGGCGGCCGCAGGTGAAGGCGCCGGATGTGTTCCGATTTGCTGCGAGGCTGCGGCGGAAGCCGGATGCGAAAAAGGCGCTGCTGCATATGCCGCCGTTGCTGCGGACCTATCTGCTGATGGGCGGCTGGGTCAGCGATCATGCGGTGGTCGATGCCTGTATGAACACGCTGCATGTGTTCACCGGGCTGGAGATCAGGGCCATTCCGGCTGCCCGCAAGCGGCTGCTCAGGGCGGTGGCCGGGTGAATTTGAGTATTTTTGAAAAGATGAAGAAGCGGCGTTGACGCGATTCTGCCGCCGGGGTAGCTGGCTGGCATGGCACGTATTCCTCTTTTGCAGATGTCCGGTATTTCTCTCACCTTTGGGGGCGATCCGGTTTTTTCCGATCTCGATCTGGTGGTTCAGCCCGGCGACCGCGTTGCCCTGGTGGGCCGCAACGGGTCGGGGAAATCCACGCTGATGAAGGTGATGGCGGGGATTGTTGAGGCGGATAAGGGTGCGATTGTGGTGCCGCCGGGTAAATCGGTGGGCTACATGGAGCAGGATCCGCAGATGACGGGTTTTGCGACCTTGGGCGATTTTGCCGCCAGCGCGCTGGATCCCGGTGAGATGTACAAAGTGGAGCGCGCGGGCGAAGGGTTGAAGTTCGATCCGGCGCGTCCCGTTGAAACCGCATCCGGCGGTGAACGGCGCCGGGCCGCGCTGGCCAAGCTGATGGCCGAGGCGCCGGATCTGATGCTGCTGGACGAGCCGACCAACCACCTGGATATCGAAGCGATCACCTGGCTGGAGAATGAGCTGAAGGCGACCCGCGCGGGTTTTGTGCTGATCAGCCACGACCGGGCGTTTTTGCGGGCGCTGACGAAGGCCACGCTGTGGGTGGACCGCGGCGAGGTGCGCCGGCAGGAGAAGGGGTTTGAGGCCTTTGAAGCCTGGCGTGACAAGCTGTGGGAGGAAGAAGACCAGCAGCGGCACAAGTTGAACCGGCTGATCAAATCCGAAAGCCGCTGGGCGGTGGAGGGGATTTCCGCCCGCCGCAAGCGCAACATGGGCCGGGTGCGGGCGCTGCAGGATCTGAAATCCGAACGCAGCAGCCAGATCAAGCGCCAGGGCGCGGCTGAGATGGCGTTGGATTCGGGGCCGAAATCGGGCCGCAAGGTGATTGAGGCCGAGGGGCTGGGCAAGGCCTTTGGCGGCAAGCAGATCGTGCAGGAATTCTCGCTGAAGGTGCAGCGCGGCGACCGGGTGGCTTTTGTCGGACCCAATGGCGCAGGCAAGACCACGCTGTTGAAGATGCTGCTGGGGCTGGAACAGCCGGATACGGGGGCGGTGAAGCTGGGCACCAATCTGGAGCTGGCGCTGTTTGATCAGACGCGGGATCAATTGGATGGCAATGCGACGCTGTGGGAGAATCTGACCGCGGATCCACTGCTGGGGGTTTCCGGCAAGGCGGATCAGGTGATGGTGCGCGGGCAGCCGAAACATGTGGTGGGCTATCTGAAAGAGTTTCTGTTTGATGAAGCCCAGGCACGTGCCCCGGTGCGGTCTTTGTCGGGCGGTGAGAAGGCGCGGCTGCTTTTGGCGCGGCTGATGGCGCGGTCCTCGAATCTGCTGGTTTTGGACGAACCAACCAACGACCTGGATGTGGAGACGCTGGACCTCTTGCAGGAGCTGCTCGATAACTACGACGGCACCGTGCTGCTGGTGAGCCACGACCGGGATTTTCTGGACCGGGTGGCGACCACCACCATTGCGATGGAAGGCGACGGCAAGGCCACGGCATATGCCGGCGGATGGAGCGACTACCTGGCGCAGCGCGGGCCGCTGGAGGTTGCGGACAAGTCTGAGAAGGTGAAGATTGCAAAGCCGAAGCCCAAGCAGGAAAGCCAGCCCAAGGACGGGCTGAGCTTTAAGGAAAAGCACCGGCTTGAGGCGCTGCCGGGAGAGATTGAGCGGCTGGAAGCGGAGATTGGCAAACTGCAGGAATTGATGGCGGATCCAGCGCTGTTCACCCGCGAGCCGGTCAAGTTCAAGAAAGCGACCGAGGCGCTGGTGGAGCGGCAGGAAAAGCTGGCGGCAGCTGAGGAAGAATGGCTGCTGCTGGAAGAAAAAGCCGAGGGCTGAGACCATTGTTCCAGTTAGGACAGTAAGGCTGACCAAATGTTTCGCGCGCGAAACATTTGGTCAAAGATCCTGCCATAATGCTTTGGAATTCATCAGGAAATATGAAGCGCGGGTTAAGGCGGCGGGCGCTGCCTTAACCGTCTGACGACCGGCTTGATTACAGGCGCCGGGGGCGGGCGGGGTTGCCTGTCACCGTTTCGCCTGCAGCCACATCCCTGGCCACTACTGCCCCGGCACCGACGATGGCGCCATCGCCAATGGTGACGCCCGGCAGGAGGATTGCGCCGCCGCCGATCCAGACGTCCGTGCCCAGGGTAACGGGGCGGGCGATCTCCAGCCCTTGCGCCCGCAATGCCCTGTCCTTGTGGTGCTGGGCGCAGTAGATCTGCACATTCGGCCCCAGCATGGCGCCGTCGCCGATGGTGACCGGCGCGGTGTCCAGAATGGTGCAGCCGGCGTTCAGATAGACGTTGCAGCCCAGGGTGATGTTGATGCCATAGGCGCAATGAAACGGCGCCTCAACCAGGCAGTTTTCGCCGTGGGCCGCAAAGAGCGCGGCCAGCGAAGGGCTGAGGTTTTCTGACGGATCCGGAAGTTCGGCGTTGTGCTGGTGCACCGCAATCCGGGCCTGATGGCGCAACGCCGAGAGTTCGCCGTCCAGGCAACAGTACCATTCGCCTGCCTGCATTTTCTGCCGTTCGGTTTTGCTCATCGAAGCCTCCTGACCAGCTAGTGAAGATCGGGAGGCTGGGATTGTCAATTGCCGGGGTGGCTCCCGCGCCCGCAGGTGTTTGGCTGCGCCAAGCACCTTTGTGCGGCCTTGGGCCAGGCATTGCTGCGCAATGCAGAAGTTTTTGCTGAGATGCGCTTCAGGGGCAAGTTTGCCCTGAAGGCGCGATTTCGAGTGTTTGACCTGCTGAGGCCGCGTCAAGGGTGAACGGCGCAAGCGCCGCCGCTTGCGCGGCCCTTGACCCGGCCTCAGCAGCTGGGCGTCAGCGCATGCGCAGGGCGCCGTCGATGCGGATGACTTCTCCGTTGAGGTAACCCATTTCGACGATGAAGCCTGCAAGGCGGCCGTATTCGCGGGGATCGCCCAGGCGCGCGGGGTTGGGCACGTCTGCCGCCAGTTGCTGCTGCACTTCCTCTGGCAGGCCTGCCAGCATCGGGGTCATGAAGATGCCGGGTGCAATGGTCATCACCCGGATGCCGGAGGATGCGAGATCACGTGCCATCGGCAGGCACATGCCCGCGACCCCGCCCTTGGAGGCGGCATAGGCGGCCTGGCCCTTTTGGCCGTCAAAGGCTGCGATGGATGCTGTGTTGATGATCACGCCGCGGGCGTTATCCGCGTCCGGAGTGTTCTTGGCGATTTCCACAGCAGCGAGGCGCGCCACGTTGAAGGTGCCGACTAGATTGATGTCGATGGTGCGCTTGTAGGCGTCCAGCGGATGCGCGCCGTCCTTGCCGACGGTCTTGGCACCGATGGCGATACCGGCGCAGTTCACACAAGCGGTGATCTTGCCCATCTTCCCGGCCGCGTGGGCGATGGCGGCGGAGACTGATTCTTCGCTGGTGACGTCGGTTTGGGCGAAATGCCCGCCGATCTCTTGCGCCACCATGGCGCCGCGGTCGGCGTCGCGGTCCAGGATAGTGACCTGGGCGCCTTGGTCGGCAAAGTAGCGGGCGGTGGCCTCGCCCAGGCCCGAGGCGGCGCCGGTGACAATGGCAGCGGTGTCTGCAAGTTTCATGAACGGGGCTCCTCCCGGTTATCTGAACGTGTGTTCATATAATGGAGGCGGCCTGCATCTGTCCAGCGGGACGGGACGTCGCGGAGCGGTCAGGCGCCCATTTGCTGCCGGTCCAGCAGCGCCAGGGGACGTAAGAGGCGGCCCAACGGCGGCCAAAGGCCCCAGGTTCCGCCCAGGCGGTGCGCCTTGGCGCCGGTGCCGAGTTTGAACCGGGCAAGCCCAGCGGCGCGGCTTGTGTCGATCAGGCCAAGGTCGAGGCGGCAGATGCCCTTGGTGGCAAGCCAGCATGCGGCCTCCCACATCAGCAGGGGATGGGCGCTGAGCTGTTTGCCGCGCGCGGTGGTATGGGCGATGTGGTAGGTGGCGCTGCTGCCATGGGTGAGGATCAGGATGGCGGCGACCGGGTCTTTGCCCTCGAATGCCTGGAACAGTTTGGCCTGGCCCTTGTTTTCACGCGCATAGGCAAGGGTGAGGGCGATGGGCCAGCTGCGGTAGCCGCGGGCGGATTGCTGTTTGGCATCGGCTGCAAACAGCCAGTGGCGCGGGTCGTGCGGCAGGTTCTGGCGGGTGAGTCGCAGGCCCTGGGATTCGCCGTGGTTCAACCGGTTGCGCCATTTCTGGTGCAGGGCTTCGCGGCGCTGCTCCGGATCTTCGGTCAGATCCCAAAGCGCAGCATGCGCAGGGGTGACAAGCGGTACTGCACCAAGGCGGGCGAGCTGCGGGGCCGGTGTTTCCGGCGACAGGATCAGCGGGGTGCGGCCCAGGCCGCGCCTGCGTAAGGCTGGCATCAGGGGGGCGGGGTTGCTCAGATCCGCCCGGTTCACCATCGCCAGGCGCAGCCCGCCGGGCAGGCGGCGGTGCAGGACCAGCAGGTTCTGTGCGTCTTCCAGTATCAGCGGGTCCTGTCCGCAGGCCATCAGCGCACGGGCAAACTCCGGCGATTGCTGGAGCGCGCGGAGCTGCGGGCGGGTGGTTGCCGCTGCGGGCATATCGGGATCGGGGGCGCTGTCGAACATGGGGCCATTAACGCGCTGGAAACCTAAATCATGGTTAACTTTCCGCATGAAGCAAACAAAACTGATCATGGGGCAGGCGGCTGCGGCCCCGCGGATGACCAAGGCAGCGGCACTGCTGATTGCCATCGGGCTGTCGGTGCCGGTGTTTCTGGTGCTGACGCTGCTGGAAGCGCTGGCATTCTAGGCAGGAATTACTGCTGAGAGGCGCTTAAGGGCAGGTTTGCCCTCAAGGCGCCTGTTTGAGTTTACCCTGGCCATCCCCGCCTCAAGGATAAACCGTGCTGCGCACGGCGGCTGTGCCGTCCTTGACCCGGCGCTGGCCTGTATTGGTGTGTGTCTCAAAGGAAGCGCGACCGCGCCGCGTGGCTGCGCGGCGCTATGCCCAACCATGACGGCCCATCTAGGATGGGGCCGGAATGGGCGGGAGGGCTTGCTGCAAAAGAAAGCTGCAAAAGAGAAAGGGGAGCGCGGCGGCTCCCCTTTACTGTGTTACTTCCGGCCTGTTCAACCGTCCAGCCGCACCAGCGCGTGGCGCTTTTTGCCGGCGCTCAGTTTGATTGGCGAAGAGAGCGCGCCTGCGTCGATCATCAGGCCGGCATCGGTCAACGGCTGGTCGTCGATTTTGGCACCATTCTCGGAAATCAGCCGTTTGGCGTCCTTGCCGGATTTGGCGAGGCCGGATTTCACGATCAGCTGCACAATGGAAATCCCGTCACCCAGATCCGCCGGAGTGAGCGACAGGGTCGGGAGGTCGTCGCCCACTCCGCCCTTCTCAAACACTTCGCGGGCGGTGGCTTCGGCCGCGGTGGCGGCCCCGGCACCGTGCAGCAGCGTGGTCACCTCATTCGCCAGGATCACCTTGGCGGCGTTGACCTCGGACCCTGCCAGCGCGCCCAGGCGCTCGCACTCATCAACCGGCAGCTCGGTATAAAGCTTCAGGAAGCGGCCCACGTCGGCGTCGGTGGTGTTGCGCCAGAATTGCCAGAACTCGTATGGGCTGCGCATTTCGGCATTCAGCCAGACCGCGCCGTCCTGCGATTTGCCCATCTTCTTGCCGTCCGATGTGGTCAGCAGCGGCGAGGTGAGGCCATAGACCTCATGCTCGATGGTGCGGCGGGTGAGGTCGATACCATTGACGATATTGCCCCATTGATCCGAGCCGCCCATCTGCAGGATGCAGCCGTAGCGGTTGTTCAGCTCCATGAAGTCATAGGCCTGCAAGATCATGTAGTTGAATTCGAGGAACGACAGAGATTGCTCGCGGTCGAGGCGCGATTTCACGCTTTCAAACGCCAGCATCCGGTTTACCGAGAAATGGCGGCCGATGTCGCGCAGGAATTCCAGATAGTTCAGACCGTCCAGCCATTCGGCGTTGTTCAGCATCAGCGCCTTGTTTGGCGCATCGCTGTCATAGTCTATGTAGGCCGAGAACACCTTCTTGATGCCGGCGATGTTGTCGTCAATCTGCGCCTCAGTCAGCAGCGGGCGTTCATCGGCGCGAAAGGAGGGGTCGCCCACCTTGGTGGTGCCGCCGCCCATCAGGGTGATCGGCTGGTGGCCGGTTTTCTGGAACCAGCGCAGCATCATGATCTGGATCAGCGAGCCGACATGCAATGACTTCGCTGTCGCATCAAAGCCGATATAGGCCGGGCGCACACCGCTGATCAGGGCGTCATCCAGCCCCTGATAATCGGTGCAGTCCGCGAGGAACCCGCGTTCCATCATGACTGCGACGAAATCCGATTTCGGTGTGTAGGTCATAACATGCCTCGGTCTATGAATTTGCACCATGCCCTATAAATCGCATTGATGCCGGTTGGAACCTGTTTTCCCGGCAATTTAAGCGTTGTAGAGTCAGGCGCAAGCGGGCGGAACGGCCCGGAGCCATAAGGACGGGGGCAGGCCATGAGCAGGGCCATAGCAAAAACAGGCCCGGTGCGGGCGCTGGGAGCGATGAGCGGCACATCGCTGGACGGGGTGGATGCCGCCGTGGTGGTGACCGATGGCGCGCGCATTCACGGATTTGGCGAGAGCAGTTACCGCGAGTACACCGAAGCCGAGCGTAGCGTGCTGCGGGCAGGGCTGGGCAAATGGACCGGGCCGGAGGTTGAGGCGGCTGCCGGGGTTTGCGATGCGGCCCATGCGGCGGCGCTGGCAGAGTTCGAGGACGTGGAGGTCATCGGCTTTCATGGCCAGACCCTGGCCCATGCGCCGCGGCTGCAGGGTACGCTGCAGGTGGGCGATGGGGCGGCTCTGGCCGAACGTCTTGGCAAGCCGGTGGTCTGGGATTTCCGCTCAGACGATGTGTCGATGGGCGGAGAGGGCGCGCCGCTGGCGCCGTTCTTTCACTTTGCCTGCGCCAAATACATCGGCGCCGAACGGCCGCTGTGTTTCCTGAACCTGGGCGGGGTTGGCAACTTGACCTATGTGGATCCGCGGTTTGAGCGGGCCGAGGAACCCGGCGCGCTGCTGGCGTTTGACACCGGCCCGGCCAATGCGCCGGTCAATGATCTGGTGCAGGAGCGGCTTGGCATTCCCTGGGACGCAGATGGCAAGGTGGCGCGCTCCGGCACCGTGGAGACCGGTGCTTTGGAGCTGTTTCTGGCCGAGCCTTACTTTGCAAGAATGCCGCCTAAGTCACTGGATAGGAACGATTTTGACGAGATGGTCGGGTTGGTGAAGGAGTTGAATGACTCGGACGCCGCGGCGACCTTGATCGCCATGTGCGCAGCCTCGGTGGCGCAGGGGATGGAGCATTGCCCGGAGCCGCCGGAGGTGGTGCTGGTCACTGGCGGCGGGCGGCGCAACCCGGTGCTGATGCAGATGCTGCGGGTGTCGCTGGACTGTACAGTGAAACCCGTCGAGGACGCAGGCCTGGACGGCGACATGCTGGAGGCGCAGGCCTTTGCCCATCTGGCGGTGCGGGTGGCGCGGGGGATGGCGACGTCCTGCCCCGGCACCACTGGTGTACGCGCCTGCGTCGGCGGCGGGGTGGTGAGCGTGCCGGGGGCGTAAGATAGAGACGCGGGGACAAGAAACTTCGAAGTTTCTTGTCAAATTTCTTTGAAGAAATTTGTGCGGCCTTTGACGGCCGGTCAGTGGGAAATCTGCCGGAGGTAGTCTGATGTAAACTCCGCATACCCGCCCGAAGCCGACTTCAGGTGCGCCTGTGTGATGGCATGGAAAGCGGGCAGCTGGTAAAAAGGCACATTCGGAAAAGCATGATGCTCGGCATGATAAGGCATGTTCCAGGCCAGAAAGCGCACCAACCGGTTGGTGAAAGTGGTGCGGGAGTTCTCCAGCATGTTGGCAACTGGCGGGCAGAGCCCGTGTTCTGCCAACAGATAGGCGCGCAGGAACGGCTGGCCGATCAGCAGCGGCACAAGCCACAACCGCAAAACCAATGGTGACACCAGCAGGGTCAGCAGGGCGGCTGTGTAGACGATTAACAGCACCCGCGCCTCCAGCCGCATGTGGGCGTGGCGGCGTTCCGGCAGGTACGGCGCATCAATGGTGCCAAAGGCGTTGCGCCAAAGGGTCCCCGCCATACCGCGCCAATAACCCCAGCCGCTGAGGTATTTCAGCCATTGGGGAATGGTCTCCGGGCGCGGTCCTTGTTCCAGCTCGGGGTCGCGTTCGGGGTCGTTGGTGAACTTGTGATGCGCCAGGTGAAAGTAGCGGAACCAGACAAAAGGCAGCGCCATGGCCAAGGCGCAGACATGGCCTGCGGCCTCGTTCAGCCACTTGCTGCGGAACGGGGTCTGGTGGGTGCATTCGTGGCTGAGGGTGAACAGGAAGACCAGCAGCACCCCCTGCGGCAGCAGCAGAAGCGGCCAGAAAGGCACTTGCAGCGCAAGGCCCGTGGTGCAGACAGCCAATGCGGCAAGGTACAGCGCAAGATGCTGCAGCCCCGCAGCATCGGAACGGGTGGTCAAGAACGCTTTGGTCTCCGGCGGCAGCGACTTGATTAGGGTGGTGTGGTCCATAAGTGCAGGCATATGGACAGTTTTGTCCAGTCTTCTGATTCGCGGCAAGAGGTGGGGTCAGCCACGCGGGATGTCAAAGCCAGGCGCAGCAAGTTCGAATCCTTCGAACTGGAACCCGGGCGAGACGGTGCAGCTTACCAATGTGCAATCCCCGGTTGTGCGGGCCGCCTGCCAGTGACCTTTTGGCACGATCTGCTGCGGCGCGCCTTTGGTCAGATCAGGGGTCAGTATGTGGTCCTGTGCCGGGCCTTCCCTTGTCTCCGCCACCGACAGCACCAGCGGTGCACCGGCGTGGAAAAGCCAGATCTCCGTTGCATCGACCCGGTGCCAATGGCTGTTTTCGCCGTCCTTTAAAAGAAAGTAAATACAGGTGCCTGCGGGGCGGCCTTCATTCCCGGCCCGCCAGGTTTCCCGGTACCATCCGCCCTCGGGGTGCTGCTGCAAGCCCAAATGTTCGATGATCTGATCTGCCGTCACTGCAGGCTCTCCCTTTTGGCGCTGGTAAATCTGTATACCAAGCATATGTTTGGGCTATGGCATTCACGTTCCCCTTTGATAACACATATGCTGCCCTGCCGGGGCAGTTCTACTCCAAACTGGCGCCGCAGGCGGTGAAGGCGCCGAGGCTGATTGCCTTCAACGAGGATCTGGCCCGGGTGATGGGCATAAGCCCGGGGGAGGCGGCAGAGATGGCGGCGGTCTTTGGCGGCAATGAGGTGCCGGAGGGGGCGGACCCGCTGGCGCAACTTTACTCCGGGCACCAGTTCGGCACTTATAATCCGCAGCTTGGCGACGGGCGGGCAATCCTGCTGGGCGAGACGGTGGGAACCGACGGCAAGCGCCGGGATATCCAGCTGAAAGGCTCCGGGCGCACACCCTATTCCCGCAGCGGCGATGGCCGTGCCTGGCTGGGCCCGGTGCTGCGCGAATACGTGGTGAGCGAAGCAATGCATGCGCTTGGCATCCAGACCACTCGCGCGCTGGCGGCGGTTGAGACGGGCGAGATTGTCTGGCGCGAGGGCGGTTTGCCCGGTGCGGTGCTGACCCGGGTGGCCTCCAGCCATCTGCGGGTGGGGACGTTTCAGATCTTCGCGGCGCGCGGCGACAAACACAGCCTTCGGCAGCTGACGGACTATGCGATTGCCCGCCATTACCCGAATGCGGATGGTCCTATGGGCCTGCTGCGTACGGTGCGTGATGCGCAGGCCAAGCTGATTGCGGCCTGGATGGGCGTGGGCTTTATCCACGGGGTGATGAACACTGACAATTCCGCGATCTCGGGCGAGACAATCGACTATGGCCCTTGCGCCTTCATGGATGTTTACCATCCGAATACGGTGTTTTCCTCGATCGACCGCGGGCGGCGTTATGCCTATGCCAACCAGCCCAATGTTGCAGTGTGGAACCTGGCGCAGCTGGCCACCGCGCTGATCCAGCAGCTGGACGACCCGCAGGCAAGCGTCGAAGAGGCGACCGAAATCGTTCATGCGATGCCGCAGCTGACCGAGGACGCCTGGCTGACCCGGTTCCGGGCAAAACTGGGGATCACCTCGGCGCAGGAAAATGATCTTGAGCTGGTCACGGGCCTGCTGGAGCGGATGGCGGAAAACCAAAGCGATTTCACCAACAGTTTCAGGGCGCTGGCGGCGGGCACGGCGCGCGATCAATTCACCGATCCGGCGGCATATGACAGCTGGGCCGAAGGCTGGCAGGCGCGGCTGGCGGATGAGCCGGACCCGCAAGCGGTGATGCGGGCCGCCAACCCGGCCTTCATCCCGCGCAACCACCGCATCGAAGAGATGATCGCGGGCGCCGTGGCGGGAGACTATGCGCTGTTTCACCGGCTGAACGCAGTTCTGGCCAGCCCGTATGAGAACCAGCCGGAACACGCAGACCTGCAGCGCCCGCCAGCGCCGGAGGAAGTGGTGCAGGCGACTTTCTGCGGAACCTGATCTGCTTCTTTCTGGTTTCAAATACTCCCGGGGGTGAATTGAGCCGCAGGCTCAAGAGGGGGCGGGCAGCCCCCCGGCCACGCCTGCGGCGGGATGACGGTTGTGTTTCAGATGTGTCCTGCGCCAAACTCCGGACAAGCCTGGAGGCACCGGATGCCCAATCAACCGCCGCAGGATACGCTGCGGGTTGCCACTTACAATATTCAGAAATGTATCGGCCTGGACCTGCGCCGCCGGCCGGAGCGCATCTTGCAGGTGATCGCCGGACTGGCTGCGGACGTGGTGGTGCTGCAGGAGGCCGACAAGCGCCTGCCGCCGCGGCCCGCGGCGCTGCCGCATTTTCTGGTCGCGGAAACCGGCTGGCAGGCGGCGGACCTGGGCGGCGCGGGGTCCCTGGGCTGGCACGGCAATGCGGTGCTGTTCCGGAATGGCGCGCAGTTGCAGGCCAAAGGCCATATTGTTTTGCCGGGGCTGGAGCCGCGCGGCGCGGTCTGGGTTCAGCTGAAGACGGTTTTGGGGCCGGTGCGGGTGATTGGCGCGCATCTGGGACTGACGGGACGGGCGCGGCGTGAACAGATGCGTGCCTTGGCCCATGCGGCAAAGCGCGAGGACAGCGCGGTGGTGCTGGCGGGGGATTTCAATGAGTGGTCGCGGGGGGCGGTACTGGAGCATATCACTCCGGCGCTGACTTTCCTGCCGCCCAAGGCGAGCTTTCCGGCGCTGCGGCCCCTGGGGGCACTGGATCGGATTGCGTATTGCAAGCGGTTGAAAGCCGTTGCGCATGGGGTGCATGGGGCACGGCCTGCGCATATTGCCTCGGACCATTTGCCGGTCTGGGCGGATTTGCAGGCGGTGTGAAGCGGGAGCGCTCCCGCGCCCGCAGGTGCGTCAGGCTGTGCCTGAAGCACCTTGGCGGCCTTGGGCCGGGCGTTGCTGCGCAACGCAAGGAAGGGGCGGATGTTTGCAGCCGGAACTGTCCCCCGGACAGTTTCCTGCAGGTTTCTGCTGCAGGGAACTGCTTCAGGGGCAGTTTGCCCCTGAAGATGGCTGTTTGAGTGTGGCTGATGCTTTGCTGTTCCGGGGCAAGGATGAACAGCGCTGACGCGCTGTGGCAGTACCGTCCTTGACCCGGAGTTGCGCGGGCAGGTTTAGCGCGCGCGCTGTTTTTGGCCGCCGCGCTGGCCGTTGCTTGCGCCCTGGGGCTTGCCTTGGCCACCCGAGCCACCGCCGCCGCGGCGGCGCTGGCCGCCGGGTTTGCCGCCGCCGAAACCGCCGCCGCCGCGGCGTGCGCCAGGACGGCCGCCGGGTTTACCAGCCGCCGCCGGATCCGGCAAAGCCTCCCAGGCGCGGCCCGAGGCGACAGGGATGGTGGTTTTCATCACCTTCTGGATCGCCTTCAGTTCTTCCATTTCATCCGGCGAGCAAAATGCAATCGCAGCGCCATCCTTGCCTGCGCGCGCGGTGCGGCCAATGCGGTGCACATAGGCGTCCGGCACATTGGGCAGCTCATAGTTGTAGACGTGTTTCACGTCCGGGATGTCCAACCCGCGGGCAGCCACATCGGTGGCGACCAGAACCTTGATGTCGCCGGACTTAAAGGCGGCAAGGGCGCGCTCGCGCTGGCCCTGGGATTTGTTGCCGTGAATGGCAGCGGCGGCAAAGCCTGCTTTGTCCAGCACCTTCATCAGCTTTTCCATGCCGTGTTTGGTGCGGCCGAAGACCAGTGCGCGCTCGTCCTTGTGGTCGGCCAGCAGCTCTTTCAGCAGGCTTAGCTTTTCCGCCTTGGCGATGAAATGCACCGACTGGGTGACCTTGTCGGCGGCTTTGCCCGGAGGCGAGACTTCGATGCGGACCGGGCTTTGCAGGTAGGAGTTGGCGATCTCGTTCATCTGCTTGGGCATGGTGGCCGAGAACAGCATGGTCTGGCGCTCGGCCGGCAGCAGGGCCGCGATCTTGCGCAGAGTGTGGATGAAGCCGAGGTCCAGCATCTGGTCGGCCTCGTCCAGCACCAGGAAGTCGCAGGAACCCAGATCCAGCGCGCCGCGGTCGAGGATGTCGATCAGGCGGCCAGGAGTGGCGACCAGGATGTCGGTGCCCTTGGCAATGCGGGAGATCTGCGGGTTGATGGACACGCCGCCGACCACCAGGCCGACCTTCATCGGAGTGTTTTCGGTGAGGCCTTTCAGGGTCGCGGCGATCTGGTTGGCCAATTCGCGGGTCGGCGCCAGCACCAGGCCGCGCACGGTGTTGGCGGCGGGCTTGCGGCCGTATTGCATCATCTGCGCAATCAGCGGCACGCCAAATGCGGCGGTCTTGCCGGTGCCGGTCTGCGCCAGGCCCAGCACGTCCTGACCGTTCAAGGCATGCGGAATAGCGCGGGCCTGGATCGGGGTGGGATCATTGAGGCCCAGGTCCTGGAGCCGGGTGAGGAGCTTTTCAGGAAGCCCCATGGTCGAAAATTCAGTCACGTATCGTCCTTTCACAGCCCTGCGTCAGCACGGGCCGGATCCGCTGCGAAACAGCGGTTTCTTGCGGGGCAGGGACCTCGGGCGCGCGCTGGCCGGATGCCAGGCCGCTGGCCTCTGCAATCCCCACGCGTGATTTTGGGAATGTCGGCATATCACTTGACCCCGGGTGTCTTGTCACGCACATGCGGTGCGGCCGGTCTTGGTCTCTGCTCACGCGGCAGGGAGGGATGCCTGGGCGTCAAATGGCTGTGGATAAGCGCATTGTCAACCGTTGATGCCGGCGAAAAGCCTGTTTTCGGCGCAGATTGCATCCGCTAAAGAGGAAAGCCAGAAAACCGCGAGGACCTTCGATGCCAAAGCCGATTATCGCCCGTTGCGAAGCCAAGGGGCTGCGCATGACCGGCCAGCGCCGGGTGATTGCCCAGGTGCTGCAGGACAGCGGCGATCACCCGGATGTAGAGGAGCTGTATGCCCGCGCCAGTGCAATGGATGCAGCGATTTCCATCGCCACCGTCTATCGCACGGTGAAGCTGTTCGAGGAGGCGGGCATTCTGGAGCGGCTGGAGTTCGGCGACGGGCGCGCGCGTTATGAAGATGCCGAGCGGGATCACCACGACCATCTGATCGATATGAACACCGGCGAGGTGATCGAGTTCTGCGACCCCGAGATCGAGGAGCTGCAGGAGCGGATCGCCCGCAAGCTGGGCTATGAGCTGCGCGGGCATAAGCTGGAGCTGTACGGGGTGCCGCGCAAGGCGGAGTAGCATCTGACCCGGCCCCCATTATTTTCTGCAGAATTCCGGTTGCGCTGGCGGCCTTGGCCGCACGGCGCATCACGAAAATTGATATGTGTGCTCACGTCTTGTCATGATACCGGGTCGGAAACGGAGTTGCCTGCGCCGGGGCGCTGATGTTCTTTGCCCGGATGGCCCGGCGCACTGCCGGACCGGGATACAGGACGCGCGCTTATGAACAACCTGCACGGCATTCTGCTGGTCATTGCTTCGATGGCTTTTTTCACGCTTGAAGACATGTTCATCAAGCGTCTGTCGGGCACCCTGCCGGTGGGCCAGATCCTGATATTCCTGGGGCTGGGCAGCGGGCTTGTCTTTGCCGTCATGGCCAAGATGCAAGGGCACCGGCTGATGGCGGCGCGGGCCTGGCGCAAAAAACCGGTGATGCGGGCTGCCATGGAAGCGGTGTCGGCTATGGGGTTTGCCTCGGCTTTGGCGTTGGTGGATATTTCAACGGTGGCCGCTGTGTTTCAGGCAACGCCTTTGGTGATCACCATGGGCGCGGCACTGTTTCTGAAAGAGGACGTGGGCTGGCGGCGCTGGCTGGCGATCTGCGTGGGCTTTGTTGGCGTTCTGCTGATTATCCGGCCCGGATTGGACGGGTTTGAACCGGCTGCACTGCTGGTTGTGGTGGCAGTGCTGGGGGTCGCGGCACGCGATCTGATGACCCGCACAATGGACGCCGGGGTGCCTTCCACCGTGCTGAGTTTTCAGGCTTTCATGGCGGTCATACCGGCCGGCGCTCTGCTGCTGATCTTCACGCCGGGCGATGCGCAGGCGCTGGCGGGTAGCGAGTGGATGATGATGGCCGGCGGGGTGCTGTTCGGGGTGCTGGGCTATTACGGCATTGTGACGGCGATGCGGGTTGGCGATGCCTCGGCGGTGACGCCGTTCCGCTATACAAGGCTGCTGTTTTCGATCCTTGCAGGCGTTATTGTCTTTGGTGAGCGCCCCGATACGCTGACCCTGGCAGGGTCGGCGCTGATTATCGCATCCGGCCTTTATACCTTTGTCCGGGAGCAGCGGCTGGCCCGGCGGGCGCGGCGCGCGGCTGCTGCTGCTGCGGCCTGAGGTCTCAGGTCGGCAGCACGGCGTGCAATTGTTCAACCCTGTTGGCGCAAACAGCGCAATGTTAGCCCTAAACCGCCGCTTTCATGTGTGTTAGCGATAACGCGACCGGTTTACATTTCCGTCGCGGCTGGTATGACGCTGGCAACAGAACGCGCCGCTTTCAGGCCAAACCAAGGATGGACAGATGAGCACCATTATCGACATTCACGCCCGTGAGATCCTCGACAGCCGGGGCAACCCGACGGTTGAGGTCGACGTGATCCTGGAAGACGGCACCATGGGCCGCGCTGCCGTGCCCTCGGGTGCCTCGACCGGTGCCTATGAGGCGGTGGAGAAGCGCGACGGCGACAAATCCCGTTACATGGGCAAGGGTGTTCTGGAAGCAGTTGCCGCGGTGAACGGCGAGATCGCCGAGGAGCTGGTCGGCTTTGACGCCTGTGAGCAGGTCGCCGTGGATATGGCGATGATTGAGCTGGACGGCACCGAGAACAAAGCCCGCCTGGGCGCCAACGCGATCCTGGGCGTGTCGATGGCGGTGGCCAAGGCGGCAGCCGATTTCACCACCCAGCCGCTGTACCGCTATATCGGCGGCACCTCGGCGCGGGTGCTGCCGGTGCCGATGATGAACATCATCAACGGCGGCGAGCATGCCGACAACCCGATCGACATTCAGGAATTCATGATTATGCCGGTGGCTGCGGAAAACATCCGCGACGCGGTGCGCATGGGGTCCGAAGTGTTTCACACCCTGAAAAAAGAGCTGTCGGCGGCGGGCCTTTCGACCGGGATCGGCGACGAGGGCGGCTTTGCCCCTAACATCGCCTCCACCCGCGAAGCGCTGGATTTTGTTCTGAAATCCATCGAAAAGGCGGGTTACAAGCCGGGCGAGGAAATCCACCTGGCGCTCGATTGTGCGGCGACCGAATATTACAAGGATGGCAAATACGTGCTGTCCGGCGAGGGCAAAACCCTGTCGTCGGAAGAAAACGTGGCCTATCTGGCGGCGCTGGTGAACGACTATCCGATCATCTCGATCGAGGACGGAATGGGCGAAGATGACTGGGACGGCTGGAAGGCGCTGACCCAGGAGATCGGCAATAAGGTGCAGCTGGTGGGCGACGATCTGTTCGTGACCAACCCGGCGCGTCTGGCCGAGGGCATCGAGCGCGGCTGCGCCAACTCGATGCTGGTGAAGGTGAACCAGATCGGCACCCTGACCGAGACCCTGAAAGCGGTCGATATGGCCCACCGCGCGCGCTACACCAACGTGATGTCGCACCGCTCGGGCGAGACCGAGGACGCGACCATCGCCGACCTGGCGGTTGCCACCAACTGCGGCCAGATCAAGACCGGCTCGCTGGCGCGCTCTGACCGGCTCGCCAAGTACAACCAGCTGATCCGCATCGAGGAAATGCTGGGTGAAGTGGCCGAATACGCAGGCCGTTCGATCCTGAAGCGCTGATTTCTGCTGCTTGATCACTGTTTGCGCTCCGGCAAGGTCAGAGCGCAGCTGCCCCCGGTTCCCAATGGCCGGGGGTTTTCTTTGAAGACTACAGGATCTGCAGATGAAATTTTCTGTCCTAGCAGCGCTGTTTACGCTGACCTTTGCCGCGGCAGCCGCTGCCGCCCCCGGTGCTGAGGAAACCTGCAAGGCCCTTGCCGCGCGCTCGCAAGGGGAAGGTCCAAGCATGAACCTGTGCACCTGCACCTACAAGCTGGCCGATGAAGTCATGGACGACGATATCAAGGCGCTGCTGTTTCAGTCCTGGAACGACGGGATCGACCGTCAGGAAGAGGCAGATGCCCTTAGACCGCGCGGGCGTGCCAGCAAGCAGTTCAGGAAACTGGAACGGGCAGTCAGAAAGAAATGCGCTCCGTTTTGAGGAACATGCGGTGACGGATCAAATGAAGGAACCCTGCCTGGAAAACCTTTTCCAGGACCGCCACGCGGACCTGCTGCTGAGGTCTTTTGCGCAAGCGACAGGCCGCGTTTTACTGGACGGCGCAAATGCCGAAACGCTCTATAATGCGCCGTTTGCGGTGCTGTCGCACAACACTGCCGCCGATCCGGTGCTGACCTATGGCAATCTGGCGGCGCAGAGCTTGTGGGAAATGGGCTGGGAGCAGCTGACAGCCATGCCGTCGCGGCTGACGGCGGAGCCGGCCCATCGGGGCCAGCGGGACGCGATGTTCGCTGAGATGCGCGCAAAGGGCTTTATCAGCAATTACACAGGCGTGCGGATCAGTGCGCTGGGGCGGCGGTTCGAGATCCGCAACGCAGTGATCTGGCCCTTGCTGGGGGCGGATGGGGGTAAACTGGGTGAGGCGGCGACATTCCGCGATTTTGCTTTTCTCTAGCTCCGCTTGCAGGCAGGGCAGGATGCAGAAGGTGAACGTAAAACAGGGCCCGCGGTTGTGTGGCCCGGTTCACAGACGGGCTTTCACGGACATGTTACCTTAGTCTTACGCGGTCCGGGTGTTACCGCGGGAGAGGAGAGACCAGCATGCCAAATCAAGGTTTTCGCAAATTGGCAATTCCAGCGGGTCTTTCAGTACTGCCAGGGTGCAGCAGCCCGGAATACTCCCCGCTTGGCGGGGACGCCGCTGCACCGCCGGATCCGGTCAGAAGTATGAGTGCAACGGCCGGTTTCATGAACCATCCGGGAATTTAGGACCGGATGGCTGGCGCTCTGGCCGGGGGGCAGAGCGTCAGAACCAAGGAGTGAGCGGCGGCACATCTTAGTCCGCCGCGGTGCATGAGGTTCCATCACCGCGCGAACTGGCACATTGATTTGTCTGGCTGTTTTGAATTGCCACCGTGCCTGCCGCAGCTCCAACTGCCATTTCGGCAGCGATAGAACAGGCTCTTTGGGGGGAGAGCTGGCCAAAAGGCGCAGCATGACAGCTGTGCCTTTTGGCTTACATCTCCTTGGTCATCAGCATGTAGCTGTCGCGCGGCTTAAACCGGGTGCGCAGATAGAGCCGCTGGGCGGTCTCGTTTTCGCGGTCCACCTCCAGATGCAGGGCACGCAATCCAGCCGTGGCCAGGGTTTTCGGCAGTTCGGTCAGCACCTCGGTGGCAATGCCGCGGCCGCGCACGGCGGGGCGGATGTACAGCTCATCCACAAAGCCGTCCATGCCGCCGAATTCCACCGACCAGCCAAAGGTGATGACGATATAACCGATCGGCGCGCGAGTCGGGCCGATCAGGTAGACCGCGCCGTAAGGGTGTCCGTTCAGCAGCGGCTCAACCCCGGCGCGGCGGTGGTCCGCTGTTGTCTCCAGGCCGGATTCGGCATGGAAGGCGGCAACCAGAGACAGCACCCGGTCCAGGTGCTCCGGCTTGGCAAGATGCAGGGCGGCGCTCATAGTCGGGCGAGCCTTTCGGTCAGGAGTTTGAAGAAACCGTCCGCATCAGCGTCGCCGATGAACAGGGCGTTGGGTTTTCGGCCGGTGACGCCCCACCAGTCGGCGACGGTCATGCCAAGGGTGAGGTCAGAGCGTGTTTCGATCTCGACATTCACATGGCGGCCTGCGAACAGGCCGGGCTGCAACAGCCAGGCTATGACGCAGGGGTCATGCAGCGGGCCGCCGTCTGAGCCGTATTTTTCCACATCGAAGCGTTCGAAGAAATCGAGCATGTCTGCAGTGAAATGGCCGACGCGGGTGTTCAGCGCGCGGATCGCTGCGGTGCGGGGTTTGGTGGCCAGCACCTTATGCGTCACATCCAGCGGCATCACGGTGATCGGCGCGCCGGATCTGAACAGGATTTCAGCGGCTTCCGGGTCGACGTAGATGTTGAATTCAGCCGCCGGGGTTATGTTGCCGACCTCGAAGTAAGCGCCGCCCATCATCACGACTTCCTGCACCCGTTCGATGATGTCGGGCGCCCGGTTGAAGGCGGCGGCAATGTTAGTGAGCGGCCCCAGCGTGCAGAGGGTGACAGTGCCCGCAGGTTCCCGGCGCAGGGTGTCGATGATGAAATCGACGCCGTGCCCTGTGGCCAGCGGCATGTCCGGCTCCCAAAGCTTTGGCCCGTCGAGGCCGGTTTGGCCGTGCACATGTTCGGCGGTGATCAGCGGCCGGCAAAGCGGCGCTTTGCTGCCGGCATAGACCGGCACATGCGTCTTGCCTGCAGCTTCGCAGACAATTCGGGCGTTCTTGCTGGTCAGCGCAAGCGGCACATTGCCTGCGACGCAGGTGATGCCAATCAGATCCAGATCTTCGGGGCTGGCCAGCGCCAGCAGGATGGCCACTGCATCATCCTGTCCCGGATCGGTGTCGATGATGATTTTTCTCGGTGCCATGGCACTCTCCGCTGGTGGTGAGCCATGAGACTACGCGCAGTTTTGCCGGGATTGAACCGCTGCCGCACCGGCCATGCAATTTTCCGGGCATTTTCTGCGACGGCAGTTTGCTGCTGCGGCGTTTGCTTTCTATGGTGGCTTGACGCAGCGTCAGTCGGGGCGGGATGGTCCCGGTTGCGCAGTGGTTTTTTGAAGCCCGGAGACGGGCAGTATTGGTTCTGCGGTGTTTTGCCGGAAGACATATTTTTGATTTTCATGAGGAATAAGAAACATGAGCAATGATCCCAAAGTTGTCGGCGACATCCTGAAGGACAAGAAGATGACCGCTTCTTACATGGATTACTGCAAGCGGCGTTACTGTCTGAATGAATTCATGTTCACGCAGAACAAAGGCAACCCGGAATCGCTGTGGGCCCGCTATATGGATCAGAAAAAGGGCAAGGAGCCGGTCAATATCACATCGAAGACCTACAATGCGGCCAAGGTGCTGGCGGAAAAGGGCGACTTTAAGAGCGGCGATTGGAAGAAGATCATCGAGACCGGCAAGAAAGAAGTCGTCCTGATGCTGAACAAGGATGTGATGGGCTTCACCGGTAGCGATGAATACAAGAAATATGTCGCCGAAAACCGGATGGGCGACCCCAAAAAGGCGGCCAAGCTGCTGGGCATCACCGATGTGAAAAAGCTGAAGGATGTGATGGTCAATATCGCAGTTGGCGACAAGAAGACCGGCGAGAAGCTGTGGAAGGATCTGATGAAGAAGGAAAAGATCATCCAGGACTTCAAAACCATCATGGGAAACCTGAAAAAGGCCGGCCTGGCCTGAAGCCTTTGGCTGCCCGGCGGTTGCGCCGCCGGGATTTGAGTATTTGGAGAAAGATGAATGACAGGTGCGCGCTCAGGCGCGTTCATCTGCCTTGACCGCGTCCCAGAGGGCGTCCATTTCGGCCAGATCGCTGTCTTCGGGGCGTTTGCCGCGGGCGGCGAGTTTGGCCTCGACGCCTTCGAACCGGCGGGTGAATTTGGCGTTGGCGGCCCGCAAGGCGGCTTCGGGTTCAACCCCCAGATGGCGGCCCAGATTGGCCATCACAAACATCAGATCGCCGAATTCTTCTTCGACTTCGATCTGGGTGAGGGTGTCGCGGGCCTCGACCAGTTCGGCGCATTCCTCGGTGATCTTGGCGATGACATTGTCGGCAGAGGGCCAGTCAAAGCCGACGCGCGCGGCGCGTTTTTGCAGCTTGTAGGCGCGCAAGAGGGCGGGCAGGCCAACGGCGACACCGTCCAATGTGCCGGTTTCGGCCTTGTCTGCGCGTTCTGCTGCCTTAATCGCCTCCCAGTCGCGGGTTTGCTGGTCAGCTGATTTCTCGCGGCTCTCATCCCCGAAGACATGCGGGTGGCGCGAGACCATCTTGTCCGACATGGTCCGGACCACGTCATGAAAGGTAAAATGGCCCGCCTCCTGCGCCATCTGGGCGTGGAAGACGGATTGGAACAGCAGGTCACCCAGTTCTCCCTTCAGTTCATCCCAGGCTCCGCGGTCGATGGCGTCGGCAACTTCATACGCTTCTTCAATGGTATAGGGGGCGATGCTGGCGAAATCCTGCTCGATGTCCCAGGGGCAGCCGGTTTTGGGGTCGCGCAGGCGCGCCATGATTTCAAGCAGGCGTTCGATGCCAGCGGTCTCATCGTGAATCAGGTCTGTTTGGGGCATTGCGGCGGCTCTTGTTCCAGTGTCTGATGCATCAATCCCGAGTCTGCTGCAGGAGTCCACCCCAATGCCCGTTGTGAACCGTATTGCCGATTACGCCGAGGAGATGAAGGCCTGGCGGCGGCATCTGCATCAGATTCCCGAGCTGGCGCTGGACCTGCCCAAGACCGCCGCCTTTGTGGCGGAGCGGCTGCGGGAAATCGGGGTTGATGAGCTGCATGAGGGCATCGCGCAGACCGGCATGGTGGCGATCATCAGCGGGCGTGGGGATGGTCCGACCATCGGCTTGCGGGCTGATATGGACGCATTGCCGATCCCGGAGGAGACCGGGGTTGATTACGCCTCGGGCCATGCGGGCAATATGCATGCCTGCGGCCATGACGGGCATACCACGATGCTGTTGGGCGCGGCCAAGTATCTGGCCGAGACGAGGAACTTCACGGGCCGGGCGGCGCTGATCTTTCAACCCGCCGAGGAGGCAATTGGCGGCGCGCGCATCATGGTCGAAGATGGCATCATGGAGCGGTTTGATATTGGCGAGGTCTATGCGCTGCACAATGCGCCGGGGCTGCCGGCTGGGCATTTTCTGACCACGCCCGGGGCGCTGATGGCGGCGGTGGATACGTTTCACATTCACATTCAGGGGCAGGGCGGCCATGGCGCAATGCCGCATGAAACCCGTGATCCGGTGATGGCGGCCTGCGGTATGGCGCAGGCGATCCAGACTATCGTGTCGCGGAACCATCACACGCTGGAGGATCTGGTGGTTTCGGTTACTCAGATCCATACCGGCACTGTCGATAATGTGATTCCGGATACCGCCTATATCAACGGCACCGTACGCACCTTTAACCCGGAGGTGCAGAAGATGGTGATGCGGCGGATGAAGGAAATCGTGGCAGGGCAGGCAGCCAGTTACGGCGTTGAGGCGGAACTGGACTATGAGATCGGGTATCCGGCCACATTCAACGATGCGGAGAAAACCGCATTTGCCGTGGACGTTGCCAAGGAGATCGCGGGCGAGGGCAATGTGGTGCCTGATGGCGGCCGCGAGATGGGGGCAGAGGATTTTGCCTATATGCTGCAGGCGCGGCCTGGCTCCTATCTGTTCCTGGGCCAGGGTGAAAGCGCCGGGCTGCATCACCCGAAGTATGATTTTAACGACCAGATTGCGCCGGTTGGAGCGTCGTTCTTTGCCCGCCTGGTGGAGCGGGCGCAGCCAGTTGGCGGGTAAGGGCCTGCGCAGATGACAGGGGCCTGCAAAGCGGGTATTTGATCAAAAGCTGAAGCCGCAGAACAGGGACGCAATGCCATGGCACTGGAAGACGCAAAACATATGATCGATCACGCCTTCACCCGCGAGGACATGAAGGGGTTGAGTTTCGAGATCACCTTTGGCGGGGCGATGTCTTTCCTGCGCCGTAAATACACCAAGGACCTGACCGGTGTGGATATTGCTGTCACCGGCGTGCCGTTTGACCAGGCGGTGACCAACCGCCCGGGCACGCGGCTGGGGCCGCGGGCGATCCGCGAGGCGTCCTGCTTGCAAAGCCCGGACGAACCTTATGGCTGGCCGCATAAACCGCTGAGCACGCTGGCGATTGCGGATTACGGCGACCTGGCATTTGATCATGCCAATGTACCGGGATTTCCGGCGGCGCTGACGGAGCATATCCGGGGTATCCTGGCGCAGGATACGGCCTCGGTCGTGCTGGGCGGGGATCACTATATCAGTTTTCCGATCCTGAAAGCCTATGCCGAGAAATACGGACCGATCTCGCTGCTGCAGTTTGATGCCCATACCGACACCTGGCCGGATGACAACATGGACCGGGTGGATCACGGCACCATGTTCTATAAGGCGGTGAAGATGGGGATCGTGGACCCGGCGACCTCGGTACAGGTGGGGATCCGCACCACCAATGATGACACCCTTGGCGTCAATATTATCGATGCGTCCACCGTGCATGAGATCGGCCCGGTGGAAACCGCCAAGCGGATCAAGACGATCCTGAGTGACCGCCCGACCTATCTGACATTTGACATCGACTGCCTGGATCCGGCTTATGCGCCCGGAACCGGCACGCCGGTCTGGGGCGGGCTGACCTCGGCGCAAGCGGCGCGCATTCTGCGTGAGATTGCCGGCATCAATATCAAGGGCGGCGATGTGGTCGAGGTCTCTCCCCCCTTTGACACAACCGGTGCAACTGCTATTGCCGGGGCACATGTGGCGACGGAAATCATCTGCCTACTGGGCTGGAACATGAGAGACAATGACTGACTTCAATCAACCGATCAGCGGCAATGACCTGGCCCGGTTCTCCGGGCCGAACACGTTTATGCGGCTGCCGCAGGCAACCTCTCTGGAGGGCCTGGATGTGGCCGTGCTGGGGGTGCCGATGGACATTGGCACCTCCTGGCGGTCGGGCACAAGGTTCGGCCCCAAGCAGATCCGGGCCGAAAGCGCGATGCTGCGGCCATACAACATGGCTACGGGTGCTGCACCCTTTGACAGTCTGAACATTGGCGATATCGGCGATCTGGCGATCAACACGTTTTCGCTGCCGGAATCGCTGCGCATCATTCAGGAAAGCTATGAGGCGATCCTGTCCGGCGCGGTGATCCCGGTGGCAATGGGCGGCGATCATTCGATCACCCTGCCGATCCTGCGCGCGATTGCCAAGAAATACGGCCCCGTGGCGCTGGTGCATGTGGATGCCCATGCGGATGTGAACGACGAGATGTTCGGTGAGCGCGAGACCCATGGCACCGTGTTCCGCCGCGCCTTTGAAGAAGGGCTGATTGTCCCTGACAAGACTTATCAGATCGGTATCCGCGGCACGGGCTACGCCGCCAGCGATTTTACCGAGGCGCAGAGCTGGGGTTTTCAGCATTTTCCCGCGCAGGAATTGTGGGGGCGGCAGCTGCATCAGATGGGTGCGGAAATTCGCCGCGATATCGGCAATAGGCCGGTCTATGTGTCTTATGATATCGATAGTCTGGACCCGGCTTATGCACCGGGCACCGGCACGCCGGAAATCGGCGGGCTGACCACGCCGCAGGCGCTGGAGCTGATCCGGTCGCTGAAGGGCGTGAACATCGTCGGCTGCGACCTGGTGGAGGTGTCGCCGCCGTATGATCCCTCGGGCAACACGGCTTTGGTGGGTGCCAATCTGCTCTATGAGCTGCTGTGCGTGCTGCCGGGGGTGGCGACAAAATAAGCGGTCCGGCCTGTACGTCAGGCCGGGGGAGGGCCGCAAAGGGAGGAGGCAAGGGTTGACCTTGAAACCGCAATGAGGCGGCTGATGCTGTTTGCCTGGCTGGTATTGGCGGCAGGCATTGCTGTCTTGGGCTTTGTCCGGCTGGCGCCAAGCGATCCGTTGGACTGGAACACCCAGCCGGAGTTCACCGAAGACAAGGAGTTCCGCGGCGGCGTGTTCAGGGTGGTGCGCTCGGGGCCGGACGGGCTGGAGCGGTTCCACCGCATTGCCAGCCACGCCCCGCGCACCAGCGTGCTGGCGGGCGGGCCGGATGACGGCATGGTGACCTATATCACCCGCACCCAGGTGCTGGGGTTTCCGGATTATACCACTGCCGCGCAGGACGGGGATCTGCTGAAGGTCTATGCCCGGCTGCGGTTCGGGCGGTCGGATCTGGGCGCCAACAAAGAGCGGATCAACACCTGGCTGGCGGAGATGGCGGAGGATCCGCAGGCCGCTGCCGCCGGAGAGTAACACCCAGGGTGTTCTCCCGCCTGTTCGCGGGCTTTTGGGAAAAGCCCCTCACAGTTGGGCCGGGCGCCGCGCTTTGCGCGGCGCGGGCTCTGCCGCCTTGGGCGGCAGAGCCATTGTATTGCTGAGAAGCGCTTCAGAGGCAGGACTGCCCCTGAAGACGCCCTTTCGATTGTGTTTGTTGCTGTCGCGTCAAGGGCAAGCTGCGCTGGCGCGCGGTGGCTGCGCCACCCTTGACCCGGCTCGGATGGGCGGCTTTGGTTTGCAAAGAATGATGTGCTTGAAAGCTCTAATAAGAAGCGCCTATGCAATAGGGACTGCTGATTGAGGACGTGACATATGACAAGTGATTGCAAAGAATTGCTTTGCTACCGGCCAATAATGGCGCATGGAGACAAACGGTCAGTTACCTTCGAGTTTTCACCAAGAGCAGGAGAGGCTCCTAGTCCGTGGCCTGAAGGCAAATGGACGTCACGTATCCGTCATATCGAAGCAGGAAGTTTTGATGAGGAGGCAAGGCGTAACTTTGCCAGTCACTGGACGCTTATCAATCCGGACGTACTGGAATTGCCGGATGTATTGGGCCAATTCGGTTGGGCGGAAGATGATTTTCCTGCATTCCGTCAGGAGTTGATGGACGCCGTTATGGCGGCGGATCCCGGGCTGTGCAGTTTTGCGCCTGTATCTCAGTTGTATGACTTGCGTCATGAGCGGGTGATCAACGCGCCAGAGTATTTCTTTGCTGCGGTGAAGCAGACAAAGGATTCTCTGGATGTTGAAAACAGCGAAACTACGACCATTTCCTTTCACGATGAATCGACCATTCCTGGGCTTTTGCCCAAAAGCCGGGTGCATCGATCCGCGCTGAAGGGCGCAATGCTGTGGCGTGACCAGAAGTCGAGAGAAGTCCTGTGCACCAGTGAGTTCAAGGCGCTGGCCGAGGCTGCCGGCTGCGTGGGAATGGCGTTTTATCAGGTTGGGATTTCTGAGGCCTGATACATGCCTGGTGAACCGGGCCTATTGGTTTGCCAGACCAGTGCGTCAGAGATGCGGCAACACCAATGGCTCGCTTGATAACCCCGGCACATCCCCCAGCGACGCCGACAGGCAGCTGCTTTGCACCTCGCGCCACATCGGCACGTTCAGCGACATTTGGCATTGCGCCATGAACATACGTCCGTCGACCTGCAGGCAGCGCAGCTCGCCCAGCTCAACCCGGCTGCCGGACTTGTCGGTGCAGTAGCAGTCGATGGTCTTGCCGCCCGGTCCGGTCACATCAGCCCAGGCACTGCCGGAGGCAGCCATTAGAATGGAAACGACAAGGGCACTGGCATGTTTCATGGCTCTAGCATATCACAGAGGCAAGATTTGGCCAAAACATGAACAAGAATAGGCGCGCCCATGGTCCCCGAAGAGCGGCTGGAACAGATCCTGCAGCGGTTTCAGTATCTTGAAGCCGCAATGGCGGATGGTGCCGGGGGCGGGGATATTGCGGCGCTGGCCAAGGAATATTCCGGCCTGCGCCCGGTGGCGGAACAGATCAGCGCCTATCGTAAGTTGCTGAGCGACCTGGAGGAGGCCGAGCTGATGCTGGCCGATCCGGACATGAAGGATCTGGCGGAGGAAGAGATCCCTGCGCTGAAGGATGCGATCCCCGAAGCCGAGCAGGCGCTGCAGCTGGCCTTGCTGCCCAAGGACGCCGCCGATGGCCGCCCTGCGATGCTGGAAATCCGGCCCGGCACTGGCGGTGACGAGGCGGCGCTGTTTGCCGGCGATCTGCTGCGGATGTACCAGCGTTATGCCGAGGCACAGGGCTGGAAAGTCGAGATCATCGAGGAACAGGCAACTGAGCTGGGCGGCATCAAGGAAGTGGTGGCGCATATCAAGGGTGAGAATGTCTTTGCCCGGCTGAAGTATGAATCCGGTGTGCACCGGGTGCAGCGGGTGCCAACCACAGAAAGCGGCGGCCGCATTCATACCTCGGCGGCCACCGTGGCGGTGCTGCCGGAGGCCGAGGATGTGGACATTCATATTGACCCGAATGACATACGGATCGACACCATGCGGGCCTCGGGTGCGGGCGGGCAGCATGTGAACACCACCGACTCGGCTGTCCGTATCACCCACCTGCCGACCGGGCTGATCGTGACGTCGTCAGAGAAATCCCAGCACCGAAACCGCGAAATTGCCATGCAGGTGCTGAAAACCCGGCTCTATGATCTGGAACGGCAGCGGATCGACAATGAGCGGTCTGCGGACCGGGCAAGCCAGGTGGGCTCGGGCGACCGGTCGGAACGCATCCGCACCTATAATTTTCCGCAAGGGCGGATGACCGATCACCGCATCAACCTGACGCTTTACAAGCTGGATCAGGTGATGGGCGGCGATCTGGACGAGATTGTCGATGCGCTGACTGCAGACAATCAGGCGCGGCTTCTGGCCGAGATGGGGCAGTGAGCATGGCAGAGACCGCGGCACAGGCGATGGCAGCAGCGGCGTCCCGGCTGCGCGCAGCTGGGGTTCAGGACCCGGCGCGGGATGCGCGGGTGCTGCTGGCCCATGCGGCGCGTATCGAAGCCAGCCGGGTAACGCTGATCGCGCCCGAGGAGCTGGCGCAGGACGTCGCAGAACGGTATGAGCAGCTGATTTCGCTTAGGGCGGTGCGGGTGCCGGTCTCGCATCTGATCGGCGAGCGGGAATTCTATGGCCGCCGTTTCAAAGTGTCGCGTGATGTTCTGGATCCGCGCCCCGAAACAGAGATCCTGATCGAGGCCGCGCTGGCAGAACCATACGCGCGGGTGCTGGACTTAGGCGTCGGCTCGGGCTGTATTCTGGTGACGCTGCTGGCCGAGCGGCAGGAGGCCACCGGCCTGGGGGTGGACATCAGCGAGGCGGCCTGCCTGCAGGCCAGCGCCAATGCCGTTTTGCACCGGGTTGAAGCGCGGGCGGATATTCAGCAATCGGACTGGTTTGAGAGTGTCGAGGGGACGTTTGATCTGATCGTATCCAACCCGCCCTATATTGCGCTGGACGAGATGGACGGGCTGTCTGCGGAGGTTCGGGGGCATGAACCTGGCATCGCACTGACAGATGGCGGCGACGGGCTGGGCGCCTACCGGAGGATAGCTGCGCAGGCTGCGGCGCATCTGCCGCCGGGCGGGCGGGTGCTGTTGGAAATCGGCCCGACGCAAGGGCAGGCGGTCGGCGCGCTGCTGGAAATGGCAGGCTTAAGTGGCATTTCTGTGCTGCCGGATTTGGACGGCCGGGACCGGGTGGTGCGGGCGCATTCCGGCGCAAAACACCGTTTTTAACGCGAAGATTCACAATTTCGGAAGAAAAATCAAAGAAAACACTGTTGTGCCCCTTGTCTGGGGCTTCGTAACATGGTTACTCAAGAGGAGCCGCTTCAGGAGAACGCTTTCCAAGCCTTCCCGCGGCATCAAGCCCAAAAAAGCTAATGATCCGGCGCTAAGACGCGTAGAACAGGGTCTACGGCGCATTAACTCAAGGCTTACGCTAGGCATATGAGATCGTCAAAATCACGTTCACGTTCCAAGTCGAACAACCGGAATCGCCCGAATGGCGTCAATGTTGTCAACCGGGTGTTCGACAGCTCCGGTCCCGAAGGCAAGGTGCGCGGAACCCCGCAGCAGATCATTGACAAATACAATCAGCTGGCGCGGGACGCGCAGCTGAGCAATGACCGGGTTGCGGCAGAGAATTTCCAGCAGCATGCAGAGCATTATCTGCGGCTGCTTAACGAAGCACAGCGCGAAATCGATGCGCGCCGCGATGAGCAGGAGCGGCAGAACCGCGAACGCCAGGCCGAGCGCGACCGCGAACGCACCGAGCGGCTGGAACGCCAGGAGCGGGAAGCTGCGGCTGCCGCTGCGGCAGCCCCCGCAGCTGCAGCGCCCGCGGCCGATCCGGCAGCGGCCCCGCAGCCCGAGGTGATCGACCCGCGCGGCGACAATGGCAATGGCGGCGACAGCGGCCTGGTGGAAACACCGGAAAGCCAGTCGGCAGCATCTGCTGAAGCGCCGGCTGAAGCACCCGCCAAAAAGGCTCCGGCCCGCAAGCCCCGCCCGCGCAAACCCGCGGCCAAGGCTGACGATGCGCCTGCAGCAAGTGAAGGCGGCGAGGCACCGGCGCCGAAGAAACCCGCCCGTCCGCGCGCCAAGCCCAAGCCCAAGCCGAAGGCCGAAGAAGGCCCGGCAGAGGCGGCTGAGTAATCAGCGCCGGACCCGGCAATCAAGAAGACCCCCGGCGCTGACCGCCCGGGGGTCTTTTTACGTTTTCTGTTCAGGCCGCTGGCCTCCGGTCGCGTAGCTGCGGGTCAGGCGCTGTGTCCCGGCACCCGCAGATAGCGCCGGACAGCTTCGGGGAAGCCCAGCATCAGCGCATCGGCGGTCAGGGCGTGGCGGCTACACGGGTAGGCGGCTGCATTGACGTTCACGGACAGAAGTGTTGGGCAGGGCGAAATGGAATGGGGTGTGGGAAGGACCGGCTGCAGTCGCTGAGAAGGAATGAGGTTTCAGGCCTTGGCCAGCTCTCGGGCAAGCGCGCAGAAGGCCTCAAGGCTCACCTGTTCAGCGCGTTCGGTGGGCGGGATGCCGGCAGCGTTGAGGTGATCCTCGATCACCGGTGAGACGCCCTTGAGCGAGGAGCGCAGCATTTTGCGGCGCTGGTTGAAGGCCGTGGCCACGACACGCGACAGGATGGCTGCATCTGCCGGGAAGCGCGGTTCGGGCAGGGCATCCAGATGCACCACGGCACTGGAGACTTTGGGCGGCGGGGTGAAGGCGCCGGGCGGCAGCGACAGCACAATGCGTGCATCGGCCCGCCATTGCGCCAGGATTGCCAGCCGGCCATAGGCCTTGGAGCCGGGCAGGGCCACGATACGCTCGGCCACCTCGCGCTGGAACATCAGGGTGAGGCTTTGCCAGAACGGCGGCCATTCCTTGGGGGTGAGCCAGCGCACCAGCAGTTCGGTGCCGACGTTATAAGGCAGGTTGGCGGCGATGCGGATCGGCGGGGTCAGATGCGCCAGCGGGTCGATCTCCAGCGCGTCGCCGTTGATAACGTCAAACCGGCCCGGATAGGCATCTGCGATTTCCTGCAATGCGGGCAGGCAGCGGCTGTCTTTCTCTACTGCCAGCACCCGCCGGGCACCTTCGGCCAGCAGCCCGCGTGTCAACCCGCCGGGGCCGGGGCCGATTTCCAGCACATCACAGCCCGTCAGATCACCGGCTTGGCGGGCGATCTTGGCGGTGAGGTTCAGGTCCAGCAGGAAATTCTGGCCCAGTGATTTGCGCGCCGACAATTGATGCGTTGCGATCACTTCACGCAGGGGAGGAAGGCTATCGATAGCGCTCATATCATCTGTACCTTGGGACATGGCGCGGGCGGCGCGCTAGAAATTTCATACCTGCGGCGGGGATATTTGCCGTCCGGGGAAGAATCAAGGGCTGGCAGCCATCCGCTGTGCCAGCTTCAGGGCTTCGATCAGGCTGCTTGGGTTGGCTTGGCCGGTGCCTGCGATGTCAAAGGCGGTGCCGTGATCGGGAGAGGTGCGGATAAAGGGCAGGCCCAAGGTTACATTGACGCCGCGGTCGAAATCCAGCGTCTTGATCGGGATCAGCGCCTGGTCGTGATACATGCAGACCGCCGCATCGTACCGTGCCCGGGCAGCGGTGTGGAACAGCGTGTCCGCAGGATGCGGGCCGGTGACATTCAGGCCTTCCGACTGCATCTGCCGGATCAGGGCGTTGATCCAATCCAGTTCCTCATGGCCCATGGCGCCGCCTTCGCCCGCATGCGGGTTTAGCCCGGCGACAGCAATGCAGGGCGCTGCGATGCCGAACTGACCGCTAAGGCCGGCTGCGGTGATCTCGATGGTTTCGCGCAGCAGTTCCGGGGTCAGGGCCTTGGGGACGTCGGACAGGGCGATATGGATGGTGGCGGGCACAACCCGCAGCTGCTCGCTGGCCAGCATCATTACCACCCGCTCCCGGCCGGCGAGGGACGCCAGGAATTCAGTATGGCCGGGGTAGGCAAAGCCGGCGCCATCAATCAGCGCCTTTTTGTGGATCGGGGCGGTGCAGACAGCGGCGGCTTTGCCAGTCTGGACCAATTGGACTGCGGTCTCAATGGACCGGATGACGCCAGCGGCGTTGGCCGGGTCGGCAGTGCCCTTGACTGCGCTGCCGCCGAAGGCGAGAGGCAGTACCGGGAAGCTGTCTGCGCAGGAAGCCGCGGCTTCGGCGGGGGCGGAGATTTCCTTGATGGGGGTGCCAGCAGGCAGGTGGCGCGGGTCGCCGATCCAGAAAAACGGGCAGGAGCTGCGCAGTGCGTCCCAAGCCTTGACGGCAATTTCCGGGCCGATTCCTGCGGGTTCGCCGCAGCTGAGGGCAATCGGCCCGGGCTGGCTCATTTGATGTCAATCCGGGCGTCGGCGCGCAGCTGTTCAAGGTAGCTGCCGGCCAGCGAGGCCATCCGCTGTGCCGTCAGCGCATTGGCCACGGTCTCGCGCGAGCTGTCCTCGCCCAGGTCGGCAGTGCGGCCGCAGAGCATCAGCACCATCAGTGTCTGGCCGTTATTGCGGGTCAGCGCGGTGGAGGTTTCATTCGGGTCCAGCTTGGCCAGTTCCAGCGCGATGTCGCGGGGGATCTCTGACGGCTGCAGGCTTTGCACATCCAGCACCGAGGGGTCCTGACCCTGGGCCAGCCCATAGAAATCATCGCAGGTGTCGACGCTGTCCACCACCTTTTGCGCCGCGGCAAGCCCTTCTGGCGTGCGGCCGCCGGGCACATGATAGGCGGCATATTCGATTGCGGTGTAGCGCGGTGCAGCGCCCTCAACCTCGCGCACGCCGCGCATCTGGAACAGGGCCACAGCGCTTTGCAGCGGCAGCGGTTCGGAAATCTCGCCGGGTTTCAGCGCCAGCGCAACTTCTTGCAGCTGCGGCGGCAGCTGGGTCAGCGGCATCCAGGGCAGGCGTCCGCCCTCGTTGCGGCTGGCGGCAGCAGAATACTGGGCAGCGGCAGCTGAGAAACTCTCGTAGCCTTTCAGCCGGGCGACCTGTTCGATCAGCTCTTCGACCTGTGCTGCGTTCTGTTCGTTGATCGGAACGATGAATTCGCTGAGCAGAACCTGGACGCTGCCGGTTCCGGCCGAGCCCATGGCGCGGTCAATCTCCTCCGGAGTGGGGCGGGCGCGCGACAGGAAGCGGGCGCGGGTGTATTCCCGCCAGCCCAGCCCGACCTTGGTGAAATCGCGCAGGGTTTGCGGCTCCACGCCATTTTGCTGCAGTGCGGTCAGGAAGTCGTTCAGCGACAGGTTGGCGCGTGCGGCCAGTTCTTCCATGCCGGCGGTGATGTCTTCTTCGGCCAGTTCGATCCCGGCCTGCTCCAGCTCAGCCAGTTTGAGCCGGTCGTTGATCAGCTCTTCGCGGGCGGTAGCCAGAGGATCGCCGGGCACCCGCAGCGCCGACTGGAAGCGGGCGCGCTGTTCCAGCTCATAGCGGGTGATGACCTCGTCATTCACGGTGATGGCCGGGGCGAACAGGTTTTGTGCCCCCGCCGGCAGGCCGGTCCAGGAAAGCCCCGCAGCCAGCGCCAGCGCTGTTGCTGATTTTAGAACACGGGAAAAGAAAGGAGCCGGGAACCGGAAATTCACGTCTTGCTGCATGACCGCCTGTACTGTTTGCTGCCGCTCTTTACGGAAAATCCGCTGAGCGAGATGGTAAAGCCGAAATCGGTTGTCGGCTCAACACTTGTTGTTGAGGTATAGCGGCGGTTGACTGAAAGGTCGACCGTCACGCATTCGTTGCTGTAGGCCACGCCAAGGCCTGCGCGGGTGGCACGGGCGCCGGAAATATCATAGCGCAGCCGGGCGCTGGCGGACCAGCTGGGGTTGATGTCATAGCTGCCGTCGACCCACAGCTCCGAGCTTTCCTCGGCCCGGTCTTCATCGGGGTCGGTGCCGAGCCACAGATAGGTGCCGGACAGGCTGGAGCGGTCCGTGCGCCAGTCGCCGCGCAGTTCTGCCTTGGAGAAGTTCAGTGAACCGTTCAGCAAGCCGCGGGTCGAGAGGGCCAGCCCGTCGCCGAATTTGATCTGGCCCGCCAGCAGGAAATCCGAAGAGGTGCCGCTGAGGCCGGAGCTTTTGGTGAACCGGTCATCGCCGTCGCTGCGCAGCACCTGGCCGACGGTGGCATAGGCCTGCCAGCCGGTGGGTGCATAACGCGCCCAGTTGGCGCCGTAGACAAGGGTCAGGCCGTCCTCGCGGGCGTCGGTGGAGGGAAACCGCGACAACGACAACAGATTGCCCTGGTCAAATTCGACAAAGCGGCTTTCTTCGGTGACCACGCTGCCGCCGCCCTCGTCGCGCCAGCCCAGCTGCAGGATCGGTTCCAGGTACTGGGTGGCGCCGCCTGCCTCGCGGCGGCTCATCGGCAGGCGCAGGGTCAGCGCGGTGCGCGGGGTCAGGCGGGTGACCTCCTCATTGAAAAAACTGTCGTCATAAGCACGGAAGGCATCTGCTGCGGCGCCGAGTTCCCATTCCGCCAGGATACCATAGCCCAGGCGCCAGCTGCGGCGCCAGTCGATGTCGGCAGTGAGCCGCGCAAGATCACGACCGTTGCTGTCAGTGGCGGTGCCGTCGATGCTGGAGCTGCGGCGGTGGCCATGGCCCTGCAGGGTCAGCCGCAGCTCGCCGCCGGTGAGGGCGGGATGGTGGCGGGTCTGATAGAAGGCTTCGGCGATTCCGGACGGAATGTTTGCCTGTTCTTCGCTGGTCCGCAGGGTTTTGTAATGGGTCAGGGACGCGCGGAACAGGCTGTCGCGTTTGGCCCGGGACAGCACCGCCTCGGAACGCAGACGGTCCAGTTCCGGCAGGCCGTAGTCCTCGAGATAGGCGTCGTCCGAGACCGCCTTGACGTCAAAGGTAAAGCGGAAGTCCCGCGGCAGATCGAACTGGCCTTCGCCAAAGATGTAGCCGCGGTCTTCGCCGGAAAACAGATCGTCGCGGGTGTAGGCGCCGTTGAATTCGATCCTGCCGCGGCGGAAGGCCTGGCGGTAGCGGACGTCCAGCGTCTGGGTGCTGGACGAGATATAGGGCGCCAGTGTCAGGTCGCGGTGCGGGCCGAGCGTGAAGAAGTAGGGCGCCTTGACCCCGGTGCCCAGGTTCGACGTGGAGCGTATCGAGGGCACCAGAAATCCGCTGGCCCGCTCCAGTGAAGGATCAGGCAGGCGGATCGCCGGAAAATAGAACACCGGCACGTCGAGCACCCGCAGCTGGGCGCTTTCGAAATAGAGCTGGCGTGCCTGCTGGTCGTGGGTCACCCGCTCCGCCCGGATCTGCCAGAGCGGCGGACGCCCATCCTCGCAGACGTGGCAGGAGGTGACGGCGGTCTTGTAAAGCTGTGTATAGCGGCCGCTGACCCGGGTCATTTGCAGCGAGGCCAGCTGCAGCTGCTGCTGGAACACCATGCGGGCGCCGGTCAGCAACCCGTTGCGCAGGTCTCTGTCCAGCTCGGCAGCAGTGGCCAGTATGGTGATGTCGCCTTGCTGGTCGATGCGGAACGGGCCTTCGATCTGCAGGGTGCCGGTGGTCTGATCAAACGTGATCTTTTGCGCGCGCAGCCGGATATCGCCCTGAAACGCCTCGACATTGCCTTCGGCCACCAGGGTGCGGTCAGGGGTGATGAAGACCTGATCTGCAACCAGCATCGCGGGCTGCGCCGGATCAGGCAGCGCCGCGGTCTGCGCCTGCGGCGCCGGGGCTGTCAGGGCGAGCCAGGGCAGCACAGCCGAAAGAAGCAGTGCGCGGCGCAATTTACCCGTCTTCGGCATGGAGAAGCAGTCCCAAGGTCAAAAGTATCGCGGCGGCGGGCGGCGCCCAGGCGGCCAGGGCCACCGGGATTTGCCCGTTCTCGCCAAGGATTTGCGCGAAATTGCGGATGAAATAAAGCCCGAATCCCAAAAGGACCGCCATCAGCACCGCCAGCCCGGTGCCGCCAAAGCGCGCGTGGCGCATGGTGAAGGAGGCGCCGACCAGAACCATGGCGATCAGAAACAGGGGGCGGGCCAATTCTGCCTGATAGCGGACCTCGTAGCGTTTGGTGGTAAACCCTGCGGCAGACAATTCGCGGATGGTCGAGGGCAGATCGTAGATCGAGATGCCGCTGGCGGTGCCCAGGGTATCGCGGATCCGGTCGGTGGTCAGGGTTGTGGGCAGCTGCAGCTCGTCATGCCGGGCGGCGTTGGAATCGGGGTTGATGCCGGCGGCCAGCGGCCAGGATTTGGCGTTGGACAGGATCCAGTTGCTGCCCTCCAGCCGGGCGCTGTCGGCGATGATGCGGCGCACCAGGCCGCCGGCACTGGTGTAGGCGTGGATCGAGACGTCAAGCAACGTGATATCCGCAGCGTCGCCGCTGTAGCCCTTGGCGTGGATGACCGACTGGCCCCTGGCACCGCCCTGGCGCAGCCACAGGCCTTCGCCGGACAGCGACAGCGCCGACGGCCCGCCATTATGATAGGTCTCGGACAGATCCTGATAGCGGTTGGCTGTGGCCGAAGCGATCGGGTTCAGCATGGTGACCGCCAAGGCGCCGATTGCCGCCGCTACCAGCACCGGTGCCGCCAGCGCGCGGATGCCGGAGCGGCCGATGGCGCGGGTCACCACCAGTTCGCTGCTGCGGGCAAGGCCGACAAACAGCACGATGGTCGACAGGATCATGATCAGAGGCAGAAACTCGCTGAGGGCGGCCGGAACGTTCAGCAGGGTCAGGCCAACCAGTTGCGCCAGGCTGAGGTCGATCGCCTCGAAACGGCGGACCTGTTCGTTCAGATCGATCAGCACCACCAGCGTCATCAGTACCGCAACAATCACCAGGAACCACTGCAGAAAGCGCCGGGCATAGTAAAGATCAAGCTTCATGCGGGCGCCTCCGCCCGGGTCCGTTTGGGCCGGACTGACAGAACCATAAAGATCAGCGCCACCAAAAGCCCCAGCAAGGTCGGCAGGTAAATCAGCGGCCACAGGCTGGGGTTTTGCAGAACCGGTTCCGAGACAACCCCGCGCAAGCCCTCGACAAAGATCAGCACAACAAAGGCCAGGAAAGCCTGCCGCCACACGCCGAACCGCGAGAATGTTCCCAGCATCAGCGCGGAAAACCCGATCAGGGCGACGGCCACACAGACCAGGGCACGGGCAAAGCGCAGGTGCAGCTCTTCGGCCTGGGCGCCTGCGGAGTAGCCATCGCTGCGGGTGACGGCCTGGGTGCTGGTCATCAGCTCCAAGCTTGGGATCGCACGGATGTTGCGCGCCGGGTTTTCCGTTTTCCGGGCCAGTGCGCTGATATCATATGAGAAATCCGAGAAGAACGTGGTCGAAAGCCGTTGCGTCTGATTGTCCAGCCGCTGCGCCATGCCTTCCACCATGATCAGATGCGCGCTGCCTCCGTCACGCACAAGAAAGGCGCGGGCACCGGTATAAGTCACCGTCGTCGCCGGGTCGCGGCGGTCAGACAGGAAAACGTCGTTCAAGGTGCCGTCCGGGTCGATCTGGCGGATATAGAATGTAACACCGTCTGCCGGGTGCAGGAAATCGCCCTCGCTCAGCAGTTTAGCGGTGATGTTGCGGGAGACTTCGCTTTCACGCACCTCCAGCTGGCTGATCGAGGCGGGAAGCAGGTAGTGGGTCAGTGCCGACATCATCAGAGCCGTGATGACACCGAATGCGAGGGCCGGCCGCGCCATCTGCCAGGGGCTGGTGCCGGTGGCGCGCAGCACTGTCAGCTCGCTTTCGCTGTTCAGCCGGTTGGTCACCCAGACCGAGGCGCCAAAGGCGGCAATCGGCAGCACCATGCGGATGAGGTTCGGCAGGGTGAGCGCGGTGAATTCAAGAAACACCAAGGCCGACTGCCCGTTGCCGATCAGCCGGTCAAACAGCACAACTGCCCGGTTGACCCAGAACACGGCCACCAGAATCAGCGCAAAGAAGCCGAAGAAGAGCAGATATTGTGACAGCACGTATCTGTCGTAGCGTGACACCCGATCCCCCCAGACCATTGTGATTTTGCGCGACATTAGTGGATTTGCCGGGCGGGGAAAACTGCATTCTCGCAAGGCGCCTCATTCGGCGGCAGATCGCGGCCGCCGCGGGCGCAAAGGCGGGTCTGGCCAAGCGCCCCTGCGCAGGATACCTCTTATGCCAAGAACCATATGAAACCAGCAGGAGCGCGCGAGAATGAGCAGCCTAACCCCGATCCGTTTTGCCGAATACGACCCCAAGGCACTGTCGGAAATGACCGGCCGCGTGGCGGTGATGGTCACGCCCGAGGGCAGCTTGGATCAGGCCGCGCGCACCGCCAACCGGCTGAGCAAGGGCGCAATTGCCCGGCTGGTCGAATCGGACGGCTTCAAGAAGGCCAAGGCGGGTGATGTAGTGTCGCTCGGCTGGCCCGCAGGCATGCAGGCCGAGGCACTGGATGTGCTGGTTCTGCCGCGCAAGCTGACTCCGGCAGAGGCGCGCAAGGCGGGCGCAAAACTGGCCAAGGCGGCAGCGGGCAAGCGGCTGACGGTGATGGCCGGCAGCATGAACAAGGCTGCTGACCTCACCATGGGGCTGGCGCTGCGCGACTATGGCTTTGATGACCATAAGACCCCCGCCGAAGACAAGCCCGAGGGCGAGGTGGTGATCGCTTCCAAGATGCCGTCCGATCTGGAGGCCGCCTGCGCGCCGTTGCTGGCAGTGGCCGAGGGCGTTCACATGACCCGGGATTTGGTCAATGAGCCTGCCAATGTGCTGACCACCACGGAATTCGCCCGCCGTATCGAAGAGATGAAGGAGATCGGGCTTGAGGTTGAGGTCCTGGAAGAGGCGGACCTGGAAAAGCTGGGCATGCGCACGCTGCTGTGTGTTGGACAGGGCTCTGACAGCCCGTCCAAAGTGGCGGTGATGCAGTGGAAAGGCGGCGCCAAGGGCGCAGCCCCGCTGGCGCTGGTCGGCAAGGGCGTGGTGTTCGATACCGGCGGAATCTCCCTGAAGCCTGCGGGCGGCATGGAAGACATGACCATGGACATGGGCGGCGCCGGTGTTGTGGCCGGCACGATGAAGGCCCTGGCGCTGCGCAAAGCCAAGGCCAATGTGGTCGGGCTGGTCGGCCTTGTGGAGAACATGCCTTCGGGCAATGCCACCCGTCCGGGCGATGTGGTGAAATCGATGAAGGGCGACACGGTTGAGATCATCAACACCGACGCCGAGGGCCGTCTGGTTCTGTGTGATGTGCTTTGGTACGCGCAGGAGCGGTTCAAACCTGCGGGTGTTATCGATCTGGCGACCTTGACCGGCGCAATCATTATCGGCCTCGGGCATGAGAACGCTGGCGTGTTCTCCAATGATGACGATCTGTGCAATGCCTTCCTCAAGGCCGCGCGCTCCGAGGATGAAGGCGCCTGGCGGATGCCGTTGGGCAAGGCCTATGACGATCAGTTGAAATCGCGCATTGCCGATATGAAAAACGTTGGCGGGCGCCCGGCGGGTTCCATCACCGCGGCGCAGTTCCTGGCTAGGTTCATCAAGGACGATATGCCCTGGATCCATCTGGACATTGCCGGCGTTGCCTCGGTCAAGGCGGAAACGGACTATGCGCCCAAAGGCGCCACCGGCTGGGGCGTGATGGCACTGAACCGTCTGGTCGCGGATAAGTTCGAGGCGGAATAAACACTTATGGGCGCTGCCTATTTCTATCATCTGACGCGCAGGCCGCTGGAGGAAACCTTGCCGGTTCTTCTGGATAAGGCGCGCGGGGCGGGCTGGCGCATTGCGGTGCGCGGGCGCGACCCCGAGCGCATGGCCTGGCTGGATGACCGTCTGTGGCTGGGACCGGAGGAAAGCTTCCTGCCCCATGGCCTGGCGGGCGGCCCCCATGACGCGCTGCAGCCGGTTCTGCTGACCGCAGGGCCGGAGGCGGCCAATACCCCGGACTGTGTGATGGCGGTGGATGGCGCCGCGGTCAGCGCCGATGAGGTTCAGACGCTGAGCCGTGTCTGTATTCTGTTCGATGGCACCGATCCGCAAGCCGTGCAGCACGCCCGCAGCCAGTGGAAATCCCTGACAGATGCCGGCTGTTCCGCCCAATACTGGTCCGAAGAGGGCGGGCGTTGGGAGAAGAAGGCCGAGAAATAGGCCGGGAAACCGGCCTGTTAGCCCGCAGTATCGGCGGGATTTTGCCAATATCCTTCAGATTTGTTTCAGCTTGGCAGGAAATGCTCGCGCAAAAGGCGCTGCCGCAGTAATCCTCCCGGTCAAAAGATCAGAACAAAAGACCAGGACACTGGGGGACAGATGAAAAAATCACATGTGTTCCGTCGGGCGCGGCTGCTGCCGTTTGTTGGGGCGGGGCTGCTGTTTCTTGCCAATTGCGGTGATATTCAAGGCGGATCGGTGGCCCGGGCCGAGGCCGAGGCCGCGCGTCTGGAATACGCGGTTCAGGAAGTCCAGTCTTTGCAATCAAGAGGGAGCCGTGTCTGGTGCGTGCCCTTTGCCCGCAATGCCAGCGGGATTGAGATTTTCGGCAATGCCAAAACCTGGTGGGCACAGGCCAAGGGACAGTTCAGCCGCGGCCAGCAGCCGCAAACAGGCGCGGTGATGGCGTTCCGGGCGACCCGCTCCAATCCGCTGGGGCATGTGGCAGTGGTCTCCAAGGTAGAGGATTCGCGCCGGATCCGGATCAATCACGCCAACTGGCGCCGCAACAAGGTGTCGCTGGGCATGGCGGTGATTGACGTGTCTGCGGCAAACGACTGGTCCGCCGTTCGCTTGGAAAGCAATCCGGGGGCCTACGGGCGGGTCTATCCGATCAACGGCTTCATTCTGCCGGTTCCGGACAAAGGGTGATCGCAGGGCAGCGGCGCTGCCCCTCTTGCCCAAAGGAAGAAAAGTGCCTTGGCTTCTTTCTGGTCCTAAATACCCCTGCCGGAGGCCTGCGCCGCCAGGCGCATGATCAGCGGGTCAGCACCAATGCACCATTGCGGATTTCGATGCTGGACCAGCGCTGCAGGTAACCCATTCCCAAGAGGGATTGCTCCAGCTCGCCCTGGTTCACCCACACGCGCACATCCGTGTCGGTGATGCCGCCCAGCGACATTTCTTCGATCCAGACCGAGGCCGTGCGCACCTCGCCATTGGCGGTGCGGGCGCGGCCGAGATACGCAAGGCTGCCGGTATCGATGCCTGCACGCTCTGCATCGCGCGCGTTCAGCACAACTTCACTGGCGCCGGTGTCGACCAGGAACGGGACAGCTGCGCCGTTCACCTCAAGGGTCAGATAATAATGCCCGTCCGGCGCGCGCGGGACTTCGACCCGTCCGGCCTCCACCGCGACGCTTTGCTGCGGGCGCACGGTTTGGCGGATATCCTCCCACAGCCCGTAAGAGGCGATCACACCAAGGAAGATAAAGCCCCAGACCGCAAACATCTGCAGTGTCTTGCCGATGGATTGGCGGTTTTGCACAAACACCCAGGAACCCACTGCAACCAGCAGAACAACCAGATAGATAACCCGCCCGATCTCAAACTCGCCCATCTGCGCACCTCCTGAATATAATGTAGGCGGGCCGGGGCGTTATGCTAGCCTGCAAATCCAAAAGCGCGCAGCCCGTCGAGCACGAACTGCACGGAAAGCGCCGCCAGCAGCATGCCCAGAAGGCGGGTCACAACGGTGATGCCGGTCTTGCCCAGCAAGCGTTCGAACAGGCCGGAGAACAGACACATCACCAACAGGATCGCCAGCACCGCAACCACCACGCCCATCACCATGGCAAAGCCGGCGATGCCGGGCTGCTGCCCCGCCAGCAGGATGACAGTGGCGATGGACCCGGGGCCTGCAATCAGCGGGATCGCCAGCGGGAAGATGGACGGATCATCAAAATCATCCTCTTCGCTGCGGTCTTCGCGCCGCTTGTTGCGGCGTTCAAACAGCATATCAAGCGCAGTGAGGAACAACAGCACGCCCCCGGCAATGCGGAAGGCAGCCATGGAAATGCCCGCAAAGCCAAGCACCGCCTCGCCAAGTGCCGCAAACAGCGCAAGCAGAATTGCTGCGGTTATGGTCGAACGCAGGGCAATCGCACGCCGCTGTGCGGGTGTCATGCCCTGTGTCAGCGCCAGAAAGATCGGTGTCAGGCCGATCGGGTCAACAATGACAAACAGCGTGACAAATGAAGTGATCAGAAAGGCCGTGTCGATCACTGCGCCTCTGCTTTTTCCAGTTTCTCCACCGCTTTCAGCCACAGCTCCTCGGCGCGGTCCTGGGCTTCCATCACTTCGGCATATTTGCGCTGCCAGACAATGGCTTCGTCTTTGCGTCCGTCATCATATAGGGCAGGGTCCGCCAGTTTTTTAGCCAGCTTGTCGCGCATTTCGCTGACCTTCTCCAGGCGCGCCTCACCTTTGCGGACCTCGGCGCGCAGGGCCTGAATGGCGTCGCGGCTGGGGCGCTTGGGTTTTTCGGCCTTGGCCTTGGATTTGCCTGCGGGTTTGTCGCGCGTCAGCAGCAGATCGCGGTAGGCCGGCAGGTCGCCCTCAAACGGTTTCACCGTGCCGCCGGACACCAGCCACAGCCGGTCCGCGACCAGGCTAAGGAGGTGCATGTCGTGGCTGACCAGAATGACCGCACCGGAATAGGCGGTCAGCGCTTCGACCAGCGCCTCGCGGCTTTCGATATCCAGGTGGTTGGTCGGCTCATCGAGGATCAGTAGATGCGGAGCGGGCAGGGTGGCCAGCAGCAGCGACAGCCGCGCCTTTTGCCCGCCAGAGAGACGGCCAACTTCGGTATCAGCCTGATCCGACCCCAGGCCGAACCCGGCCAGCCGGGCCCGCAGCCGGGCCTGGCCTTCGTTCGGGCGTTCGCGCTGCAAATGCTGCAGCGGGGTTTCGTCAATGTGCAGCTCATCCACCTGATGCTGGGCAAAGAACCCGATCCGCAGCTTGCCGGACTGGGTCATCTTGCCGGCCATCACATCCAGACGGCCCGACAGCATTTTGGACAGGGTGGATTTACCCTCGCCGTTCTTGCCAAGCAGCGCGATGCGGTCGTCCTGATCAATACGCAGATCCAGACGGCTGAGGATCGCAGTGCCGTCATAGCCGACCGAGGCGCCCTCGGTTGCGATGATCGGCGGCGACAGCTCCTCAGGTTCGGGGAAGGTGAAAACGGTGCGTGCGGCGTCTTCGGGCGCGCGGATGGTCTCCATCTTCTCCAGCATTTTGACCCGGCTTTGCGCCTGTTTGGCCTTGCTGGCCTTGGCTTTGAACCGGTCCACAAAGGCCTGCAAATGCGCCCGGCGGGCGTCCTGCTTCTTGGCCTGTGCTGCCTGATTGGCGCGGTTTGCGGCGCGCTGACGGGCAAACTGGTCATAGTTGCCGGAGTAATAGGTCAGGCCCAGCTCTTCGAGATGCAGAATGCCGTTCACCGAGCGGTTCAGCAGTTCGCGGTCGTGGCTGATGATGATCACCGTATGCGGATATTTCACAAGATAGGCTTCGAGCCACAGCGCGCCTTCAAGATCCAGATAGTTGGTTGGTTCGTCCAGCAGCAAGAGGTCAGGCTGTGAAAACAGCACCGCAGCCAGGGCCACCCGCATCCGCCAGCCACCCGAATAGTCGGAGCAAGGGCGTTGCTGGGCGGCAAAATCAAACCCGAGACCTTTGAGGATGGCAGCGGCGCGTGCCTCGGCCGACCATGCGTCGATATCTGAAAGCCGGGTCTGAATTTCGGCAATCCGTCCGGGATCCTGCGCGGTCTCGGACTCGGCCATCAATTCGGCGCGTTCAGTGTCCGCAGCAAGCACCGTATCGATCAGCGACACGTTTGAAGATGGCGCTTCCTGGGCAATGCCGCCGATCCGCGCTTTGCTGGGCAGGGAAATGGCGCCGGATTCCAGCGACAGCTCATTGCGGATCAGCCGGAACAGCGTGGTTTTGCCGGTGCCGTTGCGGCCGACCAATCCAACCTTGTGGCCAGTGGGGATCGTGGCGCTGGCGCCATCGAACAAAAGACGGCCTTCGACCGCATAGGATATATCGCTGATACGTAACATGGGCCTTGCACTGGGGTACTGTCTGGCCCTTGTCAATGGGGCAGGCCATGTGCGGGCGCCGGACGTCGCTGGCTGTGGCCGGCTTATTGCAGATGCGCGGCAAGATCAGCATAGGTTCAGGAGGCACAGTCAACGGGCTGCGCGTCGCCTTTGCTGCTGCGTCAAAGCTGCGCAATCCCCTCTTTATCCTGTCACAGAGCCATGCTATCGGGGCGGCAATTCGTAACGGGCCGGGCATGATGTCCGGCTTTTCAGCACAGGAGTCTGCCCCATGGCACTGGAACGCACTTTCTCGATCATCAAGCCCGACGCAACCCGCCGCAACCTGACCGGCGCAATCAACGCCAAATTCGAAGAAGCCGGTCTGCGCGTTGTGGCGCAAAAGCGCATTCACCTGACCCAGGCGCAGGCAGGCGAGTTCTACAAAGTGCACGCTGAGCGTCCCTTCTACGGTGAGCTGTGCGAATTCATGGCGTCCGCTCCGATCGTTGCGCAGGTTCTGGAAGGCGAAAACGCCATTGCCAAAAACCGCGAAGTGATGGGCGCCACCAACCCGGCAGACGCTGCGGCCGGCACCATCCGCGCCGAATTTGCTGAGTCGGTTGGCGAAAACTCCGTGCACGGTTCCGACGCACCGGAAACCGCAGCTGTTGAGATCGCTTACTTCTTCTCCGGCCTCGAGCTGGTCGGCTAAGCCGCAGGCTAAGCGATGACTGAAGGCCGCGCCGGGCAACTGGCGCGGTTTTTTTATGAGTTGGAGAAAGCGGTTTTAAGCCCGCTGTGCTGCCGGTTGCGCGGTCTGGGGGGCCGATTCCGCGTGGCGAAGCGGCTGAAGGCTGCCAAGTCCTTCGGCGCGATCAGGTTGGAAAAGCCGCGCCGCGCAAGACGTTTTGCCAAAGGTTCCTCCGGCGCGGCTGATTGTTCCAGGTGGCGGCGCAGCAGGGCGACGTTGCGAGTGTTGGCCTTCCAGCCAATGTCAAAAAGATCGCCGGCCAGCGGGATCGAACCAACAAGCGCATCAATGCCTATATTGACAGCCATGCGCACCAGCGTTCCTTTTGAAGCACCCATGCGATGGCCCGAGAGCAGGATATAGCCCGCAGGCAGCAGCGCCACCGCGTCGCCTACGCCCGGGATGAGACCCAGAATGCTGTCCCAGCCGATCCGCGTTCCGATCAAGGGAATGCGGAATGCGCGGTCCATGCGGTGTGCCAGGCGCTGCAATGAATGCAGGCGGTGTTCGTGATGCGCGGTGTCAGGCATGTTCAGGCGTCTTTGCGATAATCCAGACAGCGTGCACGATGCCCGGAATATAGCCGAGGATCGTCAGCAGGATATTCAGCCAGAAATGCTTGCCCAGGCCGACCTGCAGAAATACGCCAAGCGGCGGCAGGATGACTGCAAAAATAATCCGGATCAGGTCCATCAAGGATCTCCTTTGGTTAGTGTCCCGTTGACGACCCAACCCCCGGATACCCCATTTGGTTCCATCCAGCTATTTGCGCGCGACAACGCCGATCATGTCCAAGGTTGCCTCGAAAGCTGCTTGATAGGTATCAAAGCTGTTGGCCTTGATCTCGTCAAAGCGCTGGCGAAGCTCTTCTTTTTCCTTGCCTTTGCAATCATTCCAAGGCCGCCCCTGCAGTGCCATCACCAGCACGTAATAGCCGATGAAATGCGGCCGGGTACCGGTTTGCAGAAGTTTGGCATAGGCCGCATCAGCGCCAATGGCGCGCAGGTCCTCGGCCGAAGAAATACCGGCCCGTTGGCAGGCGTCCTCATACGCGGGGCCAAGGTTTCGGATGGAAGAAATCGGTGTGTTCATGTTTTGTTTCTAGCGGCTCTTTGCGCCGATGTCACGCTGCAATCTTGCCTTTTCGCGAATTGTGCAGGGGCGTCCTGACGCTGGGTTTCTTGCCGCAATGGCGGATTGACAGTCGCATTTCCTGCGGGAACGCTGACCGGAAAGGCCAGCGGGAGGGTGCCAGATGGGCAGCGGACAGCAAGTATCTGTGAATATTAAGGAGTTTAACCTGGCGAACCCGCCGAAGGGGTTCCTGGGGGATCCCTTTCCCTTTTACGATGCCTTGTTGCGCGAGGCGCCGGTGCTGCCGCAGCCGGATGGGTCGCTGCTGGTCTGCCGCCATGCCGATCTGGACAGGGTCTATCGGGACACCACGCTGTTTTCCTCGGACAAGAAGAAAGCTTTTGCGCCAAAATTCGGCGCGGGGTCGCCGTTGTTTGAGCATCACACCACTTCGCTGGTGTTTTCCGATCCGCCGTTGCATACGCGGGTGCGCAGGATCATGACCTCGGCGCTGACGCCGCGGGCAATTGCCCGGATGGAGCCGGGGCTGGTTGAGACGGTTGACCGCTTGCTGGACAGAATGGCGGGAGCAGCCAATGTGGATCTGATCGAGGATTTTGCCGCCTCCATTCCGATCCAGATCATCGGCAACCTGCTGGACGTGCCGATGGCGGAGCGGGCGCCGCTGCGTGACTGGTCGCTGGCTATCCTGGGGGCGCTGGAGCCTGCGCTGAAAGCTGATCAGCTGGCCGCAGGGCACCAGGCGGTGGAAGAGTTCAAGGCCTACCTGCAGGATTTGATCGCCCGGCGGCGGGCCAAACCAGGGGACATTGAGACCGACGTGCTGACACGGCTGATCAACGGTGAGGGGGCGGATGGCGCCCTCAGCGAGGTTGAGCTGATCCAGAATTGTATCTTTATCCTGAATGCAGGCCACGAGACGACCACCAACCTGATCGGCAACGGGCTGGCGCTGCTGAATGACCATCCGGACCAAAAGCAGCGGCTGCTGCAGCAGCCGGAGCTGATCAAACCTGCCATCGAGGAGGTTCTGCGTGTCCGGTCGCCCAATCAGCTGGGCAACCGGGAAACCACGGCGGGTGTGGACATCGGCGGTATGCAGGTTCCTGCGGGGACCAACTTGCATCTGCTGATCGGGGCGGCGAACCGCGATCCGGAGGTGTTTGAAAAGCCCGGTGTCTTTGATATTAACCGGACGCCGAACCGGCATCTGGCCTTTGCCGGCGGGCCGCATGTCTGCGTCGGGCTGACGCTGGCGCGGCTGGAGGGGAGGATCGCCATTGAACGCCTGCTGCACCGTTTCCCGGGCTATCGCCTGCTGACTGGCCGGGTGCCGGGCGGGCGAATCCGCTTTCGCGGCTATGCGGCGCTGCCGGCGGAAATGGAGTGAAAAAGGCTCAACAGGGGCGCTGTCAGGCTGGCCGGCTCAGAACAGCCCGGCCGCCTTGGCGGTCAGCGCGGCCTGGGTCCGGTTCTTGGCCTCCAGCTTGCGGCAAAGCGTGCGCACATGCAGTTTGATCGTCACTTCCTGCAACTCCAGTTCGCGGGCGATTTCCTTGTTCGACAAGCCGCGGCACAATCCGTTCAGCACTTCCAATTCGCGCGGGCTGAGTTTTTCAGCCAGCGGATGGGTGCTGGCCGAGGCGTCTTCACGCATCAAATTGACGGGCACGTAGATCTCTCCCGCGCTCATGAAGCGCACGGCATTCAGCAGTGACTGCGCGCCCATGGTCTTGGGGATGAACCCGATGGCGCCGGCATCCAGGGCCTCCTGCGCGGTGCGGGCGGGTGCGCTGCCGGACAGAATGGCCACGCCCTTGCCGCCATTGGCCTCAAGCGCCTTGGCCAGGCCGTCGAGCCCCATCATTCCGGGCATGTTGAAGTCAAGCAGCACCAGGTCGTAGGGGCCCTGTTCGCAAATCTGCGAGATCGCACCAGGCAGATCCGTCGCCAAAGCGACCTCAGCACCGCCCTCGGATTTGAGGTAGGCGGAGATTGTTTCGCGGACCATATCATGATCGTCTGCCAGCAAAATGCGCATGTAGCCACTAGACCTGTTCTTTATTTCCCGGTCCCAGTCTACAGCGACAAGGGTTTCAAAACTGTCAACCTTGGATTGCGGCCTGGACTGGGGTGTGAACATCTGCTGCTGCTCCTGTGCGTGTACTGGAAATTTTATTGATATTACGACGTTCTGACGGTCTCCGGTAAGCCAACATTAGGGTGATGGCGCTACTCTGGCGGTTGTGCACCCTATACGAAAGGTCATGAACCTATCCTCAGGTGCCGGTTTTCGGGGCGAGCGGATATGCCATGCTTTGCCCGGTTGTTGTGGAAACTGCCTTAAAAGAGGAGTGCTGGAATGAGAGGGTTGATTTCGCAGGTCGCGGCCTTGGCTTCGCTAGCAGTCATGGCTTGTGCAGCCGCAGGTTTTGCGGATGAAGCGCAACCGGTGCTGCTGTCGGTCGGCGTGGAGGGCGCGGCGGAACCTGCGGCGCAATACACGATCGAGGATCTGCGTGCGCTGGCTCCGGTCACCTTTGAGACGGAGACCATCTGGACCACCGGGCCGCAGCAATTCACCGGCGTGCCGCTGGCTGTTCTGGTGGGGCGGATGGATGTCAGCAGCGGGCGGCTTGTAGCTTATGCGGTGAATGACTATGCGGTGGAAATCCCTGTTGCGGATGCGGTTGACGGAGGCCCAATTGTTGCCTTTGAGCGCAACGGTGCAGAAATGTCCCTGCGCAACAAGGGGCCGCTATGGGTGGTGTACCCTTATGACAGCAACCCGGCTTACCGCACCGAAGAAGTCTTTTCGCGCAGTATTTGGCAACTGGACCGGATCGTAATTCAGCCGTGAATGGCAGGCAGGGAGCAGTCAGGTGATGCTGCGCGGATTTCCAACGATGCCGCGCTGGGTATTGGCGCTGGTGCTGGCGATTGCGGCGGCGCTGGCAGCGCAGTCTGTGCGGCTGGGGCATCAGGTGCTGCAGCAACTGGGCGGGCTGTCGACCGCCGCAACCGACAATATGCAATGGAACCTGTCCCAGGCCGAAGTTGAGCATCTCAAGCTGGAGGCGGCGGTCCTGACGGCCAGCGCGCCCGGGGATCTGCGCCGGCTGCGGCGTCAGTTCGATATCTACTACAGCCGGATTGCCACCTTCCGCGAAAGCCCGCTGTTTGAAGATTTGCGCCAAAGCCCGGCAGGTGCAGCCCTGCTGCAGCAGATGCAGGACCGGCTGGACCGCATGGCTGTGGTTGTTGACAGTGGCAACCAGCCGTTGCTGGACAGCTTGCCGGAGCTTGCCGCCGAACTGGTGCAAAATAGCGGTGATGTGCGTGAACTTGCGTTGTTTGGTGTCGTGCTGCAGGTGGAGGATTCCAAGGATAAGCGGCTGAAACTGTTCACCATCCTGACGCGTCTTGGCTGGGTGGTGCTGGCCCTGGTGCTGGCGCTGGCGCTGGCGGCGCTGCTGCTTGGGCGGCTCTACCGTAAAGGCCGCAGGCTGGCAGTGGAGCGCAGCCGCTCTGCCGCGCGGATGGAGGCGATGATTGCCTCCTCGCTGGATGCGATTCTGGTGGTCGGTGCGGACGGCAGTATTCTTGCCTTCAACGGGGCGGCGGAGTCGGTGTTCGGCTACAGCAAGGCTGAGGCCATGGGCCAGCAGATGGTCAACCTGATTGTGCCGGACCACCTGCAAGAGGCGCATCAGGCCGGCATGAAACGGTTTCTGCAAACCGGTGAGGCGCAGGTGGCCGGCAAAGGCCGGCTGCAGCTGGAAGCGCGGCGCAAGTCCGGCGAACTATTCCCGGTCGAGCTGTCGGTTTCGGTCAGCCAATCGGGAAACGAACTGGTCTTTGTCGGCTTCCTGCGCGACATCTCCGAGCGGATCGCTGCGGAAGAGGAATTGCGACGGGCGCGGGACGACGCGCTGGCCGGCGAGCGCGCCAAGCAAAACCTGCTGACGGTGATGAGCCACGAGATGCGCACCCCGCTGACCGGGGTTCTTGGGGCCATCGACCTGATCGAGGGAACCGAACCGACACCGGAGCAGCGCCGCTACTTGCAGGCGATGCGGGTTTCGGGCGGCTTGCTGCTGCAGCATGTGAATGACGTGCTGGAGCTGTCGCGGCTGGAGGCCGGCGCCGATACAGAGAAACGGCGGATCTTTGATCTGGAGGAGCTTATCAGCGGTCTGGTGGAAAGCCAGCAGGCCAGCGCCAAGGGCAGGGGGATCGATCTGTCGCTGCACTGCAGCCTTGGCGGCAAGCCGGTGGTGGCCGGGCGGCCGCGCGCCGTGCAGCAGGTGCTTTTGAACCTGATTGGCAACGCTTTGAAGTTCACCAGCGATGGCGCGGTGAGCGTGGATGTGATGCGGCTGCCGGACGGGGAGACGGTGGAATTCCATGTCGCGGACACCGGCCAAGGCATCGCGCCCGGCGACCTTGACCGGATTTTCGAAGATTTCATCACTCTGGATTCCAGCTATGGCCGCGGCAGCGAGGGCACGGGGCTGGGACTGGCAATCACCAAGCGTCTGGTGCAGGCCATGGGCGGTACGATTACATGCGAAAGCGAGCTGGGTGAAGGCAGCCTGTTCACCATCTCACTGGTGTTACCGGCGGCCAAGGCGCCGCCGCGCCAGGCAGCACGGGACAGACCCTGCCGGAATGGCGCCTGCCGTCTGCTGATCGCCGAGGACAACGACATCAACCGCGAGCTTCTGGCCACGATGCTGCGCCAGGAGGGGCATCAGGTGACGGCTGTGCCAGGCGGTGCCGAGGCTGTGCAGGCGGCGGAAGGGGGGCGGTTCGATCTGATTCTGATGGACATCAGCATGCCGCAGGTGGACGGGATCGAAGCACTGCGCCGGATCCGCGCCCAGCAGCTGGCCGAGGGCACCGACATTGTGGCGCTCACCGCGCATGCCGCCGCGGAGGACCACGCCCGCATTCTGGATGCCGGATTTGCCGAAGTTCTGACCAAACCGGCCAACAAGGCTGAACTGGCTGAAGTGATAGACCGCCGGGCAGGCAGCGGGGTCAAGGTGCTGCCCGGAATGCAGTCGGACATCCACCAGTTTTTTGAAGCCCTTGGGCAAGACCGGGCACGCAGCTTTCTGGCTTCATTTTGCGAGGAGGTAAATCAGCTCCAGGACGGGCTGCAGGGTTGCGCGGTTCTCGACGATGGCCAGCGCAAGGAGGCGCACCGGCTGGCAGGGTCGGCGGCAGTTCTGGGCCTGTCCGGCCTGCGCGCGGCGATGCTTGCGATCGAGACGGCGGAAGAAGGGGGGAAGCCTCCGGTTGCGCTATTCCAGCAGGCCTGGGCCAGCGCAGCACTGGTTCTGGCCCCGCATTTGCACGTGTAAACCGGTTTCCGTGTCAGCGGCAGATGGGGCAGAATCCGCCGGATGTGCCGCACCCGGTCCGATTTGATCCGGAAAACAGATTGGGATCCGCTTTTGCGGTGTTCTTTTTTCGGCCCTTGGCAGCGATTGGAAGGCCGGTTTGTTACGGCGGATAGAGGTTGTTTTTAAAGCATGTTTGACAAGGCTCCGGCCGCATTTGGAGTGACGCTCTATTGTTCTGCGCAACCGGCCGGATACTTTTCCCATTGACAAAAAAAATTGCGCTTTAGTTTAGAAGGTGGCTGCCAGGAGCGGGGTGTTGTTTCCGGTGGCCAAGAATGGGGAAAATACGCTGCCTGGGGACAGACTGAGCCGCAAATGGCCGAGAAAAACAACTTTCATTGCGCAGTAAGAGCCGCAGCCGGTTTCGTTTGAAGCCGGTTCGCGCGGATCGTCTGTATTGTGAATTGAGGTTTCCGAGGCCAGGAGGCCGGGCTGAACCCTGGGGCGTTTTTTGTAACGAGTTGCGCCTGATCGGGGGAAGTGAAAGTGACCTATAGCTACCGGAATTACGAATGGACTGCATTTACCGAAGCAGATCTTTTGGATCAAGGAGGAAATGGATCCAGCTTTGGGTACGGTGACACCTTCAGCATGCCGGCAAGTGCCACGGTGTGCCTGTCCACAAAAGACAACGACTATTTTTTGTCGGGTGACTATTACAGAAACGAGCGCGCGGATGACAGGTACGGCCAAAACGCTTATGTCGATGGTGAACCGGCAGGCGGGAAGATGTATGCCGAAAGCTATCACGTCCTGAAAGGCTCGGACGGCAATACCTACTATCTGATCGAAATCGAGATCGAAGGCCATGACGCCCCGGGACAGGGCGAAGACTATTTCACCTTTTACAATGATGTTCCCCCGGCCGGGGTTGAATTGACAGTGGTCAAGACCTGCGGCGTCAAAGGCAACTGGGTTGACTACAAATGCCTTGGCGCGGGTGACAAGATTGAAACGGGATCCATTTCGGGAACCGTTTTTTGCGATTTGGATTGCGACGGCATTAACGGGGAGGTGGCCACCATCCCAGGTTGCGATTACACGATCGAAGCCGAGAATATGCACAAGAGCGGCTTTAAGACGGTGGACGGTAACCAGGCGTCCGGCGGTGAGCTTGTCAAGCTGGCTTATGCAGGCTGCTACGGCACGCTGTGCACCACCTTTGACGGCAAAACCGGTGTCTATGACGTAAAGATACGCGTGCAGGATGAAAACGACGGCCAAAGCACGATCAAGCTGAAAGTGGATGGTCAGTTGGTCGAAGCAATCCGGCTGGATGCCGATTCAGACGGCGGCGGGTCGAATGATGGCGGCTTTTCAACCTATGTCATCAAGGATGTTGCCATCAGCAATGGGGAAGACATCACGATCAAGACCAAGGGCGATGGCTACGAATATGTGCGCATCGATAACATCGTTCTCGAAGGCCAGGACCAGCAGGAAATGGTCTCGGAGCCGGGCAAGGCTGATGTCACGATCAAGCTGCTTGATGCCGGCGGCATGGTTGTTGCCACAACGACCACCGATGCCGAAGGGAACTACCGGTTCGACGGCATCGAACCCGGTGATTACAAGATCATGGGGGTGGCGCCTGACGGCACCGAATTCACCATTCAGGACGCCGGTTCGGACGACGCGGTCGATTCAGATGTTGATGAAAACGGCATGTCGGGCGTGATCACTGTCGGGGCAAACACGGAATCTGATATCGACCTTGGTGTTGTCGACCCCCAGCCGGGTTCGCTCTCGGGCCGGTATTTCGAGGACACCGATGGCAGTGACACCGACAATGGCGAACCAGGCGTGGCCGGCGCAGAAGTCACTTTGACCAACCTTGATACGGGTGAGGTTTTCACCACAAGCACAGACGGTGACGGTCTTTATTCGTTCACCGACCTGGAGCCAGGTTCTTATGAAGTCTTCTTTGCCGAGATCGACGGCTTTGGATTCGTTGCTCAGGACCAGGGGGGCGACGATACAGTCGACTCCGATGTAAACATGTCCGGCAAGGCTGAAATTATTGAAATCCGAAAAGGCGAAACTGTTGAAGACATCGACGCTGGCATCCGGCCTTGCGGACGGATCGACGGTGAGGTGCGCGTAGACGACGTGCTGGTTGGCTGTGATACCGACGACAGTATCCGAGCGTTCTCAGGTAATGACTTCGTCGATGCGCGTGGCGGCAATGACACTATAGATCTTGCCGGTGGCAATGACACGGTCATCGGGGGGGCGGGCGATGATACAATCGACGGCGGCCTTGATTTCGACATTGCAGTCTTCGCCGGCGCGCTTGCAGATTACACGATCACCCTGAATACTCCAGGCGGCGGCTCGCTCACAGTGACAGGACCGGATGGTGAAGACCTGTTGATTGATATGGAATTGCTGCGGTTTGACGATCAGGACGTTCTGGTCTCATCCCTGATCCTTTCCGCTAGTGATGATACTGCTGATTTGCCAGCGCTGAACGGCAGCGTGAGTGTTGATGTGCTGGCCAACGACAATCCAGGTCAGGCCCCCGGCACGCCAGTTGTCATGTCCGTAACTGACGGACAGTTTGGCACGGCATCAGTCGAGCCGGACGGTCAGATCACCTACACCGCCACTGCGGAAGCAACCGGTGGATTTGACGTTGTGAGCTATACCGTTGTTGACAGCCAGGGCCGGATGGCGACGGCTGAACTTCTGCTGGGTGATATTGCGGCTCCGGATGCATCGGCGCCGGGTGCTGTGGTGCTGGGCGACGGGGGCGAAACCTTTGAGGGCTCAGGCCTGGATGACGTCATAATCGGCGGCAGCGGCAATGATTCCATCACGGGCCGGGGTGGCAATGATGGCATCGACGGTGCAGGCGGCAACGACACTGTTCAGGGATCGGCCGGCGATGACACAATCATTGGCGGTGAAGGCGATGACGATCTGTCGGGCAATCTTGGTAATGATCTCATTTCCGGCGGCAGCGGCAATGACGAGATTTCCGGCAGCGGAGATAACGACCAGATACTGGGCGGGGACGGAGATGACGACATCAGTGCCAACCCAGGCGACGATTTTATCTTTGCTGGCGCCGGCAATGACGAGATCAGCGGCAATGTTGGAAGCGAAATGATTTTTGCAGGCCAGGGTGATGATGAAATAAATCGTATCGGTGAGGGCGCGGATATGGCCTTTGGCGGTGATGGCGATGACGTTTTTGTTTGGCGCGACTTCCAGGCGGATGGCGTGCGCGATCTGATCGACGGGCAGTCAGGTATCGATACGCTTGAGGTGCAGGTGGCTGCTGCGGACTTTGCTGCGATGCAAGTCGAAGTTGACGCTTATCTGATGTCGCTGGCTGCAAATGCAGATGACACCAATGGTGTCGCCTCAAGCTACAGCTTCTCAACAATCGCACTGGATATCGCAAATATTGAAAATATCGACCTTACTTTCGCGTAGGGGCTTGATCAAGAATGAGGCGCGGCAATAAATCCTTGCCGCGCCTTGGGTTTTCAAAAAACATCTATACCGTTTGGTATACGCAGCCGCGGCGAGGGTAATTGCAAAAGCGGCCCCCGCAGATTTCAGCCATGTCCGAAGTCACCACTCCAAAAGCGGGCGTCACCTGGGCGGGGCTGATTGCTGGCCGGATCGTGCTTTTGCAATCAGGCCGCCGCATCTGAAGTGTTCATCCGCTTGCGTCAGGGGGGCAGAAAGCGATGCGTTTTTCTTTCAGGGTGGCTGACAGGTGCTCGATATCTTTGGCAAGCGGCCGGTCCTCGCGCAGCGCGGGCGAGATCTTTCGGACCTGATTGTTCATACCAGCGAGAAACCCGCCGCAATTGCCGCTGCCTTTGCGAAGCTCTATCGCTTGGCAGGCAATCAGCAATTCAATCGACGTCAGGTGAAAGACATTGTCAGCGATCCTGTCCAGCGCGCTGACGGCGGCTGGGGAACCTGTCAGGCAATCCTCCACTCCATTTGCATTCACGCTGGGCCAAACCGGCACCGATTGGGCGGCATGCGCGATGTCGGCCACCAGGGATTCGGCTACCTTCATGACCGAGGCGAACCCGTTGGATGCGCTGTCCGACATTGCCAGAAAACTGGGCAAACCGCTGAATTCGGGGTTCAGAAGTTTGGCGGCGCGGGCAAGCTGTGCCATTGCCAACGGGACAAATGACCGGCTTAGGGTTTCGGTGGCACTGGTAATCTCGGATGTGAAATAGGCGCCGCAAGACACCATTTTCTCGTGTTCGGCCAGGGCAACCGGATTGTCGCTGGCGCTGCTGATCTCGATTTGCACGCAGCCCATGGCCCGGTCCAGAGCAGTTTTGGCCGTGCCATGGATCTGCGCAACATTGCGGAACGACAGCGGATCCTGCAGGCGCCGGGCCTGGCCGGATTCCAACAGCGCACTGCCAGCCAGCCGGTTGCGCAGGCCCGCTGCTGCCTTTAGATGGCCGGGGTGGGGCTTGATGGACAAAATGGTTTCGTCCAAAGGGCCGGTATTCGCCCGGAACCCTTCCATCGACATCGCGGCAGAAGTCTGCACCGCTTCAAAGGCGGTTGCGGCTTTGGACACGGTCAGCGCGGCCCTGGCGGCAGTTGCACAGGAGTGGTTGGCCAGCGCCAGCCCGTCGCGCGGCGCTAGCTTTAAGGGCGTAATCCCATGTGCCTGCATCAATTCGGCGCTGGGGCAGATGCTGCCGTCGCTGCCATACATCTCGCCTTCGCCGATCAGTGCAAGCCCGGTTGCGGCATTCAGCACCAGATCCGCCGCACCGATTGACCCCACAGAACCAGTCACCGGGACAAGACCCGCATTCAAGCAGGTGGCGATATGCCGGGCGACCTCGGGCCGGGCTGCACTGTACCCGCCAAGCATCGTGTTCAGCCGGACGATCAACCCTGCCCGCACCACTTCGGGCGCAGCTAATGTCCCGATGGCATGGGCACGCCCCCGCAGCGTCTGCAGTGAAAAATCGGCGAGTGCGTCTGCGCCTAGTACCTCGGTCGCCCGCGCGCCCAATCCGGTTGTCACACCGTAAACCGGGATTTTTCCTGCGATGGCCCGCGCGACCAGCGCATGTGTCCGGCTCATTCTGGCAAGCCCTTCCGGAGCGAGGTCCAGCTGCCAGTTCCCATGCGCGGCCCTGTCAAGATCCTCAACCGTCAGCGACGCGCCATCCAGTCTTAGCGTTTTCATGTCAGGCATCCCGGTACAGCAGGTTTTGAACGATCCCCAGCTCTCTGGCGCGCTCCAATATCTTTGCCCCAAGGGCGATATCGCTTGTGGACATGCCGCGGTGCCAGAACAGAATGGTTTCGCTGTCCGCTTCGCGTCCCGGCTTCACTCCTGCGGCGATTTCGCCGATCTCGGCATAAAACGTCTCTTCGCTGACCAGCCCTGCATCGATATGCGGTCTCAGCGCCCCCAGATGCCCGGCGCGCATCTGCCCCAGATCATCCATGACAAGCTTGTCAAAACCCTCGATAAAATCCAGCGGCAGGGTGCTCATGGTTCCGTAAGGCACCACAAAGGCACCCGGCTTGACCCAGGCCCGGTTAAACATCGGGGCAGGGGTGCTGAGCCGCGTTGCCTCGACCAGAATATCAGCGCCCTCCAGGCAGCTTTGCCAGCTTGTGGTCACGGTCACGTCTTTCCCCAGATCCTGGCGCAGCCGTTCGGCAAAGGCCTCCCTGCTTTCGGGGCGCCGCGAATGGATGCGGATTTCCTCGAAATCGAACAGATGATCCAGCAGCCGCACATTCCAGTAGGAAGTGCCGCGCGCCCCGACATGGCCCAGGATCTTCGGGGTCTTCGGCCCCAGCCATTTGGCGCCCAGGGCCGTCAGCGCACCGGTGCGCATATCGGTAATGCCCGCGGCGTCGATCACGGCGCGCGGTGCCCCGGTTCTGGGGCAAAACAGGTTCAAAAGCGCCAGCTCGGACGGCAGGCCCTGTTTGTAATTGTCGACGTAATCCCCCACGATCTTGACGCCTGCATAGTCCAGCGGCGCCACATATCCGCGCAGCACATTGAAGTGCCCGTTGAACGCCGGATCCGGCGTCAGATGCATCCGCGGCTCAATGACGGTTTTGTTCCGGCCGGCTGCAACCAAAGTCTGCTCAACCGCATCCAGTATGTCGTCATTGCTAAGCGCCACCCGGTCCACTTCCGGCTGTCCCAGGTATTCGATCTCCATGCGCGCCATGTCCGTCACTCCCGTTTTTGGGGCATGATGGCGTTTGTGCGATGTCTTTACAGACCGAAAAATGTGAGGCTGGCCTAAGTTTTTCTGATTCAGAAAGGGCCGCTTCCATGCTCCTTCCTCCATTGAATGCACTCAAAGCATTCGAGGCTGCGGTGCGTTTGGGCGGGTTCACGCCAGCGGCGTCCGAACTCGGCGTGTCGCCTGCCGCAGTCAGCATGCAGGTCAAGAATGCCGAGGCGTTTCTTGGGAAAACGCTGTTTCACCGGTTGAATAACCGTCTGCTGCTGACCGATGCCGGGCGGACCTATTACCCGGCAATTTCCGAAGCATTGACGGCCATATCGACGGCCACGGAGAATCTCATTGAAACTGAGGCCCGCTCTGGCCTTGCGGTCAGCACAATCCAGTCTTTGGCAGAAAACTGGGTCGCCCCCGCCATTTCACGCTTTCGGGAGGCGTTCCCCGGCACCGGGATCGAGCTGCGGATCGAAGCTGACCCGGTCGACCTGCTGAATACGCGTACCGATCTTAGGGTAACCTATGAGAGCAATCTTTATCCGCAGCACACCCAGCTGCCATTGTTCAAAGATGTGGCCCATCCGTTTTGCACGCAAGCGTTTTACGACAGTCATGTAGCAGGATCCGGGATTGCCGCAGTGCCGGACGCTTTGCTGATACATACTGATTGGGGAGAGCAGTATGCGTCGCATCCGACCTGGGCAAACTGGTTCCGGGCCGCTGGCCTGGCCAGAAATCCGAACATGCGCAAAGGCCTGCGTGTCGGCGGCGCTGCGGTAGCCCTGGAACTGGCCAGGCAGGGGGCAGGCATTGCATTGGTGCCAAAGATGCTGGCGGAGGCCAAGCATCCAGCCAGTCTTGGCGTCGTGGTTGGTGAACCTGGCCTGCCGCTTCCGTACGCCTATTTTGCCATCGTGCCGCAGTCTGCTGCTCAGCAAACCGGTGCGGCTGAGAAGAACCCGCCGCTGCAGGCGTTTCTGGAGGAATTGATTCCGAAGGACGCACCTGAAGAAACGCACTAGCCGTACCGCAGGCATCAGTCTTGCGCGTGCAAATCGGGGGCCTGTCCGGCGGCTGGTTGGAGGTTGGCAGGCCTTGGAGGACTTGCGGTTCTTCCCGGCAAAAACGGCCCCTCAAGCGGGGGCGAAAAAAGTTGTTCAAAACCGCAAATTACCTCTGGACGTCTATTGGAGTTATTTCTATACCGCATCTCGTATTCCGGCGTAGCTCAGCGGTAGAGCAGTTGACTGTTAATCAATTGGTCGTAGGTTCGATCCCTACCGCCGGAGCCATAAAAAGCCCTTAAGTCTTTGACTTGAGGGCTTTTTTGGTTCTGGCTCGCAAAGCCATACTACCGTGATCTTCTCTTTATTGCCGCATTGAACGTAAGCGTTGCATCTAGCCCCCTCTTTGACCTCTAAACCTACCAAGGCTCCAAATGGTATCAGACCCCCGGTACATGGCAGGAGGTCAGAATGGCGGAGTACGAGGTCTGGGGTTTCACAATTCGCAAGTCAGCTTCTGGAAAGAACATCTGGCCCAACGAATTGAAATGGGAAGCCACGCGCCGCATCCGGGAAGAAGGTCAGTCAGCCGGTGATGTAGCTGCAGAGATCGGCGCGCATGAATGCCTCGTCCGCAAGTGGTCGGTTGCAGATCGGCGTAGTCGAGGTGAAAAATTCCAAGTAGAAGGCCCGGCATTTGCTGCTTTGAACATTGAGGACGAGACACCGGCAGTCGAACCGGCTGCACCGACCCGCAGCACCCAAACAGGATTTGGACGCATTCTCTGTGGGAGTGTCGCTATCGAGTTTCCTCTTGGGATTTCCCAAAGTGATCTTGCGAAACTCGTTCAGGTCGCGGGGCAACTCCAATGATTGCGCCGTCGAACACCTACAAGATTTACCTCGCCACAACCCCGGTCGATTTCCGAAAGGGGATGGACGGGCTAGCCAACTACGTCCTCAGCAATTTCGACCTCGACCCACTTTCAGGGGCATTCTTTGTTTTCAGGTCGAAAGGTCGGGACAAAATCAAGATACTAATGTGGGATGGGACGGGTCTCGTTTTGGTCTACAAGCGCATCGAAGGGGCGGGCTTCGTTTGGCCTAAGCTGAGTGAGGGCACCATCTCCATGACAAAGGCCCAGTTCGAAGCGCGCTTTGAAGGTCTGGACTGGCGGCGTGTTGAGTCCGCGAACTACCATCACCCAAGGCTGGCAAAAGCGGGTGCTTGAGACGTTTCCGTCGGCACCTTCGTGCATTTATCTTTTGCAAAATCGCCCGAATCACTTGAGGCGCGAGGGTCGCTAAGGTTGTGCGATTTCGTTGGTTCCTAAAATCTCCATCAACAACCAATTATTCTTAAAGAAAAAATCCGGTAATCCTGCGTCACAAATTTCTCGGCTCTGTAATTTTCTGGAAGTAAGATTCAATCTTGAGTTGTGAAATTAGTGAATTCACTTGCTAATCGAAATTCGAGTCTCCATCCAACCTCCCGCCCGAGTTCCCACGAGCTTGAGTGAGCGATTTCGCTCTTTTGATTTTGCTGGAGGGCGCAGCCTTTTGCTGCGCTTCACGACATGGATGAAACAATTGAACGCCTGTTGGCAGACATAGCTGCGTTGGTGGGGCCTGAAGGCTCCCATCTCGCTGAACGTGTCGAAGTTCTATTGAAGGAAATGCAGTCAGAGACTGCCGCCCTCCGCGCCGAGTTGAATAAGGCAAAAGCAGCCAAACGTATCAAGGATGCGAAGATAAGGGAACTGGAAGGGCAAGTCGCCGATCTCAAGAAAATGGTGTTCGGCGCGAATTCAGACCGCAATCCAGACAAAGGACAACCCAAAATGGATCAAAACAATAATGGCCCTTCAACTCCGGAAGGCACACCAGAAGACCCCTCGCAGAACCACAGGAACAATAGTCACGGCGAAAGTACGCTCCCAAAGCCAGCGGCTCCTCGCAATCGCAACGGGCGCGGCAAACGCGAATTTTCGACACACCTCGAAAGGCGCGAAATCTACATGGGAACTCCGAACAGAAAGTGTCCCTGCGGATGCGGCGGAGGGATACGCGGATATGACATCAACGAGACTCTGGAGGTGATCCCGGCGCGCCACTTCGTGGCGGTGCGCCAGTATCCGAGATACCGGTGTCGTGTAAAAAATAAAGTGATTAGCACTCCGTTCATTCCACGTGTTTTTCCTCAGACGACAATGAGCAACGGCGTTCTAGCCAGCGCTGTGACTATGCGCTTTGGCTGGCAGTTGCCGTGGTATCGACAGGAGAACATTCACAAGGCAAATGGTGTTGATCTGAAACGCAGTACCTTGATGAAATGGTCAAATCGAGTAGCCACGCAAGCCCTTCTGCCCGTCTACGAATTGCTGAAGTCGGAACTGCAACAGAACAGTGCGCGTCTATTAATGGATGAAACGACTGTACCAATGCTCGCACCGGGCAAGGGCAAAACCAGCACGAGCTATCTATTTGCAATTCACCGCGATGACCGGTCCTTTGGCGGCAATCAGCCACCCATTGTCTTGTATTGCCCAAGCAGAACGAGGGCGATGTACAAAATCCACGAACTTCTCAACGGCGTCACTGCAATCGTTCAAACAGATGCCTACGCTGGTTACGGGCAATTGGGACGGGAAGGAACGGGTGTTGAAGGCATCATCTCTCCAAAGTGCTGGGCACACACGAGGCGGCACTTCACGGACGAGTACGAGTTCAACAAGACCGAAGACGCCAGAATTGTGATCCGGATGATCGCAGAACTTTATGCCGAGGAAGACAAGATAAGGGGCAAGCCTCCGACGGTTCGGGAAGCACACCGCCGGAAGTTCAGCGCCCCCATACTTGCTCGCCTAAAGGCATTCCTAGATGAATGTTCGGGCCGCCATCTGTCGAAAAACAGGATGGCGAAGGCAATCAACTATGCACAAAAGCACTGGCCAGAACTGGTGCTCTTCGTCGATGATGGGCGTATTGATCTCGATACCAACGCTGTCGAGCGCATGTTCAAGCCGTCGATCTTGCTTCGCAAGAACGCTCTGTTCATGGGCAGCGACGAAGGCGCGGAAGCGTGGGGGATTCTGTCCTCCATCGTCGAAACCTGCAAGCTCAACGGAGTCAATGTCGAACCATATCTGAATTGGGTGCTGGACCAGATCGCGGCGAAGTTGCCTCGCAGCGACTACGACAAACTACTGCCCTGGAATGTTCCCGCGCGTTTCAAAGTAGAGCGGAAATCAGTTTTGCTCAAAAGTACCGGGTCGATGGTGACCTAGTACGGTCGACATGACGAACGTTGAGTTTCATGCGAAAATCCTGCGAGAGAGGATTGAGGCGACCGTTGTGGCGGTCGCCTCGTTGGATCAAAAGGTTGATTTCAAATTCACTTTTTGGCTTTTTTCATGCCTCCCCATCTACTTATTGGGGTGGACCTAGCGCTCGAAATGCACAAGACTCCCGACGCATTCTATGACTTGGGAGATTAAGGTGAGTGCCGACAAAATTGTATTCAACGACAGCATCAACATCGGGCAAAACGGCGCTGAACATGACGACGAGTTTCTCTTCAAGTGTTTCGTAGATCACCCTGCATACAGCGAAGTCACAGACGTAAATTCACCGACAACATTTCTTCTGGGCAGCACTGGTGCGGGAAAGACTGCAATTCTGCGAATGATCAACAAGCAAGAAGAAAACGTGTCTGACCTTGCTGTTCATGACATGGCGATGAATCACATTGCGAACAGCGACACCATTCTGTTTCTCACCTCTCTGGGAGTTGACTTAAGCCTATTCTTCCAAGCGCTATGGAAACACGTTTTCTGTATTGAGTATATAAAACTTGCAACTCATGCCCGCGACAAAGACCAGTTTCAATACAAAGTGGCTAGGTTGATTGACACACTGACTCGCGGGCGAGCCAGAGATAAACTGGAGAGCTTTGTAGAAAATCATGCAGAGCAGTTTTGGAATACTATAGACGAAAATGTTATCGAGCTTACCGACTCATTGCAAAAGGAGTTTGATGCGAACTTCGGCGGTGAACTGAAGAAGTTTGTCGCAAAAGCCGGATACGTTCACAGCCTTGGGTCTCAACAGAAAATCCAACTTCAGCAACGTGCAAGAAAGTTTCTAAACCAAGCTACCTTAACAGAAATCCCATCCGTTATTTCTGCGCTTTCAGACTATACTCGCGGTAGGCAAGATAAGTACTTCATCACCGTGGACGGCTTGGACGAGCATTGGGTAGATGAGGACATCAAATTTCAACTTCTTCAAGCTTTGTTCGAAAGCTTGAAAAACCTGAAAAAGTTAAGAAATTTTCAAGTCGTAGTGTCTCTACGCAACGACCTATATGTTAGGATGGTACAAGAGACGCCATCCGGAAGGCGCCAAATTGAAAAGTATGATGATCTCATCATTCGATTGAGATGGTCCGAACCTCAACTGAAGGAACTCGCGGAAAAGCGCATAGGCGAGATGTGTCGCCGCCAGTATTCATCCGAAAACGTTGGCTTTTCCGACGTGTTCAAGCAGAATCCAACCACGAAATCGAACCCTTGGGACTATATCTACGAAAGAACCCTGCGGAGACCTCGGGATATAATTAACTTCATCAACTTGGCAATGCAGGCTGCTGATAACAAATCTGCAATAAGCAAAAACAATTTTCTCAAGGGCGAAGCTAACTACTCCAACCTGCGCCACGAAACACTCATTCACGAGTGGTCTGGTACATTTCCGGGAATCGCGATCCTGTTGGAGCAACTTAGGGGCTTACCAGCATACCGAAGTGCGAGTGAACTGGCACACTCCAAGTTCATAGACAATTTGTATGACGCGTTTGGTCAAGATTCAGATTTACACTCAGATGAAATTTGGCTCAGGTTGGTTAGCTATGTAAACGAGAGCATTCATCTCGAGCCAATCGAACTATGCCAAATGGTTTTGTATCGTTTGCATCTTATCGGGGCTGTCGGGCTGAAGCTTCGTGAAGACCGGCCTTGGGATTGGATTTTTGAAACCAACCGACCGGTTGCAGAGCGGCAAATAGATGGAACTACAAAATTTCGAGTTCATCCCATGTTGTACGCTGCTTTGAGCATCAGAAAATAAAATAAAGGAACGGATGCGACCTGATTGGAATTCATCTCTATATTGGCGCTACGCGCCAATATAGTGGTGGAGTATCGGTGCCGAAAGACAATAAATCGGGGGTCAGATGCAACGCTTACCATTGAACCTTGCGCATTGATTGCTTCCTGAGCGTATACCCGGCCCGCAGCATCAGGACGCCTGCCGTCTTCGTGAGATCCGGTCGGACAACGGCCGTGAGGTCCAGGCGGAATTCCACTGGCATGCCAAGGATCCCGGCAGCGGACATGCTTGCATCAGGCGTGGAACTGCGCATCTGGGCGGGAGCGATTTTAGAGCTTCCACAGACCGCATGGCGCGCACAAAGGAAAGTCGCCCTACGAAGTCCTCAGGGACCGGCTACGATAGTTCCACTGGTGTCCCGCCAGGGCGTCTAAATTGCACTGAGTGCCCGACTCTCGCAGGCGGTGCAAATAACGGGTGTTTCAAGGGGTGGTGCAACAGTCTAAGACCCTCAAGGTGAAGTGTCTTATCGTCCATTTCCAACACATTGCATATGTGTGTTGGCTCCGGCGGTAGGGATCGAACCTACGACCAATTGATTAACAGTCAACTGCTCTACCGCTGAGCTACGCCGGAACGGTCCGTGCCGTATAGCGCCCTCGGGATCAGGCGTCCAGAGGGCGTGAGAGACTTTTTTGAAAAAAATCAACCGCCGCGCTGTTCGAATACGGCGGTGGCGGAAAGGACGCCTTGCGGCGCGGCCAACTTGCGGCCGGTGAGGTCAACAAGGTGAGCGAAAACGTTGCGCTCAGCAGCCTTTAGTAAAGCCGGCGGGGTCTCGGTATAGATCAGCCGGGCTAAGGAGGCCGCGCTGGCCGGCGCAATTAGAAGCGCGTCCAGAATTGCGGCCTCGCGGGATTCGCGGTGGGCGGTCAGCCAATCGAGCCGTCCGGCAGGATCAAAGATCGGGGCGCCGTGGCCTGGGTGAAATACTCGCCAGTTGCGCTGGCGCAGGCGGCGGCAGGAGGCCATGAAATCCGTCAGGTCGCCATCCGGCGGCGACACCAGCGAACTGGCCCAGCCCATCACATGATCGGCGGTGAAACAGGCATCATTCCAAGCCAGTGCAATGTGATTGCCGAGGTGGCCGGGCGTGTGGATGACCTCCAGTTCCCAGCCGTCACCGCGGATCATTTCGCCGTCGCCGTCGCCGACTGTCATGTCAGGAGAGAACCCGGTGTCGATGCCTTCACCGCCGCCGGCCAGCCCGTCGGCGGCCAGCTGCCGCATGACCGCGCTGCGCCCGGCTGCGGGCCCGCCAAAGGCATAGACCGGCGCACCGGTTGCCTGGGCCAGCGCCCGGGACAGCGGCGAATGGTCCAGGTGGCTGTGGGTCACGATGATATGGGTAATCTTTTGGCCCGGCTGCACAGCGGCCAGGATCGCGGCAAGATGCGGTTCGGACTCCGGCCCCGGATCAATGACGGCCAGGCCGCCGGTGCCGATCACATAGGTATTGGTGCCGCGATATGTCATCGGCGAAGGATTCGGCGCCAGAATGCGGCGCAGGCCTGGCTCCAACTCCTCGGCCAGGCCTGCCTGCGGGTTGAATTCATCCGGTGCCTGCATGGTTTTGCTCCGCTGCTGTTTTCCTGGCCGGTGCGCGCCTGGATCGTCTTTCCTCTTTTCCAACCGCCCTATAGGCTTAGCCCATGTTCTTCAAATGGCTCAAACGATATATGCCGCGCAGTCTTTATGCCCGTGCGGCTTTGATCCTGGTGGTGCCCATTGTGGCGCTGCAGATTGTGGTGTCGGTCGTGTTCATCAAACGCGATCTGGAGGATGTGACCGTGCAGATGACGGCCACCATTCAGCGCGAGTTCGAGTTGCTGCGCCAGGTGGCGGACAGCGCCCCGGATCAGGAGGCCGCATTGGCGCAGATGGGGCCGCTGCTGCAGCCGCTGAAAATGCAGGCACGGTTTCTGCCGCCCGGTGCGCCGCTGCCGGAGGATCAGTTCAGCCTGATTGAGTTTTCCGGCCGGGTGGTGCGCGAAGAGCTGGAAAAGACGTTTCCGGGGTTTCTCGCGGCGCGGTTCCCGGCGGACCGCACGGTGCAGGTCTATTTCGGCTCGGCGCATGGGCTGATGGAACTCAGCTTTGACCGCCGCCGGGTAACTGCCGCAGCACCGCATCAGCTGATTGTCACCATGCTGCTGTTCGGCTTTCTGATGATGCTGATTTCATTCCTTTACATGCGCAATCAGCTGCGCCCGATCAAGCGGCTGGCCAATGCGGCAGAGGCTTTCGGGCGCGGCCGGGCGGTGCCGTATTCGCCGGCCGGCGCGCTGGAGGTGCGGGCGGCCGGCAGCGCCTTTCTGGATATGCGGGCCCGGCTTGAGCGGCAGATCGAGCAGCGCACGCTGATGCTGTCAGGCGTAAGCCATGATCTGCGCACGCCGCTGACGCGGATGAAGCTGGAACTGGCGATGCTGGACGAGGAGGACGCCGCACCGATGCTGCGCGACGTGGATGAAATGCAGGCGCTGCTGGATGCATTCCTGGATTTTTCCCGCGGGGCGGCTGTCAGCGAACCTGAACCGGTGGACCCGCAAGAGCTGGTCCGTACCATCATCAGCGATTGGCAGCGCCAGGAAAAACAGGTGACGCTGGGCGGAATGTCCGGCGCGGGCGAGGTGATGCTGCGCCGCCAGCCGATGCGGCGGGCGGTGGAGAACCTGATATCCAATGCTGTGCGCTATGGCTCGCAAGCGCGGGTTTCTGTGGCGATGACCGAGCGCTCCATGCGGATCCGGGTCGAAGATGACGGCCCCGGCATTCCAGCCAGCCAGCGCGGCGATGCCATCCGCCCGTTTACCCGGCTGGATCCGGCCCGTAATCAGGACCGCGGGTCTGGTGTTGGCCTCGGGCTGGCGATTGTGGCGGACATTGCACGTGCTCATGGCGGCACTTTGCGGCTGGGCGAAAGCACGGATCTGGGCGGGCTGAAGGCTGACATCGTAATCGCGCGCTGACCGCTAATCCGCACTGGCAGCTGCACTGGCCGCCGAACGGGGCGGGCGCCTGAATGCGATCAGGTGTTGCGTAGCGGCGGCCTGCAGCGCACGCCCGCTTTTCCCAATCTTCTTTCTTTGCAGCTATCAATCGGGCCCCGGGCAGCTTGTCCGGGAAAGAAACACTGTTGGGAGAGCTCTCATGCCTCAGATTGATCCGTTTTCCAACCACCGCCGCGGGCTGGAAAGCCCTGCCACTCATCACATGTTGATCACGCCGCAGGACGGCACCGACCTGCCGGTCCGGCCGCGGGTGCTGCGGGTGCTGGCCTCGGGGGATCTGGTGCTGCGCGATGAGGCGGGCACAATCATCACCTATGCGGTTATCGCCGGTGAAACCATCGGGTTTTCCGCAGCGGGTATTGAAGCGACGGGTACGACCGCATCCGTGGCTGGGTGGTACTGATGCTGGGGCTGGGGCATTCCGCCACCAGGCTGACCGGTCCGGCGGCTGCACCGCACCCGTTCACGCCCGCTGCCCTGTTTGATGCACCCGGCGCGCTTGGCGGCCATTGGGATCCGTCCAGCACCGGCGGGATGTTTCAGGACATCAAAGGCCGGGTACCGGTGGCCGGTCCCGGCGATCCGGTGGCGCTGATACTGGATGGCGCACAGGGTGTAATGGCCGCTGCGGGCGCCGGGCCGCTGGCGCAGCGCCTCAGCGGACAGGGGACGGAGCTGTTCGCGGCTCCGTTCTCAACCACCAGGAATTTCACGGACAACGGCGATGGCAGCTTTACCTGCACCGGTGATGGTTCCGGCACGTCCTATGCCTACAAGGATGGGGCCGGGATCACGGTGGGGGACTGGTATCTCGTGTCTTACGAAGTCTTTGGCTTTCTGTCGGGGGGCTTCCGCGCCCGGGTGGGGACCAGCGCGGATGATACAGGGATTGGCCCCTGGCAGGTCGCCAATGGCACGGTTGAGGTTCTGCTGCGTGGCGACGGTTCCGGTGGCAACTTCTGGATCGAGGGCACACCCGCGACCCAAGGATCGGTGCGCAATGTTTCAGTGCGCAATGTCCCCGGCCTCCATGCGCTGCAGGAGGGAGGGGACAGCTTCAGGCCGCTGCTGATGCAGGAGCCGGTCAGCGGTGCCTGGTATCTGTCAAACGACCTGGTTGACGATCGTTTGACGGTGCCGCTTCCGGATCTGGGAGCGCAGGCCACAGAATGGCGCGCAGATGAAACCGGTGTGGTGATCAGCGGCGGTCTGACCATCGCCGCGGGGCTGCGGGATTTGCCGGTCAGCCAGAAGCTTTACGCCTATGGTGTGGTCAACAGGGCGCTGACAGCAGTGGAAACCGCAGGCCTGACTGCCTGGCTTAATAGCAAACGCGGGGTGTGACCGTGGGCGAGGCTGGAGGGGCAATACCTTGCCAGGGCTGGTCCGGACAGGCTGCTTGCGGTCCGCTGTCTTCAGCGGCCCGCAAGCGTGCTGCCAGGTTCAGGCAAGTTCCTTGGACAGTGCGGTGAAACCCTGTTCTATTGCCGAGGCGGCCTTGATCAGGTTTTCCCCGCCCGATGCGATGCTGGTCACTGCGGTTGTAAGGCCCAGGCTGCCGATCCAGATTGCCCATTTGGTCCAGACCGGATCCTTGTGGCGCAGGGCATCAACGGCCTTTTGTGCATTGTCGCGGAATTTTTCGGCCGGTTTGATGCTGACGTGATACGCCTCGATATCCTTGATCAGCTTGGCCGTGGCCTTGCGGGCCGCTTCCATGGCGGCAAACAGCCCGTCGAGCTTTTTGCTTTTATAGTTGCGGTCCTTGGCCATTTTACCCAGCTTCTTCTCGATCTCCTTGTCGAGCTTGCCCTGCTTATCCAGCAGCTTGTTCAGCTCCTTGCCGAGGCCCGCAATCTCCAGATCGATGTTCTTGAGTTTGGCCTTGTAGGTCTCCAGATGCTTATCCACCCGGTTGAAGCCCGCGGTTTCGATCATCAGGAAGTCGGCCAGGAATTCCTTGCCGATCTCCTTGGCCTTCACCTTGGCCTTGGACTGTTTCTCATAAGCGCTCACCAGCTGTTTCAGTGCCTTTTCCAGCTCGCCATGGATTTTGACGATGTCGGACGTCACCTTTTGCACAGCGCGCGCCACCGAGACGATGCTTTGCGCAATGCCGTAAATGCTGGCGGCAATCGACACGCCGCCGGTCACCGCACCCGCTGCCAATGACGCCGTGCTGCCGATGGCGCAGGCGCTGCCAAGCACAATCGCGCTGACCACCTTGATCCGGTATTTCTTGCGGTCTTTGTTGGCCTGCTTCCACTTGTCGAAATGTTTTGTCGCGACCTGCTCAATCGACTTTTCGTATTTGGCAAAGATCTTTTTGATGTCTGCGTCCAGCTCTTTGCATTCCTTATCTGTCAGCGGCAGCACCGAACCCAGATCATTGGCCTGGCTGACGCGCAGGCTGCATTCGGCCAGAAGCTTTTTATACTCCTTGGTGGCGTCATCATAAAGCTTGGCGACAAAACGGGCGTCGGTATCCAGTTCGGCGGCCACTTTCTTGTCGACTTCCACGGTGGCGGCAAAATTCATATTGCCGAGCTGAACAAACTTCGGCTTCACCGCCTTGGTCACCTCGTTCTTGACGTCTGCCTTGATGATTGTGAGTTTTTCGGTTGCCATTGTGCTCTTTCGTGCCTCTACAGGTCTAGTGGCCGGATGGATGCCCTAAAACAGCTTGGAAACACAACGAAACGAATAAAACCGGCCTGCTCATTGGCCACTTTAGCCATCTGGCGGTTAGAAAAAAGCAAAAGCTTCCTGCCAGACCGGGGATTGGAATGGCATCGGCCGTTTCCGGACGTAAATCGGTGGATCGGGAAGGGTCGAAACAGCGCAGCCGAACCGGAGGCAGGGCGGGGAGGGTGGTAGGCCCGGCAGGAATATCAAAAGGTGCGTTCGAGCCATATTTTGCTAGGTCGGGTGTACCGCAAATTCGGGGTGCGGTACACCTCACCAGTCCAGAGTGGCCAGAGCTTGCATCCCTCCGGTGGCCAAAATCCGGCGTTCGGCACCCTTCGTATAGACCTCAGATGTCTTTGCCTGGGTGTGGGACATGATGGCCATGATCTGGTGCTGGGAACATCCTTCCTCAGCCAAAAGCTCGCCCATTGCCTTCCTGATGCCGTGAGATGATCTTTCGGTGATCCCGGCTTCCTTCAGCCATCTCTGCACCCGCACCCGCAGGCCTTCGGTGGATTTATAGGGCCTGCCGCTGCTATTCAGGATGTATGACGGCCCAACCACTTTGCCTGCCCTGGTGGCTTCATAAAGTGGCGGGAGCATAGGAATGGAGACCGGCGCCGAACCCTTTTTGCGCGGCTGATACTCAAGGTAGATCTGCCCATTGTAGATCTTCTCCTGATCCCGCCCGAGCCAGACAGCATCCCCGATCCGGCAGGTGGTGAAGGCTTGGAGGGTCAGCCAAAGATGAGCAGTGCCCCCTTTGGGATGGCATTCCTTGAACTTTTTCAAGTCGTCTGCCGTCCAGGGGGTGGCGCCTTTGGAATTCAGATTGATCTTGCCGATGCCGGCGCAAGGGTTCGTGGAGGTGGTGCCGTGCTCAATGGCCCACTGATACATCGCGCGTATCGACTTGATCATGTTGTCGGCCGCGCCGGGCCGGTCTGCCCAGTCATCCCTGATTGCTACAAAGGCGCTTGGAGGAGCATCCAGATCGCATTCACCGTATCGAGTACCTTCCGGGTCGGAAAAATCGCAAACCCGTTTCAACATCGAACGGCGCTGCTTCAGGGTGTCGCCAGAGAGGTTGCCGGCCTTCACCATCTTTTCCAGATAGGTCAGATACCGGTCTTTCAGCCAGTCTAGAGAGCGTTCCACGGAACGGGTCTCGGTTGGCGCCCACAGTTCTCCCGATCTGGCAGCATAGTAATGGTTCGGAAAGTCCGGGTGATCGTGCCCAACCGGAACAGTGATTTTGCGCCCCTTCTGACCTTCGACGCGGACACGATACCGCGGAGATCCGTTGCGATTGCGCTCAATCACATACCCCGGAAAGTGGACCTTCAAATCACTCACCCCTTATTCCACTTCTTGGGGGCTAAGGGTGGCACGACTTTAGGATGTTCGTCCAATGATTCCGGCACCTGGACCTCTATGCGTACTGTCCCGTCGAGGTTGTTCACGATCACCGCACCAATAGGGATGCCGGTGTCCTGGGCGGCCTTGATGGCGCGCTGAATGGCAGCCTCTGTAACGCGTGGCGCGGCCATGGCTTAGGCGTCCTTCTTGAACTTCGGCATTGTCGGCAAGGTGACCGGCTTCTTGCGGTAGCGGCCACTGTATGTCTGCGCCTGGCGGATCTTCTGCTTGATCGTGGGCGCACTCTGGCGGGGGCGGTTCAGGTGGGTCGGCGGCGCGGGCTTGTCCGGGCAGCCCATCTATTTCGCCTCCTGTAGTGCGGCGCGGGCAAGGATGCTTCGAGCATTGTCAATACGGCGCCCCCTGTTGCGCGCCTCAGCGCAAACTTCGAGATGCCTGTCGGTGATTTCAAAGCCGTTTTGGCCGCTAAAAATGGGCGTGTCTCTTGGGGCGGGGCCAAGGCCTAAATTGTCATTGAAACAACGACCGGACTCTTTCCACCAACATCCGTGACAAGGGAAATTTGCACTCATGCGTCACCTCCTGCGATGGCGCGGATGGCGTCAATCATGCAAGACACTGCACAGCGCATATCGTTGCCATACGTGGCCTCAAGATAGTTCAGTGCCGTATCGTCATCTGGGCAAACGTAATCTACCCGCGCCGCCTGTTCCGGCGTCACCTGCGGGGAGGGCTGGGGAGAGAGGGCGGCGGCAATCGAGCGAGCTTCATTTTGCGCCAAACTATTGCCGCCAGGGAACCACTTTGGAACATCAAGGCGAAGATAACGCATTCCACGCTCGTAGATTATTTGCGCAGCTTCCTCTAAATCCAGCGGCTTCACCGTCACGGCGGGGACGGGGCGGGAAAAGATGCAGTCCCGAAGCGCGAATTCCCGTTCCGCCCCTTTGTCGTGATCGAAGGCGCGCATCAGCCAGCCGGCTTTCGGGTGCCACTCAGCCGTGCCCCAGCGGAATGAAAGCGGGGTTGCCCAACGCTCGGAGGTTTCACCCTTCCAGTTGGTGTAGATGAACTTCACGGAACGGGCCGTCATGTCAGTCATCAGCCTTCCTCCTGCTGGGGCTGGAGGGCGCGACGGTGGCGAAGGTGGGCAGCGGCACTGTCAGCGGTGAGAATGTCTCCCCGCTCGCATACTGCGATAGCCTCCTCCAGCGCTGCCTTGCGCCCGTCACGTTCCCCGGCATTGCGCGCCGCTGCCCCAAGTGTTTCTGAGGCGATCAGTGTTGCTTCAAGCTTTGCCTCCAGCGCATCCCGCTCCGCCGCCAGCGCCCGCATCAACGCGGCATCCTGTGAATTCCGGTCATGGGCGACGTAATCAAGGTGCTGACAGCGGGCCTCTACGGCCGCAGTGCTGGTGTCGGGGTGGGTCACTTGCTGCGCTCCTTCAGCATAGCATCGGCAAAGAGGTAGGCGTCGTTCGCGAGTTCGCTTGCGGGGAAATCTGTGGCCAGAGTCGATAGGCCCGCCATAGCCTGTCCAGCGAACCAGTCGCGCAGCGTCATGCCAGGATCCGCAATTGAGGTTTCACCGCCTGGGCCTTGCTCAGTGAACGGGAATGCGCCGCCGCCTGCGCGCTCATATCGGCTGTCGTCGCTCATACTGCCTCCATGGTGTCGGTGTTGGTGTGTGCCGGGGTGGGGGCGGAAAGTGCCCGTTCCATCCTGGCCATTCCAGATCTGGCCAGCTTCCCGGACATGGGTTCAAACCCCTCACGCTTCTGGATGGTGGCGAAATACGTGCGTGCAACACTGATTGCGTTCTCCAACTGCGCGCGCGTTGGCGTGGTAGGAGCCGGCGGCGCGGTGCGCTTGCGGCGGGGCGCAAAGGCGAGGGCGATCACGCTGCCCGCGCCAATGGCAATGCCTGCGAGGAATTCGATCATGTTTCCTTCCCCTCAACTTCGGCCGGGAAGTATCTGAATGCTCGCCCCTTTGGGCCGATCTCCCGGCGCACCAGAGCTAGCTTGAAGAGCGTTTCAAGAGAGGTTTCTACCTGCCCCTTGGTCAGCCCCGTTGCCTTGACAACTTCGCTCCTGGTAACGCCGGGCTGATCCGCAACGATCTTGCCAACCAGTTCGGTCCGCTCCTTCAGGCGCTCATCCCGGCATCGGCTTTCGGTCTTCTTGGGGTTCTTCTTGTAGAGGCGCTTGCCACGGGGGCCCTTGGCGATCATGACGCCTTGACGAACCAGCTCAGAAATCTTGCTGCCTACCACGGATCTTTCAGCGCCCACACGCCGGGCAATCGTAAAAGAGGACAGCCACTTGCCATCGGCGACTTCAATGGTCTTGTCCCGGATCTGCCGGTGCTCTTCAGGGCTGTATCCTTGAGGTGAAGAATTCGGTTCCTGCCGTGGTGCCGGCATCTTCTGCGCCATTAGCATCCGAGCGCGGAACCGGTCTTCCATGCTCAGCTTCGTTTCACCATAGTTTGCGACGGGGCGAGGTTTCACGCACGGGGCAAGGCGTGTTGCGGGGATTGTGGCAAGCTGGTTCATGCGTGCTTCCGATCAGATGAAGGTGGCGCCTGGGATTTCGATGACTCCCTTGCTGATCAGCAAGGAATGCGTCTCGGTCAGCCCGTGCAGCATCCGTGTGGTCATCGCGGCCCCGAACTTCTCTTCGAGGTAGCGGAGGGCTTCCCGATCCACGCCGTCGATGATGGCGTGGCAGTTGGAGCACCCGAATGCGACGGCCATATCCGTGACCTTTGTTGAGACGCCCTTGCCCCAAATGGGGAGGTGACAGCCCACCGATGTCTCCCGGCTGGTGCAGCTGCGGCCCGGGATGAAGGATGCGATGCGAAGCGTGCAGGGGGAGCCTTTGGCGGCCTCCATGATCGCGCCAGAGCGGACTTTTGGAAGCATGTGCGGGGAATGGATGCGGGCAAACTCGTTCATGCCTTCGGCTCCCCGCCCAGGCCGCAGTACCCGCGCTCGGGGCCTTCCGGCAATCCGTGGTCCTTGGGGGCCTTATGGATATTGGCCACGGCCTCCTGGTGAAAGCCGTTCACTTTGCGAGCAGACAGTGGGTTGTCGAATTTGTGCGCGGCATGCAGCCGGTTCATTTCCGTGTTTGCGGCCTGCACAAAGCGCGGGTCTTTGGCCGGGATCGGCGTCCAGCGCCATACCGCGCAGCCGGCGCCGCGGCAGCTGGCCATCAGAGCGTCGTCTCCAAAGGTGCGTGACAGAGGGCAAGCCAATGTGGCTTGGGCTTCTTTAGGGGTGATAAAACCAGTCATGGGGGAACCTCAGTGCTTTTTCGGCGAAGCCGGGTTTTGTGCGTCCTTGGAGGCATGAACGGCGAAAAGGGCGCGGTCGATATGATGGTGAAGAAGGTCACGCATGGCATTGGCCAGCGGCTCACCGGCGAGGGCGTGGCTGTCCAGGATCAGCTCCGAGCACAGCACGCCGATGGTGTTTGCCGTGTTTTCAAAGCAGGTTTCCACGCCCTGCTTCTTGTGGCGCTTGATGATCAGCTCTTTGGCTTCTGCGGCAACCTTTTGGTTGCGGCGCATCCGCGCCTGAACCTCTGGGTCGGACGGGTCCTGCTCTGTCACTTGGTCGTTCATGATGGGCCTCACGAATATGCGTCGAGAATGTCGGACGCGCTCTCGGACAAGAGGCGGGTGACAGTGGGAAGGGTCCTCTGCACATCGCGCAGCAGCTCGAAGTGGGCATTCTTCGCCCGGTCCAGACGGTCCCGGAGGTCCTGCACCTCCTCCTCCAGCTCCCGGTTGCTGGACAGCAGCTGCTCGTTGGAGCGGGCCAGGTCGCCGTGCGCTTTTTCCAGAACGTCCCGGTTGGCCTTCAGGTGTTCGATTTCGTGCTGCAGATCGGATGTCGGGGCTGGCATTGTGTCGAGGCTCATGCTTCCGCACCTTCTTCGCGCTGAGCGCACTTCCAGCCCGCAATCCATGGCGCCCGGTGCTCAAGGTCGTCCTCGGCATAGGGGCAGTCAGCAGCCGCTTTGCCTTGCTGGAAGGCGGTGAAGCCCACATCAAACTCAAAGGGGCCGGATTGCTCCTGCTCCTGACCTTCGGGCGCCTGCGTCTCTTCGCTGGCCTCCGGATCGCTCTCATCGTCATCCGGCAGGATCTCGCCCTCGATCGGCGCGGCCTGCTCGTCGGCTTCGGCCTCCAGATCCATCGCGTCCTCGGGTTCTTCCTTCTGCTGGCGCGCGCGTTGAGCCATTGCCGCAAAGCCGCCCGGCTTGGCCTCGGCAGGCGTCACGTCACGAGGCACGCGGGGCACCTCCTCGATCTCTTCACGGGTGTAGACGCCCAGAAGAAGTTCCGGGAAGTGACGCCGCGCCCAAGACCGGGCCGCAAAATAGCCAAGCTGCTGATCCGGGTCCCCTTTCCAGAGAGGGGAATTCTTGGTCGGAATGCTCTTCAGCTCGGGAGTGGTGTAGGTGATTTCCTCGCCGATCTCCCGGTCGATGCCCACAACGGTGCAGCGCCGGGTTGGGCCTTCGCCATCGTAGCTGTATTTCAGGCGACCCTTGATAGGTGCTGACTGGTTCACCATTGCGTTGACCAACTGGCCCTCGAAGGAAATAGGCGCATCGGCATTCTTGCTGGCTTTGTAGGTCTTCCAGCTGACCATGAACGGATTGAAGCCATAGGGCTGGCAGATCATGATCAGGGCCGCGCAGTCACCTGGGCTCTCCCGATAGAAATCGCGGATCATGCTGCCGGAGGTGGCCATCATGTTGGCCATGTCCATCAGTTCCTTGCCATTCCGGGGCTGCATAAGCGCGCCGCCCTGGGCGTTGGTGGCAAACTGGGTCTCCCCCAGCTCTTGCCGGCGCCTCTCGCGAAGGACCAGCTGTTGCTCACGCTGCGCGCGCAACTGATCTTCGGTAAGTGGTTGTTCGGTTGTGCTCATGGCGCGGTGGCCTCCTTGTTCATTTCCTCAAGAATTCTCTCCCGTTCTTCATCGGACCAACGGAAGATGCCGGGGTGTTCGCCGGGCTCCTGCCAGTGGCCGTTGTCCAGGCATTCCCGGAACCGGCGCAGCTGCTGGTGATTGTGGAAGCGGGCCATAGCGGTTTCCTCCTCCCCGACCTCGACGGGGATGACGAAGTGCGGCCGCCGGTCAGACTGGAAGACAAGGCCGACTGCCTGCGGCTGGTAGCCGGTCAGATGTTCGAAGGCCTCATGGGCAAAGGCCATCTGCATGTCGTAGCGGTGTTTCTTGATGAGCCGGTTGCAGATGCCCTTGTCGAAGGGCTGCCCCTGCGTGCTGACTTTCTTGTAATCGCCAACAAAGCCGTCGAAGGCGACCTGATCAGGACGGGACAGGCACCAGATCTGCGTTGCTTCATCAAACCATGCCATCGTTACTTCAGGGATGCCGCCCAGCAGAGCCTGCGCCGCCGGATCCAGTTTAAGAGCCCGGCCCATGTCCCGGATCAGGTCCATCTGGCTTTCGGTGATCTTGTCGCGCGGGTCGGCGTCCGCTTCCTTCCAGAAGGACAGGGACTGCATGGCCGACTTGCTGCCGCGACCTTCCTTGATGGCAACCATCTGCTGGCGGGTCAGGCGCTGCGGGCGGTTGTCAGGCAGCACATAGAAATGCTGCTCCACCTCCGCCTCGCCGCCTTCGACATAGGCCGCCATCGCCCGACCCATGCGCAGCGCGTCAGTCTCCTCGCGCTCCCAGCGGTTCGGGTTCAGGTCGTGGAAGGCCCAGACATCGCCAGGATACTCCAGCTTCATGCGGCGCAGCACGCCGCTGGTGACGCTGACGCCTTCGCAGCACTGGCTGTGGTGGACATCCAGCGGGATGTTGTAGAACCCCGGGGAAGAGATTTTCTCGCCGGGGGCGAGGGTGCGGATCTCTGGTGTCATCAGATCAGGCCCCGCTCTTGCGCCATCCAGTCGGGCAGGCTGACGGTGCCGACAGCGCCGGGTTCCCCGTCCAGTTCGATCTGGGACAGCGGCAGCCAAATGGCGTCGGCGTCCTCCGCGCCCTTCACCAGAGCGGCCTTGTCGGTCAGGCGCACGATGATCAGGTCGAGATCAATGATGTTACTGTGGGTCATTGGGCGCTCCCGTTGACGAAACGCAGGAGATCGTCACGCTCCCGCTTGATGGATCGGAGGTTGCGAAGGATGTGCTGCTTGGCGCGATCAAATCGGCGCTCTGCATTGAAGGCTTTGATGCGAAGCCCCGGTGCTTGAATCACGGCTTCGTAAGCGTAATAGGGGTAGACATCGCCCGTGTAGGCATCACGCAGGGCTTTCAGCGCCTCGGGGTCACCCATACATCCGAAATAGACGTAGCATTTCAGCAGTTTCTCTTTCGTGTTGTATGTGATGCTCGACATTCCAGGCAGGTGCGCGGACCAGTACTGGCCTTTGGCTAGCGTCGAGGAACCGTCCTTCATTGGCAGGGGGAGCTCGCGTCCGGCGAAAGCCTTAAACCGACCTCTTGGTGCTTCGTATTGCAGGAAATCTACAAACGGTCCGTCGCGGGCAATCAGGTCCTTGCCCTGAAATTCGTATATGAACTTGGGTTCGCGGTTCAGAACAAAGGCTTCGCCTCTATTGAACTTGACCACGGCCTCGATCTTGAAAGGGGGCAGGGGCTCCGGTTTCGGCTCAATGCCAGCGATCCAGTCTTCAATCCATTCTCCTGTAAGCGGTGTCATCACACATACCCCACGGCGCCGGCCGCAATGAACGGGAACTCCGCCAGCAGCGTCTCCTCATTCCAGATGCAGACGCGGCGCATATTGCAGTGCAGGCCGGGTTCATCCGTCTGGACGGTGATGCGGGTGATCTCGATGTAATCGCGTTCAGCGGTGCAGTATTTGCCGACGACATTGAAATACCGGGCCGGTTCGTTGTCTGGCAGGTCGGGAATGGTTTCCGCCCATTTCGCTTCCAGAATATCGTTTGCCATTCATCTATCCTTTCGTGGGTGGGCAGTTTCTCGTCGCCATGCCCAGGGCGGCGCGGTCTGTGCTTTAGGGCCGAACTTGCACCGCGCTCTCCCGGCCATCCGCGGTCGGTTCGCGGATTACAGGCTGACCTTCACGTGTGGGATTTTCCCGTCGATCATGGCGTCCACGGTCGTTTCCCAACCGTCCGGTTCCATGTTGGTGAAGGACTGCACGATCTCGGTGCGTATCTTCAGGCGGTGCGCCGTGTCTGCCTTGCGCTTGGCTTCCGCCTCTGCTGCCGCCTGCTGCTCCCGAGCAAAGCGGAGACGTTCTGCCTTGGCAGCTGCCTCGGCGCGCTCCTCAGCTTCACGTTCGGCACGTTCTTGGGCTTCCTTGGCGGCCTGAACCTCTCGTGCAGCGGCTTCCTTGGCCTCCTGTACGGCACGCTCAGAGGCTTCGCGCTGCTGGCGCTCCGTCTCCTCGGCGGCAGCCTTCTCCTGCGCCTCGCGCTCCTTGGCGGCCTTTTCCTCGGCTTCCCGGGCCTCGCGCTCCGCCTTCTCCCGGCGAAGCTCTTCCAGCTCCCGGTCGGCTGCCTCGCGCTGTTCTGCAATACCCAGATCGGAACGGTACTTGGTCAGCGCGGCGGCCTTGGCCTCGCGGGCTTCACCTTCGAACTCCTCCCAGGAGGTGCCGATTTCCACCGCTTCAATGGCTTCGATCTTGGCCTTCAGCTCGGCCACACCGCTGTGCGCGCTCAGCTCTTCCAGGCCGAATTGATCCATAGCCCGCATGTGCGCGGCCTGGCGATCGGCTTCCTTCTTCTCGAAGGCGTCCGCTGGGGCCCTGATCCGGTCGCGCAGCGCGTCCAGTCGCTCCACAGCAATCTTGCCCGCCGCGTTCACCTTCGCGGTCTTCTCCCGCCAGTCTGCAGTGATCTCCTTGCGAACGGTTTCCAGCAAGGTCTTGGAACTGGAAACCTTGGAGGCATAAGACCGGGAGGACTTACGGCCTTTGGCAGTGCTGTAGTCGTGTTCTACCCTGTCGACTTCGGCTTCGATCTTTGTGACGAGTTCTTCGATACCGCCTTCCCTGAGGAAGTAGGCGGGCAGGTCTGCTTTCTCGGGCAGAGTGATAATATCGGTGCCGTTTGTCGGGTCTACATAGTCCTTCATTGTTCTCTCCTTTCGAGGCAATAAGAGGCCGGCGGATGGCTGGTTAAGCGATCCGTGAGCGGTGGCTTGTGTCATCCGCCGGCAAGTTGGGCTCCCGGGATGCATGGCAGCTATCGACCGGGTGCCGGAGTGTTAGAAAGGGCAGGTCTCGTGCAGCATCCACTGGAGCCATGCCTGGCCCAGGAGGACGGCGAGAAACCCGCCGGCGCCCGCAATGGTCAAGGCCGCACCCCAGCCAGCCAGCCAGGGCTTCCGGCGCTTCTGGCGGGTGTTGTAGGCCTCAAACACATGGGCCATGCTGCCGCGCTTGTCTGGGCCGGTCATTGCTTCACCTCTGACATCAGATCATCCGCAGCAGTCTGAGCGGCACGTTCCCGAGCCAAGAGCCCGCCTTGATTTGCGTCCAGGAGCTTGCCTGCCTTGCATCGGCAGGAGACCGCAGCGTGCTTTTCTGCGTAGGGGTATCCGGACATCCGATGGCCTGTTCCTTCGAAGGTCAGACCGGTGTCCCTGCACCTGCTACACGCGAAACTCGTGCGTGCAGGTGTGAACTTCTTCGCTGCAATCGTCATCTTCACACTCCGTTCTCTTGACTTGTGCAGGTCTCTGCCTGTCTTCCACATTCGTCATGGGTAGAACTTAGCAATCAGCTAATTTTTGGCAAGAGCAAAAATTAGCTATTAGCGAATTTTTTTGTGAAGCTGACATTGCTAGGTTTAGTGAATGGCAAAATCTGCCCCTAGGCGGTTGAGTTGCTCACTGCTAAGACGGGGCGCGAAATTTCTTAGGGTGATTGCTGTGTGGACCCACAAAATTACGTCTCAGATGGCTCGGCATCTGCAAGATATTCAAAACTTGGGCTTTGATGTCGAAGCCGTGGATGACTTCACCGCTGTGAAGCAGCGTGTGCGTTCTACCGGCCGCAATCGTGTAAATCCAATGATGGATGTGGATCGGTTGGACTTCACCCGAAAGTCGGCCTTCTGGATCTTCCTCCAGAAGGATGGGGTGGACATCGGTTCCGCCGGGGTGAAGTGCGAAGACCTGGATGATGAGAGCTTCGAGAGTTACATCCGGCGTACCAGCCGTTCTCAGTATGCGGGGAGCGCCGATCTAATTGAGGCCGTTGCACCACCACTTTCTTCGGCACTTGCTGGAAAGCTCATCTACATAGGGGAGCTGGAATTCTCCTCAGGCGCGAAAGGGAGGCGCGGTCTCCTTCCAGCCTTTGTTGGGTATTTGAAAGCCCTCAGTGCTTTAAAATGGTCGGACTTTGACTGGATGTACGCCTTTATCCCGGAGGAGCACGTTTCCCTGGCGCGCCACTATGAGTTCTCGTTTCATGTGCCGCGCGCTGTTACCTGGAAGTCGCCGCCGCCTCCCGGCCGGCTCGACAGTCATTACGTGATTGGCCTGGACAGGGCGAGTTACCGGCACGCTATTCGATCGAAGGAAGAAGCTGAGCGAAGACAAGGTTGAAGTTGCGGCCAGTTTCATCTTTGACTGGAGCAATCACCCGCCGGTAGCTTTCTTCAATCACCTTTCCGTCAATCTCGCCGTAAACCGTTACATCTTCAACGTTGTAGCGGTTTGCCTCTTGGACGCGCAGATGGGCCATCAAAGAGGCGTCAATGATGTCCCGGCTGAATTGACCTACTTTTCTATTGTATTCAGAAGCCGATTCTATGCCGATCCAGAGGCTTGCAAGGCTCGCGCGTCCGATTAAGTGGGGCTTCATGAGGTTGTCAGATGGGTCTACGGATTGGAATACATCTACGTAGCCGCTGATTTGATCGTGTGGGGTGAAGCGACCACCAGATGACCGCAGCCAGTTCAGGATGTCATCGCAATCCGGCGGTGTCCCATGCCTGATAAGTTCGGCGTGGAGTTTTCGAAGTTTCTGATTGTAGGCTAAAGCTCTCTGTTCGTCGGCCGCATCCTGTGCGGAGAGCCCGATTACTGACGCGTCATCAGACAGAAGCTGCTCAACGGTAACGCCTAGGCACCGACAAAGGGGGTATATGACATCAAGGGTCAGTCTGCTGCCCCTGTTTAGTTGCGCGTTGAAGGTCTTGTAATTGACGCCAGCGGCTTCACATCCTGCTCTAAGGGAGCCGAATTTCTCCCTGGCCAAGCGGGCAACCTTTTCTCCTGCAATCTTCAATTTGAAACCCTGACAAACCAGAAATCTGCAAATGTAGATAGCGTGTTCGATTTGTTGACACAACCCGAGGGAGATACTTAGGTACGGCACCAAGTCGATTTGCCCCAGGCACTAAGAGCACCCGGAGGAAAGATGAAGAAGGAAGAGATTGTCGCTGCGCTGCAAGGGATGGGCGATCTTACGCTTAGTCTTGCGTGGTGCCGCCTCCAGCAAGGGAAGCTTCAAGGGCCTTCATCGCTTCTAGAAGTCCCTGCTGTTCTTTCTCAGATTTTCCCGAAAGATACTTTTCAAGATCTCCAATGATCTTGTTGCGAGGCGGCGCACCCAGGAGTTCTGTTGGCGAAACGCCTAGAGCGTCCGCGATCCTCTCAATCAAATGATTGTTCAAGTTCTTCTTGCCGCGCTCCACTTCAGACAGGTGGGGTGCGGACACGCCAATTTTTCCTGCCAGCTCAGCGAGCGTGAGGCCATTGGTCTTACGTAGTTCCCGGATTCGAAGCGTTAGCTGCATGCTAATTTTTTATCACCCCAGTCGCTCGACAACGATTAGCAAATAGTGAAATTGGTTCTTGCGTGAAAATTAGCTAATGGCTAAGTTTCACGCATGGCTACTCTCTCGAAATATCTCAAACGCAAGAAGATCCGGCAAAAAGCCTTCGCTGAGAAGGTTGGAATTTCAGCGCCATACTTGAACCAGATCCTGGCCGGTAAGCGTCGGCCTGGCATCGACTTGATGGAAAAGATCCAAAACGCCACTGGCGGGGAAGTCCCCGTCAGCGAGTGGCTTGGAAAGCGAAAGTCCAAAGGGAGCCATTCAGGGTCTCCTGCTCACATTTAAGGGTTGCTTGTTGCCTGTCCGAAAGTGTCGGGGCGGTGAAAATCTGCCTTCTACTGAACACTTAGGGTTGCATTCGCCTTCACCAAGAAAACGAGGTTTCCAATGCCTGCAACGCGTGCTCTCCTCAACGCGCAGATGGCTGCACTCATAGATGGGACGTTTGGTTCGCTGGATGCCGCGGCCGAGACTATCTATGCACGAACAGGTCGCCCGGTCAGCAAGGGGACGCTTTCTAAGCGCCTTGCTGGTCACTGCGGATGGCCTGCAGATGAGATCTGGGCACTTGAAGATGCCGCGGGACGTCACCCTGTTTCCCGAATGCGAACACGTCAGCTGAAGCCAAATGAGGTAACGGCTGGTGGCTGCATCATGGCCCAGGCCGGGAAAATCTTCAAAGAGACCGGTGAAGCCGTTGATGCCATCTTTGCGGCCCAACAGAGCGCAAGCGCAGAAGATTGGGCCAAAGCTTCCAAAGAGATCCAAGAGGCTGAAGAAGTACTAGCCCGATCCCGAGCCTACGCGGAGTCGATGATGGCCGCCGCGGTTTCCTCCGGACATTCATCAAGTTGATTTCCAATTCCCCGGGGCGGCTTTCCGCTGCCCCGGTCCCTAAGGGCAGGTTTTCTGCCCGCCACTACCACCACCAAAGAAGGAGACCCGATATGGGCACAGAAGGAGCACAAGTGCGCCAGGCGTTTGACGGCCCTACCGTCGAGCACGACGCGTTGATTGGCCAATTCGCTGAGAGGATCCGCGAGGAACGCGCGCGTTCTTCCGACTCCAGCGAGAGCGCCGCCAAGGCCAACAAGTTCTTGGAGGATACCGGGCTGAACAGCCAGGCCTACAGCTGGGGCAAGACCATCGTGAAGAAGCTGGACATGAAAGATGGCCAGCACAAGGCCATGGATGTGATCCGGTCCATGGAAGCCATTTTGCCGATGCTGAAGGACCATGTGGGCGGGCAGGGCACCGGCGAGATGAATCTTGAAGGCCCGAAGCCGAAGGAAGAGGCTAAGGCGACAGCGAAGCCCGCGGCAAAGCCGAAGCGCACCGCCAAGCCGAAGGCTGATTCAAAGGCGAACCCGGCACCCAAACCCAAGGCTGACGCCAAGCCGGATGACCAGGAGACCGAGGAGTTCAATTCTGAGGTCGATCAGGTGATGGGCGACAGCAAGGTGACACCGCTCAACTTCAACCGCGGGGCATCGGCGTGAAGATCCTCGCGCTTGATGTGGCCACCACAACAGGCATCTGCGTCGGAGTTTCCGGCGCAGATCCCCGTGCCTGGTCGATCAGTCTTGGTGAGGCGCCCGGCCGCGGGCGCTTGTCCAAGGATGAGAAGGCAGAGTTGGAAGCCCGGCGGTTCAACAATGCGCTGATCATGACGCAAGGCCTGATTGAGGCCCACAGCCCCGATCTGATTGTGATCGAGGCGGCCATCGGTGGACCCAAGGCCTCGCACTACCTGATTGGCCTCGTGGCCTGTGTGAGGGCCTGCGCGAAGAACCGGGGCGTCAAGTGCAAGCCCGCCAACCTGGGAGCCATCAGGAAGCATTTTCTGGGACGGTCCTTCAGCGTCAGCGATTTCCCCCATCTGAAGCCGGTCGCCGCCAAGCTGGCGATCAAGGTCGAGGTAGTGAAGCGTTGCCATCTTCTGGGCTGGGACATCGGCACTGATCACGATGCTGCAGACGCCTGTGCGCTCTGGGATTGGGCCTGCGCGACCCATGTGAGCGGCCACCAGGCTGCCCCAGCAGGGGAGCTGTTCCGGCATGGATAACGCTGCCCGCAATTCACAATGGATTTGCCGCGTCCGTAAGGCGCTGGCGGAAGGCTTCGGCGTCGAGGACATCGCCCTGCGTTTGTCCTGCGCCGTTGAAGACGTGCGTAACGAGGTCCGCATCCTCCGGGAAAGCGGCCTGATCGCACGTATTTACGAAAGGGACGTGAAATGAAGATGAGGGATCTCTTTGAGCCCGAAAAAGGGGCCTATGAGCTGTCTTTTATCCAGCGCGACGGAACCGTGCTGGAAAAGACCGTTCAGGCTCGTAGCGAGCAGGAGGCGCGCTCCCAGGCCGCTTTCCTAGCCTATGTGCAGTGCTCGGCTTCCTGGACCTGCCAGCTGGCTGGGGAGGTGTTGTTATGAGCCGACACAGCTTCGACCCGGGAATTGCCAGGGCTGTAGGCCTGAATGCTGCCGTGATCTATCAGAACATCAGGTTCTGGTGCGAGCGCAACGCTGTCAAAAACCGCAATGTCCACGACGGGAATGTTTGGACCTACAACACCGTCAAGGAATTCGGGGTTCTGTTCCCCTACCTGACGCCCAAGCAGATCCGCCTGGCGTTGGAAAGACTGGAAGAAAGTGCCCTCCTGGTCAGCGGAAATTTCAATGAAGATCTCCGAGACCGGACCAAGTGGTATGCGCTGGCGGAAGGGACTGTTGCATTTGCCGAATTGGTCAACATGCATTTGCCCAAAAGGGCAGAGACAATTGCCCCTGAGGGCAAACCATTACCAGATAGTAAACCAGATAATAAACATACCCCCAAACCCCCAGAGGGGGCTGATGATCTATTCTCAGCAAATGGGGAAGCGGATCAGCAGAACGAGACCGCGGAACCGATCGAGGAAGGGTTTCAGACCTTCTGGGAAAGCATCTGGCCCAAGCATCAGCGAAAGACTGGCAAAGCCGACTGCCTCAAGGTCTACCGTGCGGCCTGCACCGGCCTGCACCCGAAAGCGGAAAAGATCAGCCCGGACGAATTGAACCGCTGTGCTGCGGCGTACATCGCCTCAGTGCGTGACCCCCAGTACCTCAAGGGTACGCTGCCCTGGCTGCGTCAGCCGGGTTGGGAGCCGTTCATGGAGGCGCCCTCGGGGGCTGAGTACCGTGAGGAGGATTTGACCCCCTCCCGCCGCTCCATGCTGCAGGACGGCATCTGCCCGCCTTCAATGAAGGACTCGGACGGCCGGCCCAACGCCGAGGCCAGCTACTGGCTGAAGCGCTACGGCTACGGGGGGAAAGCATGATGAGCATGATCTGGAGGGGGATTGACCTAGACGAGCTGGTACGCGCAGGTAAGACGACAGCAGATATTGCCGACCTTGCAGGGGCAAACACGAGCGCCACGCGCAGCGCTTTAGGACGGCGCGGCCTGAAGCCCAATCTTCCGGTCCCCGAAACGATCCGCAACTTGGCAGAAGAGATGCCGCCGCGCGATGCTGTGGAGTATCTGCTGGGCGTGCTGGAGGAGGCTTTGCCCGTCGTTTCCGCGCAGCAGCACGAGATCGACACATGGGGCGTCCATTTCACCCCCACACAGCGCCTTTTGCTGGGGTCCCTCTACGAAGCCGCACCAAACCCTGTCTCTGCAGGCCAGCTCTACAATCTGCTCTATGCAGCGCGCCCCGGGGACAGCGGGCCGGATCAGAACATCATCTCGACTGTGATTTGCCACATCCGCAGACGCCTTCCCGCCAGCCATGGCCGGATCGTGAACTATTTCGCCCGTGGCTACGCTTTCGAGGGGGTGAAGCAATGATCGGCGCAACCTTCTGTTCCGGCATTGGGGCCCCCGAAATGGCTGCCCCTTGGGTGGATTGGCGCCTGGCCTCTGAGATTGAGCCGTTCCCGCGCGCCGTTCTGCAGGAGCGCTTCGGCTACCGGCTGCCCGAGGATCACAACCAAGGTGACCCGCTCCTCTGGGGCGACATGACCGAAATCAATCCGGATCTGCTGCGCCAGCGCGGCGTGCCGCTGCCGGACCTGCTTGTCGCCGGCACTCCCTGCCAAGCCTTTTCCGTGGCCGGCCTGCGCAAGGGCACTGATGACGCCCGCGGCAACCTCACCCTTAAATTTGTGGAGATCCTGCATGAACTTGTCGCTGCTCGACCTGATGGAAAACTCGCCGTCCTCTGGGAAAACGTCCCCGGCGTCCTCTCCGATAAGGGTAACGCCTTTGGGTGCTTCCTGGCAGGAATTGTCGGAGCACTGGATGCCCTCACTCCAGGTGAACGCCCCATGCCTGGAAAATCCAGCAAGTTCTGGAAGTGGCACAAGGGCGGCGATATCGACATTCTCGGCGACGACGGAGAGCCAACAGGCGAAACCGAGTTCGCAGAACCCCACCACCGGCCAAAGTGGCCAGGTGAAGGTATGGTTGAGGGGCCAAGGGCACGGGCGGCATGGGCTGTTCTTGACGCCCAATGGTTCGGAGTGGCGCAGCGGCGCCGCCGCTTGTTCGTTGTCATCGATTTTGGAAACTGCGTCGATCCGGCAGCGGTATTACTTGAGCCCGACCGCTTGCGCGGGGATTCGCCGCCGCGCCGAGAAACGGGGGAAAGAGCTGCCCCCACTCTTGCGGCGCGCACTAAAGGCGGTGGCGGACTCGGAACCGACTTCGACTGCGACGGGGGACTGATCACCAGCACAGGCAGTGTGGCACACTGCCTGAACGCCGGGGTCATGGGGCGGCAGGATTTCGAAACTGAAACCATGATCGCGCATACTCTGCGCGGTGAGGGCTTCGACGCCAGCGAGGACGGGACGGGGCGTGCCACGCCCCTGGTTCCCGTCGCTCACGCCCTCCGCGCCCAGCCGCATCTTGCCCATCAGGCCGACCGGGACAACCTTGTTCCCGTCGCCTTCGACTGCAAGGGCACTGAGGTGCAGCACGACCAGAGCGGCGTCTCGCCGCCGCTCCGGAGCATGGGGCATCTGAGCAGCAATCAGAACGCTGGCGGACACGCTGCCATCGCTATTCAAGAACGCGCAGTTTGCGAGAACCCCGGCGCCTGTCCTGATGGAGCGGGTTTCCGCACCGATGATGCCGCCTACACGCTAGAAGCGCGGACGGTTCCGCAGGCTGTAGCCTTCGACACCACCCAGATCACCAGCGCGGCCAACTACAGCAATCCCCGTCCTGGCGGCCCTTGCCACCCGCTGGCGGCCGGTGCGCATCCGCCGGCGTTAGCTGAAGGCTGGGCAGTTCGCCGCCTCACGCCCACCGAATGCCACCGGCTGCAGGGCTTCCCTGATGACCACTGCGCAATCACCTACCGCGGCAAGCCGGCAGCAGATGGCCCCCAATACAAGGCGCTCGGTAACAGCATGGCTGTGCCTTGCGTCCAATGGATCCTGAACCGGATCAAAATTTCCCACGAGCAGATGAGGAACGCAGCATGAGGCACGAGCAGAATTTCACCGCCGATCTTTTCTCAACCGAGGCCGAACAGCAGGTTCTGGGCGCCATTCTGGCGAACAACGATCGTTACCACGACGTTTCGTCTTTCCTGCGGTCGGATCAATTCTGGGATCCGGTGCATGGCGACATCTGGAAGAATCTCGCAGTCCGCATCGAGCGGGACCATGTTGCATGCCCGATCACCGTGGCAACCGATCTGGCGGCCCACGATGGCCTGACTGCCCTGGGCGGCAAGAAGTATTTGCAGAAGCTTCTGGGGGCGTCCGTTGCGGGTTCACAGGTCTCAGGATACGCGCGGATGGTCCAGGATCTGTACCAGCGCCGTGTGATATGCACCCGGCTGGAGGCGGCCACCTCTGCGGTCAAGGGCGGCCACAGTGTCGATGAGGCCGCGGCTGATCTAGAGCTGATGCTGCATGAGCGCGAGGAGGCGTCCGCCGAGCCGCGTACCATGTCGTTTCTGAAGGCACAGACGCGCGCCCTTGAGCAAATGCACCAGATCAAGGCCGGGCATCAGGTTAGCGTGCCCACAGGCATCAAGGCGCTTGACGACGCAGTGAGTCTAGCACCGAAGCGCTACACGATCCTTGGCGGCGGTACATCCATGGGCAAGACAGCGCTGTCCCTGTCCATTGCAACTGCGGCGGCGCGCGCTGGCTTTGGTGTTGGTTTCGTGACGCTGGAAATGCCGGAGGAGGATCTGGCGAACCGGATCAACAGCACCATCTCGCAGGTGCCCTACAAAGCCTATGACCGGCCGATGAGCGAGAATTCATGGTCCAAGGTGGTCGGTGCGGCAAAGGAGCTTCAATCCCTGCCTATGGAGATCTTCTCTGACCGTGTGCGCGACGTGTCAGCGGTGCTGTCCGAAGGCAAGAAGCTGAAGCGCAAGATGCAGCCGAACGGGAACTTTAAGGGCTTTAAGCTGCTGGTTCTTGATTACATCCAGCTGATGCGGGGGAGGGGCGAGAGCGCGCATGTGCGCCTGGCGCAAGTTGCCAATGATCTGAAGCAGGTGGCTAAGGTTCTGGACGTTCATGTGCTGGCGCTGGCGCAGATCGACCGGGCAATTGGCAGGGTGTCGGACTACAACGAGGCCCGGCCGCGGCTGGCCGACCTGCGCGGCTCCGGCGATCTGGAGAACGCCCCGGACAACGTGATGTTTGTGTTCCGGCCCGAATACTACCTGACCCGGCAAACGCCACCGAAGAAGGACGACGACCGCGCGGACTGGGAAGCCGACATCGAGCGTTGGAAGGGCAAGGCTGAGATCATTGTCGGCAAGGCCCGGATGGGTGAAATCGGCACTGTCACCGTTGGCTGTGACATGGGCTACAACCGCTTCTTTGATCTGGAAGACCAGCCAGAGGAGATGCCGTTTTGAGATCTCCTGCAAAATTCAAGACAGAATCGGAACTCTGTGCAGCCTTCCAGGAAACTCTTCCCAAGGATTGGACCGCATACAACGAAACCGCCGGGTTTGACATGATCCTGGTTCATGACACTGGGTTCCAGATCGGGGTTGAGGCCAAGCAAACGCTGAATGCCAAAGTCCTTACCCAGGCCGCTGAAACGAGCGCCCGGTACGCGACCACCGGCCCGGACTGCCGGGCCGTTCTGGTCGGGCGGGTCAGCCCGGAGTTCAAAAAACTTGCTGACCTTCTCGGGATCACAGTTCTCACTGTCACCCGCAAGGACGGGCAAGTCAGTTCTTACGGCACCAACAGCCGCACCGGTTGCAAGTGGTTCTCCGCGCCGAAACTGCCGAGAGCTTCACAGATGAAGACCACAGGGTGTTATGACCGATGGCAGGACGACCACTGGCACGACCATTTCCCCGAAGCACGCCTGGAGCTGCCGGAATACGTACCTGACGTTCCTGCCGGTGTGAAATCCCCGGTGGTTCTCAGTGGCTGGAAGGTTCAGGCGATCAAGATTTGCGTCCTTTTGGAGCGCCGCGGCTATGTCGATCGCTCAGATTTCAGGAAACTCAAGATCGATCCCGGCCGCTGGATGAACGGTGTCTGGCTGGAAATGGGGGCATCCCGCGGCCAGTGGATCAAGGGGGCGAGCTATCCCGGTAACCGATTCCGTGATGAGCATCCCGGAGTGTTCCCGAAGATCGAAGCCGATTTCTTGAAATGGGCTCAAGAGGCCGGGCTGGAGCTGGCGGAGCAGGGGGATTTGATCTGATGGCTGACCGCACCCCGTGCTGCATCCCGTTCTGCGGCCGCACCACCGAAAAGCCCTTTGCCGAGTGGATATGTCAAAAGCACTGGTCGACCACCTCAAAACGATGGCGCGGGTTCTACGCGCGCCGCAAGCGCCGGTGGCGGAAGGGGGATCTGACGCAGGGCCCGAAGCTGGCCCGGCTCTGGGAGAAGCTGAAAAGCCAGGCGATGGAAGGAGCGATGTTCCAATGAGCGAGGTCTTTGCTGAAGCGAACCGGATCAAGGACCGCCTGCGCGCCTGCACCAGCGAGGCGGAGGTGGTGCAGGTAGCGGCCGAGGAGCGCGCCGTAGTGATGACATGGACCGACACCACCGACGAGAAGGAGCTGGTGAAGCGTTTGAAGGCCAAGCCGGACGACCGCGGTTTGATGTTCCTGCACATTGTCTGGCTCAAGAGGCAGCTGATTACCGGTTTCCGGGAGCAAGAACAGGGGAGGGCGGCCTGATGACGGTTTACACCGATTTCGATGCAATCCCCCGGCTGAAGTATGGGCTGATCATGGCAGACCCGCCCTGGCTCTTCCGCAACTGGAGCAAGGCGGGCGAGCGCAAGAACCCGAACGCGCATTACAGCTGCATGTCTCTGGACGACATCAAGAGGCTGCCGGTTTCGCATTTGGCAGCGCCCGACTGCGCCCTGTGGCTCTGGGCCACCAACCCGATGCTTCCACAGGCGTTCGAGGTCATGTCCTGCTGGGGCTTCACCTTCAAGACCGCTGGCCACTGGGTGAAGCGCACCAAGAACGGGCATCTGGCTTTTGGAACCGGCTACTGCCTTCGCTCTGCCGGGGAGCCGTTCCTGATCGGCACCATCGGCAAGCCGGCGTTTGCCCGCAACGTGCGCTCGATCGTGGACGCCAAGGCGCGCGAGCACAGCCGCAAGCCGGATGAAGCCTATGATGCGGCGCGGCAGCTGGTGGGTGATGTGCCGCGCCTGGAGCTGTTCAGTCGGGAAGAGCGGCCGGGCTTTGATGTCTTCGGGGATGAGGTGGGCAAGTTCGAGAGGGCAAAATGAAGGATGGGGCACCGGAAGATGAGGCGGTCGAGTACGACCTGCGGGAGATGGTCTGCGCCACCAAAGACAGGCTGACGCGGCGCCAAGCGAGCAGGATTGCAGGCCGGATGCGGCAGACCAGAGGTAAGCCGTTGCAGGCCTACAAATGCGGGTTCTGCCGTGGCTGGCATGTGGGCAACAGGCCGCACGGGCTGAGAAGAAAGGGCAGGAAGTGACCGTCACAAAAAAACAGGCGCGCGAGCAGCTGCGCAAGGGCGGCCAGCGCGTGTTTCAGCACGCCACCGCCGAAATATTCGACCGGACCGGCCAGCGGCTGGAGCGGCAAACCGGCGCCGGCATGAAGACCAATGTTCACCAGCTGCTGGATCCGCGCCTTGATGTCACCCAGGCGCAGCGCGCAGTCGGCAACTATTTCGGCACGCTTTACGAAAAGGCGATGGGCGGCGACGGCAAGGAGTTCCTGCGCGAATATGTGGACAGCAGCAGCAAGGGCGGTGGCGGATATTCCGAACACAAGGCCCACCAGATGAAGATGCTGGCCTGCGGGGCTTCGGCATTGGCCAAGGCCCCGCCGTTCATCTATCCGGTCGGCACCGCCCGGGGCTGTAAGCTGGGAAGACACTTTCCCATCAAGCCGATGGACCTGGCGCAAAGGGTTTGCGTGCATCAGCGCAGCCTAAGCGAAGTGGCGATCCGGCAGGAATGGACACGCACGCCGCTGGACGGCCCGAAAAAGGGGCTGCCGCAGGTGCCCGACCGCCAGCGCAAGGCAATCGCCGCGGCCCTTCGCGACACTTTGGACATCATTGCGGAGGCCTGGGACAGCGCCCGCTTCGCGGTGCCCTATGACATGATGACGATCGAGGTGAGGTGAGACATGAAGCCATCAGATTTCAGGAAAGCACATCCTCATCTTGGCGATGCTGCCTTGGCAATGGCGTATGCGACAGCCGAGCAGATTGATCCTGATGGTGCGCGCGCGCGGGACGCCCTTGAGCGCTGGGATAAGGTGCTGATGGGTGATTGCTCTCCATCGTTCGTAGGCGTTGACCTTGCGAACCCTGCAGTCAAGTAGGGGCCGAGGTGATGCTGCATTCCCTTCACGTAGCCATGCACAGCGGCCACCCCATCCTGGGCCTGCTGCACGATACCGTTGAGGATGGGTATTTGCCGCAGGCGCTACTGCGGATTTGGCCGGGGCTGGATGCAATCACGCGCCGGCCCGGTGAAGTCTATGCCGACTATATCGAGAGGTGCAGCCAACACCCAGCGGCGCGGCGGGTGAAAATCGCAGATCTTCGCCACAATCTGTCGCGCTGTGGCGGACCAGGTGCAAGCTTACAGAAACGATATCAACGCGCACTTGCACGGCTGTCCGAATAATGGCTTATCCGGTCGGCAAGTCTCCAGCCTCTCCGCCCGGCATCAGGTCCAATACATCGCTGATCTGCCCCCGTATTGCCTGCAGCGCTTTGGCGGCCAGCGCATCCCGCAGCGCCACACAGGCCCACACCGGCGCGCCCTCATGCGCCCACTTGCCAACCGCCTGGCGGGATAGACCGTAGCGGTTGGCAAATTCCGTTTCCCAGCGCTCGGATTCGAACAGCTGACAGGCCATTCTATCGACCAGGGCAAACCTTCCCTTCGGGGTGAATTCCGTGTAATCCATTCTGGCCTCGTTCCTTTCGTGGCACGCCCCGCACCCGTTTCCGCCTCGCAAGAGGGTGGTGCGGGGCATCTCTCTCCAGAATAGATCTAGCATATCCAAGCTGCGGGTGCGCCGGCGCGCTGCGCATGGCTGCAAGGTGCTCTATGATTTCATTTCAGTGGTTGTGAGGTGAGAGGTGTTACTGGGAAATAGAATCAGCAGGAGAATTTTCTTCGCCTTCTCTTGAAGTTGCATGAATGCACGCCTTACTGATGTAGATATCAACTGAGGGGTGAAAAATGAAACTATCGGACGGTGAAAAGATCATCATTGCAATGTTGGCAGACATGCACAAAGCAATGGGTATTGAAGGTGAAACGGACGTTGAGCGCCTGATGGCCTCGATTTATGGCGGCCACCTATGGTCGTTGAAGTGGGATTTGACCGGTCTCTTGCACGACCACGAAGACAGCCCTCAAGAAGTAGAAGAGACCACCAATATTCTGAATATGTGGAGCTTTATTGAGCGCTCCTTTGGGGGGCTGGATGATGCGGCCAAGGAGAAAGTTCGAGCTGTCAATTATGGGCATGACCCGGAATTTGCTGGTTTCGACGGTAATAATGAAGGTCATTTTAGTATCGCCAAGCACCTGGTTGAGGTAACCGGCCGGTTTGAAGATTTCAAAGGTCGTAGCCTTAATTCGCACTCATCCGTCGTGCCTCACTACCTTCGCATGTACGCCGTGTTCCAACCGTTGTATCCGCAATTAGGGATGCGACCGAATGTTGCTCTTACTGCAAATGAATTGATTGAGATCCTTGGTGCCAAATAGGTTTCACTGATTTCAAGCAACGACGCCCCGGGAGACCGGGGCGCTTCCATTTTATGTCGGCTGCTAAGTCAGCCAGAGACTTGAGAGTATTGCTCAGACAGCCAAGGCTAGCAAAGCAAGCAGCAACAAAAGCCGTTCTCGACCTCTCGCAGTCAGCCGCAGTGTCCCTAACTCGATTATGAGTTCATTGCTTTGTCCGGCCTCAGCCTCTATTGGTTTCTTATTGTCGTTCAATTGTCTATCCTTTGAGTGGCGAATGGGCAGGGCCAGATTTGTTGGCGCTCTGACGGTCCTGCCTGGATTTTATTTCACAACCTATTGGCTGCGCTCCTTCAAATAGGCGTATGGAGGAGCGAATAGGCAAGGCAATTGAGCGGAAATTCACGCTGTTGAAACATCAGTAGTAGCTTGCAGAGACACTGTGGTGTGTATGTTGGATTCAGTTGTGGGGAAGGTTGTTCATAAGCTGTGGAAAACAATGCTGAATTTTGACAGAGATGACATCACGCCTGAAATCTTGCGCGAGCTTCTGGACTATGATTCGAACACGGGCCTACTGACGTGGAAGCCTCGGAAGCTGAAATGGTTTGCAAATGAGCAGGTATGGAAAGCCTGGAATACGAAGTACGCCGGGGAGCGGGCATTCAAATCCAAAGCCGTTGCCAGTGACAGGCTTACGGGCGGCGTTTTGAGCTACCGCTTCTATGCTTCTCGGGTGGCTTGGGCGATCTTTTATGGGTCTTGGCCGACGCACGCCATTGATCATATCAACGGTGATGAGACCGACGACCGGATTGGCAATCTCCGCGATGTGCCGCAGGGGGACAATTGCCGCAACGCCTCACGCCGTAAGGACAACACAAGCGGTGTTTGCGGCGTCAGTTGGAGCAAGGCCAGCGGGAAATGGCAGGTCTCAATCTCGGTAAACAAGCAGAACCGCCACGTCGGCACGTTTGAGCGCAAAGCTGATGCCATCGCTGCCAGGCGAGACGCTGAACGCGAGCACGGGTTCCATAAGAACCACGGCCGCGGAACCTGACATCTGACGGGCCATTGAGTCTGTAAAAGAAACTTATTGCCGAGAGTCAGTTTTCAGTGCATATGTGAATAATCGGGGTGATTCGCTAAATGAAGCGGTCGCCCCTTTTTGTTGAGGAAACCACCTCAACCAATCCCAACATATAGCTGCTTTCTGTAGGTGTCCTGGCTTTATCCCCCCGAACTGAGGCCTCATCATCCCAGGTGTCGGGACACTTACAGAGCGCGGCGGCGTGGAAAGCAGACACGCAGTTGACGGTCACCAATCCCGGCCATCATGGACCGTGTAAAGTGTAGCAGGGATTGCGCCGGAGTAGCGCCCGGCCCGCGCTCATACTTCCGTTTCGCCCCCTACTTGTAGGTTGAAAATCGGAGGCGAAAGGCTGGACGCGCCTTAAGCGTCAAACGGGTACAGCGCTGCAGCCAAGGCCCTCCACCGAAGAGAGTAGGTGCGGATTCCTGCAGACGGACTGGCAGACGAAATGGGGCTGTTGGGGTGGAATGATCAACCACCCCCGAAACCCCGGCCATTCACACTTCACGCAAAGGGGCAGGCGATGGCAGACATCGGCAAGTATCTGGAAGAGATCCGCACAGCGGGCGGGAAAGAGCCCCGCGGCTGGCGGGACGACCCGTTCCCAATGCAGATCGCAAAGCTCGATAACGCGGCCCGCAAGGCTGCCCGCAGCTAACCCGCACGAAAGGAACAGACGATGACCCAGGATTATTACGGCACCAAGCGCATCACTGCTTACAAGCAGGAGAAGGACGGCAAGGCAGGCTATGGCGTGATCTATGCCGACGGCTATCAGAGCTGGTCGCCCGCCGATGTCTTCGAGGCCGCCCATCAGCCCATCACCGCCATGAGCTTCGGCCATGCCCTGCAGGCGTTGAAAGAAGGCCACCGCGTGGCGCGTGCTGGCTGGAACGGCAAGGGCATGTGGATCGCCTTGACCACTGGCTCCTCCTTCCCTGCAGATATGGCGAAGCCGGGCCATGCCGCCAAGCACCGCGCCGATGAAATGGAACCGCAGGTCGGGCATGACATCACGCTGCTGCCGCACATCGACATGCGTGCTGCAGATGGCTCGATGGTTGTGGGCTGGCTCGCCTCGCAGACCGACATGCTGGCCGATGACTGGATGATGGTTGCCACGACCGAGGGCACTGTCTGATGCTGACCACCCTGCTGCTGCTGATCTTCGCGCACATGCTGGCCGATTACCCGCTGCAGGGTGATTTCCTGTCCAAGGCCAAGAACCACACCGCGCCCATTCCGGGTGTGCCCTGGTATCAGGCCCTCGTCGCACATAGCGCGATCCACGCCGGTGCTGTGTTCCTGATCACCGGATCCGTGCTACTGGCCCTGGCTGAATTCATTGTCCACGCGGCAACCGATCACGCCAAATGTGCCGGCCGCATCTCCTACAACACGGATCAGGCCGTCCACATCGGCTGTAAGGTTCTCTGGGTCGCCTTCCTCCTCTGACCCCCACACCCAACAGGCAAAGCGCCCCCATATAGAGTGGGCGCTGACCCACGCGAAAGGAACCAAGATGCAGCAGGATGCCACCCAGCGCCTTTACGAACAGGTGCAGATGTTCAACGCCTTTGCCATCGAGGCGGCGCATATGTTGATCCGGATGCTGTTCCTGGCAAATGGTATCGCAGCACTTGCGGTCCTGACCATGATCGACGTCGGCGCCGCTGGTGCCTATCAGGCGTTCTCAAGTGGTGTGATCTTCGCTCTTGCTGCCGCGGCCGCCACCTATCTCACCCACTATCTCTGCGCTTCAACGGTGAACGCTGCGCTGGAGGGGAAAGACTACCGGATGCGCCTCCGGGGGAAAGCAGTAGGACACTTGCTTGCGGTGATCTTCTCGCTTTTGTCCGCCGGTATGTTGTTCCATGGCATCCAATCCTTCGGCACCGAGTAAGCACCTACACCACAGAGGGGGCGCAGCCCTCTCCCCCTGTAGAGGAACACCCCAAGTATGGCAGCAGCACCGGGTAAGAGAAAAAAAACGGCAGCAGCGCCAAAGCGCAAACCCGGGCGGCCGAGCACATTCACCCAGAAGGTGGCCGACGAGATATGCCGCCGCATGTCGCTGGGAGAAACCCTCAAGAGCATCTGCGAAGACCCAAAGATGCCAACGCAGACAGGGGTCGCTAAGTGGAGGCAGGCGCGCCCGGAGTTCGATGTGTCCTACGCACGCGCGCGCGAGGACCAAATGCACGCCTGGGCGGACGAGATTGTGAGCCTGATCGACGGGGCTGAGATGGGCTATAACGTGCGGGTTCCATTGGCTTCTAAGGAGATGGAGCGCATCAAAGAGGATGGCTTTGTCACCTTCAGGTTTCGCAAGCACCACCTGGACCACGCAAAGGCCATGGTGGATGTGCGCAAATGGCTGATGGCCAAGGTTCTGCCGGCTGTGTTCGGTGACCGCCTCAACATCGACGCCAACCATACGATTGAAAGCAAAGACGACGCTGAAATCCTGCAGGAGCTGCGGGCTGAAATGGAGCGCGCGGGCATGACGGCCGAGGATTTCGCTCAATTGGTCACTTCTTCGGCCATGACTTTACAATAATGAACCATTGCCCCCGGCTCAGTATCGGCTGGAGCGGGCATTGGAATGACCAAATCGAACAATTCGGCCCGATCTGGGGCGCAAACGGGAGGGAAACCCCATGACTGCACTGGCTTATCGCTGGTTCGGCCTGCTGGAATGCAGCCGCGAAATGCTCCGGTTCACCTGGCTGGAGGTCACTTGGCGGATTGGCCTGGCGCTGGCGCTGATCAACTTCGATGACGACGACGGCGGCCATTACTCGCTGCACATCCACCTGATCTGGCCGAACATCTATCTGCGGCTTCCATTCCTTCCGCGGCGGGCGCCCAAGGATGACATGCTCGATCGCTGGGGGTTCTCGCTGGACATCGACAGCGGGTCATCGCTGCATCTGAACTGGGGTGCGTGCACCAAGATCGTGCATATGCCGTGGGCGCTGGAGTTCTACCGAAGGAGCGTTCTGGCGAAGGACGGCGCCTGGCTGCACGACATGGCATCTGCCCGCTTGGGAGGGCTCAAGGATTGGCAGACATTTCGTGATCAGGTTGAGGCCAACGGCCACAAGGAAACGCATCCCTACACCTACACGCTGCGCAACGGCACTGTTCAAGAGCGCACCGCAACCATCACAGTTGAGGAATGGGAGCATCGCCGTCGCTGGCTGATGTGGTGCCCGTGGTTTGCGAAAATTCGCAAATCGATAGATGTCCGGTTCTCCGGCGAGGTCGGCGAGCGTTCGGGTAGCTGGAAGGGCGGTACCATCGGCTGCGGCTACGATATGCAACCGGGCGAAAGCCCGCTGGACACTTTGCGCCGCATGGAGCGGGAACGGGCCTTTCGCTGATGCCGCCGCTGCCTGACCTGCGCCGGGTTATCACCGTGACGTTCTGCCCGTGGTGCAGCGCCCGCCTGCCGCTGCTGCGCGGTAACGCACCCCTGGGCCTGCGCGCCGCGTGAACGTCCAGCTTACGCCAGCGCAGCGGGAATTCCTGCTGCTGGCCACACAGGTTGTTCAGGAGAAGGGGCGGCGCGCGCGGCAGGACCGATGGGCCAAGCTGTTCCCGAAACACGACACGGTGCAGCCGGATGGCACGATCATCTACGCCCGGGCCAAGTACGCCAAGCATCTCGAATTCTTCCGGGCCGGGTCTGAATACCGGGAGCGCTGTGCGATGGCCGCCAACCGGGTCGGCAAGACCTTCGGCATGGGCGGCTATGAGACTGTGGCGCATCTCACCGGCATCTATCCGGACTGGTGGGAAGGACGCCGCTTCACTCGGGGCATCAAGGGCTGGGTGGCTGGCAAGACCAACGAGACCACCCGGGACATCATTCAGGCCGAGTTGATGGGCGAGCTGATCAAGCGCCCGGATGGCCGCCGGATCTTTGATGGCACTGGGCTGATCCCCGGCAAGCACATCGGGGGGCTGACGTTCAAGAAGGGCGGCAGCGACCTGCTGGACGTGGTGAAGATCCGCCACGTCTCGGGCGGCTGGTCCCGGCTGGGCTTCAAGTCCTACGAGCAGGGCAGGGGCGCCTTCGAGGGCACCGCCCAGCACGTCATCTGGCTCGATGAGGAGCCGCCAATCGACATCTACGGCGAATGCGTGATCCGCACGGCCACTACCGACGGGATAGTTATGCTCACCTTCACGCCGCTCGACGGCATCAGCGAGACCGTCATGCAGTTCATGGAAGGCATGGACCACGAGGCCGAGGACTGATGCCAGCTCTTTCACCATCCCGCTACGTCGTGAACGCTGGCTGGGATGATGTCCCGCACTTGGACGCTAAGACCAAGCGTGAGCTTCTGTCAGCAACTCAGCCGTATCTTCGGGATGCGCGCTCCAAGGGAACGCCCAGCGTGGGCGAGGGCGCAATCTACCCGATCCCGTGGGACGAGGTTTCATGCGACCCGTTCCCAATCCCGAACTTCTGGCGCCGCGCATACGGGCTGGATGTGGGCTGGAACAAGACGGCAGCTATCTGGCTGGCCGAAGACCCCAACACCGGCGGCATCTACGCCTATTCGGAGTATTACCGGGGCCAGCAGGTGCCCACGATGCACGCCACGGCCATCAAGGCCCGTGGGGACTGGATCCCCGGTGCCATCGACCCGGCGTCCAGAGGGCGCAGCCAGGACGAGGGCAAGAAGCTGCTGAGCCAGTACCGCGGCGCTGGCCTGCTGGTGAAGCCGGCGAACAACGCGGTTGAGTTCGGCATCCAGACCGTCTGGGAAATGCTGGAGACCGGGCGGCTGAAGTTTTTCAGTACGCTGCACAACACCGCCAACGAGTACCGGCTGTACCGCCGCGAGAAGCGGACAACTGACCTCACCGAGAAGGTCGAGGTGGTGAAGAAGAAAGATCACGCGATGGATGCACTGCGCTACGGCATCGTGGAGTTCAGCAAGATCGCGACCGTCCGCCCGGCAGGCGAGGAATTCACAGGTTCTGGCTTTACGCCGGTAGATAAACGAGCGGGGTACTGACGTGCGCGCACATGCAGTCAAAGGGCAGCAGCACGAGCCGCAGCCCTATCAGGCAGACGAGCAGGACGAGGCCGAGAAGCGGGCCGAGCAGCTGGAGGCATTCGTTGCCGGGCTGGAGGCCGAGGCCAAGCGCCGGGTGGATCTCCGCAATCTGGTGGAAAAGCGCTGGCTGGAGGATCTGCGCCAGTATCACGGCCGCTATACCGAAGATCAGCAGGCCGAGTTCAAGAAGAACAAAGGCAGCCAGGTCTTCCTGAACCTCACCCGCCCGAAGACGAACGCTCTGATGGCGCGGCTCTGGGATCTGCTGTTCCCGACCGATGACCGCAACTGGGGCGTTGGTCCGACGCCGGTTCCGGAGCTGACCGAGGACGCCGAGGAGGTGCTTCAGATCTCCGATGACGCCAAGGAGACGCTGGAAGCCAAGCGGCGGGAGTTGGGCGAGGTCGAGAGTTCTCTGGCGGCGGCTGAAGACGAGCAGACACGCGCGCAGCTGGAGCAACAGGCAAAGGCGCTTTCCGGCGATATGGAACAAGCCGAGGAGGTCGCCAACGCCGCGCAGGAGGCAGCTGACAATCTGCACGAAGCCTTGACCGAGGCTAAGCGACGTTCCGACCTGATGCAGGAGGAAATTGATGACCAGCTGAAGGCCTGCAGCTATCAGGCCGAATGTCGGGACATGATCACCGACGCCTGCAAGATCGGTATCGGCGTGCTGAAGGGCCCGGTACTGGGCGACAAGACCAAGCAGAAGTGGGAAAAGAAGACTGTCACCGGAGCGGACGGCAAGGAACAGACGCTGCACGTTCTCACCAACGTGAAGGACGAAAGCACCCCAGCTGCCTACCGTGTGGACCCGTGGGCCTTCTTCCCTGACCCGGATGCAGCACGCATCGAGGACTGCGAAGGCATCTTCGAGCGGCACCTGATGAACAAGGTGCAGTTCCGAAAGTTCGCCAAGCACCCCGATGTGGACAAGGATGCGGCCCGTAGCATCCTGAAAGACGGCGCCAGCACCGGCGCGGCACCCTCCTATCTGGTGGACCTGTCCAATATCACCGGCCAGAAGTCCGACGCCCAGAGGAACCTGTTCGTTGTCTGGGAATACACCGGGCCTGTGGAGCCTGAAGACCTGGAGGAGCTGGCCCGGGCCGCTGACGACCAAGAGACGCTGGAGGTACTGGAGGGGGGCGAGATTGACCCGCTGCAGGAGATGCACGCGAAGATCTGGTTCTGCCAGGGCAAGGTGCTGAAGTTCGCTCTGCACCCGCTCGACAGCGGCGAGCCGATCTATTCAGTCTTCAACCCGGAAGAGGACGAGCACAGCATGTTCGGCTTCGGGATGCCTTACCTGATGCGGGACAATCAGAGCATCCTGAACGCCGGCCAGCGGATGATGCTGGACAATGCGGGCCTTTCGGTCGGCCCGCAAATTGTCGTCAACAAGAAGATTGTGAAGCCCGAAGACGGTAACTGGGTTCTTGCGCCACGGAAGATCTGGCTCCGGGACGACAGCGAAGGCACCGACCCGCGTGAGCGGCCATTTGAGGCCGTCGATATCCCCAGTAACCAGGCCGAGCTGGCTGCTATCATGGAAATGGCCCGCAAAGGCATGGATGAGACCGCCAGCCTGCCGCAGATCGCACAGGGCGAGCAGGGCACAGGGGTCACCAAAACCGCCCAGGGCATGGCGCTTCTGATGAACAGCGCCAACGTCGTGTTCCGGCGCATGGTCAAGAACTTCGATGACAATGTGACGGTGCCGATGATCCGGCGCTTCTATCACTGGAACATGCAGTTCAACAGCAAGGAAGAGATCAAGGGGGATTACGAGGTCGATGCCCGCGGCTCCTCGGTGCTGCTGGTGCGTGAGATGATGGCGCAGAACCTGATCATGATCGCCCAGATGTTCGGTGACCACCCAATCTATGGGAAGTGGCTGAAGCACGACAGCCTTCTTAAGCAGATCTTCCGCGCCCACATGATCCCGGCTGATGAGATTGCCAAGTCCAAGCGTGAATACGAGCAGGATGCCGAGAAGGAGGCGAAACAGCCTGACCCTGCCGCAGCGGCGATGCAGGCAGAGTTGGAGCTGAAACAGGCAGAGATAGAGTTGCGCCGGGAGGAGATCGCAAACAAGCGCGAGATCGCCAACCAGGAAGCCGACACCAGGCGCTACATCGCAGAGCGCAACTTCGACGCCCAGATGGAGAAGCTGTCCGAGAGCATGAACATCAGCCGCGAGCAGCTGAACGCCAAACTGGTGGACGCTGAAGCCGAGCGCGAGGCGCGGGAACGTGGTCTGGCGGTCGAGGTGGCCGAGAAGCACCGCACCGGCGTCAGCGCAGGAGGGGCCATCTGATGAGGGTCGATCCGCATAGCGCTGAATGGAAGGCGATGCGCAAGCTGCTTGAAAGGCGCATCGAGGAACAGAAGAAACGGCTGGTGGGGCTCACTGATCCCATCATGATCCACCGGGCTCAGGGTCGCGTCATGGAGGCGAATGACCTGATCGAAGAGGTGGAGCCCAGCACCACACAGAACTCCTGACCGGACGCGCGACGGCGCCTTCGGCATGAGCAAGGGCGAAAGCCCTCTCCCCGCACCGGCCGCCCCCAGGGGCCGCCTTCCGTAACCGGCCGCGCCACTGCGCCGCCGTAATGAATGAGTGCATCATCCAATGAGCAACAAAAGCGACTTTACCGCGCCCGCCGATGAAATGGCCGGCGACACCCAAACCACCGACGAAGAACAGATCTGGAAAGAACTGGACGCCGAGGAAGGCACCGCCGCCGAAGAGAACGACTTCGAGGCCGCGGGCGACAACAAGGCACCAGAGGACGACGCCCTGGACAGCGACAAGGCCGATGAGGCTGGTGGAGCAGAACAGGACGATGGTCAAACCCAGGATCAGGACATCCCGGAGGACGATGGTAGCGGCGAAGGTGCCAAGACGCCTGAAGATGACGCCCAAGCCCCCACGCAAGATGAGCTGCGGGAGCGCGCCGAAAAGTCGGAGCAAAAGTTCCGTTCGGAGCAATCCCGTTCGATAGCACAGCAGAAACGCGCAGACCGGCTCCAGAAAAAAGTGGAAGCCCTTGAACGCCGCCTGAAGACCAAAGATCAACCCAACAAGGAGCGCGAAGAGCGCCTGAACGCTGTCTCCGAAGAATACGGCGATGTCGTCAACCCGCTGGTGGATGAGGTGAAAGACCTCCGCGGCCGGTTGAACGATCAGTCGGAAGCGGATCAGCATCAGCTGGAAGAGGCCAAAGCAGATCTTGCAGACCTGCAGGCTGCCGAGACCACCAAATTCGAAAAAGAGCACGAGGACGGCCTGGACGTTATTGCCCAGAACCCCGGCGTGTTCCGAGATTGGATTGTGGACCAGCCGAAGATCGTTCGGGACGCCTACCAAGCAAACCTCAATGGGATGGTCGATGGAACTGGGGCCGCGATGGTCGTTTCCCGTTTCAAAGCTGCGCTGAGCGAAGCCGCGGCAGGGGCTGAAACCCAAAACGAGACTGAAACCGACACCCAGTCTCATTCCGACACAAAGCTCGCAAGCCGCCGCAAAAGGCAGCTCGACGGCGCCAAATCCGCCCGGTCCACATCCTCTCAGAAAGCCGCAGGTGATATTCCGCCTGATACGGACGACGAAGAGGCGTTGTGGAAATACTGGGACCAGAAGGACGCCAAAGGCTGATCCGCACGACGGCAGAGAAAGTCTAAGGACACACTGTCATGAGCACCACCAAATCCACCTCCACGGGCATCTCCCAGCGTACCAACGTCTGGGCGGCCCGGGAAATGCTGAAGCACGCGGCTCCGGTCACTGTGCTGGAGAAATTCGGCAAAGCCATCCGGATGCCGAAGAACAAGAGCACCACGGCCAAGTTCCGCCGACCCAAGGTGTTCGCCGCGGTGACCACGCCGATGGTCGAGGGTGTGACCCCTACCACCACCGCGTTCCAGTATGAGGACGTTTCCACCACCCTGAACCAGTACGGCATGGTTGTCGGTATCACTGACGTGATCGAGGACACCCATGAAGATCCGGTTCTGCAGGACGCCACCGAGCAAACCGGCGAAAACCTGGGCCGCACCATCGAGGCGCTGACTTACGGCACCGTGAAGGCCGGTACTTCGGTTTTCTACGCCAACGGCTCCACCCGCTCGGGCGTGAACACCGCGATCTCGAAGAACAAGCAGCGCGCGGTGACCCGGTATCTGAAGGCCCAGAAGGCCAAGAAGATCACCCGGATGCTGTCTGGTTCACAGAACTACCAGACCAAGCCGATTGAGGCCTCCTACATTGCGGTGGCGCATACCGACTGTGAGTCGGACATCCGCAATATGACAGGCTTCACCCCGGTGGCTGAATACGGCCAGCGCCAGCCGCTCTGCGAGGAGGAAATCGGTTCGGTTGAGGATGTCCGGTACATTCTGTCGCCGGATCTGGATGCCTTCCTGGGGGCAGGATCCAACACGCTGAACGGAATGGTCGCAGCAGACGATACCAACGTCGATGTCTACCCGGTCCTGTACTTCGGGATGGACGCCTATGGTGTGGTCGCAGTCCGCGGCGCCGGTGCGGTTTCTCCGACCGTGATCCCGGTCAACCAGAAGACCAAGGACGATCCGCTGGGCCAGCGCGGCTATGTTGGCTGGAAGACCTGGTTCGCATCGCTGATCTTGAATCAGACCTGGATGGCCCGCCTCGAAGTTGCGGTCACCGACCTCTAAGTCTGACCTGACAGGGGCCCAAGCGGCCCCTGTTTTCGTTTCACCCTGAATTGAAAGGAGACCCCGCTATGAGCAAGGGTCATTTCGCCACTGGGACCGTGGAAGGCACCGGTTCGGCAATCAACGTGGAGCTTGGCTTCACCCCTGACTATGTGCGCCTGATCAACATTGATGGTGACGCCACTCTGGACTGGACTTCCAGCATGACCAACGGCGAGGGCTACAAGACCGTCGCTGCGGGGGCCAACGCCCAGGTCGGCACCGGGGGCGTCACCCCCTACGCGGGCGCTGAGGCGTCGGCCGCAGCAGGTTTCACCATCGGCACCGATGCCGACGTGAACGTCTCAGGTGAAACCCTCATGTGGGTTGCCTGGGGCAAGGAATAACCTTCCCACCCACCACCTGATCGGGGCGCTTCGGCGCCCCTTTCTTATGCCGAAAGGAACAATTGATGAGCAAACCGGATCAAGCGGCCTATGAAGCCGCTGTTGCCACGCTGACCGCCGAGGACATGACCGCCGACGGCCTGCCGAAGATGAAGGCGCTGAATGCCGCACTGGCCGCTGCTGGCATTGATGCGATCACCGCCGACGAGCGCGATGCCTTCGTCGGCGATGAGGACAATCAGCCCGCCGCCGAAGAGGGTGCTCAGGATGAGGCCGGCTCCGAAACAGCGCCCGCCGGAAAGGTGAACCTCACCCTCAACGACGCCCCGTGCGACCCCCTCCCGCTGTACGTCCACGGCTGCGGCAGCTTCTCGCTGCGCATCGGACAGACACTGGAGGTGCCGCGTGAAGCATTGGACGCCCTGCACAACGCCGGTGGTGTGGATTTCACCGTAGAGGAGATTGAACAGTGAGCGGACTTCCCGTCGAACACGTCGCCATCAGCAAGGCCAACCTCAAACAGCTGCAGGACTTTGCCGGCATCATGATGGGGCTGGATGTCTCTCAAGACGCGAAAAAGGCTGACATCATCGCGCTGATTGAAGCCGCCGGCTGGTCCAAAGACACCATCCCCACGTTGAAGAAATCCTCGGATATCCCCGTGGTCAGCGATGCCGATGGCAAGCCGCGCCCCCGTTCGTTCCAGCACGAGTTCGGCGGCAAAGAACGCGAATGCGTTGCGATCATGATCCCTGAAGAGGACAAGCCGGGCGGCAGTGAGCCAGTTCCGGTTGCCTGCAATGGCGTGCCTCTGTGGATCCCGCGGAACAAACGTGAGGTGATCCCGATGGAGTACGTTGAAATTCTCGAAAACGCCGAAATGTTCGTCTACCCGCAGCTCTCAGCAGCTGCCACCATGCAACAGATGGAAATGGGCCTGCGTGAGCCGCGCGTGGTGAAGCAGTACCCGTTCTCCTACGTGGCGTAACCAGCCATGAGCACCTACCTTCAACTGTGCCAGGACGCGGCCCGTGAAAGCGGGACCGTCTCCAACATCGGCCAGCCTGAGACCACCGAGAACCAGACCGGCCGCCTGCTGCGCATATTGAAGTGGGTGACGAAGGCCTATGAGGATATCCAGCGCTCGCAGAACGCCTGGCGCTGGATGCACGCGGACTTCTCAGCGGAAACCGTGGCTGCGGTGCAGCAGTATGATGCCGAAGCTATGGGTATCAACGAGCGGTTTTCGCGCTGGGTAGTCCACGACGATGACGGTGATAACCAATTCTCGATCTACAAAACCTCTGAAGGGCAGGTGACCGAGGGTTTCCTGAATTTCGTGGACTGGGCCTGGTTCCGGCGCAACCTGATGACGGGCGGCCAAGCGAGCAAGCAGGACAAGCCCTACTACTTCTCGATCGACAACGAGAACAAGCTGCGCCTCTGGCCGACGCCCGACGCAGCCTACACGGTGCGCGGGGTTTACTATAAGGCCCCCCAGTCACTGGCTGCGGACGCCGACACCCCAGAGATGCCCGCAGAGTTTCACGACGTGATCGTGTGGCGCGCACTTATGCTGCTCGGCCAGTTTGATGAGGCATTCAATCAGATCGGCGGCTGGAACGCGGAATACACGCGGATCATGGGCGAGCTTCGGCTGCACCAGCTGCCGCGTATCCAGGTGCGGAGCACGTTGGCCTGATGACCCAGCAGCAGCAAAACATCGTTCTTCAGGGCGGGCTGGACATCGTGACGCCGGCCAACCAGGTGCCGCCAGGCTTTGCCATCGCCGCGCAGAACTACGAGAGCGAGGCGCGCGGCTACCGGCGCGCGGACGGCTACGAGCGGCTGGATGGCCAGCCGAAGCCCTCTGAGGCTTCATACTGGCTCCTCGCCTTCGACCAGGGCAGCACTGCCATCAGCGAGGGCGACACGCTCACGGGGGCCACTTCCGGTGCCACAGGCGTTGTCCTTGAGGATCCGACAGTCAGCAGCGGCAGCTGGGCCGGGTCTGATGCTGCGGGCGAAGTGATCCTCTACAACGTTTCGGGCACCTTCCAGGATAACGAGGCCGTCCAGGTCTCCGCTTCCACTGTCGCCTATGCAGACGGTACAGCAGTTGAAAACGGCGCCAGCGACGATGCCAACGATGACGCCTATCTGCAATCCGCGATAGAGAAGCGCCGAGCCCTGATTGCCGCGGTTCCCGGTTCCGGCGGAGTGCTGGGGATCTGCACCTACAAGGGCGACATTTACGCTTGGCGCAACAACGCGGGCGGCACTGAGGCCGTCATGCACAAGGCTATCGCTTCCGGTTGGGCGGCGCAGAGCTTGGGTCACATGATCGACTTCACCGCGGGCAACAACGCCGCAATGGTGGAGGGCGAGACCGTCACCGGCGGCACCAGCGGGGCCACGGCGACCGTGGAGCGCGTAGGAATGCTTGCTGGGGCGTGGGGTGGCTCCGGCGCTGGGTATCTGGTCCTATCCGGCATTTCAGGCACTTTTCAAGCCGCTGAAACGCTCACAGGAGGAACATCGGGAGGCACCGCCACCGCCAGCGGCGCACAGGCGGCCATAACGCTGCCTGCGGGCGGAAAATACCGCGCCGTGAACCATAACTTCTTCGGAACCTCCAATCTGGAGCGGGTCTATGGGGTGAATGGCGAGGGCCCGGCCTTCGAGTGGGACGGCACAGTCTTCGCGCCGATCCGCAAGAATATCTCCGCCAGCCTTGATAAGCCGCAATTCGTGGCGGTTCATTCAAACCACCTGCTGACCGGATATGCGGGCGGCTCGATCCTCTATGCGGGGACAGGGGAGCCATTGGACTCGCGGGCAGTGGCCGGGGCAGGGGAAATCGGGTTTGGACAGGATCTGACCGGTCTGAAGTCTTCGACCCGCACCGCCACGATCATCACCGGCCGCACCCGGATCGGGTATCTGCAGGGCAATGACACCAGCGATTTCGTCCTCAGCTTCCTGTCAGAAGATTCTGGTGCCGTAGCCGATACGCTTGAAGTGGTCGGCCAGCCATACTTCCTGGACGACCAGGGCGTGCGCAGCATGAGCGCGGCCCAGACCTTCGGGAACTGGAAGGTTGGCACCGTCACGCAGCTGATCGAACCTATGATCCGCGCCAAGAGGGAAAACGGCATCATCCCCGTTGGCGCGCTGCGAGTGCGCGGCAAAGATCAGTACCGGCTGTATTTCACCGATGCGACCTGCATCAGCCTCTATTTCGGCCGCAAGAACCCAGAGGCGATGCCGCTGCTGATTGGCTTCACGCCCACTGTGGTTGTTTCGGGCGAGGACGGCAGCGGCAACGAGATCCTGCTGGCCGGTGCCGATGACGGCATGGTCTACCAGCTGGACAAAGGCACCTCAGCAGATGGGGTTGCGGTGGATGCATATCTGCGTCTGTCATTCCTGCATCAGAACGCACCGACCACAATGAAACGATATCATCGTGGGGTGCTGCAGGTTTCGGACGGTGGTTCCGACATCAGCCTGACCTATGCCAGCGACTTCGATTTCGGGAACCCGGACATTCCATCCGGTTCTGAGGCCGGGCTTTCGTTCAAGGGCGGCGGCGGGTTCTGGGATACTGCCTTCTGGGATAACTTCTATTGGGACTCCGCGGTCCAGGGACAGGCGGAAATGGAGCTGAACGGCATCGGTCAGAATGTCTCAATCGCCCTGGCTTCTGAGGCAATCTACGAGAAGCCTCACGTCCTGTCCTCCCTCACCATAAATTATACTCCGCGGAGGTCGATCCGATGAGCAACGACTATTTCAACAACACCGCTCCCATTGGCCGAAACTCCAAGGCTCGTTCTGCTGAGATCAGGTCGAAGTTTGATGCCATCGCCGCCGGCTTCGCAAAGATTCCCAGAAAGAACGACCTGGAGCAGGGCAAGGCGACCTTTGCCGCGGGAGTTGGCAGCGCGAACACCTACACCGCTTCAATGCCCGCACCGCTAACCGCCTACGCCGCTGGACAGAGGTTCAGCATTCAGATCCCAGTAACCAACACTGGAGCTTCCACGCTGAACGTGGACAGTCTGGGCGCGCGCGCGATTAAGCGGGTAGATGGAACCGATGTGGAAGCCGGTGACCTGACCTCGGGCGACATTTCGGATATGGTCTATAACGGCACCAGCATGGTGCTTCTGGGTGCTTATCGCAGCCACATGGCGGGCATGGCCGCGAACCTGGGCGCCAACTTGGTGTTCTCCGGCAATCCGTCCTTTACCGGCTCGCCTGATTTCTCCAACGCGGGGAACAAAAGCACCATCCGCAGCGCTCTTGGTCTTGCCATCGGCACCAATGTTCAGGCCCAGAATGCCAAGCTGCAGTCCCTCTCTGGGCTGTCTGGGGCCGCCGACAAGCTGCCGTATCTCTCCGGTGCAAGTACCTTTGCCCTGGCCACGCTGACCAGCTTCGGGCGGAGCCTGATTGACGATGCGAATGCAGCGGCCGCACGCACCACATTGGGGCTCGGAGATACTGCGACCAAGACGGTGCAGGGCAGTTGGCTGGATGCCACTCTGGGGAAGGTTCTGACTGCCGGCGCATTTGGCTGGGGGCACGATGCCGCCAGTGGATCGGCAAACACTTTTGCAGGCACAAAGCTTTCGGCGATCACTGTCACCGGCCTTTACCGGTATGCCAGCACTCACACTGATGCGCCCAGCACCGCGGGCCTGCTGATGCATCTGAACCGGATCCCCAGCAGCGCTGCCGGTGGCATGGTGCAGGTTGCGTTCGGCAACAACGGTGAGATGTGGACCCGTCCGAGTAACGGCACTGCTCCGGTTACATTCTCCGCTTGGCAGAAGGTCGCTATTGACGGGCAGTCGGCGAACTTCCTCTCTGCGGTCATCGGTCAGGGGCAGGCCTCGGACATCCCGCTGGCGTTGTACAGCTCTGACTCCTCCTGTTTCCTTTCTTTGAACGACGGCGCTACTTCCAGTGCGGGAAGTGTTGCGGTTGTGGCGACTGGTGACGATCTGAAGCTGCGCGCGGGTGGGGGCAATCACGTCACTATTCTTGATGGCGGCAACGTGGGGGTGGGCGTAGGTGTTCCTGTGTACCGACTGGATGCAAACGGGACTATGCAGGTCATCGAGAGCGACGATCAGTCTGTATCCCGCATCGCTAATACAAACAGTAGTTTCTCCAAGGATTTGAGCTTCTGGTTTCCGTCTCGTGCAGCCTCCCCAGACTGGAACTTCCTGCTGGCCCGCTCCGGCGGCGGGTCGGGTGATGCGGAATTCAAGCTGTCCGGTGACGGCCTTGGCAGTTCTGACTTGGGGTGGCAGGGCGGTGGCGCGGACTACGCGGAATACTTCGAATGGGATGACGGCAACCCGAACGGTGAGGACCGGCGCGGCTTGTCCGTGGTTCTGATGGGCAGCAAGATCCGCCCTGCCCAGTCCGGTGAAAACCCAATCGGTGTTGTTTCGGCAAACCCGTCGGTGGTCGGAGACGGTGATATGGACCGTTGGAAAGGCAAATACCTGCGTGACGAATTCAACGCCACCCTCTGGGAGGATTACGACGTCCTGTCCTGGATTGAGAGCATTATCGAGAGCGAAACAGTTCGAGAACAGGCCACAGAGGGTCAGGAGCGCAGTCGCGAAGTGATCGAGGTGGTGGGCGGTGAAGCCGTTCGCAAAGTGATCACCGAGACAATCCAAGTGCCGCTGTTTGATGAGGTGCCGTTAGTAGACCAGGAAGGCAACAGCCTGGGCACTCACCGGGCGCCGCGCATGGCGGATGTGCAGCGCGAAACCACCAAAGAAGTGCAGCACAGCTACGCCGCTGATGAGGTGCCCGAGGGGGTGATTGTCCCAGCGGATGCTAAGCGTGTGATCCAGAAGCGTCGCAAACTGAACCCGGATTATCACCCGGGCGAAGCATACACTCCGCGTGCTGACCGGCTTGAATGGGACACTGTGGGCCTGATGGGCAAGCTGCGGCTCTGTTGCGGGCAGCCGATCGGTGATCGCTGGATCAAGATGCGGGATATCTCCGCTGATGTTGAAGAATGGCTGGTGAGGTAAGTTCCATGGATGAAACTGGCTTTGTAGACTGGCTGTCCTCCTGGACAGGCGGCGCGGCCACCACACTGATCGGCGCTACTGTGGGGCGTCTGATGTGGCATTCCGGCGAGGTGCGCAAAGGCGCCCGGCGTTTCTTTGGCCCCGAACTGCTGTGGGAAATCCCCGTTGCAGTCGGAATGGCCATCATTGGAGAGAGCATCGCCAGCTATCTGGAGGTCGGCCAGCCAGTATCCACCGGGATTGTTGCCTTTGCCGCCTACATCGGGCCGCGGGGTGCTGAAGTCTTGCTGACGAAGTGGCTCAGTCGAGCCAAACCGTAAAACCCAGTCATCACCGAACTAAACCGACCCTGCCTTGAGCGGGGCTTTTCGCGTTGGAGGTATCATGAGCATTGATTATCGCTGGGTTCAGGCCCGGCTGCGCGAGCTTGGGTATGAACCCGGCCCGATCGACGGTGTGCGCGGTCCTCGCACCGACGCGGCGGTTGTGGCATTCAAACGATCGATCGGATTCCGTCCACGCTCTTTTATCGGCCCTCTGACACTGGAGGCACTGCAGCCGACCCCGGATCCGGAGCGCATCCGTTTGCCGTGGATGCAGGAGGCGGCGAAAATCCGCGGCCTGCATGAACAGCGCGACACAGCCAGGCTGCGCCAGTGGTTCGATAAGTCTGTGAGCTGGATCGACCCGCGGGAAATCCCCTGGTGCGGCGCCTTCACGGCGACATGTCACCGGCTAGCCGATCCCCGGATTACACTTCCAGAAAACCCGCTTGGCGCGCGCAATTGGCGGGACTGGGGCCAGTCCACTGATCCCGTTCATGGTGCCACGCTGATCTTCTGGCGCGTCTCCCGGAACAGTTGGCAGGGCCACGTCGGTTTCTACCACGGCGAAGACACCACCCATTACCACGTCCTCGGCGGTAACCAGTCCAACGCCGTCACCGTCCGCCGTATGGCAAAGGATCGCCTTCTGGCATCCCGCTGGCCCATTGGCGTGCCCGTCTCCGGGCGGCAAATCCACCTTTCACCGGGCGGCATGCCCATCAGCAGAAACGAGGCTTGATATGAGCAAAGTATTCAACGGGCTATCCGTCCGCATGGTGGCCTATTTCATCTTCGCAGCGGTCGCGGGGCAGGGCATCGCAATCTTTGACCCCGTTGCCGGCACGCTGACCTTCCACATCGACCAGATGGAAACGCTGCTCAGTGGCGTGGCTGGCTATGTGGCGACCTTTGGCATCGGACGTCTGGCAAAGGCGCGCGGCGGGTCGTCCTGATGCTGGGCGAGCTGATTGGCGGTTTCTGGGGATACCTGGCTGCCGCCGTTGCCGCAGCGGCCGGCGTCGGCATTACGTTGTTCGGCCGCTCCCAAAAGATAAAGGGGCGGCAGGAAACCTACATTGAAGCAAAGGCGCGAGATCATGAAAAGGCTTCTGAAATCCGTGATCGTGTTGAGCACGATCTTGATGACCGGGTGCGCCGGTTTGACGACGCCGGCTATCGAGACTGAAACGGTAACCGAGGCAGAGCTTTGCCGCCAATGGGGGGCATCGTTACCAACCCGGTCCCGAAACGACACCTCGCAGACACAAGACGAGACCCAGGAAGCATATGCGGCGTTCTCGCTGGCCTGTCCGCTCTGGGAACATCTGATCCCCTAACTTCAAACTTCACAGGAGGCCGCTATGGCTGTTCAGGATGTTTCCAAGCTGCAGGAACGGCTGCAGCGCCATACCCAGGCGAAACCTGGGCAGCAACCCATGAGGCAGACAATGGCACCGGAGGGGGGCTTTGCTGCCGCTGCGGGCATGAAATCCGGCGGGCAGAGCCTGTCGATCACCAGCGCGCCGGGTGGCGGGTTCGGGGCTGCCCTCGGCGGCGAGAAGAAGACTACCGATGTTTCGGACATCGCGGGCGAAATGATGAAGGGCGACAATGCCCTGATGACCCGCGCCAAGACGCAGGGTCTGCAGACCGCTAACCGCCGTGGCATGCTGAATAGCTCTGCCGCCGCCGGCGAGAGCATGAATTCGGTACTCGACAAGATCGTGCCGATGGCGAGCCAGGAGGCGCAACAGCGCCACTCCGAGGTGATGTCAGACCGTGAGGCCGGGCACCGGATGCGCGAGAACGAGCAGCAGTTCGGCTTCCAGTCGGCCTTGTCCAAGCAGGATGCGTCGCAGCGTTCGCAGCTTTCGGAGCAAGAGTTCGGCCAAGCTTCGCAACTGTCGGAGCAGGAGTTCCAACAACAGTTTGGCCTTTCCCGTGAGGAGTACCGCCAGCAGCTGGAAATTCAGAAACGGGAGCAAGGGCACCAGAAGGACCTGTCCCGCCAGGAGTTCGGCCAGGCATCAAGCCTGTCGGATCAGGAGTTCGAACAGCAGTTCAAAATGTCCCGTGAGGAATACCGCCAGCAGTTGGAAATTCAGGAGCGCGACCAAGGCTTCCAGAAAGAGCTGTCGCAGCAGGAATTCGAGCAAGCGAGTTCCTTGTCCGACCAAGAGTTCCAGCAACAGTTCGGTCTTTCCCGCGAAGAATACCGCCAAACGCTCAATCTGCAAAAGGACGAGCAGAAGCACCAGCGCGGGATGCTCAAGCAGGAGCTGTCCAACTCCCTGAAGCTGTCCCGTGAGGAATTCCGCCAGCAGAAAGGCCTGTCCAAGCAAGAGTATCTGCAACAGCTGGGGCTTTCGGAGCAGGAGTTCGAGCAGGCGTCCCAGCTTTCCGGTCAGGAATTCAAGCAGCAGATGGGGATTTCTAAAGAGGAATACCGTCAAGCGTTGAACCTGCAGAAGAGCGAGCAGAAGTTTGAGCGGGGTATGTCCGACAAAACATTCGGACAAGAAAAGTCGCTTCAGAAGATGCAGCTGGCCTCGGAAAAGCAGCTGGCGAAGATGGATGCCAACACCCGCAAGCAGCTCATGAAGATGGAGTCGGACATGCGCGAGAAGCTGGCGACGATGGACGTGGACATGCAGACCCAGGAGAACATGGGCAGCATGATTACCTCCATGAACGGCCAGTATCAGGAAGCGGTGAACACGATCCTTAGCAACCCTGACCTGTCCGCAGAAGAACGCAATGACATGCTATTGTCGGCTGGTGAATTCCTCAATCACCAGGTCGATCTGGTGGAAGACCTTTACGGAACCGAAGTCGACTGGCTGAAAGGCGCCTTTGACATATCTTCCCCGAAGACGAAAAAAGACGACGAGGAAAGTGAAGGCGACAACGGAGACGAAGGCAGTGGTCCTTCCGAGGGTGACAGGAGGGGTGATCAGGTCTACCGAAATGGCGGTTGGCGGTACGTCGGGAAGTAACCGATGGTCACAATCCGCGCCGCCCGGTTTGCCGACATCCCGGAAATCACCCGTCTCTGCAGGCTTGCTCTGGAAAAGTCTCACTACTGCCCGCGCTTCGGTTTGGACAAGGACGCCCTGAAGCGTGTGGCGCTGGAGTGCATCGGACAGCACAGCAACAAGCCCGGATCCGGCCGCATCGTGGTGGCCGACAACGGCGATCAGCTGGAAGCACTGTTCGTCGGCTTTGTGCGACCGCTCTATGAATGCCTGTCTGCGCTTATTGCCAGTAACCTGATCTGGTACGCGCAGCCCGGCGCATCGGCACGCTCTGCAATGGGCGTGCTGGATCATTTCACCGAATGGGCTGACCGGGCCGACTATCCGGTGCTTCATCGCTACGGCGTCTCCGACGCCATTACCAACCACAACGCTGTTGGCGCGCTGCTGACCCGCAACCGCGGGTTCCGGCTGGCTGGCGGGTTCTACGAGAAAGGTATTTGACATGGGTGCAGTTATTCCAGCCCTCGCCACCCTCTTTGCGCCCGCGGCGGCGACCACGGCGGCAGTCGGCACTGGCGCTGTAGCCGCAGGCGCAGCTGCAGGGGTTGGGGCCGGGGCATCAACCATCGGGGCAATAGCTGCCGGGGCCAGTACCGGCGCGATGGGCACAGCGGCTGCGGGCGGCCTGTTGGGGTCCGGGTGGCTGGGCACCATAGGCGGTGGCCTGGTTGCTGGTCTTGGGCAGGGCATGATGGCGAAGCAGGAAGCCAAGGATGAAGAGCGCCGCGAACTGGAATCCGAACAGCGCCGCGAGGACAGCTACAAGGGTGTTGGCCAGTCCATGCGCTTCTGGGAACAGGATAGTCTGGGTGATGACGAAAACCCGAATGCGGTTGATCCAGGGTTCCAGCGCGCCGACGCGAATTCCAACGAAAACCTGCGGGTCGGTCAACGCGAAAACCCGGCCCGTATGGGTGAGAAGTTCCGCAATCGTAAAGCCAGCCGCCCCGAGCGGTTCCGCTATGACCGCGCCGCCGGTCAAATCGTACCGGCATAAGGAGCAGCAAGATGAACGGATTTGCACAGGCCCTTGGCGGCCAGCAACACAAGGAGCAGCCCGGGCCGCCGCAGGATGCAAAGGCACCGCAGGTTCCAGGGACCGAGCCGAAGCAGGCAACCCCGGAACAGCAGCGCGTTTACAACCGCTTTGTCGGCCTGAGTATGGCAATGCTGTGGAGCGAGAAGTTCATGGCCAAAGCCGCGAAGATCATCAAGGCGCATCCGAATGAGACGGATGCAATGGCGATGATCGGCGCGACCATCGTGCAGCGCGTGTTCATGGCGGCGGACGATCAGGGCGAACCAGTGCCGCCGGAGGTGCTTCTGCACGGCGGGCTTGAAGTGATGAACGAAGTGGCGACCTTCGCGCAGGCTGCCGGCGTTCAGGGTATCGAACCTGACGAGATTGAAACCGCCTACTACCTGGCCGCCGATAAAGTGCGCGAAGGCCTCATTCAGGCTGGAAAGCTGGATCCGCAGGAGCTGGCCGGGCAGTTTGAGCAGATCAAGGGCATGGCCGGTGAGGAAAAGCTGGCAAATGTTCAGGGCCGGCTTCAGGGCGCGCAACAGAAGACGCAGGACGCGCTTCTGAGCCGAGGCAAGGGTCAACAGCAGCAGCAAGGGGCGGCGGTATGAGCTACTCATTTGCAGGAGCCTTGCAGGGTTTGGGCGGCAGCATGATGAAGCTGGCCGATGAACGCCGGAAGATGGCTGACGACCTCTTGAAGATGGAGAAGCAGGCCGAGTTGGATGTCCAGGTGGCAGAAGGCCGGGCTGCGGCGACCGCCAAACACCGGAAGGGTGGGTCGGGCAAAGGCAGGACGGGATCCGGCCGTAGCGGCCGTGCCCTGTCCAATACCGAGTCCGACAATTTGTCCCGCATCCACAAAGACTATGTGGAGAACGGTGTCTTTGAAGGGCAGGCGCCGACGCTGGGCGAATTCGAGGCCCAGGTGGAGCGCGTGTTGCCGGAGGCCGGCTCTCTTTCACAGGCCGCCGAAATGGCGCGGGGCATGTGGGGTAGCGAGGAGGTCACATCCACCGAGTTGAAGGAACGTCACGCGCTCAGCCCGGCGCGGATCTGGGATGATGATGGAAAGTATGAAGAGACCAGCACGGACGTTCGGTATGGCTTCAAGGGCGCACTGGGCGGCGATGCCCCAGGCAACACCCCGGCGACACCTCCAACTCAAACGCAACCATTTGGGGCGGCTGCCGCATCACCGGCTCCGGCCACTGATGGCCCGGACCCGGCCCAGGTTCTGGCGGACGCCAAGGCTGCCATTGAGCGTGGCGCCGACCGCGAAGCTGTGAAGGCGCGTCTGCGTGAAATGGGCATAGAAGCGGAAGGTCTCTAAGTGGGCATTTTTGACGACCTGATCCCTGATCAAACCGAACCGGCCGCCCCCTCTGGAGGCGGCTTTTTTGATGATTTGATCCCGGTGGAAGATTCCGCTCCCGAGAACTCTTTGCGACCCGCGTCCCGACCCATTCCGGAGGCAACGGAGCCGCGCCGTGCGTCGTTGGATGAAACTGACGACGCTCGATCGTTGCGCGGTTTCGGCCGGTCCACCTATGACAGCGGTCTGGTTGATCGCCCCGAGATCCCTGGTGCCGACAATCTCGCAAACATCGGCACCGTTGACGAGCAACTTGCCGAGATGAGGGAAGAGAAACCAGAGCAGGACCCCGATGCCCCCGGCTTTCTGGAAGGTAACGCTGTTGGCCGCGCGATTAAGCGTGGCGGCTTGCGTGCCGCCTCATCGCTGCCCACCGGCATGGGCATCAGCGATGCTACAGCTCTTGCCGACTCCGCGCTTACCGATCCGCAGATCATCGCGGACACCGTGAAACAGGCAACTGGTCTCGACCAGCTTCCTCGGGGGATTGATTTATCGACGCCGGAGCGTGCCGCCCAAGCCATCATCGAAATGGGGTTCAGCGCCGACCGGCCCGGCATCTTCCGCCAGATCTACGAGGAGCGCAGTCGGCGCGCCGGTGATGCCCGCGCCAACCCGGACAAGTACCGCCAGCGTGCCGAACTGAACTTTTCGACCGGTTCCGACCTGATCGGGCGCGCCAATGCGTTGCCTATGTCACAGACCGCGGAGCGGATGCGAACAGCCCTGGCCAAGGACACCACTGTCGGTGGCACCATCGCGGCCATGCTCGATGATCCCGCAGCAGCAGCAGCTTTTCTGGGCGAGATCGGGATCGAAAGCGTTCCTGCCATTGCTGGTTCAGCAGCCGCTGGTTTGGCCACCCGCAGCCCAGGTATCGGTGCTGCTGTCATGGGGGGCGGTGCCGTTGCTCAGGAATTCGGCGCATCGGTGAACGAGTTCCTGCGGGAGCAGGGCGTCAAAATCGAAACCCGAGAGGATGCGATTGCCGTTTTGAACAGTCCCGATCTTATGCGGGCTGCTGGTGAGCGCGGGATGACGCGCGGTGTTGTGATCGCGGCCTTTGAAGCAATGGGGCAGGGCGTGGCCGCCAAAAAACTGCTGCACAGCAAAGTCGGCAACGCCTTGATGCAGACTGCTGTCCAGGCCTCAGCAGGAGCTGGTGGCGAAGCCGTGGCCAGGGCTGCTGCTGGCCAGGAGATGAGCGGCCAGGATATCCTGATTGAGGGCCTGGCCGAAATGGTCACCGCCCCGGTGGAGGTAGGAGCCGCGGCGCTGTCCAAGGATGGCGCTGAGGCTGATGCTGATCGCATCAACAGCCCGCGCCTCACTGAGACCGACCGGGCCAGCCCGCTGCCTAACGCCACGATTGACGACGGCAAGGCGATCATTGACGACCTTCTGAGCGGGAAAGCCCCGGCGCTTCCCGCAGCCCCGGCGGAAACTGCCGCCCCGGAGGTGCCTGCCAGCGCCGCTGTTGCTTCAAAACGCCCCGAGGCACCCGCTGTCGCCCTTGGGCAGCCGGAACGGGATGCTGCGCCCCAGCAGACCGCCCAGCCGGTGCAGCCGAGCGTTCAAAGCGAAGCGCCGGAGATGCCTGGCGCTAATGCCGATACCGAGATCCTGCCCGTGATGGACGAAAATGGCCGCGAGACCGGCGAATTCGTCCAGTGGGATGCCGCGACCGGCCGGATGCAGAAAGTATCCCCCGACACTCCCCCGCAGATCGACACCACCCCCGCGGCCCCGACGCAGGCCGTGCAAGAGGAGATTGCGCCCCGTGAAGAGCCCGCGACCCGTCAAGACCTGGACCAGCCTCAAGCCGCTGATGCGGCGCCTGATGCGCCCACTGGCGCCCCTGCGGAGACGGGGGCGTTCCAAGACCTGATCCCCCAGAAGCCCAAGGTGCCCAGCAAGACTTCCCTGCACAAACGCCCCGTGGCAAATGAACTGAAATCCCGCGGCTTGTCGGTGAAGCCTGGTTCTCCACTGGCCCAGGAGCTCAAGTCGCGCGGTATTACCGCTCGGAGCCATCCTGGTCTGTTCAATCGCGATGGGGTGAGTGACTTGGACAACCTGCCGGCGCAGGAGTGGGGTGATTACCGCCACCAGATCGGCGAGGACGGCAATGGGTACCTGAACCGGCAGGGGATCATTGACGCGTTGGAAACCGAGATGCGTGGGGCGCCGGTGCGCGCAGGCGTGCAGGCGGATCTTGCCGAAGAGCAGTCCGCCCGGAACGCGGCCGAAGCAGAGGCCCGTTTTGAGGCCGCCGACCCCGATCCGCATGAGATAGATCTGTCGCATATCCCTGATGCTTCTATCGTCATTGCGCACCCCGAGGAGGACATCTCCACTCCGATCGAGCGGATGGACCATGTAAAGCGAAACGTGGATACCATGTTGCGCGAAACCGGGATCGCCGATGCTGTGCCGACGAAGATGCGGCAGGACATCATCACCGTGCTGAACCAGCGTGGCGGAAACGTTGAAGACGCAGTATGGTGGAACCTCCACAGGAAAGCAGATGGACATGCAGAACAAACTGCCGAGCCGGACCTGGCTGACAGACCCGCAGACAGGCAAACAGAGCGAAGCGGCGATGTTGCACAAGAAATTCCGGGCGATATTGGACGATCCGAAGGCGAGCCCGGAACGCAAAAAGGAAGCCCAGCAGTCGATTCAGATGATCGACGGGTTGATGGACGCCAAGCGCAAGTCACAGCAGCTGCCGAAGTAAACGAGGCTGCCGCCGAAGCGCGTCGGGTCGAACCCGCCCCGCTGCCCTCTATCCCGGCTGATCTGCCGCGTCAGGCAGCAAAGACCTTCCCCAGCATCAAGGAGGCCGCGCCGCTTCCATTCGGGCCTTCTTCGATCCGCCCGCGGTCTATTGCAGAAGGGAAATCCCTTTACCGGGAAACCAGCCCGGACGCGCTGGACGACATTCTGCGCGTAGACGGCCAACCCGACGCCATGCGGACCTTTGTCACAGACAACCGGGATCTGGCAATCGGGCAGGGCGGCAACAAGGGCGTCATGCTCACCTTCCGTTCTGACAGCCTGAGCGGCGAGGTGCATCAGAAGCCGGGCACCACCGCGAAAACGGGCCAGGAGTACCGCACCGACATGCGCGTGGCCCAGGCTTTGGCGAAAGTGGAAATCCCCAAAGCCATGTTGAAGCAGGTCCGCGGCTTGTCGGCGCGCGTCCTCAAGCGGGACTTTGACCGCACCGAAGCGGGAGAAACCGTGGTCTTCACCCGCAAGGGGTATCAGGATCCGGAGCCTGCACCGGCAAAGCCCTCGCCGAAGGAAACGCCTTCAACCGAACGCACCGAGGCCGGCGAGCAGGCAGTGATCCCAGGTGCCGAGCAGAGCGATGAGCGCAGCGCCGAGGCCCGCGAGGCGGATCAGCGCCGTGAGCTGGAAGCCCGCCAGCAGCAGAGCAAGAAGGGCACCACCGTACCTCAGGACGATGCCGGGCCGCTGTTCGACACCCAGGGCAACATGCTCGACACGCAGAAGGCCCGCCAGCCTGATGCCGACGCAGCGAATGCACCTGAACCCGCCCCTAAGCCCAGCAAGACCCAAAAGCGCCTAGCCGACATTCTGCGCGAGGAATGGACCGTGCGGGAGGATCTGCCCGAAGACGCCAACGACGAGTTCATCGTTGCCACAAAACGGGTGCAGGACGCCCGCCGTGCCCTGGCCGACGAATTCGGGGAAGATACGGCAAAATCGGCGCTGGAGGAGATTGAGGCCGGGTACAAGCCGAAGCCAACTGCGGAACCTGTGCAGGAGCGCACGGATCAAGAACCGGTCAAGAAAGAGCGCATCGAAGATTTCGGGGAGAAGATCGGCGGCGCCCGCAAGGACATTGCGGACAAGACCGGCCCGCGCGGCAAGAAGGCCAAGGCCGGCAGCGCGCCCGCCTGGCGCAAGCGCTACGAGGTGAGCGAGATCGTTGCTGACACCGGCGACAAATCCAAGGTCGGCAAGTGGGTCATCACAGAGAAGAAAACCGGGCGCCAGATCCGCGACGGATACCGGGTTAAAGGGTTCGACAGCGAGGCTGAGGCCGAAACTGCCATCCCGCTCTATGAGGTGGCGCGCAACCACCGCGTTCGCTCCAGAGGCGACGGTTTCTCGATTGATCGCGTTACTGGCAAGCGTAGCCACACCTTCAAGGACGGCTTCAAGACCCGCGAGGAAGCGATGGAATACATGGCTAAAAATGCCGTGGAGATCATCGAGACCGATATGCGGCTTGATGACCGCATCCACCCGGCATTGGAAGAGGCGCTGCGCGCTGGTGAGGAGCGCCGCGCGGGCGGCCGGGACGTGACGCCGCAGGATTTCTCTGAGGTGTTTGGGTTTCGCGGCGTGGAGTTCGGCAAGTGGAACAATGCTGCTGAGCGACAGCATATCCTGAACCAGGCCTTCGATTCCTTCCTCGACCTGTCCGAAATCCTTGGTGTGCCGCCTAAAGCGATTTCCCTGAACGGGGATCTGGCGTTGGCCTTCGGTGCCCGCGGGCATGGCCTGACTGGCGGCCGGGCCCACTATGAGCGCAACTATGGTGTCATCAACCTGACCAAGATCCAGGGTGCGGGGGCGCTTGCGCATGAGTGGATGCATGCAGCCGACCACTTCTTCGGTCGTCAGGACGGCAAAGCGTCTTCCGAGAAAATCACCAACGACCGCGGTGACAAGGTATTCGACGCCAAGGACCAGGGCAAAGATTACGCTTCCCACGGCTTCCAGTACCGCAAATCCGGCGTCCGCGAAGAGGTGCGGGAGGCCTACAAGGCGGTGATGCAGGCGATTGCCAAGCGCAAGTCCGAATTCAAGGAGGATGTCAGCACCCGGGAGCGGATCGAAAGCCGCACGGCTGAGCAGCTGGAACAGAAGCTGAAAAGCTTCCGCGACTATCTGGCGCGCGAGGAGCAGTATGCCCGCAAGCAGGCCCCGGCTACCAAGGCGCAGCTCCTGAAGATCGACAAGCTGATCAAGCAGATCCAGGACGGGAAACTGGGCGAGAAAGAAGTGGCGCCCACCAAGTCGCGTTCTTCCTTCCCGCCGATGTTCAACGAGCCTGTGATGAAGCTGGCGGAAATTTACAAGGAAGTGCGCGGGCGGCAGGCATACCGTAAGCATCAGGGCCGTGACACTGGCCCGGCGGTGGATCTGCAGCACGCGATCGAGGCCAAGCTGAGGGCCGATCAGTTCCTGGCTGATGCCAAGAAACAGAAGGTGAAGGAGAAGACCGTCACCACCGAGTTTGTTTCCGAGGCATGGAAACTGGATCAAGGGCGGGCATCGGCCTATTGGGCGACCAACCACGAACTGATTGCCCGGGCCTTCGAAGGCTATGTCTATGACCGGCTGAAGGACATCGACGCACGCAATGACTTCCTTGCCTATGAGAAGCACAACTTGCTTCCCGAATACATGCTTTTCAATGTGAAGCCGTATCCGGAAGGGAAGGAACGCACGGACATCAATGCGGCCTTCCGCAGCCTATTCGACACCATCCAGACCGAGGAGACAGACAAGGGCGTGCGGATGTATCAGCGCCAGGATCCTGTGTTGGTTCTTGAGGGGGATGAGATTTCCGGGAGTGACATCCGTGAGCTGCGCAAGTCTGCGCAGGCATGGTTCAAGGGAAATCTGCTAAACACTACTGCAACGACCAGGGATGGCTGGGAAGTACGTTTCAACAATACCGGGCTGCGCAAGGTCACGTCGAAAGGCGATGAAATCCTGCGCTATGTTCCCGCGATCCGGGAGATTGTTGAGCAAGGTGAGATTGTCGAAACCCGACCCGGGAACAGGGCAGGGATCAACGCCGTCCATGTGCTTTCTGCACCGGTGGAATTGGCAGGTGAAGTCAGGAATGTGATCGTTTCCATCAGGGAAATGTCTGATGGGCGGTTCCATTACGATCTGTCGCTGAGCCGGGATCAGGGCGGGAAGGCCCGGCCTTCTCAGGCCGAAGGGGGTCCGATGCACGCATCGCCCTCACCTGTTTCGAATCAGCCTTCCCTAGAGATCAATCTGGGGTTTGAGACAGAAAAATTCAACCGCCGCGCCAACCCGGCAAAGCTGCAAGATCTGCTGCCTGACCTGAAGGCACGCCTGAACAAGCTGATGATCCGCGGCGTGGATCTGTCGATTGATCCGGACATGCGGGAGCAGGGCGCCGTGGAGTTCGGCCCCGAGGGCATCGAGATCCTGATCGGCAACACGCTCGACGGCATGAACACCGTGAACCACGAAGCTATCCACATCCTGCGCCAGCGCGGGCTGTTCTCGGATGCGGAATGGAACGCGCTGGCTGCCGAGGCCGAAAGCCGCTGGATGGCTGAGTTCGACATCGAGGCGCGTTATCCGGATCTGTCTCAAGAGGCACACATTGAGGAAGCGATTGCAGAAGCCTTTGCCGCCCATGCTGACGGTCGCGCTGCCAAGGGCCGTCTGAAAACCATCTTCGCCAAGATCCGGCGCTTCTTCCGCGCAATGAAGGAGGCGCTGGCCGGGCAGGGCATCCGCAAGCCCGAGGACATCTTCGAGGCGGTGGAGCGCGGCGAGGTAGGCTCGCGTGACGGCCGCGTGACCGGCGAGGAACTGCTGGCGGTGAAGCACCAGCGCCCGTCTGCCGCAGTGCGCACGCTGAAGCCCGCAGGCGTGCAGGCGACGGCGGTATCCACTCATTCGGCTTCGATCCCGGACGACACCCGGTTTGAGCGGTTCCGCCGGCTGGTTCAGGATCGAATGCTGGTTCTGCGCCGGATGTCGGAGGCCACCGAGAAACAGACCGGGCAGCACATCCGCAAGGAGGAAGACCCGTACTTCGCTGAGGAGCGCTACAGCGGCAGGGTCGGCTACCTGTTGGACGAGATCGAGGACAATTATACCAAGCCCATCATCGCCCTGATTGCCGAGCGGCCGATTAAGATCGCCGACCACAAGGGAAAAGTGCGTGAAGGGGCCGAAGCGGTGAGCCTGTGGCTGATGGCGCGGCACGCAAAGGAACGCAACGCGCATATCGCCTCTATCAACGACCAGATGCCCGATGGCGGTTCCGGCCTGACCAATGCCGAGGCCAATGCCATTTTGCAGCAAGCCGGCGCAAACCGGTCCCGGCTGGACCAGATCGGCGCACTGACGGACAGGCTAGGCAAGGAGATGATTACCGCCCGGGAGGCAGCGGGCCTGCTGAGCGCGCAGGAAGCCCACATGTGGCGCACGATGTACAAGCACTATGTGCCGCTGCAGAAATTCGCAGAGGATGACATGTTTGACGGCGTGGTGAATGACGCCCGGACCGCGATGGGCCGCAAGTTCAGCGTCAAGGGCAAGGAAGGGCAGAGTGCTCTGGGTCGCAGCACTGAAGCCTTTGATCCTCTGGCCACCCTGCTGACACAGGCGATGGAAGTGACAGTTCGGACTGAAAAGAACCAGGTCGCGAAGGTGATGTACAACTTTGCGGTTCGCCACCCTAACCCTGCGATGTACGAGATCACTCAGCCGGAATCCCAGCGGTTCTACAACAAGGCCACCGGCAAGGTGGAAACTCGTGTTGTGGGCCCGGCGTCCCGGCAGTTGGCTGAAAACGAAATGGCCCTGAAAGTGGATGGCAAGGAATACCGGATCACTTTCAAGGATCCGCGCCTAGCCGAGGCCTTGGGGCAGCTGGGATCGAATGAGATGGGCAAGGTGACGGCCGTCGCCAGCCTGTTCTCACGCTATTTCAGCACCATCAACACCATGTTGTCACCGCCCTTTGTGATCGTGAACGCCCTCCGCGACATGATGACGGCGCAGGTGAACCTTGGGGCATTTGGCGGCGACATCCAAGGCAAGCTGCGCAAGTCTGCAATGCGGGACTGGGTGAAGGCTATGCGCGGCAGCCATCGCGGGCTCCGCGGCAAGACCGACACCGAATACGCGAAATGGTTCAAGGAGTATTCTGAGGCCGGCGGTCGCATCCATTTTTGGAAAGTGGACAACCCAGAGAGCCAGAGCCTTGATTTCGGAAAGCGTGTAAAGCGGGCTTCCCGCGGCAAATTGACGGGCACGGTATCAAGACTGGCGCTACCTTCAACCCGCGACAACCCGGCGCTGAGCGTGATCGAGACCGTCAACATGTCGGTGGACAACGCGGTGCGCCTGGCGACCTATGCCGAGGCCCGACGCAATGGCTGGAGCAAGGCTGATGCCGCCAGCCTGGCGAAAAATTTGACGGTCAACTTCAATCGCCGCGGCGAGATCGGCGCCACGATGAACGCATGGTATCCCTTCGCTAATGCAGCCATCCAGGGTTCCCATGTGATCCTGAAGGCGATGAGGTCGAAGCAGGTCCAGGGCATTGTCGGCGGCATGGTTCTGTTTGGCTTTGCAAACGATCTGCTTGCAGCGATGCTGTCGGGCGAGGATGAGGACGGAGAGCTGGAGTATGATCAGCTGCCGTCCTATGTCTCAGAGCGTAATATCATCGTGGCAACACCGCTCACGGAAACTGGATACGTGACGATCCCGCTGCCCTATGGCTACAACGTCTTTTTCTTCGCCGGGCAGCAGATGGGTAAGATGATCCGCGGTGTGAAGTCTCCTGACGAGGCGGCCGGTCAGCTTTTGAAGGCGACCGTGGGCGCGTTCTCTCCCATCTCCGGGGAAAGCGGCTTTGAAATGCTGGCGCCGACCGTGCTGGATTTCGCAAATGAGTTCGACAACAACCGCGACTGGCTGGGCCGACCGATCCGGCCCGAAAACCCTTATGGCGACTATGGCCCGCAGTCCTACAAGGAGTTCAACGCCAGCGCGCCGTCCCGCACTGTGGCACAGGGGCTGAACACTCTCACGGGCGGGTCTCCATTGGAGCCGGGTCTGATCGACGTTTCTCCCGAGTACATCGACCACTTCTTCAAGTTTATGACGGGTGGCGCCGGCCGTTTCGCCGGACGTGTCTACGGGCTTGGAGAACGCGCGGCAGAAGGAACTCTCGGTGATGTAGAGGCATATGAGGTGCCGCTTGCTCGCGTGCTGTACACTGAGGCAGGTGACTTCCTGAACCAGAACAGATACTTTGAATTCCGCGAAGCTGTTCAGGAAGCCCGCAAGCAGCGGAAACTGTCCGAGGAAATCGGCTACCCCATGACGCAAGAGATGAAGGATCTCAATGCTCTATGGGTCACTCTGCGGCAGACGGAAAAGCAGCGAAAGGTCGTCAGCGGGCAGATCAACGCGATCTATTCCAATGAAAGCCTGAATGCACGAGAACGGGAACGAAGGATGAAGCCTCTTAAAGACCGCAGAAACGAAATCTATCTGCGGTTCAACAGGAGCTACATTGACAGAATGGGGCCGCAAGCCGAGTGAAGATCAGCAATTTCATATTGGGCGGCACCGTCGCCATATGTCTCTATCTGGCTTACTCGGTGGGGCACAATCAGGGACTAAAAGCCGCCCCTGAATATCTGGCTGCTAAGCAGCTTGAAGATGACCGGAACGACGCTTTCTGGGAGAAGATGGCGGAGTTGGAAACGCCCGAGGATGTGGTGTGTACCCGCATATTCGAAATGGTTGAGGATATGAGGGTTCCTGGCGACTATGATGATCGGGATCCCGACCAGTTCCAGTAGAAGTTTCCTGCCCCACAATGACGAAGCCCCCGGTGTAGTGCCGGGGGCCTTTTCGCGTTTCAAGAGGGGGTGTAGATCACCCATTCCTTGCGAGGCCGGTCTAAGATGGCACAGCTTTCAGCAGTTACGCCTTTCGGCGCACGGTACTTTTCTGGATCTTCCATGAAGGCTTTGTGTTGCGGGACACCGCAAGGCGGCAAGGATACCAGCTGCCAGCCTTTCTTGGCCATGCACTGGCGCAGCACCTGCCAACGAAGACCAGAATTCACATCAACGGTATAGGTCTGACCACCTATAACCTGACCGCCGTTCGAGATGCAGGAGTTGGTCTGCGGGTTGCAATTTAGGTAAGTTGGCGTGGTGTAGGTAGGAGTGCTTCGGACCTGGTTGCTCGCCGGCACTTTCTGAACCGCTTCTACTTGGCAGTCGAGATCATGCGATAGGCTGGACACATGGGGTTTGTTCGGCTGGAACCAGAGGGGAACTGTAGGCGCCGCGCATCCAGAAAGGAGTAGGGCGGAAAGCACCAGTTTTTTCATGTAGGGTAATCTTTCGTTTCGAAAACAATCTACACGAGAATATGCATTGAATTATTTTTCACAATCCCCAAGCGACCGGAGCGCATCCGCGGCCGCTTTGTAACCGGGAAACCCATAGTCGGCGTGCATCTTGTCATAGAAGGCGATCCAGGGCAGTCGGCGGTCCTCTCCGAATTCATCCGCCCAGACTTTGCCGGACAACCGCACGCGCCCTCTTTCAAGCCGCTCTGCCTTCATTCTTCCAGATCCTTCATTCCATTGGCGTATGCCGATTCCATTGGATTGATACCGATGTCCCATGACAGGCGCGACTCTGTTTGCCCGGCCATGCCGCAGTTGGAGCAGCGGAAGGTCATCGGCTTCATCCGCTTCCAGCGTTCTATCGCGCGCTCGTCGGTGACTTTGGCAAAGTGCCCGCAGGCGCATGTAACTTGGATGGTCAGCATGTCAGTTTTCCCGCCTCTCCCTCGCCCTGGATTCTCACCTTTTTCGGGAATTCGAACGTCAAAACTGCGGTACACCTTGCTCATAACTCATTGAAACTTATGAGGCGGTGTCTTGCTGGTGCGGTACACCTTTCACGTTGAAAACACTTAACTTTTTAGGTGGCGTGGTAGGCCCGGCAGGATTCGAACCTGCAACCAAAGCGTTATGAGCGCTCTGCTCTAACCGTTGAGCTACAGGCCCGCCATGGTTTCGTGGTTAGGAAATGGGGCGGGCGAGGTCAAGCGGTGATTGCAGGCCGCGCCGGTGAATTTGCCGTGCGGGGCCGGTGCAGTGCCTCCAGCCGCGCCACCGTGTTCTCGATGGTCAGATCCCGGCGCCGGTCCGGGGTGCGGCGGGAGGGGTAGACGGCAAAGACTTCTTTGAGCGGCGCCTCATAGCCGGGCAACACCAGTTCGTATTCGCCAGCGGCAAGCTGCGCCTCGATCATGAAGCGGGGCGCGCGGGTAAAACCGGTACCGCTGCTGACGGCCCGCATGATCAGATCCGGGTCATCGGCGGTAAAGCCGACCTGCACCGGCGCCGGAAACTCCTGCCCGCCGCGGCGCAGCGGGAAGAAACCGCGGGTCTGGTCCTCGTGGTGCTGGATGAATTTGAGCCGCTGCAGGTCTTCCGGTTTCTGCGGGCGGGTTTCGCGGTCCAGATATTCCGGTGTGGCAAACAGCACCGTTTCCAAGGTCGAGATCTTGCGTCCGAACCCGTCGGTATCCCCCAGCCGCCCGGTGCGGATCGCCAGATCGTAGCCTTCGCGCACCACGTCGACCAGCCGGTCCTCGAGCCGCATCACGATATTCAGGTCGGGGTGCTGCTGGTTCAGCTCCAGCAGCATCGGGCCGATCACGCTGCGGCCCAGGAAAGAATTCACACTGACGCGGAAGGTGCCCGATACACTGCCCTCCAGCGCGTCCAGCTCTGCCGTCATCCGGTTGTAGCCGGACAGCAGCGTCTGCGCGTGGCTGTAGATCAGATCGCCCGCACGGGTGGCATGAATGCCCTTGGCGGTGCGGTGCAGCAATTGCTGGCCTGTCAGGGTCTCCAGTTGCTTGATCTGCTGGCTGACTGCAGATTGGCTGATACCGCGGCGCTGAGCGGCCCGGTTCAGGCTGCCTTCGTCCAGGGCAATGGTAAATGTCTCAAGCAGGGTGAACCGGTCCATCGGATGCCTATCAGTGTTGCTTATAACTGCTATCGGATCTGCTGGGCTGTAAGTACCGGACCATCAGGGTTATTTCCGGCTCACAGGAAAATTCTCCTCAATTGGATATCGGAGTTTCTTATGACAATCAATCGCAGGGTATTTTTGAACGGGCTGGCGGCGGCTCCGGCGGCGGCATTGGCAGGCGGGTTTTGGGGCGGCGGCTCTGCTATGGCTGCGTCAGGGGCAGCAGAGGCGGCGCCAGTTACGCATTCTTTCACTTTGGGAGATGCCCGGATCACGGTTCTTCTGGACGGGCATCTTCCCCTGGGGACGCAGCTGTTCAATGATTACGACGCGGCAAAAGCCGAACCCATTCTGGCGCAGGGGCTGCACCGGGTGCAGGACGGCGCGCTGCAGATCCCGGTCAACGGCTATCTGGTGGAGCGCGGCGGGCAGAAGCTGCTGATCGACACCGGCACTGCCCAGTTGATGGGGCCGGGGCTTGGCGCACTGGGCGCTGGGCTGGCGGCAGCGGGCGTGACGCCTGAGAGCATCAATACGGTGCTGCTGACCCATATTCACCCGGACCATTCCGGCGGGCTGATCACCGCGGACGGAGCCGGGGTTTTTGCCAATGCCGAACTGGTGGTCGCGCAGCGGGAATGGGATTTCTGGCATGATGACGGGATCCTGGCCGGGGTGCCCGAGGCTAGCCGCGGCTTCTTTGACATGGCCCGCAATTCCGTGGCGCCTTATGCCGGCCGGCTGAAATTGCTGCAGGGAGAGGAAGAAGCGGCTCCCGGTTTCACCGCGCTGGAGCTGCCGGGCCATACGCCGGGCCACACCGGCTTCATGCTGGATGCGGGCGGCGAGGGGCTGCTGTTCTGGGGTGACCTGATTCACAGCGCCGCGCTGCAATTTGCCCTGCCGGACTGGACCGTCGCATTTGACACCGATCCGGCGCAGACGGCGGCGACCCGGCGGCGGATGCTGGACCGGGCGGCAGCGGATAATCTGCTGGTCACCGGTGCGCATCTGGATTTCCCGGCGCTGGGCCGGGTGCTGCGCCAAGGCGATGCCTATGCCTATCAGGCGGCACCCTGGCAGTTTGGTATCTGAGATTGGCGATACTGTCGTGAAAACCACCCTGCTGCGCCGTCCGGGATGGCGCAGCAGATTCCCTAGTTCCCTTCTGATGCGCCTTGCGCTAAAGGCTGCGCAACCGATTTGAAGGAGCCAAGTGATGACCAGCGGCAAGAACGGCTTGACCTATGCAGACGCAGGTGTGGACATTGATGCGGGCAACGCCCTGGTTGACCGGATCAAGCCGGCCGCCAAGCGCACCAACCGCTCTGGCGTTGCCAGCGGGCTGGGCGGCTTTGGCGCGCTGTTCGACCTGAAGGCTGCTGGATACAATGACCCGATCCTGGTCGGTGCCACCGATGGTGTCGGCACCAAGCTGCGGATCGCCATCGACACCGGCGTGGTGGACGGCGTTGGCATCGACTTGGTGGCGATGTGCGTCAATGATCTGGTCTGCCAAGGCGCCGAGCCGCTGTTCTTTCTCGACTATTTTGCCACCGGCAAGCTGGAAACCGAAGTTGCGGCACGCATCATCGAAGGCATCGCCGAGGGATGTGTGCGCTCGGGCTGCGCGCTGATCGGCGGTGAGACGGCTGAAATGCCCGGCATGTACCCGGAAGGCGATTTCGACCTCGCAGGCTTTGCTGTCGGCGCGATGGAGCGCGGCACGGCGCTGCCCGAAGGCGTGGCCGAGGGCGACGTGCTGCTGGGTCTGGCGTCCGACGGGGTGCACTCCAACGGCTACTCATTGGTGCGCAAGCTGGTAGACGTTTCCGGCCTCGGCTGGGATGCGGACTGCCCGTTTGGCGAAGGCACCCTGGGCGCCGCACTGCTGACCCCGACGCGGCTCTATGTCAAACAATGCCTTGCCGCGGTGCGGGCAGGGGGCGTGCATGCGCTGGCCCATATCACCGGCGGCGGCCTAACAGAAAACCTGCCGCGGGTGCTGCCCGAAGATCTGGGCGCCGACATCGACCTGAACGCCTGGGAGTTGCCGCCCGTGTTCAAGTGGATGGCAGAGACCGGCAATATCGCCGAAGCGGAAATGCTGAAGACCTTCAACTGCGGCATCGGCATGATCCTGTCGGTTTCTGCCGACCGTGCTGACGCTCTGGCTGAATTGCTGACAGCTGAGGGCGAGACCGTTGCGCGCCTGGGCACGGTCACCGCTGGCGCCGGCATGCGTTATACCGGCAAGCTGCTGTGAGCCATAAGAAGGTCGCCATACTGGTTTCGGGCGGGGGCTCCAACATGGTGTCCCTGGTTGAAAGCATGACTGGCGATCATCCGGCCCGGCCCTGTCTGGTGCTGTCCAATGATGCCGAAGCGGGCGGTCTTAAAAAGGCCGCTGCCGCCGGAATTGCCACCGCAGCTGTTGATCATAGGCCTTTCGATGGCGACCGTGCTGCCTTTGAGGCGGAGCTGGTGAAGCCGATTCTGGAGGCTGGCGCCGATATCGTCTGCCTCGCGGGTTTCATGCGGGTGCTGACCGCCGGATTCGTATCGCAGTTCGAAGGCCGGATGCTGAACATCCACCCCTCCTTGCTGCCGAAGTACAAGGGCCTGCATACCCATGCCCGCGCGCTGGAGGCCGGCGATGTTGACCACGGCTGCACCGTGCATGAGGTGACGCCGCGCCTGGATGACGGCCCCATTCTGGGCCAGGCACGGGTGCCGGTTCTGGAAAACGACACGCCGGATGCGCTGGCGGCCCGGGTTCTGGTGCAGGAACACCTTCTGTATCCGGCCGTGCTGCGCCGCTTCGCCGCGGGAGATAAGACGCCGGTTCAGCTGGGTTGAAGCCCGGTTGATTGCATTGCCCGGGACAAGCGCGTATCACGTCCCGGCCCACATGAGATTGAAAAGCCGGAATTTATGAAAACTCTGACCACCACCGAAGACCTGCAGGCCTTTTGCGAAACCGCCGCACAGTATCCTTATGTCACGGTGGATACCGAGTTTTTGCGGGAACGGACCTATTATTCCAAGCTCTGCCTGATCCAGCTGGCCTTTGCAGGCGACGGCGAAAATGATGCGGTTCTGGTTGATCCGCTGGCCGACGGTATTTCGCTGGAACCGCTTTATACGCTGTTCCGCGACGAGAGCGTGGTCAAAGTGTTCCACGCTGCCCGTCAGGATCTGGAAATCTTCTGGGTCGATGCGAACGTCTTTCCCAAGCCGCTGTTCGACACTCAGGTGGCGGCGATGGTCTGCGGCTTCGGCGATCAGGCGGGCTATGAAACGCTGGTGCGCAAGATCGTCAAGCTGGGCGTCGACAAGACATCGCGCTTTACCGACTGGTCGCGCCGCCCTCTGAGCGAGGCGCAAAAGACCTATGCGCTGGCCGATGTGACCCATCTGCGCAAGATTTATGAGTTCCTGGCCGCGGAATTGCAAAAGAGCGGACGCGCCCATTGGGTGACCGAGGAACTGCAGGTGCTGACCGACCCGGCGACCTATGACATTCAGCCCCAGGACGCTTGGAAACGGGTCAAAACCCGGACCTCCTCGGGCAAGTTTCTGGCGGTTGTGCGCGAATTGGCGGCGTTCCGCGAAACCTATGCGCAATCCAACAATGTGCCGCGCAACCGGGTGTTCAAAGATGACGCGCTGGTGGAACTGGCCTCGACCAAACCGCGCAATCCCGGCGATCTGGGCGGATCCCGTCTGCTGCTGCGCGAGGCGCGCAAAGGCGCGATTGCCGAAGGTATCCTGGCGGCCGTGGCCAAGGGCGCTGACTGCCCGCCCGAAGACCACCCCAAGATGGACCGCAGCAAGGAAAAGCTGCAGGTAAACCCGGCTTTGGCGGATCTGCTGCGGGTTCTGCTGAAGGCCAAGACCGAAGCAGAGGGCGTGGCGGCCAAGCTGATCGCACCCAGCGCGGACCTGGACGCGATTGCGGCGGGGCTGCGCGATGTTCCGGCCCTTAACGGCTGGCGGCATGAGGTGTTCGGCGCCGATGCGCTGCGGCTGTGTGACGGCAAGATCGGTCTTGCCGCCAAGGGGCAGGACGTAAAGGTTGTGGAGCTTTAAGACGCCCCAGCCGCTGTAAGCAATTCTAAAAAAAGAAAAACGCCCGCAAATCCTGCGGGCGTTTTTCTTATCGGTCGATCTTGAAATCAGCGGCGGCGGCTTTCGCGGGCATTCTGCGCGCCATTCACACGCACGGTGCGGATACCGGCCAAGTCCTGATTTGTGACAGTGCGGGCGGCATGGATGGTGCGGCTGAATTCACTGCCGGTTGCGGTGCTGGTTTCCGGGTAGACCACCCGGAAATCCAAGCTCAGGACGCCCTCTTCACTGACGTCGGCGGGGCGCAGAACAACGTCATAGGCGCCCTGGCGGCTGGCAATGGCCGTTGCATAGATGATGGCGCCGGATGCGGTGCGTTCGATCCGCATTTCGGTGATCTGGCCGGCCAGGACAGTGGTGTCTTTGGGCTCAGGCCGGGCAAAGATGCCGCGGGCATTGCTGTCTTGCGGCAGCAGCGGGTTGGTGTTTTCCGCCACCGGCGCTTCGGCAGGCGCGGAGCTGCCGAACCAGTTGGACGGGTTGATCCGCGACTGTTTCCAGCCGCCGCAGCCTGCCAGCATCAGCGCGCAGGCCAATGTAAGAGCCAATGGTTTATGCATCTGTCCCCGCCCATTCAAAATGTCTTTGCAACGGATTACCTGATTGGCCGCGGCTTGAAAAGCGGTTGAAATGGGGCGGGCTGGGGCTTAGGTGCTGATCTGCACCGGATGCGGGTTTTGAGGATGGACGATAATGGCCACTGCCGCCTTTGAAGAGATCGTGGAAGACTTTGAGTTCATGGAGGACTGGGAGGACCGCTACCGCCATGTCATCGATCTGGGCAAGGCGATGCAGCCGCTGGACGACGCGCTGAAAGTGCCCGCAACCAAGGTCGACGGCTGCGCCAGCCAGGTCTGGCTGCATGCCACGATTGACGGCGGAGAGTTCCGGTTCGACGGCGACAGCGATGCGATGATTGTGCGCGGACTGATTGCGGTGCTGCGCTGCCTGTACAATGGTCTGGGGTATAAGGACGTGGTGGCCGTGGATGCCAAGGCAGAGCTGGGACGGCTTGGGCTGAACGATCATCTGTCTTCGCAACGCTCAAACGGGTTGCGGTCGATGATCGAGCGGATCCGCGAAACCGCGATGGCCCAGGCCTGAGGCAGCAGGGCGAGGGGCCGGCCCCTCGCGCTCCCCGGAGTATTTCAGGAAAGATGAAAGGCTAGCCTGCCCAGCCTGAAAGCGTGATTTCCAGATCGCCATAGCCGGTGTGGCGGTGTTCGAATTCCAGACCCATGCGGTCCGCGCATTCGCGCGCCTTTTCCACCAGCTTGGGGTCGCTGATCTGCGACTGGTAGACCAGTTTGGTGTAATTGCCGAACACCATGTCCCGCAATTCTGGGTTCTTGTCTATGCCCATTGGGCGCCAGATAAAGGCATCGAATTGCTTGACCAGGAAATCGGTCAGGTAAAAGGCAGTGATTTCGCCTGCATCCGCATGGGCGGCGAAGGCCTCATTGCCTTCAAAAAAGGAATAGCAATGCGGGCCTGCCACCATTTCAACGCCCAGCTCTGCGCATTTGCGTTCCAGCGCACCGCCGGTTCCGCAATCAGCATAGACCACGAAGATCTTGTCATAAACGGCTGAGTGTTTGGCTACGGCGCCGTCCACGGCATCGACAATCTGGTCCGGATAGAGGTGCAATTTTGCGGGCAGGCAAGTGAGGTCGATGTGATCCAGCCCGTTTTTGTCCTTGATATCAAGGATCTCGCGCGCAAGCGCGCCGCAGGCGATCAGCAGGATGCGGCCGGTTTTCTTTTCAGGGGCAGCCAAGCCCTGTTCGGTGAGGGATGTTTCCTCAAGCGTCCGCCCGGTGGGGGGGCGGAAGGCAGCCCGCTCGGTCAAGCGGGCTGCGCGTCCTTTGCGTGCCAAATCAGGCGCTCATCGAGTTGTGCTTGCGGGCCACCATATCCTTGGCCATTTCCACAGCCACGGCGGCGTCACGGCAATAGCCGTCGGCGCCGATTGCCTTGCCGAACTCTTCGTTCAGCGGCGCGCCGCCAACCAGCACGATGTAATCATCACGCAGGCCTTGCTCGACCATGGTGTCGATCACCACTTTCATGTAGGGCATGGTGGTGGTCAGCAGAGCTGACATGCCAAGGATGTCCGGCTTGTGCTCTCCCAGGGCTTCCAGGTAATTTTCGACCGGGTTGTTGATCCCCAGATCGACAACTTCAAAGCCCGCGCCTTCCATCATCATCGAAACCAGGTTTTTGCCGATGTCGTGGATGTCGCCTTTGACGGTGCCGATTACCATTGAGCCGACCTGCGGGGCGCCGGTTGCAGCCAGCAGCGGTTTCAGGATGGCCATGCCGCCCTTCATCGCGTTGGCCGCCAGCAGAACCTCGGGCACGAACAGGATGCCGTCGCGGAAGTCGGCGCCAACGATGGTCATGCCGCCTACCAGAGCCTTGGTCAGAACATCATACGGCGCCCAGTCGCGCGAGAGAAGAATGCCAACGCCTTCTTCGATTTCCTCTTTGAGACCATCATAGAGGTCGTCAAACATCTGCTGAACAAGTTCCTCGTCATCGAGTTCCGACAGGATGATGTCTTCTTCGTCCGACATTCGCATATTCCTTGCTTACGGGGCGGCGTGCCTCGTGTTGGCCTAGTTTTGGGACTTTTGTGACAGAATGACGCCCCGGGACTGCATTGTTTGCGACATAGCTATTGTCCGAACCGACGTATAAGAGGAAATTCGATGATTTGGTAATGCGGATTATGCATGAAAATCTTCAGTTCTGCGCATTTGTTCTTTATTTGTTCTTGCTGCGGGTGCATAGTGCGGCAATGCCTTATCATGACGGTTCCCAGCCCATGCGACGCAAAGCGCGTGCCAGTCTCAGCAATGCGGCAGGGCGGTTCGATTTGGACCGTTGCCAAGTAGATGAAGGCTGGTTGCCAGAACCGGATACGGAGGTGATTCCCACTGAAGTGCGGCACGAGACGGCGCGGTCGCTGATCAGTTACAACCGGTCGCCGGATCTGCCGTTTGACCGCTCCATCAACCCTTACCGGGGCTGCGAGCATGGGTGTATCTACTGTTTTGCGCGGCCCAGCCATGCCTATCTTGGCCTGTCGCCGGGTTTGGATTTTGAGACCCGGCTGGTCGCACGCCCCAATGCGGCTGCGGTGCTGCGCAACGAACTGTCGGCGCCGCGTTACAAGGCTGCCGTGCTGGCGCTAGGCACCAACACCGACCCGTATCAGCCGTGCGAGCGGGACCATCGCATCACCCGCAGCTGCTTGGAGGTGTTGCGGGATTTCAATCATCCTGTGGCGATCGTCACCAAGGGTGCGATGGTGGAGCGGGACCTGGATATCCTGGCGCCGATGGCAGCCAAAGGGCTTGTGCGGGTGGGGGTTTCCGTTACCACGCTGGATCCTGACCTGTCCCGCCGGATGGAGCCGCGGGCCCCCTTGCCAGCCCGGCGGCTGGCTGCAATCCGGCGGCTGACGCAGGCGGGGGTGCCGGTGCGGGTGATGACCTCCCCTGTCGTGCCGGGGCTGACCGATCATGAGCTGGAGGCGCTGCTGGCAGCCGGGGCGGAGGCGGGTGCGGATGCCGCCAGCTGGATCATGCTGCGGCTGCCGCGGGAGGTGTCGGAGCTGTGGCAGGAATGGCTGGCCAAGCACGAGCCTGGCCGTGCGGCCAAGGTGATGGCGCGGTTGCGGGAAATGCATGGCGGGCGCGACTACGACCCGCGCTGGGGCCACAGAATGCGCGGCGAGGGGCGTTATGCCGAAATGATTGCGCAGCGGTTTAAGGCAGCCTGCCGGCGGCTGGGGCTGAAGGAGCGGACACCGGATCTGCGATGCGATCTGTTTGCCAGGCCGCCGCAGCCGGGCGACCAGCTGGCGTTGTTTTGATCCGCCTTTGATCCTGAGGAGCGGCTTTTTGTGTTAGGCTGTGATCCTTCATGATTGAAAGGAAGGTGTGCTATGACTGCTGTCGCAGTAAAGGCACGTGTCACCGGCCGCGTGCAGGGTGTGGCGTTCCGCACCTGGGCCAGGGCAGAGGCGTTGCGCCACGGCCTGTCCGGTTGGATCCGGAATGAGCCGGACGGGTCGGTGCGGGCGTTGCTGATGGGGCCGGCCGCCGGCGTCGCCGATATGGTGCGCCGGATGGGCCACGGGCCTGGCGCTGCCGCGGTGAAGGATGTGTTGACCGAACGGACAGTTCCCGACCCTGAAGTGAGCGGCTTCACAATCGTCCGCTAGGCCGGTGTGAACAGGCGGCTGGCGTCATATGCTGGGGCTTGCTGCGCAAGTAATACGGGCGGTCGCGCAGATAACATGCGTGTGGCGGCAGGACATCCTGAGGGATTGTGAGGCGCGTTGGAGCCCAAAACAGGCTGAGCAATAAGTACCGAGCGCCGCAAGGCAATTGCGGTGCTCGGTACTTTGCATTCCGGTGCTTCCACTGGCCGCGCTATAGTCCGCGGTGGCGGTGGCCCGAAAGGTCAGGCGCGGCGACGGCGGCGCGAGCGGCGTTCACCGCCTGGGTTAGCGTCTTCACCGGTGCCGTCGCTGTCGGAGGTGAAGGGGCCAAGCACTTCGACGATTTTCTCAAGAGCCGGGCGGTCGCCGCGCAGGCGGCTGTCCAGGGCGTCGCGCATTGCGCGCAGATGATCCGGCATGGTGCCGCAGCAGCCGCCGATGATCCTGGCGCCCGAGTCGCGGGCCATCACTGCGTATTCCCCCATCAGCTCGGGCGTGCCGTCGTAATGAATGTGGCCGTCGACATATTTCGGGATGCCGGCATTGCCCTTGGAGATGATCGGGCGCTCGGTTCCCTGCGCGGCAAAACCAAGCACAGTGCGCAGAATGTCCGACGCGCCGGTGCCGCAATTGGCGCCAAAGGCCAGCGGAGCATTGTCGAATTCCTCCACTAGCTGGGCGAGATCCGCCGAGGTCACACCCATCATGGTCCGGCCTGCGGTGTCAAAGCTCATGGTGCCGCACCAGGGCATATCCGCCAGTTTAAAGGCCTCAGCCGCGGCGCGGAATTCTTCCGGTGCCGAAATGGTCTCCAGCCACAAAACGTCGGCGCCGCCCTCCTTCAGGGCGTCAGCCTGCTCATGGAACATCTCGACCGCCAGGGCATGGGACATGTCACCGATAGGTTCAAAGATTTCTCCGGTCGGGCCGACGGAACCGGCCACGGCGATTTTGCGTTCCGCCTTGTCTGCCACCTCGCGGCCCAGTTCGGCAGCAATGCGGTTCAACTCGCGCACGCGGTTCTGAGCGTCATGCAGTTTCAGCCGCGCGGCGGTGCCGCCGAAGCTGTTGGTCAGGAACAGGTCGCTGCCCGCATCAACCGAGCCCTGGTACAGCGCCAGAATTTTCTGCGGTTCGTCCACGTTCCACAGTTCCGGCGCATCGCCGGACTGCAGGCCCATGGCGAACAGATTGGTGCCTGTTGCACCATCCGCCAGCAGAGCGTCTTTGGTTTCCAGCAGCTGTTTGAAAGTGTTTGTCATCTGTTTCATCCCGTGTCAGCAGGCCGCCCGGGCGGGCAGGGCGGCAAATCGGTCTGTGTCCCCTGTCTCATGCCGGGCGGGCAAGGGCAATTTCATTTTCTTCATCTTCATTATGAGCGGGCGCTGCGGCGGCTGCGGGCTGCACGGCGGGCGGGCGGTGCACCAGGCGCAGCAGCTCGCCGATGCAAAGCGCCATCTGCAGCCAGCTGGGGGCTGCCATATAGCGCGGCTCCCACCTTGGCGCAAAACTGGCCTTGAACCGGCGCAGACCCCGGTCCACGCCCTTGGCCAGGCGGTGACCGGGCACGGCTGCCAGTGACAAGCGCGGGATACTCTCGGCTGCGGCGGCAGCTATGCCGGCCCGCACCAGCGCATGGCCGGTCCCGTCCGGAACATCAGGGCGCATCCGGATCAGATCCAGGCACCATTCGCGGGCGGATGTGTGAAAGCTGGCAAAGCCGATCAGCTGCCCGCCCCGGAACGCCAGGATCACTTCCTGAGCGGCCAGATAGCCGGGTTCAAACCGGCCCATCGTGGTGCCATAGGCGGCACCATGGGCCGATTGCCAGGCTGCATCGGCGTCCCGCATCTGATCAAAGGGCAGCCGGGCCGGGCCGCGGCAGACCTCAATGCCTGCTTTCTCCGCATGACGCAGTTTGCGGCGCAACTGGCGGCGGGAGGAACCGCCCTCGGAGAACTTAAGCGGGTTTAAAACCGCGTCTTCGGCGATCCGCAGGACGCGCCAGCCGGACTTGCGGGCGTGCAGCGCACTGCGTCCGCTGCATTTGTAATAGCAGGCGGCGGCGTTGCGGGTTTGGGCATGGCGGGCCAGCGGAGCAAAGGTTTCGGCTGCAAGGCCTGACAGCGGATCAAACAGCGCAATCGATGCCTGCGGGCTGTCCAGCAGCGCAATCCGGTTCAGGCCAAACATCTGCACATGGCCGCCGTTCTGCCGGATAATCCCGGTTTCAGAGCATGCCCGGCTGCGGGGCAGGGCGGCTGGCGGCAGGCTGCGGCTGCCCATAAGGTCTGTATCGCCAGCGGCTGGAACCCTTGCCGGCAACAGTCCGGGAAAGATCATCAGCAAGGCGGCCAGAACCGCCGGCACTGCATAATAGACCAGACGGAAGGCCAGCAGCCCGGCGATCAGACTGTGGTCGGGGACCGCAGGCAGCAGCGCGCAAAGAGTCAGTTCAAACGGGCCGGCCCCGCCGGGGGCTGACGACACAACTGCAAACCCCAGCGCAATCGCATATACCGTAAGCAGCTGCGCCCAGGAGATCTCAATTCCGCCCGGCAGCAGCAGCCACAACGCTGTGCCGGCGGAGGCGACGTCGACGGCCGCCCAGAACCCCAAAGCGGCCATTGCGGTCAACGAGGGCCAGCGCAGCCGCAGCCGGAACAGCGGTGTTTGCGGATGCAGAAAGCTGAAGGCCGAAACGCTGGCGGCGGCAGCCAGGATCACACCGCCAGCCCAAGCCAGGCCCGGCGACGGCGGCGCCAGGATCAGCGCGGCACCGCAGATTACCGAAAGTGCTGCCAAAAATGTGACAGCCACCAATGCTGTGAGCTGGCCCGCCTGCAGCGGCGACAGGCCGGGCAGCAGGCGCCAGCGGGCATAGCTGCCGGTGATCAGGCCAAACCCGGCAGTCTGCGAAAAAGCGATGGCGGCCATGCCTGCGCGCCGCGCCGCAGGACCATCCATGCCGGTGCCAAGATGGCGGTGGGCCACGGAATCATAACGTCCCAGCGCCCAAAAGCTGAGGCCGGTGGCCAATACGGCAGCCCCCCACTTCCAGGCGGGCAGACTGCCCAGGATGGCGCCAAGTTCCCGCATCGGTGGCAATTCGGTCTTTGTTTGCAGCAGCCAAAGACATCCCCCCATGACAAGAAAAGGCAGGGTCAGCCGGATCAGCCGCACAGCCGGCCTGGGGGCGGTGGATTTTGAAAACAGCATGGCAATCCTTGGAAGGCAGCGCAAAAGGCCCTTGGTTGCCAGTGTACCGGGTGCTGTTTGCAGATCAGTTAACCGCTAAAACTGCGCTGATTACCGTAGTGGCCTTCCCTATCATTGGATAGGCAAGGCAGGCAGGGTGTTGCGGCAGCCGCATGGTGACGCTGCCGGCGGGCTCCGTGCCGGGAAGCGGCGGAAGGCGCCGGGCCGGACTGGCGGTCCGGCCGGGTGATCAGCTGGCTTCGCTCAGAATTTCTTCCTGCGCCTGCGGCATCAGTTCCTGCAGTTTGCCGCGGATCTGTGTTTCGCTTGCCTGAGAGCCGAGGTCGCCTGACAGCTTGCGCACGATATCCTCATGGCCGGCTTCCTCAAGATCAGCAGCAACGACGGACTGGGCGTAATCAGCGGCAGATGAGCCGCTTTTCCCCAGCAGCTCTGCCGCCCAAAGGCCGACCAGCTTGTTGCGCCGCGCACGGGCTTTGAACTGCATTTCCTCATCATGCGCGAATTTGGCCTCAAACGCCTGTTCGCGTTCGTCAAATGTAGTCATGACTGATCCTCATTAACCGTTTGCACCTGTCTAATGATAGGAGCATGATCCCTGCCGAGGGCAAGAAAAAACTGTTCTTGATAAAGCCTTTGTGCCCGGCGCAAGGAGGGCTGGCTGCCGCGGGCAGCGGTTGCCGCTTACCGGGGCTGCAGCTGCAGGGGTGTGATACCGTGCAGCAAGCTTGCGGCTGAAGCCCCCTTGCACTATGAGGGCGGCACATCGCAGGGCCGGATTCCCGGCATTGACCCGAAAGGCTCCCAATGGCGCGTCGCAAGAAAATCTATGAAGGCAAGGCCAAAACACTGTATGAAGGTCCCGAGCCGGGCACCATCGTGCAGTATTTCAAAGATGATGCCACCGCCTTTAATGCTGAAAAGCACGACGTGATCGAGGGCAAGGGTGTGCTGAACAACATCCTGAGCGAGTTTTTCATGCTGGGCTTGGGGCAGATCGGTGTGCCGACCCATTTTCTGAAGCGTTTGAATATGCGCGAGCAACTGGTGCGCAGCTGCGAGATCATTCCGCTGGAAGTGATTGTGCGCAATTATGCTGCAGGCTCGATCTCCAAGCGTTTGGGCATCGACGAGGGCACCCAGCTGCCGCGCCCGATTGTGGAATATTGCTATAAGGACGACGCCCTGGGCGACCCGCTGGTCACCGAAGAGCATATCGCCGCCTTTGGCTGGGCCAGCCAGCAGGACATGGACGACGTCCTGAGCCTGGCGCTGCGGGTCAATGACTTTCTGTCCGGCGTGTTCCTGGCCGTGGGCATCCGTCTGGTGGATTTCAAGATCGAGATCGGCCGCGTCTATGAGGGCGATTTCCAGCGTCTGGTGATCGCCGACGAGATCAGCCCGGACAGCTGCCGCCTGTGGGACGTGAAGACCGGCCAGAAGCTGGACAAGGACGTGTTCCGCCGCGATCTGGGCAGTCTGACCGATGCCTACAGCGAAGTGGCGCGCCGCCTGGGCGTGATGCCGAACAACCCGCCGGCGCCGGGCAAGCCGACGCTGGTCAACTAAGACGGTCCCGCCCTGCGGACAGGGCGGGATTTTGAGTATTTTTGCAAAGAAGAAGCCTGGATGGGGCTTCGCCACCGAAACCTGAGGGATGATGCAATGAAGGCACGGGTGCATGTGATGCTGAAGAACGGGGTTCTGGATCCGCAGGGCGAGGCAGTGCGCCACGCGCTGGGGGCCTTGGGCTTTGACAAGGTTGAAGGTGTGCGGCAGGGCAAGGTGATCGATCTGGATCTGGCAGACGGCGCTACCGAGGCAGACGTGACCGCAATGTGCGAAAAGCTGCTGGCCAACACCGTGATCGAATCCTACAGCATCGAGCTGCAGTGATGAAGGCGGCGGTAGTAGTCTTCCCGGGTTCAAACTGTGATCGCGATTTGGCGGTGGCGTTTGAGCAGGCTGGTTTCGACGTGTCGATGGTCTGGCATAAGGACAGCGCGCTGCCGGAAGGTGTCGATATCGTTGGCGTTCCTGGCGGTTTCTCCTACGGCGACTACCTGCGCTGCGGTGCTATCGCGGCGCAATCGCCGATCTGCAAGGCTGTGGTCGCGCACGCAGATCGCGGCGGCTATGCCGTCGGCGTCTGCAACGGTTTCCAGATCCTGACCGAAACCGGCGTGCTGCCGGGCGCATTGCTGCGCAACGCAGGTCTGAAATACATCTGCCGCACCGTGGACCTGAAGGTGGCGACGTCTGAGAGCGTCTTTACCCAAGGGTACAGCGCGGGCGATGTGATCGGTGTGCCGATTGCCCACCATGATGGCAATTATTTTGCCGATGCAGAGACCGTCAAGGCGCTGCAGGACCAGGACCGGGTGGCCTTCACCTATGCAGACAACCCCAATGGTTCGGTTGCTGATATTGCCGGTATCCTGTCGGACAACCGCCGCGTGCTCGGCATGATGCCGCACCCGGAACGGGCCGCGGATGAAGGGCACGGCGGCACCGATGGCACGGCAGTGTTCCGCGCATTGGCGGGCATGGTCACTGCGGCGTGACTTGAGGATGCGGGGCGGCCGCAATAGGTATAGTTTATGACCGCCCCGCGCTTTGATGTGACCAAACCCAAGCGGAAGACCGGCTCGCGCACGATTTCGTGGCGCGCGCGGCTGTCGCTTGTGCTGTTCATGCTGGTGGCGGCTGTTACCGTGTGGACCACAAACCGGGCGCTGACCCACCGTTTTACCGAAAGCACCCGCAACCGGGCCGAACTGCGGCTGGCGCTGTATTCGGGCAACCTGCTGAGCGAGCTGCGCCAGCATGCGATTGTGCCGCAGCTGCTGGCGCGCGACCAGACGCTGATTTCGGCACTGCAATCCAATGACTTTTCCCTGTCCACCCAGCGGCTGATCTCTTTTGTGGATGAGATCGGCGCAGCCTCGATCATGCTGCTGGCGCAGGATGGCCGCACGGTGGCCGCAACCGACCGCAACCGGCTGGGCGAGACCCATCGCAATGCTGCCTATTTTGTCGATGCGATCCGGGCCAAGTCGACAGTGTTTTCGGTGATCCCGCGGGAAGTGGGCGGCTACCGTTTCACCTATTCGCGGCGGATGATCGATGCGACCGGTGTCCTGGGCGCGATTGTGGTCGAGGTGGACTTGCAGAAGTTCGAACGCGCCTGGGCCGGGATTTCCGACGCGGTTCTGGTCACTGACAGCACCGGCAATATCATCCTGGCCACCGAGGCCCGTTGGCGCGGGCTGCAGGAAGGCGATGCGCTGACCCTGCAGACGCCCGAGGGCGCCATTCAGCGGGCAATCCGCGCCACCACCGACTGGACCGCGCTGCCGCCGGACGCCTATCTTCAGGGCGAGGCGGTGATGCGGCTGGAAACCCGGGTGCCGTTCCAGGGCTGGCGGATGGCGTCCTTCACCACTTATTCCTCGGTGCGCGAGCGGGTTAACGCGGTGCTGGCGCTGGAAATTATGGGATTCGCCATCCTGCTGGCGCTGGCGTTTTATGCGCTGAGCCGGAAAACCGCGCTGCGCATGGCCTTGTTCCAGCGCGAGTCGGCAGAGCTTCGCGTATTGAATGCGCGCCTCCAGCGGGAAATTGCCGAGCGGGAACGGATGCAAAAGACCCTGGCCGTGGCGGAACAGAGCCTGGCGCAAAGCTCGAAACTAGCCGCCTTGGGGGAGATGTCGGCTGCCGTCAGCCATGAGCTGAACCAGCCGCTGGCGGCGATGAAAACCTATCTGGCCGGCGCCCGTCTGCTGCTCAACCGCAACCGTCCGGACGAGGCGCTGGCCTCCTTTGGCCGGATTGATGATCTGATCGAACGGATGGGGGCGATCACCCGGCAGCTGAAATCCTATGCGCGCAAGGGCGGCGATACGTTCAGCCCTGTAAACGTGGGCGATGCGCTGGCCTCCAGCCTGTCGATGATGGAACCGCAGCTGCGTCAGCGGCACGTGAAAATCACCCGGATTTTGCCCGAAGAACCTGTTATGGTGATGGGCGACCGGATGCGGCTGGAACAGGTGATGGTCAACCTCTTGCGCAACGCGCTGGACGCCACCAAATCAGTGGCCGACCCGGAGGTGGAAATCCTGCTGGCGGCGGGTGAAACGGCAACCCTGTCGGTGCGCGACAACGGGGTAGGGATCAACGACTTCGATGAATTGTTCGAGCCGTTCTACACCACCAAGCAGCCCGGCGACGGGGTTGGTTTGGGTCTTGCCATCTCCTCGGGGATCGTCAACGACCTAGGGGGACGGCTGACCGCCCGCAACGGCCAGAACGGCGGCGCGGTCTTTGAGATGCAATTGCCGGTCCTGGTGGACGGCATCGAGGCTGCGGAATGAGGCAGCCCCTGAAGATTAGGAGAGAACGCGCATGGCCCAGGCTATGAAAATCGCGATCGTGGACGACGAACAGGATATGCGGCAGTCGATCAGCCAATGGCTGGCATTGTCGGGTTACGACACCGAGACCTTCTCCAGTGCAGAAGAAGCGCTGAAGGTGCTGGGGCCGGATTACCCGGGGATCGTGATCTCCGACATCAAGATGCCCGGCATGGACGGGATGCAGTTCCTGAAAAAGCTGATGGGCAGCGATTCTGCGCTGCCGGTGATCATGATTACCGGCCACGGCGATGTGCCGATGGCGGTGGAGGCGATGCGCGTGGGCGCCTTCGACTTCCTGGAAAAACCGTTCAATCCGGACCGGATGTCGGAACTGGCCAAGCGCGCCACTGGTGCGCGCCGCCTGACGCTGGACAACCGGGTGCTGCGGCGTGAATTGTCGGATGGCGGCCAGATCATGAAGAAACTGATCGGCCAAAGCCCGGTTATGGAACGCCTGCGCGAGGACATCCTGGATCTTGGCCAGGCGGACGGCCATGTGCTGATCGACGGCGAGACCGGCACCGGCAAAACCCTGGTGGCGCATGCGCTGCACGCGGTTGGCAGCCGCGCGGGCAAGAAATTCGTGCTGATCTCCTGTGCTGCCTTGGAAGAGGAAGCACTTGCCAAACGCCTGTTCGGGCCGATGCAACCCGAAGACAGCATGCTTCCGGCAGTCGAGGAAGCCCGTGGCGGCACCCTGGTGCTGGAAGATATCGACGCGCTGTCTGAGACGTTGCAGGCCAAGCTGCTGAGTGTGATCAACGAGCAGGGCACCCCGGCAGAAACCCGGATTATCGCCATTTCCAACCTGCAGGAAGCGGGCAAGACCTGCGAAGACGCGCTGCGCCCGGATCTGTTCTACCGCCTGGCAGCATTGCGCATCACCGTGCCGCCGCTGCGCCAGCGCGGCGAAGATATCCTGACGCTGTTCACCCGCCTGTCCGAGCAATTCTCGGAAGAATACGGGTGCGAGGCGCCGCAGGTCAGCGCGCAGGAGGCGGCACAGCTGCTGCAGGCACCCTGGCCGGGCAACGTGCGCCAGCTGATCAACATTGCGGAACGCGCGGTCCTGCAGTCGCGCCGTGGCTCGGGCACCATTGCCTCGCTCTTGATGTCCGATCACGAGGAAATGCAGCCGGTGATGACCACCGAAGGCAAGCCGCTGAAGGAATATGTGGAAGCCTTTGAACGGATGCTGATCGACAACACCATGCGCCGCCACAAAGGGTCTATTGCCAGCGTGATGGACGAGCTGTGCCTGCCGCGCCGGACGCTGAACGAGAAGATGGCCAAATACGGCCTGCAGCGGTCCGACTATCTGGCGTAACTGCCGCTGCTGCTGTTTTCGGCACGGGAACCGACTGGGAAAACAAATGCTTGCGCGCCGGAGTTCTATTGGAACTCCGGCAGCCGGCTGAAAACTAACCACAATTTAATGCATTGTCTGCTATGGGCCGGCAGGTTTCATTTTCAATGCCTGTGGTGACGAATGTCCATTGTCATTACCTATCCACAGGCCTTATGCTGACCAAACGGGCCGGAAACCGGTGTATGGTTCCCCCGTTCTTATGAGTTTCGCTGACTGCGGTTTTTGTCCGGCATGATCCGAGAAAGCTGCAGTCAGACCGATTGGCCCTCTGAACTTTGGAGGGCAGTTTAGCGCCCAAGCCGGAATTTAAGCCGGTGCAGGGATAATGTGGCAGGGACGGGCAGCACCCGCCTGCCGGAGAAGAACCGCGATGACGCGCGCGAGAGCGAAAAGCACTGAGGCAGGAAGGCCGGGCATCGACCCCGGGACCACCTGCTGCACCGCGCCGTCCCAGATCGCCCTGACAAGACACCACCCGAAACGTGCGCGGCCGCCTGGAAACAAGAGGCTTGCGGACGCACAGGGCAGGTGCACCAAGGACACATGGCAAAGAAGATGCTTATCGACGCCACCCACGCGGAAGAGACCCGTGTTGTGGTTGTGGATGGAAACAAGGTTGAGGAATTCGACTTTGAATCCGAAAATAAACGCCAGCTTGCTGGCAATATTTACCTCGCAAAAGTAACCCGGGTCGAACCGTCGCTGCAGGCGGCGTTTGTGGACTATGGCGGCAACCGCCATGGCTTCCTGGCGTTTTCCGAAATCCACCCGGATTATTACCAGATCCCCGTCGCCGACCGTGAGGCGCTGATGGAGGAAGAGCGCGCCTATGCCGAGGCGATGCGTGCCCGCGACGAGGAAGACGAAGAAAAACCGGCCAAGCCCAAGCGGTCGCGCCGGTCCAAATCCGCCGCCAAGGCCGCCAAGACCTCTTCTGATGATGCAGTGGAAACCAAGGAGGTTGAGGCCTCTGAGGAGAAGACCGCTGAAATCGCCGGAATGGAGACCATCGACCTGAGCGACAGTGCTGAGGCCGGGGATGATCTGGCGGACGTGCCGGAAGGGTCCTCACCGGTGGAACATGTCGCGGAAACGCCGGTGGAAGAGCCGGAAGACGATGATGCGTCTGCACCTGAGGCAGCCGAAGCCGACGTGCCTGCCGGATCCGCTGAGACGGCTGGCGAAGAAGCACCTGCAGAGGCGGCAGCTGAGGCCGCCGTTGCCGAAGAGGCACCTGCAGAAACTGCGGAAGAACCTGCAGCCAAGGCTGAAGCCGGCTCCGAACCAGCCGCCGAAGCAGCTGAGGACGATGCAGAAACGGCCGCTCCGGAAGCCGCATCTGCCAATGCCGGTGCCGACTCCGCAGACAGCGGCGACAGCGATGAAGACGCGGGCGAAACCGGCCGCGCCGATGCAACCTCCAAAGATGACAGCATCGAATCCGTTGCCGATGAGGACGACAGCGAGGACATCCGTCCGCCGCGCAAGCCGCGTCCGCGCCGTTACAAGATCCAGGAAGTCATCAAAGTCCGCCAGGTCCTGCTGGTGCAGGTCGTCAAGGAAGAGCGCGGCAACAAGGGTGCGGCTCTGACAACCTACCTGTCGCTGGCTGGCCGCTATTGCGTGCTGATGCCCAACACAGCCCGCGGCGGCGGCATCTCCCGCAAAATCACCAACGCGGATGACCGCAAGAAGCTGAAGGATATCGCAACCGAACTGGACGTGCCGACCGGCGCGGGCCTGATCGTGCGCACCGCCGGTGCCAAACGCACCAAATCCGAGATCAAGCGCGACTATGAATATCTGCAGCGGATGTGGGAACAGATCCGCGAGCTGACACTGAAATCCATCGCGCCGGCCAAGATCTATGAAGAAGGCGACCTGATCAAACGCTCGATCCGCGATCTTTACAGCCGCGAGATCGACGAGGTTCTGGTCGAAGGCGAGCGCGGCTACCGCATCGCCAAGGACTTCATGAAAATGATCATGCCGTCCCATGCCAAGAACGTGAAGAACTACCAGGAAGGGCTGCCGCTGTTCGCCCGCTTCCAGGTGGAAAGCTACTTGGCAGGCATGTTCAACCCGACCGTGCAGCTGAAATCCGGCGGCTACATCGTGATCGGCGTGACCGAGGCACTGGTGGCAATTGACGTGAACTCGGGCCGGGCCACCAAACAGGGCTCGATCGAGGAAACCGCGCTGAATACCAACCTGGAGGCGGCTGAGGAAGTCGCCCGCCAGCTGCGTCTGCGCGACCTTGCCGGCCTGATCGTGATCGACTTCATCGACATGGACGAGCGCAAGAACAACGCCGCCGTCGAAAAACGGATGAAGGACAAGCTGAAGACCGATCGTGCCCGCATCCAGGTGGGCCGGATCTCGGGCTTTGGCTTGATGGAAATGTCGCGCCAGCGCCTGCGCCCCGGCATGATCGAGGCAACGACCGCGCCTTGCCCGCATTGCCATGGCACCGGTCTGATCCGCTCCGACGACTCGATGGCGCTGTCGATCCTGCGCCAGATCGAAGAAGAGGGCACCCGCCGCCGCTCCCGCGAGGTGCTGGTGCGCTGCCCGGTCTCCATCGCCAACTTCCTGATGAACCAGAAGCGCGAGCATATCGCCCAGATCGAGGCGCGCTACGGCCTGTCCGTGCGCATCGAAGGCGATCCGCATCTGGTCAGCCCGGATTTTGTGCTGGAGAAGTTCAAAACCGCATCCCGCGTGGTGCCTGCTGCGACTGCTCCGGTGGTGTCCGTTGATACCTCGATCATGGATCAGGTGGATGCTGAGGAAGCCAGCGAGGAAGAGGCAGAAGCTCCCGCAGCCGTAGAGGCCGCACCCGCCGCCGAAGAGGCTGAGCAGGACGACAAGCCCAAGCGCAAGCGCCGCCGCCGCCGCCGCCGGAAATCCGGCAATGGCGAACAGGGCCAGGATGGTGAAAACGGCGATGAGGCGTCTGACGAGCCGCAGCAGCAGGATGACGCAGCTGAGCCTGCGGAGGCTGCCGCCGAAGGTGAAGGCGCTGCCGCAGAAGAGGTGAAGGAAAAGAAACCTTCCCGCAGCCGCACCCGTACCCGGTCGCGCAAACCGAAGGCCAAACCGGCTGAGGCAGAAACCGCGGAGGAGGCTCCCGCCGCTGCGGAGACTGCCGAAGCTTCCGTGCAGGACGCCCCGGCCGCGGCTGACGCTGAGGGTGTCCCTGCAGCGGAAGCCGTTGCGCAGGCACCGTCAGAAGACGCTGCAAAAGGCGCACCAGCCGCTGCTGCCCCGGATGCTGAGCCTGCCGCGGACAGTGCTGCAGAAGCGCAAGATGCCGCTCCTGCAGAAGCCACTGCTCCGGCGGAAGCCACTGCTCCGGCAGAAGCCATTGCTCCGGCAGAAGTCACCGCTCCGGCAGAAGTCACCGCTGTTGAAGTGGAAGCTGCCCCGGCAGAACCGGTTGCCGCTGAAGCCGAGGCTGTACCGGAGGAAGAGCCTGTGGAGACAGAACCGGACGCCGCTGCCGAGGCGGTGGCAGAACAGCCTGCTGCAGAAGAGGCCGCCCAGCCGGAGCCCGCCCCCTCGCAAGAGGAGAAGCAGCCGGAACCTGCAATGGCCGTTGCTGCAGCTGAACCGGAACCGGCGGCACCGCCCAAGCCGAAACGCCGCGGCTGGTGGTCGGTTGGCAGCTGATTGCTAAGTGATAACTAATGGGAGAGGCAGGCCAAAGCGCCTGCCTTTCTTTTTTTGGCGGTACTGCCTGCGAAGGAAACGCAGCCGGCGGCGTGTCAGGAAAGCGCATCCTAGGGCGGGGCTTCGTTCGGAAGCCACGCGGTATCAACTCCGGAATGCGCGTTGAATTCCGTAGCTGTCCGGACAGGGCGCCAAGGCGCCTTTGGTCTTAGCTGCCCTTGCGGATCAGATAGGCTTGGTGGCCAGCGCCGTCGCTGTGGCCGAGGAATTCATGGCCCGCCTCATTGCAGAAATGCGGCACGTCAATCACCGCCGCCGGATCATCCGCCAGCAGTTGCAGCACATGGCCGGGCTGCAGCGATTTCAGCCGCTTGCGGGCCTTCAGGACGGGCAGGGGGCACAGCAGCCCGATGGCATCCAATGTCTCATTGATCTCGGTCATGGTGTGCAGATAAGCGGGATGTTTCATGCTGTCCACAAGGATGTGACCAACCCGCCCCGTGACGTTGGTCAATTGCTGGCATAAGTGTGGGACATGTTTGGAATCGAGATCATAGACGCAGGGCTGCTCCCTGCCATGCTGGTGGCGCTGCTAGGCGGCGTGATCAGTTTTCTGTCGCCCTGCGTCCTGCCGATTGTGCCGCCGTATCTGGCCTATATGAGCGGTGTCACCATTGGCGAGATGCAAGGCACCGGCGCAGCCCGGCGCAAGGCGGTCATCGCAGCGCTGTTCTTTGTGCTGGGACTGTCCACGGTGTTTCTGCTGCTGGGATTCACCGCCTCGGTGTTTGGTGCATTTGTGCTGAAAAATCAGGAGCTTTTTGCGCAAGTTTCAGGTGTGGTTGTGATCATCTTCGGCCTGCATTTCCTGTCTGTGTTCCGCATTCCGCTGCTGGACCGCGAGGCGCGGATGGAGGCGGGCGAGTCCGGTGGTTCCGCCTTGGGGGCTTATGTTCTGGGGCTGGCCTTTGCCTTTGGCTGGACGCCTTGCATCGGGCCGCAGCTGGGCGCGATCCTGTCTCTGGCAGCCTCTGAAGCTTCGGTCAGCCGGGGCACAATCCTGCTCGGCGTTTATGCCGCAGGTCTGGGCATTCCCTTTCTGCTGGCGGCGATGTTCCTCACCCGTTCAATGGTGCTGATGAACAAGATGAAGCGCCACATGGGACTGATTGAAAAGGTGATGGGCGGGCTGTTGCTGGGTGTCGGCATCATGCTGGTCACCGGGTTGTTCACCACCTTCTCCTGGTGGCTGCTGGAGACCTTCCCGGCACTGGCAACACTGGGCTGAGCCTGAGATGTTCAAGGGGGCCTTCGGGCCCCTTTTTCTTTTCCATTCCTGGCCTTACTCTTGCCGGAATGCGCTGTTAGTCTGGCCGCAGAACAAGGATGCAGGCCAAGGCGTGACACAGCAGGAGCACGGTCAACAGCAGGTGCGCAAGCGGCGGGTATTCTACATACCCGGCTATGATCCGATTCATCCGCGCCGGTACCGCGAGCTGTACCGCAAGGAAGGCACCGCGCAGGCCGGGATTTCCGGCTACAGCCTGTCACTGTCCCCCAAACAAACCAAAGGCCCCTATGGCTGGCACGTTGTGTCAGAGATGGATGGTCTTTGCACTGAGGCGGACATCGAGGTGCTGGTCTGGTCCGACATCGTGCGCGGCAGTATGGAGGCAACCATTCCCGGCACCTATTGGCAGCTATTGCGCACAGCCTGGATCTATATCTCCACAGGTGCACTGCGGCGGCTGATGCGGCTGCGCAAAGGGCCGGTGATCGCCGCGCTTTACCCGGTGGGGATGCTGCTGTTGCAAGCGTTTCTGGCGCTGCTGCTGGCCTGGGGTGTTGCCTATGCCTTTGGGACGGTGGCCGGTCGCGCCGGCCTTTCAGGTCCGGTAGCGCTGGCCATTGGCTGGGCCTTGGGTCTTGGTTGCGGCTGCGCGCTGCTGCGCTGGTTCAAAAAGCGGGACGGCAAGTTCTTCGCCTATTACCTGATGCATGATTATGCGCATTCCGCGGCCTCCCGCGGTGCCATCCCGCCGGAGATGGAAGCGCGGATGCGCGCGTTCCGCGCGCTGATCTCGGAGGCGCTGCAAGATCCTGATCTGGACGAGGTGCTGGTGGCGGGGCATTCCTCCGGCGCTCATGTTGGCGTGTCCGTCCTGGCGGATCTGATCCGCGCGGGTCTGCCGTTGAACCGGCCGGCATTGGGGTTTCTGACCTTGGGGCAGGTTGTGCCCATGGTGTCCTTCTTGCCGCGGGCCGAGCGTTTGCGGGCTGATCTGCAGTATCTGTCCCAGCGGCAGGAACTGGCCTGGGTCGATGTCACGGCACCAGGTGATGGCTGCGCTTTTGCACTGTGCGATCCGGTGTCGGTCAGCGGCGTCGCGGTTGAGGGCAAGCGCTGGCCGCTGGTGTTCTCCGCCGCCTTCACCCAGACCCTCAGCCCGGAACGCTGGCAACAGCTGCGCTGGCGGTTTTTCCGGCTGCACTTTCAGTATCTCTGCGCCTTCGACCGTCCTGGCGACTATGATTACTTCCGCATCACAGCCGGACCGCTGACGCTGGCGGAACGCTACAAGGACCGCAAACCGTCGCAGTCCCGGATTGATGCGGCAGTGTCGAAGTTCACGTCGGTGGCAGCTGAATGACCCAAGCCTTGCCGCCGAAACCGCCCGCACGCCCGGACCGCGTGTCGCTGTGGCGCTATGTGAAACTGTTCCGCCAGGATATTCTGTCGGCCCAGCCCGCGCGCCTGTACCGCGCCTGGATGGCCGAGTTCCGCACCCCGTTTTTCCGTTCCTTCCTGGTCAACCAGCCGGAGCTGGTGAAAGTGCTGCTGAAAGAGCGACCCGAAGATTTTCCCAAGTCGGACCGCATTGCCGAGGGGTTGAAGCCGTTGCTGGGGAACTCCGTTTTCCTGACCAATGGCGAGGCCTGGAAACGGCAGCGGCGGATCATCGATCCGGCCTTTGAAGGCGGACGGCTTAAGGACACATACCCGGCGATGCGCGCCGCGGCTGAGGCCGCAGTGGAACGGCTGAAGGAACGGCAAGGACTTGTCGAGATTGAGGAGGAAACGTCGCACGCAGCGGCGGATGTAATCTTTCGAACGCTGTTCTCGATCCCGATCGAGCATCAGGTCGCAGGACAGGTTTTTAGCCGGTTCCGTGACTACCAGCGCAGCCAGCCGCTGTTGAACCTGGCAGCCTTTGTCCCATTGCCGCGCTGGATGCCGCGGTTTTTCCGCCGCGGCACCCGCCGGAACGCTGAGGTGATCCGCGAGCTGATTGCACAGCTGACCCGCGAACGAATGGATGCCATCAAAGCGGGCACGGCACCGGATGACCTGGCCACTAAGATCATGACCACCCGGGACCCGGAAACAGGCAGCACCTTTGATACAGCCGAAATGGTGGACCAGGTCGCGATCTTTTTTCTTGCGGGCCATGAAACCAGCGCCTCGGCATTGGCCTGGGCGCTGTATCTGATGGCGCTTTATCCTGATTGGCAAGAGAAGGTGGCAGCTGAGGCCGAGGCGCTGGCGGATGAAACCTTTGCCGCGGTTTCAAAGCTGAGGGTCAGCCGGGATGTGTTCCGCGAAACCCTGCGGCTGTATCCGCCGGTGCCGATGATGGTGCGCGAAGCAGCCTGTCCGGAGCAGTTCCGAGACCGTGACGTGCCAAAGGGCGCGCAGATGGTGCTCAGCCCCTGGCATCTGCACCGGCATGAGCGGCTGTGGGAGAACCCGGATGGGTTTGACCCTTCCCGCTGGCAAACAGAGAACGGCAAGCAGTGCCAGCGGGACGCGTACATCCCTTTCTCGGCGGGGGCACGCGTTTGTACCGGCGCTGGGTTTGCCATGGTGGAAGGACCGTTGATCCTGTCGATGATCCTGCGCGCGTTCCGCGTAGCTCCGGTTGCGGCGCAGGTGCCGGTGCCCGTGGCGCATCTTACGGTGCGATCGAAGAATGGGATCTGGCTGCAGCTGTCGCGGCGTTAGCCAAGAAAATTGAATTTTCTTGGCAAATTTCTTCGAAGAAATTTGCATCACTGGATGATGCGCACGGCGTCCTGATTGCAGAAGATGACAACCTGACCGGCGTTTTCGACGGCTCGAAATCCACGGCGCTTAAGTTCGTAGTGAAAGCGGTCCCAGCCAAGCAGCCGTTCAATATCGCGCTTCTGGCGGCGGACAACACCGCCTTTTGCAGCAGCCTGGGACCGGAAAAGCTGCTGTATCCAGGCATCAGCGGTGAGAGGAACGGGCACAGGCATAGCAGCACGATGCCAAACCGCGGTTAACGTGCCCTTAACCGGTGCAGCACAAACAGCCTGATCGCTGAGGCCAATCCGCAATCCTCGCCGCGGGCTTCATCAATTCCGGCAGCCAAATCATTGATTGCACGGCCGTCCTGCGCGGCAATCTCGCGGAAGGCGTCCCAGAAGTCATCCTCCAGCGACACCGAGGTCCGGTGCCCGCGCAAGGTCAGTGAGTGCTTCTTGGGCCGGCTGTTCATTCGTCGCGCTTATGGTTTTCCAGGCGCCGGACGTCTTGCACATTGCGCGCCTTGTCCAATTCCTTTTCCGCCTTGGTCCGCCCGAAGGTCACGGCGTTCTGGTCAGCGCGGACCTTTTTCCCGGCCCGCGCTTTTTCCTTTCTGTACCGGTTCAGATTGACCGGGCCTGAACCGGAGCCAGCCATCAGTCCTTGGGGCCGATCATCTGTTCGGGACGGACCACGGAATCAAAAGTCGCCTCGTCCACGAAGCCAAGCGCGACCGCCTCTTCCTTCAGCGTGGTGCCGTTCTTATGCGCGGTCTTGGCAACCTTGGTCGCGTTGTCATAGCCGATGGTCGGCGCCAGTGCCGTGACCAGCATCAGCGACTCTTTCATCAGCTTGTCGATGCGCGGCTCATTGGCCTGGATGCCGTCCAGCATCCGCTCGGTAAAGCTGTCCGCCGCGTCACCCAAGAGCTGGATGGATTGCAGCAGGTTGTAGGACATCATCGGGTTGTAGACGTTCAGCTCAAAATGACCCTGCGAGCCCGCGAATTTGATCGCGGCATCATTGCCCATCACATGGGCGGCTACCTGGGTCAGCGCCTCGGCCTGGGTCGGATTTACTTTACCCGGCATGATCGATGATCCCGGCTCATTCTCCGGCAGGATCAGCTCACCCAGGCCCGAGCGCGGGCCGGAGCCGAGGAAGCGGATGTCATTGGCGATCTTGTAGCAGCTGCCCGCAATGGTAGCCAAAGCGCCGGACAGGAACACCATCGCGTCATGGGCGGCCAGTGCCTCGAACTTGTTCGGAGCAGTGACAAAGGGCAGGCCGGTGATTTCGGCCATATTGGCGGCGACGGTTTCGCCCCAGCCTTTTTGCGTATTCAGACCGGTGCCAACCGCAGTGCCGCCCTGTGCCAGCTCATAGATGCCGGGCATCGCAGCCTCGACCCGGGCCAGACCCTGGCGGATCTGATGCGCGTAGCCGCCGAACTCCTGGCCCAGCGTCAGCGGGGTGGCGTCCTGGGTATGGGTGCGGCCGATCTTGATGATGTCCTTGAACGCCTCGGCTTTTGCCTCCAGCCCTTCGGCGAGCTTGGTCAGGCCCGGCACCAGCACGTCGCGAACGGACATCGCGGTGGCAATATGCATGGCAGTGGGGAAGGTATCGTTGGAAGACTGGCCCATATTGCAGTGATCGTTCGGGTGCACCGGATCCTTGGAGCCGATCACGCCGCCCAGGATTTCAATCGCGCGGTTGGCGATCACCTCGTTGGAGTTCATGTTGGACTGGGTGCCGGAGCCTGTTTGCCACACCACCAGCGGGAAGTTGTCGTCGAACTTGCCCGCGACCACCTCGCTGGCTGCTTGAATAACGGCATCACCGATCCGGGCGTCCAGCTTGCCCGTGGCTTTGTTGGCCATGGCGCAGGCCTGTTTGATCACCCCCAGCGCGCGCACAATGGCGACAGGCTGCTTTTCCCAGCCAATGGGAAAATTCATGATCGACCGCTGGGTCTGGGCGCCCCAATACTTGTCTGCGGGGACTTCAAGCGGGCCAAAGCTGTCGGTTTCGGTGCGGGTTTCGGACATCCGTCTTCTCTCCGTTGAGTATGCGATTGTATGCCGTGTAGCCTGTGCCGGAATGCGGCGCAATTGGCCAGTTGCGCGCAGCATAGCCAAATGGCAGGTAAGGTATAGTGTCGAATTGGCGCAATCCAATCCATGCCATTGTCTCAATCCATGCTATGGTTACACTGCGTGGGACGGGGCGGGAGACGGGCAAATTTGTATCCGGAAAGGAATTGATCGTGCCAATCCGTCTGTGTGAAGTTCTGTCACTGAAATCCCTGGCCGTGCCTGCATTGGCCGTCTGTTTGCTGCTGTGCGGGGCCGTGCAGGGGATTGCTGCCGGTATTTCGCAGTTTGCCGGCGAATATTCCGGCAGCGTCGACGTCGTCAAGACAGATGGCGACACCGATCCCCGGGACATGAGCGTTATCATCCACGAGATGAAGAAGGGATTCACCATCAAATGGACCTCGACCACGGAAAAGGACGACGGCCGCAAAAAGACCAAGACCTATGAAATCGAATTCCAGCAAAGCGGGCGCAATGGCGTCTACTCTGCGGCAATGACACGCAATGTGTTTGGTCATGCGGTGCCGTTGAACCCGATGGAAGGCGAACCCTTCGTCTGGGGCCGGCTGACTGGCGAAACGCTGACGGTCTTTTCGCTGTTTATTCACCCGAATGGCGACTACGAGATGCAGCAGTATGACAGGACCCTGGCCGATGGCGGGCTGGATCTGGTTTACATTTCACGGCTGAACGGCGAACCGCGCCGGCGGCTGGAGACCTTCCTGGCCAGGCAATAGGCCAAGGAACAGGCCGGACATGAAAAAGGCAGCCGGACGGGCTGCCTGATGCTGCGCGATGGGTCAGCCCGCCTATTTGCGGAAGCTGTCCAGCGACACGACATCCGCGTCTTTCTTGTCTTCTTCCGCTGGCTCCTCGGCGCCGTCTTGTTCCTCAGCTGCATCCGTCACCGCGGAAAAGCCTTCCGGCTCTTCATCGGCGGACTCAAACCGCAGTCCGAATTCCACCGACGGGTCCACAAAGGTGCGGATCGCGTCATAGGGAATATAGAGCGGTTCAGGAGAATCGCCGAAGTTCAGTGTGACCGCAAAACCATCCTCATCCACGGTCAGATTGTCGAACCAATGCTGCATGACAACGGTCATTTCACCGGGATACCGGTCGGACAGCCAATCGGCCAGCTCCACATCCGGGTGGGCTGTGTCGAAGGTGATGAAAAAGTGGTGGTTACCGGGCAAGCCATTGTCGGAGATATCCTGCAGCACGGTCCGGATCAGGCCGCGCATGGCAGAGTGCATCAGGTTGCCATAGTCGATTTCACGGGACATGCAGTCACCCTTTGTTCATTTGTCCCCAGCATAGGAGATTCTGGCGGAAACAAAAGAGCAGCCTTTTCGCAGGATCAAATTTTATTGCGGTTGACGGTGCTTTGCGGGTATCGGCAGTCAGCTGATTGCAAACGGGAATTCCGCAACGGCCAGGCCGGCTGCTGCCATCACCGCCAGCAGCAGCAGCATATTGCCGCGAACCATCCAGGCGGCAAACGGCGCCAGCAGAACCAGCAGAACCGCGGTGCCGTTCATACTGCCCCAGACCGGCACAGGCATGTGCAGAATGCCTGCTTCAAACACCTGCGTTCCGGCAAAACCCACATGCATCATGAACCACACGGACAGGTTCAGAATGACACCGGCCACAGTCGCCGTTACCGCCTTTAGCGCCATGCCAAGCCGCGGATGCGCGGCGATACGCTCCACATAAGGCGCGGCGGCAAAAATCCACAGGAAACACGGCATGAAGGTCGCCCAAAGCGCCACCGCGCCGGCGGCCAGGAACAGCCCGGACCCGCCCTGCGTCAGACCTGCCAACATGGCGACAAATTGGGTGACCAGGATCAGCGGGCCAGGGGTTGTCTCGGCCAGGCCCATGGCATCAATCATCTGCCCGGCAGTGATCCAGCCGAATTGGCTGACCACGGTCTGGCTGATATAGGCCAGCACCGCATAGGCGCCGCCAAAGGTCACAACGGCGAGTTTGGAAAAGAACCAGCCGATGTCCGCCAGGAACCCCGCTCCGGACAGCGAAAGGGCAATCAGCGGCAACAGCCACAACCCGCCCCAGACTGCAATGGTGCTCAAGGTACTGCCATTGCGAGCAGGGGTGCTGTGCGCGGGGGCACCGGTGCTGCCATCCTTGCGCAGTAATCCAATGCAGGCGGCGGCCAGCACCACCAGCGGAAACGGCAGGTTGAACAGGAACAGTGCGGCAAAGCCGAACCCCGCCAGCGCCCAGTCCAGCGGATGGTGCAGGGCCTTGCCCGCCAGCCGCCGCAGCGCCTGCAGGATGATGACCACCACCGCCGCCTTGACCCCCAGAAATGCCGATTGCACCGCAGGCAGGGTGCCGTATTGCGCATAAAGCCAGACCAGCGCCGCAATCACCGCCGCCCCCGGCAGCAAAAACAGCAGCCCCGCCAGCAGCCCGCCGGCAGTGCCGCGCATCCGCCAGCCGGTATAGGTCGCCAGCTGCATCGCCTCCGGTCCCGGCAGCAGCATGCAAAAGGACAACCCCCGCAGGAAGCTGTCCTCGCTCAGCCACGGGCGGTCTTCAACCAGCTCCTTATGCATCACCGAAATCTGCGCTGCGGGGCCGCCAAAGCTCAGCACTCCGATGCGCCCGAAGACACGGAACATCTCCGTCCAGCTGGGATGGTTCATGCCTTGCGGTCCGCAGGCCAGTCGTGGCCTTCATTCTGGCCATCGCGGGCCCAGCGGTATAGCGCATCATATAGGGTCATGCCTGCCTCAAGCTGCTGATGGTCGCCTTTGTACTGGCGCGACAATCCGACCGATAGGGCCAAAAGCCCCGCCGCCTCGGGTGCCAGATCATGCCGGTTGGTGTCGGCGCCTCTCACAACCAGGGACAGCCTGTCAAGCGCGGGCGTTCTTAGGCCGAACTCATCCAGCATGGTGTCAAAAGTGCAAAGCGGTCCGCGATGGGACCAGAACACACCCTCGACATCAAACGGCGTGGCGCCAAAGCGGTCCGCAACGCCGGTAACCTCAGACGGCGAGACAAACAGAATGCGCGCCGTCGGATCCGCAAAGCGGCGGATCAGCCAGGGGCAGGCGATGCGGTCGATCTTGGGCCGGTGGCGGGTCACCCACAGGCTGCTGCCGCCCACCGGCGCGGGCAGGATGCTGGCGGGAATGCGCGGCGCATCTTTCAGGGCGCGCCAAGCATACATGCCGCCTTGCAAATATTCCGCCTCAATCCCGTCATTGCGCAGCCAGGCGGCCAGGCCTTGCGACAGTTTGATGCCCTTCTGGCAGATCACCACGCAGCGCCGCCCGTTCAGGCGGGCCTTGAGGCCATCAATATCCTGATGGGAATGGCGGAAAGAGCCGGGGATCAGAAAGGGATCCGCGGCAAAGTCTTCGTCAATGCAGATATCCACCAGAACCGGCGCATTTGGTGTGCCGATCAGACGCAAGAGCTGGGCAGGGGTGATTTCATTCGGGGCAGCCATAAGCATGTCTCCTCGCAAGCGAAGGTTAACATGCGAACCTTGGGCTTGTCGCCTCACGGGGCGTTCGCGGTTGTCCCCATAGCTACTAAGAACCGCATTTACGGCAGTCTTGTCAAGATTACGCAGGCCGGCAATGCGCCATCACTTCAACCGTTCGCCGGTCATGCATACAGCAAAAGCCTCGGGCGGCAACTGGCCCAGTTTCTCGAACATCCGGAAGTAATCCATGTTGGAGTGCAGTTCTGCGATCCTGCCATCCGCCACCCGCGCCATCACCTGACCGGTGATCTGGAAGGGCATACCATCACTTGGGTTGCTGGTGCGTACCAAAAGCCGGACGGTCACCCAGTTTGCGGTTTCCATTGCGTGGGTGAAAGTGACAGTCATCGGCCCCAGCAGGTTGCGCAGCGCTGCGACAACTTCACCATAGTCGCATTCCGGTTCCGCAAGGGCAGAGATTGCGCCGTAAATCAGCGTGTCCGGTGTCATCACCTCGGCAACAGCGTCCATATTGCCTTTGCACCAAACCTCTTCAAACCAGTAATGCAGCAGCCGGGTCAAAGGCATTTCAGCCGGGCATGCGGAGTCAAACGGGACCGCCATGGCCGGGGCGCACTCGGCTGAATGCTGCGGCAGATCGTGCGCAGGCGCCGCCCGGCGCGGGGATACTGCGGTAATCTCGGGTTCAATGATAGGTTTGGGCATTCAGTCCGGGGTGTGTTTGGGGCCGTGCAGGCGGCATCAAGGGCAGGCTGCCTGCAGACAGGCTGCTGTTCAGATGTGCCTGCTACAGGTGCCGCAAGCAGACTTAAAGCGCCAAAAAGGTGATTTTTGGCAGGGTGCCGTAACGGCAGCATCAACACAGGGCGGAAAGTGCAGGTTTCTGTTGCCAGGTACCTGCGAACCCCGCCTTACGCTGCTAGGCGCAAGGGCTTAGTTTCGGCGACATTAACAGCTTACGCTGCTACTGCCATTGCCGGAGCACGATTGTCATTTGCAATTGTACTTTTTGGGCCGGTACGGTGGCACCCCGCCGAGACAAAGCTAACCCCTTTAGACGTCCGTCGATCCTGTTTCGACCCCATGATCCCCAAATGAAGGATGTTTGGTGGAGTCGCCGGGTACCGCCCCCGGGTCCGATCCGTTTATTACGAGCGCGTTTATGTCCATAGCTCCACAAGGGAACACTGCGAATATAGGGGGGGATCAAAGGGAGTTAAAGGCCGAAAATCACACGGGCGGCATTTGGGCCGGGGCTGCTGTTGCGGATTTTGGCAAACAGGATGTGATCACCGCGCGGCTGCCCGTGCTGCAAACACGTCTGCGGCCAGTTTCCGGGTCTCGGTTTCAAGATCCTGCAGGCCGGACACCGCGGCCGGGCCGTCACCGCGCTCAATCGCGTCGGCAATGCAGGCATGAAGCGCAGTGATTGCGGCGCGGTCCCGTGCGGTAAAGGTAATGATGTTCATCAAGGGCTGCATTGCTTCCACCGCGCCGGCCAATTGATAAGACAGCACCGGGTTATGCGCCCCGTCCACCAGCGCCCGGTGAAAAGAGACATCCGAGGCGCAGAAGGCCTCATCGGTCAGGCCAGGCTGGTTTTGCCGGAAGATCTCCGTCCGCATGGTGGCCAGCTGATCCGGGGTGCGGCGCTGCGCCGAAAGCGGCGCGCAAGAGCGTTCCAGCGCATAGCGGGCTTCGCAAGCGGTATCAAAGCTCACCGCGTTCATGCTTAGCAGCAGGGTTGAGGTGGTGATCTGCTGCGAATAGGCGTCCTCAAAGCTGAGCCGGTTTACAAACGCCCCGCCGGTCGCGCCGCGCTGGGTGCGGATCAAGGACTGCGCCGCCAATCGTTTTAGCGCTTCCCGCACGGTGGAACGGGAGACCTGAAACTGCTCCGACAGCTCGCTTTCAGACGGCAGCCGCTCATCCACGATCAATGCGCCCGAGATGATGGCATCCTTGATAGCCTGCGCTATCTGAACCGAAAGATCGGCGGAACTGTTGGGGTCAATCTTCATTCTCAGGGCCCTGACGCAGCACTACGCCGGAGGTGTCCCGGCAAAAAATCATTTGTCTGACATTTAAAAGTCTGACATTTAAAACGTATGGCCTGAGTCGGGAGAAAGCAATGCTCGGATCATCCATGCGCAACGTTCTGTGGTTTGGGTTCCTTGATGATGTAGTCCATGAGCACCGGCATGGGGCCGGACATCATCACGGCAACGGGCCTCAAATCGCGGGTGCGTGATTATGGCCGGGTTTGGAACTTTGGCGGTAAGTCTGCGGAAATCTGCCCGATTGACTGGTCCGGTTCCAAGCAAAGGTGAAACCGGCGGGGGCGGTTCCGGCCGAATCCGCTGTTGGTAAACTATACTGTGTAACGCTCATATGGAGACTTGAGTTTGGCGAACATCTTTCCGTCCCGCCGCATCCGGCGCACGCCCTTTTCCAAAGGGGTCGAGGCCGCAGGCGTCAAAGGGTACACTGTCTATAACCACATGCTGCTGGCAACAGTGTTTGAAAGTCTTGAATACGACTGCGCGCACCTGAAGGAGCATGTGCAGGTCTGGGATGTGTCCTGCGAACGGCAGGTCAGCATCAAAGGGCCGGACGCGCTGCGGCTGATGAAACTGATCAGCCCGCGCGACATGGACCGGATGGCGGACGATCAGTGCTATTATGTGCCGACCGTGGATCACAACGGCGGTATGCTGAATGACCCGGTGGCGGTGAAACTGGCGGCAGACCACTACTGGCTGTCGCTGGCCGATGGCGACCTGCTGCAGTTCGTGCTGGGGATCGCCATTGCCAAGGGCTTTGATGTCGATATCGTGGAGCCGGATGTCTCGCCATTGGCTGTGCAGGGGCCCAAGGCTGACGATCTGATGGCGCGGGTGTTCGGCGATGCGGTGCGCGATATCCGCTTTTTCCGCTACAAACGTCTTGCGTTCCAGGGTGCCGAGCTGGTGGTGGCGCGCTCGGGCTGGTCCAAGCAGGGCGGATTTGAGATTTATGTCGAAGGGGCGGATCTGGGTATGCCCTTGTGGGATGCGCTGTTTGCCGCCGGGGAGGACATGCACGTCCGTGCGGGCTGCCCGAACACCATTGAACGCATCGAAAGCGGGCTGTTGAGTTACGGCAACGACATGACCCGCGGCAACACGCCATATGAATGCGGGCTGGGCAAGTTCTGCAATTCGCCCGAGGATTATGTCGGCAAGGCCGCACTGGCAGAACAGGCAGCAAACGGCCCCGCACGCCAGATCCGCCCGCTGGTGATCGGTGGAGAGATCCCGCCGTGCCTGGATGCTTGGCCGCTTTTTGCTGACGGACGCCAGGTGGGGCAGGTCGGCTCGGCCGTTTATGCGCCGGAGTTTGGAGTGAATGCGGCGATTGGGATGGTGGACAGGTCCCATTGGGTGCCGGGCACAGTGATGGAAGTGGAGACCCCGGCAGGAATGCTGCCCGCAACAGTTCAGGAGAGGTTCTGGCGGTAGGAGCGGGGGCGCTGCCCCCGCCGCGGCAGGCCGCGGCTCCCCCGGGATGTTTTTGGCCAGATGAACATGGGATCTGGCTGGGTTTTTTGGAAAGGGAATGTGAAATGTTCAATGCATTGGTTGTGAACAAGGACGAAGACAGCGGCAAGACGTCTGCCGCGGTACAGCCGCTTAGTTTGGAAGACCTGCCCGAGGGAGAAGTGACCGTGGCGGTGGAGTATTCCACCGTGAACTATAAAGACGGGCTGTGCATCGGGCCGGGCGGCGGGCTGGTGCGCAAGTACCCGCATGTGCCAGGGATAGATTTTGCCGGCACGGTCGAGACGTCCTCGGATGACCGCTACAAAGCTGGCGACAAGGTGGTGCTGACCGGTTGGCGCGTGGGCGAGGCGCATTGGGGCGGATACTCCCAAAAGGCCAACGTGCGCGCCGACTGGCTGGTGCCATTGCCTGAGGGGCTGGATACCCGCCAGGCGATGGCAGTGGGCACTGCGGGCTTTACCGCGATGCTGGCGGTGATGGCGCTGGAGGATCATGGACTGGAGCCCGGGCATGGTCCCGTTCTGGTCACCGGTGCCGCGGGCGGTGTCGGCTCTGTGGCCACCGCGATCCTGGCGAACCTCGGCTATGAAGTGGCCGGTGTCACCGGCCGCCCGGAAACCGCGGACTATTTGAAGTCCCTGGGCGCCACCCGGATTGTGCCCCGCGAGGAGATCAACGAGACCACCAAACGCCCGCTGGAAAGCGAAAGCTGGGCGGGCTGTGTCGATGCGGTTGGCGGCGCCATGCTGGCACGGGTTCTGGGGCAGATGAAATACGGTGCCTCGGTTTCTGCTGTCGGCCTTGCGGGCGGCGCCGGGCTGCCTGCCACCGTTATCCCGTTCCTGCTGCGCGGCGTGAACCTATTGGGCATCGATTCCGTCATGCAGCCTTATGACAACCGCCTGCGCGCCTGGGAGCGGATCGCCAAGGATCTGCCGATGGACAAGCTGGAGGCAATGATCCAACCCGCCGCCCTTAGCGACCTGCCGCAGCTGGGGGCGGATATCCTCAAGGGCCAGGTCAAGGGGCGTGTTGTGGTTGACGTGAACGGCTGAGACCTGATCGGATGGCAACAAAAGGCCCCGGTGCTTTCCCGGGGCCTTTTGCGTGTCAGTCATTGTATTTGAAGAAACCAACCGAGTTGCCATCCGGGTCGGTGGCATAGAAGAACCGCCCGGGCGGGATCTCGATAGTGGGGGAGACTACTTTGCCGCCGGCATCCGTGACCCGCTCCATCACATCTTCCAACTCGCCCTCAGCGGTCAGATGCAGCGTCGGGCCGCGTCCGTCGCCTGCCGGTTTGCCGGGATACAGATGCAGGGCAACGCCGGTTGCCTGGTCCGCAGGCTTGAACATTGCCATCGGGTTGGGACCGCTGGTGTCGATGCTCAATGCGGCACCGGTCACCTTGGAGTAAAACGTCACTGCTGCGTCCAGATCGCTGACGGGAAGCTCGCCCCAGACCAGGAAATCCTTGGGAGTATAGGCCATATCAAATCCTCCGTGTTTGCCTGCGGTCAGCATGACAGGCGCTGTTGTCAGTTTCTGGCATCAGCCTACGGTCCGGTGCATCCGCTGCAGCCAATGTGCTTGCCCGGCGCGGTGTGCGGAAATTCCAGCTTGCAGCCACGTACACCTTCGCCCAATCCTTGCGCAGGAGCGCAGCCTTGGCCGACCGCCTGCCAAGAACCGGGAACACCTGACCGGTGCGCGATTTGAGGAGACAGAAAAGCAATGACCGCATTGGATATTGATTTTGTCCGGGCCCAGTTCCCGGCCTTTGGCGAACCCGGCCTGCGGGATCAGGCGTTTTTTGAAAACGCGGGCGGCTCCTATACCTGCCGCCAGGTGATTGACCGGCTGACCCGGTTCTATACCCAGCGCAAGGTGCAGCCCTATGCCCCCTATGAAGCCTCGCGCCTCGGTGGCGCCGAGATGGACGAGGCCCGCGCCCGTCTGGCCGCGCTGATGGGCGTTGCCGCTGAGGAGCTGAGCTTTGGTCCCTCGACCACCCAGAACACCTATGTGCTGGCGCAGGCCTTCCGCAGCTTCATGAAGCCCGGCGAAGCCATCATCGTCACCAATCAGGATCACGAAGCCAACTCAGGCCCCTGGCGCCGTCTGGCCGAAGCGGGGATCGAGATCCGCGAATGGCGGATCGACCCGCAGACCGGCCATCTGGACCCGGCGCAACTGGAAACCCTGCTGGACGAAAATGTCCGTCTGGTCTGCTTCCCGCATTGTTCCAACGTGGTAGGCGAGATCAACCCGGTGCCCGAGATCACCGCCATGGCCCATGCTGCCGGCGCCTTTGTCTGTGTCGATGGCGTTTCTTACGCACCGCACGGGTTGCCGAATGTGAATGACCTGGGCGCTGATATCTATCTGTTTTCTGCCTACAAGACCTATGGCCCGCATCAGGGTATCATGGTGATCCGCAAGGCGCTGGGCGCGCTGCTGCCGAACCAGGCGCATTACTTCAATGCGGACACGCTCTACAAACGCTTCACCCCGGCAGGCCCGGACCATGCCCAGGTAGCGGCCTCGGCCGGCATGGCGGATTACTTTGAGGCCTTGGCGGCCCATCACGGCCATTCAGGCACAGCGGCGGAAACCGGCGCCTTTGTCCACGACCTGATGCGCGCGCATGAGGTTGCCTTGCTGCAACCGTTGCTGGATGCGCTAAAGGACCGTAACGATGTGCGCCTGCTGGGGCCCTCAACCGCAGAAAACCGCGCGCCCACCGTTGCCATTGCCCTGAACCGTCCGGCGGAACCGGTAGCTGCGGCCATGTCGGAATATGGCATCATGGCCGGCGGCGGCGATTTCTATGCTGTGCGCGCCCTTTCCGCCATGGGCGTTGATCCAAACGAGGGCGTGCTGCGTGTGAGCTTCACCCACTACACGTCCGAGGCAGAAGTGGCCAAGCTGATTGAGGTCTTGGACCGGATACTGTAACGCAGACAGGGCAAGGAAAGCGGCATGAACAGCAGTTCCCCGGTGATCTGGTGGATAAGGCGGGATCTCCGTCTTTGTGACAATCCGGCTCTGACGGCTGCTGCCGCGTCCGGTGCGTCCGTGCTTCCAGTCTATATCCTCGACGAACAGGACGAGGCGCTGGGCGCAGCGCCCAAGTTCCGCCTTGGGCTGGGGTTGGAGCATTTAGCACGGGAACTGGCCAGGGCCGGCTCCCGTCTGATCCTGCGCCGGGGCAACGCTCTGGAGGTGCTGCAGCAGCTGGCTGTGGAAACCGGGGCAGGGGCCGTGCACTGGTCCCGCCTTTATGATCCGCAGGCCATTGCCCGCGACACGGATGTTAAACAGCAGCTCTCGGCGCAGGGAATCACGGCCAAATCCCACGGCGGGCGGCTGTTGTTTGAACCCTGGACGGTCGAGACCAAGACCGGAGGCATGTACAAGGTCTACACCCCGTTCTGGAAGGCCGTGCGGGGCCGCAGCGTCAACAGCCTGCTGCCGGCACCCGCCGCGCTGCCGGCACCGGAAAACTGGCCCGCCAGCGAAGATCTCTCCGCCTGGAATATGGGCGCCGCCATGCGCCGCGGTGCGGATGTGGTCGCCCGCTACTGCCGTGTGGGCGAAGGTGCCGCGCTAAACCGTCTGGGCGAATTCCTTGAATTTTCTGTGGACGCCTACAAGGAGCGCCGCGACTATCCGGGCGAGGATGCCACCTCCGGCCTGTCGGAGAACCTTGCCTGGGGGGAAATCAGCCCGCACCGCATGTGGCACCTGGGCCGTGCGGCGATGGAGCGCGGCAGCCAGGGCGCAGAACATTTCCTGAAAGAGATCGCCTGGCGCGAGTTCGCCTATTACTTGATGTACCACTCACCGCATATGCTGACGGCCAGCTGGCGCGGCGAATGGCAGGCCTTTCCCTGGTCGCAGGACATTACGCGCCAGGTTCTGGCCTGGCAGCGGGGGCAGACGGGTTATGACTTCATAGATGCCGCCATGCGCGAACTGTATGTGACCGGCAAGATGCACAACCGGGCCCGTATGATCGTGGCAAGTTTCCTGACCAAGCATCTGATGACGCATTGGAAAATCGGGATGGACTGGTTTACCGACACGCTGGTGGACTGGGATCCGGCATCCAACGCCATGGGCTGGCAGTGGGTGGCAGGCTCCGGCCCTGATGCAGCGCCTTTCTTCCGTGTCTTCAATCCCAGCGGCCAGCTGGAAAAATTCGACTCATCAGGTGCTTACACGCGACGCTGGATTGCCGAGGGGCAAGGCAATGCAGCGCAACCCGCGCTGGATTTCTTTGACGCTGCGCCGCTGTCCTGGGAGCTGTCGCCGGACACTCCCCGCGCCAAGCCGGTGATCAGCCTGAAAGAGGGCCGCGACCGCGCGCTCGCGGCTTATCACGGTGCCCGTGAAAACCGCTAACGTATAGTTTTCTTGCCGGAAGGCCCCCTGCGGCCTAGCTTTTTCCTTGTAGCCAGTCCGTGTCTCACAGGGGGAAGCGCATGAAGCACACGTCCGTTGAGGGCCAGAAAGATCTGCCGCGCTACTTTGCTGCGGTGTTTGCCAAGGTGAAGGCCATGGAGGTCGGGCAGCTGGATATCCACCTGCCGGACGGGCGCATATTTTCCGCAAACGGGCGCGATCCCGGCCCCACTGCCGACTTGCATATCCGCAATCCCGACTGTTTTGCCCGGCTGATCCGCGAGGGCGATCTCGGCTTTGCCGATGCGTACCTGGAAGGCTGGTGGAGCACATCGGACCTGCAAGCCTTTATGGATCTGGTGCATATGGGCGCCAATACCGTCTATGACGGTTTCCCGGGCCAAGGCCTGGCACGCGCTTATGAACGCTTCCGTTTCTGGCTGCACCGCAATCACCGCAAACAGGCGCAAAAGAATATCTCGTATCACTACGACCTGGGTAATGACTTCTACGGGCTGTGGCTGGATGATACGATGACTTATTCCAGCGCCCTGTTCCGCAGCGGCCAGGACAGTCTGGAGGCGGCGCAGACCGCGAAATACGCCTCGATGGTGGATCAGATGGGGGTGCAGCCCGGCGACCATGTGCTGGAGATCGGCTGCGGCTGGGGCGGCTTTGCCGAATACGCCGCCGGTCAGCGGGGGCTGAAAGTCACCGGTCTGACCATCAGTCAGGAGCAGCTGAACTTTGCCCGGCAACGCATCGAAAAGACGGGACTTTCGAATCAGGTTGATTTGCGTTTGCAGGACTATCGCGATTGCCGCGGCACATTCGACGGCATCGCTTCAATCGAGATGTTCGAGGCCGTGGGGCAGAAATACTGGCCGGCGTATTTCAGCACCATCCGCGACCGGCTTAAACCCGGCGGCAAGGCGACGCTGCAGATCATCACCGTTGCCGACCGGCGCTGGGAGATTTACCGCAAAGGCGTCGATTTCATCCAGAAACACATTTTCCCCGGCGGCATGCTGCCGTCCCCGCATGTCCTGCGCAACCAGGTCGAACGGGCGGGGCTGGGCGTGGTGCGGTCGATTGAATTCGGCGACAGCTACGACCAGACTTTGCGGCGCTGGCACGACACGTTCAACGCCCGCTGGGACCAGATTGCCGGCTTGGGATTTGATGACCGCTTCCGCAAGATGTGGAACTTTTACCTCACTTCCTGCGCCGCGGCCTTTAAGACTGGCAATTGCGATGTAACGCAGATTACAGTTGCGCATCGCTGACTGAACTGGCCGCACGGATTGTAACCAGACATGCCCACCGGAGCCCGACTGACCGCCGCCTTTTGCCTTGCCTTGGTGGCGTTCTTTGTGTCCTTCCTGGTTATGCCGCTGATGCCCGAAGGCACCGATTTCGGCTATTTCGTGCATGTGAATGTGGCGCTGGGACTGCTGAGCGGCTGGATCTTCATGGGCAAACGCGCCGGCCGCGGGCTGGTGCCCGGTATCAACAATGGCCTGACCGGCATGGTGGTGATGGTGCTTTGGGCGCTGTTCATCCAAGGCACATGGGAGATGTTCCGCCTGGCCATGCGCCACCGCTATGGCGGCCCGTTTGAGGCGCTGTCGCAGATCTTTGTGATTGCACTGGAGTATTTCTTTGTTATCGCTGTGCCATCTGTACTGGTGCCATTGGCCGTGGGCGGGGTTCTTGCCGGTCTCGCGACCGAGAACGCCTCCCGCCGCTGGCGCTGAAACGTCTTCTTAACAACAGGTTGTAATCCGTGGCTGATCTCTTTTTCTTTGGCACGCTGCGCCATATCCCTTTGCTTGAACTGGTGCTGGGCCGCAGCGGTGCAGCGCTGAACGCGCAGGGTGCAAAATTGTCCGGCCATGGTGTCTATCAGGTGGTTGGCCAGCCGTTCCCAGCGATTGAGGCACGCGCCGGGGCCACGGCTGACGGCGTACTGGTACAGGACCTGTCGCCTGCCGATCTGGATGCGCTCAACTTTTACGAGGGCGGCTTCGGCTACGCGCTGAAACCGGTTTCGGTTCAGCTGGAGGACGGCAGCACCGCCCCGGCGGAGGTCTATTTCCCCGAACCCGGCCTGTGGCAAACCGCTGAGCCGTGGGATCTGGCGGCCTGGGTGCACAAATGGGGCGCGCTGTCCCTGCGCGCCGCTGAAGAGGTGATGTCTTATCACGGCCGCATGACCGCCGAAGAGGTGGCCCGCTGCTTCCCCTCGGTCCGCCGCCGCGCTGCCGCTTGGCTGGAGGCGCAGGCGCGTCCGGGTGATCCGGAGCATGACCTGTCAAAAGATGTGATCGTGCACAGCCACAACCGCGCCTACCTGAATTTCTTTGCGATGGAAGAAATGAACCTGCAGTACCGCCGCTTTGACGGCAGTCTCAGCCCGGTCATGGAACGCTCTGCCGCGATGGCAGGCCATGCGGCAGTGCTGCTGCCCTATGATCCGGTCCGCGATCAGGTGCTGCTGGTGGAGCAATTCCGCGCACCGCCCTTTATCATGGGCGAGGCGCACCCCTGGATGTGGGAGCCAGTCGCAGGCGTGATCGACCCCGGCGAGACGCCCGAGGACACCGCGATCCGCGAGGCGCAAGAGGAGGCAGGCGTCACTGTCCAGCGCCTGGAACCGGTGGCGCAGGTTTATCCGTCCAGCGGCGCACTGGCGGAATTCATTCATGTTTTCATCGGTATATCTGACCTTTCTGACGTCAATGGCGGCGGCGGTGTCGCCGGTGAGGGCGAGGATATCCGCAGCCAGGTCCTTAGCTATGACGAATTGATGCAGGGCGTGGATGCGCAGATCTATCAGGACATGCCGCTGGTCACTGCTGCACTGTGGCTGTCACGCCACCGTGAGCGGCTGCGCAACGCACCGTCCTGACTGCTTCGCGCCTTGTGAACGCCGGGGCGCTTAGTTACACCTTGGGGGAACGATCGAAAGGGATACCATGCGCATTGCACGCGATCTGGCTGATGCCATCGGCCACACACCTCTTATCCGCCTGAACCGCGTCAGCGAAGAGACCGGCTGCGAGATCCTGGGCAAGGCCGAATTCATGAATCCGGGCCAGTCGGTCAAGGACCGCGCCGCGCTCTATATCATCAAGGATGCCATTGCCCGCGGCGATCTGAAGCCCGGCGGCACCATTGTCGAAGGCACTGCCGGCAACACCGGTATCGGCCTGGCGCTGGTTGGCGCCTCGATGGGGTTCAAGACGGTGATTGTGATCCCGGAAACCCAGTCGGAAGAGAAGAAAGACATGCTGCGCCTGGCTGGCGCCCAGCTGGTCCAGGTGCCTGCGGCCCCTTACCGCAACCCCAACAACTATGTGCGCTATTCCCAGCGTCTGGCAGAGAAACTGGCCAAGAGCGAACCGAACGGTGCGATCTGGGCCAACCAGTTCGACAATGTGGCGAACCGCCAGGCCCATGTGGAAACCACCGGCCCGGAAATCTGGGAACAGACCAGCGGCAAGGTGGACGGCTTTGTCTGCGCGGTCGGATCCGGCGGCACTCTCGCCGGGGTGGCCGAAGCACTGCAGCCCAAAGGCGTCAAGGTTGGTCTGGCCGATCCGCTGGGGGCAGCTCTCTATTCCTTTTACACTACGGGTGAGCTGGCCTCCGAAGGCAGCTCCATCACCGAGGGCATCGGCCAGGGCCGGATCACCAAGAACCTGGAAGGCTTCACGCCGGACTTCAGCTATCAGGTTCCGGATGCTGAGGCGGTGCCTTATGTCTTTGATCTGCTGCACGAGGAAGGCCTGGTGCTGGGCGGGTCCTCGGGCATCAACATTGCCGGCGCCGTGCGTATGGCCAAGGACATGGGTCCGGGCAAAACCATTGTCACCGTTCTGTGCGACTATGGCACCCGCTACCAGTCCAAGTTGTTCAATCCGGATTTCCTGCGGGAGAAGAACCTGCCGGTGCCAGAATGGATGACCCACACGCCCGCGTCGATTCCAGGCGTATTTGAGGACGTATGACACCTATCATAACCGCTTTGCGGACTGCTTTGCTGGGGCTGGCCTTGATGGCCGGCCTCGCTTTGCCTGCGCTGGCTCAGCTGACTGCTGAATCCCGCGCCTATTATCAGGACTGGCTCAAGACCGCCAACCGTGCGGAAGAGGTCATCGACGCCAGACGGGCCTCCAGCGCCGCTATGGAAGCGCTGCGCAAAGAGCTTACCACCTACCGGCAGAATTTCCTGGCGGCGCGCACCGATAACGGCGACCGTATTCAGACGCTCGAAGGCCAGCTTGGCGCGCTTGGCCCGGCGCCCGGCGAGGGCGAGAGCGAGCCTGAGGATATCGCCCAGCTGCGCCGCTCGCTGGAACAGCAGCTGAAGGACCTCAAGGTTCCGCGTATCGTTTCGGAGGAGGCCTACAGCCGTGCCAACGGGCTGATCACCGAGATTGACAAGATCATCCGCGAGCGCCGCACCCGCAGACTGCTGGAACGCGGACCCTCGCCGTTCAACCCTGAAAACTGGGCAGGGGCGTTGCGTTCACTGACCCGCTCCGGCAGCTCCTTGTGGAACGAAACCGCCTCCAGGGCGGGCAGCGCCACCACGGCTGAACGGGTGCAGAACAGCCTGCCGGCTTTGCTATTGCTGCTGCTGATTGCGGCTTTGCTGGTGTTCCGCGGCCGGCCCTGGGCCCATGCGGCGGGCGATTACCTGCGCCAGTTCGGAAGCTCGGGCCGCGGTGTCTGGGGCTTTGTGGTCTCGCTGCTGGAGGTGATCCTGCCCTTTATCGGCATCATCTGCCTGACCGCAGCGGTGGACCTGTCCGGGGTGCTTGGCATCCGCGGATCGATCCTGCTGGACTATGTGCCCGGCTGGGCGCTGCTGCTGCTGTCGTTCCACTGGCTGGGCAACCAGCTGTTCTCCAGCCGCATCGAAAACGATCTGGTTCCGGTGCAAGAGGGGCGGCTGAATGAAACCCGGCTGATGGTCGATATTCTGGCGGTGATCCTGGTTCTGCAGGATGCGCTGACCCAGCTGGAAAACATCGACAGCATCCCGGCTGAGGCCCATGCGGTGGCCAGCTTCCCGCTGATTATGGGCGCGGCTCTGGTTCTGCTGCGCCTGCACCGGATCGGTGCCAAGCGCCGTCAGCAGCAAAGCAGCGATGAGACCGAAGACGACGGCGCCATTGCTGCCGGTGCCAACCGGATCATGAATCTGGTGCGCCGTGCCACCTATTTGCTGGGGTTTGTGTCGCCGGTGCTGGCGGCCTTTGGTTATGTGAACGCAGCTGAGGCGCTGATTTACCCCGCTGTGTCCACCCTGGCGCTGCTGGCCGCGTTGCTGGTGCTGCAGCGCTTCCTGGGCGACCTCTACGGCTGGCTTTCCGGCAAAGGGTCCGAGGCGCGGGACTCACTGTTTGCGGTGATGATCGGCTTTGTGCTGGCGGCTTTGGCCTTGCCGCTGGTGGCGCTGATCTGGGGCGCACGGATCGCAGATCTGACTGAGCTGTGGTCGCAGTTCCTGGAAGGGTTCCAGATCGGCGACACAAAGATCTCTCCAACCGCTTTCCTGACGTTTGCCGTTGTCTTTGCCGTCGGCTATGCGCTGACGCGGCTGGTGCAGGGCTCCTTGCGCAATTCGCTGCTGCCCAAGACCAAGATCGACCCGGGCGGTCAGAACGCGATCACCTCCGGCCTTGGTTATGTCGGCATCTTCCTGTCAGCGGTGATTGCCATCTCGATGGCAGGGCTGGACCTGTCGTCGCTGGCGATTGTTGCTGGTGCGCTGTCGGTTGGCATTGGCTTTGGCCTGCAGACCATCGTGTCGAACTTTGTGTCCGGCATCATCCTGCTGATCGAACGCCCGATATCCAAAGGCGACTGGATCGAGGTCGGCGGGCTGATGGGCTATGTGCGCGACATTTCGGTGCGCTCCACCCGGATCGAAACCTTTGACCGCTCCGACGTGATCGTGCCGAACTCGGACCTGATCTCGGGCACCGTTACCAACTACACCCGCGGCAACACCGTGGGCCGGGTGATTGTGCCGGTGGGCGTCGCCTATGGCACCGATCCGCGCAAGGTGGAGGCAATCCTGAACGAGGTCGCCAAGGCGCATCCGATGGTACTGCTCAACCCGGCACCCAGCGTGGTGTTTCAGGGCTTTGGCGCCGACAGTCTGGATTTTGAGATCCGGGCAATCCTGCGCGATGTGAACTGGGTTCTGTCGGTGAAATCCGACATGAATTATGAAATCTCAAAACGGTTCGACGAAGCAGGGATCGAAATCCCCTTCATGCAGCGCGACATCTGGATCCGTAACCCCGAGGCGCTGACCCCGGACAAACCGGCAACCTCTGCCGCGGCGTCCGCTTCCGCACCTGCTGGCGCACCCGCATCTGCTCCGCTGAAGCCGGATCTGGCGGATGTGCAGCAGGACCCCGAAGAAGATGCTGATGGAGATGCCGATGCCGACAAGTGACCTGCTATTCCGCAAGGACGCCTATGCCCGGATGACCGAAGCACTGGTGCTGGCCCATACGGAACAGGGCGGGCTGATCCTGGACCGGACCCTGTTCTACGCCACCGGCGGCGGCCAGCCTGGCGATAGCGGCCAGCTTTTGTGGGGTGATGGCCAATGCACCATTGCCACCACTGTCAAAGGTGAAGACGGCGCGGTGGTTCTGGTCCCGCATGAGGATGAACCATTGCCCGCCGAAGGCACTACGGTCACCCAGGTTCTGGACTGGGACCGCCGTTATGGCCACATGCGGGTTCACACTGCGCTGCATCTTTTATCAGTGGTGATCCCGCTGGAAGTGACCGGCGGCTCGATCAGCGCAGACAAAGGCCGGCTCGATTTCAACATGCCTGAGGCGCCCGCGGATAAACAGGCGCTGCAGGACCAGCTGCAGGCGCTCATTGACCGTGATCTTGAGGTGACCGAGGATTGGATCACCGATGCCGAACTCGACGCCAATCCGCAGCTGGTGAAAACCATGTCCGTCTCGCCGCCGCGCGGGGCAGGGCAGGTGCGGCTTGTCCGCATCGGCACCGCTGACCAGCAGATTGATCTGCAGCCCTGCGGCGGCACCCATGTGAAACGCACTGGTGAAATCGGCAAAATCCGCCTTGGCAAGGTGGAGAAAAAGGGCAAGCAGAACCGCCGCGTCTATCTGCATCTGGAGACTTGAAAAAGAATGCGGGCCGGAGTGCTTTTTTCCTATTTCGGCCCTTGCATTTCCCCCTGTGATCCTTCAAAAGCCCCCTCACGGAGAGGTGGCCGAGTGGTCGAAGGCGCACGCCTGGAAAGTGTGTAGGCGGGAAACCGTCTCCAGGGTTCGAATCCCTGTCTCTCCGCCATAACCCACATTGTCAAAGAACATCAGTTGCTTCAGGCATGGCTTAGTAGGCAAAGAAAAGTACGTTGCAGCGGCTGTTCTTGCATCAGGGGCAGGCCGGTCAGCGGACAGATGCCGGCGGATTGAATAAACTCTTCAGCGTTATTTACTTTTCCGCACGGCTGCGATGACCTTCCGCATAGGCCGTCTGATTCGAAAGATCTGCCCGGCATTCCGGCCGCATTGAGAAACAAACTTTGCAAACGGCAAGGATTGAAATCAATTCCACGCCATTTCCCTTAGGGCAGCTTGCTGAGGGAGCGGAAAACCGGTGGTGCCGCCGTATTTTACCCTTGTTTCGGATTTGGCAACAATACCACTCCTTCAAACAACGAGTGCGGGAAATTTGTGCTGGAAGTGCAAGTTTGGCCCTCGGATTGTATCCGGTTTCCGAGACAATCATCATAATCCGGCAATGGCTTACGCTGTCTCAATTGCCCCGAATGGCGGAATGGGGGGAATTTTAGGCAATTTTTTGGCTTTGTGGCCGGAGGTACCTAACGTATGCATGTTCTAGCCCATTGGGGGGGCGAGTTCTGCGAGCTGCTGGACTGTGGTGGACTGCTAAAATTTAGCTTAAGTCCCTGGGCTGCTGATGCCTGCATACCACTGATCTAAGAGCTTTTGCTTATCGGCTGTGCGCTGTTCCGGCGTGCACTCCAGAGCGTTTGCGCGTTCTGGCCCTCTCTCCGCTTGGGCTGGTGTTTTGACTGCGAAGTTCCGCATGGCTGTGCGGCTGTCCGGCTGGCCCGAACGGTGGGTTTGGGGCCAGACCGGTGAGGAGAGAGTGATGGCGAAGAGTACCGATATGCCGAATGCGGCCTTGAACGGAATTGTTGAGGGAACCTCGGGGGATGACCTGATCAACGCGGATTACACCGGCGACCCGGAAGGCGATATGGTTGATAACGCCGATGCCACCGGCCCGGCGGCGGGGCCGGATGATGATGTCATCATCGCAGGCAGCGGCAATGACAGCATCTATGCCGGCTCCGGCGATGATACTGTCGACGGCGGCAGCGGCGATGATCTGATCCTGGGCGATGGCGTTTCCGGCAGCAATGAACCGGTCAAGATCACCATCTCCTCGACCAGCGCGGCCTTCCAGAACAAGGTCTTTGCCTACACCATCGATCCGTCGACCGGCGAGATCAGCAATGTCGTGATGCTGTCGCAGAATGCAAATGCAGATGTCGGCGAGACTTTTAGTTACGATGCGCCCGAAGGTGCCTTTGTCGGCGTCGGCATCATCAGCTCGCATGGCACCTATTACTCGTCCGGCTATGGCGCCAACGCCGGCCTGAACACGGACGGGCTGGACCACACCAAAGGGATCTTTGAATTCCCGGACGGCTCGGTTCAGCTGGGGTTCGAAGATACGCGCAACCTTGGCGACAATGATTTCAATGACGTGAAGCTGGTCATTGACCTGGGCAGCTCCGGCACAACGCTCGACAACGCGCATTTCGACTACTCATCGGATCCTTCTGATCCGGTTGTACCGGGCGACGACAGCCTGACCGGCGGCGAAGGCGACGACACCATTCTTGGCGGCGGCGGCGACGACACCATTGACGGCGGCGACGGCTCCGACTCGGTTGAGGGCGGCGACGGCGATGATGTCATCGACACCTCCAAGGACAGCGGCATCCCGCTGCCGGACCGCGGCTTTCCGGGCTACACCGGCACCGATCCCGACATTCCTTTTATTCCGGCGGATGCCGATCCGTTCGACGACCGCGATACTGTTCTGGGCGGCGCCGGCAATGACACCATCTCTACTGGGGATGACGCTGACCTGATCGACGGCGGCTCGGGCATGGACGTGATTGATGGCGGCATCGACGATGACACCATCGACGGCGGCTCTCAGGCAGACGTTCTGACCGGCGGCGAAGGCTCCGACATCCTGCTCGGCGGCGGCGGCAGCGACACCATCTATGGCGGGCTGAACCCATCCTTCCCGGATGGGCTGAACATCACTGATGATGGCAGCGATGGCCGCCCGGCGGATCCGGACCCGACCAACGGCATGGACACGATTGACGGTGGATCGGGCAATGACCTGATCTTTGGCCAGGACGACGACGACGACATTTCCGGCGGCTCGGGCCATGACACCATTGATGCCGGTATTGATGACGATATCGTTCGCGGCGGGGCGGGCAATGACCTGATCACCGGCGGCCAGGGCGCCGATACCCTGTCCGGCGGCGCCGGGCGCGATACCTTCCTTGGCGGCAATGCCGGCGACGAAGTTGACGGCGGCTCGGGCGGCGACGATTTCGACACCCTGGACCTGACTGGCAGCGGCCCGTTTGAACTCAGCGGTGTCACCGTTGACGCGGATGGCAACAGCATCTCGGGGACCGTCAACTTCCTTGATGGCGACGGGGCTGTGACCGGCTCCATGACGTTTGGAGAGATTGAGCAGATCATTCCCTGCTTCACGCCTGGCACGCTGATCGCCACGCCGCTGGGGGAACGCCGGGTCGAAGATTTGCAGGCCGGCGACCGGGTGATCACCCGCGACAACGGCATTCAGGAAATCCGCTGGATCGGTACCCGCAGGCTGCAGGGCCGGGAGCTGCACAGCGCCGCGCATTTGCAACCGGTACTGATCCGCCAGGGCGCCCTGGGCAATGGCCTGCCGGAGCGCGACATGATGGTCAGCCCCAATCACCGGGTGCTGGTCGCCAACGACAAGACGGCGCTGTATTTCGAGGACCGCGAGGTTCTGGTGGCGGCCAAGCATCTGACCGGGCTTACGGGGGTCGACACGGTAGAGACCACCGAGGTGACCTATATCCATTTCATGTTCGATCAGCATGAGGTTGTGCTGTCCGATGGCGCCTGGACCGAGAGCTTTCAGCCCGGCGATCAGTCCCTGCGCGGGCTGGACAACGCGCAGCGCAACGAATTGTTCGAGCTGTTCCCGGACCTTAAGTCGGAGAAGGGCCGGGCGGCCTATTCCGCGGCACGCCGGTCGTTGCGGAAACACGAGGCGCATCTGCTCGTGCATTGAGAGATGCTGCTGCTGTTTTGGGGGAAACGGCAGAGAAGAGCAAAGCGCAGGAAGGCAGGGTCTTGTGCCCTGCCTTCTCTGCATTTGCGGGGGTGTCAGCGATGCAGGCGCCAAGCGGCCCAGTCTTCGGGCGTGTCCAGATCAGTCACCGCATGGTTCTTTGGCAGCGGCACCATCTGCACCGGTTCGGATGTCAGGAGGCTGCGGGCGCCCTGATCCCCGTTAAGGGTTTTCAGCGCAGCAAAGCAGCGGCGCGGAAACAGCACCGGGTGGCCCTGGATGCCGTCCTCGGAAGCGGCGCGCAGGACGGGGCTGTCCGCACCGTGAAAATGCGCAGCCAGATGCAGCATGTCCTGGGTTGTGATATCCGGCATGTCGGCGGGCAGGATCATCACCGCGTCAGTCACATTCGGCAGGGCCGCGATACCGCAGCGGATCGAGGCGGCCATGCCTTCATCCGCGCCGGGCACCGGGACCGGGATCGCGCTGCCGGTTGCGGCCGCACGGGGATGGGTTTCGCGGGGCAAGGTCACAAACACCGGCAGCCCGGTCAGCGCGGCGCGGCGGCACATCAGGGACAGAAGGGGCTGGCCGTCCACATCCTCCATCAGCTTGTCGCGGCCTTGCATCCGTGACGAGGCGCCGGCAGCGAGCAGGAGAATGGTGATGGCGGTCATGCAACCCGGTCCTTGGTTCTTGGCCGCAATGGCGGATGCCTCCGGCGGGAGTATTTTTGCAAAGAAGAAGGGCGGGGGCCAGTGAAAGCCGCATAGGTCAGCAGGGTTGACCGAATGTTTCGCGCGCGAAACATTCGGGTGTGGCCATTGACCTATGTGTTGCGCGGGTTTCGCGGCGTCAGCGTGCGCTGCTGTGGCAACAGGGCGGATTCAGGTCAGGCGGGCTGACCTGAATCCGGTGCTTTTGGCCTCAGCCGCGCATCCGGGCGCCGTCTGCGTCAAACACCGGCTGGGTGATCAGGCGGGCCTTGTACATCTTGCCGAGGATTTCGATCTCCACTTCCAGGTTTTCCTTGGCTGTCCCCGTGGGGACAAACCCCAGCGCGATGGATTTTTGCGCATGGTGCGAATAGCCGCCGGAGGTGCAGAAGCCCACGACTTCGCCGCCGAGCCAGATCGGCTCATAGGCAACCACATCGGCGTCGTCTGCTTCGACCTCGAAGGCGCAGAGCTGGCGCGCGGGGCCTGTGTCGCGCTCGGCTTCGGCTGCCGCGCGGCCGATGAAATCAACGGGTTTCTTGAAGGAGATGAAGCGGTCAAGCCCGGTTTCTGCCGCCGTATAGTCGGGTGAGAACTCGCGCAGCCAGGAGCCGAAGAATTTATCCAGGCGCAGCGACATCATCGCCCGCATGCCGAAGGGTTTCATGCCGTGCGGCTGGCCTGCATTCCAAAGAGCATCCCAGAGGGCACGTTGCGAAGGCAGGTTGCAGTAGATTTCATAGCCCAGATCGCCGGTGTAGCTGACGCGCTGCACGATGGAGTCGGCCATGCCCACAGTCAGGCGGCGCACATCCATGAAGCGCATGTCAGAGATATCGGTCCGGGTGCAGGCCTGCAGCACCTCGCGCGCTTTGGGGCCTGCGATCTGGAAGCCGTTGCGGGTGTCGGAAATGTTTTCCAGGGTCACGCCATCGTCCAGGTTCTGCAGGAACCAGCGCATGTGGTAGGCTTGGCTGCCGTAGGAGGCGGTGAGCTGGAATTCTTCTTCCGCCCCGGATTTTCCAAGACAGGAGATAGTGAAATCCCCGATCAGGCGGCCTTTGGGGGACAGCATCGGGGTCAGCGACAGACGGCCCGGTTTCGGCACCCGGCCGGCCATGATGCGGTCGAGCCAGGCGCGGGCACCCGCACCTTTGATCAGGTATTTGCCGAAGTTGTGGACCTCGTTGATGCCGACGGCTTCGCGGACCGCTTTGACTTCGCGCGCAGTGGCATCGAACGCATTGGAGCGGCGGAAGGACGGGGTCTCATAGCGCGGCTCATCGCCTGTAGCGAAGTAGTTCGGGACCTCCATACCGTATTGCGCGCCCCAGACCGCGCCCATACCATCAAAGATGTCGTACATCGGGGTGGTACGGAACGGGCGGGCAGCGGGCAGCTCCTCGTTCGGATAGGCGATGGAGAATCGTTTCTGATAGTTCTCAATGACTTTCGGGCGGGTGTAGCCCGGGGTAATCCAGCCGCCGAAGCGGGCGCAGTCCATCGCAAAAGTGTCGCGCTCGCATTCGCCGTTGATCATCCACTGGGCCAGCATCAACCCGACGCCGCCGCCCTGGCTGAAACCGGCCATGACGGCGCAGGCGGACCAGTAGTTGCGCATTCCGGGCACCGGGCCGACCAGCGGATTGCCGTCCGGGGCAAAGGTGAAGGGGCCGTGGATCACCGATTTCACGCCAGCAGCCTCCAGCGCGGGGAAGCGTTTGTAAGCAAAGTTGATGGAGTCCTCGATCTTGTCGAAGTCGTCCTGCAGCAGCTCATGCCCGAAGTCCCAAGGCGTGCCGTCCACGGCCCAGGGTTTGCAGGGCTGCTCGTAAAAGCCGATGCAGAGGCCGCGGCCCTCCTGGCGCAGATAGCTTTCGCCGGCCGGGTCCATCACATGCGGGTGCTCGCCGCCGCCGTCGATGATTTCGGCGATCATCGGCACCTCGTCGGTGACGATGTACTGGTGCTCCATCGGGTGCAGGGGCATGTAGACGCCGGCCATGGCGCCGACCTCGCGCGCCCAGAGGCCGCCTGCGTTGACCACATGTTCGGCGTGGATGGTGCCCTTGTTGGTCACTACATCCCAAGTGCCATCGGGGCGCTGGTTGGTTTCAACCACTTTGCAGTGGGTTTCAATTGTGGCGCCGCCCATGCGGGCAGCCTTGGCATAGGCGTGAGTGGTGCCGGAGGGGTCGAGGTGGCCGTCAAGCGGATCATAAAGCCCGCCGATGATGCCATCCACGTTGGTGACGGGCGCGATTTTCTTGATTTCTTCGGGGGAGACAATTTCGGTCTCCAGCCCCATAAAGCGGTGTTTGGCGCGTTCCGCTTTCAGCATGTCGAAGCGTTCCTGGGTTTCGGCCAGGGTGACGCCGCCGACGTGGTGCAACCCGCAGGACATGCCGGTGATGGCTTCCAGCTCTTTATACAGCTTGATGGTGTAGCCCTGAAGCGCCGCCATGTTGGTGTCGCCGTTGAGCGTATGAAAACCGCCCGCCGCATGCCAGGTGGAGCCTGAGGTCAATTCCGAACGTTCGATCAGCATGACGTCGGACCAGCCGAGCTTGGTCAGGTGATACAGAACTGAGCAGCCGACGACGCCGCCGCCGATAACTGCCACGCGGGTAGTGGTTTTCATGTGGGCCTCCCTGAATAGGTGTTGCCCGCATTCTGTACAGAAGTGAACAGTAGTCCAGCAGAAAAACGGCACCGTATGCCGCTTACAGGCAGCCAGGCTGCGGTTTCGTTACTCGGAAGTGCGGAAGCGGCTGTTTTGAATGACAAATATTGCGGTGAGCGGCGCCAGGAGGAGGATTACTCCAACGGTGATCAGCAGTAAGCCCAGCTGGGAATAATCGGCTGGGGTGGTGATAATGCCTGACGAATCTGTCACCTCGCGGGTCACTTGGAAGATTTCGTTCAGGTATTTGGTGCCGAGACTGGAGGCCGACAGCGCTAGATTGGTAAAGGAGGCCATGACCGCAAAGAAGGTGGCTTTCAGCCCCGAGGGCGCGTTGCGGGCGATCCAGGCGAGCATCGGGATCATCGCGACCTGGCCCAGCGGGGATTCGACGGCGGTGTCGACCATGGCGATGAAGCGGGCGTCGACCACGCCGCCGGTTATCGCGGCGGTCCAGTGGTGGGCGCCGTAATAAAGCGCGATGTTGGGTAGGCTGAGGACGGCCTCGGTGATCGCCAGAAAGGCGACAATAAAGGCTATCGGGCGGCTGGCCATCATCGGGCGGAAGATCAGCATGCCCGCCAGGGTCAGTAGCGAGGTGATCAGGGCCAGGACTGACAGGAACTGCTGGTCGAACCCCAGCACGTCGATTTCGAACCAGGTTGCGCCGGGACCGCGGAGCGGCGTGGCGCGGTAGACGAAGATGATGATGGCGGTGCCGATCAGGGCGCGGGCTTGGTCGGTGGGCAGCACCGCAACCAGCTGGCGCATCAGGAACAGCACGATGGCCATGGATCCACCAAAGACGATTTCCTGCGAGTAGGGGACGTCGCCGAGGCCCACGGCCAGGGAGAGTGCGACGAAGGCGCCGCCGCCGATGAAATACCAGTGGTTCGGGGTGACCGGTTCTCGTGGGAGGTCTATGCGGCTGCGGATTTCGGTTTCGGCCAGGCCTTGGCGGCGTAGCCGGGTGGTTTTACGCCACTTTTGCCAGATCGCCAGTGCCACGCCGGACAGGGAAATCACCGGGATCAGCAGAGCGAGGGTGAAGACAAAACCGTAGAGTGCGCCCTTGTCCGCTTGCGGCAGGGCATCGGCGCCGTCGAACAGCGCGACATTCAGCGCGGCAGCGGCGCTGGAACCGCCGATCAGCGCGATACGGCCAAAGGTCTGCATGGTTGTGTGCAGGGATTTGGTTTCAGCCTCGGGCAGGGGGCAGCCGTGATCATCCGTGTGGGGCACGGCCTCGACCGACATGGCGTCGGCCACCACATCCTGCAGCACATATCCGCAAGGGGCCAGCAGCGCGGCGGTGACATACCAGGCGCCCAGCGGCATCACGGTGCCCATCACCACAGGTTCCAGCACAATGGCCGCAAGGATGCCATAGCTGCCGGCCATCAGCCCGGCCCCCAGCAGGATCAGCAGGTATTTCCAGCGCCAGATCAGATCGACCAGATGCCCCAGCGGCATCTTCAGGGCCCAGGGCAGGCCGACCCAAAATGCCAATCCCGCCAGAAAAGCGGCGGAAAAGTCCAGGTATTCCTTAACAAAAAACGACGCGGTGACGGTGGTGATGCCCTGCGCGCCATAGGCGAAATAGATCAGCAGCGGCGGCAGGAAGGACCAGCGCAGCTGGCGGAACAGGTCCAGGATGATGCTGTCGAACCAGCCCCAGGCCAGCACCGCCGCACGGGTCATGCGTGGATCCCGGTCACGATAAGGGCCGGATCTTGAGGCCGGTCACCCGGTTGCCTTCGCGCTCGGTCACTTCAAAGCGGAACCCATGGAAGGAGAACACCTGGCCTGTGGTCGGAATCATCTGCGCCTCGTGGATGACGAGGCCGGCAATGGTATTGGCCTCCTCATCGGGCAGGTTCCAGTCGGTGGCGCGGTTCAGGTCGCGGATGGTGGTGACGCCATCGACCAGATAGGATCCATCTGTGGTTTTCTTGACGATGCTTTCCTCGTCGGGATCGAATTCATCGGTGATCTCGCCGACGATTTCTTCCAGAATATCCTCCAGCGTGATCAGCCCCTGCAGCGCGCCGTATTCATCCACCACCAGCGCAAAATGCGAGCGCATCCGCAGGAACTGGCGCATCTGCTCGTCCAGCGTGGTGGTTTCGGGCACAAAATACGGGGCCTTGGCGACCCCGGAGATGTCAAAGAACTTGAGCTTGCCTGCATCGCCGTCCGCACCGCCGGCTTGTTCATACATCGCCCGGAACAGGTCCTTGGCGTGAACCACGCCGATAATGTTTTCCTGCTCGCCGCGAAACACCGGCAGCCGGGTATGCGGGCTTTGCAGGCATTGCTCCAGGATAGTGTCCGGCTCGGCGTTGGCGTCGATCATCTCGATATGGGAGCGGTGCAGCATGATTTCTTCGACAAAGCGGTCGGAAAGATCCAGCGCGCCCAGAATGCGGTCGCGGTCCTCTTTTTCGACCACACCTTCGGAGTGGCCCAGATGCAGCGCGCCCGCAATTTCCTCGCGCACCGCCATGATGTGGCTGTCGGGATCGATCCGCACGCCGAAGACAAGCAAGACACCACGCACCAGCAGCCGGACCAACCCCACCACCGGCGCCAGCAGGGTGACAAGCACGCCAATCACTGGCGCTACGGCCGCGGCGGCTTTTTCGGCGTTGGAAATGGCATAAGTCTTGGGCAGCACCTCGGCAAAGACCAGCACCAGCACGGTCATCACCAGGGTCGCTAGGGCGACGCCGCTTTCGCCAAACGCCCGGGTAAACAGGGCGGTCGCCAGCGACGTGCCCAGAATGTTGACAAGGTTATTGCCCAGCAGGACCGAGCCGATCAGCTTTTCGCTGTCCTCGGTCACGCTGAGCGCCCTTTGCGCCCCATGCGAGCCTTTATCGGCCTGGCTGCGCAGTTTCCCGCGCGAGGCGGCGGTCAGCGCAGTTTCCGAGCCGGAGAAGAAACCGGACAGGACAAGCAGCAGCACGATGGCCCCGGCAGTGGTCCAGAAGGCGCTGTCGAGTACGGTGGAGGCAGTGTCCATGAGAGGTCCAGAGATCCGGTCAGTTGAAGGTTCGCTGCATTTATGGGGGTTTGCCGCAGGCGCTTCAAGTTCTAGCGGCGCGTCAGCGCGTATCCTTGGCCAGCGGGTGATGCTCCAGCACCAGTTCCTGCAGGCGGGCGTCCAGCACATGGGTGTAAATTTCGGTGGTGGCGATGTCGGCGTGGCCGAGCAGCGCCTGGATTGCGCGCAGGTCGGCGCCATTGGCCAACAGATGCGTGGCAAAGGCGTGCCGCAGCGTGTGCGGCGTGACCTTGTCCGGAGACACGCCGCCGGTGACCGCCAGTTCCTTGATCAGCAGATAAAAGCGGTGCCGGGTCAGGTGGCCGGACTTGCCGCGGGAGGGGAACAGGAAACGCGAGGCGGGCTTGCCCTTTGCTACATGCGCTGCCTCGGTATCGTCGCGGGTGGCCAGCCAGACGGCCAGCGCGTCGCGTGCGGGCGGCGACAGCGGCACCATGCGCTCCTTGCCGCCCTTGCCCATGATCAGCAGCATCCGCGGGTCGCCGCGGGCGGCGGAAACCGGCAGCGAGACCAGCTCGGTGACCCGCATTCCGGTGGCATAGAGTAGCTCCATCAAACAGGTGTTGCGCAGCCGGTCTGCGGTGCTGCGGCCGGTTTGGCGCGCGGCATCCAGCAGGCGGTCGACCTCGATGACCTCCAGTGTTTTGGGCAGGCGTTTTTCACGTCCAGGGCCGCGGATCTGGATTGCCGGATTGTCTTCGCGCCAGCCTTCCTCAAACGCAAAGCGGTAGATCTGCTTGGCCGCCGACAGCCTGCGCGCCCGGGTGGACCGCGCCAGTCCTTGCGCGTCGCAGTTGATCAGATAGGCCTCGATGTCGTCCTGGCGGGCTGTCAGGAAACCCAGGGTGCGGTGTTCCAGCCAGGCGGTCAGGTCCTTAAGGTCGCGGCCATAGGCCAGAAGCGTGTTCTGCGAGGCGCCCGCTTCGGCCGCCTGGGCGTCGAGGAAGGTTGAGATCCATTGGAAATTGTCCCGGGGGGGCGCCATATCACTGATGCTCCAGCAGCATCAGCTGCAAGGCAGCGCGGCGGGCGGTGTCCTCCAGCCCGACAGCCCGGAACGCGGCCAGCGCCGCGGTCAGGTCGCCCAGATTGCCGTCGGCACCTTGGGCAAACAGCACCATGCTGCGCAGGATCGCTTCGCCCAGCTGGCCGTTGTTCAGTATTTGCCGGATCGCGGGCGGCACCGGGGCCGTTGTGTCAAACCCCAATGCTATGGCTTTTGCCATTGGCGACGGGGCGGCAGCGTCACCAGGCCGGCCCTGGGCCAGGGCTGCCAGGAACGGATCATTTGCGCCGGCGGCCTGGGCATCATGCGCGGCCAATTCATAAGACGGCGACAACAGGCGGATGCGCCAGGCCAGCGCGGCGGTCCGGCCGCTCAGGCCTGCCCGCGCCAGCGGCTCGCCAAAGAGGTCGGCAAACACGGTTTCAGTGCCCGCCTGTTGCATCGCATCCCAGGCGCGGGGCAGCGAGCGGGCAATGGCGTCTGCGTTGCCGGAGCCAAGGTCGCTTTCCAGCTGCTGAACCGCTGCAACCCGGTCCCAGATCCCGCCGGAAGCGGCGGGTTTACGGGCGCTGAACAGGCCAAGATACTGATTGGGGTTGAGCGCCCCGGCACGGGCCAGCCGCTCTGCCGCCTCCAGCTGCGCCTTCCAGCCGGCAATGTCGCGCAGATCGGCCGCGGCAAAGGCCGGCGGCAAGGGCGCGGTGGGCATCGCTTCGCCAATGGTCTCGAACAGGCGGAAGGTCAGCGGATCCGGATCCGACGGGCGGCGCAGCGGCGGCGCCTGCTCAAATAGATCGGGGTTCAAAAAACGGTCAAGAAGCTGCATCTGGTTTTCGGGCAGCAGCTCCAGCGCGTGGGCAGTTTCCATCATCAGTGCTGCCGTGGGCCAGTCGCTGCGCCGCGCCGCGCAAAAGATCCTGGCCGCGTAGCTGTCCGACAGATGCGGCGAGGCGGTGAGGGCAGCGCAGGAAGCGTCCTCGCTGCCGGTCAAAAGGGTGGCGTCAAACCAGCGCGTGAAACGGTCCTTGCTGTCCGTGGGGCCTGCATGTTCAACCAGCGCCTGGGAGGGATCCGTGGCCCCCAGCGCCAGCAGCCGATCCAGCCGGGCCAGCAGAATCCGGTCGCCTGCTGCGGACGGCGGCCGGGATTCCGACAGCAGCAGGGTGAACAGCAACGCCTGCATCGCCGGGCTGCCGCGCACTGGAACGGTTTCAATCAGATGGGTCACATCATCGGCAGCGCTGCCGCGCCACAGATCGGCCGGCAGGCCGGTTGCCGAGGCCGGAACCAGCCCGATGGGCGGCACCAGTGTTTCCAAAGGTGTGACCGAAACGGACGGAAATGCAGCCGTGCCTGCCACTGGCGGCTCCAGCAGCACTGTGCCGGGCAGCCCGTTGCGCGGCTGCGGCTGGTTCAGCCAGTCAATCGCCGCCAGGGGTTCATTTGCAAGCGCACTGCCCGCCATCACCACCCCGGCGGCAGCCGCCCTAATCCGCATTCAGCACCACCGGTTTGCGCACCTCGGTGCTGGGCGCGCGGAAATCCGCACCGAACCAAGGCCCCACATAGGCATAGCCCACCAGCCCGATAGCCGCCAGAACCGCCAAATAGACCAGATACTTAATCAATCGCCCCATGATATATCCAAAGCCTGTTTCCTGCTCTTTTGCCCAAGTTATATATTCCCTTTTCCGCAAGATCACGTCATTCACTGAAGAATGAGCGAAAAAGAGCAAAGCAGCGGCCAGAAGGCAGCAGGCCCGGTGCCGGGGAAGTTGAAGAAGACCATCGTGATGGTGGGCATGATGGGCGCCGGCAAGACCGCCGTGGGGCGGGCGCTGGCGGCCCGGCTGGATGTGCCTTTCCTGGACAGCGACCATGAAATCGAGGCCGCTGCCAACATGACCATCCCTGAGATATTTGCCCGCGACGGCGAGCCGTTCTTCCGCCAAAAAGAACGGCAGGTGATCGCGCGCCTGCTGGAGGAGGAACGCGGTGTCCTGTCGACGGGCGGCGGCGCTTTCCTGGCAGAAGAAAACCGCAATGTGATAACCGCCAAAGGGGTCTCGGTCTGGCTGCAAGCCGATCTGGAGGTTCTGTGGAACCGGGTGCGCCACCGCGACACCCGGCCGCTGCTGCGCACAGCCGACCCGCGTGCGACCCTTAGCGGCCTGTACCGCGACCGGGTGCCGCTTTATGCCAAGGCGGATCTGACCGTTGTCTCAGATGGCCAGGCGGCAATTGAAACCATGGTTGACCGGGTGCTTGAGGCCTTGCAGGCACGCCCCGATGTATTGGAGTGGACATGATGGAACGCAGGGTTCACGTGCCTCTGGACGGGCGGGCCTATGATGTGGTGATCGGCCCCGGGTTGCTGGCGCAGGCGGGGGAGCGGATCAAACCGTTGCTGAAGCGGCCGCAGGTGGCGGTGCTGACAGACGAGACCGTGGCGGAAAAGCATCTGGAGGGTTTGCGCGCCGGGCTGGCAGCCGCAGGTGTTGAGATGACCGCGCTGGCGCTGCCGCCGGGCGAGGCGACCAAGGGCTGGCCGCAGTTCACCCGCGCGGTGGAATGGCTGCTGGAGCAGAAGGTCGAGCGGGGCGACGTGGTTGTGGCCTTTGGCGGCGGTGTGATCGGCGACCTGGCTGGATTTGCCGCTGCGGTGCTGCGCCGGGGCGTGCGGTTTGTGCAGATCCCGACCTCGCTCTTGGCGCAGGTCGACAGCTCGGTCGGCGGCAAGACCGGCATCAATGCGCCCCAGGGCAAAAACCTGATCGGAGCCTTTCACCAGCCCGCGCTGGTGCTGGCCGATACATCCGTTCTGGAGACCCTGACGCCGCGCGATTTCCTGTCCGGTTACGGCGAGGTGGTGAAATACGGGCTGCTCGGGGACGCCGGATTTTTTGCCTGGCTCGAAGAACACGGTCCCGCTCTGGCCGAGGGCGACGTCGCAGCGCGGGTTGAGGCCGTGGCGCGTTCGGTGCAGATGAAGGCGGATATTGTCGTGCGCGACGAAACCGAGCAGGGCGACCGGGCGCTGCTGAACCTGGGCCATACCTTCTGCCACGCGCTGGAGGCGGCCACCGGGTATTCCGGCCGGCTGCTGCATGGCGAAGGCGTGGCCATCGGCTGTGCCCTGGCGTTTGAGCTGTCGGCCAAGCTGGGGCTGTGTTCCCAGGAGGATCCCAGCCGGGTGCGGGCGCATCTGAAGGCGATGGGCATGAAGACCGATCTGGCCGACATTCCGGGCGATCTGCCGGGGGCAGAGGTGCTGCTGGATCTGATGGGACAAGACAAAAAAGTTGTTGCCGGTCAGCTGCGGTTTATCCTGGCCCGCGGCATCGGCGAGGCGTTTGTAACGGGAGACGTTCCGCCGGAAACGGTGCTGGAGGTGCTGCGCGGCGCCGGGGCCTGAACCCGGAAAACAATACCGCAAAGCAATTAGGGCAGCCGCAGAGGCTGCCCAATTCATTAACATCTTAACTCCGGTCCTTAGCGGATCAGGCTGCGGCGCTGCTGCCAAAATCCTGATCTTCCCAGTCGTCGGCATCAAAATCGATCGCCGCCACTGGAGGCGCATAAGCCTCCGGACCACCCAGCGCGTTCTGAGCCGGATCAACCTCGCCGACGGCAAACTGCTGGACCAGCTCGCGCAGTTCCTGGGCCTGCTCGGACAGTGAGGTGGTTGCAGCAGTGGTTTCCTCGGCCATGGCGGCATTTTGCTGTGCCATCATTTCCAACTCGCCAACGGCGGTGTTGACGTCGCCCATTTGCGACGACTGCTCCTTCATATTGCTGGCAATCTCAATGACAAGACCGGAAATTTCGGCGACTTGGTCGTTTACCTCCGCCATTGCAGTGCCGGCTTGGTCCACCAGTGCAGCGCCGTTCTTGACCTGTTCCGAACTGCGTGCAGTCAGCCCGTCAATCTGCTGGACTGCATCGGCGCAGCGCTGCGCCAGCATCCGCACCTCGCTGGCGACCACCGCAAACCCGCGGCCTGCTTCGCCGGCGCGGGCGGCCTCGACCCCGGCATTCAGTGCCAGAAGATTGGTTTGGAACGCGATATCCTGAATCACCTTGGTGATCTGCGAGATTTCCTGTGAGGACTCCTGCAGTTTGTCCATGGCGACAATGGTATCCTTGACCACCGCATCACAGGATTTAACCCCGTTCTGGGCGCTGTCCGCCAATTGTTCCGCCCGGCCGGCATTGTCTGCCGACTGCTGAACATTGGCGGTCAGCTCGCTGATCGAATGGGTGGTTTTCTCCAGCGTTGCCGATTCCGCTTCGGTGCGGTGGGCCAGGTCCATTGAGGCTTCGGCGATGGATTTGGTGCTTTCATCCACACTGCTGGTCAGTTCGCCGATGTTGGAGATTGATACGCTCAGCGCCTGCAGCGAGTCGTTCATATCCATCCGGATCGATTTGAACTCTTCCGGGAAGAACTCTTTGATCGGCTTGTCCAAACGCTTGTGCTGGAGGTCCATCAGCGCTTCGCCGATGCGGCGCGCAACAGTCATGACTTCTTCGCGGCGCTGCTTTTCCTCCTCCATACGCTCTTCCTGTTTGCGCTGGGTCACAGTGCGCAGATCCACCACATTGCGGGCCACCGTACCAATCTCGTCCCGGCGGTTTGCACCTGGCACGTCAACGTCTGTTTCGCCGCTGCCCAGTTTCTTCAGCGCGCCATTCAGAACCGACAGGCTCTTGGTCATGTCGCGTGCGATGAGCACGCTAAGGCCCAAAACCGCAACCAGAAGCACGCCGGTGAACACTGCCATTTCCGCCAGCAGAAACTTGTTGTCCGCATCGAATCCGGCCATGTCCCGTTCCAGGTGCTCGATCAGGATCCTCTCTTTTTTCTGGAGCACCTTCAGCGCTTTGCTGGCTGCTTCAAACCACTGTTCAGCCGTCATTTCCGTCCGGGCTCCGCCGTTTAGGATGCCTTTACGGACGTCCTCGAACTTTGTCATCTCAGGCGAGGTGAACAGCCCCTTCACGGTTTCGCGGTCCTCCGCAGTTGCAAAGCCCATGAACATCGACAGACGTTCCTTGAACACTTCATGATAGGCGACAAAGGTCTCCCGGTCGGCCGGTTTCCAGCCATGCTTGAAGCCGACAGCGCCGGCAGCCCGTTCCAGCCCGGCGGCATCAATTGCGCGCATGAAGAAGGACAGCGCGACGGCCTCCTGCGAGATCACCGGATTGTCAATGGATTGTGCCAGCGACAGCCCGGTTTGAATGAGGGCCGCGTTCAACCCCGTATAGTAGGTCAGGGTCCGCTTCAGCGAGAGCGTGTGCCCGTCGATCTTACTGCGGATGTCTTTTTTCTTGGCCAGTTCGGCCCGGGCAAATTGGATGGCCTGCACTGCCTCAATCGGGAGGAGGGATTTATCAATGTGACTGATCTCGGCCAGATAGGCCTCCATCGCGGTATTGTTTTGCAACCGGACCTGGACCAGTTTGTCCGGCGCAGTGGTGGCAGAGCTTTCCAAATAGGAGGCGCTGAGGCCACGCTCCAGTTGCAAGTTGTGAACAAGGCTGCTCATATGCTCGATCACTTCGCCGGCCTCGGCCGTGTTGATCTGCGCGTTTTTGTTCAGCTGAAGCAGTGTCTGCCCCATGAACCACAGTGAGAGCATCAGCGGGGCAGCCACCAGAATGGCGATCTTTGTTTTGACCGGCAGATGCCCTAGAAATCGCATACTCATAGTCTGAATCCTTGCTGCAAAAATACGGTTAGTTGAATTCAGCATATTCGATATGTCTTAATATTTGCCTATTGCACTAACCGCGGGCTGCCGCGCAGGCAGCGGGCTGATATGCTGGCGCCGGCGCACATCCGCTGCCCGGCAAAGCGTTTACTTTGGCGTCAATGGGGCGCGGCACTGCAGGTTTGGCCAATTTTATTGGCGAGAACCCGCAGCATGATGGCCTGCGCCATATGAACAGCCGTATGGTCATCCAGGGCAGTGGCCTGTCCATCAGGATCGGTGGCGCGCTGGTTGGCGGCATCGGGGTTGGTGGCGCACCTGGCGGCCACCTGGACGAAGCCTGCGCACGCGCCGGGCTGGATGCAATCGGCGCCGAATGACCGGAGCGCAGCCTGCCACTCAGGTAGCAGGTGCCCTTACGACATAGAGGTCTGATATGATGAAATGTGTTTTGGCTCTGCTCCTGAGCGTCTTTTCCGCTTCGGCGCAGGCGCAGACTGCTCCCTCAGGGGCCGAGATCGCCAGCTATCGGGGATTGCATCGCGCCGCCCATACCGGAGATCTTGTGGAGATTGCCCGCCTTATCGCGGCGGGCGCCGACCTTAATGCCCAGGACCGCCGGGGCCGCACTCCCGCCCATGTCGCGGCCTACGCTTCACACGATGACGCCCTGCGCGCCTTGGCTGAGGCGGGGGGCGACATGAATGCTCTGGAGGGGCAGGCTTACGACGTGGTGACCATTGCTGCGGTGAACGACGACCCTGAACTTATGTCGCTTGCCATCGAACTGGGCAATGACCCGGGGCTTACCACCAGCCCCTATGACGGCACCGCTTTGATTGCCGCCGCCCATTTGGGACATGTCGAGGTGGTCCGCCGCCTGATCGATGCGGGTGCACCGCTTGATCATGTCAACAACCTGGATTGGACCGCCCTGATTGAGGCCGTGGTTCTGGGCGATGGAGGATCAGATCACCAGGAGGTCGTCCAACTGCTTGTGCAAGCCGGTGCAGATCAGAGCATAGGCGACCGCGACGGTGTCACACCAATTCAGCACGCCAAGGCGAGGGGGTTTGAGCAGATCGTTTCCATTCTGTTGCCCCGCAATTGATATTTCGCAGCGCCCTGCAACCTGTTCTTGCAACGAAGCGCAATAGATGGGCGACAGCAGCATCGCTTCACCAAGATGAAAATCAGCGAGTTCTGCAAGGAGTCCGGTGCCGCTGGCCAAAATGGAAGTTGTTCCCTGTTCAGATATTTGCACCCATGTTCATATGGGGAAGTGTGAAACTAAACTTCGGACTTTGATGGATGGGGCAGGGCGGCTCTGAAACCCCTTATTTTATTGGGGGTCTGGAGTAGTGTCAGATTTTGTAGCACTGGTTGCAGCACCAAGTTTCGTAGCTGAGGCTTGGATTGTGTTTTTGTAACACAGATCAGACGCAGATTCGCGACCAAAACCCCAGAACGTAAAGCCTTCTGATGGAGTTGATAAGCTTCCCCGGCAGATCGGAAATCAATGCATCCTGACCCTAGCGGTGGCCCAAATGTCCACTTCGCGTTGGGTGATTTCAATATTGGCCTTCAAAAGTACATAGCCGGCCTGTTTGAGAAAAAAAGTTGAGCCTGCTGACCCTTACCCAACGTGCAGGATCTCACTTAGGGGCACGTTGCTTGTGCGCATGGCTCTCAGGCTTTCACAAGGCAGGCCGAGTTGAATCGTCCCCCTTTTAATATTTCGCTCAAGGGCCTCAGGTTCGATCCCGAAGTAGTCCTTGGGCATTTGTCGGAATGGGATTTCTTCACACCCATCATGGCTGGCCAACAGCAACATCAGTGTGGTCATGGGTGTCTCAATGCCCCCTCAGCTTCAGCTCTTTCTCGGCGGCAGGGTAGTGGTCCGGCAGTGCTCGAAATGGGGCGCTGGAACTTGGGGCGAAAAAAGTGCTACACGGCGCCGTCGGTGCTACATTCTGTAGCACTGCACTCAAAAACGGGGCTAAATCGGGCCGGAACGGGGAAAACGGTGAAGATGGTGAATTCGAAAAACCAGGAAAAATCAGGGTTTTCGGACGTTCGGCGTGCTGCACGCCTTTCCATCGCGCCGATGATGGATTGGACGACGTCCGATTGCAGGTATCTGCACCGGCTTTTGAGCCGGGAGGCGCTGCTGTACACCGAAATGGTGACCGCGCCGGCACTGGTGCGCGGCGGGGCGTTGCATTTGCTGGACTTCAATACCGCCGAACATCCCGTTGCTTTGCAGCTTGGAGGGTCTGACCCGGACGAACTGGCAGAAGCCGCGCGGCTGGGCGAACAGGCGGGGTATGACGAGATCAACCTTAACTGCGGCTGCCCCAGTGACCGGGTGCAATCCGGCGCCTTTGGTGCGGTGCTGATGCAGACCCCGGAACTGGTGGCAGATTGCGTCGCAGCGATGCAGGCAGCTGTGAAGGCTGAAGTCACTGTCAAATGCCGCATTGGTGTCGATGAGCAGGAGCCGGAAGAGGTGCTGCCGGACTTCCTGGACAAAATCCGCGCGGCGGGCTGCCAGCGGGTGACAATCCACGCTCGCAAGGCTTGGCTGAAGGGGCTTTCTCCTAAGGAAAACCGGGACATTCCACCCTTGGATTATGATCTGGTGCACCGGATGAAGGCGGCGTTTCCTGATCTGCATATCTCGATCAACGGCGGTATTGCGACGCTGGCCGAGGCCAAGGCGCATCTGGACCGCGGTCTGGACGGGGTGATGGTGGGCCGTTCGGCCTATCACCAGCCGGCCGGGGTTCTCTGTGCTGCGGACCCGGAGATTTTCGGGACGGGTTCTGTAAGCGATCCTGCGGAGGCGGTGATGCTTATGCTGCCTTACATCGAAGAACGGCTCGGCGACGGCGCTAAGCTGAACCAGATCACCCGGCATATGCTGGGGCTGTTTGCCGGCCGCCCCGGCGCGCGGCAATGGCGGCGGATGCTGTCCGAGGGGGCCTGCCGCGCCGGGGCCGGGCCGGAACTGGTGGAACAGGCGCTGGCGCAGGTTGCGGACCGCGCGGCTGCATGACGCGGCGGCTCGCTGGCTATCGACTTGTGCAAGCGGATTGCGGCGGCTAACCCTTTGCCGGTGAAGCCAGCCCTGAGGTGCCCTGCATGACTGATCCTGCCCTGACCGCCGCCCTATTGCCAGCGCCTGCGCTGCTGATGCAGATGGCAGGGCTGCTGCTGGTGATCGGCGCATTCGCCGGGGTTCTGGCAGGGCTATTGGGGGTTGGCGGCGGCATCGTGCTGGTACCGGGCTTTTTCTATGCCTTTCAAACACTTGGATATGGCGGCGATCAGCTGATGCAGATCTGCCTTGCGACCTCACTGGCGACCATTATCGTGACCTCTCTGCGCTCGGTTCTGAGCCATAACAGGAAGGGCGCGGTGGATTGGCAGATTCTGCGCAACTGGGGCTTTGGCATTGCGCTGGGGGCAATCGTCGGCGTTCTGGCAGTGTCCTCCTTGCGCTCCACCGTGCTGCAAGGGGTGTTTGGCGGGATGGCACTGGCGATCGGCTGCTACCTGGGGCTGGGTCGCGCCGACTGGCGGCTGTCTGAAGCCATGCCTAAGGGGGCCAAGCGGCTTATGCTGTCTCCCTTGGTCGGGTTCCTGTCGGTGCTGATGGGCATCGGCGGCGGCAGCTTTGGAGTCCCTTTGATGACCCTGCACGGGGTGGCGGTGCATCGGGCGGTGGCGACCGCCGCAGGCTTTGGCGTGATCATTGCGGTGCCGTCGGTCGCGGGGTTCCTGCTGTTGGATCTGGACCCGGCCACGCGGCCTCCGTTCACCGTCGGGGCCGTTAATCTGGTGGCGTTTTTCATTGTGATCGCGATGACGCTGATCACCGCGCCCTGGGGCGTGAAGCTGGCCCATGCAATGGATCCCAAACCGCTGAAGCGGGTGTTCGGGGCCTTTCTGGTGCTGGTGGGGCTCAACATGCTGCGCAAGGCATTTGGATATTGAAGGCTATGAATACGCAATTCGAACAGTTTCAGGGCAAGGGCTGGGTGCGCTTCGCCCAGGACCGCCAAATGGCCGCCTGGGCCGCGGATGCGTTGCAGCATGGCATCCGGTCGCTGGACGACCCGGCCTGCGCTGAATGGTTCCAGTGCGAACGGACATGGTTCATTGGGGTCGATGCGTTGCCGAATGATGCAGCAGGCCGTCTGCCGGACGGGCCGCCGCTGTCAGGCGCGCCGGTGGAGTTCATCACCCGGAACATCGGTCCCATCCCGGACCTGCACCGGGCGCAGGTGTCCTCGGTCTTTCCCGGCTATCCGCGGCCGCGTCCGGGCGAAGGCGAGGCGGCCTTCCGCTACCGCGTCAAACGCGATGCGGCGCATGTGGACGGGGTGAAAATGTTTGGCGAGCACCGCCGCCGCAAGGTCGAGGAGCCGCACGCCTGGGTGCTGGGGATCCCGCTGAATGAAAGCAGCCCCGATGCCGCGCCCTTGGTGATCTGGGAGGGCAGCCACCACATCATGCGCCGCGCCTTTACTGCCGCGTTTGAGGGGGTGCCGCAGGAAGGCTGGGCGGATGTGGATGTGACCGACGCCTATACGGCTGCGCGCGCCGAGGTGTTCGAGACCTGCCCGCGGATCACTGTGCATGCCAAGCCCGGTGAGTCTTACCTGATGCACCGGCTGTGCCTGCACGGGGTTGCACCCTGGGGCGCGGCGGCAAATGCGCCGGAAGAGGGCCGCATGATTGCATACTTCCGCCCGGAGCTGGCGGATTGGACCAAGGGGTGGCTGGCGGAGGGGTGAGCTGCCAAGGTAAGGGGGAGAAATGCGCGTTCTATTGTGGCATTGCTTGACGCTGACGTTTGGTGACGCCACCATACTTCTGCTAGTTTTTCCGCGTGCGGAAACATAGTTGCAACTGGCGGCCTGTTCAGACGCGGAGACTACACGGATGCAAATCTTGAAAACGCAGTTTCGCGCTGCGCGATAGTGTTTGCCGGTGTGCTGCCGATGGTCGTAACTGACCTTCTTGCCTTTGCCCAATGGTGGAAGAGGCTGGGTCCAAATTTGTAGTGTGCAGTGTCCTGGCTGGCAGTTGCGGGCATTCTGGCCTTAGTGGCGTTGGACTTGCTGACCTCGGTTAGCCCGGCAAACTATGGTTTCCTCACGTTGCCTGTTCTGCTGTTTGCGCTCGGGTTATCGGGGTTTCTGATTTCAAAGAGTTTCGAAATGAAGATGGAGGTATAGGATGCCGGGCAGATCCGACTTTTTTGAGTATTTTATAGCGAACGGCGGATGGTCTTGGCTTGTGAAAGTACTGGTAGTTTGTGCAGCGGTTCAGGTTGCAATGATCTACTACGTGGTCTACGAGCCTGACTACTACCTTCAAAGCAGATCAAGTTACATAATCCCGTATTTTGTGTGGCTTTTTCTGCCATTGTTAACAGGGGTGGTGGTCGTTGATGTGAAGAAATTTGCTTCTCGTAACTAGGTGGTGCCTGCCCGCCCTGAACAAGCCGTAGGCGCCGGGCGAGCGCCTGCCCGTTCCGGCGGGCTGGCGCTTGGGAGAGGGCAGGATATCGCCGCGGCCTGGCAAATACTCGGCAGCGATAAAGCGGCAGTTTCCGACTCTTGCAGCGCCACCCCACGTACAGGCGCGCGCCCTCAGCGAATAGGTCAGCAATCCTGCCTGAATGTTTCGCGCGCGAAACATTGGGTCAGTGCTTATTCCGCATGATTTACAGAACCTTACCCCTCCGCGCGCCGCGCTAACTGCGCTTTAACCGGGCGCTGCGGCCGCCGCGGCGCTTGACCAGTTTGCTGGCGCGCTCCGGCAGATCGTTCATGATGCCGGCACGGTCCTCGTTGGTCATTTTCGACCAGTCGCGGATCTCGTCAATTGTGCGGTAGCAGCCGGTGCAGATGCGCGACTCGGGGTGGACGACGCAGATCTTGATGCAGGGGCTTTGGATCTCGTCCCGTTTCCATACGTCGTCAGTCATCATTCACCCGTTCTTCAAATGCCGCATCCGGTCCAATGCCCCCTGAAGAATATAGGAGGCCGCGACGTGGTCGATAACCTCTGCGCGGCGTTTGCGTGTCGTATCTGCCTCAAGAAGCGCTTTTTCTGCCGCAACGGTGCTGAGGCGTTCGTCCCAGAAACCAATAGGCAGTTCGGTGAGCCGGCCCAGGTTGCGGGCGAAGGAGCGGGTGGATTGGCAGCGCGGCCCCTCAGAGCCGTCCATATTGCGGGGCAGGCCAAGGACGATACCGCTGATGTCGCGTATCGTGATGATTTCCAAAAGGCGGGCGGCGTCCAGTGAGAACTTCTTGCGCTTTACAGTTTCCAGCGGCGTGGCCACAGCGCCGATGCGGTCGGAGACGGCGACGCCGATGGTCTTGGTGCCAAGGTCCAGCCCCATCAGCGCGTGCATCGGCGGCAGGGCGGCGGCGAAATCTTCGAAAACATCGTGGATCATTCTGCAAGTCCCGCCTGTGCTGCGATGGTTTCCAGCAGCGCCAGCGCCTCCTGATCGGCGGCAAAGGCATCACGGGCCTCGCCATAGATGGTGCGGGCGCGGTCGGTGTCGCCCAGAACCGAAAGGGCGCCGATGAGCCGGGCCCATTCTTCTGCCGAGCCGCCTTCGGTTGCCAGCCGGTCCGACAGGCGGGTGACCATGCCACGGATCATCTCCTGCCGGTCCTTAGCGCTGAGCTCGCTGGCGCCGGCCATATCCTCGGCACTGGGGCCGGGCAGCGCGGGGGCGGTGGTGCCGCCGGGTGCAATCGGCTGGTACTCAACACCGGCGCGAAAGGCCATCTCCTCGATCTGACCCTGGATGCCCTTGATCCAGGGGGCGTTCGCGGGGCCTGCACGCAGGGTTGCCGCCCATTCGCGGTAGGCCAGGTCCGGGCGGCCGATCTGCCCCAGCATCAGGCCCCAGTAATAGCGGGCAGGCCCGTGTGCGGGATCAATGGCGCGTGCTTTCTGCAGGTCGGTCTGGGCCTCGGGCGAGACATAGCCGCCGGCGGCCATGATCTTCAACTCGGCCAGTTCAGTGAAGTCGCGGGCATTGACCTGACCCTCTGCCAGCCGGATGTAACTGGTCTTGGCAACATAGGCGGCTTTGAAATTGCCAAGGTTCGCCTCGTGCTGCGCCAGCAGGGCCTGGCCCTGGGCATCGCCCGTACGTTCACTAGCCGTCTTGCGCAGCTGCTCCACCAGTGTGACGTAACCTTCCTCGACCTGCGGCTTGGGCAGGGCGGGCACTTCGGCCTCAGCCTCGGTCTGAGAGGGGCGGTTTTCGGCGCGTTGGCCTGCCAGCTGGATACGGTCCTTCAGGCCCAGGTCGCCATAGCCCGGCGCGCCCAGCTGCCAGTAGATCCCCAGGGTGCCGCCGGTGATCAGCAGCGCTGTTGCTATGCCAAAGACCAGCGACAGGGTGCGGGGTTGCGGGCGGCCTGACTGCGCCTGCTGCAGCTGGGTATCGGCGGCCAGGATGCGGCGGGAAATCTCGGTGCGGATGCGGTCGGCGTCGCCAGTATTGATGACGCCGCGGGCCAGATCCTTGTCCACTTCGCGCAGCTGCTGGCGGTAGACACGCAGGTCGTAGGCCGCGGCGGGTTCGCCCAATGTGCGGGCGCGAATAAGGATCATGGCCAGCAGAAAGGCTGCCGAGAACGCGATAAGGGCGGTGACTGTCCAGAAAATCATGCCGTCTCCGAAGTTTGGGTTGCATCTATATGCGGAGGCGGATGAACAAAAGGGCCAAACTGCCGCGCCCGGACGCCTCCCGTCGGATTGCGACCGTTTCTTATGTCGCAATAACGCAGAAACAGGGCGATAAACGGCACTGGTCTGTTATGCATTTCAGGCATACCCGCTACCAGACACGAACCATCGGATTCGCTCATGAAACGCTATTCAGCTTTTGCCGTCGCGCGGGAAGCCCTGCGCTATCACACCGGATGGGAGCGCGCCTGGCGCTCGCCTGAACCCAAACGCCATTATGATGTCGTCATCGTCGGGGCGGGCGGGCATGGCCTTGCCACTGCCTATTACCTGGGCAAGAATTTCGGCATCACCAATGTCGCAATTATCGAGAAAGGCTGGCTGGGGGGCGGCAATACGGGCCGGAACACAACCATCATCCGCTCGAACTACCTGCAGGACCCGTCCGCTGCGATCTATGAAAAGGCGCGCAGCCTGTATGAGACCATGTCGCAGGATCTGAACTATAACGTGATGTTCAGCCCGCGCGGCGTGATCATGCTGGCCCAGACCGAGCATGAGATCCGCGGTTACAAACGCACTGCGCATGCCAACCTGCAGCAGGGTGTCCCGACTGAGTGGATCACCCCTGAGCGGGTCAAGGAACTGGTGCCGATCATCAACCTGCACGGTCCCCGTTACCCGGTTCTGGGCGGCCTGTGGCAGGAACGCGGCGGCACCGCCCGTCACGATGCGGTGGCCTGGGGTTATGCGCGGGCTTGTTCCGACATGGGCATGGACATCATCCAGCAATGCGAAGTCACCGGCGTGCGCACCGAGAACGGCCGCACCGTGGGTGTCGACACCACCAAGGGCGCGATCGACTGCGACAAGATCGGCATGATCGTTGCGGGTAATGCTTCGGTTCTGGCCGAGCGGGCGGGCTTCCGTCTGCCGATGGAATCGGTGGCCCTGCAGGCGATGGTCTCCGAGCCGATCAAACCCTGCATGGATGTGGTTGTGATGGCCAACACCGTGCACGGCTACATGTCCCAGTCCGATAAGGGCGAGATGGTCATTGGCGGCGGCACCGACGGGTTCAACAACTATACTCAGCGCGGTTCGTTCCACCATATCGAGGAAACCGTGCGCGCCCTGGTTGAAACTTTCCCGATGGTGTCGCGTCTCAAGATGCTGCGCCAGTGGGGCGGCATTGTGGATGTGACCGGCGACCGCTCGCCGATCATCTCGAAAACGCCTGTGCAGAACTGCTTTGTCAACTGCGGCTGGGGTACCGGCGGCTTTAAGTCGATCCCGGGGTCCGGCTGGGCGATGGCAGAGTTGATGGCCACCGGCCATTCGCCGCTGACCGAGGAGTTCTCGATGATGCGCTTCAAAGAAGGCAAGTTCATCGACGAGAGCGTCGCTGCGGGTGTGGCACACTGATGCCGCGCGCCGCCGCAAAATTCTTCGAAGAATTTTGCCAAGGATTTTTGAAAATCCTTGGCCCCCAGTTGGAGAGGTCCGCACAATGCTGATCCTTGAATGCCCTTACTGCGGCGTCAAAGCCGAAGAAACCGAACTGGCCGCGGGCGGCGAAGCGCATCTGAAGCGTTTCGGCCCCGGTTCCTCGGATGATGAGTTCCATGACTACCTGTTCATGCGCGAAAACCCCAAAGGCGTTCATTTTGAACGCTGGCGCCATGCCAATGGCTGCGGCAAGTGGTTCCACGCCGCCCGCTGCACCATGACGCTGGAGGTCTTTGGCACCTACACCGCCCAGACCGCCGTGCCGACGCAGGAGATCATGGACAAGATCACCGCAAAACGCCCCGGCTGGTCCTGGCGCGAATTCTCGGACGGTCAGAAATGATCCGCCGCCTGACTGAAACACCTGCTTTTCTTTTGAAAGGTCTGCGCACATGAGCACGCGTCTTGCCAAGCATGGCCGGCTGATCGACCGCTCCAAACAGATCGCCTTCACCTTCAATGGCAAATCCATGAAGGGTTTTGCCGGCGATACACTGGCGTCCGCCCTTCTGGCCAACGGCCAGGTGATGATGGGCCGTTCGTTCAAATACCACCGCCCGCGCGGCGTTGTCGCATCCGGTTCGGAAGAGCCCAATGCGCTGATGCAGCTGGGTGTGGGCGACCGTTACGAGCCGAACCAGCGCGCCACCACCACCGAGCTGTTCTCGGGGCTGTCGGCGAATTCGCAGAACCACTGGCCCAGCCTGGAGTTCGACGTTCTGTCAATCAACAACAAGCTGTCGCGGTTTCTGACGGCCGGCTTTTATTACAAGATGTTCATCCACCCGCGCCCGCTGTGGAAGCATGTGTATGAGCCGATCATCCGCAAATCCGCCGGTTTGGGCAATGCGCCTGACGCCGAGCTGAAGGATGCCGACACCTACGAGCACTTTTACTTCTTTGCGGATGTGCTGGTGATCGGTGGCGGCGTTGCCGGCCTGCAGGCCGCCAAGGCGGCTGCGGCCACCGGCGCCAAAGTGCTGGTGATGGAGCAGAACAACCATTGGGGCGGCCGGGCACCGGTCGACGGCGGCACCATCGACGGTGAAGCCCCTGACGCCTGGATCGCCAAGACCCTGGCCGAGCTGGGTGCGATGGAGAACGTTACGCTCCGCGACCGCTGCATGGGGTCGGGTGTCTATGACCACGGCTATGCCCTGGGCTATGAGCGTCTGACCGACCACGCGCCGGGCCAGGGCGGTCCGCGCCACCGTCTGTGGCGGGTCCGTGCCAGCCAGATCGTCACCGCAACCGGTGCCATTGAACGGCCGCTGTCCTTTGCGGGCAACGATGTGCCGGGCGTGATGCTGGCTGGTTCGATGCGCGACTACGTGGTGAACTGGGGTGTGAACCCGGGCCAGAAGGTTGTGGTTGCCACCAACAACGACGACGCCTATCGCACCGCATTGGTGCTGCATGAGGCCGGGGTCGAAGTGGTCCGTGTGGTTGACACTCGCGAAACCGGCGGCGGCGAACTGATGGAAGCTGTCCGCGAGAAGGGCATCCGGGTTGAGCTGGGCCGTGCCATTGCCAAGGTGAAGGACGGCAAATGCGTGACCCAGGTCTCCATCTGCGCCCAGAACGGTGAAGGCGGCGCCCGCGAAGACGTCGAAGCAGACGCGGTTGCCATGTCCGGCGGCTGGTCGCCGGTGGTCCACCTGTGGTCCCATTGCGGCGGCAAGCTGACTTGGGATGACAAAAACGCCAACTTCCGCCCCGATGCCTCGCGTCCGCCGCTGGGCCATGACGGCAACGGCTTTGTGGTTCCGGCTGGTGCCGCAAACGGCGAATTCGGCCTGGGTGCGCTGCTGGAAGACGCGGCTGCGGCCGGCGCCAAAGCGGCTGAGGCTGCTGGCTTCCCGGCGAAATCCGTGGCGGCTGCCAAGGGTGTCTCTGAGAATGAGGCGCAGATGGAAGCGGTCTGGCTGATGCCGGCCAAGGCGGACATCAAACTGCGTATGAAGTCCTGGCTGGACTATCAGAACGACGTCAAGGTCTCCGACGTGCAGCTGGCTGCGCGCGAAGGCTATGAAAGCGTCGAGCACACCAAGCGTTACACCACGCTGGGCATGGCGACCGACCAGGGTAAATTGTCCAACATCAACGGTCTGGCGATCCTTGCGGACGCGCTGAACTCGGAAATCCCGTCGGTGGGCACCACCACCTTCCGTCCGCCGTACCACCCGATCTCGATCGGTGCGATTGCAGGTGAAGCACGGGCCGAGATTTTCCAGCCGGTGCGCAAGACACCGATCTATGACTGGATGGACAAGAACGGTGCGGATTGGGAACCCGTTGGCCAGTGGCGCCGCCCGTTTGCGATCACCCAACCCGGTGAGGACCGTCATGCCGCGGTGAACCGCGAGGTGAAGAACACCCGCGAGAACCTTGGCCTGCTGGATGCCTCGACCCTGGGCAAGCTGATTGTCAAAGGGCCGGATGCGGGCAAGTTCCTGGACATGCTCTATACCAACATGATGTCCACGCTGAAGGTCGGCAAATGCCGCTATGGCCTGATGTGCTCGGAGAACGGTTTCCTGATCGACGACGGCGTTGTTGCCCGCATCGACGAGGACACCTTCCTGTGCCACACCACCACTGGCGGTGCCGAAAGCATCCATGGCCACATGGAAGAATGGCTGCAGACCGAATGGTGGGACTGGAAAGTCTATGTTGCCAATGTGACTGAGCAGTATGCGCAGGTTGCCGTGGTCGGCCCCAACGCCCGCAAGGTGCTGGAAAAGCTGAACGCGCAGGCAGGCGGCGGCATGGATCTGTCGAAAGAGGCGCTGCCGTTCATGGAATGGCGCGACGGTCAGATCGGCGGCTTTGATGCCCGTGCTTACCGGATCTCCTTCTCGGGCGAGCTGTCATATGAGATCGCGGTTGCGGCCTCGGAAGGCCAGGCGTTCTGGGATGCGCTGATGGAAGCAGGCAAGGAATTCGGCGTCATGCCTTATGGCACCGAGACCCTGCACATTCTGCGCGCCGAAAAAGGCTTTATCATGATCGGCGACGAGACCGATGGCACCGTGATCCCGCAGGATCTGGGTCTGCATTGGGCGCTGTCGAAGAAGAAGGAAGACTATCTGGGCAAGCGCGCGCAGCTGCGGTCCCACATGGCGGATCCGGACCGCTGGCAGCTGGTTGGCCTGGAAACGGTGGACGGTTCGGTGCTGCCCGACGGCGCCTATGCATTGGGTGAAGGCGTCAACGCCAACGGCCAGCGCAATATGATCGGCCGGGTAACCTCAACCTATCATTCCGCGACCCTGGGCCGCGGTATCGCCATGGGCCTGATCAAACACGGCACCAAGCGGATGGGCGAAGTGGTTGAATTCCCGGGCACTGACGGCAAGACCTACAAAGCCAAGATCGTTGATCCGGTCTTCTACGACAAGGAAGGGGAAAAGCAGAATGTCTAAGGCTGTTTCCGTACTGAACGGCGCGCAGTTCTCCGGCCTGGCCAAGGTCGAGGATGCAGGCCTGCAGGGTATGATCACCCTGCGCGGCGATCTGGAGTCATCGGTTCTGAAGGCGGCTGTCAAGGCCGCCACCGACGCCGAAGTTCCGGCCCGGGGTTCCATCACGGTTGCCGAAAACGGTGCCGCTGCCTGGATGTCGCCGGACGAGCTGCTGCTGCTGGTGCCTTATGAGGATGCGGTTGCCAAAACTGCTGAATTGGCAGGGGCGCTGAAAGGCGAACACGCGCTGGCGGCGAATGTCTCTGACGCCCGTGCCTTCTTCCGCCTGTCGGGTGAAGGTGCGCGAGAGGTACTGGGCAAAGTGAGCCCGGTGGACTTTGACGCTGCGGCATTCAAGGCAGGCCAGTTCCGCCGTTCGCGCCTGGCACAGGTGGCTGGCGCCTACTGGTTGAACGAAGACGGCAGTTTTTACATCGTCTGCTTCCGCTCTGTCGGCGAATATGTGTTCAAATTGCTCAGCACGGCGGCGCATCCGCAAAGTAAAGTGGGTGTTTACTAAAGTTTTCACTCGCTTTTTGCTTGTGACGCCATCACGCGTCATTTACGGTGCCCTGGAGACCTTCCAGGGCATCTTTTTTTGTTTTTCACGTCCCTGGAAGTTTACATTTTTACGATTGCAACTGTTTGATTTGATACCCTTTCTTTCTAGTGGGGGTAGGTTTTGTGACGATGTTTCAGGGAGCGGCTGATGGGTCTGCCGGCATGCGGTATTTTAGCACTGGCTATTTCACTGTCCGGGGGCGGGGCAGTGGCCGAAACAAGCTTTCGCTGCAATCTGAAACCGATTTCCGGCGTTACTTGGGTTCCCGGCCGGATTACCGTGCATTTTTCCGATGATCTCACCACTGCAAAGGTCACTGATGCGGCGTTTGGTGTGTCTGTTGCCGCTAAGGTTTCGCAGCGCAGCGAGACATCTTATGCGATCAGCTGGTCATTGCCCGGGCTTGCTGTGCTGACGGACAGCGGGCAGGCAAAGCCGCGCTTCAGGGCTGTGCTGAACACCGCAAACCTGAAGATGAGCATTCAATCAATCCGCCCCGGCAGCACAGAGCAGCCGCCTCGCGGTTCCGGAACGTGCCGCCGGGAGCCGTCTTTGTCGCTGCTGGCCCAGAACCACATCGGTTGGAACTAAACGCGTGTACTGACTTGGCGGGGTTATCTGTTCTGGCGGTGCAACTGCAGATTGCCATTGCATCGAAGCTGGTATCCCTGCATCACTGCGCTGCATCAAAAATGGACCCATCTGAATGAAACAATATCTATTGGCTGCATCCATTGTGTTGACAGCAGCGTCCTCCGCAGCAGCGGGAGATAAGGGCTCGACCACGTATGATTGCGAGGTCAAGTCGTTTACAAATAAGGGCTGGATTCCCCCAAGGGTCATAGTCGTTGTCGACAATCTGGAGCAGACAGCGCAGGTTTATGACGGGATCATTCATACAGTGTACGGCGAACCTCAATCTGCTGAAGTGAAGCCGCGGGACGAAAAGTCGCTGTTCCTGAATTGGCGTGTGGAAGGTATTCCAGTGGGGAATGTCAATACGACCGCAAAGGCACAATATTCAGGCATTCTGAACAAGAAAAACAACACGTTGTCGGTGCGTGCGTTACTCTCCGAGTTCGGCAACGAACCGCGCGGCAGGGGCAAGTGCAAGGTCAAAAAAGGTTAACCTTGCAGATCCGCCCCGGTTATTCATTGCAGCCTGGCGCCTTCCAGTAGAGGAGGTCCGGATTCCGTGGGATTGGTCCGCCGGGGTTTCGGGCTTAGAAGGGCAGAACCCCGGTTCGACGATGAACGTGATGGCCGTGCGCGCAATGGAGCTGAATCTCCTTATGGCCAGCGCCGGATGCCGGTCAGGTTGAAATCTGCACATAGACCTTGCGCGGAAATGGGGCCTTGGCTCTTGACCTGATAGCGCGCGCACAGCATGTATCTGCGCAGGAACGCAAACTTTTTTCACAGGGGGCCCAAATGGCTTTTGAACTTCCCGATCTTCCTTATGCACACGACGCCCTGGCTGCCAAAGGCATGTCGGCCGAGACCCTGGAATACCACCACGACCTGCACCACAAGGCCTATGTCGATAACGGCAACAAGCTGATCGCCGGCACCGAGTGGGACGGCAAGTCGCTGGAGGAGATCATCAAAGGCACTTATGACGCCGGTTCCGTTGCCCAAAACGGTATCTTCAACAACATTTCGCAGCTGTGGAACCACAACCAGTTCTGGGAAATGATGGGCCCGGGCGCCAGCGCAATGCCGGGCGAGCTGGAAAAGGCGCTGGTCGAGTCGTTCGGCTCGGTTGACGAGTTCAAGTCGCAGTTCTCTGCAGCAGGCGCCGGTCAGTTCGGTTCCGGCTGGGCCTGGCTGGTTAAGAACGCCGACGGGTCGCTGGCAGTGACCAAAACCGAAAACGGCGTCAACCCGCTGTGCTTCAACCAGACCGCACTGTTGGGCTGCGATGTGTGGGAACACTCCTATTACATCGATTTCCGCAACAAGCGTCCGGCTTACCTGACCAACTTCCTGGACAATCTGGTGAACTGGGAAAACGTCGCCTCGCGGATGTAAGTCCTGAGCGGCATGAATTCTGGAGCGCCCGGTCACCCGACCGGGCGTTTCTTGTTTGGACCGGCGGCTGGCGCGTATTGCGCACGGCCCGCCGGAACGGGGGGAACGGTGATGACAGAGGCAGCCAAGGGCATACTGGCAATGGTCTCGGCCTGCGTGGTCTGGGGGCTGTCGGGGATCTACTACAATGCTTTGTCGCATGTGCCGCCGGAACAGGTGCTGTCGCACCGGGCTTTGTGGTCGTTTCTGTTTTTTGCCGGCGTGCTGCTGTTTCAGGGCCGGATCGGCACCTTTACGGCAGCTTTCACCAGCAGGCGAAGCACATTGTTTCTGGTTCTCGCAACAGCGATGATCTCGCTCAACTGGTTTGTGTTCATCTCTTCAGTGCAGACCGGTTATGCCACCGAGGCGAGCCTGGGGTATTATATCTTTCCGTTGCTGAGCGTACTTCTGGGGCGGCTGGTCTTCGGTGAGCAGCTGACCCGGGCGCAGGTCGCGGCAGTCGGGCTGGCGGCACTGGCGGTTGCGGTGCTGTCCTTCGGGCTGGGCGCAGCGCCCCTGATTCCGCTGGTGCTGGCGGTTAGCTTTGCCCTTTATGGCGTTGCGAAGAAACAGATTCCATTAGGTCCGGTGGTGTCTGTCACCGCCGAAGTGCTGCTGATCCTGCCGGTGGCGCTGGCGGTGATCTGGTTCACCGGCGGCGCGGGTTTTCTGGACGGCACTTTGACCGCTGTGATGCTGGCGTTTTCCGGCATCCTGACCGGGCTGCCGCTGATCCTGTTCAGCTATGCCGCCAAACGGGTGCGGCTGGGTACGGTGGGTGTGTTGCAGTACCTGAACCCGACACTGCAGTTCCTGGTAGCAGTGCTGGTCTTTGCCGAGCCATTCACCCCCTGGCACAGCGCCGCCTTTGCGCTGATCTGGAGCGCGGTTGCGGTGTTCTCGTTCTCGGCCCTGCGTCAGGAACGTGCGTCGCGCAGGGCGGCAATGGCCGCGACCGGGGTGTCAGCCCAGGCCAGATAATCGGCGGTGTCCTGACCGGCAAAGCCCTGGCTGACGATATGGTCCAGCAGGTCGCGCAGCTTGTCCCAGTAACCAGCGGTGTTCAGAATCACGATGGGCTTGCCGTGCAGGCCCAGCTGGCGCCAGGTGAGCGCCTCGAACAGCTCATCCAGCGAGCCGGCGCCGCCGGGCAGCACCACCACCGCATCGGCGTTCCACAGCATGACCTTTTTGCGTTCATGCATGGTCTCGGTGACGACATAGATGCTGAGATCGGATTTGCCGACTTCGCGCTTTTCCAGGTGGCCGGGGATCACGCCAAAGGTTTCGCCGCCCGCGGCCTGGGCGGCGCGGGCGACCTCTCCCATCAGTCCGACATCGCCGGCGCCATAGACCAGCCGCATCCCGTTTGCAGCGAGTGCAGTGCCAAGATCCTGTGCGGCTTGGGTATAAGCGGGCAGCGCTCCGGCACGGGAGCCGCAATAGACACAGACGGATTTGATGCTCATCGGCCAGCCTTTCCGTGGAATTTCAAAGTGAAACGCAATTGGTGTTTTGACCCGTGATAGCGGGATTGGTAGGTTTGCTCAACTAAGCGGAAGGTAACATTCCGCAAATGCCGAAGGGATCGAAATGGCGGAAGCATCTGGAAGCGGGGGCCTGGGGGCCCTCACAATTGGCGGTATTGCCGGCGTGGCCGTGGTGCTGGGCGGCGTGGTGCTGTTCCAGCTTGGGGTGTTCGGCAGCGGCCAGCCAGGCAGCGGGACGCCGGACGGGCAGGCGGGCGGCCAGGCTGCAAATGGCGGCGCCGCATTCACGGGGGATGGAGATGAATCCGGCCAGCCGCTGCAGAACCGGCCATGGACCGAAGCTGAAAGTGCGGAAACTGAAACTGCAATTGCGGCTCCTGACGCCTCAGGTGATGAGGCTGAACCTGGCACCCCGTCAGCAGCCGCGACGGCTGCGGACCCGGAACCAATGCCGGAGGCCGCCGCTGTAGCAGGATCTGCTGAAACAGCGGCTGCTGACAGCCCGGCGCAATTTGAAGAGCAGCTGGTAACTGCTGAGGCTGAAACTGAAATTCCACCAGAACAAACTGCCGGGGCAAAGGCGCAGCCGGAACAGATCGCCTTGGCCGAACCTGCGGTTGATGCGCCGGACGCCGGTCAAGCGGCACCGCAGGCGCCAGATGCCGAGGACGGTGTTTTTGTTCTAGAGGCCCCCGAACTGGATCTGGTGCGGGTCGATACTGAGGGTGCAGCAGTGATTGCAGGGCGCGCGCAGGCGGGGGTGCGTGTTTCGGTCTTGCTGGACGGCGAAGTGCTGGAGCAGCTGGAAGTGCCGGCGGGCGGTGAATTCGTCTCTCTGACCACGATTGCGCCAAGTGGTGATGCAAGGGTGGTGTCGCTTCTGGCCGAACATGACGGGCAGACAAACGCCTCGGGGGCGTCGTTTATCCTGGCGCCGGCGGGTCCGGTTGCGCCCGTTGAAATGGCGGATGCAGCCGCCCAGACGGCGCAGTCTGCAGAAACCGGAGCTGCACAGGCAGAGGCTGCGGAATCTGACGTCACCGCGCAAACTCAGGAACAGGTTGCGGCCCTGGACCTTGCAGCGGAGGGTGACGCGCAGCAGACTGCTGCCGAAGCCTCGGTTGCAGGAACGCCGGGTGCAGGCAACACTGTAGCGGGCACGGGGCAGTCAGCAGAAGCGTCCGGAGCTGAGGCATCGGCTACTGCAGCAAAGGTTGTGCCAGCCGGCGAACCCGAGGCGCCGCAACCGCAGGGCCAGACCGTGGCCGTTCTGAGGGCGGATGCGGATGGCATCGAGGTGGTGCAGCCGGCAATTCCTGCCGATCCGGAATTGAGCGACGAAGTGGCATTGGATTCAATCAGCTACAACGGCAGCGGCGGGGTTGAGCTGTCGGGACGGGCGCAGCCGCAATCACAGGTGCGGGTCTATGTTGACAACCGGCCGGTGGCCGAGCTGGGTGCCGCGGCAGACGGGCGCTGGAGCGGCCGGCTGGAGGATGTGGCGCCAGGCATTTACACCCTGCGCCTGGACGAGGTCGAACCGGCAAGTGGTGCGGTGGTCAGCCGTCTGGAAACCCCGTTCAAACGCGAAGCGCCCGAAACACTGCCGCAACCGGGCGGCGACGCAACGCCGGATCAGCCAGTGCCATTGATTCAGGCGGTTACAGTGCAGAAGGGCGATACGCTTTGGGCGATTTCGCAGCAGAAATACGGCAGCGGTTTTCTGTATGTCCGGGTTTTTGAGGCCAACCGCGGCGCGATCCGCAATCCCGACCTGATTTATCCGGGGCAAGTCTTTACTGTTCCAGAGTAACACCAAAGAACCGCGCCCCTGCGGCGCGTTTTTCCTGTCCGCCCCTCGCAAATCCGTGAACAGGTGAATATCTGAAGGGGTCAAGCCAGGAACCGCCATGACCCAGACAGACCAGGCCGCCGTGCCGCTGCAAGCCGAAACCGCCGAAGACGAACGCCGCTCCGGCCTGCGCACCTTACGCAGGGTGGGGCCGTATCTGTGGCCCAAGGATAACCGCGCTGTGAAGGTCCGGGTGGTGCTGGCACTTGCGGTGCTGGTCCTGGCCAAGCTGATCGCGGTCTATACGCCGATGCTGTACAAGGACGCGGTCGACAGCCTCGCCGGGGAGGGCGTGCCGCCGCTGGCTTTGGGCGCCGTCGGGCTGACGGTGGCCTATGGCATGTCGCGGGTCCTGACCACTGGCTTTCAGCAGCTGCGCGATGCAATCTTTGCCCCGGTCGGGCAGCGTGCCCTGCGGCGTTTGGCGCTGGAGACCTTTACCCATATCCACCGCCTGTCGATGCGCTATCACATCACCCGCAAGACCGGGGGGCTCAGCCGGATCATCGAGCGCGGGGTGAAGGGCGTCGAATTCCTGCTGCGGTTCATGCTGTTTTCCATCGGACCGCTGATCCTGGAGCTGACGCTGGTGGCGGTGATCCTGACGGTGTTGTTTGACGCCTGGTATCTGGCAGCCGTGGCCGGGACCATCACGCTTTATGTCTGGTTCACTTTTGCGGTGACCGAATGGCGGGTGAAGCTGCGCCGCGAGATGAACAAGCAGGACACCGACGCCAATCAAAAGGCAATCGACAGCCTGCTGAACTACGAGACGGTCAAATATTTCGTTGCCGAGGAACGCGAGGCGGCGCGTTATGACGGGGCGATGCGGGGCTATGCGCAGGCGGCGCTGAAAACAGCCTATTCGCTGGCAGCTCTGAATTTCGGCCAGAGTATGATTATTACTGCGGGCCTTATCGGGGTCATGGTGATGGCCGCGATCGGGGTGGAGCGGGGGGCGCTGACGGTCGGCGATTTTGTCATGGTCAACGCCTACATGATCCAGATCACCGTGCCGCTGAACTTCCTGGGCACAGTTTACCGCGAAATCCGCCAAAGCCTGGTGGACATGGGCGAGATGTTCGATCTTCTGGAGCAGCCCGCCGATGTAAGCGACCGGCCGGGGGCTGGCGAGCTGCAGGTCAATGGCGGCCGGATCACGCTGGAGGATGTGCGGTTTTCCTATGATGCCGGACGCGAGATCCTGAAAGGTGTCTCGCTGGAGGCAGAGCCTGGACAGACGGTGGCGATTGTCGGCTCTACCGGATCAGGGAAATCGACCATCGGACGGCTGCTGTTCCGCTTTTACGACGTCACCGGCGGTGCGCTGAAGATCGACGGGCAGGACGTGCGCGACGTGAGCCAGAAAAGCCTGCACCACGCGATTGGTGTGGTGCCGCAGGACACCGTGCTGTTCAACGACACGATCCGTTACAACATCGCCTATGGCCGCGATGGGGCCACTCAGGCCGACGTGGAGCAAGCGGCGCGCGACGCGCAAATCCATGACTTCATCGCAGCCCTGCCAGAGGGCTACGGCACCCAGGTCGGTGAGCGCGGACTGAAACTGTCGGGCGGCGAAAAGCAGCGGGTTGGCATTGCCCGCACATTGCTGAAGAACCCGCCGGTGCTGCTACTGGACGAGGCAACCTCGGCGCTGGACACCGACACCGAGCAGGAGATCAAGGAAGCGCTGGCGCGGGCCGGGCAGGGGCGCACCGTGATTACCATCGCGCACCGCCTGTCAACCATCGCCGAAGCGGACCGGATTGTGGTGCTGGAACAGGGAGAAATTTCCGAGACCGGCACGCACGACGAACTGCTGGCGCAGGATGGCCGCTATGCCCGGCTGTGGCAGCGCCAGCAGGCGGAAAAGGACACGGCCTGACGATAAGCCGCGGAAAGGACAGCAAACGCAAATCGCTCACGGAAAAAGGCCGGTTCAGCAACCGGCCTTTCCTGCTTTGTGCAGTATAAAACCGGGCTTAGAAATCGTCCCAGCCTGCGTTTGCTGCTTTGGCAGGCATCGGAATTGCTGAATCGAATTCGATATCTTCACCATGTGCGCTGGGACCTGCCGGCGCTGTGTCTGCGGATGTGCTGCGCGCGGCCGGGGCGGCCAGCCCGGCAATTTTGAATTGAGCCACAACCTCTGCCAGCTTACCCGCATCGGTGTGCAGCATATGGCCGGCAGCGGTGGCTTCTTCGACCATGGCGGCATTTTGCTGGGTGACTTGATCCAGCTGGCTGACGCCGGTGTTGATCTCGCTCAGGCCGGTTGACTGCTCGGCAGCGCCTTCGGCAATGTTGGACACCAGTTCCGAGACAGTGTTGACGCGGCCCACAATGCTGGTCAGCGCCTCGCCGGTTTCCCCAACCAGATCGACCCCTTGTTTCACATGTTTGGAGCTGTCGCCGATCAGCGTCTTGATCTCGGTTGCCGCATCAGCAGAGCGCTGCGCCAAAGCCCGGACTTCGGAGGCGACAACGGCAAAACCCTTGCCGGCTTCCCCGGCTCGGGCAGCCTCGACACCTGCATTCAGGGCCAGAAGATTGGTCTGGAAAGCGATATCGTCGATGACCGAGATGATCTGTGAGATTTTGGCCGAAGACTGCTCGATCTCGTTCATTGCGGCAACCGCGTTTCGCACCACTTCGCTGCTGCCTTCGGCTTCCTCGCGGGCTTCCTGCATGGTGTGCTCGACGTCGCGGGCACCCTCGGCTGAGGATTTAACCGAAGACGTCAGCTGTTCCAGCGCAGCGGCGGTTTCTTCCAGCGTGGCGGCCTGGCTTTCTGTGCGGTTCGACAAGTCGTCCGAGGCGGTGCTGATTTCGGTTGCGCCGTTGTGGATGCTGCTGGTGGCCGAGATCACCTGTGTGATGGTTTCCTTCAGCGTGGCGACTGTTGTGTTGAAGCTTTGGCGCAGCTGATCATATTCTTCCGGGAACACCTCGACGATGGTGCATTCGAGATCACGGTTGGAGAGGCGGGCGAGGTTTTCTTCAAGTTTGCCGACGACGGCTCCGCGATCGGCGATGCGGCTGGCCTCGATGGAGGCGAGCTTGTCTTCAGCTTCTGCCAGCGCAGCACGGGTTTGTTCCATTGCCCGGCTGAGCTTGCCGACTTCGGTGTTGGACTGCAGATACGCCGGCTCAAAATCGAATTCCTTGCGGGAGAGTCTGTCAAGGTCTGCCTGAAGGGCGCCGAACTGCCTGGTGAAAGTCATGATCAGGCGCAGACCGATGGTGCCGCTGACAACCAGCGACACGGCGACCGCAACCAGGGTGAGGATCATTGCCTGGCGGGCATTGCTTGCTTCCTCGACCGTGAGGGCAATCATTGCACCGGTGACAGTGTTTTCCACATCCCTGAGAGAGCTGACCCAGCGGGTTGCCCGGTCAAACCAGTTTTGCGACGTATACCCCGGTGCCGGGTTGCCCGGGCCTGCATCCAGAACTTCGGCGCGGATGCCGGGCAGCCCGGTTGCCTCCAGGCCCCCACGGATACCCAGCTCCGGCATCAACCCGTCAAAGGCAAGGCCTGCGATGTCGAGAAGCTGTTTCTCCACGGCTGCGGTTCCGGTGAACCAGCGGTAGATGTTCGAGTTGAAACTGCCCTTGCCAAAGCCGGATGCCCCCGCAGCCCGCTGCTGGCCTGCAGCTTCCTTGGCGTAGGCCAGGCTGACCAGGCCGGCGCTGTATTGCACCACTTCTGCGTTCTTCATTTGCAGCAGCTGTGCGCTGGTATCCCGTAAAAGGCTGGCAATCATTGCGGAATAGCGGGCACCCATCTGACCTGGTGTCAATGTTTGAGCGGTGACGGAGTCACGCAGCGCGGCAAGCTGCTCCAGGTTCTTCAGCGTGGAGGCTGCTGTCTGCGGCACATTTTGCGCCGCCCCGTCCACCTCGGCTCTGGTGCTGTTCAGATCGGCTGCACCCGATCGGTTGCCCGAGGACAGATAAACTGCGGACAGGCCGCGCTCAACCTGCAGGAAGTGGATGACTTTCATCAATGCAACGGATTCGCTGGTCTGTGCCCGCGAGGATTGCGCACTTTGGTAGCGGTCCCAATCCGACAGAGCCTTAAAGCTTCCGATACCGGCGAGCGCGATGAATGGGATAGCGATAAGTGCCAGGATTTGCGATCGTAATGACATTTCATTTCCTCAACAAAAAAACACGCAAAGAGGGATGCAGTACACTTAGATGCATCTCTGACATGTAAGAAATAACATTTTGTGAACTGCGGGAGGGGCGGAATTTCTGCAGCTGAGCAGACGCTTTCTGATGGGAGCCTGGCTGCAACTGCTCCATTGGTTAAACCGCAGCAGATCGGGCCAATCCGCCGCCTAATTGGCAGTTCCGGCAAGTGCTGAAAGGGTGCGAACGATGCGGGCGTGGTCATTGCCTAGATGGTGGCCGCCCTCAAAAACCACCTGCTGCGGTCCTGGCAAGCTGGAAACCGGGCAGGCGCTGACGGTCTCTTTGCGGCCATACAGGCATAAAATCCGTTCGGGCGGCAGGCTGGCGGCCAAGGCGTCAATGGCCGGGGCCACCTCAACCGAGCCGGTCTTCCGGCCCAGCCACCCGCCAACGACGATTTCAAATCCGGTGTGCGTCTCCGGTGCAATCAGGCCGACACCTGCCAGCCGTGCCCGAAAACGCTCCGGCAGCTCAACGGCGGCGAAGGGCAGGGTGTTGGCGCCAAGCGAGAACCCCAGCAGCAGCACCTTGTCCCGCCCGAATACAGTGCGGAAATGTGCGTCTATGCGGACAAGATCCGCGGCGATCTGGTCCGGGCGTTTTTCCTGCCACATGTAACGCAGGCTGGAGATGCCGGCCACCGGAATGCCCCGTGCTGCCAGCCGGTCGGACACCTGCTCGTCAAAATTGGCCCAGCCGCCGTCGCCGGACAGAAAGATGGCGTAGGTGCCGCTGGCAGGCGCATCCGCATCCTGGTGAATAGTAAGAGGCAGACCGTCCAGGCCGGAACCTGCGGCGGCGGTCTGGGTGTCAAAAGCGTGATCGGTGCCCGCAAGGCGCAGGTAGCTTTGATAAAACGCGCGGCGCGGGTCGGATTCCGGATCGACCACGGTGGCGCCGGCAATGCCGTTGGCGGCGGAGACGGTTCCCGGCTGCGCGATGTCCAGCCATCGCACCGGGGCCTTTCCCGCCTGCGCGTCTGTCAGCGCGTTGCCTGCGCAGAGCACAGGGGACGCGTCGAAGTGCACGGTGACCAGCCCCTTGAAGCTGTTGGGCGCGGCGCCGGCGGCGTGGAGGGCGATGGCCGCGCCCTCGCCATAGCCGGACAGAACCGGCGTGCGGGCCAGGGCGCCCTGCTGCTGCTGGGTGCGGCGGGCGAGGCCGGACAAAAGCGGTGCGGCGGCAGCACAATCCCCGCCGGCCTGCGACAGCAGCGCCCGCCCGTCCACGCCGATAACCAGGGTATGCATGTCCGACAGGCGCTGCGCCCGGGCGGCCAGCTCATTGTTCCAGCCTTCGGCGCCGGTGATGATCAGCGCTGTCGAGCGGGCCTCCTTGCCGTCCGGAGTTATGACAGCGGATGGCTGCAGCCCGCGTGCATCCGGTTGTCCGGGATAGGTACCGGCGGTGAGAAACAACAGGGCCGCGGCCCAGGCGAACCCTTTGCGGAGATCAAGTTGCCGTGCCATGTGCTGCTTTCCGGGACTTATCCTCGTTTACCGGCAGAATATGCATAACTTTCCTGCGGAACCGTGAACAGCGCCGGGGTCTTGCCAGGCGGAAGTTTACGCTGGGGAAGCCGTAAGCAGCTTTCCCCATTGACCGGCAAAGCGACGTACCTAAAGTGCTGCCATTCCGGGATCAGCGGCACGGGCGCCGGCTGACCTGATCGAAAGGACAATCAGATGAAGACCCTTCTACCTGCCGCCGCAGCGGCTGCCCTCCTGGCCTTTCAGGCTCCGGCCTTTGCCGAAGACCTGGAATTCCTGCTGATCAATGACAGCAGCGCCGATTTGGTTGAATTCAATGTATCCCCGGCGTCTTCCAGCAATTGGGAAGACAATCTGATGGATGGCGGCTATCTGGCGCCAGGTTATGAGATCGGTGTGGTGATTGCCGATGGCGCAACCACCTGCGTCTACGACATCCGCGGCAGCTTTGACGATGGATCCGAAGCAGAAGACTTTGGTCTCGATCTGTGTGATCTGGGTGAATACACCTTTACCGACTGATCCGGGCAACGGCTGGGCGCGCTCCGGCTGCTGCAAAGAAAAGCCCCGCCGGAGCGGGGCTTTTTTGTGGCCGGTTATTCGGCTGCGCGCAGGCGGCCCTGCGGTGCGGGCGGTTCGGGTTCTCCCTCCTCCGCTGGGGCTTCAACTGATTCGGGGGCTTCGCTTTCGACCCACTGGATTTCCGTCGTCGGCAGCTGGCGCGCCTTTTTGAACAGGCGTGAGTCCTGCGCGATGCGGCTGGAGCGGCCGCGGGTGATCCGCGACAGCGCCCGGCCCAAGGCGCCCATGTAGGTGGCGAACCACACCCGGATGGCCAGCAGCGAGGGGGTGACCACCAAGGTCAGCACTGTGGCGATGCCCAGGCCGAATACCACAGCGGTTGCCAGCTGTTTCCACCACAGCGCGGTGGGGCTGTCGATCGAGTAGCCGCCGTTGATGAAGTCCAGGCTGACGCCGAACATCATCGGGGTGAGGCCGGCCATCGTGGTGATAGTGGTCAGCAGCACCGGGCGGATACGTGCCTCGGCGGTGCGGATGATCGCCTCGATACGCGGCATCTGCTGGCTGAACTCCTGGTAGGTGTCGATCAGCACGATGTTGTTGTTCACCACAATCCCCGCCAGCGCCACGATGCCGGTGCCGGTCATGATGATCGAGAACGGCTGTTGCATCACCATCATGCCGATCAGCACGCCGGTGGTGGACAGAACCACTGCCAGCAGCACCAGCGCCGCGTTGTAGAAACTGTTGAACTGGGCCAGCAGGATCACGAACATCAGCGCCAGCGCGCCGGCAAACGCCTTGGACAGGAAGGCGCCGGATTCCTCCTGCTCCTCCTGGTCGCCGGTCCATTCCCAGCTGATACCGCGCGGCAGCGGGTCGCTTTCCAGCCACTCGGTAATGACGGCGATCCGCTCGTTCGGGTTTACCGGGCTGATCCTGGCACCGTCCTCAAATGCTGCCTTCAGCGCCTCAAGGCTTTCGGCACCCGTCAGCTGGACCAGCTGCAGGGTCTTGCCGTTGGGCGAGACGATGGTTTCTCCGGTTGCCTGCGTGCCTTCGGGCAGGTCCTTCAGCAGCGCCAAGCGGGTCATTTCGCCGGTATCCGGATCTTCGATCACGGCCTTGCTCAGCCCCGCGTCCACGTCGGCCTTCACGTCATAGTAGCGCTCTTGGCCGATGCGGTTGATCTGCGCCAGTTTCGGCACCGGCTGGCGGGTGATGAAATTGGACAGCGGCACCAGCCCGTCGGCAGTGCGGACCTTGAGGTTATCGAGCGTTGACAGCACCCGGTCCTGCTCCGGCAGGCGGACGCGGATGTCGATTTCTTCGTCCGAGCTGTCCATCCGCATGTCGCCCAGCAGCACGCCGCGTGTCACAAGCTGCACCATCGCGCCAACGGTTGCCACATCGGCGCCGTAACGGCCGGCCTTTGTCACATCGACGTCGATCTGCCAGTCAATGCCGGGCAGCGGCAGGCTGTCTTCGATCAGGATCAGTCCGGGGGTGTTTTCAAAATGCTCCCGTGCGGCCAGGGTGGCAGAGGTCAGGTCGTCCCAGCCGTCGCCGCGCAGGCGCAGGTGCACTGGTTTGCCGGAGGCCGGACCTTGCGCCAGGGCGCGGACCTCAACCTCGAACCCGGGCAGCTTGACCATTTCGGCGTTCAGCTCATCCAGAACCGTGTTGCCGTCGTATTCCTCGGCAATGAGTTCTTTTTCAAAGCCCAGGTATTTGCTTAGCAACCCGCCGAACCAGCCGTCCAGCGGCTCGCTGTCGGTGGGGCGGTCTTCCCAGGGGATGATCTCAAACTGGACCTGGCCGATGGTATCAGGCGGCAGCTGCGCGCCCGAGCTGTCGGTGTTCAACCCGCCGTCGCCGGCAAAGGAAAAGACGTTGATCACAGCGTGGTGCTGCAGGATGATGTCTTCGGCGGCGCGGACCATTTCGTCCTTTTCCAGCAACGAGATGTTGCCGCGGGCGCGGACGTAGGCGGTGGCTTGCTCCGGTTCCGAATCCACAAAGAACTCAACGCCCAGGTTGTTCTCACCGAAGGTTTTGAACACCGTCATGATGGAGAAAGCGACCACAGCGATGGTCACGATGGGCATTACCGGGTTGCCGGCGATGAATTTGATCACATGGCCAAAGGGTGTGTGGTGGTAGCCGGGGACGACTTCTTTCTGCTCGCGCTCGATCTTGACCGCGCTAAGGGTGATGGAGGCGGCAAAGGAGGCAAGCGTGAAGACCAGCCCGCCAAACAGCACACCGCCCAATCCGCCGGCCCCGCCGCCCAGCAGGTAAGACGGGTTCAGCATCTGCATGGCGCCTGCAAACATGCCCCACATGGCCACCGGCACCAAAGCGGCGCGCAGCCACCAGGGCGCGACCATGCGCAAGGCGCGGGAGGCGCCTTCAAACGTGCGGCTGATGCGGCCGGTGACGCCGCCCATTACAGGCAGGTAGATCAGCGCCACCACCAGCGAGGCGGACAGCACGAAGATCATCGTGACCGGCAGCATCCCCATGAATTCACCGGGCACACCGGGCCAGAACAGCAGGGGCAGAAATGCACAAAGCGTGGTCGCGGTAGAAGACACCACCGGCCAGAACATCCGCTGCGCCGCCTCGACATAGGCGTGCATCGGGCCGGTGCCTTCCTTAATGCGCTTGTCGGCATATTCCACGATGACAATGGCGCCATCCACCAGCATGCCCACGGCCAGGATCAGGCCGAACATCACCATGTTGGAAATGGTGACGCCCATCAGCGCCAGGAAGGCAAAGCACAAGAGGAACGAGGTCGGGATCGCAAAGCCGACCAGCAGCGCTGCACGGCTGCCAAGCGCGGACAGAACAACGATCATCACCAGCGCTACGGCGGTCAGAACCGAGCCTTCAAGCTGGCTGACCATCGAGCCGACAACGCGGCTTTGGTCGTTGGAGGTGCCGACTTCGACCGCTGCCTGCAGTTCCGGCGGCCATTTGGCCTTGGACGTGTTGATGGTCTCCTTCACCAGGTTGACGGTGTCGATAACGTTGTAGCCCTTGCGTTTGACCACTTGCAGCGCCACCGTGTCGCCGCCGTTAAAACGGGCGGTGCCGACCCGGTCCTCGAAGGTAAAGTTGATCTGCGCCAGCTCCCCAAGGGTAACCACACGGTCGCCGTTGGTTTTGACCGGCAGCTGATAGATATCCTTCACTTCGTCGAACGAGGAGGGGATCTTGACCGCAAAGGTGCCCTGCGCCGTTTCCACTTCACCTGCCGCAATCAGCTGGTTGTTGTTCTGCACAACATTGATCAGCTCAAGTGCTGTGACGTTATAGGCCTCCAGCCGCAGCGGGTCGATCAGCACCTCGACCATTTCGTCGCGGTTGCCGGCGATCCCGGCTTCCAGCACGGCGTCCAAGGCTTCAAGATCGTCCTGCAAGTCTTTGGCAATGCGCGCCATCGTGCGTTCCGGCACCGCGCCGGTCAAGTTCACGATGACAATCGGGAATTCCGAGAAGTTGATTTCGGTGATCGAGTATTTCTCGGCGCCTTCGGGAAACTCTGCCTCGGCTTTGTCCATGGCGTCGCGCACGTCGGCCATGATCGCGGTCTTGTCCCAGCCGAAATCAAACTCCAGCGCCACACCGGCATAGCCTTCGGCGGCGGTGGAGGTCATCTTATCGAGCCCGTCAAGATCGGCCAGCTCGGTCTCCATCACCTTGACCATCAGGGATTCGGAATCCTCGGCCGAGATGCCGGGGAAGGGGACCGAGATGAACAGGGCGGGGATTTCGATATCCGGCTCGCCCTCTTTGGGCAGCATCGAATAGGCGACGCCGCCGACAAGCAGCGAGATTGCTATAAAGGCGAGGACCATCCGGGCACGGCCGGCAGCCCAATCGACGATGCCAATCACTGTTCAGTCTCCCGGTAGGTGGCCGCCACGGCGACGCCTTCGGTCACAAAATCCTGCCCCACCACGATCACATCCGCAGTTTCGGGCAGGCCGCCGAGCCAGACGCCGTCGGCCTCATCCCTGAGCAGTTGCACAGGGTAGAATACCACGGTGCTGTCGGAACCGACAACACGCACGCCCAGCTTGCCTTCGTTGTTCAGCGTCAGCGCCGATTGCGGCAGCTTATGCGCAAGCCGGCCGGCTGAAGAAATCGCAATATCCGCCGTTTGGCCGTCCCGGATGCTGAGATCCGGGTTGGGCACGGTGATTTCCACCTCAAACGTGCGGGTGTTCGGGTCGGCAGAGCGGCTGAGGAAGGTGACTTCCCCTTGCACCTGCTGGCCGGTTGCCAGTTCGGCGCCCGCCGTGGCGCCCAGGGTCACCTTGTTCACTTCGGCCTCGGGCACGTAGCCAACCAGCTTGATGGTGTCGAGCTGGATTACCGTGCTGCACAGGCTGCCGGGCTGCAGCAGGCTGCCCAGCTCGGCGGTGTCGCTTTCCAGCAGGCCGTCAAACGGCGCGGTGATGGTCAGATGGCTGAGTTCTTTTTCTGCTGTGGCCACGGCAGCCAACGCCGTCCGCTCCGCGGCCTCGGATGAAGCCAGCCGGGTTTCCGATGCATAACCGCCCTGCGACAGCTTAGAGGAGGCGGTCAGATTGATCCGGGCTTCTTTCAGTTGGGCCTGCGCCTGCAGCAGCATGGCCGGGCGGGTGCCGGGATCCAGCTCGCACAGAAGGTCGCCCTTCTTAACATGGGACCCTTTGCGCAGAGGTTCGGATATCACGGTCGATGTGATCTCGGCCCGGACTTCGACCTGACGGACCGCCTGGGTCTGGCCGCGCAGGATGACCGCGCTGCCGATGGTGCGCGCCTTGCTTTGCAGGGCCACCACGCCAACGCGCGTGTCTGCGGTTTGGGTCAGCGCCTGGCCGTCATCAGTGCCGGTTTCGGCCTCGGCTGCCTCCGGAGCATTTTCGCCCCGGGCAAAGGCCATCAGATCGTCGCGCTCAAACACCACCAGATAGAGTCCGGCCGTCACAGCCACTGCAGTCAGCATCGGAATGATACGCATATCGGGTCTTCCTGTTTCTTGTCTGGTCCCGGGTGCAAAATGAGCCATAGCCAGAATACGGCGGGGCCTGCTCACAACGGGAGTCGCGCGTATGTGATAAGCCTGATATAGGAGATGTCCATTCTAAACTAAGTGGTTTAGTTCACATTTCTTGCTTTTCTGGCGTAATTGCCGGCGTTTCTGGTTTAAACGCGCCACTTGGCTTGGGCTTTGAGCCGGGTTAAGAGGGGCGCAACGCATTCAATACCGGTTTGGGCGGAACGTCCGGGCCGCGCATATCAGGGGCTTTTCATGAGCGATACCGACAGCTTTATCGACGAGGTGACCGAAGAGGTCCGCCGTGACCGGCTTTTCCTGATGCTGAAGCGCTACGGCTGGATCGGCGGTGCTGTGGTGGCGCTGATCGTCGGCGGCGCTGCGTTCCGTGAGTACAGCAAGGCACAGGACCAGGCAGCGGCCGAAGCACTGGGGGATGCGATCACCGCGGCGCTGGAGATTGACGGCAGCGGCAGCCGGTCCGAAGCGCTGGCTGCAGTTTCAGCCGAAAGCGCAGGCGGCTCGGCCATTCTGAAGATGCTTGAAGCCGGTGCGCTGGCGGACGCGGGGAACACTGCTGAGGCAGTGGCGCGGCTGGAAGCCGTGGCAGTCAATGGCGAGCTGCCGCTGATTTACCGCCATATCGCCAGCTTTAAGGCGCTGGCCCTGCAGTCCGGAACCCTGAGCGCCGGCGACCGGCGTCTGCAATATGAGGCGCTGGCCCAGCCGGGCGCGCCGCTGGCGCTGCTGGCATCCGAACAGCTGGCGCTTTTGGAGATTGAAGAGGGCAACAGCGCTGCCGCAATCACCCGGCTTCGCGGGATTGCGGCGGATGCGGCTGTGAGTGCGGACTTGAAAGAACGGGCCACTCAGGTGATTGTGGCGCTTGGCGGCTCCGTTGAGGATGCCTCTGCGCCTGAGGGGTAAGGCGCTCCGCGGATGGGAACTTGCGGAACACGAACGGCAGACAGGGCAGGGCAATGACAAAAAACAGAACTTTCTCCCGGACACGGGCATTTTTGTGCGGCACCGCAGCGGTGGCAATTCTGGCCGCCTGTTCGGAGGAGGAGATCATCCTGCGCGGCGAACGCGAGGACATCCGTCCAGAGGCCGCAATTGAGGTGGTTAATCAATCCCGCGCAATCTCCTTGCCCAAGCAGGTGGCAAACGCAAGCTGGGCCCAAGGCCATGGCGCCGAGGCCACCCGCACATCGCATCCGGCGCTGTCGGCGGCGCCGCAGCGGATCTGGTCCGCGTCCATCGGCGACGGCGATGGGCGGCGCCAGCGTATCACCGCAACACCAGTTGTTGGCGGCGGGCGTATTTACGCGCTGGACAGCGCAGCACAGGTCTCGGCGGTATCGCCGCAGGGCCAGGTGTTGTGGCGCAGCACGCTGATCCCGGCAGCAGATGACGAGGGCCAGGCAACCGGTGGCGGTTTGGCCTATGACGATGGTGTGCTCTACATCTCCTCGGGCTATGGCGTGCTGACGGCGTTGAACGCCGCCGACGGCAGCCTGATCTGGCGCCAGGAGCTGGACGCCACCGGATCCGGCCAGCCGCGGGTCAGCGGCGGGCTGGTTTATCTGGTGGCTGGCGATGACACCGGCTGGGCGGTCAACACCAAAGACGGCCGCATCGCCTGGCAAATTGAGGCTTCGCCCTCGGCGTCGAACATCCTTGGCGCGCCTGCGCCTGTGGTGACCAATGATCTGGCGGTTTTTGCCTTTGGGTCCGGCGATCTGATCGCTACCTTCCGCCGCGGCGGCTTGCGGCGCTGGAGCGCGTCCGTCTCCGGCCAGCGCACCGGCCAGACCCTGTCGCGGATCAGCGATGTGACCGGTGCGCCGGTGGTTTCGGGCAAGCGTCTGTATGCGGGCAACAACTCGGGCCGCACCGTGGCGATTGATCTGGAAACCGGTGACCGGCTGTGGACCGCGCGCGAAGGCGCCTCTGGAACCGCATGGCCCGCGGGCGGCAGCCTGTTCCAGGTCAGCGATCAGAACCGGCTGCTGCGTCTGGACGGCGGCAGCGGCGAGGTGGTCTGGGCAGTGGATCTGCCTGGGTTTCTGAAAGACAAACCCGGCAAGCGCGGCCGGATCCATGTCCATTACGGCCCCGTTCTGGCGGGCGGGCAGATCATTGTCGCCTCCAACGACGGCCTGCTGCGGTTCTTCAACCCGCAGGACGGCAGCCTGACCCGAACCATTGAAGTGCCGGGCGGCGCCACCACCGCACCGGTTGTTGCAGGGCGGACTCTTTACGTGGTTTCCTCCAAGGGTGAATTGCTGGCATACCGCTGATCCGTGTTTCCGGGTGGCGGAAGCCGCCCGGATGCGTTATGAGCCGCGTCTGAATCGCAGAAAGCTGGTCTGATGTCCTTTACCCTCGCCATCGTGGGCCGTCCCAATGTGGGCAAGTCCACCCTGTTCAACCGCCTTGTGGGCAAAAAGCTGGCTTTGGTCGACGACCAGCCGGGTGTCACGCGCGATTTGCGCGAGGGCGAAGCGCGGCTGGGCGACCTGCGGTTTACAGTGATTGATACTGCGGGTCTGGAAGATGCCACTGACAACTCGCTCGAGGGCCGGATGCGCCGCCTGACCGAGCGGGCGGTGGATATGGCCGATATCTGCATGTTCATGATTGATGCGCGCACCGGCGTGACACCGACCGATGAGCTGTTTGCCGACATCCTGCGCCGCAAATCCGCCCATGTGATCCTGGTTGCCAACAAGGCCGAAGGCAACGCCGCCGAAGCCGGTGTGCTGGAGGCCTACAGCCTTGGCCTGGGCGAGCCCTTGCGCTTGTCCGGCGAGCATGGCGAAGGGATGCCGGATCTGTATTCGGTCCTGATGCCGCTGGCAGAGAAGTTTGAATCCGAAGCGGTGGATCATTCGCCGGTCACCGATGTGGTGCTGGACGAAGAAATCGGTGAGGACGAGGCCGAGAGCATTCCCGAGCCGACCGATGCCAAGCCGCTGCAGGTTGCTGTTGTGGGCCGCCCCAACGCGGGCAAGTCGACGCTGATCAACAAGATCCTGGGCGAGGACCGGCTGCTGACCGGACCCGAGGCAGGCATCACCCGCGATGCGATCTCGCTGCGGATGAACTGGAACGGCGTGCCGATGCGGGTGTTTGACACTGCCGGCATGCGCAAAAAGGCCAAGGTGCAGGAAAAGCTGGAAAAGCTGTCCGTGTCCGATGGCCTGCGCGCGGTGAAATTCGCCGAAGTTGTGGTGGTGCTGCTGGATGCGGATATCCCGTTTGAACAGCAGGACCTGCGGATTGCCGACCTGGCCGAGCGCGAAGGCCGCTCGGTTGTGGTTGCAGTCAACAAATGGGACATCGAAGACAACAAGCAGGAAAAGCTGCGCGACCTGAAGGAAGCCTTCGGCCGCCTGCTGCCGCAGCTGCGCGGCGCGCCTTTGGTGACGGTTTCGGCCAAAACAGGCAAGGGGCTGGACCGGCTGCATGACGCGATCATGCGCGCCTATACCGTGTGGAACCGGCGGGTGCCGACCGCGGCGCTGAACCGCTGGCTGGTTGGCATGCTGGAACAGCACCCGCCGCCAGCGCCGCAGGGCAAGCGGATCAAGCTGCGTTACATGACCCAGGCCAAAAGCCGCCCGCCGGGGTTTGTGGTGATGTGCTCGCATCCCGATAAGCTGCCGGAGAGCTATAACCGGTATCTGGTTAACGGCCTGCGTGAAGATTTCGACATGCCTGGCACTCCGATCCGGCTGTATATGCGCGGCCAGGGCGACAAGAACCCTTATAAGGGCAAGCGGGCCAAGAATGCCGGCGCTTTGGCCAAGCATTTGAATAAGCGCGGCGGCGGATCCAGCTAGGGCAGGGTGCTCCCGCCCGGCCTGCGGCATTTCCAAAGAAATACCTAGGCCCGTTGGGCCCGGCGCCGCCCTGACGGGCGGCGCTTTTGCGTTGCGCGGGGCTGAGCGGCCTTTTGCCTGCTTCATGCGGGGCTTGGCTTCTCTGTGTTTCCTTCACTGCTGCAGATTGATACCTTTCAAGTTGAATGGTTTATCCGGTGATAACCTTGTTTTTGCACAAGGCGGAGTTATCTGGAAATCTACTTTGGACGGGATGCGCGTTTTGCACAGTTGTCACGCATCGGCTTTAGGGACGGGTTCATGGATCTGAGGACACATACGCGTCAATTCACACAACAGGACAACCGGCTGGCGTCGCTCAGCTATTTCGGTACATTTGCGGTCTACTTTGCGGCGCTTACCGTGGCCGTCGCCTATGCGGACCAGTGGTTTGTGATGCTGCCGGCAGGTGTGGTTTTTGCCTTTGCCGCAGTGCGGCTGTATGTGCTTCAGCATGACACCGGGCATCATTCGCTGTTTGAAACCCGGGTCCAGAACGAGATTGCCGGCCATGTGCTGTCGCCCTTCACCTTTGCGCCGTTTGAGGTGATGAAGCAGAACCACAACCTGCATCATTCCAACATCGGTAATCTGGAGCACCGCGAGACCGGCGAGATCCACACCATGACCGTGCGGGAGTGGAAGACGGCCGGGTTCTGGGAGCGGCTGGGCTACCGTTTGTACCGCAATCCGCTTGTGCTGGTGCCGCTTGGGGCGGCATTCACCTATTTCATCCGTTACCGCTGGCCCAAAAATACCCGGCGTTTCGGGGCGCTGGGGGTGGTCCTGCATAATCTGGTGATCGTGGCCATGCTGGCGTTGCTGTACCGGGTGGCAGGGATAACCGGCATCTGGATTTGGCTGGCGTTTTCATTCCTGGGCGGCATGATCGGTGTTTTCCTGGTCTACCTGCAGCATAATTTTGAGGACACCTATTGGGACCGCCGTCCGGATTTGAACCCGCAGGTGGCGGCGCTGCAGGGGTCCTCTTGCCTGGATTTCGGCTGGATCTTCGACATGGCGGTGGCCAATATCACCCTGCATGATATCCATCATTACAATGCCCGCATCCCGTCCTACCGGCTGCGCCAGTGCCACTACAGCCTGCCGCCGGAACTGGGGCTGCGCCGGATCAAATTTGCCGAAGCAGTGCGAGCGCTGACGCTGAAGCTGTGGGATGAAGATAAGAAATGCCTGGTGCCCTTTCCGGGCTGAGGGGGGCATTTGATGTAAGGGGCCGTAACCTGCGCGAATAGTCCAGGCTCATCCGATCTTGCCGGCGTGGGGAAACCGCTGCTGCACAGCATCACGGGTATCGTAACCAGACCTGCGGTGGTACTGCTGGAGGCTGCCAAGGCTTAGACGGCTGCGGCTGCCGGGCCTTGCGTGCCTGAATATCTTGCGTGCCTGAATATAAGGAGACCCGGTTCGTGAACGGAAAGAGTCCAGAGAAGAAAGTGGTCAAACCATCGGCAGGTAAGGCTTCTGATAAGTTGCAGGGTGAGCTGAACGCCAAGCTGGAAGCCGCCGAGGCCGCGCGCCGGGCAGCGGAGGATAAGGCCGCCAAGGCGCAGGCCAAGGCCCGTAAAGCCAAGCGTAAAGCGGCGCAACTGGCGGTGGAATTTGCAGCGGCAAGAATTAAAGCCAAGCAGAAGGCCAAGAAGGTCAAGGCGAAAGCGAAAAAGGCCATCGAGAAAGAAAAGGCAAAGGCCCAGGCAATTCTGGCAGCCAAAGGTGCCGGCAAGAAGAAGATGAAGAAATAGCGCGTAAGGCGTTGAGTGAATAGAAAAAACCGGCACCCATATGGCGCCGGTTTCTGTCTTGCACTGGCGTTTGGGTCAGGCCAGTGCACCATCCGCGGTCAGGGTCAGCTTGCCGCCCAGATAAGGTGCAAGCACCTCGGGCAGCTTCACAGAACCATCCGCCTGCTGGCCATTCTCCAGCACTGCAATCAAGCAACGGCCCACCGCCAGGCCGGAGCCGTTCAGTGTGTGCACAAATTGCGGCTTGCCGCCATCAGCGGGCTTGAAGCGCGCATTCATCCGGCGGGCCTGGAAGTCACCGCAGACCGAGACCGAAGAAATCTCGCGGTAGGTTTTCTGGCCGGGCACCCAGACCTCGATGTCGTGAGTCTTGCTGGCGCCGAAGCCCATGTCGCCAGTGCACAAAACAATGGTGCGATAGGGCAGGCCCAGCCGCTCCAGGATGTTTTCGGCGCAACGGGTCATGCGCTCATGCTCTTCACCGCTTTTGTCCGGATGCGTGACCGAGACCATTTCGACCTTCTCGAACTGGTGCTGGCGCAGCATTCCGGAGGTGTCTTTGCCGGCCGACCCTGCCTCGGAACGGAAACACTGGGTGTGCGCCACATAGCGGCGCGGCAGGTAGCCTTCCTCGACCGTCATGCCATTGACGATATTGGTCAGCGTGACCTCGGCAGTCGGAACCAGCCACCAGCCGTTGGTGGTCTTGTAGCTGTCCTCGCCGAACTTGGGCAGCTGGCCGGTGCCGTACATCATCTCTTCGCGCACCAGAACCGGGGTCCAGGCCTCGGTCAGGCCGTTCTCATCCACATGGGTGTTGATCATGAATTGCGCCAGCGCGCGGTGGATACGCGCCACCGCACCGGACAGCACCACAAAACGGCTGCCCGAGAGCTTGGCCGCGGTTTCGAAATCCATGCCGGGCTTCACGCCTTCGATCTCGAAATGCTCCTTGGCGTCGAAACCGAGTTCCTTCGGGTCACCCCAGCGGCGGATTTCGACGTTGTCGTCTTCATCTTCGCCCAGCGGCACCTCATCGAAGGCCAGGTTCGGGATGGTCATCAGCATATCGGTCAGCTGCTGATCCAACTCTTTGGCCTCGGTGTTCATCACCGCCACTTCGGCCTTCTTCTCGGCCACCAGTGCGCGCAGGCGCTCGAACTCGGCCTCATCGCCGCGGCCCTTGGCGGCGCCGACTTCTTTGGAGGCCTTGTTCTGCAGGGCCTGGGCGGCCTCTGCCGCCTGGATCTTGGCGCGCCGCGCCTCGTCCAGCGCCAGGATCTCGGATGACACGCCCGCATCCCCGCGCCGCGCCACAGCGGCGTCGAATGCGGCAGGGTTTTCGCGGATAGCGCGGATGTCATGCATGAGAGTCTCTCCTAGCGTTGAATTGTGATTTGAATCAGTAGGCCCATCCTATGACGCAAGGGTGAACAAAGGGGAAGGGGCGCGCGCGGTCTATGTGCAACTTGGGGATGCCGGTCACTGGGCAAGCGGATTGGACGGCCTTTCCCGGCACGGTATCCAGGCAATCCTGCAACGGCCTATACCGGCTGCGCTTTTGCTTTGCGGCAGCCTTGCAACCCATCCCCCCAGCGCATAGGTTCCGCTGCAAATTTCCGGCATGAAACCTCATGCCGCTTTGACAGAAGGAAAATCCCATGGACAGTGGCGCAATCGCCCAATTTCTCCCGCTTATCCTGATCTTCGCGATCATGTACTTCCTGCTGATCCGGCCGCAGCAGAAGAAGGTGAAAGAACATCAGAAGATGGTTGATCAGCTGCGGGTGCGTGACCAGGTCGTGACCCAGGGCGGTCTGATCGGCAAGGTGTCCAAGGTCAAGGAAGACGGCGAGATTGAAGTTGAAATCGCCGATGGCGTGAAAGTGCGCGTCATCAAGGCAACCATTGCCCAGGTGCTGAGCAAAACCGACCCTGTGTCGTAAGCTTAGACCTGTAACAAACTGAAAAGGCAGGGCAATGCTGCAAATTGATCTCTGGAAGAGGGTGCTAATCTGGCTGGTGTGCGCGGCCGGTCTGATGCTTGCCCTGCCAAACGGATTCTACACCCGCGTCGAACAGGCCAACGACGCCGCGGCGGATATCATCGCCAAGGGTGAGACGCCGGAACGGTTGCAAGCGGTCGGTCAGTGGCCGTCGTATCTGCCGTCGGGGCTGGTCAACCTGGGCCTCGATTTGCGGGGCGGCGCGCATCTGCTGGCCGAAGTGCAGGTCGAAGACGTCTATGAGGCGCGGATGGATGCCCTGTGGCCGGAAGTGCGTGATGCGCTGCGGCCCGAGCGCGGCACTGTTGGCACGTTCCGCCGCCAGCCGGGGCAGGCGGATGAGATTCGCGTGAAAATCACCAAGCCCGAAGGCATGGCCCGTGCGCTGGAGGTCGTGCGCGAGCTGGCCAATCCGATTACCACATTGACCGGTGTGGGCGCCAACGACATTGAAGTTTCCGCCGAAGCCGGCACCCTGGTGGTGCGCTTGAGCGAGGCAGAGAAAATTGCCTCGGACGACCGCACCGTGCGCCAGTCGCTGGAAATCGTGCGCCGCCGGATCGACGAGGTCGGCACCCGCGAGCCGACCATCCAGCGCCAAGGCGCTGACCGGATCCTGATCCAGGTGCCGGGGATTGGCTCTGCTTCAGAACTGAAGGCGATCATCGGCACCACCGCGCAGCTGACTTTCAACCCGGTTGTGGGCCGCGGCAGCGACGCAGATGCGGCGCCTGGTATCGGCAATAAGATCATCCCGTCACTGGATGAAAGCGGCATTTACTACACGATCGAAGCTGCTGCTGTAGTGACCGGCGAGGACCTGGTGGATGCGCAGCCGTCGTTCGACCAGAACGGCCGGCCTGCGGTGACCTTCCGCTTCAACACCTCCGGTGCGCGCCGCTTTGGCGATTACACGGCGGAAAACATCGGCTCGCCCTTTGCCATTGTGCTGGATGACGAGGTCGTCTCGGCCCCGGTGATCCAGTCGCATATCCCGGGCGGTTCGGGCATCATCACCGGCAATTTCACCATCGAGGAAAGCACTAATCTGGCGGTTCTGCTGCGCGCAGGCGCATTGCCGGCAGGCTTGGAGTTCCTGGAAGAACGCACCATTGGCCCCGAACTGGGCCAGGACAGCATTGATGCGGGCAAGATCGCCACCATCGTGGCCTTTATCGCGGTGCTGGTGTTCATGGGCCTCAGCTATGGTCTGTTCGGCCTGTTTGCCAATGTGGCGCTGATCCTGAACATCGCGCTGATTTTCGGTATGCTCAGCCTCATTGGCGGCACGCTAACGCTGCCAGGCATTGCCGGTATCGTTCTGACGGTTGGTATGGCGGTGGACGCCAACGTGCTGATCTTTGAACGCATCCGAGAAGAGCTGAAGGCGGGCCGCGGCCCGGCCAAGGCGATTGACGAAGGCTACTCCAAGGCGCTGAGCGCCATTCTTGACGCCAACATCACCACCTTCATCACCGCGGTGATCCTGTTCGCCATGGGCTCCGGCCCGGTGCGCGGCTTTGCGATCACCCTTGGGCTGGGCATTCTGACCTCGGTTTTCACCGCGATCTTTGTCACCCGGCTGATGATCATCATGTGGTTTGAACGGCGCCGTCCGAAAACGATTGAGGTGTGATATGCGGTTAAGACTTGTTCCTCAGAAGACCTCATTCGATTTCTTCAAACGCGCCAAGCTGTGGCTGGGCATCTCAGCCCTGATGATGGTGGTGGGGGTTGCCTCCTTCCTGCTGCAGGGGCTGAACTTCGGTATCGATTTCCGCGGCGGCACAACTCTCCGGACCGAAGCGTCTGAAACCGTGGATGTGGGCGCTTACCGTGATGCCATTTCGCCGCTGGGGCTGGGGGATGTGTCGATCACCGAGGTGTTTGACCCGACCTTCGAGGAAGACCAGCACGTCGCGATGATCCGCATCCAGGCACAAGACGACGGCGAGGCGATCTCGGGCGATATGGTCGAGACGCTGAAGGTTTCGCTGGACGCAGTGGCACCGGGCATCAAGTTTGTGTCCGTCGAATCCGTCGGCCCCAAGGTCTCGGGTGAGCTGATCACCACGGCGATTTACGCGGTGGCCCTCGCGATCGGGGCTGTGCTTGTCTACATCTGGCTGCGGTTTGAGTGGCAGTTCGCGCTCGGTGCGGTGGCGGCCCTGGTGCATGACGTGGTGCTGACCATCGGTGTGTTCTCGGAACTGCAGATCAAATTCGACCTGGCCATCATCGCCGCCCTGCTGACCATCGTCGGCTATTCGCTGAACGATACGGTGGTTGTGTTCGACCGGGTGCGTGAGAACCTGCGCCGCTACAAGAAGAAGGATCTGGCCGAGGTTCTGAACATCTCGATCAACGAGACTCTCAGCCGGACGGTGATGACCTCGGTCACCACGCTCTTGGCGCTGATCTCGCTGTATGTGCTGGGCGGCGACGTGATCCGCGGCTTTGTCTTTGCCATGATCTGGGGTGTTCTGGTCGGGACCTACTCGTCGGTCTTTGTCGCCTCCACCATCCTGCTGAAACTGGGGGTGAAGCGCGACTGGTCGAAACAGGCAAACACCACCGGCAACCAGTTCTCGAACATCGATGCTTGAGGCCTTTCAGGCAGCCCTGGCCACGCCGGGGTTGTTCTGGCTTTTGCTGACTATTGGAGCCGCGGGATTAGTCCGCGGCTTCACTGGTTTTGGCACCGCGATGATTTTTGTGCCCGTCGGCGCGCAATTCCTGCCCTCGGCAGATGTGGTGTTTCTGATGGTGCTGATGGGTGTGTTTTCCACCATCACCTTGTTCCCGCAGGCCTGGAGCAAGGCCGACAAGGCCGAGGTCGGCGCGCTGGCAATGGCCGCCGCTGTTACCGTGCCTGCCGGGCTGTGGGTCATGTCGCAACTGGATCCGCTGACCCTGCGCTGGCTGGCGGCAGGCGTGATCGGGGTGACGCTGGCGGCAGTTGTTTCCGGCTGGCGCTGGCAGGGGCGGCTGGGCTGGCCCGGCCGGTTTGGCATCGGTGGGGCGGCTGGCATGGTTGGCGGCATGACCGGTCTGACAGGGCCGGTGATCATTGTCTTTTACCTGGCCAATGTGCGTGATGTGGCGCGGGTGCGCGCCAACACCATCGTGTTTCTGGCGGCGCTGGATGTGGTGATTGCGGTCAACCTGATCTTTGGCGGGCTGGCCAGCCTGCAGGCGGTGATCCTGGCTGCATTGCTGGGCATCCCCTATGTTGTCACCACGCTGACCGGCAAGGCGTTGTTTGATCCCAAGCTGGAGAAGCTCTATCGCTTTGCCTCCTATTCCGTGATTGCGCTGGCCGTGTTATCCAGCCTCCCGGTGTTTGACTGAAAGGACCCCCCATATGCGCCTGAATGAAGTGAGCTTTTCCGACGCGCAGCCGATTGACGGCTATGGCGCAGGATTCTTCCGCATCGGCGGGCAGGTGCATCAGGGCGCGGTGCTGACCTCGGCGGCAGGGACATCGGCCTGGGGCGGCTATGCGGATGACGCACCGCTGCTGGCGCTGGCCGGGGAGATCGACGTCCTGTTCATAGGAACCGGCGCGGAAATCGCGCATATTCCGGCAGGTCTGCGCAAAGCATTGGAAGGGGCTGGGCTGGGGGTTGAGGTCATGAACTCGCCCGCTGCCTGCCGCACCTATAATGTGCTGCTGTCCGAAGGGCGCCGGATTGCCATGGCGGCGCTGGCGGTCTGACTTTCTGAAGATGTATTTGACCTGCCGCAAAGCGGGATGCGGCTGCATGGTCTTTTGATGCGCGGGCACAACGGGATAAGCGAACTTCATGACATTGACTGTGACGGATCTGAGCGTGGCGCGCGGCGGTATACCGGTGCTGGAGGGCCTGAACTTTGCTCTGGCGCCTGGCAAGGCGCTGATCCTGCGCGGCCCCAATGGCATTGGCAAGACAACCTTGCTGCGCACTGTCGCCGGATTGCAGCCGCCACCGAAGGGGCGAGTCGAAGGAGCCGAGGACCAGATTGCCTATGCCGCCCATTCCGACGGGCTGAAGCCGACGCTGACCGTTGCCGAAAACCTGACCTTCTGGGCCAGTGTTTTTGGCCGCAATGGCATTGAACAGGCGCTGGACGGGTTTGATCTGCAAACCCTGCGAGACCGGCAGGCAGGTGCGCTGTCAGCGGGCCAGAAGCGCCGCCTTGGCCTCAGCCGGATGCTGGTTACCGGGCGGCCGATCTGGATCATGGATGAACCGACTGTAAGCCTCGATAAAACCTCGGTAGCGATGTTTGCTGATGCCGTGCGCACGCATCTGGGGCAGGGCGGTTCTGCCCTGATTGCCACTCATATCGATCTGGGGCTGGAGGCCGGGGTGCTGGACGTTGGCCCCTATAAGGCCAGACCGCTGGCGCTGGATGACTTTGACGGAGGCTTCCTGTGATTGCGCTGCTGATACGGGATCTGCGGCTGGCCTTCCGGGCCGGCGGCGGCTTTGGCCTTGGCCTCGCGTTCTTTCTGATCGTAACTGTGATGGTGCCGTTTTCCGTCGGTCCGCAATCGGACCTGCTGTCCAAGATCGCTCCGGGCGTTCTGTGGCTGGGCGCGCTGCTGGCCTGCCTGCTGTCGCTCGACCGGCTGCTGGCGCTGGATTGGGAGGACGGCTCGCTCGATCTGCTGGCCACAGCTCCCTTGCCCCTGGAAAGCACGGTGACGATCAAGGCGCTGGCGCATTGGATTACCACCGGGCTGCCGCTGGTGATGGCGGCACCGGTGCTGGGAGTGCTGCTGAACCTGCCGGCCCAAGGCTTTCAATGGCTGGTGGTTTCCCTGTTGCTGGGCACGCCTGCACTGTCCGTTATTGGCACCTTTGGCGCCGCTCTGACCGTGGGGCTGAAACGCGGCGGGCTGCTGATGTCGCTTTTGGTGATGCCGCTGTATGTGCCGACGCTGATCTTTGGCTCCGAAGTGGCCCGCCGCGGGGCTGAAGGCATGGCTGTTCAAACACCGATGCTGCTGCTGGCCGGCATCTCCGCCGCCTCCATCGCCTTGCTGCCCTTTGCCAGCGCCGCTGTCTTGCGCGTCAATTTGCGCTAGGCGGTTTCAACGAGCCGTGAATTGAGAAACCCGAGAACAAGAGCTAAATAGCCAACATGTCGATCTGGGAATACGCCAATCCAAAGAAGTTCCTGACCACCACCGAAAAGGTGATGCCGGTCTTGTGGATCAGTTCCGCCGTGCTGATCAGCGCGGGGCTGATCTGGGGCTTTTTCTTCACGCCTGACGATTACCGCCAAGGCTCCACTGTCAAGATCATCTTCCTGCATGTGCCTGCCGCGCTGATGGCGATCAATGCCTGGTTCATGATGCTTGTGACTTCGCTCGTCTGGGTGATCCGCCGCCATCACGTCAGCGCGCTGGCCGCCCGTGCTGCGGCGCCCGTTGGTATTGTAATGACGGTTATCGCGCTGATCACCGGTGCGATCTGGGGCCAGCCGATGTGGGGCACCTGGTGGGCCTGGGATCCGCGCCTCACGTCCTTCCTGGTGCTGTTCCTGTTCTACCTCGGCTACATTGCCCTGTGGGAGGCGATCGACAATCCCGACACCGCCGCGGACCTGACCTCAATTCTCTGCCTGGTGGGGTCGGTCTTTGCCGTGCTCAGCCGCTATGCGGTGAACTTCTGGAACCAGGGGCTGCATCAGGGCGCGTCGCTGAGCCTTGATGAAAAGGAAAACGTGGCTGATGCGTTCTCCAACCCGCTTTATGTCTGCATGGCGGGGTTTGTGCTGTTGTTCATAGCACTGGTGTTCTACCGCACCGGAACTGAAATCCGCGCCCGCCGCATCAAGGCATTGATGGCGCGCGAACGGCTGGAGGCCTGATGCCCGATCTTGGAAAATACGCCGATACGGTGCTGTCGGCCTATGGTGCCTCGCTGCTGCTGCTGCTGGCGCTGGTGGTGCTGACAATTCTGCGCGGCCGCAAGGTGCGCCGGGAAATGGAAACCCTGGAAACCCGGATGAAGCGCAATGGCTAAGATCTCTCCGCTGATGGCGGTCCCCGGTATCGTGTTTGCGGGTTTTGTCGGCCTTGCCCTGGTGGGCATGTTCCGCGAAGACCCCAACAGCCTGCCGTCCGCGCGCGAAGGCCAGCCCGCGCCGCCGCTAGCGCTGGACGAATTTCCTGGCAAGGAGATGTTTACAGACGAAACCCTGCGCGATGGCAGTGTGAAGCTGGTGAACTACTGGGCAAGCTGGTGCGCGCCCTGCCGGGCCGAGCATCCGAACCTGGAAGCGCTGTCAAACGAGGGCATCCCGGTTTACGGCATCAACTACAAGGACCAGCTGGCCAATGCCGAGGCCTTTTTGAATGAGCTGGGCGACCCTTACGCAGCGATTGGCCGCGACGAGAAGGGCCGCATGGCCATCGACTGGGGCGTGTACGGCGTGCCGGAAACCTATGTGGTGGACGGTGAAGGCAAAATTGTGCTGCGTTGGGCCGGACCGATTACCCAGCGGGTGATCGAAAGCACCCTGCGCCCGGCGATGGAAAAGGCGGCACGTCAGTAAACAGGCGGCAGCACCTTAGCCAGGATCATGCAGGGTGAAACTGCGGAAGTCCGGTTCCTTTGACGACAGCGCAAAGGCAAGCGTTAGGTCTTCCTGCCTGGAACGCCAAATCAGATACTCGCTGAACGCCTCCGCGCAGGTCCATCTTTGAAATACCGAAATCTCGTCCCGGTCCGGGGCGAGCAGGGTTTCGGCTTGTTGGCATTCCGGAAAACCGCGAGCCGCCTCCACCATCTTTTTCACAAGAACTGCCAGCTCGGTATATTTACCGGGCAGCGGGTGCAGTTGAATGATCACAGCTTCCGTCACGAAACGCTCCATGTTCAGCGGGCTGGGCCAGCTTGACGGGCAACTGGAAATTTCTGGTAAATTTGCGCAAACGTCAGCCGAAGATGCTGAGATCCAGCGCCAGGCCTGTTCCCAGCCAGATCGCGTGATCCCGATGATCCGCCAGGGCGTCACCGGTTTCCGGATGGGCAAAGACAATCAGCCCATCGCGGTTCAATGCCAGCCAAGGCAGCAACTTGGAAAACTGCTCCGGGCTGGCCTCCAGCTGGCAGGACCATTTGGGGTGCGGTCCGACGGGTTTTTCATGCATGCGCCCCATCTCTGCTCCAAAGAGTTCGGCAGCACGCTGGCAAAGAGCGCGGGCCTGCACTGCGGTGTTTTCATCAAAATAGATGTGGGCGTGATAGCCTGTGATGCTGTCTGTGTGTTTCATGCCACCACTTTTTCCTAGGTGTGTGCCCAAGGCAATCTGCAGATTGCGAACAGCCAGTGTGCAATGCAACGCAGTACCCGGCGGCACGGGCGCCATGCCGCGCTTTCAATACGAAGGCCGGGGTCTTATGGTACCGAAAAAGTCCGGAAATCCTGCTCCCGCCGCATGGTGGCGCTGCGGGCGTCCAGATCGCCGCGGTCGGCACGCCAGACCAAATAGCGCTCCAAATGGTCATTCGACTCCCATAGGTGGAAAACGGCAATTTCAAAACGCGCGCGGTTAATACCGGCATGGGCTTCAATGCAGCCAGGAAAACGTCTGGTTTCCGGAAGCATTTCCAGAACTGCCTCAACGTGTTCGTCAAACGTGTCCACATCCGGGTAAACGACTGCTATTACAGCTTCTTTCATGATATTGGACCCGGTCAATCAAGGAGTGTCGCGAGGGATAAAAGATGTATTCAGATTTAATGTTTACACAGCTGAACCGGGCGGTATAGCAGGTATTGACACCAGGAATATATCGTTTTGGTTGTGCCTGCGCCAATTCGGAAGATCGCTGGCAGTGCCATTACAGGTTCTTTCATTTTACTGTGGGATAGGTCGGAAGCATGAGGCAAGCGGGAGCGGTAATTTGCAATCCCGCTAAGCTGGATACCGCCCGTATGGAGAAGGCCAGGAGAGTGGAAAAGCCTACTGGATTCGTCAAAGTGCTGCTGGCATGCTTTGCTGCCCTTAGCGGGTTGGCTGACACTGCGCGTGCCGACTCTGTACTGACATTCTGCTATGATCCCTATCCGCCCTACACGCTGGGATCCGGCGGCATTCCCGACGGCGGGCTGAAGGTCAAGCTGCTGGAGGCCGTGACGGACCGGATTGACGGGCTAAGGGCCGTTGTTGTTCTGCTGCCTTGGCAGCGCTGCCTAGCACAGGCTGAATCCGGGGAGGCCGACGGCATCCTTCCGTTATTTAAATCCACCGCGCGCGCTTCCTATCTGGCCTTCACTGAGCCGACCTTTCTGCAGACCAACACATTCTGGTACAACCGCGAGCGCTATCCGCAAGGGCTGGATCTTGACGAAGGATATGCGCGGATTTCCCGGCTGCGGCTGGGGATGGTGAACGGCAGCGTGATTGATCAGGAGATGGAACGCGCCTTTGAAAACAACAACCGGATCGTTCGCGGCGGCGATGTGGAAGGCCTGATGCAAATGCTGCTGTTTGGTCAGCTTGACCTGGTCGCAATTGATGACGCGGTCGGGCGCTACCACGTCGTGCAAAATGGCTGGCAGGACAGAATTGCGTCTGTTGCCACTCCGATTTCCAGCACCTATTCGCACTTTGGCCTGTCGCGGAGTGCTGGCGCAGATGCCTATTTGAACGTGTTCAACCGGGTGATTTCCGAACTGCAGGCTGATGGCACGATTGCAGAGATCCTGAGCAGCACCATCGCCCCGTAGCCGGGGCTGTCTGCAGCCCCCCTGACATAAGAAGGGCGCCCGGCGGGGCGCCCTTTCACATTTTCGCTTAACTGTTGTCTTACGACTTGGCCAGGTTCCGCAGCACATAGTGCAGCACGCCGCCATGTTCGATGTATTCGATCTCGGGTGCGGTATCGATACGGCACTTCAGCGTGATCTCTTTCACAGAACCGTCCGCCATGGTGATTGCGCAGGGCACTTCCTGCAGCGGCTGGATGGTGTCCAGCCCGCTGATCGACACGGTTTCCTCACCGGTCAGGCCCAGCGATTTGCGGCTGTCGCCGCCGGTGAATTCAAACGGGATCACACCCATGCCAACCAGGTTGGACCGGTGGATACGCTCAAAGCTTTCAGCGATCACAGCCTTGACGCCCAAGAGCGCGGTGCCTTTGGCCGCCCAGTCGCGCGAGGAGCCCGCGCCGTACTGTTCGCCGCCGAACACCACCAGCGGTGTGCCTGCTTCCTGATGCGCCATCGAGGCATCAAAGATGGAAGTCTGTTCGCCATCGGGGCCTTTGGTATAGCCACCCTCAACGCCGTCCAGCATCTCGTTCTTGATGCGGATGTTGGCAAAGGTGCCGCGCATCATGATCTCGTGGTTGCCACGGCGCGAACCGTAGGAGTTGAACTCGCGCGGCTGTACCTGACGTTCCAGCAGATACTGGCCTGCGGGCGTGGTGGTTGCGAACGAACCCGCGGGCGAGATGTGGTCGGTGGTGACCATGTCGCCCAGAACCGCCAGAACCTTGGCATCTTTAATGTTCGAGATGGTGCCCGGCTCGGTGCCCATGCCCTGGAAATAGGGCGGGTTCTGGATGTAGGTCGAGGTTGCGGGCCAGTCATAGGTTTCCGCATCGGTGGTCTCCACCGCCTGCCACTTCTCGTCGCCCTTGAAAACGTCGGCGTATTTCGACAGGAAGGCCTCGCGGGTGACGGTCTGCTCAACCAGTTCCGCAACTTCCTGGGTCGAGGGCCAGATGTCTTTCAGGTAGACGTCATTGCCGTCCTTGTCCTGAGCGATGGGATCGGACGCCAGGTTGATGTCCATGGTGCCGGCCAGTGCATAGGCCACCACCAGCGGCGGCGAGGCCAGGTAGTTGGCGCGCACGTCAGGCGAGATGCGGCCCTCAAAGTTGCGGTTGCCCGACAGCACTGAAGTTGCCACCAGATCGCCCTCGGCAATTGCCTCGGAAATTTCCTGCTGGATCGGGCCGGAGTTGCCGATACAGGTGGTGCAGCCGTAGCCCACCAGGTTGAAACCGACCTTGTCCAGATCTTCCTGCAGGCCTGCGGCCTCCAGATAGGCGGACACGACCTGCGAACCCGGTGCCAGCGAGGTTTTGACCCAAGGCTTGCGGTCCAGGCCCAGGGCCGCCGCCTTGCGCGCGACCAGGCCAGCGCCGATCATCACATAAGGGTTCGAGGTGTTGGTGCACGACGTGATCGAAGCGATCACCACCTTGCCCGATTCCATGGTGTAGTCCTCGCCCTTGACGGCGACTTCCTTGCCTATCGGACGCTTGAAGGTCTCTTCCATCTCTTTCGAGAAGGCCGATTTGGCATTGGTCAGCGCCACATAGTCCTGCGGGCGTTTCGGCCCGGAGATGGCCGGAACGATGGTGCCCATGTCCAGGCTCAGGGTGCTGGTGTAGACCGGGTTGTAATCCGGGCCGCGCCAGAAACCGTTTTCCTTTGCGTAGGCTTCGACCAGAGCGATGCGGTCCTCATCACGGCCGGTGTTGCGCAGGTAGCGCAGGGTCTCGCCGTCGATCGGGAAGAAACCGCAGGTGGCGCCGTATTCCGGCGCCATGTTGGCGATGGTGGCGCGGTCTGCGAGCGGCAGACGGTCCAGGCCAGTGCCGTAAAATTCGACGAACTTGCCAACCACGCCCTTGGCGCGCAGCATTTCCACCACTTTCAGCACCAGGTCGGTGCCGGTGGTGCCCTCAAGCATCTGGCCGGTCAGCTCAAAGCCGATGACCTCGGGGATCAGCATCGAAATCGGCTGGCCCAGCATCGCGGCCTCGGCCTCGATCCCGCCAACGCCCCAGCCCAGCACGGCCGCGCCGTTCACCATGGTGGTGTGGCTGTCGGTGCCAACCAGGGTATCCGGATAGGCGACCTCATCCCCGTTCTGATCCACATCGGTCCAGACGGTTTGCGACAGGTATTCCAGGTTCACCTGGTGGCAGATGCCGGTGCCCGGCGGCACCACGCGGAAGTTGTTGAACGCGTTCTGGCCCCACTTCAGGAACTGGTAACGCTCCATGTTGCGCTCATACTCGCGGTCCACGTTCATCTGGAACGCGCGCGGGTTGCCGAATTCGTCAATCATAACCGAGTGGTCGATGACCAGATCAACGGGGACCAGCGGGTTGATCTTGGCAGCCGAGCCTTTCAGCCCCACGATGCCGTCGCGCATGGCAGCCAGATCGACAACGGCGGGAACGCCGGTGAAATCCTGCATCAGAACGCGGGCCGGGCGGTAGGCAATCTCACGCGGGTTCTTGCCGCCATTGGCGCCCCATTCGGCAAACGCCTTGATATCGTCGGTGGAGACGGAAAAGCCGCCATCCTCAAAGCGCAGCATGTTTTCCAGCACCACCTTCAGCGCGGCGGGCAGCTTGGAGAAATCGCCAAAGCCTGCTTCGGTGGCTGCGGGGATGGAATAATAAGAGATCGACTTGCCGTTGACGCTGAGCGTTTTACGCGCTTTGGCATTGTCTTGTCCGACGGTGATAGGCATGTTTGGCCTCCCTCAAGGATTTGAAATCGGGGAATTCGCTGCCTGCTAAATGCATGAGGAAGATTAAGCATTCAATAGCCCAATCGCCGCAGGGGGCACTTTTGTATGCAATAGTACACATTTTTTGCGGTACAACGGGCCTGCTCCGTTCAATCCCGGCTCAAAAATGATTGATTGGCGTATTTGCAGGCACATCTTTAGACCAGAAGCCTAACAAACGAAGCGGGCGATTCATGAAACTTCTGGCGTCGATCATTGCAGCTTGGGGCCTGGCCCTGCCGGTATACGGCCAATCCGCAGCGGAGCCTGTGGTAGTAGAGCTTTATACGTCGCAAGGGTGTTCGTCCTGCCCGCCGGCCGATGCACTGCTGCATGAGCTGGCTGCGCGCGACGATGTGCTGCCGCTGGCGCTGCACGTGGACTACTGGGATTACATCGGCTGGAAGGATCAATTTGCCAAGCCGTCCCATACCAAGCGGCAAAAGGGCTATGCGCATGCGGGCGGGCGCAGGATGATCTATACGCCGCAAATGATCATCATGGGGCAGGATGATGTGGTCGGCGCCGATGGAATGAAGGTGGCCGATGCCATCGGCAAACACCAATCCCAGCCGCGTCCGGTGTCGCTATCGGTGGAGCGGAACGGGGAGGATCTGGTGATCCGGCTGCAGCCACGGGCGCAGATGGGCGACGCGAGGCTGCTGGTGCAGCTGGTGCGCTATACGCCCGAAAGATCCGTCAATATCACCCGCGGTGAACTGGCCGGTAAAACCTTGAGCTATGCCAATGTGGTGGAAGACTGGCAAATCGCAGCGGAATGGGACGGGGCAGGGGATCTGGAACTGTCAGTCCCGGTGCCGGGCCGCCAGCCTGCTGCCGTCGTGGTGCAAGAGGCGCCCTTTGGCCGGATCATTGCCGCTGCCCGCGCCGAGTAGCAGCCTGGGTCAGCCCGCCTCGGGATTTGCCTTCCTGCCGGGTTTGGGCAGCGGAACATAGGGTTTCCAGCGGCGGTGGATCCAGAACCATTGGCCGGTGTGCTTGCGCACGATGGCTTCCAGATCCGCGCTGAGGGATTTGGTCATGGTGAGCGGATCGGAATGCGGGATCTCAGCGCTCATCACGATCTCGAAGTCCAGACCGTTGTCCTGCCGCACCGCGTAAACAGGGATGACAGCAGCGCCGAATTTCAGCGCCAGTTCGGCCGGCACGGTAGAGGTGACCGCAGGTTTGCCGAAGAAATCGATCAGCTCTCCGCCCTGGGCGTGAAGATCAGTGACGATTGCCGCGATACCGCCCTTCTTCAAATGCCGGACAAGCGCGACCATGCCGCGCTTTCCCTGTTCGAACAGGGGCTCGCCGTTGCCTTTGATTGCTGCCACGTAATGGTCGTTGAAATAAGGGTTGGCCATCCGGCGGTAAAGCGCACCCATCTCGAAACCGCGGGCAAACAGCGCCGCGCGGGCGGCATCGTAATTGCCGAAATGCGCCGTAGCCAGCAGGACCGGACGCCCTGCTGCACGTGCCTCTTCCAGCGCTTTCAGGCCGGGGCCGGTAATGGGGGCAGCCCTGGCGCGGTCGTGAAAAGGGGCGCCGGCATAGATTTCGGCTATCATCCGGCCCGCATTATCGCTGACGTCCCGGTAAAGCTCGCGGGGATCAATTTCCGCCAGCTCGGGGCTGACAAGATCCAGGTTGCTGCGCACCCGCTTTTCGAACCCGGCCAGCCGGCCCATAGCTGTCACCAGCCGGCCCATCATGGGCACCCTCAACCCATAAGGGATCAGCCGCGTGCCAACCAGCAGCCCGCGCAGAAACAGGTTGCTGCCATAATATTTGACATGGCTCCAGGTGGAGAGCTCGGAAGGATCTACGGGCATGGCGTCTGGATGGCTGCGGCGCGGGAATGCGCCCGGAAGCCCGCATCATACGCAGCCGGACCGGCAGGTACAAGCCGCTCGCAGGCACGGGCAGAATGGTCTGCGCGCCTGCCGTCCCGGCGCAAGTTGAGGATCTTAGCCGCCGTCCTCCTCATCCTCGTCGGATTTCAGATCAATCTCGCCTGTTGCCACCAAATCGCGCATCGCCGAGATGATCATGCTGAACGCAGCCTCGCCATCGCTGCGCTTGACCTTGCCGCGCTCGCCCACTTCCTCGCGGATATTGTCTGCCATCCGGCTGGACATGTTCTTGAGCAGGAATTCGTTGGTTGCCACGTCTTCCTCGTCGGTGGCAAAGGCCATGGCAGTGACCAGATCCGGCTGCGACAGCACCCGCATCAGCTTGGGCACGTCGATCGGCTGCATCCGTTCACCGATCAGCGCATAGGTGAAGATTGCCTTGCGCACCTTGGTGGCAAAATCCTCATCCTCTTCATCCAGCGCTGTCAGCACTTCATCACGTTTGGCTGCCGCCGCTTCGGTCAGAATGCCGCCAAGACGCTGTCCCGGAGTCTCATCAAAGGCGAGATCGGGCCGGGCTTCGACCTGAGCGGCAAGCGACAGGCCGATCCGGTCCACGGTGTCGGGCGTCACATTGGCGGTGTGGCTGACGGCATAGGTGATGCGGCGGGCAATCGGGCCGGGCAGATGCACCAGCATTTGCGCCGCTTTGGCGGTGTCCAGCTTGGACAGCAGAACCGCGGCCACTTCTGTGCTTTCCGCCTCGGCCAGACCTGCCAGATCTTCGGGCGGCAGCTGTTTCAAGCGCTCCCATGGGTCACCGAACTGGCGCACACCGGCTTCCTTGCGCAGGCGGCTGTGGGTGTGGCGGCTGATCTTGCCTTGCATCGCATTCAGCGCACCGGCCAGGCCATTGGGGAAATGCAGGCCAACGTTGTCCAGCAGATCGGCAAATTCGCCGACCACTGTATTCAGCGTATCGCGATCGACAATGCTCATCTTGCCCATCTGCTGGGTCAGCTCCAGCTGCAAGTCGTCCGGCAGCTCCTCCAGCGGAATTTCCGCGCCTTCATTCAGCAGCAGCCGGACGATAATTGCGGCCTTTGCCTTGCCGCTCAGCCCGCTGCCGCCCCCGCCGCCCAGAGGGGCCGGGGCGCCGAACCCGCCCAGATCCGGCCCGCCAGAAGCCATCGGAAGCGCCAGCAAATTGTCTTGAGGCATTCTCGCACCCTACCAAAGATTCTTCTTGATCATCGAGGGCAGGATAGGCCGCAAGCCGTAAAGAAAGGCTGAAGCTAGTAGCTGTAAGTTGCACCTGTTTCCAAGGCGTTGCGCAGCGAAGCTTCGGCCCAGGTGCCATCACCGCCCCGTGCCTTGATCTCTTTCCACTGTATCAGGGCCGCGCCGTATTTCCCCTGTTTCACAAGGCCTTGGCCCATATAGGAGCGGGCAAGTATGTTATCCGGATCCTGTTCAAGCGCCTGATCGTAATAGGCCTGCGCCAATTCCAGATTTCCCAGTTTGCGATGGGTGAAACCCCAATAGGTCAGCACCAGGGTATCCTGCTGATCCGGCGCCGCGCTCAGCACTGCCTGTGCATCCTGCTGGCGGCCCGCATAGGCCAGCTCGCGCACCGCATTCAGCAGGTCCTGCTGGTTCAGAGACGATTTCTTGGGCCGCACGCAGCGTTTCTTGTTTGGGTCCCAGATCCGCTTGCCCTTGCAGGTCTTGGTGGTCTCGGAAGGTTTCGGCGGGTTCCAGTCATTGCCGCCTGCGGCATAAGCCGTCATCGGCAGGGTCAAGGCAGCGGCGAGAGCAAAATAACGCATGTCGTCATCTCCTGATGCATGAAATCGTGATCAATGTACCCTTACAACCCGCAGACCGGCCAATTTATTCATATCAAAACAGCGGGAGATGAAAATAGTTCAGAAGTCATTTAGTCGGCAAGCGGTTGTGCAAAGGCGGTTGAGAACCGCGCCAGAAGGAGTTCAAACCGGATCTTTCCTTTCTTCGTCCCAGCCTTGGTGATGCGGCCGCTCCCGACGGCACCAATGTGCCAAGGTGGGTCTGCAACGATCCACAAAGGAGAGCGGTCATGCCGGAGATTATCACGGTCGAACTCGATCTGGCCAAGAATGTGTTTCAGGCCCGACAGGCAGATAGAGCGGAACAGCCTGTTCTGCGCAAGAAGCTGCGGAGGGGTCAGATGCCGGCCTTCTTCAGCGAGTTGCAGCCCTGTGTTTTCTAGATGAGAGACTGCGGTGGCGCGCATCACTTGGGCCGCGGGATCAGCATGCCAGGCCACGATGCACGCCTGATCCCGCCTGCAAATGTCAAACCCTTCGTCAAGCAAGAGAAGAACGATGCCGCCGATGCCCCGGAAAGCGGCCTGCCAGCTGATGCGATCCCCACACTTAAGGTGCTGATCGCGGCCTTGACCCGGATGGAGGCAGAGATTGCCAAGCTCAATGCCGGGCTTCGGCCCGCTGATCTCTACGGCCATCGCCACCCTTGCGCTGCCGCCTGGGACGTTCCGCAAGGCCCGCGATTTTGCGGCTTGGCCCGCCTCACGCGCCGACAGCATTCGACAGGCAGCAAACAGCGGCTGGGGGCTGCGACGAGGTACAACATCACGAACTGGCCTTCGTACAGCGAGCCATTGATGTGCCATTGGTTCGAGCACAATGGCGAGCGCACTAAAGCAACGCGGATTGCTTTCGGTCTTGATTGATCCCGGGATGATCTGGGTGCCGCCACCAAGCGGCAAACGCGGTCGGCTGCGGCAATTCAGTGACGTATCAATCCAGACGTGCCTGACCACTGCCCGGCATCAAAGCTGAGGATGAAGGCGGGCGGCTTGAAGCGCCACACCTGGTGCAAGATACACATCGGTATCGATGAGGAAACACTGGAAGTCAGGGCGATTGAGGTCACCAGCAGCAACATCGGTGACGCGCCCTTGTTGCCTGAACTGATGAGCCAATTCGCGCCAGAGCTGGGCATTGAACGGTCACCGCTGCCGGGGCCTACGACACGCGCAAATGCCGCGACGCGATTGCAGCTCGCAATGCTCATGCTGTCATTCCACCGCGCAAGAACGCCAAGCCGTGAAAACCCGCAACTGCCGGAGCTATCACCCGAGGCGCGGCGGTCAACGCGTCGCGGTTCCTCGGCCGCGAGCTGTGGCGGCGAAGGAGCGGATATCACCGTAGGAGCCGCGTCGAGATATGAGCCGGATCAGAAAACGATCCGGGGAACCGTTTTCCGGGTGATTGGATGAACTGCCTGAAACAGTTGGGCCAGTCGTTGATGGCACGGGACTTCGAACGCCATGCTGCGGAAATCCAGGTCCGCGTTGCCGCGCTCATTCGCTACACCGCTCTGAGCATACCTGTCAAAGAGCCCGTAGGGTAAGCCCGCCCTGGGAAAGGGGGGAGTCTGCCCGTCATCCGATTTGCGCAACAAAGCTGTTTAGGTTCACCGTGGACTTCCGGATGCGCATCAGCTCAATCAGCAACCTGGCCCGCAATTGGATATTCAGCAAAGGGCGGCTGATGGGGCGCCGCTCGGTTTTGTAAAATACTCCACACTGGCTTGCCGCACCCCGCCGGGGCCGATGTCCCGGGTGGGGAGAGGGTTTTTCAAGTCGCTGGTCAGGAAGTCAACCTCGTCGTAGATGGCCGGTTTATTCTCGCGGTAGGCCAGATCCAGACCCAAGGCCGTCCCTTTGCCAAGGATCAGATTGCCGCTGTGAAGGTCGCCGTGGAAAGGCACGCGGTTGCAGGGGGCGGCCTGAAACTGTGGTGATTGACCATGGAGCTGTTCCGGAAATGCAGAGTAGTGATCCGGTTGCGCGCAAACATCGTCACCAGCCGCTAGTTTGTCAATTTCGGTTAAAACCCAGTTCATCCAGATGTTTTGCGGTTCGCAAGGCTGGTATTTAGGAAGATGGTAAAGCCATTTTCCGCAACGCCGGAAACCTGATTGGCCTGTGCTTGTGATTGCGAGGTCCGCAAGGCATCCGAGGCGGTCCGGCCTTCGGCAAATTTGGTGATCTGAAAGTTCTTGTCTGCTCACAGGTAGACTGGGCCGGCAACCTCGCAGCCATCTGCCGCCGTGAAACGGGGGCGGAGCTGTTCGAACGGGCGGAACTCCCTTTCGATCCATGGGGTGCTGGAATTGACGTCTTTCTTGAGGGTCAGAACGGTGCCGCTCTCATGCATGAGGGAGAACACCATCTGCTGCCGTCCTGGATCAGTGGACTAATGGATACAATTTACGCTGAAACAGCATTCCGGGCCTATGGCCGCCTGAAATTACTGCAGGTGGCGCCGGATCAGGGCTTCGCCAAATTCTGCAAGCAATTGCATGGGCGGTATGAGCGATGCCTGGGTTAAAGTTTCCGTACCATTCCCTTTCAGGTGCAGGATGAACCCCGGATGAAGAAACGCCCCGCCATGCTGACGGGGCGTTCACATTGGTTTCCAGGAGCCGGTTTACTCGCCGAACACCCGGCGGAAGATCGTGTCGACATGTTTGGTGTGATAGCCCATGTCGAACTTCTCGTTGATCGCCTCTTTGCCAAGGGCCGCAACCACATCGGTATCCGCAAGCAGCAGCTCGCGGAAATCAACCCGGTCTTCCCAGACTTTCAAGGCGTTGCGCTGTACCATGGCATAGGCGTCTTCGCGGTTGACGCCGGCCTGGGTCAGTGCCAGCAGCACCCGCTGCGACATTACCAGACCTGGGAATTTGTTCATGTTGTCCAGCATGTTCTCGGGGAACACCAGCATCTTGTCGATAACACCAGCCAGGCGGTGCAGGGCAAAGTCGAGGGTGACAGTCGCATCAGGGCCGATGCCGCGTTCCACGGAGGAATGCGAGATGTCCCGCTCGTGCCACAGCGCTACGTTCTCCATCGCTGGGACCACGGTCATGCGGACCAAGCGCGCCAGGCCGGTCAGGTTTTCGGTCAGAACCGGGTTCTTCTTGTGCGGCATCGCCGAGGAGCCTTTCTGGCCCATCGAGAAGAATTCGGCGCCCTCCAGCACCTCGGTGCGCTGCATGTGGCGGATTTCCACGGCAACGTTTTCGATCGAGGATGCGATGACACCGAGGGTGGCAAAGAACATCGCATGACGGTCGCGCGGGATCACCTGGGTCGAGATCGGCTCAGGCCGCAGGCCCAGCTGCTCGCAGACGTGATCCTCGACCGCGGGGTCAACATTGGCGAAGGTGCCGACGGCGCCGGAGATTGCGCCGGTGGCGACTTCCCATCGGGCTTTTTCCAGGCGGTTCTTGTTGCGGTCCATTTCGGCATAGAAACGTGCAAAGGTCAGACCCATGGTGGTGGGCTCGGCGTGGATGCCGTGGCTGCGGCCGACGCGCACGGTGTTCTTATGCTCCAGTGCGCGTTTCTTCAGCGCCGCCAGCAGTTTGTCCATGCCGTCCAGCAGAATATCGGCGGCACGCACCAGCTGCACGTTCAGGCAAGTGTCCAGCACATCAGACGAAGTCATGCCCTGATGCACAAAGCGGGCTTCTTCAGAGCCGACATGCTCAGCCAGGTGGGTCAGGAAGGCGATGACATCGTGCTTGGTGACGGCTTCAATCTCGTCAATGCGGGCGACGTCGAATTCGACGTCCTTGGCTTTCCATACGGCATCAGCGTTTTCGCGCGGGATCACGCCGAGGTTGGCCATGGCTTCGCAGGCATGGGCCTCGATCTCGTACCAGATCTTGAATTTGGTTTCGGGCGACCAGATGGCGACCATTTCAGGGCGGGCATAGCGCGGGATCATGGGCGAAAGCACCTTTATGTGATTGTGCAGCAGATGCCGGGCCTATTAGATCAGGTAAGGCGTGACAGCAAGGCTGGGAGACGGACATGAGGCACATTGCCCTGATGATTGCGGTATCATTGACCGTTTCACCGCTTGCGGCGGCGGAATGGCGGGCGTTGAGCGGAGAGGACGTGCAAGCCGCGCTGGCAGGGCGCAAGCTGGTCTATGGCAGCGGCGCCTGGCAGGAGTTCCGGACGTCGGGACGGACGTTGTACAATGCCGGCCATGACAGCTGGGGCTACTGGGGGGTGCGGGACGGCAAATACTGCTCCACCTGGCCGCCGTCGGACCTGTGGGCCTGTTTTGTTTTGGAAAGCGATGGAGCGGCAATGCGGTTTGTGGATGAAAGCGGAGGCATCACTGCTGGCCGCTACTCTGAATAACAGCAAGGGCGGTCTCCCGCCTGCGCTGCGGCCTTCTGGCGAAGGCCTGCCGCAGTTGGGCCCGGCGCCGCGCCTTGGCGCGGCGCCGGGCCCAAGGCCGCTGCCGTTGCAGGTTTCCTGCAAGGGCCGGGCGCGGGAGATCCGGGAATATTGAAAGTTAGGCAGTCGCCGCCTGGGGTGTGGTCTCCAGATGCGTCACCACCTTGGCGCCGCTCTCAAGTGTCCGGTGCACCGGGCATCTGTCTGCAATCTCCATCAGCTTGGCCCGCTGTTCCCCGCTCAAAGGACCGCAGAGGTGGATCACACGGGTGAACTGGTCGATTTTGGCAGGTCCCGTCGGCTGGGCATCCTGGGCGTGCACCTTGTCATGGCTGACATCTACGCTGATCCCCTCCAACGGCCAGCCCTTGCGGCGGGCATACATGCGCAGTGTCATCGAGGTACAGGCACCCAGCCCGGCCGCCACAAAGCCGTAAGGCGACATGCCCCGGTTGGTGCCGCCATAGGCCAATGGCTCATCCGCAAAGGTGTGGTGATAGGGACCGGATTGCACATCCTGCAGGAACCCCTCCGGGTCCGCCTCGGTCACCCGCAGGATGCCTTCGGGGGCACCGGGCGGCGGCGCGGGCGGGGCCATTCTGACATAGCGCCCGGCCCAGGCGGCAATCACTTCGGCGGCATATTCCGCATCCGCAGCACGGCTGATCAGGTGATCGGCATCATCCAGGGTGACAAAGCTTTTGGGGTGTTTGGCCGCGGCAAAGATCGAGGCCGCATTGTCGATGCTTACTGTTTCATCCCGCGGGGCATGCAGCACCAGCAGTGCAGCCTTGAGGCCGGTAATTGCAGGCTCCAGCGCTTCGGCGTTGATATCGTCGACGAATTCCCTGCCAATGACAAAAGGCCGCCCGCCCAGGCAGACTTCGGCACGGCCTTTGGCTTCAATCTCGGGCAAGGCAGCGTCGAAATGATGCGAGACATGGCCGGGATCAAACGGCGCGCCCAGTGTCACCACGCCTTTGACAGACGGGATGCCTGCCCGCGCCCGCAGCACCGCCGCGCCGCCCAGGGAATGGCCGATAAGCAACGCGGGCGCCATGCCGCGCGAGGCCAAATATTGCGCCGCCATGATCAGGTCCGTGACGTTAGAGCTGAAGGAGGTGTTTTCGAACTCCCCTTCGGAATGCCCCAATCCGGTAAAGTCGAACCGCAGCACCGCGATCCCCATCGCCGCCAGCCGCCCGGCAATCCGCCGTGCCGCCGGGATATCTTTGGAGCAGGTAAAACAATGGGCAAACAGCGCCGTTGCAAGGACCGGTCCCTCGGGCAGGTCAAGGCGGGCAGCAAGGGGTGTTCCGGCATGGCCGGGAAAGGAGATGCGTTCAGCGGGCATGGGCGTGGCCTTTGTTGGGTGTTCTGCATAGATTGAGCGCGCAATGAGCCCTGAACAAGGCGGCAGCCCGCAACGTCACGGGAAGGTGAAGGCAGATGAGCGCAATAACTCTGAGCGGCGTTGGATATTACAAACCCCGGACAGCCCGTGACCGGGAAATGTGGCGGCGTTTGCGGAGGTTTTGCGAAAGCTAGCCTCAGGCCTTTGGCCGCAATGCTGAGACCGGCCATGTGACCGGATCAGCCTTTGTGATGTCACCGGACATGAAATGCGTTCTGCTTACCCATCACCGGAAGCTGGACCGCTGGCTGCAGTTGGGCGGCCATTGCGACGGCATTGCCGACGTGCCTTTTGTCGCGCTGAAAGAAGCTTATGAGGAAAGCGGGCTGTCCCGGATCAAGCCGTTGTCCGGCCAGGTGTTTGATGTGGATATTCACGAAATCCCGCAAACTGAGAAGGACCGCGCGCATCTGCATTATGATGTGCGTTATCTGTTTCAGGCGGAGGCCGGGGAAATTGCGGTGAGCGGGGAATCCCATGCGCTGGCCTGGGTGCCGCTGGACCGGCTGCAGGAGGTGACGGAGTCACCGGGTGTTTTGGTGCTGCGCGAAAAGCTGGCGCTGTTCTTAAGCGGAGGCGCCTGACGGCGCCGCAGGGTATCCCGGCCCCGCCTGTACAGGCGGGGCCGGCAGTTCAGGTCAGGCTTCCCCCATGAGTGCCTTGTCGAACGGGTATTTGGTCAGGTTCTCGTAGCCGTCATCAGTGATCAGCACCTGGTCTTCCAGCTTGATCGAAAAATCGCCGCCTTCAGGGGAGATCAGCGCTTCGACACACAGAACCATGCCCAGTTCCAGGTCATAGTCAAAGGCGCCCTCGACCATCTGGTCCGGATAAGCAACCAGCGGCCATTCATCGCACAGGCCGACGCCGTGCATCATGCAGCCGTATTTCTGCTTTTGGAACTGCGCATCCAACACATGGCAGCCGCGTGACAGTTCCTGGATGTTCACGCCGGGTTTCAGCATCTCCATATTGTGGCGGATGTGTTCGACGCCGTGCTGCATGGCATAGACCATATCGGCGCGGGGTTTCTCATCGCCGATCCACCAGCTGCGCGAGATATCTATGCAGATCCCGTAGGACCCCACCAGATCGGTGTCAAAGCTGATCATCTCGTTGTTCTGGATGATGCGGGGGCCGCATTCCTGGAACCACGGGTTGGTGCGCGGGCCGGAGGCCAGCAGCCGGGTTTCGATCCACTCGCCGCCGCGGCGGATGTTTTCCGCGTGCAGCACCGCCCAGACGTCGTCTTCCGAGATATTGCCGCCGGGCACCTTTTCGCGGGCGAACCGTTCCATCGCGGCCACTGCGGTTTCGCAGGCGTGGCTGGCGCAGCGCATTGCCAGGATCTCGTCCGGGCCTTTCACCGCGCGGCATTTTTCGGTCAGCTCTTCGCCAGGGAGGATATCCAGGCCTTGCGCCTCCAGCGCGCGCAGCCCGTGCAGCATGACCTTGTCCACTGCCAGGCGCTTGTTGCTGCCGCTGTGTTCCTCCAGCAGTTTGCGGACCTCGTTGGAGAACACATCGGCGGCCACATCCACCTTGTCGCCGCGGTCGAAGTAGAACAGATCAGCGCCGGCGCGCTGTTCGCGCACCAGCGGGTTGAATTCGCTGAGGAACGGCGACTGTTTATAATCCCACAGCACCATATAGCCGTCAGCGCAGATCAGCAGGGCGCGAAACGGGTTGTGGGTGTTCCACAGCTGCATGTTGGTGCTGTCGGTGGCATAGCGGATGTTCAGCGGATCAAATACCAGAAGGCCGGCATAGCCGCGGTCGTTGATGAAACGGGTCAGCCGCTCCCAACGGAATTTGCGCATGGCCTGCAGGTCAGGAAGCTGCAGACCGGCCTCGGCCCATTCACCAAAAGCCAGCTGGGTCGGGCCGATCTCAACCCGGTCATTGTTGTTCGGGGTGTTGTCGCCCAGATTGGCGCCGCGGGTTGGATCAATTTTGCGGATGTCGCGGTAATGCTCGTTCATGCGTGGCCTCCGTCGCTGCACAGGTTTGTCCAGTGTGCAGCCGTCTATTGGCGGAAGCGCCGCAGAAAACGACGGGTTTTACAGTCGTTTCTGACCCTTGGGCATCGGATAATGTGAACCGTGAAGGTGGGATATCATCAAACGTGGCAGTCCGTGTTGATACACAGGGCCTATGGCACCAGCGGGCGGGCAGCCTGCACCATTCCGGCACTTTCCAAATACAGCAGCAAAGCTGTCAGAAGCATAAGATGGCTGATGAAGCGCAATCGGCGGGTGCCCGCAGTGCTGAAAGCGGCAATCGCCGTCGACCTGAGTTGATACGCCCAGCCGCGGTAGGGGCTTTGGGCTTGTTCCGGTTTACGGGCCCTGGCCTGAGCGCGATCCGTTTTCTGGATTTCTTCTGGTTCGCTTTGGGTAAGTCTGACGGCTTGGAACGCTTGGTCGCAGTGGGCATCAAGAGCCAGCGCAGCTTGATCAACCGGAGTGAAACATGCCCGGCCGCGCAGCCTGACAGGAGCGGGTTGTTCCCGCCGGGTTTCGGCTGGCCCTGGTGTGGCTTGCAGGCTGCTTTCCGGATTTGGCTCGAACACGCTCAGGAACTGTTCGCACGTCAGTGCCACATCGGATTCGCGCCATTCAACCGAAGTTGCCTCGACAGCAGGAAGCAGCCGCCGCAGCATTTCGGCCAGGAACAGCTCCGAAATCTCCTGATCGCAATAATCGGGAAAGGCGGGTGTCAGCGAAAGTTCCAGCAGTGCCGCGGGCTGCAGCATCGAGTTTGTCAGCCGGCTGGCGCGCCGCAAGGGGACCCTGCGCAGCCGTACAGTCACCAGGTAATGGTCACATTGAATTTTGGCTGTGTTTTCTGCCCGTGCCTCAATTGTTTCTGCCGGATGGCCGAAATCCTCGAGCGTGTCCACAACAGCCGAAACCGCTGCTGAAAGGGTCCCGGTATCGCGGGCTTCCAGTCCAAGCCTGCCTGTATACTGCACTTTCTCTGCCACCGTCCGGATCCTCCATTCAGGGTGCCGTTAAAAGAAGGATAAAATTTGAACGAGTTGAAAGTGGGGCGGAAAACACGGCGTCAGGCGAAACAGCGCGAACAGAGTTGCAGGAAACAGGGCGTTGTTGATGCTCTTGTTTTTATTGGGTTTAATTCGATGGGTTCGATTTGGGTGGCTGGATTGCGGCCCAATTGCGGCGGCCGGCGGACACATTGATGCCCTAGAGCCTACAATGGCGCGGGAATCATCTTCACTGTTCCTGGCGGTCAAAAGGGCAGACGCAATACAGCCAAAGGAGCAGGCAGAAACCTTGCCTGAAATTTTCTTGGTTGCGGCTTAGCCGTCGATCTGCCGCCCCATGATTGCGAGAGACTGCTGATAAACAGTTGCGGCGTTCCATTCTTTCAGAACCCGGTAGTTCGGCTCGCCCTGCTGATAGCCCTTGCCGGGTTTCCAGCCTTTTTGGCGCAGGTAATTGGCGGTGGAGGCCATCGCGTCCCCCATATTGTAGAAATCCACCCGCCCGTTACCGTCCCAGTCGATCCCGTATTGCAGCGCATTGCCGGGCAGGAACTGGGTATGGCCCAGCTCGCCGTGCTTGGCCCCCAGCGTGGCCGGGGTGATGGCGCCCTGATCCACCAATTTCAGCGCCCCTAGCGCATGCGGGCGGAAAAAATCGGAGCGGCGGCAATCATAGGTCAGCGTCACGATGGCGGAAACCACCTGGCTGTCGCCCATATAGTTGCCGAACGCGGTCTCCATCCCGTGGATTGCAATCAGAACGCCGGCGGGCACGCCGAATTTCCGCTCAAGTGCGGCATAAAATTCCGGGTTGCGCGCCTTGCGCTTGCGGCCCTGCGCCACGATGGTCGCCGAGCCGCGGATCTGCATGAATTTCTCCAGCGAGTATTTAAAGCTCTTCTGGTTGCGGTCAGCAGAAATCGTGCGGCGGGCATATTGCGCATTGGCCAGCGCCTGCAGCCCTGCCTTGCGCACGCCTGCGCGCTTGGCCTCGTTCTGAAAATCCCGCTTCCAGGCGTCAAACCCGGATGAGGTATTGCCGCAAGGCGCGGCCAGGGCAGGGGAAGCTAGCAGAGTGGAAATCAGGGCAGAGGCCAGCAGACGGCGCATGAAAGAATCTCTCAAATGTGACTCGTAGCTTTCAGCCTAACGTGCTGGCCGCGCGTGTCTAACGGGAAAAGCCGTGCATGGTTCCCATTTACCTAAGCAAAGGCTGTTCCGGCGGCCAGGGCAAGCCCGTCCGCCACCGCTGTCATGGCATTTCCTGTTTCAACGCGGGCGTTTGGACAGATGCTGCGCATTTGCGCCTGAACCGCCCCCAGCAGCGAAGAGCCGCCGACCAGTACGATCCGGTCCACCTTGCCAGCAGTAAGACCGGCCTGCGCCAGAGTCTCGGCAGCGCAGGCCCCGATGGCTGCGGTCTGTTCTGCCAGAGTCTGGTTCATTTCTGCGGCGGGCAGCGGCACCGACAGGCCGCGCTGCAGCAGCTTCAGGTCGATCGCCGCCGCGCCGCCTGCCGTGTTGGCCTGGATCTTGCCGCGCTCAACCGCAAAGGCCAGTTCGTGCCCCAGTTCGTCCTCCAGCACGTCAACCAGCCGGGCCAGCCTGTCCGGTTCAACCGCATTGGCGGCCAGGTCCTTTGCGGCCCGGCGGTTCTCTGGACTGTAAAGGAACGGGATCATTTGCCAGGTGGCCAGATCGTTGAACAGCCGGTTCGGGGCCGGCAGGGTGCCGCCGCCAAAACTGTTGCGGATCTGGCTGCCGCGTCCCAGCAGCGGCATCACATGATGGATGCTCAGCTGCCGGTCAAAATCGGTGCCGCCCAGCCGCACCCCATGCGAGGCCAGGATGCGGGTTGCGCCGTTTGCGTCCTGTTCAAAGGCGGTAAAGTCCGAGGTGCCGCCGCCGATATCGACAATCAGCCCGCGGCCCGGCGCAGGTGCTGCAGCGCGCAGGGCGGCTTCGGGTTCATACATGAACAGCACGTCTTGGAAACCTGCTTCCAGATAACAGGCGCGCAGGTCCTTTTCGGCCTGGATATTGCGGGCTTCATCCTTGGAATGAAACCGCACCGGCCGGCCGGACAGCGCGTGGGTGAATTCCATATGCGTCGCCGTCTCGGCGCGGGTTTTCATCTCGGCCAGAAAGCGGGCGATGAGGGTGCCGAAACTGATCCGCTCGCCGCCCAGCCGCCGTTCCTCATGCAGCAGCGGCGTGCCCAGCAGGCTTTTCAAGGCGCGCATGAAACGCCCCTCGTCACCGTTGATCAGCGCCCGCGTGGCGCTGTGGCCGATCCGCATGGCACGCGCGCCGTCCTCAAAGAACACAGCGGTAGGCAGGGTCTGCTCGCCAGGTTCCATCTCGACCAGCCAGGGCCGGCCGGCCACGGCAATCCCCGCCGCCGAATTGGAGGTGCCAAAGTCGATACCAAGGGTGTTGGGGGCAGTCATGGGAAGGCTCCTGTCTGCTGGGCTGAGCCGGGCGGAATACTGAAAGTGCCGCCCAAGAGCAAGAGGTGCAATAGAAAAGGGCGCCCCGAGGGACGCCCTTTCTAAACATGGTGCTGCAGCTTAGCAGCTGTAGTACATGCCGAATTCAACCGGATGGGGGGTGTGCTCGTACTTGTGCACCTCTTCCATCTTCAGCTCGATGTAGCCGTCGATCTGGTCTTTGGTGAATACGTCGCCCTGCAGCAGGAAGTCGTGGTCGGCGGCCAGCGCGTCAACAGCTTCACGCAAGCTGCCGCAGACGGTCGGGATGCCTTCCAGCTCTTCGGCCGGCAGATCGTACAGGTTCTTGTCCATGGCTTCGCCGGGATCGATCTTGTTCTTGATGCCGTCCAGGCCGGCCATCAGCAGCGCGGCAAAGCACAGGTAGGGGTTCGCCGCCGGATCGGGGAAACGTGCCTCGACGCGCTTGGCTTTCGGGCTTTCGGTCCACGGGATCCGTACGCAGCCGGAACGGTTGCGGGCGGAGTAGGCGCGCAGAACCGGGGCTTCAAAGCCCGGGATCAGGCGCTTGTAGGAGTTGGTGGACGGGTTGGTGAAGGCATTCAGGGTCTTGGAATGCTTCAGGATGCCGCCGATGAAATACAGCGCTTCCTGGCTGAGGTCGGCGTATTTGTCACCTGCAAACAGCGGCTTGCCGTCTTTCCAGATCGACATGTTCACGTGCATGCCGGAACCGTTGTCGCCATAGATCGGCTTCGGCATGAAGGTCGCCGATTTGCCATAGGCATGCGCCACGTTGTGGATCACGTATTTGTATTTCTGCAGCTCGTCGGCCTGTTTGGTCAGGCTGTCAAAGATCAGGCCCAGCTCGTGCTGGCAGGAGGCAACCTCGTGGTGGTGCTTGTCGACCTTCATGCCCAGACGTTTCATGGTCGACAGCATTTCGGAACGCAGGTCCTGCGCTTCGTCGGTCGGGTTCACCGGGAAATAGCCGCCCTTCAGGCCCGGGCGGTGGCCCATGTTGCCCATCTCAAATTCGGCGTCGGTGTTCCATGAGCCGTCGGTTGCGTCAACCTCGTAAGACACCTTGTTGATGGTGTTGGAGTAGCGCACGTCGTCAAACAGGAAAAACTCCGCTTCGGGGCCCATATAGGCCACATCGCCGATGCCGGAGGACTTCAGGTAGGCTTCAGCCTTCTGGGCGGTGCCGCGCGGGTCGCGCTCATAGGCTTCGCCGGTGTCGGGCTCAACAATCGAGCAATGGATGCAGAGGGTTTTCTCGGCATAAAACGGATCGATATAGGCAGACGTGGTGTCGGCCATCAGTTTCATGTCGGAGTTTTCAATCGACTTCCAGCCGGCGATCGAGGAGCCGTCGAACATGAAGCCTTCTTCGAGAAAGTCTTCGTCAACCAGGTCCACGTCCACGGTCACGTGCTGCAGGCGGCCGCGCACGTCGGTGAAACGGATGTCGACATAGGCGACGTCGTCTTCACGGAGAGTCTTGAGAACTGCGTCTACGCTCATTCCCTTGGTCCTTCTTTAGAGATGTCTTGGAGATTTTCTGTTAACTTACAACGCGTCCGGGCCGGTTTCGCCGGTGCGGATGCGGATGGCTTGCTCGACGGGCGAAACAAAGATTTTGCCGTCGCCGATCTTGTCGGTTTTGGCGGCGTCGACGATGGCCTCGATCGCTTGGTCGACCTGATCGTCGTCCAGCACAACCTCGACCTTCACCTTGGGCAGGAAGTCGACCACATATTCAGCACCGCGGTACAGCTCGGTGTGGCCCTTCTGACGGCCAAAGCCTTTGACCTCGATGACGGAAAGACCCTGGACGCCGACGTCCTGCAACGCTTCCTTCACCTCATCCAGTTTAAAAGGCTTGATGATGGCTTCGATCTTTTTCATCGGAATGGCTCCTCGCAAGCTTGTTGAGGGTGTCATTTCACTTCTAAATGAAGGCAGCAATGCGCGGCTGTGCAGCTGCGGCAATTCTGGCCAGGATTTGATGGTCGCCGCCTAAAAATTAAGCACTGCGCCCAAGGATTGCGCAAAAATGAATCGGGAAAGAAGACGAAATGACCGAACTGCTGACCGCCGCCCAGATGCGGGCCATCGAACAGGCCGCCATTGAGTCCGGCGAAGTGACCGGGCTGGAGCTGATGGAGCGGGCCGGGCAGGGGGTGGTTGAGGCCATTTTCGAAGAGTGGCCGGAGCTGGTAGAAGAGCGAGGGGCCAGCCCCTCGCGCTCCCCGGAGTATTTTGGGAAAGATGAAAAGCCGCGCCGGGCGGTGGTCCTGTGCGGGCCGGGCAACAACGGCGGCGACGGCTTTGTGGCGGCGCGGCTTTTGAAGGAGCGCGGCTGGGAGGTGGAGGTGTTTCTTTACGGCGACCCGGACAAGCTGCCGCCGGATGCGAGGGTGAATTATGAGCGGTGGGGGGAGTTAGGCGGTGTCAGTGAATGGGATGATAAAGGTATCCGGGATGCTTACGAAGGAGATGAAGTAAGCCAGTTTCTCGTGATTGACGCCTTATTCGGAACCGGGTTGACGCGGAAAATGCCCGATGACATGGATGAAGCTTGGAATGGCTTTATGCCAACCCCACTGATTGTGGATGCCCATGAACCCGGCGAAGACCGTTTAGTGGCAATTGACTTTCCCAGCGGTATTTGCAGCGACAGCGGGCGAGACTTTGGCGCGCTTCCAACCCATCTAACCGTTACTTTTCATAGTGCCAAAATTGGCCACTATATGAGCCAGAATTGCGGAACCTACGGCGGGGCAAAGGGCTGTGGGAAGCTTAAAGTTGTGCCGCTAGGTTTGCCCCAAGTTTTCCCCAAAGGCTGCGTCGAGTTGCTTGACGGTCGAAAAGGCAATCTGAACAAGAAATATTCAGGCCACAAATACACTAACGGCCACGCCCTCATCCTCTCCGGCGGCCACGGCAAAACTGGCGCCGCCCGCCTCGCAGCTCGCGGCGCCCTGCGGATCGGGGCAGGGCTGGTTACCGTCGGCTCGCCGCGCTCGGCGATGTTCGAAAATGCCGCCAACCTCACCTCCATCATGCTGCGGCAGATTGACGGGGCGCATGGGCTGGTGGAGCTGATGGAAGACGAACGGCTCAGCGCTATTTGCCTTGGCCCCGGTATGGGACGCGGGGCGGATACGCAGGCGATGGTATTTGCCACATTGAAGGAAAAACGGGCAACCGTTTTGGATGCAGATGCGCTTACCCGGTTCGAGATAAAGCCGGAGGTGCTGTTTGAGGTTTTGCATGAAGACTGTGTGATCACCCCGCATGGCGGTGAATTTGCCAGGCTGTTTCCGGATCTGGCCGAGAAACTGAATGCGCCAGCCACCACAGGCCCGGCTTATTCTAAAGTGGATGCCACCCGCGAGGCGGCAATACGCGCCGGCTGCGTGGTGCTGTTCAAGGGGCCGGATACGGTGATTGCCGCGCCGGACGGCCGCTGCTCGGTCAATTCCGCGCATTACGAACGTTCTGCCCCCTGGCTGGCCACCGCCGGGTCGGGCGATGTGCTGGCGGGCTTCATCACCGGGCTGATGGCGCGCGGGTTCTCTCCGATGCAGGCGGCGGAAACTGCCGCCTATGTCCATGTGGAATGCGCACTGGAATTTGGCCCCGGCCTGATTGCCGAGGACCTGCCAGAGCAGATCCCCGCCGTGTTCCGCAAACTGGGGCTGTAACGCTCCGGCTCAGGCTGCCGGGCGCAGATCTTCGTCCGGTGCGGCTGCCGCGGCCAGTTCCAATCCGCCTGCATAAATCACATGCGGGCGGGAAAACTCCAGGATCGTCAGATCCATCATCTGCAGACCCAGATCACGGATGAATTCGCCATCCACCAGCTCATAGGCCGGCACCACTGCCTGCGGCTGGCCGAACATTGCCTTGGCGCGCCAATCACGGACCAGGACCCGCTGGTCCCAAGGGACGGTCAGGTCGCTGTCTGCGCGGGTGTCGCCAAGCGATCCGGCAGAAATGCACACGGCTTGCAGCATGGCGCGGCGGGTGCGGACCGCTTCTACCCGGGCCATGCCCTGGGTGCGGGTGATGACGCTGCCGCCTGCTTTAACCTCTTCCGCTGCGCGCTCGCCCTCGCGGGTCAGCACCAGGGTGCCGCGCAGCAGGCTGATGTTCTGGCTGCCCTGATACAGGCGCCGGGGCTGTGCTTGGCCGCGCATCGCCAATTGCGCGCGCAAGGCCGCATTACCAAACGGTTTCATGTTGTTACTCGCTCTGTCTGCCTCAGACTTTTTTGTGAATCTATGCCAGAACCGGATTCTAGGCCCAGCCTTTTCCGGCGAATGTCTGCCCATTGTTGCAATTATGCGGACGGATTGTTGCTGTTTTGCACAGGGCGCCCGAGGACGCGTTTTCCGCTCGCATCCGCCGCTGTCCTTTGATAATCACCGCGTCACACAAAGCATTTTTGTGTGCGTGCGGGTGTGGCGGAATTGGTAGACGCACCAGATTTAGGTTCTGGCGCCGCAAGGCGTGGGGGTTCGAGTCCCTTCACCCGCACCAGCTTGATTTTACGGGTAAATTCCTACAAACTCAGCGCGGCGAGTGTTCTGCGCTATGTTTTATACTCTTGATCATGTTCTTATTATGTTCCGGCGTGGCCGGGCTGTCTTGGATAGCTGCCTTTGCTTGGCCTGTTTTCATCCCAGCGGGTGGCAGGATCGACCCCAAGGTGCCGGATCCTGCGAGGTGGGCGAACGGCAGCTTTGGTAAAATTCCTGGTACGCTGCATCGCTTGTTCCGAAACGATCCCCGGATCATTTAATTGAGGCCGGTCAACAGGTTCAGGGCGGCTCTACCCCAAACAGGTTGCGCTCTTTGGCCAGATAGGCGAGGCGCGCGGTTGACTTGCAGCCGAACTTTTGCCGCATCCGCAGAAAACTGGTTTTCACTGCTGATAGAGAAAGCGAAAATTGCTCGGCGATCTCATCATAAGACATCTCCTGCTGGATATGCAGGCGCAGCATCTCCAGTTCTTTCCCGGAAAGGGACGGGGGTGGAAGCAGCGAGTCAAAAAACTCGGTGACAACCATGCTCAGCCTGCGCATCTCGGTGTCCGAAAGCTCCCTGTCCTGCCGGGAAACAAACACCATTGATCTTTTTGACCCCGTCAGAGCCGCAAAGGCAGCGCCATACACCAGACCGTACCGCTGAGACTTTTCGAGTATCTGCAGAGGGTCGGGCAGCTGAATGGCCGACCAGCGTATGGCGCCTTCGTTCTTCAGCGCCCAATTGAATACAGGGTCATGAAGGAAGTAGTTTTCCCGGTCATACTGTTCCTTCCATTTTTCGTGGAACGAACATTCAAAGTGCTCATACCCCATGATTGAAAAGTTGACCATGAGGGTGAAACCCGTGGTGCTCACCTCGTTGATCGCGGATCTGCAGGCCGAAAAAGCCTCGGCAATCTTTGTGCTGTTTGCTCCGTCCGAGGGCAGATTCGTTGTAATCACAGATTTTGGCATCTCAACCTTCCACCCCGAATGATTTGCGACTTAAGTCTCTCTGCCGGCAACCTTGGTTGTCTTGCCCGCAACCTAGGTCGCATTTGATGTGACCAGAGTTGCAAATAGAATGCAACAGTCAGGTAGTTATGGACAGACGAAAATCTACCTTTAGGTGTAATTTCTGCGCAGGGAAGGTGGAAACCTGTACTGGAGATACATTTATGCAAAACGGATACGCCAGGAGCGAGGCCAAGGCCCGGACAGGTATTGAAACTATGGTTGTCCGGTTTGAGCCGGTGCGGCTGCCAAAGTCACTGAGAAGTCCAGATCAGGATGTGCTGGACGCCTTTATGTCGTTGCGCAAGAGAGTGTTTGCGGACGGCAAAAACTGGCGCGTGTGGCTGTCCTGCCGAAGCGATCTGGATCAATACGATCATCTGGACGCCTACTACATTATCGCATTTGATCCTGCCACAGGCGAAGCGCTGGCCGGTGCGAGGCTGCTGCGCACAGATCGCGGGGGCCGCCATCCAGGCAGATCCGAAATGACTTATATGGTGCGTGATGCGGTCCGCGGCATGCTTCCCGGGCTGCCCACGGACCTGTGTGATGAAGAGCCGCCGTGCGATCCCGCGGTCTGGGAACTCACCAGGTTTGCATCGAATGGTGCCGCGGGAGCAGGGCAGCTGGTGTTGCAGCGGCTGCGGACATTCCTGCAAGAGCTGGGCGGAGAACGTTTCGTGTTTCTGTCTCCGCCGGTTGTCGCACGGCTTGCCAAGTCCTCAGGCTTTGCAAATGTCGTCCCGCTTGGTCCGCTCAGAGGCGATCAAAACGGCAAGTACCGCGTTTACTCTGCCGATGTGCCCCAGCCAGGAAGCAGCGAAGCGTGAAGAGCTTTCTGTTTTTCCGCAGACAGCACCACCACGACGGCACTCACGGCCCCAGACGGAAATCCGAGCACTCCCGCATGTCAAAGATCAACACTCAGCAAAGTATTTCCGACTGGCGCATCCTGTCCGAGCTTCAGGGCATCCCGCGGGCGTCTCAGTTCGTCATGATGGGCGGCGAAGTCAGGCTGGTGCGCGGAAAACAGACAGCTGCGCCCGAATGCCGGTGGTCAGTTCAGCTGCACGGGTTTTCCGCACGCGGCGCCACATTGCGCGATGCGCTGGACAACTGGATAGTGATAGCTGGACTAAGCCCCTTCGGCATGCCGTAAGCGCTGGCCCGGCGTTCCAAGCGTATCGCCTTGGAACAGGCTGGCCGCGGATGGCGCAGGCATTCCGGAAGCCTCGCCGCGCAGCGGCTTATCAGGATCTGACCATATGGGTTCAAGACGCAGGTTGGAAGTTCTGATCCTTGCGGGACGCAGCGCACTGAAGTGCCCCGTTTGTCCGAGGCGTTTTTTTGCCGGGTTCCGCTGCGCTGTTCTGTGCAAAAATGAATGCAGTATTGAGCGTGTGCGCAGGGTTGCAGAAATTGCATGCCCCCTCTGAGCCTGGTGATTGGGTGAAAGTGACCTTTTTCACCTAACGCATTGCCCATAGGCGGTTTCTTGCAGGCTTAAAGTCGCTGTAGGCAAAAATCCGCCTATTCATTTCTCCTGATCCCGGGGTGAATTTTCAACCCTGAAGGGGCGGAAAAACGCGTGATAACTCCTGGCTCAAGCGGCGGTCTCAGGGATGGAGAGACATGCTGCTGACGGAACAGGAGACTTGAAGAAAATGAGCATTAAATTTGCAGCGTGCGCAGGCGCGGCCACTTTGGCAGCAGCGCTAGCAGCCCCGGCATTTGCGGGCCCGACTTACACCAATGACACTGGCGGCAGCTTCCGCTGGTACGGGCAATTCAACCCGTCGTTCCAGTCCTTTGATGACGGGCAGGAAGACTTTAACCGTCTGGTGGACAACGAGGCGTCAAACTCGCGCATCGGTTTTGAGCTTGAGCAAGCTTATGGCGAAAACACTCTGCGGTTCCGCTTCGAGACTGCCTTTGGCTTTCGCGGCTCCGACGGGGTCAGCCAGCTGACCACCGGCGACAACATCAGCTGGGACCGCACCAACATCCGCCATGTTGATTTCCAGTTCGACACTGCCAGCTATGGCCGCTTCTCGGCAGGTCAGGGCTCGATGGCAACCGACGGCATCACCGGCGCGGATTTTTCGGGCACCGGCCTTGGCGCCTCCAACTCTGTTGCCGACTCTGCGGGCGGCTATGCTTTCCGCACCACCGGCGGCGCTCTCAGCGGTGTGGATATCGGCGATGCCTTCACCGATCTGGACGGCGGCCGTCTGGGCCGGGTCCGCTATGACACCCCGGAACTGGCGGGTTTCACTCTGTCCACCTCTTACGGCACTGACGTGCTGAAGGACGCAAACGACCGCGAAAGCTATGACGTGGCGGTGCGTTGGGCCAATGATGACGCGGCAGGTTTTGCCATCGACAGCGGCATCGGCGCCTCCTGGACCGAAGAAACCGGCAAGGCCGACCAGCGCGATATCTCCGGCTCCTTCGCGGTGCTGCACAAGGCAACCGGCCTGTCGCTGAACCTGGCTGCAGGCGAGCGCGACATTGCGGGCACCTATGCCTATGCCAAGCTGGGCTACAAGGCAGATTTGATCGCGGCGGGCTCCACCGCGTTCTCGGTTGATTACTACGATGGTTCGGACATGGTGACCGCCGGTGACAGCGCCGAGTCCTGGGGCATTGCCGCGGTCCAGAAGATCGACGCTTACAATGTCGAAACCTATCTGGCCTACCGTGACTATTCCTATGCTGATACCAGCGCCGCCACCTATCAGGATGCCAATGTGATCCTGGCCGGTGCCCGCTGGAAGTTCTGAACCTTCCTCCCTCGGTTGCAGAACGGAAAACACGCCCCTTTGCGGGCGTGTTTTTCATTTTCGGGCACCGGAAATCCGCGTGATTGCGCGGCAAACCGGCAATGCCTCTTGCGCCGGGGCGCCGGGGGAAATAGAAGACCGCAAATTGTCTGGGGGCGCCTGCGCGCACGCGCCCCGAATCTCTATGGGGTATAGGATGCAGGTCACCGAGACGCTGAACGAAGGTCTGAAACGCGGCTACGCCATCACCGTTACGGCTGCTGAGCTGAACGAGAAGGTCAACGAAAAGCTCGTCGAAGCGCAGCCGGAAGTCGAAATGAAAGGTTTCCGCAAGGGCAAGGTGCCGATGGCGCTGCTGAAAAAGCAGTTCGGCCAGCGCCTGATCGGCGAAGCCATGCAGGAAGCTGTTGACGGTGCCATGAACAAGCACTTCGAGGACAGCGGCGACCGTCCGGCGCAGCAGCCCGACGTGAAAATGACCAACGACGAATGGAAAGAAGGCGACGACGTCAATGTCGAGCTGGCCTATGAGGCGCTGCCGGAAATCCCCGAGGTCGACTTCTCCGGTGTTGAACTGGAAAAGCTGGTTGTGAAGGCAGAAGAAGAAGCCGTCACCGAAGCGCTGACCAACCTGGCCGACACCGCCAAGGAATTCGAAGCCCGCGAAGACGGTGCGGCTGCGGAAGACGGCGACCAGGTTGTGATCGACTTTGTCGGCCGGATCGATGGCGAAGCCTTCGAAGGCGGCGCAGGCGACGACTACCCGCTGGCGCTCGGCTCCAACTCCTTCATCCCCGGTTTTGAGGAGCAGCTGATCGGCTCCAAAGCCGGCGAAGAAAAAGACGTGACCGTGTCCTTCCCGGAAGAGTACGGCGCCGAGCATCTGGCCGGTAAAGAAGCCGTGTTCTCCTGCACCGTGAAAGAGGTGAAAGCCCCGAAAGCGGCCGAGATCAACGACGAGCTGGCCACCAAATTCGGCGCTGACGATCTGGACGCGCTGAAAGCTCAGATCACCGAACGTCTGGAAGCTGAATATGCCGGTGCAGCACGTGCCGTGATGAAGCGTGCGCTGCTGGACCAGCTGGACACTCTGGTCTCCTTCGATCTGCCGCCGTCGCTGGTCGAGGCCGAAGCCAAGCAGATCGCGCATCAGCTGTGGCACGAGGACAACCCGGAAGTCGAAGGCCACGATCACCCCGAGATCGAAACCACCGACGAGCACAACACCCTGGCCGAGCGCCGCGTGCGCCTGGGCCTGCTGCTGGCCGAGCTGGGTCAGAAAGCCGAAGTCGAAGTGACCGACGCCGAAATGACCCAGGCGATCATGGCGCAGGCGCGTCAGTATCCGGGCCAGGAACGCCAGTTCTTTGAATTCATCCAGCAGAACGCTCAGATGCAGCAGCAGCTGCGGGCGCCGCTGTTTGAAGACAAGGTTGTCGACCACATCGTCGCACAGGCGAAGGTTACGGAGAAAGAAGTCTCCAAGGATGATCTGCAGAAAGCTGTCGAGGCGCTGGACGAGGAGTAATCCTCTTAAGCCGTCAGTATTACGGAAAGGCCGCCTTTGGGGCGGCCTTTTTTGTTGCGGCCGGCCTTACAGAACAACCCGGTCCTGCAGCCATAACAAGGACGGGTAGGCGGCCAGCCAGATCCAGAAGAACCGGTTCAGCCCGAACAGGCAGGCATTTGCCAGATGGAACAGCGCGGCGGTGAACAGCGCCAGCACCAGTGCCTCGCGGCTGAGCAGGGCCAGCGGAAACAGCACCTCGAACGACATCACAGCCCAGCCCATGACCCACAGCAGCCGCGGGCGGTCCGCCAGCCCGCGCAGGTCCTCGCTGACCGGATAGGCGGAGAAGCGGAACACGTCCTGAAGCGCGCGGCCGGAGCGCCACTCGGGGTTCACGATCTTCACCTGGCCGGAAATGAAGTAGCAGATCACCAGCTGCCCGGCGAGATAGGCGAACGCGTATTCCTGCCACTGTTTGGAGGGCAGCCAGCGGGCTGCAGTGAGGCAGCAAAGAACCAGAAGGCTCATCTTGTCGCTGCCGCCGTTATAGGGGCCTTGGAACCGCTGCAGAATCAGCAGGCCCAGTCCGAGCAGTCCCAGCAGCACCCAGGGTGTGGCAATGCCGAACAGCAGGAACCCGGACATTATCAGGCGGGGTCCGTAAATCACCTGTTCATCCCGGAACCCGGCCAGATGCTCGGTGCTTTGCTGCATAAAGGCGAGCGCCAGCAGGATCTCGGTCAGGCGCAGGGCCAGCTCCAGTGTCATGCGGAGGCCACCCCAGCCACCAGATGCGGTTCGGATAGGTAGGTTACGGCCCTGACCAGCCGGCCATCCCCGGCGCGGTCGGTGAAAACCAGCCGGAACTGCAGATAGGGCAGCCGGGCACCGGGCGGCAACGTGCGCTCCAGCTCGGCGGTGATCCGGCGCAGGATCTCCTGTCGGCTGTGGCTGCTTGGCGCCAGCGTCAGCCGTTCCGCGCAACTGACTAGGAACAGGTTTTCGTTCCAGCGCGGGTTCCATAGCATCCGGCAGGCCATTGCCCAGGGCGTCAGGTTCTGCGGGCGCGGCCGGAATTCATGCCATTGGGCTGGCGTGCTGGCGGCATTGGCAAGCATGGCCCATTCCACTCGCGGCGACGGATCCACCGCCTTGAAGAACCGCCAGGAGGGCATCAGGGCAGGAAGAAGGAGTTTGATCAGGCTCAGCATGACGCCAGTTAAGCGGCTGCTGATTACAATTCCCCTAAAATGCAGGCCGCAGCCGGGTGCTCCCGCCCGTCCTTGCCGTCTTGCTGCGCAAGACAGCGCGTCCCGTTGGGCCGGGCAGCGCCCTGCCGGGCGCTGCAGCCGCCTGCGTCACCGGGGCTTCAGGGGCGCAGGCCGGTTTCTTTCAGCATGCCGCGGCGCTTGGCCTCGTGGTAGTAGCCGCGCGAATAATGTTTGACGGCCTGGTCCTGGCTGCCGTCCGAGATCAGCCAGGCGCCGCGCAGGTATTTCACTGAGTATTGCAGGTTGGTGCCGGCATCCAGCAGGTCCTTGGGCTTGCCCTGGAACCCCATCGAGCGCGCGGTGGCAGGAAGGATCTGCAGCAGCCCGTAATAGGGCCGGTTCACCGCATGCGGGCGGTGAGTGCTTTCGCGCACGGCCAGCCGGTGCACCAGGCTGCGCGGCACCTCGTAATGATCGGCCCAATAATTGATCTTTTGCCGCAGTTCGGGCGTTTCATTGGGGTACAGCGGGGGGGCGGTTCTGCTCACCTCAGGTGGAGAGGCGGTGCTGCTGCAAGCTGTAAGAACAGCAGTTGCAAAAATAAAGATCAGAGTGGTCCGGCGCGTCATGCGGCCTCCGAAAATTGTTATCCGGAACCAGATTAGCCGCATCGCCGCAAGCTGCAACGGCGGCGTTGCCGGGTGTTCCCCGGACCGGCAGAGAACTGCCGGAACCAAGCTGATGTCCGCCTGTCCCAGCTCCGATCAGACGGCGGAAGGGTCGATCAAACTTTAATCATTAGAGATTTGTTAAATATGGATTCCTACTACATATTGAGGATGCGCATTGAGGCAGAAACAACCCTCAGGGCAGTTAGCCCCTCACGCCTGTGGGGCTGCTGACCAAATCGGGCAGAGGGGGCCGCGGCTGTTTCCCAACTTTTCCGCGGTCCCTATAAGCGCCGGGTTCTACCTGAAACACGCATCACACCAGCAGATTCACCTGGAGCCGGTCATCGGATGGCCGCGGTTCTTCCTGCTGTTGGTGTTCATCATGCGCAGGCTGCATTCTCTGCCAACCGTGCCGTCTGCCGCGCTGAATACCCCGCGGATGACAGCACCTGCATCAGATCCTGCTTTGCCCGGCGCCTTGACGTTGTTCAGCGCCATCCTGGCGGCACTGGAACAGGTTCGTGCCAAACCGGGCGGCATCATGCGCGTGCACAGGCGTGCGTCTTTGCTGCGATCCGCAGTTCCTTGACCTGTCAGCCTGGCGGCACTCCGGAGTTATGGGCTGCAGGACTGGGATCCGTCCTGAGAAGGGGGCTGCGCAGCAGACCCCGAAGGCGTGAATAGCCCGTTTCCAGGTTTGATCATCCCCTGCGGCACCGGGTCGGAAATCGCCTCGGTTTTGAAGACCGGCGTGTCGAACCTGTGCCCGCGCAGCAACCGGAACAACAGCCGGCGGCGCAAGGCCAGTTCCTCTTGCTCCAATGATTTTTCCATATCACGGCCCCGTTTTTTTCCTTCTCCCGGCACCATCCTGCCAAAGGAAGGCAAACGGGAGGTTTATGGGGGAGGTGTATGTTCCTACAACTTAGGACATCTTTTCAAACTGTTAAGATAAAAAAGAAAAGGCCGCTCAATCGAGCGGCCTTTTCCCTGTTTCCCTGATCCGGTTGGATCAGTTGATTTCTTCGCCAGCGGCGTCAGCAACCGGCGCGTCGTCGTCGTCAGACGCAGCGGAACCGATATCGTCGAACAGTTCCGAGATCTCGTATTCAGCAGCGGCTTCCTCTTCGGCGGCCAGCTCCTGGATCGATTTACCGGATGCCTGCAGTTCGGCTTCTTCGACCGAGCGGGCAACGTTCAGATTGATGACGGCTTCGACTTCCGGGTGCAGGCGCACGGAGACAGAATGCAGGCCGAGGTATTTGATCGGAGCGATCAGGGCGACCTGTTTCTTGTCGACGGTGAAACCGTCTGCGGTTGCAGCATCGGCTGCGTCGCGCGGGGTAACCGAGCCGTACAGCGCGCCCGCGTCCGATGCGGAGCGAATCACGATGAACTGCTGGCCGTCCAGCTTTGCTGCCAGAGCCTCGGCCTCTTTTTTGGTTTCCAGGTTGCGCGCTTCCAGCTGCGCTTTCTGGTCCTCAAAAGATGCGATATTGGCCTCAGAGGCGGTTTTCGCCTTGCCCTGCGGCAGCAGGAAGTTGCGGGCGAACCCGGGCTTTACGTCAACGACGTCGCCCATCTGGCCCAGCTTCGCAACGCGCTCAAGAAGGATAACTTGCATGTGCTTATCTCCTTACTTCACGGCGTAGGGCAGCAGGGCGAGGAAGCGGGCGCGCTTGATAGCACGGGCCAGCTCACGCTGCTTCTTGGCCGAAACGGCGGTGATGCGCGACGGTACGATCTTGCCGCGCTCGGAAATGTAGCGCTGCAGAAGACGGGTGTCTTTGTAGTCGATCGCCGGTGCGTTGTCGCCCGAGAAGGGGCACACTTTGCGGCGGCGGAAAAACGGTTTGGCTGCCATGGTTTAGCGTCCTTTTCTCAAGCTAAGATCAGCGGCGCTCGCGACGGGTGTCGCGTTCATCGCGTTTCTGCATCTGGACCGAGGGGCCTTCCTTGTGCTCGTCGACCTTGATGGTCAGGACGCGCATCACGTCGTCATGCAGACGCATCAGGCGTTCCATTTCCTGAATGGCGCCGGCAGAGGCGTCAGTCTTCAGGAAGGAGTAGTGCCCCTTGCGGTTCTTGTTGATCTTGTAGGCCATCGTTTTGACGCCCCAGTACTCCTGCTCGACCAGCTTGCCGCCGTTGTCGGACAGTACAGCACCGAAATGTTCGATGAGGCCTTCAGCTTGCGAGTTGGACAGGTCCTGACGCGCAATCATGACATGCTCATAGAGTGGCATGCGAACTCCTGTTTGTGTCTAGGCGCATTTCATAGAACGGGCATCAAAGCTTCCGCTGCCCGGTCACGAGAGGCTGCGCGGATCGAAAATGTCGCGGAAGCAGGGCCTCCTATACAGGCTGCGGCTGAAAGAGCAAGGCAAAAGGGCGGTTTCACGCCGCCAGCCGCTGCCGCCGCTGCAATACCGCTAGCCCGCCGTATTGATGCCCCAAAGCAGGTCTTCACTGATTAACGAAGCCTTAACGCGGGCAGAAACCGCGGAGCCGGGCCATCCGGCAGGTGCAGCTTGAAAAAGGGCAATCAAATGGCAGTGACAGACCAAACCCCGCCGCAGGTTACCAAAACCCCCGGAGCCGCTGCGTTTGGTGCGATGGCAGCAGCTGTGCCGCTTAGTCTCAGACTGGAGGCCAACTGGAAGCTCCGGGTTGCGCTGCTTCGGGTTTTGGGGGCCGCGATGATCCTCAGCTCCACCGGATTGTGGCTGGTGCCGGGTTCTGGCGCCGATCCGGAAATGAACCTGATCAGGATCGGTATCTCGGTTGCCTTTTTGCTGATTGGTCTGGTGCTGATGACAACGCATGAACCGGGCAACCGGCCCGAAGCCTGCTTTGATCCGGTGCGGCGCGAACTGCGGGTGCTGCAGCGGGATGGCCGGGGCCGTCCGTGTACCGTGTTGCGCCGCAGCTATGACACCTTGGGCGGGGCGCGGCTGACGGCGGTGTCGGTGCAATTGTATGAGACCGACGGCAGCCTGCTGATCGAGCTGCCCATCGGCTCTGCCGCGATGCGCAGCCAGCTGCGCGACCAGCTCAGCGGTGCGGTGCGGATTCTGACCTGACCCGCCTTCACATTTGCGCGAGGAAAATCCGCCGGCCTGTCCGGCGGGTTTTGTGTTCGCCCGTTCACAGGTAATGTTGGTTTTTGCGGGCTTCCCTTTCGGGCGCATGCGCCGCATCTGTTGCCTCATGATTTATTCTGACGGAGCTTTTCCCATGAAAACGACCCTGATTGCTGCCGCCCTGGCCGCTGTTGCTGCAACCGGCGCTGCTGCCGCCCCGGAAAAATACGTGCTGGATTCCAGCCACAGCCAGATCCTGTTTGATTACAACCATCTGGGCTACTCGACTACCTATGGTATGTTCGCCGGCTTTGAAGGCGAGATCATGTTCGACCAGGAAGACCCGGCAGCCTCCAGTGTCGCGGTGTCCATGCCGCTCAGCATGATGTTCACCGGCTGGCAGGCCCGTTTCGACCATTTCATGACCAAGGATTTCTTTGACGCAACCGAAGACGAAACTGTCAGCTTCACCTCCACCGCGATCGAAGTGACCGGCGACAACACTGCCAAGATCAGCGGTGATCTGACCCTGAACGGCGTGACCAAACCGGTGGTGCTGGACGCCAAGCTGAACCAGACCGGCGACCACCCGATGGCGAAAAAGCCCTGGGCCGGTTTTGACGCCACAACCTCGGTGCTGCGGTCGGACTACAATCTGGGCCAGTTCGCGCCTTTCGTCAGCGACGAGGTGAACATCAAAATCTCGGTCGAAGCGATGAAGGCCGACAGCTAAGGCTGAGCCTCTGCTTTGAAAGGCTTGCCGCCAGCTCCTCCGGGGCTGGCGGTTTTTTGTTGCCCGGCCACCAACCCGTCTTCTAGCCCGGACATAGATCCGGCGTTGGATCCGGCGCCGGGCCCCTCGCCAAAGCGTGACAGAAGTTCATTGGTGTTCTCCTAGCTGCTGCGGCAGGCTGTAACCGGCCCCTCCGGCCGCTTAAGAAAGGAGGCATCATGTTTCGCCTAGGCTACTTCGTTTCAGCCGGTGCGGCATTGGCCCTCGCTGCCAACCTGGCGTTCACACCACCGGCTGCCGCACATGACACAGGCCGTGATACGGCCCGCGCCATTGCCGGGCTGATTGCTCTAGGTCTTATTGCCAAAAACCTGAATGACCGTAATGACCGTCACCGCGGCTACACGCATTCGTATCAGCCGCGCACCTACTACCGGCCGCATCGCGGCCGCGGCCATTACGCGGGCCGCCACAGGAACCATGACCGCGGCATACACCGCCACCGCACCCGCCACGGCGGCTACTACCGGCACCGTCACTGACATCTCGATGCGGTAAAACCTGTTGCGCAGAAACAGACCGGCTGAAACGGCACAGCGCCGCGCGTCAGCGCGGCGCTGTGCCCAAGGCTGCCAGGGTGATCAGCCCGCTGATCACCCGCAGGCGCGGGAGGGCTCCGGCCCCGGATCAACCGGCACCCGGATCTGCCAGCGCCCGGATTATTCCGCCCGTTTGGCCTCCAGCTCCACCGGAACCTCCACGGCAAACCCCAGCGAACTTTCATCCGGCAAGCTTTTGCCAATGCCGAAATCGAGACGGTTCAGGGTCAGCGTGCCGGCCATCATTGCGGTGCCGCCCTGCAGATCCAGGCTGAAGGGCAGGGTGACCGGCACCGTCTGGCCCTTGATGGTCAGGGTGCCTGATGCCTGATATCCTGCGGCCAGCTTTTCGATATCCGCCTTGAACAGGGCAGTTGGGAAATTTGCGCTGTCAAAGTAATCGGCGCCCATGGCCTGACCGGCAACCGATCCCAATTCCAGAGACGGGATCGACACTGTCACCTCCACATCACCCGCCGGACCCGGGGCCGCGGGTTCCTGAAAGTTGATCACCGCAGACCACTCGCTGAAACTACCCGAAATGACGCTGCCCATCTGGGTGACGGACAGGCCTAGTGTACCGGACTGCACCATCCAGCCGCCCCCGGCCGCAGGGTCCACTGCCACAACTGGGGCCACGGTGCCTTCCGTGCCGTGATCCTGCGCGTTCCCGTGGCTGTGGTCATGACCGCCAAAGACACCAATGGCCGCGCCGCCGCCCATGGCGCCGGCCCAGACCGCCAGCGCTGCCAGCACCGGCATCAGGCTGTGGCTTTGCGCGGGCGGCTGCGGCAAGTCAGCACGGCCCGGCAGCATCCGGCGCAAAGTGGCGTCGCGGTCCATCACATGATGTTTCACTGCCCCGGCGATATGCAGGCCCAGCGAGGCGGCCAGGGTCCAGACCAGAACCCAGTGCAAGCCGCCGAAAAAATCCGCCGTGTGGTCGGATTTCGGCACAAACGGCAGGCTCTGCCCGAACGGCCACCAGATCGGCGCAAAACCGGTGGTCGCGGCGTGATGGATCCACCCCGACAGCGGCACCGCCACCAGCGAGCCGTACAGCAGCCAATGCACCATCTCGGCCGCCAGCGCCTCGGCCTTACGATCGGGATGCAGCAGGCCGGGTTTCGGCTGGCTCAGCGCCCACAGGATCCGCAGCAGCGCCGTAAAGAACACAGCAACCCCCACAGTCTTATGCAATGAGAACAGCAGGGTGGCCCTTGCAATCACCGCCTGGCTGCCGTCAAAGCCGGGGCTTTGGATCTCATGCGCCAGCTCATTGGCGAAATACCCCAGCGGAAAGGCCGAGAAAATCAGCAGGGCGGTCAGCCAGTGAAACGTTTTGGCGACACTGCCGTAAGAGGTGAACGTGTTGGCACGGGACATTGGCGCGCATTTCCTTGTCAGATTCCGGTGGCTCTAACCTAACCGCGGGGGGCTGCGTTGCAACGGCAGGAATTGTCAGCCGGTGCACAGCTTTGGTGCGCAAAGTGCGGCTTTGCTTGTACGCAAGGGAAAGGCCCGCTAAATCAGGCAAAACGTTAAAACAGACGAGGTCTTCAATGACGATCGCATTTGTGTTCCCGGGACAGGGTGCCCAGACCATCGGTATGGGCAAAGCACTGGCCGAGGCTTATCCAGCCGCCAAAGCCATCTTTGACGAGGTGGATGACGCTTTGGGTGAAAGCCTGAGCCAGCTGATCTGGGAGGGCGATATTGAAACCCTGACCCTGACCCAGAACGCTCAGCCCGCGCTGATGGCCACCTCGATGGCCTCCATGCGCGCGCTGGAGGCCGAAGGCGTCACCATCGGCAAGGCCTCCTTTGTGGCCGGCCATTCCCTGGGTGAATATTCGGCGCTGGCTTCGGCGGGGTCGATTTCGGTCGCTGACACTGCGCGCCTCCTGCGCACCCGCGGTCTCGCGATGCAGAGCGCGGTTCCGGTGGGCGAGGGCGCCATGGCCGCGATCCTGGGCTTGGATCTTGAGGCTGTGCGCGCCGTGGCAGAGGAGGCCGCGCAGGGCGAGGTTTGCCAGGCGGCCAACGACAATGACCCGACACAGGTGGTGGTCTCCGGAACCAAGGCAGCGGTCGAACGCGCTGCGGTGATCGCCAAGGAAAAGGGCGCCAAACGCGCGGTGATGCTGCCGGTCAGCGCCCCGTTCCACTGCGCCCTGATGCAGCCCGCAGCTGACGTCATGGCCGAAGCGCTGGCGGGTGTGGACATCAAATCCCCGGCGGTGCCGCTGATCGCCAATGTGCGCGCCGACGCAGTGACCAACCCGGATGAAATCCGCGCATTGCTGGTGGAACAGGTGACCGGCTCGGTCCGCTGGCGCGAAAGCGTGCAGGTGATGGCCGCCAACGGTGTGACCGAATTCTGGGAAATCGGTGCGGGCAAAGCCCTGTCCGGCATGATCCGCAAGATCGACCGTGCGCTGGTTTGCCGCCAGGTGGGCGCCCCCGAAGACGCCAAGGCTGCCGCCGAAACATAAAGGGATTTAGCCGGCGCGCGCCCGTGCCGCGCCGGCCTCTGATATAAAGGACAAGAAAATGTTTGATCTGACTGGCAAGAACGCCCTTGTGACCGGCGCTTCGGGAGGCATCGGCGGCGACATCGCCCGCGCCCTGCACGCCGCAGGCGCCACCGTGGCCCTGTCCGGCACCCGTGAAGAGCCGCTTAATGCCTTGGCCGAGGAGCTGGGCGAGCGCGCCCATGTGCTGACCTGCAACCTGTCGGATGCAGAGTCGGTTGAGGCTCTGCCGAAACAGGCGGCTGCCGCCATGGGCTCGGTCGACATTCTGGTGAACAACGCGGGCATCACACGTGACAACCTGTTCATGCGCATGAAAGACGAGGAATGGGAGAGCGTGCTGAACGTGAACCTCACCTCGACCATGCGCCTGTGCCGCGGCGTTCTGCGCGGCATGATGAAGGCACGCTGGGGCCGCATCATCAACATCTCCTCGGTCGTGGGCGCCACCGGCAACCCGGGCCAGGCCAACTATGCGGCATCTAAGGCCGGCATGGTCGGCATGTCCAAATCGCTGGCCTATGAGATCGCCAATCGCGGCATCACCGTGAACGCGGTTGCCCCGGGCTTTATCGCAACCGCAATGACCGACAAGCTGAACGATAGCCAGAAAGACGCGATCCTGACCCAGATCCCGGCCGGCCGCATGGGGGAATCGAAAGAAATCGCCTCAGCCGTTCTGTATCTGGCCAGCCAGGAAGCGGGTTATGTCACCGGCACCACGCTGCATGTGAATGGCGGCATGGCAATGATCTAAGCCCCGCGCCCACCTGTGCCCTGCAGCCTGCCTGCAGGGATTTTCCATGTCTGCCCCGGCCTGACCGGGCCGTAGGAACGGTGCAGGTTTCGCTGCCAAGCAATTGAAAAGGAGCGGATTTGCGAAAAATTTGCTCTGCCCCTCTTGCAAGCACTTGATTACGGGGCCATCTGCACCCTTCATAGCCGCCAGAAGCCATCTGGCCCCGGCTGCTGTGACCAAGCGAAACCGTTTGCCTTGGCCGCGGTCTATGTTATAGGCGGCGCATATCTGTACTGGTGTTTCCCCAAGGGAGCCGCCGCACTGTCCCCGCCCGGCGGGGATTACAACGCCCGCTCCGGGCAATAACCACGCCGCCCGAACGGGCAAGGGCAGAACTGGGCAGAGTGCCCTGAAAGACGAGGAATAGACATGAGCGACGTCGCAGACCGCGTAAAAAAGATCGTTGTTGAGCACCTGGGTGTAGAAGAAGACAAGGTCACCGAAAACGCTTCCTTCATTGACGATCTGGGCGCAGACAGCCTGGACACCGTGGAACTGGTGATGGCGTTTGAAGAAGAGTTCGGCATCGAGATCCCGGACGACGCAGCCGAAACCATCCAGACCTTCGGCGACGCGGTTAAATTTATCTCCGAAGCGTCCTAAGCCACGCTTCCGGAGAACCGGACCCAGCGGCGTCTTCCCATCGGGGAAGGCGCCGTTTTCGTTTGTCCGGCAGGGTTCTGATTCCCATTTTGCCGGAAAATTTGCGGGGTGTTTGTTTGCGCTATCAAGCGACAACTCCGCTGCGCCGCAATTGTTCCATAAATCGTCATGATACGGCGTTCCGGCGGCAGCGTTCCGTGCTAATCTCTTTGTAAGAGGCAAAACTTAGGAGATAGGCATCATGATGATTTACCCCACTATGGAGATTCAGAACGGCCGCTGCGTGAGCCTCGAAAAGGGCCGCCTGGATGAGCCGATGATCTGGCATGTGGATCCGGTGGAAACCGCCAAGGGATTTGCGGCCGCCGGGGCGGAATGGATGCATGTGACCGACTTCAACGCAATTGAAGGCGATCACTGCAACGAGGAGCTGATCTGCGACATCATCCGCGGCGCCGGCATTCCGGTGCAGCTGGGCGGCGGCATCCGCTCACGCGAGCATGCCGAGCATTGGATCGACAAAGGCGCAGGGCGCGTCGTGATCGGCACGCTGGCCGCGCGCGATCCGCAGCTGGTTCAGGAACTGGCCAAACACCACCCGGACCAGATCGTGCTGGCCGTGGATGTATACCAGGGCCAGGTGATGACCGATGGCTGGCGCCAGTCCGGCGCAATCTCGCCCGAGGACTTTATCGCAGCGTTTGATTCCGCGCCGCTGGCGGGAATCATTGTCACCGATATCGACAGCGACATGTCGGATCTCGAAGCTCAGCTTGGCCTGATTTCCGCCCTCGCGGAAAAGTCCCGCACGCCGGTGATCGCCAATGGCGTTGTGCGCAGCTCGGATGATGTTTCGCGCCTGAAATACATCTATAATATTTCCGGTGCGATGATTGGCCGGGCGCTGTTCCGCAAAACAGTGACTGTCGAGGAAGTTCTGGAAGTGGCCCGGCCCGAACCCGAGCCGGTCGCCGAGTTCCAATAAATCAATGCCTGCGGATTTTGGTCCGCAGGCTTTTTTGCCCCTGTTGCGGCCATCCTTCGAGTCGCCCGGTACTGAAGGCAGGGATCCGGAAGGCCGGCAGCATGTTGCTGGATCATGCTTCGTTGGCGGCGGGTTCCGGTTGTTGCTGATCCGGTTGATTTGAATTGAGCAAGGCTTTCAAATCGGCACGCAGCAGTTTGGCATTGAATTTGATGCCGAAATAGTCGGCGTTTTGCCACATAATCTGCGCGTCAAAAGACGCCACACCGGGCACCGAGGCGATTACAGCCTCTTTGATATTGAACTGCGGTTCGCGCGGTTCTTGCGGTTGCTCCAGCACCCGGATTTTTGCACCCACCCGGCTGATGTCCACAATTTTTGCAGGGAACCGGCGCTGGCGGCAGTGCAGGGTGCACGGCAAAGAGCAATGGTAACGGCGCCTTAGCCGCAAGCGTTTGCGCGTGACTCGCTCTGCCAAAAACAGGCCGGCGCCGGCGAGAAGCAGAGCTAAGAGAGAACTGGCAATAGCGGTCCTCCGCCGGTACGGCAGCAATGGGCCGAGGTTTGCCTGTGCCTGACCGATTTGCATGTCTTTCGGTACGAAATCGCAGGGCAAAGAAACGATCTGTCGGGATAAATTCTCCAGCAAGGCCCGTGCGCCCAGCCGCCGCGCACTGACCTCCGCCCGTTCCCGTCCATGGATACGGTATACTTCGAGAAGGCCTTTTTGTTGTGTAATCAACCTCATGGTAAGCGGTTCATAGGCCCCCATGCCCGACCTGCGCATCCGCATGCGTAGCGGTACGGCCGGGTGGTCAGCCATCCAATGGCGAAGGTTCTTGGCCTGGCCGTCCTGTTGCCCGGTCCGCAAATAATCCAGGAATTCACGCATCTCATGCCGCATAAGCGCGAGATCCGATTGCAGCATGCAGGTCGCCCTGGATGATGCGGCAGCCATGCCTGCACTGCCGCAAACCACAGCCGGGGCAATGGATAGAGCGATAATCAATGGCCAGTGTTTCAATACAGGACCCTTCCGGTCATGAGAGGAAGTGCAGTCGCGGTGTTGGATGCAGTAGAACCACTCAATGGATAATTGGATACCGTTAACACCCTCTATGCGGGTATATAATTCACCATAAAACCGGCAACACCGTCCGGAGTTGCACCTTACGGTGTGTGACATTGGCCGGTGATTTCGGAACTGAAAAGACACGCAATGCGCCTGCCGCCTGGCAAGTCCGTGCGGGACATGTCAGGTTCGCGTGTCTTTTCCAGGCGGTTTCATTTGGAAGGGCAGTTGAATTGCACAGTTTTTGTGCTGGACCCGCCGGATCCTTTGGCGCGCCGGAGGGCTGTTATATACCGAGCCGCACTTCTTCACGCAGGCCGTCGCCCTGAAGCGGGAAGGCCTCAAGCAGGCGGTGCAATTGCATGAAGTTGAAATCCTTGGAGAATTGGACGCCGCAATAGCCGGGGGTTTGCCAGCGGACCTGGGCGTCCATTGTGTATCCGCCGAAATTGAGGGTCACCCGCCCAGACACTTCGCAAGGGCTGTCCGGGCGCACCTTGGCGCCGGCCCGGCTCAGATCGACCAGATGAGCTTGGACTGTCCGGCCGCCCGCCTGCAAGACGCAAGGCACTGCGCAGGGGTAGCGTTTCGTGCGGCGGATTTTGCGGATGCCGATCCGGTCCAGGAAATACAGCGCACTGCCGCCCAGAACCAGAAACGACAGCCAGGCAATTGCGGCATTTCTGATTTGCTGGCTCTGCCGTGCATCGCCCGCAGCCACGGCAACCAGCTTGCTGCCATTGCCGCTTTCCTTCACCCGGTCGCAGGGCAAAGCTTCGACACGGATTCCGAATTCCGACGCCAGCACCGGGGTGCCCATATGGCGCGCAGTTTCAAGCGCGGCGGCCCGGCCCTGGCTGGAGAGGATTTTCAGCAGGACCTGCTGCTGCTGTAAAAGCTCCTGCATGCCGGCAGCGACGGATTGAATGCCAACCGCTTTCATCCGCTGCCGCATCGGCGCGGGCGGGTTTGTGCTGATCCAGCTGCGCAGATGCTGCACATAAAATGCATTCTGGCCGGAGCTGAGATAGGCGAGGAACCCCTTGGACGCCCGGTGCAGGTTCGACAAATCTTGATGCACAGCGCAACTGGCGGCTGCGCGTTCCGGCAGCAGTCCAATAACCAGTAAAAATGCAGTTAGCGGGAGCCAATTGCGCATGGCGGGGCCGTTCCTTTATGCCTTTGGACTAAAAGAATGACGTATAAATGCAAATGTGCCGTTAACGCAGGCGGCTTTTGGGGGCCGCCCAGACCATCCAGGCTGCGCAGGGCACAGTGCACAGGCAGCAGCCGCAGGGATGCTCCGGCGACCAGAGGCGCCTCGAAGCGCAATTTCCGCCGGCCTTGGCCTTGATCTTCCCAGTGGCGGAAATTTGCCGGTCTCTGGCGGCTGGCCGGCGCCCGGGTCTGAACCGCGGCTGGCAACGCCGGGACAGCAACATGGAAACCGGCGGAGCAGAGGGCAAACAAGTCAGGGCACGGATCGCCGGTGAAACGAGCATAAGCAATGTGCTGTCAGCATTGCTGGGAGAAAAAGACGGGCTGGAGGAAAATTGGCCCAGACCTCCAGCCCGGTTTTGGCAATCCACGAGGACGGATGCCGAGTTCTGTCATCATCGCGATATCAACCTAGGGGGTATTGGTTAACAATAAATTCTACTCTCGCAATTTCTCCGTGAAATGCACATTGCACATGGCGGCACTGCAGATCAGCCCGCTCTTGCACCCAGCCGCCATTCCAAGCTATTTGAACGGACGGATTGCCGAGGCAAAGGAGAGCAAGGAATGCGTCGAGTAGTTGTCACCGGACTGGGCCTGGTCACCCCGCTGGCCAGCGGAGTCGAAGAAACCTGGTCCCGGTTGCTGGACGGCCAGTCGGGCGCGGGCCCGATTACCCTGTTTGATGCCGAAGCCAGCGGTGTAACCACCACATATGCCTGTGAGGTGCCGCGCGGCGATGGCTCCGAGGGTACATTCAACGCGGATGACTGGGTCATCAAGAAAGACCAGAAGAAGATTGACGACTTCATTCTATATGGCATCGCTGCTGCGGATATGGCTGTGCGGGACGCCGGCTGGACGCCCGAGGATGAAGAAAGCCGCCTGCGCACCGGCGTGATGATCGGCTCTGGTATTGGCGGGTTGTCGTCGATTGCGGACACCGCCGTGATGATCAAGGAAAAAGGCCCCCGCCGGGTGTCCCCATTCTTTATCCCCGGTGCGCTGATCAACCTGATCTCGGGCCAGGTGTCGATCCGCTTTGGCTTCAAGGGCCCGAACCATTCGGTTGTGACCGCCTGTTCGACCGGCGCCCACGCCATCGGCGATGCGGCGCGGCTGATCAAATCCGGCGACGCCGACGTGATGATCGCAGGCGGTGCCGAGGCCGCGATTTGCGAGATCGGCATTGCCGGTTTCAACGCCTGCAAGGCGCTGTCCACCAAACGCGCCGACGACCCCAAGGCGGCCTCGCGCCCCTATGACGCCGACCGTGACGGTTTTGTCATGGGCGAGGGCGCCGGCATCGTTGTGCTGGAAGATTACGAGCACGCCAAGGCCCGCGGCGCCAAGATCTATGCCGAGGTGCTGGGCTATGGCATGTCGGGCGACGCCTACCACATCACCGCGCCGTCCGAGAATGGCGAAGGCGGTGAACGCTCGATGAGGGCGGCGCTGAAAAACGCGGGCCTGGAGCCGTCTGCCATTGACTATATCAATGCGCATGGCACTTCGACCATGGCCGACACAATTGAATTGGGTGCGGTTGAACGGCTGTTGGGCGACCACGCCGCCAATGTCACCATGTCTTCGACCAAATCGGCCACCGGCCATCTCTTGGGCGCGGCCGGCGCGATTGAGGCGATCTTCTCGATCCTGGCGATCCGCGATCAAGTCGCACCGCCGACCATCAATCTGGACAACCCCGCCATCGAAAGCCAAGTGGATCTGGCCCCCAACGCCAAACGTGAGCGTAAGGTTGAGATTGCGCTGTCGAACTCCTTTGGGTTTGGCGGCACCAATGCCTCGGTGATCTTCGGAAAGGCCGGCTGATGTGGCGCAGCCTCGCCTCCAACATGCTGACAGTGCTTATTGCGGCTTTGTTCCTGCTGGGCGGTCTGATCCTGTGGGGCAAATCGCAATACACCGCTGAAGGCCCGCTGGAGACAGCGATCTGCCTGCGGGTCGAGCGGGGCTCGAACATGGCACGGGTCAGCCGCGATCTGGAAACCCAGGGCGCGGTCGCCTCCGCCGCCATCTTCCGCCTCGGCGCCAAATACAGCGAGAAGACCGGCCAACTGAAGGCCGGCAGCTTCCTGCTGGAACCGGGCTCCTCGATGGAGCGGATCATCGACGGGATCACCCATTCCGGCGCCTCCACCTGCGGCACCGAGATTGTCTATCGCGTCGGCGTGACCCGCACTCAGACCGTGGTGCGCGAATTGGATCCGGCGACCAATAAATTCGAGGAAAAGGCCGCCTTCATCCTCGGCGAAGGGGAGGTTCCTGCTGCCTATACCGAGACCCGCCAGGAGGCCGACACCCGTTACCGGATTGCGCTGGCCGAAGGCGTGACCAGCTGGCAGGTGGTTGAGGCGCTTAAGGCCATGGATGTGCTGAACGGCGACCCCGGCGAACGCCCGGGGGAGGGCCTCCTGGCGCCCGACAGCTATGAGGTCACCACCGGCACAGACCGTGCCGCCGTTCTGGCTGAGATGCAGGAGCGCCAGCAGCTGCGCATCAACGCCGCCTGGGAAAGCCGGTCCGCGGATGCTGCGGTCGGCAGCCCCGAAGAAATGCTGGTCCTCGCCTCGATCATTGAGAAGGAGACCGGCGTTGCCTCTGAACGCGGCGTGGTCTCCTCGGTCTTCACCAACCGCTTGAACCGCGGCATGCGGCTGCAGACGGACCCGACGGTGATCTACGGCGTCACCAAGGGCGAAGGTGTCCTGGGCCGTGGTCTGCGCCAAAGCGAGCTGCGCAAAGCCACGCCCTGGAACACCTATGTGATCGAAGGCCTGCCGCCGACTCCGATCGCCAATCCCGGCATGGAAAGCCTGGAGGCCGCGGTGAACCCTGAAGCCACGGATTATGTGTTCTTTGTTGCCGACGGCACCGGCGGCCATGCGTTTGCCGAGACGCTGGACGAGCACAACAGGAATGTGGCCAAATGGCGCGAGATCGAAGCCCAGCAGCAGAACAACTGAGGCTGATGCCAGGGCCGGAATTAGGGCTGGAATTCGTGCCGGGAAACAGTCTGCGGTGAGATATCCATGAGCAGGAAGGGCGCCCTTGGGGCGCCCTTTTTGGTGCAAGCTTTGGGGCCGCCGTTATGACAGGCCGGCTTCACGTGTAGATGCAGATGTAGAAATTTGTCCCGCTCTGGTAACCGCCGCATTTATCATAGAATTCAATGGTCGCCTTGACGGTTTTTCCAGCCAGCGCGCTGAACTGCGCGCTTAGGTCCACTGGCTGCATCGGCGTCACCACACCGGAACAGCCATTGCTGTAGTCATGTGAATATGTGGCGGTGTTCTCTGGATCACTTTGGTCCGTCATGGTCAGTTTGACCACATCGTCAACGGATGTCTGGCCTTCGCCGCTGGGGCCGCCGGACATCACGATTGTGGCGTTTGCCGGAATGTTCACATAGTGGAGTGTGGCATCATAAAAGATCTTTCCGGCATCCCCCGGTACAGGTGTCGATTCCTGCGCGGTGGCGATCTGGTAGTTGGTCCAACCCATGTGCGGTTCCTCGTTATCAAAAAAAGACGTTGCTGCACGGCGTCGTGCAGGGTTGACGCTACAATCCTGGATTGCATTTCGGGAAGGGTGATTTTGTGAAAGATGCGCATCATTTAAATCACCTCCGATTTATGGGAATCCGCCCTTGCCGTCTTCATTTACAGGGGTTTGGTCTGCTTTGCCCAAAGATGTGTGCCGCCCGCCTGTCCGGCTGTCCGTTGCGCACCCACCGTACGCATGCCTCGCCATAACCCTTGACTTTTCCGATATAATACCGTATAGGTTGCATTGCAGCTGGAAGAAACATGGACGGCCCCGGACTCCTCCGCCGGTGGCCGCCGTTCTTTCTCTTGTGCGGACAAAAAACGCATGAGGCAGACAAATTCATGACAGATCACCCAACAGACCAGGACGGCGCCGCTGTGCTGACGCGGCAGGTGCATTACACCGCCGATCTCCTGCGATCCCTGCAGGAGAGCATCCACCGCTTGCGCAACGAGGCAGAGGAGCTGCGCGCGCAGCTCGACGCGGAAGGCGCCGATGAAGTGACCGGCGCCAAAAGCCAGATCAGCAAACTGGAACAGCTGATCCGCGATTGCCAGAAAGTGGAGAGACTCCTTGCAGAACAAAGCACCGAATTCGCCCGCATGCTCAAATCCGAACATGAACTCGATCTCGTCGCAGCACGCGCTGCTGTCGAGCGCGGACTTTCTGGCCTGCGTTCCGCTCTCGCTCCAGAACTGGTTCTTGAATGAGCTGGACCGCAAGTCGCTCTGCGCGCTGCCGCATCTCTTTGACATCTGGGCGCTGGACCACCAGCGGCCGCCGCCGGGCGGCTGGCGTGCCTGGGTGATCCTGGGCGGCCGCGGGGCCGGCAAGACAAGGGCAGGGGCCGAATGGATCCGCACCCTTGCCGAAGGGCCGCGCCCGCACGATCCCGGCACCGCCCGCCGCATTGCGCTGGTGGCGGAAACCTATGACCAGGTGCGCGACGTGATGATCCATGGCGACAGCGGTATCCTGGCCTGCTCGCCGCCCGACCGGCGGCCCAAATGGAAAGCCTCCGAACGCAAGCTGATCTGGCCCAACGGCGCCGAGGCGCAGGCGTTTTCCGCACACGACCCCGAGGCCCTGCGCGGACCGCAATTCGATGCCGCCTGGGCGGATGAGCTGGCCAAGTGGAAAAAGGGGCAGGAGTGCTGGGACATGCTGCAGTTTGCCTTGCGGCTGGGCCAGGACCCGCGCGTCTGTGTCACCACCACACCGCGCAATGCGCCGGTGCTGAAACGGCTTCTGGCCGCCCCCAGCACGGTGCAGACCCACGCCGCGACCGAGGCCAACCGTGCCAACCTCGCACCGTCCTTCCTGGAGGAGGTGCGTGCGCGTTATGCCGGCACCCGTCTGGGGCGGCAGGAGCTGGACGGGGTAATGCTGACCGATGTGCAGGGGGCGCTCTGGACAAACGCCGCGCTGGTCGCTGCACAGGTGGCAGAGGCTCCGCCGCTCGACCGGGTGGTGGTGGCGGTGGATCCAGCGGTCAGTTCGGGGAAATCCTCGGACGCCTGCGGCATTGTAGTGGCCGGTGCTGTCACCCAAGGCCCGCCGCAGGACTGGCGCGCCTATGTTCTGGCGGATTGCACCGTGCAGGGCGTCGGGCCGCTGGCCTGGGCCCAGGCCGCAATTGCCGCCCGCAATATCCATGGCGCCGACCGGGTTGTGGCCGAGGTCAACCAGGGCGGTGCCTTGGTGGAGACCGTGCTGCGCCAGGCCGACCCCATGGTGCCGTTCCGCGCCTTGCACGCAAGCAAAGGCAAGTCCGCCCGCGCCGAACCGGCTGCCGCGCTGTATGAGCAAGGCCGCGTCAAACACTTGCCGGGGCTGGGAGAGCTGGAGGATCAGATGTGCCTGATGACCCCGCAAGGTTACCGCGGCAGCGGCTCGCCCGACCGGCTGGATGCGCTGGTCTGGGCCCTGCATGAGCTGATCATTCATCCAGCGGCGAAACTGCAGCTGCCGCAGGTGCGGGTCTTATAGACACAGCCCCGCCGCAGGCTGGGGGAACTGCGGAAATGAAGGGCCAGGGAATGGCAGCGTGCAACGCTGCCATTTTTATTTTTTACAATGGGTTACATCAAGGTGTTGCGCCCCCTGCGTACGCACCGCTGGCCAAATCTTCAGGCCTCTCTGTCATTAATCATCCTCAGCAAAGGCGCAACGGGCCCTCCGGCACAGAGCGCCCCAAACAGCAACCATGAGGAGCGGACAATGGTCTTTGACCTGCTGCGGCGCAACAAGCCCGAAACCCCGGAAACCGCCCTGGAACAGAAGGCCAGCCAGACCGCCCGCGTGGTCTCCTGGCAGGGCGCAGGCCGCACCGCCTGGAGTCCGCGCGACAGCGTCTCCCTGACCCGCAGCGGTTTTGCCGGCAATCCGGTCGGCCACCGGGTGATCCGTATGATCGCCGAGGCCGCCGCCGCGGTGCCGCTGGTGCTGCAGGACAGCCGCCAGCGCTATGACAGCCACCCCTGGCTGGCGCTTCTGGCCCGCCCCAACCCGGCGCAGGGCCAGGCCGAACTGCTGGAAGCGCTGTATGGCCATCTCCTGCTGTCCGGCAACGCCTATATTGAGGCGGTCACGGCAGAGGACAGCGCCCCGGCAGAGCTGCATGTGCTGCGCTCCGACCGGATGAACGTGGTGCCGGGGCCGGACGGTTGGCCCGCGGGTTTTGACTATGTTGTGGGCGGGCGCAAGCACCGCTTTGCCAACGATCCTGCCCAATCCCCGATCTGCCATATCAAAAGCTTCCACCCGCAGGACGACCACTATGGCCTGTCATCGCTGCAATCGGCGGCAATGGCGATAGATGTGCACAACGCCGCCTCCCGCTGGTCCAAGGCGCTGCTGGACAACGCAGCCCGTCCCTCCGGTGCGCTGGTCTGGAAAGGCTCGGATGGCCATGGCCGCATGTCCGAGGAACAATTCCGCATCCTAAGTGACGAGATTCAATCAAACTTTCAGGGTGCCAAAAATGCCGGCCGTCCGATGGTTCTGGAAGGCGGTCTGGACTGGAAGCCAATGGGTTTCTCACCCTCCGACATGGAATTCCAGAAAACCAAGGACACCGCCGCCCGCGAGATTGCGCTGGCCTTCGGGGTGCCGCCGATGCTGCTCGGCATTCCCGGCGATGCAACCTACGCCAACTACCAAGAGGCCCACCGCGCCTTTTACCGGCTGACCGTGCTGCCCCTGGTCTCCAAGGTCACCGCCGCGCTGGCCGATTGGCTGACCGGCTGGACCGGCGAGGTCCTGACCCTGAAACCCGACCTTGATCAATTGCCCGCCTTGGCGGCCGAGCGCGAGGCGCAGTGGCGCCGGGTGTCTGGCGCGGATTTCCTCAGCACCGCGGAAAAGCGGCAGCTGCTGGGTTTGCCCGCAGAAGCCCCCGCCGCGCCGCAAGCGGGGGGCGGACAGGATGACTGAGCACCCGATGCACGCATTTGATTGTTCACCGGGACTGCGCCTGTCCGCCCATGAGCGGGTCGCCCAGATCCAGAACGAGGCTGTGAACCGCCGTCTCGACCGGATCGAACAAATGATGGAACGGCTGGAGAAACGCCTCTGGCTCACTGTCTATGGCGTTGCCGCGGTGATCCTGGCGCAGGCCTTTCAGTCCTTCTTGACGGTTCAATTGCCGTAACAACAACAACTTGCGAGGCAAATATCATGCAGGGACCACCCCGGCTTGAACATAAATTCGCACGCTTCGGCGAGGATCTCTCGCTGAAGGACGCAACAGAAATCAGCGGCTACGCCAGCCTGTTCGGCCAGACCGATCAGGGCGGCGATGTGGTGGTGCGCGGCGCCTATACCGCGTCCCTCAAGGCGCTTCAGGATCAGGGCCGCACCGTCAAGATGCTGTGGCAGCACGACCCGGCGCAACCCATCGGCGTCTGGGACGAGGTGCGCGAGGACAAGCGCGGGCTTTACGTCAAGGGCCGCATCCTGACCGCCACTCCCAAGGGGGCCGAGGCCGCCGCACTAATCGGGGCCGGCGCCATCGACGGCCTGTCAATCGGCTATCGAACCGTGAAATCCGGCCGTGGTCAGGACGGCATCCGCCAATTGACCGAGGTGGAGCTGTGGGAGGTGTCGCTGGTCACCTTCCCGATGCTGCCCGCGGCGCGGGTGGCGGGCAAATCCTCCGCCCTGGATGCCGAGGCAGACGCATTGCGCGCACTGGCCACAGGCCTGCGCCAGATCACCAGTGACCTCAAGGCAGGACAACAATCATGAGCAACCAAGACCTCCCGGACATCTCCGGGGACACAGCGCCCCTGGCGCATGAAGTGAAACAGGCCGTCACCGGCTTTCTTCATGAATTCAAGGGCTTTCAGAACGACGTGCAATCAAGGCTGAAACAGGCAGAAGAGCGAGTGAACATGCTGGACCGAAAGACAATCTCTCAGAACCGCCCCCATCTGGCAGCCAGCCAGGACGCGGGCGCGCCGCATCAAAAGGCGTTCAACGCCTACCTGCGCAGCGGCGACGACGACAGCCTGCGCGGGCTGGAACTGGAGGGCAAGGCGATGTCCACTGCCGTGGGCGGCGACGGCGGCTATCTGGTCGATCCGCAGACCTCAGAAACCGTCAAGGCGGTGTTGAACGCCTCCGCCTCGATCCGCGCCGTGGCCTCTGTGGTGCATGTGGAGGCATCGTCATATGACGTGCTGATCGACCACAGCGAAATGGGGGCCGGCTGGGCCAATGAAACCGGCCCGGCGGCAGAGACCTCCACCGGCACTATCGACCGCATCTCGATCCCGCTGCACGAACTCAGCGCGCTGCCCAAGGCGTCGCAGCGGCTGTTGGATGACAGCGCTTTTGATATCGAGGGCTGGCTGGCCGGCCGCATCGCCGACAAGTTCTCCCGGTCCGAGGCCGACGCCTTTATCAACGGCGACGGCGTCGACAAGCCCCGCGGTTTCCTTGACTACACCGTGGCTGAAAACGACATCTGGAGCTGGGGCAGCATCGGCTACAAGGCGACCGGCGTGGACGGCGAAATCGGCAACGGCGACGCGATCATCGACCTGGTCTATGCGCTGGGGGCGGAATACCGCGCCAATGCCACCTTCATTCTGAATTCCAAGACTGCGGGGATGCTGCGGAAACTGAAAGACGCCGATGGCCGCTTTCTGTGGTCCGACGGCCTGGCCGCGGGTGAGCCCGCACGCCTGATGGGCTACCCGGTGCTGATCGCCGAGGACATGCCGGATCCGGCCGCCAACAGCTACCCGATTGCATTCGGCGATTTCCGCGCCGGTTACACGATTGCCGAACGCCCGGATCTGCGGGTGCTGCGCGATCCCTTCAGCGCCAAGCCGCATGTGCTGTTTTACGCGACCAAGCGGGTCGGCGGCGACGTCAGCGACTTTGCTGCGATCAAGCTGATGAAATTCGGCGCGAGCTAACGCTTTGCGCTGATGGCGGACCGGCAGACCGGTCCGCCGGCGGGCATGCACCCTACAGTCTTTTGCCGTCCAGCTGCTCCCCTCCGTCCGAGCGGCAAGGGATGGTGCATGCCCGCCGAACCCCACCCGGACAGCAGATCAGGGCCGCAGCAGGGGAAGGCCCGCAGGAGTGAGATGATGATGCTGAGCGAAGTGACACCCGTGCCCGAGGCCGCCCTGCCGCTGGCCCAGTTCAAGGCGCATTTGCGTCTGGGCACCGGCTTTGGCGAGGACAGTCTGCAGGATGAGGTGCTGTTTGGCTTTCTGCGCGCCGCCCTGGCCGCGATCGAAGCCAGGACCGGCAAGGCGCTGATAACACGTGAATTCGAGCTGGAGATCCGCCACTGGCGCGACCGCGCCCGGATGATCCTGCCCATCGCCCCGGTGCAATCGGTGACCGGCGTTGCAATACGCGACGCCGGCGGTACCGAAACGGTTCTGGATGCCTCCCTTTATCACCTGGAGCGCGACAGCCAGCGCCCGCGTTTGTGCCCGGCAGGCAGCCTGCTGCCGGCCATTCCAACCGGCGGTCTGGCGCGGATTTCCCTGCAGGCTGGCATGGCCGCGGACTGGGGCGGCTTACCCGCCGATCTGGGTCAGGCGGTGATGCTGCTGGCCGCGCATTACTACGAATACCGGGCCGACACCGGCCTGCACGGCGGCTGCATGCCCTTTGGCGTGACCAGTCTGATCGAACGCTACCGCAGCCTGCGGCTGACATTGGGAGGCCTGGTATGAAAATCCCTCCGAAACTCACCCGCAAGCTGGTGCTGGAAGACCCCCAGCGTGAGGCCGACAGCGCCGGCGGCTTTACCGAGACCTGGGTGGCGCTTGGCACCCTTTGGGCTGAGGTGAAGTCGCTCACCGGGCGTCTGAGCGGGGACAGCCTGTCATTGCAGAAATACCGGATCACCCTGCGTGCAACACCCGAAGGCTTTGCATCCCGGCCCCGCCCGGATCAACGATTCCGCGACAGCAACAGGATCTACCGTATTGATGCAATTGCAGAATCTGATCCAGATGCCCGCTACCTGACGTGTTTCGCGGTTGAGGAGGTGAGCGGATGACCTATGCCATCGCAGGCGGGCTGCAATCCGCCGTCTACACCCATCTGACCGGCGACGCGGGCCTCACCGCTCTGGTCGGCGGCGCGATCTATGACGCGATCCCTGCAGGCCCCTTGCCGCAGACCTATGTGGCATTGGGATCAGAGGAGGTGCTGGACCGTTCCGACAAATCCGCGGGCGGCGCCGAGCACCGGTTCTTCATCACCGTCACCACCGACACCGCCGGTTTTGCGGGCGCCAAGGCCACCGCCGCGGCGGTCTGCGACGCACTGGTTGGCGCCTCGGTACCACTGACCCGCGGCCAGTTGACCGGCCTCTGGTTCGACCGGGCCAAGGCGGAACGGCTGAACACCGGCGGCCGCCAGATCACCCTGCGGTTCCGGGCGCGGGTGGATGACGTCTGAATATCAGGACACCCTTAAAATCAATTGAAATACCGGGAGAAAACCCATGACAGTTCAAAACGGCAAGGACCTTTTGGTCAAAGTGGACATGAACGGCGCAGGCCTGTTTGAGACCATCGCTGGCCTTCGCGCCACGCGGATCAGTTTCAACGCCGAAAGCGTCGATGTGACCAGCCTTGAAAGCCAGGGCGGCTGGCGAGAGTTGCTGGCTGGTGCTGGCGTGCGCTCGGCGAGTATCTCCGGTTCCGGCATCTTCCGGGACGAGGCAACGGATGAACGCGCCCGGCAGTTGTTTTTCGAAGGGCTGACGCCGGAATTCCAGGTGATCATCCCGGATTTCGGCATCGTGCAGGGCAGTTTTCAGGTGACTGCGCTTGAATATGCCGGCAGCCACAACGGCGAAGCGACCTATGAGCTGTCGCTGGCCAGTGCCGGTCAGCTCAGCTTTGCAGCGGTTTGATCAATGGTGAACCCGCACGCAGGTGAAGCGGAATTGCTCGTAAATGGAACACCTTACGCGCTGAAGCTGACTCTTGGCGCGCTGGCAGGGCTGGAGGCCGCGCTGGAGGAAGGCGCGCTGGTGGATCTGGTGCAGCGGTTTGAGCAGGGCCGGTTTTCCGCCCGCGACGTGCTGGCGCTGCTGGCGGCCGGCCTTGAGGGCGGCGGGCATGACCTTAGCCGTGATGACCTGGCATCGGCCGCCATTACCGGCGGTCCCATGCAGGCGGCGCGGGTGGCGGCAGAGCTGCTGGTGCGCAGCTTTGCTGTGCCGGAAGGCAAATGATCGCGCTCGACTGGCCTGCCCTGATGCGCGCCGGCATGGCAGGCCTCAAGTTGCTGCCGCGCGACTTCTGGCAACTGACCCCGGCAGAGCTGCGGCTGATGCTGGGCGAGGCCGCAGCACCGCAGCCGCTTGGCCGGGACCGGCTGGCGGCGCTGATGCAGGACTTCCCCGACGTCCCGGGCCCTCAGGAAAAGGAGACAACAGATGGCTGACTCGTCATCAATGGCAGAACTGGAATTGCAAGGCGAAGCTTTGGGAGAAGCGCTGGACGGTGCCTCTGGAATGGCTGCTGCCTTTGCAGAAACGCTGGGCCGTGTGAAGGAAGGGTTTTCCGAAACCGGCCGCGACGCGCAGATATTGGACCGCAGTCTTTCCAAGGGCTTGCGGCGTGCTTTTGACGGGCTGGTTTTTGACGGCGACAGCCTGTCGGAGTCGATGGACACGCTGGCACGCTCGATGATCCGCACCACCTACAACGCGGCCATGAAACCGGTGATGAACCATGCCGGCGGGTTGCTGACTGACGGCCTCACCTCGCTGATCGGAAACATCCTGCCTTTTGCCGATGGCGCCGCCTTCAGCCAGGGCAAGGTGATGCCGTTTGCTAAGGGCGGCGTTGTCACCGGACCAACCGCATTCCCGATGCGCGGCGCGACCGGGCTGATGGGCGAAGCGGGGCCGGAGGCGATCCTGCCGCTGACCCGCGGCGCTGACGGGTCGCTTGGGGTGCGCAGCCAGGGCGGCGGCGGGGTCAATGTGGTGATGAATGTCTCCACCCCCGACGTCAAAGGCTTTGAACGCAGCCGCAGCCAGATCGCCGCACAGCTGTCCCGCGCGTTGTCACGCGGCGGGCGCAACCGTTAACTACGGAGGGTAACAAGATGAATTTCCACGAAGTCCGCTTTCCTGCTTCGCTCAGCTTCGGCTCGGTCGGCGGGCCTGAACGGCGCACCGATGTGGTGACGCTTGCTAACGGGTTTGAAGAACGCAACACCCCCTGGGCGCACTCCCGCCGCCGTTATGATGCCGGTCTGGGCCTGCGCGCGCTGGAGGATATCGAAACCCTGATCGCCTTCTTCGAAGCCCGCCAAGGGCAGCTGTACGGCTTTCGCTGGAAGGACTGGAGCGACTACAAATCAGCCCGGCCCAGCGCCGAGGCGGATTTCCGCGATCAGGTGATTGCCACCGGCGACGGCAGCACCGTAACGTTCCAGCTGGCCAAGACCTACCGGTCGGGGGAGTTCACCTATCAGCGCCCGATTGCCAAACCGGTAGCGGGTTCTGTGCGGATCGGCATCGAACAGGATGAGCTGCGTGAAAGCGTGGATTACCAGTTGGACACCGCCACCGGGTTGATCACGCTGGCGCATCCGCCCGAGGTCGGCCTTAGCATCAACGCCGGCTTTGAATTCGACGTGCCGGTGCGCTTTGATACCACTGGCATCCAGACCAGCGTGGCGTCGTTCCAAGCGGGTGAGGCGCCGGCGGTGCCGGTGGTGGAGGTCCGGGTATGAGCTGTCTTTCCAACGCATTGCAGGCCCATCTTCAGACCGGCGTCACCACGCTCTGCCGGGCCTGGGCGCTGGAACGGCGTGATGGCACGGTGCTGGGGTTCACCGATCACGACTGTGTGCTGAGCTTTGACGGGTTGCGCTTTCAGCCAGGCAGCGGGCTGACGGCACGGGCCGTGAGCCAGGCCACCGGTCTGTCTGTCGACAACACCGAAGCGCTGGGGGTTTTAAGCGACGCCGCCGTGCGCGAGGTGGACATTGAGGCAGGACGTTTTGACGGTGCTGAGGTACGCTGCTGGCTGGTGAACTGGCAGAATGTCTCAATGCGCTGGCTGCAGTTCCGCGGTTCGATCGGCGAGATCCGCCGTGCGGGCGGTGCGTTCGAGGCTGAGCTGCGCGGGCTGACGGAGCTGCTGAACCAGCCGCTGGGGCGGATCTATCAGAAACCTTGCACGGCGGTTCTGAGCGATGCGGCCTGCCGCTTTGATCTGGAGACGCCCGGCTACGCGGTTGAGCTGCAAACCGTCGCAGTTGAGCGCAACGAGGTGTTCCACTGGGACGCGCTGCCGGGGTTTGAACCGGAATGGTTCGCCGGCGGGCGGTTGACGGTGCTAAGCGGTGCGGCTGCGGGACTGTGGGGCGCCGTGAAGGCGGATCAGACCAAGGCCGGCGGGCGCCGGATCACCCTGTGGGAACCGATCCGTGCGGCAGTGGCACCGGGGGATACCGTCCGGCTGGAGGCCGGTTGCGACAAGCGCATGGAGACCTGCCGGCTGAAGTTCAACAATTTGGTGAATTTCCAGGGATTCCCGGACATCCCCGGCGAGGACTGGGTGATGGCGGTGCCGCGCCAGTCCGGCATGAACACCGGGGGCAGCAGACGATGAGCAGGGTGGTTCAGGCCGCCCGTGGCTGGATCGGCACGCCTTATGTGCATCAAGCCGCCTGCAAAGGTGCGGGCTGCGATTGTCTGGGCCTGATCCGGGGCCTGTGGCGGGAACTGTACGGGGCCGAACCCGAGGCGCCGCCCGCCTATACCATGGACTGGTCCGAACCGCAGGGGGCTGAGGCGCTATGGCGGGCCGCGGCGCGGCATTTGATGGCGAGACCTTTGTCTGAGGCCGCCGCCGGCGATGTGATCCTGTTCCGGATGCGCGATGGCTCGGTGGCCAAGCATTTGGGGGTGCAGTCGTCCGTATCAGAATTGAGGGCTGGCGTGCGGGGCGCTCTCAAACCAGGCCCCGCCTTCATCCACGCCTATGCGGGCCATGGGGTGGTCGAAAGCTCGCTGAGCCCGCCCTGGCAGCGCCGCATCGTGGCGCGGTTTCAATTCCCAAAGGAGCTGATCTGATGGCAACCATTCTTCTTTCTGCCGCCGGTGCTGCGATTGGCGGCACAATCGGCGGCACCGTGGCGGGGCTGTCCTCGGCGGTGATTGGCCGCGCGGTGGGCGCGACTTTGGGCCGGGTGATCGACGAGCGGCTGCTGGGCAGCGGCGCCGACCCGGTGGAGACGGGCAAGATCGACCGTTTCCGCCTGACCCAGGCCAGTGAAGGCACGCCAGTGACGCAGGTCTATGGCCGGATGCGGCTGGGCGGACAGGTGATCTGGACCTCACGGTTTCTGGAAACAGCCTCCACCACCAGCGGCGGCGGTGGCAAGGGACGGCCCAGCCAGCCGCAGGTGACCAGCTACAGCTATTCCGTCTCGCTGGCGATTGCGCTGTGCGAGGGCGAGGTCGCGCATGTGTCCCGCGTCTGGGCCGATGGCGAGGAAGTGGCGCCCAAGGATCTGAACATGACCGTCTACACCGGCAGCATGGACCAACTGGCCGATCCGGTGATGGAAGCGGTAGAAGGTGCGGGGCAGGTGCCCGCCTACCGCGGCACCGCTTATGTGGTGATGGAAAACCTGGACCTTGGGCGTTTTGGCAATCGGGTGCCGCAGTTTTCATTTGATGTGCTGCGCCCTGAACAGCCCGCCAGCAGCAGCCATACGCAGGATCTGGGCCGGCTGGTGCAGGGGGTAGCGCTGATGCCCGGCACCGGCGAATACGCGCTGGCATCGGATGTAGTGCAGTATTCCGGCGGGCCGGGGGATGCCAAGCCGGCCAATGAGCATACTCCCTCCGGCCTCAGTGATCTCAAGACCTCGCTGAATGCGCTGGAGGCTGAGCTGCCGGCCTGCGGTGCGGCCTCGTTGATTGTGTCGTGGTTCGGTGGGGATTTGCGTTGCGGTGAGTGTTCGCTGAAGCCCAAGGTGGAGCATAAGCACGCCGAGGGCAGCATGCCCTGGTCCGTCAGCGGCGTGACCCGCGCGGGTGCTGAGGAGGTGCTGAAACAGGACGGTGAACCGCTCTATGGCGGCACCCCGGCGGATGCCTCGGTGGTCCAGTCGATCCGGGAGATGCAGGCGCGCGGCCTGCGGGTGATGTTTTACCCTTTCATCCTGATGGATCAGGCCGAGGACAACACGTTGACCGATCCCTGGACCGGGGCGGCCAGCCAGCCGCATTTGCCCTGGCGCGGGCGGATCACACTGTCAGCGGCACCGGGGCAGCCTGGCTCTCCCGATGGTACCGCGGCAGCAGAGGCTGAGGTGGCGGCGTTTATTGGCACTGTCACGGCGGCGGATTTCACTGTGGGCGACGGTACTGTCACCTATACCGGGCCGCAGGAATGGAGCCTGTCGCGCTTCATCCTGCATAATGCAGCGCTGTGTGCGGCGGCGGGCGGAGTGGAAGCGTTTTGCATCAGCTCGGAAATGCGGGCGCTGACGCAGATCCGCGGTGCCAGCGGCTTTCCCGCAGTTGCGGCGCTGAAGGCATTGGCAGCAGAGGTGCGCGCGCTTTTGGGGGCGGAGACCAAAATCGGCTATGCCGCCGACTGGTCGGAATACTGGGGCTATCAATCGCCCGGTGGCGACCGCTATTTCCACCTCGACCCGCTGTGGGCGGATGCGAACATCGACTTCATCGGCATCGACAATTACATGCCGCTCAGCGACTGGCGCGAGGGCGAGGACCATCTGGACGCACAATCCGGCGTGCCGGCGATCTATGACCCGGATTATCTGCGCAGCAATGTCGAGGGCGGTGAGGGGTTTGACTGGTATTACCACTCACCGGAAGCCCGCGAAGCGCAGATCCGCACCCCGATCACCGACGGCGCCCATGATGAGCCTTGGGTGTGGCGCTATAAGGATATCCGCAGCTGGTGGGCAAGCGAGCATCACGAGCGGATCGGCGGGGTGCGGCAGGCGGTGGCGACCGAATGGGTGCCGCAATCAAAACCGGTCTGGTTCACCGAACTGGGCTGTGCGGCGATCGACAAGGGCACCAATCAGCCGAATAAATTTCTGGATCCGAAAAGCTCGGAATCAAAACTGCCTCGCTATTCCAACGGCTTGCGAGACGACCTGATGCAGATCGCCTATTTGCGGGCGTTTCTGGGCTATTGGGGGGAGGCCGCCAACAACCCGGTGTCTGAGGAATATGAGGGGCGGATGCTGGACATGGCCAACGCCTATGTCTGGGCCTGGGATGCGCGGCCGTTTCCGGCCTTTCCCAGCCGCATTGAAATCTGGAACGACGGCGAAAACTACCTGCGCGGTCATTGGCTGAACGGCCGCGCCGGGCAGCGGACACTGGGATCGGTGGTGGAGGAGGTCTGCCACCGCTCCGGTCTGTATGACATTGATGTCACTGGTCTTTACGGCGTGGTGCATGGGTTTGCGAACCCGGATGTCAGCGACGCGCGCACGGTGCTGCAGCCCCTGATGCTGCGGCACGGGTTTGATGCGGTGGAGCGTGACGGGCTGCTGAAGTTCCGGATGCGCAAAGGGACAGGCGCCGAGGCGCTGGCGCTGGCGCAGTTGGCCGAGAATGACGAGATGGACGGCAGCCTGGAGCTGGCCCGCGCCAGCGAGGCGGAACTGGCGGGCCGGGTGCGGCTGCGGTTCACCGAATGGGGCGGCGACCATGCTGCCGGCTCGGTTGAGGCAGTGCTGCCGGATGAGGAAACGCATAGTGTCAGCCAGAACGAACTGCCGCTGGCGCTGACCCGTGCCGAGGCGCGCCAAGTGGTCAGCCGCTGGCTGGCCGAGGCGCGGATTTCGCGCGATGCGGCGCGGTTTTCGCTGCCGCCCTCGATGCTGCATCTGGGGGCGGGGGATGTGGTCTCCCTGCCGGTGGAAGGCGGTGACCAGCTGTACCGGATCGACCGGGTGGAGCAGGCCGAGGCGCAGATGGTGGAGGCGGTTCGGATCGAACCCGGCGTCTATGATCTGGCTGCGGTGGCCGAAGAGCTGCCGGGCGTCAATGCCTTTGCCGCCCCTGGACCGGTGCTGCCGTTGTTCATGGATCTGCCCCTGATGCGCGGGGATGAGGTGCCGCATGCGCCGCATCTGGCGCTGACCGCGCAGGCCTGGCCCGGCAGCGTTGCGGTTTATGGCTCCGGGGCGGATGAAAATTATGCGCTGGAACAGGTGGTTGCGGCGCGGCAGGTGGTCGGGGTGACACAATCGCCGCTGTTCGCCGCCGGCTCTGGGCGCTGGGATTTGGGGGCGGATCTGCAGGTCAGGCTGATCTCCGGCTCGCTGGAAAGCCGAGCGGCGGAGGCCGTGCTGAATGGGGGCAACGCGGCGGCCATCGGGGACGGCACATCCGGAAACTGGGAGCTGTTCCAGTTCCGCGAGGCAGAGCTGATTGCGCCGCAGACGTATCTGTTGCGCGGCCGGTTGCGCGGACAGCAGGGCACGGATGCGCTGATGCCTGAGGTCTGGCCTACGGGATCATTTGTGGTGCTGCTGGACGGAACGCCGGTGCAGATGGAACTGGCGCCGGAACAGCGGCGCCGGCTGCGGCATTACCGGATCGGCCCGGCGCGGCGGGCGCTGGAGGATCCGTCTTATCTGCATCTGCAGGAGGCGTTTGAGGGCGTTGGCCTGCGCCCCTATGCGCCGGTGCATTTGCGGCTGGCAGGCGGCTTGGGGGCGGACATTACGGCTTCTTGGGTGCGCCGGACGCGGATTGAGGGTGACAGCTGGGAGCTGGAGGAGGTGCCGCTGGGCGAAGATATCGAATCCTACCGCATCCGGGTGATGCGCGGGACCACGGTGCTGCGGGAGGAGATTTCCGGAACGCGGGGCTGGACCTATCCGGCGGCACTGCAATCGGCGGACGGGGTGCAGCCGGGTGACAGTCTGGAAATCGCGCAGCGCTCCGCTCGGTTCGGCGCCGGACCTGCGGCCAAACATGTGCTGGGATGAGGCTTCCGGTGCTGCCGGGGGATGTGTCTGCCGTTGCACGGGCGCTGCTGGCGGTGCCGGAGAACGAACGGCTGCACCTGTGCCGCCGTATCTTAGGCGGCGCGGCGGAGGCGGCGGCGCATTGCCGCCGGATGGGCCGTCTGCATCCGCGCTGGGGCGATGGGTCTCTGAGTGCGGCAGCCCGGCGGTTCGCACTGGCCGGCGAGCCGTTTCTGGATGATCCGGATTACCTCAGCTGCACCCGGCTGGTGCTGCGGGAACTGGCGGCTGCGATGGACGCGGAGCGGAGCGCTCCCGCCCGCTGATCCATGCAGGGAACCTGCCCGGCCAGCCGTTGGGCGCAGCGCCGCCTGGCGGCGGCGCGGGTGTATTGCGACTAAGGGCAGGCGCTCGTCCGGCGCTTGCGGCTTGATTCCGGGCGCAAAAGCCTGTCACCCCGAAGCGCATCTGATACAGTTGAGCGCCGCCGGCTCCAGCGCCAGCCGGGCGGTGATCTGCTGTTTCAGATGCGCCTGATCCGACTCATTCATTTCAAAAATATGCCTCATCACGGGTTTGCGTTTGCTGCATTCCCCCTTAGATGGGTAGTCTGAGCGGAGAAAGGACGTTGACCCATGGCAAAAACACAGCAAGCCGTTACTCCGGTGGATCCCGTATGGGACCGCATCACCCGCGAAGCTGAGGAGGCCGTTGCCACCCAGCCGCTGATGGGCGGCCTGGTCCATGCCTGTATCCTGCACCACAAGACGCTGGAAAAAGCGCTGTCCTACCGGATTGCCGCCAAGCTGTCCTCAAACGAGATGTCGATGACAATCCTGCGGGAAATTGTCGATGACGCCTATGCGGACTGCCCGGAACTGGTCGAGGCGGCCCGTGCCGACCTGATGGCGATCAACGAGCGTGACCCGGCCAGCCACCGGCTGCTGCAGCCGATCCTGTATTTCAAGGGGTTCCAGGCGGTACAGGCCTACCGGGTCAGCCATTATCTGATGGAGCAGGGGCAAAAGGATCTGGCCTATTTCTTTCAGATGCGCACCTCGGAGATTTTCGGCATCGACATCCACCCCGGCGCTCGCATCGGCAAGGGGATCATGATCGACCATGCCCACTCCATTGTGATCGGCGAGACCGCGGTGGTGGGCGACAATGTGTCGATGCTGCATTCGGTGACCCTGGGCGGCACCGGCAAAGAAGAGCAGGACCGCCACCCGAAAATTGGCGATGGCGTGCTGATCGGTGCCGGGGCCAAGGTGCTGGGCAACATCAAGGTCGGCCATTGCAGCCGGATTGCTGCCGGGTCGGTGGTGTTGCAGGAGGTTCCGCCCTGCACCACGGTGGCGGGTGTGCCGGCCAGGATCGTTGGCGAAGCGGGCTGTGATCAGCCTTCGGTCAATATGGATCAGGTGGTGCCGGCGGGGTCCCCTGCTGCGGAGTGAGGCACCCGGCTCTGGCCACAGAATTTGAGTATTTGTAAGAAAGATGAAGGGGCGTTTGGCGCCCCTTTTTTGATGGCCGGACTTGTGGGGTAAGGGACTGGGATCGCGCTTCTTTTCTCAGGCTTTCCAGCCTTGTTTCCGTCTGCGCTTGGGCGCTGGCTGAGCATCTGGTTCTGCTTCGGCTGCAACGCTTTGAACACCAGTCTTTCCTTGCATGGCTGCGGCGGTCTTTCCTTGATCACAGGGGCGGTGATGGGCATATGTTTTGGAAGCAATTGCAAACTGAGACGACAGGAACGGGGGAAAGACGATGATTTACACAACCGAAGGCCGCGGCCGTTTGTATGGGTCGATCCTGGAAACCGTGGGTGACACGCCGGCCATCCGGCTGAACCGGATCGCACCGGATCATGTGCAGATGTATGTGAAGTTTGAGGCGTTCAATCCGGCGGGATCGGTGAAGGACCGGCTGGCGCTGAACATCATTGAGGCTGCTGAGCGCGAGGGCCGGCTGGCACCGGGGCAGACCGTAGTCGAGGCGACCAGCGGCAATACCGGGATTGGCCTTGCGATGGTCTGCGCCGCCAAGGGCTATCCTTTGGTGATCACCATGCACGACGGGTTTTCCGTCGAGCGGCGGCGGCTGATGCGGATGCTGGGCGCCAAAGTGGTGCTGACCCGCAAGGAGGACAAGGCCGTCGGCATGGTGGTGAAGGCTAAGGAGCTGGCCGAAGCAAACGGCTGGTTCCTGGCGCATCAGTTTGAGACCAAGGACAATGCCGACATCCATGAGAGCACAACTGCGCGGGAGATCCTAGGGGATTTTGACGGGCAGCGGCTGGATCATGTGGTGCTGGGCTATGGCACCGGCGGCACGGTCACAGGCCTGGGACGGGTGCTGAAGGGCGCGCGGCCGGATCTGAAGATCACCCTCGGCGAGCCGGCCAATGCGGCATTGGTGCAGTCGGGTGAAGCGCAGGCGCGCAATGATGAGGGCGAGCCGGCGGCGACGCATCCGGCGTTTAATCCGCATCCCATTCAGGGCTGGACCCCGGATTTTATCCCGCTGGTGCTGCAGGAGGCGCTGGACAAGGGCTATTTCGATATGCTGGAGCCGGTAAGCGGCGACGAGAGCATTGCTTGGTCCAAGCGGCTGGCGGCGGAGGAAGGGATCCTGACCGGCATTTCCGGCGGTGCCAGCCTGGCGGCGGCAATCAAGGTGGCGGAAAGCGCGCCGGAAGGTTCCGTTCTGCTGGCGATGCTTCCGGATACTGGTGAGCGCTATCTGTCGACGCCGCTGTTTGACGGCATCGCGGCGGAGATGGACGCGGATGAGGCGGCGCTGTCGGCCTCGACGCCCGGCTATCAGTATTGAGAGGTTAGCGCGCCGCCGCTGATGGCGCGGGCGCGGCGGGTGTTGCGCAGGTGAGTATTTTTGAAAAGGTGAAAGGGAGCGGGGCCGCTCCTTTTTCCGTTTGTGTTCAGCTGCTTGGCCGCGTGCCTTGAGGCAAAGAAAAAGCCCCGGTTTCGACCGGGGCTTTTTACGTGTTCCTGGGATGGCGGATCAGGCCAGCATCACCATCGGGTTTTCTAGGTTGTCCTTGATCGCGTTCAGAAGTTCCGCGCCAAGGGCGCCGTCGATCACCCGGTGGTCCACGGACAGCGTGACAGACATTACGGTGGCCACCGCCAGTTCGCCGTCTTTGCCGACGATGGGCTTTTTAACGCCGGCGCCAACCGCCAGGATGCCGGCATGCGGCGGGTTCACGATGGCGTCGAAATTGTCGATGCCGAACATGCCGAGATTGGAGATCGCAAAGGAGCCGCCCTGGTATTCATGCGGCGCAAGCTTGCGGTCGCGGGCGCGTTTGGCCAGGTCCTTCATCTCGGTTGACAGCGCAGAGAGCGACTTCATGTCGCTGTCCTGCAGAACCGGGGTGAACAGGCCGCCTTCGATGGCGACGGCAACCGCCACATCCGAGGCTTTCATCTTGAGCACCCGGTCGCCGGCCCAGACAGCATTGGCATCCGGCACCGATTGCAGCGCCAGGGCGCAGGCCTTGATGATGAAGTCGTTGACCGAAAGCTTCACACCGCGGCTCTCAAGCTGTTTGTTCAGATCGCCGCGGAATTTCAGCAGCGCATCCAGCTGGATATCGCGGCGCAGGTAGAAATGCGGCACCGTCTGCTTGGCCTCGGTGAGGCGGGCGGCGATGGTTTTGCGCATGCCGTCCAGTTTGACCTCTTCGAAGTCGCGGCCCTCGTACATGCGGGCGACCATGTCTGCCGAAGCGCCGGTTGCCGGTGCTGCGGCAGCCGGGGCTGTGGCGGCGGGTGCAGCGTCTGCTTTCGGGGCAGCGGCTGCTTGCGGCTTGGCGTCCACCACGTCGGCCTTGACGATGCGGCCTTTGGGGCCGGAGCCCTTAATCTGGCTCAGGTCCAGGCCCTTGTCCGCGGCAATGCGGCGCGCCAGCGGTGACGCGAAGATCCGGCTGCCATCAGACGCAGCGGGGGCTGCCGGGGCTGGCGAGGCCGCGGCAGGAGAGGGTGCGGCAGCGGGCCCCGGCTCTGCTGCGGCAGTGGCAGGCGCCGCGGCTGCTGCCGGGACGGAACCAATATCATCAGCGCTTTCGCCGTCTTCCAGCAGCACCGCAATTGGCGTGTTGACCTTCACGCCTTCAGAGCCTTCGGGTACCAGGATCTTGCCGACCACGCCTTCGTCCACGGCTTCGAACTCCATGGTGGCCTTGTCGGTTTCGATCTCGGCCAGCAGGTCGCCGGAGGAGACAGTGTCGCCTTCCTTGACCAGCCATTTGGCAAGGGTGCCTTCCTCCATGGTGGGGGACAGCGCGGGCATCAGGATTTCAGTGGGCATCTTGAGGCTCCTTACCGGTAGGTCACTTGCTTCACGGCTGCGACCACCTCATCCGTGGTGATCAGCGCGTGGCGTTCGAGATTGGCTGCATAGGGCATGGGCACGTCCTTGCCGGTGCAGGTGATGATCGGCGCATCGAGGTAATCGAAGGCCTGTTGCATCACTTCCGAGGCGATGTAGCTGCCGACCGAACCCTGCGGCCAGCCTTCCTCAACGGTGACCAAACGGTTTGTCTTCTGCACGGATGCGATCACCGTGGGCAGGTCCATCGGGCGGATGGTGCGCAGGTCTATGACCTCGGCTGAGATGCCGTCTTCTGCAAGTTTATCAGCCGCTTCCAGCGCATAAGTCATGCCGATGCCAAAGGAAACGATGGTGGCATCGGTGCCTTCCCGCCAGATTCGGGCCTTGCCGAAGGGGACGGTGTAATCATCCAGCTTGGGCACGTCGAAGGCGCGGCCATAAAGGATCTCGTTCTCGAGGAAGATCACCGGGTTGTTGTCGCGGATCGCGGTTTTCATCAGACCCTTGGCGTCAGATGCCGAGTAGGGCATCACCACTTTCAGGCCGGGGATCTGCATGTACCAGGCGGCATAGTCCTGGGAGTGCTGGGCGCCGACGCGGGCGGCCGCACCATTGGGGCCGCGGAACACCATCGGGGCGCCCATCTGGCCGCCGGACATATAAAGCGTCTTGGCCGCCGAGTTGATGATGTGGTCAATCGCCTGCATGGCGAAGTTGAAGGTCATGAACTCGACAATCGGGCGCAACCCGCCAAAGGCGGCACCGGTGGCGATGCCGGCAAAGCCGTGTTCGGTGATCGGCGTGTCGATCACCCGCTTGGCGCCGAATTCATCCAACAGACCCTGGGAGATTTTGTAGGCGCCCTGATATTCGGCGACTTCCTCGCCCATCAGGAACACGTCTTCGTCGCGGCGCATTTCCTCGGCCATGGCGTCGCGCAGGGCTTCGCGGACCGTGGTTTGCACCATTTCGGTGCCCTCCGGATAGTCCGGTTCCAGTGTCACAGAGGCGACCGGCGCAGGCGCGGCAGCAGCGGCGGGGGCTGCGGGCGCCGCAGGTGCCTCGGCCGCCGGCGCTTCGCTGGCTGCGGCGGATGCCGGCGCGGCGGACGCGTCGTAGCTCTCGCCGTCCTCGACCAGCACCGCGATGGGCGTGTTCACCTTGACGCCCTCGGTGCCTTCACCGATCAGGATCTTGCCGACGATGCCTTCGTCAACAGCTTCGAACTCCATCGTGGCCTTGTCGGTTTCGATCTCGGCCATGATATCGCCGGAGTTCACGGTATCGCCTTCCTTGACCAGCCATTTGGCCAGCGTGCCTTCTTCCATGGTCGGCGACAGGGCGGGCATAAGAATTTCGGTTGCCATATCAGTTGCTCTCCGCAGGAGTGATCATTCCGACGATGTTGCCTTGACCGTCCTCAACATAGGCGCAGCGGCCAATGCCGGGGTAGTCCTGGGGCGGCAGCGCCTCGGCGCCGCCGTTGCCAAGCGCCCAGTTGTAGCGCTCGTCACAGTCGCCGACTTCAAAGGTCATGGTGCCGCCGCGGACCGGGCTGCCGGCGGCAGGGGCATCGCCCATACGTTTCATCAGGCCGCCGGTCACGCCATGGGCCATGCCGATATCGGCGCCTTCGATCAGGTGATACGCCATATCTTCGCCGCCCGGCATCGGCTCAAACTGCCAGCCGAACAGACCGCTGTAAAAGGCCTTTGCGGCCTCAACATCCGTTGCGTGGATTTCGAAATGCGGCATCAGGCACTGGCCTCCTGCGGGACGTCGTCCGCATAGATGTCGGTCCAAAGCTCGTCCAGCGCGGGTTCCGGGCTTTCCTTGGCGAAATCTGCGGACTTGGAGACGATCTCCTTGATCTCCTTGTCGATCGCCTTGAGGTCGTCCTCGGTTGCGTGTTTGCCGGTCAGCAGCATCTCGCGGACCTGCTCGATCGGGTCGCGCTCCTCGCGCATTTTCTGGACCTCTTCGCGGGTGCGGTATTTTGCCGGATCCGACATCGAGTGGCCGCGGTAGCGGTAGGTTTTGACTTCCAGGATATAGGGGCCGTCGCCGCTGCGGCAGTGGGAGACGGCGCGCTCGCCGGCCTCTTTGACGGACAGCACGTTCATGCCGTCCACCGCTTCACCCGGAATGCCGAACGCCTTGCCGCGTTCCCAGATTTCGGCGCTGGAGGTGGAGCGCTGCTGCGAGGTGCCCATGGCGTATTGGTTGTTCTCGATCACGAAAACCACCGGCAGTTTCCACAGGGCGGCCATGTTGAAGGTCTCGTAGACCTGGCCCTGGTTGGCAGCACCATCGCCGAAATAGGCAAATGTCACGCGGCCGTTGCCCTTGTATTTGTCGGCAAATGCGAGACCGGCGCCGAGCGGCACCTGGGCTCCGACGATGCCGTGGCCGCCATAGAAATGCTTCTCTTTCGAGAACATATGCATGGAGCCGCCCTTGCCCTTGGAATAGCCGCCTTCGCGCCCGGTCAGTTCGGCCATGACGCCGTCCGGGTCCATGCCGCAGGCCAGCATGTGGCCGTGGTCGCGGTAGGAGGTGACGCGCTTGTCGCCTTCCTCGGCTGCGGCCTCAAGCCCGACAACAACCGCTTCCTGGCCGATGTAGAGGTGGCAGAAGCCGCCGATCAGACCCATGCCGTAAAGCTGACCCGATTTTTCCTCGAATCGGCGGATCAGCAGCATTTCGCGGTAGTGTTTCGTCAGCTCTTCGGCAGAAACGTTTGGTTTCTTTGCGCTTTTCCTAGCGGCCATGGTGGTCGACTCCCCCTGCAGGCTAGATAGTTTAGTGTTAAACCAATTGATACCCGGTTTTGACCCGGCTGAATAGTGTTATTCTGCCGCGGGGTTTCCGCCGCGTAAAAATCCGCCCATGGAACGCAAAAATGCCACGCAGCAAACAGCAAGCGCGGCACAAGCGGGGGCGGACCGGAGGGCGTTTAGCGGATGACAATCTCGTCCGCGCGGACAAGGCCAAGCACCGATCGGGCCTGCTCATCCAGGAGATCAAGGTCGAGATAGTCGTCGGACAGGCGGCGGGTCAGGTTTTCCATGCCGCCGATCCGGGACTGGAGACGGTCGAGATCCAGCCGCAGTTCTTCTGCTTCGGCTTGGATCTCGACCCGTCTGAACAGACCGAAGTCGCCCTGTACCGCCGCAAAGGTGAAATACGCGCTGAGCGCGAAGGCGATGGCAAAAAAGGCGATGGCGCCCAGCGACGGGCGATTGCTTCGGGTCACTTTGGAGGTGCCTGTATGTTACTGCTCAAGTTTTTGTTTTTGCGCCGTTTCCCGGCGTCTGCCCTTGTTATGCCACAACCGAATCGGCTTGTGAATCCTAAAACTGTCCACAGGGTGATTTTTCTCGGGGCGGCCGGCAGCGCAAGAGTGTTCCTGAACCCGGAACCCGCAGAAGGCGCCCGCCCGGCTGACCGGGCGGGCGTTCCCGGTTACTGGTCCAGCGCCGCGACGCCGGGCAGCTCCTTGCCTTCCATCCATTCCAGGAAGGCGCCGCCGGCGGTGGAGATGTAGGTGAAATCACCCGCAGCGCCGGAGGCGTTCAGGGCGGCCACGGTGTCGCCGCCGCCCGCAACCGAAATCAGCTGGCCGGAGCGGGTCATGGCCGCGGCTTTCAATGCGGCTGCGTTGGTGGCGGCGTCAAACGGTTCCAGCTCAAACGCGCCAAGGGGGCCGTTCCAGATCAAGGTCTTGCTGTTTGCAAACACCTCGATAATGCGGGCGACGCTGTCGGGGCCTGCGTCCAGGATCATGCCGTCCTCAGGGCACTGGTCGGCGGGCAGGATTTCATGGGGCGCGTTGGATTCGAACTTCTTGGCGACCACGATGTCGGAGGGCAGGATGATCTCGCAGCCTGCGGCTTCGGCCTTGGCCAGGATCTCGGCTGCGGTGTCCTTCATGATGCGCTCAGCCAGCGAGATGCCAACCGGCAGGCCTTTGGCCACCAGGAAGGTGTTGGCCATGCCGCCGCCGATCACCAGGTGGTCGACCTTTTCAATGAGGTTGCCCAAGAGTTCCAGCTTGGTGGAGACCTTGGCGCCGCCGACCACGGCGGTCACCGGGCGCTGCGGCTGGCCCAGGGCGCTTTCCAGCGCTTCCAGTTCAGCTTGCATCAGGCGGCCGGCGCAGGCGGGCAACAGGCGGGCGATGGCCTCGGTGGAGGAGTGCGCGCGGTGGGCGGCTGAGAAGGCGTCGTTGCAGTAGACCTCGCCCAGGCGCGCCATGCCGGCGGCCAGGTCGGGGTCGTTCTTGGTCTCGGCGGCATGGAAGCGGGTGTTTTCCAGCAGCAGCACTTCACCCGGCTGCAGCGCATCCGCGGCGGCCTCGGCCCCGGCACCGATGCAGTCGGCGGCAAACAACACGCGGGTTTCAAAGGCGCGCTCCAGCGTCGGCACCAGCTGGTTCAGCGACAGGTTTTCGCGGCGCTCGCCGCCGGGACGGCCGAAGTGGGCCAAGAGGATCGGCTTGCCGCCCGCAGCCAGAATATCGCGCACAGAAGGGGCAATGCGGCGGATGCGGGTGGAGTCGGTGACAACCCCGTCGACGATCGGCACGTTGATATCCACGCGCACCAGCACGCGCTTGCCGTTCAGATCCATGTCGTCGAGTGTTTTCCAGCCCATCAGCGAGACCCCTTATGGTGAAAATGCAGGTAAATCCGCGGGCTGTTTCGGGGGTTTTTGCGCATCAGTCAATGCTCCCTTGGCATTTCCGGGCGCGGGCCTTAGGTATCTGTGCAAATTTCGACGACAGGAGAGCCAGATGGCCGAGATTAAAGATCCCGAAAACACCGTTATTGTTGAACTGAAAGACGGCAACGTCGTGATTGAGCTGCTGCCCGACGTGGCGCCGAAACACGCCGAGCGGATGAAGGAACTGGCCCGTGCCGGCGAATATGACAACGTCTGTTTCCACCGGGTGATCGACGGCTTCATGGCGCAGACCGGCGACGTGGCCAATGGCGACATGGAAGACGGTTTCAACATCCGCATGGCGGGCACCGGCGGTTCCGACCTGCCGAACCTGCCGGCTGAGTTTTCCAAGCTGCCGCATGACCGCGGAACCCTGGGTGCTGCGCGCTCGGCGAACCCGGATTCGGCAAACTCGCAGTTCTTCATCAACTTCAAGGACAACCACTTCCTGAACGGCCAGTACACCGTTTACGGCCGTGTCATCGAGGGCATGGAGCATGTGGACGCGATCACCAAAGGCGAGCCGCCGGCAAACCCGGACCGGATGATCTCGGTCAAGGTTGCTGCGGATGCTTAAAAGCCTGTCCCTGGTGGCCCTGCTGGCGGCAGGGCCTGCCTTTGCCACCGGCCTGGAGGTTCAGGTCGAAGGCGAAGCCAACGGCACCATCAAGATCGACCTGTTCGAGGATGTGGCCCCCGCCCATGTGGCGCAGATCACCGCACTGGCCACTGAGGGCCAGTATGACGGGGTGGTGTTCCACCGGGTGATCGAGGGCTTCATGGCGCAGACCGGCGATGTTGAGTTCGGCAAGGCCGGCGGCGACATGAGTGCTGCCGGGCGCGGCGGCTCCAGCCGTCCCGATCTGCCGGCCGAGTTCTCGGACCTGCCGTTTGACCGCGGTGTGGTTGGCATGGCCCGTTCGCAAAGCCCTAACAGCGCCAATTCGCAGTTCTTCATCATGTTTGATGCGGGCCACTTCCTGAACGGCCAGTACACGGTTGTCGGCAAGGTGACCGGCGGCATGGATGTGGTTGACGCGATCAAGCTGGGCACAGGCGGAAACGGCGCGGTGATCGGCCAGCCCGACGCCATGACCAAAGTGACCGTCACCGAGTAAGCACCTCCGGTTTTCCGGAAAATCCAAGGCCCGTTCCCGGTATCCGGGGGCGGGCCTTTGCCGTTGCAGCCCTGCGCTGTGCAAGACCTCTGACATGATGTCACAAGCCTGTGTTTCCCACTGTTCAGTCCCGGCTTGTCCCGAATACTGGGGGTTCAGCGGGGAGCGTGTGATGCTGAGACGTTTGTTAATGAGTGCGGCTGTGTTTTTGCCCTGGATGGCGCAGGCCAGTCCCGCAGAGTGGAAACGGGAATGGCCGAAAACCGATTTCAGCCGGACGAGTGTCGGGGATTGGGGTCAGATCCGCTCCGGCGGGGTGCCCAAAGACGGCATTCCGGCGCTGGATGCGCCGCAGTTCACGGCGGCGGCCAAGGACCGGCGGCTGATGCCGCGAGAGCCGGTGATCGCACTGGAGATAGAGGGCGCGCCGGCCCGTGCCTATCCGCTGCGCTATCTCACCTGGCATGAGATCGTGAATGATGTGGTGGCAGGGGTGCCGGTGGCGGTGACCTATTGCCCTTTGTGCAATTCCGCGATGACATTCGACCGGCGCACCCGGGTGGGGGTGCTGCGGTTCGGGGTCACCGGCAAGCTGCGCTATTCCGATATGGTGATGTATGACCGCGAAACCCAAAGCTGGTGGCAGCAGGCGATCGGCACCGGCATTGCCGGCGAGATGAGCGGCCAGCGGCTGGCCAGCCTGCCCAGCTGGGTCGAAAGCTGGCAAGAGTTCAAAGCGCGCAACCCTGATGGTCTGGTGATGGCGCAGCCTGGCTATAACCGGCGCTACGGGCAAAACCCTTACCGGGGGTATGACACGTCGGACTGGCCGTTTCTGTATGACGGCACCCCGCCGCCGCATGGGCTGGCGCCGCTGGACCGGGTGGTGAGGGTCGGCAGCCGGGCCTGGCCGCTGGCGCGGCTGGCAAAGACGGGCGAGATCCGTGAGGCAGGCGTGGTGCTCAGCTGGCGGGCCGGGCAGGCCTCGGCGCTGGATGCGGGCACGCTGGCCAAGGGGCGGGACATCGGATCAGTCAGGGTGCGTGACGCAAGCGGATTTGACGTGGCGCATGATGTGATGTTTGCCTTTGCCTTTCACGCCTTCTGGCCGGACGGGCGCTGGATGCTGAAATGACAAATGGCGCGCCGCCGGGGCGCGCCTTGAGCAGGTCAATGACCGTGATGGTCAGAACAGGAAGTTGTCCGCGTCCTGCAGCTGCGCCACGGTGATGTCTTCCACCAGAATGGTGACATTGGCAAAGGAGACCAGGACATCGTCGCCTTGGCTGTCAAAATCCAGCTGGCTCAGCCGGCTCGCGCCGCGGCCGATGGCAATATGGTCCTCACCGGCGGTGAAATCGGTGATAGTGTCGTTACCGTGGCCTTTGTGGAAGACGAAGGTATCCGCCTGGCTGCCGCCGGTCAGCACGTCGTTGCCCTTGTGGCCCAGCAGCATGTCGCGCCCGGACTCGCCCTTCAGTGTATCGCTGCCGCCGCCGCCGACCAGCAGGTCGTTGCCCGAATTGCCGATCAGAACGTCCTTGCCATGGCCGCCCTTCAGCTCATCGCCGCCGCCGCCGCCCAATAGCCTGTCGCCGTGTTTGCCGCCAATCAGCAGATCATCGCCCATGCCGCCAATCAGCAGGTCGCGCCCGCTGCCGCCCCAAAGGTCGTCATCGCCATCGCCGCCGTTGAGCGTATCGCGGCCGGCGCCACCCAGCAGGCGGTCATTGCCATCTTCGCCCAGCAACAAGTCGCTGCCGGACAGACCGGATAAGGTGTCATTGCCGGCACCGCCCAAGATCAGGTCGCTGGAAAGCCCGGCGGATTTGTCTCCGGTCAGGGAATTGCCGCTGTAGCTGCCGGCTGTCAGGGCAAAGGTCCGGTTGGAAAACTCCAGCTGTTCGATCGAGGACACAATATCGCGGCCATCGCCCGAGTCGATTGTGACCGTGCTGAAATTTGAGGAGAAAGACGCATTGCCGAACGTGTCGGCAATGATCAGGCGATCCGTGCCGCTGCCACCGTACAGCGTGTCGTCGCCGGTTCCAAGCTTGATTGTATCATTGCCGCCATGGGCGAGCCAGCGCTGTCCCTCGGCCATGTTGGAGGTGATTGTATCGCTGCCGGCCAGAATGGATGCTTCCAGACGTGCGCCGCTGGAAGATGCGAACGTGTAGAAGTTCATCGAAAAGCCGGAGAACGAAAGAACTGGAGTTCCGTAGGATGTGATGCTGAGAGATTTAAGCGTCCAGGAATAGGGGGACGCGGAGGAAAAATCCCCGGTCAGGCTGAAGCCAGCCCCGTTGGTGCCGGTAAAGACAATCAGGCTGGAAGTTTGCGTTGTAATGCTTGCGTTGGCAAAATCCGGAGAATTCAGGTCATTGAGCGACCATGTTCCGCTCGGATCATTCAAGTTTACTGTCGCCATTTCCTTTAAGTACCCTTCTCGTTGTGCCGCGTGCCGGGCCGCAGCCCTGTATTTTCCGTGTTAACTACCGATCTCAACTCGTGGCTGCAAGGTAAGGAATACAAGATACCGTTGCGGGACTGGCAGAATGCAGAGCTGCCCCGGTACAAAAAAGCCGCAGGCGTTGGCCTGCGGCTTTTGAAATGGTCATGCCGGATCCGGCAGTAACGGCGGATCAGCCCTCGGCTTTATGCGCGGCGGTGGCAGCTTTTACCGCTGCGGACGGGGCCGGGGCAGGCGCGGCTGCCGGGGCGGCCGCCGGGGCGGATTTGCGGCCGCCCGGGTTCAGCGGATCGTCCTGGCGCTGCACGGAGCCTTCGAAGTGGGCGCCGCTTTCAATGGCGATGGTCTTGTGGATGATATCGCCTTCGACGCGGGCGGTGGCGGTCAGGCGCACCTTCAGGCCGCGCACGCGGCCAACGATGCGGCCGTTGATGACCACGTCATCGGCGGTGACTTCGCCCTTGATGGTTGCGGTTTCGCCTACCGTCAGCAGATGCGCGCGGATGTCACCTTCAACCGTGCCTTCGACCTGGATGTCGCCGGTGGTCTTGACGTTGCCGGTGATGTGCAGGTCCGAGCTGAGCAGCGACGCGGCGGGCTTGGCCTTGGGGGCGCTGGACCTGTAGTCGCTGACCGGAGCCGCCGGCGCCGCAGTGGGTGCCGGGGTCGCTTCGGCCTGTTTCGGCCCGGGCTCGTTGATTTTGCTCTTAGAAAACATTTCTCGCAGCCTTGATGTAGATCATGGGGTTTACAGGTTGCCCGTTGACCCTGACCTCGTAATGGAGGTGGGTCCCGGTGGACCGTCCGGTGTTACCCATATCAGCAATGTGATCCCCGCGCGAGACCCTTTGGCCCTTTGTCACGCGGAGTTTCGAGTTATGGGCGTATCTGGTTTCGATACCGAAGGCGTGGCGGATGGTGACCATCCTGCCGTAGCCCGACTGCCAGCCGGCATGGGTGACGACGCCGTCGGCAGTGGCAAAGATATCGGTGCCGGTGCTGCCGGCAAAATCCGACCCTTTATGCAGGCGGCGGCCGCCGGTCTTGGGGTCGCGCCGGTAGCCGTAGCCGGAGGTCTGGCGCACTTGGCCCAGGTTCACCGGCGTGGCAAAAGGCGCCTGCTGGGCGGCCAGGCGGTAAAGGTTCAGCTGATCCAGCTTGGCCAGGATGCTGTTGGCCCGCAGCGCCTCGGCTGTGGGTTCTTCACCGCGGGTCGACATTGCCAAAGGGGCAAGCGGCCCGCCCTGGCCGTTATAGCCGCGGCGGACCTGTTCCAGAATGCGCTCAGGCGGCATGCCGGCGTTGCGGAACATCTTGTCGAGCGGGGTGACAGAGACCGCCACCGCTTCTTCCAGCTGGCGGAAAATCTGGCTGTTGCGCTCGTCCATCAGCTGCAGTTCCAGTTCCAGCTCGTCGCGCTGGCCGATGGCGTCGCGGGCATCGGCCATGATCCGGTCGCGCTCGGCTGCGGTGTCCGACAGCACTCCGGCCAGCAGGTCCATCTGCGCCGAAGCGCTGGCGATGACGGCGTGGGGGGCGTTCTCGTCCTGGGTGTCTGCCTTGAGCTGCGCCAGGGATTTGCGGGCGGTGTCGCGCTGGCGCATAGTGTCGCGCAGGGTGGACTGGATAACCTCGATGCCGGTTTCCAGCTCGCGGCGGCGGGTTTCCGAGGCTAGAAGCTCGGACTGCATCATAGAAATCTGTGTCAGCGCGGCATTGAAACGGTCCTGCGCCGCCAAGGCCTCAACGGCGCGGATGTCGCGTTCATCGGAGATAGCGTTAAGCCGCTCGCGGTAGGTCTGCTGATCGCGTTTGGCCAATTCGCGGAAATTGCCTGACCCGATACTGTCCATCAGCACAATCGCGGTGGCGACAATGGTCCAGGCGGTAAACAGGGTAACGCCAGCGACGGCTGCCAGCTGGGTTTCCGAGCGCAGCCGGATGAAGCGTGTATCGTTGTCGGACTTCAGGAAAACCCGCCGCTCGGGGAAGCGGCGTTCAAGGAAGCTGTGGATTCTGATCGCGAGCCGTGTGCGCAAAGTCTGGTCCCTGTCCCGTTCTGCACAGACCCCTCAAGGCGGAGCCGGTGCCTTGGGCGAAGTGAATAGACAGGGCGGGGCAATTGGGCAAGCCTGTTGACCCTTTGGGCAGGGAAGCGGCGGGAGGAGCCGCTTGATAGGCGGAAATTTGCCGAAGAAACCGGGGCTTGCGTCGGGAGAACCCGGCTAAGTTGCCGGGTTCTATCCGGACCTCAATCCGGGGAGCGGCCGATCAGGCGCAGGATAGCCACTAGGACAATCCCGTAAAGCACGTGGCCAGCCAGGGCGACCCAGGCGATTCCGGTGAAGTTCAGGAAGAACGGCAGCCCGGCGATGGCGGTGATGCCGCCGATGGCAAATACCCAAAGGCCAAAGCCATAGAGCGCAGGCGGCAGCAACCAATGGGTGCCGCCTGCCACCCGGTTCCAGACGGGAGCAAATAGGAACAGCCAGCCCGCCGGGTAGCCGATCAGGCCGACCAGGTAGAAATGAACAAAATAACCGGCAAAATCGCCGTTTGGCAGGCCCAGGCTGCCCAGAAGGCTGCGGGCCAGCCCGTGCGGTGAAAGGCTGGCGAATCCCATGCCAGGGCTGATCACCTGCCCCCAAAGGTCAAAAGCGTTGGTGGCAAAGAAGCCGGAAATGAACATCAGGCCAAGGGTTTGGACATTGAACCCGGGGCAGGCGGGAAGGGTGCGGCGGTCGGCGGACGTCATGGCGGTTGGTCTTCCTGTGCAGGGGTAAGCTGGCGCTTTGCTTCAGCTGAGCATCGGGACGGGGGCCGCAACGTCAATTCGCTGCGGCGCGATCTCACTGATTGGTGATCCGGCCCGGGCCTCGTTGCGAGGAGTGTTACAGGACCCTTTGGTGCAGCGGCGGTAGCAGGCAGCAGGTCCGGTTCAGCTGCCGGGCAGCACCCGGTCCTGATCCGCCAGCGGCCAGTAGAAATCCGGCGGCAGGCCGGCATCGGCGCGTTTTTCCTCGTTGAACGGCGGTTTGAGTGCCCCGTGGAAATACTTGCGCACCAGCGCGTGGAACACTTCCTTGGGATCCAGATTGTCCCGTCCGCAGAGGAAATTGAACCATTTGGAGCCATAGGCGACATGGCTGACTTCCTCGGCATAGATCACTTCCAGAGCGTCTACCGCCTGGGTGATGCCGGCCTTGCGGAAGACCCCGATCATGCCGGGAGTGACGTCCAGCCCGCGCGCCTCCAGCACCATCGGCACCACCGCGAGGCGGCCCATCAGGTCTTGCGCGGTGTCCTCGGCGGCGCGCCACATGCCGGCATGGGCAGGCAGGGCGCCATACTGGCTGCCCAGCGCTTCAAGACAGTCGCACATCAGGTTGAAATGTTTGGATTCCTCATCCGCCGCCTGGACCCAGTCGTCAAAGAATCCCATTGGCATCGGCACATGGGAAAACCGCGCGATGATGTCCCAATGAAGGTCAACGGCATTGAGCTCGATATGGGCCACCGCGTGAAGCAGGGCGATGCGGCCGGCCTCGGATCCCGGTTTGCGCTTGGGCACGTCGCGCGGATGCAGCAGCTCTGGCCGTTCCGGGCGGGCCGGGTGCATCGGCGGCGCGGCGGTGCCGATGGCGATCTCCGGCGCATCGCCTTTGCGGTAAGCGAACCACTCGGCGGCATGGCGGCGGGACAGCTCGGTCTTGGCGCGCCCATCTGCGATGGTCAGCACCTCGGCGGCGCGTTCAGCAAGCGAAAGGGGCTGATGGGTCATGCGGCGTCTCCTCAATCGGCGGGATGCGCCGGGTTCACCTGATTTGGCCGCCGGAGTCCAGAGCTGAAACCGGGGCGCTCCCGCGCCTGCGGGTGATCAGCAGGCTGATCCCCCTGGCAGCCTTGGGCCTGGCAGCGCGCGGAATGCGCGCTGCGCGCCGCCCGGAAGGGGCGGCGCCGGACCCAACAGTGGCGGTTGCGCCCGGCAGGGCGCGGGCTGAGCTGGCGGGAGTGCACCGCCCGGACGGGCGGTGCGGGATCAGAGGGCGCGGACGGCTTCCAGGACTTCTTCCACGTGACCGTCGACCTTGACCTTGCGCCAGACGCGGGCGATGCGGCCATCGGCGCCAATCAGAAAGGTGGAGCGTTCAATGCCCCAGTGCTTCTTGCCGTACATGTTCTTTTCCTTCCAGACGCCGTAATCCTCGCAGACGGTGCCCTCTGCATCCGACAGAAGCGGCGTGGTCAGCCCGTGTTTGGCGGTGAAATTCTCATGCTTTTTCAGGCTGTCCTTGGAAATCCCGAAAACGTGAGCGCCGGCATCGGCGAATGCCTGCAAAGCCTCTGAAAAGCCGATGGATTCTTTGGTGCAGCCGGGGGTATTATCGCGGGGATAGAAAAACAGCACCACAGGTGCGCCCTGGAGGCTGGACAAAGCGACCTCTCCGCCGCCGCCGCGGGGCAGGGTAAAGGAAGGGGCGGGATCTGAAACGTCGAGCATTGGCCTGTCTCCGGTCATTTGCGCACATCATTGCGCGGCAAACATAACCCATGAGCAGCAAAGGGAAAGCTGAGATCAAACCTGCCGGCGAGAATAACCGCGCTGCTGCTGAGGCGGTGCCCGTGAAGGGTCCGGGGCCGGGTGCTGAAGCCGTGCCTGGATGCGGTTCGGAGCCAGGTGCGGAACCGGGCGCGGTGTCAGGTCATGGCACGGTGCAACGGCCTGCACGCCGCCGCTGGAGCTGGCGGCTGCTGCGCGGGTGTATCTGGATGCTGGCGCTGCTGAGCTTTCTGGCAGCAGCTGCGGTCTATTTCGGGATCGGCACCCGGCTGGATGCGCCGGATTGGGTGCGGAGCCGGGTGGAAACCCGGATTGAGCGGCATCTGAACGGGCTGCAGATCGAATTCGGCGCTATTCACGTGGTCGTGAACAAGGGCTTGCGGCCGCGGGTCAGCCTGAAGGATGTGGTGCTGCGGCACCCGGATGGCACCCTGTTTGCACAGCTGGCCGATGCTCAGGCCAGCCTGGCGATGCGGCCGCTGCTGCGCGGCAAGCTGCAGCCCAAGCAGATTTCGCTGAACGGCTTGTTTGCGGCCCTGCGGCGCAACAAGGACGGTTCTTTTGCGATCAGTTTTGCCAGCGGCGGCCTGCCGTCGCGGCAGGCGGGCAATCTGGCTGAGCTGATTGAGCAATGGGACAGCCAGCTGCAAAAACCGGTGCTGGCCGCGCTTGCCGGCATGGAGACCAGCGCGCTGACGCTGTCCTACACCGACGACCGGCTGGGCCGGGCCTGGACCTTGGACGGCGGGCGGATCGGTTTGAAGCGCGACGGCAGCACGGTGTCCCTGTCGGCGGTGTTTTCGGTCCTGAGCGGACGCGGCGGCGTGGGTACGGTGGAGGCGAGTTACACCTCTGAGATCGGCAGCCCCGGCGCCGAGTTCGGGTTTCTGGTGTCGGACATCGCCAGCGAGGATATCGCATTGCAAAGCCCGGCGCTTGGCTGGCTGGGAGTGCTGCGGGCGCCGATTTCCGGTTCATTGCGCGGCGAGGTGTTCAGCGACGGCGGGATTGCGCCGGTGCAGGCCAGCCTGCGCATCGGCGAAGGTGTGATCCAGCCGGCCGCCCAGACCCGGCCGGTGCCGATCACCGGCGCGCGCAGCTATTTCACCTATTACCCGGCAGAGCAGGTGCTGAAGTTCTCGGAGCTCAGCGTGCAAAGCGGCTGGGGGTCCGGGGTGATGCAGGGGCAGGCGAGCCTGGCCGGGGTGCAAAACGGGCAGCTGACCGGGTTGGTGGGGCAGCTGCGGTTTTCCGATCTGGAACTGAACCCGCGCCGTCTGTTTGAAACACCCGTCAAATTCCCCGTCGTTGATGCGGATTTTGACCTGAGCCTTGCCCCGTTCCGGCTGCGCCTGGGCGAGATGCTGGTGCGGGACGGGGACAGCCGCATTCATTTTGACGGCGATATCGGCGCCGGGCCTGAGGGCTGGGATTACGATCTGAACGGCAGCGTTGACCAGGTTTCTGTTCAGCGGGTCAAGGAACTGTGGCCAGAGCCGCTGGCGCCGAACCCGCGTCTTTGGGTGCGGGAAAACCTGCGGGACGGGAACGTGCGCAATGTCGGGTTTCACATGCGCGGGCGGGGCAGCGGCAAGCCCTTTGTCAGCCTGGATCTGGCCTTTGACGGCGCCGAGGTGGTGTTTCAGAAGTTCATGCCGCCGGTGCGCAAGGCCGCGGGCCAGCTGAGTCTTTACGGCGACCGCTTTGTGGTGACGGCCTCCGGCGGAACGGTGACGGCTGAGCAGGGCGGCGCGGTTGAGGTGGCAGGCACGTCCTTCATCATTCCGGATGTGTCGGCCAAGGACGGGACCCCTGGCATTGCCCGGATCATGGCGCGCGGGACGGCGACGGCGGCGCTGTCGCTGCTGAACCGGGAACCGCTGCAGGTGATGGAAAAGGCCGGCCTGCCGGTGGATCTTGCCGAAGGGCAGGTGGAGGCGGAGGGCACGCTGGCGCTGCCGCTGCAAAAGCAGGTGCCGGTAGAGGATATCCTGTATCATTACCGCGGTACGATTCGCGCAGTGGAAAGCAGAATACTGGTGCCGGGCCATGTCGCGGCGGCCCCGGTGCTGGACGTGGAAGGCAATCAGAGCCAAGTGCGCCTTAGCGGCGCAGGCAGCCTGTCGGGGGTGCCGCTGACGGCCAGCTGGCAGCAGCGGATCGGCAAGGACGCGCCGCCGGACAGCCGGGTGGAGGGGACTATTGAACTGTCGCCGCAGGCGGTGGAGGCCTTTAATCTTGGCCTGCCGCGCGGGGCAGTCTTTGGCAAAGGCCAGGGGCAATATTCCGTGGATCTGGCCCCAGGAGCGCCGCCGCGTCTGGAACTGCAGTCGGATTTGGCGGGGCTTGGTCTGCGGATCCCTGAGATCAGCTGGCGCAAGGGCGAAGCGGCAAAGGGGGATCTGTCGGTTTCGGCGCTGCTGGGTGAGACCGCCACGGTAGAACAGCTGACGTTGCAGGCGCCTGGGCTGGCTGCCACCGGGAGTGTGGCCACGCGCAAAGGCGGCGGGCTGGATCAGGCGGTGTTTTCATCCGCGCGGGCAGGGGATTGGTTCCGCGGCTCCGTCACGTTCCGCGGGCGCGGCGCAGCACCGCCCGCAATCGAGGTGACCGGCGGCCGGCTGGATCTGAACCGTTCGCCGTTTTCGGCAACCTCAGCCAGCGGTGGCGGCAGCAGCAGCGGCGGGTCGAGCCCGGTAACCCTGCGGCTGCAGAACCTGCAGGTGACCGACAGTATCGGACTGCAGAATTTTCAGGGCCGGTTTTCCACCCAAGGCGGCATGAACGGCGAATTCACCGCCCGCCTGAACGGCCAGACCCCGGTGGCGGGCACCGTGGTGCCGCAGAACGGCGGCACCGCGGCGCGGATCCGGGCCAATGATGCAGGGGGCGTGTTCCGCTCGGCAGGCATGTTCGAGCATGGCCGCGGCGGCAGTTTTGAGATGACCCTGATCCCGGCAGACAAGCCGGGCGAATATGACGGCAAGGTCAATGTGCGAAACATCCGGATCCGTAACGCGCCGTCAATGGCGGCGATCCTGAACGCGATCAGCCTGATCGGGCTGCTGGATGAGATGACCGGCCAGGGCATCCTGTTCACCAGCATGAACGGACGGTTCCGGCTGGGCGCCTCGCATCTGATCCTGCATCAAAGCAGCGCGGTCGGCCCGTCGATGGGGCTGTCACTGGACGGCAATTTTGACCTGGAAAACAGCCGGCTGAACATGCGTGGCGTGATTTCACCGATTTACCTGGTCAACGCAATCGGCAGAATTCTGGCACCGCGCGACGGCGAGGGGCTGATAGGTTTTACCTTCACCCTGCGCGGCACGGCGGATGATCCTGCGGTCTCGGTCAACCCGCTGGCGGGGCTGGCGCCGGGTTTTCTGCGCGAGATTTTCCGCGGCCCGGCGCCAAAGGTTCCAGGCCAGCAGCGCGCCTTTACGGCGGAAGAAGAAGAAGCGCAAGAAGAGCGCAGGCAGTTCCGGACACCGCGGGGCGCTGACAAGTGACCCTGACAAACGGCGAAAAACACCGTAGATTTCCCCTGCAGCACAGCCTATAGCGCGCGACATGAAACTCAGCGATTTCGACTTCGACCTGCCCGACGATCTGATTGCCACCCGGCCTGCCAATCCGCGCAGCGCGGCGCGGCTGCTGGTGGCTGCTGGCGGGGAACTGCATGATGGCCGGGTGACCGATCTGGTGCAATGGCTGCAATCCGGCGACCGGCTGGTGCTGAACGACACCAAGGTGATCCCGGCCCGGCTGAGCGGGCTGCGCCACCGTGACAGCGCGCAAGGCGCCGTGGCGGCCAAAATCGAGGCGACCCTGCTGGAGCCGCGCGCCGATGGCACCTGGGCGGCGCTGCTGAAACCGCTGAAAAAGATCAAGCCGGGTGAGGTGATTGTTTTCTCGGACGATCTGAGCGCAACGCTGGAAGGGATTTCCGAAGGCCAGGGGCATCTCCGTTTCAATCTGAGCGGTACGGATTTCGACACAGCGCTGGCTGAGGCCGGCGCGATGCCGCTGCCGCCCTATATCGCCGCCAAACGCGCCGCGGATGAGCAGGACAAGACAGATTACCAGACCGTCTGGGCCCGCAATACCGGTGCGGTGGCGGCGCCGACCGCCTCTTTGCATTTCGACGCAGCGCTGCTGGATGCGCTGACCGCGCGCGGGGTGGACCTATCCTATGTCACCCTGCACGTGGGCGCGGGCACCTTCCTGCCGGTCAAGGTCGAGGATGTGACCACCCACCGGATGCACGCGGAATGGGGCAAGGTCAGTGAGCAGGCTGCGGCAGAGATCGCTGCGACCAAGACCGCAGGAATGCGGGTGATCCCGGTTGGCACCACCGCGCTGCGGCTGATCGAAAGTGCCGCCAAAGACGGGCAGATCCACGCTTGGGAAGGCGATACGGATATCTTTATCTACCCCGGATTTGATTTCCAGGTGGCGGATGCGCTGATGACCAATTTCCACCTGCCGAAATCGACCCTGCTGATGCTGGTGTCAGCGCTGATGGGGCAGGAAGAGATCCGCCGGATCTATGAACATGCTGTCGGCAACCGCTACCGGTTCTTTTCTTATGGCGACGCGTCGCTTTTGATCCCGGCTAAGGCGGATACACCTTAGAAAAGCGGCGCGAATCCATAGACAAGCGCCGCAACCATGACCCCGTATAGCGCAATCCGGGTCATGAAATTGAAATCTGAATCAGCGATACCGGCCACGCGAGCCTTGATCGCCCGTACATAACATTCAAATGTGATGGCAGCCCGTCCCTTGTGGAGGGCTGCTTTGCTTTCAAAGGAGGCATAAAATGCTGCAGGTGCTGTCGAGCGCATGGGCGCTGCTCTTGGGTATGATGCTGCTGATGGTCGGCAACGGCTTGCAGGGCACCATGCTGGGTGTGCGGGGCGAGCTGGAAGGGTTTTCCACCTTCCAGATGTCGATTGTGATGGCGGCCTATTTCGTCGGCTTCCTGGGCGGCTCGCGGCTGGCGCCGGAGATGATCCGCCGGGTTGGCCATGTGCGGGTGTTTGCGGCCTTGGCCTCATTCATTTCGGCGGTGATGATCCTGTATCCGGTGCTGCCGAATACCGTGGCCTGGGGACTGGGGCGCGTGATCATCGGGTTTTGCTTTTCCGGCGTGTATGTGACGGCGGAAAGCTGGCTGAACAACTCTGCCGACAATTCCAACCGGGGCAAGGCGCTGTCGCTTTACATGATTGTGCAGATGGTCGGTATCATCGCTGCGCAGGGGCTGATTCAGGTCGGCGATCCAGCCGGTTACGAGGCGTTCATCATCGCCTCGATCCTGGTTTCGATCTCCTTTGCGCCCATTTTGCTGTCGATCTCGCCGACCCCGGCGTTTGACACCACCAAGCCGATGACCCTGCGCGAGATCATGCGGATTTCGCCGCTGGGCTGTGTTGGCATGTTCATTTTGGGCGGCGTGTTTTCCGCCCAGTTCGGGATGAGCGCGGTTTACGGCGCCGCAGCGGGGCTGAGCCTGGGCAATCTGTCGCTGTTTATCGCGACCTTCTATATCGGCGCCACCATCCTGCAGTATCCGCTGGGCTGGGTCTCGGACCGGATGGACCGGCGGCTGCTGATCATGGTGGTGGCGGCTGCAGGCGGCTGCGGCGCGGTGCTGGGCTTTTTCTACGGCATGGACTTTAAGATGCTGCTGGTTGCGGCCTTTATCATCGGCGGCCTGTCGAATCCGCTGTATTCGCTGCTGATCGCCTATACCAACGACTACCTTGAGCATGAGGACATGGCGGCGGCATCAGGCGGGCTGGTGTTCATCAACGGGCTGGGCGCCATTGCCGGCCCGATGATCACCGGCTGGCTGATGAGCGACGCGGTGTTTGGCCCGGCTGGCTTCTTTGCGCTGATTGCGGCGCTGATGTTCTTGATGGCCGTCTATGCGGCTTACCGAATGACCCAACGCGCTGCGACGCCGGTTGACGAGACCGGGAGCTTTGCCGCGATGTATCCCAGCTCGACGCCTGTGGCGGTTGAGTTTGCCCAGGAGTACGCGATTGAGATCGAGCTGGAAGAGCAGGAAACCGCCGGCGAGGAGAATTGATTGCGCTAACCAGCCGGAATTGTGAGGATTATTTCACACAGAGGTCTTGCCTGTCGCAATTTGTGACCCAAGGTTACTTGTAATGGTAATGTAAAATGGCCTGAAGTTAGGGTCAGGAAAAACTTGGAGTTACGACCGATGACTGGTCCCGAAGAGATACTTGCATTCTGGCTCGATAAGGTTGGGGAAAAGGGATGGTATCTGCAGGATGACGCGCTGGATCAGGAGATCCGCACGACGTTTCAAAAGACCTGGGAGGAGGCCTGCGAGGGCAGGTTTTCCTTCTGGCTGACCTACCCCAGCGGTACCCTGGCCTACATCCTCCTGATGGACCAGTTTCCCCGCAACATGTTCCGCGGCGAAGGCAAGGCGTTTGCCTCTGACCGGGCGGCGCTGTCGGCGGCCAAGGTGGCGATCAACAAGAAGTGGGACAAGAAGATCGACGAGCCGGCGCGCCAGTTCTTCTATCTGCCCCTGATGCATTCCGAAAACCTGTGCGACCAGGAACGCTGCATCCGGCTGATGCTGGAGCGGATGCCCCGCACCGGCACCAGCAACCTGCTGCATGCCCGGGCCCACCGCGAGGTGATCCGCCAGTTCGGCCGCTTCCCCTACCGCAACGAGGCGCTGCACCGCGCCAGCACCGCACCGGAGCTGGATTACGTGATGGCGGGCGGCTACGGCGAGACCGTGCGGCAAGTGCAAGCTGCCGGCTGAACCCGGATCTGAAGCAATAGAAAACGCCGCGCCCTGAAAGGGGCGCGGCGTTTTCTATTGGGGGGCGCCTGCCGCTGTCTTTCCCCGGTGAATGCAAAATTGTGCTGGCAGGATGTTTGCCTGCAGCATAGCCTGTTCAGACGGCGTTGCGCTGTTTCTTGCATGGCCGCTATGCCGCAGCAGAGGATGATTGCAGCGCAAAAAAAAATAGTTTAACGGTAAACTAGTTTTGGAACCTGTTCGAGGGCGAGGGAGTACCATGGCCGCACAATCTTATGACGTGATCGTAATCGGCGCCGGGCCGGGGGGCTATGTCGCGGCCATCCGTGCCGCACAGCTGGGTCTGAAAACCTGCATTGTCGAGCGCGAGCATATGGGCGGTATCTGCCTCAATTGGGGCTGTATTCCGACCAAAGCGCTGCTGCGCTCCTCTGAGGTGTTCCACCTGATGGAGCGGGCCAAGGATTTCGGCCTGAAGGCGGAAAACATCGGCTATGATCTGGACGCGGTGGTGAAACGCTCGCGCGGGGTGGCGAAACAGCTGTCCTCGGGCATCGGCCATCTGATGAAGAAGAACAAGATCGACGTGGTGATGGGCGAGGCGTCCCTTCCGTCCAAGGGCAAGGTGTCGGTTAAGACCGACAAAGGCACCGAAGAACTGACTGCCAAGAATATCGTGCTGGCCACCGGTGCACGGGCGCGTGAGCTGCCGGGGTTGGAGGCCGACGGCGATCTGGTCTGGACCTACAAGCACGCGCTGCAACCGCCCCGGATGCCCAAGAAGCTGCTGGTCATCGGCTCTGGCGCCATTGGCATTGAATTTGCCAGCTTCTATAACACGCTGGGTGCTGACACCACGGTGGTTGAGGTGATGGATCGGGTGCTGCCGGTGGAAGACGCCGAGATTTCGGCCTTTGCCAAGAAGGCCTTTGTCAAACAGGGCATGAAGATCATGGAGAAAGCCATGGTCAAGCAGCTGGACCGCGGTAAAGGCAAAGTCACCGCCCATATCGAGGTTGGCGGCAAGGTAGAGAAACAGGAGTTCGACACCGTGATCTCTGCCGTGGGCATCGTTGGCAATGTCGAAGGCCTGGGTCTGGAAGAGCTGGGCGTCAAGGTCGACCGCACCCATGTGGTGACCGACGAATACTGCCGCACCGGAGTTGATGGGCTTTACGCCATCGGCGACATCGCCGGCGCGCCCTGGCTGGCGCATAAGGCGTCGCACGAGGGTGTGATGGTGGCCGAGCTGATTGCAGGCAAACACGCCCATCCGGTAAAACCCGAAAGCATTGCCGGCTGCACCTATTGCCAGCCGCAGGTCGCCAGCGTTGGCTATTCCGAGGCGAAGGCCAAGGAACTGGGGTATGACATCAAGGTCGGCCGCTTCCCCTTCATCGGCAACGGTAAGGCGATTGCGCTGGGAGAGGCGGAGGGCATGGTGAAGACCATCTTTGACGCCAAGACCGGTGAGCTGTTGGGCGCCCATATGGTCGGTGCCGAAGTGACTGAGCTGATCCAGGGCTATGTGGTGGGCCGCCAGCTGGAAACCACCGAGGAAGATCTGATGAACACCGTCTTCCCGCATCCGACGCTGTCCGAGATGATGCATGAGAGCGTGCTGGATGCCTACGGCCGGGTGATCCATATGTAAGCTGCCGGTTAAACCGGAGTTTGGAAAGGCGGCCTGCTGAGGGGCCGCCTTTTTTCTTTGGCGGCGGCGCTCTGGTTTCCGGGCCGGGTCCGGGATAACCAGATGCAGAACAACGGAAACAACAGGGGCAGCGGCCATGACGGCATCCGGAAATTCGCGCTGGGGGCTGATCCTGGCGGTCTGGGGCGCAGGCCTGGGGGCGGCTGCGCAATACGGCAAGATCAGTGTGATCTTTGGCCGGATGGGGGAGCTGTACCCGGAGGCGGGAAACGCGATCAGCTTTTCCGTGTCGCTGGTCGGGACTTTGGGCATTCTGCTGGGGGCTGTGGCGGGGCTGTATGTGGCGGCCTTTGGCTACCGGCGCACGCTGGTCTGGGCGCTGTGGGCGGGGGCGGCGATGTCTGCTCTGCAGGCGCTGCATCTGCCGTTCGGGGTGTTTCTGGCGTCCCGAATGGTCGAGGGGTTGTCGCATCTGGGTATTGTGGTTGCCGGGCCGGTGCTGATTGCGCAGCTTAGCTCAAACAGTGGGCGCGGGCTGGCGATGACCCTGTGGAGTACCTTCTTTGCCGTCGCCTTTACCCTGCTGGCCTGGTTCGGCCTGCCGCTGGCTGATGCCTGGGGTCTGCTGGCGTTGTTTGGTGCTCATGCGGGGGTAATGGCGGGACTGGCGCTGCTGCTGGGATTTTCTTTGCGCGATGTACCAGTGCCGGAGCGGGAGCCGCTGCCGCGTCTGGCGGAATTGCCGGGGCTGCATCTGCCCATTTACCGGTCTCCCTGGATTTCGGCGCCGGCCGCGGGCTGGCTGTTTTACACCTGCTGTTTTGTGGCGGTTCTAACGGTGATCCCACCTTACATCGCCGCGGACATGCGCGCCTTTGTGCTGGGGATGATGCCGCTGGCCAGCATTGCGGTGTCGATGACCCTGGGGGTGTATCTGCTGCGGTTCCTGCCGGGGGTGCGGCTGGCGCAGCTGGGGTTCCTGGCCTGTGCCGCTGCCGCCCTGTGGCTGTGGGCCATGCCCGGCGCGCCGGCCGCCTGTATCGCCATGGCGGGGGCTATGGGGCTGGTGCAAGGCGGCTCCTTTGCGGCGGTTCCGCAGCTGAGCAGCAGTGCGGCAGCGCGGGCGCAGTCCAGCGGTGCGATGGCGCAGATGGGCAATCTGGGCAATACCATCGGCACGCCGCTGATGGTGCTGGCACTGGCTGGCGGCGGCTTTGGCGGCATGATGGCGGTGCTGCTGGTACTGTTCCTGAGCGGTGCTGCGGTGCATGGTCTGCTGTCAGCGCGGCGGCGCAGCATGGCTTAAGGGGGCCTCTCCCGCCCGTCACCGGCCCCCGTGCCGGGGGCCGTCGCCCGTTGGGCCTGGCGCCGCAAGCGGCGCGCCGGATTCCGGCTGAAATCCGGTCCGGAAAACGGGTGTTTTCCGGTTTGATCCGGGGGCGGCGCAACCTGCTGCCAGCTGCTGTCAGCAAGTTTTGTCTTGTTCGCCCTATGTTCTCATTTGGGGCTTGGCGTTTCCCGGTGCATTCCCTATTTGTATGGCGGGCGTTTGCCGCTGGTTTGGCAGGCGCGGGCACGGGGGCATTATGGCTGAGCTGAAATCCATCGAAGTACGCGGCGCGCGCGAGCATAATCTGAAGAACATCGACGTGGACATTCCGCGCGATGAGCTGGTGGTGATCACCGGCCTTAGCGGCTCGGGCAAGTCCAGCTTGGCGTTTGATACCATCTATGCCGAGGGCCAGCGCCGCTATGTCGAGAGCCTGTCGGCCTATGCCCGCCAGTTCCTGGATATGATGGAAAAGCCGGATGTCGACCACATCAGCGGCTTGTCTCCGGCGATTTCGATTGAGCAGAAGACGACGTCGAAGAACCCGCGCTCAACCGTTGGCACGGTGACCGAGATTTATGACTATTTGCGGCTGCTGTTTGCCCGCGCAGGCACGCCCTATTCCCCCGCCACCGGCAAGCCGATCGAGGCGCAGCAGGTGCAGGACATGGTCGACCGGATCATGGAGATGGAGGACGGCACCCGCGGCTTTCTGCTGGCGCCGATCGTCCGCGACCGCAAGGGCGAATACAAAAAGGAATTCCTGGAACTGCGCAAGCAGGGCTTCCAGCGGGTGAAGGTGGACGGCGAGTTCTATGAGCTGGACGAGCCGCCGACGCTGGACAAGAAGTTCCGCCATGACATTGATGTGGTGGTCGACCGGCTGGTGGTGCGGGAAGGCATGGAAACGCGGCTGGCGGACAGTTTGCGCACCGCGCTGGATCTGGCGGACGGCATCGCCATTTTGGAAACCGCACCCAAGGAAGGCGATCTGGAGCGGATCACCTTCAGTGAGAATTTCGCCTGCCCGGTCAGCGGCTTCACCATTCCCGAGATCGAGCCGCGGCTGTTTTCCTTCAACGCGCCGTTCGGGGCCTGCCCGGAATGCGATGGTCTGGGGGTGGAGCTGTTCTTTGACGAACGTCTGGTGGTGCCGGACCAGTCGTTAAAGGTCTATGACGGCGCCCTGGCGCCCTGGCGCAAGGGCAAGTCGCCCTATTTCCTGCAGACGATTGAGGCCATCGCCAAGCATTACCAGTTCAACAAGAACACTGTCTGGAAGGACCTGCCCGAGAAGGTGCAGCAGGTGTTCCTGTATGGTTCCGGCGAGGAAGAGATCATGTTCCGCTATGACGAGGGCGGGCGGGTTTATCAGGTCGAACGCACGTTCGAGGGCGTCATTCCGAATATGGAGCGGCGCTACCGCGAGACCGATTCCAACTGGATCCGCGAGGAGTTCGAACGCTATCAGAATAACCGCCATTGCCACCATTGCGAGGGCTACCGGCTGCGCGCTGAGGCGCTGGCGGTGAAGATTGCCGGTGTGCACGCCGGTCAGGTGGTGCAGCTGTCGATCCGCGAGGCGCTGGCCTGGATCGAGGATGTGCCGAACCATCTGAGCCAGCAGAAGCAGGAGATCGCCCGTGCTATTGTCAAGGAGATCCGCGAGCGGCTGGGATTCCTGAACAATGTCGGGCTGGAGTACCTGTCTCTCAGCCGTAACTCCGGCACCCTGTCCGGCGGCGAGAGCCAGCGGATCCGGCTGGCGTCGCAGATCGGCTCTGGCCTGACCGGGGTGCTCTATGTGCTGGACGAGCCCTCGATCGGGCTGCACCAGCGCGATAACGACCGTCTGATCGGCACCCTGAAGAACCTGCGCGATCAGGGCAATACGGTGATTGTGGTGGAGCACGACGAGGACATGATCCGCCAGGCGGATTATGTGTTCGACATCGGCCCCGGCGCCGGGGTGCATGGCGGCGAGGTGGTAAGCCACGGCACGCCCGGAGCGGTTGCCTCGGACGTGAATTCGATCACCGGCCAGTATCTGTCGGGCACGCGGGAAATCGCGGTGCCTGCCAAGCGCCGCAAGGGCAACAAGAAGAAGATCAAGGTGGTCAAGGCCACCGGCAACAACCTGAAAGAGGTCACAGCCGAGTTCCCGCTGGGCAAGTTCGTCTGCGTGACCGGTGTGTCCGGCGGAGGCAAGTCGACGCTGACGATTGAGACGCTGTTCAAGACCGCTTCCATGCGCCTCAACGGCGCACGCCAGACCCCGGCGCCCTGCGAAAGCATCAAGGGGCTGGAGCATCTGGACAAGGTGATCGACATCGACCAGCGCCCGATCGGCCGCACGCCGCGGTCGAACCCGGCGACCTATACCGGCGCCTTTACCCCGATCCGCGACTGGTTTGCCGGCCTGCCGGAGGCCAAGACGCGCGGCTACAAACCCGGGCGGTTCTCCTTCAACGTCAAGGGCGGGCGCTGCGAGGCCTGCCAGGGCGATGGCGTGATCAAGATCGAGATGCATTTCCTGCCCGACGTTTATGTGACCTGCGAAACCTGCAAGGGCGCGCGCTATAACCGCGAGACGCTGGAAATCAAGTTCAAAGGCAAGAGCATCGCCGATGTGCTGGATATGACGGTGGAAGACGCGCAGGAGTTTTTTCAGGCGGTGCCGTCGATCCGCGACAAGATGGATGCGCTGATGCGGGTTGGTCTGGGCTATATCAAGGTGGGCCAGCAGGCGACAACGCTGTCCGGCGGCGAGGCGCAGCGGGTGAAGCTGTCGAAGGAACTGTCGAAACGTTCGACCGGACGGACGCTGTATATTCTGGATGAGCCGACCACGGGTCTGCATTTCGAGGATGTGAAGAAGCTGCTGGAAGTGCTGCACGAGCTGGTGGAGCAGGGCAATTCGGTGGTGGTGATTGAGCATAATCTGGATGTGGTCAAGACCTCCGACTGGATCATCGACATCGGACCCGAGGGCGGCGATGGCGGCGGAGAGATTGTTGCGGCGGGCACGCCCGAAGCCGTGGCAGATGAGCCGCGCAGCCACACCGGGCGGTACCTGAAGGACATTCTGGCGGCACGGAAGGTGGCGGCGGAGTAAGGGCAGGGCACTGCCCCTCACGTTGGATGGAAGAGGGGCGCTGCCCCTCTTGGCCTTTGGCCAATTCACCCCGGAGTATTTGCGCAAAGGTGAATAAAAGGCTGTGGCGCCCCTTTCTCAGGCGGTTTGCAGTGCAGCCCGGCGTGCCAGCATCAGCGGCACCAGAAACAGTGCCAGGAAGGGTGTGTTCATCACCACATTGAACCAGGCGCCCGCAGCGAGCGAGCCGAGGCTGTCGGGGATGTACCAGGCCAGCAGTGCCGGGATCAGCAGGCGGCGGCCAAGCGCCGGGTCGGCGCTGTAGATATGCTCTGTGACCAAATAAATCAGCAGGCAGAAGCCGCACATCAGCCCGCCGCCGATGGCGGTCATCAGGGAGGCCGCGCCCGGGGTGAGCGCCTGGGCGCCGTCCAGCGGCAGGAAGGCGAGATCGATGAACAGGCTTAGTGCAGTGCCGAGCGGGGTGGCCAGCGCCAGCACCATGGCGAGGCCGAAAGCGGCAGAGAGAATCGAGACGATCTTAAGCATGCGGATTGATGCGGCGTGGGTCATTGGAAGCTCCTGATGATGTCTGCACGCAGAATGCGGTCAGGTGCAGAAGCGAAACAATTACCTTGGAGGTAAATGAACTTCTGATTGTGGCCGTCTATGCTGCGGGAAAAGGAGTCAGCTCATGGCGGAAGGTTTCGGCGCGGTTCTGAAGAAATGGCGCGGGCTGCGGCGGATGAGCCAGATGGCGCTGGCGCTGGAGGCCGGGGTCTCGGCGCGGCATCTGTCTTTTCTGGAGAGCGGAAGGTCGCGGCCGAGCCGCGGCATGGTGCTGCGCTTGAGCGATGAGCTGCAGGTGCCGGGCGGGGCGCGCAATCAGCTGCTGGCGGCTGCCGGTCTGGCACCTGCCTTTGCCCGGCGGAAACTGAACGATGCGGAATTGGCGCCGCTGAAACATGCCGCTGAACAAATGATGATCGCGCATGAGCCGTATCCGGCGCTGATGATCGACCGGCATTGGCGGCTTTTGCGCCTGAACCGGCCTGCGGCCCTAATGCTTGAAGGCGTTGGGATCCGTGCGGGCTGCAGCCTGATTGAGGCTCTGCTGGAGAACGCCGGTCTGCGGGAAGCGCTGGAGAACCTGCAGGATATCGAACGGCTGAGCCTGGCCCGGCTTAGAACCGAGCTGGACCATTTCGGCGAGGATCCGGTGCTGGAACAGGCGGTGGAGCGGCTGCAGCGGATGGTGGCGGCCTCGGGCAGCGCACCGGAGGGGGAACTGCCCGCGGTGATCCCGGCCCGCTACCGGTTGGGCGGGCAGGTGCTGTCGTTCTTTTCCACCATTACCCAGTTCGGCGGCACTGGGGATCTGGCGATGTCAGAGCTGCGGATCGAAATGCTGTTTCCGGCTGATGAGGCCACGCGGGAGGCGATGGCCGCTATGGGCGGCCGCTAGCAGGCAGTGCGACCGGTCTAGTTCGCCAGGTCAGCCTCTGCACCGATCAGGCGCAGCACTTTCTGGGTCTCGCGGTTCACCTGATAGACATAGCCGCCGGCCTGAACATAGCTGCCAAATGGGTCCGGTGCCCATTCGCCGGGAGTCCCGATCCAGATGTACTCATCCAGAATATGGTCGCCGCGGCGGTAGAACTTCTTGGCATGGTCCGGCGGCACGCAATGCGATGAGGTCTTGGCCAGGCCCGCCGGGCAGTGCAAACCTGCCTGGTCAGACTTGCCATGTCCGATGCCATTGCCTGCAGCAAGCGGAATAGCCACGGCACATGCGGCAGTGAGAACTATGATAGAAACAAAGTAACGGCGTACCATTTACAACGGGTCCTTTCCTGGTCGCCTTTGACATAACGGGCCAGGCGCAAAATCCAAGAGGGCGATAAAGCCGACGGCGGCGGCCCGCCTGCAGCTGCTTACGCGGCGGCAAGAACCCGCGCTTCATGGCTGCGCAGGGCCAGCCGCGCCGCATTTCCGTATCCGCGGCCGGTTTCAGCGCGGAGTTCCGGGAACAATTCGCGGATTTCCGCCAAGGTGCCTGCGTCAAATCCTGCCGCTGTTTGCGGGCCGGGCTGGTAGCTTTCGCTGAGGGCGCCATCGGCCCAGAGAATCTGGTGGCGGCCGAACAGCAGGTGGACATACTGCGCTTCCTGCATCTCCAGCGCCGGGCGGATGGTGCTGTCGTTCACCAGATCCTTGGCCTTGACCAGTACCTCACCCTCGCCGAACAGCAACTCGGCGCGGCTGCCGGAAACCAGCATCCGGTGCTGCGGCGACACATAAAGATCGCGGGTATTGCCGCAGCTGCCTTTGGCAAAGCGGATCGGAGCAGTTTGCGGCGTGCAGGCGATACGGCGGCTGCCCGCCCATTGCAGAACCTGAGGGCCGTTGTCGTAGGTCAGAACCTCCATGCCGGGGCGCAGATCCTCGACCCGCATCTCGCCGCCGGGCACCCGGATCATGGTGCCGCGCAGGAAGCAGGGCACCGTCTGGTTGATCTCAACCAGACCGGTGTCGGAGTTGCCCAGCCCGTTGTCCGCCGTATAGTTGAAGTATACGGTTTCCAGGTCGCCGTCGGTGACGACGGTCAGGGTGCCGTCGGCGTTCAAAGTGATCTGCTGGCCGGTGGCCAGGGTGACGGTATCCCCGGCCGAGACGGCCTGGTCGTTGATATGGGTGATAGTCAGCGTGCCGGCGGCGGCGGTGTCGTTGTCCAGAACATCCACCACACGGGTCTTGTTGATCGCGATGTCTTCCTGATCATCCTGCGCAACCACCGCTGTCTGCACTGAGCCGCCGGCAATCAGCAGGTTGGTGTCATAGCTGCTGTCCACAGTATCGGCGACGCCGATCTTGAGGGTGTTGATCTCCCCTGCATTCACCGGAGCGACAAAGGTCAGGGTGATGGTGAACCCGTCCATTTCGGTGTTGAACTGGTCGCCGGTGTTATCGACATAGACGTTTTCGGTGCCATCGTTGATATTGCCGATCGAGGCGGTGCCGTTGCCGATGGAGACCTGGGCCTCGACCCCGTTCACCCATACGCCGACCACGTCATTGTATTGCGAATTGGCGAACTCGGGGTATTCCTCGGACGACAGCACAAAGTCGATGGTCAGCAAGTCGCCTGCAGGAGTGAAGTCGATCTCCAAAAACGAGGCATCGCGGGTGGCGGCACCGGCCAGAGCGTTGAAATCCGCGTCGTTGTTGGCGCCGGTGGTATTGGTGCTGGTGTTGCCGCGGACGTTTGTGTTGGTGGTGCCGCTGCTGTTGGTAAAGTCGCGGGCGTAACCGGTTGACAGGATCACGCCGGAATCTGCGGGCGCCACGCCAGGTGTGGTTGTATCAGCGCCGGAATAGATGCCCGATGACAGGGCATCGCCGCTGTAGCTGGCGTTTTCAACCGTGACGCCGTCGCCAAAAATTTCCTCCGCCATCTGGGTGGCAGTCGCAGAGGAGTTAATGTTCAGTTCCGTTGCCGTGGCCATAACAGACAGCGCGCCTCCGGGTGTGCGAGAATTTACGATCACTTACCGGAATGCTGGGGAACTGAGACAGAACTGTGGCGGACTGGCGCCGAAATCCTGGAGTTTACTCGAATTTTAGGGATATTTTAAGAAAGCCGGATAGCAAGAGGCGGCCCGGAACAGGCCGCCTGACAGGTCATTTGTTCAAAGCCTGCGGTTGAGGAGGCAGGCCTCAGCCGTTGCGGCTGCGTGTCTCAAACCGGGGCAGCATGGCGGAAAAGTCCATGCCTTTGCCGTCTTCGTCCTCGACGAATTTCTTGTACAGCGCCATGGCCAGTTCACCCATCGGCGTGTCGGCGTCGGCGCTGGCCGCGGCTTGCTGGCTAAGGCCCAGGTCCTTCAGCATCAGCTCAGCCGCAAATCCGGGCTGGTAATTGTTGTCGGCAGGCGATTGCGGGCCGACGCCGGGGGCGGGGCAATAGGCGTTCATGGTCCAGCTATAGCCGGAGGAGGTGGAGACCACATCGAACATCTTCTGCCGGTCCAGACCCAGCTTGTCCGCCAGCGCAAAGGCTTCGCAGGTGGCGATCATGGTGACGCCGAGGATCATGTTGTTGCAGATCTTGGCGGCTTGGCCAGCGCCGGCCTCGCCGCAATGCACAGCCTTCTGGCCCATGATATCAAACAGCGGTTCGGCGGCGGCAAAGGCATCAGCCGAGCCGCCGGCCATGAAGGTGAGCGTGCCGCCGGCCGCACCGCCGATGCCGCCGGAGACCGGGGCGTCCACGGACAAAAGACCTGCGGCGTCGGCCTGTTCGGCCACCGCGCGGGCCGAGTCCACATCAACGGTGGAACAGTCGATAAAGGCGCCGCCTTTGGTCATTGCCGGGATGATTTCGGCAGCAACAAGGCGCAGGATGGCGCCGTTGGGCAGCATGGTGATGACGGCCTCTGCACCTGCCGCGGCCTCGGGGCCGGAGGCGGCCATGGTCACGCCTTCGATGCTGACATCGGCCATATCAAAACCGGTGACCTCATGGCCTGCCTTGGCCAGGTTGGCGGCCATCGGCCCGCCCATGTTGCCAAGCCCGATAAATCCGATTTTCATTTGAGTTCCTCCTCGAATGTCAGCGCATCGGCGCCGAGCGGCGCCAGCATGTCTTCAATCGCCTGGGCCGGCACCGGCTGGCCCGCATATTGCCATTTCGGATTGCGGTCCTTGTCAATGATCTGGGCACGGATGCCCTCCAGGAAATCGCTCTGGTCCATGGCGCGGAAGGTGAAGCGGTATTCCAGATCCAGCGCCCGGCGGATGGCAGGGCCATCAGCACGCAGGCGGCGCAGCATTTCCAGCGTGCAGGCCATCGACAGAGGCGAGTTGCGGCTAAGAGGCTTCAGCGTCGCGGCGGCAAAATCGCTGCCCTCGGCCTGGAGGCTGGCTTGAATGTCTTCCAGTGAGTCCTTGGCGAAGTGGCGGGTGATATCCGCCAGTGCCGGGCGCAGCTTTCCTTGCGGAGCGGGCAGGGCGGCGTCCTCCACCAGTTTAGCGGCGCCGGTTTCTTCCAGCGCGGATATCAGCGCGGGCCATTGCTCTTGCGGGATGAAAAAGTCAGCAAAACCCGCAAGGATCGCGTCATCCGCGCCCATCCGGGCCGCTGTCATGCCAAGATATTCACCCAAATGGTCCGGCGCCAGCGCCAGCATCAGTGAGCCACCCACATCCGGCACCAGGCCGATGCCGACCTCGGGCATGGCGATCTGACTGGTCTCATTCACAATCCGGTGGGTGCCATGGCAGCCGATGCCTACGCCGCCTCCCATTGTGAAGCCCTGCATGAAGCTGATCACCGGTTTCTTGTATTCAAAAATCAGCGCGTTCAGCCGGTATTCATCCCGCCAGAAGGTGCGGCCATAGCTGTAGTCGCCCTTGGTGCCGGTGTCATACAGCTCGGCAATGTCGCCACCGGCGCAAAAGGCCTTGTCGCCCTCGGCGTCGATCACTACCAGCTTGACACTGTCATCCTGGGCCCAGCCGCGCATGGCGGCATCAATCGCCATGCACATCTCATAGCTCATCGCGTTCAGCGCCTTGGGGCGGGTAAAGGTGATGCGGCCGGCCTGGCCGGTCTTGCGGATATGGATATCACTCATCCTGGGTGCTCCATCGTGGTGTTGCGCCGGTGTAATTCTGTCGGCTGCAGGTTACTCAGCTATCAGCTGGCGGGCGACAATCAGGCGCATGATCTCGTTGGTGCCTTCCAGGATCTGGTGCACCCGCAGGTCGCGGACGATCTTCTCGACACCGTAGTCGGCCAGATAGCCGTAGCCGCCGTGCAGCTGCAGGCAGCCGTTGGCCACGTCAAAGGCGGTGTCGGTGACCATCAGCTTGGCCATGGCGCAAAACTTGGAGGCATCATGCGCGCCGGTGTCCAGTTTCCACGCCGCCTGGCGCAGGAAGGTGCGGGCAGCCTGCAGGCGGGTTTCATATTCCGCCAGCCGGAACTGCAGGGCCTGGAACTGGTTGATGGATTTCCCGAACGCCTTGCGCTCGGACATGTATTGCACGGTCTGGTCCAGCGCCGTCTGGGCGCCGCCTAGAGCACCCGCCGAAATGTTCAGCCGCCCGCCGTCGAGGCCTGCCATGGCGTAGGAAAAGCCCTTGCCTTCCTCGCCGATCAGGTTGTCCGCCGGGATCGCGCAATCGTCGAATTGCACCTGCGAGGTGGGCTGCGCCTTCCAGCCCATCTTGTCCTCCAGCGCGCCGAACGACAGGCCCTGTGCGCCATCCTCGACCACCACGGTAGAGATTCCCTTGGGGCCATCCTCGCCGGTGCGGCACATCACGACATAGGCGTCAGAATAGGAGCCGCCGGAGATGAACGCCTTGGTGCCGTTCAGCACATAGCCCTCATTGCTGCGCTCGGCGCGGGTTTTGAGGGCGGCGGCGTCGGAACCGGAACCGGGTTCGGTCAGGCAATAGGAGAAGATCTTCTCCATCGTGCAAAGCGCGGGCAGCCATTTCTGCTTGGTCTCTTCAGAGCCGAACTTGTCGATCATGCCGCCGCACATGTTGTGGATCGACAGGAACGATCCAATGGCGGGGTCCGCCATCGCCAGTGCTTCGAACACCAGGGTGGCATCCAGGCGGGACAGGCCGGAGCCGCCGTATTCCTCGGAGACATACAGCCCGCCAAATCCCAGCTCTGCCAATCGCGGCCACAGTGATTTGGGGATGGTGCCGTCTTTTTCCCACTGCCGGGAATGCGGCGCGATGTTTTCCTGGCCGAACGCATGGGCCATATCGAAAATGGCCTGCTGTTCCTCAGTCAGCGCGAAATCCATAAGCAGCTCCTCCCGTCGCTCAGATGAATTGAACAGTTGTTTATTTAATAGCGGGCAGGCGGCGCTGAGGCAAGCTGCGCAAATGCAAAGCTGCCGTGCAGTTGTAGCGGTGTAGCGGGACACTTCGCGTTGCAGTGCGGGACACTTCCTGTTGCAGCAACGTGTTTTCGCGAATTCCCTGATTTTTAAGCCTGAAACCGGGGTGTTGCTAGTCCGGAAATCCGCCGGTTCCGCGTTTTGACGCTGTGGTTTTGGGACACTTCCCGTTGCAATGCCCGGTAATCCGCCGCCCAAAACGTAAAAAAACGCCGGGCGGCGGAGGGTTTTAGAGGGTGTTTAAAGGGGTGTTGTAAGGCCGATTAGGACCGAGCCGCCGGTCACCGTATACCTAGCTTGGGCGACAAAAGCTGCCGCTCGGCGCATCTTTTGATCTTTGCAGACTCGGGTGGTTGCCCCACAGCGGTCTTTGGCAAGGGTGCAACTAAAGCTCGGTGAGATGAAGATTTTTCGACGCGGGCCATTGCGAGCGGCTTCAGCTGGGCGTGAGTGTGGCCCGCGTTGACAAACCTCTCAGGGAGGAAGCCGCGGGGTCTGGTTGCGGCCTATGGGGAAAGAGTGCTGTCCGCTGAGCTTGTGACTGGTAGGGATGCGCCCGCTCGGAGGATGAGGGCCACCGATTCCAGTTTCGGCCAGAGGGTTTGACCTGGATTTGATCCAGATCGAAGCCGTTTTGCGCCGTCCTTGCAACTTTCCGGACCGCTCCTGACGGGCGGGCTCGGCCGGTGTTGCTGAAGCAACCGGTGAGCGGTGGATGGGATGATCGGGCACTCGGTCATGCGGCCTGTTTCCTCGGTGGAGCGCGAGATTGCGGAACCTCGCCGCGCCGGAAAGTCTCCACGATGCGCATCGGCCCGCCGCAATCGGGGCATGGCTCTCGCAGGGTGAGCGGGACGATCTCGACCGAGGGTGCGTGTTCCTGCCTGGTCGTTTCCGCGCCCAGCAACGTGCGGATCTTCGCGATGCTGGTCTTGCGGGCGGCACTTGCCAACAAGCCGTAGTGCCGGATGCGGTGGAAGCCATCCATTGCCCGGCAGGCGATTTGGCGGCGCCAAATCTGCCGAGAGGGGGGAGCACATGGATCAGGAACCGGCGGATGAACTCGCCCGTGGACAGGCGCATAACCTTCATCCTGTCGCCGCGCTTGATGCGGTAATCTTTCCAGCGGAAAGCCACGGTGTCGGCATCGGCGCTGATCAGGCGGCTGTTCGAGATCGCCACCCGGTGGGTGTATCGGCTGAGATAGGCCAGCACCGCCTCTGGTCCGCCGAAGGGCGGTTTGGCATAGACCACCCATTCGGCCTTGCGCAGCGGTGCCAGCCAGGCTGCGAAAGCGCTGGCGTCGGTCAATCCGGCGAGGTCGCCGAAGAAGGAGAGCCGCCCGGCGCGGTGTAAGTTGCTCAGGCCCTCAAGGAACAGCCGCCGAAACAGACGCGACAACACCCGCACATGCAGGAGGAACCCTGGTTTGCAGCCAATCCAACGGGTGCCGTCCAGCGAGAGCCCGCCACCTGGGACGATCATGTGGATGTGGGGATGGTGCGTCATCGCTGATCCCCAGGTATGAAGCACGCTGGTCATTCCGACACGAGCACCGAGGCGCTTGGGATCGGCGGCGATAGTCATCACTGTTTCCGCAGAAGCGCGGAACAGCAGTCCATAAACCGCCCGCTTGTTCCAGTAGGCGATGCGGGCGATCTCGGCCGGGAGCGTGAACACCACATGGAAATACTCCACAGGCAGCAGGTCATCTGCCCGCGCCGCCATCCAGTCGCGCGCGGCCGGTCCCTGGCATTTGGGACAATGCCGGTTCTTGCAGCTGTTGTACGCGATATGCTGGTGTCCACACTTGGTACAGGCCGCCACATGTCCGCCGAGCGCCTCCGTTCGGCAGGCCTCGATCGCCCCCTCTCGGGATCTTGCTTTGCAAGACCCTGCCGGGCAGTGGACATCACCTTGAGCTGGCTCAGGCTGACATGCCCCTCATTGGCCCGCCTGAAAGCGGGGCCATGAGACCTGAAGATGTCCGCAATCTCCAGCGCGTGCCGTGGCACGCCAATCGCTCCGTCAGGTCACATCTCGCATATGTTCATACGGGCTGGCGACATTGCGCAACGTCTTGGTCGCCACGTGGGTGTATCGCGCCGTCGTGGTCAGCTTGGCGTGGCCGAGGAGCACCTGGATCACCCGCACGTCCGTATCGGCCTCCAGCAGATGCGTGGCAAAGCTATGCCTGAGCGAGTGCAGCGTGGCAGGCTTCTTGATCCCAGCCATGCGCTTGGCCGAGTTGAAGGCCCGATTCAAGGATCGGGGCGACATGGGCTCAACCCGGCTCTGGCCGGGGAATAACCATCCCTGAGGACGTGCCTCGCGCCAGTAGTCCCGCAGCAGCTCCAGCAACGACGGCGACAGCATCACGTCGCGATCTTTGCCGCCCTTGCCGCGCTCAACATGGATCAGCATCCGGTCGCTGTCGATGTCTCGCACCTTGAGATTGCTTACCTCGGAGGCGCGCAAACCTGCACCATAGCCGATCCCAAGCGCAGCGCGGTATTTAAGACCCGGCCCCGGTGCCGAGGCTAATACCGCAGAGACCTCCTCGAAGCTCAGCACAATCGGCAGCTTCCGTGGCTCGGTGCGGAACTGCATGTACTTCGTTTGGCGGGAAAATGATCCCCCGGATCATTTTCTACTCCGCCTGCACTTTCCTCCCGGTCACAGGTCATGCCGAAGAGTTGGAGGGGACCGTCGCCCCGGTGGGGCGGCGAAAGCCCCAGAAACGCGCAGCGCCGTAATCCGGGCGTTGTAGACCGAAGGCGTGACCTCCGTGTCGGTCATGTGAAGTTGATAGGCGCGCAACTCATCCGGTGTCGCCGTATTTGGCGACCGCCCCAGAAACGCAGTGAAATCCTTCAGCGCCCGGATATGCGCCTTCTGCGATGTCTCCGCCATCCCGCGAATGCGCATATCTTCGATCATCCGCGCACGCAGCGGGCTCATCTTCTCCTGTGTCATGGGACCCTCCTGTCCGATTGAGAAACCTCAATCGTCAGGCAGGTCAGTCACATCGCAAAATCCGAACACATTCAGGTGCGCGCGCTACAGCAGAAACAAGCGCCATTGCCGCGAGAGCGGCTTAGTCCGAGTCCGCCTCCTGGCCGATGGTGCATGTCGCTGCGAAGGTCTGCAATCATCGCTCCGAGATTCGGTGCCAGGGCCAATCCGGTCTGCGAACGGCCTTGCCTCCCGTTGCCGGGAGGCGGGTTGTTTCAGCTTTCAGCCACCGGGGCAGCCATGGCGGCATCAAAAGCAGCCCGCACGTCAAACGCCGCCAGTTCCGCATCGCTGAGTGCTGCAATCTGCGCCTCCACGGCTTCTTCCGCATCAAAGCAGCTCTGCACATGGGCCGCGACGGCAGCGGTGATCTGTTCCAGGTCCGCGCGCGTCAGCTTGATCCAGCCATCGGGGGCCTTCCAGGAGAACGGCTCGCTTTTGATGCCCAGTTGCAGAGCAAACAGCGCCTCAGTGAGGTCTTCGCGGGTTGTGCGGTCTGTGCGGGCGTGGAACCCGTTGGGCAGTGTGATGCCGCCGTTTTGGATCTGCCATCGGGTGTCGGCCAGATCGGACAGGAGCGCCGCGCGGGCCGCTGCAGCGACTTGCTCAGCCGTGGTGATTTTCAGGGAGAACGTCATGCTTCTGTTTCCTTTGTTTGCAGACGGATTACCGGGTCGGGGACCGGGCCACTGGCGACAGTGAACGTGGGCGGGACAGCAGGCTGGTGCGGTTCTGCCGTGGCCTCTGAATAGATCCAGCGCAGCTGAATATGCAGCTCGCCATTGATCCGCTCGATGCGCCCTATGAACGGATGGTTTTCGCCTTCCGGTTCGGCAAAGCCGCCATCGGGCACTTCGGACAGATCAAAGGGCACGCCGTCCACAGTGATCACATCGCCGCTCACGCTGGCGCTGGTTTCAGATTGGCCAGGAGTACCGGCCACGCAGATGCAGGTTACTTTCATGATGATCTCCTTTAATACCAGCGGCCTTCGGCCCTGAGGCTGCAAGGCGTTGCAGTTCGCACGCCAGCAGTGTCGTGCGCGTTCCAGGACACGGCCAAAACAGACGGCGCCCGCGCGCCACCAATGATGGCATTTGCAGAGGACCGGGCAGTGATATGAACGGTAAGATTTGTCGTCGTAGAGAAAGCTGCCGGGAAGTCCCAAACAGAGTCAGCGCCACTGTCCGCAGTGATGGCTTTAGTGCAGATCTGTGTCCCATCGGGGAAGCGCACATACTCGCCATTGGGGCCGCTGCCGCGCTCCGGGTCCATCCGCCGCCAAGCCTCGAACGAGACCGGACCCGCCCCGTCCTGAACGCGGATCCACATCTCGCCGTTGTTGCCGAACGCAATCTGGATCATGCCACCGGCAGCGCTGCTGGGGATCCGGTTCAGATGCATCACCACGCCCGCGGTGCTGGGCGCATCGGTGTGCGTGCTGGCATACCGGTAAAGGCCGGTGACAGTGATCGCCGAAAGCTCTGTGCCAGCAGCCGAGTTTGCCGATCCATTGGCGGCATCGTGCCCCCAGCCGAAAGCCCCCGCCGTCAACAGCTTTCCAATTGCCGCATCAAGCCAATGGTCCTGCACCGCCGCGCCGCTGGCAGCACCTTCCTTGAGGCGGAGCTGCCAGTCACCCCCGGCTTTCAGCGCCACCTCATTGCTGGACGGCCAGCCGAGGCCGGTGTCTTCATCGCCCAGCTTGACCACATCGGTGCTGAACTTGCCCTGTCCGGGGCCGTCCGCAACGGCTTGAAACGTGCCGGTCAGCGCCTGCACGCTGGCCACCACATCATGCGCGAGCGACATAGTGGGGAACAGCGCATAGATCTGCCCGGCCGCCGTTGCGCCCTGGTACACAGGGGTGATTGTCAGGAGCGTGCCGCTGCTGACCGCCAGCACCTCATAGACCCGCCCGTCCGGGCCGACAAAGCCCCAGCCCGCCTGCGCGCTGCCAAAGAAGCTGGTGCCGGTGCCGGTGACGATTGCGCTGCCGTTCACAACGCTGACTGTTCCTGCCTTTGGCCATGCCATAGGGCTGCTCTCCTTATGTTACCTGGAACACTGTCCATTCGATTTTCGGGTTGTTGAAATAGACGCCGCCCTGGGCCTCCAGATCGATTGCCAGGAACACCCGCTGATCGCTGCCGCTGGCCCAATGCGGATCCACCAGGGCGGAAGGGTCCTTGCTCCAAGACGCTGCCGGATCGGGGTTGGCGCCGCCAAAGCCATTCCAGCGCGCGCCGGGCTGGATTGATGTGTTGAGGGGGCGCTGTTGCACAAATCCGGGCCTGATCGCAGGGCCCCTTTCCCCGGACGGATTTACTCTACGGGCACTGTGACAGGTATACCGAGAGCGGTGTAGCCGTTTAGAACGGCGATGCGAACTTGCAGCTCGGCAACCTGGCGTTCGAAGTCTTTTGCCATCAGGGATTGGCCGAGCAGCTTGATGCAGTTCATCTTTGACTCGACCCGGCTCCGGCGGTGATATCCGCTCCACCGCCGCCAGATGGCGCGGCCGAGATACTTTGATGCGCGCAGGGCTTCGTTTCGTGCCACCACGCCCGGGCTCGTTGGCTTCCAGGGTGTGGCATTCTTGCGGGGCGGGATAACAGCGGCGGCACCACGGGCGGCGATCGCCTCGTGGCATTTGCGGGTGTCGCAGGCACCGTCGGCAGTCACCGAACCGATCTGCTCGTCAGCCGGGGTCTGGTCCAGGAGATCGGGTAAAATGGGCGCATCACCGATGTTGCTGCCGGTGACCCCGGTGGCCCGGACTTCCAGCGTTTCCTCATCGATTCCGATATGCATCTTGCGCCAGAGGCGCCGCTTGGGGCCTCCGTGCTTGCGCGTTTGTCGGGAAAACAGTCCCCCGGACTGTTTTCTGATCCTCCGCACTCCACTCACCTTCGCCTTCGGCCTTGATGCCGGTGCTGTCCGCTGCCCGGCAGTGCATCACGCAGTGATGTCACGAGAGGGGATCAGAAGGTTCAGCGGGCCCGCGCCACCGCGGAACGGGATACTCACGTTCCGCTTCCGCTGCCGACGGCACAGGGTGCTGAAGTCCGGCACGGCCCAGTCCAGACCGACCAGCCGCAGAAGGCTTTGCACGAAGCCCGTCGTCTGCCTCAGTGGCAACCCGAACAGTACTTTCAGGGTTAGACAGGTTTGGATCGCGGCGTTGCTGAATTGGCACCGGCGACCGCGCTTGCCAGTCGGCGGCGGCGTCCAGATCATCCTCGGATCAAACCAGATGGTCAGAGATCCGCGTTGCTTCAGTGCTTCATTGTAAGACGACCAGTTCGTGGTCTTGTATCTCGTAGCGGCCCAACTGCTCATGCATCCCAGCTACCACGCTGGATTCACGCAGTGAATCCCTCACCCGATTTGTGCAACAAGGCCGCGTAACTAACTGAAATCAGTCTCTGGCAAACCCGGTGCGGTTCAGGAGCATGCAGAGCCGGGTTGCCTGTTGTCACCAAAATTGGCAAACAGTTTGCGGCGCGTGTCGCTGCCAGTCTACTCCACAACGTTGGAATGCAGGAACTTGTAGCCAGTTCGCCTCAAAAATATCAGGCTCTTGCACTCAAACTGGCACGGGATCAAAAGTATCTTGCCGATGTGAAAGCAAGGGTCAAACAGGGGATCGCAGAAGGGCCTCTGTATGACACTCAAAAGTTTACTCGTAATTTCGAGGCCTTGATGGAAAAAACCCTTGAGAGGGTCAATGCAGGTCTGAAGCCGGAACACATCAGCTTGACCTGATCTCGGGTCAGCGGAATGCAACGGAGCGTAGTCACGTCTGCGCTCCGTTTGTTTTGCAATTTTGAACCCGGTCTTCTGGCTACAGCAACCGGACCTGGGTGCCGATCTGCACCATTTCAAACAGTTCCTCGGCGTGCTGATTGTACAGGCCGATACAGCCGGAGGAGCTTTGCCGTCCGATCTTGCGGGTGTCGTGGGTTCCGTGCACCAGATAGGCCGGCCAGTCCAGATACATTGCCCGGGTGCCCAGCGGGTTGCCGGGAACGCCGCCCTCGATCCGGACGGGCAGGGTCGGATCACGCTCGCGCATTGAGGCGGTCGGGGTCCAGGTTGGGTTTTCCCGTTTGCGCACCACTTTGGTATAGCCGCGTTTGGTCAGATCCTCGGTCATCGGCACAGAGGAGGGGAACAGCCGGTAGGTTTCCCCGTCCGCCCCCCAGTAGTGCAGCGCGCGGGAACTGATATCGGCGAGCAGGCAACCGGCGCCAAGCGTGTCGAAATGATCCTGCCAGTTCTGCTGGGTAAAGGCGGACAGGTTGCGCTGAACCGGCACTTCCTCACGGATTGCGGGTTCGTTTTGCGGAAAGGCGTCGGTGGATTGCGCGCGCAGGATGGCCGGGGTGGCCAAAGAGGCGCCGATGCCGGCCAGGGCGGCGCGGCGGGTGATGCGGAGTTTGGTCATTTTTCCTCTGCCAAGCTGCTCGAAAACTCCGCTGTAAGATAAGCAAGCGGACGGGTTTTCCTAGGGGCGGCATACTGGAATTGCCGCGCCTCACAAGCTTGTGTTGGGAAAAGCGGCGGAAGACCGCCGCCGGGGTCCGGGTTTCCCGCCTGGCTTCAGGCTTGCAGTTGGCGGGCCTGGGCGAAGGACAGCAGGCGCTTGCTGTCTTCATCCCACAGGTGCAGCCGCGCATTGGCCAGGCTTTCGCGGATGGTCATCCGGTTGCCTTCGGACAGTTCCGCATGATCGCGCAGCACTTCGGTCAGGCGGTAGAACGGGATGCGGCTGTAAAGGTGATGCACATGGTGGATGCCGATATTGGCGCTGATCCACTGCAGAACCGGCGGCAGCACATAGTGCGAGCTGCCATGAAGGGCGGCGTCATGCAGCTGCCAGTCTTCTTCCTGTTCCCATTGCGTGGTCTCAAATTGATGCTGCACATAGAACAGCCACATGCCCGCTGTTGCAGCGACCAGTGTTGCCGGCACAAAGATCAGCAGAAGCGGCATCAGACCGCCAAAGTACCAGATAATGCCGACAGCTGCGAGGATCACCGCATTGGTGCCCATCGCGCTGATCCAGTAGCGGGCCTGGTTCATCAGACCGTAGGGAATACGGTTTTGCAGGAAGAACAGGTAGCCGGGGCCAAAGCCGAACAGGGTCACAGGGTGGCGGTAGATCCGGTACATCAGCCGGTCCCAGCGTCCCAGTGCCCGGTATTCGGCCACGGTCATTGTGTGGATGTCGCCCATGCCGCGCTTGCCCAGGTTGCCATGGGTGCTGTGATGGATGGAATGCGTGCGGCGCCAAACGTCATACGGGGTGAGGGTCAGAACGCCGATGATGCGGCCGACCCAATCGCTGACATGGCGGTTGCGGAAGAAGGAACCGTGCCCGCAATCATGCTGAATGGTGAACAAGCGCAGCAGGAAAGCCGCGATCAGAATGGAGATCGCCAGCGTCAGCCAGTAGCTGACCGACAGCGACCACCAGGCCAGAGCCCAGAGCAGGAGAAAGGGGACAACCGTGACCGCCAGTTCAAACGCGCTGCGCCTGTGATCGGGTTCCCGGTACTGCGCGAGGACCTTCACCCAGTCGCGCGCCGTTTTCTCGGCCGCCTGCGGCCTGGTGGGGTCTGGGGAGTTGCTCATACGCCTGCCGTTTTATTTGTCTGATGCAGACCGGATAGACTACCAGACGCGTGGGGCAAGTGAAATTCTGCCGCAGGCCCGCCAAAACAGGGTCAATTCAGCCTAAACCGCAAAATAGTGATCGATTGGCCCCGGATTTTCGAAGTCTGATCAAAAAAATGAGGCCCCGGAAATCCGGAGCCTCAGAGTGTTTCCAGCCTGGCCGAAAGGTCAGTCCATCGCTTTGAAGTTGAACTCGCCGCCTTCTTTGATGCCCGAGGGCCAGCGCGAGGTCACGGTCTTGGTGCGGGAGTAGAACTTGAAGCTGTCGGGGCCGTGCTGGTTCAGGTCGCCGAACATGGATTTTTTCCAGCCGCCGAAGGTGTGATAGGCCAGCGGCACCGGGATCGGCACGTTGATGCCGACCATGCCGATGTTGACGCGGCTTGCGAAATCACGCGCGGTGTCACCGTCACGGGTAAAGATCGCGGTGCCGTTACCGTATTCGTGATCCATCGCCAGTTTCAGCGCGTCCTCGTAAGTTTCCGCGCGGACGGTGGACAGAACCGGGCCAAAGATCTCCTGCTTGTAGATCTCCATGTCCGGGGTCACGCGGTCAAACAGATGGGCGCCGACAAAGAAGCCGTCTTCATAGCCCTGCAGTTTGAAGTCGCGGTTGTCGACCACCAGTTCCGCGCCCTGATCGACGCCGGACTGGATCAGGCCCAGGATGCGTTCCTTGGAGGCGGCGGTCACAACCGGACCCAGATCCACGTCGTCGCCTGCGGTATAGGGGCCGACTTTCAGTTTTTCGATGCGCGGGATCAGCTTTTCGATCAGCTTGTCGGCGGTTTCCTCACCCACCGGAACCGCAACCGAGATCGCCATGCAGCGTTCGCCTGCTGCACCGAAGCCTGCACCGACCAGCGCGTCTGCTGCCTGGTCCAGATCTGCGTCGGGCATCACGATCATGTGGTTCTTGGCGCCGCCGAAACACTGCGCGCGCTTGCCGTTGGCGGTGGCGCGGGAATAGATGTACTGCGCAATCGGGGTGGAGCCGACAAAGGACACGCCTTGGATGATCTCGCTGTCGAGCAGGGTATCAACCGCTTCTCGGTCGCCGTTCACCACCTGGAACACGCCTGCGGGCAGGCCGGCCTCGACAAAGAGTTCAGCCAGCATCAGCGGCACCGAGGGGTCGCGCTCGGAGGGCTTCAGCACCACGGCGTTGCCGCAGGCAAGGGCCGGACCGACGTGCCACAGCGGCATCATCGCGGGGAAGTTGAACGGCATGATCGAGGCAACCACGCCCAGCGGCTGGCGCATGGAATACATATCGATGCCGGGGCCTGCGCTGTCGGTGAATTCACCCTTCAGCATCTGAGGCGCGCCAATGCAGTACTCGATCACTTCCAAACCGCGCTGCAGGTCGCCCTTGGCGTCGGGGATGGTTTTGCCGTGCTCGCGGCTCAGCGCTTCGGCCAGCTTGTCCATGTCGCGGTTCATCAGGCCGACCATGGCCATCATCACACGGGCGCGTTTCTGCGGGTTGGTGGCGCCCCAGGTAGGCTGCGCAGCGGCTGCTTTTTCAATGGCGTCAGTGGTTTCCGCAACGCTGGCCATCGGGCAGAGATACTGCACTTCGCCGGTTGCAGGGTTGAAGATATCGTCAAAGCGGCCCGAGGTGCCGGAGACCAGTGCGCCGTTAATAAAATGGCCGAGTTCTTTCATCGGATCCTCCTCTGTTCATCTTGCCTTAATCCTAGGCTTGCAAAAATCATCGGAAAAGAGGAAAGATTTCAAAGAGGCTTTGCAGGAACGCAAAAGGTTAACAGAACGTTAGCAGCAAGACGGAGGACCCGGGCCAATGGATCCGCAGTGGGATGATATGAAAGTGTTTTTGGCGGTGGCACGGGAGGCAAGCCTGTCGGGCGCCGGCCGTATCCTGAAAATGGACCCTGCCACGGTGGGGCGGCGGGTCGCCCGGTTTGAGGCCGCACTGGAAACACCGCTGTTTGTGAAATCGCCGCAGGGCTATGCGCTGAGCGCTGCGGGCGACCGTCTGCTGGTCCATGCCGAAGCGGCCGAACAGGCCATGCGCGCCGGAACCGAGGCGCTGAGCGGACCCAGCGACACCATGTCCGGGCAGATTCGCATCGGCGCCCCGGATGGCAGCGCCAACTATCTGTTGCCGCAGGTCTGCGCCCGGATCGCCGAGGAGAACCCGGATCTGGACATCCAGATCGTGGCGCTGCCGCGGGTGATCAACCTCAGCCGCCGCGAAGCGGATATGGCAGTGACCGTCAGCGCGCCGACAGCGGGCAAGCTGCTGGTGCAGAAGATCTGCGACTACCGGCTGCATCTGGTCGCCTCGCGCCATTACCTGAAGAACCATCCGCCGATCAACGGTCTGGCGGATCTGAAGGGCCACAAGATGATCGGCTACATCCCGGATATGATTTTCGACAAGGAACTGGACTACCTGAACGACATCGGTGTCGAACGGGTGGCGCTGGCGTCAAATTCCGTGTCAGTGCAGATCAAGATGGCAGCGCAGGGCACGGCGATTTGCATCGCCCATGATTTCAGCCTGCCGGCTCATCGGATGCTGCGCAAGATCCTGACCGACAAGGTCAGCCTCAGCCGCAGTTTCCATCTGGTGCGCCACCAGGGCGACCAGCGAAGCGAGCGGTTGAACCGCTTTGCCCAGGCGTTGTCGAAAGGCATCCGCGACGAGGTGGCCCGGCTGGAAGCCTTGACTTAAAGCTGCGTTGCGGCACACTTAATTGAAACGCGCCAATATTATGGAGGTCTGCAACGTGCTCGTTCAGGTCATTTTGAAGTCCAAAGCCACCAACGGTGTGGTCACGATCAAGCCGGATGCCAGCGTGTCGGAAGCAGCCAAGCTTTTGGCAGAGAACAAATTCGGTTCCGTTGTAGTTTCCGCGGATGGAGAAAAACCCGATGGCATTCTGTCTGAGCGCGATATTGTCCGCGAGCTTGCCGCCACCGGGTCCGGCTGCCTGAGCAAACCTGTCAGCGAATACATGACGCGCAAGCTGGTGACCTGCACCAGCCAGTCGAATGTCGGCGGTGTGCTGCAGCAGATGACCGAAGGGCGTTTCCGCCATATGCCGGTTGTCGAAGACGGAAAACTTGTTGGGATCGTAACACTTGGCGATCTGGTCAAAGCGCAGCTGGCGCAGGTGGCAATGGAGAAAGATGCCCTGCAAGGCATGATCATGGGGCACTAAGCCGCAGCGGCGGCGTCCGTATTTCTGCCCTCTTGCAATGATGGCCGCAAATATGTTTGCCTGTGCAAAAATTCTGACAAGGCAGGAGGCCGCCCATGCGTGTGGGTCTGTATCCCGGCACATTTGACCCGATCACCATCGGGCATATCGACATTATCCGCCGCGCCAGCGCGATGGTGGATAAACTGGTTATCGGCGTGGCAATCAACCGCGACAAGGGGCCGCTGTTTGACCTGGAAGAGCGGGTTGAGATGATCGAGGCGGAATGCGCCAAGCTCAGCACTGAAACCGGTACCGAGATTGTTGCGCATCCGTTTGAAAACCTGCTGATCAACTGCGCCCGCGACGTCGGCGCCCAGATCATCGTGCGCGGTTTGCGGGCGGTTGCCGATTTCGAGTATGAGTTTCAGATGGTCGGCATGAACCGGGCGTTGGACAGCTCGATCGAGACCGTGTTCCTGATGGCAGAGGCTCGGCACCAGGCGATTGCATCAAAACTGGTCAAGGAAATCGCCCGGCTGGACGGCGACGTGTCGAAATTCGTCACCCCGCTGGTCAATGACAAGCTGCTGGAGCGTCTGGGCAAGACCGCCTGAACCGGCGTGGCGCAATCCCGCTGCACAGTGCGGACCGCAAGCTGACCCGGCAGGGGCGCTGCCCCTCTTGGCCGCAGGCCAATTCACCCCGGGGTATTTTGGACCAGAAAGAAGCAAAACCGGCACAGGCGGCCGCGAAACCTGTGGCAGGCGGCCACGGGCCGGTCAGCGCCAGAAGGCGACCCAGTCGATCAGGGTAAACAGTTTCTTGCCCAGGAAGATCATGTGCTGATCGCCGAACATGGCAATGTCGATCACCGCGGCGGCAATCAGGAACACGCCGAGAGAAATGGCAATCCGGTTGGTCATCGGGGCTCCGCCGCAATAGAAAACGCCCGCCCAGATAACCTGAGCGGGCGTGAAGTCTCAAGGGGTTAGACCGAGATTAGCCCAGTTTGCCCATTGCAACGGCTACATCAGCCATGCGGACCGAGAAACCCCATTCATTGTCGTACCAGGCCAGCACCCGCACCATGCGGCCGTCCAGCACCCGGGTCTGATCCGGCGCAAAGATCGAGCTTTCCGGCGAGTGGTTGAAGTCGCAGGAGACCAGCGGCGCCGGCTCATAACCCAGCACGCCCTTCATCGGGCCTTCGGCGGCTTCCTTGACGGCAGCGTTGACCTGCTCAGCGGTCACATCGCGGCCTGCACGGAAGGTCAGGTCCACGGCGGAGACATTGGGGGTCGGCACGCGGATAGCAGAACCGTCCAGGCGGCCTTTCAGGTTAGGCAGTACTTCACCAAGCGCTTTGGCGGCGCCGGTTGAGGTCGGGATCATCGACATGGCGGCGGCGCGGGCGCGGTACAGGTCGCTGTGGCGGCGGTCCAGGGTCGGCTGGTCACCGGTGTAGGCGTGGATGGTGGTCATGATGCCATGCTCGATACCAAACGCCTCGTCCAGCACCTTGGCCAGCGGCGCCAGGCAGTTGGTGGTGCAGGAGCCGTTGGAGATCATGGTGTCGGCAGCGGTCAGCTGGTCATCGTTGACACCGAAGACGATGGTCTTGTCGACGTTTTTGCCGGGGGCGGACAGCAGCACTTTTTTGGCGCCGCGCTCAAGGTGCGCCTTGGCCTTCTCGCCGTCGTTGAACTTGCCGGTGCATTCCAAAACCACGTCGCAGCCCGACCAGTCCAGCGCGCCCATGTCGTAGGTGGAGAACATCTGCATGTCGCCGCGGCCCAGGTTCATGGTGCCGTCACCGATGGTGACCTCGCCGGGGAAACGGCCATGCACGCTATCGTATTTGATCAGGTGGGCTGCGGTCTCCAGCGGGCCGGTTGCGTTCACCTTGATCACTTCGATGTCGTCGCGGCCCGAGGCGGCGATATGCGACAGGGTGCAGCGGCCGATGCGGCCAAAACCGTTGATCCCGACTTTGATGGTCATGAGTTACGTCTCCAAGCGAGCAAAAACCTTTGACCGCCATATAGACCGGGGCTGATGTGGTCTAAAGAGGTAAAAGCGTCATTAAATGAAACTGTTAGCGCAAAAAGCGAGCGGTGGCGCTAACGGTTTGCGGCGGTGGCGTTAACGGAAATCTGCGGTTCGGCGGCGGTGGCGCTAACGCTTGTGCTGCGGCGCGGAAGCGGGCAGATTGCCCCCGAACGCGGACAGGATTTGAGGGATTTGGCATGAGCGGTTTGCTGGCGCTTCTGGATGATGTTGCAGGGATTGCCAAGGTTGCGGCGGCCTCGGTTGATGATGTGGCAGCGGCGGCGGGCAAGGCCGGCGCCAAGACCGCAGGCGTGATCATTGACGACGCGGCAGTGACGCCCAAATATCTGCAAGGCTTTGCGCCTGCGCGCGAGCTGCCGATCATCTGGCGCATCACCCGCGGCTCGCTGTTCAACAAGCTGATCCTGTTGATGCCGGTGGCGATGCTGCTGGCCAATTTTGCGCCATGGCTAATCACGCCCTTGCTGATGCTGGGCGGCTGTTACCTGTGCTTTGAGGGGGCCGAGAAGGTTTTTCACGTGCTGTTCCCCCATGCCAGCCACGCCATTGATGAGGACATGAGCATCAAGGATCCCGGCCATCTGGAGGAGCAGAAAATCAAGGGGGCGATCAAGACCGATTTCATCCTGTCCGCCGAGATCATGACCATTGCCCTGGCCGCTATCGAGGCGCCGAACGTCTGGATGCAGGCGGCCACGCTGGCTGTGGTGGCGATTGGTGTAACGCTGGCGGTCTATGGTTCTGTCGCGCTGATCGTGAAGATGGATGATGTTGGCCTGTATCTGGCGCAGAATGCGCCGACGCCCATCGGGCGCGGACTGGGGCGCGGGCTCGTCAAGTTCATGCCGGTGCTGATGTGGATCCTGTCGGTGGTCGGCACTGCGGCGATGCTGTGGGTCGGCGGCTCCATCATCATCCACGGGCTGGAGGTGCTGGGCTTTGGCTGGCTGGGCCATCTGATCCACGACTGGGCCTATGCCGTGGGCCACGCAGTGCCTGCCGCTTGGACCGGCTTTGCCGAATGGACCGTTAAGGCGGCAATGGACGGGGTGTTTGGCGTCGGGCTGGGACTGTTGCTGATCCCGCTGGCGACCAAGGTGATCGGGCCGGTTTGGGGGATATTTGGGAGCAAGAAAGCCGATCAATGAAAGCATCTTTTCCATGCTAGATGAGTGGCGGCATTGATACTGGAAACGCATTAAGTGGAACAATGCATGACTGGCGATTTTAAGATTTAGCACGACCACCATCTATTGTTTGCGACTATTTCATACCTTGAAGGTGAATCTGAATGTGTCGCCAAGTTCAAATTCAAATGAACCCAACTTACAATGAGGACGCTAAAAATTGCCGTGGCCTGTTGATGAAAGATACTTGGAGGAATGCGAGAAGGCACTGGGCCTTGCTTTGCCTACGTCCTACCGTTCATCGTTAATGTCTCAGAATGGTGGGGACGTTGTTTGCGATGGTGATATCTGGAAGATGCATCCTATTTGGGACAAGTCAGAAAAGAAACGACTTCAACGCACATCAAACGATGTGGTTCGCGAAACCAAAATAATGAGCGGCTGGTTTGGTTGGCCAAGTTCTGCTGTTTGTCTCGCGGCCAACGGCACTGGTGATGCGTTGGTCTTCTTAACAAATGAAGAGGTTTGCGGCCCTGAAGTTCATCGGTGGTTTCATGAAACTGGGCAAACAAAAAAGGTAGCAATCGATTTCTCGAAATTGAAACGAACCTAGCTCACGACGAATAATGGTTACTAAGTCGAGCCGCACGGTACATCAGAAAGAAAAAGGGCACCCAATTGGGTGCCCTTCTTTGCTTGCTGTTTTCGTTACTTAACCAAGCAGCTCTTTCACCTTGGCAACGGTGCCCTCGGCGGTGATGCCGAAGCGTTCGAACAGCTCGCCGGCGGGGGCAGACGCGCCGAAGCGGTCCATGCCGACAAATGCGGCCTTCTTCTCCTGGCCGCGCTCGCCCAGCAGCCAGCGGTCCCAGCCGCCGGCGCGCATGGCGGCCTCGATACCGACACGCACCGGGCCTGCGGGCAGGACCTTGCGGCGGTAGGCTTCGTCCTGCTGTGCAAACAGCTCCATGCAGGGCATGGAAACGACGCGGGTGCCGATGCCCATCGCTTCCAGCTTGGCCTTGGCTTCCATCGCGACGGACACCTCGGAGCCGGTGGCGATCAGGATCACCTGGCGCTTACCCTCGGCCTCGGCCAGAACATAGGCGCCTTTTTCGACCATGTTGGTCAGCTTGTGCTCGGTCCGGACGGTCGGCAGGTTCTGACGGGTCAGGGTCATCACCGACGGGGTGTCCTTGGAGGTCAGGGCGATTTCCCAAGCCTCGGCGGTTTCCACGGTGTCGGCGGGGCGGAACACATAGGTGTTCGGGGTCGCGCGGCAGATTGCCAAATGCTCCACCGGCTGGTGGGTCGGGCCGTCTTCGCCAACGCCGATTGAATCGTGAGTCATCACAAACACTGTCGGGATCTTGGACAGCGCGGCCAAGCGCATGGCCGGGCGGGCATAGTCGGTGAAGCAGAAGAAGGTGCCGCCGTAAGCCCGCACGCCGCCGTGCAGCACCATGCCGTTCATCGCGGCGGCCATACCGTGCTCGCGGATGCCCCAATAGACATAGCGGCCCTTGCGGTTGTCTGTGTCAAAGGTGCCGAGATCGCCGGTTTTGGTGTTGTTGGAACCGGTGAGGTCAGCCGAGCCGCCGACGGTTTCCGGCATCAAGGGGTTGATGACGGCCAGCGCCATTTCCGAGGATTTGCGGGTGGCAACCGATGGCTGCTCTTCGCTGACCTGCTTTTTCAGCGCCTTGATGGCGGCGGACAGTTTCTTGGGCGCGTCCAGCGCATAGGCGCGGTTGAAACGGTCCTGTTTCTGCGACGACAGCTCGGCAAAACGGGTTTCCCAGGCTTCACGCTCGGATTTGCCGCGCGCACCGATCTCTTCCCACTGGGACTTAATCTCGCTCGGCACTTCAAAGGCGCCGCCGGTCCAGCCATAGGCGTCTTTTGCCGCCTTCAACTGGTCCGCGTCGGTCAGCGCACCGTGGCCCTTGGAGGTGTCCTGCGCGGCGTGGCCCAAGGCGATATGGGTCTTGCAGGCGATCATCGACGGTTTCTTGGACTTCTTGGCGGCCTCGATGGCTTCGTCGATGGCCTTGGGGTCGTGGCCGTCGATTTCCAGCACCTGCCAGCCCGACGCCTTGAAACGCTGCACCTGGTTGGTACGGTCGCTGAGTTCAACAGTGCCGTCGATGGTGATGTTGTTGTTGTCCCAAAACACAATCAGCTTGCCCAACTGGTGGCGGCCGGCAAGGCCGATGGCCTCTTGGCTGATGCCTTCCATCAGGCAGCCGTCGCCGGCGATCACATAGGTGTGGTGATCGACAACCTTGCGGCCGTAATGGGCGCGCTGCATTTCTTCTGCCATGGCAAAGCCGACGGCGTTGGAGATGCCCTGGCCCAGCGGACCGGTGGTGGTTTCAACCGCGTCCAGCAGGAAGTTTTCCGGATGGCCCGCAGTCAGCGCGCCGGTCTGGCGGAAATTCTTGATCTGATCCAGGGTCACCTGGCGGTCGCCGGTAAGATACAGCAGCGAATAGATCAGCATCGAGCCGTGGCCTGCCGACAGGATGAACCGGTCGCGATCCGGCCACTGCGGGTTGGATGCATCAAATTTGAGGTGCTTTTCGAACAGCACGGTCGCCACATCGGCCATGCCGATCGGCATTCCGGTGTGGCCGGAATTGGCGGCGGCGACGGCGTCCAGTGCCAGCGCGCGAATGGCGGCGGCCTTGTTCCAATGGTCGGGATTGGCGGTGCGCAGGGCTGTCAGGTCCACTTGGATCGTCCTTTGGCGTTAACAGGCAATTGCTGCGCTCAATAACAGCGATGCCGCAAAGATCAAGCATGGTTGCGCCTATGTCTGCTATGTTGCGCGAAGTTGGCGCGGCAAGTGGTTGAAAGACAAGGGGGGGTGTTTTATCCCTGAAAGGGAAGAACTGGCCCATGTCGGCGGCAGATGCGCGATTCGCGCGGGCGCCGGAATGAATATGGCACTGATGTGGACGGGTGAGGGACAGGCATGAACCAGATTGAAGAATTGCAAGGCCGCATCCAGGCGGCGCTGGAACGTATCGGCACCGGCACGGCTGCGCTGCAAGAGGCGCGCGAAGCGGATAAGGTCAAGGCCGCAGAGGTTGCTGCCGAAGCCGCTAAGGCGGCGGAAGCGGCTGCTGCCGGGGCTGCGACGGCTGAGATTGAACAGGCGCTGGAAGAAGAAAAGCTCGCCAATGCCCAGCTTGAAGAGCGGGTGAAGGTGCTGCGCGCACGGCTGCAGGAAGCCGGAAACCAGGCTCCCGCCGCAAATGAAGATATTGCGGCGATGGAAGCCGAGCTGCAGTTGTTGCGCAACGAAGCTGGCGATCCGGCGGAAAAAGAAGCCCTGCGCGGTGAAGTTGCGCGCCTAAAGGGCGAGCTGGAGGCCGCGGCAAATACCGCCGCCAGTGACAAGGAAGCGCTGGAAGACCAGCTGTCTGAAGCCCAGGCTGCCACTGACAGCCTGAAGGCCCAGCTGGAGGAGGCGTCGGCTGCTGCGGCAGCACCAGCGGAAGCGGCCCCGGCCCAGGACAGGGGTGCAGAGATTGAACGCCAGAATGAAACCCTGCTGCGGCTTGATACGGAATTGCAGCAGTTGCGCCAGGCCAACGAGGAACTGCGGGCCTCCAACACCGCGCTGCGCGATGCAAATGCCCAAAGCCTGGGCGATGCCGGGCTGATCAACACCGCTATGGAAGCCGAAATCGTGGGGCTGCGCGCGGCGCAGGCCAGCGATCAGGCTCAGGTCAACGCGGTGCTGGCCAAGCTGGAGCCGCTATTGGCCAATGCCCGCAACCTGCCGGAAGGGGAGGAAGTCTGATGCCCGAAGTAACGATAATGATCGGCGGCCGCGGCTTTGAAGTGTCCTGCCAGGAGGGTGAGGAAAGCTATCTGCATTCTGCTGCCAAGATGCTGGACGACGAGGCGCAAGTGCTGTCGGACCAGATCGGCCGGATGCCCGAGGCGCGGATGCTGCTGATGGCCGGGCTGATGCTGGCCGACAAAACGGCGGCGGTTGAGGACCGGATCAAGGAAGTTGAGGCCGTCCTGGCTGAGCGTGACCAGGAGCTGGCGGATCTTCGCGCCATGCCGGCACCGGAACCCGAACGGATCGAAGTCCCGATCGTGCCGCCACAGGTCGCCGAGAGCCTAGCCGAACTGGCCGCCCGGACCGAAGCGCTGGCACAGGAAATCGAAGAAAAAGCCCAGCCTGCCGGTTGAGGTTGACCCGCGCCTGAGCAAGAGCGGAGGAAAGCGGCAAAATATTGTTCGTTTTCCGGCCTTTGCCGGACCCGCCGGAAACACTGTTTTTCATGTAATCAGGCCGCCCGGTGCTCGTCCGTGGCGGGTGTTTGCGGTAGCTTCATCGCACGGGCAGAAGTCCTGACGCAGTGGAGCCGCACAGAATGTACGAAGCATTGATCCTGGGAGTCTTGTTGCTGGCCGGCGCCTCGGCAAGTGCTTATGACTTTGACCTGCCGCTGCCGGAAGAAGAGCAGCCCGATACAGAACCCACGGAAAATTCCGACCGCCTGCTGCTTGGCGATGAGGCGGACAGCATTGATGCCGGCAGCGGCAATGACCAGGTGCGTGCCGGTGGCGGTGATGATACGGTCTCCGGCGGCCTGGGGCTGGACATCCTGCAAGGCGAGGGCGGCGCAGATCTTCTGTCTGGCGGCGAATTCCACGACATTCTGCTGGGCGGTGCGGGCGCGGATGTGCTGGACGGCGAAGGCGGCAAGGATATCCTGTTCGGCGGCACCGGCGACGACACGCTGATAGGCGGGGACTGGGATGATGTGCTGGCAGGCGGCGAAGGTTCGGACGACTTGTCCGGCGGGCGTGGCAACGACAATCTCTTTGGCGTCAGTGTTGACCCGGAGCCGGACGCCGGGACACTGAAATCTCTGCGCGACGGCAAGGTGCTGGCAGAGAATATTTTTGCCCTGTCCGCGGATGATGAGGCTGACACGCTGGACGGCGGCGATGGCAACGACTTCCTGGCCTTGGGGGCAGGGGATACCGCCATTGGCGGCAGCGGCAAGGACGTGTTTGAGCTGCACCTCGATCAAGGCACAACCGGCGTTATCACGATCGGGGATTTTGAGGCCGGCACCGATACCGTTCGGGTCGCTGGCGGCAATACCGGCGGCTTCAGCATCCAGCGGGAGGAAGACAGCGGCGATGCTCTTGTCCTGGAGAACGGCAAACTGGTTGCAAGGCTGCTGGGGGCCGGCGACAGTTTTGCCTTGGAAAACCTGGGCTTTTTGGGCAATGCATCCGCGAATGCAGGCTGACCCGGCCTGAATAGCCACCGGTTTCGCGGCTGTGATTGCAGACCTGATTTCACTGTTTCCCCTTGGAGAACAAACCGTTTACGGCAATTTTTAGGCAAAATAACAACAAAATCTGGACCAATTTGAAGAATTCCCGTAGCTGAGTTGTGATGTATTTCTGCTTTCTACTTTTGGGGGACTAAATGATTGGCGCACTTGTTCTAAGCACATTGGCAGTTGCCGGCCTGGCGATCAGCTTTGATGACGGCGATGATAACGCGCCCGAGCCGGATCCCATTGATGAAAACCCTGAACCTGTACTGCCGGGAACCCTTCCTACGGATGGGCCGGACGATCTGGTCCTGGGGGATGAAGACGATGTTCTGGACGCAGGAACCGGGGCCGACCGGGTGCAGGCCGGCGGCGGCAATGATCAGATCTCGGGCGGCGAGGGCAAAGACACAGTTCTGGCAGGCGACGGCAGCGACACGGTGTCCGGCGGCGCGTTTCATGATCTGATTTACGGTGGCAACGGCAATGACCTCCTGTCCGGCGACGGCGGCCTCGACACGATTTTCGGTGAAGGCGGCAACGATACGCTGGACGGCGGCGACTGGAACGACTCGCTGGTTGGCGGCCTGGGCTATGACAGCCTGACAGGCGGCATCGGAAACGACGTTCTGATTGCCGGCGCCGGAAAAGACGTGGCCTATGGCGGCGAAGGCAACGATACTATCTCCGGCGGCGAATTTCACGACATTGCCTATGGCGGTGCCGGAAACGACTCGATTTCCGGCGATGGCGGTATTGATGTTCTGTTCGGCGACGGCGGCGACGATACGCTGGACGGCGGTACCTGGGATGACGACCTGATCGGCGGCGATGGCGCGGATGTTTTGAATGGCGGCGCCGGCAATGATGCTCTGAGCGGGGTAAACCTGACGCGGGACCTGACACCGGAAGAGGTTGCCAGCCTGCGTGACCAGGATGAGGGTGCAACGCTTGAGGGCGTCGGATTCTCCAACGCGGCAGATGGCGCCGATACGCTGGATGGCGGTGCCGGCAATGACTTCCTGCTGATGGGCGCCGGCGATACCGGAACCGGCGGCGAAGGTCAGGATGACTTCGGCCTGTATATGTCGCAGGACGCAACCGGTGTCATCACCATCACCGATTACACAGCGGGCGAAGACGTGGTTCAGCTGGTTTTTGACAATGGCAGCGAAACCGTGAATGCCGACGACTACAGTGTTGAAAATGATGCGGAAACAGGCGATGCGCTGATCCTGCAGCAGGGCGAGGTTGTGGCCCGGTTGCAGGGGGCCGGCGATACCTTTACCGCCGATGACCTGGTGCTGATCGACGCGGCGTAAAACCCCGCATCCGTCACGAAACAAAAAAGGCCTGCCGCAACAGAATGCGGCAGGCCTTTGTGATGAAAAGAGCCTTCAGCTTTTAACCGTTGGCTTCGCGGATCTTGTCGGCAGCATCCTTGTCAAAGGCGATGCTGTTCTGTTCGAACATGCCGTCCAGCTCGCCTGACAGGGTCATCTCGGTGATGATGTCGCAACCGCCGACGAATTCGCCCTTGATGTAAAGCTGCGGAATGGTCGGCCAGTCGGAGTATTCCTTGATGCCGGAGCGGATGTCCTCATCCGCCAGCACGTTCACATCGGTGTAGTCAACGCCGATGTAGTTCAGCACGCCCGCCACGCGCGAGGAGAAGCCGCACTGGGGCATTTCCTTGGTGCCTTTCATAAAGAGCACCACGTCGCTGGCTTTGACGGTTTCGTCGATGCGGGATTTTACGTCGGTCATTGGTTCATGTCCTTTTCGTCGTGCCGCCGTGGGTGGACCGGCAGAAAGTCGTTGAGCGCGAGATATGCCACAATTGGCAGCAATAAAAGGGCCGCAGCCGGAGAAACTTGATTTCCCGCAAATTCAAGCAGCCAGCCCAAGCGGATTACTCCGGCGCTTTTGTCGTCAGGGCCAGGGCGTGCAACTCGCCATCGGGGCCGTCCATCTTGCCTTTCAGCGCGGCATAGACGGCGCGCTGCTGCTGGACGCGGTTCTTGCCACGGAAGCTTTCATCGACGACCATGGCGGACATATGCACGCCGTCGGTGCCAGCCACTTGGATTTCAGCGTCGGGGAAGCTCTCGCGCAGCAGTTCTTCGATTTCATGGGCTTGCATAGGCATCCGGGGAAGTCCTTTGTCTTGTTTGGTAAAAATGTAGGTTGGTGCCGGTTGCTGTGCAAGCGGGATTAGCCGCGGTCTTGTGCAAAGGGCGCGATTGTCTCGACGAATTCCGGCACCGCCGCCAGGGCGTCCTGCACCGCATCCTCCTCAAAATCCCAGATGGAGGAAGCCTCATCCGGGCACATTGCTGCAGTCAGTTGGTTGCAACGGTTGCGCAAGTCCTGGGGCAGCTGCAGCGCAGCGGCCTCCTGCAGCACCAGAAGCGCTTCGTGGATGGGCCGCAGCACCCGCAGGGCGTGGGTCATATGGCTCAGCAGGTCGGGGTCATCCTGCCAGGTTTCGCCGTCAAACAGCACTTGCGTAACCCTCTGGCCGGCCCCGGCGCAAGAATAGGCGACGCAGCCGCCAAAGCCGCAGGCAGCCAGGCCGGAGTGAATGCTGCATCGGAAATCCGGAGCGAGGTTGGGGCAGGGGGTATCTGCCTGTTTCAGCAGGCCAAAGTCCTCATGCGCCTCAAACGGATAGGCCACACAGCACAGACCTGCGCAGCGGCTGCAATCCTCTGTCAGCTCAGGAAGGGTCATGGGCCGGTCCCCGGTTCAAAACAAAGGGCGGGACGGCTGTGCCACCCCACCCTAAGCATCAGTCTGCTGCGGCGCCGGATCAAAGGCGCCGCGTGTTTCCATCAGGCGACAGCAGCGGCAAAGCTGGAGCGGAAGATGTCCTTCAGCTCGGCCAGCGGCGCCTCGGATCCGCCGATCTTGACCATGTCGCCGCCGAACTTGCCGACAGTAACCAATGGCACACCGGCCTGGCCGGCGGCCAGCATCAGCGCCTCGGCCTGATCAAAGTTGCAGGCGATCAGGTAGCGCGCCTGGTCTTCGCCGAAGACAGTCTGGGTGTCGCCCGCGTCAATCTGCACGCCGACGCCGGCTTCCTCGGCCAACTCGAACGCCGCCAGCGCCAAGCCGCCGTCGCCAAGGTCGGTGCAGGCTTTGATGAAATCGCGGTTGGCGCGGATGAATTCGCCGTTGCGCTTCTCAGCCTCCAGATCGACCGCCGGGGCGTCGCCGTCCTCGCGGTTAAAGACCTCGGCCAGCAGCGCCGACTGGCCCAGGTGGCCAATGGTTTCCCCCACCAGCAGGGCGACATGGCCTTCGCGGGCTTCGCCGGTGATCGGCTCTTCGCCCGCGGCAATCAGGCCGACGGCGCCGATGGTCGGGGTCGGCAGGATGCCCTTGCCGTCGGTCTCGTTGTACAGCGACACGTTGCCGGAGACGATCGGCATATCGAGCGCCGCAACCGCCTCGCCGATGCCCTTGATGGCGCCGACGAACTGGCCCATGATCTCGGGTTTTTCGGGATTGCCGAAGTTGAGGTTATCTGTTGTTGCCAAAGGCTTGGCGCCCACAGCTGTCAGGTTGCGGTAGGCCTCGGCCACCGCCTGTTTGCCGCCCTCATAGGGGTTCGCCATGACATAGCGCGGGGTCACGTCCGAGGTGAAGGCCAGCTTCTTATCCGTGCCATGCACCCGGACAATGCCGGAACCGGCGCCGGGCCGGCGGGCGGTATCGCCCATCACGGTGGTATCGTATTGCTCATAAACCCACTGCTTGCCCGCGTAGTTGGGCGAGGTGAGCAGCGCCTTGAGGCCATCAATCGGGTCGATGGTGGGCACGTCGGCGTCGGTCAGCGGTTCAGCCGCCGGGGTCGGGACCCAGGGGCGGTCGTATTCTGGCGCGGTGGAGGCCAGTTTGGACAGTACCAGATCCGCCTTCACGTCACCGTTGTGCAGGATCAGGAAACGGTCTTCGGCAATGGTCTCGCCGACGATGGCAAAGTCCAGGTCCCATTTCTCGAACACCGCACGCGCTTCGGCTTCCAGCGACGGCTTCAGCACCATCAGCATGCGTTCCTGAGATTCCGACAGCATCATCTCATAGGCTGTCATGTTCTCTTCGCGCTGCGGCACGTCTTCCAGGTTCAGCTTGACGCCCAGCTTGCCCTTGTCGCCCATTTCCACGGCCGAGCAGGTGAGGCCAGCCGCCCCCATGTCCTGGATCGAGATCACAGCGCCGGTCTGCATCAGCTCCAGCGTGGCCTCCATCAGGCGCTTTTCGGTGAAGGGATCGCCAACCTGAACGGTGGGGCGTTTTTCCTCGATGGTGTCATCGAATTCTGCCGAGGCCATGGTGGCGCCGCCGACGCCGTCACGGCCGGTCTTGGCGCCCAGGTACACAACCGGCATGCCAACACCCGACGCGGCGGAATAGAAGATGGCGTCGGTTTTTGCCAGGCCCGCAGCAAAGGCGTTCACCAGGCAGTTGCCGTTATAGGCGGGATGGAAGCGGACTTCACCGCCCGCGCAAGGCACGCCAAAGCAGTTACCATAACCTCCGATGCCCTCAACCACGCCGTTGACCAGCTGACGGGTCTTGTGGTGGGACGGCTCGCCAAAGGACAGCGAGTTCATCGAGGCGATGGGCCGCGCGCCCATGGTGAAGACGTCGCGCAAGATGCCGCCAACCCCGGTTGCCGCGCCCTGATAGGGTTCGATGTAGGAGGGGTGGTTGTGGCTTTCCATCTTGAAAACAACGGCGTCGCCGTCGCCGATATCGACGATGCCGGCGTTCTCGCCGGGGCCGCAGATCACTTGCGGGCCGTCGGTCGGCAGGGTGCGCAGCCATTTCTTGGAAGACTTGTAAGAACAGTGCTCGTTCCACATCGCCGAGAAGATGCCCAGCTCGGTGAACGTCGGCTCGCGCCCGATGATTTCCAGGATCAGATCGTATTCGTCGGGCTTCAGCCCGTGATTGGCAATCAGTTCAGGCGTGATGGCGGGTTCCTGCATCCGTAAACGTCCCCAATGGCTGCGATTGCGCGCCTTTTAGGGCAAGGAGGGGCGCGGGGGAAGCGGAATTAGACGAATTCCGGCCAGATGCCGGCCAAGGCGTCTTTGCGCCGCAGCGGCTGGCCTGCTGAGCCGGGTTAAGCTTTAGTCTTTTCAAAGCGGTAGAATTGCGGGCGCGGAGCCGGACGGGCGCTGAAATTACAAGCATGACGAAAGTCCGCACTGGTTGGAAAAAGAAAGGAAAAGACTTTGTTTTTTTCGTGCTGCTATCCCAAAGCATGTCCGGACCCAATGGCGGGCCGCCGCAAGCTGTCAGGATCAGGGCACGCTTATCCAGACCGCCTGTCGATCAATACCCCTTTGGGGCCAATGTGTTACGGTCAAAAAAAAGGCCGAGCACTAAGCTCGGCCGAAGTCCAACAGGGAGGTATGAAGGGGGGCGAAGCCGCCGCCTCCATGAGCTTCATTTAGGGCGCCGGGCCTGCCCCTTCAAGGGGATTAATGTCAAAGAAGGGTCAATGCTGGTATGCGGAAATTGCATGGCTTGGGGTGCTGCACCGGTTCAAACAATTCAAAACGGGCCACGCCGCTGCATTGCAGCGCGAGTTTAGCCCGTTGATGCGCTGGTTCAGTTCAGAGTTTGCCCAGCTCTTTCATGTGTTTCCGGTGCGCCATGATTTCGGATTGCACAAAGTCGCGGAACGCGCCGACCCGCTGCGAATGGCGCAGTTCTTCGGGATAGGCGAGGTAGACCGGAACGCTGTGCTGATCCTCTTCCGGCAGCACCTCGACCAGTTGCGGGAATTCCTCGGTCACATAATCCGGCAGGATACCGACACCCAGATTGTGCAGCACCCCCTGCAGCACGCCGAAGTAATTGTTCACCGTCAGCAGCGATCCCGGGTTATGCGCCATCAGCATTTTACCCAGCACCGCGGCTGAGCCCACCTGTGCGGACCGCTGGTTCTGGCAGATCAGCCGGTGCTGGGAAATATCTTCAACGGTTTCCAAGGTGCCGCGCTGTTCCAGATAAGACGGCGAGGCATAAAGCCCCATCCGCACCGTCATCAGCCGTTTGCGCACCAGATCTGCCTGGCTCGGCTCCTTCATGCGGATGGCCACATCAGCCTCGCGCATCGGCAGGTCCAGAACACGTTCCTCCAGCATCAGGTCGATCTTCAGATTGGGGTATTGTTCATACAGTTTGGTCAGCCGTGGCGCCAGCCAAAGGGTACCGAAACCCACGGTGGTAGTGACACGCAGTTCGCCGAACACTTCCTCCTCGCTGTCGCGGATGCGGGCAGAGGCGGCTTCAAGCCGGGTGGACATGGATTGGGTGGCGTCAAACAGCAGCTCACCCTGTTCGGTAAGAATCAGTCCGCGTGCATGACGGTGGAAAAGCGTCGCATTCAGGCTTTCCTCCAGCGCCCGGATCTGACGGCTGACCGCCGATTGCGACAGATTCAGCCTGTCACCGGCATGGGTCAGGCTGCCCGCATCGGCCACCGCGTGAAATATTCTGAGCTTATCCCAATCCATATGCGTTACTTTCTGTGCGTTTGGGGCCGACTGTATGAAATCTTAGTTATGTATCAGTTTCGCTGACGCAAGCGAGCAAAAACGAAAAAAAAGCGGCTATTCAGGTCAGTATTTATGACCTATTCTTGGGGGCAGAAAGTGCAAGCTAATCCCGGTTGAGGAGGCCACGATGAGCACGCCGAAAATCTCACTTAATGATAAATACGACCTGACGAAATCGCCGGTGCTGCTGAACGGCACCCAGGCGCTGGTGCGGCTGATGCTGATGCAAAAGCACCGCGACCAGGCGGCAGGTCTCAATACCGCCGGGCTTGTCACCGGCTACCGCGGTTCGCCCTTGGGGGCGGTCGATTTGCAAATGAGCAAGGCCGAAAAGCACTTGAAGGCGGCGGATGTCACCTTTCAGTACGGGCTGAACGAAGACCTGGCTGTGACCGCCCTGTGGGGTGCGCAGCAGGCCGAGGTCCGCGGCGAAGGCAAATACGACGGTGTCTTTGGCCTGTGGTACGGCAAGGGGCCGGGTGTCGACCGCTCGGGCGATGCGATCCGCCATGCCAATATGGCCGGCTCGTCAAAACATGGCGGCGTGCTGTTGGCGATGGGCGATGACCACACCGGCGAAAGCTCCACCGTGCTGCACCAGTCGGAATGGTCGCTGCTGGACTGCTACCTGCCGATCGTCAGCCCGGCGGGTGTTCAGGAAATCCTGGACTACGGCATCTATGGCTATGCGTTGTCGCGCTTCTCGGGCCTGTGGACCGGCCTTAAGACCATGAAAGACACGATTGAGGTCACCTCGGTTGTGGATGCAAACCCGGACCGGATGCAGCTGGTCACACCGGAATTCGACATGCCGGCCGACGGGCTGAACATCCGCCTGGACGACGACCGCTTCCGCCAGGAAGACCGGATTATCGACTACAAGCGTTTTGCGGCAGAGGCCTTCAGCCACGCCAACAAGATGGACAAGCGCATGTGGGGCAAGCCCGGCGCCAAGATCGGCTTTGTGGCCGCGGGCAAGAACTGGCTTGATCTGGTGCATGCGCTGAAGCTGCTGAACATCGACGAAAACATGGCCGAACGGTTGGGGCTGACCACCTATAAGGTGGGTCAAACCTGGCCGATGGACATGAAGGGTTTCCACGATTGGGCCGAAGGGCTAGATCTGATCGTAGTGGTCGAGGAAAAGCGCAAGCTGATCGAGATCCAGATCAAGGAAGCGATCTTTGACGACCGCCAGGGCCGCCGGGTCTATGGCTGGTACAAGGGCGGCGCCGGCAGCATGCACCGCGAGGAGCTGTTCCCAACCCGCTATGCGCTGGACCCGATCATGATCGCCGAAAAACTGGGCGGCATCCTGATTGAGGAAGGCCGCGAGACCGAGGCCATCCGGGCCGGCCTCGAAAACCTGTCAGAGGCCCGCCGCGCCGACAACGCCGAGGAAATCGCAACCCGCTTGCCCTACTTCTGTTCCGGCTGCCCGCATAACTCGTCAACCAAACTGCCGGACGGTTCCCGCGCCTATGCCGGCATCGGCTGCCACTTTATGGTGCAATGGATGGACCGCGAGACCACCGGCTTCACCCATATGGGCGGCGAAGGTGTCAACTGGGTGGGCGAGGCGCCGTTTTCCAACCGCAAGCATGTGTTTCAGAACCTCGGCGACGGCACCTATAACCACTCCGGCGTGCAGGCGATCCGGGCCGCATTGGCCGAAGGCACCAACATCACCTACAAGATCCTCTATAATGACGCGGTGGCGATGACCGGCGGGCAAGCTGCCGAGGGCGGGCTGACCGCGCAACAGATCGCGCATGAGCTGACCGCGATGGGCGTCAAAACCATGGCCGTGGTCTATGACGAGAAGGAAGACGTCGACGCGTCCCTGTTCCCGGCGGGCATGCGGATGCATGAACGCGCCGAAATGATGAAGATCCAGCGCGAGTTCGAAGAGGTCGAGGGCGTTTCTGCCATCATCTACATCCAGACCTGCGCGGCTGAGAAACGCCGCCGCCGCAAGAAGGGCCAGTTCCCGGACCCGGATCAGCGGGTGTTCATCAATACCGACGTCTGCGAAGGCTGCGGCGATTGCGGGGTGCAGTCGAACTGCGTCTCCATCGTGCCCAAGGACACCGAACTGGGCCGCAAACGCGCCATTGACCAGTCGTCGTGCAACAAGGACTTCTCCTGTGTCAACGGCTTCTGCCCGTCCTTCGTGACGGTCGAGGGCGCCAAGATCCGCAAGGAAGCTACCGCCGACATCGACCTGCCGCATCTGCCAAAGCCGGAACTGCCGGAGATTGACGGCACCCACAACGTGGTAATCACCGGCGTCGGCGGAACCGGTGTTGTGACCATCGGCGCCATTCTGGCACAAGCCGCACAGATTGACGGCAAGGGTGCTGGGCTGATGGAAATGGCCGGCCTCGCCCAAAAAGGCGGCGCAGTGCATATCCATTGCCGGATTGCCAACTCACCCGATGATATCTCGGCGATCCGCGTCGCCACCGGCGAGGCGCATGCGCTGATCGGCGGTGACCTGGTGGTGAGTGCGGGGGCCAAGACCCTTGGCCTAACCTCTACCGGCCAGACCGGCGCAGTGGTGAACAGCCACGAAATCATCACCGGCGAGTTCACCAAGAACACCGAGTTCAAGGTGCCGTCGGACCGGTTGGAAGTGGCGCTGCAGGCCCGCTTGCGCGACCGGGTCGATTTGTTCGACGCGTCCGAACTGGCCCGCGCCACCATGGGGGATTCGATTTTCTCCAACATGATGGTGTTCGGCGGTGCCTGGCAGCGCGGCCTGGTGCCTGTCAGCCATGAGGCGGTCGAGCAGGCCATCACGCTGAACGGTGCTGCTGTGGAGCGCAACCTGCGCGCCTTCGATATCGGCCGCTGGGCGGTTCTGCACCCCGAAGACGCAGCCCGTCTGAGCCAGCCGGACGCATCAGAAGAGCCGAAAACCCTCGAGGAGAAGATCGCTTTCCGTGCCGATCATCTGGTCGCATATCAGGGCAAAGGTCTGGCCAAGCGTTATGCCAAGCTTCTGGAGGGCGTCAACGATCCCGCGCTGAAAGAGGCGGTGGCAAAGGGCTATCACAAGCTGTTGTCCTACAAGGACGAATACGAAGTCGCCCGCCTGCTGCTCGACAGCCGCGCCAAGGCGGAGGCGGAGTTTGAAGGCGACCTCAAGCTGTCCTATCACCTGGCTCCGCCGATGTTGGGTGGCACCGATGCGGACGGACGCCCGAAGAAGCGCAAGTTCAGTGCAAGCATGGAGCGCGGGTTCCGCCTGCTGGCCAAGCTGAGATCCTTGCGCGGCACACCGCTCGACATTTTCGGCTACACCGAGGAACGCAAGATGGAGCGCGCCCTGATCAAGCAATATGAAGCGGACATGATGAAGTGGCTGCCGAAAGCGGCGCCGGACATCATGGAGCCTCTGCTGGCATTGGCTGAATTGCCGCTCTCGATTCGCGGTTTTGGTCCGGTGAAGATGGCAAATGAGCAGAAAGCCGCGAAGCGCCGTGAGGAGCTGCTGGCAGCCCTGCGCCAGGGCGGCGTGCCGCTGAAACAGGCGGCAGAGTAACCAGGGGCAGGGCGGGACACTCCCGCCCGCTCCGGACCATCCGCAGGATGATCCTTCCCGGTTGGGCCCGGCGCCGCGCTGACGCGCGGCGTTTGCCGTTCCGCCGCTTCTTTCTGGTCCTGAATACCCCGGGGTCCGGGGCAGCGCCCCGGTCTGGCTTTGCAGCAACGATAGTTGCGGCGTTCTGGCGCCAATGGCCAAAGACACAAAAGCACTTATGGATTTCTTTCGCAAAGCGACGTATGAGCTTTCTTCAGTACCGCTCAAATCCTACGGGTACGGGGTTGAGTTCGAAGAGAAACACCACGCGTGAGAAGGCGACATGGCTGTAGGCATCTTTGATTCAGGACTGGGCGGGCTGACCGTCCTTGACGCCGTGCAGAAACGTCTGCCGGATTTGGATTTCCTTTATTACGGCGACAACGCCCGCGCGCCTTACGGTGTGCGCGATGCCGAAGATGTCTATCAGCTGACCAGGGCTGCGGTCGAAGATATGTGGAGCAAAGGCTGCGATCTGGTGATCCTGGCCTGCAACACGGCCTCTGCGGCGGCGCTGCGCCGGATGCAGGAGGGCGGGCTGCCCAAGGGCAAACGGGTGCTGGGGGTTTTTGTCCCTCTCATTGAAGCGCTGACAGAGCGGCAGTGGGGCGACAATTCGCCACCGCGCGAAGTCGAAGTGAAACACGTTGCGCTGTTTGCCACGCCTGCAACTGTCGCCAGCCGCGCCTTTCAGCGGGAACTGGCGTTCCGCGCCATCGGCGTCGATGTCGAGGCCCAGGCCTGCGGCGGTGTGGTGGACGCAATCGAGGACGGCGACATGATCCTCGCCGAGGCCCTGGTGCGCTCCCATGTGGATGCCCTGCAACGTAAAATGCCGCATCCGCAAGCCGCCATTCTGGGCTGCACCCATTACCCGCTGATGGAGCAGACTTTCCAGGCGGCATTGGGGCCGGGGGTCAAAGTGTTCAGCCAGGGCAATCTGGTTGCGGACAGTCTGGCGGATTACCTGGCACGGCATCCCGACATGCACGGTACTGGTGCCGGCGGTTTCTTCACCACCGGAAACCCGGGCCGTGTCAGCGACCGGGCGACCCAGTTTCTCCGACGGGAAATCACCTTTCAGGCCGCCTGAGACCAGACCGTTCGGAACCTTGTTCCAGGTCAAAGTGCACGGGCGCATTTCCACCTAATTCTCTCCGCAGATGGCTGCGGAACGGCATATCACATCGAAAGACGAGGTCTGACATGACCCATAAAGTGGCTATTCTTGGCGCTTCCGGCTACACTGGCGCCGAACTGGTGCGGCTGATTGCCCAGCATCCGAACATCGATATTGCGGCGCTCTCTGCCGACCGCAAGGCTGGCATGACGATGGCGGAAGTTTTCCCGCATCTGCGCCATTTGGAACTGCCGGTATTGTGCAAGATCGGCGAGATTGACTTCTCCGGCATAGATCTGTGCTTCTGCGCTCTGCCGCATAAGACCAGCCAGGAAGTGATTGCGGCACTGCCCGCAAACCTGAAGATCGTGGATCTGTCGGCAGACTTCCGGCTGCGTGATCCGGCGGAGTATGAGAAATGGTACGGCAACCCGCACAGTGCCCTGGAACAGCAAAAAGAGGCTGTCTATGGCCTGACCGAGTTCTACCGGGATGAGATCAAGTCCGCGCGTCTGGTGGCCGGCACCGGCTGCAACGCAGCCACCGGTCAGTTTGCCCTGCGCCCGTTGATTTCGGCTGGGGTCATTGATCTGGACGACATTATTCTGGATCTGAAATGCGCCGTCTCAGGCGCCGGCCGGTCGCTTAAGGAAAATCTGCTGCACGCAGAGCTGAGCGAGGGCTACAATGCCTATGCCATCGGCAGCACCCACCGGCATCTGGGCGAATTCGATCAGGAGTTCAGCAAGATCGCGGGCCGCCCCGTAAAGGTGCAATTCACCCCGCATCTGCTGCCAGTCAATCGGGGCATTCTGGCGACCGTCTATGTAAAAGGTGACGCAAAGGCGATTCATGAGACCTTTGCCAAGGCTTACGCAGATGAGCCCTTTATCGAACTGCTGCCCTTTGGCGAGGCCCCCAGCACCCACCATGTGCGCGGCTCCAACTTCTGCCATATCGGTGTGGCACAGGACCGGATCGAAGGCCGGACCATTGTGATCGCCGCACTGGATAACCTGACAAAAGGTAGCAGCGGCCAAGCCTTGCAGAACGCAAACCTGATGTTAGGTGAGACTGAGACCGAAGGTCTGATGATGGCGCCGCTGTTCCCCTGATCCGGGGGGCGGCGCAGGCAGGGACCTTGAAGTGAGGACACCATGAAGAACCTGAAGAAACAGCGCCGGATCCAGGTCATTGCCGTTGCCGCAGTGGCTTTGGTGGTTGCAACCGCCCTGATCGGCTATGCCATGCGCGACGGGATCAACTATTTCCGCTCGCCCAGCCAGGTGGCCGAGGCACCGCCGAAACCGTCCGAAGTTTTCCGCATCGGCGGGCTGGTTGAGGAAGGCACGCTGCAGCGCGGCCAGGGTGAAACCGTGCGCTTTGCGGTCACTGATGGCGGTGCGACGGTACAGGTTGCCTATACCGGTGTGCTGCCGGATCTGTTTGAAGAGAACCAGGGCATGGTCGGCACCGGGCGTTACGTGAATGGTGTCTTTGAAGCCTCTGAGATTCTGGCGAAACATGACGAGACCTATATGCCCAAGGAAGTCATGGACGCGTTGAAGGCGCAAGGGGTCTATCAGGAGCCTGAAACCTGAGACCGGTCTCTGAGCAAATGGCTCCCGCCCCAAATGCGCCTCCCTTCGGGGAGGCGTATTGCGTTGGGCCGGGCGCCGCGCGGTGCGCGGCGCGGCAGCGTTCCTGAGGCGGTGTTGCGCAGTATGCGTACGCCGCTGTCAGGAGATCTTTTCGTATTGTCACGATGATTGCCTCACCAGAAAAGGGTGAGGTTCGATGCAGAGTGTAAAGGAAATCGCCGCTGAGATTGTGGCGCGGGAAGGCGGCTTTGTGAATGATCCGGATGACCCCGGCGGCGTCACCAAATACGGTGTGACCATTGGAACCCTGCGGCGGCTGGGGCTGGATGTGACCGGCGACGGGGATGTGGACGCCGGGGATGTGAAGGCGCTGACCCGCGCGCAGGCCGTGGCCATTTTCATCCGCCACTATTTCGAAGCGCCCCGTATCGCCAGCCTGCCGGAGTGCCTCCAGGCCACGGTCTTTGATATGTATGTGAATGCCGGCAGCAACGCGGTGCGCATCCTGCAGCGATTGCTGCGCGATATGGGGTACAGGGTTGCGGTGGACGGCACAATCGGACCGCAGACGGCAGGCGCCGCCGCCGATGCTGCCACCGTTGATGCGATGGGCCTGCGCGACGCCTATGGCATCGCGAGGCGCAATTATTACTTCCGTCTAGCGGACCGTCGGCCGGCCAGCCGGAAATATGCCCGCACCCGTGCCGGCGGCAAAGGCGGCTGGATCAAACGGGCCGAGGAATTCATCTCGCCGAACTACCATCTGAACCAGCAGGCCTTTCAGGAAAGGATCGCGGCATGGGGATGATCTCAGACATTCTGGGGCTTGTTTTTGGCAGCCAGCGTAATGTCTTGCGGGAAACTGCCGAAGTCTTTCGCGAAAACGCCGAAGCCGGCGCCGGCCGCGCGCATGAGGTGCAGATTACAGCGCTTGGCCAGTTTGGCACCGAATTCCAGCAACCCGCAAAAGGCTGGTTTGACCGCCTTATGGATGGGGTGAACCGGCTGCCGCGCCCAATGCTGGCATTGGGGACGCTGGCGCTGATGGTTTCGGCGCTGAGCGACCCGGTGTGGTTCGCCGCCCGGATGCAGGGGCTCGCGCTGGTGCCGGAACCGTTGTGGTGGCTGCTGGGCGTTATTGTCTCCTTTTATTTCGGGGCGCGGCATCAGGTGAAGGCACAGGAGTTTCAGCACGGACTGGCGGCCAGCATGGCCCGGGTTCCCCAGGCCGTCGAAAACATCGCCGCGCTGAACAGGCTGCGGGCCGCTTCACCTGCGGCGGCCTCCACCGGAACTGACGCCGCAGCGCGTCTTCAGGCCACGGGCGCAGAGGAGAATCCGGCGCTGGAAGCCTGGAAAGCCCGTCGCGGCTGATCACATTTTAGCGGCTGCGGCGGCATGGCGCGGCGAATGCCATTGGCGCCCGCAACAGACAGGCGTATAGGAAAATACATGATTACAGAGCTTGGCCACTTCGCCCTTATCCTCGCCTTCATGATTGCCATCGTGCAGGCCGTTATCCCCTTGATCGGCGCGCATAAGCGCTGGCCCGGCTGGATGGCCGTGGCGGAACCGGCGGCACAGGCGCAGTTCCTGTTCACCGCCTTTGCCTTTGGGGCGCTGACCTGGGCGTTCATCACCTCTGATTTCTCGCTGAAGCTGGTGACGCTGAACAGCCATTCGGCCAAGCCGATGCTTTACAAGATCTCCGGCACTTGGGGAAACCACGAGGGATCGATGCTGCTGTGGGTGCTGATCGTTGCCCTGTTCGGGGCCATGGCCTCGGTGTTCGGCGGCGGGCTGCCGCCGACGCTGAAGGCGCGGGTTCTGGCGGTGCAGGCAGCGATTGGCGTGGCGTTTTATGCCTTTATCCTGTTCACGTCGAACCCGTTCCTGCGTCTGGCAGTGCCGCCGTTTGACGGCCAGGATCTGAACCCGCTGCTGCAGGATCCGGGCCTCGCCTTCCATCCGCCGTTCCTCTACCTTGGTTATGTCGGGCTGAGCATGGCGTTTTCCTTTGCCGTGGCCGCCCTGATCGAAGGCCGCATTGATGCCGCCTGGGGCCGCTGGGTGCGGCCCTGGACGCTGGCGGCCTGGATCTTCCTGACCATCGGTATCGGGCTGGGCTCCTGGTGGGCCTATTACGAGCTGGGCTGGGGCGGGTTCTGGTTCTGGGACCCGGTTGAGAATGCTTCGTTCATGCCCTGGCTCTTGGCGGCTGCGCTGCTGCATTCCGCCATCGTGGTGGAGAAACGAGAGGCGCTGAAGAGCTGGACCATCCTGCTGGCCATCCTGGCCTTTGGCTTCTCTCTGATCGGGACGTTTATCGTGCGCTCGGGTATCATCACCAGCGTGCATGCCTTTGCCAATGACCCGGAACGCGGCGTGTTCATCCTGTTCATCCTGGCCTTTTTCACCGGCGGCGCGCTGACGCTGTTTGCCGCCCGCGCACAGGCGATGGAGGCGAAGGGCGTCTTTGGCATGGTCAGCCGCGAAAGCGCGCTGGTGGCCAATAATATCCTGCTGGCGGTCAGCTGCTTTGTGGTCTTCTTCGGCACTGTCTGGCCGATCCTCGCGGATATGCTGCTGGACCGCAAGCTGAGCGTCGGCCCGCCGTTCTTCAATTCTGCCTTCACCCCCTTCATGATCGCGCTGGGGCTGATCATGCCGGTTGGCGCCATGCTGCCGTGGAAACGCGGGCGGATCGGGCGCACCGCTTGGCAGCTGCGCTATGTGTTTGTGCTGGCAGTGTCGCTGGGCGTGCTGGCCTGGGCGATGCAGACAGGCAAGTCCGCGCTGGGGCCGGTCGGGCTGTTCCTCGGATCCTGGATGGTGTTCGGCGCGCTGGCCGACCTGTGGCTGCGCAGTGGCAAATCGGGCCGCCTGCAACGGATGCTGCGGCTGCCGCGCGCCGATTGGGGCAAGGCCGTGGCCCATGGCGGGCTGGGCATAACCATCTTTGCCATCGCCGGCCTGACCGCCTGGGAGCAGGAGGATATCCGCGTGGCCCGCATCGGCGAACCCTTTGACGTCGGTGCCTTTACCCTGATGCTGACGGATGTCAGCCGCGAACAGGGGCCGAATTACTTCACCACCAAAGGCCGGGTCGAGGTGACACGCAACGGCCAGCCCGAGGCAGTGATGTTCCCGGAAAAACGCGACTATCCGGTCAGCCGGATGCCAACCACCGAGGCTGCGATTGATTACCGTGTCACCCGCGACCTTTATGTGGTGCTGGGCGATCAGCAGGCCGATGGCAGCTGGACCATGCGCACCTATATCAAACCCCTTGCCAACTGGATCTGGGGCGGCTCGATCCTGATGGCGCTTGGCGGGCTGCTGAGCCTTAGCGACCGGCGCTTCCGCGTCGCTGCCGGTGCGCGCAAATCACCCGGAGCAGGAGTGCCGGCAGAATGATGCTGCGAATAATGATCCTGGCCGTGGCCGCGTTGCTGGCCGTCTCGGTGCTCGCACCGGCGCCTGCACTGGCGGTGGAGCCGGATGAGGTCCTTTCGGACCCAGCGCTGGAAAGCCGTGCGCGGGAGCTGTCCAAGGACCTGCGTTGTCTGGTTTGCCGCAATGAAAGCATTGATGAATCCAATGCCGAACTGGCCCGCGATCTGCGTGTCCTGGTGCGCGAGCGGCTGGTGGCGGGCGACAGCGACGGCGAGGCGATGAGTTTTATCGTCGACCGTTACGGCGAGTATGTGCTGCTGCGCCCCACCACCGGCGGCGCCAACTGGCTGTTGTGGGCTGCAGGTCCGCTGATGCTGCTGGCCGCCCTTGTGATCGCCGTCTTCTATGTGCGGGGACGCGCCCGCGCGCCCAAGGCTGCCGAGCAGGGGCTGAGCGCCGACGAGCAGGAGCGGTTGCGGAAAATCCTGAAGGATTGACGCCGGGTCCGGCTTTCCGGCAGGCGGGCTTTCCGTCACCATACCGGCAAACGGCCAGGCACACGCGTTTCTGGCCCCTGAACGCAAGTTACGTGAGGCACTCCGATGGACTATAAGGAAATCCTGTTTTCTCTGCAGGACGGGCTGGCGGTTGTCACCCTGAACCGCGAAGCGCGCAAGAACGCGCTTAACAGCCGGATGCGGTCCGAGATCACCCATGCGATGCGCATGGCGTCTTCCGAGGCCCGCGCTGTGGTGCTGACCGGGGCAGGCGATGCGTTCTGCTCGGGTCAGGATCTGAGTGACGCAGGCAGCAATGGCGGCCAGCTGGATCTGGAGCGCACGCTGCGCGACGAATACCTGCCGATGCTGCAGGCGATTTATGACTGCCCGGTGCCGGTTGTGGCAGCCGTCAATGGCGCCGCTGCCGGGGCAGGGGCCAATCTGGCGCTGGCCGCCGATGTGGTGATCGCCACCGAGAGCGCGTTTTTCATGCAGGCCTTCAGCAAGATCGGCCTGATCCCCGATGCCGGCGGCACCTGGTTTCTGCCGCGTCAGATCGGCCTGGCAAAATCGATGGGGGCAGCCCTGTTTGCCGACCGCGTCAGCGCCCGGCAGGCCTGCGACTGGGGGATGATCTGGGAAGCGGTGCCGGACGCCGAGTTCGAAGCGCATTGGCGCGCCCGCGCGGAATATCTGGCCAGCGGCCCCAGCAAAGCCTTTGCCGCCACCAAATCCGCCCTGCGCGAAAGTTTCGGGCGCACCTTGGCCGAGCAGCTGTCGGAAGAAGCGCATCTGCAGGGCCAATGCGGCAAGACCCGGGATTTTCTGGAAGGCGTGACCGCCTTCATGGAAAAGCGCCCCGCGAAGTTCGAGGGGCGCTAAGGGGCTGGGGGACCTGGGGCGTTCGGCCCCGGTCCGCTCCTTACTCGATTATCCGAACCTGGACGGAATTCTCTGAAACCAGCCCGCCAGCACCTTGCAGCCGGGCAAAAACCTCGCCATTGGCCAGCAACAGCGCGTCCTGCGCGTCGCTGGTTTCGTCCTGTTCGGATTCAACGGTGATTTCGGGCGCTGGTCCAACCCCATCGTGATAATAGACGATCATGTCGTGATCGCGGTCATAGTCAGTCACAACCACAGGATCATCGCCCGCCTCGATCCAATCACCCAAAGCCAGATCATCATAACCTTCGCCCAGCGTTACGGTATCGCCTCTGCCTGCGACAACATTGTCGTCGCCGAACCCAGCCCGGATAACATCGGGGGCCTCGTCTATATCCTGGCTGACGTCGTATTCCAGTATGATGCGGACGTCCGGGTCGTCGTTGGCGACCCATTCTCTGCCGGCTTCCAGTACATTGTCCGGATCAAAGGCGCTGGTCGACACAATGAAGTCGTTGCCTGCATCCCCAATCAAGGTGTCGCTGCCCTTGCCGTCAATGATCGTGTCATGGTCGGAGCCACCCCGCAGGAAGTCGTCGCCTTCGCCGCCAACCAGCAGATCCTGTCCGCCTTGGCCGAATAGCCGGTCATCCCCGCCATTGCCAGCCAGAATGTCGTGACCTTCATTGGCAAAGATCGTGTCATCCTTGGATGCACCGGAAAGGTCGTCGTTGCCCTTGGTTGCATCTGCGGACGTGTCGGCGGCAGGTTCTGAATCGTCATCCGAGTCCAGAACTGCAAATGTGCCCGCGGCTAGGGACAAGCCAAGCATAACCAGTAGTTCCATTCCGTGAATCCCGTTTTTCTTTGGCGCGCAGCCTGGAGCATTCCGCTTGCATGCCATTCCGCCAAAGCGTGAAATTTGTTAAAAATAAATATTTAATTGAGGATTATTAGTCAATATTTTCAGGGTATTGTGCGATTTATGCAAAAAATTGGCCGGGATCTCCAGCATTGTCGCCACTCACGCAAGAATTCTACTGACAAGTAGGCGGTGCCAGGCCGGGATCAAACCTTGTCAGCCGCCAGTTCAGAAACAGTTCAGAATAAAAAACGCCCCGCAAAATGCGGGGCGTTTGGACGTTCATTGCAACTGGCGGTCAGCGTTTTTCGATGTCGATGTAATCGCGCATGGTCTCGCCCAGATACAGCTGGCGCGGGCGGCCGATCTTGTTCTGAGGGTCAGCGATCATCTCTTTCCACTGCGAGATCCAGCCGACAGTGCGCGACAGCGCAAAGATCGGGGTGAACATCGACGTCGGGAAGCCCATCGCCTCAAGAATGATACCCGAGTAGAAATCGACGTTGGGGAACAGTTTCTTCTCGATGAAGTAGGGGTCGTTCAGCGCGGTCTGCTCCAGTTCCTTGGCAACCTGCAGCAGCGGGTTGTCCTCGACGCCGAGCAGGTCCAGAACCTCGTCCGCGGATTGCTTCAGCACGGTCGCACGCGGGTCAGTGTTCTTATAGACGCGGTGGCCGAAACCCATCAGGCGGAATGGATCGTTCTTGTCCTTGGCGCGTGCGATAAATTCAGGGATGCGGTCGACCGAGCCGATTTCCTTGAGCATTTCCAGGCAGGCCTGATTGGCGCCGCCGTGGGCCGGACCCCAGAGGCAGGCAATGCCGGCCGCGATACAGGCAAACGGGTTTGCGCCCGAGGAGGATGCCAGGCGCACGGTTGAGGTCGAAGCGTTCTGTTCGTGATCCGCGTGCAGGGTCAGGATGCGGTCCATCGCCCGGCTCAGAATCGGGTTCACGTGGTATTCCTCAGCCGGAACCGAGAAGCACATGTGCAGGAAGTTGGCCGCGTAATCCAGATCGTTCTTCGGATACACAAACGGCTGGCCGATCGAGTATTTATAGGCCATCGCGGCAATGGTCGGCAGCTTGGCGATCAGACGCACGGCGGCAACTTCGCGCTGCCACGGATCGGTGACGTCCAGCGAGTCGTGGTAGAAGGCCGACATCGCGCCGACCACGCCAACCAGCGTCGCCATCGGATGCGCATCGCGGCGGAAGCCGCGGAAGAAGTTGTGCATCTGCTCATGCACCATGGTGTGACGGGTCACACGGGTCTCGAAATCCTCCAGCTGGGTGACGGTCGGCAATTCGCCGTATAGCAGCAGATAGCAAACCTCGAGATAATGGGACTTCGATGCCAACTGGTCGATCGGGTAGCCGCGGTGCAGCAGTTCGCCCTTGTCGCCGTCAATATAGGTGATGGTGCTGTCGCAGCTGGCGGTCGAGGTGAAGCCCGGGTCATAGGTGAACACACCTGCCTTCGCGTAGAGCTTGCGGATGTCGAGAACATCGGGCCCGGCCGTTGGCGAGAAAATGGGCAGCTCGTAGGTTTCGCCATTCAGGCTGAGCGTGGCAGATTTCTGTGTCTCGGTCATGGATGTCCCTTCCTGTTACAGGCACGAGAGCGGCCGTGCAGGCGTCTTCATGCGGGGCAGCGCCTGCGCGGAGTCGCGCAGGGGTTGTGTTATCAAAACAGGCTTACCCGGGAGTTAAGGACCGGTCTCAGCCTGTTGCGTCTTGGAGCCGGGCAATGGTTTCATCGCGGCCCAGAATCAGCATCATATCGAACACCGAAGGCGTTACCGCCCGGCCCGCCAGTGCTGCCCGCAAAGGGCCTGCCAGCTTGCCGAACTTGGTATCATGGGCTTCTGCAAATGCGTTCAGAAGCGCCTCCAGATCGTCACGGACCCAGCTAGCATTTTGCAGCTGCGGCGTCAATTCACCCAGTATACCATCGGATACAGAAGATAGCGCCTTTTCCGCCTTCGCATCCCGGTCAATTGGCCGTGAGGTAAGGATAAAATGCGCTTTTTCAAGCAGTTCAGGGAAGGTGCGCGCCCGGTCCTTGAGGCAATACATCGCAGCCTCCAAACCCTGTGACTGCGCGTCATTCAGGGCAGTTTCTCCGGCTGCGTCCAGATAAGCGCTGATTTCATGCCGCAGTGCGGCGTCGTCGCTAACGGCGATATGCTGACCGCTGAGATTCTCCAGCTTCTTGGTGTCGAACCGGGCCGGGCTTTTGCCGATACCGTCAAAGTTAAACCACGCCTTGGCCTGATCGTCCGTAAAAAATTCGTCATCGCCATGCGACCAGCCCAAACGGGCCAGATAGTTGCGCATGCCTGCCGCCGGATAGCCCATTGCCTGGTATTCCTGCGCGCCCAAGGCACCATGACGTTTGGACAGTTTTTTGCCGTCCGGCCCGTGGATCAGCGGGATATGCGCCCAGACCGGCACGTCCCAGCCCATCGCCTCATAGATCATCATCTGGCGGGCGGCGTTGTTCAGGTGGTCGTCGCCGCGGATCACATGGGTGACGCCCATATCGTGGTCGTCGACCACAACCGCCAGCATGTAAACCGGCGTGCCGTCCGAGCGCAGCAGGATCATGTCATCAAGCTGATCATTCCTGATGGTGACGTCGCCCTGAACCTCATCTTTGATAACGGTAACGCCGCTTTGCGGCGCTTTGATGCGGATCACAAAAGGTGCATCCGGGTGGCTGGACGCATCGGCGTCGCGCCAAGGTGAACGGTAGAGGGTGGATTTGCCCTCGGCCTTGGCTTGTTCACGGAAGGCGGCAATTTCGTCCTGGCTGGCAAAACACTTATAGGCTTTGCCTTCGGCCAGCAGCTGTTTCGCCACTTCGGCGTGGCGCGCAGCACCTTCAAACTGGCTGATCACCTCGCCGTCATGGTCCAGGCCCAGCCATTCCATGCCCTGCAGAATGGCGGCGGTTGCCTCGGGCGTGGAGCGCTCGCGGTCGGTGTCTTCAATGCGCAGCAGGAACTTGCCGCCGCGGCCCCGGGCATACAGCCAGTTGAACAGCGCAGTGCGGGCGCCGCCGATGTGCAAGAAGCCGGTGGGAGACGGCGCGAAACGGGTGACAACCGGTTGGGTCATGAGCAGGATTTACCTTTTGGAAACCATGTGAGGTTTAGAGTTTCAGCCTGTCTACCGGGCCAGAAGGCGGGGGGCAAGCATGCGGCCGACCACAGCCATCGCAGACCTGCTGCAGGCGCAGCGGGGACATCTGTTCCCCTGGACCCCGGTGTTTCTAGGGGCCGGGATCGGAGCCTATTTTTCTTTGAAGTTTGAGCCAGGCGCCGCCGCGTTTGCCGGGCTGGCGATCTGTGCGCTGTTGATGGCAGCCGGTGCTATGTCCCGGTGGTCGCTGGCATTTTTGCTGTGGGCGCCGGCACTTGCAGCAGCGGGGCTGTGCCTGGCCGGGGCACGGGCGCACCGGGTGTCGGCTCCGGTCCTGGATTTCCGCTATTACGGGGCGGTAGAGGGACGTGTCGTGGCTGTCGACCGCTCGCCGACCGACGCCCTGCGGCTGACTCTGGATCAGGTTCGGCTGGACCGGGTGGCGGCGGAAAATACACCGTCCCGTGTCCGCATATCATTGAAAGCGCTGGAACAGGTGCCGCCGCCCGGCGCCAGGGTCATGACCACCGCGCATTTGCTGCCGCCGCAAGGGCCTGCCGAGCCCGGCGGGTTCGATTTCCGCCGCCATGCCTGGTTCAAGCAGTTGGGCGGTCTGGGATACACAAGGGTTCCGGTGCTGCTGGCAAAGCCACCCGGCCAAGGCCTGCCTGTGGACCGCCTGCGCCGGAATATGGCGCAGGGCTTGCAAGACCGTATAGCAGGTGAGACGGGCGGGTTTGCAGCCGCAATTACCACCGGCGACCGCAGCGGCGTGGGGCAGCAAACGCTGACTGCCCTGCGGCAAAGCAACCTGGCGCATCTGTTGGCCATCTCGGGATTGCATATGGGGCTGCTGACCGGATTTGTCTTTGCTGCGCTGAGAGTTGCGTTCAATCTGATACCTGTCCTGGCCCTGCGCTGGCCGGTCAAGAAATTGTCAGCGCTTGCGGCGCTGATTGCCGGCGCGGGGTATCTTGCCTTGTCAGGCGGCAACGTGGCGACAGAGCGGGCCTTTGTCATGGTGGCGGTGATGTTTGGCGCTGTGCTGCTGAACCGGCGTGCGATTACCCTGCGCGCGGTGGCGGTTGCCGCATGGATAGTGCTGCTGCGGCGGCCGGAAAGCCTGCTGAGCCCTGGTTTCCAGATGAGTTTTGCCGCGACGGCTGCGCTGGTCGCGGTCTTTGCCGCGTTGCGGGACGGGGAGGTTCCGCTGGGGCCGCGATGGCTGCGGCCGGTTCTGGCGCTGGTGATTTCCTCTGCAGTGGCCGGCGCGGCAACCGCCCCCTTTGCCGCCGCGCATTTCAACACGGTGCCGCATTACGGTCTGCTGGCGAACCTGCTGTCGGTGCCGGTCATGGGGTCGGTCGTCATTCCGGCTGCGGTTCTGGCGCTGTGCCTGGCGCCGTTCGGCCTGGAAATGATCGGGCTGACAGTTATGCGATGGGGGCTGGACTGGATCCTGGCAGTTGCGCAGGCCGTCTCGGAATTTGAAGGGGCGCTGTCGCATGTGCCTGCGCCCAGCCACTGGGTGCTGCCGCTGTTTGCTGCGGGCATGTTGTTTGCGGTGATCTGGCAAGGGCGGCTGAGGCTGGCAGGGCTGCTGCCGGCAGCATGCGCGCTGCTGATGTGGAGCGCGGCAGAGCGTCCTGTTGTCCTGATTGCGGATTCCGGCGGGCTGATTGGCGTGATGGCGCCGCAAGGCCGGGCCTTGTCCCGGGCCAAAGGGCAGGGGTTTACTGCGAAAATCTGGCTGGAGAATGATGGCGACCCGGCAGGACAGATCGCCGCCGCGGCGCGCTGGAGGCGTGAAACAGAGGCTTTGCCGATTTGGCAAGGGCTGGGATTCCGGCTGGTTCATGCGCCTGGGAAACGTAAGCTCGTGCAGGCAAGTAACTGTAAAAAGGGAGATATCATCGTTTCCACGGTCACGGCGCAAACGCCGGAAAACTGTCTGTTGCTGACACCGGCAGTGATGCGTCAAACGGGCAGCATTGCCATGACCGCAACAGGCGGCATACAGACATCCCGCAGTGTGTCGGGACAGCGGTTGTGGACTGGATGGCAGCCGGAGGGGGTTGAAATCAGCCGCCTCCGGAGGATTCTTGGCCAGGAAAACCCTTAATAAGTGCGGATCAGCCCAACCAGCTGGCCCTGGATCTGCACCTGATCTTCCGGGTAGCGCCGGGTTTCATAGGCCGGGTTGGCGGCTTCCAGCGCGATCATGCTGCCCTGGCGCTGGTAGCGTTTCAGCGTGGCCTCGTGCCCCTCGACCAGTGCAACAACGATATCGCCGTTATCTGCAGTACCGGTTTCACGGATCACCACGATGTCGCCGTCATTGATACCGGCCTCGATCATTGAGTCGCCCTTTACCTCCAGCGCGAAATGCTGGCCGTTTGGTGCGATCATGCCGCCCGGAACCGCCACCTGGTGTGACACCTGGCTGATCGCCTCTATTGGCACACCTGCGGCGATGCGGCCCATAACGGGCAATTCCACCGCAGCCAGGCGCATTGGGTCTGCGGCGGCAGGGGCAGGCGCCGCGGGCTGCGCTTGGCCGCCGTCGATCACCTTTGGTGCAAAGCCTTGCGGGTCCGGCCCGCCGCCCAGGCTTTCCGGCAGGCGGATAATCTCAATCGCGCGGGCACGGTGCGGCAGGCGGCGGATGAAGCCGCGTTCTTCCAGTGCAGTGATCAGCCGGTGAATGCCTGATTTCGATCTTAGGTCCAGTTCGACCTTCATTTCATCGAAACTGGGCGGCACACCGTCACGCTGCAGGCGTTTGTGAATGAATTCCAGCAGTTGCAGTTGCTTTTTTGTGAGCATCGCCGCTCCCTCCGCGCCTCGGGTTTTCTTTTGTTCTACGCATGTTCCCGTTTTGTGTCAATATCGCAGTCCCTGGCGTGGTGCAGAAGAGAACGCGCCTGGGGCGCGTGCCTCCGGCGGGAGTATTTTTGCAAAGGTGAAGGGGAGTTAGATCGGCAAGTATTGCACAGTATCGCCTATCCTGCGCGCGCCGTCCTTGGGCGGGCGGACCAGCAGGGCGTTGGCCTCAGCCAGAATGGTGAGCAGGGAGCTGTCCTGGTTGTCAAACGCTTGCAGCTGGCCGTTTTGCACATTTGCGCGCATGTAATGCTCGCGCGGGCCATTGGCCGTCAGGGGGGCGCAAAGGGCGGCCGTCAGCAGCTGTTCCTGCGCCGGTGCAGGCAACCCCAGCATGGATCGCACCATCGGGGCCAGAAACACGTGGCCGCAGACCATGGCCGATACTGGGTTGCCGGGCAGGCCAACCATAGCAGCGCCATTCATCCGGCCGGCCATCAGCGGTTTGCCGGGGCGCATCGCAACCTTGTAGAAACTGCGCTCCATCCCAAGATCCTGCGCCACCTTGCCGACCAGATCATGATCGCCAACCGAGGCGCCGCCGATGGTGACAACCAGATCAGCGCCCTCGGCCAGTTCAAAGGCTGTGCGCAGCGAGCTTTCGGTGTCACGGGCGATGGGCAGGATGCGGGCACGGGCGCCAATGTCTTCGAGCATCGCTTTGAGGCCAAAGGTGTTGGAGGCGATGATCTGGTCCGGTCCAGGGGTGCCGCCGGGCATCACCAATTCGTCGCCAGTGGAGATCAGGGCAATCTCCGGGCGGCGGGTGACGGGTATCGCGGGGATGTTCATAGCGGCCAGCAAGGCAATGTCAGCCGGTGTCAGGCGCTTGGGGGCCGTGACGGTCTGGCCATCGGTGAAATCGCCGCCGCGGGGACGGATATTGTGGTTGCTGCCGGGGGCGCCGGTGATGGTGATAAGGTCCCTGTTGCGGGTTGTATCTTCTTGTATAACAACGAAACTTGCGCCTTCAGGCACCGGTGCACCGGTAAAGATACGCACGGCCTGGCCCGCGCCGGCGCGGCCCTGAAATGCGTGACCGGCGGCGGCTTCGCCGATCACCTTGAACATGGCGTGCAGTTCGACTTCCGCGGCGTTCACAGCGTAACCGTCCATTGCGGAGGCGGAGAACGGCGGCTGATCACGGCGCGCTTGCAGATCGGCCGCCAGCACCCGGCCTGCAGCCTGCGCCAGCGGAACCTGTTCGGTTTCAAGCTGTTGAACAAGCGATAAAAGATGCGCGCGGGCTTCGCTGACCGGGATCATTTACACCTCGTACTTACCTGATTTTCCGCCATCTTTCAGCGTCACACGGATGCCGCCGATCTGCATCGCCTTGTCCACGGCCTTGGCCATATCATAGACGGTGAGCGCGGCAGTGGAGACGGCGGTGAGCGCCTCCATCTCAACCCCGGTCTGGCCGGTGGTCTTGACCGTCGCCTCAACCCGCACGCCGGGCAGGTCCGGGTCCAGCGTCAGCTCTACCGCAACCTTGGTGACCGGCAGCGGATGGCAGAGCGGGATCAGATCCGGCGTCTTCTTGGCGCCCATGATGCCGGCCAGGCGGGCCACGGACAGAACATCGCCCTTCTTGGCACGGCCTTCGGCAATGATATCAAAGGTTTCCCGGGCCATGGTAATGTGGCCCTCAGCGGTGGCGATGCGCGAAGTTACCGCCTTATCCGAGACATCAACCATATGGGCGTCGCCCTTGGTGTCGAAATGGGTGAGGCTCATTGCGGTCCTCCTTTACATCATACCCGGCATCAAGGGATTGGCGAGCAGCGCACGGGTGGCACCGGCGACATCGTCCTGCCGCATCAGGCTTTCGCCGATCAGGAAAGTGCGCGCACCATAACGGGCCATGTCGCTGAGGTCCTCAGGCGTGGACAGCCCGCTTTCGCAAACGATGGTGCGGTCGGCTGGCACCATGCGCGACAGTTCCCGGGTGGTGTCCAGTGTGGTCTCAAACGTCTTGAGGTTGCGGTTATTGATGCCCATCAGCGGCGATTTCAGGTTGCAGGCGCGCTCCAGCTCGTCGGCGTCATGCACTTCCAGGAGCACATCCATACCCCAGTCAAAGGCGCCTTGCTCCAGTTCCTGCGCTTGCGCGTCCGAGACCGAGGCGAGGATGATCAGGATGCAGTCCGCCCCAAGTGCGCGGGCCTCGGCCACCTGATAGGTGTCGTACATGAAATCCTTGCGCAGCGCGGGCAGCGAACAGGCCGCGCGGGCCTGGGTCAGGAACTCCTTGGCGCCCTGGAAGCTGGGGGTGTCGGTCAGGACGGACAGGCAGGTCGCGCCGCCGTCCTCATAAGCCTTGGCCAGTTCGGCGGGTTCAAAATCAGGGCGGATCAGGCCCTTGGAGGGGCTGGCCTTCTTGATCTCGGCAATCAGACCGTAGCCGCTGCGGTTGGCCTGCATCAGGCTGTCGGCAAAGCCGCGCACCGGGGAGGCTTCGCGCGCCTCGGCCTCGACCGCCTCCAGCGGTTTGGCGGCCTTGTCTGCGGCGACTTCCTCAAGCTTGTAGGCCTTGATCTTGTCGAGCACGTTTTTGGTCATGCCAGTTTCACTCATGCCTGGGCCTCCGTTCCTGCGTTCCAGTCTATGGCAGTTTCACCGCGGGCGGCGAGCCAATTGTTTACTTGTGAAAAGGGCCGGGACCCGAAGAAGCCGCGCCGCGCCGACAAGGGCGAGGGATGGGCGGTTTTCAGGATCAGGTGATCGCCCGGTTTGATATGTTTTTCAAGCTTTTGTGCAGCATTTCCCCAGAGAATGTACGCGGTCGGGCGCGCGGAGGTCAGTTCCAGCACCTGATGCACCAGATGGTGCCAGCCAAGGTGCTTGTGACCGTTTGCCTCGCCTGCGGGAACTGACAGGGCTGTGTTCAGCAGCAGCACGCCTTGACGCGCCCAGCCGCGCAGGTCTGCATTCGGGCGGGTGACACCAAGATCATCCTCCAATTCCTTGTAGATATTGGACAATGAGCGGGGAAAGGGGCGGACGTCCGGCTCTGCTGAGAAGGCGAGCCCATGGGCGTGGCCCGGCGTCGGATAGGGATCCTGCCCCAAGATCACAACGCGGGTGTTTTCCGGCTGGGTCAGCTCCAGCGCAGCGAACCGCTGGTGCGCGGGCGGCAGGATGGTCCGGGGATCTTCAGAAATTGCGGCTGAGATCCCGGGCCATTGGTTGGTGAAAAAGGGAAGACTGGACCAGGCGCCCAGCCCCGGCGGAAGATCGGTCATGCGGCTGAGGTGATCCGCGCCAGTGCCTCGACCTTTGACTTGGCCGCGCCGCTGTCGATGGACTCGGCCGCGCGCGCGACACCTTCCTTGAGGTCGGCAGCCTTACCCGCGACAACCAGCGCAGCGGCGGCGTTCAGCAGCACCGCATCCCGGTAGGCAGAGGGCGTGCCTTGCAGCAACACCCGGAAGGCCATTGCGTTTTCTTCAGGGCTGCCGCCGATAATCTTGTCAAAACCGTGCACCGGCAGGCCTGCGTCCTCGGGGTGGAGTTCGGCATCGCGGATGCTGCCGTCTTCCTCCAAAGCGGAGACCCAGCTGACGCCGGTAATTGTCAGCTCATCCGTGCCGTCAGAACCGTGCACCAGCCAGGCGCGCTCGGACCCCAGGGCTTTCAGCGTTTCCGCCATCGGCCGGATCATCGCGCGGCTGAAGGCGCCGGTCAGCTGGCGTTTCACGCCGGCCGGGTTGGTCAGCGGGCCAAGGATGTTAAAGATAGTGCGGGTGCCAAGCTCGGACCGGGTGGGCATGACATGCGCCACCGCCGGGTGATGCATAGGCGCCATCATGAATCCGATACCGGCCTCATTTATTGCCTTTTCAACCACTTGCGGGCCAACCATCACGTTAATGCCCATCTGGGACTGCATGTCCGCAGTACCGGATTTGGAGCTGAGGTTGCGGTTGCCGTGTTTGGCAACCACCACGCCTGCGCCGGCCGCCACAAAGGCAGTGGCGGTGGAGATGTTCAGAGTGTTCTTGCCGTCACCGCCGGTGCCGACGATGTCCATGGCACCTGCCGGAGCTTTCACCGGATTGCATTTCGAGCGCATCACGGCGGCGGCAGCTGCGTATTCATCCACGCTTTCGCCGCGGGTACGCATCGCCATCAGCAAGCCGCCGATCTGGCTGGGTGTGGCTTCACCCTCAAACAGCAAGGTGAAAGCGGTTTCAGCCTCATCGCGGGTCAGCGACCGTTCCGCCGCGGCGCCGATAAGCGGTTTCAGGCGGTCGCTCATGCGGGCACCTGCATCACGTCGAGAAAGTTTTTCAGCAGTGCGTGGCCGTGCTCAGACGCAATCGATTCCGGGTGGAACTGCACACCGTGGATCGGTAGGTCTTTATGCCGCAGGCCCATGATAGTGCCGTCTTCCAGTTCAGCGGTGATTTCCAGGCAATCCGGCAGGCTGTCGCGCTCAACCACCAGAGAATGGTAGCGGGTTGCGTCAAAAGGCGTCGGCAAGCCTTTGAAAACACCGGTATCCTTGTGGTGCATCTTACCCATCTTTCCGTGCACGATCTCGTGGCAGCGGATCACCTTACCGCCAAACACCTGGCCGATGGTCTGGTGGCCGAGGCAGACACCCAGCAAGGGGGTGCCGGTTTCGGCTGCGGCTTCGGTCAGCGCCAGGCAGATGCCGGCCTGATCCGGGGCGCAGGGACCGGGCGACAGCAGAATGCCTGAGGGCTTCATCGCCATGGCTTCCTGCACGTTGATGGCGTCGTTGCGGCGGACTTCCATTTCCGCGCCCAGCTCACCCAGATAATGGACGAGGTTGTAGGTAAAGGAATCGTAGTTGTCTATCAGCAGCAGCATCGTAGCGGGCTCTTTTAAGGGTGGCGGGCCGGGGCCGCGCCGCAGTATAGTGGTCGAAACATACATGTTCAGGGATACGGGGCAGCGTCAAGGGCAGGATAGGCGAATGCCGGAGTGAACAGAAACAGGGTTCGCTCAGGCACGCTGGTAAGGCGCGGCACCGAAAACGGATTGAGAGGCAAAACAGGCATGCGTGGATTTCTGGGCGGCGTGAGTGTCGGGGCATTGCTGGCCGCGGGCGGGCTGGCGATGCTGTCTTTGTCGGTGCCCTTGCCGGACAGCGGTGTCGATACCGCAGCGGTGCCGGCACCTGCCGCGCATGATCCTGGCGATGCACCGCAAATGCCAAACGGCGGCACGGACGCCACGGACGCCGCCGGAGCGCCCGCCAGCAGCCAGGGACGTGATGCAGATCTTGTTGAGGCACAGCCGACGGCGCCGGCCGAAACCGGTGGCAGCGATGACCTGAACGCGCTTGCAGGGGCGGATACCGCGCCGGCCGGCAAACCTGAGGTCGGGCAGTCAGCGGCGCTAATCGCTTCCGGCGATCCGGAAACAGCGGCAGCACCCGGTTTGGCTAAGGGGCCAGATGCGCCTCTGCCGCAGGCCGTTCAGCCGGCGGTGCCGCAGGCCCCGGGCGCTGAGGCTGCCGTAATAGCCGCCACCGAGCCAGCACCGGAACCCGCGCCCGAGGCGCCCGACAATGCACAAGAGGATACAGCTGAGGCTGCGCAGCCTGAGGCCAAGGCGGTTCCGGTTGAGACACCGCAGTCCGCTGCTGTTCTGGCGCCGGATATCGGCAGCGCGCCGCAGGCAATCACGCTGCCGGTAATCGGTGCGGCACCGGTTCTGCCAGAGGCTGGCGGCGACAGCGGTGAGAGTATTTCTGACAGCGAAACTGTTCCGGAATCTGCGGTTGCAGGGCAAGAGGCATTGGCACCAAGCATCGGCACACCTGTTGTTCCGCTGACTGACCGGGACAAGCCGCAGGACGCCGGGTTTACCACTGCGGGGGTATCCGGCCAGCCGCCGTTTACCGCCTATGCCGAACCTTTTGACAATCCGGAAGACCGGCCGCTGATGTCGATTGTACTGATCGACGACGAGGGGGCGGTCGGGGCCGAAGCGCTGGCGGAATTCCCCTATCCGTTGAGTTTTGCCATTGATCCGGAAGACCCGCAGGCTGCATCCAAGATGGCCGCGCGCAGGGCGGCGGGGTTCGAAGTTCTGTTGCTGGCGGATCTGCCGCGATCTGCCTCGCCGCAGGACGCGGAGACCGCGCTGGAGGTTTGGCGCGGCAAACTGCCGGAAGCCATGGCGATCCTCGAAGGGATCGGGACCGGGGTGCAGGGCAACCGGGCGCTGGCGGATCAGGTTGCAGCAGTTGCGGCCTCGGCCGGCTACGGGCTGGTGACCCAGGACAGCGGGTTGAACACGGTGCAGAAACTGGCGTTGCGCGACGGCGTGCCGGCCGGTGTTGTGTTCCGCGACTTTGACGGCGCCGGTCAAAACCCGCGGTCGATCCGGCGGTTTCTGGATCAGGCGGCGTTCCGGGCCGGGCAGGAAGGCGCGGTGATCATGCTGGGACGGTTGCGCCCGGATACGATTTCAGCGCTGCTGATCTGGGGCCTGCAGGACCGGGCTGCCCGGATTGCGCTGGCGCCGGTCTCGGCCAGTTTGGAAGCGAACCTGCCGGCTAAGTGAAAACGGCGCCCAAGGCGGGTGCCGTGCCTTCGGCGAGGGTAATTTGAACCAGAAAGAAGCCGCAGCGCAGTCCTGCACTGCAAGTCCTAGCGGTTGCCGTTGCCGGTAAAACGGGCAGCGTCCGCTGCCGCGCGGCGGATGGCATTGGATTTATGGACGGTCTCCATGTACTCCGCCTCTGGGTCGCTGTCATAGACCACGCCGCCGCCGGCCTGGATATAGAGGGTCTGATCCTTGACGATGGCGGTACGCAGCGCGATGCACATATCCATGTCGCCGCCTGCCGAGAAATAGCCGACACCGCCGCCGTAGACGCCGCGTTTTTCCGGCTCCAGCTCGTCAATGATTTCCATCGCCCGAACCTTGGGGGCGCCGGAGACGGTGCCTGCGGGCATCCCGGCAAAGAAGGCGTCGAGCGCATCCTTGTCCTCAGCCAGCTCACCCACGACGTTTGAGACGATGTGCATCACGTGGCTGTAACGCTCGATGATGAATTTCTCGGTCGGACGCACGGTGCCGATTTTGGCGACCCGGCCGGTGTCATTGCGGCCCAGATCCAGCAGCATCAGATGCTCGGCCAGTTCTTTTTTGTCGGCCAGCAGGTCTGCTTCCAGCGCCTTGTCTTCTTCAGGTGTGGCGCCGCGGGGGCGGGTGCCTGCGATCGGGCGGATGGTGACCTCTTGTCCAAACACGCGGACCAGGATTTCCGGGCTGGCGCCCACCACCTGAAAGCCGCCGAAGTTGAAGTAGAACATGAACGGCGACGGGTTGGTGCGGCGCAGGCTGCGGTAGAGCGCGAAAGGCGGCTGGCGGAAGGCTTGCGTCCAGCGCTGTGCCGGCACCACCTGGAAGATGTCACCTGCACGGATGTAGTCCTTGGCCTTTTCCACCGCGGCCATGTATCCCTCTTTGGTGAAATTGCTGACCGGCGGCGCGACCTCATCCGCGTCACCCAGATCGCGGCTTTCGGCAGGCATGGCACGTTCCAGATCGCGCACCGCGTCCATCACCCGCTCGGCGGCTTGGGCATAGGCGGCCTTGGCGGTCTGGCCGTCGCTGGACCAGACCGGCGACACCACGGTGACCTCGCCCTTGACCCCGTCCAGGACGGCAATCACCGAGGGGCGCAGCATCAGCGCGTCGGGCAGGCCGAGCGGGTCGGGGTTCACATCCGGCAGGTGCTCAACCAGGCGGATCATGTCATAGCCAAGGTAGCCGAACAGGCCGGCCGCAGCCTGCGGCAGATCGTCTGGCAGGTCGATCCTGCTTTCGGCAATCAACGCCCGCAGGTTGTCCATCGGGTTGCCGTCCTGCGGGGTGAAGTCATCCGCATCAAACCGGGCCGAACGGTTGAGGCTGGACTGCTCCCCATGGCAGCGCCAGACCAGATCCGGTTTCATGCCGATGATCGAATAGCGCCCGCGCACCTCGCCGCCGGTGACGGATTCCAGCATGAAGGCATCCTTTTGGGCGCCGGTCAGCTTGAGCATCAGCGACACCGGCGTGTCGAGGTCGGCGGCAAGGCGGGTATAGACGACCTGGTTCTTACCGGCCTCATACGCCGTGGAGAATGTGTCGAAATCGGGGGTCAGAGCCATGGGTGCTTGCCTTGATTACTGGAAGTTTGCCTGCGCTGCATTCAGCGCCTGCTGGTCGACACGGGGTTCGGCGCGGGCCTGAACGTCCTGCACATAGGCCTGGAACAGCTCTTGTGCCAACGCCTGGTCCAGCTGCGCCTGCAAAGCCTGGGTGAGCAGGGTCATGTCTTCGCTGGCTTCCGGCGGCAGGATACCGTCAAGGCGGACGGCCACGGCTGACTCCGCATCCTGCACCAGGCGGAAGTTTCCGACCTCCATTTCGAACACCTGGGTGACCAGGTCCGCCGGTACTGTGTCGATGTAGGCGGTGCGGGTCAGGCCGGTCTCGGTTTTGACCTCTGCGCCTTCGGCAAAGCTGCCAGCGGTTTCAGCCTGGGCCAGCAGCGCCTCGCCCTGCTCACGCAGCGCGGTGGTCAGGCGGTCGGCCTGCCATGCGGCGAGGACCTTGTCCTTGGCATCGGCAAAGGGTTCCGGACGTTCCGGCAGAACCTCGTCCAGGCGCAGGGCGAACAGGCTGCCATCGTCCAAAAAGTCCACAGCCGGGAAGTCCTCGGCGGTGACGGCGGCTGCGGCGGTGCGGAAGCCTTCGTAAGCGGCGATGCCATCGCTGGTATTGTCTGTCCAATGGATCTGAACCAGTTCCAGCCCGCTTTCGGTTGCCAGCTCTTCGAGCGTAGCACCACCGGCTAGAAGGTCGTCGATGTCTTCGGCCTGGGCCTCTACCAGACGGCGGGTGCGGTCTGAGGCAAGTTCCTCGCGCAGCTCCGGCGTCGCCTGTTCAAAGGTGGTGATCTGTGCCTCCAAGCGGCCATTCACACGGTACAGTGCCGGGCCAAGATCCGAGGGCAGGGGGCCGGCCACATCGCCGACCTGGGCGGCAAACACATCGGTGCCCGCGGCGCCGAGAGCGCCCATAGTCACGTCGCCCATGTCAATGTCCTGCAGGGTCAGGCCGCGGGCATCAACCAGGCTTTCGAACGTCGCACCGCCGGTTTCCAACTGTGCCTTGGCGCTGGCAGCTGCATCGCCGTCAGCAAACACCAGGCGTTCCACCAGACGGCGCTCGGGCACTTGGTACTGGCTGGAGCGGTCATTGAACAGCTGGAGCAGGGCGGCCTCGTCAATCTCCACTTCATCCAGCAGCATCGAGGGGCGCAGCGCGACGTAGGTGATCACCTTGGTTTCCGGCAGCATGAACTGGTCCTGTGCGGCCTCGTAGAAGGCTTGCAGTTCGGCATCCGCAGGAACCTGGGCGGTCAGCGCGATGTCAGCGGCATTGATCTGCACATAGGAAAAGCTGCGGCGCGCGCCGATGAAACCGGTCAGGGTTTCGGTCAGGATCCCCGGCATTTCAGTGCCGGACAGAACCGCGTTCTGGACGATGGTGCGGGCGGCTTCGCGGCGCAGATCGTCCTCAAATTCCTTCTCCGACAGGCCTGCGTTGCGAAGGGCAAAACTATAGGCTTCGCGGTCGAAGGCACCGTTCACGCCCTGGAAGGCATCAATGGCGCCCAGCTCTTCGATCAGGTTTTCGTCACCGATCGACAGGCCCAGGCCCTTCGCCTCGTGATCGAGCGCTGCCAGCGAGATCAGGCGGCCAAGAACCACCCGGTCCAGACCAAAGGCGCTGAGCTGCGCCATGGAGACGGCCTGGCCGGTTTGCGCCTGCAGGCCGCGCTGCTCGCGCTGCAATTCGCGCACATAGGTGCCGATGCTGACTTCCTCGTCGCCGACACTGGCAACCGAGGAGGCGGAGCTGGTGAAATTCACCGCGCCAAATCCGGCAAGGCCGACGATCAGCATCCCCATCAGGATCCAGACAAAGGTTTTGGATAGCTTTTTCATGCCTGCGGCCATGATGCCCTCTTTATTGTTCTGCCGTGCAAGGGGTCGCCTTGCAGCGGGAAATGCCGCTGACTGAATACGCGGCTGCCCGCAGAGGGGCAAGATGGTTGCGGATCAAACTGCTGCGTGATCAGGGATTAAAGGCGGCCAGCCGGTCAAACAGCGTCCGGATGCCTGTCCGGTCCACATTGGCAAAGGCGATGCGGAACTGGCGCGCGCCATCCGGGTCGCCCGCCGGCATGAACATGGAGCCCGGCAGCATAAGAACAGAAGCCTCTGACACCAGCCGTTTGGCGACCTCCCCGGACGGCAGGCCGAACGGGTGCGCGACATAGGCAAAATAGGCGCCGCAACCGAGCAGCTTCCAGCCCTTGGCGGCCAGAACCGGAAATCCGTCTTCGATTGCTGCGCGGCGGTCGAGGATTTCCTGCCGCTCTCCGGCCAGCCAGTCCTGCAGGTTTTCAATCCCCCACAGGGCGCCGGCCTGGCCGAGCTGCGAGGGGCAGATGGTGACGGTGTCCAGAAACTTCTCCATTTCGAACATCTTATCCGGCGAAGCAGCAACAGCGCCGACCCGGTGGCCGGTCAGCCGGTAAGCCTTGGAGAAGGAATAGAGGTGGATCAGGGTCCGGTCCCAGCCGTCCTGCTGGAACAGCCCTTGCGGGGCGCCTTCGCGGCTGTCAAAATCGCGGTAGGTTTCGTCCACGATCAGGGCAATGCCCCTGGCGCGGGCCAGATCAAAGAAAGCCTGCACCAGCCCGGAAGGGTACTCCACGCCGCAGGGATTGTTCGGAGTGACCAGCACAATGGCGCGGGTGCGTGGGCTGATCAGCGCCTCAGCCGCGGCAAGCTCTGGCAGCATTCCGTCGCCAACCGGGAGCGGCACGGTGGTGACGCCGGCCATGTCCAGCCACATCTTGTGATTGAAGTACCAAGGCACGGGGATGATCACCTCATCCCCCTCGCCGCAGAGCGCGGCAATCGCAGCGGCAAAGGCCTGGTTGCAGCCGGAAGTGATGCCAACCTGCTCTGCCCGCACGTCTGCCTGGTAGTGGCCGGAGATCTGCCGCGCCAGCGCCCGGCGCAACGGGTCATTGCCCAGGACGGGCCCGTACAGATGCGCCTCAACGTCATTGAGCGCAGCATCCGCGAGTGCCTGGCGCAGACCTTGGGGCGGCGCTTCTGCCGGCGCGGCCTGGCTGACATTCAGCAGCGGGCGCTCTGGCGGGAATTCAACCCCGGCCACCCAGCGGCGCGATTCGACGATGGGCGAGACAAAGGTGGCTTGGGTGCGGGGAAGGGGCATGTGAGGCTCCGGGCGGCAGCAGATAATGTCAGGTGCGCCGGACCGGGCGCCGGCACATGTCTGGCACGGCGGCATGGACAGCTCAAGCGGTAACGGCTGGTGCCGCCATGGCCAAAGAAAAAGGCGCGCTGTAACGCGCGCCTTTAAACTCTTTCTGTCCGGGCGGGATCAATCCTTGCCGCGGTAGGGCTCCACATATTGCAGCGCCATGTCCCAGGGGAAGAAAATCCAGGTGTCCTGGCTGACTTCGGTGATGAAAGTGTCCACCATCGGCCGCCCTTTGGGCTTGGCATAGACGGTGGCAAAATGCGCCTTGGGGTACAGCTGGCGCACCAGGTCCAGAGTTTTGCCGCTGTCGACCAGATCGTCGATGATCAGGATCCCTTCGCCATCGCCCATCAGACCGGCATCCGGGGCTTTCAGCACTTCGGCCTCACCCTGGGATTGATGATGGTAGGACCGCACCGAGATTGTATCGACGGTGCGGATGTCCAGCTCGCGGCTGACAATCATCGCCGGCGCCATGCCGCCGCGGGTGATCGCCACGACTGCGCGCCATGCGCCTTCATCAGGGCCTTGTCCATCCAGCCGCCAGGCCAGGGCGCGGCTGTCGCGGTGGATCTGGTCCCAGCTGATGTGAAAGCCTTTTTCGTGCGGCAGACGATCGGTCATGTTATTTGCTCCCCGCAAAGTCGCGTCAGCTTGCCGGAGCCCGGACAGCGGTCCGGGCGTCCATGTTTTCAGTTACTTGGAGATGTCCGGCGCATCCACCGCCTTCATGCCCACCACGTGATAGCCGGCATCCACATGCAGGTTCTCGCCGGTCACGCCCGAGCTGAGGTCGGACAGAAGGTAAAGCGCGGATTTGCCGACGTCATCAGTGGTCACGTTGCGGCGCAGCGGTGAATTGTACTCGTTCCACTTCATAATGTAGCGGAAATCACCGATGCCCGAGGCGGCCAGGGTCTTGATCGGGCCGGCCGAGATCGCGTTGACGCGGATGCCGTCCTTGCCCAGATCCTCAGCCAGGTATTTGACCGAAGCCTCCAGCGCCGCCTTGGCCACACCCATCACATTATAGTGCGGCATCACCTGCTCGGCACCGTAATAGGTCAAGGTCAGCAGCGAGCCGCCCTCGCTCATCATCTTCTCAGCACGGTTTGCCACCGCGGTGAACGAGAATACCGAGATGTCCATGGTCATCTGGAAATTGCTGCGGCTGGTGTCGACATAGCGGCCGCGCAGCTCGTTCTTGTCGGAAAAGCCGATGGCGTGGACAACAAAGTCCAGCTTGCCCCATTTGGCCTCAAGCCCGGCGAACAAGGCGTCAATGGACGCTTCGTCCGAGACGTCGCACGGCAGCACGATATCGCTGCCCAGCTGCGCCGCCAGCGGGGCGACCCGCTTTTTCAGTGCGTCGCCCTGATATGAAAAGGCAAGCTCGGCGCCGGCATCGGCGCAGGCCTTGGCAATCCCCCAAGCGATGGATTTGTCATTGGCCAGGCCCATGATGAGGCCGCGCTTGCCGGCCATCAGGTGATTAGACATGCAGGTTCTCCGCCTGTGATCTGTGAATTAGAGGGTGTTTAGTATGCCGCGCGGGCCGCTTCAAGGGTGCACGCCCTTGTCGCGGCGCCGGAAGCTGCATAGGTTGCTGCCAAATCCGCAAAGAGGTGCCCGATGACCGACCGTACAGGTATTTTTGCAGGTGACGATCCGTTTGCCATCGCCCGGTCCTGGCTGGGAGAGGCGGAACAGGCCGAACCCAACGATCCCAACGCCATTGCCCTCGCCACGGTGGATGAGACCGGGTTGCCGAACAGCCGCATGGTTCTGCTTAAGGAAATCGAAGACGGCGCCTTTGTGTTCTACACCAATTACGAGAGCGCCAAGGCGCAGGAGCTGGATCAGGCCGGCAAGGCTGCCTTTGTGGTGCATTGGAAATCGTTGCGCCGCCAGATCCGGGTGCGCGGCACGATCACCCGCGAAGACGGGCCGCAGGCGGATGAATACTACAAGTCCCGCTCGCTCAAAAGCCGGCTGGGGGCCTGGGCCTCAAAGCAATCACAGCCGCTGGACAGCCGCGGCACGCTGATGGCCGAGGTGGCAAAGGTAACCGCCATGAAGGGTCCGAACCCGGACCGTCCGCCGTTCTGGGGCGGTTTCCGCCTGGTGCCGGTTGAGATAGAATTTTGGGCAGATGGCGCATTCCGGCTGCATGACCGGTTTCGCTGGCGCCGCAAGAATGCAGCTGCAGAATGGGAAATCCTGCGGCTTAATCCATGAGCGGAAATGGCAAAGGCTTACCTAGGGTCAAGAGTAATTTCATGACAATTTCTAGACTTTTTAGCTTGAAATCCAAGGTCAGAATCGCGCATCAGGGCACCATCAAAATAAAAAAAACGCGGTAGGGAAAAGTACGTGGCAGAAGATCTGAGCAGCTTGCAGCAAATCCAGGGGCTGGTGAAGTGGTTCGATCCCGCCAAAGGATACGGATTTGTCGTATCTGACGAGGGCGGCGCGGACATTCTGCTCCACGTGAATGTATTGCGTAATTTCGGCCAAAGCTCTGTCGCGGACGGCGCCAGGATCGAGATTGTCACCCATCAGACCGACCGCGGTGTCCAGGCCGTTGAAGTGATCTCCATTCAGCCGCCCGAACGTGATGATACTCCGGTGCTAAGCGATTTTGCCGAACTGGACATGACCAGCCTGCAGAACGAACCGTTGGAGCCTGCCCGGGTCAAATGGTTCGACAAGGGCAAAGGGTTCGGCTTTGCCAATGTCTTTGGCCGCGGCGAGGATATTTTCCTGCATGTCGAAGTGCTGCGGCAGTCCGGGCTGGCGGATCTGCAGCCGGGGGAAGCTTTGGCAATGCGGGTGATCGACGGCAAACGCGGCCGCATGGCGGTAGAAGTGCTGGCCTGGGAGGCTGCAATGCTTCCCGGCGACGAGGACTGAGATTGTGATGCGGCGCCTGCTTCACTGGAGCTTGGGCGCCTGCATGGCATTTGCCGCCGGCACCGCGCTGGCGTCTGACTGCCAGCTTGCACAGGCCGATCTTCGCGGCGACTGGGGGCAGGCGGGATTTACCGTTGAAATTGCCGCTACAGAGGCGGAGAGGGCCCAAGGGCTGATGTTCCGCGAAGACCTGCCGCGCGGGGCAGGGATGCTGTTTGTCTATGACAGCCCGCAGCCTGCGGCGTTCTGGATGAAGAATACTCTGATCCCGCTCGATATTATTTTTCTGAATGAACACGGGCTGGTGACCTCGGTTCACGAGAACGCCGTGCCTGGCGATCTGACCCCGATTCCGGGGGGTGACGCTGTCTTTGCAGTGCTGGAAATCAACGGCGGGCTTGCCCGCAAATACGGTATCGCGGCAGGCTCGCAGATGCGCCATGAAATTTTTTCCCTCAGCGGTGCAGTTTGGCCCTGTTAGGGGTTTCCAAATCAGTTTGGCAGAGATAGGAAGGCGCACGGTCCGGGGCGTGGCGCAGTCTGGTAGCGCACCTGTTTTGGGTACAGGGGGTCGTGAGTTCGAATCTCGCCGCCCCGACCATACTTCTTCAATAAGTTGCAGCGAATCTTTGCCGGGTAAAACCCGGGACAAAGATTCGCTTCCCGTATTTGTTGAACTGAAACTGCGTAGTTCAATCGGGGGTGCTATTGCTTTCTTAACGCACTGTTAAGACACCCTTAACCAATTGCCGCTGAGCCGCATCAAAAGGTTAATCGGAGGCTGGCTGTCCGAAGGTCCGTGGCAGGAAGCCACAAAAAATCGCTTCTAAGCTGTGCGCCCTGTTTTCAGCCAGTGCAGCTGCATGGTTTTACACAGCCATCACCTCTGGCCGGTACGGCAGCTGTCCTTCTGCAAGGCAGCAAGTCACTCACCCGTCAAAGGAAATCCGAACAGGCAGCAGCACAGTCCGAAGACATTGAACGGGACAGGGCCTGTGGATGAATCAACGCCCCGCCGCAGACCCTGCAATCCGCGGAAACCGTCAACAGCAAAGATAGTTGCCAAAGTGTAAATTTGCCGTTGACCCTTAGTGTCCGAATACGCCAAATTGTGGACACCGGTTGCGACGGCACTAGATCTGGTGGGTGACAGAGCCGAAGCAACAACGCTGAAAACAACAGACAGCCCTGTGAGAATGGCCGGCGAGGGCCGCAAGCGCGCTATATGCGGCGTGCGACGGGTGTTTGTGATTTCCGTGACCGGATCTGACTGGCGCTTGGGGGCGCCGCGGCAAATAGACGACGAATGCTTGAAAAGGGGCTGAGCATGAAGATCGAACGGAAGTTCACAAAACCCGGACAGGATGCCTATGCTGATCTGGCCTTTCTCTCGGCCACATCGGAGATCCGCAATCCGGACGGGACCATTGTTTTCCGGCTCGACAACATCGAAATTCCCGCATCCTGGAGCCAGGTCGCCAGCGACGTCATCGCCCAGAAGTATTTCCGCAAGGCCGGCGTGCCGTCGCGGCTGAAGAAAGTCCGCGAAAAAGGCGTTCCTGAGTTCCTGTGGCGCTCGGTCCCTGCGGACGGCGCAGTGCTGGGCGGGGAAACCTCCTCCAAGCAAGTGTTCGACCGTCTGGCCGGCGCCTGGGCCTATTGGGGCTGGAAGGGCGGCTACTTCTCCTCCGAGGAGGACGCCCGCGCCTTTTACGACGAGATGCGCTATATGCTGGCGACCCAGCGTTCCGCCCCCAATTCCCCCCAATGGTTCAACACCGGTCTGCATTGGGCCTATGGCATCGACGGCCCGGCCCAGGGCCATCACTACGTCGATTACAAGACCGGCAAGCTGACCAAGTCCGACAGCGCCTATGAGCATCCCCAGCCGCACGCCTGTTTCATCCAGTCGGTCTCGGATGATCTGGTCAAGGACGGCGGCATCATGGATCTGTGGGTGCGCGAGGCGCGCCTGTTCAAATACGGTTCCGGCACCGGCACCAATTTCAGCCATCTGCGCGCCGAAGGCGAGCCGCTGTCCGGCGGCGGCAAGTCTTCGGGCCTGATGGGGTTCCTCAAAATCGGCGACCGCGCGGCGGGCGCCATCAAATCAGGCGGCACAACCCGTCGAGCAGCAAAAATGGTGATCGTGGACGCGGATCACCCGGACATTGAGCAGTTCATCGAGTGGAAGGTGCTGGAGGAGCAAAAGGTTGCCTCCATCGTCGCCGGGTCCAAGATGCACGAAAAGATGCTGAACGGCATTTTCGAGGCGATCCGCAGCTGGGACGGCGGTGAAGCGGATGCTTATGACCCGGCAGTCAACACCGGGCTGAAGGCCGCGATCCGCGAGGCCAAAAAGGTGGCGATCCCGGAAACCTACGTCAAGCGGGTGCTGGATTACGCCAAGCAGGGCCATACCTCGATCGAGTTCCCGACTTATGACACCGACTGGGACTCCGAGGCCTACAGCTCTGTCTCCGGGCAGAACTCCAACAACTCGATCCGGGTGACAAACGCCTTCCTGCACGCGGTTGAAAAAGACACCGACTGGCAGCTGATCAACCGCACCGACGGCAAGGTCGCCAAAGTGGTGAAGGCCCGCGAGTTGTGGGAGAAGGTCGGCCATGCGGCCTGGGCCTGCGCCGATCCGGGCATCCAGTTTCACGACACCGTGAATGAGTGGCACACCTGCCCGGAAGACGGTGAGATTCGCGGCTCAAACCCTTGTTCGGAATACATGTTCCTGGACGACACCGCCTGCAATCTGGCGTCGCTGAACCTGCTGACCTTCCTGAAGGACGGGCTGTTCCAGGCGGATGACTTCATGCATTCCTGCCGCCTGTGGACGCTGACACTGGAAATCTCGGTGATGATGGCGCAGTTCCCGTCCAAGGAAATCGCGCAGCGCTCCTACGATTTCCGCACCCTTGGCCTGGGCTATGCCAATATCGGCGGCCTTTTGATGAATATGGGCTACAGCTATGACTCGGATGAGGGCAGGGCGCTTTGCGGTGCGTTGACCGCGCTGATGACCGGCGTGTCCTACGCCACCTCGGCCGAGATCGCCGCGGAACTGGGGCCGTTCCCGGGTTATGCAAAAAACACAGACCACATGCTGCGTGTGATCCGCAATCACCGCAACGCTGCAATGGGCAACGCGGACGGCTACGAGGCGCTGTCGGTCACGCCGGTGCCGCTGGACATCTCCAACTGTCCGGACGCGCTGCTGGCTGATCTGGCCGCCAGTGCCTGGGACGAGGCGCTGGAGCTGGGCGAAAAGCACGGCTACCGCAACGCCCAGACCACAGTCATTGCGCCCACTGGCACCATCGGCCTGGTGATGGATTGCGATACGACGGGCATCGAGCCTGACTTCGCCCTGGTGAAGTTCAAGAAGCTGGCCGGCGGCGGCTACTTCAAAATCATCAACCGTTCGGTTCCTTCTGCACTGGAGGGCTTGGGCTACAGCTCTGCCCAGATTGAAGAAATCGCATCCTACGCAGTTGGGCATGGCTCTATCGGTAACGCGCCGGGCATCAACCACACCTCGCTGGCCGGCCACGGCTTTGGCCCCAATGAGCTGGCCAAGGTGGACGCGGCACTGGAATCGGCCTTTGACATCCGGTTTGTGTTCAACCAGTGGACCTTGGGCGAAGATTTCTGCACCGGTGTGCTGGGCATCCCTGCGCCCAAGCTGAATGATCCGACCTTCGACCTGTTGCGCCACCTGGGCTTTACCAAGGCGGATATTGACGCGGCCAACGACCACGTCTGCGGCACCATGACCCTGGAAGGCGCGCCGCATCTGCAGGAAGAACACTATGCGATCTTTGACTGCGCCAACCCCTGCGGAAAGAAAGGCAAGCGTTTCCTGAACGTTGACAGCCACATCTACATGATGGCAGCCGCCCAAAGCTTTATCTCCGGCGCAATTTCCAAGACCATAAACATGCCGAATTCGGCCACCATCGAGGACTGCCAGAAAGCCTATGAGTTGAGCTGGAGCCTGGGGGTTAAGGCCAATGCGCTTTACCGTGACGGCTCCAAGCTGAGCCAGCCGCTGGCGGCGGCACTGGTCGAAGATGACGACGACGCGGCAGAAGTTCTGGAGAGCGGTGCGCCGCAGGAGAAGGCAGCGGTTCTTGCCGAAAAAATCGTCGAGAAAGTGATCATCAAGGAAGTGCTGAAGTCGCACCGCACCAAGATGCCGCAGCGGCGCAAGGGATATACCCAGAAGGCAGTTGTCGGCGGTCACAAAGTTTATCTGCGGACCGGCGAATACGAGGACGGCAACCTGGGTGAAATCTTCATCGACATGCACAAGGAAGGCGCAGGCTTCCGGGCGATGATGAACAATTTCGCCATCGCGGTGTCGGTCGGCCTGCAATACGGCGTGCCGCTGGAGGAGTTTGTCGACGCCTTCACCTTCACCAAGTTTGAGCCCGCCGGCATGGTGCAGGGCAATGACTCGATCAAGAATGCGACCTCGATCCTTGATTATGTGTTCCGCGAGCTGGCCGTCAGCTATCTGGACCGTACCGATCTGGCGCATGTGAAGCCCGAGGGCGCAAGCTTTGACGATCTGGGCCGCGGCGAAGAAGAAGGCGTGTCGAACCTGAGCGAGCTGAGTGAAAACGCAGCCTCGCGGTCGCTGGAAGTACTGAAGCAGATCTCTTCGACCGGCTATCTGCGCAAACGGCTGCCGCAGGAACTTGTGGTGTTGCAAGGCGGCCAGACCGAAGTATCGGCACTGGGAACTGGAACTGATCCGGTTGCCGCGTTGCAATCGCTGGTGCCAGAGACAGGTGATGCACCTGTGCAGCCCGGCGGCGGAATGGATGCGCGCGTCAAGGCAAAAATGCAGGGCTACGAGGGCGAGGCCTGCGGCGAATGCGGCAACTACACGCTGGTCCGCAACGGCACCTGCATGAAGTGCAACACCTGCGGCGGAACCTCCGGCTGCAGCTGAAGAACACCGTCTGCGTCTCTGATTTTCCCTCGGTGGCGCAGACGGATACTGGAAGCGGTGATACTGCTTCCAGAGCTATCAGGAATGGGTGCGCCCGTTCTGAACACCGGGAAGGCCCAGGTAAGAAAACTTTCGGGCAGTCAATGAAGGAGCCTGACCGGTGATAACTGGCTTCCTCTGTTTTCAGGGGAAGCCATTTTCTTGACTGCAGGCGGGCTGTTTACTGCATCAGGTAAATCTCATAATGAGAATTATGTTAATTTGCCGCTCATCAACAGACCACCTTAGCGCAGATTAAACATATAATTCTCAACCCCTTGCCGGACGCAGTAAACCTTCTTGCGCGACGCTGGCGATCAGCTGGCCGTCTTCCGTGTAAATAGATCCACGATTGAAGCCACGGCCGCTGCCGGTAAACGGTGCATCCATTGTGTAAAGATGCCAGTTCTCGAATTGAACCGGTGCATGAAACCACATTGCATGGTCCAGGCTTGCGGTCATGGCGCCGGGTTTGTGAAACGTCAGCCCATGCGGCCGCATCGATGACCCCAGCAAGCCAAAGTCCGAGGCATAAGCCATCAGGATATGCTGCAGCTCAGGACCGGCGCCTTTGGCTGCCTCCATTCTGATCCACATATGATTGATATCAGATGTGTTTTCCGGTTCCAGCGGATCCCGCGGCGCAACTTCGCGGATCTCGAATGGCCGCGGCCTAGTGAATTCATCGCGTTTGGCCGGATCTACCCGGAGTGCATTGCGCAGGAGGATTTTGTCACGCGGCTCCAGCGCGGCCGGCGTTGGAACATCCGGCATTTGGTGCTGATGCTCCCAGCCATGTTCCGGTGCATGAAAGGATGACGCCAGATTCAGGATCTGCTTGCCGTTCTGCATCGCCACCACCCGCCGGGTGGTGAAACTGCGGCCGTCCCGTGCCGGGTCAACCTCGTAGATGACCGGTCTAGACGGGTCACCCGGACGAATGAAATACGCGTGAAGAGAATGACATAAACGTCCGGAAACAGTTGCATATGCTGCCGTCAGCGCCTGTGCGATCACCTGGCCGCCATAAATGCGGGTCGGCGTTTCGCCGCCGGAGCCGGATCCGCGGTAGAGATTTGTATCAAGCTCTTCCAGATCCAGCAGATCAAGGAGAACTTTGGCAGTATCCGGCATGTGCAGCGCTTTCATTGGTCTTTTCTGATGCAGAACGCTTATCTTAGCTGGAACTGCGGCAGTTGGAAATCACTCGGCTATGGCGCCATGGATCAGCGCCTTGAGTTCCGGCCGTGCCGGGTATGAACTGGAAGGCGCCAGCTGGGTCAAAAACACCACCGACACATCAAGCTGCCGGTCCAGCCAAAAGAACGTTGACGCGATGCCGCCCCAGCTGAAGTCGCCAACTGATCCGGGGCACCGCGCCCGTGCCGGGTTCAGAACAACAGCGCCGCCTAGGCCAAAACCCATGCCCTCCATCGGCTGTTCGGCAAAGCTTTGCGGGCCCATTGAGGCAATGTCACCTGTAAGGTGGTTTTGCATCATGAAATCAGCGGTTTGCGAGTTGATGATAATGCCGCTTTGACTGCGGCCGCGGCGCCGGAGCATTTCGGTGAATTTCATGTAATCATCAATTGTGCCGATCAATCCACCGCCGCCGGAGTGCATTTCAGCCTGCCAGAACGGAGAGTGCGGGTAACTGTCTGTCAAGCGCAAACTGTCAGCGCCGGTCTCTGCGGAATTCAGCGCCATGGCGTCACCCGCCAACGGCGTATAGAGAGAGGCAAACCGGCTCCCTGCCCCGCTGGGCGGCTGGAACCCGGTCTCAGTCATTTCCAACGGTTCAAAGATTTCTTCTTGCAAGAACCGGCCCAGAGGTTTGCCTGAAACAACCTCGGCTACGCGGCCCAGCACATCAGTCGCAACGGAATATTCCCAACGGGTTCCGGGTTGGAAGGCCAACGGCAGCCCGGCAAGCCGGGTCACCATCGGGGCAAGTGATCCGTGGTCCGGCTTGAACAGCAGATCCTCCTGGGCCATGGCTTCCGGCAAAACACCTGGGTTGAACGGGTAACTCAGCCCGCTGGTGTGGGTCAGCAGCTGGTGCAGTGTCGGAGCAGCGCAGGGTTTGGTCTGGCTGATCTGGGTGGCTCCAGGTACTAGCGCCTGCATATCATTGAATTCCGGAAGGAAATCGCTGACAGGGGCATCCAGATGGAACAGCCCTTGTTCCAGAAGAGACATCACAGCCACAGACGTCACCGGCTTGGTCATCGAATAGAGGCGCACCAGCGTGTCACGGGTGAATGGCAGGTTCTCCTCGATGTTGCGCAGGCCGGCCGCGTGGAAATACTGTTCCTCGCCGCCGCGGCGGATTAAAAGGGCGCTTCCCGGATATTTCCCTTCATCCACATAGCGTTGCTGCCAGCGCCTGATGCGTTCCAGCCGGTCTGATCTCATCGCTGCGCCCTCGTACTGCTCTGCCTCTTCCATCCGGACTGTATACTGCCGTTCTAAAGGAGACGAGCCGGCAGACGTTGCCTTTCAGGCATCGGGGCGCAGGTGCCGGAATAAGGGCAGAACAAAATTCAAAGGCCCCGATGACTGTGCGGACTGGAAATAGAAACGCTCAATTTGGAAATGGGCTGGAATTGAATGCCGGGCAAATGCTTGTGTCAGCGGGTTCAGTAAATTCCAAAATTCGAATTTTTCCAATTTATGCGCGTTTGCGTGTTCGCATTTGCAATAAATTTGTCTTAGAAGTTCAAAGGGAAGGACGAAAAGGAAACAGATCCGATGACGAGCATTCTGGTATTGAACGGCCCCAACCTTAACCTGCTTGGCACCCGGCAGCCGGACGTCTATGGCTCAGTCACCCTGGCGATGGCCGAACAGGCCTGCGCCGATCATGGTCAAAAACTCGGGGTCACGGTCAGCTGCTTCCAGTCGAACCATGAAGGGGCGTTGATTGATTCTATTCATGCGGCCAAGGGGCAGCATCAGGGGATCATCCTGAACGCCGGCGCCTATACGCACACGTCTATTGCCCTGATGGATGCGTTGATTTCCGTAGAGATTCCGGCCGTTGAAGTGCATCTCTCCAATATCCATGCACGCGAGCCGTTCCGGCACACCTCTTATATCGCCAAGGCGGCGCTAGGGCAGATTTGCGGTTTTGGCGTGCAAGGGTATCTGTTGGCGCTGGATGCGTTGAAGGCACATTTGGAAATGGCTGCAACAGCATGAAGGTAAAGGATTACCTGAATTTCATTTGCGGCGCTCAAAGCCTGGAAGATCTGTGGCACGGGCATGTCCGGCAAATGTCCAGGTTCGGGTTCGACCGGCTGATCTACGGATACACCCGTTACAAAACGGAAACGTCGCTGGGGGATCCGGATGATTTTGTTATCCTGTCCAACCATGACAGCGAATATTTGAACGGCTTCCTGCATAAGGGGCTGTACTTCCATGCGCCGATGCTTCGCTGGGCCTTGGACAATGAAGGCGCCGGCAGCTGGCGTATCGTGCAGGACATGATTGCCGGCGGGACGCTTGGGCCCGAAGCCCAAAGAGTGCATGAGTTCAATCAGAAGCTCGACATGAATGCCGGTTATACCGTCAGTTTCTACTCTGCTTCTCCCCGCTACAAGGGCGCCATATCGCTGGCTGCAAAGCGGGGCATTTCTCAGGATGCGGTGGATGCGCTGTGGCAGAAGTCGGGCGATGACATTGTGCTTATGAATAATGTCGCCCATCTGAAAATCCTCACCCTGCCCTACACGGCACCTAACCGCAGCCTTACCAAACGGCAGCGGGAGGTTCTGCAATGGGTGGGCGACGGCAAAACCACTCAGGACATTGCACTTCTGATGGAACTTACACCCGCGACGATTGAAAAACACCTGCGCCTTGCCAGGGAATCGCTTTCTGTCGAGACAACCGCCCAGGCTGTTTTGAAGGCGGCGTTGCACAATCAGATGTATGTCATGGATGCCTAGGCAGCCGCTTGACTGCAGATGACCGGGCCGTGCTGCCGCTGCGGTGGCGTCAATTTCAGATTTCGCCCCGCTGTCTTTGATCGCTTGCAAGCGGCGGAAATTCAACCGGTTTTTCAATCCGGCCCGGCCTGAACTAAGCCGTAAGAGGTATGGAATTCTATACTACCGTTATAGGTTGATTTTCTGCATGTTGCCCCTGTTCCGTGAGTGGTGGCTTTAGCCTAGGAACTAATGGGTAACGACCCTTGTGATTTCAAGGCTCTCCTACCTGATCAGGGACAGACACGTATTGTTCTGCGTCTGTTCCGGATACAGAGGGGCCTCGCCCATCCCCATCAGTGGGGTCCCTCACATCCCTTTTGCGGGCTCCGTTCCTTCACAAATGCAAAGACCGGTTCAGCCGCTGGGCCCTGCATTCTCTATGCCGGGGGCGATGCGCACAAAAAAACCGGCAGGGATGTCCCTGCCGGTTCCTGAATTCTAGCGTGAGGGCTGATCAGCCCAAATCAGCCCTGTGCGGCTTTGGCGACTTCGGCTGCAAAGTCTTCTTTTTCGACTTCGATGCCTTCGCCGACTTCAACGCGGGCAAAACCGGTGATGGTTGCGCCTGCTTCTTTGGCTGCGGCTTCAACGGTCAGGTCGGGGTTCACAACGAACTGCTGGTTCAGCAGGGTCGATTCCGCGACGAATTTCTTCATCCGGCCAACGATCATCTTTTCAATCACCTGCTCCGGCTTGCCGGATTCACGGGCGATGTCCATCTGAACCTGCTTTTCCTTCTCAACCACAGCGGCGTCCATGTCTGCTTCGGACAGCGCGGCGGGGTTGGCAGCTGCAATGTGCATTGCAATCTGCTTGCCGATCGCGGCGTCGCCGCCGTTCATGGCAACCAGAACACCGATTTTGCCCATGCCAGCGGTGGCGGCGTTGTGCACATAGGACACAACGGTTTCGCCTTCCAGCGCGGCCATGCGGCGGACCGACATGTTTTCACCGATGGTGGCGATCTTGTCGGTGATGGTGTCAGCAACGGTCTTGCCGCCCATGTCAGCCGCTTTCAGCGCTTCGACGTCCGAAACACCCAGGGCAGCCTTGGCGATGCCACCGACCATTGCCTGGAATTCAGCGTTCTTGCCAACAAAGTCGGTTTCCGAGTTCACTTCGACGGCAACACCTTTGTTGCCTTCGACGATTACGGCAACCAGGCCTTCTGCGGCGGTACGGCCGGATTTCTTGGCAGCCTTGGCCAGGCCTTTGGTGCGCAGCCAGTCAACCGCGGCTTCCATGTCGCCGTTGTTTTCGACCAGGGCTTTCTTCGCATCCATCATGCCTGCGCCGGTGGATTCGCGCAGTTCTTTCACCATAGCAGCAGTGATTGCCATCTTAGGCTCTCCTCAATTCAAAAACAGATTTGGGGCAGGTGATACCCTGCCCCGCATGTCAGTTCCGTGACGGGACGGATCAGGCGTCAGCAGCAGCGGCTTCTTCAGCCACGGCTTCTTCGGCCGGCGCTTCTTCGAGCGCGCCCAGGTCAACGCCTGCAGCACCCAGCTGAGCGGACATGCCGTCAAGTGCTGCGCGGGCAACCAGGTCGCAGTACAGCGAGATGGCGCGCGATGCGTCGTCGTTGCCCGGAATGATGAAGTCCACGCCATCGGGGGAGCAGTTGGTGTCGACAATAGCCACAACCGGAATGCCCAGTTTCTTGGCTTCGGCGATGGCCAGCGCTTCTTTTTTCACGTCGATGACGAACAGCAGGTCCGGTACGCCGCCCATATCACGGATACCGCCCAGAGACGCTTCAAGCTTCTCCTGGTCGCGTTCCATGCCCAGACGCTCTTTCTTGGTCAGGCCTTCGGCGCCGCCCGCCATTTTCTCGTCGATTTCCTTCAGGCGGTTGATCGACTGGGAAACGGTCTTCCAGTTGGTCAGAGTGCCGCCGAGCCAGCGGTGGTTCATGAAGTACTGAGCCGACTTTTCAGCCGCTTCGGCAATCGGGCCGGCTGCCTGGCGCTTGGTGCCGACGAACAGGACGCGGCCGCCTTTGGCAACGGTGTCACGGACAACCTGCAGCGCCTGGTCTAGCATCGGAACAGTCTGGGTCAGGTCCATGATGTGGATGCCGTTGCGCGAACCGTAGATGAACGGTGCCATGCGCGGGTTCCAGCGCTGGGTCTGGTGGCCGAAGTGTACGCCAGCTTCAAGCAGCTGACGCATGGTGAACTCAGGAAGAGCCATGCTAATATATCCTTTCCGGTTTCAATCCTCGGCGGGGGTTCAGAGCAAATGCTCCAACCGGGGGTCCGTCAGGGATGTCTCCCCTGATCAGGCCAAACCCCGCCTGCGGGTTCGTAGGCGCGCTCATAGAGCAGAAATTGTCAGCTGACAATAGCGGATCCGGAAGAAACCGGTTCCCACCTGATTTTTCAGCCATTCAAAGCACGCAGGTGGCCATCTTTTACCAGTTGCCCTGCGGCCGCAGCCAGCGCTTTGCGGTCCGCAAAATCCGCAACCTTCAAGGGCTGGTGGTAAATCAGCTCCACCTGGCCTTGCCGCGGCGCTGCCAGGATCTTAAGAAGATGCGGTCCGAAATCCATATCTCCCCACCAGCCATAAAACCGCGCCGGGGCGCCAATGGGCGCGCGGTAGCGCACGGAGACAGGTTGGATATACAGATCTTTGCGTAGTTTTTCAGAAAAGAACGCAGCAAAGAGCGTTGTTTTAAAGGGCAAAACCCGCAAACCATCGGTAGAGGTGCCTTCGGGAAAAAACAGCAGCTTATGGCCGGCCAGCAGGCGCTGTTCAAACATGTCGGCCTGTTCCCTGGCTTTCTTGGGATTGCGTTCGATAAAGACGGTGCCGGTGGCCCGCGCAAGCCAGCCGATCCCCGGCCAATTGGCAACTTCCGCCTTGGAGACAAAGTAGATCCGCTTGCGCGCATTGAGGGCAAAAATGTCCAGCCAGGAGGCATGGTTGGCCACCACGGCTCCATTTTGACGCATCAGCGTTCCGCGGGTTTTGAAGCGGATCCCCAGAATACGAAAGGCATTGCGGCAGACAAACTGCGTGATGAACGGCGTGACCGGCCGCTGGAGGCCAAAGACCGGCCGTTCAATCAGCCGCAGGGCCAGCAGAACCAGCAGCCCGCCAAATACCAGCACCGCCAACGGCAATCCGCGCAGCAGCACCAGCAGCCAGCCCAAGGCGCTGATCCGCACCGGATCCGGCGCTTCTTCGCTTTGCCAGCTGACGCTCATCCCCGGCCCTTGCCTCCGGCATAAATTCTGCGCTGGCGGTCGTTCATTTGCGCGGTGTCCAGAATCAGGCACACATCGGTGGTGTTGAACGACTGATCGACAAAGGCGCCGTCGCCGACATATCCGCCCAGCCGCAGATATGCTTTGATCAGCGCAGGCGTTTCCACCATCGCATGTTTGCGGTTCAGATCACCTGCGGGTACCAAGTTCATGGATTGAAACGCTTTTGACCGTACACGCAGCTCGGGCGGCGCCAGATGATTGTGGTGCAGCATGGCCAGCGGATTGGCCAGCGCAGCGGTATCAGTGCCGTGAAAACTTGCAACCCCGAAAAGAACCTCGATACCGTGGGTCTCCACATAGCCTGCCAGCCCGGACCAAAGGTGGAACATCGCCATGCCGCCGCGGTAATCCGCATGCAGGCAAGAGCGTCCCAGCTCCAGCAGCTTGCGGCCGGACGACCGCAGCACGGTCAGGTCATATTCATCCTCGGAATAAAACTGCCCGGCTTTCGCGGCCTGGTCATCGCGCAGCAGCCGGTAGACACCGACGACCATGCCCCTAGTGTCATCTATCACCAGCATGTGGTCAAAGAACGGATCGAACCTGTCCCGCTCCAGCCCCGCATCATGGTCCACCAGCGCGCCGCCGCCGCCAAGCTCGCGCACAAATACGTTGTACCGCAGCGCCTGTGCGGCCTGCAGCTCTGCGTCTGTTTCTGCAATCTTGACGGAAAATTCCGGCGGGCTGTCTTGCATTCGATCACCTTTGCGTCGATCAGGCTTGAGCGCATCCCTGTATTAAGGCAAAGAACGCGCAGCATTTAAGGCGAATTAGATGGAGTTCGTTAACTCTTCATAAACCGTTATGGATCAAAGACGGGAATAAGGGAGACGCGAGCTCCGTCAATCACAAGCTTGCCTTGGTCGGGGAAATTAACGGTGATCTTGCCGCCCGCGTTCGACTGCACCTGCCCGATGCCCCATTCAGGGTGATCCGGGTGCCGGACGAACATGCCGGGGGCTAAAATTGCGTTGAGGTCATTCATTGGCGGGTGGCCCAGTTCGGAGGAAGTATAAGTTATGGGTGTAGATAACGCCAATCTGGCTGCATTGGTAGGGTCCCGGATCTGCCATGATCTGATCAGCCCTGTCGGTGCCATAAACAACGGTCTGGAACTGCTTGGAATGGCTGGCAGCATGTCCGGCCCCGAGCTGGAGCTGATCTCAGACAGCGTCGCAAATGCCAATGCCCGCATCCGTTTATTCCGTATCGCCTTTGGCGCTGCCGGCGACCAGCAGATGGGCAGGGCCGAGTTGATTTCGGTGTTGGAGGACATCAGCAAGGGCGGCCGTATCAATTACCAATGGTCGCCCCTGGAGGGGTGCACCCGCAGCGAGGCGCGCCTGTCCCTGTTGGCGGCACTGTGCCTGGAATCCGCCCTTCCCTATGGCGGCACAGTTAAGATTTTCTGCGCCGGCGGCAAATGGACAGTAATGGGCGAAGGCCGCAAGCTGAACGTGGATGACGAGCTGTGGGCGCGGGTCAGCGGCGGCAATTCAAATGCCGAGATCACGCCGGCGCTGGTGCAATTTGCGTTGCTCCCCGAGGCCGCCAAGGAAGCAGACCGCACCGTCCGGCTGGAGCAGAGCCTGGAAAAGATCACGCTGCAGTTCTAATCTGCAGCAATTTTCGCAAAGAAACGCCGGGCCAACCGCCCGGCGTTTTGCATTTGATACCGATTAGGCCCTGGTGGCTCCGTCGCCGCGCACCAGGTATTTGAAGCTGGTCAGCTGAGTGGCGCCGACCGGACCCCGCGCGTGCATCTTGCCGGTAGCAATCCCGATTTCCGCGCCCATGCCAAACTCTCCGCCGTCGGCAAACTGGGTCGAGGCATTGTGCATCAGGATTGCGCTGTCGAGTTCAGCAAAGAACTTCTGAACCGCAGCCTCATCCTCGGTGATGATGCAATCGGTGTGCTGGGAGTGATGCGTGCGGATGTGCTGGATTGCTTCATCAATATCCGCAACTTGTTTGGCAGCAATGATGGAATCTAGATATTCCTTGCCCCAGTCCTCGGAGCTGGCAGCAATCATACCACTCGGACCGGGAAGACCGGCCTCAGCGCGGATTTCCACGCCGGCGGATGCCAGCGCTTCCAACACTGCTTTACCCAGCGTTCCTGCGATGTCCTGATGGACCAGCAGGCATTCCGCGGCGCCGCAGATGCCGGTGCGCCGGGTCTTGGCGTTCAGCACCACATCCAGTGCTTTTTGCGGGTCGGCGGATTTGTCGAGGTAAATATGCACGATGCCTTCAAGATGGGCAAAGACCGGCACCCGGGCCTCGCGCTGGACCAGACCCACCAGGCCCTTGCCGCCGCGGGGTACAATGACGTCGACATAGTCTGTCATCGTCAGCAGTTCCTGCACCGCCGCCCGGTCACGGGTCGGCACCAGTTGCACGGCGTCTTCGGGCAGGCCGGCGGACTTCAGGCCTTCGGCCAGGCAGGCGTGGATCGCCTGAGAGGAATGGAAGCTTTCCGAACCGCCGCGCAGAATGACCGCATTGCCCGATTTCAGGCACAGCGCGCCGGCATCCGCCGTCACATTCGGGCGGCTTTCATAGATTACCCCGATCACCCCCAGCGGCGTGCGGACGCGCTGGATCTTGAGGCCGGTGGGCTGTTCCCACTCTTCCATCACTTCACCAACCGGATCGCGCTGTTCTGCCACCGCGCGCAGACCGTCCACGATGCCCTGGATGCGGGGCTCGTCCAGCATCAGCCGGTCCATCATCGCGTCGGACAGGCCTTTGTTCCGGCCGAACTCCAGATCCTTGACGTTCTCGGCGATGATCTCAGCCCGGCGGGTCCAAACCGCTTGGGCTGCGCCGATCAAGGCGGCATGTTTGTGCTCAGCGCTGGCCGTGGCCAGGATTTGCGCCGCTTGCTTTGCACGTTTGCCAAGCTCCGCCATCACGGCGGGAATGTTTTCATTGTCTTTCATGTGTCTCGCGCCCTTGCCGGTACTATTATGGCACATCGGGTGCCTGCCGGCTGGAATAGATTATCAGATGGTCTGCTCAAAGCGCCATATCATCGCGGTGGATCAATGCGGCGCGGCCAGGATAGCCCAGCGTAGCCTCGATCTCTTGCGATTGGCGCCCCTGGATGGCGCGGGCCTCGTCCGCTGTATAGCGTGACAGCCCCTGCCCCAGTTTGCGCCCGTCTGGGCTAAGGATGGCCAGCGGATCGCCGCGGCCAAAGTCACCCTCCACATGACGCACACCTGCGGGCAGCAGGCTGTTACCTGACATCAGCGCGCGTGCAGCACCGTCGTCGATGGTCAGAACTCCGCGGGTCTTCATCGCGCTGATCCAGCGTTTTCGTGCGGTTTGCGGATCGCCCTGTCCGGTGAACCAAGTGCAGGATGCGCCATCTTCAAGTGTTTTCAAAGGGTTCAGTGGCGAACCTTCAGTGATTACCATGGCGCAGCCGGCTGCAGTGGCCATCTTAGCCGCCAGCAGTTTGGTGATCATCCCGCCTTTGGACAGGCCAGAGACGCCGTCGCCGGCCATCGCCTCAATCTCCGGCGTGATCTCGTCAATCCGGTCATAGCGTTCCGCCTTGGGATCCAGTGCCGGATTGGCGCTGTAGAAACCGTCAACATCGGACAGCAGGATCAAGGCATCGGCGCCAACAGTCACCGCCACCTGTGCCGCCAGCCGGTCATTGTCGCCATAGCGGATTTCGTCTGTGGCGATGGTGTCGTTCTCGTTGACGATCGGCACCGCGCCCATCCCCAAAAGCGTTTCCAAAGTGGCGCGTGAATTCAGGTAGCGGCGGCGGTTTTCGCTGTCTTCCAGCGTTACCAGCACCTGTGCCGTGGTAATCCGGTGCGGCGCCAGCGCCTCCTCATAAGCGCGGGCCAGACGGATCTGGCCAACTGCTGCTGCGGCCTGGGATTGTTCCAACGGCAGGTCCGCGCGCGGCAGACCCAGCACACCCCGCCCCAGGGCAATCGAGCCGGAGGAGACCAGCACCACGTCGGTGCCGCCGGCCTTCAGCCAGGCGACGTCATTGGCCAAGGAGTGCAGCCAGCCTGCGCGCAGCTCACCGGTTTTCCGGTCGACCAGCAGCGCCGAGCCGATCTTGACGACAATCCGTTTTGCCGACTTCAGGGCCGCCAAGGCGCTTCCTCCTCGACGGGTTTCATGCGGACGCGGTCATCGTCGATTTCTGCCCGTACCGCGCGCAGCACCTCGTTCAGACCTTCGCGGCTGACGCCGGACATCATCATGACCGGACCGCCAACTGCGGCCTCCAATGCGGCGCGTTTTTCGTCGCGCTCCTCCGGGTCGATCGCATCCACCTTATTCAGCGCAGTGATCCGGGTTTTGGTGGCCAGAACACCGCCATAGGCTTCCAGCTCGCCGATGATGGTCTGGTAATCCTCAACCACGGTGTCGGAGGTGCCGTCCACCAGATGCAGCAGCACCGCGCAACGCTCCACATGGCCCAGGAACCGGTCGCCGATCCCTTTGCCCTCGTGCGCGCCTTCGATCAGGCCGGGGATGTCCGCCACGACAAATTCGGTATTGTCGATGCCGACCACGCCAAGGTTCGGATGCAAAGTGGTAAAGGGGTAATCCGCAATCTTGGGGCGCGCGTTGGAGGTTGCCGACAGAAAGGTCGACTTGCCCGCGTTGGGCAGGCCAAGCAGGCCTGCGTCGGCAATCAGCTTGAGGCGCAGCCAGATGGTGCGCTCTACGCATTCCTGGCCCGGGTTGGCCCGGCGCGGCGCCTGGTTGGTGGCCGATTTGAAGTGCAGGTTGCCAAAGCCGCCATTGCCGCCCTTGGCCAGCAGCACCCGCTGGCCGACTTCGGTGAGATCCGCCAGAACGGTTTCCTGGTCTTCGTCCAGGATCTCGGTCCCCACGGGGACACGCAGAATAATGTCGTCGCCATCCTTGCCGGTGCGCTGCCGGCCCATGCCGGACTGGCCGTTTTTGGCAAAGAAATGCTGCTGATAACGGAAATCGATCAGGGTGTTCAGCCCGTCGGTCACCTCGGCCCAGACCGAGCCGCCTTTGCCGCCATCGCCCCCGTCCGGCCCGCCGTATTCGATATACTTTTCGCGCCGGAAGCTGACACAGCCGTTCCCGCCGGCGCCCGAGCGGATATAGACCTTTGTCAGATCGAGGAATTTCATGACAGCTCCTTAATGCGGCGGGATCCTGTGCCCGCCCGCGCAGTACACGTGTCCCGCCAAAGCCCCAAGGCCTTGGCGGGAATGTTTCGTTTGCCTTACCGCAAAGCGCGCGCCGCGCCAATCACAGTTTTCGGCTGTAGGTCCAGGTCGGGACAGAGGCATCGCGGGCCACCGAATAGCTTTCGGCGTCGCCAAGGTACTCAAAGCCGCAATGGATCAGCACCCGGGCCGAGGCCGGGTTGTCCTGAAACACCGAGGCAAACATCGCCGCGTTGCTTTGCGGATTTGCATCCACCAATGCCTTTACCGCGGCAGAGGCAAGCCCGGTATTCCAAAACGGCGGCGCCGTCCAATAGGACACTTCCGACTGGTTGCGGTCCATCCGCTTAAGGCCGATCACGCCTTTCAGCTCGGCGTCGCCTTCGGCGGTGCCATCTATCACCCAGACATCCTCGTCCCGCTCTTCGGCCATAGCGCGGGCAACAAAGGCCTCGGCGGCGCCGGGCGGCAGCGGATGCGGGACCGAGCGGGTCATGCGGGCAACGCGCGCATCGCTGACGTAATGTTCAATCAGCCCGGCATCGGATTTTCGCAGCGGCCGCAAAATAAACCGCTCTGTTTCGATGGCCTGCTGACACACGATATGTTCCAAGTTCATGGACGTGCTCCTCCTCTGCCTGTGTACTTCTGGCGGCAATTGTCATTGTTGTTGCGGCGATGCTTTTCAGATGTGTTCGCCCTGCCCCTGGAGCAAGCCCCAAGGTCTTCAATTCGCGCAAAACTACTTGTTGGTCCGGCGTGAACACCGAACTGCAGCGGCACAAATTCGAGGGGGCTGGAAACAGCAAGAAAACTCATCATGAACTCGCAGACGCAAAAAAGAAAAGGGGGACCGGTCTTATAACCGATCCCCCTAAAGATTTCTTTACCCTTCGGGTCGGTTTACTCAGCGGCCTCCGCCACTGGGAGAACCGATACAAAGGTGCGGTTTTTCAGGCCTTTGCGGAAGGTGACAGCACCTTCGGCGGTGGCAAACAAAGTGTGATCCTTGCCAATGCCTACGTTTTCGCCCGGCCAGAACTTGGTGCCGCGCTGACGCACGATGATGTTGCCTGCGATGGCCGCCTGGCCACCGAAAAGTTTCACGCCAAGACGGCGGCCCGCGGAGTCGCGGCCGTTACGTGAGGAACCGCCAGCTTTTTTATGTGCCATTCTCTCTCTCCTTAGCCTTTAGCCAGATCTTTGGCTTGCTCAACCCACTCGGGCTTCACTTTGACCGCTTCGATACCAGCAATGTCGTCTTCGGACAAGGCTGCGATCTGGGCAAAGGTGGTCAGGCCTGCTTCGTTCAGCTTTTTGACGGCAGCAGGGCCAACGCCGGTCAGCTGGGCCAAATCGTCCGAACCAGCAGCAGGTGCAGCTTTGGCAGCGGCTTTCGGGGCAGCTTTGGTTGCGCCCGATGCCAGGATCTCGGTGATCCGGACCAGGGTCAGCTTCTGACGGTGGCCTTTGGTGCGCTTGGAGGAGTGCTTCCGGCGGCGCTTCACGAAGTTGATCAGCTTTTCGCCTTTGATCTGGTCGATCACTTCTGCCTTTACGGCAGCGCCATCTACCAGCGGAGCGCCAACAACAGGTGCGTCGCCGCCAAGCATCAGAATTTCGTCGAACTGGATGGTGTCGCCAGCGTCTGCAGCAAGTTTTTCAATGCGGAGGATATCGCCCGCTTGAACCTTGTACTGCTTGCCGCCGGTCTTGAGGACCGCAAACATGTGCGTCTTTCCTTTTATACCCGCGTCCTACGGCCCCCTTACGGGTGTTTCGGCAAATGCCGCCTCGAACAGCGCGCCCGTGTCATGGGCGTATTACAAATGAATCCCGGCGCACGGAGTCCGGGCCGGGATGCGGGCTTATGGTTCGGAATGCATCAGGTGTCAACCGTTTTCCATACCCTGCGCCATCAGCCTGTGCAGGATCAGATATCCTGCCCGGGTGTCAGCTCTGCCATCCGGTGCGCCAGTTCTTCAAAGCGGTTGGCTGTGATCTCATATTGCACAGCGTTGAGCAACTCATAAACCCGCTGCATGGGCGCCTCTTCCAGGGCCATGACATAGGCCTCAACCTCGGCATCGCTGAATTCCTGATAGGTATAGGCCGAGGCGGCCAGGCTGGAGGCCTGCAGGCTGAGGCGCAGCTCGCCCTCCTGCGCCTTCATCAGGGCCCGCAAGCCGTCGGCGTCCAGCTCCAGCTTGATCACCCCGGCCGCGGCGGCGGCCATAAGGAAGCGGAACTGGATCTGCTGCAGCGCCTTTACGCCCGCCCCTGCGGCATCAATTGCGGTTCCCATCCGCTGGTACATGGCGACACGTGTGCTGCCGTCCTTGACCATGTCCGAGATGATGCGGTTGCCTGCCAATTGCTTTACCGCGTCATCTTCGACCTTATGCGAGGCGTTTTCCGCCCGTACCAGGCGCTGCCCCAGATCGCTGGCATAAAAGGCCGCCGCATGATCCAGGGCTTCATCGTCCAGCGTGTTTTCGAGGATCTCCAGCGCCAGGCCGCGCATTTCAGCGGTATCAAAGACGTCCCCGGACAATTCGGTCCATTGGCTGCCAAAGGCGCCTGCATCCAGCCCCAGCATGTCCGGTGCGCTGGAGGCGGACAAGGCAATGCTGTCGAGCGCGACGTCAAAGCCGGTTACTTCCAGAAACGCCTCAACCCTCTCACGGTCTGCGGCCAGGCCGGTCTGCGGCACTCCCGCGGCAGCCAAACACAGCAAAGTCAGGAAACGTAAAAGCACAGCGGGGGTTTTGAGCGGCATCTGCATAAAGCAAATTTAGGCAAAAACATTTGGCTGGCAACGGCAAACCGGCTTTTTTTGCCACAGCCGCATTTCCCGCTTGCACGCGTCCGGAATCAACCTTAAACGCTGCCCCACTAGACCCCCGCGGAGAGGTGCCGGAGTGGTCGAACGGGGCGGTCTCGAAAACCGTTGAGCCTTCACGGGTTCCCAGGGTTCGAATCCCTGTCTCTCCGCCATTATCCCACTGATATCGATAGATAATTATCCGACCCGCCCGGATGGGATGGCCTCGGGGGTAAGGGCCAATCTCGGCATAGTTTAATGACTTTTCGCCCTGTCAGCTGTGCCGGCTATGCCAGGATGCCCTCGCCCATGCCGCCCGAAGCGACCATACGGATGCCCCGAAAAGACGAAGCCCCGCCAGACTGGGCGGGGCTCGTAGCCGTGAGTGGCTTTCGCTTCGTCCAACAGTTGAACGCTGCCGGGATCGTGCCAACCAAATGAAGTGCGCGACATAAGCTGTTGATAAACGGAAAAGGCCGGACACTTCTGCCCGGCCTCTTGTTCAGTCTGACTGCACGGATCAGGCGCGGCGGCGGCGGCCGCCGGCGCGGCCGCCACGGCCACGGCCTTCTTCGCCTTCTTTGGCAGGCTCTTTGTTAAACTTAATCCAGTCGCCGCCATGCGGGTCGTTGTTGGTCAGGAAGTTGGCAGCGCGAATGGCCTCCATTTCCTTGCCGGCGCGCGGCATGGTCGAGCCAAGGCCGAACATCTGAACAAAGGCTTCGTCTTCCATGCCCTCGGGCAGGACGATGCCGGCGGCTTCAACTTCCGCCCTTTTCTCGGCGATCTTCTTCTGCGTGATGGGCAGCGCCACCGGGTTCATAATCGCAGAAGTCATGCCGGCGCCCATTGCCATCGGCAGAAAGGCGTTGTTGATGCCGTGGCGGTTGGGCAGGCCGAACGAGATGTTGGACGCACCGCAAGTGGTGTTCACACCCAGCTCTTCTCGCAGACGGCGAACCAACGCAAACACCTGCAGACCGGCAGTGGCCATTGCGCCAACCGGCATCACCAGCGGGTCAACAACGATGTCGTGGGCAGGAATGCCGAAATCGGCAGCGCGCTCAACGATCTTCTTGGCGACGGCAAAGCGCACATCGGGGTCTTCCGAGATGCCAGTGTCGTCGTTAGAGATCGCCACAACCGGCACGTTGTACTTTTTGACCAGCGGCAGGATCTGCTCCAGGCGTTCTTCCTCGCCGGTGACCGAGTTCAGCAGCGGACGGCCTTCGCAGACTTCCAGGCCGGCTTCCAGCGCGCCCGGCACCGAAGAGTCGATGCACAGCGGCACATCGACCAGCCCCTGCACCAGCTCGACGATCTTCTTCATCAGCGGCGGCTCGGTCTCATTCGGGTTCGGGTTTGAGTTATAGACCACACCCGCGTTGATATCGAGCACGGTGGCACCGGCCAGAACCTGTGCCACGGCGTCTTTTTCAACGGTGGAGAAGTCGCCGGCTTCCAGCTCGGCCGCCAGTTTCTTGCGGCCGGTCGGGTTGATGCGCTCACCGATCACACAGAACGGCTCGTCAAAGCCCAGGACCGCGGTTTTTGTTTTTGATTCTACGACTGTACGGGTCATTTTTGATCCTTAGGGTCTTAGGAGTTAACCGGCTTGGCGGAATCGCCGCCGTTGTTGATCGCCCAGGTGGCATTAGTCTTGATGCCGCCCAGCGGGAAGAAGTGGACCTTCTCGATTGCGAAATCGGGGTTGGCTGCCTTATGCGCTGCCAGACCGGCCAGAACCTCGCCCGGCTCATGCGGCAGCAGCAGCTTGGAGACGTCCTTGGCGCGTTTCTGCAGCACTTTGAGCGACGGGCCGACACCGCAGGCGATTGCAAATTTGATCATGGTCTGCAGCTTGGCCGGGCCGGCGATGCCGATATGGACCGGCAGGTTCATGCCGCGTTCGCTCAGCTCGTTCACCCAGTCGATCACCGGCTGCGCCTCAAAGCAGAACTGGGTTGCCAGCGCCATCTCAGCGTCAGTGCGCTTGGAGAATTCCTGTTTCCAATCGAGCGCCGCATAGGTGTTGGCACGGCCGCCTTTGGGGTCGATGTCCAGGTTCGGCTCGGGATGGCCCGCTACGTGCAGATTGGTAAAACCTGCGTCGTCGAACAGGCCGGTTTCCAGCAGCTGCATCGAGCTGTCGAAATCGCCATGCGGCTTGGCTACGCCGCCGGCCAGGATCAGGCCCTGCTTGACGCCGGCTTCGCCCTGGTAGCGGTTGATCCAGTCGCCCAGCGTGGCCTTGTCCTTGATGATACGCGCCGGGAAGTGCGGCATCACATCATAGCCTTCACCGGCGATGCGCTTGGCAGTGTCGACCATGTCCTCGATCGGGGTGCCTTCGATATGCGCGACATAGACACGGGTGCCGGCGGGCAGCAGATCGCGGAAATCATCGACCTTGGCGGCGGTGCGCGGCATCACTTCGATGGAATAGCCTTTCAGGAAGGCTTCCATTTCGGGGGTGGCAGTCTGGCCAGCACCAGAATCGCGTTTCTTAAAGTTCAGCAAAGCCATCACGGCCTCCCATAGTGGTGTCAGGCTCACGCCCATCCGTCATTTGCAATCAGGGTCTTCAAGCGGTCCTGATCGTATTCTGTTTCCAAGCGGACTGCCTCGGCTTCGGCAACATCGGCCGCTTCGCCTTCGGCGGCATAAGGCGCGGCCTTGCGCCACTCGGCAAGATAGGCATCCGCGTCCTTGGCGTTCACCTTCATGGCCGCGCGGTCGATGGCCTGCTCGAACCGTTCTTCGAGCTGGCGTTTGGCGCCGCGGCGGCCTTTGCCAACGATGACCTGCGCAGGGATATCGCGCCAGTATACGATCGTAACGTCGGGCATGCCTAATTTCCTCCTAGCCTGGATAGACCACGTTCTAGAGCGGCGGCCGCCCGCACGTTGGTCGATTTTCGACAACACGATGGGATTGAGCGACGTTTTGCTGCCGGGACACTAGCTTTGTGCCGTTTCGAATGCCACAGGAGTTTCCCGCCAAAATATTCATGTGGATTATGAGATTTCCTCGAAGCTGCGGAAATTGCTTCGCTTCCGCCGTCTGGCGCTTGCGCCGCTGCACCGGCGCCCCTATTGTTGTCGTTAACACGATAATCGGAGGGCGTGAATCATGGCGCCCAGGCGCTCGAAAGGTGCGGGCGCGTTTCCCAAAGCGGTCGAAACCCCTGCACCGGCCCGGCCCGATCCTGATGCGCTTTATGCCGCGCTGGATCTGGGTACAAATAGCTGCCGCATGCTGATCGCCCAGCCCAAGGGCAGCGGCATTCATGTGGTCGACAGTTTCTCCAAGTCGGTGCAGCTCGGCGCCGGGCTGGAGCGGACCGGACGATTGTCGCGGTCCTCGATGGCGCGCACCATCCAGGCGCTGCGGATCTGCCAGCAGAAATTGAAACGCAACAGGGTCCGGCGGATGCGGCTGGTGGCAACCGAGGCCTGCCGCCGGGCAAAAAACGCGCGCGAGTTCATCCGTCAGGTGAAGCGGGAAACCGGTCTGACGCTGGAAATCATCCAGCCGGAAGAGGAAGCGCGTCTGGCGGTGATTTCCTGCGCGCCGCTGGTCTCTACCAAAACGGATCAGTTGCTGGTGGTCGATATCGGCGGCGGCTCGACCGAACTGGTGTGGATCGACATCTCATCAGTCCCGCGGCGCGACCGTCCCTCTGCGATCATGCGGCTTCATAACGGGTTCCATACCACCGAAAGCCCGTTTCCCGCGGCCAAGGTGGTGGATTGGATTTCCGTGCCGCTGGGGGTTGCCACATTGCGGGACCAGTTCAACGATGTCGAAGACGACGCGGCACGTTTTGCGCTGATGAGCTGGTTTTTCGAGGAAAACCTGGCTGATTTTGCGCCCTATAAGAACGAACAGACCCGTACCGGGTTTCAGATTGTCGGCACATCGGGCACGGTTACAACTGTGGCAGCGTCGCATTTGGGGCTGAAACGCTATGACCGGACCAAGGTGGACGGGCTGCGGATGACCAGCGATCAGATTGACAAGGTGATCCGGGGGTATCTAGAACTCGGGCCTCTGGGCCGCCGCCGCGATCCCCGCATCGGCGAGGACCGTCAAGCGCTGATCATGTCCGGGTCTGCAATCCTGCAGGCATTGCTGCGCTGCTGGCCGACCGACCGGCTGTCTGTTGCGGACCGCGGCCTGCGCGAAGGGCTGCTTTATGCACAGATGAGCGCGGATGGCGTTCTGGAGGACGGCCCCTATTAGGCGGGGCCGGAAAAATTGGATATTTCCGGGCCGGAATTTTTACAGAATTCCGCGCACCGGCGCAAATGGTGACGATGATGGCAAAGACGCCGACAGGTAAGAACACATCCGGACGCGGTCAGCGCGATCTGAAGGTCAAGGTGAAATCCGCGCGCGGGCGCAAGCTCAGCTCGACTCTTTGGCTGCAGCGGCAGTTGAATGACCCCTATGTCAAACGGGCCCAGGCCGAAGGGTATCGCGGGCGCGCAGCCTATAAGATCATGGAAGTGGACGACAAATACCGCTTTCTGGTGCCCGGTGCACGGATCGTCGATCTGGGCTGTGCGCCCGGCGGCTGGGCGCAGGTGGCGGTGAAGCGCATCAATGCTTTGGGCGAGAAACAGGGCAAGGCGGTGGGCCGCATTATCGGCGTGGACCTGCAGGAAGTTGAATCGCTGGCTGGTGCCGAGTTCCATCAGCTTGATTTCATGGAGGACGGCGCCGACGACAAGGTCAAGGAATGGCTGGGCGGCAAAGCTGACGTGGTGATGTCGGATATGGCCGCCGCCAGTTCCGGCCACAAGCAGACGGACCATATGCGGATCATCTCGCTGTGTGAAACCGCCGCTTACTTTGCCTTTGACGTTCTGGAGGAAGGCGGCACCTTTGTGGCCAAGGTTCTGGCAGGTGGCGCCGAAGGCGAGCTGCAGAAGCTGTTGAAGCAGAAGTTCACCAAAGTGGCAAACATGAAGCCGCCCTCCTCCCGGTCGGACAGCTCTGAGAAATTTGTGGTGGCAACCGGGTTCCGGGGCTAACGCCCCGTCAGACCCGGCGGTTGTGCGGTGCGGTCAGCGACCGCGTCGCCAGATCGCGCAGCAGGATAGCTTCATCACCCTCGCCGTCGGCCAGCCGGGACACCCGCAGCTTACGGCTGACATGGCTGGCCATTTCGCGCTGACGCATCAGTTCAAACAGGCGCATGTGGCGCAGTTTGTTTTGCAGTTTTGTCATGATGGCCCCCTTCTGGATCCGCTTCTTCCTGAAGATCTAAAAGGCGATTGGGCCGCTAGATGGGCTCAAATGAGGCAGGGCTGCCTTATTGTTGAAGAAACGGAAACAGTTGCTGAAAACCCGCAGCTTTCATGACCGGCCCATCCCGTTGGCGATCTCAATCAGTGCGCCGTTGAATTCCGCCCCCAGGATCAGGATAGCTGAATTCAGATAGAGGAAGATCATTGCGGCCATGGCGCCAGCAAGCCCTGCGTATGTGGCCGAGTATTGCGCAAATGAGCCGACGTAAAACGCAAAGCCGCTGCCGCAGGCCAGCCACAGCAGAAGGGTCAGGATTGCGCCCGGCAGGATCCGCCGCAAGCGGTGCACGCGGCCAGGCAGCAGCACATGGAACGCCAGCACCGCACCAGTGGGAAGAGCCAGCGCCAGAATGCCCCTCAAGCCCTTTTCCCAGCCTTTTGGAACACTTTCGAAGGGCAGCAATTGCGCGATGTGCCTGACATAGAGCGGCAGTAGCACCTCAAACACGGTGACGGCCAGGATCCCCGCCCCGCCTAGAACAACCAGCCCGATGCACAGCGCCCTCGACCGCCAAAACGGTCTTGTGTCCGTATCATGATAAGCCTGCACCATGGCGGTGCGGACGGCATCGACGCCATTTGATGCAAAATAAAGCGCAAACAGGCCGCCCAGGGTGACAAGCTGGGTATTTGATGTCTGCAGCACCGCTTTCAGTTCGGTCAGGATCGGCCGTGCCACCGCGTCCGGCCAAACGCTGAACACCTGTTCCGTCAGGGTTTCCATGGCGACGTCCTGCGACAGCAAACCGGCAACGGTCCCCGCCAGCGCCACAGTAAACAGAACAAACGGAAACAGCGCCAGCATCATCGACATGGCGATATGGCTGCTCATCACCCAGCCGTTTTTCCGGTTGAAGCGGCGGGTGGCGTCTAGCAAGGCTGCAGGCCAGCAGCGTAATGGCGGCAGGATTGGCATAGGCGTAAGGTTCCACAACCATTAGGAAATTGCCAGCGGCAAAGAACAAACACACTGATTTCCGCTTGCCGCAGCCCGGCCAAGTGTAGCAGGCACCGCCTTTCAGTACTAATTTGAAATCAAACCGCTATCTTAGGATCTCCAGATGTTTTGGATTGTTCTTAGCACCACGGCTATTGCCGCAACCTGGGCCGCTGCCGGGTTTGCAGCCCTTCGTGCAGCCCGCACCGCGCGCACACCTCAAGGGGCGATTGGCTGGGCTGTCTTCTTGCTGGCTGCGCCGATAGCCGCCCTGCCCGCCTACATGATCTTTGGCCACCACCGGTTCAAAGGGTACTGGACGGCTCGCCGTGCTGCAGAACAGGCGGTTGCTGCGACGCGGAACTATACCAGCGCCCAATCCGGAGAGGCGCAGCAACTGCCGGTAAACACAGCGCCCTTTGAGGCCATTGCCGGCATGAACGTCTGCCACGGAAACGGATTGGAACTTTTGACTGATGGCGAAAACACATTCAACGCCATCTTCGAAGCGATTGATAACGCGCAGGAATATATCCTTGTTCAATACTACATTCTGCGTGCGGACGGTGTCGGCAAACAGCTTCAGGCCAAGTTGATCGAGGCCGCGCAGCGCGGTGTGACGGTTTGGTTCATGACAGACAGTATCGGCAGCCGGAAGCTGCCCCGCAGTTTTACCCGCGCGCTGGAGGAGGCCGGTGTGAACATGGTTGATCCGGCGGTTCAACGGCCGCCTTGGCACCGGCTTCGGATCAATTTCCGCAACCACCGTAAAACCGTTATTGTGGATGGGCGGACCGGCTTTACCGGCGGGCTGAATGCCGGCGAGGAATACATGGGGCTGGATCCTGTAATGGGTCCCTGGCGGGATACCCATGTGCGGCTCACCGGACCGGTTGTTCAGCAGCTGCAGCTTTCTTTTGCCGAGGATTGGCACTGGCGCACGCAAGAGCCGGTCCTGGATCTGCTGAACTGGGACGCTGAACCGTCACCGCAAGACCGGCCCGGCTTGATTGTTTCGACCGGCCCCGGCGATAGCATCGGCAACGGGTCCATGCTGTTTTTCTCGGCAATCACCGCTGCACAGGAAAAAGTTTGGCTGGCCTCCCCGTATCTGGTTCCGGATCAGGAGGTGCTTGCTGCCTTGAAACATGCCGCGTTGCGCGGGCTGGATGTCCGGATCCTTTTGCCGGAATCCATTGATCACCACCTGCCTTGGCTTGCGGGTTTTGCATTTTTTGATGAACTGCGGGAGGCAGGTGTTCATATCCTGCGCTACCGGGGCGGCTTCATGCATCAGAAGTGTTTTATTATCGATGACCGGATATCGGGTGTGGGCACGGCAAATCTCGACTACCGGTCCTTCCGGCTGAATTTTGAAACCATGGCCTTGTTTTTCGACCCTCGGTCCGCGCGCGAAATCTCTGAAATGCTGGCCAGGGATTTCCAGCGTTCTACCGCGCTAACACAGCCGCTGGACCGGCAGGCATTGCGCATTCGCTTGCTGGCTCCCGTGGCGCGGTTGCTGGCGCCTGTGCTTTAATCCTTTGCCCTATGCGTTTCTCCGTTCAAGGAAAACAGCCGCCCCATCGCGCTGACCAGAAAGGCCGTGCTGATCCCAAAGCCGAATAACCCGGTGACTGCAGCAAAGGCGGCAAAAATCCGCAACGCCGGCCCTAGCACAACGTCGCCGTAGCCAAGCGTGGTATAGGTCGCCAGAGAGAAATAGACTGATGTGTTCCAGTCGCCGATCGCACCGACCAGGACAAAAGCAGCGGACCAGATCCAGACCTGAGCCGTATGACTGCCCAGAATTATGAAAATCGCCACCACCAGCATAATGCCGATCTGCCAGGGCCTGAAGGGTTTGGCAAAGCCCGCCGACATCCTGTTCAGCACGGCGGAACACAAAACCAAAACAGAGATTTCGAGGATCAGGCAGACACTCAGATAGACTGAGCCCCACAGCAACTGGTTCCATAGCGTCATCTTGGCTCTCCCGTCGGTGTGGGGCTGTGTTGGGGCTTTTCAGCAGCTTAGAAAGGTACTCCGCAACGCTTAACCATAAGAAAGCCGGATGGGCCAGCCTTTGTGCCGCACTGGACTTCTTCCTGGCGGAGGTATTGAGTGCCGTTGCAGGCATTGAAGGCCAAAGCGCAGGAGGGTGCCGCAGGATGGTTCTGAAGATCCGCAATGTTACCAAAACCTATCCGGGACAAACGCCGGAAAACGCTGTCTTGCGCGGGGTGTCTTTGGACTTGGCGGCTGGCAGCAGCCTGGCGCTGACGGGCGACAGCGGCTCCGGTAAAAGCACATTGCTGCACTTAGCCGGGGCATTGGATCGTTTTGACAGCGGCGAAATTGAAGTTGCCGGCACCCCGCTGTCAAACCTCAGAGACCGGCAGCGCGCGGCGTTGCGGAGAAATGATGTTTCCCTTGTTTTCCAGCAGTTTAATTTAATACCTTCACTCAGTATTTGGCAGAATATCGCGTTGCATGCGCGGTTGGGAAACCGGTGGGACCCTGATTGGGGGCAAGTGCTGGCGGACCGTCTTGGCCTGGCCGGTTTACTCGATCGCTATCCAGAGCAGCTCTCGGGCGGGCAGCAACAGCGGGTTGCCATTGGCCGTGCCCTGGCTTTGCGTCCCAAATTGCTGCTGGCGGATGAGCCGACCGGGAACCTGGATGAGACCGCCAGCGCGGCGGTGATGGACTTGATGCTGGAACTGGTCCGGGAGAGCGGCGCGGCCCTGTTTCTGGTCACGCATTCCGCAGCCATTGCCAGGATGCTGGACCAGCGCCTGCATTTGCAGCTTGGCCAGGCCGCATGATCCGCTCCGCGCTGAGTGCCATCCTGTCGCACTGGCGCCGGCATCCCCTGCAACTGGCAACGCTGATGGCCGGGCTGGCCCTGGCAACGGGGCTTTGGTCTGCAGTTCAGGCAATCAACGGCGAAGCCCGCGCCAGTTACGCACGCGCCGCCGAGCAGCTTGGTACAACAGCCGCGGACCGGCTGGCGCCGGAAGACGGCGCAATCCCGTTGCAGCAATACGCAAGCCTGCGCCGGTCTGGCTGGCAGCTGACGCCTGTTCTGGAAGGAACTGTCAGGTTCAAGCGGCAAAGCTTTGATATCATGGGTATTGATCTGCTAAGCCATCCGCTGGTTCCGGCCCTGGCCGAGGCGGCAGAGCAGGACAGCGCACCTGCATTGGATGCGCTTTTGCCGCCGGGCCGGTTTTTTGCTCACCCGGAAACCGCGCTTGTGCTTGCAGCCGCGCAAAGTGAGCACCCGGTCACCCAAACGGACAGATTACCGCCGGGTGTGCTGATAGCCGATATCAGTTTGGCCAGCCGGCTGCTGCGCCAGCCGGACAGTCTCAGCTACCTGATTATTCTGCCGGATCAATTGTCCGGCCTGACACCCCTGCAGCAACTTGCCCCGGGCCTAACCCGCATTCCAGCCCGGAACGCAGCGGCAGATACGGCGCGGCTTACCGACAGTTTCCACCTCAACCTGACAGCCTTTGGATTGTTGTCCTTTGCTGTTGGGCTGTTCATTGTTCAAGGGACCATTGGCCTCAGCTTGGAGCAGCGCCGCAGCATGATCCGGACCTTGCGCGGGCTGGGCGTTCCGATGCGGGTACTCGTTGCCCTGTTTGCAGCCGAGCTTGCGGTTGTTGCGCTGTTTTCCGGGATCGCGGGGCTGGCCGGAGGCTATCTGGTGGCTGCAGCACTGCTGCCGGATGTTCAGGCCACGCTGTCCGGCCTCTACGGCGCCTCGGTGGACGGCGCCCTCAGCTTGCGTCTTGAATGGGTTTTGTCCGGGCTGGCAATGGCCTGCGGCGGCACGTTCCTGGCCGGGGCGCAGGCGCTTTATGCCTTATGGCGGATGCCCCTGCTGGCCGCACCCGCAACCCAGGCCCGCGGGCAGCAGGCAAGCAAGTCACACCTGGCGGCGGCGATTGCAGGTGCTGTCTGTTTGCTTGCAGGACTTACAGTTATCTCTATCTTTCAAGGGCTTATTGCAGGGTTTATCTTTCTGTCCGGGCTTATGCTGGGGGCTGCGCTGATACTGCCGCTTCTGATCTCCGCTGGCCTGCGGATCGGGGCGCGGCTGTGCACACGTCCATTTGCCGAATGGCTGTGGGCCGACACACGGGCGCAATTGCCGGGGATGTCACTTGCCCTGATGGCGCTGCTTTTGGCGTTGGCGACGAATATTGGCGTCGGGACAATGGTTTCCAGCTTCAGGCTCACCTTTACCGGCTGGCTGGACCAACGCCTGTCGGCTGAAGTTTACGTGACCACGACAAGCGATGAACAAGGAGCAAAGCTGACGCTGTGGCTGGAGGACCGGGGCATAACCGTGCTGCCGTTCCGGCGCAGTGACATCCGCTACAAGGGGGCGCCGCTGCGGATTTACGGCGTCGCGGATGATGAGACCTACCGGCAGAATTGGCCGCTGCTGGAGGCGCTACCTGCGGTCTGGGACCGTGTCGCCGCTGGAGAAGCCCTGCTGGTCAATGAACAATTTGCCCGCCGTCATGCCCTTAGCCCCGGGCATTCTTTGGCTCTGGCACCGGATTGGAAGCTGACAATTGCCGGGATCTATTCCGACTATGGCAATCCGAATGGTCAGGTGATCACCTCCCTTGCCGCACTGCTGGCCCGCGCACCGGATATTCCCAACCGGCAGTTCGGGCTGCGGCTGCCTGCTGATGATGTGCCGGAACTGGTCAGCTCCATTCGTGAAGCATTTGAAATACCGCGGGAAAACATCGTTGATCAGGCGGGCATCAAGGCCCGCTCTCTGGGCGTCTTTGACCGGACCTTCACCATCACTTCCGCGCTGAACCTGCTGACCCTGGGAGTGGCCGGATTTGCCATGCTGACCAGCCTTCTTACCCTGTGGAGCCAGCGATTGCCGCAACTTGCACCGGTTTGGGCGATGGGTCTTAGCCGCCGCCAGTTGGCCGGTGCCGAAATCCTGCGCAGCCTGCTGCTGGCCGCGATCACCGCGGTTCTGGCCTTGCCGCTGGGCTTGGCTTTGGCCTGGGCGCTGCTTTCCGTCATCAATGTTGAGGCGTTTGGCTGGAAGCTGCCGATGCATCTGTTTCCAGGCGACTGGCTGCGGCTTATCCTGCTGGCCCTGCTGGCCGCGGTGGTGGCAGCCGCCCTGCCCGCGCTCCGTCTCAGCCGCCTGGATCCTGCGGAACTGCTCAAGGTGTTTGCCAATGAACGTTAGACCCATTTTCACGTTCCTCCTGGCTGGCTGGGCCACTGCAGCCCTGCCGCAGGGTTATGCCGGGCTTGGTACTGAGGCCGAGGGGTTTGCGGTACCAGAGCTTGGCCGCCAGCTGTCTTTTCCTCAGGATCACGGCGCCCATCCGGATTTCCGCATTGAGTGGTGGTACTTAACCGCTAACCTGACAGACGCCGGCGGCAAGGACTATGGCATTCAGTGGACCTTGTTCCGGTCCGCCCTGGCTCCGGGAGAGGCCGAGGGCTGGCAAAGTCCGCAAGTCTGGATGGCCCATGCGGCCGTGACAACGCCGGACCAGCACCTATTCGCCGAACGCCTTGCCCGCGGCGGCGTGGGCCAGGCTGGGGTTTTGGCTGATCCTTTCGACGCCTGGATCGGGAATTGGCAGATGCGCTCCACGGGTGAGGCAATTGAAAAGATGGAGATAACGGCCTCAGGCCAAGAGTTTTCCTATGACTTGCAGCTCGCCGCTGATGGTCCTCTGGTGCTGCATGGAGAGGATGGTTATTCCGTGAAGTCCGCCAGCGGCCAAGCGAGCTATTATTATTCCCAACCGCATTATCAGGTGTCCGGAACGCTTGATCTGCCCGGCGGTCCTGTTGGCGTCACAGGCCATGGCTGGCTGGACCGGGAATGGTCAAGCCAGCCGCTGGCAGAGGATCAAAGCGGCTGGGACTGGTTCTCGCTCAGCTTTGACAGCGGTGACAAGCTGATGGGGTTTGTGTTGCGTGGCGGGAGCGGTGATTTCACCTCAGGCACATGGATATCCGCAGACGGCAGTGTGGAAACATTGTCGCCTGGTGCCTTTCACGCCGAGGCGCTGGCTGCGAGCGATGTGCACGGCCGGCAGATCCCCACCCGCTGGCGTGCAAACCTGCCAGAAAAAGGCGTTTCCGTTGAGGTTCAAGCACTTAATCCGCAAAGCTGGATGGGAACCTCGTTTTCATATTGGGAAGGACCGGTGTCGGTCAGCGGCAGCCACTCCGGCAAAGGCTACCTTGAGATGACCGGCTACGAGTAAGGGCGCCCGCAGGCGCCCTTAGTGTTTTCAGCGAACCACAAAGACTGAGCAATCCGAATGCCGGATCACCCGGGCCGCATTGGGCCCGAGCAAATAGTCCTTCAGGTCCGGCTTATGCGCGCCGATCACGATCAGCCCGCTGCCCGCCGTTTCGGCCACCTTCAGGATCTCCTGATAGGCTTTGCCGGTGGCCACCAGATGGCGAACCTTGGCGTTGCCTTCCTCTCCCAGTACCTTGGTGCAAAGATCACGCAGCCGCTGGGTGGTGTCCTTGACCGCTTTTTGATGGTGGTGTTCCTCAAAGAAGCCCGACACCCAGCTTTCGCCAAAGTCCGGCAGGACGTTGACAACATCCAGCTGGGCGCCGTCCAGATCCGCCAGCCGGGCGGCCTGGGTCAGCACTTTTTCGTCGGACGCTGGATCACTGAGTTCCAATGCACACAGTACGGGTTTGTTCATGCCGCTACTCCTTCCTGTTCACGCGCACGGCCGCGCTGCATTAGTGCGACCAGTGCTACCAGCAGCAATGCCGGGAGGAACATAAGCTCCTTTGGCAGCTGGCTGGCCGGGGCCTGGATCGTTGCAACCCGCACCGGTTCATCGGCGTAGAAATCAAAGCTCTCCAGATTGGGTGCCGCCGGGGTGCCGAACATCGGCTCGTCCAGTTTCACAACCCCGTCTTCTTCCAGCAGCAGCAGCCCATAGGCATCCACCGCTTGCTGGCCGCCAGTGCCATCAGCGGTCAGGATCATGGTGGTGCCTTTGATCTCGGAGGTATCAAAATCAGGGCCTTCAACCGTGATCCTGAACTCCGCTCCCGCTTCCGCTTCGTCCAGAGCCTGAACCAACTGGGCCGGCGGTACTGCGGCATAAGGCGGCATCACCCGGTCCATGAAGAAGTCCGGCCGGAACAGCGCGAAGGCTGCGAAGATCAGCAGGATGCTTTCATAGATCCGGCTGCGGCTGACAAAATAGCCCATGGTGCCGGCAGTAAAGACCAGGATGGCGATGGTCGCTGATATGGCCACAAGGATGCCCTGTATCCAGGTTACATCAATCAGCAGTAGATCGGTGTTGAAGATGAACACAAACGGCAGCGCCACGGTCCGCAACGAGTAGAAGAAGGCAATGAAGCCGGTGCGGATCGCATCGCCGCCCGACACCGCCGCTGCGGCAAAGCTGGCAAGGCCGACAGGCGGTGTCACATCCGCCATGATCCCAAAGTAGAACACAAACAGATGCACTGCGATCAGCGGCACAATCAGACCGGACTGGGCGCCGAGTTCGACCACCACACCGGCCATCAGTGAGCTGACAACGATGTAGTTCGCCGTTGTCGGCAGCCCCATGCCCAGAACCAGCGAGAGGATACCCACCATCACCAGCATCAGGATCAGGTTGCCGCCCGAAACAAACTCAACCAGTTCGGACATCACCTGCCCGACACCGGTCAGCGTAACGGTGCCAACGATCACCCCCGCAGTAGCCGTGGCCAGCGCGATGCCGATCATGTTGCGCGCGCCGTCGATCAGCCCGTTCCACAGGTCGTGGACGCCTTCCATAAAGGCATTGGCCATGTTGCTTTGGCCGCGGAAGACCGCCTTGAGCGGCTTCTGGGTCAGCAGGATCACAAACAGCAGTGCGGTCGCCCAGAATGCCGACAGGCCGGGTGACTTCTGTTCGATCATCAGGAAGTAAACCAGAACGATGATCGGCAGCAGGTAATGCAGGCCCGCCTTATAGATCTCGCCCACCACTGGCAGTTCGACCTCTTTGGCGTTCGGGTCGTCCGGCACCAGATCGTCAACGCCGGAAGCCAGCCACAACAGGGCCGCATAGGCTGCGAACACAAGGGCTGCCAGTGTCAGCCCGGAGGCGCCCGGCATTGCCGAGGTGATCCATTTGACCGGGTATTGAACGCTATAGCAAAGGGCCGCAAAGCCGGCAAAGAACAGAGCCATGCCGCCAATGGTGCGGCCCATGGAAACAACGCGGTTGCCCAGCGTCGGCATGTTCCGCTTCACCGCTTCCAAATGAACGATATAGACCAGCGCGATGTAGGAAATCGCGGCGGGCAGGAAGGCATGGGTGATCACCTCGACATAGGAGATGCCCACATATTCCACCATCAAGAAGGCCGCAGCGCCCATCACCGGCGGCATGATCTGGCCGTTGACTGACGAGGCAACCTCAACCGAGCCGGCCTGTTCGCTGGTAAAGCCCACCCGCTTCATCAGCGGGATGGTGAAAGTGCCGGTTGTCACCACGTTGGCGATGGAGGAGCCGGAGATCAGACCGGTTGCGGCAGAACCCACCACGGCCGCCTTGGCCGGACCGCCGCGCAGGTGGCCAAGCGCGCCAAAGGCCATTTTGATGAAGTAATTGCCGGCCCCGGCCTTATCCAGCAGTGCACCGAACAGCACAAACAGAAAGACAAACTTGGTGGAGACCCCGAGGGCAATGCCAAACACGCCCTCGGAGGTGATCCACATATGGCTCATCGCCTTTTTCAGGCTGGCGCCCTTCCAGCGGATGACTTCGGGCACCCAGTCGGAGGAGCCAAAGAACACATAGGCCAGAAAGATAGTTGCGATGATCGCCATTGCCGGGCCAAGCGCGCGGCGGGCGGCCTCGAACAGCAGGATCAGACCCGCCAGCGCAAACCATTTATCCATGTCATCGGCAAGCCCGCCGGAATCGACGATTTTCTGATAGAAAATATAGCCGTACATGGCAATTACGGTGCCGGCCAGCGCGAAGACCCAATCCTGAATGGGAATGTAATTCCGCGGGCTGGACTTCAGCGCCGGATAGGCGGCATAGGCCAGGAAAATGGCAAAGGCCAAATGGATTTGCCGGGAATTGTTCACCACACTGCCGGGCAGCAGCAGGTTGGAAACGGGTGAAGCAAGAATGACTTGGAACACCGACCAGATGACTGCGACGATAGCCAGGAACAGCCCCACACTTCCTACCGGATTGCGGGCGCCTGCGTCTGAGGACGCGACAAGTTCCTGAAGCTCTTCTTCGCTGAGCGGCCGATTTCCCTGAGCATCGGATGCCATGGATAATCTCCCCTGTGGCCGCCGTTTTTCCGGGGCCTGAAATTTAAAGCCTGGGCAGCGGCCTCAGGCAAAACGGGGCGCCAAATGCGCCCCGTTCCTTATGTTGGTTGGATTACTCGATCCAGCCTTTTTCTTTGTAATACTTGGCAGCACCGGGATGCAGCGGTGCCGACAGACCGTCTGCAATCATCTCTTCCGGCTTCAGATTGGCGAATGCCGGGTGCAGCTTCTGGAAGGCTTCGAAGTTCTCAAAGACGGAGCTGACAACGGCATAGACCGCATCGTCGGACACGTCCGCCGAGGTCACAAAGGTTGCGCCCACGCCAAAGGTCTGGGTGTCGTTGTCAGACCCGCGGTACATGCCGCCGGGGATGGTGGCGGTGCGGTAGAAGGAGTTGTCGCCAACCAGTTTTTCAACCGCTTCGCCGTCCACGGTCACCAGGACCGAGTCACAGGCGGTGGAGGCTTCCTGAATAGAACCGGACGGGTGGCCAACGGTATAGATCATCGCGTCGATCTGGTTGTCGCAGAGCGCTGCGGACTGTTCCGCTGCCTTCAATTCGGTTGCCAGGGCGAAATCCTCCATACCCCAGCCCTTGGCGCCCATCAGCACTTCCATGGTAGCACGCTGGCCGGATCCCGGATTGCCGATGTTGACGCGCTTGCCCTTCAGGTCTTCGAAGCTGCTGATGCCGGCGTCAGCACGGGCCACAACTGTGAAGGGTTCCGGATGCACGGAGAAGACAGCGCGCAGGCCTTCAAAAGGCTTGCCTTCAAACTGCACTACCCCGTTGTATGCGTTATACTGAATGTCAGACTGGGCCACGCCGAACTGCAGTTCACCCTCCTGGATAGTATTCACATTATAGACCGAGCCGCCGGTGGATTCGACGGCGCATTTGAAGCCGTGCTCCTTGCGGCCCTTGTTCACCAGACGGCAGATGGCGCCGCCGGTCGGGTAATAAACACCGGTCACGCCGCCGGTGCCAATGGTGATGTATTCCTGAGCAAATGCTGCGGGTGCCGCAAAGGACGCCGCCACCAATGCACCGATAGCCAGCTGGGTGTGTTTCATGATCAAGTCTCTCCCACTTGTCTTATGATTTGCAGCCTGGCGCGGAAGGCAGTGAAACCGTGATTACGGTACCTGCACGGCCACAGAATTCGGCCCACCAGACCGGGCATGTGCGGATTATTTCGCACGTGCAGAAGGGTTTCACCGGCACCTCTCCAAGTCAAGGGTGCTATCTATTGACGCACCCCGTAAACCCGCATTTTTCTCCTAATTGACGAAGGTTAGGTAATTTTCCCCGTCAAGGCCCGGGTGCATTCGGCCACCTTTGCACAAAGTTTTTTCTTGCAAGGAAAGTGACCGGTACAGCGATTCTTTCTGCGGGCAGCCGTGCTTCTGCGCCGCCTAACCTTGGCAGCCATTCCAGGCGGATTTTTGCAGCTTTGCGACGGTTTAAAAAACATCCTGGTGACAAATCATCCGGATGACGCTAATACGCACCACATAAAAATTGATCCGCGGTACTAAAATTTAATAAAGCGGACAGCATTAACGGGGAGCTTGCGGCAATGCTGCTGAGCCAAGTGATTACTGACAACCCGTCTTTGACGGATTTCTGGGCGTTGGAACGATGCGTTTCCGCTGAAGCCAGAAAGATACCCAGCGAGGCGAATGCGCCTTTGACCTGTGATGTGGAGCCGGAGTTCCGCTGTACGCCACGGAAATGGGACCTGATCCTGTCGGCGGCCCATGACCGCGGATTGCGAGCGCGCCGCGCCTGATACCCGGCTGATCGCTGCCAGCCCCGGCGGACCTTCGGTTCTGATGGAAGAGAAAACCCCGCCAGATGGACTGGCGGGGCGGGCTGTTTTACTCTGCCGGTTGGGCTGCCGGTGTGCCTTTGATGCGTTCGCGCATCCCCTGCATCATCGCATACAGCACCGGTACCACGATGACGCCAACCACGGTTGCTGCCAGCATACCGCCAAAGACGGCAATACCGATGGCCCGCTGGCTGGCTGCGCCTGCGCCCGAAGCAACCAGCAGTGGCACCACCCCCAGCAGAAAAGACAGCGCTGTCATCATCACGGCGCGGAAACGCTGTTTGGCGGCCTCCTGCGCCGCGTCGCGGATTGAGAGACCGGCGGCGCGCTGCTCCATCGCGAACTCGACAATCAGAATGGCGTTTTTCGACGCCAGGCCGATCAGCATGATCATTCCGATCTGCGTGTAGAGGTTGATGTCATTGCCGGCGATTGCCACCGCCGCAACCGCTCCGAACAGGGCTACGATCACCGACAGCAGGATGGCCACCGGCATCGTCCAGCTTTCGTATTGCGCGACCAGGAACAGATAGCCGAACAGCACTGCCATCGCCAGGATCACGGTGACCAGACCTGCCGAGTCCAGCTGCTGCTGCGCCGTACCGGTCCATTCAAAGGCGTAGCCCGGCGGCAGCGCCGTCGCGGCTTCCTCCTGCATCACCCGGATCGCATCGCCGGTGGACAGACCTGCCGCCGGCACAGCGGTAACAGTGGCCGAGCGGAAGATATTGTGCCGCTTCAGCAGCACCGGCCCCAGCACGTTTTCCACATCAATCAGGGTCGACAACGGCACCATTTCACCCGACTGCGTCCGCACATACAGGCCGCCGATATCCTCGATCTTGTCGCGGAAAGTGCCTTCCGCTTGCAGCATCACCTTGTAGACACGGCCGAACAGATTGAAGTCGTTGACGTAATAAGACCCCAAGAGTGCCTGCATGGTCTGAAACACTTCGGAAATCGGCACATTCAGCGTCTTGGCCTTTTCGCGGTCCAGATCAACAAACACCTGCGGCACATTGGCCCGGAAGGTCGTATAGGACTGGGCGATCTCCGGGCGCTGATTGGCCGAGTAGACCAGCGAGCCGACCGATTGCGCCAGATCCTGCGGGGTGCCGCCGGCGGTTTGCTGGATTGCCATTTCCACACCTGCGGACATGCCCAGGCCCGAAATCGGCGGCGGGTTGAAGGCGACGATGCTGGCGGCGGCTTCCCCATTGGCAATGCCGTAGATCTGGCCAAGGATAGCATTGGGATGCAGCGCCTCGGTTTGCCGTTCATCCCAAGGGTGAAGGGAGGCGATGATCATGGCACCATTGGCCCCCGCCCCGTTCAGCAGGCTGAATCCATTGACCAGAACCGTGCCTTGGACACCGGGGATCTGCCGGATCTGCTCGTCGATCCGGCCGGTCACTGTCTCCGTCCGTCCCAGCGCCGCCGCATCGGGCAGCTGCACATCCACAAACAGATAGCCGTTGTCTTCGGCCGGCAGGAAGCCTTTGGACGTAGAGTTGAAAATTGTGCCGGTGCCGAAGGCAACCGCCGCAATGATGGCCAGCCCGATCACCGGCAGGCGCAGCAGCCGGGTGACGATGCTCAGATATCCGCTGCGGACGCCGCCGATCATGTTCTCGAACAGTGCCAGCAAGCCTTTTGGCGGGCCGGAGCGCGCCTTGAGCACAATGGAACAAAGCGCCGGCGACAGCGTCAGCGCGTTGACCGAGGAGATCACAACCGCAACCGAAATGGTCACCGCAAACTGCGAGTACAGCTTGCCGGTGATCCCAGGCATGAAGGTGACCGGCACAAACACCGCCAGCAGAACCAGGGTTGTGGCAATCACCGGACCGGTGATCTGCCCCATTGCCTTGCGGGTGGCCTCAGCCGGGGGAAGCCCCTCTTCGGCGATGATCCGTTCGACATTCTCCACCACCACGATGGCGTCATCCACCACGATGCCGATCGCCAGCACCAGCGCAAACAGCGAGATGGTGTTAAGCGACATGCCAAGCACCAGCAGGAAGGCAAATGTTCCGATAAGGGACACCGGGATGGCAATCGCCGGAATAATCGTTGCCCGGAAAGAGCCGAGGAAGATGAACACCACCGTGATCACCAGTGCAAAGGTCATCATCAGGGTGGAAATCACATCATTCAGCGACTGTTCGACAAAATCCGTGGTGTTGAACGGCACCGAATAGGAAACGTCGTCCGGGAAATCCCCCGACAGCCGGTCCATCTCTGCCAGCACAGCCTCGGACACCGCCAGCGCATTGGCGCCGGGAGATTGGTAGACAGCCAGGATCGTCGCCGGCACGCCGTCGAAATAGCCCGAGGAACTGTAATTGGAGGCCCCCAGCTCAACCTTGGAAATGTCCCTGAGCCGGACAGTGCTGCCGCCGTCGCCGGTGCGGATGACGATGTCCTCAAACTCAGCAACCTCGGTCAGGCGGCCCTTGGACTTGATGGTATATTGGAAGACCTGATCGCCCGGAACCGGCGGCGCGCCCACCTGCCCGGCGGAGACTTCGATGTTCTGTTCACGCACTGCGTTGATAACATCGCCCGGCGAGATTCCGAGGCCTGCCATCTTGTTCGGATCCAGCCAGACCCGCATGGCGTATTCGAAATTGGTCAGGATATCAGCCTTGCCGACGCCGTCGACGCGGGCCAGGGCATCCTTGATGTTGATGGCGGCATAGTTTGACAAAAACACGTTGTCATACGAGCTGTTGGGCGATGTCAGGGCCGCAACCAGCAGCATGTTGGAGGAGCTTTTCTGAGTCACCACCCCGTTTGCCGTCACTTCGGCGGGTAGAGCTGCTGTTGCTTGCGCCACCCGGTTCTGCACGTTGACAGACGCAATATCTGCATCGGTGCCGACTTCGAAGGTTACTGAGAGAGAATAGCTGCCATTGTCAGCCGACGTGGAGGACATGTAGAGCATCCCGTCCACCCCGTTGACCTGCGCCTCAATCGGCGCGGCGACGCTTTTTTCCACGGTTTCGGCATTGGCACCGGGGTAGCTGGCGGTGACATTCACCACCGGCGGCGTGATTTCCGGGAACTGCGCCACAGGCAGCGCGAAGTAGCCGATCACCCCCATGACCGTCAGCACCAGAGAGATGACGATTGCGAATTTCGGTCTTGAAATGAATATGCTGGAAAACATTGCTTATTCTCCAGCCTGTGCGGCCATGACCGGGTCCACTTCGACACCGGGGCGGATCTTTTGCAGGCCTTCGACCACAACGGTTTCGCCCTTGGTCAGACCGTCCAGCACAATGATGCCGGTGCCCTGAACATCGCCAGTGACGATATAGCGCTGGGCCACCTGATTCTGATCGTCCACTACCAGAACAAACGGCCCCTGCTGATCGCGCTGGATCGCAGCCTGGCTGATGATGATCCGGTCAACTGCCTCCTGAGACTGCAGGCCGACGGTCAGAAAGGCGCCGTCCAGGATCAACCGGTGATCATTTTGAAACTGCGCCCGTACGGTGACGGCGCCGGTGGCTGGATCAACCCGGTTGCCGGCAAAGGCGATCCGGCCTTTTTCCTCCAGCTCGGCGCCATTGGGCAAGACGACGAATACTTCCGGCGCGGTTTCAGTGTCAGAGCGTTCAATACCTTCGGCCTGAAGCTCCTGCAAAATCTCGACAAACTGCTTTTCGTTCAACGAAAAGGAAACATAAACCGGTGCTTCACGCACGATATTGACCAAAGCCGCGCCACTGGGGTTGACCACATCGCCGATGCTGACCTCGACCCGGCCGACCCGGCCCGAGAACGGCGCGTGGATTTCGGTATAGCTCAGATCCAATTCCGCCTGCTTGATCGCAGCCGCAGCGGCGCGCACCTGGGCTTCGGCCACTAGCTCATTGGCGCGGGAGGTGTCCCGGTCCGCCTCAGGCACCGAACCGCGATCGAACAGTTCCTGTTTGCGGGCCAGATCCAACGAGGCGAGCTCCAAATTGGCCTCAGCCTGGGCCAGTTCGGCGCGGCGGCTTTCCAGCACCGCCTCATAAGCGCTGCGTTCGATGCGGAACAGCACGTCGCCCTTTTCCACCTCAGCACCGTCTTTGACCAGCACCTCCTCCAAGTAGCCGTTGACCCGGGCCATGATGTTTGCCTTGTCGATCGCTTCACCGCGGCCGATGAAGGTTGAGGTATCCTTGATCGGTTTAACCACTGCCTGTGACACCGAAACCTTTGGTGCAGCACCCTGCTGCGCAAACGCCGCATCCGCACTTGCCAAACCAACCGCTGCAATTGCTGCTAGTCCGGTCCAGCCGGTCAGGCCCCTGTTCCAGAAATTCTTCATCCTTGAGCCTTTCAATTTGACGAAAATAAACCGGGCGGCCGGTTTTCCGGTGCACCCGCTCGTTATAAAACTTAACCCTATTGAACACTGCGCGAGCTGCTGTCTGCAAGGAGCACGCGTGCTGACCGGACAATTTCACTCAGAAACTCCGCGATAATCAAGCGGGCCTTTCCAACGAAACCTTGCGCGCAAGGCGCAATTCAGGGAAACCGGAAACAACTTACCGGCCAATCCGGCACCGGCAGCTGCGCTGCAACGAAAAAGGGGAAACTCCGATGAAAGTGAATGGCACCCATTACCGCTCCCTTTGGTGGGATCACGATCACGATGCGCTGCAGATCATTGACCAGCGCTGGCTGCCGCATGACTTCCGCGTCCAGCAGGTGAACACGTTGCAGGACTTCGCCGATGCAATTGTTGAGATGCGGGTGCGCGGCGCACCTCTGATCGGTGCGACGGCTGCTTATGGCATGGCTCTGGCGATGCGGCTGGATCCGTCAGATGCAGCGATGGATCAGGCCTGGAGCTTTCTCAACGCCACCCGCCCCACCGCTATCAATCTGCGCTGGGCGCTGGATCGTTGCCGCAACCACCTTCGGCCGCTGGCAGCAGGCGAACGCACCGCCGCCGCGCTGGTGCTGGCGCATGAGATCGCAGACGAAGATGTCGGGATCAACCGCAGCATAGGTGCGCATGGGTTGGAACTGATCAGGAAAATCGCCGCGAATAAGCCTGCGGGCGAGCCGGTCCGCCTGCTGACCCATTGCAACGCCGGCTGGATCGCCACCGTCGATTGGGGCACCGCCACCAGCCCGATGTATCAAGCGCATGATGCGGGCATTCCGATCCACGTCTGGGTGGACGAGACCCGTCCGCGCAATCAGGGTGCCCTGACCTCCTGGGAATTGGGCAGCCACGGCATCAGCCACAGCTATATTACCGACAATGCCGGCGGCCATCTGATGCAGCACGGCCAGGTGGATCTGGTGATCACCGGCACTGACCGCACCACCCGCCGCGGCGATGTCTGCAACAAGATCGGCACCTATTTGAAAGCGCTGGCTGCCAAGGACAACGGTGTGCCTTTCTACGTCGCCCTGCCCTCGCCGACCATCGATTGGACCGTCTCGGACGGCGTTGCCGAAATTCCGATCGAAGAACGCAGCGAACGTGAAATCACCCATGTTCAAGGCAAGACCGAGGATGGCGCCATTGGCGTGGTTCAGGTCACCCCGGATGGCACGCCTGGCGGCAACCCGGCCTTTGACGTGACCCCGAACCGGCTGGTCACCGGCCTGATCACCGAACGCGGGATCTGCGAAGCCTCCGAAGACGGCCTGGCCAGGCTGTTTCCGGAAATGGCCGCCGCCAGATCCGCTTGAGACCGGAGGATTTTGCGTGAAGCCTCCTTATCAGGACAGCCCCGGTCTGCGGCAGACAGTGATCGACGCTTGCCTGGAAATGAATGCCATGGGCATCAATCAGGGCACTTCGGGCAATATCTCGGTGCGCGCGGGCGATATGATGCTGATCACGCCTTCCGGTGTGCCCTATGAAAAGATGACGCCCAAGGATCTGGTGAAGATACCGCTGGACGGCAGCCAAGTACCGGACGGCCAGTTGAAACCTTCCACGGAATGGCCTTTTCACCTGGCCATTCTGCAGGCCAAGCCCGCTGTCAGCGCGGTGGTTCACGCGCATCCTGTCTATTGCTGCGCTCTGGCAATGAACCGCCAGGCTATCCCTGCCTGCCACTATATGGTCGCGGCCTTTGGCGGCAACGATGTGCCGGTGGCAGATTATGCGCTGTTCGGAAGCCGGCAGCTGTCGGACAATATCACCCGCTCTTTGCAAAACCGCAGTGCCTGCCTGATGGCAAATCATGGTGCTGTCGCCACCGGAGAAAGCTTGCCGCGTGCACTCTGGCGGATGGGAGAGTTGGAAGCGTTGGCAAAAGGTTATGCGGCGAGCCTCACAATCGGTAAGCCGCACATCCTGAGTGAAGATGAAATGGAGGAAGTTACCGCTGCCTTCACGGATTATGGCCTGAGGGACAGCCGCTGACGTTGCATCAGTGCAAAGCAAGACCAATACGTGATTGCGGAATCTGCCGATGGAAGTGGGCAAAAAAGAACAAAGGCCTGCAGCAAGAACGCGCTGCAGGCCTTTGTTTTTATTGGTACCCAAGGCCGGACTCGAACCGGCACGCTGTCACCAGCGGGGGATTTTGAATCCCCTGCGTCTACCATTCCGCCACTTGGGCAACGTCCTTTTCCTAGCCAAGCCGGACGCCAAGGTCCAGAGGCAAAAAGGCACTTTGCAGCCAAAAAAACGGCCCGTGGCAAATTCACCTGGCAGCAAAGGTTGACGGAATGCGGCGCGCATGCCACCTCATCTTGCAAAACCCGTTGAGGATGCAGGGCGCAGGATGCTGAAACCGCTATACAACCGGACGATGGCCCTGGCCGATCATCCCAAGGCGCTTTGGTGTTTGGCCGCTGTCGCCTTTGTCGAAAGCTCCGTGTTTCCGATCCCGCCGGATGTGCTGATGATTCCGATGATCCTGGCCCGCCCGTCCCGCGCCTGGCTGATTGCGCTAGTGGCCTTGGCGGCCTCGGTCGCAGGCGGTGTGCTGGGCTATGCGATTGGTGCGTTCTTTTACGAGGGCATCGGCCAGCCGGTGCTCGAGGCGATGGGCAAAGGCGATGCTATCGCTGAATTCAACACCCGGTTTAACGATTTTGGCTTCTGGGCTGTTCTTGGCGCCGGCGTCACACCGTTCCCCTACAAAGTGATAACCATAATGTCGGGCTGGACCGGCATGCCCATCGGCACCTTCATTGCCACCTCTATCCTCGCACGCGCATTGCGTTTTTTCATCGTCGCCGGATTACTCTGGAAATTCGGAACCCCAATCCGCGACTTTATTGAGCGCCGCTTGGGGCTGGTTTTCACGGCCTTCATGCTTGTCCTGTTTGGCGGCTTCCTACTGGTAAGGTTTATCTGATAATGCATCGTTTTTTGATTATCCTTGCGGCCGGCGGCTCTGCGGCGCTGCTGTTGGGCGCGCTGGGGTTCCAATACATTGGCGAAATGCCGCCCTGTAAACTGTGCTATTGGCAGCGCTATCCGCATGCCGCCGCCGCAGGGATCGGCGTATTGGCGCTGATCATTCCGGGCGCGCTGCTGCCTTATCTGGGCGCGCTGGCCGCCCTGGCCACAGCAGGCATAGGCGCCTTTCACACCGGGGTTGAACGAGGCTGGTGGGAAGGTCCGTCCACCTGCACATCCGGCCCGGTTGGCGGCTTGTCTCCGGATCAGTTGCTGGACCAGATCATGGCCGCACCGCTGGTGCAATGCGATCAGGTGCCTTGGGAAATGCTGTCACTGTCCATGGCCAGCTGGAATGCCATTGCGTCCTTTGGTCTGGCACTGCTTTGGGTCGCCGCCGCCAACCATGCCCGCAAGCAGGGTTAACCTTATGGAAAGTTGAGGTGCGGCAGATAACCATTGATTATCCAGCAGCCTCCCTAGATATCAGCTGTCCTTTTTAGTGGCCAGCAGCAGATTTGTCTCGCTGCTTACAATCCCTTCAAAGGTGCGGATCTTGGCCAAAGCCGTGTCCAGGGTTTCCAGGGTCTCGGTGCCAAGCTCCACAATTAAATCCCAGCGTCCATTAGTCGTGTGAATGGCCCGCACCTCCGGCAGCCCCTGCAGCTGCCGGGTAATCCGGCTGGTGCCGCGGCCTTCGATTCCGATCAGCATCAGCCCGCGGACCGGATCCCGCAGCACGTCTTCCTTAAGCACCACGGTAAACCCCAGGATGTCGCCCCGCGCCTGCAACCGCTCGATCCGTGCCCGCACTGTGGTGCGTGACAGGTTCAGCTCCAGCGCCAGGTCCGACAGAGACGCCCGTGCGTTGTGCCGCAGGGCCGACACCAGCCGCTCATCCGTTTTGTCCATTTCATGCCTCAAATTGACCAACCGCCAACCTTTATGAACAAAATGAGTGCTGGAATCCATCACATATCGGAGGTTTTTAGTATGAAAGCTAAGTTTTTGAGAGGCCAAAATGGTGACATCGCAACATTGCATCCTCATTGGCGCCCCGGTGGACAGTGGAAAACGCCGGGCCGGCTGCCTGATGGGGCCCGACGCCTACCGCACTGCCGGGCTTGCACCCGCACTGGAAAGCCTTGGCCACACGGTCGAAGACCTGGGAAACCTGACGCCGGAGTCCCATACCCCCGACAGCAATGACGGGCTGGTTTTTGCCCGAAATGAAACAATCGGCTGGACCGCACGTCTGGCACAGGCGGCTGAAGACGCGCTTGAGTGCGGTCTGCCGGTGTTCTTGGGCGGGGATCATTCGCTTTCGCTTGGCTCCGTTGCCGGGGCCGCAAACTACGCTGCCAAGGCAGGCCGGCCGCTGTTTGTTCTGTGGCTGGACGCGCATACCGATTTCCACACGCCTGAAACATCGGACAGCGGCAACCTGCATGGAACACCTGTTGGTTATTTCACTGGACGCAAAGGGTTCGAGGGCTTTCCTAATGTCACCAACCCGGTGCCGCAGGAGAATGTCTGCATGATCGGCCTGCGGTCTGTCGACACCCAGGAACGGCTTGCCCTGGAAGACAGCTCTATCCGCACCCATGACATGCGCCACATCGATGAGAACGGCATTGCAGGCCCGCTGAACCGGTTTCTGGAACATGTCGCCCAAGCCAATGGCATGCTGCATGTCTCGCTGGACGTGGACTTCTTGGACCCGTCCGTCGCCCCGGCAGTTGGCACCACCGTTCCAGGTGGCGCCACGGTCCGCGAGGCGCATCTGGTTTGTGAAATCCTGCATGACTCTGGGCTGATGACCTCTTTGGATCTCGTGGAATTGAACCCGTTTCTGGATGAACGCGGACGCACTGCGCATTTGATGGTGGATCTCTGCGCTTCGGCCCTGGGCCGCCGCGTCTTTGACCGCCCGACACGGAGCTACCAGTGACCAGCCTGCAAGCCCCCTCTGCCGTGGTCATGATCCGGCCGCATCATTTCCGCTCAAACCCGGAAACAAAGGACGATAACGCCTTCCAAACGCTGGCAAATACTTCGGCTGAAACGGCATCTGCCCAGGCACTGGCAGAGTTCGACGGCGCCGTGGAAACCCTGCGCGGCGCTGGTGTTACCGTGCATGTCTTTGACGACACCACCATCAACACACCGGACAGCGTTTTCCCGAACAACTGGTTTTCCACCCATGCCGGCGGCCATGTTGCTGTTTACCCGATGTTCGCTGAGAACCGGCGCAAGGAACGGCGCTGGGATGTGATCGAACTGCTGAAGCGGGACTACCGGGTTCAGGATGTGATCGATTACTCCGGTCTGGAACAGGACGGGCTGTCGCTGGAAGGCACCGGGGCCATGGTGCTCGACCACATCGGCCGCATTGCCTACACGGTGAAATCCAATCGCGCCGACCCGATCCTGCTGGAGCGGTTTTGCACCCATTTCAACTTTGAACCCATGGTGTTCGAAGCCAAAGATGAAGCCGGCCGCGACGTTTATCACACCAATGTTCTGATGGGGATCGGCACCGACTACGCGTTGATTTGCCTCGATATGATCGTTGATCCCGCGCGCCGTTCCCAAGTCGCCGCGCGGCTGGAGGAAACCGGCCGCAATGTGATTGATCTGACGCAGGATCAGATCGCCAATTTTGCCGGGAACGCGCTGGAACTCACTGGCAAGAAACGCATTCTTGCACTTTCTGCCAAGGCGCTGGACGCATTGCGGCCGGACCAGATTGCAGAAATCGAAAGGAGCGCAGAGCCGCTCCCCCTGACCATTCCGACCATAGAAACCGCAGGCGGGTCGGTGCGCTGCATGCTGGCAGGCATCCACCTCAGCCCCCGTGAAAGGATTTCCGCATGACACAGCCTTCGGAAAAAGCACTGGTGCCTTTTGTCAGCGTCGACAATATGATGCGCCTCGTTCATCACATCGGCGTCGAGCAAATTCTGCGCGATCTTGCGGGCTATGTGGAAGACGATTTCAAACGCTGGGAGCTGTTTGACAAAACCCCGCGTGTTGCCAGCCATTCGGATGTCGGCGTAATTGAGCTGATGCCAACTTCGGACGGCGAGGCCTATGGGTTCAAATATGTAAACGGCCATCCCAAGAACACGTCCGAAGGCCTGCAGACTGTCACCGCCTTTGGGCTGCTGGCAGATGTTTATACCGGCTATCCGGTGCTGCTGACCGAGATGACCATGCTGACCGCCTTGCGCACCGCGGCAACCTCAGCAATGGCTGCCAAGTATCTGGCACCAAAAGGGTCAACCACGATGGCGATGATCGGCAATGGCGCCCAGTCGGAATTCCAGACCCTGGCGATGAAAGCGATAATCGGCCTGAAATCTGTGCGCCTCTATGACAAAGACACCGCAGCAACCGCAAAATGCGCCAGGAATTTGGAAGGTCTGGGGGTTGAGGTTGTGTCCTGCAAAACGCCGGAAGAAGCCATTGAAGGGGCCCAGATCCTTACCACCTGCACCGCGGACAAGCAAAACGCCACCATCCTGACCGACAACATGGTCGGCAGCGGCGTGCATATCAACGCGATTGGCGGCGACTGTCCGGGCAAAACGGAATTGGCAGCCGGCATCCTCAGCCGCTCTGACGTCTTTGTCGAATACCCGCCGCAAACCCGGATCGAAGGCGAAATTCAGCAAATGCCGGAGGATTTTGCCGTCACTGAGCTGTGGGAGGTGATTTCAGGCCAAAAACAGGGCCGCACCGGTGACCGGCAGATCACGCTCTTCGACAGCGTCGGCTTTGCGATCGAGGATTTCTCGGCTCTGCGTTACATTCGCGACCGCATCAAAGGCACGGACTATTTCATCGACCTGGACATGCTCGCAGATCCGGACGATCCGCGCGATTTGTTTGGTATGCTCCAGCGCGCCAAAGGCTGACCCAATGCAAAGGCGGCCCGCTAAACTGAGGCCGCCGGCACCTCCGGCCTTTTCGCCTGATCACCGCACTTTTGGCCCTGCAGGCGACGCTCAAGGGGATCTGAGCAACCGCGCCTAACGTAGGCTGGTACACAGGTGAAAAGGCCGGACACCTTAACTTTCAATATCTTAAAAACTTTTCTTCAGGCGTCCAATTCGGTATCCCAGTAAAGGAAATCCATCCAGCTGTCATGCAGATGGTTCGGCGGAAACTTGCGTCCGGTATTGCGCAGCTCCTCTGCGCCTGGACGGCGCGGCGGTTTGCGCAAGGACATGCCAGCCCGATGCAGCGATTTCGAACCCTTCTTCAGGTTGCAGGGGCTGCAGGCCGCCACCACGTTTTCCCAGCTGGTCACCCCGCCCGCCGCACGCGGCACCACATGGTCAAAAGTCAGGTCGCCCTTGCTGCCGCAGTACTGGCAGTGGAATTCATCCCTCAAAAACAAATTAAAGCGCGTGAAGGCCACGCGCTTTTGAGGTTTCACATAGTCTTTTAGAACCACCACAGAGGGTATTCGGATCTCGGTGCTGGGACTGTGCACCACCTCGTCATACTCAGCCACAATCGCCACGCGGTCGAGCCAGGCCGCCTTGACCGCGTCCTGCCAGGACCACAAGGACAACGGGTAATAGGATAATGGCCGGTAGTCTGCATTCAGCACCAGCGCCGGGTGCTGCTTCAGCGCCCCTGGAGATCTGACAAACTCTGCTCTGAAATCGCCATCCATTGTGAACGTCTTCCTCGCACTGATCTTCCGTTTTCCGGAACCAGAGCGGGGAAACCGCCCCAGCTTTCATTTGACTATATCTCGTGGTTAGCGCCTGACAAGCCCTGATGATCCACAATATCTCGGGATCTATCTAAGCTGATTCCGTGACAATGCGGTGAAAGTTATCCACAAGCCTGTTTTGCGTTCCCTCTTGCTCTGCCTGATTGGCCTGCCTATTGCCATGCCATGACCCGTCTGATCCGCTTCAACAAACCTTATGATGTGCTGCCCCAGTTTACCGACCGCGGCAGCCAGGGCAGCCCTCGTGCCACGCTGAGCAATTTCATTGACTGCCCCGGTGTTTATGCTGCAGGCCGTCTTGACCGGGACAGCGAAGGGCTGATGCTGCTAACAGACAACGGCCGGCTGCAGTCCTGGATCACCGATCCGAAACATAAAATGAACAAGACATATTGGGTCCAGGTCGAGGGCACGCCTGGCGCTGAGGCTCTCAAGTTGCTTGCGGAAGGTATTGAACTTAAAGACGGAATGACGCTGCCAGCCAAAGCCCGGCTGATGGATGAGCCGCCGGGCCTTTGGGCCCGCACGCCGCCTGTCCGGATGCGCAAGACCGTCGCCGACAGCTGGATGGAACTAACAATCCGCGAGGGCCGCAACCGGCAGGTAAGGCGGATGACAGCTGCGGCCGGACACCCGACGCTGCGCCTGATCCGCTATAGCATCGGCGCTTGGACGCTGGAGGGGCTGGCGCAGGGGGCGTGGGACGACCTTGAACCGCCCCGGGTGCCAGGACCGCCCAAACCTTCTCAGAAACCACCGCGCCGCCCCAAGGCATCTGCGCCGCGATCACCGGCAAGTGACAGGCCGCGGCGGCGCTGATATTCTGTCAGCATGCCACCGCAAGCCCCTGCCCCCAAAGCCATTCTGGAAACTGCGCTATATGCCGATGATCTGGACGCGGCGGAAGAATTTTATGGCCGGATCCTGGGACTTGAGCGGATTCAACGGATCGGTGACAGGCATGTCTTCTTTCGCTGCGGAACTTCGGTATTGCTGATTTTCAACGCTCAGGAAACCATAAAGCCGCCCGGCAATCCGCGTTTGCCGGTGCCGCCGCATGGCAGCAGCGGCCCGGGGCACATATGTTTTGCCCAGCCGCGGGCAGACCTGCTTTTGATGCGCGGCCGTCTGGTGGCATCAGGAGTTGCAATAGAGGCTGAGTTCGACTGGCCCAGCGGAGCACGCTCCCTTTACTTCCGCGACCCCGCGGGAAACTCGATTGAAATCGCCGAGCCGCAGCTCTGGGCGTTTTGAATTGGCTGCAGCGCGCCGGAAAATTTGAATTTTCCGGCCAAAATTCTTGCCAAGAATTTTGCGGGTCCGCCGGGCCCGGCCCGGAGCGCCTCATCTTTGATGTGGCAGCACCAGGGCGGGAAATCTTTGATCCGGCGTTACAGCCCCAGTTTATCGCGCATAAAGGCCAAGGCGACGCTTAAGCCATCCGGTGCGATGCCATGGCCGGTGCCTTTTTGAATATGGGCAAAGACATCCTGAAAACCGGCCTCCTGCAGAGCTTCCGCCGCTTCCGGCAAGGATTGCACCGGCACCACGTCGTCCTGATCTCCGTGCACCAGCAGGATCGGCATTTTGGACACAGCTTCGTCCTTGAGCAGTTCAGGCGCCAGCAGACGGCCGGAAAAGGCTACAATGCCGGCCACCGCGTCTTCGCGCCGTGGAGCAATCTGCAGGCTCATCATTGTGCCCTGGCTGAACCCGAACAGCACCACCTGTTCCGGCAGCACGTCCTCGTCCACCATCAGCGCATTCAGGAAGGCATTCAGATCTTCCTCGGCCGCCTGCATGCCGCGCATGCTTTCCTCTTCCGAGGAGCCGTCGATCCAGGGGATCGGAAACCACTGATAGCCCATCGGGGCGCCGGCACAGGCCTCAGGCGCGTCAGGCGCGACAAACAGCGTATCCGGCAGATGTTCAGCCAAAGGGTCCGCAAGCCCCAGCAGGTCGGCGCCATTGGCGCCATAGCCATGCAGGAACACCACAATCGAGCGGATATCGCCGGAGAGCGGCTCTTTGCGGCCGGCATTCAGTACACGAGTCATCGGATCCCTTCCCTGTCCTTCGCCACCCGGTAATAGGCCCAGAGAATGCGCGCCGCAACCGATCGCCAGGGCGACCAGTCTTCGGCCATTTGCCGCAGTTCCCGGTCCTTGGGGCGGGCCGGCAGATCAAACAGCACCCTTGCAGCCTCCTGCAAGGCCAGATCACCGTGGGCAAAGACATCGGCCCGGCCCAGCGAAAACATTGCATAAATCTCAGCCGTCCAAACACCGATCCCCGGAACTTCGACCAGACGTGCAATCACTTCCGCATCCGGAACGTCCCGCAAAGCTTTGAAATCAATGCGTGCCTCTGCCAGCGCACGGGCATAGCGGATCTTTTGGCGGCTGAGGCCCGCTGCGCGCAGTTCCTCATCCGTGGCCCACAGTATCTTACGCGGCCCGGTGAGCCTGGCGGCCTTCATCCGCGCCCAGATCGCCTTGGCGGAGGCCACACTCACCTGCTGGCTGACAATTGCGCTCAACAGTTCGGCAAACCCGTCCGGCTTGCGGCGCAGCGGCAAAGGGCCGGTCAGTTTCAATGCATCGGCAAACCGGCTGTCCTGCGCGGCCAGCCATTCGGCGCCCTCACTCACGCAGGCGTCGCATTGGATAATCCGTCCCGCCCCCGGCAGGAATGTCTGTCCATATGACGCCACGTTACCCCCTGATTGGCGGCGGTTGAAAGAAACCGTGATCACAAGGTCCAGCCCGCTGGCTTGCTCCTGCACATATTCACAGCTACGCATCCCACATGACCATGAGCATGACCACCCCCAGCGACGCCGTCGCCAAGAAAAACGTTGCCATCCTGGTGCTGGCCCAGGCGCTCCTCGGCGCCCAGATGCCGATGATCTTCATCGTCGGCGGCCTGGCCGGGCAGTCGCTGGCCTCGAACCCCTGTTTTGCCACCTTGCCGATCTCGCTGATCGTGGCCGGGTCGATGATGGCGGCCACCCCGGTCTCAGCCGTCATGCAGCGCTGGGGCCGCCGGGCCGGCTTTTTCGCAGGGGCGGCCTTTGGCGCCTTGGGCGGGCTGGTCGGGGCTTATGGGTTGTACCTTGGCTCCTTTCCGATCTTTCTGATCGGCAGCCTGCTGACCGGCGTTTATATGAGCGCGCATGGCTTCTACCGCTTTGCAGCAGCCGACACGGCGTCCGAGGCGTTCCGCCCCAAGGCGATCTCCTATGTCATGGCAGGCGGGCTTGCAGCGGCCATTATCGGCCCGCAACTTGTAAAGGCCACCAGCCAAGCCTTTGTTATTCCGTTTTTCGGCACCTACCTGGCGGTGATAGCCGTGAACGTTGTGGGGGCAGCATTGTTTCTGTTCCTCGATATCCCCAAACCGCCAGCCCCCAGCGCTGACAGCCCCAAGGGCCGCAGCCGGATGGAGCTGCTGAAAACTCCAGTCATTGCCGTTGCAGTGATTTGCGCAATGGTTTCTTACGCGCTGATGAACCTGGTGATGACCTCCACGCCGCTGGCGGTGGTGGGCTGCGGCTTTACCGAAGGCAATGCTGCCGACGTGGTCACCTCACATGTTCTGGCGATGTATGTGCCGTCCTTCTTTACTGGCCACTTGATCGCCCGCTTCGGTGTGGAAAAGATTGTGGCGGCAGGCCTGGTGATCCTTGCCGGTGCCGGTGCTGTTGCCCTGCAAGGCGTTGAAATCGAAAACTTCTTCATCGCGCTTGTGCTTTTGGGCGTGGGCTGGAATTTCGGCTTTATCGGCGCCACTACCATGCTGGCCGGCGCACATGAAAGCTATGAGCGCGGCCGGATGCAGGGGCTCAACGACCTTCTGGTCTTTGGCGGGGTTACCATGGCGTCTCTGGCATCAGGCGGGCTGATGAACTGCTCGGGCGGCAACCCGGCCGACGGCTGGAGCGCCGTGAACATGGCGATGGCGCCCTTCCTGGTGCTGGCCGGCGGCGCGCTGATGTGGCTGGTGATGCGCCCCAAAGAAGCCTGAGAAATTCTCCCGCAATAAAAGGAAAGGCGCCCAATCAGGCGCCTTTTTCCTTGGTTTCTATCTACCAGCGGCCAGAGACCCTCCGCAGCATCAGGCCGGTTCTTCGCCGGAATTCGCTTTGCCCCAGCGCGCCCTGCGCCACCCGCTCCGGCTGTTGCAGCGCCTGTTTCAGAATGGCCTCTGCCTGCCAGCCCACCAGCAACGCCCACCCCGCAGGTTTTGAGACCGCGCTGCGGTCTGAGCGGGCTTTAGTCAAATGCTCCAAGCCTTTGCGCGCCAAAGCTTGCACACCTTCCAAGGTGCCATCCAGCAGCGGGATCCGCTTTTGGGCTTCCAGCTCCGGAATGGCGCGCAACCAATTGGCAATGCCCGCTCCATAGGCAAAGCCCCTTACCGCGGCTTCATCCGCCTGACCTAGTGACGCTGCCGCCATCCACATCAGCGAACCGCTGGTGCGGTTAATGTAGCTATCAAATTCAGCTTCATCCCCAAAGGGATCCTTATATATATCCCAACGCCGCGCCTCGGCCATACCGTCGATGCAGGCCGCCAGTTCCGGCTTCAGCAGCCGTCCCAATGGCGTGGCCGCATAGTGGCGGCGGACAGAACCCCCTTCGGCAATCTCGGCGCCTACATCACGCCACCATTGCACCCGCATTTCGGCAATCATACTCTCCTGGCTGGCCCAGGGTGCCCGCGCCAGTTCGATATTGAAAGCATAGAGCGCAAACAGCAACGGCCGCGCCTGAACCGGCGCAGCCATCGTGGCCAAAAACCGGTCCGGGTCGCTTTTCTGGACCAGCTCGGCGCAGGCCGTCAGATCAGCATCAAACGTCATCCGCCTGCCCGGCCCCGCCGTCATGGATCAGTTTCCAGCGGATCGCGTCCAGCAGCGCCTCAAACGACGCATCGATGATGTTCGGGCTGACGCCAACGGTCGACCAGCGGTGGCCCTGGCTGTCTTCGCTGTCAATAATAACCCGCGTCACCGCCTCGGTGCCGCCCTGGGTGATCCGCACTTTAAAATCCACCAGCCGCATATCTTCCAGCTGTGCAGAATAGCGCCCCAGGTCCTTGCTCAATGCCCGTGCCAGCGCGTTGACCGGACCACGATCGCTGCCGGTATCATCAAGGGATTCACTGACAGACAGCCGCTTTTCGCCATCGACCTTAACCACCACAACCGCCTCTGACAGGCTGACCATCCGGTTGTATTTGTTCTTGCGCCGTTCGACGGTGACCTTGTAGCGTTTGACTTCAAAGAATTCCGGCAGCTGCCCCAGCTCCTTGCGCGCCAGCAGCTCAAACGATGCCTGTGCGGTGTCATAGGAATACCCCTCTGCCTCCCGCGTCTTGATCCGGTCCAGGATTAGCGCCAGCGCTGGATTGCCGGTCTCAACACTCAGGCCAGCGTCGGTCAAACGCTTGCGCAGGTTCGACTGACCGGCCTGGTTCGACATCGGTATAACCCGCGCGTTGCCAACCTTGTCCGGCACAATGTGTTCATAGGTCGAAGGATCCTTGAGGATCGCGCTGGCGTGCAGCCCCGCCTTATGGGCAAAGGCCGAGGCCCCCACATAGGCCGCCTGCCGCACCGGAACGCGGTTCAGGATATCGTCCAGCATCCGGCTGATCCGGGTTAGGCCTTCCAAAGCTTCGTGGGTGACGCCTGTCTCAAACTGGCTGGCATAGGGTTCCTTCAACAGCAGTGTCGGGATCAGCGCAGTCAGGTTGGCATTGCCGCAGCGTTCACCCAAGCCGTTCAGTGTGCCTTGGATCTGGCGCGCGCCGGCCTCCACTGCCGCGAGCGAGCAAGCGACGGCATTTTCCGTGTCATTATGGTTATGTATGCCCAGTTTTTCACCTGGAATTCCGGCGGCGACAACTTCTGAAACAATCCGTTTCACTTCGGATGGCAAGGCGCCGCCATTGGTGTCGCACAGCACCACCCAGCGCGCCCCGGCCTCCAGTGCAGCCCGGCAAGCATCAAGCGCATAACCGGGGTTATCCTTGTAGCCATCAAAGAAGTGTTCGGCATCAAACAACGCCTCGCGCCCCTGCGCCACGATATGGGCGACCGATGCACGGATGTTTTCCAAGTTCTCATCCAGAGTGATCCCCAGCGCCTGGGTCACATGGTAGTCATGGCTCTTGCCCACCAGACACACCGCTGGCGTTCCGGCATTCATCACTGCCGCCAGAACATCATCGTTTTCCGCTGACCGTCCTGCCCGCTTGGTCATGCCAAAGGCGGTCATCGTGGCGCGTGTATCAGGCGCCTCATTGAAAAACGCACTGTCGGTCGGGTTCGCCCCCGGCCAGCCGCCTTCGATGTAATCAACACCAAGTCCGTCAAGTGCCTGGGCAATCTGCTTTTTTTCTGCGGTTGAGAATTGCACCCCTTGGGTCTGCTGCCCATCCCGTAAGGTGGTGTCATAGAGGTAGAGACGTTCTTTTGCCATCACAGCCCCTCCAGCTTGGCCGGGTTGAAACCGGCACCTGGCACCAGCTCAACACCTGCCTTGCTCATCCGCACTTCCAGACCCGCTTCTATCAAGGCCGCCTTAAGACGATCAACTTCAGAAAATTCCTTCGTTTCCATAGCCTTCTGACGCGCTTTGAACAGGCTTTCTTCATAGCCGGAGAGATCCATTGACGGTCCGGCAGCCCACGCACCCATCTCATCTGTCAACAGCCCCAGCAAATTGGCAGATGCCAGCAGACCGGCTGCGTCACCAGCTGCCGCCAGCCTGTGCAGCTCCGCAATGACACCAGCGGTATTCAGGTCATCCGCCAAAGCCGCCAGAACCGCGGCAGCAGCGCTGGACGCGGGTTCGATGCCCGCGGTCAGCGCCCGCCACTTGCGCAGCGTCGCCTCGGCCTCCTTTGCCTTTTTGTCAGTCCAATCCATCGGTTTGCGATAGTGAGTCTGCAAAAACACAAGCCGGATCACCTCGCCGGGATAGCCCTGATCCAGCAGATCACGCACGGTGAAGAAGTTGCCCAGGCTCTTGGACATCTTCTTGCCTTCGACCTGCAGCATCTCGTTGTGCAGCCAATACCGCGCAAAACTATCGTCGCCATTGGCGCAGCAGCTTTGCGCAATTTCATTCTCGTGATGCGGAAACATCAGATCATTGCCGCCGCCGTGAATGTCAAAGGTCTCGCCCAGAAGCTCATAAGACATCGCTGAGCATTCAATGTGCCAGCCCGGCCGTCCGCGGCCCCAGGGACTGTCCCAGCCTGGCAAGTCATCAGTGGAAGGCTTCCACAGCACAAAATCCATCGGGTTCTTTTTGTAGGGCGCCACTTCCACCCGCGCACCGGCAATCATGTCGTCCACCGACCGGCCCGACAGTTTGCCGTACGACTCTTTCCAGCTGTCGACTGCAAACAGCACATGACCTTCAGCCGCATAGGCGTGGCCCTTGGCGATCAGGTCGTCAATCATCGCCACCATCTGCGGGATGTATTCGGTTGCGCGCGGCATGTGGTTAGGCTGCAGCGCGCCAAGTTCACCCATGTCATCCAGGAACCACTGCGTGGTTTCCGCGGTGATCTCTCCGATCGGACGCCCGCTTGCGGCGGCGCGCGCGTTTATCTTGTCGTCTACATCGGTGAAGTTCCGGGCGTAAGTCACTTTTCCCGCTCCATAAACCTCACGAAGCAGACGATAAAGCACATCAAATACCACCACTGGGCGCGCATTGCCCAGATGCGCCCGGTCATAGACCGTGGGACCGCAGACATACATCCGCACATCGCTGGCGTTGATCGGCTCAAAGACCTCCTTCTTGCGGGTCTTCGTATTCTGCAGCTTGATCTCTATGTCCATGGTACCCATGCCCGGTTCCTCTCCCATGCCCAGCCAAAAACGGCCGGCATCACCCGTTGCGCGCAGCGCGGGCTTAGCAACTTGTCAGAGAAATGAAAACGACAGAAACCGGCCCGCTGATATGTCAGCAGGTAATGCAGCAGTCAATGATGGTGCAATTTTGGTTCATGCAGGATGCTTAGCACGGGACATTCAGCCCGCCAAGCCTTTTGCCTCAAACGGCAACGGCCGCCCGGTCCGTCTTGGGCCCGGACCGGGCGGCCCAGGGCGCGGCGGAACAGGAGTGCCGCGCCCGTTATTTTGGCAGGCTTAGAACTTGAAGGACGCGCGCAGCGATACCGAAGTGGCATCCGCCCCCACGCCCGAGTTGCCGAACTGGTCGAACTCATGCTCCAACACTTCGCCGCCGATTTGCCACTGGTCGGTCACCTGATAGGCAATGCCGACACCGTAGAACTCACCGGTTTCGCTGCCCAGCGAGCTGTCAGCTTCGGCCACGCCACCGGTCACATAGGCCAGAACATTGCCAAAGTCATAGCCGGCCTTCACCTTGGCACGGGCAACCGAGTCAACAGTCGCACCGCCGCCCAGATCCAGGTCGGTTGCATCATATTCCAGTTCGCCGCCCAATACGAAACGGCCGAAATCATGGTTGTAGCCGCCGTGAATACCATAAGCGGTATCGTCTCCGGAGGCGCCGTTGCTGGCGTCTGCATCCAGCTGGCCGACCTGGCCACCCAGGTAGAAACCGGTCCAGTCGCCGCCATCATTGGCCACCGGAACAGGCGCCGGAGCTGGAGCGGGTTCAATTACCGGATCACTTACATTGCCGGCAAAGGCCGCACTGCCCATTACGGCGGCGATGGCTGTCATAGCTACGAAACGAGTCATTCAGACTTCTCCTTTTGCAGTCCCGGCGCAAGCTGTGCGCCGTTGTCAGCTACAAAAGGGTTCTGCACAGGAACTTCCAGAGCCGCGTTGATCACGCCTGCTGAACTGGCAGTGACTGGCCGAAAGTCCTCAGGCACGTGCGTCTTTCCGCCGGATTCCGCAGGCAGGAAATTGCCAAGCCATTGAAAACCGGCCTCCCCGGTCCTAGTGGCGGCAACGCTGCCGAATGTTCAAAAGACCGGGTCAGAACCGGAAAGCGGCACTCACCGACAAGGTCTCCCCGCGCGGGCTGGCAGTGCCGTCCCTTGGTCCGGCCTCGTGGTGAAGCAATTCTCCGGTCACCTGCAGCGCACGGTTCAGTGAAACCCGCATGCCCAGGCCAAACAGCGGTCCATGCCGCGATCCGCTGGACGTTTCTGCCTGTACCCTGCCCAGGGTCACAAAACCGGTTGCAGGGCCAAAGTCATAACCCGCGTGCAACCGCAGCTGACGGGTTTCTTCCGCTTGCACCGCTTGTGTCAGCAAGCCTGACTGCTCCATCGAGACAGTGCCTGCCAGGATCATTCCCCCCAGATGGCGGCCATAGGCAAATTGAAAGGAGCGTGTTTCACTTGTTGGTCTGCTGCCAGTTGCAGCAGCGCCCTGACCTGTGAAACCGGAGGGCAACGGCCGCCATTCTTCTGCGGCAGATGTCTGAGAAATCAGAGCCGCCGCCGCAAATACCGCAGCTAGAGAGCACCTGTGTCTGGCCTTTTTAACCATCGGCATGTGGCTGTGCCTTTTTGAAATGCGCTGGATCAGCGCTCCATCCCCAGGATATCCAGTATAGCCATTAATGCTTAATATTTGGTTCCCGAACTCACTTTGCCAACAATGAACCACTCCGTGAAGCGTTAAAAATCGAGATTACAGCATTAAAAATGATGACATTTTAGGAAAAAGCATGCGGCTTCTCAGGCCTCATGGCGCTCTCTGCTCAAATGAAAAACATGTCGTTTTTTTCACCAAGGTCGCTATTGTGCTAGAAACGACGCAAAAGCGTGCCAATTTGCAGGGAACTGAACAGGAGTCCGCATGCAAGGTGAACGCTGCCATGTCAGCCTTATCTGTCGCACCATCGGTGCGGCACGGGGCCGTGCGGCAAGGGGCCGGCCGCAGTGAGTTGACGTTTCAACACTTCAACTCACCTCTCCTGAAAGGCTCACAGAATGAACGATCAAGCCTCCCCGTCCCGCGCCGCCCGTAGCGGAGGGCGTAATGCCCGCCGTGCAGCCCGCGCTGCTGCATTGCCGGAACACCTGCGCCCGGTCCGCCCCGGCATGGAATCCACTGCGCTGAAGTTGCTCAGCCAGGCAGATATGGAAAAAATCCATGAGGCCGCCCTTACCGCGCTGGAAGAAATCGGTCTTGCCGACGCGCCGCAAAGCGGTATCGATTATCTGACTTCTGCCGGCTGCGTGCTGGGGGATGACGGCCGCATCCGGTTCCCGCGCGCGCTGGTCGAAGACACCATCGCCAAGGCAAACCGCTCCGTCACCCTGTACAGCCGGGATGGCAAGTCTGACCTGCAGTTGTCTGGCGGCCGGGTTCACTATGGCACTGCTGGGGCCGCGGTCAGCGTGGTCGACGTCCACGGCAAGGAATACCGCGATTCAACTGTGCAGGATCTGCACGACGCTGCGCGCATCTGTGATCAGCTGGACAATATCCACTTTGTCCAACGTCCGATGGTATGCCGCGACATCCCCGACAATCTTGAGATGGACCTGAACTCCATCTACGCGACCACCGCAGGCACGACCAAACATGTCGGCGTCTCTTTTAGTGAACCGGATTTCGTGAAGCCGGGACTGGAACTGCTGCACATGATTGCGGGCGGCGAAGACAAGTGGCGCGAGCGGCCTTTTGTGTCGAACTCAAACTGTTTTGTGGTGCCTCCCATGAAGTTTGCAACCGAATCCTGTGAAGTGATGGAGGAATGCATCAAAGGCGGCATGCCGGTGCTGCTGCTGTCGGCCGGAATGGCCGGGGCAACCGCCCCTTCGTCCATCGCCGGCGCCATCACCCAGGCGGTTGCAGAATGCCTCGCCGGCCTGGTTTATGTTAACGCCGTAAGTCCAGGCGCACCCGCTATTTTCGGCACTTGGCCCTTTGGTCTTGATCTGCGCACCGGCGCGATGTCCGTGGGCTCCGGCGAACAGGCGTTGCTGACTGCAGGCTGTGCTCAGATGCATAAATTTTACAACCTGCCGGGCGGCGCCGCGGCTGGCGCATCGGATTCCAAACTGCCGGATATGCAGGCCGGCTGGGAGCAGATGTGCTCTGCGGTTATGGCGGGGCTTTCCGGCCTCAACATGGCCTATGAAGCTGCCGGTATGCACGCGTCACTGCTGGGTTTTTGCCTTGAGTCGCTGATTTTGGACAACGATCTGCTCGGCCAGGCACAGAGATGCGTTCGCGGCATTGAGGTGAACGATGAAACCCTCGCTCTGGACCAGATGCGCGCCACGTGCATGGGCGGGCCTGGCCATTATCTGGGCACCGATCAAACCCTCAGCCGGATGCAGGTCGACTATGTTTACCCGGATCTGGGCGACCGGACATCTCCCAAGGAATGGGTGGAGCTTGAAAAGCCTGACCTGATCCAAAAGGCTATTGCCAAGAAGGAGAAGATCCTGTCCCAGCGCGCATCCGCACGGTTTGATGCCGCAACCGACATGGCAATCCGCGAGACGTTCAACATCCACCTTCCGGCTTAACCCGACATTCCAGATGCGCTGATACGGGCCGGAGTTTTCCGGTCCGTTTTTTGTGACCAGTACAAAATCAGGACGCCAGGCTCGGAAACTCTGGGCGTTTCCCCGCCCCCTCAGCTATCTCAGCCAGTAAGTTAAGAAAGTTTTCACAAAGCACTTCTGTCTCACAGAAAAGGATGCTAACCTTTTATTAACACGCGGAATTTTTCAGGTCTCCTCGCCTGAACACGGCGATCAACCTGCAAAAACACACCTGTATTTGAGCAAAATGACTTTGAATAACTGCAAAGGTGTCTGCATTTAACCCGGCGTTTAGCGGGTTGATTTTGCGAAACTGCAAGGTGAATGGGATTTTAGTCTCATTTGCGTTCGGTTTCACTTCTGCAAGGCAGGGGCAAATGATCACCTGAGACTCCTTATAGAATGCCGATAGGATTTTTAAAATTTAACCATCAGATGAACTTTTTCCGAAATTCTTTAAGGTTCTGGCCCTCTGCCCGCCTGCTCAATCAACACTTTCGGATCCAAAACCGCTGGCGCGTTTCGCACTCCACCCCTGCCAGCCTTTGCGGAACTCCCGGTGCGCAGCCATGTTGCGGAAATGCATTTCAAAAATGCAGTAATGCAGCGCAGGAACAATTTCCCGCGCTGCTTGCGATGCTTAGAAGAAAGCCTGCAATCCGGTCTGAGCCCGGCCCAGGATCAAGGCATGCACGTCGTGGGTGCCCTCATAAGTGTTCACCGTCTCCAGGTTCACCATGTGGCGGATCACGTTGAACTCCAGGCTGATGCCGTTGCCACCGTGCATATCCCGCGCCATGCGGGCGATATCCAGCGCCTTGCCGCAGTTGTTTCGTTTGATGATCGAGATCATTTCCGGCGCCGCATTGGCGGCATCCATCAGCCGCCCAACCTGCAATGACGCCTGCAGACCCAAAGTGATTTCCGTCTGCATGTTCGCCAGTTTCAGCTGAAACAGCTGGGTGTTGGCCAGCGGACGCCCGAATTGCGTGCGATCCAGGCCATATTGCCGGGCGGCGTGCCAGCAAGCCTCAGCCGCGCCCATTGCGCCCCAGCTGATGCCATAACGCGCGCGGTTCAAACAGCCGAACGGACCTTTGAGCCCTTGAACATGCGGCAGCAACGCATCCTCGCCGACCTCAACACCGTCCATCACGATCTCACCAGTAATGGACGCGCGCAGGCTGGCCTTGTTTTTTATTTTTGGCGCGCTCAGGCCTTTCAAGCCCTTCTCCAGCACAAAACCGCGGATCTTGCCGCCATGGGCTTCGGATTTTGCCCAGACAACAAAGACATCAGCGATAGGCGCGTTGGAAATCCACATTTTGGAGCCGGTCAGACGGTAACCGCCTTCGGTCTTTTCAGCCCGGGTTTTCATACCGGCGGGATCAGAACCCGCGTCCGGTTCAGTAAGGCCGAAACAACCGATCCATTCGCCGGTAGCAAGCTTGGGCAGGTACTTCCGGCGCTGTTCTTCGCTTCCATATGCGTAAATCGGATACATCACCAACGAACTTTGCACCGACATCATTGAGCGGTAGCCGCTGTCTACCCGTTCCACCTCGCGGGCCACCAGGCCATAGGACACGTAGCCGCCGCCAAGCCCGCCGTATTCCTCCGGGATGGTGGTGCCCAACAGACCCATCCCGCCCATCTCGCGGAAAATTTCCGGATCAGTTTCCTCGTTTTCATAAGCGCTTAGCACTCGAGGTTGAAGTTTTTCCTGAGCATAGGCGCGGGCGGAGGCGGCGATCATCCGCTCGTCTTCAGTCAGCTGGTCCTCCAACCGCAACGGGTCTTCCCAATTGAAACGGCCCAGGTCCGGGGTATCCTTGGCGCGCAGGGCGGGTTTGTCAGTCATCTTGTCACCTCAGTGGTTCGCGAATTGGACAAACCCTAACGCGAGGTGAACGGAAAAAACAGCGAGACTTTCGCAACAAACCATGACAAACACTCATACATGACTGTGCCGCGTAAATTCCTGCCCTCGATCTCCTCGCTGCGCGCGCTGGAGGCAGTGGACCGGCTGGGCAGCGCCTCGGCGGCTGCAGATGAATTGGCGTTGACACAAGGGGCTGTCAGCCGCCAGCTGCAGACGCTGGAACGGCAATTGGGGATGGACCTGGTGCAACGGGACCAGAAGCGGCTGGCTCTGACCACAGAGGCGCAGGATTACGCCGCCGAGATCCGCCAGGCATTGAACCAGATCGTGCAATCCACCCTTCGTTTACAGGCCGCGCCGCTGGCCGGGTCGCTCAATCTGGCAATCCTGCCTGCCTTTGGCATGCGCTGGCTGATGCCGCGGCTGCCGGAATTTGCCCGGTTGCACCCGGATGTGACCATCAACATGGCGACCCGGCTGGAACCTTTCAACTTTGCCACTGAACCCTTTGATGCAGCGATACATTTTGGGGATGCGTCCTGGCCGGGAACGCAATCACTGCTTTTGAAGCACGAGCAGCTTTTGCCGGTCTGCGCACCGCTGCTTCTGGAAGGGCGCAGCATTTATGAGGTCAAAGACATCCTGAAGCTGCCGCTGTTGCACATTCAGACCAGGACAAACGCCTGGACCGATTGGTTTGAGCAGAATGGTATTGAAGCTGGTGCCAGCCTGGGCGGTACAATCTATGATCAATTCGCAACCATCACCCAGGCTGCGCTGCATGGGTTGGGTGTCGCCTTGATGCCGGATTATCTGGTCGAGCAGGATCTGGCGACAGGCCGCCTGGTGGCGCTGCATCCGGAGCCGGTGGAAACCGAAGGCGCCTATTACCTGGTCTGGCCGGAGCGGAAATCCAACGCGCCGGCGCTGATGAAATTCCGCACCTGGCTGGCCGGGAAGGCCCAGCCCGAAGACCCGCTGCCGCGTTAAAATCAGGGGGGCCATGCGTGCCCCCCCTTTACGCCATCCGTGTCCCTTGGTGCCGGTTCAGCCCAGATTTCAGCCCGGGTTTCAGCCTAAGGCGTAGCCAGCGCCGCGCACCGTACGGACCGGATCGTTGCCGCCGTGCTGGGTGAGCGCCTTGCGCAATCGGCCGATGTGGACGTCGACGGTGCGGGTGTCGACGTAGATGTCACGGCCCCAGACGCGATCCAGCAGCTGTTCACGGCTCCACACCCGGCCCGGTTTTTCAATGAAGGTGGAGAGCAGGCGGAATTCGGTCGGTCCCAGCTTGAGCGGGTTGCCGCCCCGGCTGACCTTGTGGGTTTCGGCGTCCAGTACGATATCATCATATTCCAGCCGCACACCCACGGTAGAGGGCCGCACCCGGCGCAGCTGGCTGCGCACGCGGGCCATAAGCTCCGCCACCGAATAGGGCTTCACAACGTAATCGTCGGCGCCGGTTTCCAGGCCGCGCACCTTGTCCACTTCTTCGGACCTCGCGGACAGCATGATAACCGGGATATTGCGGGTTTCCGCGCGGGTCTTGAGGCGGCGGCACACTTCAATACCGCTGAGATTGGGCATCATCCAATCGAGGATGATCATATCCGGCATGTCCTCCTCAACCATCAGCAAGGCTTCCTCGCCGTCCTTGGCCCTGAGCACACGAAAACCGTCCGCTTCGAGGTTATAGGCCAGCACTTCCCGTTGTGCCATTTCGTCTTCTACAACCAAAACAGTGGGCTGATCGGCAGCCATTGGTCAGATCTCCTGCGGTGTGGTTGAGGTGGTGTCGAACTTCTTGCGGTCTTCCTCCGGCTTTTCGCCGGTGACCAGATAGATCACCTGTTCTGCAATCGCGGTCACATGGTCGCCCATGCGTTCAGTGTTTTTTGCGATGAAATGCAAGTGCATACAGGCCGAAATGTTGCGCGGGTCTTCCATCATGTGGGTCAAAAATTCGCGGAACAGGGCGTTGTACATCTGATCCACATCGCGGTCGCGCTCTATCACGTCGCGGGCCAGTTCCACGTCGCGCTGGATATAGGAATCAAGCGCGTCCTTCAACATCCGCTCTACCTCGCGCGCCATCCGGCGCAGGGCGGCGGCGCCTTCGCTGGTGTTCGGCCCCTGAGCCAGCACTGTGGTGCGCTTGGCCATGTTTTTCGCATAATCGCCAATGCGTTCCAGGTTGCCGGCGATCTTCATCACTGACAGCACCAGCCGCAGGTCGGAAGCCGCCGGAGCACGCAGCGCGATCAGCCGGGCGGTTTCCTCGTTGATCAATTCTTCCAGCCCGTCAATGGCCTTGTCGCCCTGGCGCACAGTCAGGGCCAGTTCTTCATCGCGGGTTTCAAGAGCCTTGGCGGCTTCGCGGATAGCGTCCTCGACCAGGCCGCCCATTTTCATGATCCGGGCCTGGATTGCCTCCAGGTCACGGTCGAAAGCAGATGCAATATGCTGTGCAGTCATTTGTTTTTCCTAAAGATCAGCCGATCCGGCCGGTAATGTAGCTCTCGGTGCGCGGATCTTCGGGATTGGTGAAGATCTGGCCAGTGGGACCGAATTCCACCAGATTGCCGAGGTGGAAGAAGGCGGTCTTCTGGCTGACTCGCGCGGCCTGCTGCATCGAGTGGGTGACGATCACCACCGAATACTGGCTGCGCAGTTCGTCGATCAGTTCCTCCACTTGCGCAGTCGCGATGGGGTCAAGCGCCGAGCATGGTTCATCCATCAGCAGCACTTCTGGTTCAGTGGCTACGGCGCGGGCGATGCACAGGCGCTGCTGCTGGCCGCCGGACAGGCCGGTACCAGGGGCATCAAGGCGGTCTTTCACCTCGTCCCAGATGGCTGCGCGGCGCAGAGATTTTTCAACGATCTCATCCAGTTCCGCTTTGTTCTTGGCAAGGCCGTGAATGCGAGGGCCATAGGCCACGTTGTCATAGATCGATTTCGGAAACGGGTTCGGCTTCTGGAACACCATGCCGACCTTGGCGCGCAGCTGTACCGGGTCGACGCGACGGTCATAGATATCCTCGCCATCCAGCAGGATGTCGCCCTTCACGCGGCAGATATCAATGGTATCGTTCATCCGGTTCAGACAGCGCAGGAAGGTCGACTTGCCGCAGCCCGAGGGGCCGATAAAGGCGGTGACGGTCTTGTCCTCGATCTCGACATTCACGTCTTTGATCGCGTGGCTGTCGCCGTAGTGGACGTTGACGTCCTTGGCGGCGATTTTGATTTTCTGTGTGTCCACGGTGTTTTCCATCAAGGTCATGTCGTTCATTGCACTATGCCCCCTTACCAGCGGCGTTCAAAGCGGCGGCGCAGGATCACGGCGAAAGTGTTCATGGTCACCAGGAAGATGAGAAGGATGATGATGCCGCCCCAGGCGCGTTCATAAAAGGCCGGGTCGGCGCGTTTGGCCCATTCGTAGATCTGCGCGGGCATGGCGGAGTTCGGCGCCAGCAGGCCGTCGGCAATCGTTTCCGGCGCGTTGGAGGCGATGAAGCCGACCATGCCGATCAGCAACAGCGGCGCGGTCTCGCCCAGTGCCTGCGCCAGTCCAATAATGGTGCCGGTCAGGATGCCCGGTGCGGCCAGCGGCAGCACGTGGTGAAACACCGCCTGCATCTTGGACGCCCCGACACCCAGCGCGGCGTCGCGGATCGACGGCGGCACCGATTTCAGCGAGGCGCGGGTGGAGATGATGATGGTCGGCAGAGTCATCAGTGTCAGCACCAGCCCGCCCACCAAGGGGGCCGAGGTCGGCAAGTGCATGTAGTTGATGAACACCGCAAGGCCGAGGATACCGAACACGATGGAGGGCACCGCGGCGAGGTTGGAGATGTTCACCTCGATCATGTCGGTGAGCCAGTTTTGCGGCGCGAATTCCTCAAGGTAGATCGACGCGGCCACACCAATCGGCAGCGCCAGCGCCAGCACCACCAGCATCATGAACAGCGACCCCAGCATTGCAACGCCGATACCAGCAGCCTCGGGGCGGGCGTCAGACGCATCGGCGCCCAGGATGAAGTCGAGGTTGAAGGTTTTTTCCAGCACCCCGGCAGCAGCCAAAGCGTCAACAAGATCAAGCTGCTCGGCCGAGATGTTCTTGTCGTTGACGATGCTGTCACGGGTGACGCGGCCCTTCAGGTAGCCGTCCACCCGGCCTGAGGCGAGGAAGCGGAACTCAACCGTTTGGCCGATCTGATCCGGGTTGGCGATGACAAAATCGCGCAGCTGGGCGGCGACGTCCTTGGACAGGATGCCGGCCAGTTCCTTGGATTTGAGGCTGGTCTCAATGCCCAGCTCCGCCACCGCGGCCTCCATCGCGCCCTTGATGATCGGGGCATAACCGAAGGTGGTGACCTTCTTGATATCGGCCAGGTCGCGGTTGCCCTTCTTGTCTAGTTTGGCTTCCAGCAGGTCCACTTTCAGGGTGACAAAAGTCTGCTGGAACGCACCGGTGCCCTTGCCGACGATGGTGGTCACCAGGATCGCCAGCATCAGCAGGCCGGCAGCGATGGCAGCAATACCATAAGCCTTGAACCGGGTTTCTGCCGCGTTGCGCTTTTTGGTATGCGGGGTTTGCTCCAGCAGCGAGCCGCCGTGTTTGCGCGGCGCAGAGGGGGATTGGCTGAGATCGGTCATCAGTCGTACTGCTCCCGGTATTTGCGCACGATATAGAGCGCCAGGACGTTCAGGCCGAGGGTCAGGACAAACAGGGTCAGACCCAGGGCAAAGGCAACCAGCGTTTCGGGGCTGGCAAAGTCGGTGTCACCGGTCAGCTGGCTGACGATGCGGGTGGTGATCGTGGTCATCGACTCCAGCGGGTTGGCAGAGAACTTGGCAATCGCCCCAGCCCCCATCACCACGATCATGGTCTCGCCAATGGCACGCGAGGCGGCCAGCAGCACCGCGCCGACAATGCCCGGCAGCGCCGCCGGTATCACCACCTGGCGCACGGTTTCAGATTTGGTAGCGCCGAGGCCCAAGGAGCCATCGCGCATTGCCTGCGGCACCGCGTTGATGATGTCATCGGACAGCGAGGAGACAAAGGGGATCAGCATAATGCCCATCACCAACCCGGCAGTCAGCACCGAAGTGGCACCGGCCATCCACTCGACCCCCAAGAGGCCGCCCTTGCCAAAGAGGTCCGCCAGTGCCGGACCAACGGTCAGCAGCGCAAACAGGCCGTAAACGATGGTCGGGATACCGGCGAGGATCTCCAGCAGCGGTTTGGCAAAGGCCCGTACAGTGCCGCTGGCATATTCCGACAGATAGATGGCTGCAAACAGGCCAACCGGCACCGCCACCAAAAGGGCGATAAAGGAGATATAGAGCGTACCCCACAACAGCGGCAGGATCGACAGCTCACTGTCGCCGCGGAAGTTGGGCGCCCAGGTGGAGCCGAAGAAGAAATCCGTCCAACTGTGCAGGCCAAAGAAGTTTTTGGTTTCAAACAGCATCGACAGAACGATGCCGATGGTAGTCAGGATCGCCAGCGAGGCGGCAAGGATCAGCAGCGCCAGAATGGCCCGCTCCACCACATTCCGGGCACGGAAATCCTTGTGGCTGCGGCTGTAGGCCCAAGCGAAACCGCCAAATGCCAGCAGCGCGACAACCACGATCATGGCGGTCCGACCGGTGTGCGATAGGTTGCGGTAGGTTTGGGCCGCCGTCAGGACTTCGGGCTGCACGTCCGAGCCAAGGGCCACGCCGACCTCACCCAGCAGGGCACGCACGTTCTGGTCGCCGCTGTTGATGTCGCGCGCCTGGCGGGCGGTCAACAGCCCCTGTTCCACTGCGCTGTCCAGCCCCTCGGCGACGCGGCGCACGTCGCTCATCACCAGGCCCAGGGTGGAGTTTTCCGGAACCGCTTCAGCCGGGATTGTGCCGGAGACACGGGTCTCGATGAACATCGGTTGCGCCAGAAGCCAGATGGCCAGCGCCGTGACGGCCGGGACAAAGGCGGCCATCGCAACATGGTAGCCGTAATATGACGGCAGCGAGTGCAGGTCCCTCACATCACCGTTTGCAGTGGCAATCGCGCGGCGGCGGCCGCCGTAAAAGCCAGCGGCAGACAGTGCGAGCAGGAGGGCAACAAGCCAGAAAGTGGGCATGAAAAGCTCCGGTTTGGCGGTGGCGTATTTGCTGCGGCAGCCCTGCCGCGGAAAGAAAGCGCCGGGGCGGATGGCTCCGCCCCGGCGGGGGTCAATCGCACACAGGGCGTCTTAGGAGTTGCCGCCCATCACGGCCTCGTTGGAAACAGATTCCTGAGTGTCCGCCAGTTCCGGGTCGGCAACCAGACCGTATTCGGCCAGCGGGCCGTCTTCGCCGGCAACTTCGTCAGCCACGAAGAATTCCGCGTATTCCTTCAGGCCCGGGATCACGCCGATGTGGGCTTTCTTCACGTAGAAAAACAGCGGGCGGGAGACCGGATATTCGCCGGTTGCGATGCTTTCGGTCGAAGGCACGATGCCGGACATGGTGGCAACTTGCAGCTTGTCGGTGTTGTTCTCATAAAACGCCAGGCCAAAGACGCCGATACCGTCCTTGTTGCTTTCAATGCGGGCAAGGGTCTCGGTGTAGTCGCCGTCAATATCGACCGATTTGCCGTCGGTGCGCAGGGCGATACAGGCTTTCTCGGCTGCTTTCTTCTTGGCTTTGTCACTATCCCCTTCGGCGTGGGCCAGCAGGTGCTCAAACGCGCCGGTGGCTTCGCAGCCGGCCAGGATCACCTTGTCCTCAAAGACTTCGCGGGTGCCGTGTTTGGTGCCCGGAACAAAGGCCTGGATGTCGACAGCCGGAAAGTTGGCGTTCACGTCGGCCCAGGTTGTGTTCGGGTTGTCGACCAGTTTGCCGTCGACCATGATCTTGTCGGACAGCGCCAGAAACCAGTCGGTAGGGGTGTACTCAAAAGAATTGGCGTTGATGTCCGAGGCAAACACGATGCCGTCATAGCCGATGCGGACTTCGATGATGCCGGTCACGCCGTTTTCGGCGCAGGCGGCGATTTCCTTGTCCTTGATCTTGCGCGACGCATTGGCAACGTCGATGGTGTTCTCGCCCACGCCTTCGCAGAACCGCTTGAGACCAGCGGAGGAGCCGCCGGATTCCACAACCGGGGTCGGGAAATCGAAGTTTTCGCCAAAGGCTTCTGCCACGATCGAAGCATAGGGCAGAACGGTCGACGAACCGGCAACCTGCACCTGGTCGCGGGCAGCTGCTGCGGTGGCGGATACGGCGGCGATAGCCAGGGTGGAAGCGGTCAGTTTCACAAAGGACATTTGTGTCTCCAAGAGTTTCTAAGTTCGATCACCCCGTCGATGATCTAGGCCCCTCGTAGAAGCCGCTGATGAGCCTTTTGTGACGGCAGTGTAACAGCTGCATGACAAACCGCGTTTCGGCGGCAAAAAATGTGACACGAAAGAAGAAAACCGCCGCCGGGTGTCCGGCGGCGGCTTGGATGCCTTGGCAGTATTTTCAGAAAGACGGCCTACTTGGGCAGGATCACTGTGAAAACAGACCCCTGGCCCAGATCGCTTTCCACCCGCAGCCGTCCACGGTGGCGGTTGATTATGTGTTTTACAATGGCCAGCCCCAGCCCGGTTCCGCCCATCTCACGCGAGCGGTGGCTGTCGGCGCGGTAGAACCGTTCTGTCAGGCGCGGCAGATGAACGGGGTCGATGCCCGGCCCGTTGTCGATCACTTGAACACGGGCTGCAGGCACGCGCACCGACGGCTCCCGTTCTGTAAAGCTAAGCTCAACGCAGACCCGGTCGCCTCCGTATTTGACCGCGTTTTCAACCAGGTTGGTGAACACCTGCTGCAGCTGATCCGGATCGCCAATGACCGTTGCACTGTCCTGCGGCGCCTTCAACTCCATTGAAACGCCGCGCGCCTCGGCGACCGGAGCGAGGGTTTTCAGCGTCGTAGCCAGATGGGCGGCCAGATCGACGCTCTGCTTGGGGCGCACCCGTTCTTCGCTTTCGACCCGGTTCAGCGACAGGAGGTCCCCGACCAGGCGGTTCATCCGGCTGGCTTCGCCCTCCATAATTGTCAGGAAACGGTCCCGGGCAGCGGAATCATCCTTGGCCGGGCCGCGCAGGGTTTCGATAAAGCCGATCAAAGCCGTCAGCGGCGTGCGCAGCTCATGGCTGACATTGGCCACAAAATCGCGGCGCATCTGGCTGGCTTGCTCACGTTCGGTAATGTCATCAAAACAAACCAGGGCCGCGCCGCCGCCAACAGCGCCAATGCCAGGGACATATCGCAGGGTGACCGTGTAAGCAGTGTCTTGGGCGCCGTCGTTGGACAGGTGCCGCGCGGTTCGCGATTCCTTGTCGTTCAGGCAGGCCTCGATGGCTGTGGCAACGCTGGGCTGGCGCAGGATGGTGGCGAAGTGGCGGCCCCTGATCCCCTGCCCCAGCAGCGCCTCGGCGCCGCTGTTCACAGCGATGAAACGTTCGGTCTGGTCCACCATCACGGCAGGCAGCGGGATCGCCGCCAGAAACCCGTCAATCTGATCGGTCGTCATCTGTACCCCGCGGTTACATTCCCAGCCTGTCTAGCGCCGCTGTGTAAAGCTGATGTGGCAGCCGGCCCGATTACAGCGGTTTCAGCTCTGCCCGAAAGCGGCGCATGTTGTCCTGATACAGCAGCGCGCTTTGCGTGAGCTTTTCCGCCAACTCGGCGTCCACTTCACGCACCACCTTGCCCGGGCTTCCCATCACCAGCGAGTTGTCGGGGATTTCCTTGTTCTCGGTTATCAATGCCCCTGCCCCGATCAGGCAATTCCTGCCGATCTTTGCGCCGTTCAGGATGGTGGCGCCCATGCCAACCAGGGTATTTTCACCAATAGTGCAGCCGTGCAGCATCGCCTTGTGGCCGATGGTGCAGTTCCTGCCGATGGTCAGCGGATAGCCTGCATCAATATGCATCACCACGTTTTCCTGCACGTTGGTGCCTTCGCAGATGCGTATTTCCTCGTGGTCGGCGCGAATGGTGACGCCGAACCAGACCGAAGCGCCCGCCTCCATCACTACTTTGCCGATCAGGTTGGCATCAGGGGCGACCCAGGTGTCTTCGTGAAGCTGCGGCTGGTTATCCCCGAGTGCATACAAGGTCATGACTGTTCCTCGAACTGGGTTTGCAGGGTGCGGACATGATCCTGTAACCTGGGCTGCTGGATGCGGCGCATCCGCTCGGCCTCGACAATGGTTTTCAGCCGGGCCTCGGTCTCGTCCAGATCATCGTTGACCAGCACATAATCATAATAACCCCAGTGGCTGATCTCATCCCAGCTTTTCAGCATTCGCTTGGAAATCACATCCTCGCTGTCCTGAGCACGGGTTTCCAGACGGCGGCGCAGCTCGGTGATCGAGGGCGGCAGGATAAAGATCGACAGCGCGTGTTTGCCCAGGTCTGAATTGCGGATCTGGATTTCACCCTGCCAATCGACGTCGAACAGCACGTCCTGACCGGATTCTATGGTGTCTTTCACCGGGCCTGCGGGGGAGCCGTAGAAGTTACCGAACACATGGGCGTGTTCCAGCATGCCGCCTTCGGCCACCTTCTGCCGGAAGTCGTCTTCGGAAGTGAAATAATATTCGCGGCCGTGCTCCTCACCCGGACGCGGGGCGCGGGTGGTGGCGGAGACCGAAAATTTGAGGCCCGGGTCCCAGGCCATCAGGCGGCGGGCCAAAGTGGATTTACCGGCGCCCGAAGGCGATGAGAGGATGATCAAAAGGCCGCGGCGGTCCGCCATCTGGGCACTCCTTTTCTTATTCTATGTTCTGCACCTGCTCGCGCATCTGGTCGATCACGGTTTTCAGCTCAAGCCCGACTGCCGTCAAGGCGCTGTGCTGCGCTTTTGAACACAGCGTGTTGGCCTCGCGGTTGAACTCCTGCATCAGGAAGTCGAATTTACGGCCCACCGCGCCGCCCTTGGCCAGAAGATCGCGGGCAGCAGTCACATGGGCGCCAAGACGGTCGAGTTCTTCTGTCACATCCGCCTTGACCGCGATCAGGGCCAGCTCCTGGGCCACGCGGTCCGGATCAGCGCCATCGGCATTGTCCATGACGCGCGCCAGGTTGGTCTTAAGCGTCTCCGCCATTTTCAACTTGCGCTCGTCGGCACGCTCCCCGGCCCGGGCCGTCAGCGCGGCGACCTGCTCCAGCTGGCCGTTAAGGATTTGGGCAAGTGCGGCCCCCTCGGCTTCGCGCATTTGCACGAATTCCGCCACAAGGGTTTCCAATTCCTTGCTGAGTGCAGCGACCAGCGGTGCCGGATCATCGTCCCCCGCGGACTGCTCCAGCACCCCTTTGAACGTGAGAACTTCGGCGGCTGAGGCCGGGCGGATTTCCACCCGGTTCTGCTTGGCAATGGATTGTGTCTCAGCCAGCGACTTGATCACCGATTGCAGAACGGCACTGTTGATCCGCATCTGCGCGGTGCCGTCTTCGCTGCGCGAAACACGCAAGGTGAGCGAGACATTGCCCCGTGCCAGGGCTTTAGCCAGGGCCGACCGGACATGATTTTCAAGGCCTTCCAGCCAATCCGGCACCCGCAGCCGCAGATCCAGCCCCTTGGCATTGACCGATCGGAGCTCCCAGCTCCAGCTGTGCTGATCAGAGCTGCCTTGCGCTGAGGCAAAGGCGGTCATGCTGCGGATGGTCATCGGGCAGGCCCTCTTGTCGCTGGTGATTGATCAGCTCTACTGTCTCAAAAGTATAGGGTGCAAGCGCAATCGCATAACCGCGGCGCGCCTATCGCGTTAACCATTGCTTAAAGAAGTAGTCCAAATTTGAATTAGATTGTGTCATCTTAACTTCAGGGTAACCAAGCCGGCCCTAAGAGTTAACGCAGCCATCGGTTGCCGCAACCAAAGGGAAGGCCGGGGTTGAAGGGGATGAAGATATGATTTTTGGCAGCCGCAGCGGAACCGAAGTGCCGACAGGTCAAGACAAGGTTATTTCCATGAACCGCTTCCGCAAGGGCGGCTCGCAATCGCCGCTGCGCCAAGCGGAAGCCTATTGGACCGCGCTGCGCCGCGGTGATGATGTGCCCAGCCGCTCGCAGATTGATCCGCGCGGGCTGGAGAACATCCTGAGCAATACATTCATTCTGGAACGGATCGCACCTGGCATTGCCCGCTTCCGCCTTGCCGGAACGCTGGTGAACGAAATGGCAGGTATGGAAGTGCGCGGCATGCCGGTGACGGCGTTCTTTACCACCGAGGCCCGCAAACAGCTAAGCTCTGCCATGGAGCATATGTTCGAAACCCCCGCCATTATTGAGCTGGAGCTGCAAATCGAGGCACCGCGCCAGCGCACACCGCGTGACGCCCGCATGCTGCTGCTGCCATTGCGCAGCGACCTGGGCGATATCAGCCGGGTTCTGGGGGTTCTGGTCGCGGATGAAGGGGCGGCCGCCACCTCGCAGCGTTTCTCGATCTCGTCGATCGAAATGCGTGCGGTCGGCAAAGCCCCTGGTGCTGCCGGGTTCAAAGCCAAACCGCGGGATTCAGCCGCAGACGAGGGTCGGGACGCAAACCAGCCTAACCCGGGTTTTGCAGAAACCCAGGCGCGGTTCAAACCGGAACGTTCAATTATGGACGAGGCCAAGGCGCTGCTGGAACGCAGCCGCGCAGGTAAACTTGGGGAACCGGCAGATACAACCGCGAAGGCCGCGGACCCGAACGAAGGTAAGCGCAAGCGGGCTTCGCATCTGCGTTTGATTGTGAGCCGCGACTGACATGCAGGCGCCGGAATACGGCCCCGCCGCATAAGTATTTTCAATTCAAGTCCAAGGTCATAGCACTTGAAGCGACTGCGCCCCTAGGGAGAACCCCGGGGCGCCTTTTTTGCATGTGCAATGTTTCAAATGGCCACGCGCCGTAACAGCGCGCGGCCTGTCCAGGCTTCAGCCAGCCTGGCGGGTGCTTTGGGAGGCCCGCAGGGCAGACAGTTCCTCGGCCACCAGGAAGGCCAGCTCCAGCGACTGGCTGGCGTTGAGGCGCGGATCGCAGGCAGTGTGGTAGCGGTCGCTCAGATCCTCATCCGTCACCGCGCGGACGCCGCCGGTGCATTCGGTCACGTCCTGGCCGGTCATTTCGAAATGCACGCCGCCCGGAATAGTGCCTTCGGCCTTGTGAACACCGAAGAAGTCGCGCACTTCGCGCAGAACACTGTCAAAAGGACGGGTTTTGTAGCCGGTGGAGGATTTGATGGTGTTGCCATGCATCGGGTCGCAGACCCAGGTGACATTGGCGCCCTCTTCCTTGACCGCCTTGACCAAGCGCGGCAGATGTTCACCGGCCTTGCCTGCGCCGAAGCGGGCGATCAGGGTCAGCTTGCCCTCTTCGTTCTCCGGGTTCAGGCGCGACATCAGCACCTTAAGATCCTCGGCGGTGGTGGTCGGGCCGCATTTAAGGCCGATCGGGTTCAGCACACCGCGGCAGAACTCGACATGGGCGCCGTCTGGCTGGCGGGTGCGGTCGCCGATCCAGATCATGTGGCCGGAACCGGCCAGCCATTTGCCGGAGGTTGAATCAAGCCGGGTCAGCGCTTCCTCATATTCCAGCAGCAGCCCTTCGTGGCTGGTGTAGAAATCCACGGTCGAGAATTCGTGGGTGGTGTCGGCGGTTATGCCGGCGGCAGCCATGAAATCAATGGTGTCCTGAATACGGTTTGCGATCTCGCTGTATTTCTGGACTTCCTGTTCATCGGTAAAGCCCAGGGTCCAGGAATGCACCCGGCTCATATCGGCAAACCCGCCGGTGGAGAAAGCGCGCAGCAGGTTCAGCGTTGCAGCGGCCTGGGTATAGGCCTGCAGCATCTTCTGCGGGTTGGGAATGCGCGCGGCAGAGGTAAATTCCAACTCGTTGATGATATCACCGCGGTAGCTGGGCAGCTCAACGCCATCAATGGTTTCGGTCGGCGCGCTGCGCGGCTTGGCGAACTGGCCGGCCATACGGCCCACTTTCACCACCGGCACCTTGGCGCCATAGGTCAGCACCATCGCCATTTGCAGCATCACCATAAAGGTGTCGCGGATCGCATCAGCGCTGAACTGGTCAAAGCTTTCGGCGCAATCGCCGCCCTGCAGCAGAAAGGCTTCGCCGCGCCCTGCAGCACCAATATGCTGTTTAAGGCGGCGCGCTTCGCCGGCAAAGACCAGCGGGGGGAATTTGGAAAGCTGAGCCTCGACAGCATTCAGCGCTGCCGCATCGGTATAGTCCGGCATTTGAACCCGCGGCTTGTTGCGCCAGTCCGTTTTTTGCCATTCGCTCATGACTTTATCTCCGCATCAGAGGTCTTTGGATTGTGTTGGGTGCTCTATACAAAATCCGCACCGGGGTGGCCAGTTTAGAATTGCGCCCACTTGACCCCGGGTCCAAGCTGTGAGCACGGTTTCCCGACCTGCCGCGGAGCGTGCTGCCGCGGCCCGAATTGTTTCTTGAAGGACGCTCGCCATGCAGACGCCACGCAAGCCTGCTGATTCTGGAGTTGACGCCGGCCAGCCAAAACGGTTCGTTTTTGTGCTTCTCGATAAGTTCACGATGCTTTCCTATGCATCGGCTGTCGAATGCCTGCGGATTGCCAACCGGATGCATGGGAAGGACACCTATGCCTGGACGCTGATCGGTGAAGGCGGTGAAACGGTGACCTGTTCGGCCGGCACCACGTTTAACCTGGACGGCGATCTGAGCGACCTGCACCGCGACGATGTGGTCATGCTGTGCTCTGGCATTGATGTGCAGGACTCCACCACCAAAAAGCTCTTGGCCTGGCTGCGCCGCGAAGCCCGCAAGGGGCTGACCATCGGCGGGCTTTGCACCGCCTCTTACACATTGGCCAAGGCCGGTCTGCTGGACGGTAAGCGGGCCACTATCCACTGGGAAAACGCCGACAGCTTTGCCGAGGAGTTCGACGAGGTTGACCTGACCAAATCGGTCTTTGTGATTGATGGCAACCGGCTGTCCACCGCAGGCGGCACCTCGTCCATCGATCTGATGCTCAAGCTGATTGCCAATGACCATGGCGAGGAGCTGGCCAATGCGGTGGCGGACCAGCTGATCTATTCGTCCATCCGGACCGACCAGGATACCCAGCGTCTGTCGATCCCGACCCGCATCGGGGTGCGCCATCCGAAGCTGTCAATGGTGATCCAGATGATGGAAGCCAATATCGAAGAGCCGATCAGCCCGTCGGTTCTGGCGCAGGACGTCGGCATGTCCACCCGCCAGCTGGAGCGTCTGTTCCGCCGTTACCTGAACCGCTCACCCAAGCGCTATTACATGGAGATCCGGCTGCAAAAGGCGCGCAACCTGCTGATGCAGACGGATATGAGCGTGATCAACGTGGCACTGGCCTGCGGCTTTGCCTCACCGTCGCATTTCTCCAAGTGCTACCGGGCGCATTACGACACCACCCCCTACCGCGAACGCGGCAGCAAGGCGGCAACGTACAAGGTGTGACCAGCGCTGCCTGCCCGCTGGTCAGCGCGATAGCCTGTATACCGCGCCCTCGCTTTCCGAAGCAAACCAGATACTGCCGTCGGGCGCCTCCTGCAGGTCACGGATGCGTCCGGTTTCGCCGCTGCGCAGCTGCTCCGCTTCGGTAAGAGGCGTTCCCGAAAGGCGGGAAATGTAGTTGAATTTCAGCGAGCCGACAAAGATATCTCCGCGCCACTGCGGCCACATCCGGCCGGAGTAAATCATCAAACCGGACGGTGCGATGGACGGATCCCAGTACCATTCCGGCTGCTCCATCCCTGGTTTCGCGGTGCCTTCGCCGATTTTGCCCCCCGAATAATGGCGCCCGTAAGAAATCACCGGCCAGCCGTAGTTGGCACCTTTGCGGACCCGGTTCACCTCATCGCCGCCTTTGGCGCCGTGTTCCGCAACCCACAGGTTGCCCTGCAGATCCAGCTCCATGCCCTGCGGATTGCGGTGTCCGTAGGACCAGATCTCCGGTTGCGCACCTTGTGTGCTGGTGAAGGGATTGCTGGCGGGGACCGAGCCGTCGCGGTTGATCCGCACCACCGATCCCTGGTGCAGCCGCAGGTTCTGGGCACTGGGCCGGTCGCCGCGCTCGCCCAGCGAAATGAACAGGCTTCCATCCCTCGCTTCCACCACGCGGGCGCCGAAATGCCGCCCGCCCAATGCACCCGGTGCAGCTTCGAACAGCACCCGGACGTCTGTCAGGCGGGTGTTGTCCGGGCTGAGCCGCCCAACAGCCAGCGCGGTGCCTGCACCGCGGCCCTGACGCCTGGCAAAGGTCAAGAAAACCTCGCGGCTTTGGGTGAAATCCCTTGGCACCATCACATCCAGCAGGCCGCCCTGCCCTTCGGCGGCCACGGGAGGCACCCCTTTGACATGTTGTTTGCGCCCCGCGCGGACATGAAGCAACTGCCCATCGCGTTCAGTCACCAGCAGGCTGCCGTCCGGCAGAAAATCAATTGCCCAAGGCACATCAAAGCCATCGGCCATCATCGTTACACTAAGGTCTCCCTGACTGGACGGGAGCTTTTCTGCATAAGAAGCCGTGAAAACCGTCATCAGCGCGGCGGCTACCGTCAAAAGGCGTGAGTACTGCAGCATTGAGGTCTTTTCCTTCTGTTGATTCCCTTGTAAATCCACGCCCGCGCTGCATCCGGGGATCATATGGAGGTGCAGCATAAACCAAGCGGCCCGGGGAAAACTGTTCCGGTTCAATAGGACTTTTCTTTTGGAACCGGCTTGCCTAGGGTCCGATGTGAACATTTTTGTTCCAACAATGGGAGTTTTCAAATGAAGAAACTGCTGATGGCCACTGCGGCCGCTGCGCTGACGGCTGGCACCGCATATGCCGGCGGCCACGCCAAGGAAGTGAAGCTCGGCATCTTGTTCGGATTCACCGGCCCGATTGAATCGCTGACGCCGGCAATGGCAAGCGGCGCCGAACTGGCGATGGAAGAAGTCACCAAATCCGGCAAGCTGCTGGACAGCGCGACCGTCAGCTCTGTTCGTGCTGACAACGGCTGTGTCGACAACGGCCTGGCTGTGGCCAACGCCGAGAAAATCATCTCAGAAGGCGTCAACGGCATTGTCGGCGGCGATTGCTCGGGCGTGACCGGTGCAGTTCTGCAAAACGTGGCCATCCCTAACGGCATGGTGATGATTTCTCCTTCCGCCAGCTCGCCCGGGCTGAGCACAATGGAAGACAACGGCCTGTTCTTCCGCACCACGCCTTCGGACGCGCGCCAGGGTGAGATCATGGCAGACGTGCTGAAAGAGCGCGGCGTCTCGTCGATCGCACTGACCTACACCAACAACGACTACGGCAAAGGTCTTGCGGATTCGATCCAATCCGCCTTCGAAGCCTCCGGCGGCGAAGTCACCATCGTTGCGGCCCACGAAGACGGCAAAGGCGATTATTCGGCTGAAGTCGGCGCGCTGGCCTCGGCTGGCGGCGATGTTCTGGTCGTGGCCGGCTATCTGGACCAGGGCGGTCTGGGCATCATCCAAGGCTCGCTGGACAGCGGCGCGTTTGACATGTTCGGCCTGCCCGACGGTATGATCGGCGATTCCCTGCCGCAGAACGTCGGCCCGGATCTCGATGGGTCTTTCGGCCAGATCGCAGGCTCGGACAGCGAAGGCTCCAAGGTTTTTGCTGAAATGGCCAAGGAAGCAGGCTTTGACGGCACGTCGGCTTATGCGCCGGAATCCTATGATGCTGCCGCGCTGTTCCTGCTCGCGATGCAGGCTGCCAATTCGACCAAACCGGCGGACTACATGGGCAAGATCCTGGATGTTGCCAATGGACCGGGCGAGCCGATCAACCCCGGCGAGCTGGGTAAGGCACTGGAAATCCTCGCCGCTGGCGGTGAGATCGATTATCAGGGCGCTACCGGCGTTGAGCTGATCGGCCCGGGTGAAAGCGCGGGTTCTTACCGCGAAGTCGAAGTCAAAGGCGGCAAAATCGAAACCGTCAAGTTCCGCTGATACGACCCTGAAAAGACACAGAAAATGATCAGCCCGGGTTCCGCCCGGGCTGTTCCAAATTTAAAACGCCGCAAAATCGCGGCAGGGGATGAAATGTCATGATCGTCGTCGAGGACTTGCATAAGCACTTCGGCGGGTTCCATGCGGTTGACGGCGCTTCGCTGGAAATCGCTAAGGGGTCCATAACCGGTTTGATCGGCCCGAACGGTGCCGGCAAGACCACTTTGTTCAATGTAATCGCGGGTGTTTTGCCGCCGACCTTTGGCCGTGTCACCATGGATGGTGAGGATATCACCGGCCTGCCCCCGCATGAGCTGTTCCACAAGGGCCTCTTGCGTACCTTCCAGATCGCGCATGAGTTCTCATCCATGACCTGCCGGGAAAACCTGATGATGGTGCCTGGCGCGCAATCAGGCGAAACCCTGTGGAACACATGGTTCGGCCGCAAGCGGATCGCCGACGAGGAACGCGCCCTGCGGGCCAAGGCGGATGAGGTGCTGGAATTCCTCACCATCAGCCATATCGCAGATCTGAAGGCAGGACAGGTATCCGGCGGCCAGAAGAAGCTGCTGGAGTTGGGCCGCACCATGATGGTAGACGCCAAGATTGTCTTTCTGGATGAGGTCGGCGCCGGCGTGAACCGGACCCTGCTGTATACCATTGCTGATGCGATCAAGCGTCTGAACGAGGAGCGCGGCTATACCTTTGTCGTCATTGAGCACGACATGGAATTCATCGGCCGCCTGTGCGATCCGGTGATCTGCATGGCTGAGGGGAAGAAACTGGCCGAAGGCACCCTGGACGAGATCAAAGCGAATGAGCAGGTGATCGAGGCCTATCTGGGCACTGGCCTGAAGAACAAAGACAAGCTGGAAAACACGTGATGGATTGCTTTGCTGCTTATTGGGGCTCTGCCCCCGCCGCTGCGCGGCTCCCCCGGAGTATTTTCAGAAAGATGAAAGGGGCAGCGAATGTCTGAACCATTTCTGATTGGTGACTGCATGACAGGCGGATACGGCAAGGGGCCGGATATCCTGCATGATTGCACCATCGCCGTGAACCCCGGCGAGATCGCCGTCATTGTTGGCCCGAACGGGGCCGGTAAATCCACCGCCATGAAGGCAGTTTTCGGGATGCTGAACGTGCATTCTGGGACTGTGCGGCTGGGTGGTGAGGACATCACCGCGCTGTCGCCGCAGGACCGGGTGGTCAAGGGCATGGGGTTTGTGCCCCAGACCAGCAACATTTTCACCTCGATGACGGTGGAGGAAAACCTGGAAATGGGTGCCTTTATCCGAACTGATGATTTTTCCGGGACCATTGAGCAAATCTATAGCCTGTTCCCGATCCTGCGCGACAAGCGCAACCAGCCGGCGGGTGAGCTGTCCGGCGGCCAGCGCCAGCAGGTGGCGGTGGGCCGCGCGCTGATGACCAAGCCCAAGGTCTTGATGCTGGACGAACCCACGGCGGGTGTTTCCCCCATCGTGATGGATGAGCTGTTCGACCGGATCATCGAGGTTGCCCGCACCGGGCTGCCGGTCCTGATGGTGGAGCAGAACGCCAAGCAAGCGCTTGAGATCGCGGACAAAGGCTATGTTCTGGTGCAGGGGCGCAATGCCTATACCGGCACCGGCCAGGAGCTGCTGACCGATCCCGAAGTGCGCAAATCTTTCCTGGGAGGGTGAGTATGCGAGCTGAAATAGTTTTTGCCTCGCGGCTTGCACAATCTCGACGCTACCTGACTGCGTCATTGATTGCCACAGCTGCCCTGGTGGCAACAAGCTCCCAGAGTTTTGCGCTCGCGCTGAGTTGCAAGTTTCTGAACTGCTACTCCTCAGGCTCCTGCGTAGACAAAGAAGCGGAAGTCACTATCGAAGTGGATGCCCAGGGAGAAACGGCGAAGATCCTGTCTCCTGGACCACGCCCCTTCAAGGCAACAGTTCATAGCGATCAGGGGACTCAAATTACCAACTTCGTTACAAGAAACGAAAGGGGTGCTGTGCATATGCTAACCGTGTTTTCGAACGGCAACGCCGCTTTCTCGTCACACACATCTTTAGAGGTCGACCCCAAGCCCATTTGGATTTCGGGAACTGGCTTCTGTGAGGAGCAAGATTGATGGATCTTCTCAACGCCCTGGTGGCGCTTACCAACTTTGTTATTGTCCCCGGGCTGGCCTATGGCTCGCAACTCGCGCTCGGGGCGCTGGGGGTGACGCTGATCTACGGGATCCTACGGTTCTCGAACTTTGCCCATGGCGACACCATGGCGTTCGGTGCGATGGTGACGATCCTGATCACCTGGCTGTTTCAATCGATGGGGATCAGCTTTGGAGTGCTGCCAACCGCGCTGCTGGCCCTGCCTTTTGGCATCCTGGGGACCATTGGCCTCGCGCTTCTGACCGACCGGACCGTTTACCGGTTCTACCGCGAGCAGAAGGCAAAACCGGTGATCTTTGTCATGGTCTCGCTTGGTGTAATGTTCATGATGAACGGTATCGTTCGCTTCATCATCGGCCCCGGCGACCAGCGGTTTGCCGACGGCGAGCGCTTCATCATCAAGGCGCGCGCTTTCAAACAGATGACCGGCCTGAACGAAGGCCTGGCGATCAAGACCACCCAAGGCATCACCGTGATCACCGCGATCATCGTTGTGGCGGCGCTGTTTTGGTTCCTGAACAAGACCCGCACCGGAAAATCCATGCGCGCCTATTCGGACAACGAGGATCTGGCGCTGCTGTCGGGCATCAACCCGGAGCGCGTGGTGATGTACACTTGGATGATTGTGGCGGCGCTGGCGACCATAGCAGGCGTGCTTTACGGTCTCGACAAGTCGTTCAAGCCCTTCACCTATTTCCAGCTGCTGCTGCCGATCTTTGCCTCCGCCATCGTGGGGGGCCTAGGCAGCCCGCTGGGCGCCATTGCAGGCGGTTTCATCATCGCCTTCTCCGAAGTGACGATCACCTATGCCTGGAAAAAAGTTCTGACCTACGGGCTGCCGGACAGCCTGGCGCCTGACGGGCTGGTTCAGCTCCTCAGCACCGACTACAAGTTCGCGGTCTCCTTTGCGATCCTGATTGTTGTCCTCCTGTTCAAGCCCACCGGCCTTTTCAAAGGGAAAGCGGTATGACCGACACCATGAAACATACCCTTCTTTTCGTCTTTGTCGGCGTGATGATCCTGGCTGAAGGCATGACCGACTTCCTGTTCTTCTCCGGCTCCTGGAACTCGGCGCTGGTGATCCTGAACATGGGGCTGATTTCAGCCATTATGGCGATCGGCGTGAACATCCAATGGGGCTTTGCAGGGCTGTTCAACGTCGGCATCATGGGTTTCACCGCGCTTGGCGGGCTGGCTGTGGTGCTGACCTCAACCCCAGTGATCCCTGCGGCCTGGTCCTCGGGCGGGGTCAGCATTTTGATGGCGCTGGTCATGGGCGCCATGACCGTGGTTGCCGGTGTGATGATCAGCAAATTCATGGCCCCCGGCAAACTGCGTGCGTTGGTGCTGGCTGGTATGATGATCGCGGGTTTCTTTGTCTACCGTGCGATCTTTGATCCGGCGGTTGGTGCGGTTGAGGCGATCAACCCGGCACTGCAAGGCAACATTGGCGGCTTGGGCCTGCCGGTGCTGCTGGCCTGGCCTGCGGGCGGACTGCTGGCTGCGGGTGCTGCCTGGCTCATTGGCAAGACCGCATTGGGCCTGCGTTCGGACTATCTGGCGATTGCCACGCTGGGCATCGCCGAGATCATCATTGCCGTACTGAAGAACGAGGACTGGCTGTCGCGTGGCGTAAAAAACGTCGTCGGCCTGCCCCGTCCGCTGCCTTATGAAGTGGATCTGCAGAACGATCCGGGCTTTGTCGAGAGTGCCGCAGGGTTTGGTCTCGACCCGGTTCTGGCCTCGACCATCTACGTCAAGGCAGGCTATGCGCTGATGTTCACCGCGGTGCTGCTGGCGCTGCTGTGGATGGCGCAGATGGCGTTGAAAAGCCCCTGGGGCCGGATGATGCGCGCGATCCGCGACAACGAGACCGCGGCCGAGGCAATGGGCAAAAACGTGACCCGCCGCCATCTGCAGATCTTTGTGCTGGGCTCCGCGATCTGCGGCATTGCCGGTGCGATGATGACCACACTGGACAGCCAGCTGACACCGGGTACCTACAACCCGCTGCGTTTCACCTTCCTGATCTGGGTAATGGTGATTGTCGGCGGATCCGGCAACAACTTTGGCGCGGTGCTGGGCGGCATGCTGATCTGGTTTTTCTGGATCAAAGTGGAGCCGATGGGCATTCTGCTGATGGAAGCTGTCACCTCCGGCATGGCCGAAGGCAGCGCTCTTAAGGCGCATCTGGTAGAGAGCGCCTCGCACATGCGGCTGTTCACGATGGGCTTGATACTGCTGCTTGTCCTCAGATTCAGTCCGCGCGGGCTGATTCCTGAGAAGTAAAACAAGCGCCGCCCTGATCTCCAGGGCGGCGCGTTTTGCTTCTTTCTGGTGGTAAATACCCCCGCCGGAGGCATGGGTTCGGCGTCAGCCGAACCCATTTTTACTCTCAGCGCCCTTTGAAAAGGCTGCCAAGAATGCCGCGGACAATCCGGCGCCCGGTTGTGCCCTTCAGCTCCTTGATCACCGCTTCAGACATTGCTGAGGTGAAGCTGTCTTTCTTGCGGAAAACCTTTGCAGACGAGCGGCTGACCCGGGACCCGGAATACCGGCGGGCGGCATTGAATTCCCGCGCCATCGGCTGGGGGGCCTCTTCTGCCGCAGCCTCGGATTCTTCTGCTTCCTCTGCCGCCGCCTCCGCTCGCTGAGCCAGGATTTCATAGGCCGACCGCCGGTCCAGCGGATTGTCGTATTTCCCCGCCATGTCCGAATTTTTCAGCATCTCCTCCCGCTCCTGAACCGTAAGCGGTCCAAGCTGGGTGCTTGGCGGGCGGATCAGCGTGCGTTCAACCACGCCCGGCACGCCTTTTTTCTGCAGCATTGAGGTGACGGCTTCGCCGACGCCAACCTCGCGGATAGCCTCTCCGGTGGAAAAACGCGGGTTCTCGCGGTAGGTTTCCGCCGCCAGTTTCAGGTTTCTGCGGTCCCTGGCGGTAAAAGCACGCAGCGCGTGCTGGATACGGTTGCCAAGCTGGCCGAGGATATCTTCCGGCACATCGGCCGGATTCTGGGTGATGAAATAGATCCCCACCCCTTTGGACCGGATCAGCCGCGCCACTTGTTCGACCTTGTCGACCAGCGCTTTCGGCGCATCCTCAAACAAGAGATGCGCCTCATCGAAAAAGAACACCAGACGCGGTTTCACAGGATCGCCCACCTCGGGCAGCTCTTCGAACAACTCGCTCAGCAGCCACAGCAAAAAGGTTGAATAGAGCCCCGGCGCCGCCATCAGCTTATCTGCGGCCAGAATGTTGACCACGCCCTTACCAGCGTCATCGCACCGCATCAGATCGCTGAGCGCCAATGCAGGCTCCCCGAACAGGCCGGCACCGCCCTGATTTTCCAGTACTAGCAGACGCCGCTGGATAGCACCGATTGAAGCCGGGGACACGTTGCCGTAGCGCAGGGACAGCTGCGCCCGGTTTTCACCGATCCAGACCAACAGCGATTGCAGGTCCTTCAAGTCCAACAAGGGTAAGGCGTCTTCATCTGCCAGCCTGAACGCGATGTTTAAAATACCTTCCTGCGCTTCGCTCAGCTCCAATAACCGGGACAGCAGCAGCGGTCCCATTTCCGCAACCGTCGTGCGCACGGGATGGCCCTGTACACCGTACAGGTCCCAGAACGTCACCGGGCAGGCGTGGTAAGAATAGTCTGCAAAGCCGATTTTTTCCGCCCGGCCGGAGAAAGCGTCATGCAATTTGTGGTCAGCCGTGCCGGATTTAGCCAAGCCGGACAGATCTCCCTTCACATCAGCAAGGATCACAGGCACGCCGGCATTGGAAAACCCTTCAGCCAGGATTTGCAGAGTGACAGTCTTGCCTGTGCCGGTTGCCCCGGCGATCAGCCCATGCCGGTTGGCGTATTTCAGTGGCAGCCCCTGCGGCGTGCCATAACCTTCGCCGCCGCCGCCCAGAAAGATACTGTCTGCCATGCCCGTCCCCTGCCTGTCTTTTTCCCTGTGGATAACAATACAACGTTAACTTTTCAGTGCGATAGTCAATCTTGCCCGCCCCCGCAAATGCGGTTGCCGTGGCGGACATTTCCTCCCTGTCAGACTGGCCGTGCCTTGTGCACGGCCTCCTTTTTTGGGCGGGACTGCCTGCAAAACAGGCAAATACCGCGGCGATCCGGACAGCCAGGGTTCCATTCTCTCTAAATTGAAGCCTGCGCGACTTTTTTTGAAGTTGCATGTTGACCGATGGCCAGCCCTTTCGTAACGTCCTACGCAATAACTAAGTCGGCCAGTCCGACGGGGAGACACAACACGAAAAAGGGGGCCATCCGGTTCCCTTTTTTGTTCCGGTACAGTGACTTCCGGGCTTGAAACATTTTGCGCGGAATTCCCCGCAGATCATTTGTTATTGGCCTGACACCACCCGGCCGGCGTGGTAAACGCAAAACCAGCGTCTTTAGAAAAATGAGGCATTCATGTTGAAGTCCCTGACCCCGATCACGCTTGCCGCAGTGCTGGCCATGTCCGCCCCGCTGGCGGCACAGGAAACAGCTGCGGAAGAGACTGCGGGGGCGGAATCCGCTGAGCAGACAGAACAAACGGAATCAACCGCAGATCAGCTGCTGGACCTGGGCGAACCGGTCAGCGACGGCCCTCAGGCCGGCGAGCGCTACTCCAAGGAAACCCACGGCGATTGGGATCTGGCCTGCATCAAAACTGACAGCGGCACCGACCCCTGCTCGCTGTTGCAGGTGCTGGCAGGCCCACAAGGCAACCCGATTGCCGAAGTGTCGCTGTTCCGTATCGACCAGCAAGGCGGCCAGGCCGTTGCCGGGGCCACCGTCATCGTGCCGCTGGAAACCCTGCTGCCCGCGGCTCTGACGATCTCGATCGATGGCGCCCCGGCCAAACGCTACAACTATTCGTTTTGCAACCAGCTGGGCTGCGTTGCACAGATCGGCCTGACCCAGGGCGACATCGACGCCTTCCGGAAGGGCAAGGAAGCCGTTCTGTCGCTGCGTCCGGCGCCGGCACCGGATCAAGTGGTGCAGATGAAACTGTCGCTGAGCGGTTTCACTGCCGGCTTTGACGTTGTGGACGTGGTCAAGCAATAAGCCCGCTGGCATTGAAAACTGAAAACGCCGCGCGCCGTCGGGCCGCGGCGTTTTTCTTTGCTTGTTTCAGACCTTGCGCAGGGCCAGCACCGCGTTCAGCCCGCCAAAGGCAAAGGCGTTGGACAGGGCCACATCGACCTTGGCCTCGCGGGCCTCATTCGGCACCACATCCAGCGCGCATTCCGGATCGGGGTCTTCATAACCGATAGTCGGAGCGATCACCCCGTCGCGCAGCGCCATGATGCAGGCCAGCAACTCCACCGCACCGGTGCCGCCGATAAGATGGCCATGCATGGATTTGGTGGAGGAGATCATCAGCCTGTCCGCATGGGGGCCGAAAACATCCGCGACGGCAGCGCATTCAGTCTTGTCATTGGCGGCGGTGCCGGTGCCATGAGCGTTGATATATCCCACCTCAGACGCGTTGATACGGGCATCCTGCAATGCGCCAGAAATGGCACGGGCGGCGCCCTGCTTGCTGGGCATCACGATGTCGGAAGCGTCCGAGGACATGGCAAATCCGATGATTTCGCACAGAATTTCTGCATCGCGTGCCCTGGCGTGCTCATATTCTTCGAACACAAATATGCCTGCGCCCTCGCCCTGCACCATACCATTGCGGTTGGCGCTGAACGGGCGGCAGGCGTCCTTGGACATCACCCGCAGCCCTTCCCAGGCCTTGACTCCGCCAAAGCACAGCATGGATTCAGAGCCGCCGGTGATCATTGCCGGGCTCATACCCGAGCGCACCATCTGAAACGCCTGCGCCATCGCGTGATTGGAGGACGCACAGGCCGTGGACACGGTGAAACTGGGCCCCTTGAGGTTGAACTGCATAGACACATGCCCGGCTGCCGCATTGTTCATCAGCTTAGGCACCACAAAGGGGTGCACCCGGTTCTTGCCGTCCTCGTAAACGCTGCGGTAGTTCTCATCCAGCGTTTGCATGCCGCCGCCGGAGTTGCCCAGAACCACGCCGGCCTTGGCGGACAGATCGCCATGGAACTCCAGGCCTGATTGCTCGATCGCCTCTTTCGCCGCAGTCAAGGTGAACTGGGTGAACCGGTCATAGAGGCTCATCTGCTGGCGGTTGAACCGCCCTTCTGCCTCAAATCCGCGGACCTGGCCGCCGATGCGGATTGCCAGGCGGTCCACATCGCGAAACTCCAATTCTCCAATGCCGCAACGGCCTTCGCGCATGGCCTCCAGTGTGGCGGGCACGGAATGTCCCAGGGCATTGATGGTTCCAGCCCCGGTGATGACGACGCGCTTCATTGGCTATCTTACGCTTTTTCCAAAATCAGCTTGTCGATGCCTTCGACGATAGCCGCAACATTGGAAATGTTAAAATCACTGTTTTCGGGTTCATTGGCATTGAAGGGAATCGAAACATCAAACTCCTCTTCAATGGCAAAGATGCTTTCCACCAGGCCCAGGCTGTCGATGCCCAGATCCTCCAACGTGCTGTCGAGGGTCACATCCGACGGCTCAAGAACCGCCTGTTCGGCAATAATTGCAATGACCTTGTCCTGCGTGCTCATGTGGAGATCCCCGACGTTGTGGCTGAGGCAGATGTAGTAATTCGGCCGTTACTTGAAAACAGCCTTTTTTAACAATTCGATGTCACGCATCAAACGCGGCAGGCGGCGTTGTGCTTTATACATCTCAGTGTGGGTCTCCATCTTGACGCTGGGATAGCCCATGATCACCCGGCCCGCAGGCACGTTCGACAGGATCTTGGTGCCGCCGCCGGCAATCACCCCGTCGCCGATGAAAATATTGTCGACTACACCGCATTGGCCGCCCAGCACCACGTTGTTGCCGACATCGACAGAACCGGAAATGCCGGTCTGGCCGCATAGCAGGCAATCATTCCCGACCCGGGTGTTGTGGCCCACATGCACCTGATTGTCGAGCTTGCTGCCATTGCCGATCACCGTGTCGCGGATGGTGCCGTTGTCCAAAGTGCAATTGGAGCCGATTTCCACGTCATCACCAATGGTGACGGCTCCCAAAGAGTGGATGCGGACCCAGGCCTGCGCCCTGGCCTCGCCCTGATCGCCCATGGTCTTGCGGGCGTTTTCAGCACCGGAAACTTCTGGGGTGACATAGGAAAATCCGTCGCCGCCGACGCGTGCGCCAGGCTGGGCACGGAAACGGGCGCCGATGGTTGCCCGGGCGCCGATCGAGACCATTTCGCGCAATTGAGCGTCTTCGCCAATCACAACATCTGTTCCGATATAGCAATGCGGACCGATGACCGAGCGGGCACCGATTTCGGCCCCGGCACCGATGACAGCCAGCGGCCCGACTGACACATCCTCACCCAGCTTGGCCGTAGGGTCGATCACTGCAGAGGGGTGAACACCGGCAGCAAACCCCTGCCCCCGGTCCAGCATCGCGGTTACGCCGGACATGGTCAGGCGCGGACGCGGCGCAAAAATAGCGGCCTTCAGACCAAATGACTGCCAGTCCGCCCCCTCCCACAGCACCGCGGCCTGCGCATTGCCAGCTTTAAGGCCCTCGGCATATTTCGGCGCCATGGCCATGGCGATCTGATCTGCCTTTGCATCCTGCGGCTCCGCCGCGCCCGCAATTTTCAGGTCCAGGTCGCCCTGGGCTTCAATTCCCAGGGACTCAGCGATCTGGCGGATAGTGAACATGGCAGGCCCTTTCAGAATAATCCTGTGTGGGCCTGCTATTTACCCTTGAACGCCGGGCAGTACCACCCCTGCCCGTTCCAGTGCCGCCCAGATCTTGGCGTCGCGGCCATAGACATCTCGGCGGAACTCTGCGCGGCCTTTGCTGGACACAACGGCGGTCCGGTAGATGATATGCACCGGCACTTTCTGGTCCAGCGCCACCTTGGTTTCCTTGCCGCTGCTCAGGATGCGGTGGAAGAAATCTTTCGGGTTTTCGCTTTGCTTGGCCAGCAGCGCATAGGCGAATTCAAACGGTTGCGCCAGCCGGATACAGCCATGCGAGAATGCGCGCACTTCGCGGGCGAACAGGCTCTTTTGCGGGGTGTCGTGCAGATAGATGTTGTATTTGTTCGGGAACATGAATTTGACCAGCCCCAGCGCGTTGCGGCTGCTGGGGGGCTGCCGCATGGAGAACGGAAAGTTCCGCGCAGTATACTGTGAGAAATCAGCGGATCCTCGATTCACCACCCGGCCGCGCCGATCGGTGATTTGGATATGGCCGACCGCATTAGGGTTGCTCTGGAGCTTGGGCAGATACTCCTTGGTGATGATCGAGCGCGGCACATACCAGCTCGGGTTGATCACCATATGCTCCATCTCGTCGGAGAATTCCGGGCTGCGGCGGTCATGTGTGTTCTTGCCGATTACCGAACGGGTTTCAAAGGTCACATCGCCATTATCAACGATTTTGGCAGTGAAATCCGTCTGGTTGACCAGAATGTGCCGCTCACCCCGGTCCGGTGTCAGCCAGCGTTCACGCTCCATCGCGATGATTATGGACTTCAAACGGTTGGAGACAGGTTTGTTTACCTCGGCGATTGTGCCAGCGCCAGCCACGCCGTCGGTTTCCAATCCATGATCGGATTGGAAGCTTTGCACAGCTTGCTCCAGCGCGGCGTCATAGCTGCGTGCAGCGCTTCGCTGCAAATACCCCATCGCCATCAGACGGTTCCGCAGGGCAATGACAGCCGGACCCTGATCGCCAGGTTCCAGTTTCTTGGCGTTGACACCCGGCCCCCAGCCGCCCGCCGCAAGGATCTGCTCCAGCCGCAGTTTTTCGCGCATCAAACCGCGGTATTGCGGCGATTCCGGCACCAGGCTGCGCATGTAAGCATAAGGCTGCTGATCCCGGATGCCCTCCAGAAAGCCGGTCCCGTCAACCATATGTTTCTTGCGCACCATGCCATCGTCGATCCGCGACGGCACCAGCAGGCCAGTCTGCAGGTCGGTCGCATAATCCACCAGTGCCTGGCTCAGCGCGGCCTCGATGGTGCCGATATCACGTGTGGTGCGCACGCCGCGCATTTGCTGCAGCAGCGCGCTGACCTCGGCTGTACGGTCCGGCAGCCCATGGGCATTGGTTTCGTTCAACGCCGCTAACAAGGCGGTTCGGCGCTGGCGCGACGCCTCATCCGTGCCTGTCCAAATCGCCTGATATCCGTTTTCTCGGTAGAATTTGGCCACGGCATCGCTGCCGGAGGCGGCTTCAGCCACTGCTTGGCGGAAAGCCGCCGAAATTTCAGCCTGCGCTGAACTGGAAACAGTCCCCGCGGTCAGGCCACCCAAGGCCAGAGCAAAAAGCCCTGCTTTAATCCCCGGCAAAAAGTTTCCTGCGGATGCGCGCATCATAATATCCGGTCCTTGAGCCGATTTTTGCTAATCTTAGCGGTGCCTATCTGAAATTCTGGTAAATGCCAGCCGGTGTTGTCCATTCACATTTGCGAAATGTTAACATTGATGCACCTATGCCGCGTCTAAGAAGCCCTGTTGCAACAGTCGCGGGGAAAAGTTCCATCGCCCTCCCCTTTTGCGCAAGAAATTGCCGAAAAACGGGCTATCCGTTCTAGTGCGGCAAAGAAATGTTGGAACCAGATTCAGGCTGTGCCATACATGCCGCACGTTAACTAAGACAGTTGGCGAGCCCGTAACATCGGGCGATTAGGCAGGACTAGAAGCGTACGGGACGGCGCAGTGAAAATGGCGAAAACCAAGGGCACGGGGATCTCCCGGCGTTCTCTTTTGGGTGTATTTGCTGCAACCGCAGTGGCAGCAGCCCCGACTTTTTCCAATGCAGCAGGCTTCTTGCGAGGCGGCGGTGATATCCGCCGGATCCGCATGTACTCTGGCCGCACTGGCGAACGGTTGGACATGGTCTACTGGATCGACGGCCAGTACATCAAAGACGCGGTCAGGGAAGTCAATCATTTCATGCGCGATTGGCGGACGGATCAGGTCAAGGACATGGACCTTCGCACCATTGATATCATGGCTGCCTCGCACAATCTGCTGGATGTGAACGAGCCCTTTATGCTGCTGTCCGGCTACCGCAGCCCGAAAACCAATGCAATGCTGCGCAGCCGCTCGCGCGGGGTGGCAAAGAACTCCCTGCATATGCGCGGCCAGGCTGCAGATCTGCGGCTGGCGTCGCGGTCAGTGTCGCAAATGGCCAAGGCCGCCGAGGCCTGCCATGCCGGCGGTGTCGGTAAGTACCAGCGTTCGAATTTCGTGCATATGGATTGCGGTGTTGTCCGCACCTGGCGCGGCTGACTGCCATATCTTTGCAAGAATGCAAGCCTGCATTTTCTAGTGCGGGCTTTTTAGGTTTCAGAACAGACGCCAGCCCGAAACGCCTCCAGCTTTGGCCATGAAATTGTAAACAGTCGGTTTTTCCCGTTGCAGAGGCTGCAAAGCACGGTTATACCCCGCTTTAACGACGCACCTGTAGCTCAGCTGGATAGAGCGCTGCCCTCCGAAGGCAGAGGCCAGAGGTTCGAATCCTCTCAGGTGCGCCAAATCTCCTTGAAGATCCATCTAGACCCGCCCATTCAGGCTGCCAGCACTCTTTGCGAATGCTGTGCTGGAATGTTCATCATCCATGCCTCCTGCGCCTTACTCCTGAAAATCGTTAACTGCGCTTGATAGCTCAGCCGCCGCCGCGTAAAACGCGAGGCTGCGAAGATAGTCTGGCGCTTCTTCGCCAAACGCTTTCAACACCTCCTCAGCCGGTTGCATGAAATCCCCGGCAAGTTCCGGCGGAGCTGAAAGAAACCTGCTGGCCCAAGCTTCATCGTCCAGCTCACCCCCAAAGAGCGTTCGGATTTCTTGAACGATATCTTCAAATATCCCCGGTTCGGGTGTGTTCAGCGCCGCGTTGACCAATCTTCTAAGCTCTGTGCCGCGCTGGCCTTGCAGGGAATAATGCACCGCGGCAACTTGGCGCTTGTTCAGATGCAGCGGCAAATATCCCAGGGCGAGGTGTCCCTTTCCAGGCTTTGAAATCACGTTGAAACCGGCGCTTCGCCCATCAGCCGAAACCGTCACGGAATCTATGGGGAGAGCGCTAATACCCGTAGCGGATTCAAGAACCGATAAAAGTTCGGACTTTTCAATGGAGCCAGAGACCCCTGCATTTAGAGAGATGCCCGCGACCAGCACTTCCCGGCCTCTGAAAACCCTTGAGATTATCGCCCGCCCACGGAAATCATACGCCAGGACGTCAGCATACGGGCTGCATTCCGGATTGGCTTCAGGATAATACAATACGCTTTCTCCGGCAGACGGATCCATTTGGGTCAAGCGTTCGACGTCGAATTTGGCGAGTTTAGACATCGCAAAACGCCCAGAAGCGTCAATTGTTATGAGCCCCCCTGGCCCGGCGCCGCCTGATCCTGCGACAAGCAGTTCAGCGCTCATTGTCCCCAAGAACCCTGCCTCCTTACTGTCATGGGGACCTTTAATCGAAAGCGCAGGATAACATGTGTTTTTCTTATTGCTGCCGGCCCCCAGGATCCTAGTGCCTCTGTCTACATCAATCAGATCGCCCGGATAAATCGTATGAAGCTCTCTTGCAGGGAATGCCCCCAACGGCAGGAAGTAAAGCGCTTCCAACGCTCGGAACCGTGCTTGAACCTGCGTCACATCGGGAGAGGAAAGCCCAAAACCGGGTAAAAATGCTGCGGCAACCAGACTCAACGCCGCTGCATATCTTGTCACACGCATTAGAATACCCTCCGCTGTGCCTATAACCGGCAAGAGAGAAACTATGGCGTTGGCCCAGACTTTCTACCGCCAGTTCAGGATTTCTCAAAAATGCCTGCAGCCGTAGGTTATGTTCCAATTCAGCGGCTTTGCTTCCCCGCACGCTGACAACAGTGCCTCAAGCGCCCTCAGATGCCCCGTTGTTTGCACGGGTAAAATTTCACAGCTTTGCGTCCCTACTGCCGGAGTGCCTGGCTAAAGGCCTCCAGCAGGGCTCTTTGCCGCGGCGATTTGCCAAGGCTTGGCGGCCAGGTCAGCCAATAGCCTTCAATTATAGCCAGTTCCGGCGCAGGCGCGCATTCCAATTGCCCCGTTTGCAAGAGATTTGCAGCCAAAGCTTTGGATCCCAAAACAACACCCATCCCCAACCGGGCAGCCCGCAAGGCATGCGCCATGGAGTCTACAGACACTGGACCGGCATCAGGTTCCGTTTCACCCGTCACTCTGGCCCACTCCGCCCAGCCCGGCCGTTCTCCACGCAATTCTATGACCGGAAGCTGCCGCCACCCGGCCGCTTTTCCAGGTGCTGTCATTGGCTGCAGCACTTCATTTGCCAGCAAGACCCCGTCGCGCCCCTGCCAGCCTCCGCGTCCGTAGCGAATATGCAAAGCCCCGTCGGCCGCCTCGAACTCCAGTCGCTTTGGAACGGTTTCCGTAACCAGGCGCAGGTCCGGGTAAGTCTTTGAAAACAAACTTAGCCGCGGCAGCAAAAGCATCTCCAGATGCGATGGCAAAGCCGCAACCCTCAGCTCCCGAGCACTTTGGCCAAAGAGATTATCGGTGCCTTGTTCCAGAGCGAGCAGAGTATCATGGACCAGCGGCAGGTAACTTTCGCCATCCACTGTCAGCGTCACACCGCGTGCTGAGCGAATAAACAACTGCCGCCCCAGCCAGGATTCCAGATTTCGAATCCGCTGGCTGACTGCGGCCTGTGTGGCGCCGAATTCCTCCGCCGCAGCTGTGAAACTGCCAAGCCGGCCAGCTGCTTCAAACACCTTCAGCCAGTCGAGCGGCGGCAAGCCCTGTTTGGTCGCTTTCTTAGGCATTAGAAAACCTAACTCTGAAACCCCGATTTCCGTCGTTCTCTTGATGGCTCAGCCTCGGTATTAGCGCAAGGGAGAACCAAGCCAACCGGAGAGATCCCATGCCCCGTTCCGTAACCGCTGACACATCCGGCAGTTTTCTGACTTTGACTTTTGAAGACGGCCAGCAGAGCCGTTTTCACGCGATCTGGCTGCGCGACAATGCGCTGGATCCAGAAACCCGCGCGCCGGGCAACGGCCAGCGCCTGATCACCATCGGCGACATACCCGCGGACACCAGGATCAGCACCGCATTGGTGGCTGACGGCGCCCTGACAGTGACCTTTGCTCCGGAAGGCAAGACTGTGACCTACCCCGGAACATGGTTGAACTCACACGCCTATGACATTGACAAAGATACTAAGTTTGGCCGCACTGCGCCGGGCATTCAGACCTGGAACAGCAGCCAGCCGGCGCCCGACTTTGACTGGAACGACGTGCAGTCCGACCCCAAGGTCAAGCGCGGCTGGCTGGATGCGATTGCCCGTCTCGGTTTTGCCAAGCTGGTGAACGGCCCCGTCAAGGAAGGCGCGCTGATTGACTGTGCAGAGATGTTCGGTTTTGTGCGTGAAACCAACTACGGACGCTTCTTTGAAGTCCGCACCGAGGTGAACCCGACCAACCTTGCTTATACCGGTCTGGGGTTGCAGGCGCATACCGATAACCCCTACCGCGATCCGGTGCCAAGCTTGCAGATCCTGTATTGCCTGGAAAATTCTGCTGAAGGCGGCGACAGCATCGTGGTGGACGGGTTCCGTGCGGCGGAACGGCTGCGCGAAGAAGACCCGGAAGGTTTTGCGCTGCTGGCCGGCTACCCGGCCCGGTTCGAATACAAAGGCTCCGGCGGTGTGCATCTGCGCTCGCGCCGCCCGATGATTGAACTCGCGCCTGATGGCGAGATGATCGGCATGCGCTTCAACAACCGGTCGTCGGCGCCTTTTGTGGACGTGCCCTTTGAGAAGATGGAGGCCTATTACGCGGCCTACCGGCGGTTGGGCGAATTCATTGACGATCCGGACATGGGGGTATCCTTTAAGCTGGAGCCGGGAGAGAGCTTTATCGTCGACAACACCCGGGTGATGCATGCACGTCTGGGGTATTCCGGTTCCGGTTCGCGCTGGCTGCAGGGCTGCTACGCTGACAAGGATGGGCTGCTGTCGACCCTTAATGTACTGAACGCACAGATCGAGGGCTAAGTCATGAGCAAGCCGGAGTTCTCTACGCTGACCCAGGACAACATTGTCACTTTCATCGGCGATATCTTTGACCGCCGCGGCGACGAGGAATACCTAGGCGAGCCGGTCACCATGACCGAGCATATGCTGCAAGGCGCCACCATTGCCGAAGCAAACGGTCAGCCGGAAGAGATTATCGTAGGAGCACTTCTCCACGATATCGGCCATTTCACCAGCGAGTTCGGCACTTTCTCCATGGATGACACCGAAGACCGGTTTCACGAAGAGGCCGGCGCCGAGGTGCTGGAACAGTTCTTCCCTTCTGTGATCACCGACTGCGTGCGGTACCATGTGGCGGCAAAGCGCTACCTCTGCGCCACCAAGCCCGAGTATTTCAAGCGTTTATCAGAGGCTTCCGTGCATTCGTTGAACCTGCAAGGCGGGCCGATGAATGCGGAAGAAGTGACCGAGATGGAGAAGAACCCAAACCTCAGGCAGATCATCGCCGTGCGCTATCTGGATGAGGCTGGTAAACGCGCGGACATGGAAACGCCCGATTACTGGCACTTTGCGCCGATGGTGCAGCGAATGGTCGACAAACACATGAATGCTTGAACTTTCGCAAAATGAATCTGCCGGGACAAGTTGAAAACTCCCGTTTCCAGCTGCCTCAGTTCTGAAACACAAAACGGCGCCCGTAGGGCGCCGTTTTCGTGGGTCAGTGGCAGCTCGTCAGACAAACAACTCGTGTGCCAATTCCAGCGCGTCGATCAGCGTGTCGACCTCTTCCTTGGTGTTGTAAAGGCCAAAAGAGGCACGGCATGTGGCGGACACGCCCAAATGATCCATCAGCGGTCCGGCGCAATGATGGCCCGCACGCACCGCCACACCTTTTTTGTCGAGGATGGTAGAGACATCATGAGGATGTGCGGCACCCTCCATGGTGAAACTGAAAATCGCAGCCTTCCCAATTGCTTGCCCTTGTACATTCACCCAATTCAGGCCAGTCAGACGCTCCATTGCATAATCGCGCAGCCCGCCCTCGTGCCTGGCGATATTGTCCATGCCGAGATCCATCATGTATTCCAGCGCTACGCCAAAGCCGATGGTCTGAACGATGCCCGGCGTGCCGGCCTCGAACTTCATTGGAGGATCATTGTAGATGATCTGCTCCTTGGAGACTTCCTTGATCATGTCGCCGCCGCCGATGAACGGACGCATCTCAGCCATGCGTTCTGGCTTGATGTAAATCGCACCCGAGCCTGAGGGGCCGTAAAGCTTGTGACCGGTAATCGCGTAGAAGTCGCAACCGATGTCCTGCACGTCGACCGGCATATGCACCGCCCCTTGCGAGCCATCGACCAGTACCGGCACCCCCTTGGCATGGGCGCCTTTGGTGATGGCCTTCACGTCCACCACAGTGCCCAGCACGTTTGAGCATTGCGTGACTGCAACCAGTTTGGTCTTGGGGGTGATCGCGTCGATCACCTTTTGCGGATCCAGGCTGCCGTCATCTGCCACGTCGACCCATTTCAGCACCACGCCCTGGCGTTCACGCAGGAAGTGCCAGGGCACGATGTTTGCATGATGTTCCATCACCGACAGGATGATCTCGTCCCCTGCTTCAAACCGCGGCATGGCCCAGCCATAGGCGACCAGATTGATGCCCTCGGTGGTGCCTGAATTCAGCACGATGGTGTTTTCATCCCCTGCATTCAGGAAGCGGGAGATAATACCGCGTACGGCCTCGTATTTCTCGGTTGCGAGATTAGAAAGGAAGTGCAAGCCTCGGTGAACGTTGGAATATTCCTCGGAATAGGCACGCGTTACCGCGTCAATCACCACCTGCGGCTTCTGGGCGGACGCACCGTTGTCGAGATAGGTCAGCGGCTTGCCGTTCACCTCCCGCGCAAGGATCGGAAAGTCGGCACGGATTTTTTCCACGTCATACATTTTCGGGAAGTCCCAGATTGGCTGGGCCGATCAGACCCACGATAAACAGAAGGGCAAACACCAGGATCATGCTCGCCATCATGACAACCCCAAGCGACCGCCAGACAGAGCCGAACTTGTGCGCCGCATTGACGAAGTGCAAGAGGATAAAGAACACCATGATGTTCGCTGCAATATTCAGCAGGGCAGCCAGGGCCGGCATAACCAGCAGCATCGCGACAACAGCCGCGTTAAGGCCTGCTTGCAGCAATTGCAGCCAAGTCACCAGTGCAAGCAGCCCGGCCAGATTTCCCTGACCGCCCAGCCATCGGCCGGTGGTTGCAAGCATGGCGATAAAGCTGATTTGCAGCAGCAGTATAACCGCAAAATATGCGCCCGGCGCAAACCTAGGTATCAGAACCTCAGGCGGCAACGGAAACAGCACTTGCTGCAGTGTATAGACGCAAGTGTTCAGCACCACTGACAGCAGAAAGCCCGTCCATAGCGCCTCGCGCGGCCAATCCTGGGCCAGGATTTGATGCGCAGCATCCCGCGGCGATTTCACCGTCAGCAGGGCAAAGGCGGCCAGTGCGTTCATTACTTTGCCCAATACCCTTGGATCATGCCGGACACCCAGAACCACAGAAAGACCGCACACCACAGTGCCCCCACCAGGTTCAAGGCGGGACCAGACCCGATGAAACCGGCGACAAGCCCGTTCAGCAGAATCAGCGGGCTGGCTGCCAGAAAAGCCCAGAACAGCGCCAGACGGGCGCAGTAGGCCTCGCCCTTCCCGCCTGCCGCGCGGGCAATCCAATGCGCGGCCAGGGCCAGCACGTACAGGACCAGCGGCGCGATAAACACAATGCCCAGCAATGACCCGCCCAGCAGCATATTCAGCTCCTGACCCGACAGATGCGCCTCGCGCGCCAGCCTCGGCATCTGCGCTACAAAGGTCAGCACACAGCCGCTGAGCAGGAAAATCAGCAGCCGGTCTTCGCGCACGCCCATGTCCAGAAGCCGCGCAAACACCTTGCGCGGCCCCTTATAGGTCGCCGGGATATCCGTGGTGACGGACATCAGCGGCGCCGGGCCAGCCAGCCTTCGAGGCGGGAAACGATGTCGGCCGCGATCTCCGCGTCCTCGATCTCTTCCACCGCTTCGGCCAGAAAGGCCAGCGTCATCAGATCGGTCGCCTCGGCATGGGGAACCCCGCGCGAGCGCAGGTAGAACAGGCCTTCCTCGTCAATCGCACCTGAGGTGGAGCCATGCGAGCAGGCGACGTCATCAGCGTAGATTTCCAGTTCCGGTTTAGCCAGGAACTGGCTGTCGCCGTCCAGCAGAAGAGACTGGGAAATCTGATACCCGTCAGTCTTTTGCGCGCCTTCTTTAACCAGGATCTTGCCCTGAAAAACACCAGTGGCCCCGTTGCGCAGCACCTTCTTGAAGACCTGGCGGCTTTCGCAGTTCACCGCGTCATGGGTGATGAATACGGTGTCATCGTGGTGAAAGTCGCCATCACCGACGCAAGCGCCCGCAATATGCGCAACCGCATCGTCGCCGGTCAGCTCAATCACCGCCTCGTTGCGGGTCAGCACGCCGTTCACGGTCAGGGTGAACGATTTGAACACAGACTCGGTGCCAAGACGGGTGAACAGATGCGTTGCCGCACGGCGCTCGTGGTCCCGGCCCTGCGCCCGCACCAGATGCATCTTGCCGCCATCGGCAATGTCGATCTCCATGCATTTGTTGAAACGCGAGGCCGCCGGGCCGTTTTCCAGGATCGTCACTTCGGCGCCGGTTTCCACGCGGACCACGTGATGCAGGATCGCGTCGGAACTCTCATCCGAATGCACATAGGTAAAGTTGATCGGTTTGGAGACCTTACCGGTCACCCGGATCGCCACGCCATCGGTGGCAAAAGCGGTGTTCAGCGCCGCCAGCGGGCGTTCCACCGGGGTTTGGCCACGTGCTTCAAGAACACCGTACAAATCCTTGGCCCAATGGATATCTTTGCAGCAGATATCCTCGATCCGGTCGATGGTCAAACCTTCCAGCGACAAATCATCCGAGGCTTCAGCGTCGAAAACGCCATCGACAAAAACAATGTTCAGCCGCTCAAAAGCGCTGAACATTGGTGTTTCCTCCGCAGCGAACACTGCGGCATTGAGAGCCTCAGCCTGAACCAGAGTTTCGGGACGGGTGTATTTCCAGTACTCATCCCGGCGGTTGGGCAGGCCCATAGTCTGGACCCGCGACAGCGCTGCCTGCCGGGCCGCCTTCAGGCAGCCGCTTTCCGGCAGGGTCAGCGCGGACAGCCGCGCCTCGGTTGCGCTTTGCTTTACTTCCGGCAGGGCCATTTACGCCTCCTCTGCCAGGATGCCGGCATAGCCGTTGTTCTCAACTTCCAGCGCCAGCTCGGGGCCGCCGGTCTTGACGATACGGCCGCCTGCCAGAATGTGCACCACGTCCGGTTTGATGTGGTCCAGCAGGCGCTGGTAGTGGGTGATCACCAGGAAGCCGCGGCCCTCGTCGCGCAGCGCGTTCACGCCTTCGGCCACCAGCTTCATCGCGTCGACGTCAAGGCCGGAGTCAGTCTCGTCCAGGATGCACAGTTTCGGCTCCAGCATCGCCATCTGCAGGATCTCGTTGCGCTTCTTCTCACCGCCGGAGAAGCCGACGTTGACCGGGCGCTTCAGCATGTCGGCGTCGATTTTCAGGGTTTTGGCTTTGGCGCGGATAATTTTCAGGAAGTCGGAGGCCGACAGCTCGTCCTCGCCGCGGGCTTTGCGCTGTGCGTTCACCGCGGTGCGCAGGAAGGTCATGTTGCCCACACCAGGGATTTCCACCGGGTACTGGAACGCCAGGAACATGCCGGCAGCGGCGCGTTCTTCCGGCTCCATTTCCAGGATGTCTGCGCCTTCCAGCTCGGCAGAACCGTCGGTGACCTCATAACCGTCGCGGCCGGACAGCACATAAGACAGAGTGGATTTGCCCGAACCATTCGGCCCCATGATGGCGTGTACTTTGCCAGCTTCGACTTTCAGGTCGACACCTTTCAGGATCTGCTTGTCTTCGTCTTCAAGTTTGACGTGCAGGTTTTTGATTTCGAGCATTTTTTCCTCGTCTCACATGTCTTGCGGGCATACAGCCCGCGATATTCCATGGCCCCAGCTGGAGCCGTTGCATTCTTATCCCAGCACCACTGCGGTGCCACTGGCCGAGACCATCAGCATGGATTGCCCGACCACTTCGTAATCCAGATCCACGCCAACAACGGCATTGGCGCCCTTGTCCCGGGCGCGGTCTTCCAGTTCGGCCAATGCGGTTTCGCGCGCGTCCTGCAGCTTGCTTTCATAAGCGCCGGAGCGGCCGCCGACGATGTCGGTGATCGAGGCAAAGACATCGCGCACCACATTGGCGCCCATGATCGCCTCGCCCACCACGATGCCTTTGTATTCGGCGATCTGGTAGCCTTCGACGCTTGGTGTGGTTGTGATGATCATCTTGAAACTCCAGTGTTGATCCGCCGACCCGCTCGAATTGCCCCGGTCACAAGGCCAACCATCATGCCCAACGCGCCAAATCCACCATATCCAACGCAAAACATGATCCAAGCAGCGTCTGCGTCTTTTGGCTCAATCAGTGACATGACGCAGAACCCGCCGGAAACCCCAACTAGAAAAGCAAATAGTGCCCCAGTCTTCAGAATTCCTGCGTTACCTTTGTCAACATTGGCCCAGACACCAGGCGCAACATTCAGTCGTTCCATCTGACTTGCGTCGCCCCCGTTCTGCATAATTTACCCTACCGAGCCTTCCAGCGAGATCGCAACCAGCTGCTGTGCTTCCATGGCAAACTCCATCGGCAGCGCCTGCAAAACGTCCTTGCAGAAGCCGTTGACCACCAGGGCCACTGCCTCTTCCTCGTCCATGCCGCGCTGGCGGCAGTAGAACAGCTGATCGTCGTCCACCTTGGAAGTGGTCGCCTCATGCTCCACGCGCGAGGAGTTGTTCTTGACCTCGATATAGGGAACCGTGTGGGCGCCGCAGTTGCCGCCGATCAACAGCGAGTCGCACTGGGTGTAATTGCGGCTGTCCTTGGCTTTGGGGTGCATCGACACCAGACCGCGATAGGTGTTTTGCGCCTTACCGGCGCTGATGCCCTTGGACACGATGCGGGATTTGGTGTTTTTGCCAAGGTGCACCATCTTGGTGCCGGTATCGGCCTGCTGCATGTTGTTGGCGATAGCGATCGAGTAGAACTCGCCCTGGCTTTCATTGCCGCGCAGGATACAGGAGGGGTATTTCCAAGTCACGGCGGAGCCGGTTTCCACCTGGGTCCACATCACCTTGGCGCGGTCACCGCGGCAGTCGGCGCGTTTGGTCACAAAGTTGTAGATGCCGCCCTTGCCGTTCTCGTCGCCCGGATACCAGTTCTGGACGGTGGAGTATTTCACCTCGGCGTCTTCTTCGATGATGATTTCCACCACTGCGGCGTGCAGCTGTGCGATATCGCGCGCCGGGGCAGTGCAGCCTTCCAAGTAGCTGACATAGCTGCCTTTATCGGCGATGATCAGCGTGCGTTCGAACTGGCCGGTGTTTTCCGCATTGATGCGGAAATAGGTCGACAGTTCCATCGGGCAGCGCACGCCCGGCGGCACATAGACAAACGAGCCGTCCGAGAATACCGCCGAGTTCAGCGTGGCATAGAAGTTGTCGGAAACAGGAACCACGGTGCCGAGGTATTTTTTGACCAGCTCAGGATGCTCGCGGATGGCTTCGGAGATCGAGCAGAAGATGACGCCCGCTTCCTTCAACTCTTTCTGGAAGGTGGTGCCGACGGACACGGAGTCGAACACAGCATCCACGGCCACTTTGCGGCCCTCGGCGGGCGCATTTTCAGCGCCCTCGACGCCTGCCAGAATCATCTGTTCTTTCAGCGGGATACCAAGCTTTTCATAGGTCGCCAGCAGCTTGGGATCGACCTCATCCAGAGACTTCGGCTTCACTTCCATCGACTTGGGGCGGGCATAATAATACTGATCCTGGAAATCGATTTCCGGATAATCCACCATCGCCCAGTCGGGTTCTTCCTTGGTCAGCCAGCGCTCATAGGCTTCCAGACGCCAGTTCAGCATCCATTCCGGCTCTTCGTTCTTTTCCGAAATCAGCCGGACAATATCCGTGGTCAGCCCCTTGGGAGCGTATTCCATCTCGATATCGGTTTCCCAACCGTATTTGTAAGCACCGCCAACCTCGCGGACTGCGTCCACGGTTTCCTGGTCAACACCATCCTTGACTTGGGTCTGGTCCAAAGCGGCCATTTGTCTTCTCCTCATTCACGCCGCGCGGGCGCGATGTTTCTTTTCTTTTAACAGCCACGCATCGGCAAAGCGCAGCACGTCTTCTTCTGTTGTTTCCGGCCCCAGCGACACGCGGATTGCGCCCTGCGCCGTTGCCTCGTCATATCCCATTGCGGTCAGCACCGCGCTGGCGCGCACCTTGCCGCTGGAACAGGCGCTGCCCGCGCTGATGGCAAATCCCGCCAGATCCATCTGCATGACCTGGGTTTCGCCCTTCCAGCCCGGCGTCGCAAAACACAGGGTGTTCGGCAGCCGCCTCTGATCCTTCCCGACAAAAATAGTATGGCTTGCGCCAGACACAAGCGCCTTTTCTAGAATATTTCTAAGTTCTGCAACCCTGTCCCAGACACCAATTGCCAGATCTTTTGCCGCTGCTTCAGCTGCGGCGCCGAAACCCGCGATTCCAATGACATTTTCCGTACCGGAACGCCGACCCATTTCCTGTCCGCCGCCCTTGATCTGCGCAGGCAGATCGGTACCGCGTTTGATCACAACTGCGCCGATACCCTTGGGACCGCCCAGTTTATGCGCAGAAATCAGCGCCATTTGCGCGCCCAGCCAGTTGAACGCCACCGGCAATTTACCAAAAGCCTGGGTCGCATCAGTCACCGCCAGCCCGTCCGGCAAGTGCTGAACAATGCCGGTTTCGGAATTGGCTAATTGTACTGTGCAGGATGCGGGATCAGTAACCCTGACCGTCCCGTCGGCACCTACCTCAAGATTTTCCACCGTCCAGGCACGCACTGCATCATGTTCCACCGGGGCGCCATGCAGCCCGCGGCCCGCCAATGCCAGCGATGCGCCTTCCGTGGATCCAGAGGTGAACACGATATCCGCCCCATCAGCACCAAAAGCGGCTGCGACCTGCGCCCGTGCCTTCTCAACCAACGCCTTGGCAGCGCGGCCTTCGGCATGCACCGACGACGGGTTGCCGCAAATGTCCATTGCCTCAATCATTGCCGCCCGCGCCTCGGGGCGCAGGAGGGCGGTGGCATTATGGTCAAGATAAACGCGTGTCATAGAGTCATCTTTTTACGGATCGGTGCCGCCTCATACGCGGCCTTGCAGCATTTCGCAAAGCTTTCCCGCGAAATTTGTGCGGTATCCGTGCAGGGTCCGGAGAGACAAAGAAGGTGAAATCTTAGCACCTCATTCATCCACGACAGCAAACAGGCTGGGCACCGCCGGACATGGCGCCAGATCATTCTTGATCACATCCGACAGACGGGTTTGATGCAGAAACACATAGACATGCGCGCTCAACCCCTCCCACAGGCGGTTGGTCAGCGATTGCGCCCGGCTGCCGGACAGCGCGCCCGAGGCGCCTGCCCCTTTGTGCATCGCATCAACCGTTTCATCCACGGCAGACAGCACATCGACCACCCGGATCTCTGATGGCACCATCGCCAGGCGGTAGCCGCCGCCAGGGCCGCGCACCGACTCGACCAGTCCCGCACGGCGCAGCTTGACAAACAGCTGCTCCAGATACGGCAACGAGATATCCTGCCGCTTGGAGATGTCCCCCAGCGGCACCAATTTGCCCTGCGGCTGCAGCGCGATATCCGCCAGCGCGACCATTGCATAGCGCCCTTTGGTGGAAAGCTTCATATTTTATCCCTCAAAACCAGGGCGCGAGTGTGAAAACATTGACCTTCCCCGCGTCTGTGCGTATCTCAGCCTGACGGTGTATGGCGAGGCCAGCGCCCTTGATTAGAACTGTTCTAAGATGCCCGACGGAACCCGTCAAGTTTTCTGCCGGCAGTCGCGAGAACGAGAGTAGGATTTGAACCACCCATGCCCGAGGTCATCTTTCCTGGACCCGAAGGCCGCCTCGAAGGCCGCTATCACCCGCAAAAAGAAAAAGACGCCCCGATCGCCATCGTACTGCACCCGCATCCGCAGTTCGGCGGAACCATGAACAACAAGGTGGTCTACAACCTCCACTACGCGTTCTACAACATGGGCTTTACGGTTCTGCGGTTCAATTTCCGCGGTGTCGGCCGCAGCCAGGGCGAATACGACCAGGGCGTGGGCGAACTGTCGGATGCGGCCTCGGCGCTGGATTACCTGCAGTCGATGAACACCAATTCCAAGCATTGCTGGGTTGCGGGTTTCTCGTTCGGCGCCTGGATCGGCATGCAGCTGCTGATGCGCCGCCCGGAGATTACCGGTTTCATCTCTGTTGCACCGCCGGCCAACATGTATGATTTTTCCTTCTTGGCGCCCTGCCCGTCCTCCGGGCTGATCATCAACGGCACATCCGACCGTGTGGCGCCGCCTGCAGATACCGCCAATCTGGTTGGCAAACTGCATGAGCAGAAGGGGATCACCATCACTCATAACGAGATCGAGGGTGCGGATCACTTCTTCCAGGAACCGCATATGGACACGATGATCGGCGATGTATCCGATTACGTGAAGCGCCGCCTGACCGAGAACAGCCGCTGATGGGCACGATCGAAACGCTGGCGCAGAAACTGGCGGTCGATACGATCAAGGTACAGGAGGCCAGCGGCGAAGACCGGCTGTATGTGGAGGTGGGCCAAGTGCTTGGCGCCGCCTCCCAATCTTTGGAAGAAGCGTTTCTGACCGAAATGCGCGTACGCCTGGCCGAGCGCAAGGCGCGGGAGTTCCTAAATCAGAAAGTCAGCGCAATCCAGGCGCAGCTTGACGCAAAGGGCGACGCATGAGCGACCGGCTGGACGCGCAGTTCGCATTCTTGCTGGAAGCAGACAAGCTTCGCCGCATTGACCGCCAAAACCTGATCATTGATTGCAGCCGACGCGAAAACTCGGCGGAACACAGCTGGCATCTGGCGCTTTATGCGCTGGTTATGGCGCCGTTTGCCGCGCCGGACGTGGAGATTTCCCGCGCGATCCGGATGCTGCTGCTGCATGATCTGGTCGAGATTGACGCCGGCGATCACCCGATCACGGATGACGTTGACTGGGACGCCGTCGCACAGGCAGAGCAAGCCGCCGCCAAACGCCTGTTCGGACTGCTGCCCGCGGACCAGGGCGCTGAATTCCTGGACCTGTGGCAGGAATTTGAGGCCGCGGCCAGCCCCGATGCGCGCTTTGCCAAACGGGTGGACCATTGCCAGCCGATCTTTCAGACGCTCTATGGTAGCAAACCTCTGGATTGGCATGTCGATGTGGTCCGGCAAAACCTGAACGGCGGGCGCGCAGCCGCGCTGCAGCAGGACTTCCCGGAAGCCTATCACCATGCGCAGGCCCTGCTGGATCACGGCACCGGTTTTGATTGCAGCCGTTTGACGGCCCGCCTGCCATTTCTGAATGAAGCGGACAAGCTGAAGCTGATCACCCGCGCGTCCAAGCTGGGCGATGGATCACGCCACGAAAACTCGGCCGAACACAGCTGGCACATCATGCTGTATGCTTGGGTGCTGGCAGAGCACAGCGCCGGCCCGCTTGAGGTCGACCGGGTGCTGCAAATGCTGCTGCTGCATGATCTGGTCGAAATCGATGCAGGCGATGCGCCGATCCACGGCGTAATTGATCCCGCAGCCCTCGCGGCGCTTGCGGCCAAGGAAGACGCCGCCGCTGACCGCCTGTTTGGCCTGCTGCCCCCGGACCAAGGCCTGCCTATGCGGGCTATTTGGGAGGAATTTGAGACCGCAGAAAGCCCTGACGCAGTGTTCGCCAAGTCCATCGACCGGGTGCAGCCGGTTCTGCTCAACCTGCTGAACGGCGGCGGCAGCTGGGTGGATTATGACGTACGTTTACCACAGATCGACACCCGGGTTGGCGAAAAGGTTAGCCGTGGTGCGCCCGGCGTCTGGCGTTATGTGCGGGCCAAGATTGAGCCCTGGTTCCGGGACGCTGGACGCCTGTAGCGGGAAACCGGCGTGGCACCAGACCCCGCCAGCCCTGCCTCACGCAAGAAACGGTTGAAACGGCTGCGTTTCAGCCCCGCTCGCAGTAAGCGTCAGGAATTCACCGGGTTGCAGCTCGTTCCATGCGTCACCTGTGTCCTCAAGCGGTTCTGATACAACCGCCCATCCGTTCAAACTGCGGCTCCAGCGGTAATAGACCGATGGCGCAATACTGTCAGAGGAGTAGCGCGCCGCATAAAGCGTCTCTCCATCCGACATGGCTGCGGACAGGCGCATATGCGGGGTGCTGCCACGGGCGCGCGACAAAGCCTCCATGCAGCCCACCGCCCGCTCCAGCGCCGCTTTCGGATCAGTGTCCAGGCCTTCGCGCAGGGCCAGAAGAAACAGCACTTCGCTGTCAGTAGCCCCTTTGCGGTGCTCATAAAGCTCATCAGGAATGCACATATCGGCATGGCGGCGGAAGGTTTCGAAACCTCCGACCTGCCCGTTGTGCATGAAACTCCACCTGCCGACCGCAAAGGGATGGCAATTGTTGCGGCTGGTAGCGGATCCGGTCGATGCCCGCACATGCGCCAGAAAAAGACCGGATTGAACCTGGCTCACCAGCGCACGCAGATTACAGTCCGACCAGGCCGGGTAGACATCCCGGTAGAGCCCCGGCTCGGTCCGCTGCCCGTACCAGGCAATGCCGAACCCGTCACCATTGGTTGCGGTCTTGCATTCAACCGCCTTCTGGCTTTGTGCAATCAGTGAATGCGCCGGGGTGGAAATGATGTCTTCCAAAAAGACCTTGGTACCGGTGTAGGCAGCCCAGCGGCACATATGTCGCTCCTTGTGATGAAGATCCGATCAGGATTTATTTTCCGATCTAATCGCTATAATTGGAATATTCATCTAAAACAGATTAGATTCTTAATACAGCGTATCTGCGCACAGTCATCTGTTCACTGCCGCGGCGGCCGAAAACAAGGCAAACAGTGACGCATTGGGACTTCCTGCACTGCATTGAATACGGTACCGGAGAAAGGAACACTGCTCCGCCGGAGGCCGGGCAAAACGCGTATACGGAGGCAGAGATGCCGGTTCACTATATCTACCTGATTATTGCGGTTGCAGCGGAAACCATTGGCACAACGGCCCTGCAGGCCAGTCAGCAGTTCAGCAAGCTTGGACCGTCGCTGATCGTTCTGGTCGCCTATGCGTTTTCCTTTTACATGATGGGGCTGACGCTCAAGTTCATGCCAGTGGGGATTGTTTATGCGATCTGGTCGGGTCTTGGCATCCTGCTGATAGCGGTTATTGCCTTCATTGTTTTTGGCCAGAAGCTGGATCTGCCAGCCGTGATCGGCATGGTGCTGATCATGTCCGGCATCATTATCATTCACCTGTTTTCCAAGTCTTCCGCCCACTGATCCGCATTTGCGGCTTCTTTGGACGGATTTCCTCTGGCCTTTGTGCGGGGTTCGGGCTATGCGCGGCCCAACTTCCTTACAAAGGCGAACGTCATGGACTTGCGCAACATTGCGATCATTGCTCACGTTGACCACGGCAAAACCACCCTGGTCGACGAGCTGCTGAAACAATCCGGCGCCTTCCGCGAAAATCAGGCTGTGGCGGAACGCGCCATGGACAGCAACGATCTGGAGCGCGAGCGCGGCATTACCATTTTTGCCAAGCCCACCTCGGTCGAGTGGAACGGCACCCGTATCAACATCGTCGACACCCCCGGCCACGCCGATTTCGGTGGCGAGGTTGAGCGGATCCTGTCGATGGTCGACGGCGTGGTGCTGCTGGTGGACGCCGCCGAAGGCCCGATGCCGCAGACCAAATTCGTGACCTCCAAGGCGCTGGCTCTGGGCCTGCGCCCGATTGTGGTTCTGAACAAAGTCGACAAGCCGGACGCCGAGCCCGACCGTGCCCTCGACGAATGCTTTGACCTGTTTGCATCGCTCGACGCCAACGAAGACCAGCTGGACTTCCCGCATATGTATGCCTCTGGCCGTAACGGCTGGGCTGATGCTGAACTGGACGGTCCCCGCAAGGATCTGCACGCGCTGTTCAATCTGATCGTGAACCACGTTCCCGAGCCGAAACAGATCAAACGCCAGGACGAAGATTTCCGGATGCTGGCCACCACATTGGGCAGCGACCCCTTTGTGGGCCGCCTGCTGACCGGCCGCGTCGAATCCGGCAAACTGAAGGTCGGCGCCACCGTGCAGGCCCTCACCCGCATTGGCCAGAAAATCGAACAGTTCCGCGTCACACGCATCCAGGCGTTCCGCGGCCTGGCACAGCAGGACATCGAGGAAGCCCAGGCAGGCGACATCGTTTCCCTCGCGGGTATGGCCAAGGCAACGGTGGCCGATACCATCTGCGCGCTGGCCGTGGATGACCCGCTGGACGCCCAGCCGATTGACCCGCCGACCATCACCGTGACCTTTGGCATCAACGACAGCCCGCTGGCCGGCCGTGACGGCAAGAAAGTCCAGTCGCGCGTCATCCGCGACCGCCTGATGAAAGAAGCCGAGTCCAACGTCGCCATCAAAATTGCCGACACCCCCGGCGGCGAAGCCTTTGAGGTTTCAGGCCGCGGCGAACTGCAGATGGGTGTTCTGATTGAGAACATGCGCCGCGAAGGGTTCGAGCTGTCGATCTCCCGCCCGCAGGTGATCATGAAAGAAGAAGACGGCAAGCGCATGGAGCCGGTCGAAGAAGCCACCATCGACGTGGATGACGAATACTCAGGCGCGGTGATTGAAAAACTGACCGGTGCCCGCAAAGGCGAGCTGGTCGAGATGAAGCCGGCAGGCGCAGGCAAGACCCGCATCATCGCGCATGTTCCCTCGCGCGGGCTGATCGGCTATCACGGCGAATTCCTGACCGACACCCGCGGCACCGGCGTTCTGAACCGCGTGTTCCACGGCTGGACCCAGCACAAAGGCGCGATCCCGGGCCGCCGCGCCGGTGTTCTGATCTCGATGGAGAACGGCACTTCGGTTGCCTTTGCACTGTGGAACCTGGAAGAGCGCGGCAAGATGATGATCGGCGCCCAGGCCGACGTCTACACCGGCATGATCATCGGTGAGCACTCCCGCGAGAACGATCTGGAAGTGAACCCGCTGAAAGGCAAGAAGCTGACCAACGTTCGCGCTTCGGGCACCGATGACGCGGTGCGTCTGACGACCCCGGTGACACTGTCGCTGGAAGAGTCGATTGCCTACATCAACGACGACGAGCTGGTCGAGGTGACGCCGAACTCCGTGCGTCTGCGCAAGCGCTACTTGGACCCGCATGAGCGGAAGCGGATGGCCAAGGCCAACGCCTGATAGACATTAAAAAACGGCGGCAGAAATCTCTGCCGCCGTTTTTTATTCTGCCGAAGTCAGAGCTGTGACGCTGTCGCCCAAAGCCACCCTGCCCGGCTCCACCACTTCGGCATACCAGCCGCCATGGCCGCGCATCGCGTTATAGCCGCCGTGGCCCAGCACCTCTTCCATCCGCGAACAGGGCGGACAGGGGCCGGTAACCTGCAAAACCGCACTCCCGACTTGCAGTTTGGCTTTGCGCAATGCCGCAAGATTGATCCCGGAAATGACCAAGTTCCGGCGCAGCAGTTCCGGCTGCAAATTGTCCAGCCCGTCAAGGGCCGCAATCACCGGCAGATGCTCAGCCTGGATTAATGTAACGGCGCGTTTGCCTTCTTTGGCATGATCGCCGCAAAGACCCGCTGCAGTTACATCCGCAGTTTCCACTGTCAGAATTTCTTCCCGCCGCGCAGGGCGCAGGCCGATCCACGCCACCCGGCCCTGACCAGCGTGGCATTTCAGCATCTCCGCAAAAGCGGTGATCACTATTCGGAGGTTTCCACCACCATCAGTTCGCGCTCGGACGCGCCGCGTGCGTGGCTCAGCGCTTCCTGGTACTCCGCACTGTGATAGCACTCGACTGCGGCGTCGACACTTGGGAATTTGGCGACAACATTGCGCGGGCGTTCGTTGCCCTCCAGCTGCACGAAACGTCCGCCGCGGGCGACGAAGGTGCCGCCGTGCTTGGCGATGGCCGGCCCCGCCAGTTCGGCATATTTGCCATAGGCATCAGCGTCGGTGACGGTCACATGTGCAATCCAAAGTGCGGGCATCGGAGCCTCCCAAGTTATGATCTTTCCGGCAGATTAGGCGATTTGCCGGAAAGACCAAGCATTTTTTGACCAAATGGTCAGCCAGCCAGCACGGCCTCGGCTGCCTTGATCGCCTCGTCAGCGCCGGAGAAATCCTTGCCGCCGCCCTGGGCCATATCCGGACGGCCGCCGCCGCCTTTGCCGCCCACAGCCGGAACAGCCGCCTTCAGCACGTCCACGGCGGAAATTTCGCCAGTCAGATCGTCGGTCACGCCCGCGGCCACAGCAACTTTGCCATCCTCCTCGGCAATCAGCAGGATCACACCAGAGCCGATGTTCTGCTTGTGCGCATCAATCAGGCCGCGGAGATCCTTGCCGGACACCCCTTTCAGAGCCTGGGCCAGGAATTTCTTGCCGTTGACGTCCTTGGCCTCGGCCCCGTTCCCAGAACCGCCACCCATCGCAACCTGCTGCTTGAGATTCGAAATCTCGTTCTGCAGCGCCTTGCGTTCATCCATCATCGCTTTCAGACGGTCCATGACATCAGCAGGCTGCGCTTTCAGCGCAGTTGCAATCTCGGCCATCCGGCCTGTTTCACGTTCCAGATGCTCAAACGCCGCGGCCCCCGTCAGCGCCTCTATCCGCCGCACACCAGCCGAAGACGCACTGTCGCCCAGGATTACAAAGGTGCCGATGTCGCCGGTCTGCTTCACATGGGTGCCGCCGCACAATTCAATCGAATAGGTGTCGCCATCGTGGCCCTTGCCGGTTGCCGCCCGGCCCATCGAGACCACACGGACTTCATCGCCGTATTTCTCGCCGAACAGCGCCTGCGCACCCAGGTTCCGCGCATCATCCGGGGTCATGATCCGGGTCGACACGGGCGTGTTCTGACGAATGAAATCATTCACTTCCGCGCCGACCTTCGTCAGCTCCACAGCGCTCATCGCCTTGTTGTGGCTGAAATCAAACCGCAGCCGGTCCGCAGCATTCAGCGAACCTTTCTGAGCCACATGTTCACCCAGCGCATTGCGCAGCGCCTCATGCAGCAGGTGCGTGGCCGAGTGGTTGGCCCGGATCCGGCTGCGGCGCGCGTGGTCGAGCTCCATCGCGGCACCAAGGCCGACAGCAATTTTACCTTCGGTCACTTCGGCAATGTGCAGAAACAAGCCTTCCACCTTTTTGGTGTCGGTGATACGGGCCGCGCCGCCTTCGACGGTCAGCACACCGCTGTCGCCAACCTGGCCGCCGCTCTCACCATAAAACGGCGTCTGGTTCAGGATGATCTGAACCGTTTCACCCTTGCCCGCCGATGGAACCTGCGCACCGTCCTTGACGATAGCGGCAACCTGGCCTTCGGCTTTTTCGGTCTCATAGCCCAGGAATTCGGTCGGTCCTGCAGCATCGAGAATGTCGAAGTAAACCTTCACATCCGCCGCTTCGCCCAGACCGATGCCACCAGCGCGGGATTTCTCCTTTTGCGCCTTCATCGCCGCATCGAAACCGTCAGTATCAACCTCGATCTCCTTGGCACGCAGCGCGTCCTGCGTCAGATCAAGCGGGAAACCGAATGTGTCGTACAATTTGAACGCAGTTTCACCGGGCAGGACATCGCCCTTGCCCAGATCGCCCGAGGCATCATCCAGCAGCTTCAGGCCACGGTCCAGTGTCCTGAGGAAACGGGTTTCTTCCTGCTCAAAGGTCTCTTCGATCAGCGCCTGGCCCTGGCCAAGTTCCGGATAGGCCGCGCCCATCTTCTGCACCAGTGCCGGCACCAGTTTGTGCATCACCGGATCGGTGGCGCCCAGCAGCGACGCATGACGCATCGCCCGGCGCATGATCCGGCGCAGAACATAGCCGCGGCCCTCATTCGACGGCAGCACGCCCTCGGCGATCAGGAAAGAACACGAGCGCAGGTGGTCCGCGATCACCCGGTGGTGCACGTTCTGATCCCCGAACGGATCGGAATTCGTGACATTTGCCGAAGCTTCAATTAGCGATTTGAACAGATCGGTTTCATAGTTGTCATGGGTGCCCTGCAGCAGCGCCGCAATCCGCTCCAGCCCCATGCCGGTGTCGATCGACTGCATCTCCAGATCGACCATCGAGCCGTCAGCGAACTTCTCGTTCTGCATGAAAACGAGGTTCCAGATCTCAATAAACCGGTCGCCGTCTTCCTCAGGTGAACCCGGAGGACCGCCCCAGATGTGATCGCCGTGGTCATAGAAGATTTCGGTGCAGGGGCCGCAAGGGCCGGTATCGCCCATCTGCCAAAAGTTGTCGGAGGTTGCGATCCGGATGATCCGGTCCTCGGGCACCCCGATCTTCTTCCAGATTTCAAAGGCTTCATCGTCGGTGTGATAGACGGTGGTGTAAAGCCGGTCCTTGGGAACGTCGAGCTCCTTGGTGATCAGCTCCCATGCAAAGGGGATTGCCTCATGCTTGAAATAGTCGCCAAAGGAAAAGTTGCCGAGCATTTCGAAAAACGTGTGGTGGCGCGCGGTATAACCCACATTGTCGAGGTCATTGTGCTTGCCGCCGGCGCGCACGCACTTCTGCGAGGAGGTTGCACGTTTGTAGTCGCGGGTCTCAACCCCGGTAAAACAGTTCTTGAACTGCACCATGCCTGAGTTGGTGAACATCAGGGTCGGATCGTTGCGCGGCACCAGCGGGCTGGAATCCACCACTTCGTGCCCTTGTTTGGCAAAGTAGTTCAGAAAGGTTGAGCGGATATCGTTGAGCGTCGGCATATGCAGGATCTCTTGCGGGCTTAAATAAGCGGTCCGGGCAGGTTTACCCCCCAGCCGGCGCACTGTCTACAGCGCGAAGCGGCGTCTCCCATGAAAAAGGGCGCAGCTTGCGCCACGCCCTCGTATTTCAAATATTTGATCAGATTACCCGGCGCTTAGGCCTCAAGGATATCGTCTGCCCCGCTCGCATCCGGACGGTCGAACTCCAGCCCGTGCGAGGCGCGGATCTTGTCTTCGATGTCAAAGGCAATCGCCGCATTGTCCCGCAGGAAGGTTTTGGCGTTTTCACGCCCCTGCCCGATCCGCTCATCCCCGTAGGAGAACCAGGCGCCGGATTTATTGACAACACCCGCCGCCACACCAAGGTCCAGCAATTCCCCCATCTTCGAGATGCCTTCGCCATACATGATGTCGAACTCCACCTGCTTGAACGGCGGTGCCACCTTGTTCTTTACCACTTTGACGCGGGTCGAATTGCCGACCACCTCGTCCCGGTCCTTGATCGCGCCAATGCGGCGGATGTCCAGGCGGACGGAGGAGTAGAACTTCAGCGCGTTGCCGCCGGTGGTGGTTTCAGGGGAGCCGAACATAACGCCGATCTTCATGCGGATCTGGTTAATGAAAATCACCATGCATTTGGAGCGGCTGATTGAACCTGTCAGCTTGCGCATCGCCTGGCTCATCAGCCGGGCCTGCACGCCGACGCTGCTGTCACCCATATCGCCCTCAAGCTCGGACTTGGGGGTCAGCGCCGCCACCGAGTCGACGACGACCATGTTCACCGCACCGGAGCGTACCAGCGTATCGGTAATTTCGAGCGCCTGTTCACCGGTATCTGGCTGCGAAATCAGCAGCTCATCCAGGTCGACGCCCAGCTTGGCCGCATATTGCGGGTCCAGCGCATGTTCCGCGTCGACAAAGGCGCAGACACCGCCCTTTTTCTGCTGTTCTGCAATGCAATGCAACGTCAGTGTTGTCTTGCCCGAGCTTTCCGGACCGTAGATTTCGATGATCCGCCCCATCGGCAGACCGCCGATCCCCAGCGCGATGTCCAGGCCCAGCGATCCGGTCGAGCTGGCCTCGATCTCCTGCAAGGCCGTGCCATCGCCAAGCTTCATGATGGAGCCCTTGCCGAACTGCCGCTCAATTTGCGCAAGCGCGCTGTCGAGCGCCTTTTGCTTGTCACCGCTTACTTTATTTTTCATGGTCAAAAGATCCGCCATAGTCCCTTGTCCCTTTCTATGTGTCACACACCGGGGCGTGCGGCAATCACTGCTTTGTTCACCTCTTGTTCCTTATGAGATCAAAAAGAGAACATTGCAACAGAAAACTCTGTGTACCCACATCAAACCCGGGGTGTTAAAGAAAGATTGATGGTTAATTCGCAGCAAGAAATTTTACCGGGCAGTTAACGGAATGATGATATTTTTCAAAGAACGGCTGGCGCTACTCTCCGTTCCCAAGACCGGCACCACCGCCTTTCAGGCGGCTTTGCGCAACCGGGCAGATCTGGTGGTCTCCGACCCGCCGGAGCTGAAACATGCGCCGCTTTACCGCTACAACCGGTGGATCCGGCCGATGTTTGAGAAGGTCTGCGGTGCAGAACTGGAAGTCGCCGCAGTGATGCGGGAGCCGGTCAGCTGGCTGGGCAGCTGGTACAGGTACCGGCAGCGGCCGGCGCTGGATGGCAATCCGAATTCGACCAAGGATGTCAGCTTTGACGACTTCCTGCACGCCTACTGCAAAGGCAAACCGCCCGCCTTTGCCAATGTCGGCAGCCAAGCGAAATTCCTCGAGGCACAGCCAAATGGCTGCAAGGTCAGCCATCTGTTCCGCTATGAGGATCAGGACGCGTTGAAGCAGTTCCTGGAGCTTCGCCTGGACGTGGAAATCCGGCTGGAGCGCAAAAATGTCAGCCCTCAGGCAAGTCTGACACTAAGCCCGGAAGCCCAGAACCATGTCCGGCGAAAGCGTGCAGCGGAATTTGAACTTTACGATTCTATTCCAGTCCGTTGACCATAAAAAGCCGCCGGAACCGGCGGCTTTTACAGATCTGAATTTCTCAACCTTAATGCAGTTGCGCATGAACCGTTTCGGTCAACTGGTTGAGCGAGAACGGTTTCGGCAGGAACACCGAATTCGGCACATCCGGGTCAGCCTCGCCAAAGGCTCCTTCGGCATAACCTGAAACAAACACCACGCGGGTATCAGGGCGTTCTTTCAGCGCCTGACGCACCCAACTGGGGCCATCCATGCCGGGCATCACCACATCAGTAACAAAGACATCCACGGTCAAGCCGGGATCTTCCAGCGTGCGCAGTGCGTCCTCGGCGGATTCGGCTTCCAGCACCGTATAGCCCCGCATCCTGAGAGCCCGGGACGCAAAGGCCCGCACCGGAGCCTCATCCTCGACCAGCAGCACCACGCCCTCGCCGTGCTGGGCGGCAACAGCTTTCTCCGTAGTCTCGGCCGGTTTTTCAGCGGCAAGCTGGTCGGCCTGCTGTTTGTAGACCGGAAAGAACAGGGTGAACTGGGTGCCGTGTCCCTTGACCGAGTCAACAAAGATGTAGCCGCCGGTCTGCTTGATGATGCCATAGGCCGTGGACAGGCCCAAACCGGTTCCCTCGCCCGTGCGTTTGGTGGTGTAGAAGGGTTCAAACACCTTTTGCAGCTTGTCCGGAGCGATCCCTACACCTTCATCGGACACTTTCACGGTGACCCAATCGCCGGCCGGAACTGTGGCGCGGTTCCGCTCCAGCGGTTTATCCAGCGCGATCACTTCCGTCTCGACCCGGATCTCACCGCCCTGCGGCATCGCATCGCGCGCGTTCACCACCAGATTCATCAGCACCTGTTCCAGCTGCCGCTTATCAGCCCGGATCGACTTCATCACCGGATCGTGGCTGAGCGTCAGGGTGACCTTTTCACCCACCAGCCGGTTCAGCAGATGGGTCAGGTCCGACAGCGTGTCCCGCACATCCAGGGTTTCCGGCTGCAGGGTCTGTTTGCGCGAAAACGCCAGCAGCTGGCTGACAAGCGAGGCCGCCCGGTTGGCGTTCTCGTGGATCTGGATAAGATCGCCATAGTCCTGGTCGCCCTGATCATGGCGCAGCAGCAGCAAATCGCAGTGGCCGGAAATCGCGGTCAGCAGATTGTTGAAGTCATGCGCAACGCCGCCCGCCAGCTGACCGATTGCCTGCATCTTCTGGCTTTGCACAAATTGCGCTTCCAGCGTCTTCAACTCGGTCGCATCATTCAGCACTGCGATCAGCATCGGAGTGCCCTCTTCCACCACCCGGGTGAGAGTCACCTGAACAAAGACTTCCTTGTCAGCGCGCGACAGGCGCAGGAATTCAGACTTGTTCGGTGCCAGCCCGTCAGCCGTATCGCGCAGCCAGTCTGACATCGGGCGGCCTAGCCCTTCCATCAGCTGGCCAAGTTTCAGATTGGCACAGCTTTCAACGCCTAGCAGGCGCAGGGCCATGCGGTTGCTGGTCAGAATTTCACCTGTAGGAGCAACCTTAAGGAACGGCACAGGCAGCGCTTCCAACCCGGCTTGGGCAGAGTCGAAACTGCCTTCGTCCACTTCCATCAGAAACAGTTCGCTGCGCCCCTGGGTGCGGTTCTTCTCGCTGACCAGCACCTGGACCGGGCCGGATTTGGTGCTGAGCGTATTGATCTGCCCGGGCATGACCGGCAGCGCAGGGAACAAACGGTCGGTGGATTTCACCCGTTCGCCGATCAGGCTGCGGGCTGCCTCGTTCATGAACAAAACAGCGCCAGTGCGGCCAACCGTGATCATCGGAACCGGCATCGTTTCCGCACCGCGCCCGTTGCCGCCGCGATCCAGGATATCCTCCACCCGCCACAGAAAGCTGCCGCCGTTCATCTGGTGAACCGCCAACCGCACATGGCCGCGCCGGGTCACGATATCCTCGCGGGCGGCACCATCAACGCGGGCGCGGCTTTGCAGCCGGTACAAAACAGCCGAAGGGTTAGCCAGGATCGACCGCAAAGTTCCTGCCAATGTGTCGCGGCTGCCGTCCTCGAACCGTTTTACAGCGGCCCCGTTGCAGGCATGGACCACTCCATCACCGTCCGTGACAAAACTCGGCGTTGCATCTTTTTCGATAAAGCCGGTCAGCAGCTCCGCCGCCATCGACCGCGCATTCAGGCGCATCCGGGTTTGAATAACCATCAGCACCGCCACAGCCGCAAGTGTCAGCCCCACCATGACAAAGCCGCGGCCCATCCAATCGGGCAGCGGCACCAGCCAGGGGCCTGACAGCAGCATCAGGGCCAGCAGCAGTGTCGCGGCCAGCCGGGCATGCTCGGGGGCGTAAACCCGCAGTTCCGGAACGGAAGTTTCTTGGCGACCGGACATTACGGCTCCATGGACAATGCAAAGTGACGCCATAACGCGGCGGTTTTGGTTAAAACCACGTTAAGAAACACAAAGGTTTCCCGGCGGCGACCCTAACAACCGCCCTTTGCGCGCGTCAACACAGCAACAAAGAAACCATCGGTGCCGTTTTGCACCTGCCAGCTTTGCTGCGCCGCCAGCGACCAGCCCTCGTTCTCTTGCAAAAACCTTTGAACTTGCTCAGAGTTTTCGCCATTCAGCACCGAGCAGGTGGCATAGGCCAGGGTCCCGCCAGGCGCTGTCAGGCCTGCCGCTGTGCGCAAGATATCTGCTTGGACCTGATGCAGGTCCTGCAGGTTTTCAGGCGTCAGCCGCCATTTACCTTCCGGAGCCCGCCGCCAGGACCCGGAACCGGAACAGGGGGCATCGCACAGCACCAGGTCAAACGGCCCGCTGCTGTCTAGGTCCGCAGTCAACAGCTGCTGCACCTGCACACCCGCCCGGGCCGCGCGTTCGGGCAGGTCTTTCATGCGCTTGGGATCGGCATCATGGGCAAACAGCCGGAGGTTCGCCTGCGCGGCCATGGCCAGTGTTTTACCGCCGCCGCCGGCGCAATAATCCAGCACCTTCATGCTGTCTTGCAATGGCAACAGTGCTGTTACCGCCTGGCTCGCAGCGTCCTGCAATTCAACAAGACCGTCCTGGTACACTTTGGTGTTGCGCAGCTTGCGGGCGCCTTCGGTCACGTCCAGCGCCGTGGCGGCGGCCGGATGCGGCCGGGTGGCGATACCGTCGGCGCTCAGCGCCTCTTGCGCCTGCGCAAGCGTGCCGCGGGCAATGTTCACCCGCAAATGCACCGGCGCACGGCTGCGCAGAGCCAGCGCTGCGGCCTCTGCCTGATCCCCAAGGCTGCTGCTGAATTCAGGCCACAGCCAATCGGGAATATCCAGTGCCTCTGCCCCTTCCGGCGGGGAAGGCAGCTGACGTTCCGCCTCGGTCAAAGGTGCAGGCCCATACCCTTGTCCGCTAAAGACCTCGTCCGGGTCCTGTCCTGCTTCCCGCAGCGCGCCCAGAACCAGCCCCCGCCCGCTGCGCGCGCCGCCAAGGACTGCGTGCGACTGCTGGCACCGCACCGCTGTAAACACATGGTCACGCACCGCGGCCCGGTCTTTTGATCCGGCAAACCGGCTCCGTCGTCCCCAGGAGGTCAGCGCCTTTTCCGCAGGCTCGCCCTCCAGAATCCGGTCAAGAACCTCAATGGCCGCCTGCAGGCGGGCGGCGGGGGTCATGCCCCTGCCTTTTGAGTGCACGCGGCCATCATCAGCTTATCCTGCCCGGTAGTTCGGTGCTTCACGGGTGATCTGCACGTCATGCACATGGCTTTCCTTCAGCCCGGCGCCGGTAATGCGGACAAAATTGCAGTTCTTGCGCATCTCATCCACGGTCGCACAACCGGTATAGCCCATTGCCGCACGCAAACCGCCGACCAATTGGTGAACCACCGGCCCGGCGCCGCCTTTGTAAGGGACCTGGCCTTCGATGCCTTCCGGCACCAGCTTGTCGCTGGCCGCGTCCTTCTGGAAATACCGGTCCGCCGAGCCGCGCGCCATCGCACCCATCGAGCCCATGCCGCGGTAGGATTTGAACGATCGGCCCTGATACAGGATCACCTCACCCGGGGATTCATCCGTGCCCGCGATCATCGATCCAACCATGGCGCAGGAGGCACCCGCCGCAATCGCCTTGGCGAAATCGCCCGAGAATTTGATGCCGCCATCCGCGATCACCGGGATATCGCCTGCAGCGTTTGCGCAATCCATGATCGCCGTCAGCTGCGGCACGCCGACACCGGCCACCATGCGGGTGGTGCAGATCGAGCCCGGACCGATGCCGACCTTGACCGCATCAGCGCCCGCATCAATCAGCGCGCGGGTGGCTTCGGCGGTGGCAACGTTGCCGGCAATCACTTGCACCGCACCATACTGTGCCTTGATCCGCTTCACCGCGTCGATCACGCCTGCCGAATGGCCATGGGCCGTATCCACAACAACGATATCAACACCTGCGTCGATCAGCGCCTCGGAGCGGGCAAAGCCGCTGTCCCCGACTGAGCTGGCGGCGGCAACCCGCAGGCGGCCCAGCTCATCCATGCAAGCGGTCGGGTGCAGCACGGCCTGTTCGGTGTCTTTGAGGGTCAGCAGCCCCGTCAGCCGGCCATCCTTGTCAGAGACCAGCAGTTTTTCGATCCGGCGCGCCTTCATCAGCGACTTGGCTTCTTCCAGATCGGCCGGCTCCTGCAGCATCGCCAGATTGTCAGAGGTCATCATCACCGACACCGGCGTGCTGTCATCCGAGGCAAAGCGCATGTCGCGGTTGGTGACGATACCGACCACGCGGCCCGAACCATCCACCACCGGGAAGCCGGTCACACGGTAGCGTTCCTGCAGCGCCTTGGCGTCGGCCAGGGTCTGGTCTGCGGTCAGCGTAATGGGGTTATAAACGATACCCGAGATAAAGCGTTTGACCCGGCGCACTTCGCGGGCCTGCTCTTCCACGTTCAGGTTCTTGTGGATCACCCCCATGCCGCCGGCCTGGGCCATGGCAATCGCCATGCGGGACTCGGTCACCGTGTCCATAGCCGAGCTAAGAAGCGGGATGTTCAGCGATACCGATTGCGTCACCCGGGTGCGCGTATCAGCGGTATTGGGCAGCACGCTCGACGCGCCTGGCACCAGTAGAACATCATCAAAGGTGAGAGCCTCACGAATCTGCATTGGTCATCCTCATGCATAACCCCGTTTGGCGGTGACCCTATGGCACAGAACCCACTGGGGGGAAAGAGGCAGAGGGCAAGAATTCCTGCACTGCAGCAATCTCTTTCGGGCGGCTCTGATCTGGGTCAATGCGCGCAGGCCTGCTTGGCGTATCAGAAAACCTGCAGAAATGATGCAGGATATTGCCATGCCCGCCCCATTGGAAAACGTCACTGTTCTGGACCTCACCCATGTTCTGGCCGGTCCTTACTGTTCAATGATCCTGTCGGATCTTGGCGCCGATATCATCAAGGTGGAGCGCCCCGGAACAGGCGACGACACCCGTACTTTCCCGCCATTCAAGGAGGGAGAAAGCGCTTATTTCGCCACCATCAACCACGGCAAGAAAAGCATCGCACTGGATCTGAAGGCACCCGAGGACCGTGCGGTTTTTGAGCGGCTGCTGGCGCAGGCCGACGTGCTGCTGGAGAACTACCGCCCCGGCGTGATGCAGCGGCTGGGCTACGGCTGGGAGGATCTGCACGCCAGATTCCCGCGGCTGATCTATGGTGCCGTGTCGGGTTTTGGCCACTCCGGCCCCGATGCTCTGAAGCCTGCCTATGACATGGTGGTGCAGGCCCGCGGCGGGGTGATGTCAATCACCGGCGAAAAGGACCGCGATCCGGTGCGCGTCGGCGCCTCAATTGGCGATATCGTGGCGGGCATGTTTCTGGGGCACGGTGTCCTGGCGGCCCTTTTGGACGTGCAGAAAACCGGTCTGGGCCGGTTCATCGATGTTGCCATGCTGGACAGTCAATTGGCGCTGCTGGAGCACGCCATCGCCATCACATCGGTTACCGGACAAGCCCCGCAGCCCTCTGGCGCCCGGCACCCGTCGATCACTCCGTTCGAAACTTTTCACGCATCAGATGGGCTGTTTGTGATTGCTGCAGGCAATGACACGCTGTTTGCCCGGCTCTGTGACGCGTTGGATTTACCGCTTGCCGAAGACCCGCGTTTTGCCACCAATCCGGCCCGGTGCGAAAATGCACGCCTTCTGAAACGCTTGATCGAAGCCATAACCTTGGGGAACAGCAAAGACCACTGGATCGAGGTTCTGACCAGGGCCGGCATTCCCACAGGGCCGATCCAGACTGTGGATCAGGTCCTGAAGGACCCGCAGATCCTGGCCCGCAATATGGTCGTCGAGGTTCTAGGCAAAAACGGTCAAACCGCAAAATTGTCAGCAGGCAATCCGATCAAGATGAGCGGCCTGCCGGACCCTGAAACCCGCGCCCCTGCCCCGCTGCTGGATGGCGACCGCGCAGAGATTCTGGCGTGGCTGAAAGAGGTTGAGGCACAAGCCGCCCTCTGACTGACGGCCCGCTAAAAACCGCATCCCAAAGTCACCAAATATGGAAAAATGGCGCCAGCAGACGGGAAAATGCCGCCCATTGCCTTTCGCCTGCCGCAAAAGCCCATATGCTCCGCCTAAATTGCGGAATGAGAAGGCTACAGGCATGACTGACGAACCCCTCGTTGTGTTTACCCCATCCGGCAAACGCGGGCGTTTCCCCGCGGGCACGCCGATCCTTACCGCCGCCCGGCAGCTTGGGGTCGACCTCGACTCGGTCTGCGGCGGCCGCGGGATCTGCTCGAAATGCCAGATCACCCCGTCCTACGGCGAGTTTTCCAAGCATGGTGTGACCGCCGAGGAAGGCGCGCTGAGCGAATGGAACAAGGTTGAACAGCGCTACAAGGACAAGCGCGGCCTGATCGACGGCCGCCGTCTGGGCTGTCAGGCCACCGTGCAGGGCGACATCGTGATCGACGTGCCGCCGGAAAGCCAGGTCCACCGCCAGGTGGTGCGCAAACGCGCCGAAGCCCGCGACATCACCATGAACCCCTCCACCCGCCTGTTCTATGTCGAGGTGGAAGAGCCCGACATGCACAAGCCAACAGGCGACATGGAACGGCTGATCGAGGCGCTGGATGCCCAATGGGACCTCAAGGGCGTCAAGACCGATCTGCATATCCTGCATGCGCTGCAGCCTGCCCTGCGCAAGGGTGGCTGGAAGGTGACCGTGGCCGTGCATCTGGGCGACGCAAGCCACCCGCCGAAAATCATGCATATCTGGCCAGGCTTCTACGAAGGCACTGTGTACGGCCTGGCGGTCGATCTCGGCTCCACCACCATTGCCGCGCATCTGTGCGACCTGAAAACCGGCGAGGTCGTCGCCTCCTCCGGCATCATGAATCCGCAGATCCGCTTTGGCGAAGACCTGATGAGCCGGGTCTCCTATTCGATGATGAACAAAGGCGGTGATCAGGAAATGACCCGCGCGGTGCGCGAAGGCATGAACGCGCTGTTCACTCAGATCGCGTCTGAGGCGGAGATTGACAAAGCGCTGATTGTGGACGCGGTCTTTGTCTGCAACCCGGTGATGCACCACCTGTTCTTAGGGATAGACCCGTTTGAGCTGGGCCAGGCGCCGTTTGCGCTGGCAACCTCCAACTCATTGGCCTTGCGCGCGATGGAACTGGATCTGAACATCCACCCCGCCGCCCGCGTCTATCTGCTGCCCTGCATTGCCGGCCACGTCGGTGCTGACGCCGCCGCGGTGGCCCTGTCCGAGGCACCTGACAAATCCGAAGATCTGGTGCTGGTCGTCGATGTCGGCACCAACGCCGAAATCCTGCTGGGCAACAAGGAAAAGGTCCTGGCCTGCTCCTCCCCCACCGGCCCCGCGTTCGAGGGCGCACAGATCTCCAGCGGCCAGCGCGCCGCGCCTGGCGCCATCGAACGCGTCGAGATCAACCCGGAAACCAAGGAACCGCGGTTCCGGGTGATCGGCTCGGACATCTGGTCGGATGAGGACGGCTTTGCCGAGGCCATTGCCACTACCGGCATCACCGGCATCTGCGGCTCCGGCATTATCGAGGCGATAGCCGAAATGCGCATGGCCGGGGTGCTGGATGCCTCCGGCCTGATCGGTTCGGCAGAGCAGACCGGCACGGCCCGCTGCATTCAGGACGGGCGCACCAACGCGTACATGCTGTGGGACAGCTCTGCCGAGGGCGGCCCGACCATTACGGTCACCAACCCGGACATCCGCGCGATCCAGATGGCCAAAGCGGCGCTTTATTCCGGTGCGCGCCTGCTGATGGACAAATTCGGCGTCGAGAATGTTGACCGGGTGGTTCTGGCCGGAGCTTTTGGTGCGCATATCTCAGCCAAACACGCGATGGTGCTGGGCATGATCCCCGATTGTGTGCTGGACAAGGTGACCTCGGCTGGCAACGCCGCCGGTACCGGTGCCCGCATTGCGCTGTTGAACACCGAAGCGCGCGGCGAGATCGAGGAAACTGTCCGCAATATCGAGAAAATCGAAACCGCCGTGGAGCCGCGCTTCCAGGAGCATTTCGTGAACGCATCTGCCATTCCAAACTCGGCCGAACCGTTCCCGATCCTTGGCACCGTGGTGACCCTGCCGCAGGTGAACTTCAACACCGGCGGCGGTGATGGAGAAGGCGCTGGCGGAGGCCGCCGCCGCCGCCGCCGCGGCTGACCTTTCCGCATAAAAATACGCTGCGGTGCCCTTGACCTCACTGGCGCCGCGGCATAATCCTTTGCTCAACGAGCGGGTATGGTGAAATGGTATCATGCGAGCTTCCCAAGCTTAAGGCGCGGGTTCGATTCCCGCTACCCGCTCCAAATCACCCAAAACTTTTTCCTGACTTTCAATGTGAAAGCGGAGGCCGCCCCTGCGGTTCCGGTTGACGATACTGCATTAAAAGGGAAAATCGGGGCCACAAAGACTGCTTCTGGAGCGTGAGCCCCAGGTATTCCCGAAGTGTTTTTCTACTGCCCTGAGGCGCCGCCCCTTGCGCCCATCCGGAAACACATGATTGCCAGCATTCCGCCAGAAGCGGCTGCGAGCGGTCCGGTTCTAAACTGCAAGCGTCAGCACACCCAATGGCAGGCAAATCAAAGGTTTACAACGAACGCCCCGCCAGTCTTGACCTTCGCAGACGAAAATTCCCCGTAAAAGACGGACTCCTCGCCCTACCCTTAAATGGTCCCTTAACCAACAGGGGCAGCGGCCCGCAGGTATCGAGTGAATGTTTAATCAGCTTGGCGGGTCGCATCTTCAAACCGGCCTTACTTTAAACCGGCCTTACTTTGCCACCTGAATACCGCGAGAGGGATGCTTTCATTGCCATTCTGCGTTCGGCGGCAAAGCGTTGAACACTTCCGCAGACAACCAGCATAGCATGCTTTGGAAACTCAACCGTCAAAGAAACCGGATCATTTGCAAACGTTCAGCAATTTTACGAACAATAATGAATTGCTCCCGCTATTGTTGACAAAAACAACTGCAAGACACTACATTTTTAACGGTATCTCCCGCGTTGGGTGTTGTTGGTTCTTGGGGTAATTGGAGATGGTTCTGGTTTCGGGCTCTGCCTTTTATGGCAGGGCAATGTGTTTCCTGGAGATGCTAATCTACTGAAAACGGCCCTGTCCGGCACTGCATTGCCAGTGGCCGCACAGCAGTCGTCCGCCTGCCAGTCGTGATATCCGTTTCGCCTATCAGCCACGCCTTGCAGCGGCCGGGATGCTTTGACTGTTAGGGACCGCCCAAAAGGGGATCGCAGGACGGCTGCGGAATGCCTGGGGCGGTCCAGTTAACGCGCCGCTTACGGCAGCGCAGGCCAGCAGGGGGCAAAATGGCGACGATCAGCATCACGTCCGCAGACGCAATTGAAAGCATAGGATCCGGGTTCGGCGGCTTGGTAACCTTCACGGTCACGCTGTCCGAGGTTCCGGCCGACACGGTCACTGTCCAATACCGCACCATCGGAGGCAGTGCGGATGAAAGCATCGATTTCCCGAAAACATCCGGCACCATCACCTTTGCTCCGGGCGAAGATACCCAGACGGTCGAATTCCGTGTCAGGCATGATACCCTCGACGAGACTGACGAGGCCTTTGTTCTGGAGCTTTTCAACCCGGCCGGCGCATCCTTTGCGGGGCGGTCAGCCGTGCTGCGGCAAAGCGCTTTTGTACTGGACGATGACGGCGCGGGTCTGGACCGGGCGGTCTTTGTTTCCTCACCGGTTGTGGTGGAGGGAAATGGCGGCACCCAGAAAGCGGATTTCACCATCCGCCTGTCCGAACCGGCCGCCAGCAGCCTCACGCTGGATTACCGGACCAAGAACGGCAGTGCGATCGCAGGCGAGGATTACCTTGCCAAATCCGGCAGTGTCACCTTTCAGACCGGGCAGTTGGAAAAGACGGTCCGGGTCGACCTGACCGGAGACACTGCCTTGGAACCGTCAGAGTTTTTTCATCTGATCGTTGGCCCGGATGCCAGTCTTGGCGGAACTGCATCAGGTCTTTCGGGCACGGCCACGATCCTGGACAACGACGGCGGCAGCGGTTTACCGGTCTTGTCGCTGACCTCAGCCAATGCAGTGGAAAGCATCGGTTCGGGGTTTGGCGGCACGGTTGTTTTCACGCTGATGCTGTCGCGGCCCGCCGAAGATGCGGTCGAGGTGAACTACAGGTCGATGGCGGGCGCTGCTGACGAGGATATTGACTACCCTGGGTTTGACGGCACTGTGACCTTTGCCCCCGGGGAGACGCTGAAAACCATCGAGGTCCGGGTTAACCATGACAGTCTCATAGAAACCGATGAGGATTTCGGCATCCAGCTGTTTGATCCAACTGGAGCCGCATTTGCGGGCGGCGCCAAGGTGCTGCACGCCTCGGCCTTCATTCTGGATGATGACGGCACCAATCTGGACCGGGCGCTGACTGTGTCCTCGCCCATTGTTTTAGAAAACAACAGCGGTACACGTTCGGTACTGTTCGAGGTGCAATTGTCGGATCCTGCGGCAACGCAGCTGATGTTTGACTACGCAACCCGCGATGGCAGCGCGACTGCAGGGGAAGACTATACGGCTGCGTCGGGCAAATTGCGGTTTGCCCCTGGCCAGACCAAAACGGTAGTTGAAGTTGAGCTGACCGGCGATAAGACAGTGGAACCAAGCGAGTTCTTTCATCTGTCGGTGTCCCCGGGCAACGGGCTCGGCACGTCGGCCAATGGGCTGACCGGCACCGCAACGATCCTGGACAATGATGGCAGCGGCGGCCAGCCGGTCATTTCGCTGGCCGCGGCCGACGCGGTGGAAAGCATCGGAGCCGGCTTTGGCGGCATCGTGGAATTTACCGTGACCCTGTCCAAAGCCGCCGCTGACACGGTGACCGTCAACTACCGTTCGCGGGCGGGTTCCGCCGACGAGGCTATTGATTACCCGGGCTTTAATGGCACCTTGGATTTTGCGCCTGGCGAGACGTCCAAAACGGTTGAGGTCCGGGTCCGGCATGACAGCATTTCCGAGACCGATGAAAGTTTTGGCATCGAACTGTTTGATCCCGGCGGCGGTGTTTTCACCGGCAGCTCCAAGGTGCTGCGCGCGGACGCCTTTATCCTGGATGACGATGGCGTCAATCTCGACCGGGCACTGATGGTCTCCTCTCCTGTCATTGCCGAGGGCAACGGCGGCGCCCGCACAGCCCTGTTCGAGGTGCAAATCTCGGAACCGTCCGTCAACAGGCTGGTCTATGAGTACAAAACCCGCGACGGCAGTGCTGCCGCAGGTGACGATTACGTGGCGCAAGGCGGCAAGCTGCGATTTGCGCCCGGCCAGACCAAAGCGGTCGTCGAGGTGGAACTGACCGGTGACAGGACAGTCGAGCCGTCTGAGTTCTTCAGCCTGGTTGTGGAGCCGGCCAGCAGCCTTGGCAGCACCGTTAAGGGGCTGGTGGGCACGGCGGTTATTCTGGACGATGATGGCGGCGGCAAACGCCCGGTGCTATCGGTTTCGGCAACAGATGCCGTCGAAAGCATCGGGGCTGGTTTCGGCGGTACTGTGGTTTTCACCCTGACCTTGTCCAAACCTTCCTCCCAGGCAGTGACGGTGGATTACAATTCGGCAGCCGGATCAGCGACCGAAGGCGTCGACTACCCGGCATTTGCCGACACACTGATCTTTGCCCCTGGTGAAACGTCAAAGACCGTCGGTGTTCGGGTGCGGCATGATAGCGAGATCGAAAGCGACGAGAGTTTCGGCATTGAACTTTCCGGACTTGAGGGCGCGGTTTTCGCAGGCGGCAGCCGGGTGCTGCACAGCGATGCCTTTATCCTCGACGATGATGGCGTAAATCTGGGCCGCAGCATTCAGGTAACCGCGACCGAGGCTGAGGAGCCCTCTCAAGGCGGCAGGTTTGCAGTCTTTGAAGTGACCCTGTCCGACCCCTTCAGCAGCACTGAGAAAATCCGCTATACCACCAAGGACAACAAGGCCAAAGCCGGGCAAGATTACGTGGAAACCAAAGGGGCGTTAACCTTTGCGCCCGGCCAGACCAAGGCCGCGGTGAACGTGGAGCTGCTGCCAGATTACCGGGCGGAAGGGACCGAAGCCTTCTCGCTGGTGCTGAAGCAAGGCAGCTTTCCAGCCGGATTGAACGTGGCCAGCAGCATCACCGCCGCCAAGGCCCGGATCCTTGACGATGACATCAGGGGCACAGGCAGAAAGGACGACATCGACGGGACTGGCGGGCCGGAGGGAATTTATGGCCGCGGCGGATCCGACAAATTGAATGGCCGCGGCGGCGCTGACTGGCTGGACGGCGGCACAGGCAATGACACGCTGACCGGCGGCAGCGGCGGCGATACGCTGCTGGGCAAATCCGGGAACGACAGGTTGCATGGCGGTAAAGGCGGCGACAGTCTGACCGGGGGCAAAGGCGCTGATGATCTTACCGGCGGCAAGGGAGCGGATGTCTTTGTCTTTTACAGCGGAGATTCCGGTACCGGGCCAAACAAACGCGACACGGTCACCGATTTCAGTCGCAAACAGGGCGATAAGGCCGATCTCAGCGAAATCGACGGCGACCGCGATGCATCCGGTGTTCAAGACCTGATGTGGATTGGCCGGGATGCGGAATTCTCAGGCGCTGGCGAAGTCAGGTTCGATACCGCCCGGTCGCTTTTGGAAATCAATCTGGACGGGGACCCGGCTGCTGAGATGCGAATTGATTTTGATGGCCTGGACGTATTCGGCGCGCGGGATCTGATATTCTGAGTGCGGCCCCATTGCCACCTGCCAGCGCGTGGTTCCGCAAAACTGTGCTAACCTGACGCGGTCCGCCTGTGCAGTGCGGGCGGACCGTTTTGAGAGGGAACCAGTATGAAACGTCATTGTTTAATTTCGGCACTGTTTTACGCCTTCAGCGCGGGCGGCGGAATTGCCGGCACGACCTGGGACCAGGCAGGCACCGGAACGGGTATCTCGACCAGTTCTGTAACTGAAATTGCCGACGGGCATATGGTAATGCAAATCAGCAGTTCTTATGACAACATGGAAATGGCAGATGCGGGCCATCCGATGAACGGTGCATCAGGGCCGTGTTTCGGCGCGGTTGAGATTGCGTCCGGCAGCGTTGGCGGCGGCGGCATATGCGCCTTTACCAGCAGCACCGGCGACAAGGTTGTGCTGCATTGGACTGCTGAAGCAATGGATCCGTCCGGCGCCCTGACCGGCAGCTGGAAACTGACTGGTGGCACTGGGCACTGGTCTGATGCCGAGGGCGGCGGCGGCTTCTCGTCATTGACAGACCCGGAAACCGGGAAATTCGTCAATACCATCACCAGCAGCGTGACACTGCCCTGAATTGGCGGCGGGGCTTGACCTGCCCCGCCTGCACTAACGCCTGTCTCAGCCCTTGGAATTGCGCACAAAGTCCAGCAAGGCACGGGTGGACCCGTCCTTGCCCGCGTCATCTTTCTTCCCTGCCAGCAGCGGCATCAGGGAATCTGCCAGTTCCTTGCCCAGTTCCACGCCCCATTGGTCAAAGGAATTGATGCCTAGGATCACGCCTTCGGCAAACACCCGGTGTTCATAAAGCGCGATGATCTGGCCCAGCACATAGGGTGTCAGCTGCGGGTAGATCAGCGTGGTTGAGGGCCGGTTGCCCGGAAAAACCCGGTGGCGGGCCTGGCGCTGCAGCTCGGCGCCTTCATACCCGGCAGCCCGCATCAGCGCGCTGGCCTTCTTCAGGCTGCGTCCGCGCATCAGCGCTTCGGACTGGGCCAGGCAGTTGACCACCAGCAACCGGTGATGCGGCTCCAGCTCCGGCTCATGCCCCTTGGCTGCAACCAGGAATTCCGCAGGCACGACGGACGTGCCCTGATGCAGCAGCTGATAAAATGCATGCTGCCCGTTGGTGCCCGGCTCGCCCCATACGACAGGCCCTGAGGGATACGGCAAAGGCGCGCCATCCATCGCAACAGACTTGCCGTTTGATTCCATCTCCAGCTGCTGCAGATAGGCCGGCAGGCGCCGCAGCCGTTGGTCGTACGGCAGCACGGCGCGGGTCGGATGGCCGCAGACCTGATTGTGCCAAATGCCGGTCAAAGCCAGCATCACCGGCATGTTCTGTTCCCAGTCGGCCGTGCGGAAATGGTCGTCCATCGCCTTGCCGCCAGCCAGGAATTCACGGAAGCGGTCCGGGCCGACCGCCAGCATCAGGCTCAGCCCGATCGGGCCCCAGACCGAATAACGCCCGCCGACCCAATCCTCAAACCCGAACACATGCTCCCGCGGGATGCCGAAGGCTGCGGTTTCCTCTTCGGATGTCGACAGCGCCAGGAATTGGCGCGCAGCTTCACCACCGCCGGCCTCGACCCATCGCCGCGCGGTCGCGGCGTTTGTCATGGTTTCGACTGTGGTAAAAGTCTTGGAGGCAACGATCACCAAAGTTGTTTTAGGATCAATCCGTTGCAGGATGTCGTGAATATGCGCGCCGTCGACGTTGGACACAAAATGGCACCGCGGCCCGTTGTGATACGGTGCCAGCGCCAGCGCCGCCATCACCGGCCCAAGGTCAGACCCGCCGATGCCAATGTTCACCACATCGGTAAAGGGGCCGCCGGGGCCTGCCAGTTTGCCCGAGCGCACACGCCGTGCCAAACGCTCCATCCGCCCCAGCGTCGCGCGCAGAGGAGCACGGATGTCCTCTCCCTCGACGAACAATTCAGGACCGCCGGGATCCCGCAGCGCTGTATGCAGCACCGCGCGCTGCTCGGTTTCGTTGATCTCTTTGCCTTCAAACATGGCGTCCCGCCGCCCGGCAACATTCTGCTGGCTGCACAATGCCGTCAGCGCCGCGCGCACTTCGGCGGTGATCAGCGTCTTGGAGTAGTCGAACAAAAGCGCTTCAAACCGTACGCTGAACGCGTCAGCGCGGTTCGGATCTTTTTCAAACAACCCGGAAATACTCTCGCCGCATTCCTGGGAACGCAGCAACTTCAAATCCTTGAACATATCAATCTTTCCTGAATTCAAGGCGCCCAATGCACGGTTACCTCGGACATTACGGCTTGGATTGGCGCGGTTTCCGGCGGCAATGCAAGCGCCTGTTCAAGCGCCCGGCGCTTGGCGCCCCCGAAAATCACCAAATGTTTGGCTATGGCGGCATCCAGCACCCGTGCTGTCAGGCTGATGCGCGCTTCGGGCTGGCTGTCAGGCCGCATGACAACAAGCGCAGGCGCATCCGCCGCCAAAGCATCTTCGATCCCATCAGCGCCAGGAAACAGCGAGGCCGTGTGCATATCCTCGCCCATGCCCAAAAGCAGGACGGACAGCGGCAATTGCGGCACAACCAGGCTTTCCAATTCCGCCAGCACCTCTTCGGGCTGACGTTCCGGCACATGAAACGGCAGCAATTGCGCCGCAGCTGCCCGGTTCTGCAGCAACCGCGCGCGGATCATAGCTGCATTGGAACGCGGGCTGTCTGCGGGGACCCAGCGTTCATCCGTGGCCATAACCTGCACCCGGTCCCACTCAATGTCGGCTGCGCACAGATCGTCAAAGATCATCCCCGGCGTGGTACCGCCCGCCACTGCAAAAGAAGCCGCATCATGTGCGAGAAGATGGGTTTTCAGATCGCCTGCAATTTCATTGGCGACTTCGATCGCCAGCATGTCCTGATCAGGGTATTCGTTGAATTTCATGGGTTTATCCCTCTCCATTCACGCCCGTCGCGGCGCATCAGCAAATCGGCATCGCCGGGTCCGGTGCTGCCGCTTTCATAGGGTTTAGGCACATCGCCCCGGGACTTCCAGCCCGCAATCAGCGGATCCGTCCAGGCCCAGGCCGCCTCGACCTCGTCGCCTCTCATAAACAACGTCTGGTTGCCGCGCACAACATCCATGATCAGCCGTTCATAAGCATCCGGCGGATCGCCGCCTTCAGGTCCCAGCGCCTCGGCAAAGCTCATGTCCAGCGGCACATCCACCAGCCGCATTCCGCCCTGCCCCGGTTCCTTGATTGTCACGCTCAAAGTGATGCCTTCGTTGGGTTGCAAGCGGATTTTCAGGTGGTTTGCATGGCGCCCGGCCTCCGCCCCGAAGATCGAATGCGGCGCGTCCTTGAACATCACATTGATGACCGAAGACCGGTTCACCAGCCGCTTGCCGGTGCGCAAGTAGAACGGCGTGCCCGCCCACCGCCAGTTGCTGATATGCGCCTTCAAGGCAACATAGCTTTCGGTGCTGCTGCGTGGATTGCTGACCAGCCCTCGGTACGAAGGATGCGGGTCTGACGGGTCCAGGCGCGCCTGATACTGGCCGCGCACGATGTGATGCGGCTCTACCGGGTCCAATGCGCGGATCACTTTCAGCTTTTCATCCCGCACCGCGTCCGGGTCGAATTTGGCCGGCGGCTCCATCGCGATCAGGCACAAGAGCTGCATCAGATGGTTCTGCATCATGTCGCGCATCGCGCCGGCGCGCTCATAATACTCCTCGCGCCCCTCGACACCTACGGTCTCGGCCACGGTGATCTGGATGTGATCGACATACTGGCTGTTCCACAATGGTTCGAACAGCATGTTGCCAAAGCGGACCGCCATCAGATTCTGCACCGTTTCCTTGCCCAGGTAGTGGTCGATCCGGTAAATCTGGCCTTCATCGAAGTGACCGGCGAGCGTCCGGTTCAGCTCCCGCGCCGTTACCAGGTCATGGCCAAAGGGCTTTTCCACCACGATCCGCGTATCCGCATTGGCCAGCCCATGGCTGTGCAACCGTTCTGCCAGAGGGCCGAACAGGCCCGGACCCACCGAGAAGTAGAACATGCGGACTGGTACCTCATCGGCCGGCCGCAGCTTCAGGCTCAATTCCTGCCAGCCCTCTTCCCCCAACGCATCCAGCGCAACATAGCTGATCCGCTCCAGAAACGCCTCCAACGCCCCGCCGCCGCAGGCCTTGGGCCCCGCATGCACACGCAGCGCTTCAGCAACGATTGTGCGGTATTCGGCACTGGATAGGCCAGTACGCGCAGCCCCGATGATCCGCTCAGCGCCTGTCAGCTGGCCTGCGCAATGACGGCGGAACAACGCCGGCAGGATCTTACGCTGTGCAAGATCGCCAGTGCCGCCAAAAATCACCAGGTCAAACGGGTCGACCGGTATCACACGCGAAACCATTCTTGTTCTTCCTGTTCAAGCCGGTGCAGGCGCAGCACACCGCCGCTCACATCCCTGTCATGTGCCTGCCCGGCTGCTTTCAATTCCTGCACAGTATAAGGTAGCTTCCCGCGAAAGGAACTGCCCCAAAGGACATCCGCATGAAAGACCTGCAAAAACCCGTCGCGAACCTAGGCAAGTTTCAAGACGCCTTTGTGACGGCCAATGGTCAGCAACGCGCATCGGTGCCGCTCAGCAATCCCGAGACCCTTTGGTTTAACACCGGCACGCTGTGCAATATCGAATGCACAAACTGCTATATTCTGAGTTCCCCCGCAAATGACGCACTGGTCTATCTGACCGAGGACGAAGTGCAAAGCTATCTCAGCCAGATCGGGGAACGCAACTGGCCAATCCGCGAAATCGGATTTACCGGCGGCGAACCGTTCATGAATCCTGAGATGATCCCGATGGCCCGCGCCGCGCTGGAACGCGGGTTCGAGGTTCTGATCCTGACCAATGCCATGCGTCCGATGATGCGCAAGACGGTCAAGGCCGGATTGCTGGCCCTGCGGGAGGCGTTCGGAGACAAGATGACACTGCGCATTTCGGTCGATCATCACTGCGCCGCCCTGCACGACAAGGAGCGCGGCGCCGGCAGTTTTGCCAAAACCATCGAGGGCATGGAATGGCTGCGCGATAGCGGCGTTCGGATGGCCGTGGCCGGCCGCACCTTATGGGGTGAAAGCGAGACAGAATCGCGTGACGGATTTGCCGCCCTGTTTGCCGCGCATGGCTTTGCCATTGATGCGCACAACCCGGGTCAGACGGTTTTGTTTCCTGAAATGGACGAAACCGTGGAAGTGCCTGAAATCACCACTGCCTGCTGGGATATTTTGGGGAAATCCCCGGACAGCGTCATGTGCGCCTCGTCCCGCATGGTCATAAAACGCAAAGGCGCCAAGGCACCCGCTGTGCTGGCTTGCACGCTGCTGCCCTACGCGCCGGAATTCGAGATGGGTGAAACCCTGGCCGAGGCGGAACGCCCGGTGCAGCTGAACCACCCGCACTGCGCCAAATTCTGCGTCCTGGGAGGCGCCAGCTGCTCGGCCTGACGCCTCCTCTCTTGGGCGGGGCTTAGTAATCCCAGTTGCCCACAGTGAAATTGCCGGCTGTCAATTCGACATCCGATGTGAATTCCACCAGGACGTTGCTGCCGAAATAGAGCTTGTCCGCGCTGTTATCCATGAACAGCCGGTCTTCCTCTGCGGCCTCCCATTCGTCCCGGTCGAACAGGACGTCTGTATCTCTTGGGATCGCCCGGCTGGATTCCTGGCGATCGAACACAAACACGTCTTTTGCAGCGGAAAAATCTTCAACAACTGCAACGGTCGAATAGGCATCCAATTCCACAAACAGACGGTCCCTGCCGCCGCCTGTCTTGATGGAGTCGGCTGCGTTCGCAAAGCTGCCGGTCAGGACATAGATATCATCCGACCCGCCGCCGGCATTCAGACTTTCTGAATGCATGCCTTCCAGAACAACTGTATCAGCACCCCTGCCGGTTTTGATCACCGCGTCCAGCCCGCCTGGCGATGCAATGGTCGAGCCATTGATGACAACTGTGTCTTTGCCGCTGCCGGTTTTCACGGTGATATCTGCAGTAACGCCCCAATTGCCGTTGAACTCAAAATAGTCCTTGCCGCTGCCGGTGTTCACCTTCAGGTCGCTCACGTCGGCGTTCGCGGTGTACAGGACGCTGTCCGCGCCGGCGAATGTGTCGACACGGATGCCGTTTTCCGATGCGTCGGCTTGCTGGAAGATATTCAGCGTGTCGTCCTTCACCCCGCTCTGGATGGTGACGCCGCCATCTCCCGCAACTTCGTTCAAAAATATGTCATAAAACCAATGTTCAACCGAAATGACGCTGGTCTCAATGGTATTCAGATCCAGAGTGGAGCCACCTGACATGACCGCAGATACTTTTGATTTTACAGTGTCGTAACCGCTGCCGCCATCAAAGCTGAGCTGGCTGTACTTGCTGAGATTGTCACCATCTGCGGTCACGCTGAAGCTCAACAGTTCCAGCGTGTCATCGCCGCTGCCGCCAAAGAATCGGTCGGTCAGATCCGGAATGTTCACACCATCCGGTTCGTGATGATACAGCGTGAAATCATCGTCGCCGCCCCGGCCGTAAAAACTCTCCCGGATCGTCGAGGACGCCACAAAGATGTTTTCGAACTGGTTTCCAAAAAAGTTCTTGCGCATGAATCCCTGCCTGCTTTCCCTGTGCCCCGGGTCCCGATAGGAATGCCGTGAGCCGGCCCGGGTGCTTCAAACACGCATAGGATTAGGACGGCGCCTGCATGCACGCAACGGCAAAGCCTGCCGCACGGCCCTGCAAACACATTAAAAAGCCAGCCGGTTCAGTGCAGCTGAAACTCTCCGACCACGTTGCGCCATTCTCCCGGACCAATCATCTTGCGGTGATTGAAACGGACAGAATGCAATGGGCCTTCGATTTCCCGCTGCCAGAATTCGATGAATTCGAACAGCCTCGGATGGTCCGGGGCAAGGTCGTACTCCTGCCACACAAAGGTGTTCAGAACGTGGATGTAGTCGGGCATACAATAGGTGAACTCCGCCGTGGTCAGCCCGTATCCCTTCAGCATTAGCTCGGTTTCTGTGGTCTCCATTTACAGCCTCCAAAATTTGCCCCCTCTTACTGATGCTAGGCTGCTATTGGTTAATTTCCCCAAAAACAGTGTGTTACCGCTGTGTGAACGGCCTGTTTTCCGCTTTCCCGGCTGTTTGCTTGCGCCCCATATACGGTATCTGATAGGGTGCAAACACAATATATAGAGCCAGAAGAAAGAGCGGGCAGCCAACGTGAGCGATACGCCGGAAACTCCTGAAAACATGGACGAAAACCTGCCGGAACGGCCCGCCTATGACGGACCGACGGTATCCATTGAATCCGAAATGCGCACGTCCTACCTGGACTATGCCATGTCGGTCATCGTCAGCCGTGCCATCCCGGACCTGCGGGACGGGCTGAAACCGGTTCACCGGCGCATTCTCTATGCAATGCACGAATCCGGCAACACACATGACAAGTCTTACCGCAAATCGGCCCGCCCTGTTGGCGACGTGATGGGTAAGTACCACCCGCACGGTGACAGCGCGATTTATGACGCGCTGGTACGGATGGCGCAGGACTTCTCAATGTCGCTGCCGCTTCTGGACGGCCAGGGCAACTTTGGCTCGATGGACGGCGATAACCCGGCCGCCATGCGTTACACCGAAGTGCGGATGGACAAACCGGCGGCCTTCCTGCTGTCTGACATCGACAAAGAAACCGTCGATTTCCAGGACAACTATGATGGCAAGGACCGCGAACCGACGGTTCTGCCGGCCCGGTTCCCGAATATGCTGGTCAATGGCGCCGGCGGTATTGCGGTCGGCATGGCCACTAACATCCCGCCGCACAACCTCGGCGAAGTGATTGATGCCACCCTGGCGCTGATCGACGATCCCGACCTGACCAGCGAACAGCTGATCGACTACGTGCCCGGCCCGGACTTTCCGACCGGCGGCGTGATGCTGGGCCGCTCCGGTGCCCGCAAGGCTTATCTTGAAGGCCGCGGCAGTGTGGTTATCCGTGCCAAGACCCGCACCGAGGAAATCAGGAAAGACCGCTATGCCATTGTTGTGGATGAGATTCCCTATCAGGTGAACAAGGCGGCAATGATCGAAAAGATCGCCGAGCAGGTGCGCGACAAAAAGATCGAAGGCGTCGCCCATGTGCAGGACGAATCCGATCGCAACGGCGTGCGTGTGGTGGTTGAGCTTAAGCGCGACGCGACCCCCGAAGTGGTGCTGAACCAGCTGTACCGATTCACGCCGATGCAGACATACTTTGGCTGCAACATGCTGGCGCTGAACGGCGGCCGGCCGGAACAGCTGACGCTGCGCCGGTTCCTGACCTCCTTCATCGACTTCCGCGAAGACGTGGTGGCGCGCCGCACTGCGTATCTGCTGCGCAAGGCCCGTGAACGCAGCCACATCCTGTGCGGCCTGGCGGTTGCGGTCACCAATATCGACGAAATCGTCACCACCATCCGCCAGTCTGCTGATGCGGCGGAAGCGCGCGAAAAGCTGATGACCCGCCGTTGGCCGGCCCAGCCGATCCTGGAATACATCGCGCTGATTGATGATCCGACCCATACCGCCAATGACGACGGCACCTATAACCTGTCGGAAACCCAGGCCCGCGCGATCCTTGAGCTGCGCCTGCAGCGCCTGACGCAGATCGGCGTGAAAGAGGTCACCGACGAGCTGGAAGAACTGGCCCGTAAGATCAAGGAATACCTTGAGATCCTGTCGTCGCGCGAGCGCATCATGGGCATCATCGCGGATGAGCTGCGCGAAGTGCGCAACAACTTTGCCGTGCCGCGCCGCACCGAAATCGTCGATTGGTCCGGCGACATGGAGGACGAAGACCTGATTGAGCGCGAGGACATGGTGGTGACCGTGACCTCCGGCGGCTATATCAAGCGTACTCCGCTGGCTGATTTCCGATCGCAAAAGCGCGGCGGTAAAGGTGTATCGGGTATGCAAACCAAAGAAGAGGATGTGATCACCACCCTCTTTGTAGCCAATACCCATACCCAGCTGTTGTTTTTCACCACCGACGGCATGGTCTACAAGCTGAAGACCTGGCGCCTGCCGCAGTCCGGGCGCACCGGCAAGGGCAAGGCCATCGTCAACATCCTGCCGATCCCGACAGGGGTTTCCATCGCGGCGATCATGCCGGTCGATGTGCCGGATGATGAATGGGAAAACCTCCAGGTGGTGTTTGCCACCAGCGGCGGTGATACACGCCGCAACAGGCTGTCGGATTTCACCAACGTCCGCCGCAACGGCAAGATCGCGATGAAACTGCCCGAAGACGGGTCCGTCCAGCTGGTGAATGTCCGTATCTGTTCGGAAGACGATGACGTGATGCTGTTCACCGACTCCGGCCGTGCGATCCGCTTCCGCTCTACCGATGTGCGGGTGTTCAACTCGCGCGAATCCACCGGGGTGCGCGGTATCCGTCTCAGCGGTGAGGACCGGGTGGTGTCGATGTCGGTAATCCGGCACTCAAAATACACTCCGGAACAGCGCACCGCCTACCTCAAGATGCGCCGCGCCATGGCCGGTTTGACCGACGATGCCGAGGCCTCGGATGAGGATGCGCCCGAGGATCCGAACTTCTCGACCGAGCTTTATGCGGAAATGTCGGCGGCGGAAAACCTGATCCTGACCATCACCACAGGCGGTTCGGGTAAGCTGTCCTCCTCGCACGATTATCCGGTGCGCGGACGCGGCGGTATGGGTGTGACGGCGATGGACAAGGCAATGCGCGGCGGCGAGATCGTGGCCTCCTTCCCAGTGGAAATGGACGACCAGATCATGCTGGCCACCTCCAAGGGCCAGTCGATCCGGGTGCCTGTGGATGGCATCTCCTTCCGGTCCCGCTCGGCCGGCGGTGTCCGGGTGTTCAACACCGGCAAGGGCGAAGAAGTGGTTTCCGTTGCCTGGATTGCCGAGAACGGTGATGAGGAAGACGGCGGCGGCGAAGAATAACCCCGCCGCTCAGCCTGAATGAAACAGCGCCGCCCCGGATCACCTGGGCGGCGCTTTTGTGTTTAACCGCTGCCTAATCTTTCTGTGACAGACTATCGCTTGAGTTGTCTGCACCAAGGGATCGCCCCATGAACCTCTATCAATGCTCCATCGATCTGCATCATGAAGCCAAGGCGCTGAGCTTTGCCAGCGCGGTTGACCAATGGATGAGCTACCTGCAGGAACGCGGCGTGATCCTGGGCTGGCGCCTGCTGCGGCGCAAGCTGAACCTGGCCAGCGACAAATGCCGCGATTTCCTCCTGGAGATTGAGTTTAAGGACATGACCCAGCTGGATCAGGCCTTTAGGGTGCTGGGCGAACATGACGAGGAAGTCGAAAAGCTCTACTCCCATGTCACAGCCCTGATCGCCACGTCAGAGACCGGCCTCTACCGTCCCTTCCCGGATCCCGAGCGGGCGGAGCGGATGGCGCTGATCTGACGGTTTGCGATTCAGATCAGGGTTGGCGCCAGCACGAAGCTGGCAAAAATCAGATAGGCTACGGCTGTATGCATCAGTTATATCTCTGCTCTCATCCCCATGAGCATCCGAGAATACACCCAAAATACGGCATTTCCGGGGCAGCTGATTTTCTGCTGCCGCCAGAATGCCTTAGCCGTGGTGCAAGGCCGATTCAGAGATCATAAAGCAGGCTGAACTTCTCTTCGAGATAGGCCAGCAGCGGTGTGTGGCTGGGCTCCATGCCGGATGCATGCACGATGGTATCGCGCGGGCTGCGCAACCCGCCGTGCTGTTGCAGGGCTTCTTTCAGCCAGCCGGTCGCACCCGTGGTGTCGCCCTCTGCCAGCTGCATATCCAGCCCCGGAACATCCCGGCGCAACGCCTGATACAGGCAGCCGGCATAGACATTGCCCAAGCTGTAGGTCGGAAAATACCCGAACAGGCCCACCGACCAATGCACGTCCTGCAAACAGCCGTTTGACGGCTTGTCGACAGCATAGCCAAAATCCGCCTCGAACCGGTCATTCCAGGCCGCCTCCAGATCCTTCACCGCCAGATCGCCGCTCATCAGTGCGCGCTCCAGGCCGAACCTCAGCATGATATGAAGGTTATATTGCAGCTCATCCGCCTCAGTCCGGATATAGCCCTTATGCACTGCGTTCACCGTGGCATAGAAGCTGTCCGCATCCGCAATGCCGAAATCGCCAAACGCCGCTTTCATCTCCTCAAACAGCCAGCCGGTGAACGCCCGGCTGCGGCCGATCTGGTTTTCATAGATCCGGCTTTGGCTTTCATGCACGCCCATCGACACGCCGCTGCCCAGCGGGGTCAGCAGGTAGTCGCGGCTGATGTTCTGCTCATAGGCGCCGTGGCCGACCTCGTGAATGGTCGAATAGAAGCAGTTGAACGGATCGACCTCACTGGTCCGGGTGGTGATCCGCACATCCAGCCCCGAGCCGGAGCTGAACGGATGCACTGCCTTATCAACGCGCCCGTGCGCCATGTCATAGCCGAAAGCTTTGGCGAGCTTCCGGGTAAGCTTCATCTGCGCCGCTTCGTCAAATATGCCTGCCAATCCCTTGGGCGCGGGCTTCTCCAGCACCTTGGCGCGAAGTTCCACCAGGCCAGGACGCATAGCGTCAAAGATCTCCGCGATCCCTGCCCCGGTCATTCCGTGCTCATAATCCTCGACCATGGCGTCATAGACATCGCCGCCCGCGGCCAGCGCCAGACCTTCCTCGCGCTTGAGGGCGACCACTTCCTCCAGCACCGGCACAAAGGCGGCAACATCCTCATCCGCCCGCGCTGCGGCCCATTTGCCCTGCGCCTCGGATGTCACCTGGGCGATCTTCTTGGCCAAATCAGCAGGCACTTTGACGGTGCGCTCATAGCTGCGGCGGATTTCACGCAGCTGGGCTTCGCCTGCCTCATTCGGCGCAACTGCCTGCTCCAGCCACTCCGCCACCTGCGGGTCGCTGCGGCGGGCATGCAGAACGGCTTCAATCGCGGCCATCTCCTCGCCCCGCTGCGGCGCGGCCCCGCGCGGCATCATGGTTTCCTGATCCCAGCCCAGACGGCCTGCAATCTGCCCCAGTGCCTGGGTTTCGCGCTGGAAGGCCATCAGTTCGTCAAATGCGCTCATAATTCAATGATCCTTGATCGAGGTTGCAATGGGATAGGCAGACAGGAAGCGGGCGCGCAGGATCAGCACCCAGAGGCCGATTGCCACCAGCTGGTGGGTGATCGCGGCGTGCAGCGGTGCGGCATAGATCACAGTAATGATCCCCAGCAGCACCTGCACGGACAGCGCCGCAAAGACAGCGTTGAAGGCAAAGCGGGTGCGCGCATGGGCAGAGCCGCGCCCGCGCAGCCAGGCCACCACGCCAAAGGCAAACAGCAGATAGCCCGCCACCCGGTGAATGAACTGCACCAGGCCCGGGTTTTCAAAGAAGTTCTTCCACACCGGTTCAATCATGAAAGGCTGCGGCGGGATCACCTGCCCGCCCATCAGCGGCCAATCGGTATAGGAGCGGCCTGCGTCGATGCCCGCCACCAGTGCGCCCAGCAGGATCTGCAGGAAGGCGAAGTGCATCAGACCGGTGGACAGGCTGAACAGCTTGGCCTCCTTTGCGCGGCGCGCCTGCATCAGTTCACGCTCCTCGCGGCCCAGCATCAGCACGTACCAGACGATGAAGCCGAGGATCACAAAAGCGAGCCCCAGATGCACCGCAAGGCGGTAGGAGGCGACCGCCGTCATCCCCTCGCCCTGGGTCACGCCGGATGCCACCATCCACCAGCCGATGGCGCCTTGAACACCGCCGAGAACACCGGGCAGCGCCAGCCGTCCTGCCCAGCCTGCCGGGATCTTGCGCGCGACCAGAAACCCGAGGAAGCCAAGCGCCCAGATCAGGCCGATGAAACGGCCCAGCTGGCGGTGGCCCCATTCCCACCAGTAGATCGATTTAAAATCAGTCAGTTCCATCCACTGGTTCTGAATGCGCCACTGGTCGATCTGCTGGTATTTGTCGAATTCCGCCTGCCATTCGGCTTCGGACATCGGCGGGATGGCACCGGTCACCGGGCGCCATTCAGTGATCGACAGGCCCGAGTCCGTCAGACGCGTCAGCCCGCCCACCACGATCATTGCCACCACCAGGGCGAACAGCACCATCAGCCAGGCGCGGATGCCTTTGCGGGCGCCGCCGCGGCCGCGGTCGATCAGTCCCGGCTGCGCTGCGGGGGCGTCCGTCTTCTCGCCCTCGACCTCTTCGAAAATGCTGCGCTTGCTCATGCTTGCCTCTTTGTCTGTGGTGCCAAGCTAGGGGCGGGTTATCTAAAGGTCCAGAGCGGCCTATTCGCCGCCGCGCTCTTTCCAGCGGACCATCTGGCGCATGATCCCGTGCAGCATCTGCACGTCGGAACGGGTCATCCGCATCCGGCTCCACAGGTTGCGCAGGTTGGTCTTCATGCTGTCGGCTTTTTCCGGCGGGAAGAAGAAGCCCGCCTGGTCCAGCCGGTCCTCATAATGCTCCACCAGTTTCTCGACCTCAACACCGCTTGCCCATTCGCCCTTACGGCCCAGGTCGGTGGTTTCATGCTCCACATCGGCGGACTGGCGCATCCATTCATAACCAGTCAGCAGCACGCATTGGCCCAGGTTCAGCGAGGCATAAAGCGGGTTCACCGGCACCGAGATGATGGCGTTGGCCTTGGCAATATCCTCGTTTTCGAGACCCGCACGCTCAGGCCCGAACATCACCGCCACTTTTTCGCCCGCTGCGATCTTCTCAGCCGCGATCTGCATCGCGCGTTCGGGACTGTAGACCGGTTTGGTCAATCCGCGCTGGCGGGCAGTGGTGGCGAACACATAAGTGCAATCGCCCAGCGCCTCGGGCACGTCGGCACAAAGCTGCGCCTCGTCCAGCAGGCGGCCCGCGCCCGACGACATTGCCACCGCCTTGGGGTTCGGCCAGCCGTCGCGCGGTGCGACGATGCGCATCCGGTCAAGGCCGAAGTTCCACATTGCCCGCGCCGCGGCGCCGATATTCTCGCCCATCTGCGGGCGGACAAGGACAAAGGCGGGCTGGGGCGTATCGGTGGGCATCGTGTTCTCCGGCAAAATCGGCACTGCTGTACTGCCCGCACGGCGGCGGGGCAAGGTCCGGCGCGGTTTTGGACGGCATTTACCCGGGTTTCACCGCCGCAAATCCTTGCGTCCTGCCGGAAATCGGCTAAATACCTCCAATCGCCTGACACAATGGAGCACCGCTATGGGAAGCCCTGCAGAAGCACCTGAGCAGCCGCAGATCTACCTGATCTCCCCGCCGAGTTTCGAGCTGGGCAAGTTTCCCGGGCAATTGGCACGGGTGCTGGACGAGGTTGACGTGGCCTGCGTGCGCTTGGATCTGGCCAGCCGCGATGAGGACACGCTGAGCCGTGCCGGTGACGCGCTGCGTGAGGTCACGATGGAACGCGACGTGGCTTTGGTGATATCGGATCACCAGATCCTAGCCGAACGGCTGGGGCTGGACGGTGTGCATCTGACGGATGCGTCCAAATCGGTTCGCACCGCGCGCAAGGCGCTGGGGGCGGATGCCATTGTCGGCTGTTTCTGCGGAGCGTCCCAGCATGACGGTATGGTGGCGGGCGAAGCAGGTGTCGACTATGTAAGCTTTGGCCCCGTCGGCACTTCCGGTCTCGGCGACGGCGCCAAGGCCGAGGCCGATCTGTTCCAGTGGTGGTCCCAGATGATCGAAGTTCCGGTTGTGGCCGAGGGCGGCTTGACCGAAGACCTGATACGCAGCATTGCCCCTTGTACGGATTTCTTTGGCATTGGTGATGAAATCTGGCACGCAGAGGATCCGCTTGCCCAGATAAAGACCCTGATGCGGGCAATGGGCTGATCCATCAGCGGGCGTTTACAGAAACACCCGCTCGGCAAACCAGTATCCCCCTATCAGCGCGATTGTGACCGATGCCGGAATTGCCACCCGGCCGCGGTATTTCGGATGCCGCCCGAACCACAGACGCACGCCAAGGTACGCCGCGGCAATCACCGCAAGCTGACCCAGCTCCACACCGACGTTAAAACCGATCAGGGCGGGCAGGAACTGGCTGGACGGCAGGCCGAACGCGCCCAAAACGCTGGCAAAGCCCAGCCCGTGCAGCAGCCCGAAGCCAAATATCACAAAAGTGCGCCAGCTGTGAAGCTTGCGGGCAAAGATGTTCTCGACTGCGACAAAGACAATCGACAGCGCAATCAGCGGCTCGACAATGGCAGCATTGACGCTGACCACCCCCAGCGCGCCCAGCGCCAGGGTGATTGTATGGGCCACGGTAAAGATACTTACTTGCAGCAGCAGCGGCTTCACCCGCGGGCTGAGAAAGAACAGCCCCAGAACAAACAGGATATGGTCCAGCCCTTTGGGCAGGATATGGGTAAAGCCAACGGGGATGTATTCCACAAAGGCCTCGACCGGCGTCTTGGCGGCACCGCCCTGGAGCGGGATGGACGGAGAGGTCTCTCCGCCCTGCAGGTAGCCAGTATAAGGCTCCTCCACCCCGTTCTGACGCAGTACCACTCCACCGGACCCGGCAGGCCAGGCAATGCGCAGGCTGTCTGCGCCCGAAGGGATCGCACCGGTCAGTTCAAGAAAGGACGCCCGCGGCAGGCTTGCGTCACCGGCCTCTGGAATGGAAATGCCAGAAACGCGCAGCTCTACCGGGCCGCCAGCCTGCAGGGAAAAGGTCTCTAGCCACTCCTCGGCAAAAAGCTGAACCATCGGTTCCAATTCCTGAGCCTCCAGCGCGCGCAGCTCGTCATAATCGGCAGCCTGTGCGGTCTCATTTGTGTCGGACAGCCCGTCCAGATTGATCCCGGCAACAAAGGCTTCAACGTTCAGACGCAGTTCCAGCGCAACCTGCCCGTCTTTCACCGTAAAATCGGCAATTACCGGCGTGACTTCATGGGCGCGGGCACTTCCAGCGCCTATTGCAACCATACTGAACAGCAGCGCAAATAGGATCCGCAGCCAAGTCACACTGCGCCCGACAGCCAAGGACAATTTCATGCAATACCGCCTGTTCTGCTCAATTCTCTGCGCCGGGCTGACTTTGGGGGCCGCCCCGCTGTTATCCCACGAGTTTTGGATCGAGCCGGAAAAATATCAAGTGAATTCCGGTGCAACAGTGGTGGCCAGGCTGCGCAACGGGCAGGAATTCAACGGTGCCGAGCAACCCTATCTGGATCACCGGATCGCCCGGTTCGAGGTCATAAAGGACGGATCAGCGGCTCCCTATGAGGGCCGGATGGGCGATATGCCTGCATTCTCAGCGGATAAGACCGACGATGGATTAACCGTGATCATCCACCAGACACAGCCGCAGACGCTGACCTATGACACATGGGAAGGTTTTCAGGCCTTCATTGACCACAAGGGGTATACCGGCATCCCCAGCCAGCATAACGCACGCGGCCTGCCAGACGCGGGCTTTGCCGAGCAATACACCCGCTATGCCAAGGCTTTGGTGTCCATCGGCAGCGGTGAAGGGTCCGATCTGGACACCGGTATGGAGACCGAGATCGTGGCCCTCGCCAATCCCTATACCGATGATCTGGCAGCGGGGTTTCCGGTTCAGGTTCTGTACCAGGGCAACCCGCGCCCGCAGGTGCAGGTCGAGGTCTTTGCTAAAGCCCCGGACGGCAGTGTCGCCATCAGCACCCGGCTGACAGATTCACAGGGAAAATCCGTCATCCCGGTGTTACCGGGGCATACCTATCTGCTGGACGCCGTGGTCCTGCGCCCTGCGCCGGAGGACAAAGATCACGTGTGGGAAAGCCTTTGGGCCGCGCTGACCTTTGCCGTGCCGCTACGCTGAAGCCGCTTGCAGAGGGCGGGTAAAGGCGGCAATAGGTCATTATGACACAAGCCTCTCATTCCCGGATACCTGCCATCCTGTGCATCGGATCGGTTCTGTGGGACATCATCGGCCGTTGCAGAACGGAAATGCAGCGCGGCTCGGACATGCCCGGGCGCATCACCCGGCTGCCCGGCGGTGTGGCCATGAACATCGCCATGACTCTGTCGCGGTTCGGTATGCAGCCTGCCCTGCTGACGGCCGTGGGCCGTGACCCCGAAGGCGACGAGCTGATCCACGCCTGCAGTCACTTCGGCCTGATCACCGACCACATCTACCGCTCCGAGGATCTGCCCACCGACCGCTACATGGCTGTCGAGGGCGCCAACGGGCTGATCGCCGCCATTGCCGACGCCCACTCATTGGAGGCCGCAGGCGACAAGATCCTGCGCCCGCTGTCCGACGGCGCACTGGGTACCCCGGAGACCCCCTACACGGGTCAGGTTGCGCTGGATGGAAACCTTACATTGTCGCTGCTGGATGACATCGTCGCCAGCCCGGCCTTTGCCAAGGCAGACCTGCGGGTGGCGCCTGCCTCTCCTGGCAAGGCGGAACGGCTGCGCCCCTTCCTGACCCGCACCCGCGGCACGCTTTATGTGAACCTCGAAGAAGCCGGCATTCTGTGCCAGGCCGAATTCACCGACAGCGAAACCGCGGCACAGGCGATGCTGGACCGCGGCGCGGCGCGGGTGCTGGTCACCGATGGCGGTTCCTCTGCCACAGTGGCCGATGCCCAGGGCACCATCACCCTTGTCCCGCCCCGTGTCACGGTTGCCCGCGTAACCGGCGCAGGCGACACCTTCATGGCCGCCCATATCGTTGCCGAGGCACGGGGCGAAGACCGCAAGACCGCTTTGGCCTCCGCCCTCAAGGCTGCGGCCACCTATGTTTCAGGAGAACCCCCGCTGTGATCGAGATCCGCACTTCCTCCGAAGTTCAGGCCGCCAAGGCCGCAGGACAGGCCATTGTTGCGCTGGAAAGCACTATCATCACCCACGGCATGCCCTACCCGCAAAACGTCGAAGTGGCCACCCAGGTGGAGCAGGACATCCGTGATGCCGGCGCCGTGCCCGCCACCATGGCCGTTATAAAGGGCGTGCTGCATGTGGGGCTTGAACCCGATCAATTGCAGGCGCTAGGCCAGGCGCAGGGTGTCGCCAAGATCTCGCGCGCCGACATGCCTGCTTGCATCGCCACAGGCGGCACCGGCGCCACCACGGTTGCGGCCACCATGATCGCCGCGCGTCTGGCCGGGATTGAAGTCTTTGCCACCGGCGGCATCGGCGGCGTCCACAAAGGCGCAGAATCCACATTCGATATCTCCGCCGACCTGATGGAACTGGCGCAAACCCCGGTGACGGTCGTGGCTGCAGGCGCCAAAGCCATTCTTGACGTGCCGAAAACGCTGGAAGTACTGGAAACCCAGGGCGTGCCGGTCATCGCCTATGGCCAGGACAGCTTTCCGGCCTTTTGGTCGGCTCAGTCAGATCTGAAGGCACCGCTGCGCATGGATGATCCGGCGCAGATTGCCCGCGCCCATGCCACACGGCAGGCAATGGGGCTGCCCGGCGGCCAGCTGATCGCCAATCCGATCCCGGCAGACGCCGAAATCGCGGCAGAGGAACTGGCCCCGGTCATCGCTCAGGCCCAATCGGAGGCGGATGAACAGGGCATCTCGGGCAAGGATGTAACCCCCTTCCTGCTGCGCCGCATCTTCGAGCTGACCAAAGGCCGTTCGCTTACCGCCAATATCGCATTGGTGCGCAACAACGCCCGGCTGGCGGCAAAGATCGCACAGGAACTGAACAAACTGGCACAATGACTTGATTTTCCGGGCGGATGCCATTGCTCCGCCCGCAATCAGTGCCTAGGTTCCACTCGAAATTTCCGCAAAGAAGCCACATGACCACGCCCTTCGACGAAGAACCTCACCGACGCCGCGGATTGTTTGCCAGCCTGCGTGCTTCCTTCTTTACCGGGATCGTCGTCATTGCGCCGGTGGGTCTGACCATCTGGCTCTTGTGGTCGGTGATGGGCTGGATCGACAGCGTGGTGCTGCCGCTGGTACCGCACACAGTCCGGCCCGAACAGTACATCGGCATCAACCTGCGCGGTGTCGGGCTGATCATCTTTCTGCTGTTCACAATCGTCGTCGGCTGGGTCGCCAAGGGCATCCTGGGCCGGTCGCTGATCAGTTTTGCCGAAAGCCTGGTGGAACGCATGCCGGTGGTCCGCACCGTTTATTCGGGCATCAAGCAGATTTCCGAAACCGTCTTTGCCCAATCGGAACGCAGTTTTGAAAAGGCCTGCCTTGTCCAATACCCGCGCAAGGGCATCTGGGCGATCGGCTTCATTTCAACCAACGCCAAGGGTGAGATCGCCAAGAAGGTAGAAACCAGCGGCGGCCTGGTCAGTGTCTTTTTGCCGACCACACCAAATCCGACATCCGGTTTTCTGCTGTTCGTCCCCGAAGAAGATGTGATCGCGCTGGACATGTCGGTGGAGGATTCTGCCAAGCTGGTAATCTCGGCAGGCCTTGTCTACCCGAACCCCAAGGATCCTTCAAAACCGCTGGAAAACGGCAAGAAACCCGCGCTGAAAGAAAGCGCCTGACCTAGCTGAACATCGCCGGTAGATCCGTTGAAGATCGCACGCCAACATTCTCACCGTCCTGTGCCAGGAAGTTCTCCGCCGCATCCCGCCCTGCCTGTTTCAGCCGCGCCAGGATCTGCGGCACCGGAAACAGCTTGGTGGTGACTGATAGCTGCGTCATCAGATCATCATCGGCAATCATGTGCACCCGAACCTGCTTCATCCGCCCAGCCTCAAGCGTGCCATCCTCCAGCAGCCGCTGCACAAAATTGATGGCGCGCAGCTCCCGCAGCAAGGACGAGTTAAAGCTGATCTCATTCACCCGGTTGCGGATCTGCTGCGGCGTTTTCGGAACCTCCTCGCGCTCCAGCGGATTGATGTTAACAATCACCACATCCCCCGGCAACTCTGGACGGAATAACGGAAACAGCGCCGGATTGCCGGTGAAACCGCCATCCCAATAGGCCTCCATCCGGCCGGTCTCCGGATCCTCGATTTCCACCGCCTGGAACATATCCGGCAGGCAGGCCGAGGCAAGAATGGCGTCAGTGCTGATCCCGGCGCCCTCAAAGACCCGGATCTTGCCCGTGCGCACACAGGTCGCGCAGACAAACAGGTCCGGCCCGGCCCCGGCGCAGACATCATCGAAACAGAACTGATCGACAACTTCCTGCAGCGGGTTCTTGTAAAAGGGGCCGTAATGATAGGGAGAGATCATCTGGCTCATGGTTTCCAGCGGCGAGAATGGCATGGCAGCCTCCAATGCACCGGTCCAGGCCACCGCATCAAACCGGGTCAGCCAATGGGCAAAGCGCATATCGCCCACCGCTCCCATCTGCGCCCACAAGTTGTCCAGCGCCGCCTTGGCGCCGGTCCGCCCGCCCTGAACCATGCCGGACTTGAAGGCCGCGCCATTCAACGCCCCAGCCGAGGTGCCGGTGATCCCGGCCACCTCAACCCCTTCATCCTCCAGCAGCCGGTCCATCACACCCCAGGTAAACGCCCCATGCGCACCGCCGCCCTGCAGGGCCAGATTAATGCATTTCACCAAAATACACCTGCCTATTTCACCTTTGTGAAAATACTCCGGGGGTGAATTGCCCCCTTGGGGCAAGAGGGGGCCGGCCCCCTACCGCCGCTTCCACGTAACGCCTACAGTGCCGTCCAGCCGCCATCGACACTCAGTGTCGTGCCGGTGATCTGCGCCGCTGCGTTCGAACACAGGAACACCGTGGTGCCGCCCAGCTGTTCCACAGTGGCAAATTCGCGGCTCGGCTGGCGCTCCAGCATCACCTTCTTGATCACCTCTTCCCGGCCCATGCCGTATTTTTCCATAGTGTCGGGGATCTGCGCCTCCACCAGCGGCGTCAGCACATAGCCAGGGCAGATTGCATTACAGGTGATTGGCTCCTCCGCGGTTTCCAGCGCCACCGTCTTGGTCATTCCGACAACCCCGTGCTTGGCCGCCACATAGGCCGCCTTAAACGGCGAGGCCGTCAGCCCGTGCGCCGAGGCGATATTGACGATCCGCCCCCAGCCCGCCGCGCGCATTCCGGGCAAGGCGGCGGCCATGGTATGAAAGTTCGAATTCATGTTGATCGCAATGATCGCGTCCCACTTGTCCTGCGGGAAGGTATCGATCGGGGCCACATGCTGGATGCCTGCATTGTTCACCAGAATATCGCAGGCACCGGCCTTCGCAATCAGCGCCCGGCAATCAGCCCCCTTGGACATATCAGCCTGAATGTACTGGGCCTTGACGCTGAATTCACGGGCGAGCTCAGCTGCCAGCGCGTGATCCTCTTCCCGGTCGGTGAACGAATTCAGCACCACATTAGCCCCGGCCCGCGCCAGTTCGCGTGCAACCCCCAGGCCAATACCTGAATTTGATCCAGTGATAACGGCGGTCTTCCCTTGCAAGGACATCGGCAACTTTCCCTCGGCTGAATGAAACTGACGCCACTGTGCCATGCTGCAGATGCAAAAGAAACGCGTAAGACAGCGGATCGCCCCTTGCAACGCAGGGGCATTTCCCGTCAGAGGCAGTGTGGAAACGACCGAAAAAAAACGCCCGCACAAGGCGGGCGTTAGTTATTGAGGCAGGTTTCATACAGGCAAGAAACCTATCGAGCAGTGACCTCTTTATAAGCAATTTCCGGCTTTCGTCCAAGCTAAAAGTTTGAAAAGACGAAAAAGCGCACTTAGCGTGCAGAAGCAAGAAAATAAGGGCAGAGCGGGATTGTTGTGAAACTGCGAAAAGAAAATTTCCTGAATCCCGGTGCAGCACTGGCCGGAATCACCTTGGCTTTTGCTGCGAATTTTGCGCAGGCAGAATCAGGTCATGGCATAGCTATGTATGGGGCGCCTGCGCTGCCACCCGATTTTGTGTCTTTACCCTATGCCAACCCCGATGCGCCCAAAGGCGGCAAGGTGGTTTTCGGCAATACCGGCGGCTTTGACTCGCTGAACCCGTTCACCCTTAAGGGGACCGCGCCGTGGCAGCTGAGGTTCTGGGGATACGAGAGCCTGATGGGCCGCTCCTGGGATGAGCCGTTCACGCTTTATGGTCTTTTGGCCGAATCGATTGAGGTCCCCGAGGACCGCTCCTGGGTCGAATTCACCCTCCGGGAGGAAGCGCGATTCTCCGATGGCAGCCCGGTGACGGTCGAAGACGTGCTGTGGTCTTATGAAACCCTGGGCACCAAGGGCCACCCGCGCTATCGCGGTTTCTGGACCAAGGTGGAGCGGATTGAACAGACCGGACCGCGCAGCCTGCGCCTGACCTTCAATGCCAAAGACCGCGAGCTGGCGCTGATCGCCGGAATGCGCCCTATCTTAAAGAAGGCGCAATGGCAGGACAGGGAGTTCGGTGCCGATGACCTGCCCGGCGCCCCGATTGGCACCGGCGCTTATGTGGTCAAGAATTTTGAACCCGGCCGTTTCGTTACCCTGTCCAGAAACCCGGACTATTGGGGCAAAGACTTGCCCTTTCGGCGCGGTACCGGGAACTTTGACGAACTGCGGCTGGATTTCTTTGGCGATGCAACCGTGCTGTTTGAGGCCTTCAAGGCAGGCGAGCTGAGCGCGGTGCGCGAATTCAATGCGGACAAATGGGACAGCGTCTATAACTTCCCGGCCGTGACCCGCGGCGATGTGGTCAAAAGCGAAATCCCGCATCAGCGCCCCTCCGGCATGACCGGGCTGGTGATGAACAGCCGCCGCGCCCCGCTGGATGACTGGCGGGTGCGCGAGGCGCTGCTTTTGGCGTTCAATTTCGAATACATCAACGGCACCGTGACTGGCGGCGTGCAACCGCGGATCACCTCTTACTTCTCGGGATCCGGGCTTGGCATGCTGCCCGGCGCAGCTGCCGGCCAGGTCCGCACACGGCTTGCCCCGTTTGCAGACACGCTGTTGCCCGGGACGCTGGAAGGCTACGCGCTGCCGCAAGGCGATGGCAGCAAGCGCAACCGCAGAAATCTGCGCAAAGCGATGAAACTGCTGGCCGATGCAGGATGGAGCGTCACAGACGGCGTGCTGCGCAAGAACGATGGTACGCCATTGGAATTCACCGTTCTGATCCGCCAAGGCGACGGCGAGATGAAGACCATCACTGAAATCTATGCGCGCGCACTGGAGCGGTTGGGCATATCCCTAACGGCGGAAACCGTCGATAATGCCCAGTATGTCGAACGCCAGAGCGCCTATGATTTCGATCTCACCCGTTACCGCCGGGAGTTGTCGCTCAGCCCCGGCAACGAACAGCGCTATTACTGGGGCAGCGAGGGCGTCAGCCAGCCCGGCAGCCGCAACCTGATGGGCATGGACAGCCCGGCTGCCGAAGCGATGATCGATGCCATGCTGACAGCAAAGGACCCTGAGGATTTCACCGCCGCCGTGCGGGCGCTGGACCGGGTTCTGACCGCGGGACGCTATGTCATTCCATTCTGGCGGTTCGATGCGGGGCGGATCGCCCATGTCAAGGAAATGCGGTTTCCGGAATACCTGCCGATCTACGGCGACCGGACCGGATTCATGCCGGATGTCTGGTGGTATCAATCAGACTGAGGCGCTGACCAGCGGCTGCCCACAGGCGGGGCAGTTGACTCACGGCTAATAATTCCATATTTCCCGAAATATGGAATCAACGATCACCGATAAGCTCAGCGCCCTTGCACATCCGAACCGTCTGGCCCTATTCCGCCTGTTGATGCGGCGCTATCCGGACGCTGTTCCGGCAGGCGAGATTGCCTCGGCGCTGGACTTCAAGCCCAACACGGCTTCTGCTTACCTGTCAGTCCTGAAACAGGCCGGGCTGATCAGCCAGCACCGGACCGGAACTTCGCTGATGTACACCGCCGATCTGCCTGGCTTGCGCGGTCTGTTTGATGACCTGCTGACAGGCTGCTGCCAGAACCGGCCCGATATCTGCAGCCCTTTCACGAATGAAGAAAGGGCCATGCCGACGGTTGAGCACCCGTTTAACGTTCTGTTCATCTGCACCGGGAACTCGGCCCGATCGCTGCTTGCCGAGGCCATTTTAAACCAATCCGGCGAAGGCAAATTCCGCGCCTATTCGGCTGGTACCAACCCTTCGCCGGGACCGCGCCCCGAGGTGGCATCCCTGCTGTTGGCCAAGGGCTATGACACCAGCGCGCTGCATTCCAAGGATCTGGTCGAGTTTTCAGCCCCGGATGCACCAAGCATGGATTTCATCTTCACCGTCTGCGACCACGCCGCCAATGAGGAATGCCCGGCCTGGCCCGGCCAGCCGATGAGCGCCCACTGGGGGATGGCAGATCCGGTCAGGGCGACCGGCACCGACGCCGAACGGCACCTGGCCTTCCAGCAGGCCTATGGGTTGCTGCGCAATCGGATCAAAGCCTTTGCGGCGCTGCCCTTTGAAACGCTCGACCGCCTGTCGCTTCAGCATCAGGTTGACGGCATCGGCCGCGTGAATTCTTCCGACTAACCCTATAGAACGGTCAAAACCCATGAACATTCTTGTCCTCTGCACGGGCAACTCCGCCCGCTCCATCCTGCTGGAGTCAATCTTCAACACCCTTGGCGCGGGCCGCATCCGTGCGTTTTCTGCAGGCTCCAACCCCACCGGTGAGGTGCATCCGCAATCGCTGGTACTGCTGGAGGAACTCGGCCACGATACCGCCGGCGCCCGCTCCAAAAGCTGGGACGAGTTTGCCGTTCAGGGCGCACCGGAAATGGACATGGTGATCACCGTCTGCGCCTCAGCCGCGGGCGAAACATGCCCGATCTGGCCCGGCGCGCCGGTCCGCGCCCATTGGGGCGTCGCAGATCCGGCTGCCGCGGACCAGCCCGAATGGGACACCGCCTTTCGCGCGGCTTATGCCACGCTGGACAAGCGCGCCAAGGCGCTGCTGGATCTGCCGTTTGAAACCATGAACGCCACCGAGCTGACACAGCAGCTTAAGCGGATCGGAGAAATCCAATGACCGGGCAGAAACTTCTGGCCGAGGGGCTGGGCACAGCCATGCTGCTGGTCGGCGTTGTTGGCTCCGGGATCATGGCTGAAAACCTGGCCGGAGGAAACGTGGCCCTGGCCCTGCTGGCCAATGCTGTTGCCACCGGCTGCATGCTTTATGCGATCATCAACACCCTGGGTCCGATTTCAGGCGCCCACTTCAACCCGGCCGTAACCCTTGCCTTCGCCCTGCGCGGCGAACATGAATGGCGTGCTGTGACACCTTACGTTCTGGTGCAGATCGGAGGCGGGATCCTGGGGGTCTGGGCTTGCCACGCAATGTTTGATCTTGCAGTTTTGCAAAGCTCTGAGACTATGCACCGAACAGGAACAGCGCAGTGGTTTTCCGAAATCCTGGCCACGTTCGGCCTGTTGTTCGTGATCTTCGGCGGGCTGCGGTCGCGTCCTGATACAGTGCCTGCTCTGGTTGGAATCTACATCACCGGAGCCTATTGGTTCACCTCTTCAACCAGCTTTGCCAACCCGGCGGTGACTATTGCCCGCGGCTTCAGCGACACTTTTGCAGGCATCTATCCGGGGCATATCCCGATGTTCATTGTGATGCAGCTGATTGCGGTTGGAATCGGCCATCTGGTGCTGCCCCGGCTGTTCGCACCGGCCTAGGCGCTGGCAAAAAACCGCTTAACACAGCGGCCTTGGGCTGATGCCCCGGGGCCGACGTTACGCGACGGCAGAAAAAATGCTAGCATGAGGGTCCAACAACCATAATCAGTTTGTCAGGGAGGCCCCCCAATGCCTGTACAGACAGCAGCTGCCAGCTGGATTGACAGGATGCCCCGCATCAAACAGCGCTTTCCGCATCTGAAAGCCAGCAACGCGCCGTCACTTGTCGATGACCGGGACAGATTTGTTGCCTATTTGGCCCGCACCCATCATCTCACGCTGAACGAAGCCAGGGAAGAAGTGGACGACTTCCTGTATATCGAAAGCCTGCTGAGAGAGCTGGACGGGCGGACGCACTAGCCTCGCAGCCGCCTTTTGAAGCCCAGGCCTCAAGCCAGCGACGTCACCCAAAGGATCATTGCGTCTTCGGGGCTGACAGATATGACATTATGCCCCATGGCTGCGTCGTAATAGGCGCTGTCACCGCGGCGCATTTCAATCGGCTCGTAGAATTCCGTGTAAAGCTTGACCACCCCGGTCAGCACATACAGAAACTCCTCGCCGTCATGGCGCACCCAGCCGTCAAACTCATCCAGCGACCGCGCCCGTACCCGCGCCCGGTAGGGCAGCATTTGCTTGCGCGACATACCGTCCGCCAGCAGCTCGTGCTCATATGTTGCGGTGGCATGGGCCGAACCGTCACCGGATTTGGTCACCGTCATCCGCCCGTTCACCTGGCCGCGTTGCGGCTGGGTAAACAGCTGCGGCACCGAGATCTGCAGGCCCACGGCCAGCTTCTTAAGCGCCTCGTAAGTCGGTGACATCTGACCGTTTTCGATCTTTGACAAGGTCGAACGCGCCAAACCCGCCTGATTGGCAGCATGTTCCAATGTCCAGTCCCGCGCCTTGCGTAGTTCGCGCACTCGCGCACCCAGGTCCAATGGCTCTGCTGCGTCATCTCCGCCGTTTGCACGGGCGATGGTAATCAGGGACTTCGGGTCACGGCTTGTCATAGCCACTCTATAAGCCGCACCTGCGCAGCTTGCAACGCAGGACGGCGCGGGCTAGCCAATTGCCATGCTGTCCGTTTTTGATCAGGGGCCTTTTGCGCCCTGCCCTTCGCCTTTCAACCTCGCGGCCCATGTGCTGCGCCATGCCCATCGGCTGGCGGCCAAGACCGCATTGTCGGTTCTCGTGGGCGATGCCAGCGAAGACTGGAGCTATGCCCGGCTTGAAGCAGTGGTGCGCGGAACCGGAACAGGGCTGCTTAAAGCGGGATTGAAACCTGGAGATATTGTGCTGATGCGGCTGGGGAACACGGTTGAGTTTCCCATTGCCTATCTCGGCGCCATTGCTGCCGGATTGGTGCCGGTGCCGACCTCAGCCCAGCTTACAGCGCCGGAAACCGCCCGGATGATCGCGGATTTGCAACCGGCAGCAGTTCTGCGCGATCCCGAGGTCCCGTGCGCGAGTCACCCGCTTCAGATCAGCACCGCCGACTTGCTGGAAATGCACCGTCTGCCTCCCTGCAGCTACGCCCTTGGAGACCCGGACCGCCTCGCCTATGTAGTCTACACCTCCGGTACCAGCGGAAATCCGCGCGCTGTGGCCCACGCCCACCGGGCTGTTTGGGCGCGGCAGATGATGGTGGATGGCTGGTACGGTCTGACGCAGGACGACCGGCTGATGCATGCCGGTGCTTTCAACTGGACCTTCACGCTGGGCACCGGCCTGCTGGATCCCTGGGCGGCGGGTGCGACGGCGCTGATCCCCCAGCCCGGAACCCCGCCTCAGGACCTGCCCGCGCTGCTGCGCCGCCACCGCGCGACCCTCTTTGCTGCAGCCCCTGGCGTCTACCGGAAACTCCTGCAGTCCGGACCGCTTGACTTGCCGGATTTGCGGCATGGGCTTTGCGCTGGTGAAAAGCTCTCCCAGCATCTGCGCGCGGCCTGGGAGGCGGCAACAGGCCGCAGATTGTTTGAGGCTTTCGGCATGTCGGAATGCTCAACCTTCATTTCGTCTTCGCCGTCCTGCCCCGCACAGGACGGGTCACTCGGGCAGCCGCAACCCGGCCGCAGAACCGCCATTCTGGGCAGCGGCGGACCAGTTCCCTTGGGGGAAGAAGGCACCATCGCCATCCACTGCTCGGACCCGGGGCTGATGCTTGGCTATCTGAATGAGCCTGAAGAAACCGCCGCCCGCTATCAGGGGGATTGGTTCCTGACCGGTGATCAGGGCGCAATGACCGGCGGCGGGCAGATCCGCTATCTGGGACGCGCTGACGACATGATGAATGCGGGCGGCTACCGCGTGTCCCCGATCGAGGTTGAAACCGCCCTCGCCGCGCATCCGGGCATCACTCAGGCCGGCGCCGCAGCGGTGGAGGTGAAGCCGGACACCTTCATCATCGCCGCCTTCTATACCGGTCCCGAAGAATTGAACCCACAGGATTTGCAGTCCTTTGCATCCCAGCGCCTGGCCCGTTACAAGCAGCCGCGCGCTTATGTGTATCTCGACGCCCTGCCTGCAGGCGCCAATGGGAAGCTGCTGCGCCGCGCCCTGCCCGCCCTGTTCAAAGGATGACCCAAATGACCACTGTCAAACTCGACATCCTGTCGGACCCGATCTGCCCCTGGTGCTATATCGGCAAGACCCATCTGGACAAGGCGCTGGCCGAGGTTCCGGATCATCCCTTTGTCATTGAATGGCATCCGTTCCAGCTGAACCCCGACATGCCGCGCGAAGGCATGGACCGGCGCGACTACCTGGAACGCAAGTTCGGCGGCAAGGAGGGCGCGGTGAAAGCCTATGCGCCAGTGGTGGAGCACGCGGAAAAGGCCGGGCTGACCATCAATTTTGAGGCGATGACGCGCACGCCAAACACGCTGGATGCGCACCGGCTGATCCATTGGGCCGGAATTGAAGGCAAGCAGACCGAGGTGGTGGATGCTTTGTTCCAAGCCTACTTTGTGGACGCCAAGGACATCGGCGACCACACAGTTCTGGCCGGCGTCGCACGCGAGGCCGGAATGGATGCAGATGTCGCCGCACGCCTGCTGCAAGGCGACAGCGACATTCAGGCCATCCAGGACCGCGACGCCCATTCCCGCAAGATGGGGGTACGTTCGGTGCCGACCTTCATTGTCGCCAGCCAGCACGCTGTACCCGGTGCCCAGCCGCCGGAACTGTGGAAGCAGGTGATCGAAGACATTCAGCAGCAGCTGAAAGACGCAGAGGCCGAATAACCTCGCGGTAAACTGCTTAGCATCGCAACAATGCACAGTTTGCTGTGCAGCCGGGCGCTGGCCCGGTATGCGGATTCGTGATAGCGGAACCGGACAGCTCCCGGACCGGCCTTGTTCCCCGGAAACATCTGAAGAGCTGTTAGAGGTTTCAAATGTCACAACCCCAGGTTCACACTCCGGCCCACGGCATGGCCAAGGCCGAATTCATTGCGCTGATCGCGATGATGTTTGCCACCATTGCCTTTTCCATCGACGCGATGCTGCCCGCCCTGCCCGAAATCGGCCAGGCACTTAGCCCGGATGACATTAACCGCGCCCAGCTGGTGCTGACTTCTTTTGTGCTGGGCATGGGCATCGGCACGTTTTTTACCGGCCCGCTGTCTGATGCCTTTGGCCGCAAGACTGTCATTGCCGGCGGTGTTGCGCTGTACATCGCAGCATCTGCCGTCGCCTGGAAGGCGCAATCGCTGGAGCTGCTGCTGGCTTCCCGCATTGTCATGGGGCTGGGTGCCGCCGGGCCGCGGGTTGTCGGCATTGCCATCGTGCGGGATTTGTACTCGGGCCGGGAAATGGCCCGGATGATGTCGATTGCAATGATGATCTTCACCCTGGTTCCCGCCTTTGCACCGATGCTGGGTGCGGGCATCATTGCCTTTTCCAGCTGGCGCAGCATCTTCTTGGCCTTTGCCATTTTCGCCATCCTCATCGTGATGTGGATGGGCCTGCGCTTGCCGGAAACCCTGGTGGTGGAGAACCGCCGCCCCTTCCGTCTGCCGCTGCTTTTGGGCGCGGTGAAGGAAATGTTCGCCCACCCGGCTGTGCGCCTGTCTATTCTGGTGCAGACCCTTTGCCTGGGCATGCTGTTCACTATGCTGACCATGGTGCAGCAAGTCTATGACGTGATCTTTGACCGCGCTGGCAGCTTCCCCTTCTGGTTTGGATTTGTGGCCTTGATGGCGGGTACTGCCAGCCTGCTGAATGCAGCCATCGTTGTCCGCGTTGGTATGCGCCGGATCGTGACATGGTCCTTGGCCGCCCAGGTCTGCATTTCCGCGATTATGCTGGTGCTCAGCGGTCAGGCGCTGCCGGAAACGCTGCTGTTCGGCCTGTTTGTTGCCTGGCAGACCAGCGTGTTCTTTCTGGCCGGCACCACGCTTGGCAATCTCAACGCCATCGCAATGGAGCCGATGGGCCATATTGCCGGCATGGCGGCCTCGGTCATTGGTGCGATCTCCACCGTTCTGGCCGCTGCCATTGCCGCGCCTGTGGGCCTGCTGTTTGACGGCTCGCTGCTGCCGCTGGCCTCCGGGCTGCTGACAATGGCCGGCCTTGCGTTCCTGCTGATGCTGCAAATGGCACGGGCTGAGGCGCAATTGCCCGCAGAATAACTATCTTGTCCGGGTCAACACCTCTGCCTAACCTCTCCAAATACTTGGGGAGGTTTTTTCATGGGTTACGATTATGATCTCGGCAGCCATTCCTGTCAGGTAACGGCAGCTTTGCCCGAGACGCAAAAGTGGTTCGACCGCGGCTTGGTCTGGACCTACGGCTACAACCACGAAGAAGCCGTCAAATGCTTCCAGCAGGCGTTGGCGCATGACCCCGTCTGCGCCATGGCCCATTGGGGCGTGGCCTATGCAACCGGCCCGAATTACAATCTGCCCTGGAACTTGCGGGACGGCAAAGGCCGTGCCGAAGATCTGGCACAGGCTTATGACGCCGCCCAATCCGCGCTGGCTTGTTTAGAGGGCTGCACCGAGGCCGAGCGGCAGCTGATCCTTGCCCTTCAGGCTCGCTACCCCCAGCGCGAGGCCGCCGGGGACATGCACGCTTGGGACTACGCATTCGCAGACGCCATGCGCGCGGCCTTTGCCGCCTGCCCGGATCATCTGGACCTGCGCACGGTCTATGCCGAAAGCCTGCTGAACCTGACCCCTTGGAAAATGTGGGACTTGAAAACCGGCCTGCCTGCCGAAGGGGCCGCGACATTGGAGGCGCAGGAGGTACTGGAATGGGCAATGGAGAACGCCCCCGGCGCGATGAGGCACCCCGGCCTGCTGCATCTATATGTGCATCTGATGGAGATGTCGCCAACGCCGGAAAAAGCCCTGAAGGCCGCCGATGTTTTGCGCACACTGGTGCCGGACGCAGGCCATCTGGTGCATATGCCGACCCATATCGACGTGCTGTGCGGTGACTATCACAGCGTGGTGCATTGGAACCGGAAAGCGATTGAGGCGGATCTGAAGTTCTACCAGCGCGAGGGCGCCTTCAACATCTACACCGGCTACCGCCAGCATAACTACCACTTCGTCATCTTCGGCGCGATGTTCCTGGGCCAGATCGAACCTGCGTTGCAGGCCAATCAGGGTATTCTGGACACGACCCCGCCGGAAATGCTGCTGGTAGAAAGCCCGCCTATCGCGGATTTCTTTGAAAGCTACATGGCAATGCACCCGCACATCCTGGTCCGCTTTGGCCGCTGGGATGAGGCCATGGCACTGCAGCTGCCTGAAGACACAGCGCTCTATTGCACCTTGACCGCCAACACCCATTACGCCCGCGCCATCGCATTTGCCGCAACTGGCCGCGTGGCTGAGGCCGAAGCGGAGGAGCAGCTGTTTCTGACTGCCAAGGCGAACCTGCCGGAGAGCCGCCTGCTGCACAACAACCGTGTGGTGGATCTGCTTGAAATCGCAACCGAAATGCTGCGCGGTGAGATTGAGTACCGCAAAGGGAACTACGACGCGGCTTTTGCCCATTTGCGCCGCTCAGCTGAGCTGGACGATAACCTGCCTTATGATGAGCCCTGGGGCTGGATGCAGCCCAGCCGCCATGCGCTTGGGGCGCTGCTGTTTGAGCAGGGCCGCTCGGGAGAAGCCGAGGCGGTCTACCGTGCGGACCTGGGGTTGGATGGTACTCTGCCGCGCGCGTCGGTCCATCCGGACAATATCTGGAGCCTGAAAGGCCTGCATGATTGCCTGAAGGCCCGCGGCGAAACCGTTGAAATCCGGCACATAAAGCAGAAACTCGATATGGCGCTTGCCCGCGCCGACCAGGCGGTGGCTGCGTCCTGTTTCTGCGCACAGGCAGCAATGACGCCGGACAGCTGCTGCAGCTGAGCAAAATGTCTTCGAAGACATTTGCCAAGGAAATTCGAATTTCCTTGGCTCTGCGTGTCAAGCTTTCGCTTTTGCCTTGGCCTTTTTCTTTTCTGCCACGACTTTCTCTGCCAGGTCGCGGGCAATGGCAAAAGCGCCCTTGATCTTGTCGCTGTCTTTCTTCCAGTCCCGGCGCACGACGATTTTGTTGTCCTTGACCTTGGCCAGCCCATTCTGTCCCTGGATGAACTCCACCAGCCCCTGGGGCGAGGCGAATTTGTCATTGTGGAATTGGATCGTTGCGCCTTTCGGCCCGCCGTCCATCTTGGCAATGCCTGCGCGTTTGCACATTCCCTTGATCCGCACCACCAGCATCAGTGTGTTGACCTCTTTCGGCAGCTTGCCGAAACGGTCGATCAGCTCAGCCGCAAAACCTTCCAGCTCCACCTTGGTCGACAGCGACGACAGTCGGCGGTACAGCCCGAGGCGCACATCCAGATCCGGCACGTAATCTTCCGGGATCAGCACCGGAACGCCCAGGTTGATCTGCGGCGCCCATTGCGCATCGGCGTCCGAGAGGCCCTCCATCTCACCGGCCTTGATCTTGGCAATCGCCTCCTCCAGCATCGACTGGTACAGTTCATACCCCACATCGCGCATCTGGCCGGATTGCTCATCGCCCAGCAGGTTGCCGGCTCCGCGGAGATCAAGGTCTTGCGAGGCCAAGGTAAAGCCCGCGCCCAATGTGTCGAGCGAGCCCAATACCCGCAGCCGTTTCTCTGCCGCCGGTGTCAGCCGCTGGCGTGGCTTGGTAGTCAGGTAAGCATAGGCACGGGTTTTCGAACGCCCCACCCGGCCCCGGATCTGATAGAGCTGCGACAGGCCGAACATGTCGGCGCGGTGCACCACCATCGTGTTGGCGGTCGGAATGTCGAGGCCCGATTCCACAATCGTGGTCGCCAGCAGGACGTCATATTTACCGTCATAAAACGCGTTCATCCGGTCATCAAGTTCGCCCGCTGCCATCTGCCCATGCGCCACCACATAGGTGAGTTCGGGCAGCTGCGCCTGCAGGAACGCCTCGACATCCGGCAGGTCGGTGATCCGTGGCACCACATAGAAGCTTTGCCCGCCGCGGTAATGCTCGCGCAGCAGCGCCTCGCGGATAGTGACGGTGTCGAACTCGCTGACGTAGGTGCGGATCGCCAGACGATCCACCGGCGGGGTGCCGATGATCGACAGGTCCCGCACACCGGTCAGCGACAGCTGCAGTGTGCGCGGGATCGGTGTGGCCGTCAGCGTAAGCACATGGATGTCACTGCGCAGCTGTTTCAGCCGTTCCTTGTGGCCCACGCCAAAGTGCTGTTCCTCGTCGATTATCAGCAACCCAAGGTTCTGGAACCTGATGTTCTTGGCCAGCACGGCGTGGGTGCCGACAACGATATCGACGGTCCCCTTGGCCAGCCCTTCACGGGTCTGGCTGGCCTCTTTGGTGCTAACAAAACGCGACAGCTGCCTGACCTGCAAAGGAAACCCGCGAAAACGCTCGGCAAAGGACGCCGCGTGCTGGCGCGCCAGCAGTGTGGTCGGTGCCACCACCGCCACCTGCAGGCCGGTCATCGCCGCGACAAAAGCCGCGCGCATTGCCACCTCGGTCTTACCAAAACCCACGTCACCGCAGATCAGCCGGTCCATCGGCTGGCCTGAGTGCAGATCCTCCATCACGTCCTCGATGGCGCGCAGCTGGTCGTCGGTCTCCTGATACGGGAAGCGGGCGGAAAACTCCTCCCAGGCATGCGGCGGCGGGTCCATCACCGGTGCCTTGCGCAGGGCGCGTTCGGCTGCAATGCGGATCAGCTTGTCCGCCATCTCGCGGATGCGTTCCTTGAGCTTGGCCTTCTTGGCCTGCCAGGCACCGCCGCCCAGCCGGTCCAGCAGCCCTTCGTCATGGCCGTATTTGGACAGCAATTCGATGTTTTCAACCGGCAGGTACAGTTTGGACGCTTCGGCATATTCCAGCAGAATGCATTCATGCGCGGCACCCGCGGCAGTCACCACTTCCAACCCCTTGTAGCGGCCGATGCCGTGGTCCACATGCACCACCAGATCACCAGGGCTGAGCGACTGGGTTTCGGTCAGGAAGTTCTCGGCCTTGCGGCGTTTCTTCGGTGCCCGGATCAGCCGGTCACCCAGCACATCCTGCTCCGAAATTACGGTCATGTCCGGCGCCTGGAACCCGTGTTCCAGCGCCCAGACCGCCAGGTGCAGGCCGCTTTTGCCGATCCGCGTGCCATCCGTCACCGGGATGGCTTCCGCAAGGCCTTCATCCTCAATCAGCCCGGTCAGACGTTCACGTGCGCCTTCGGAGTAAGAGGCAATAAGAACCGGCCCCTCTTGCATCCGCGCCTTAATATGGGATGCCAAGGCACCAAAAAGACTGATGCTTTCCTGCTGGCGCTCGGGTGCGAAGTTGCGCCCGATCCGCCCGCCGGCGTCCACGGTGCCGGGTCCCGAGGCCTGCGGCAGCGGGTGCAGTTGCACCACACGATGTTCTGCCGATGCGGCCTCCCAAGCGGCATCATCCAGATACAGCAAACCCGGCGGCGTGGGTTTATAGACTGTATCAATCCGACCCTTCTGCGCCATCGCATGCTTGCGGGTTTCAAACTGGTCCTCGATGGTGTCCCAGCGCGCCAGCCGTGCTGGTGTCACCTGATCATCCAGTGTCACCGTTGCCTGCGGCAGATAGTCGAACAGGGTTTCCAGCTTTTCATGGAAGAACGGCAGCCAATGCTCAATCCCCTGATGCTTGCGCCCTGCACTCACCGCCTCGTACAGCGGATCATCCGTACCGGCGGCGCCGAATTCGATCCGGTAGTTCTGACGGAACCGGGTGATTGCTGCCTCGTCCAGGATCACTTCGGACACCGGCGCCAGCTCCACCACCTCCAGTTTCTCGGTAGTGCGCTGCGAGGCCGGATCGAACCGCCGTGCGCCATCCAGCACATCGCCGAACAGATCCAGCCGCACCGGGCCGCTTTCGCCCGGCGGGAAGATATCGATGATCCCGCCGCGCACCGCATAGTCGCCCGGCTCCATCACCGTCGGGCTTTGGGTGAACCCCATCCGCACCAGGAAATTGCGCAGCGCGCCTTCGTCAATCCGGTGATCGACACGGGCGGTAAAGGCCGCCTCGCGCAGCACATCGCGCGCAGGCAACCGCTGGCTGGCGGCATTCAATGTGGTCAGCAGCACAAACTGCTTGGGCATCTGATGCACCAGGGCCGCCAGCGTGGCCATCCGCGCAGCCGAGATATCGGCGTTCGGCGACACCCGGTCATAAGGCAGGCAATCCCAGCCCGGAAAGACAAACACCGGCATCTGCGGCGCAAAAAAGGCAAGTGCCGACCGCATTGCCTCCATCCGCTTGTCGTCACGCGCAACATGCAGAACCGGCGCGCCGGATTTTTGCACTTCCTTCAGGATCAGCCGGGCATCAAACCCTTCGGGCGCGCCGCCCATGGTGATTGCACGCTGTGCCATGCCTTTTCCTTTCCGGGTGTCCTCAATCGGTCTCAGCCCGCCTGTTAAAATGCCCCGATGGTCAGGTTTTGATACATGCCCCAGAACGCAGTGACCACAATGGAGATGACCCCGACGACCTGCACATAGAGTCGGCAAAACGCCAATCTTTTGCGCAGCTCCCCGCCTGTGGCACCGTCCTGCGAGATCCGGCGCGCGGTTGAAAAGCTGATCAGCCCGACCACAGCCATTGGAAACACCAGCAGGAATACAGCCTGGGCAATCTCCAGCAGGAATACAAAGCCAAGCACAGCCAGCCCGGACATCACGAAACAGGACAGCGCCACCAGCCAGGGGCCTGAAACCTCGGAGATGAACAGCAGGCGGTTCACATTGACCCGGACCATATCCTCCAGATCGCGTTCCGCCTGGCCGCCATTGCGCTGCGCCCGCTGGACCATGTCATAGGGAACCCCCAGGATCCTATTGCTGGCCGTCGACCAGAGCACCGCCAGCGCAATCCAGTACCACAGGTTGGAGAATGACCGCAGCTCAATCATCTCATAGATAATATGAAGCAGATCCACGCCAGCCCCCCGCTTGTGCCCGCAGATCCTCGGGCTGGAATTTGTCAACCGGCCCTATATCAACCGGGAAACGCGCACAGGCAAGCCCCGCCTGCTGCACAAGTTTTTTGGCGCGGCGATTGTGCCCCTTGTTCCCGGGGCCGCTTCCATGCCACCCATAGGCAAGCCAAATCGAGAGACCGCCATGAAGCCCACCGTTGCGCCCTTTCCCGCCGCCCGCCTGCGCCGTACCCGTGCCAGCCAGGCCATCCGTGACCTGGTCCGGGAGAACACCCTGACGCCGTCTGATTTCATCTGGCCGGTGTTTGTCCGTGAAGGGGAAGGCATCGAAGAACCGATCGCTTCGATGCCCGGTGTGGTGCGCCGCTCGGTGGACAGGATTGCCGAAGCCGCGGTTGAGGCGCAGGCGCTGGGGATCCCGGCGATCTGCCTCTTTCCCTACACCGATGCCTCGCTCAAGACCGAAGATTGCGCCGAGGCCTGGAACCCCGGCAACCTCACCAACCGCGCAATCCGCGCGATCAAGGATGCGGCGCCGGATATCGCAGTGATGACTGACGTGGCGCTGGACCCCTACAATATCAACGGCCACGACGGTTATGTGGTCGACGGCGAGATCGTCAATGACGCCACCGTCGAGGCGCTGGTCAAAATGACGCTCGCTCAGGCCGATGCCGGCGCCGACATCATCGGGCCGTCCGACATGATGGACGGGCGGATCGGGGCGATGCGCGGCGCGCTGGAAAAGGCCGGCCACCACAATGTGGCGATCCTCTCCTATTCGGCCAAATACGCCTCCGGCTACTATGGGCCGTTCCGTGATGCGGTCGGCGCCTCGGGCGCGCTGAAGGGCGACAAGAAAACCTACCAGATGGATCCCGCCAACAGCGACGAGGCACTGCGGCTGATCGAGCGCGACCTGATGGAGGGCGCCGACATGGTGATGGTCAAACCGGGGATTGCCTATCTCGACATCTGCCACCGGGTGAAATCCGCCTTTGGCGTGCCGACCTATGCCTATCAGGTCTCAGGCGAATACGCGATGATCCAGGCCGCGGCGCAAAACGGCTGGATCGACGGCGAAACGGTGATGATGGAAAGCCTGATGGCTTTCAAACGGGCGGGCTGCAACGGCATTCTGACCTATTTCGCACCCGCCGCGGCCCGGTTGCTGAACGGCTGACCCAGTCATTCAATGCGGATACGGATCACTTCAGCGGGAAGCCGCCGCTGTCCAGATGGCAGCGGATGACAGGCAGCGGTTTTCCGCGTATACATTTGCCCAGAGCCGGAGCATACCGGCCTTGGAGCAAATCATTACAGGCACCTGAGAAATGAGCAGTTTTTCCTCTTCCCGCATGACCCGCCGCGGCTTTGCCCTGACGGCCCTGGCCGGCGCCGGCGTCACCGCCGCATGCGGCAACGGCATAGGCAACAGCAATGGCGCGACCATCGACGCCCGCGTTGATAGCACGCTGAACCAAATGTACAGCCAGTACCCCAACACCCGTACCCTGGCCGATAAGGCAACCGGCATGCTGGTAATGCCGCTGGTCACAGAGGCGGGTTTTGTATTCGGCGGGGCCTATGGGCGCGGCGCCCTGCGGATCAACGGCGTGACCGTCGATTATTACGCCACTTACAAGGGCAATGCGGGCCTGCAGATCGGCGCCCAGCAGTATGCCCACGTGCTGTTCTTCATGACCGAAGGCGCCTTGGCCGGCTTCCGCCGCTCGTCCGGTTGGGCGGCAGGCGCAGATGTGGAATATGTGATCAAGGACGAAGGCAACGCGCTGAGTGCCGACACCAATACCCTGACGTCCCCGGTGCTTGCAGTGGTCTTTGCCCAGGCAGGCCTGCGCGTTGGTGCGACCTTGGAAGGCACCAAATACACCCGCATCATCCCCTAACTGATCCGGGACGCGGCTGTGGCTCACGGCCTTCGCTTCTTTCTGGTTAAAAATACCTCCGCCGGAGGCATGGCCTTTCCTGCTGGAAAGGCCATTTTACCTTACCCTCAGCCCAGTTTGCGCAGCCGTTTGAACAACGACGAGGTATCCCAGCGCCCGCCGCCCATCTTTTGCACGTCCTTGTAGAACTGATCCACCAGAGCTGTGACCGGCAGGCTGGCACCGGTTTCATCCGCTGCATCCAGGCAGATACCCAGATCCTTGCGCATCCAGTCCACCGCAAAGCCATGCTCGAAATGATCGTCCAGCATGGTCTCGTAACGGTTGGCCATCTGCCAGCTGCCCGCCGCGCCCTGGCTGATCACTTCGACCACCGCGCGCCCGTCCAGCCCGGCCTTCTCGGCAAAATGCAGTGCCTCGCTCAAGCCCTGCACCAGACCGGCAATCGCGATCTGGTTGCTCATCTTGGTCAGCTGCCCCGCGCCGGAGGCACCGATCCTGCGGCAGATTTTCGCGTAGGCATCAATCACCGGCTCAACCCGCGCATAGGCGCCTTCATCGCCGCCGCACATCACCGACAGCACCCCGTTTTCCGCCCCTGCCTGACCGCCGGAGATTGGCGCATCCACAAAGAACACGCCTTTCTCTTCAACCGTGCCATGCAACTCGCGGGTCACGGTTTCCGACACCGTGGTGTGATCAACAAACACCGCGCCTTCCCCCATCCCGGCAAAGGCGCCATCCGGCCCCAGGCAGACCGAGCGCAGATCGTCGTCATTGCCAACACAGGCCATTACAAATTCCGCCCCCGCCGCAGCCGCCCGCGGTGTAGCGCCGAACTGGCCGCCATGCTCGGCGGCCCAGGCCTTTGCCTTGGCTTCGGTCCGGTTGTAGACGGTGACCTCATGGCCCGCGGCCTGCAGGTGCCCCGCCATCGGATAGCCCATGACGCCGAGCCCCAGAAACGCGATTTTTGCCATCTGCTTTTCCCCTGATCTGTCTTCGCTTATGTTGGCGCCAACCCTACCACCGCCGCCGCGGGGCGCAATCTGCCAAGCGGCTGGAAATGACAAAACCCAAGGGAAAACAACCGCTGATGGGACATCTTTTCCGCTGGCTTCTGCGCATAGCTGCCGGCCTGATTCTGCTGAGTGTTCTGGCCGCTGCGCTGGTCTATTACCTGGCGTCGCAGTCACTGCCTGAATACAACAAAGAGCTTTCCCTGCCCGGCCTTTCCTCGCCTGTCGAGATTGTCCGCGACAACGCCAATGTACCGCATATCTTCGGCAGTTTCGGCGCCAGCGACGAGGATGTCTATTTTGGCCTCGGCTATGCCCATGCTCAGGACCGCCTGTGGCAGATGGCAGTGATGCGGCGTACCGCCAAGGGCCGCCTGTCGGAAATCTTCGGCACCCGCACGGTTGAGACTGACACATATCTGCGGCGGCTGGATATCTACCGTCTGGCGCAGGAGTCTGCGGCCGTGCAGACGCCCGAGGCGGTGACCGCGCTCAAGGCCTATGCCGCCGGCGTCAACGCCCGCCTTCAGGAGATCAATGAAGACGCCCTGGGCCGCGGTGCTCCGGAGATGTTCCTGTTCAACATGCCGGTTGCGCCCTGGCAGCCCGCCGACAGCATCGCAATCATGAAGCTGATGGCGCTGCAGCTGTCCGGCCACATGAAAGAAGAGATCCTGCGCGCCCGGACTTCGCTGGCACTGGATGATGCCGCCAGGATCAAGGACATCCTGCCGGATGCGCCGGGCAAAGGGCTGACTGCCCTGCCGGAGTATGCAGCACTGATTCCAGGCGTCCGGCAGTTCGCCACTGCCATGCCCGCAGAGGAAGACAGCCTGCTGTTTCCGGTTGCTCCGCGCGGGCTGGCCGGGGCCTCCAACGCCTGGGCCGCCGCCCCCAATCGTTCGGCGGCGGGCGGCACGCTATTGGCCAATGACCCGCACCTGGGCCTCAGCGCACCCGGCATCTGGTATCTGGCACGGCTTGAACTTGGCACCGGCGGAGTGATCGGCGGCACCATCCCCGGCATCCCGGCGGTAATCACCGGACGCTCAGACGTGCTGGGATGGGGGGTGACCTCGTCTTATCTGGACGACCAGGACTTGTTCATCGAACGCCTCAACCCGGAAAATCCTCAGGAGTATCTGAGCGTTGAAGGGTACAAGGAATTCATCTCCCGCCCGTCGATCATCAAGATCAAGGACCAGGCGCCGGTTACTTTGACCCTGCGCTGGACAGACAACGGCCCGGTGCTGCCCGGTTCGATGTTCAAGCTGGCTGAAATCACGCCGCCCGGCCATGTGGTGTCGCTCAGCTGGACTGTGCTCAGCCCCAAAGATACCTCAATGAGTGCTGCCATCGGCCTGATGCGCAGCACCACGGTCCAAGACGCAATCATAGCCGGTGAAGGCTTTGTCGCCCCTTCGCAAAACCTGACTCTGGCGGATAAGGACGCAATTGCGCTCAAGACCGTCGGCGCCTTCCCGCTGCGCGACGCCGCACACCAAAGCAAGGGCCGGATGCCAAGCCAGGGCTGGCGCCCGGAGAACCGTTGGCAAGGCCGCGCGCCTTATGCGGAAAATCCTGAGTTCACCAGCCCCGCAGGCGGCATCCTGGGCAATACCAACAACAAGATCCTGGACCGCCCCTTCCCGAACCACGTCTCCTTCGACTGGGGGGATACCCAGCGCATCCACCGCTGGGAAAAACTGATGCAGAACCGCGAAGTTCATACCCGCGACAGCTTTATCGAGGCGCAATTGGACACGGTTTCCTACACCGCCCGCACCCTTTTGCCGCTGATCGGAGCCGACCTGTGGTTCACCGGCGAAGCCGCCCCCGCCGGCACCCGCGAACGCCAGCGCCAGATTGCCCTGACCCTGCTGTCGGAGTGGAACGGTGAAATGAACGAGCATCTGCCGGAACCGCTGATCTATGCCGCCTGGCTGCGGGCGCTGCAGGCCCGGCTGATCACCGATGAGCTGGGTCCGGTGGCCAAGACCTTCCGCCATGTGGAACCGTTGTTCATTGAACGGGTCTACCGCGATGTGGACGGCGCCGCCGTCTGGTGCGACGTGCGCCAAAGCGCTCCGCAGGAAAGCTGCACCGGCATGGCCCGGCTGGCACTGGATGATGCGCTGATCTGGATCGAAGAACGCTATGGCACCGCGCTGGAATCGCTGCGCTGGGGCGATGCGCATCAAGCCACGCAGGACCACCCGGTGCTGGGCGAAGTGCCGCTGCTGCGTTACTTCGTTAACATCCGCCAATCCACCAGCGGCAGCGGCAACACCCTGCAGCGCGGCAAGAGTTCAGGTAAGGACCCGGATCCGTTCCAGAACACCCATTCTGCCGGCTACCGCGGGGTCTATGATTTTGCCGACCCCGACAGTTCCGTCTTTATCGTATCAACCGGCCAGTCCGGCCATCCGCTGTCGCGCTACTATGACGACATGGCCCAGCTCTGGCGGCGCGGCGAATACATCCCGATGTCATTGGATGAGGATCTGGCCCGCGCCGCAGCTGTCGGCATTACCCGGATCACCCCCCGCCAATAATAACGGGACAATAAAAAAGGGCGCTGCGGCGCCCTTTTCCTTTTACTCTTGACGCAAGGCGTCACAGCCTCTCGTATTTTGCCTTTTGCCGGTCGGTCCACAGCACGGTAATGTCGAAACCGGTTTCGGTCTGTTCTTCGCTTTGAACCAGGTCTTCCTTGAACAGCCAGGCGCGCTGTTTGCCCTCGGCAAACGTGAGATTCAACAGCTCCTCGTGCCGCACGCCCTGCAACTGCTCGGCGATATCTGCCAGCAACCCGTCCAGCCCCTCGCCCGTCAGGGCCGAGATCGCATGAATGCCGTCCTCGCGTTCCGCACGCTGACGGCGGGCTTCGGCGTCGTCTTCAGGCAGCTGGTCCAGCTTGTTCCAGACTTCGATCCGGGCGCGGTTTTCATCTACCCCCAATGAGGTCAGGATGGCCTCGACGTCTTTGGCTTGCTGCTCGCTTTCATCATGGCTGATGTCGCGCACATGCAGGATCACATCCGCCGCCAGAACCTCTTCCAGCGTCGCCCGGAATGATGCCACCAGTTCGGTCGGCAGATCCGAGATAAAGCCCACGGTGTCGGACAGGATCACCTCCGGCCCATCCGCAATCTGCACCCGGCGCATGGTCGGGTCCAGGGTGGCAAAGAGCATGTCTTTCGCCATCACCTCGGCCCCGGTCAGCCGGTTGAACAGGGTCGACTTGCCGGCGTTGGTATAGCCCACCAGCGCCACAATCGGATAGGGCACCTTGGCGCGCGAGGCGCGGTGCAGGGTGCGGGTTTTCACCACCTTGTCGAGCTGCCGGCGCAGGCGCACCAGCTGATCGTCAATAGCCCGGCGGTCGGCCTCGATCTGGGTTTCGCCGGGTCCGCCGACAAATCCCAATCCACCGCGCTGGCGCTCCAGGTGGGTCCAGGCCCGCACCAGCCGCGTCCGTTGATAGCTGAGCGCCGCCATCTCGACCTGCAGCACACCTTCGCGGGTGGCGGCACGGTCCGAGAAGATCTCAAGGATCAGCCCGGTCCGGTCGAGGATCTTGACCTTCCAGGCTTTTTCCAAATTGCGCTGCTGCACCGGGGACACCGATCCGTCAATCAGGACCAATTCCACCTCATTTGCTTTCAGGATGCCCGCCAGCTCTTCGATTTTGCCAGAGCCGAACAGCATCCCCGCATGCGCCTTGGGCAGGCGCACCACGTTGGACCCGATCACATCAAGATCGGGAAGGGCCGCTGCGAGCGCAACGGCCTCATCAAGCGCAGGTGCAGCCTGGCGGCGCCTGCTGTCGGATTTGATTTCCGGATGCAGCACCCAGGCACGGGTGCGCGTCCTTTCATGCTCCATCAATTGGAGTCTTCACCCTCATAGAGACTGATCGGCTGGGCCGGCATGATGGTCGAAATCGCGTGTTTGTAGACCAGCTGCGACTGTCCGTCGCGGCGCAGCAGCACGCAGAAATTGTCGAACCAGGTGATCACACCCTGCAGCTTGACCCCGTTGATCAGAAAGATTGTAACCGGAACCTTGGTTTTGCGAACGTGATTCAGGAAGGCATCCTGAAGATTCTGTCTGTCCGAAGCCATTTTTTATTATCTCGCCTTTGTTCTTGCCGCGCGCTGCGGACCAGCACGCACATTAAATTCAGTATGGACGGAGAAAATGTAAGTTTCCACCAGAAAAACACTTTTCACCCTCAAGGGCGGTCAGCTGCGCCAAAGGTTGGGTGACAACAGCGCAATGAAGGCCAGGGTCTCCAGCCGCCCGAGAACCATCGCAATGCACAGGATCAGTTTGGCAGGATCTGTCAGAAGGTTCAGTACAATCGGCGTACTGCTGGCCGTATCAGCCAGCGGGCCGGTTGTTGACAGCGCCGCTACCGCCAGCACCAGCGATTGTTCAAAATCCGTGCCGACTGCGGCAAGCGCAGTGCTGACCACAGCCAGCGACAGCGCAAACAGCATGAAGAACACCCAAGCTACAAACGCTCCGTTCTTCTGCAAGCGCTTGGCGCGGTTGCCTTCGCTGCTGACCGAGCTGGGGTGCACCAGCCGCTCCATTTCGCGCAGACCATTCAGGTACAACGCGTAGACCCGCAACAGTTTGACCCCGCCCGCAGTGGTCGCGACACCGCCGCCGAACACCGCCAGCCCCAGCAGGATCATGCCCGGTGTTTCCAGCCCCGACCAGGCCTGGGCGGCTTCCCAATGCGTACTTTCAAATCCGGTGGTCGACAGGAAGGACAGCACCGTAAACAAGGTGCCCCAAAGAGCGTGCAGGGCTTGCGGCAGATCTTCACCGGCATCCACTTCATAGGCGGCCAGCCAATGGCGCAGGAACAGCAGCAGAGGCACCCCGAAAACGATCAGCAGCCCGGTTCGGAATTCCGGATCCTTGTCCAGCCGCCCCTGCCCCGCGGTGACCGTGTCGCTGGAGAAAGTCAGCCGCGACAGCGCGAAGAACATGAACAGGAACATCACCATCTCGCCCGCCAGGCCGCTGGCGGCATTCTCCACCCCGCCGATGGCTGATATGCCCGAGGTCGCCATCACCGACATCGCATGGCTGAGACCTGCCAAGGCCTGTTCACCTGTGATCATCAGCAACAGCCATAGCACAAGGGTCAGCCCGGCATAAACCGGCGCCAGGGTGCGCGTCACCAGCACCAGCTGGCGGCGGGGATCTGCCCGCTCCATATGCAGCGGGGCGGCTGTGCCGCCGCCGGGTTCGCCCTTGGCAGTGACCTCAAACCCGCCCAGGGACATCGGTGCCAGCACCGCCGAGGCGGCCACCCACATCAAAAGACCACCCAACCAGCCGACAATCGCCCGCCACAGATGCACGCTGGGCGGCAGCCGGCCCGGATCGCCCCAGACATCGGCGCCGGTGGTGGTGATGGCGCTGACCATATCGAAATAGGCGTTCAAAAACCGGGTGCTGACCAGCGCATCCTGAACCGGCACCGCCAGGAACAGCGGCAGTACGGTGAACGTCGCCAGCAGCGACAGCAATTGTCCCGGCATCCCGTAGCGCGGCACCCGGTTGCCCATCGACAGGCCGATCAGCACCACCAGTATAAGCCCGGCAACGCCGGCATAGAAAAAACTGCGCGAGGTGTGATGATCGTCCAGCACCAGCGCATGAACGGCCGGCAGCCACATCGCCAGCGAAGATATGCCCCAGATCAGCAGGAACAGCGGCAGGCGCAGCACGCCACTGGGAGCTTTGACCGGGCGGCGCATCCTAGAAATAGTCGATCGAAACCTGCAGCAGGCGCTCGACCTCAGGCACGTCCGCCGCCATGGCAAACAGCGCGATCACATCGCCCGCCTCGATCCGCATCTGACCGGAGGGGCGCAGCATCTCGCCGTTCTTCAGAACGCCGCCGACCAGAACGCCTTCGGGGAAGTCCGTCTCGCGGATCATCTGGCCGGCAATCGGCGAGGTCGACAAAACCTCAGCCTCGATCATTTCAGCCTCGGCATCACCCAATGAGTAGACCTGCCGCACCCGGCCATATCGGATGTGGCGCAGGATCGAGCTGACTGTGGTGGAGCGCGGATTGATATAGGCGTCGATGCCCAGATGCGGCAGCAGCGGCACCAGGGTCGGGTCATTGATCAGCGCAATGGCCAGCGGACAGCCCTCAACCTTGGCGCGTACCGCGGCCAGAATGTTGGTCTTGTCGTCATCGGTCACCGCCAGCATCGCATCTGCTTTGTCGATACCTGCTTCGATCATCAGCGCCCGGTCCAGACCGTCGCCGTTCAGCACAATCGTGCGTTCCAGCGTTTCCGCCGCCCGTTCAGCACAGGCACGGTCGCGTTCGATCATCTTGGCCCGGATCCGTGTTGTGCTTGCCTCCAGCGCCTTGGCCACTTCCAGGCCGACGTTGCCGCCGCCGACCACAACCACCCGGTCCTGGCGGGTTTCCTGCTTGCCGAACACTTCGATGGTGCGGGGCACATCATCGGCGTGGCTGAACACATAGCAACTGTCGCCGACGAACAGCTGGTCGCCCGGTTCCGGCGCAAACAAACTGCCGTCGCGCCGCACCCCGACCACAATCGCGCGCAACGTCGAAAACAATTCGGTCAGCTGCCGCAACGGCGTATTCACCACCGGGCAATCGGCATCGATCTGGATCCCCAGAAGCTGCGCCTTGCCGCCCATAAAGGTCTCGGTGTCAAACGCTGCCGGCGCCGACAGCCGCTGCATCGCCGCCGCCGCCACCTCGCGCTCGGGGCTGATCACCACGTCGATCGGCAAATGCTCGCGCTGATAAAGGTCGGAATAGATCGCGGTCAGATAGCTTTTGGCCCGCAGGCGGGCAATCTTGCGCTGAACCTTGAAGACCGAATGCGCCACCTGGCAGGTCACCATGTTGACCTCGTCCGAATGGGTGGCCGCGATGATCATGTCGGCATCGCGCGCGCCGGCCCGGTCCAGCACATCCGGATAGGAGGCAAATCCATGGATCCCCTGCACGTCCAGCGTATCGGTTGCCCGCCGCACCAGTTCCGGGTTGCTGTCGACAACCGTCACATCATTGTGCTCGCCGGACAAGTGCCGGGCGATCTGCCAGCCAACCTGGCCCGCGCCGCAGATAATGACCTTCATTTGCGTGTCCCTTGGCGGAATTTCGGGCGGAGTTTCGCCCGACGTGAATGACAGAAGCCGCTTTCACGGTCAATTTAATTGTAACTTGCTCTGATTGCAGCCATTCTTTGCGTATGTGCAAGGATCGAACGATCATCGCGGCCTTGGTCCTGCTGCTTGGCACGGCGGCCTGCGGACCGCTTCCTGTTTACTACAGGCAGGGGGCAGAAGTTTCGCGCCTGCAAAGTGATGAGCTTGGCTGTGAGGCGCAATCGCTGCGGGATGCGCCCGTCGCCAATGAAATCCGCCAGCATCCCCCGGTTTTCCACCCCGGCCGCAAAGTCTGTTCCGGCGGCAGCTGTTACTTCCGCCCCGGTTACTGGGTGGACGGCGGCATCTACACGGTGGATGTGAACAAACCCCTGCGCCTGCGGCTGGAAAAATCCTGCATGGCATCCAAGGGCTACCAGCAGGTCGCGCTGAAACGCTGCACCCGGCGCAACCCGGCCGCAGTAGCCGGACCGCAACTGGCCCCGCTGAGCGAAGCCTCCTGCGCGCAGCGCAACAAAGATGGCAGCGTCAGCATCCGCACCGGCGGCTAGGCGCACTCCCTTGCCGAAAATGCGCAGCAGGCTAACTTTGAATTGCGCCACCGGATCAGTTAGGCTGGCGCCGGATTGTTTGTTGACCAGTATTTTTAAGAGAAAGGTACCCGATGCGGATACATTTCCTGTTTGCCGCGCTGCCTCTTGCAGCTGTGACAGCCGCCTGCGAACCAGTGGCCCCGATTGCCCCGCCACCGACAGCGGCCCCAGCGCCGGCACCTGCAACTTACAGCGCACCGGCAACGCGGCCGGCACCTGCAGCGGCGACCAGGGCCCCGGTGATCCCGGCAGAAGAAGCACCTGAACCCGCCTATCAAGGCGGCGGCGGAGGTTCCGGCGGCGGAGGTGGTGGTTCCGGCGGCGGCGGTGGTGGAGGAGGCAGTTGGTAATGTCTTTCGTGGCTTTCAGGGGCATTATTCGGGGCATATTCAAGTTATCTGCCCCTCCGGCCTTGGTGTGTGCTGCACTTCTTTCGGGCCAGGCTGCTTTGGCCGCCTACGAAACCCAGGAGAGCGGGACCGCCAGCGAGATCGCCATCGTCATTGGGATCCAGGACTATGACCATGTCTCCGACCTGACCAATACGCGGAACGATGCCGCCGCAGTTGCGGAGATGCTGAAGTCTTTCGGCTATTCGGTGTACGAAGGATATGACCTCGACAAACGCGGGTTCGAAGCCTTGCTGCGCCAGGCGGCTCTGAACATCCGTGAAGGCAGCCAGGTCTTCTTCTATTATGCAGGCCATGGCATTCAGCTGGGGCGGCGCAACTACCTGCTGACCAGCGACGCAGAGCTGAGCGGCATTAATGACCTGCCATTCCAATCTGTTACACTGGACCAGGTCTCTGCCATTCTGGGCGGCAAGGCCAGCAGCCAGATCCTGATGCTGGACTCCTGCCGGGACAACCCGGTTCCCCAGGCCAAACTCAACGCAGAAGTCGGGGCGCAGCTTTATGAGGCCCGTTCAGGGTTTGACGTCTTCAGGCCGCCACTCAATACCCTGGTGGCATTTTCGACCTCGCCAGGGGCAACTGCCCTGGACGGTGATCCAGGCGGCAACAGTCCGTACACAGCCTCTGTCATTCAGCATTTTCCCGCCCGCCCCGATGATGACGCGATGACGGTTCTCGCGGCGATCCGGGGCGACGTCTATGCCTCTACCGGCAATCAGCAGGTGCCTTGGGAAAGTTCAACTCTGATGCAGAAAATTTATCTGCGGCCGCCGGAACGGTCCATGAATGTGGCCGGAACGGAACCCGCCGCCATGCTGTCCAGCCTTGACCAGCTGCCAGCTGAGCTGTCGGTGAAAATCCCGCTGGGCCGGTCCCTGGAACTGGCGTCGGAAATCCAACCTTATATCGGCACGGGGACCACGGTGTCGATTGTTGAAACATCTTCGGCCGGCGTGACCTCGCTGCAGACCGGGACGGGATCCGGCCTTAGCCTCAATTACGCACCGCAACTGACCGAGCTCGCCGCCCGCAAGGATGGCGGTCAGGTGCGCAAAGACCGGATGGTGCTGCGCCTGGCCCAAGGCGAAGCGGTGCGCGACGTCACCCTGAACCTGGAAATGATTGCGCGGCAATGCGACCTGGAGGCCGGGGATCTTCTCGATCTTCAAGGCGTAGGTCTGTACCGTTATCCGAATGAGATCAACCTGAAAGTCGCGGAAACCGCCTGCCGGCAAGCCGCTGAGACGGCGCCGGAAATCGGCCGTTTCCATTACCAGCTGGGCCGTGCCGTTCTGGCTCAGGGCAGCCTGACCGGCGCGTTCTCCAATTTTCAGAAAGCTGCTGATCTGGGGCATGTCCGCGCCTACCACGCTCTGGCAAAGCTCTACACCAGCCCGAACATTGACCGCCAGGCAATCGCCATCCCTCTGGACCCGGAAAAGGCTGCCAGCCTTTGGGAAAAGGGCATCGCTGCGGGCGATCCTTTCGCCATGCATTCCCACGGCAAGCGGCTGTTGCACAGCACCCAGAACCCGCAAGACCGGGAGCGCGGCTTTGACTTGCTGAGCCGGGCAGTGGAGCTGGGGCATACCTATTCGATGAACGAACTGGGGGTCTTCTTTCTCTGGAGCGGCGCTGAACTAGCGCAGCCGGAGCGCGGTTTTTCCTACCTGCAGGCCTCTGCCGGGCGCGGCGATATCTATGGCACCGCCAACCTTGGCTATGTCTACCGCGATGGCGGCGCGGGCCAGGCGGTGGACAAGGAAAAAGCACGCGCGCTGTTTGCCGAGGCCGCACAGCTGGGCCATCCCCATGCCCCGGCTGAGATCGGCCGGATGATCATGGGCGGCGACCTGCCCGGCAGTGACGCAGCCGAAGCGTTGGAATGGTATGACATGGGGCTGTCGCGCGGCGACGCCTGGGGTGGCTCGAACGGTGCGTGGGTAGCCCTTAACAGGCTGCCGGACCGGATCCCCGCCCATGCTGCTGCTGCGCGGGCAGGAAAGGCGATGGCGCTGAATGATCCCGATGCACGCGCCGCAGCGCGGGAATTGCTGACCGGGATGGCCGAAACAGACGTTGCCGCAGGCACCCAGTACATCCTGCGCCAGCTGGGGGCCGGGATTGCCATCGACGGTCAGTTCGGCCCGTCCTCCCGCAAGCAACTGGGCAATTGGGCGCGCCAGGCAGGTCTGCCCGCAACCGTTCCCGGCGATGCCATCAGCCAGCTGCGACTGGCCGCGCAGGTCCATTTTGCGCTGAACCCGATCCGCCAGGACCTGTTCTGACCCTATGATGCAGCACCGCCCGCGCCCGGTGGTGCCGGGCGCAAAGGCGGCCTGATCAGGCCTGTTCTTCCTCAGCCTCCACATGCGCCACCCGGGCGCCTGCCTTGTTGGAGGTCACAACCCCCAGCGACTTCAGCTTGCGGTGCAGCGCAGACCGCTCCATGCCGACAAACGATGCCGTGCGGCTGATATTGCCGCCAAAGCGATTGATCTGGGTCAGCAGGTATTCGCGCTCAAACGCCTCCCGCGCCTCGCGCAGCGGCAATGTCGCCAGCGCACCGGACAGGACCACCCGGCCCTCCTCCTGCGGCTTGTCTTCTTCGCGCGGCAAATCCTTGGCCTCGATCGGGCCGCTGCCATCACCAAGGATCAGCACCCGCTCCACCAGATTCTTAAGCTGGCGCACATTGCCCGGCCACAGCATGGTCTGCATCAACGCCACCGCCTCTTCGGTCAGTACCCGCAGCGGCAGCCCCTGGGCTTCGTTGAACTGGGCAATGAAATGGCCGGCCAGCAGCGGAATATCCTCGCGCCGGTCCGCCAGCGACGGCACCGCAACCGGCACCACATTCAGCCGGTGATACAGCTCTTGCCGGAAACCGCCTGCTTCGATTTCTGCATCCAGGTCCTTGTTGGTGGCGGAAACCACCCGCAGATCTACACGGATTTTGTCCGAACCGCCAACCCGCTGGAACTGCTGATCCACCAGCACACGCAGGATCTTGGATTGGGTGCCCAGCGGCATATCGGCAACTTCATCAAAGAACACCACACCGCCATGCGCCTGCTCCAGCAGGCCGGGTTCCACCCCGCGCTCCGAGGATTCGCGGCCGAACAGAACCTCTTCCATACGGTCGGGTTCGATGCTGGCACAATTCACCGTGATGAAGGGCGCGGAGGCCCGGTTTGAATTGGCATGGATATAACGCGCGGCAATCTCCTTGCCGCTGCCGGCCGGTCCGGTCAGCATTACCCTGCCGTTCGACTTGGTCACCTTGTCCAGCTGGCTGATCAGCGTCCGGAACGACGCAGAGGTGCCGATCATTTCCGCCGGGCCTGTATCCCTGCGCTTGAGATCTGAATTTTCCCGGCGCAGGCGCGAGGTTTCCATGGCGCGGCGGATCACCACCATCAGCTGGTCGATGTTAAAGGGCTTCTCGATGAAATCATAGGCCCCCTGCTTGATCGCTGCGACAGCGATTTCGATGTTGCCGTGTCCGGAAATGATCACCACCGGAACTTCCGGATTGTCGCGCTTAACCGCCTTCAGGATATCGATACCGTCCATCTGGCTGTCCTTCAGCCAGATATCCAGAATCATCAGCGCCGGTTCGGCGTCTTCCAGACGGGCCATGCATTCGTCGGAATTGGCAGCCTTTCGGGTGGCATAGCCTTCATCCTCCAGAATGTCCGAGACCAGTTCCCGGATGTCGCGCTCGTCATCTACAATCAGAATGTCACTCATGTCAGACCTGCTTTCACTGTGCTCTTGTTTGGCGCCGCTGCCCGGTTTGCAGCGGGCAGGCGGATTACCGCCATCGCGCCGTAATGCGCGTGTCCCTCGAATACCGGGGCATCTTCCAGCGTCAGCGTGCCCCCGTGCTCTTCGATGATTTTCTTAACGATCGGCAGCCCCAGCCCAGTGCCCGCATCCCGCGTGGTCACATAAGGCTCAAACAGCCGTGCCCGGTCTTCGGGCAAGCCGATGCCGTTGTCGGCAATACGGACTTCATAGAAATTGCCTGCCTTGACCGCCGCCACCCGGATCTCCGGCACCAGCCCCTGCGGGTTTTCCTTTATCTGCAGGGTTTCAATGGCTTCGCCTGCGTTTTTGATCAGATTGGTCAAGGCCTGGCCAATCATTGTGGCATCCAGATCCGAGGGCATGGCTGTCTCGGGCAGCTCCGCTTTGATCCGGACACCGGGCTGGCCCTGCTGCTGCAGGATAACCGCATCCCGCAGCAGTTTGACCAGATCCTCTTCGCGCCGCTCCGGTTCCGGCATGCGGGCGAATTTCGAGAATTCATCGACGATCCTGCGCAGATCATTGGTCTGGCGCACAATCACATCGGTCATGGATTGCAGCTGATCGCTGTTCTCCTCACCCAGTTTGGGCGCGAATTTGCGTTTGATCCGTTCCGCGCTCAGCTGGATCGGGGTCAGCGGGTTCTTGATCTCATGGGCAATCCGGCGCGCCACATCGCCCCAGGCCGCCATCCGCTGGGCGCTGACAAGGTCAGTCACATCATCAAACGCCACCACATAACCTTCCAGCCGGCCCTGTTCCGACCGGCGCGGCGACATCCGCACCAACAGGTTTTCCAGCCGGCCCTGACGCGTGACTTTGATTTCCTCCTGCACCACCTCGGCACTGGTTTCGATCAATTCCACAAACAGCGGCCCGAACTCCGGCACTGCAACGGATAAGGCCAGGGATTGCTGATCCTCCTGCCAGTCCAACAGCCGCTCAGCCGAGCGGTTCACAAATGTGACACGCCCGTCGGCATCCAGCCCGGCAACCCCGGACGTTACCGATGACAGCACCGAATCAAACAGGCGGCGGCGGCGTTCAATCTGGTGGGTATTGTCCAGAAGCCGCCCGTGCTGCGCCTTAAGTTCGCGCGTCATCTGATTGAAATACTGACCCAATTGGGAAATTTCATCGCCGCCGTCGTCAATCGGCACCTGCACGTCCAAATTGCCAGAGCCAACCCGTTGCGCCGCCACCGTCAGCCGTCCGACCGGACGCGACAACCGCTCGGCAAACCACATCCCCAACCACATCGCCGCCAGGATCAGAATCACTGCAAAACCGATATAAAGCAGCGCAAATTCAAACAGCACCCTGCCGCGCTCGCTTTCCAGCTGCTGATACAGATGGGCTGTTTCCTGGGTGTCATCCAGAAGGTTCAGAAGCTCGCCGTCCACATCGCGGCTGATGTACAGGAACCGGTCGACAAACGCCTCCAGCCGTACCAGCGCGCGGAATTCACTGTTGCTCCAATCCTCGATCAGCAGGAAACCATCCGCACGGGCGGCACCGATCTGGCGGTTGTTCGGCTTCTCAAAATCGAATTCGTAAGACCGCTCGCCGCGCGCCCGGATCAGGCCGGCACTGTCGACGATGTAAGCCTCGCGCAGCCCGCGCTGGATTTGCAGCTGGCCTTGCGACAGCACCAGACGAAGCTCTGCGTCATTGATGAAAAAACTACGGGAACGGCTGTTGTCCAGGTAACGCGCCAGTGCCCGGGCATCTTCGGTCAGGTCATTTTTCTGCTGTGTCTGATACGCGTCCGCCGCAGCCAGCGAGCTGCCGATCACCTGCCGCACCCGCTGGGAAAACCAGCCCTCAAGCCCGACATTCACCGTCAGCACAGCAAATACAGCAACAATCACGGTGGGGATCAGCGCCAGAAATCCAAAGGCGCCGATCAACCGCAGATGCAGGCGGGACCCCGCTGATTTGGAGCGCCGCGCCGCAAACAGGCGGACAATCTGGGCCATCACCAGCGCAGCGATGGTCAGGATATAGACCAAATCCGCCAGCAGAATCAGCCGCAGCGACCGGGACGACGCGCCCTGCCCCAGCGGACCGATTATAAGGAATGTCGCCAGTGCCAGAACCGGCCCCAGCACCACCAGCCCGATGGTGCCGATATTGCGGGCCCGGCGGGTTCTCCGCCACCGGTCCAAGGCCGCAAAAGGCCCGTATGCTGCCCTCAGATGTGACTTATGCGCCACTGACTGCCCTCATCCTGATGTGCGACTCTTTGCGAGTCACCGCCATATCTCGTGGCCCTGCCTAGGAAATTCACAACAAGGCCACATTTCTGTGGCGATATTACATCAGTTTGCGGCGGCGTGTCACCTCAATATCCAGATCGGTGATCTTCTTTCGCAAAGTATTCCGGTTGATCCCCAGCAATTCGGCGCATTTCGCCTGGTTGCCGCCGGTTGCCGTCAGCGCGATTTCGATCAGCGGCGTCTCTACTTCGCGCAGCAGCCGCATATAGAGACCCGGCGGCGGCAGCAAGTCGCCATGCAAATCGAAATAGCGCTGCAGATGGCGGGCCACGGACTCAGATAGCTTTTCATTGGCAAGACCTGCCACCGCAGGCTCCGGCCCGCTCTGCGGCCCCAGCACAGCGGCCGCATCGGACTCGCTGATTTCCTCATTGCGGGCCGTCAGCGCCAGCCGCCGGACGGTGTTTTCCAGCTGGCGGACGTTGCCGGGCCAACCGAAATGGCGCAGCGCTTCGCGGGCGCCCTCGCTCAGCTCGCGGTGCGGCGCGCCTTCGTTCTCAGCCCGGATCAGGAAATGCTCGGCCAGCAGCGGAATATCCTCCACCCGTTCCCGCAGCGCCGGCACTTGCAGCGCGGTACCGCAGATCCGGTAGTAGAGATCCTGGCGCAGCTCCCCGTCTTCCATCGCCGCGGCCAGGTCTTTCTGACTGGACGCGATGAAGCGCGGGGCGTGGTCGCCCGGTGTGTCCATCATCCGCACCAGCCGAGCCTGCGCTTCTTCCGGCAGGTCCGCCAATTCATCAACCACCAGCGAGCCGCCCTTGGCCTGGGCCAGCAGCCGCGCCGGGCCTTCCAGGTCAATCAATGCCGCGGCATCAGCGTGGATAAAGGGCAAAGTCCGCCGGTCTGAAAAGTCATGAATAGCCTGCGCAATCAGGGATTTACCAGTGCCGCTTTCGCCGGTGATCAACAACGGCAGTTCCGTGTTCATCACTCGGGCGATCAACCGGTACAGTGCCTGCATCACCTCGCTGCGGCCAATCAGCGGCAGCTCTTCCGGATGATCTGGCGCTTCGGTCTTTGCGGTGGCAGGCGCCACCCGCTTGACCGCCAATGCTTTGGCCGTGCGCTTCATCAGCTCGGGCAGGTCAAAAGGTTTCGGCAGATAGTCGTAGGCTTCTGCTTCCTCCGCCTTGATTGCAGTCATGATGGTATTCTGCGCCGAGATCACGATCACCGGCAGACCGGGCCGGTCGGCCTGGATCTTGGGCAGCATCTCCAGCCCGTTTCCGTCCGGCATCATCACGTCTGAAATGACGGCATCGCCTTTCCCTTCGGCCACCCAGCGCATCAGCGTGGTCAGCGAAGAGGTCGCATGCACCTTGCAGCCCGCGCGCGTCAGCGCCTGGGTCAGTACGGTGCGGATGGTGCGGTCGTCATCTGCGACCAGAACGGTGCCGTCCATGGATCAGCTCTCCTGCGGTTTTGCGTCACGCGGCACGCGCGACAGCGACAGCCGGAACAGCGTGCGCCCGGGAACCGAGCTTACGGATATCCAGCCATTATGCTCCGAGAGGATCTTGCTCACCAACGCAAGCCCCAGCCCGGTGCCATTCTCCCGGCCCGATACAAACGGGTCGAATATGTCATCCTTGATCTTCTCCGGCAGCCCCGGCCCGTCGTCGCAGATTTCAATTTGCAGCGGCAAAAGCTTGCCTGTTCCATCACTGCGGCGCAGCCGGAAGGAATGCTCATAGAAAGTGCGGATGGAAATATTTCCGCCCTTATTATCAGCTGCTTCCGAGGCATTCTTAAGAAGGTTCAACACCACCTGCAGCAGCTGATCCGCATCCCCCCAGGCCATCGGCAGCGAGGGATCGTAGTTTTCCGTTATGGTCATGCGGGCACCAAACCCCAGCAGCGCCGACCGCCGCGCCCGGTCCAGCACATCATGCAGGTTCACCGGCTTGAAGGCCGGCCCGGTCAGGTTTCCGAACTGCTCCACCTGATCCAGAAGTTTCACAATCCGGCGGCTTTCGCTGACGATCAGGTCAGTCAGCTCCAAGTCTTCGGAACTCAGGTTCATACTCAATAGCTGGGCTGCGCCAGTGATCCCCGCCAGCGGGTTCTTGATCTCATGCGCCAGCATCTCCGCCATGCCGATGGCCGAGGCAGCGGCGGATTTGGCGGAATGGGTCTGTGTCATCCGCCCGGCCAGTTCCCGCGGGGTGACCATCAGCAGCATCACCCCGTCCTGCCCTTGCAAGGGCGCGATCTGCACCCCGCATTGCAGCGGCGCCCGGCTGCCCGAACCGACATCGATGTCATTCACGAACAGCGGCGTGCCCTGAACACGGGCGCGGGCAAAGGCTTCTTCAATCGGCGCGTCAATGGCCAGCGTGTCCCAGACGGGCTGCCCTGCCAGCGCCTTGCGCGAGGTATTCAGAAATCCCTCAGCCGCCGCATTCACATCGGCAATCCTGTCCCGGGAATCGATCAGGAACGCGGGCACTGGCAGCGAGGCCCAGAGGGCGGCACTGTCCATCATGCGGCGGCCTCCGGCTGTTGCACGCTCAGCGCCTCAGGCAGCAAGGCCAATACGTCCTGCGGGTTTTTCCCGGTCAGCACTGCGCGGCGCATGGCAGGGCCGGATCCAGCCTCATCCATGTACCAGCCCAGATGCTTGCGCGCGACACGCACCCCCAGATCCAGCCCGTAAAACTCCAGCATCGCCTTGTAATGCTCTGAAACCATATGGATCAACGCATCACCTTCCGGCACATCCGGTGCCGGCGCACCCCATAGCTCATGGGCCACCTGAGCAAGCAGCCAAGGCTTGCCTTCGGCGCCGCGCCCGATCATCACGCCGTCAGCACCGGACAATTCCAGCGCCTGTCGTGCGGATGCAGTGTCCAAAATGTCGCCATTGGCCAGCAGCGGCACGCTGACTGCGTCCTTCACCGTCCGGATCGCCTTCCAATCCGCCGACCCCTTGTAGAACTGGCAGCGGGTGCGGCCATGAATCGTAATCATCTGCACGCCGGCTTCGCAGGCCCGCCGCCCCACATCCGGCGCGTTCAGGCAGTTGTCGTCCCAGCCCAGCCGGGTCTTCAGTGTGACCGGCACATCGACAGCCTCCACCACCGCCTCGATCAGTTTCAGCGCGTGATCCGGCGTTTTCAGCAGGGCTGAGCCTGAATAGCCATTGGTCACCTTCTTGGCCGGGCAGCCCATGTTGATGTCGATGATCCGCGCGCCCTGCCCGGCAACGTGTTTCGCGGCCTCGGAAATCCAGTATTCATCCCGTCCGGCCAGCTGCACCGCAGTGTTCTCCACATCTGCGCTCAGCTCCGCCCGTTCGCGCACGCCGGGCTTGGCCTGTACCATCTCCTGGCTTGCCACCATCTCACTCACCATCAGCCCCGCTCCGAAAGAGCGGACCAGATCCCGGAACGGACGGTCGGTGATTCCAGCCATCGGCGCCAATGCAATCGGCGGAGACATGGAGGTGGTTCCAAGCGTGAAGGACAACTGCCTAATCCTTGTGCAACTGAGATGTTTTTATCCGAAGCCTTTGCTATGCAGCAATGAAACTGCGCTTTGCAAGGCACAGCAAATCACCACTTGCCTATTTTTCAGGCACATTCCGTGGGGTGATTGCCTATCCCTGCGCCACCTCATAAACAAATGCCGAACTTATCATGAGGCCCGCATGACCACCGCAGCCCTGATCGTCGCCGCCGGCCGCGGCACCCGTGCAGGCGGCGGCACGCCGAAACAATGGCGTCCGCTGAAAACCCGCCGGGTGATTGACTGGACCCTCGAAGCCTTTGAAAAAGCAGGTGTGGATCTCACCGTGCTTGTGCTGTCGCCCGATGACGCCGCCGCTTGGGACGAATTCTCCGGTCACCCCAGCTTGATCCTGGCCGAGGGTGGTGCCGAACGCGCAGCCTCTGTCCTGAACGGGTTGAAGGCCCTGGAGACGCATGGCGTGGAGAAAGTGCTGATCCACGACGCCGCCCGACCCTGTGTCAGCAGTGATCTGATCCATAGCATTCTCAATGCCTTGGACGAGGTCCCTGCAGCAGCCCCGGCTCTTGCTGTGACCGACGCGCTGTGGACCGGCGCCGAGAACACCGTCACGGGTACTCAGGACCGCAACGGCCTCTACGCCGCTCAAACCCCCCAGGGCTTCCGGTTTCAGAACATACTGGCCGCACATCTGTCCCATCCCGGCGGCGCGGTGGATGACGTTGAGGTTGCGCGCGCCGCAGGTCTTGACGTTGCAATCATTCCGGGCGAGCCGGACAATATTAAAATCACCCGCCCCGAGGATTTCACCAGGGCGGAACGCATTCTGGGAGCTGACATGGATATCAGGCTTGGCAATGGCTACGACGTGCACCGGTTCGGGCCCGGTGACAGCGTGATCCTCTGCGGTGTGGAAGTCCCGCATGAGAAAACCCTGCAGGGCCACTCCGACGCCGATGTCGGAATGCACGCCGTCACCGATGCGATCTATGGCGCATTGGCCCGCGGTGATATCGGCCAGCATTTCCCGCCCTCCGATCCGCAGTGGAAGGGTGCTGCCAGCGAAATTTTCCTGCGCCATGCCGCCAATCTGGCGCGCGAGATGGGTTTCACCCTGTCGAACGTCGATTGCACCCTGGTCTGCGAATACCCCAAAGTCGGCCCCCACGCGGCCCGCATGCGTGAAGTCATGGCCCAAATCCTGGGTATCGAGGCTGACAGGGTTTCGATCAAAGCCACCACGTCTGAACGTCTCGGCTTCACCGGCCGCGGTGAGGGCATCGCCGCCATCGCCACCGCTGCGCTGGTGAAGGCATGACCCCGGCGCAAGCAATCGGCACCGTCTGCGGCGTTGGTTACATCCGCCCGGCCCCCGGCACCTGGGGATCGCTGGCCGCCCTGCCCTTGGCTTACGGCTTGCATCAGCTGGGCGGCTTCCCGTTGCTGGCCCTGGCGACCCTTGCCTGCATCCCCGCTGGCATCTGGGCGACCAAGATCATGACCGCCGGCAGCGACAATCACGACCCCTCGGAAATCGTGGTGGATGAGGTCGCAGGCCAGTGGATCGCGCTTTGGGCCATCTCCTATCCGGCCTGGGCGCATGGCATTCCTATCACCGCACTTTGGCCCGGCTGGATCAGCGCGTTCCTGCTGTTCCGCCTGTTCGACATCTGGAAACCGGGCCCTGTCGGCTGGGCAGATCGCCAGGAGGGCCCGTTTGGTGTTATGATGGATGATGTCATCGCCGGCATCATGGCCGCCATCGGCGTTGCCCTGCTGGCCGGCTTCTCGCACGGGGTACTGGGATTATGAGTGTGGATGTGGCAAAGCTGATCACCCAGGCAAAGGCGGCAGGTCTCACCATTGCCACCGCCGAAAGCTGCACCGGTGGCATGATTGCAGCGGCGCTTACGGATGTTCCCGGCTCCTCCGCCGTGGTCGATCGCGGCTTTGTCACCTACTCCAACGACGCCAAGATGCAGATGCTGGGTGTAAAGACGGAAACTCTGGACGCCAAAGGGGCGGTCAGCGAGGACGTCGCGGCTGAGATGGCCGCAGGTGCGGTGACACAGGCAGGTGTTTCGCTCGCGGTCTCCGTCACTGGCATCGCCGGTCCCGGAGGATCAGAGTTCAAACCCGAGGGCCGCGTCTGTTTCGGCTTGGCGCGTGCAGGCTATCCTGCGGTCACTGAAACCGTGGACTTCGGCGCCATTGGCCGCGCCAATGTCCGAACAGCGGCCCGAAACCATGCACTGTCTTTGCTGATGCAGGCGGTTTCGTAAACCGGGTGCATTCCGGGCAGCGTCCGCAAAAGCCTGCCCAAAAAACCGGCACTTGCAAAAAAGCCGCCGAATTGTGCGGCTTGCGAACCTCTGCCGCTTTTTTTCGCGCAGGTTTTCCGCTTTCTCCTGACCTCACCGGTTTTTCAAGGGGAAGGAACACTCGGATGAACGGAGCGGATACCGCATGGATCATTGTGGCCACGGCCCTGGTCCTCTTCATGACATTGCCAGGGCTGGCGCTGTTTTATGGCGGCCTGGTACGTGCCCGCAATGTGCTCAGCGTCTTTATGCATTGCTACGCCATTGCCTGTTTGATGAGCGTTCTGTGGCTCGCATTCGGCTACACAATTGCCTTTGGCAGCGGCACGTCCGGCCTGTGGGGCGGACTGGACAAAATGTTCCTGAACGGTGTCACCGCCGACAGCCTCTCAGGCACATTGCCCGAGGTTCTGTTTTTCGCCTTTCAGATGACATTTGCCATCATCACGCCCGCGCTGATCGTCGGCGCCTATGTGGAGCGGGTGGGCTTTGGCTTTGTCCTCGTGTTCTCCGGCCTCTGGATGCTGCTGTGCTATGCGCCGGTGGTGCATTGGATCTGGGGCGGCGGTTTCCTGGCCGATGGCGGTATCTTCGGCGAAACGGGGGTGAAGGACTTTGCCGGCGGCATCGTGGTGCATGAAACCGCAGGTATCGCAGCGCTGATCATCGCCTTCTACCTTGGCCCGCGTAAAAACCGCACCATCCCGCCGCACAATCCCGGCTATGTAATGATTGGTGCTGCAATGCTGTGGGTCGGCTGGTTCGGCTTCAACGGCGGCTCGCAGCTGGCCGCTGACGGCGGGGCCGCAATGGCGCTGACCGTAACCCATCTTTCAGCCGCCACCGCCTCGCTCAGCTGGGCATTGTGGGAAAAGATCAAATACGGCAAGGCCTCCCTTGTGGGTCTGGTCACCGGCACCATAGCGGGCCTTGCCTCGATCACCCCAGCCTCCGGCTTTGTCGGCCCGGTGGAGGCGCTGATCATCGGGGCCGTTGCAGGTGTCCTGTGTCAGGAAATGGTCAATCTGGTGCGCAACAAGATGCAGATCGACGACACGCTGGATGTGTTTGCCGTGCATGGCGTCGGTGGTATCTTTGGCACTATCATGATCGCCGTCTTCGGCGCCGGCACCTGGGCCGCGCAGCTGGGCGGGCTGGCAATTGTCGGCCTCTTTACTGTGGTTGTGACCATCGTGCTGGTGAAAATCTCCGCTTTCATCACGTCTTTGCGCGTAGATCTTGAAAGCGAGACCAACGGCCTCGATCTTTCAGTTCATGGTGAGCGTGCGTACGACATGAACAGCTGACCCCGGCTATGACGCATGCCGCCACTCACGGCAGACGGTGCAATTTCCGCACCGGGCGGGTCCCTTCGGGGGCCCGTCTTGCGTTCTAAACCAGCGGTTTCAACAGCCAGGCCTGTTCCAGCGCGTTGCAGCGTTCACCAATGCGGCCGTCAGCGGCACGTTCCTCTATCAGGGTGATCGCATGCCTCTCCCGATACAATGCTTGCACGGTTTCACCCGGCACCGAAAACGGCGGGCCTTCCATCAAGGACTGATCATAGTCAAATCCGACCAGAAACTGCTGCGCACAGCCAGTAATGCGGTTGAGTTGCACAGCATATGCCTTGCGGTCCTCAGGCTTGACCGCAACCAGCGCCGCCCGGTCGTAAACCGCATCCACTGTGCCCAGATGCTCTGCCGTCAGCGCAAAGAAGTCTCCCGCAAAAAGGGTCAGACCGCCCGCCTGGAAACGTATAAGGTCCCCTTGCCGGATCACCTCAGGCTCCAGACCCTGGCGGGCAAAAACTTCCTCAACAGCGCCCTGATTGAACTCAATCCCGGATACCTGCAGCCCTTGGCCGCACAGCCAGTCCAGGTCCAGTGCCTTACCGCAAAGCGGCACAAAAACCGAGTGGCCCGCGTGTAAACCCAGCTTTGGAAAATGCTGCGTCAGCAGGGTGTTGGGCGCGTCTTCGTGAAAGCCGATCCGGTTCTCGCGCCAGCGCGCCTGCCAAAAGTCCTGTTCCATCCCGGCGCACCCCTTCCTGATTGATATTGAGACCAGCCCCGATACAACTTCAAGCCCGCCTCAAGTCAATTCAGAAATGCCGGTCAAAGTTCGTATCAGTTGTACAGCTCCGCCGCCCGGCGTTCAAAAGCGCGCACAATGCGCTGCATCGCCTCGTTGAAGACCACGCCGATGATGCCCTGCAGCACCGCGTTCTTGAATTCGAAATCAACAAAGAAAGACACATCGCAGGTGCCGTCCTCGCGCGGGGCAAAGGCCCAGTGGGACTTCATGTAGCGAAATGGGCCGTCCAGATATTCGGTATCGATCTTACGCTCACCCGGATACAGCGTCACCCGGCTGCCAAAGCGTTCACGGAACACCTTGAAGGAGATCACCAGATCCGCCTCCAACACCTCGGCCTCGCCGATCGGTGCGCGGCTGCGGATGCGGGCGGCGGAGCACCAAGGCAGGAATTTCGGGTATTGCGCAACGTCGGCAACCAGATTGTACATCTGCTGCGCCGAATAGGGCATCTGGCGGGTTTCCGAGTGTGTGGGCATCGGCCTGCTGATTTTCTGCTACAATTGTGCCGCGTCATGTCCTATGAACGCGCGGGAAATTCAAGGGGGCAGCCATGTCACAGCGTCCATATGTCATTGATGTGATGATCTCGGCCAAGGCCATTGCAGCACGGATCGAAGAGCTTTGTTCAGAAATTCATAGTGAATTCGCAGGCACCGACAAGCTGGTCGTGGTTGGCCTGTTGCGCGGCAGTTTCGTGTTCATCGCCGATCTGGTACGCGAGCTGGACCTGCCGATCGAGGTCGATTTCCTAGAGGCGTCCTCTTACGGCGACGCAATGGAAAGCAGCCGAGAAGTGCGCATTCTCAAAGACTTGCGCGGCGCTATTGAAGGGCGCGACGTGCTGGTGGTCGAGGATATCGTCGACACCGGCCACACGCTGAACCATGTCACCCACCTGCTGCAAAGCCGTAATCCGGCGCGGCTGAAATCCATTGCGCTATTGGACAAACCATCCCGCCGCGAGGTGGATTTCCGCTCGGATTGGGTGGGGTTTGAGATCCCGGACGAATTTGTCGTGGGCTACGGGATCGACTACGCGCAACGCAACCGGAACCTGCCGCATATTGGCAAAGTGCGGTTCACGGACGAGGGCTGATCCGCTTCCAGCCCGACGCACCCCAAGAGTTTTGCATTCCTGCGGCCTGCACAACCGCCCGCAGGTTCATGGCGCCCGCATATGCAGCAAAGCCACAATCCGCAGAAAAACGCACCCGGCCAAGCTGCGCAAAGAAAACGGCGCCGGACCGCCGGTTTCCGCCCGCTTTCGGCGCTTTCCGGCGCAGCGGATTTGCCTTTTCCGTCAGCCTTGATCATCTGTGAGCCCAAAGCAGTGATCACAGGAAACCCGCAATGCAAAAGACCGCGATAGTGGCCGCAATTGCAGCAGCAAACCTCGCCCTTGCCCCCGCCGCGACCCTTGCCGGACCGAAAAAACAGGCGCCGGGCCACAACAACAGTGCCGCCTATCATGCGCCCGGCCAAGTAAAAAAACGCCAGGCAAGGCAAGGCCATATCCAGGGCGGCGACTGGATTTATGTAAAAGACTATGATCGCTGGGGCCTGAATCCGCCGCGCGACGGTCACCGGTACGTGCGTCAGAACGGCAAAATCTATGAGGTCGTGAAAGACACCCTTGCCATTATCGGCGCGGTTGCTGTTGTCGACGCGCTGCTGAAGTAACGCTCAGCCCAGCAGGTTTCTGACCGTCTGCAGGAAAATCCCGGCCCCGGCCGGGATCGCCGCATCCGGGAAGTCGTAATCCGGATTGTGCAGCTGCGGCTGATCCACGCCGGAGCCGAGCCAGAACATCGCCGCTTTCGCCTGTTTGCCGAACTGGCCGAAATCCTCGGACCAGCGCTGCGGGTCGTCGCGCACCTGTGCCGGGCACCCCGCCGCTGCGGCAGCCGCACGCAGAACCGCGACCGCCTCGGGATGGTTGGTGCAAGCGTCAAAGACGTCATCAAATTCGATTGAAAATGTCAGCCCTTCCGCGGCGCAGGCCTGTTCCACATGCGCCGTTGCAGCAGCAATCAACTGCTCCATGCGGGCATCGGTGACGGTGCGCAGCGTGGCCCAAACCTCGCCATAGCCAGGCGCAATGCCAAAAGCGGCCTCGCCCAGCCGCGCGTGAGTCAGGGTGACTAGGGCAAACTCCGGCCCCAGTTCAGCGCCGCTGCCCAAATCCGCCAGGCCCGGCAGCAGCTGCGCTATGGCACCGGCGGGTGACACCCCGTCCTGCGGCGCGGCAGCGTGGGAGGTCTTGCCAGTGAGTCGGATCCGCATCCCGCGGGAGGCGCAGTTGGCAGAGCCCGCGCACAATCCCACCTGCCCCACCGGCAGCCCCGGCAGGTTGTGCAGTGAGAAGGCATAGTCCGGTGCGACTTGCTGAAACGCGGGATCACCGATCACCGCTGCAGCGCCCTTGCCGGTTTCCTCGGCCGGCTGAAACAGCAGCACCACCCGCCCCTTGGCCGGGCGGCTGGCGGAGAGGTCCTCTGCCAGGGCAGCAACCATGGTCATATGGCCGTCATGGCCGCAAAGATGGCCGCGGCCCTGATGGGTGGAACGGTAGGGCTGATCCGAGAGTTCTTCGATCGGCAGGCCGTCAAGCTCGCAGCGGATCAGAACGGTGGGGCCGTCGGAAATGCCGTCAAAAACCGCGGCAACCCCGTGGCCGCCCAGCCCGGTCAGCAGCTGATCCGGTTCAAAATGGCGCAGGTAATCCGCCACCATGGCGGCGGTCTTTTCCTCGGCGCCCGACACTTCGGGGATTTGATGCAGTGCATGGCGTAAGGCGCGGAGCCGCGCCAGACGCTCGGGCGTCATGCAAGCCCCAGCTTTTTGTTGCGTGCTTCGCGCAGGCGGGCAAAATCATCACCGGCATGGTAGGATGAGCGCGTCAGCGGCGTTGCCGAGACCATCAGGAAGCCCTTGCCATAAGCGGCTTTCTCATAAGATTTGAATTCTTCCGGCGTCACGAAACGGTCCACCGCATGGTGTTTCGGCGTCGGCTGCAGATACTGGCCGATGGTCAGGAAGTCGATGTCTGCAGCGCGCATGTCGTCCATCACCTGTTTCACCGCCTGCGCATCCTCGCCCAGGCCAACCATGATGCCGGACTTGGTAAACATCGACGGGTCCAGTTCCTTGACCCGCTGCAGCAGCCGCAGCGAGTGGAAATAGCGGGCACCGGCGCGGACCTCCGGGTACAGGCCCGGCACGGTTTCCAGATTGTGGTTGAAGACGTCGGGACGTGCCTCGACGACTGTTTCCAGTACCGAGGGATCGCATTTCAGGAAATCCGGGGTCAGGATTTCGATAGTGGTTTTCGGTGAGCGATGGCGAACGGCGCGGATGGTCTGGGCAAAATGCTCGGCTCCGCCGTCTTCGATATCGTCGCGGTCCACCGAGGTGATGACAACGTGGTTCAGCCCTAGCTTTTGCACCGCATCCGCCACCCGGCCCGGTTCAAACACGTCCAGCGCCTCGGGCGGCTTGCCGGTCGCAATGTTGCAGAAGGAGCAAGCGCGGGTGCAGACCTCGCCCATGATCATCATGGTGGCGTGACCCTGGCTCCAGCATTCGCCGACGTTGGGGCAGCCGGCCTCTTCGCAAACCGTGGTCAGCTTGTTGTCGCGCATGATTTTATGCGTTTCCGCATAGCCCTTGCCGCCCGGCGCCTTGACCCGGATCCAGCTTGGCTTTTTGGGCTGAGCATTGTCGGGACGATGCGCCTTTTCAGGGTGGCGCTGCTCCGGGATCTTTAGGTCTCTCACGTGGGTTTCCCTTCCGGCCTTTGGCGTTCTGCGCAGGTTTAACATAGCTGAATTGGCTTGGCACGGGCATATCGTCAACCCTGCCCTGCAGCCTTATCATGGCTCAAACTTCGCAAATGCGCCGTTTTCCTTTGCCAAAGTGACGCTGGGGAACACATAATTCACGCGAAGCAAGAAGATTTCGCCGCAAATCATTCAGGGAGGGACGGATGGCCAAGGAGCTGGAAAAGTTCAAAGCAGAGCATAAAAAGCTGGCTGCAGGCACCAAGACATACACCACCGCTGAGGGCGACAAGCTCAAGAAACGGGTTGGGATTTCCCTGGGCAATGCCTGGGAGGGCGAGGATTATTTCCGCGAAAGCCTGGCCAAAGCGCGCAAGGACGGGGTCAAGTCCAAGAAGATGGCGGACCTGCAAAAGAACAAAAACTTCAAGGACGGGCTGACCACCTGGAACAAGGCGGTGGATATCCATCAGGAAGAGCTGGATGCCATGCTGGGCTTTTGCGGCGACGCCAAGGCGCATCTGGCGAAGCTGGACAAGCTGCTGGCCGAGATCACCAAGGATCTGAAAAAGCGGTCCAAGACGTCAGCCTCGAAAAAAGACATCGAGGCGCTGCAGGGCGTGCTGACCAAGGAAGCTGCCGAAGTGAAGAAAGCGGTGCAGTATGAGGGCAAGCTGAACGCGGCCCAGAAATTCTATGCGGCGAATTTCCAGAAGAACGTGGCCAAGATTCTGAAAGAAAGCGACGACTCTCAGGACAAGAAGCTGGATGCAACCGAGCTGCCGCAGCTGTTGGTGGACCGGAACCTGAAGAAATACACCAACCGGGTCGGGGCGCTGGTAAAGGCGATCAACGCCCATTGCGTGTCGGCCATCGAAAAGGCCGGGCAAGATCTGAAGGCAGCAGCGCCGGATCTGAAGGCCGCAGCAGCGAAATACAAGGACTTGAAGAAGATCAACGACCAGTACCAGACGGTGAAAAAGAAGTTTCCCGGCATAATCAACGATTCCAAGGACAAGAAGAAGCTGCTGGCCACATTGAAGAAATTCAATGATCTTACCACGGCGGCCGAGCGTAAGCTGCGCGGAACCACAGTGACAATAAAGAAGGCAGCGGCCTGACCGGTAGCACCTCTCCTGATGGCATTAAAACCCGCGCCCGGTGTGCCGCCTTTTGGCTCCCGGATGGCGCATCTGCGGCGTCTTGTCCGGAACCTTCACAACTTGCTCACGGACTTGTTGATACCCGCTTAGAATCGTTTTAAGCCTGCCCGCCGAACGAACACCCACCTTCAGGAGCATTCCGAAATGAAAGCTGGCGTTAAGCTGCCCGACGTGACCTTCCACACCCGCGTCCGTGACGAAGCGGTCGAAGGCCCGAACCCCTTCCGCTGGGAAGACAAAACCACCGATGATTATTTTGCAGGCAAGCGCGTTGTGCTGTTCTCGCTGCCCGGCGCCTTTACCCCCACCTGCTCGACCTACCAGCTGCCGGGCTTTGAAAACGGCTTTGCCGATTTCCAGGCCGAAGGCATCGACGCAATCTATTGCATGTCGGTGAACGACAGCTTTGTGATGAACAAATGGGCCGAAGCGCAGAACCTGGCAAACGTGGACGTGATCCCCGACGGCTCCGGCGAATTCACCCGCAAGATGGGCATGCTGGTCGCCAAGGACAACCTGGGCTTCGGCAACCGCTCCTGGCGCTATGCCGCCATCATCGACAACGGCGTTGTTGAAGCATGGTTCGAAGAGCCGGGCCTGTCTGACAACCACGGCGATGACCCCTATGGTGTCTCCTCGCCCGAGACCGTGCTGAAGCACCTGAAAGAAGCCAAGGCTGAAGTCGCCGCCTAAGGCGTTGCCAATTCAGGCAGTTTAACGGGTCCGCCAAATGCGGGCCCGTTTTCCTTTGCCGGGCTTGCGCGGTCAGCCGATCAGCTCAGCCTCCTGCGCGCTGGTCTCGCCGTAGTAATCTGCCAAATGCTGCAGGGCGATACGCAGCACCACCTTGCCCGACCGGGCCGGCCAGCCCAGATTGCGTTCTGCTGTTTCCAGCCCTTCCAGATGGCAGCAACAGCGCAGAGCGATATCGCTCAGCCCCATGCCCAGTGTCTGAAGCGCCTCTGTCATGCGCTTGCGCGCCGCAGCCCCGGCTTCCTGGCTGCTGCTGCGCAGCGCTTGGCTGCCGTTCGTAAAATACAGCTTCTCCTGCATCAGATGGCCGCTGATCTGGGCCAGCTCAAAATCCTCCCGCAGGCGCTTGCCGGCGCTGATCATGCCCGGGGTCAAAAAGGAATTGCCATCCTTGTCCGACAGCCGGGCCAGCATCTCCAGCGGCGTTTCGGATCCGCCGTAGCGCGGCTTGCGGCCATAACTGGATTTGCCGCTGTCTTCGGGTGCCAGAAACGGCGTCTGGGCTTCGGCAAAGCCGCCCTCCAGACGGGCCCGCGCCCGGTTCTCCTGATCGGCAATAATCCGGTTCAAGGCGCTGCGCCCTGATGGGGTGATGGCATACCGGCTGATCCGGCTCCGGCGGGCACAGGAAATCCAGCCGGTCAAAGCCAATGCACCGGCCAGCGGGCGCGAAACGGCCACTTTCTGCCCGTCCGCCTCGGTGCCTTCGCGCACGACCACCGCCATTTCCATGCCCTCGGCCGCAGCCAGAACCGCACCGCCGCGGCTCAGCAGGGTCAGGACACTGGCCGCCTCCTGTTCGAACCCGGCGGTCAATCCCCGTCCCGCCGGTTTGCCCGGGCTGGTGCCGGACTTACTAGGTTTTCCGGACTTGCTGGGTTTTCCGGACTGGCCGGAAGATGTCTGGTAACGCCCGGCAAGGTAGGTCAGAACTTCGTCGATCAGCGGATCATCCCGCAAGGTCTCTACCCGCCTGACCTGCCGCAGGATGGTGGAAGGATGACACCCGGCCTTGCGGGCCAATTGCCGGATCGGGCGGCCTGCCTCTGTGTGCTGAAGGTAACGGCATGTCTCAAGCGGCACCCAGCCAGGCAGGGACGCGTGCGGTATGTTTTGCATATATCAAGCCCCGGTCGTCAGCCAGGCCAGCCTGTCAGCCGCAATCAATAGCGTCTGAGGCTTTTCCACGTACGCCTGACTGTAGTTGAACAAATGCGCGGATCAGGCCCCATTGTTTCCAGAGAAAACATAATCATCACAAAACGTACCGTTCGCCGGTAGCCCCCTCGCCGCAACACCACAATAGGTTGTGATATAGCAGATCCGGTACAGAGAATTGAAAGGAGAGGACCATGCAGGACGTATACACCCGGCTTACATTGCTCCGGCGCCCGCGGATTCTGGCAAGGGCTGCCCGGCTGGGGGCGCAGAACTATAGCCGGCAGCGGGATCTGCGCCGGATTCTAGGGTACGGGACCCTGCCCAAGCCGGCCGCGGCCGTAATGCAGCTCCTGGAGCTGGAAAGCGCGCAAGACACCGCACGCAAGGCAGGTGAAGCGGGATACTCGCTGATCCGGCATGTGGATGTGCTGATCGCGCTGGCGGGCGAAGCCGCTTTCCTGCGCAATACTGCGACCCGGCCAAAAACAGAAACGGCGGCCCCGCGGGACCGCCGTTCTGCTGCGGCAGAGGCGGCTGCCCCCTGCCCCTAAGCTGTAGCTGCGCGATTACATGAACGCGTCGGGCATCGAAGCTTTCTTTTCAGCCACATACTCGTCCAGAGCCATTTTGATGGCCGGGTCCAGCGCCGGCTGCTCGTAAGTGGCCAGCAGTTTCTCGACGCGGTTGGTCGCCAGCGCATAGGTGTCGCGCGCGCCTTCTTCTTCCCACTGTTCAAAGGGTTTGTAGTCGAGCAGTTCGGACTTCCAGAAGGCTGATTTGAAGTTCTCCTGGGTGTGGGCGCAGCCCAGATAGTGGCCGCCGGGTCCGACTTCGCGGATGGCGTCCATCGCCTGGGCGTTTTCGTCCACCGACACGCCTTTGGCCAAGCCGTGCAAAACGCCCAGCTGGTCGGCGTCCATCACGAACTTCTCAAAGTCGGCGACCAGGCCGCCTTCGAGCCAGCCGCAGGAGTGCAACTGGAAGTTCACACCCGACAGAAGACCCATGTTGAGCGAGTTCGCGGTCTCATAGGCCGCCTGCGCGTCGGGCAATTTGGAGCCGCAGAAAGAGCCGGCCGAACGGTACGGCAGGTTCATGCGGCGGGCCAGCTGACCGGCGCCATAGGTGATGTGCGACGCCTCCGGGGTGCCGAAGGTCGGCGCGCCCGAGTTCATGTCGATCGAGGTCACCATGGCGCCGAAGATCACCGGCGCGCCTGCGCGGCACAGCTGGCTGTAGGCGACACCGGCCAGAACCTCGGCCAGAACCTGCGTGAGGGTGCCCGCAACCGACACCGGCGCCATGGCGCCGCCAACGATGAAGGGCGAGATGATGCAGGCCTGCATGTTCTTGGCGTAGACTTCCAGCGAGCCCATCATCACATCGTCGAAAGTCATCGGCGAGTTGATGTTGGTGAGCGAGGTCATCACGGTGTTGTTCTGCACGAACTCCTTGCCGAACAGAATGCCGGCCATATCGACCGAGTCCTGTGCCCGGCTGGGTTCGGTAACCGACCCCATGAACGGTTTATCGCTGAGGGTCATATGCGCCATCAGCATGTCCAGGTGGCGCTTGTTCACCGGGATATCGGTGGGCTCGCAGACGGTGCCGCCCGAGTGATGCAGCCATTTGGACATATAGGCGAGCTTCACGAATTTGTTGAAGTCGTCCATGGTCGCGTAGCGGCGTCCACCAGCAGCGTCGCGCACAAACGGCGGGCCGTAGACCGGCGCCAGCACCATGTTGCGGCCGCCGATGACCACGGATTTCTCCGGGTTGCGGGCGTGCTGGGTGAACTCGGACGGAGCTGTTTCGCACAGCTTGCGGGCCAGTCCGCGGGGGATGCGCACGCGCTCGCCGTTGACATCTGCACCGGCTTCGCGCCAGCGCTCCAGCGCCGTCGGGTTGTCAACGAAGTTGACGCCGACCTCTTCCAGGATGGTATCCGCGTTGTATTCGATGATCTCCAGCGCTTCCTCGTTCAGGATCTCGAAGTTCGGAATGTTGCGCTCAATGTACTTCGCGGTCTCGATCTTGACGCTGGTGCGTTCGGCGCGGCGGGCGGCGCCGCCGCCACCCCGTGCGCGACGGCGCGGTGCTGCTTCTGTCATGGTTTATCCTCACCACAGGCATTTCATTGCGATGGGTATTATAGCCACCTCACACCACGCCGCCGCAGGATTACGGCCATTCAAGTTGAAAAGCGACATTGGCGGGGCATTTTGCACCGTGGCTGTGAACTTTCGCATACCCTGGCCAGGTTCAGGACCGGTCTGCCGTGAAAATCGCGGCTGCGGGCCGGCGCAGGCTCAAACCCTCTTGCGGAAAAGGCTTTCCTGCCCTATGGCGCGTGCATGACAGAGACATCCCATGACCGCCTTCTCATCATCGACTTTGGCAGCCAGGTCACGCAGCTGATTGCACGCCGCCTGCGCGAGCTGAACGTCTATTGCGAAATCCACCCCTATCAGAATGTCACCATGGAGTTTGTGCGCGAGCTGGCGCCCAAAGCTGTGATCTTCTCGGGCGGGCCGGACAGTGTGACCCGCGAAGGGTCGCCGCGTGCGCCGCAGGAGATTTTCGACTATGGCGTGCCGATCCTGGGCATCTGCTATGGCCAGCAGGTGATGATGCACCAGCTGGGCGGCAAAGTGGAAAGCGGCCACGGCACCGCCGAATTCGGCCGCGCCTTTGTGACCCCCACCGTGGAGACACCGCCGCTGCTGGAAGGCTGGTTTGCCAACGACAGCGACCGCGAGCAGGTCTGGATGTCGCACGGCGACCACGTCAGCAAGATCGCACCGGGGTTTGAAGTCTACGGCACCTCTCCCAACGCGCCTTATGCCATCACCGCCGATGTCAGCCGCAATTTCTATGCGGTGCAGTTCCACCCGGAGGTGCATCACACCCCCAACGGTGCCAAGCTGTATGAGAATTTTGTGCGCCTGGCGGGTTTCAGCGGCGACTGGACCATGGGCGCCTACCGCGAACAGATGATCGAAAAGATCCGCGAACAGGTTGGCGACAAGCAGGTGATCTGCGGATTGTCCGGCGGCGTGGACTCCTCGGTAGCCGCAATCCTGATCCACGAGGCGATCGGCGACCAGCTGACCTGCGTGTTTGTCGACCACGGGCTGTTGCGCAAGAACGAGGCGGAAGAAGTCGTCGCGATGTTCCGCGACAACTATAACATCCAGCTGATCCACGCCGATGAGCAGGAGCTGTTTCTGGGCGAGCTGGATGGGCAAAGCGACCCGGAAACCAAACGCAAGATCATCGGCAAGCTGTTCATCGACGTGTTCCAGAAACACGCCAACACGATTGAAGGCGCCGAGTTCCTGGCGCAGGGCACCCTGTACCCGGATGTGATTGAATCGGTGTCGTTCTCGGGCGGCCCGTCAGTCACCATCAAGTCGCACCACAACGTGGGCGGCCTGCCGGAGAAGATGGGGCTGAAACTGGTTGAACCCCTGCGCGAGCTGTTCAAGGACGAGGTCCGCGCATTGGGCCGCGAACTGGGCCTGCCTGCAAGCTTCATCGGCCGTCACCCCTTCCCCGGACCGGGCCTGGCGATCCGCTGCCCCGGCGAGATCACCCGCGAAAAGCTGGAGATCCTGCGCGAGGCCGATGCGATCTATATCGACCAGATCCGCAAGCACGGTCTATATGACGATATCTGGCAGGCTTTTGTGGCAATCCTGCCGGTCCGCACCGTGGGCGTGATGGGCGACGGTCGCACCTATGATTTTGCCTGCGCCCTGCGCGCGGTGACGAGCGTGGATGGCATGACAGCCGATTACTACCCCTTCAGCCATGAGTTCCTGGGCGAGACCGCCACAAGGATCATCAACGAGGTCAAGGGCATCAACCGCTGCACCTATGACATCACCTCGAAGCCGCCCGGCACCATCGAGTGGGAATGATCCGGCGGATCACAAAATTGGCCCAGTGGTTTGCTGCCGCTGGGCTTTTTACATTTTTGGCGGTGCTTTGCTGGACCTTCCTTTGGCCAGACAATGATCCAGCGGAATTGCCCGCAGCGAATGCAATCATCTGCCTGGGCGGCGGCATGACCGCAGATGGCTCCCTGCACGCACCGACGCAAAAGCGGGTTGAGACCTGCGCCCGGCTTTACCACGCCGGGCGGGCACCGCTGGTGGTGTTCACCGGCGGGCGCGCGATTCCGGGCGGCCCGTCTGCGGGCGCGCAAATGGCGCAGCTGGCGCAACAGTTCGGTGTGCCGCCAGACGCCATCCTGATCGAGCCTGAGTCGCAATCGACCCTGCAGAACGCGCTGTTTTCCTTGCCGCTGCTGCCCGTATCGGAAAACCTGATCCTGGTGAGCGAGGCCTTTCACCTGCCCCGCTCCTGGGCGTCCTTCCGCTGGGCCGGAGCGCGCCGGCTGCAGCTTGCAGCATCTGAAAATGTGCGCCGGGATCCAGAAACCCGCTGGCCCAGCTTCAGTATTCTCTTGCGGGAAACCGCTGCGGTCTGGTTCAACCTGTTCAGGGCCGCCGCATGGAGCGCTGCCTCCACCGTGGATTTGCAAAACGATGATTGGCTGCACTGATGACTGACACCGCCAAAGCCGCCCTTTGGATGATCGGAGCCATTGTCTCATTCTCTGCCATGGCCATTGCGGGCCGCGAGGCCGGGCTGACCCTCGACACGTTCGAAGTCATGACCTACCGCAGCCTGGTCGGGGTGATCATCGTGGTGGCGCTGCTGACGGCGACGGGCAAATGGCATCAGGTCAGCCGGGCGCGGCTGGGCGTTCACGCTGTGCGCAATCTGTTCCATTTCACCGGCCAGAACCTGTGGTTCCTGGCGGTGACGCTGATCCCGCTGGCCCAGGTCTTTGCCTTGGAGTTCACCTCGCCGCTGTGGGTGATTATCCTGTCGCCGCTACTGCTGGGGGAAGTGCTGACCCGGCGCCGGATGCTGGCGGCGGCGATCGGCTTTGCCGGCATCCTGATCGTGGCCCGCCCCAGCCCGGACACCCTGAACCTGGGGATCGGGGCCGCAGCCAGCTGCGCGATCTTCTTTGCCCTCACCGCGATCCTGACCAAACGGCTGACCCGGCACGAAACAACTGCCTCAATTCTGTTCTGGCTCACCGCCATGCAGCTGGTGATGGGCCTGCTGGCGGCAGGCTGGGACGGCGACATGGCCTTGCCGGACGCCACCACCCTGCCCTGGCTGGTGCTGATCGGCATTGCCGGGCTGACCGCGCATTTCTGCCTGACAACCGCGCTGTCGCTGGCGCCTGCCAGCGTGGTGGTGCCGGTGGATTTTGCCCGCCTGCCCGCCATCGCCATTCTGGGCATGGTGATCTATGGCGAAGCGCTGGATGCCTGGGTGCTGAGCGGCGCCGCTATCATTTGCATTGCAAATTACCTTAATATAGTTGCGAAGCGGTCCCCTGAAACCCTTGGGAATTGATCGAATCCGGCAAGTTGCCGTGCGGTTAATGTTGATTTGCGGAATTCGGCCCGATTACGTTTGCGTAAAGCGGCCCTAACAGGCCGCAATTCAGGGAGGAAAAATGAAACGCTATCTTGCAACGTCGGCGGCATTGGCGCTGGCATCGGGTTCTGCCATGGCAAGCGGTCTTGACCGCACCGGCCAGCCGATCGGCATCATCTTCGAAGAAGGCACCTACGCAGAGTTCTCATTCGCGACCACATCCGTGGACCTGTCGGGTAACGACCGCACGTCGTTGAACCCGCTTGGCTCCGCTTCCGGAGATGTCGGCGACCGCTTCAACATGTTCGGCGCAGGCTACAAGCAGGACATCAACGACCAACTGTCCTTTGCCGTGATCTTCGACCAGCCTTGGGGTGTGGATGTGCTCTACCCGGCGGGCGGTTCTGCGCTTCTTGGCGGCACCAAGGCGCAGGCGGATGCAAATGCGGTGACCGCCCTTTTGCGCTACAAGTTCAACGAGCGTTTCAGCGCCCATGGCGGTATCCGGTACCAGGAGATCGACGGCGAAATCAATCTGAACGGTCTTGCCTACAGCGTCATTCCCGGCGGCACCTACAATGTCAAGGTCGACAAAGACGGCGCATTTGGCTGGGTAGCCGGCGTGGCCTATGAGATCCCAGAGATCGCCCTGCGTGCAGCGCTGACCTACAGCTCCGAGATCGAACACGATTTCGACCTGAACGAGAGCTTTGCCGGGAGCCCGGGCCTGAACACAACAACCTCAACCAAGACCAAGACCCCGCAATCGGTAAACCTGGACTTCCAGACCGGTATCGCCGCAGACACGCTGCTGTTTGGCGGCATCCGCTGGGCGGAACACAGCGTGACCGACCTGGTGCCCGGCCGTTTGGGCCGCGACCTGATCGATCTGGACGACTCCTTTACCTACACATTGGGGATTGGCCGCAAGTTCAACGAAAACTGGTCGGGGTCTTTGGCGCTGATCTATGCGGATGTGGACGGGGATGACCTGGTGTCGCCGCTGGCACCGACCCATGGCTATGAGGCGATCCGGCTTGGGGTGCAATACAAGCAGGACAAGATGACGATCTCGGCTGGCATCCGTTACACCCAGCTGGGTGACTCGGTCGCCTCCCCCGGCGGCAACCCTGTTACCAACTTTCAGGATAACGACGCGGTCAGTTTTGGCATGAAAATCGGCTACAACTTTTAAAGCGCCGCAAGACGGACAATCTGACCCCGCCCGCATACTCCGGGCGGGGTTTTCGTTTGCCGCAAGATCCGGGTCGCCTGGCCGCGCCCGGCGGGCTAATTGATCCGCATGAGCCCTCAAAAAACCATATCCCCCCGCGCCTGGGCCGAGCTGATACTGCTCGGCGTGATCTGGGGCGGATCGTTTCTGTCGATCCGCATCGCCCTGGACGAAATCCCCGTTGTTACCCTTGTGCTGCATCGCTGCGGCTGGGCGGCGCTGTTTCTGTGGGGCGTGGTGCTGCTGATGCGGCTGCCGGTGCCAAAGGAGCCGCGTATCTGGGGCGCCTTTCTGGTGATGGGCCTTTTGAACAACATCATCCCCTTCGGCCTGATGGCCTGGGGACAGCTGTATATTGAGACCGGCCTTACCTCGATCCTGAATGCGGCCACGGCCATTTTCGGCGTCATCGTCGCTGCGCTGGTGTTTGCCGACGAACGGCTGACAGCACGCAAGGCACTGGGAGTGGCGCTGGGGTTTCTCGGCGTGGCCACCGCCATCGGGCTAGAGCAATTTGCCAATTTCGACATCCGAAGCACCGCGCAACTGGCAGTTCTGGCCGGCACAGTGTCTTATGCCTTTGCCAGTGCCTGGGCGCGGCTGAAACTGTCCGGACTGCCGCCGCAGGTGGCGGCTGCCGGTATGCTGACCGGCTCCACCCTCTGCCTGCTGCCGGCAGCCCTGCTGGTTGACGGCCCGGTTTCGCTGAGCCTGGAAACCGGCACCTGGCTATCCATTGCCTATTTTTCGCTGATTGCCACTGCTGGCGCCTATCTGCTGTATTACCGGGTGCTAGCGTTGGCGGGCAGCGGCAACCTGATGCTGGTCACCCTGATCATTCCGCCGGTTGCCATCCTGCTGGGCGCCTGGTGGCTGGGAGAAGAGTTGAAACCGCAGGCCTACGCCGGTTTTGCCCTGCTGGCAGCCGGGCTTATGGTCCTGAACGGAAAACCGGTCCTGCGGCGCAAACGCACACGGAATTGACCAAGCCCGCGCAGGTGATTAGCAAGGCGTGAAACCTTCAGGGACTTGGAACGCCGATGCTTTACACTTCTGCGCAGGACTGGCGCGACGCGCCCAACAAACGGGTGCTGTTCTTTGGCATGTCCGGGCTTGGCAAAACCTATGTCAGCAACATCCTGCGCGGCGCCGGCAGCTGGTTCCACTACTCGGTCGATTACCGTATCGGCACCCGCTATATGGGCGAATACATCGCCGACAACGCCAAGGCCGAGGCGATGAAAGTGCCGTTCCTGCGGGACCTTCTGCTGTCGGATTCCATCTTCATCGGCTCCAACATCACGTTTGAGAACCTGACCCCGGTTGCCTCCTATCTGGGCAAACCAGGCGATAAGGCCAAAGGCGGACTGCCGATTGGCGAATACAAGCGCCGCCAGGAACAGTTCCGGGTCGCCGAAATCCGGGCGCTGCTGGATACGGAATACTTCGCGGGCCGCGCCGGGCAGCTTTACGGCTATCCGAATTTCATCTGCGATACTGGCGGGTCGATCTGCGAATGGGTCGATGCCAATGACCCGAACGATCAGGTTCTGTCGGAACTCAGCAAACACACGCTGATGGTCTGGATCAAGGGCAGCGAGGCCCACACGGCAGAACTGGTGCGCCGGTTCGACCGCGCGCCCAAGCCGATGTCCTATCAGCCGGAGTTTCTGGACCGGGTCTGGCAAGAGTATCTTCAGGAAAATGGCGTAGCCGAAGGGGATGTCGACCCCGATGCCTTTATCCGCTGGACCTATGCCCAGGCGCTGGCGCACCGCCAGCCGCGCTATCAGGCGATGGCCGACAATTGGGGCGTTACCGTCACCGCCGATCAGATCTCAGCCGTCAAAGATGAGGCGGGTTTCGAGGATTTGATCGCCTCCGCTCTTGAGGCCCGCGGCTAAGCCGCCTATCTGTCGAATTCCGCTATATCGCACAACCTTCCGCAAATCAGGACACTGACATGCCCATCAAGATGCCCGCAGACCTCCCCGCCTATGACGTTCTGACGAACGAAGGCGTGATGGTCATGTCGCCGGACCAGGCGGCGCGTCAGGACATCCGCCCCATCCGCATCGGCCTGCTGAACCTGATGCCCAAGAAGATCCAGACCGAAAACCAGTTTGCCCGGCTGATCGGAGCAACCCCGCTGCAGATCGATCTGAGCCTGATCCGGATGACCGAGCATCAGACCAGGAACACCGCGGCTGAACATATGGCCGAATTTTACCACTCCTTCCAGGAAGTGAAGCACGAGAAGTTCGACGGGCTGATCATCACCGGCGCCCCGATTGAGCATCTCGACTTCCCCGAGGTGACCTATTGGGAGGAGATGCGCGAGGTGTTCGAATGGACCCAGACCAACGTGCATTCCACCTTTGGCGTCTGCTGGGGCGGCATGGCGATGATCAACCATTTCCATGGCGTGAAGAAACATATGCTGGATCACAAGGCGTTCGGCTGCTTCCGGCACCGGAACCTGGCGCCGGCTTCGCCCTATTTGCGCGGGTTTTCGGATGATTTTGTGATCCCGGTCAGCCGCTGGACAGAGATGAAGCAGGCCGAAATCAGTGCGGCACCAGGGCTGAAGACGCTGTTGGGCAGTGACGAAGTCGGCCCCTGCCTGGTTGAGGACAAGGCGCACAACGCGCTCTATATCTTTAACCATTTTGAGTATGACAATGATACGCTGAAGCAGGAATACGACCGCGACGTGGCCAATGGCACCACGATCAACGTGCCGGGCAACTACTATCCGGACGATGATCCCAGCCAGCCGCCGCAAAACCGCTGGCGCAGCCACGCGCATCTTCTTTATGGCAATTGGATCAATGAGATCTACCAGACCACGCCTTATGAAATGGATCAGATCGGCCGCTAAGGTGCTGGTTTACGCAGGCCTTGCACTGGCGGCCGCCGCTGCCCTGACCAACTGGCAGGCGGGCCGCCGCGAGGCAGCGGCTGTCGCAAGCCACCCGCCATTGGGACAAACCCTGGTGGCGGGCAGCCACCGGGTGCATGTGGTAGAGATGGGCCGGCCCAAAGGCAGCGCGCCGGATCTGGTGCTGATCCACGGCTCCAGCGGCAGTACGCGCGATATGACCTTCAGGCTGGCACCGGCATTGGCAGAGGACTTCCGCATCCTGATCTTTGACCGGCCCGGACTGGGGTATTCAGACCGCATCAATGGCACCGGGGCCACCATCCGCCAGCAGGCCGGCCTGTTGCGCCAGGCCGCGGCGCAAATGGGGGCGGACAGGCCGATTGTGCTGGGCCAAAGCTATGGCGGCGCGGTTGCGCTGGCCTGGGCGGTGGACCACCCGGACAGTATCTCGGCGCTGGTGACTGTGTCCGGCGTCGCCTATCCTTGGACCACGCCGCTGGACCCGCTGTACCGGGTCACCTCCTCGCGTGCTGGCAGTATGGTGGCGGTGCCCTTGCTGACCGCCTTTGTGCCGGACAATGCTGTGTCCCGATCGCTGCAGGAGGTCTTTGCGCCGCAAGCCGTGCCGGAAGGATATGCGGCACATTTTGGCCCTGGCCTGTCGCTGCGGCGCACGTCCTTGCGCGCAAATGCCCGGCAACGGGCAAACCTGCTGCAGGAAGTGACCGAACTGTCGCCGCGCTATGGTGAAATCCCGGTTCCGGTGGAAGTTCTGCACGGCACTGCTGACGATCTGGTCAGCCCGGAGCTTCACGCCCAAGGCCTGGCCCGGAATGTGAAAGGCGCGCAGCTGACCCTGCTGGATGGTATCGGCCATATGCCGCAGCATGTGGCCACAGCAGAAGTGGCCGCAGCCGTACGCCGGGCCGCACTGCGCGCACAATTGCGTTAAAACGATTCACATTCCTTGCCTCTTGCCCATATAAAGGGTTGAGGACAGAAGGGTTTTTCACATGCCGCTGCCATTTGACGGGGCCATAAGCCACTATTACCAGACCGGCGCGCCGGAGGAGATCCGCAAGGCCATCAAAGGCGCGGATAAAGACGGGATCCTCAGCCCCAGCTACCCCTACCGGGAGCGGATGAAGCGCAAGGCCTACGAGGCGGAGCTGGAGGCGCTGCAGATCGAACTGGTCAAGCTGCAGTCCTGGGTCAAATCCAGCGGCGCCCGCATTGCCATTGTGTTCGAAGGCCGGGACGCGGCCGGCAAGGGCGGCACCATCAAGCGCTTTCGCGAGAACCTGAACCCGCGCGGCGCGCGGATCGTGGCGCTTTCGAAACCCAGCGAGGCCGAGCAGAGCCAGTGGTATTTTCAGCGCTATGTCCAGCACCTGCCGTCGGGCGGCGAAATCGTGTTCTTTGACCGCAGCTGGTACAACCGCGGCGTGGTGGAAAAGGTGTTTGGTTTCTGCACGGACGCGCAGCGCGAGCGCTTCTTCCGCCAGGTTCCGGGGTTTGAACGCGCTCTGGCCGAGGATGGCGTGCATCTGTTCAAGTTCTGGCTGAACGTCGGCCGGGCGGAACAGCTGCGCCGGATTCTGTCGCGCGAGTCCGACCCGTTGAAACAGTGGAAACTCAGCCCGATTGACGTGAAGGGGCTGGAGAAATGGGACGGCTACAGCGCCGCCATTTCCGAAACCTTTGCGCGCAGCCACAGTGCCGAGGCCCCCTGGACCATCATCCGCTCGGATGACAAACGGCGGGCGCGGCTGGCGGCGATGCGCAGCGTGCTGCACGCGCTTGACTATGACAGCAAGAACGCCGATGCGATTGGCGAATTGGACACTGGAATTTGCGGAGGCCCGGATATCTGGGATGCCTAAACGCGGTTATCATCACGGCAATCTGCGCCAGGCGCTGGTCGAAGCAGCCCTGCATCTGATTGAGGCCAAGGGCCCGACCGGGTTCACCCTGTCGGAGGCTGCCAAACAGGCAGGCGTGACCCCCGCCGCCGTCTACCGCCACTTCAAAGGGCGCGAGGATCTGATCGCCGAAGCCGGGCGGCAAGGCTATGCGATGTTTGCCGACCTGATGCAGCACGCCTATGACAAATACCAGCCCTCGGCGCTGGCGGCGTTTGAGGCTACGGGGCGCGCCTATCTTGCCTTTGCCCGCAAGCATCCGGGCCATTACATCGCCATGTTCGAAAGCGGCATTTCGGTGAACCGGACGCCGGAACTGGCTGATGCTGCTGCCCGGGCACGGGCGATCCTGGAACGCGCGGCGGCAGACCTCAGCCAGCATATCCCGGAAGACAAACGCCCGCCTGCTTCGATGTTCTCGGCGCATGTGCTGGCGATGAGCCACGGAGTGGTGGAGCTTTATGCACGGAACTCGCCCGGTGCCGCCTCCCCGTTTCCGCCCGAGGACCTGCTGGAAAGCGGTATCGGTATCTACTTGCGCGGACTGGGGCTGATTGCACCGGACGGTTAGAACCGGCTGCTGGGCTGCGGGGCGCGCAACTCGTCACCGACGTTGACAAGATGCACCTCACCAATGCCTTTGATGTCTTCGGGGCCAATGTCGGTGACGCGGAACTCCTCGGACAGGGCTTCCTTCATCTCTTCCGGTGCGACGATTTTCATCGGGTTGGCAAAGACTTGCAGGCGCGAGGCCAGGTTCACCGCCGGGCCGAAGACGTCATAGACATATTTCTGAATGCCGACCACCGAACCGACGGCCGAGCCGGTGCCCAGCCCGATCCGCGCCTGCCATTTATGCTGATGGCTTTGGTTGCGCCGGTCCAGATAGCGCAGGAACCGGGTAGCGCAATGGGCCACGGCGGTGGCGTGATCCGGGGTAGGATCCGGCATCCCGGCAACCGCCAGGTAAGCATCGCCAATGGTCTTGATCCGCTCACAGCCGTATTGTTCGACGATGCGGTCAAAGGCGGTGAAGATATCGTTCAGCTCTCCCAAGGTCACCGTCGGATCGGTGCGGGAGGCGAAGTCCGTAAAGTTGACGAAATCCAGCATCACCACTGACACCTTAGGGTAAAGCTGCGGTGTCACCACGCCGAAGGTCTTGAACTCCTCATAGACCGAGCGCGGCATCAGGTTCAGCAGCAGCCGTTCCACCCGCTCCTTCTCGCGCTCCAGCTCGCGGGTGTTGCGCTCCACCATGGCGGAATAGCTGTCGATCATGCTTTCCAGCTCGCGGATGCGGGTGATGTTCTGGCATTCCACTACCAACAGCGCCTCGTCCAGATGGCTGGCCTGGGAGATGTTGATGGCAAAGACCAGCGTCCGCCGCTTGCGCTTGATCTTCAGCTCCGCCGAGTAGCGCAGCCCCTCATCGCACAGCGGGCCAAGATCCTGTGGCTGCAACTCTTCGATGGCATCGGTAAGGGCCGCGCCCGGGCCGGGTGTACCAAACCACTCGGCAAAGGGTTGATTGTGAAAGACAAACCCCAGATCAGAAGCGCGGACAACCGCGACACCGACGCCAACGGCGCGCAGCAGCTGCTCGTTGATGGCAGCAATGCTCATGCGGCGTCCCGGTGGACGATGACGTTGCGCTTGCTTTCAATTGCGGCAAGCGTGGCCCGCACGTCCGGTTCGGACAGCCCGTGCTGCTCCAGCGCGTCTTTCAGCAGCGCGCCCATTTCATCAAAGTCATCATGGGTTATGGCCAAGGCCCGGTGCACCGCCTCCAGCCGCTCATCGCTGAAGGATGCAGGCCCGCCCAGCAGCGAGGAAATGAACTTGGTCTGATGGTCGATCAGCCGCGCCATATCGACATCGGCGAAGTAGTCACCGATCTGATCGGACTCAAGCGCCAACTCGTAAAAGGTCATCACGACCCGGCTGATGGCGCTGAATCCGCCGTATTTCTCATAGATGGTTTGCGCCATCGCAGCGTTCCCCCAACAGGAAGCGGTCCGCCCATGTTACGGCATTTTTAGAAAAAAGTTAACGGTGCAGGAAATTTGCGTATTCCAAACACAAAAAGGGCCGCTCCAAGAGCGGCCCTTTTGCAGTTCTGTTTCTGTGCAAGCTTAACGCTTGGAGAACTGGAAGCTCTTACGGGCTTTGGCCTTACCGTATTTCTTCCGTTCCACAACACGGCTGTCGCGGGTCAGGAAGCCAGCCGCTTTCAGCGCGCCGCGCAGAGCGGGATTATACAGCTGCAGCGCTTTGGAGACGCCGTGCTTGACCGCACCGGCCTGACCGGACAGACCGCCGCCTTTGACAGTGGCGTAGACGTCGAATTCGCCTTCAACACCGGCAACCTGGAACGGCTGGCGCAGGATCATCTGCAGCACCGGACGGGCGAAGTATTTGTTGATTTCCAAACCGTTCACTTCGACCTTGCCGGAGCCCGGCTTGATCCAGACACGGGCAACAGCGTCTTTACGCTTGCCGGTGGCATAGGCGCGGCCCAGTTCATCGCGAACCGGCTCACGTGTGATGGTTTCTTCGGCCACTGCTTCCACACCGGTTGCAGCTGCGAGCTCTTCAAGAGTGTTGATCTGATCAGACATCTACATTAGCTCCGGGTGTTTTTCTTGTTCATGGATGCAACATCCAGAACTTCGGGGGCCTGTGCTTCATGCGGGTGCTCGGCACCGGCATAGACACGCAGATTGGTCATGATCTGACGGCTCAGACGGTTGCCCGGCAGCATGCGCTTGACCGCTTGGGTCACAACGCGCTCGGGGTGCTTGCCTTCCAGGATTTCCTGTTTGGTGCGCGATTTGATGCCGCCCGGGTGGCCAGTGTGCCAGTAGAAGTGCTCTTCGCGCTTCTTGCCGGTCATCTGCACCTTTTCGGCGTTGATGATGATCACGTTGTCGCCCATATCCATATGCGGGGTGAAGGACGCTTTGTGCTTACCACGCAGGCGCATGGCGACGATGGAAGCAAGACGGCCCAGAACAACGCCCTCGGCGTCGATCAGGATCCACTTCTTCTCGATGTCTGCCGGAGTAGCAGAGAAGGTTTTCATGGCAGGTCAATCCTGTTTGTCGTGACGGCAGATTCCCCGAAAGGAAACGCCTGAATGCGATGGAGGGGGTTTACGGCGATCACAAAGCAACGTCAACAGCGGCAATCAACAATAAACATAGCAAATTCAACATCTTACAAATTAGGTATGATAATACCCCAAAAAATCAAACGCTGATCTGCTCGGGCGGGTTGTCCAGCAGGGCGCGCAGGCGCAGCATCGCCTCTTCGAACTGTTTCAGCGGCACATGCGCGTTGATGGCGATGCGCACCGCATGCGGCGCGCGGCCGTCGCGCAGGGCAAATTCATCTGCCGAGCGGATCTGAACCCCGTTTGATTCTGCGGCGCGGGTGAAAGCGGCAGCGCGCCAGCCCGAGGGCAGCCGCAGCCAGACAAAGGGCACATCCGGATTCCAGGTCAGATCAAACCCGCCAAGCGCATTGACCGCGACCCGGACATAGCGGGCCATTTCCCCGCGCACCGCCGCCACCAGATCAGGCAGCCGCGGATCGCTGAGCAGGATCCGCACCAGATCTGCCAGCGGCTGGGCCAGACCGAAATACCCGTGTTCCGCTACCCGCCGCAGGTCCGTGGACCGGCCCTCGGGCGCCAGCGCAAAACCGACGCGCAGGGCAGGTGTCAGAATCTTGGAGATCGAAGACACATGCCAGGCAAGCTCCGGCGCCAGCGACCGGTAGCTGGGTGCGCGCGACTCGCCCAGCCGGTAGCAGTCATCCTCGACGATCTGCACCCCATGGCGGCGGGCAATGCGGACAATCTCCTTGCGGCGCCCCAGCGGCGTGTGCAGCCCGGTCGGATTATGCACCTCAGGGCTGGTGCACAGCACCGTGGCGCCGGTCTTGCGGATCGCCAGTTCCATTGAATCCGGCCGGATGCCGTGTTCATCCATGGCAACCTCGACCACCTGCGCCCGCAGCAGTTCCGCGGCACGGCGGAACCCGGCATAGGTCAGATCCTCAACCATGATCACCGGCTGCGGCCCCTCGAGGATCGCTTGCAGAACCACCATCAGCCCGTTCTGGCCGCCATGTGTCAGGACAATGTCGTTTTCTGTGACCATGCCGACCGGCGACTGCCCCACCCAGGCCGCCGCCGCCTGGCGCACCGGCAGATAGGCGTCACGGGTCGGATAATTCAGGAAATTGCGCGCCTCGCTTTCCGCCACCTTGTGCAGCGCCTCGCGCACCGCGGCCACCTGCCCCATATCGGCAATCCGCGGGCTGAACAGGCTGACATGGCCGGGATCGCGCGCTTCCAGCAAATGCAGCTCCCGCGACCATACGTCATCGGGCACCGGCTTTTTCTTTTCGGCTACAAAGGTGCCGCGCCCAACCTCGGCCTCCAGCACGCCTTCATCGGTCAGAATGCTGTAGGCGCGGGCTACGGTGCCGGGTGTAATGCTCAATTGATACGCAAGATCGCGCACTGGCGGCAGCTTTGTACCAATTTTCAAACTGCCCAATTCGACAGCAGACCGGATTGTATCTGCCACCTTTTTATACTTGGGACCTTTTGTCTCACTCAGGCTTTGCGGCCAAATTGTACCCATTACAATCCATCCTTGGACAACGCGCTTACCCCTTTGTATCAAAACATCACGACAAATCAACAGGATTGTATCAACACAATATAGGAAGCCTCCCATGGTACAGCACACGCAAATGGCACATTCGAACATGTCCTATCTGATCAGCCGCCCGGGCCTGCCGGTGCTGGCGCAATGGGCCGTCCTCTTTGCCGTGCTGGTCACCAAGTGGAGCCTGCGCCGCCGCACAAGGACCCATCTCAAACACCTGAGCGCAGCACAGCTTAAGGACATCGGGCTGAGCCGCCAGGACGCCCATTATGAAGCCACTCTTCCGTTCTGGCGCCCATGATCCCCTGGGCAATAGAACAACCTGACGGCCGGGGTTCGCCCCGGCCCTTTTTTTTTGCCCGCCCTCATGATCCGCTGGATGCAGGTCCTTGCGCGTTACCGGCTATGCAAAAATTAAAGGTTGATCGAATCTCCCCCCCGGCCTAAATGCCCCTCACTTTCGGTACCGATCCCAACCCCGGACCCTTATTCGGGGGGGCGCTAAGGAACCGGCTGGATTGCAATCTACTGGAACGAAGGGGAGTGTCATGAAAGACGCCAACCTCTTCCAACTGGGGATCGGTCTGGAGACAGGCGCCCATGAGGAAGATACCGCCCGCGGTGTAACAGCCGCGAATATCGACTCCGTTGTGGACTCGGACCGCGAAGACCATTTCATCCGCAAGGATGGCAAGGTGTTTGCTGGGACCCATCTGATCATCGAAGTAATGAAAGGCACCGGCCTGGATTGCGAAGCCCGCATCCAGAAGGCGTTTCGCGACTGCGTTGACGTTTGCGGCGCCACCCTGCTGCACATCCACACCCACAAGTTTTCGCCCCAGGGCGTCTCCGGCGTGGCCGTGCTGGCGGAAAGCCATATCTCGGTGCACACATGGCCTGAAATCGGCTATGGCGCCTTTGACGTCTTCATGTGCGGCGATGCCGAGCCGTGGAAAGCCGTCGACGTGCTGAAAGAGGCCTTCAACACTGACATGGTGGAAGTGCGCGAACTGCTGCGCGGAGAGGAACTGATCGCCAAAGAGGTTGCGGCATGAACAGTGCCAGCAAACCGGAGTGGGTGACGGAAAGCCTGCACGCGCATTACGCCCAGGCCCTGCGCGTGGACGAAATGCTGTATGACAGCAACTCCGAGCATCAGCGCCTGAAAGTGTTCCAGAACGGCCAATTCGGCCGCATCCTGACGCTGGACGACGTGGTGCAGACCACCGAAGGCGACAACTTCATCTACCACGAGATGCTGACCCATGTGCCGATCCTGGCGCATGGTGCCGCAAAACGCGTGCTGATCATCGGCGGTGGCGACGGCGGCATGGCCCGCGAGGCGCTGCGCCACACGTCGGTCGAGCATGTCACCATGGTGGAGATCGACGGCGGCGTGGTGGATTTCTCGAAAGAATACCTGCCGATGCTGAGCAACGGCGCGTTTGATGATCCGCGCCTCAATCTGGTGATCAACGACGGTGCGCTCTTTATGAAAGAGAATACCGGAAAGTTCGATGTGATCATCGTCGATTCGACCGACCCGATCGGCCCCGGCGAAGTGCTGTTCACCGACACCTTCTATGGCCACGCGGCCCGTTCGCTGACCGAGGATGGCATCATCGTAACGCAAAACGGCGTGCCGTTCATGCAGGGTGACGAGTTGACCGGCACCCTGCGCGCCTTCCAGGCGTTGTTCGCCGATGCGTCCTGCTATCTGGCGTCAGTGCCGACCTATGCCGGCGGGCCGATGGCGTTCGGCTGGGGCAGCCACTCGGACAAGGCCCGCAACGTGAGCCTTGCGGATCTAGAGGCACGCTTTGCCGCCGCCGGGATCGAGACCGGATATTACAATCCGGAGATCCACAAGGCCGCCTTTGCCTTACCGAACTACGTGAAGAAGCTGTTCCCCTAAAGAACATCCGGGACAGGGGGCTGCGGCCCCCTTGTTCTTTTCTGGAAAAGCAATTCCGCCGCAGAACGACACACGTTGCGCACCCGGCGCTAAGGCACTTTTCTGCCGCAAAAGCTCCACTGGAGCATTCGCAAGACGGCCCCCGGTCCCTGAACGGTCCCTGCCCCGGCGTTGCGACCCAATTCCGGCCTTGGCCCCGCCGCCGCTTCTTGCTAGGCGCGGCGGAGCAGAAACCAGACATGGCAGGCCCTATGAAGCGCGATCCCATCCTTGTTGTTGACCGCGACACCGGCGAGACCTTTGAAGAGGCAGTGCTCGGCGAGAAATGGATTCGCTGGGCCTATCAGAACGCCAGCGCGCGGCCCATCGAGAAACTGCTGTTTGGCTCGCCCCTCATCAGCCGTCTGATGGGCATCTGGTTCAACTCGCGGTTCTCCAAGAGCAAGATCAAGGCGGTGATAGAAGACCTGTCGATCGACATGACCGAAGCTTCTGCCGACACTGAGAGTTTCTCCTGTTTCAATGAATTCTTTGTCCGCCATCTGAAACCCGAAGTGCGCCCCTACAGCACCGACCCCAAGGACGTTGTCTCCCCTGCCGATGGTCGGGTGCTGGTGTTCCCGGAATTGGCCGAGGATATATTTGTGCCCGTCAAAGGCCACCCGATGTCCGTCCGCACCATGCTGCCGGGCATCGCCGATCGCTTCATCGGCGGCGCCCTGGCCATCGTGCGGCTGTGCCCAGCGGATTATCACAGATACCACTTTCCTGCCGCTGGCCGGATCAATGGCGCCCAGGACATTGCCGGCGCGCTGCATTCGGTGAACCCGATTGCGCTGGGGGCCGGGCCGGATGTGTTCGGCGAGAACAAACGCAGCTGGACCCTGATCGAGACCGAAACGCTGGGCACCTATTGTTTTGTCGAGGTCGGCGCCTTTGGTGTCGGCAGCATCGTCAACACCCGTACCGCTGGCGACGTGCAGAAGATGGACGAGAAGGGCTTTTTCAAATTCGGCGGCTCCACCGTGGTGGTGGTGTTTGAGCCCGGCAAGATCCGCTTCTCCGACGATCTGGTGGCAAACAGCGCCAAAGGCCGGGAAACGCTGGTGAAGGTCGGCCAGCCCTTTGCCACTGCGGTTAACGCTTAGGCGGGATCGAATATGTCATGCTGGCGCGCGCCACCGGCTCTGCCAGCCCTTCGGAATACATCAGCACATCGGCAACCGCCAAAACCCGGCCCAGCTTCAACAGCCGCGCCTCGGCGATGATATCCGCGCCAGCGACCGGCTTGCGCATGAAATCCAGCGAACAATTGGTGGTGACGGCCAGCGCCTCGCGCCCCAATCGCGACAGGAGCAGCGCATAGATCGCACAATCCGCCAGTGCAAACATCGACGGGCCCGATACCGTGCCTCCTGGCCGCAGATGCCGCTCGGCAGTCAAAAGCCGCATCCGCAGGCCCTGCTCATCCATAGCGTCGATGGCAAAATCGTCTTTTACCTGCGGAAAAATCTCGTGCAGGTAATCCGTCAGACCTGCGACATCAAATGCCAGCGTCATGCTTTCCCTTTCCCCTATCCCTGCATAGAGTTGCCCCGAGAATTGCGAGGAGGGCAAGATGACAATTCTGGAACGTCACGACACGGGCGGCATTGCCCGGCTGAAGATGAACACGCCGGAAAAACTGAACGCCCTGTCGGACGAGATGCTGGCGGCCCTGCAGGCGCAGATCGACGCCCTGCGCGAAGACAGCAGTATCAAGGTGGTGATCCTGTCCGGCACCGGCAAAGGCTTCTGTGCGGGCCATGACATCAAGCAGATGACCGCAGGCCGCGCCGCGGCGGACGGCGGCAAGGCTTACTTCCAAGACCTGTTTGCCCGCTGCACCAGCGTGATGACAGGGCTGCAGTCGCTGCCCCAGGTGGTGATTGCCCAGGTCCATGGTATCGCCACAGCAGCAGGCTGCCAGCTGGTGGCCTCTTGCGATCTGGCGGTGGCGGCAGAGGACACAAAGTTCGGCGTCAACGGGGTGAACATCGGGTTGTTCTGCTCCACACCGATGGTGGCCCTATCCCGCAACATCCCGCGCAAGCAGGCGTTTGAGCTGCTGACCACCGGCGAGTTCATCAATGCCGCCCGCGCGGTGGACCTGGGTCTGGCCAACCGCGCCGTACCGCCGGAGGAGCTGGAGGACGAAACCGCCCGGCTGGCGGGAACCATCGCCGCGAAACTCGGCTCTGCTGTGAAAATCGGCAAACAGGCATTTTATGAGCAGCTGCAAATGCCGCTGGATCAGGCCTATGCCTATACCAGCGGAGTGATTGTCGAAAACCTGATGTACCGCGACACCATCGAAGGCATGGCCGCCTTTATCGAAAAACGCGCCCCCGACTGGCAGGAAAGCTGATGCGTCGGGAGGATTTTTCGGGAATTCCGGCCTGACCTCCGGAAATCTCCGAAAATTTTAGGCTTTGTTTACCAATCCGCACATATTGTTTCCTTAAGACGCCAGCCAAACGCCTTTCAATTCGGGCGGAAAGATGGCAAAGATTGGGCACGGTCGCTGATTAATCACTGACCGGCACAATTTGGGCTGCTGCTGCGGAAGGGTCCCTCCAACCGGTTCTCTCTCACCGGTGACCATTCCCGCAGCGGCGGCCCCAAATTTCCCTCCCTCCCGGTCAGATCACAATCAGCCAACAAATTCTGTGCGATTTGCGGCGGCTCTGCGGCACGGGTTCGACCGCCAAGCCTGTTGCGCAACCCCTCCCCCTGCCCTATGTGGCGGGCATGACAGATCATTCGGCACAGACATTGCATATCGTGGGCGGCGGCATGGCCGGGTCCGAGGCTGCCTGGCAGGCGGCGAACATGGGCGTATCCGTGGTGATCCACGAAATGCGCCCCAAGGTAGAGACCTTTGCCCATCAGACCGGCAACCTGGGCGAGATGGTCTGTTCCAACTCCTTCCGCTCGGATGATGACGAACAGAACGCTGTAGGCCTGCTGCATTGGGAAATGCGCGCAGCAGGCGGGTTGATCATGGCCACCGCGGACAAACACCGTCTGCCCGCCGGCGGTGCGCTGGCGGTGGACCGCGATCCCTTTGCCGAAACTGTGACGGCTAAGCTGAAGGCGCATCCGAATGTGTCGGTCTCTTACGAAGAGATCACCGAACTGCCTGTGGACGGCCACTGGATCTTTGCCACCGGCCCGCTGACATCACCGGAACTGGGGCAGGCAATCCAGGCGGAAACCGGCGCCGAGGCACTGGCGTTTTTCGATGCCATCGCGCCGATTGTCTATGCGGAAAGCATCGACATGTCCCAGGCCTGGATGCAGTCGCGCTATGACAAGGGCGAAACCGAGGAAGAACGCACCGCCTACCTCAACTGCCCGATGGACAAGGACCAGTACGAAGCCTTTATCGACGCATTATTGTCAGCTGACAAAACTGAGTTTCACGAGGGCGAGACCGCCGGGTATTTCGACGGCTGCCTGCCGATCGAGGTAATGGCCGAGCGCGGCCGCGAGACGCTGCGCTTTGGCCCGATGAAGCCGGTGGGTCTGACCAATCCGCATCAGCCTGACGTCAAGGCCCATGCGGTGGTGCAACTGCGCCGCGACAACGCGCTGGGGACACTGTTCAACATCGTCGGCTTCCAGACCAAGATGAAATACGGCGCCCAGACAGACGTCTTCAAGATGATCCCCGGGCTGGAGAACGCCAGCTTTGCCCGCCTTGGCGGCATCCACCGCAACACGTTTTTGAACTCCCCCACTCTGCTGGATGCGCAGATGCGGTTGAAATCAAAACCCAACATTCGCTTTGCCGGCCAGATCACCGGGGTCGAGGGCTATGTGGAAAGCGCAGCAATGGGACTGCTGGCAGGCCGGCTGGCTGCTGCGGAAATCCTTGGTCAGGACCTGCCCGAAGTTCCGCAGGACAGTGCCATGGGCGCGCTGATCCATCACATCACCGGCGGCGCCGAGGCCAAGACGTTTCAGCCGATGAACGTGAACTTCGGCCTGTTCCGTCCGGTTGACGGCCTGAAGGGCGGCCGCCGCGGCCGCAAGGACCGCTACAAGGCCTACACCGACCGCGCCAAGGATGTCTGGCAAGAGTGGCTCAGCAACTTTTCCTAGACGGACTGCCGCTGCCGGGCCTAAACTTGCAGCATGAGCGAAAAGTTTCTGGACAAGGCCTACGACCTTGAAACACCGGAAGCGACCCTGGAGCACTACAACCAATGGGCCGCTTCTTATGACGCCGAGATCGCCGAGAACGGTTACGCCACACCGGGCCGTATCGCCGAAGCCTTGGCAAAGTTCCAGCCGGACATGAGTGTGCCTGTTCTCGATTTCGGCTGCGGCACCGGCCTGTCAGGCCTGGCCCTGCGGTTGCAAGGGTTTGACACCGTGGATGGTATGGAACCGTCTGACGAAATGCTCACCCAGGCCCGCAGCAAGGGCGTCTACCGCACCTTGACACAGATTGATGTCATGGACAGCAAGCCGATCCCGCAAGGCGCCTACCGCCAGATCACCGGCTGCGGAGTTCTGGGCACTGGCGCAGCCCCGCCAGCGGTATTCGACATGATCCTGCATGCCTTGCCGCGCGGCGGGCTGTTTGCTTTTTCCTACAATGATCACGCGCTGGAAGACCGGGCCTATACCGGCAAACTCAATGAATGGCTGGACTGTTCGGCCGCCCGGCTGTTATTCCGGGAGCACGGCGACCACCTCCCTGGAATCAACTTGAAGTCCACCGTATATGTAATTGAAAAAGCGTGACATTCACCACCCGATTTGCGCCATCTCCAACCGGACCGCTGCATCTGGGCCACGCCTATTCCGCCATCCTGGCGCATGATATGGCGATAGCGGAAGGCGGCAGCTTTCTGCTGCGTATCGAAGATATCGACCAATCCCGCGCGCGCCCCGAATGGGAGGCGCAGATTTTTGAGGATCTGGAGTGGCTCGGCCTGACATGGCCGGAGCCGGTAATGCGCCAGTCGGACCGCCTGCCCCGTTATCGCGCCGCACTGGACCAATTGACAGTGATGGGCCTGACTTATCCTTGCCGCTGCAACCGTGCCGATATCGAGACCGCCGCAGGCGCCCCTCAAGAAGGGGTTCCGCAATTCGGCCCCGACGGGCGCATCTACTCAGGCACCTGCCGCGCGCGCCCGGCATCCGAGGCCACGGACAAGGACGTGATCCGGTTGAACATGATGAAAGCCGTCCAGGCAGCTGATTTACGCAGCTTCACGGAAACCAGCCCGGAGTTCGAAGGCATCCATCCGCTGGACCCGGAACAATTGATCATGACCGTTGGCGACATCATCCTGGTGCGCCGGAATATGGGCACATCCTACCATCTGTCCGTCGTTGTGGATGACGCGGATCAAGGCATCACACATGCAGTACGCGGTGCGGATCTTTTTGAGGCCACACAGATCCACGTGCTGTTGCAAAGCCTGCTCGGATTACCGATTCCAATCTACCACCACCACTGCCTGATCCGCGATGCGCATGGCAAGCGCCTTGCCAAACGTGATGACGCCCGCGCCATCGCCAAATACCGCGCCGAGGGGGCTACCCCGCAGGACATCCGCGAATTGGCCGGCCTGCCCGCTTCTTCTGGCTAAAAATATCCCGCCGGAGGCACGGCCCGCCAGGGCCGTATCCTTGTTCAGCCCATCGGCTTCATCAGCTCAATCTCTTCACCGCCCCGCACCGCAGTGTAAAAACAGGTCCGCCGGTTGGTATGGCAGGCCGCCCCGGTCTGACGCACCAGCGCCAGCAGGCAATCCCGGTCGCAATCCAACCGCAGGTCTATCAGTTCCTGCACGTGGCCCGAGGTTTCCCCCTTCACCCAAAATGCCTGGCGCGACCGCGACCAATAGGTCACGTGCCTGGTCTCCAGCGTGCGCGCCACCGCATCGGCGTTCATCCAGGCCATCATCAAAACCTCGCCCGAAGCCTCATCCTGCGCAATGCAAGGGATCAGCCCGGCATCATTGTACACCAGGCTGGCGGGATCAAAGGACGCGGCAATAGTCATGGATAAAAACCTTTTGCATCTGCTGTTCGGCTCCCTATGTATGGGGAAGAACCAAGCAGGGAAAGCCCGGGAAAGACATGGCTGGCGAAAGTGATCTGATCAAACTGTACTCCACACGGATTCTGGCGCTGGCCACGGATATTCCGCATCTCAACAGGCTTGAATCCCCCAGCGCCACAGTCAAGAAACGCTCGCCGCTTTGCGGCTCTGCCGTGACCGTCGATGTTTCTGTGGAAGACGGGAGAATCGCGGATTTCGGCCAGGACGTAAAGGCTTGCGCGCTAGGACAGGCCTCGGCGGCAGTGGTGGGTGCCCATGTCATTGGCCGCTCGCTGGAAGAGGTTGAGACCGCCCGCGACCAGCTGAAGGCGATGCTGACCCAGAACGGCCCGGTGCCGGACGCGCCGTTTGACGGATTGGAAGTGCTGCAGCCTGCGCGCGAGTTCAAGAACCGCCACGCCTCGATCATGCTGGCGCTGGAGGCAACGCTGGAAGCCATGCAGACCGCCGCCAAGGAGCGCTGCGCCTGACGCGGCCTTTTACGGCCCTGCACAGCTAGCCCAAAATATCGAAACGCGACCAGCACCTGTGCAAATCATTACGCTGTGTGATCACTCTCCCCTCAAACAAAAAAACCGCCGCGCATCCGGGCAGGATGGCGGCGGCAGTCATGCTCTGCTGTGCGGGACCCGGGTCGGCCAGGCTGGATATTGAGGCAATCCAAGTTGGGGATCGGGACAGGCGGTTGATCCCTCGGGCAGTCCGGGACAGGAAAGGGCCGGCCCGGCACAGCAGATGCAATCAGGAATGGGAAAAGCGGATCAGAACAGCCCTGGAAGATGCAACGCCGCCACCAGCATCACCATCAGCGAGGCCGCGCCGATGGCGTCCTCCAGCAGGGTCGAATGGGCGTTCTGCATGGTGGTTTTGATCTGTGTAATCATGGCTCGGGCCTCCTCCGGTCAGTCTCTTCGCTCTCTGGCAAGTTTGTTGCTCCTTTGTTCTCATTTTCAAGAACGCCTGTAAAGAACTTTTTGAGAACATTTGCGAACAGATTGGAACACTGCCAGAGAACACGCTTTGAAATGCGCGTTAACCCACTGTAATCAAACGGATTGCCTGATCCTGCTTCATCACCCACAGTAGAACACGCGCAGCCTTGCCGCGGGGGCTGTCCAGTTTGGGATCGGCGGCCAGCAGCGCCCGCGCGTCGCTTTGCGCCACCGCCATCAGCCCGGCCTGGCGTTCCAAATCGGCAATACGGAACCGCGGCAGGCCGGATTGCGCGGTGCCGATCATGTCGCCCGCGCCGCGCATCTGCAGATCGGTTTCAGAAATCCGAAAGCCGTCTTCGGTTTCGCGTAAGACTTCCAGCCGTTTGCGCCCGCCCTCGGTCAGCGGAGGCTGGTACATCAATAGGCAGGTTGACTGGGCACTGCCGCGCCCCACCCTGCCGCGCAGCTGGTGCAGCTGCGCAAGGCCGAAAATCTCGGCCCGCTCAATCACCATGATCGAGGCGTTCGGCACGTTCACCCCCACCTCGATCACCGTGGTTGCCACCAGAACCTTGGTTCTGCCCTCCTGAAAGGCGGCCATGGCCGCATCCTTGTCCGCAGGCGGCATCTGGCCATGCACCAGCCCCACAGTGCCCTCACCCAGAATGGCCCGCAGATGCTTGAACCGTTCCTCCGCCGCGGTCAGGTCGCTTAGCTCAGACTCGTCGACCAGCGGGCAGACCCAGTAACACTGACGTCCCTCACTGATTGCCTTGCGCAGATGATCGACCACTTCCTGCATCCGCTCGGTGCTGATCACGGCGGTCTTGACCGGCTTGCGCCCCGGCGGTTTCTCATCCAGCACCGAAACATCCATGTCGCCATATTGTGCCAGCGCCAGCGAGCGCGGGATCGGCGTGGCGGTCATTACCAGTACATCCGCGCCCTTGCCCTTCTCCGCAAGCTCCATCCGCTGGCGCACCCCAAAGCGGTGCTGTTCATCGACAATGGCCAGCCGCAGATCGCGGAATTCCACATCCTGCTGGAACACCGCGTGGGTACCTACCAGGATGTGAATGTCACCGCATTTCAGCGCCGCCAGTTTGGCCTTGCGCTCCGCGCCTTTGTCGCGCCCGGTAAGGATCTCAATCACCACACCGGCGTCCTCGGCCAGCGGTGCAAGCCCTTCCATATGCTGCTGCGCCAGAATGCCCGTGGGAGCCATCATCACCCCCTGCCCGCCTGCTTCAACAGCGACCAGCAAGGCCATGAAAGCAACCAAGGTTTTGCCAGAACCCACATCGCCCTGCAAAAGCCGGTTCATCCGTTTGTCCGTCGCCATATCTGCCGAAATTTCCGCGATTGCGCGGGCTTGCGCGCTGGTCGGCCGGTACGGCAATGCCTTCAACACCCGGGATTGCAGCCGCCCTGTGGCCTGGCTTTGAATACCGCGAATTTTACGTTCGGTCTGGCGGGCCAGCGCCAGGGTCAGCTGATGGGCAAACAACTCGTCATATGCCAGCCGCGCCCGCGCCGGTGCCTGCGGGTCCAAATCACCGGGACCCTGCGGTGCATGAGCCGTTTGCAATGCGTCATGCCAAGCGGGCCAGTTTTCCCGAAGCATCTGCGCCGGGTCGATCCATTCGGCCAGCTCCGGCATCCGCGACAGCGCGCTTTGCGCCGCCTTATACATGGTCTTCTGGGTGACGCCGTGGGTCAGGCTGTAGACCGGTTCATACTCCGGGATCTCATGCGCTTCCTCAACCGGCAGCATGTGGTCCGGGTGAACCATCTGGGCCAGCCCGTCAAACAGCTCCAGCTTGCCCGAAACCACCCGGCGCGCGCCCTCCGGCAGCTGAGCCTCAAGATAGCGGCTGCGGCCATGGAAGAACACCAGCTGAAACTCGGTCTCCGCATCCTCCACATGGATCCGGTAGGCACCGCCCCGATTACGGGCCGGGCGGTGGCTGGCGATGGTCACTTCAACTGTAACGACGGCGGGCAGATCCACCCTAAGGATAGTATCGCGCCGCCGCCGGTCCACCACCGAATACGGCAGCGAAAACAGCAAGTCACGCGGTGTCTCAACCTCAACCTGGGTGAGAGATTGCGCCGTTTTCGGGCCAACCCCTTGCAAGGTTTCGGTCCCGGCGAACAGCGGGAACAGGATTTCGGGACGTCCGCTCATGCCTCTGCAATCAGCTCCAGCCAGCTATCTTCGTCCATTGTCCGGATGCCCAGATCAGCCGCCTTCTTGGCCTTGGACCCCGCGCCCGGCCCGGCCACCAGTATGTCGGTCTTTTGGGACACCGAGCCGGACACTTTGGCACCCAAAGCTTCAGCCCGCGCCTTGGCTTCGGCGCGGGTCATCTTTTCCAGCGTGCCGGTGAAGACCACGGTCTTGCCCGCCACCGGGCTGTCTGCTGCCGGTGCATCCGGCGGCACAATGGTCAGCTTGGCCACCAGCCGGTCAATGGCCGCGCGTTCTTCGGGGTTGGCAAAGGCGTCTGACAGGGACAGGCCCAGCACTGCGCCAATCCCATCCACACCGATAAGGTCCGCCCAAGCAGAGGCGGCTTCGGCTGGAACACCGCAAGCGATAATCGCCGCGTCGCGGGCGTCCTTGATGCGGGCACGGCGGCCTTCCTGCGAGGCTGCCAGGCGTTCAGCCTCCTCAGCCTCATCCGCTGCCCGGTGCGCCAGCGCGGCGGGTCGCGCGGCGTCAACCGCCTCCGCCATCGCGTACCAATCCCGGTAATGCAACGCCAGATCGCGGCCGGCAACTTCGCCCGCGTGGCGGATGCCCAGGGCAAAGATCAGTTTGGCCATCGGTATGGTGCGTTTTTCAGAAATCGCAGCAAACAGGTTATCCGCAGATTTTTCGCCCCACCCTTCGCGGTTCTTCAACTGCTGGAGTCCGGATCCATAATTTTCTTGCAAATCAAAGATATCCGCGGGTTCTTTCACCCACTCATCTGAATGAAACTGCTCCACCTGTTTGGCGCCCAGACCCTCAATGTCAAAGGCCGCGCGGGACACAAAGTGCTTCAGCTTTTCCACCGCCTGCGCCGGGCAGATCAGGCCGCCGGAACAGCGCCGCACGGCGTCGCCTTCTTCGCGCACAGCCGGGCTGGCGCATTCCGGGCAAGTCTGCGGGAACTGATAGGGCGCGGCATCCGCAGGCCGCTTGGTCAGATCCACATCAGCCACTTTCGGGATCACATCGCCGGCCCGGTAAATTTGCACCCAATCACCGATGCGGATGTCTTTGCCCGCCCGGATCTCCGCGCCCTTAGAGTCGCGGCCCTGGATGTAGTCCTCGTTGTGCAGCGTCGCATTCGACACCACCACACCGCCAACGGTCACAGGGGTTAGACGGGCAACCGGGCTCAGCGCGCCGGTACGGCCGACTTGAATGTCGATGGCCTCCAGCCGGGTCCAGGCGAGTTCCGCCGGAAATTTATGCGCGATCGCCCAGCGGGGCGTGGTCGAGCGGAAGCCCAGCCGCCCCTGCAAGGCCAGATCATTGACCTTATACACAACGCCATCAATGTCATAGCCAAGCGTTGCGCGCTGTTCTTCGATGCTGCGGTAGTGGCTAATCATCTCTTCAAGAGTTGGGCACAACCGGGTCAGCGGGTTTGTTTGAAACCCCAGGGAGCGCAGCCGCGCAATTGCCTCCATCTGCGTTTCTGCCAGGGGTTCACTCAGCTCACCCCAGCTGTAGGCAAAGAACCGCAAAGGCCGGGCCCGGGTGATTTCCGCATCCAGCTGCCGCAGCGACCCTGCGGCGGCGTTGCGCGGATTGGCAAAAATCTTGCCGCCGCGTTCTTCGTGCCGGGCATTCAGCGCCTCGAAATCCGCATGACTCATGTAGACTTCTCCGCGCACTTCCAGCACCTCCGGCGCGCCGTCCAGCTGCTGCGGAATGTCGGCAATGGTTCGGGCGTTTGCGGTCACATTTTCACCAATGCTGCCATCGCCGCGCGTTGCCGCCTGGATCAGAACGCCCTGTTCATAGCGCAATGACAGCGATAGCCCGTCGATCTTGGGTTCGGCGGTAAAAGACAATCCATCAAAAGGCGTGAGGCCCAGGTATTTGCGGATGCTGCGGTCGAAATCGGCGACGTCTTCATCCTCAAACGCGTTGCCCAGCGACAGCATCCGCACCGAATGGGTGATCTTGCCAAAGCCAGATGCCGCGGGCGCGCCAACAGCGTCCAGCCGGGCCGCTGTCTCAGCCAGTTCAGGAAAGGCCTCTGCCAAGGTCCGGTAACGGCGTTTCAGCGAATCATACTCGGCATCGCTGATCTCAGGCGCGTCGGCCTGATGATAGGCCAGATCCGCCGCCCGAAGATTTTCTTCCAGTGCCAGAAACTCAGCCTGCGCGTCTTCAGCCGTCAGGTTTGACACGTCTTTTTCTGTTTTCTCTGCCACGCGCGGTCCCTCTTCGTTCTTTCCTTTCGTGATAAGGTGCGGCGCCAGCCGCGTCCAGCGCATCCATCAGACCGTCAGCAACAAGCTGCAAAAAGCAAAAAGACCCGCCAGCCGGCAGGTCCTTGCAACCGGCGGCACATGGTCATGTGCCGACCGGGTGATCATCCTTTCAGGCGCCGACAGCCAGCCGCTGGCCGCCTGACAGGTGGTCTTCCTGCGGATCACGCAGCACATAACCGCGCCCCCAGACAGTTTCGATGTAATTCTCGCCGCCTGTTGCATTGCTAAGCTTCTTACGCAACTTGCAGATGAAAACATCAATGATCTTCAGTTCAGGCTCATCCATGCCGCCATAAAGATGGTTCAGGAACATCTCCTTGGTCAGCGTGGTGCCCTTGCGCAGCGACAGAAGCTCCAGCATCTGGTATTCCTTGCCGGTCAGATGCACCGCCTTGCCATCGGTCTCAACCGTTTTGGCATCCAGGTTGACCGCAATCTTGCCGGTCTTGATAATGGATTGCGAATGCCCCTTGGAACGGCGGATGATCGCATGGATCCGCGCCACCAGTTCCTCACGGTGGAAAGGTTTGGTCAGATAGTCATCCGCGCCAAAGCCGAAGCCCTTGATCTTATTGTCGGTATCATCGGCACCGGACAGTATCAGAATCGGCGTTTCGATACGGGACATGCGCAGCTGGCGCAGGACCTCGTGGCCGTTCATATCGGGCAGCCCCAGATCCAGCAGGATCAGGTCGTAGTCGTAAAGTTTAGCCAGATCGATCCCTTCTTCCCCCAAATCCGTCGAGTAGACGTTCAGGTTGGCATGGGTCAGCATCAGTTCGATGCTTTTGGCCGTGGTCGGATCATCCTCAACCAGCAGAATGCGCATATTATTTTCTCCGCCTGTACACTGTTTCCCTCAGGTCGCGTTAACCTTGGTGGAAAAAAGTTAATGCCTCGTTACCATGATGGTTAATTTACAAATGCAACTCAAGGGCGGGCCTGTTTATTTTGCGTCAGGGCTGCGGAATTTCTTGAGACGCGTGGTTTTCAGGGCCTCTTCGCCATGGTCTGCAACCGCTGCAACCCAGCTTCGGAACTCTTCCTCACTCAGCCCGTAACGCTGCATGGCCTCCTTCTGAGGCAGCAGCCCGTACAGAACACCGCGCACCACCGCAGCCTTGCGCGAGGCAACCCAGCGCCTGGTGGTTGTCGGCGGCAGGTCCGCCCGGGTCATGATGGTGCCATCCGGCAGGGTGACGGCGCGCGGCCCGTCAACTTTCTTCAAAAACATCTTTCTTCCCTCGAAGATCTTTTTCGTTGAGGTCTGGCACAAGAATTTCCGATCAGGCTTAACGGCACGTGAACCACGGCCCTTGAGAGTCTGTAGGATTTTCCTATATTCTGCGGCGCCTGCCCCCTTGCCTTCAGGAGCTGCCCCATGGCGCTGGACCACGACTCAAACCTAAACTCGCTCGGCTTTGCCAAACCGCCCTCGGAAACCCGGGTGGTGGTGGCCATGTCAGGCGGCGTCGACAGCTCTGTTGTCGCTGCATACTTGGCCGATCAGGGCTATGACGTGGTCGGCGTGACGCTGCAGCTCTATGATCACGGCGCGGCGCTGGCCAAAAAAGGCGCCTGCTGTGCGGGCATCGATATCCACGACGCGCGGCGCGTGGCCGAGGAGCGCGGCTTTCCGCATTACGTCCTGGATTATGAGAACATTTTTAAGGATGCGGTGATTGACGAGTTCGCAGACAGCTATCTGGCCGGTGCAACCCCGGTGCCTTGCATCCGCTGCAACGAGCGGGTGAAGTTTAAGGACCTGCTGGAAACCGCCAAGGATCTGGAGGCCGACTGCATGGCCACCGGCCATTACATCCAGCGCATGATGGGGGCAAACGGGGCAGAGCTGCACAGCGCCGAGGATGCAAACCGCGACCAGAGCTACTTCCTGTTCTCAACGACGCCGGAACAGCTGGATTACCTGCGCTTTCCGCTGGGCCATCTGCCCTCCAAGGACGCAACGCGCAAGATGGCAGCGCAATACGGGCTGGCGGTAGCGGACAAGCCTGACAGTCAGGACATCTGTTTTGTGCCGGACGGAAACTATGCCGGGGTGATCGAAAAACTGCGCCCCGGTGCTGCGGAACCGGGCGATATCGTTCATTCCGACGGCCGGGTGCTAGGCCGCCACGACGGGGTGCTGCATTACACCATCGGCCAGCGCCGCGGCCTGGGCATCGGCGGCCTCAGCGAACCGCTGTATGTGGTGAGGCTTGATGTGGACAAGAAACAGGTTGTTGTCGGCGCCAAGGAGCTGCTGGCCACCCGCACCATCCCGGTGCGCGAAATCAACTGGCTGGGCGACACGGCGTTCACCTCGCAGGATGAATGGCATGTGAAGGTCAGAGTCCGCTCCACCCGCCCCCCGCGCGAGGCGATCATCCGTCCTCTGAGCGAAACAACCGCCGAGGTCGAGCTGCTGACCCCGGAGGAAGGCGTCTCTCCCGGCCAGGCCTGCGTGTTCTACGCCAGCGAAGGCTCCCGCATCTTTGGCGGCGGCTGGATCTGGCGCGGCTACTGAGGCGCGCCATTGGACGGTTGCGCCGGGTCAGGGAAACGCAGGTTTCCAGATCAAAATTGAGTCAACGCTAAGGGCGCATTTGCGCCCGAGCGGTTCCCGGCAAAACTAAATCCGCCGAGTCATCTTGCCAATCCGCACATGTTCTGCGCTGCCCGGGCGGCGCGCTCCGCGCGGGTGCGCAGCGCCCGCGCTACCAAAAGCCGCGCGGCGGAGGCATCTGCCTCCGGCGCGCTCCTGCCCTATCGGATGGGCAAACGGTCCAGGACCGCGCGGGCGGCACGCAGGCCAGGCTCTTCACCGCCCTTGCCAAGACGTTGCATGGTCACGTCCATGGCACCCATTTGCGCGCCAGGGTCGGCTGAAACCGCAGCCAGCCGGGCAGCTATATTGTCCGGTGTGCACTCTGGCCCCAGGCATTCCGGCACCACGCGGGTATCGCTCACCAGGTTGACCAGCGTCACGGTGTCGATCAGCGCCATGCGTTTCATGATCTGCCAGGTCAGCCATTGGAACTTGTAGGCAATCACCATCGGCGTGGCCGCGGCGGCCAGTTCCAGCGATACTGTGCCAGAGGCGGCCAGTGCCAGATCCGCTGCCGCAAAGGCGGCGCGTTTGTGGGCCCTTGCCGTGGCTGGCTCGAATTTGTTCGGGTCAATCAGGACGGTGCCCGCAGGCCAGCTCTGCAAGGTCTCCTGCACCAGCCCTGCAACCGGCGCGGCGGCAGGAACGACCACCTTATAGTCCGGATGTGTCTCCAGGAAGTGTTTCAAGGCAGCCCCGAAGTCCAGCGCCAGCCGCGATATCTCAGAGCGCCGCGAGCCTGGCAGCGCCAGCACAAAGGGCGCATTTCCCAGACCAAATTGCTGCCGGAACGCAGCAACCTCATCACGCGTGGCCTGCGGCTCGGCGACCACCGGGTGGCCGGCAAAGTCGCAAGCCATCCCGGCCTTTTCCATAAGCGGCGGCTCAAACGGCAGCAACGCCAGCACATGGTCGATGACCTCAGCCATTTTGCCTGCCCGTTTGGGCCGCCAGGCCCAAACCGAGGGCGCCACGTAATGAACTGTGCGGATATTGCTTTGCTCTTTGACCAGCCGCGCCACCCGCAGCGAGAAATCCGGGCTGTCGATGGTGATCAGCACATCCGGCTTGGTTTCCAGAACCGCATCGGCAGTTTCCCGGATCCGGCGTTTCAGATGGCGGTATTTGGGCAGCACCTCGGCCAGCCCCATCACCGAGAGCTCATCCATCGGAAACCGTGAGACCAGCCCCTGCTCAGCCATCAGCGCACCGCCGATGCCGTCGAAACCGACGTCCGGTTCCAGCTGCTTCAAACCCGCCATCAGCGCCCCGCCCAGCCGGTCGCCCGAAGGCTCTCCCGCCAGAATGAACACCCGCAGGCTCATCCCTTGCGCAGCCACAGGAACAGGCCCAGCCGGTCACAGGCCGAAATCACCGCCTCCTGATCCAGTACGATCACGCCGCCTGCTTCCAGTGCGATGCCGGACAATCCGGCCTTTGCCGCGGCTTCCACTGTCCCGGCACCAATGGTGGGGAGGTCAGCACGGCGGTCCTGTGCCGGTTTCGGCGCCTTGAACAGCAAACCGCCCTGCCCGTCCGGACGCTGCAGCAGCGAGGCCAGCATCCAGTCGGTGCCAAAGATGTTCTCGACCGCAATGGCCTGCTGCTTGCGCACTGCACAGGACTGGCCGATATCAGCCGCACACATGGCGGCGACAATTTCAGCGCCCCGTACAGCATCTGCCTTGTCCAGCTCGCCCGGCTGGACCTTGGTCGGCACACCCTCTGCCATCAGCAGATCCGGCGCTACCTCATGCGCGGCGCGGACAGTGAACCCAGCCTGTTCGAAAATGCCAATGATCGCCCGCAAAGCCCCGTCATCGCCAGCAGCCAGCGCCGCCTGCAGCACCGGAACCAGCGGCATCGTCGCGGCATCGATGGCCGAAGGGTCGATATTGGGACGGCGCACCGCGCCCGCCATGCAGATCTCGGTCACATCTGCGGCCTTCAAGCGTTCCAGAAAGGATCCCAGCTGTTCAAACCGGAAAGTCACTTCCGCATCCACCGCGTCCGGTTCGGACCCTGCCATCGCACAGATCAGCGGCCGGCCGGCAACACGGGATACAACTTCAGCCGGCAGTTCACCGGTGCCTGCAATCACTGCCAGCATGGTCTCAGCCCCCCGGTGTCAGGAAAGAGCGGTCGCTGCCGCCGGTGATGAAAGCGACGATCCGCTGCACGTATTCGCTGTCGCTCTCGTCCCCCAGCCGCTTGGCGCGCTCCTGAAAGGTGCCTTCGCCCTGGGCCAGCATCTGAAACGCCGCACGCAAAGCGGTGATGTCGCTGCGGGCGACGCCGCGGCGTTTGAGCCCGACCAGGTTCAACCCGTCCAGCTCGCCCCGTTGCGCCTGCACCAACCCGTAGGGGATCACATCATTAGTCACCATGGTGACTGCGCCGATGATGGCGCCGCGGCCGATGCGCACCCATTGATGGATGCCCGACAGACCGCCGATGATCACGTCATCCTCCAGCACGCAATGGCCTGCCACCGCGGCAGAATTCACCACAATCACCCGGTCGCCGACCTGGGCATCATGGGCGATATGGCAGCCCGCCATGAACAAGCCGTCGTCGCCGATCTTGGTCACACCTCCGCCGCCCTCAGTGCCAGCATTCACCGTCACATGCTCGCGGATGCGGTTGCGTTTGCCGATCAGGGTCTTGCACTTCTCGCCCTTGAACTTCAGATCCTGCGGGATCTCGCCCAGCACCGAAAACGAAAAGACGACGGTATCGTCGCCGATCTCGGTGTCGCCTGTGACCACCACATGGGATTTCAGAACAACCCGGTCCCCCAGCACAACATCAGGTCCAACCAGGCAGAACGGACCGATCTCGCAGCCCTCGCCGATTTTGGCACCGTCTTCGATAATGGCGCTGCGGTGGATGCTGCTCATATCAGGCGCCCTCTACCTGGCGGTCAACCATCGCGGTGAATTCGGCTTCTGCGGCCACTTCACCGTCCACCGTGGCGCGCCCCAGGAACTTGAAGATCTTGCCGCCCGGTTTGCCGCGCAGGGTTTCGACATGCATTTCCAGCACATCACCGGGCACCACCTTGCGGCGGAATTTGCATTTGTCGATATTCATGAAATAGATCAGCAGGTCGGTATCGACCATGTCCATGCCAACGCCCAGCATCACGCCTGCGGTCTGCGCCATCGCCTCGACGATGGTGACACCCGGCATGATCGGCGTTCCCGGGAAATGGCCCTGGAAGTGCGGCTCGTTCATCGTGACATTCTTGATGCCGCGCGCCGATTTGTAGCTGTCGATATCAACCACCTTGTCGACCAGCAGGAACGGGTAACGGTGCGGCAGGATCCGCTGGATCAGTTGAATGTCAGCATTTTGCAGCTCGGTGGTCATGCGTGGTTTCCCATTTTCGTCAATTGTGCTGTGCCGTCCCTAGCAAGCAGAGGGCACTTGGGCAAGTTCGCACGCTCAGCGATCGCCGTCCTCATCTGCCGCGCCATCGCCAAGAACCTCGTCTATCCGGCCGATTGCCAGACTGGTGATATCAGCGGCATTGGCGCTCAGAAAGACCGAAGCATGATCCAGAATCGCCCCTGCGCCGGACTCCCGCATGATCTGCTGCAGCACCGGCAGTGAGGCGGCGATGAATTCCCGCCGGGCTTCCTCGCCCATCTGGTTGATTTCACGCAGCTTCTGGTCCTGGCGGCGCCGGGTTTCCTGCACCTTCTGATCAAAAGCATCGGCCAGGGCACGGAAGGCGTTCGGCGCCATGTCGCTGCGGCGTTCGGTCAGCTCCAGCTCCTCGGCGCGCAGTTCAGCCTCGATGCGGCGGTTTTCCGCAGTGAGCACCGCGCCCTCGGCCTCAATCTCGCGCTCCACCCGCTTGCCAAAGGCGCTTTCGGAAAACAGCCGGTCAGGCTGGATGGTGAGGATACCGCTTTGCGGCAGCCCCAGTTGGAATTCCGCGCCCGCATTGGGGGGTGGTGAAGCCGGCTCCTGGGCTAGGGCCGGCACCGTCCCGGACCCGGACAGCGCTATGGCTAGACCAAGCGCTGCCCAATAACTGGGCGCAGGCCGCCGCACCAGATCAGAACCGCGCCTGCAAGGTCAGGTCGAAACTCTGTTCCTGGTCAAAGTCCTCTTTCTGGAGGGCTTTGGAGAAGTTGAAGCGCAGCGGGCCGATCCCGGTGGTCCACAGCAGGGAAACGCCGACGACGTGGCGGAACGATCTGCTGCCTCCTACCACAGTTGCATTTCCGCCTGCGGGGAGGGATCTGTCCACGTTCTGCGTTCCCCAAAGGCTGCCAACATCATAGAACAGGGCGCCACGCATCCCCAGTTCCTCAGGCAAGCCCAGCGGGAATTCCGCATCAAAGCGGGCCACGGCATAGTAGTTGCCACCTAGAAAATCATTGTAGCTGCTGTTGCCTGGCGCACCACTGGACTGGTCCCGCGGACCGATACCGCCGGGTTCGAATCCGCGCATAACCGATGGGGTCAGCACAAACCGGTCGATCGAGCGGCTGGAACCGCTGCCCTCCCATTGGAACGCACCCGCCTCCAAGGTCGCACGGATCGTGACTTCCTCGTTCAGAATCTGTTTCTGCGCCACAATCTTGGTTGTGGTCTTGAAGTATTCAGAATCTCCGCCCAAGCCGGCATAGTCGGCCCCGATTTCAACCAGGAAGCCCGCAGTCGGATCCAGGCCGGTCAAACGGCTGTCATAGCGGTAGGTGAAACCGATGGCACTGGCCGAACGCTCACCCTGCGCGATTTCATTGCGGATAACCGGGCTGGCCAGGAAGGAGGTCGTGTCGTCATCCTCGCCATCAGTGAACAGCATCTCGTCCGCATCCCACGTATAGCGGACTTGCAGCGACGTATCCTCACCTGTGCTGAACGTCAGTGCAGGCTGGAAGAAGATCCGTTTGGTGCGGTATTCCGAGAAGCTGGAGTCGGTTTCATTCAGCCCCAGGTCCAAATCGAACCGCAAATCCCGGCCCAAAAGGTAAGGCTCGGTAAAGCCCAGAACATAGGAATCCGATTCCGTCGCCGTGGCGACATTGAAAGACAGCCGCTGGCCGCGGCCCAGGAAGTTGTTCTCGGTCAGGCCGACGCTGACCCCGAAACCATCCGTGACCGAGTATGCACCGCCAAGGTTCAGCGACCCGGTTGGCTGTTCCTCGACGTCGACGTCGATAATCACCTGATCGGACGAGCTGCCCTCACGGGTTTCTACATCGGCGTTGGCAAAGAAACCAAGCGCCCGGATACGCTCTGCGCTGTTGCGGATGGACCGCGGATTGAAGGGGTCGCCTTCCACCGAGCGGAATTGCTGACGGATCACCCGGTCCAGCGTGGTGGTATTGCCTTCGATATCGATACGCTCGACAAACACCCGCGGACCGCGGCGCAATACGAACTCAATATCCAGGGTCAGATCCCGCTCATTGCGGGTGACCCGCGGCTCGACCCGCAGAAAATCGATCTCATTGCGGACAGCCTGCCCTTCCATCCGGTCGATTGCATTCTCGACCAATGTCGGGGAATAGACCACACCGGGCTTGATCTTCAGCGTGGAGCTGAACAGGTCGGCATCCGCTTCCGGCATTTCGCTGGTCACCGAAATGTTGCCGAACTTGAATTGCTGGCCCTCGGTCACATCGACCACCAGGAAGACCGCATCCCGCTCGCGGGTGACTTCAGCGTTGGAGCTGTTGATCCTGAAATCCACGTAACCGCGAGACAGGTAAAAATCGCGCAGCACCTGCTTGTCGAATTCCAGCCGGTCCTCGATCAACGTGTCCGAGTTGATGAATGCGCGCAGAAATCCAGCCTGTTTGGTCTGTAGGATCCGGCGCAGACGGCGGTCGGAATAAACCCGGTTGCCGGTGAAGGAGACGCGCTCCACCTCGATGGTGTCGCCTTCGGAAATCTCGAACACCAGGTCGACGCGGTTGTTGTTGCGGCGGATAATCCGCGGGGTCACGCGCGACGCCAGACGGCCTTGAACGCTGTACGCCTCGGCAATTGCGGCGGCGTCGCGCTCGGCCTGCGAGGGGCTGAACACCCGGCGCGGCGCAGATTCGATAATCTGGTCCAGGGAATCATCCTTGAGACGGCGGTTGCCCTCAAAGCTGATCTGATTGATGGTCGGGAATTCGGTGACTTTGATCACCAGCGTGTTGCCGCGCGGCACCAATTCCACTGTTTCAAATACGCCACTGTCAAGGATGCGCTGATAGGCGTCGTTCAACTCGCCCGCACTGACTGTCTGCCCCCGTTCGATCCCGGTGTAGGCAACAACAGTGGACGTCTGGATCCGCTGATTGCCCTCGACCTGAACCGTATTGAAGCGGAAGCTTTGCGCCTCGGCCGGCAGCGGAGACAATGCATAACCCAGCGCAACCGCCAGAGAAATAGCCGAAACTTTACGGTACAAGATGTTGATGCCCGACTTACGCTCACCACAGGACTTGCCTGCGACTTTCCCCCAAACCATTTTTCAAAACCCGATTATTATAGCAGCTTTGGGATGTGCGTACCGGGTTTGAAAGCGCTTGTCAAAACCAACAAAGCGCATTCTGGCAGCAACCGGCACGGCGGGCTTGCGCGCCGGTTGCAGGAATCACAACGTGGCGAGCCAGGCGCCTGCGGTCAATGCGCCGAGGACGGCAAAACCCGTCAGCGCACGGTCCCAATTCAACAGGACCAACAGGCCCAGGCCATGGTAAGATTGCGAGAGTGTCTGCATCATTTGTCCCCCAGTTATCGTCCACCAGTCCGCAATGCACCTATCTGGCACAATCTGCGGATTGATAAAAAGTTAACGGGAGAATGTGGCAGCACTTGGGCGGCAAAATGGCCGCCCGAAGTCATCGTGTCGAGGCAGGCTTCTCAGCAGAACAAATCATTGCCAAGCGCAAACACCATCAGCGACAGCACAATGGCAATGCCAAGCGACATCAGCACCCGCACCGCCCGGTCGCTGGGCGGACGGCCTGCCACGGCCTCGTAGGCATAGAACATCAGATGGCCGCCATCCAGCGCAGGCACCGGGAACAGGTTCAGCAGGCCCACAGCCGTCGACAGCACCGCAATGAAGCGGATAAAGCTCTCGGCCCCCTGGCTGGCCATCGCGCCCGAAGTTTCGGCAATGCCGATCGGCCCGGACAGGTTGCAGGTGCTGATGGCGCCGGTGATCATATGCTTCAGCCCCGACAACGAGGTCTCCACCACAGCCCAAACCTGATAAGTGCCCGCCGCGAAAGAGGTGCCGAAGCCTGCGGATTCTGTTGCCGGTTCAAAAGCCAGGCCGCCAATAATGCCGATCCGCCAGCGGGTGGCAAAACCGCCATCCGGCTGCGGCTCGTCGGTGCGGCGCGGCGCCAGAGCCATTTCGACCTGCTGGCCGTCCCGCCAGACGTCCAGCACCAGCACTTTGCCGTCCGCGGCCTCAACGTGCGTCTTGAGCTGGTCAAAGGACACAACCGGCGCGCCATTCATCGCCAGGATCACGTCTTCCGGCTGCAATCCTGCATCCGCCGCAGCGCTGCGCGGCACCACACCGCGCACATAGGGCGGATAAAGATACGGTCCGCTAACGCTGATTTCAGTACCGTCGCGGCGCACTTGATAGTCCAGCGGCTGCTCTTGCGGCAGGGCCTCGCGGAAGGCGTCCCAGGCATCGGGATCGGTATAGCTTGGCACCGCAATTCCGCCTGCTGCGATCAGCTCATCCCCCTGCTGCAGCCCGCTTTCGACACCCGGCAGCGGCGCCAGCGCGCCAATGGTCAGCGGGTCGCGCATGATGCCTTGGGACATGGCAACAGCGGTAAAGATGATCGCCGACATCACAAAGTTGAACACCGGGCCTGCAGCCACAGTTGCGGTCCGGGCCCACAACGGCGCGCCATGCATGGTGCGGCGCAGGGCTGCCGGATCGTCTGCGGCGGCTTCCATAGCACCGGCATCCTTGCCCGAGGCCGCATCAGCATCACCAAGAAATTTCACATAACCGCCAAACGGCAGCGCTGCGACCTGCCAGCGGGTGCCGTGTTTGTCCACCCGGCTCCACAGCACCGGGCCAAACCCCAGCGAGAACACCTCGGCATGGATTCCCGACCAGCGGCCAACAATGTAGTGGCCGTATTCATGCACTGCCACAATCACCGACAAGGCGATGACAAAACTGGCAATCGTATAAAGAAAACCGCCAAACTGCGGAACAAAAGCAAGTACGTCCAAAGATCTACCCTATGCGTTCTTCTGCGGCGCGTGCCGCCTGTTGCCGGGCGAGATGGTCGACCCGGGTCACGTTATCAAGTGTCATTGCGGCATCAATGAGGTCACGTTCCGCTGACATGCGCTCCAACGCGGTCTCGGTGACGGCCGCCATATCAGTGAACCGGATGCGGCCTGCGATGAAGTCATCCAGCGCCTGTTCCTTGGCGCCGTTAAAGGCTGCGCCCATCATGCCCCCGCGGGCCATCACATCATAGGCCAGGCGCAGCGCCGGATAGCGGGCCGGGTCCGGTGCGCGGAAATTGAGTTGGCCGATGCGGGCCAGATCCAGCCGCTCCACCGGCAGTTCCTGGCGTTCCGGCCAATGCAGCGCGTATCCGATGGCGTGGCGCATGTCTGGCGCGCCCAGATGCGCCATCAGCGCACCGTCCTTGAAACCAACCAACGCATGGACCAGCGATTCGGGATGCACCAGCACCTCGATCTGTTCAGGCCGGACACCGAAGTATTCCCGGGTTTCAATAACTTCCAGTGCTTTATTGAACATGGACGCGCTGTCGATGGTGATCCGCTGCCCCATGTCCCAATTGGGATGCGAGGACGCCTGTGCCAGGCTTGCAGCTGGCAGCTCTTCCAGCGGCCAGTCGCGGAATGCACCGCCGGACGCGGTGATGATGATCCGCTCAACTGCACCGATGTCTTCGCCCGCCAGCCCCTGGAACACCGCCGAATGCTCGCTGTCCACCGGCAGCAGCCGGGCGCCGTGCGCCGCTGCTGTCTCCAGCAGCAACCGGCCGGCGCAAACCAGCGATTCCTTGTTGGCCAGCGCCAGGGTGGTGCCGTGTTTCAGCGCCTCCAACCCCGGAGCCAGACCAGCCGCGCCCACAATGGCCGACATGATCCAATCGGCAGGCCGTGCAGCAGCCTCAACCAGCGCCGCCTGCCCTGCTGCGGCCTCGACGCCGGTCCCTGCCAGCGCCGCGCGCAGATCCGGCAGGCGGTTGTCATAAGCAGTCACAGCAACATCAGCCCGCAGCGCAACAGCGTCTTCGGCCAGCTGGGCGATATTGGCGCCGCCGGTCAGCGCCACAACATCATAAGCGTCCGGCGCGCGGCGGATCAGATCGATGGTGTTCTGGCCAATCGAGCCCGTCGCGCCGAAAATCGAGACTTTCCGCATAGTTTTTCCTGTCTGGTTATCCCCAGAGGGCGGTCACGGCCAGGAACATCGCCGCAGCCCCCAGCATCCCGTCGAACCGGTCGAACAGCCCGCCATGGCCGGGAATCAACCCGCTGGAATCCTTGACGCCCATCTTCCGCTTCAGTGCGCTTTCGGCCACGTCACCCGCCTGGCTGGCCATCGACAGCAGCACCGACAGCACCACAATGCCATAGCCCAGCCCCATCTGCCCGGCAAAACCCGCACCCACGACAGCAGCTGCCAGCCAGCCCGCCGCGGTGCCGCTCCAGGTTTTCTTGGGGCTGACACGCGGCCAGAACTTTGGCCCGCCGATCGCCTTGCCGGCAAAGTAGCCCGCGATATCAGTTGCCACCACAATGCCGATCAGCCACAGCATCCAGGCCACACCCATCTGGCCGCGCAGCCAGATAAAGCCGAAACCCGCCAGCAGAACCCACAAGGCAAAGCCGGTGAAATACTGCCGCCGTTCGCTGATCTGGCCGAACCCTGCCGCCACAGGGGCCGCCAAGACCGGCAGCACCCAAAGCACCGGCAGGAACGACGCCAGCAGTACGGCAACGGCAGAGATTGCACCAAGCTGCAGCGCAGTGCCGCTGCGCGCAGGCTGAAGCATCCGCACCAGTTCCCACACCATGCCGCCGCTGCACAGGGCAATCAGCACATCGAACACCAGCCCGCCGGCCCACACGGCATATCCGCCCGCGGCCACCATCACCACAGCAGACAAGGCCCGCGGCAGCAGGTCCGCCCAGCGGCCCTTGGCGGCACTCATGTTTTGACGGCCCCGAACCGGCGGTCGCGGCTGCCATAGCTGTTGCAAAGCCTCGCCAGCTCCTCGCCGGAGAAATCCGGCCACAGCGTGTCGATGAACTCATACTCCGCATAGGCCGATTGCCAGAGCAGAAAGTTCGAGATCCGCGCCTCGCCGCTGGTGCGGATCACCAGATCCGGATCCGGCAGCACATGGGTGTCCAGATACCGCGGCAGGGTTTCTTCATCGACTTTGGCGGGATCAAGCCGGCCATCCGCCACATCCTGCGCCAGCCGTTTGGTGGCGCGGGCAACCTCGTCACGGCCGCCGTAGTTCAGCGCAATTGTCAGCTGGGTGCCGTCGTTGCCTTCGGTCTTCTGTTCCAGCTTGTCCATCAGGTCGATCAGCTTGGCATCCAGCCGAACCCGGTCGCCGATAAAGCGCACCCGGACATCTTTTTCGGCCAAAGCGTTCATTTCCTTGGAAATGTAACGCCGGAACAGGCTCATCAGGCCTGCGACCTCGGTCTGGGTGCGTTTCCAGTTCTCGGTCGAAAAGGCAAAGATAGTCAGGTATTTCACGCCCAGACTTGGGCAGCACTCGACAACTTCACGCACCCGGCGTGCGCCAGCATGGTGGCCGAACAGCCGCGGCCGCCCGCGGGCCTGCGCCCAGCGGCCATTGCCGTCCATGATGATGGCCACATGGCGCGGGCCGGAACGGACCGCCGGAGACTCTCCGGCGGCGCTCAATTGCGGATTTGCATCTCCTGGCATACTGCCGGTCAGACCTGCATGATTTCGGCTTGCTTGGTCTCAAGCGCCTCATCCACGGCCTTGATCATCTTGTCGGTCAGCTCCTGCACTTCGGCTTCCCAGAACTTTTGATCGTCTTCCGACATGCCGTCGGCCTTGGCCTTCTTGATCTGATCCATGCCGTCGCGGCGCACGTTGCGGATCGAAACCCGGCCATGTTCGGCATACTGCCCGGCAACTTTGGTCAGCTCGCGGCGGCGTTCCTCGTTCAGCTCCGGAATCGGCAGCATGATGATGGTGCCATTAAGCTGCGGGTTGATCCCCAGCCCGGATTCGCGGATTGCCTTTTCGACCTTGCCGACCAGGCCCTTGTCCCAGACGTTGATGGTGACCATACGCGGTTCGGGCACGTTCACGGTGCCGACCTGGTTGATCGGCGTCATCGAGCCATAGGCATCCACCATCACCGGCTCCAGCATCGAGCCAGAGGCCCGGCCGGTGCGCAAGGACGCGAATTCGGTCCGCAGGTTGGCCATGGCACCGTCCATACGGCGCTTCAGGTCGTCGGTATCCAGTTCAAAATCATCAGACATTCTGCTCTCTCCCCTTATCTGAGGCGGTCTTCCCTTGGCTCATAAGCCATTGGAAGGCTGATGTATAGCGATGTCGGCCAGGATTTGCCGCCGCCGGGATTGCATATTGCCCCTTGCCGGTCTCCCCTGTCATCCAGGAAATTTAGTCTGCATTCCGGTGATTTCACGGAATTGCCCTGCCTCGCCAAGGGATCCGCCCCGGCCAGACACAAAAAAACGCGGGCTGCAATGGGCCCGCGTCTTTCCTCAACCCCTGATCAGGGCTTAGCCGTGAACCTTGGTATAGGTGCCTTTGCCGGCCAGGATGCCGCGGAAGCCGCCCGGCTCATCCAGCGGGAACACGATCAACGGCAGATTGTTGTCACGCGCCAGCGCAATGGCCGAGGCATCCATCACCTTCAGCCGTTTGGCAAAGACTTCGTCATAGCTGATCTCGTCATAACGGACGGCATCGGCATGTTCCTTGGGGTCTTTGTCATAAACGCCATCAACCCCGTTCTTGCCCATAAAGATCGCCTCGCAGGCCATTTCATTGGCCCGCAGGGTGGCGGCAGTGTCGGTGGTGAAATACGGGTTGCCGGTGCCCGCCGCGAAGATGCAAACCCGCTTTTTCTCCAGGTGGCGCACGGCGCGGCGGCGGATATAGGGTTCGGCCACCTCATCCATGCGGATCGCCGAGATCACCCGGGTGAAAACCCCCAGTTCTTCCAGCGCCGACTGCATGCCAAGCGCATTCATCACGGTTGCCAGCATCCCCATGTAATCAGCGGTGGTCCGTTCCATGCCCTGGGCGGACCCGGACAGACCGCGGAAGATATTGCCGCCGCCGATCACCATGCAAATCTCAACGCCCATCTCCTGCACCGATTTCACTTCGCGGGCGATGCGCTGCACGGTCGGCGGATGCAGGCCGAACCCCTGATCGCCCATCAATGCCTCGCCCGAAATTTTCAGCATGACGCGTTTATAGGCGGCGGCCGGATGCAGCTCCGGCTTGTCTTGCGGTTGAGGCATGTTGCGCTCCAGAAGATGTGAGGGTTAGTTTGCGCGCAAAATGAAGCAAATCGCCGCCGGTTTCAATCCGCGCAGCGCGCTTTCCGCACAGTTTTGCGGAACTGGACTTAAGAGACGGAACACGCCTGAATGAACCTGCCTGACATCAACCCGGATTTGCCTGTGCTGATTGCCGGCCCCACCGCTTCGGGAAAGTCCGCGCTGGCGCTGGAGATTGCCGCGCGGCAGGGCGGCATCATCGTCAATGCCGATGCCAGCCAGGTCTATGATTGCTGGCGGGTAATCACCGCCCGACCCTCGGCTGAGGAAGAAGCGCAGGCGCCTCACGCGCTCTACGGGCACCTGCCCTATGATGCGGATTATTCCGCCGGCCATTGGCTGCGCGAAGTGCTGGAGCTGCTGAAAGGGCCCGAACGGGTGATCATCACCGGCGGCACTGGCCTTTACTTCACCGCCCTGACCGAAGGCATGGCGGACATTCCTGCCACCCCGCCCGAGGTCCGCGCCAAGGGCGACAGCTTGCCCCTTGAGGCGCTGCTGGCAGAGCTGGACCCCAAGACCGCCTCCCGCATCGATCTGCAGAACCGGGCCAGGGTGCAGCGCGCCTGGGAAGTGCTGAAGGCCACCGGCCGCCCGCTGGCCGGCTGGCAGGATGACACCCCCGCCCCGGCGCTGCCGCTGTCCGGCTGCACTGCATTGGTGCTGAACTCAGAGAAATCCTGGCTGGAGGCCCGCATCCGCAAGCGCTTTGGCCAGATGCTGGATCAAGGCGCCATGGCTGAGATCGGCGCGATGCAGGACCGCTATGACCCCGCCCTGCCGTCCTGCAAGGCGATCGGGGTTCCGGAATTGATGGCCTACGGCCAGGGCCGGATTTCGCTGACTGAGGCAGAAGAACGCGCGGCCATCGCCACCCGGCGGTTTGCCAAGCGTCAGCGCAGCTGGTTCCGCGCCCGCATGAAAGACTGGCAGCAGGTGGCCCTGGCCTGACCGCCGCCGCGCGGACAGCCAGCAGGCACAAACCCTAAAAATTTATACGTTTTCGGTGCCGGCCGGCGAAAACTTGCCAGAATCAGGGATTCATGCCCTGTTGGAGCAGATCGTATTTGTTCCTGCGCTTAAGATATCTGATGCCATTTGATCCGACCCTGTCCGGCGACATTCACGCCGCCCCCTTGTCCAGGCTTGCCCCCGATGGCGCCTGGCAGACCGGGTTGGCGCATACCCGCCGCGAACACCTGCTGATCTGGATCACCCGCGGACAGGGGCGCATCTGTGTCAATGGCGCACAGCGCGGCTTTGGCCCCTACAGCGCCATCTTCCTTCCGGCCGGCACGCTGTGGTCCGCCGAATTCACCCGCCAGTGCCTGGGACAGGTTCTGTCGGTATCCGGCCCGCTGCCGCTGCCGTTTCCGGAAACGCCGGTCCAGAAGCGGTTCGCCAGCCTTCAGGACCAGGCCAGGCTGACCGCCCTGTTCGAAGCCATCAGCCGCGAGCAGAACGCGCAGGAGCTGCTCTGGCATCGCTCCGTTCAGGCACATTGCGAACTGGCCGCCATTGCATTGCACCGGCAACCGGAGCCCGCCGGACGGGCTGCCCGGCAGAACGCAGCGCAGCGCCTGTGCCAGGCCTACTGCCTCCGCATTGCCGAATTGCCCGGCACCCAGGCCGCCATGGCCGATTACGCGGCCGCGCTGAAGGTCACGCCAACCCACCTGACGCGGGTCTGCAAGGCCGAGACCGGCAAGACCGCCGCAGCCCTGCTGACCGAGCGCCAGCTGCACGCCGCGCGCACACTGCTGATCAGCTCTGAGCTGCCCATCCGCGACATCGCTGCTCATCTGGGGTTTGGCAGCGCCGCCTACTTTACCCGCTTCATCTCCCAGCACGCCGGTCAAACCCCCAGCGCAGTGCGCAAAGCCGCCCGCAAGAAGTCACAATAGTTTGATCCGCTTGCAGATTCTTGCATGTTTTCCAGCAAGTGCGGAATTCGCCCCGGTTACTGGGCAGTTTTGAACAGTATTCAGTAGCATACCGTTTCAATTCGGGAAACCGACACCCCGAATGTCGTAATTTTACCTTCAAACGCCGAAACTGTGCATTGACGAAACGGCATATCTCTGCCCGAATACAGCCATGGGGAAACTTTAATCCAAAACGCTAAACAAAAACGCCCGGCACACCGCCGGGCCAAAATCCGTTTCGCAAGACAAATGACCAAACGGGATAACAGGGAGACCTAAATGACCAACGACACAATCAACGGAGCACCGGTACACTGGGCCGCCAAGATGCACGCCGGAGAAGTGCTGGATGGCAAGCTCGACCGCCGCGAGTTCCTGACCCGCGCCACCGCGCTTGGTGTGACCGCAACGGCTGCCTATGGCATGATCGGCATGGCCGCACCGGTACAAGCTGCTGAAGAGAAAAAGCAAGGCGGAACCCTGCGTATCCAGACCGAAGTCCGCCCGCTGAAGGACCCGCGCACATTTGACTGGTCGCAGATGGCCAACAAGACCCGCGGCACCATCGAATATCTGGTTGAATACAACAATGACGGCTCCTTTACCGGCATGCTGCTGGAAAGCTGGGAAGTCAACGAGGACGCAACCGTCTACACGCTGAACGTCCGCAAAGGCGTCAAGTGGAACAACGGCGACGACTTCACTGCCGAAGACGTGGCCCGCAACATTGCACGCTGGTGCGACAAGTCGCTGGAAGGCAACTCGATGGCCGGCCGTTTTGCGACCCTGATCGACGCAGACTCCGGCCAGGCGATTGAAGGCGGCATCGAAGTGGTCGACAGCCACACCGTGAAGCTGAACCTGCCGAACTCCGACATTTCGCTGATCGCGGGCATGTCGGATTACCCGGCGGCGATTGTTCACGCGTCCTTCCAGACCAATGATTTCCTGTCCAACGTCGGCACCGGCCCTTTCCTGCTGACCGAACTGGAAGTGGGCGTGAAGTCGACCCTGGAACGCAACGACAACCACACCTGGTGGGGCGAAGCGATTTACGGCAAGCCCGCTTTGGACCGTATCGAATACGTCGATTTCGGCACCGACCCGTCGTCCTGGCTGGCCGCGCTGGAATCCGACGAAGTCGACATGCTTTATGAATCGGTTGGTGAATTCATCGACGTGATGGACGGTCTCGGCTACAAGAAATCCGAAGTTGTCACCATGTCTTCGATTGTGATCCGCACCAACCAGCTGGCAGAAATCGACGGCAAGAAGCCCTATGCTGACAAACGCGTCCGCCAGGCGATCCAGATGGCTGTCGACAACTCCGTCTGTCTTGAACTGGGCTATGGCGGCCGCGGCGAGCCAGCCGAAAACCACCATGTCGGTCCGATCCATCCGGAATATGCCGAACTGCCGCCGCAGAAGGTTGATCCGGCCGGCGCCAAGGCGCTGATGGAAGAAGCCGGCATGATGGATTTCGAGCATGAAATCCTGTCGATTGACGACGACTGGCGCCGGAACACCACCGATGCCGTGGCCGCACAGCTGCGCGACGCAGGCTTCAAGGTTAAGCGGACCGTTTTGCCCGGCTCGACCTTTTGGAACGACTGGGTGAAGTACCCATTCTCCTCGACCAACTGGAACCACCGCCCGCTGGGTGTGCAAATCTGGGCCCTCGCCTATAAGTCCGGCGAAGCCTGGAACGAATTCGGTTGGGAAAACGCTGAATTCGACGCCCTGCTGGAAGAAGCTCTGTCGATCGCCGACGCCGACAAGCGCCGCGAAGTCTCGGCCATGGGCCAGGCGCTGATCCAGGAAGAAGGCGTTACCATCCAGCCTTACTGGCGTTCGTTGTACCGCCACATGCGCGAGGGCGTTGTCGGCGCGGATATGCACGTCGCCTTCGAGCACCATCATTACAAATGGGGCTGGGCTGCATAAGCAAAGCCCTAACAGGCTCCCGGCACCCGCACCGCCCCGGATGGGGCGGTGCTTTCCAGCTAAGATGATAAGAGACCCGCACCTGCAGCCGGGTCCGATCCGCCAGACTGACAGGGGACCCCATGGGACTTTTCATTCTCCGACGTTCAGGCGTGATGCTGCTGACGGCCTTGTGCCTGACGTTCATCGTGTTCTTCCTGACGAACCTTTACCCGAACCTTGAGAAACTCGCCAAGACCCAGGGCAACTTCCGCATGTCGGACGAAGCCGTGGCCAGTTGGCTGGACTCCAACGGCTATGGCGGCTCCATGGTCTCAAAATACGGCCAATGGCTGGGCGTGCTGCCCGGCTGGACCCAAGAAACCGAAGAGGGTTTCAAAGGCCGGTGCATGACTGGCACCGTTTCAGCCGAAGTGGCCGCCGAAGCCTCAACCTTTTGCGGTATTCTGCAGGGTGACTGGGGCTATTCGACCCGTTTTAAAGACGAAGTTTCCTCCATAGTGGCAGTGCGTTTGGGCAATACCGGCCGCCTGATGTTCTGGGTGCTGGTCCTGATGATCCCATCGGCACTGATCATCGGTGTCCTGGCGGGGATGCGCGAAGGATCGGTGACGGACCGAAGCCTGTCGACGGCCTCAATCCTGACGACGGCAACGCCGGAATACGTGTCCGGGGTGATCTTTATCGCTGTCTTCACATCTTCCACCGTCGGTCTGAAATGGTTCAAGGGCACCGCCACCTCGGCGATGGATAACCCGAATTTCGAAAACTTCTTCCTGCCGGTGCTGACCATCGCGCTGTACGGCATGGGCTACATCGCCCGGATGACCCGCGCCTCGATGACCGAAGTGATGACTGCGCAGTATATCCGCACCGCCCGCCTTAAGGGTGTGAGTTTTCACAACATCGTTCTGAAGCACGCGCTGCGAAATGCGCTGATTGCGCCCTTCACCGTCATCATGCTGCAGTTCCCATGGTTGCTGAACGGCGTGGTGATTGTCGAAACCCTGTTCAACTACAAGGGCTTCGGCTGGATCCTGGTGGAAGCCGCAGGCAACAACGACATCGAACTGCTGCTGGCCGTCTCTGTGGTCTCAGTTGTCGTGGTTCTTGTGACACAGCTGATCTCGGACATCGGCTATGTTTACCTGAACCCGCGTATCCGGATCTCTTAAGGAAGGCAGCAGAGAATGGAACCTCTTAGCGCAATTGAAATTGCAGGGCGTATTATCTACCAGCTGTCTCCGGTTTGGATTTCCCTGGTGATCCTCTACGCTTTCTCGATCGGCTTCAAACGGCGGCTTGGCCTTTACGGCAAGCTGTTTGACAGCCCCATCGGCATGATCGGCTTTGGCCTGGTGATGTTCTGGGTGTTCACCGGCGTCTACGGCGCCATGGACATGATCATCACCCATGACCCGCTGGCACAGCTTTCCGGCATGAAGAACAAGGTGCCTGGCACGCCGCTGCGCAGCCCTGAAGAAGGTCAGTATGAATGGTATCTGCTGGGCGGTGACAACCTGGCCCGCGATGTCTTCAGCCGTCTGGTCAAGGGCGCCTGGGAAGTCATCAAAATCGCCCCGATGGCTGCGGTCTTTGCCTTTATGGTGGGGATCACCCTGGGCCTGCCCGCGGGCTATTACGGCGGCCGCCTGGACACGATCCTGTCGTTTGCAGCAAACCTGATCCTGGCCTTCCCGGTGATCCTGCTGTTCTACCTGCTGGTGACCCCGGAAATCGTCGCCACCGGTGTTCCGAACTATATGGCCATCGTGCTGTTTGTGTTCCCGATCATCTTTGTCGGGGTGCTGCTGAACTCGCGCTATTACACCCGGCCCAAGCTGCGCAACTGGCTGCTGCCGGTTGTGCTGGGGACCATCATCTGGTTCTATCTGCAGCTGGTCTCCAATGGCGGTTACCTGATCAAAACACCGGAATACGCGATCTGGGGCCTGCCCCGGGCGATGGATATGTTCGACATTCCCGGCGGTATCCTGGTGGTCTTTGTCTCGGTGGTCTTCGTCAACTCGCCCACGGTATACCGTATCGTGCGCGGCCTGACGCTGGACATCAAAACCCGCGACTATGTGGCCGCAGCGCAAACCCGCGGCGAAGGCCCCTGGTACATCATGCTGTGGGAGATCCTGCCCAACGCCCGCGGGCCGCTGATCGTCGATTTCTGCCTGCGCATCGGCTATACCACCATCCTGCTGGGCACCCTGGGTTTCTTTGGCCTTGGCCTGCCGCCGGAAAGCCCGGACTGGGGATCGACCATCAATGACGGGCGCAAGCTGCTGTCGATCTACCTGCACCCGGCGCTGCCGCCTGCCTTTGCCCTGCTGACGCTGGTTCTTGGTCTGAACCTGCTGGCGGACGGGCTGCGCGAAGAAAGCCTTAAGGACTGATCCGGCTGGGGGACCGGCTCATCCGGTCCCCCGGAGAATTGGAGCCAGATGAAGGGGTCCTTTTCCCCTCCCGCTCCAACAGGGAGAATAAGAATATGAGCAAAATAGAAGAATACGACGGCCCGATCCTTGAGATTGACAAGCTGTCGATTTCCTTCTTCACCCGCCTGCGCGAAATTCCTGCGGTGATGGACTTTTCCGTAGCCGTGCAACCGGGTGAGGCTGTCGGGCTGGTCGGCGAGTCCGGCTGCGGCAAATCCACTGTGGCGCTTGGCGTCATGCAGGACCTGGGCAAGAACGGCCGCGTTGTCGGCGGAACTATCAAGTTCAAGGGCCGCGACCTGGCCGAGATGAGCGCCGAAGAGCTGCGCGACATCCGCGGCAACGAGATCGCGATGATCTATCAGGAGCCGATGGCCTCGCTCAATCCGGCGATGAAAATCGGCAAGCAGCTGATGGAAGTGCCGATGATCCACGAGGGCGTCAGCGAAAAGGAAGCTTATAACCGGGCGATGGAAGTGGTGACCGACGTGCGCCTGCCCGACCCGGAGCGGATGCTGAACTCCTTCCCGCACCAGCTGTCGGGCGGCCAGCAGCAGCGGATCGTGATTGCGATGGCGCTGATGTCGAAACCGTCGCTGCTGATCCTGGATGAACCCACCACCGCGCTGGACGTGACGGTTGAGGCCGCCGTGGTTGAGCTGGTGAAGGATCTGGGTAAGAAATACGGCACCTCGATGCTGTTCATCTCACACAACCTCGGCCTGGTGCTGGAAACCTGTGACCGCCTGTGCGTGATGTATTCCGGCGAAGCGGTTGAGCGCGGCTCGATCGCGGATGTGTTTGATGAAATGCAGCATCCCTATACTCAGGCCCTGTTCCGCTCAATCCCGCTGCCGGGCGCCGACAAGAACTCGCGCCCGCTGGTGGCCATTCCCGGCAACTTCCCCCTGCCCCACGAACGCCCCAACGGCTGCAACTTCGGGCCGCGCTGCGACTATTTCGAACAAGGCCGCTGCGATCAGGATATGATTATTCCGATGTCGCCGGTGCATGGCAACGACCGCCATGAAACCCGCTGTCTGAAGTTCCAGGAAATCGACTGGAACGCCCCGATTACCTTGGCTGAGACGAAGGAAAAAACCGCGCCTGGCAAGGTTGTTCTCAAGATGGAAAACCTCAAGAAATACTATGAGGTCGCAGCCAACGCCCTGTTCGGCGGCGGCGAGAAGAAGGTGGTGAAAGCCAACGAAACGCTCAGCTTCGAGGCACGCGAGTCTGAGACATTGGCCATCGTCGGTGAATCCGGCTGCGGCAAGTCCACCTTTGCCAAAGTGCTGATGGGCCTGGAAACCGCCACCGAAGGCCAAATCCTGCTGGACAATCAGAACATCGAACAGATCCCGATCGAGGAGCGCGACACCAGGACTGTCTCGGACGTGCAAATGGTTTTCCAGAACCCCTTCGACACGCTGAACCCGTCAATGTCGGTTGGCCGCCAGATCATACGGGCGCTGGAAATCTTCGGCATCGGCAACTCTGAAGCCGAGCGCAAAAAGCGGATGCTGGAGCTTTTGGACCTGGTAAAGCTGCCCCGCGCCTTTGCCGACCGGATGCCGCGGCAACTGTCAGGCGGCCAGAAGCAGCGCGTGGGCATCGCCCGCGCCTTTGCCGGCGGTGCACGTATTGTGGTGGCGGACGAACCCGTCTCGGCGTTGGATGTGTCGGTGCAGGCGGCGGTGACCGACCTCTTGATGGAGATCCAGCGCAAGGAGAAAACCACGCTGCTGTTCATCTCCCACGATTTGTCGATCGTGCGCTACCTCAGCGACCGGGTGATGGTGATGTATCTCGGCCATGTGGTGGAACTGGGCGACACCGATCAGGTGTTCTCGCCGCCCTACCACCCCTACACCGAGGCGCTGTTGTCGGCGGTGCCGATTGCCGACACCTCAATCGTGAAAGAGCACATCGTGCTGGAGGGCGACATCCCTTCGGCGATGAACCCGCCGCCGGGCTGCCCGTTCCAGACCCGTTGCCGCTGGAAGTCCGAAGTTCCAGGGGGGCTGTGCGATAAGGAAGTGCCGCCTGTGCGCCAGTTGGAAGACGGCCATCAGATCAAATGCCACCTTAGCGACGAGGTGCTGGAGCGCATGACACCGGTGATCAAGGTTGCGGCGGAGTGAGGGTAACTCACACGAAAACATACGGGCCGGAAAATTCCCCGGCCCGTTGTTGTCTCCGCTGCTAGCCGCCGTGCAGCGTGTTGTCCCAGTCTTCCCATTCAGCGATCCATTCATCGCCGCCTAAGGATTCTTTTAACGGCTCCAGCTGTGCAGAAAAGGACTTCCATTTGTCCAGCGCTGCGGTGTTGATCGTCTTACGGACCTGAACTAGCGAAGCAGTGACCACAGCCTTGCTGGACTTTTCCGGGGATAGACAGCTATCCTCCCACTCCAGCCCCGAATGCTCCAGCAGCCGAGCGATCTGCGGCTGGGGGGCGCTCACTAGCGCGCGGTAGGACTGCGCCCTGAACTGGCCGCCAAGCTTGTCCTGATAGTCCCAGGCAGAGTCATAGATCAGCCGGGTCATCTCGCCCAGCCAGTCCATTCGTCGGGTAAATGCATTGCCCCGAGCAAAATCAGCCATGATATTGGATAGGCCGGTATCCAACGGGTGGCGGGACATGAACACAAACCGCGCTTCCGGCAGCAGATGCTGCGCCAACCCCAGCGCAAGGCAGTTGAGCGGCATCTTGTCAACAATCACCGGTGCTTCTGAAGACCGTGTATGGAACGCCCGCTGGAAATAGAGCTGCCGGAAAGACTCGCGTTCTTGCGGCTCCAACAGACCAGCCCAGTCCCAGTACCCCTGCCCCAACCCACGCGAAATGCACTGCGCGCGAACCTCATACAGCGTTTGCTTCAGCGCTTCGCTTTCACCGATGCTGTCTACTTTGCTGTGCCGAAGCAAAATATTCTCGACCAAAGTGGTTCCGCTTCTCGGCAGACCGCATACAAAGATGACACGCGGACCAGGAGAGTCTTTTTCTTTGTGAGTAAAAGGTTGAAACCGCTGTTTCTGATCCTGAACCCTTGTTCGCGTTCCTACGGCATCAAATTCCCCTGCCCCCAGCTTCTTGGACTTCAGAAAATGGTAGAAGGCGCGCGAAGGATTGCCAGCCTTTGCTTCGATGTTTCCTATCGCATTGTGCGCCATCCGGCGCTCCTTGGCCGCTAGCTTGCGGCTTTTCGAAAGCTCCTTGAGACGCCGGGCATTACTGCTCTGGACTGCAAAAGGCTCCAGCCTATTGAGTGACACCAGCACGCCAACATGCTTTGGATTGATCTTCAAAGCACTCTTCAGATCACCGATTGCCTGCTCAATCTGTCCGGTTGTCTGGCGCATCGCAGCAAGCTTTGCCCAGGCCGCGCCCATATCAGGCCAGTTTCCGGTAACGAATTCCATCAAAGAAATAGCCGTCGGCGCATCCCCCAACGCATGATAGCAAACCGCCGCGCGGTCCAGAACGCCCGCATTTATCCCACCGCTCTTAAGCACCGGCAGCAGGACCTGCAGCGCCTGGGCAAAATCCTTCTGCTCGATCAGCCGATCAGCGTGCGCCAGATCGGTTTCCGATGCTTCCGAATTGCATTGAAAATTCGACCCTTGGAGTGTCATTCTGGTTCCCTTCTGAAACATGGCCGTCATCAAGATAGCAATACTCAGATGAACCAGCCGTTAAGCGACAGGCAAGAACCGCGGCAACCCTGCCGCTTTCCAGCGACCCAAGAACGTTTTCTTAATCTCTGCGCCAAGTTTCAACAGATCTGGCCATTCGCCTTTCACCAGACCATGGCGCCTGTCCCCCACTCCCACGGGGGCCGTCTTGTTCAGCTCAGCAGCAGCACCACGATCATCAGCAGGTTCATCGACGCAAACTGCATCAGCCGCGGGGCCTCTTTCCCTTTGGCCGCAGCCAACAGGGCAGCCGTTACCGAAGCGGCCAGGCCAGCCAGCGCCAGGCCGCCGCCGATTGCACCCGCAAGGCCGGTTTCCGGTCCCCAAGGAGATCCGGCCAAAGACATGCCCTTGAGGCCGGTGCCGATCAGAATGCCAACAATGGCACCTGCCAGGCTCAGCACAGCACTGCGCGGCTGCCGGGGCAGACGGCTGGCCAGGACACTGTCGATCATCTGCCGCGTCGGAACCGCGCTCGGCTGCCAGTCAATCCGGTTGATCCGCTCATCAAAGCTGTTGGTATACAAGCTATTCCCTCCAGAACTTGAGGGCAGATTCATAAAAATTTAAGGCAAATGCGTGACGCTATCACGGAGTTAACGGGGCATTAAGGGAACTTACCCACAGGTTAATAAAACGGCGCGTCAGCTGCCCCAGATCTTCTTCACGTAGTTCTGGGTTTCCTTATAGGGCGGCACCCCGCCGTATTTCTTCACCGCGTCCGGACCGGCGTTATAGGCTGCCAGCGCCAGACGCCAGGACCCGAATTTGCGGAACTGCCGCGCCAGATACCGCGCGCCGCCCTCCAGGTTCTGCTGCGGCACCGCAGGGTTGACCCCCAGCGCCCGTGCAGTTGCAGGCATCAGCTGTGCCAGGCCCAACGCGCCTTTGTGCGATTTGGCGTTCGGGTTCCAATTGCTCTCCTGTTGCACCAAGCGCAGGAACAGATCTTCGGGCACACCGTGCTGGCGCGCCGCGTCCCGCGCCAGCTGCAGATATTGGCCGCGGTACTTGCCGCTATAGGGCAGCGTGCCCGCGGCTGAAGGGATCTGATAGGTCTTGGGCTGCAGCCGGGTTGAGTTCTTGTACTGGGTCGCCGCACGGCCATCCAGCACCCTGGTGTGGGCGGAAAACAAATCCCGCCGGTTCTTGGTGCTCAATACATCGGCGGCAGCAGGCTGCCCTGCCCCGACCATGGCAATCACCAACCCCGCAACGGCTTTGCGCATTTCCGCTGTCCCAACACTGTCCCACTTTGCGCAAATATAACCAATGCAGAAGAAATTTAAAGCAACACCGGCGCAATCCGTCATCATTGCAGCGCAAACTCCTGCAAAATCATCCCCAGAGAGCTGCTTTCCTCACCTTGCACAGGTCTGTACTGTGCCACTCAAGCAGCCCGGACGGATTCGCGCCGGACCGGTGCTGGACAGGACATTCAGGAAAAAAAGGACGGAACCCTATGGCCGGCTCTCTTAATAAAGTCATGCTCATCGGCAATCTGGGCCGCGACCCGGAGGTGCGCAGCTTCCAGAACGGCGGCAAGGTGTGCAACCTGCGCATTGCCACCTCGGAAAACTGGAAGGACCGCAACACCGGTGAACGCCGCGAGCGGACCGAGTGGCACTCTGTGGCCATCTTCAGCGAAGGTCTTGTGCGCGTTGCCGAGCAGTATCTGCGCAAAGGCTCCAAGGTCTATATCGAAGGCCAGCTGCAGACCCGCAAATGGCAGGACCAAAGCGGCCAGGACCGGTATTCGACCGAAATCGTCCTGCAAGGCTTCGGCTCCACCCTGACCATGCTTGACGGCCGCGGTGAAGGCGGCGGCGGCCAGGACGGTGGCGGTGGCGGCGGTTATGGCGGCGGCAGCCAGGGCGGCGGTTACGGCGGCGGTTATGACAGCGGCCAGCAAGGCGGCAGCGGCGGTGCTGGTGGCGGCGGCAATTTCGGCGGCGGCGCGTCCCATAACATCGATGACGACGAAATCCCGTTCTAACGGGCTATGCTCTCGGCATGTGAAGTCTCTCCGTTTTATAAACAAAAGCAAAGGGTTGGCATTTGCCAGCCCTTTCACGTTACGACACCACTGTTTCGTGTTTCCCTTTTCGAGGAGATGTGAACAATCACCATGACGATCCGCAATTTGACCTGAGCACTGGATCAACCATTCCTTTGCTTGTCGCACCAGATGGCAAGCTATTGATCGCGCCTACAGTCTACATCGCTGCCTCCGTGGAGCTGCAGCGGTTTGATGCCGCGCCTTTGACAGCATTTACTGCAACAAAGGAAACTGATTGTGGGGCTGAAAAGGACGGACGAATTCCGCCAGGATGCGGTACCTTTTGCACTGACCTGCGGGCTGCCGCGCAGGCAGGTAGTTGATGATCCGGGTGTTGGTATGCCGACGCTGAACATTGAGTATATGCAGCACCATTGGTTCGAGCGTGCATCCAGCATGATATCGAGAAAACACAGCAGTCGGGGCCCGGCAAAGCACAAGGTCACGGATTTGCCGTCCTGCAATGAAACATTGAGGCAGCGGGAACCGTTATAGGCTTGGTTTGATGGCGACATGATCCGGGTCCCGCCACCTTCCGGAAACCGGCGCCAGTAGCATTTCTGCGACGCCGCAACCCAGACTTGTCTAATCTTGAATGTACTGCCCGGCCTGCCGTGGCGGCACTCCACGAGCTTCGTGGTAAGTTTGCCGCGGATGGCCAGACTGGACTGGCAGGTGCCCGGCTTCAGCACGCTGTGCAACCGTCAAAGGACGCCGAAAGTGGTTCCGCCATGTCATGGCGGAAACAGTCCCTGAACCTTCTGCCCCTTCTCGGGCTTTGCTGCGCAATACCTTGTCAAACAACGCATAACACCGGATCAGGACATCGGGCGGGTTATGGTCATAAAGAGACTCAACGGAATGGCCGGGACACCTCACGGTGTCTCGGCACAAATTTTCGTGCGGGCAGAAGTGTTGCATCTTCAGGCGAGTAAAGCACGACTGCACAATCAGGCAGAGATGATTTCCAGAAGAATGCTACACGCCAGTTTAAACCCTGAAAACCGCTCGAATTCAAGATGATACACTCAGCCGCACGGGCCTGCTATCGAGACCGCCAACTGTCGGGCTGCCTGGTGCAAGGGCGCAAAATCACTCATGCCGCGCCATATGGACCCTGCGCCGCCGCCTGCCAAGCCGAACTGCATCGGCGGCCCTGAGCGCCCGTCCTTACCCCGCCAAGGACGGCAGGTAGAGCACAATTCCCGGAAAGGCGACCAGCAGCGCAATTGTCACGGCGTCGGCAATGAAAAACGGGGTCACACCCTTGAACACATCCTGCACGCTCAGATCATCGCGTACGCCGGCCACCACAAAGCAATTGAGGCCAATCGGCGGGGTGATCAGGCAGAATTCGGCCATCTTTACCACCAGTATGCCGAACCAGATCGCGCACATGGTGCCGCTCATGCCGAATGCGCTGTCTGCGGCCGCTACACTCTCGCCGCCGTTCAGCGCCATCACCGCGGGGTAGACCACCGGCAGCGTCAGCAGCAGCATCCCGATTGCATCCATGAACATGCCCAGAACCGCATAGGCCAGCAGGATGCAGATCAGGATCACCATCGGCGGCATTTCCAGCGCGGTGATCCAATCCGAAAACGCCCCCGGCAGATCGGCAAAGCCAAGGAAGCGCACATAGATCAGGACGCCCCAGATGATGGTGAAGATCATCACGGTGAGCTTGGCGGTTTCCAAGAGCGCCGACTTCAGCTCCGCCCATTTCATCCCTTCCTTCAGCGCATAGAGAAACACGATGAAGGCGCCGATGGCACCGCCCTCGGTTGGCGTGCCCCAGGCGTCGCCGCCAAAGGGATTGTAGACAAAGCAGATGATGATCACGACGACAAAGATGATCGGCAGCGCGCCGGGCAGCGATTGAAACCGCTGCCGCCAGGTAAAGCCGCGCACCGGCGGGCCGACGTTCTTGAACACCAATGCAATGCCGACGATCAGCGCCACATAGACAATTGCGCTGAAGGCACCGGGGATGAAGCCTGCCAGCAGCAGCTTTCCCACGTCCTGCTCGACGATGATGGCATAGATCACCAGAATGGCCGAGGGCGGGATCAGCGACGCCAGCGTGCCCGCCGCCGCAACAACCCCTGCCGCAAATTGCTTGTTATAGCCGATTGCCAGCATTTCGGGGATGGCGATGCGGGCAAAGACGGCTGATGTGGCGACGGATGCTCCCGATACCGCGGCAAACCCTGCGGTGGCAAACACGGTGGACACCGCCAGCCCGCCCGGCAGCCAGGCGATCCAGCGTTTGGCTGCCTCGAACAAGGCGCTCGTCAGCCCCGCATAATAGGCCAGATAGCCAATCAGGATGAAGGTGGGGATCAGCGACAGCGCCTGTGATGACACTTTGGAGTGCGGCACTTGGCCTGCGATCTTTACCGAGACCGTCAGAGCCTTGCCAAACCGCGCCGGATCATAGCCGAACTTGGCCCAGAAAATCCAGGTCAGGCCGATAAGGCCCGCAAGACCGGCGGCAAAGGCCACCCGCATCCCCAGCACAACCATCGCCAGCAGGCCGCCCGTGACCCACAGGCCGATTTCAATGGGTTCCATCTGCCTTACCCCTGCCCGCTGCCATTGGTGTCATGGCCAGCCAATTGATCCGCCTCTGCCGCCGCTTGTTCCGCAGCACTTAGCACCAGCGGCACCGCCACGGGCGTTTCCAGCCCCAGGACCAGCGCCCTGCCATAGCCCCAGATCTGCAGTATCAGCCGCAGCCCCAGAACCGCAAAGGCGACCGGCGCCAGCAGTTTCGCAGGCCAGATCGGAATGCCGATGTCGATAGAGCTGTCACGGCTCCACCAGGGGGCGGCAAAATCAAAGGAACGCAGGAAATGCGACCAGCTGCCCCAGACCAAGGCCAGGATCAGCAGCAGGATCAGCAGGACCGAGATCAGCTCAAACAGCCACATGGCCCGGCCCCGCAGGGCACCGACAACAATGTCCATGCGGATGTGGCCGCCGTCGCGCTGCACATAGGCAATGCCCATGAAGGCAATCAGCGGCATGATCTGTTCGATCCAGTCCACATAGCCGGGCAGCGGCGCGTTCATCGCATTGCGTCCGCCAACCGAAACCACAGCCAGGATCATCAGTGAAAACACCGCGATGCCGCTCAAAAGCGCCAGCAGGCGCTCCGCTTTCACTAACCGCTGGTCCAGCCTGCTGATCAGGCTGCCGTCCTCCAGCACTGCTGCGCTGCCTGCCATGCCCGCCCCCGTCTTTTCGTGTCATCAAAGGCAAAAGGGGCCGGACCTGAGCAGCCCGGCCCCTTTTGTGTTGCGTCAGGATCAGCTGCCCGAACGGTGATCGCTGAGGGTCTTTTGCACCAGATCATAAAGTTCCTGCGCCGGAAGGCCCTGGGCGCTCATGTCCTCGATCCATTGGGCGCGGATCGGGTCGGCGGCCACTTTGCGGAACTCGGCCAGCTGGTCGTCGGAGATGGTGACTTTCTCGACGCCCTTCTCGGCCAGCACGCCGTCCCATTTCTCCAGCAGCGCGCCGTAGTTGGCCAGATAGTGGCCGATCGCCTCCTCGACCGAGCTGTCGAGCGCTTCGCGTTCAGCGTCGCTGAGGGCGTCATAGGCATCGGTGTTCACCACCACCGGACAGTTCACGGTGCCGGGGTTCAGGTTTGCGGTCCACCAGTCTGCGCGATTGATGGTGCCAAAGGCCAGATGCGCGTGCTGGGCAAAGGCAACCGTGTCCACAACGCCGGATTCCATCGCATTATAGGCTTCGGTTGCAGTGACCGAGGTCGGCACCGCGCCAACAGCCGAGAACGCCTTGCCGATGCCGCCGGTGGCGCGCACCCGCATATCCTTGAACTCTGCCAGCTCATCACGCGGTTCGCCGGTGCCGACGATATTGTACTGCGGCATCGGCGAGGTCATCAGCAGCTTGGCATTCCAGCGCGCCAGATCCGCCAGCACCGCCGGATGCGCGTAGACCGCATTGGCCACGGCCACCTCTTCGTCCAGCGTGTTCACACCCAGAAACGGCAGTTCCAGCACGGTGATCGAGGGGTTCTTGTCACGGTGGTAGCCGGCACAGAACTGCGCCATCTCAAACGCGCCGATGGAGATGCCGTCGAGGTTCTCCTTGTTCTTGCTGAGCCCGCCATAGCTGATGTTCAGGGTGAATTCGCCGCCGGTCTTTTCACTGACCAGCTCAGCCAGTTTTTCCACATGTTCGGTGAACGCCCGGCGCTTGCCCCACAGGGACACGTTCCACTCGGTGGCCGCAGCCTCACCTGCCATTGCAAAACCGGCAGTTGCCGCCACGGCGGCGGTCAGAAATCTGTTCATGATGTAACTCTCCCGAATTGCGCCCTTTTCGATCCGGCATCGGGCCGGCGCGGTGCGCTTGACGGTCAGGCTAGCGGCACAGATACGCTCTGCCAAGCCCCCCGGAGGGAAAGGTGACGCAGCGACTCGCGCTGCCCGCGGAGCACTGGTTCCGCCGCACCGGCACAATATGCCGCAGGTGCAAAGGCGCCGGAAGCTGCGGCAGTACGCCGCTGCCAAGCCGATAACGGGGATAGAAGCCGTAAACGGCCAATGGTGGAATTTACAGAAAAGCCTATGAAAACATGCGGTGGTATGCGTTTGCATGCGCTATCATTTACAAGAACCTCTGAAAACTTGAAATTCGTTTACAGATAAACTCTTTGATATCGGTGTTTTATTCACAAATTTTCAATCTGCGGTATTATCTAGCCCCAGGAGGAAACGGTTTGACAGCCACGGCACAGCGTTGTCGTTTGTCTTGCCAATAAAATTTCTGGGAGGAAATCGAATGAACGCGTTGCACGCAGACGCTGTCTATCCGCCGTCCGACGAAACCGTTGCCCGGGCGCATGTGACTGCCGCCAAGTATCAAGAGATGTATGACGCCTCGCTAACTGACCCGGACGGGTTCTGGGGCGAACAGGGCAAGCGCATCGACTGGATCAAGCCTTTCACCCAGGTGAAAGATGTGAACTACAGCTTCGGCAACGTCTCGATCAACTGGTACGCCGACGGCACCCTGAACGTTTCTGCCAACTGTATCGACCGCCATCTGGAAACCCGCGGCGACCAGACCGCGATCATCTGGGAACCGGACAGCCCCGAAGAAGCGGCGCAGCATATCTCCTATAAGGAGCTGCACCGCCGCACCTGCCGGATGGCCAACATCCTGGAATCAATGGGCGTGCGCAAAGGCGACCGGGTGGTGATCTACCTGCCGATGATCCCCGAAGCAGCCTATGCGATGCTGGCCTGCGCCCGGATCGGCGCCATTCACTCAATCGTTTTTGCCGGTTTCTCCCCCGATGCCCTGGCGGCCCGGATCAACGGCTGCGACGCCAAGGTTGTGATCACCGCCGACGAGGCGCCGCGCGGCGGCCGCAAGACGGCGCTGAAATCCAACGCCGACGCCGCGCTGCTGCACACCAAGGACACGGTAAAATGCCTGGTGGTCAAACGCACCGGCGGCCAGACCACTTGGGTCGACGGCCGCGACTATGACTATAACGAGATGGCACTGGAAGCAGAGGATTACTGCGCGCCCGCCGAGATGAACGCCGAAGATCCTCTGTTCATCCTCTACACCTCCGGCTCCACCGGCCAGCCCAAGGGCGTTGTGCATACTTCCGGCGGCTATCTGGCCTATGCCGCGATGACGCATGAGATCACATTCGATTACCACGATGGCGATGTCTACTGGTGCACCGCGGACGTGGGCTGGGTCACCGGCCACAGCTATATCGTCTATGGGCCGCTGGCCAATGGCGCCACCACACTTATGTTCGAGGGCGTGCCGACCTATCCCGATGCCTCCCGCTTCTGGCAGGTCTGCGAAAAGCATAAAGTCAACCAGTTCTACACCGCCCCCACCGCGCTGCGTGCGCTGATGGGCCAGGGCAACGAATGGGTTGAGAAATGCGATCTGAGCGATCTCAAGGTGCTGGGCACCGTGGGCGAGCCGATCAACCCGGAAGCTTGGAACTGGTACAACGAGGTTGTCGGCAAGGGCAAATGCCCGATCGTCGACACTTGGTGGCAGACCGAGACCGGCGGCCATCTGATGACGCCGTTGCCGGGTGCCCATGCGATGAAGCCAGGTGCCGCGATGAAGCCCTTCTTCGGCATCCAGCCGGTGGTCCTGGACCCGGCCAGCGGTGTCGAGATCACCGGCAACGGCGTTGAGGGCGTGCTGTGCATCAAGGACAGCTGGCCGGGCCAGATGCGCACCGTCTGGGGCGACCATGAACGGTTCGAGAAGACCTATTTCTCCGACTACAAGGGCTACTACTTCACCGGCGACGGCTGCCGCCGCGACGAGGATGGCGATTACTGGATCACTGGCCGCGTCGATGACGTGATCAACGTCTCCGGCCACCGCATGGGCACGGCTGAGGTCGAAAGCGCGCTGGTGGCGCATCCCGCCGTGGCCGAGTCCGCCGTGGTCGGCTACCCGCATGAGATCAAGGGCCAGGGTATCTATTGCTATGTGACCCTGATGAACGACCGCGAGCCGTCGGATGAGCTGGTAAAGGAGCTGCGCACCTGGGTCCGGACCGAGATCGGGCCGATTGCCTCGCCGGACGTCATTCAGTGGGCACCCGGTCTGCCGAAAACCCGCTCCGGCAAAATCATGCGCCGCATCCTGCGCAAGATCGCCGAGAACGACTTCGGCTCGCTGGGCGACACCTCGACCCTCGCCGATCCTTCGGTGGTCGATGACCTGATCCAAAACCGTGCGAACAAGGGGTGATTGACCAATGAATATGGCAGTATTAACCCGTCCCGCTGTTCTGATCCTGCTGGGGCCTCCGGGCGCCGGCAAGGGCACCCAGGCGCGGATGCTTGAAGAAAAATTCGGCTATGTGCAGCTGTCGACCGGCGACCTGCTGCGCGAAGCCGTTGCCGCGGGCACACCCGCCGGTCTGGCCGCCAAGGCCGTGATGGAAGCAGGCCAGCTGGTCAGCGACGAGATTGTGATCAACATCCTGCGCGACCGTCTGACAGAACCTGATTGCACCAAGGGCGTTATCCTTGACGGCTTCCCCCGCACCACCGTGCAGGCTGCCGCACTGGACGAGCTGCTGGCGGAAACCCAGCAAAAGATCAACGCCGCGATCAGCCTTGAGGTGGACGACGCCGCCATGGTGACACGGATCTCGGGCCGCTACACTTGCGGCGGCTGCGGCGAGGGCTACCACGACAGCTTCAAGCAGCCCGCCGAGGCCGGGAAATGCGACAAATGCGGCAGCACAGAGATGAAACGCCGCGCCGACGACAACGCGGAAACCGTTGCCAGCCGGCTGGAGGCCTATCACGCGCAGACCGCGCCGCTGATTGACTACTACGGCGGCAAGGACGTGCTGCAGACAACAAATGCCATGGGCGATATCGCGGATATTGCCCGGGACATGGCGGCCATCGTGACCACGGCCACCGGCCAATAACCAAGAAACGGGGCCTGCCTGACCCGGCAGGACCCCGTCCCCGGACATTTGAATACCCGAAGGCACCGCCTTGGCGGACCAGAGGAGTCATGCCTGCACGCCGTGACCACGGCCGCAGGCAAACGGAGAGAGTCTGCCCGGCGCCGCGTGCGCAAAGCAGCTCAGGAGGAAGAAGGAGGAGCCGCTCATGGCGGACCAAACCACAAATGCGGCAAAAACCGCCGAGGCCGATAAAGGCTATTGGGCGGCGAACGTACGCATCATTCTTGTCAGCCTGGTGATCTGGGCTGTTGTTTCATTCGGCTTTGGCATCCTGCTGCGCCCTGCCCTGTCGGGCATCAGCGTCGGCGGCGCCGATCTTGGCTTCTGGTTCGCCCAGCAAGGTTCGATCCTGGTGTTCCTGGGGCTGATCTTTTTCTACGCGTTCCGGATGAACAAGCTGGACCGCGAATACGGCGTGGAGGAAGAATAAGATGGACCAGTTTACCATCAACCTGCTGTTTGTGGGCGCGTCTTTTGCGCTTTACATCGGCATCGCGATCTGGGCCCGCGCGGGCTCCACATCTGAATTCTATGCCGCCGGCCGGGGTGTTCACCCTGTCACCAACGGCATGGCAACCGCGGCTGACTGGATGTCGGCGGCGTCTTTCATCTCGATGGCGGGCCTCATTGCTTTCACCGGCTATGACAACTCCACCTTCCTGATGGGCTGGACCGGCGGCTATGTGCTGCTGGCGCTGCTGCTTGCCCCCTACCTGCGCAAGTTCGGTAAGTTCACCGTGTCCGAATTCATCGGTGACCGCTTCTACTCGCCGACCGCGCGCATCGTGGCGGTGATCTGCCTGATCGTTGCCTCGACCACTTATGTGATCGGGCAGATGACTGGTGTCGGCGTGGCCTTTGGCCGCTTCCTGGAGGTTTCCAACACCACCGGCCTGCTGATCGGCGCCTGTGTTGTGTTCGCCTACGCCGTGTTCGGCGGCATGAAGGGCGTGACCTATACTCAGGTGGCGCAATACTGCGTTCTGATCATGGCCTACACCATCCCGGCGATCTTCATCTCGCTGCAGCTGACCGGCAATCCGGTTCCGGCACTGGGCCTGTTCGGCGATCACGCCGCATCCGGTGAACCGCTGCTGGCCAAGCTGGACGCCATTGTCCGCGAGCTGGGCTTTAATGAATACACCGCGCATCATTCCGACACTTTCAACATGGTGCTGTTCACCCTGTCGCTGATGATCGGCACCGCGGGCCTGCCCCATGTGATCATGCGCTTCTTCACCGTCCCCAAAGTGGCTGATGCCCGCTGGTCGGCCGGCTGGGCGCTGGTGTTCATCGCGCTTCTGTACCTGACCGCTCCGGCAGTTGGCGCCATGGCGCGTCTGAACATCACCGAAATGATGTGGCCCAATGGCGGCATCGAAGGCGGCGCTGTGACCGTGCAGCAGATCGAAAACGATCCGCAATACGACTGGATGGCCACCTGGCAGAAAACCGGCCTGCTGGCCTGGGAAGACAAGAACGGCGACGGTGCGATCCAGTACTACAACGACAAATCCGAAGAACTGCAGGCAACTGCCGCGGCAAACGGCTGGGCCGGCAATGAGCTGACCAAGTTCAACCGCGACATCCTGGTTCTGGCCAATCCTGAGATTGCCAACCTGCCCAGCTGGGTGATCGGCCTGGTTGCTGCCGGCGGTCTTGCGGCTGCGCTGTCAACCGCGGCGGGCCTGCTGCTGGCGATCTCCTCGGCGGTGTCCCACGACCTGATCAAAGGCTCGATCAATCCGAACATCTCGGAAAAGAATGAGCTGCTGTCGGCCCGTATCGCCATGGGTGTGGCCATCGCAGTGGCCACCTATCTGGGCCTCAACCCTCCGGGCTTTGCCGCGCAGACCGTGGCGCTGGCGTTCGGCCTCGCAGCTGCCTCAATCTTCCCGGCGCTGATGATGGGCATCTTCACCAAGGTGAACAACAAGGGCGCCGTGGCTGGCATGCTGGCAGGTCTGGGTGTGACTCTGGTCTACATCTTCCTGCACAAAGGCTGGCTGTTCATCCCGGACACCAACTCCTTTACTGACGCAGACCCGCTGCTGGGCACCATCAAATCCACCTCCTTTGGTGCGGTTGGCGCGATGGTGAACTTTGCAGTCGCCTTCATCGTCTCGAAATCGACCGCGGCCATCCCCGCCGAGATCGAAGAGCTGGTGGAAAGCGTCCGCATCCCGCGCGGTGCCGGAGTTGCGCAGGACCACTGAACCTCCCCTGGGCGGGCTGCCCTGCGGCCCGCCTTTTTCCTCATGGTCCCGTCCGGTTCTTACTGGCGGGGCCATTTTTTTCCTGATTTCATGCAGGTATGCCCATGCCCCTATCTGACGCCGCCCTGCTCCGCTTTCTGACGTCGGTTCACCCTTATGATAGCCTGGAGCCTGCGCTGCTGCAGGATCTGGCCTTCCAGTTCCAACAGATCGAGGCCGCCGCAGGCGATCCCGTCTATGCGCTGGACGAGGATCTGCAGGGCCTTTACCTGGTCCACACCGGCGAAGTCGAAGTGACGGATGAAAACAATATTCCCGTCTCGATCCTCGGCCCGCGTAATTCATTCGGCGAGCGCGGGCTGACCCGCAGCGGCCGGGCGGTGACCTCAGCCCAGGCCACCACAGAGACGCTGCTGCTGCTGCTGCCCAAGGCAAAATTCCACGCCCTGATGGCAGATCAGCCGCAAGTCGCCAAATTTTTCGACCGCCGCCGCCCCGGCGCGCAGGAGACCAGCAACCTGGCCACCACCCGCGTCGAGGCCATCATGGCGCGCGAGCCGGTCACCTGCTCCAACGGTATTACCTGTCAAAGTGCGGCACAGCTGATGCGCGACCACTTCATCTCCTCGGTCTGCGTGACCGACGGGGACAGGCTGCAAGGCATCCTCACCACCCGCGACCTGACCGGCAAGATCCTTGCCGCGGGCAAACCCATCTCCACTCCGGTCTGTAACGCGATGACCCCGGACCCGCTGACGCTGGCGCCCTCTGCCATCGGCTCGGACGTGCTGCATATGATGATGGAGCACGGCATCGGCCATGTCCCGGTGGTTGAGGCCGGAAAGCTGGTCGGGATCGTCACCCAGACCGACCTCACCCGGTTTCAGGCGGTCAGCTCAGGCGAGATGGTCTCAAGCATCGCCCGTGCCGGCAGTGCCGTAGACATGGCCAAGGTCACCGCTGAAATCCCGCGGCTTTTGCTGCAGCTGGTCGCAGGCGGCAACCGGCATGAGGTGGTGACCCGGCTGATCACCGACATCGCCGACACCGTGACCCGCCGCCTGCTGGCGCTGGCCGAGGAGAAACTGGGCGCTCCGCCTGTGCCCTACCTGTGGCTGGCCTGCGGCTCGCAAGGGCGGCGCGAGCAAACCGGGGTGTCGGATCAGGACAATTGCCTGATCCTGTCGGACGACATGACACCGGAGGATGAGAGCTATTTTGCGCAGTTCGCCGGATTTGTCTGCGATGGGCTGAACACCTGCGGCTATGTCTATTGCCCCGGCGACATGATGGCGTCGAATGCGCGCTGGCGTCAGCCCATGCGCGTCTGGCACGACTATTTCCGCGGCTGGATCGCCAAGCCGGTTCCAGAGGCGCAGATGCTGGCCTCGGTGATGTTCGACCTGCGCCCCATCGGCGGCGAGGCTGCACTGTTCGAGGATCTGCAACAGGAGACCCTGAAGGCGGCTGGTGCCAATACGATCTTTACAGCACACATGATTTCGAACTCGCTGAAGCACACGCCGCCGCTGGGCCTGTTGCGCGGGCTGGCCACTATCCGCTCGGGCGAGCACCGAAACACCTTGGATATGAAACACAACGGCGTGGTGCCGGTGGTGGATCTGGGCCGGATCTATGCGCTGCAAGGCCGGCTGGACACGGTCAACACCCGCGCCCGGCTGGAGGCGGCAGAGACCGCAGGGGTTCTCAGCCCTTCCGGTGCGCGCGACCTGCTGGACGCTTACGACCTGATCGCCCAGACCCGTCTGGAACATCAGGCGGCACAAATCCGCAGCGGCCAGGCTCCGGACAACTATCTGGCGCCCTCGGATCTTTCGGATTTTGAGCGAAGTCATCTGCGGGACGCCTTTGTTGTGGTAAAGACTATGCAATCGGCAGTTGGGCACGGGAAGGGCATGCTGAGCTGACACCTGCGATTGGCGGAGAGTTCGGAAGCCTCCCCTTCCGGCGGCAAAGCCGCCTGCCGGGCAGCGGGACGGGAGTATTTTGGAAAAGATGAAATGGACCGGGCATATCCCGGAGGAGAGCGGATGTTTCTGGAACTGATAGCAGTGATCTTTGCGGGCATTGCCGCGGCGGGCGTGGTGATGCTGCTGGGCAAAACCATGGGCGGGCGGCTGCCGCGCTGGCTGGCGCCGGTGGCGGCAGGTCTGGCAATGATCGCAGCCACCATTGCCTCGGAATACGGCTGGTACCCGCGCACGGCTGCGGCCCTGCCCGAGGGGCTGGTCATCGCGGACACGGTGGAAAACCAAAGCTTTTACCGGCCCTGGACCTATGCGGTGCCTTATGTCGACCGCTTTACCGCATTGGATACCGCGACGATGAAGACCCATGCGGATCATCCGCAGATCTATCTTGGAGAACTGTACTTCTTTGGCCGCTGGGCCCCGGTCAGCAAACTGCCGGTCTGGCTGGACTGCGGCAGCGGCCGGCGGGCGCTGGCGGCAGGGGACACGGGTTTTGCCGGCGGTCTTCCTGAAAACCTGGATTGGGTTGGTGGCGGCGGCGATGACCCGATCCTGGCAACTGCCTGCGGAGGGTAACGATGCTGTCACGCCTCAGCCTGCGCCTGCGGATCTTTCTGTTCTTCTGCCTGCTGGCGCTGGGCGGCATCGCCGTCACCGGCGGCGCGCTGTGGCTCGGCTACTCCCGCGCGGGCCAGCCCGGGCTGACCGATGCCTTTGTCTTTTCCGGCCTGCTTAGCAGCTTTGCCATCCTTGGTCTCAGTGCCGCGGTCTGGCTGTTGTTTGACGAAAACGTCGCCAAGCCGATAGAGCGGCTGGCGGCGGGCATGCGCGCCCGCGCCCATGCCGGCGTGACCAAGGAACTGGACACCCGCGGCGCGCGGTACCTGGGCGATCTGGCAGCCGCCGCCGAGGGGCTGGCCGGGCAGCTGGGGGACTCGGCGCTGTCCGCGGCTGAGGCCATCGCCCGCGAAACCGAGCACCTGGAAGCCGAGAAGTCCCGCCTTGCGGCGCTGCTGACCGACATCCCCATTGCCACCATTATGGCAAACCCCGCCCATCAGATCGTACTGTATGACGGTCAGGCCGCCGCGGTTCTGGCGCAGGAAGCTCCGCCGCGGCTGAACGCGCCGCTGTCCGACTATCTGAACCTCACCGGGCTGGAGGCCGCCTATGGCCGGCTGGTGCGCAGCGGGCTGGAGGTCAAGGCCGAAGTCAAAAGCGCCAGCGGCACCCAGGTGTTCGATTTGCGGCTGAAACCCTTGGGCGGCGCGCCAGGCTATATCATTCTGTTCGAAGGCAGCCATGCCGGTCTTGCGCCGGAGGATGCGCGCCCCTTGGTTTATGACTTTGCACTGCTGGACACGGATCATGCCGAGCTGAACAGCCGCAAGCTCAGCAATCTCAGCTATGTGGTGTTTGATACCGAAACCACAGGCCTGCTGCCGCACAAGGACGAGATCGTGCAGATCGGCGCGCTGCGCATGGTGCGGGGCCGGATCATCGCCAGCGAGGCTTTTGAGACCCTGGTCGATCCGGGCCGGCCGATCCCGGCGGCCTCGACAAAGGTGCATGGGGTCAGCGACGCCATGGTGCAGGGCGCGCCGGACATTGCCGAAGCTGCCCGTGCCTTTCACCGCTTTGCCTCGGACGCCGTGATCGTGGCCCACAACGCGCCCTTTGACATGGCCTTTCTGCACCGCCATGCCAAACGCACCGGCGTCAGCTGGGATCAGCCGGTTCTGGATACGGTACTGCTTAGCGCGGTTCTGTTCGGCGCCTCGCAGAACCACACGCTGGACGCGCTGTGCGAACGGCTGGACGTCACCATCCCGCCTGCCTTGCGCCACACGGCGATGGGCGACGCCCGCGCCACCGCTGAGGTGTTCTGCAAGATGCTGGCGATGCTGGAGGCCCGCGGTCTCAGCACCTTTGGCGCGGTGCTGGAACAGACCCGCAAACACCGGCGCCTCATTGAAGACATGAACTAGGTAGACAATCGCCCCTATGCGTGGCAGGTCACTGCCCGGAACGGATAAAAGGCGCGCGACATGGCCGAAACCAGCTTTATCCCCGGGCCCGAGACCGCCCGGGACTACCGCGATGCGCTCGGCTGCTTTGGCACCGGGGTGACCGTTGTCACCACCATGACAGCGCGCGGTCCTCTGGCCATTACGGTCAATAGCTTTACCTCCGTGTCGCTGGATCCGCCGCTCTTGCTGTGGTGCCCGGCCAAAGCGTCCCTGCGCCATGATGCTTTTGTTATGGCTGAGAATTTCGCGATTCACGTGATGGCAGAGGATCAACTGGGGCTGGCCAAGCATTTCGCGGCCCACGGCGAAGATTTCAGCGCCGCAGCATGGCAACTGAACGATCAGGGGGCGCCGGCGCTGGACGGGGTGATTGCCCGGTTTGATTGCCGCCGCTTTGCCGCCCATCTGGCGGGTGACCACACCATCATCATAGGCGAAGCGGCCAGCGTCACCACCCGCCCCGGCAAGGGGCTGATCTTCAAACGCGGCCAGTATGGCGGGTTCCTGGAGCAAAGCTGAACAGTACAGTCTTAGGCCAGGCACCCTAGCCCCGGGCTTGCCCCAAGGCTTGCGCCGCTGCACTGGCGCTGCCCAGAACTGCAACCTCCTCTACCAATCCAGGGGTGCCTGTATCTTCCGCACCTTGCCCCGCCAGCAGATGCGGCAGCACGGCAGACGCGGACAGATCCATACCCGGTTCCATGCTGAGCGCCCGCTGCGGACAAATTGAAATGCACAGGCCGCATTGAAAACACAAGGATTCTACAAAGCTCAGTGCGCCGCCGTCTTCCGTCAGGCTCAAGGCATCCGACGGGCAAACCCAGACACAGCTGCTGCACTGATTGCACAGGTCTTCATCCAAGCTGACGGAACCGTATGGCGCCTGTTCCGGCAAGGCGACATGGTCCGCACTGGGTGGCAAAAGCGCCGCGGCGCTGGCCCGCGCGGTGTCCCTGCGGCTGCCCACCGCCAATATGTCCGGTGCAACCGAAGGAAACGGGAAAATGCCTGCCGCCAGCCGCATTGCCAGGACCTCAGCCCCGTCAAACAGCAAAATCCGGCCCAGCCCGCCCAGCACCTGCACCAACTCCACCTCCTGCTGCTGATGCAGCCTGCCGGCCGAGCTGGCGCAGGCCTGCACGTGAATGACATCGAAACCGCAGGCCAAGGCTTGCAGCAAATCAGTGTGCGTGATCTGCTGCAAGCAGCAGACCGAAACCGGTATCACGTCGCTCTGCCGGGGCGCCGTCAGTTCCAGCCCCAGTGGCTCTACTTCGTATAGCAACAGAATTTGGACCCGCCCGGTCTCCAGTTTGCGCTGGTGCGCCGCCTGGCAGAGGTTCATCAGCGGCAGCTCGCAGCTTCTGCTGGCGACATCCAGCAACGCAGCCCGACCGTGTGCTGCGTACCGAGCGTGGCAGGCAGTGTCGTCTGGCTGAGGGCAAAGGCACAAGTATTGCGGCGGGTATCCGGATTGCTTTTGCCGATCAGGGATATGAACACACATCTCTCCCATAAGGAGAGGCTATCACAAAAACAAACACCTCAGAGAGGTATTTTTAAATTGCCGTCGAATTGTTGAATTTTTAACAATATTGCGTGGAAACCAAACGGAAGATCCGCCGGACCCAGGTTCCGGCAAATCTCCAAATTCTAAGCCCTGTCTATTTCAGCGCCGCATCGGTGATGGCATGGGACCAGGCGCCTTCCGGGGTCTTGGTGATTACCGGATCCGAGCCGCCGCCCATCAGTGTTGACACTGTCCGTTCATAATCCGCCGGATCCAGCGCGCCGTTGCTGCCAGCTGTCAGCTTGGCTATCTCGCCCATCATCCGCTTCTGGTGGGTTTCGGTCTGCGCACCAGAGGCATCATTGTCGAGAACGATCCCTGCCGCCTCATCCGGATGCTCCTCAGCGTATTTCCAGCCCTTCATCGAAGCCCGCACAAAGCGCTCCATCTTGCCGGTGAACTCCGCATCGCTCAGGTTTTCTTCCAGCACATACAGACCGTCTTCCAGCGTCGCCACGCCCTGATCCTCGTATTTAAACGTGATCAACTCATCGGCGCCGACCCCGGCATCAATGACCTGCCAGTATTCATTATAGGTCATAGTCGAGATACAGTCGGCCTGGCGCTGCAGCAGCGGATCAACGTTGAAGCCCTGCTTCAGGACTTCAACACCAGCCTCACCCTTACCCTCAGTGGAAATGCCCAGCTGGCTCATCCAGCTCATGAAAGGGAACTCATTGCCAAAGAACCACACACCCAGGGTGCGATTGGCCAGATCGGCAGGCGCGGCAATGCCGGTGTCCTTCCAGCAGGTCAGCATCATGCCCGAGGATTTGAACGGCTGCGCAATATTAACCAGCGGCAGGCCTTTTTCCCGTGCTGCCAGCGCCGCGGGCATCCATTCCACCGTCACATCCGCACCGCCGCCGGCAATCACCTGGGTCGGCGCAATATCCGGCCCGCCGGGCAGGATGGTGACATTCAGGTCCTCTTCTTCATAGAACCCCTTGTCCAGCGCCACGTAGTAGCCAGCGAACTGTGCCTGTGTCACCCATTTCAGCTGCAGCGTCACATCGTCAGCTGCCTGGGCAGTACCTGCCGCCCCCAGCGCCAGTGCCGCTGCTGTCATAATGTGCTTCATTGGTAAGTTCTCCCTATTGGTTTTTGATTTTACCTGTTGTTGTTATTTTCTTTTCACTTTCCCGTATGTGCTGTGCCCACTCAACCTCTTTGTGACGGGTGCCAGAAGGTAAAGCTTTTCTCAATCAGCGCCATCAGCCCGTAAAAGGCCGAACCTGCGAGTGCGGCCACCACAATCTCGGCCCAGACCATGTCCAGCGCCAGCTGGCCGACACTGGTAGAGATGCGGAACCCCATGCCGACAGTGGGCGAGCCAAAGAACTCCGCTACAATCGCCCCGATCAGAGCAAGCGTGGTGGAAATCTTCAAGCCATTGAACACAAAGGGCAGAGCCGCCGGCAGCCGCAGCTTGAAAAACGCCTGCCAGTAACTCGCCGCATAGGTCTGCATCAAGTCGCGCTGCATGGCAGAGGTCTCGCGCAGGCCCGCCACCGTATTCACCAGCATTGGAAAGAATACCATGACCACCACGACAGCAGCCTTGGAGTGCCAGTCAAAGCCGAACCACATCACCAGGATCGGTGCGGTGCCGACAATCGGCAACGCTGCAATGAAGTTCCCCACCGGCAGCAGACCCCGGCGCAGAAAATCGCTGCGGTCCACCAGGATCGCGGTCAGAAACGCCGCACCGCAGCCGATCACATAGCCGCCAAGCGCGCCCTTCAGGATGGTCTGGGCAAAATCCGCCCACAGAATTGGGATGCTGGAGACAAAGCGCACCGCGATTACGGAGGGAGCCGGCAGGATCACCAAAGACACGTCCATCCCGCGTACCAGCAGCTCCCAGACCACCAGAACGGTGATGCCGAAGATCGCGGGCACCAACAGCTGCACTGCACGGGTTTTCGCGGCCGGACTGTTTGCCAGACGGCTGTTCAGCCACCACCCCAAACACCAGACCAGCACGGCTAGAACAACCATCACCATGACATCACCCCCTTGTTCTTCTGGCCTGAAACATCCCGGGTGAGCCGCGCAGCGGCGAGGGCAGAGCCCTCTGTCCATCGCTTGATCATGCGCTTACCCCCATGCGTTTCAGAACCATCCGCTCGATCAGCCCGAGCAATGCCACCAGCGCCGCTGCCAGGATCGCCGCCGCAAACAGCGCCGACCAGATCTGCACGGTCTGCCCGTAGTAGCTGCCGGCCAGCAGCCGCGCGCCAAGCCCTGCAACCGCGCCGGTCGGCAGCTCTCCCACGATGGCCCCCACCAGCGAGGCGGCAATGCCGATCTTCAGCGAGGCAAACAGATACGGCATCGAGGACGGCAGCCGCAGCTTCCAGAACCCCTGATTTGTATTGGCGTTATAGGTTTTCAAAAGGTCCAGCTGCATCCCATCCGGCGCCCGAAGGCCCTTCACCATGCCGACAACCACCGGGAAGAAGCTGAGGTAGGCCGAGATAACCGCTTTCGGGATAATCCCCTGCACCCCGATGGAATACAGCACCACAATGATCATCGGTGCCAGCGCGATGATCGGGATAGTCTGGCTGACAATCGCCCAGGGCATCACCGACATATCCATCACCCGGCTATGCACGATCCCCACCGCCAGCAGAATGCCCAGCCCGGTGCCGATGGCAAAGCCCAGGAGGGTCGCTGAAAGCGTCACCTGCGCATGATAGATCAGGCTGCGTTTCGAGGTGATATTCTTTTCCACCGTTGTCTGCCACAGCTCCACCGCCACCTGATGCGGGGCTGGCAAGCGCGGGCGCTGCTGCACCCAGGTTTCGCCAACGGCAAATGTGTTTTTCGCCACCAGCCCGATTTCACTCATGTACCGGCGCTCTTTGGCAGTCGCCGGCGTGACCACGGCCCCTGTCCGCTCTGCCTGGTCAAGCACACCTTTGATATTCATCGGGACGCATGCCGCGTACCAAAGAGCGATGATGGCAGCGAGCACCGTAAAGACTGCAACAAAGCTCTTCATGACCCGCCCCCGCACCGCCTCAATTTTCTGCGCAGAAAATTGACCGGAAAATTCGAATTTTCCGATACCGCGAATGATGCGCCCGCCAGTTTACAAGCGATGTTCAGGGGCTGCATGTCCGGTGCCGCAGTATTTTTCTGGTTGATATCAGTCATCGCCATGACCCGCCCGCAACCCTTCGCGCACCCGATGCGCAATTTCGATGAACTCCGGACTGTCTCGGATATCCAGAGGCCGTTCTTTCGGCAGAGTACTGTCGATCACGTCGTGGATGCGCCCCGGCCGCGGTGACATCACCACGATCTTGGTCGACAGATACACCGCTTCAGGGATCGAGTGGGTGACAAAGCCAATGGTCTTGTTGGTCCGCGCCCAAAGCTTCAGCAGCTGCTCGTTCAGATGGTCGCGCACGATCTCGTCCAGCGCCCCGAACGGTTCATCCATCAGCAGGATATCGGCATCAAAAGCCAGCGCCCGCGCAATGCTGGCCCGCTGCTGCATCCCGCCCGACAGCTGCCAGGGAAACTTACCGCCAAACCCTGTTAATTCAACAAGTTCCAGCACCTGATTGACGCGCTTTTCCTGCTCCGCCCTAGAGTATCCCATGATCTCCAGCGGCAGTTTGATGTTCTTGGAAATGGTCCGCCACGGGTAAAGCCCCGCCGCTTGAAAAACATAGCCATAGGCGCGGTTGCGGCGCGCCTCGTCCGGTGTCATGCCATTAACACTCAGGCTGCCGCCGGTGGGTGTCTCCAGTGCCGCGATGCAGCGCAAAAACGTCGTCTTGCCGCAGCCCGACGGCCCGATAAAGGAGACAAAATCCCCCCTGTTGATCTCCAGGCTGATGTCCTTCAGCGCGTGCACTGGACCGTCGTTTGTCTCAAACGTCAGATCCAGGTTCCGGGCCTCGATCACACATTCTGCGGGGGCTGGATCGGAAGCGGCGGCCTCGGGTCGGATTGCCTGGGTGGTCGGTTCCATATTCATATCTTCGCCTTGATTTCACACAGGAAAACGGGCCGCAGATACCGGCAGCCCGCTCCTGGATTTAAACACCTGTTGCCGGGATGCCGGTGCGTTCCACCGGGCGCGGCGCTGTTAGCTCTTTCCACGTGCTGAGCGCCTTGTTGACCGTTGTGTTCGCCTCCCGCGAGACAAACTTGCCGTGGCCCTCCTGGCACTTGATCTCGCCGTCGTGCACCGCCACATGGCCCCGGGTCAGGGTAAAGCGCGGCAGCCCCTTCACCTCATGCCCCTCGAACACGTTGTAGTCGATCGAGGACTGCTGGCTGGCGGCAGAGATTGTCTTGGTCTTCTTCGGATCCCAGACCACCAGGTCGGCATCTGCACCAACCAGAACCGCACCTTTTTTCGGGTAGCAGTTCAATATCTTAGCAATGTTTGTTGACGTAACCGCAACAAATTCATTCGGGGTGATCCGGCCCGTTTCAACGCCATGGGTCCACAGCATTGGCATTCGGTCCTCCAGCCCGCCGGTGCCGTTCGGGATCTTGGTGAAATCCCCCACGCCAGTGCGTTTCTGCTCAGTGGTAAAGGCGCAGTGGTCGGTCGCGACCACTGACAACGAACCAGACTGCAGGCCGGCCCACAGGCTGTCCTGATGCTGTTTGTTGCGGAACGGCGGCGACATCACCCGGCGGGCAGCGTGGTCCCAATCCTTGTTGAAATACTCGCTTTCATCCAGGGTCAGATGCTGGATCAGCGGCTCGCCCCAAACCCGTTTGCCCTGCATCCGGGCGCGGCGGATGGCCTCGTGGCTGTCCTCGCAGGAAGTATGCACCACATAGAGCGGCACGCCGGCCATATCGGCAATCATGATGGCGCGGTTGGTCGCCTCGCCCTCTACCTGCGGCGGCCGGGAATAGGCATGTGCCTCGGGGCCAGTATTGCCTTCTGCCAAGAGCTTAGCGGACAGTTCTGCTACGACATCGCCGTTTTCGGCATGCACCATGGCAATGCCGCCCAGCTCTGCCAGCCGCTGGAACGAGGAATACAGCTCGTCATCATTCACCATCAGCGCGCCCTTATAGGCCATGAAGTGCTTGAAGGTGTTGATGCCGCGTTCCTGGATCACCGTCTTGATGTCGTCAAAGACCTGCTCGCCCCACCAGGTCACCGCCATATGGAATGAGTAGTCGCAATTGGCGCGGGTTGATTTGTTGTCCCAGCGCTTCAGCGCATCCAGCAGGCTCTCGCCTGGATTGGGCAGCGCAAAATCCACTACCATAGTGGTGCCGCCCGCCAGCCCGGCACGGGTGCCGCTTTCAAAATCATCCGTGCTGTAGGTGCCCATGAAAGGCATCTCCAGATGGGTATGCGGATCAATCCCGCCCGGCATCACATAACAGCCGGTGGCATCCAGCTCCTCGTCGCCTTTCAGGTTCGGGCCGATCTGCGTGATCACCCCGTTTTCAACCAGAACATCCGCCTTATAGGTCAGATCGGCGGTCACGACAGTGCCGTTCTTGATGACTTTACTCATGGCTATAACTCCCTGAATCGGGGCGTTTATTCACGCCTCCCGTTATTTCTTCCGCTGTCTGGCGCAGCTCTTTTCATCTTTTCCGGAAATACTCCGGGGGAAGCGGCCCAACGGGCCGCGGGGGCAGCGCCCCTATTCCACGATTTCCGCCGTTTCGACCACTGCATGGAACAGCACATTGCCGCCGGCCTCCGCCCAGTCCTTGCTGATCTCCTCGGCCTCGTTGTGGCTGAGACCATCAACGCAGGGACACATAACCATCGCGGTCGGTGCAACCCGGTTGATCCAGCAGGCATCGTGGCCCGCGCCGGAAATCAGATCCTGATGCGAATAGCCCAGCCGCTCTGCCGCACTGCGCACGGCACTGACGCATCCCTCGTCAAAGGCCACGGGATCAAAGCCGCCCACCTTCTCGAACGCGATTTCAACGCCCATTGCCTCTGCAATCTGGGTGCCCTTCTCGTGCAGCTGGCTTTCCATATCGGTGATCACGTCCAGTTCCGGGCTGCGGAAATCGACGGTGAAAACCACCTTGCCGGGGATCACATTGCGCGAGTTCGGATAAACGTCGATATGACCCGCCGCCCCAACCGCATGAGGCGCGTGGCCCCAGGCAATTTCGTCCACGGTTTCCAGGATCCGCGCCATTGCCAGCCCCGCGTTGCGGCGCATCGGCATCGGGGTGGAGCCGGTATGCGCATCCTTGCCAGTCACCGTCACCTGGGTCCAGCTAAGACCCTGGCCATGGGTCACCACACCGATGTCCTTGCCCTCGGCCTCCAGGATTGGCCCCTGTTCGATATGCAGCTCAAAGAAGGCGTGCATTTTTCGCGCGCCCGTCTCTTCCTCGCCGCGCCAGCCGATGCGTTTCAGCTCATCCCCGAATTTCTTGCCCTCGGCATCTTCGCGGCCGTAAGCCCAATCCTGCGTATGGATGCCCGCAAAGACACCCGAAGACAGCATCGCCGGCGCATAGCGGGTGCCTTCCTCATTGGTGAAATTGGTGGCAACGATCGGATGTTTGGTCTTGATGTTCATATCGTTGAGCGAGCGGATCAGCTCCAGCCCGGCCAGCACCCCAAGCACACCGTCATACTTGCCGCCAGTCGGCTGGGTGTCCAGGTGCGAGCCCACATAGACCGGAAGCGCGTCCGGATCGGTGCCCTCCCTGCGGGCAAACATATTGCCCATCTGATCCAGCCCCATGGTGCAGCCGACGTCTTCGCACCATTTCTGGAACAGCGCGCGGCCCTCGCCATCTTCGTCTGTCAGCGTCTGGCGGTTGTTACCGCCTGCGACGCCCGGGCCGATCTGGGCCATTTCCATCAGGCTGTCCCACAAACGGTCGCCATTGATCTTCAGATTCTGTCCAAGCGACGTCATCTCAGCTTCCTTCCCTGTGCGCCCGTCTTTGCAGGCTTCAATCGGCTTTGCGCCGTTTAGGTGGCTTTGAGTGCTGGCCGGTTCAGAGCGCCGGTTTTCGCGATTCCGGGCAATGATTTGACCAACTGGTCAAACTCACGCTATCACGGGTTCACTATCAGTCAAGAAATTGCCGCACAGCCCTTGAAAAAATCGGCTCTTTTGCCGGAAACAGGTGAAATTCCGCGCTTCAGCTGGCAGAAGGCGGCAGAAACAGACAGGGACGGACATGCCCGCAGACCGCGCGCCAACCCGAATTCAGAAAAAGAATCGCGCCGCCATCCTGGAGGCCGCGCTGGACGTGTTTTCCAGCCACGGATTCCGCGGCTCCACAGTAGACCAGATCGCTAAGGCTGCCGGCCTGTCAAAGCCGAACCTGCTTTACTACTTCCCCTCCAAGGAGGCGATCTTCAACGAACTGATGTCAGGCTTGCTGGATACCTGGCTCGACCCATTGCGGGCATTGGACCCGGAAGGCGAACCATTGGATGAAATCCTCGCCTATGTGCAGCGCAAACTGCAAATGAGCCGGGATTTTCCGCGCGAAAGCCGGCTGTATGCCAATGAGATAGTACAGGGAGCGCCTCGGCTGCATGATGTGATCGCCAGCGACCTGAACGGGCTGGTGGAGGAAAAGGCACAGCTTTTGCAAGGCTGGATGGATGGCGGCCGGATCAACCGCGCGCATCCCAAACATTTGCTGTTTTCGATCTGGTCGCTGACCCAGCATTACGCGGATTTCGATGCCCAGGTACGCACATTGATGGGGGATGAAGACCCGTTCGATGCAGCGCCGCAATACCTGGAAACCTTGTACCGGCGGATGCTTACACCGCAAAGCTGACCCCTGACTGCCAAACGTGACAAAACGCTCCCGCCCCCGCAGTAACCATCAGCCTTGCTGATGGTTACTGAACGGCGTTGAGCCCGGCACCGCGCCTTGCGCGGTGCCGGGCCCAACGGGAGGAGCGCCTCCGGAAGGAGGCCGGCGACGGGCGGGAGAACACCCGGAGCCAGCCTTGGCGGCGGATTACTCCGCAGCCGTGGCTGCCGGGTTGTTCGGATGTGTTGTCCAATTGGCGTAATCGTCCGAGACCACCTCGCCGGTGCGCTCGTCAATCTGGCCCGCGGCCACTTCTTCCATGGTGATACAGCCCTCGACCGGGCAGACATTCACACAAAGATTGCAGGCGACGCATTCGTCGTCCTTCACCGTGAACACCCGGTCCTCGCTCATCGCAATCGCCTGATGCGAAGTGTCCTCGCAGGCTGCAAAACAGCGGCCGCAGCTGATGCAATCGTCCTGATTGATCTTGGCCTTGGCCACGAAATTCAGGTCCAGATACTGCCAGTCGGTCACATTTGGAACCGCCATGCCGATGAAGTCCTGGGTAGAGGTGTACCCCTTTTCATCCATCCAGGTGGACAGGCCCGAGATCATTTCCTTGACCACATTGAAGCCATAGGTCATCGCGGCGGTGCAGACCTGCACGTTGCCGGCCCCCATCGCCATGAACTCAGCCGCATCGCGCCAAGTGGTAACGCCGCCAATCGCCGAAATAGGCAGGTTGCGGGTTTGCGCATCGCGGGCAATCTCTGCCACCATATTAAGCGCAATAGGTTTCACCGCCGGGCCGCAATAGCCGCCGTGGGTGCCCTTGCCGCCAATTGTCGGTTCCGGTGCCATGCTGTCGAGGTCAACCGAGGTGATCGAATTGATTGTATTGATCAGACTGACCGCATCGGCATTGCCCGCATTTGCCGCCCGCGCCGGCTGGCGGATGTCTGCGATATTCGGGGTCAGCTTTACGATCACCGGTTTGGAGTAGTATTTCTTGCACCACTCGGTGACCATCTGGATGTATTCCGGCACCTGCCCCACAGCTGAGCCCATGCCGCGCTCCGCCATGCCGTGCGGGCAGCCGAAGTTCAACTCAATCCCGTCGGCACCGGTGGCCTCCACCAGCGGCAGGATGTCTTTCCAGGCCTGTTCTTCGCACGGCACCATGATCGAGACGATAATGGCGCGGTCCGGATAGTCTTTCTTGACCCGGGTGATTTCCTCCAGGTTGGTCTGCAGGGGGCGGTCGGTGATCAGCTCAATATTGTTGAGGCCCAGCAGGCGGCGGTCGGCGCCCCAGATCGCGCCATAACGCGGGCCGTTCACATTGACCACTGGCGGGCCTTCGGCGCCCAGCGTCTTCCAGACCACACCGCCCCAGCCGGCCTCAAAGGCGCGGCGGACGTTGTATTCCTTGTCGGTTGGCGGCGCCGAGGCCAGCCAGAACGGGTTCGGGGATTTGATCCCCAGAAATTCTGTTGTCAGATCAGCCATTTGATCTCTCCTCTTCAGGCTAGCTTGGCGCAAGCAACTTGCGCCGCACTGGCTCAGCCCATCAGGCTGGAGTGAATATCCATTGCAGCATCGCGGCCCTCGGCCACGGCAGTCACGGTGAGGTCCTCGCCCCCCGAGGCGCAGTCGCCCCCGGCCCAGACCCCGGCCATCGACGTGCGCCCTGTCTCCGAGACCTTGATTTTGCGGCCCTCAAGCTCCAGCGCGTCAGGCTGGCCTTCCAGTGTCTGGCCAATGGCCTTGAACACCTGATCTGCAACCAGACGCACGGTCTCGCCGGTGCCGGAAACCTTGCCACCTGCAACCGCAGTATACTCCAGTTCGATCTCAGCAGCAGCACCATTGCCAAGCACTGCCTTGGGCATGACATTGAACATCAGTTTCACCCCCTTGGAGGCGGCCAGATCCTGCTCAAACCGGCTGGCGCCCATGTCCTCACGCCCGCGGCGGTAGGCTATGGTGACGTTTTCAGCACCTAGCAGTTTCGATTGCACTGCGGCGTCCACCGCAGTCATGCCGCCGCCGATCACCACCACATTGCGGCCCACCGGCAGCGCAGTCAGGTCCTCCGCCTGGCGCAGCTCAGCAATGAATTCCACCGCGTCGCGCACGCCGTCCTTATCCTCACCGGGCGCACGCAGGGCATTGACCCCGGCCAGACCGATGGAAAGAAACACCGCGTCATAGCCGGACGCCAGCCCGTCCAGCGACAGATCCGCACCCAGCTTCTTGCCGTAATCCATTGTAATACCGCCAATCTTCAGCAGCCAATCCACTTCGCGCGCAGCAAAGCCGTTGGTGGATTTATAGGCGGCAATGCCAAATTCATTGAGGCCGCCTGCCTTGGGTTTGGCATCATAAACCACCACGTCATGGCCAAACATCGCCAGCCGGTGCGCCGCAGAGAGACCCGCCGGGCCTGCTCCGACAACAGCGATTTTTTTGCCGGTTGCTTCGGCGCGGGTGAAAGGATGCACGCCCTTCTCCATCAGCGTGTCGGTGGCAAAGCGCTGCAGGCGGCCGATCTCAACCGGTTTGCCTTCGGCGGTTTCGCGCACGCAGACTTCTTCGCACAGCGTTTCGGTCGGGCAGACCCGGGCGCACATGCCGCCAAGGATGTTCTGCTCCAGAATGGTCTTGGCCGCGCTTTCGGCATGGCCCGCCTGGATTTCCCGGATGAACTGGGGAATGTCGATGCTGGTCGGACAGGCCGTCATGCAAGGCGCGTCATAGCAGAAATAGCAGCGATCCGCCGCTACGGCTGCCTCATGCGCGTCATAGGCTGGGTGCAGGTCCGAGAAATTCTCAGCAATTCCAGCAGCGTCCAAACGCGCTGCCTGAATGCCGGATGCCTGATGGCTGGTCGCCATTGGGTGTCTCCCTGATTATTACATTCTTCTTGCCTATTAGACTGCCACAGTCAGATTTTTTATCAACTGGTAAAATTTTTACTTGGCGAAAAAAAATGCCGCCCCTGCAGGAACGGCATTCAAAGATTTGATTTCAGGGCAAAAACGCGTTGCCGGCCTAGGCAGTCATTTGCGCAAGATGGCCGGTTTTCATCCAAACCTGTGCACCTTCAGCGCCAGCCGTGGCCTCAAAACGGCAGCCCGGCGGCAGCCGAAGCCAGTCCCAGCGCGTGAACGCTTCATCGTTTTCGCTAAAGCTGCCATGCACCACAAATACCTCCACGCCGCCAGCGGCATCCAGGCTGATCGCCTGCCCCGGCGCCCAGGTTTGCAGGGTCACCGTTTCAACACTGTCCTGGAACAGTTCTTGCTGCGCTGCATTGCCCGAGATGCGGGTTTTCACTTCGGTTCGGTCGGCTGGATCGAACTGGTGCAGCTTTACCAGGATCACCGCCCCTTCTGCCGCAGCAGGTGTGTGGCTTGTGGTCGGCGGGTTCCGGATGTAGGAGCCTTTGGGGAAATCCCCGTGTTCGTCCTGAAACACACCGTCCAGCACCAAAAATTCCTCGCCGCCGTCATGCACATGCGGTGCAAAGGCAGAGCCCGGTGCAAACCGGACGATGGTGGTGGCGCGGGCCACTTCTTCGCCAATGCGGTCCAGCATCTTGCGCTCGACCCCAGGCGCCGGGCTTGCCACCCAAGGTGTTTCATCGAAATGCACCGCGGCCCGTTTGGTGAAATCGGCGTTGATCCGCATGTCGCTCTCCCCTGGCTCTGCGCCTTGGAATGTGGCGTCCGGCACGGCCCATGGTAAGAGCGCTCACGAAACCGTGTGACGTATCGCGTCAAGCGGGCAGTACTGCCGTAGCTTCGATTTCCACCTTGGCCTCATCCTCGACCAGAGCGGAAACAACCACCATGGTCATCGCCGGAAAGTGATAGCCCATCACCGCACGGTAGGCTTTTCCGACTTCTGCCTGATGGGCGAGATATTCGGCCTTGTCGGTCACAAACCATGTGAGCCGGGTGATATCCTGCGCAGACCCGCCTGCGGCTTCGACCACCTCCAGAATATTCTGCAGCGCCTGGCTCATCTGGCCGATGAAATCCTGCGCCTCGAACACCTGATCCGCGGTCCAGCCGATCTGGCCGCCGACAAACAGCAGCTTGCCCTCGGCCACCATGCCGTTGGCATAACCTTTGGCGGGCTTCCACCCTTCGGGATGCACGCTGATGGCTGGCATGATGGGGCTCCTTTGCTGATGCGGCCTGCCAGCGACCATACCGTTGCCACGGTATTTATTTCAAGCTTAAAACTTATCACGCTGAAGCTCATCACCCGAGGGCCATTGGCCGCACGGGCAGACGCCCGCACAGCCAAGGTCCCATTTACAGCAGCACGCCGTAATCTTCCTGTGCAAACAGTGGGGCTGCCCCTGCATCAGCCTCATCAAGGCCGCCGACCAGGATGGTCACTGTCGCCTCGGAAGTGCCACCCTGCCCATCGGAGATCGTGTAGGTAAAGCTGTCTTCCAGCACCTCACCGTCAGAGAGCGATTGGATGCCGCCGGCAGCGGTCGGATCGTAAAACAGGGTATCCGTTTCCGCATCATAGGACACCACAGCACCGTATTCACTGGTACTGGCAGCAAGAGCAAAGGTCAGAGCATCTGCATCCGGATCGCTGTCATTGGCCAGCAGATCAAGCACTGCAATTTCAGCGACTTCATCTTCAAAACCATAAGGCAGCTCGACGGGGGAGCCATCGCCTTCGAACACAGTGTACTTTACCGAGTCACCACTATGGTTATCCCCCCAGGTGATGATGAACCGCCCGCCCTCAAGCGCCTCAATTTCGTAATAGCTTTGCGTACCCATGGTTTGCTGGTTGACCACGAATTCATCACCTTGCGGTTCGCCTTCCGAACTGAAAACCCGCGCCCAAACACCTGGATTCCTGGCCCATGCACCCGCTGCCGGATCGCCGTCTCCCGGTGCGCCCCAGACAAAAACGAAATTGCTATCATCAAGCCACGCAACTTTTGGAGGGTTGTTGCCGGGCCCGCCGGCCGCATCCTGATGCACCTGGAATTCATCGACCAGAACCTTTCCCTCCTGGTCGATGATTTTTGCAAAATAGGCAGTACTGCCGGAAACATCCGGGTCATAGAACTTCCAAACAACTAGCAACTGCCCGTCCGGCCCTTCCGTTATATCCGGGAAACTGTCCAGCTGGCCCGCGGGCTTCGTGACATCAAATTCAGCAGCAGCGGTGTTGCCGGTTTTGTCGAACAATTGAACCTTGATCGTATCTGAACCTCCGGAACGGTAATAAGGCTCATAGTCTGGCTGAGACCAAGCAACTGCATACCCGCCGCTTTCAAGAGCGATCACCGAAGGAACGCTGGGGGCGCCAATATCAGGTAGATTGTAAACAATCTCGTCCCCGATTTTTCTGCCGTTGTTGTCAAACAAAGCTATGCGGAAATCGGTCTCCTGAGCATAAGCCGTCCAAACTGCGACGAAGCCGCCGCCTTTCAGTGCGGTTATGTCCACATCTTTGACAGCTTCATCAGCGGCGTCATTGACCACCAATTCCTGAGTTACTGCGTTGCCTTCTTTGTCAAAAATACGGATCGGAAACTCACTTTTGGCATCATCGGCGTCGTAATTGCTGCGCCACCCGATCACAATATTGCCATCGCTAAGAACTGTGACTTCGGGATCGACCTGATAACTCTCAGTGAAACTGTTCACTAGGAACGTTTCAGCAATTACACTGCCGTCGGCATCATAGATTTTGGCCCAAATATCCGATCTTTCATCGGTTCCAATGGCCTTATGCGCCTGCCAGACAACAACATAGCCCCCGTCCTTCATCCCGGCCACGGTTGTCCCCCAAGGAAGAATGGCCCCTGCCCCTTGGACAGTCCATTCAGGCGAAGGAGTATAGCCGCCGAAAGGTTTCAGGCCGCCGTTCAGGTAGTCGTCACCTGCGACAGGCACATCATTTTCACCAGTGAGGGCCACGTTTACTGTGGCCTGAGAACGGTTCCCAAAGGCATCTATTACGTAGTAGGTGAAGCTGTCCTCGAAGACATCCCCCTCTTTCAGGCCTTGCAGCAGGTCCTCGGCGTTGTAGGTGACGATGCCGCCGTCGAAGTCCACCCGAAGACCGCCGGCGCTCACGTCATCGACGCGAACGCGGGAGGTACCGGCGCGCGTTTCTCCGTCGTTCTCCAGCAGAGTTTCCAGCGATATTGCAAGCGGGCCTTCGCCTTCTGCCGTGATCTGATCATCCTGCAGTTGCAATCCGGCTGGCGCATTCAGATCTAGGAGAAGCCCGTCTTCTTCAAACAAAAGCGCCTCGACCCCAAGAAGCGTGTCAGTCCCCTGGTCCCCCTCGCTGCCCGCGCGCGACGTGATATACGCCTTGCCGCGGCCGCCGTTGTAGCGGCTCAGATCAAGGTCATAGTCCTGAAAGCTTCCGCTCAGCACCACGGTGTCATAGCCACGCCCGGCGTTGACATAGTCATCGCCCGCGCCGCTGCTGATCCGGTCATCCCCGTTGCCGGTCTGGATCCGGTCATTGCCACCGCCTGTAGAAATTTCATTACTGCCGTTCCCGGTTTTGATGCTGTCGGCGCCGTCCCCGGTTTCAATTGCATTTTGCCCGTGTCCAACCTTGATCTTGTTGTTGCCGCCAAGTGACGTGATCGTGTTGTTGCCGTCACCAAGCTGGATTGCATCCTTGCCGGCACCAGTCTGAACTGTGTTGTTGCCGTGATCCGCTTTGACCGCATTGTCACCGCCGCCTGCGTCAATCATGTTATCGCCGTCACCGGCCCTGAGATTGTCCTTTCCGGTACCGGTTTCGACAATATTGCTGCCATCGCCCAGTTTGACGCGGTTGTTCCCGTCCCCTGCATGAATACGGTTGTTGCCGTCGCCAGCCTGGATAACATCGTTCAATCCAGCGGCAGTGATCTCGTTATCGCCGCCGCCAGCCTTGATCTGTGCGCTTCCATCCTGAACCTGCAGAACGTTGTTGCCATCGCCAGCCGAGATCTTGTTGGTACCGCCAAGATCCGTGACAGAGTTGTCTCCATCCCCAAGCCGAATATCATCCCGGCCGGATCCTGCCTGCACAGAGTTGCTGCCATCACCCAGCTTTATGCTGTTGTTCCCGCCGTCGGCTTGAACCTGATTGTCGCCGTCGCCGGCCTGGATGGCATCGTTCTGACCTGCAGTGCTGATCTGGTTGTCACCGCTGCCTGTCTTGATCTGTGCGCTGCCGTCCAGCAGCTGGAAAACGTTATTGCCATCGCCGGCCGTGATTCTGTTCGCGCCCCCGGCAACGGTGATACTGTTGTTGCCTTCGCCGGTTTGGATCCTGTCTTTGCCGGCCCCTGTGGCAATCTGGTTATCCCCGTCGCCCGTGGTGACGGAGTTGTTGCCGGCCCCTGCATCAATAGTGTTTCTGCCATCCCCGGCAAGGATTTTGTCGTCGCCGCTGCCGGCCGAAATCTGCGAATTGCCGTCGCCGGTACTGATGCCGTTGCGACCGTCGCCGGCTGCTATCGCATTGGCGCCATCGCCAACCAGGATGCGGTCGCTTCCAGCACCCGCCGAGATCCGGTTGCTGCCATCCCCAGTGGTGATCCTGTTGCTCCCGTCACCAGCATCTATAGCATTGTCACCGTCCCCGACGATGATCTTGTCAGCATCCTTGCCGGTCTCAATTGAATTGTTGCCGTCGCCGGCCATGATCGTGTTTTTTCCATCCCCGGCGGAAATACGGCTGGTGCCGTCCTCAACAATAATCTTGTCGTGGCCGCTGCCAGCGGTGATCGTGTTAACGCTGTCCGACAGATCGCTTGCAGTAATTTTGTTGTTGCCGCTGCCGGCATTAATCACATTGCTGCCAGCCCCGACAATCACGGCATCATTGCCGCTGCCTGACAGAATCTCATTATTGCCATCACCGGCAATAATCTTATTGCTTCCATCGCCCGCACGGATCCGATTGTCGCCATCACCGGTGTAAATACTGTTCTTGCCGCCGCCAGTGTCGATCACATTGCCACCGTCGCCTGCGACAATGGCGTCATTGCCGCTGCCTGTACTGATCCGGTTGCCGCCGTCGCCGGCATTGATCTTGTTCTTGCCGCCGCCTGCGTTGATCTCGTTGGCGCCATCTCCAACGAGAATTTGATCGTTGCCATCAGCCGCTTCGATATCGTTGTTGCCATCTCCGGCAAGGATCTTGTTGTCGCCGGCGCCCGCCTGAATAACGTAATGCTCGTCGTCTACCAGAATCCGGTCACCCCTGCTGGTGCCGGCAATGCTCTTTTTGCTGTTCATAATTCCACTCTGAAGCTACCCGGCTGTGACGCTATCCGGCCAGCCCTTTCGAGAGTGTTAAGGAAAAGTGTTCAATTCTATACAACCAAGGACTGCAAGCCGGCAATTTAAATGGCAAGTCTATCCAAAGATAGGATCGCCCGTGCTCAGATACTTGTCTTCTTAAAGATCGCTTCGGGAATGTTACGGATAATCAGCATGATCAGCTGCCAAACAGGCCGCACATACACAACATTCCGGCCTTTGGATGCGGCGGCGGTGATGGCTTTTGCCACATCTTCAGGCTGAGCAGTCAGCTTGGCCGGCAAGTCCATGCCTTCGGTCATTTGCGTGGCGACAAACCCGGGCAGCACGGTGACAACATGAACGCCTTTGCGGGCCAGCCGGTTGCGAAGCCCGGATAGGAATGCGGTAAAGCCGGCCTTGGCCGATCCGTAGACGTAATTGGACGCTCTGCCGCGCTCGCCAGCGACTGAACTGATGCCAACCAGCGTGCCGGTGCCGCGCTGCTCAAAACGGTTGGCGAGAACCGCCAGAATGCTCGCCGGGCCCTCAAAATTACTCCGCAGCACCTGGGCTGCTTGCTGGGGCGTCTGTTCGCTTTCCGCCTGATCGCCCATATTTCCGACAGTGCAAACGGCTATGCCCGGCAGCTCAGGCAGTGCATCGACAAAACCCTCGTGATCTTCCAGCGCCAGCGCATCGAAATCATGCAGGCTCACCGGCACGCCATGGCGCAGCTCAAGATCCGTTTTTTCAGCCCCGAGCGTGTCCGCCCGGCGGGCGGCAAGCTGCACTGGATGCCCTTGTGCGGCAAAGGCATGGGCCACGGCCAGGCCGATGTCCGAACGGGCGCCAAGGATCAGAACAGGAGATTTTGTCATAGCGAAAGCCTTTGCGATTGTGCGGACTGAAAGGACGGGTGCAGCCCGAAGGATTGCCGCATTCCGGTGAAGCCCGCAGCCCTGGGGTCCGCCGCGCGCAAGGTATCCGCGCGCATCCGGCTGTCCTTGGCCAGGTAGAACCGGCCGCCATGGGCGATGGTGATCCGGTCCAGTTCCTCCATCAGCGCCAGACTGCGGCGATTGACAGGGAAATCCAGCGCCAGCGTGTAGCCTTCCATCGGGAAGGAGAACGGGCTGTCCTGCGGTCCCAGCCGCTTGAGCACCGCCAGAAAAGATCCTTGTCCGGCAGCCGAGATCGCCTGCAGCAGCCTGCGCAGGCCGGACCGGGTGCTATCGAGCGGCAGCACACATTGAAACTGGGCAAAGCCCTTGCGCCCGTAAATCCGGTTCCAGCCAAGCAATGAATCAAGCGGGAAAAAGTAGCGGTTCCAGTCGGTAATCAGCAACCCGGCCTTTCGGGCGCCTGCCCAGTAGTAGGCGAAATTGAAGGCCCGGACACTGAAGCGGTTCAACAGAAAGGAGGGAAACACCGGCGGCACCTGCCGGGTCTTTGCACTGGCGATGGCATAGGGGGCGGCCGCCTGTTGCGCGCTCAGGTCCTGCAACTCCGCATGTTCGCCCAGCATAACCAGCGAGCGGCCCAGCGTGCTGCCTTCCGACAGGCAATCGATCCACGCCACCGAATAGGTTGCGCTGGCCGACCGCTCGAAGATTTCGATTGCGGCATCCAGATTTGCAGCCGGCTGTGTCTGCTGCCGGATCCAGGCCGACGGCACCGCCCGCAGTCTGATCGCGGCCCTGACAATGATCCCGGTGAGCCCCATGCCGCCAGCTGTCCAGCCGAACAATTCGCTGTTCTCCTGCGCCGAACAACGGCGCAGCATACCGTCCGGCCCCATGACATCCACCCAATCCAGGCAATTGCGGAAACTGCCCTCCTTATGGTGGTTCTTACCATGCACATCCGCCGCGATCGCTCCGCCAAGGGTCACAAACTTGGTGCCGGGCACCACTGCCGGAAACCAGCCGCGCGGCAGGAAGGCCGAGATGATATCGCCCAGCAACACCCCGCTTTCAGCAACCAATTGTCCGGTTCCGGCGTCAAACGAGATCATCCGGTTGAAATGCCGCATGTGCAATGTCGCCGGCAGGCCGATGGCGCTGTCACCATATGCGCGGCCATTGCCGCGGGCGATGACCGAGGGGTGACCGGCGATCAAGGTTTGCAGCTCAGCCTCATTGCGGGGGGCCAGAAGCTGTGCCCGTGCCACCGGGTAATTCCCCCAGCCTGACAGCATTGTCATTCCGTCTCCTTTGCGCCTTGAGTGAAAACGAAATGCCGGTCCAGCTGGTACTTAACCGTATAGCCGATCACCAGCCCGAGGACAGCCCCGGCCTCGCGCGCACCATCAGTTCCCCAGGTGATCCAAAACAGCGTTTCCGTGATCCAGAACACCGCTGTGGTTGCGATACCCATCAAGGCATAGAGCGAAAAGGTGCGCCCCTGATGCTTGAGACCGCTGTGCTGATCAAAGAAGATCCAGCGCTTATCCAGCAAGTATTTAACAACCAGCCCGGCCAAGGTGCCCGCTGCCATGGCAGCGGTGAAATGCGCAGCACTTTCACCCAATTGCAGGACCGCGCGCTGGGTGGCGAGGTTGACCGCGGTGGCAACAACCGCAAAGGCCGTGTAGCGGACCAGAAGCTGCTGCAAAGTCATAGCGCACGGCCCCAGACCGCAGCAGCCAGTACAATCAGGCTGAACGGCAAAAACGCCAAGGTAGATTGCATCTGCGTCACTGCGCCCGGCAGATACACGGCCCGCCCCTGAAACAGCGCCTTTGCCGAGGTGAACGGGCTGTTCCGATCCTGCCCGAAGACGGGCCAGGAGCCTTCATACAGAATATTGCTGCACCGCAGAGTGCCATCCAATCCGACGGCAAGCATACCGGGCTGGCCGGTCATAAGCGATGAAACTGTCGTCAAATGAAATCAACCGAAAGATGCTTTTACTTCCGGTCCGATTTGTATCAGCACCATCACTTTTTGGCTAGGTGTCAAACTGCCCGCTGCCTGGCCCGCCTTGCCGGCCAGAGCCTGCGGGGAATTTCAAACTGCTCCGGATTAACCTATAAGGGCATAAAAACGTTGAGGACGGGCATGACAAATCAATCGAATCCATCCGCCAAGCCAGCCGCTCGCGCACCGGCCAGCGCTGCTCTGCCGCGTGAGACAGCGCTGTTTGCGCTGGCGGCAGGCGTCATCATCCTGGCCTCCAGGCTGCTGGCAGCCGGCCTGCTCGACATCCGCCCCGATCCCATTCACCTGGACGGCTCCTACCAGCATCTCCCGGCGCAGCAGCTGCATGACGGTTTGCTGGATGCCCTGCTCACCCTGCACTCCCAGCCTCCGTTCTGGAATTTTCTGCTGGGGATCGCCGCCAAGGCCTGCGGTGCACAAGACGCCTGCATGATCCAGCTGATCTGGAGCTGCCACCTGGTGCTAAGCGTCCTGACCGCCGTCTGCATGTTTGCGGCGCTGCGACTGCTGGTGCAATCGCGGCGCCTGGCCTGGCTGCTGCCGTTGACCTACATTCTGTCGCCGGCCGTGTTTTATTATGAGAATTTCCTCCTCTATGCCCATTTCACCTCAGCGTTTTTTGCGCTGTCCTGCCTCTGTGCCCTGCTGTTTCTGAAATCGCAGAGGACGCTCTATTTCCTGCAGTTCTGCGCCTGTCTGGCGGTGCTGTCATTGACCTGGACGCTGTTCCACCCGATCTACATCCTGCTGGTAGCCGGGCTGCTGCTGTTCAAGACCGCAGCGACCCCTGCCCGTTCGGCCATCCTGGCCCTGACATTGGCAGTCACGCTGCTGCCGTCGGTGAAGAACAAGGCGGTGTTCGGCATCTTCAGCTCCGGCAGCTGGCTTGGCCTCAATGCGTCGCAAACCGCGCCTGAACCGGTCGAAGGCTGCTCGTTCAAAACATTTGCCCAAGTCCACGGGCTGATCGGCCAGCATACCGGCACAGCGCTGAATGATCCGCGGATGATCCCCTATTCCAAGACCTGCCTGAAGAAATCGCTCGAGGTCATCGCTGCCAGCCCGGTGCAATACGCCGCCGGCGTCGTGGTGCGGGCTTCCACCAGCCTGTCGCTGTGGCCGAACGAATATTTTTACCCGCCGCTGAACTGGGACCGTTTCCCAAAGATCCCCGACACCAACCGGGTGCTGACGGCCGAGAACAAGATCATAATCGACCCCAGCATGTCACGTTTCCTGACCCTGGCGCTGAACCTGTTCGCGCTGATCGCCCTGGCGGAACTGGCCCGCCGGGATCAGGACCACACACGCCGGGCCTTCTTTCAGGTGATGCTGCTGTCGGTAGTGCTGTTCCTGGGCGTGGCCCATGCGGTGAACGGGCCGGAACAGGAGCGTATGAGGTACACGCTGCACCCGTTGTTCTGGGGGCTTTATGCGGTGGTGTTCCAGGAGGCCGCCCGGCGCGCAGGGCGGCTGACCCGCCGCATCCGGGTGAAGACCCTGCCGGAAACCGGCAGCTCATAATAAGCCGGATGGACCTGCATCAGCTGGCTGGTGCCGCAAGCGGGCAACCGCCTCCGGCACCAGCAGAAACGCACGCGGGACCGCGGTCCCGCCGGGCTTACATGCCCAGGGCTTCCTTATACATTTCCAGCACCGCTTCTTCTTCGTCGATGTCGTTCTGGTCGCGCTTGCGCAGCGCAATGATCTTACGCATGACTTTGGTGTCGTAGCCGCGTGCTTTGGCTTCGGCCATCACCTCTTTCTGCTGTTCGGCGATGGTCTTCTTTTCTTCGTCCAAACGCTCGAACCGTTCGATGAACTGGCGCAGTTCGCCAGCGGTCACACGGTAGTTTTCGCTTTTTTCGTCTTCGGTGATATCCATCTGCGGCTCCGTCGGCACATGCTGTCAATTGCTGTCGGAGCAAGGGGATACCGCCCTGCCCGCTGCGCCGCAAGCAAGGAAAGCAGCAGAGCCGCTGTAAGCGGCAAAAACCGGCGCCCGTCCCCTCGCGGCTTGCACGCAAAGCCCGGATCAGCTAGGCGCGGCGCAGCGCGAAAACCGCAGGAGCACGCATATGTTCGAACTCATCGTCTGGGCCGGAGCCGCCTTGTCCATCGCCGGTCTGCTGGGCTTGGTCTGGTGCATTGTCCGTGTCGCGCGTGCGCGCCGCCAAAAACTGGACGACGAAGCCCTGCGCGCTGTCGTGCAATCAGTGCTGCCCTACAATCTGGGCGCCCTGCTTTTGTCAGTTCTGGGACTGATGCTGGTTATGACGGGCATTTTCCTGGGCTGAAGCCTGGGGCGCCCTGCCTGACAGACCGGCTAGACCGGCATATTGTCAAACATCTCTTCAACCGCTTCTTCGCACAGTGCGGCTTCCAAACGGCGGAAGCGGCCCGGCACCGCAGCACCCGTCTTGCGCATGTAATCCAGCAACCGGATAAACTCAGGCCGCATGGCAAGCCGGGCAGTACCGGTCTCTCCAAGAATCCGGGTTTCCAGATTCTCGACGGTGTGCAGCAGGTCTTCTTGTGTCATTGGCAGTCCTCCCTGGATCATGATGGGGTTATGCTGGTATTTCACAACAGCTGCGTGAAAGCCCGCAAAAATTAGGCGCTCGACCGCCTATTTGTGAAATTTTGCCGGCCGGTTGACGGTTTTGCAGGCGTCACGCACGCCTGCCAAGCATACTGCAGCGCAACCTTACCCTGTCTTGACACAGGTCAACCGGCTGCGATGATTTCAACGGCACCATCGGTCTACGCACCGGCATCCTTGAAACACATTCTCTAATCAATATATGATTATCCAAACTCAAGGGAGAGCAACAGATGACCCCCGCCGTCAAGGCCTTCTTCGACGAAGCCACCAACACCGTTTCTTATGTGGTGGTTGAGCCTGAGGGCTCCGCCTGTGCCATTATCGACTCTGTTCTGGACTACGACCAGGCAGCGGGCCGCACCGGCACGGCATCAGCCGATGCCATCATCGCCTGGATCAAAAAAGAAGGCCTCCGGACAGAGTGGATCCTGGAAAGCCATGTGCATGCCGACCATCTGTCTGCCGCGCCCTACCTGCAAGAACAGCTGGGTGGCAAGATCGGCATCGGCGCCCAGATCACCGTGATTCAGGACACCTTCGGAAAAATCTTTAATGAAGGCACCGAATTTCAGCGCGACGGCAGCCAGTTCGACCGCCTGTACCGCGAAGGAGACGCCTTCATGATCGGCCAGATGCGCGGCGAGGTGCTGCACACACCGGGCCACACGCCCGCCTGCCTGACCTATGTGATCGGGGACGCGGCCTTTGTCGGCGACACGCTGTTCATGCCGGATTTCGGCACCGCCCGCTGCGACTTTCCCGGCGGGTCTTCAACCGATTTGTATAATTCGATCCAAAAGATCCTGGCGCTGCCCGGCAACACCCGTATCTTTGTCGGCCATGATTACAAGGCGCCGGGCCGCGATGATTACGCCTGGGAAACCACCGTAGGCGAACAAAAGGCGCTGAACGTGCATATCGGCGAAGGGCGCAGCATTGAGGAATTCACCCGAATGCGCGACGCCCGTGATGCGACACTGGGCATGCCGCGTCTGATCCTGCCGTCGCTACAAGTGAATATGCGCGCGGGCCAGATGCCGGAACCGGATGATCAGGGCGATGTCTTTCTAAAGATCCCGATCAACAAGATCTGACCGAAGCAAGCGGAAGGCGATCATGGAAACGGATTGGATTTTGGGCTTGGCGGGCGGCATGCTGGTCGGGCTTGGCGGTGCCGTCTACCTTTTGGGCAACGGCCGCATCATGGGCGCCAGCGGTATTCTGGGCGGGCTGCTGGATGGCAGCGGGCAGAGCACCGCAGGGGAAAGACTAGCCTTCATCACAGGTGTGATTGCCATGCCGTTGCTGATGGGCCTGCTGGCAGGCACACCGGAAACCCATGTCACCAGCAGCGCCACCGTGCTGATCATTGCGGGATTGCTGGTCGGCCTTGGCACGCGGATGGCCAACGGCTGCACGTCCGGTCACGGGGTCTGCGGTGTTTCCCGGCTGTCCTTGCGTGGCATCGCCGCGGCGGCGGCATTCATGCTGGCAGGTATCCTGACGCTGGCAGTTCTGCGCCAGGTTATGGGAGTGATCTGATGCTTCGGATTCTTCTGGCGCTGATTGCAGGCAGCCTGTTTGGCGCCGGGCTAATGCTGTCAGGCATGACTGACACCGCCAAAGTACAAGGGTGGCTGGATGTTTTTGGCCGCTGGGATCCCACACTGGGCTTTGTTATGGGCGGTGCGCTGCTGCCGATGGCACTGGCCTGGCGGCTGGCAAAGGGACGCCAGCCTGCCGCTGGGGGCAGCTTCCCCGCCCTGCCGCGCGCCGGGCTGGACCGGCGGCTGATCCTTGGATCCATTCTGTTCGGCGCGGGATGGGGCCTGGCGGGGCTCTGCCCCGGTCCTGCAATGGCCTCGCTCGGCTATAACGGCTGGCAGGGCGCGCTGTTCCTGGCGGCGATGGCCTGCGGCATGATAGCCGCTCCCAGACTCAGCCGGCATCTGGACCGGCGCGCCGCAAACGCGTAAAGACTCGGGATATGGATGCACGCGTTATTACCCCCCGCTATTCGGTCTCGCCGCAGATCTCGGCTGAGGACTTGCCCGCCATTGCCGACGCCGGCTTTAAAACGGTGATCTGCAACAGACCGGACGCGGAAGTCCCGCCCAGCCATCAGGCTGAGGCGATCCGCGCAGCCGCCGAAGCCGCCGGGCTGCGGTTCGAGGTTCTGCCGCTCACCCATCAGACCATGACACCCGAGAATGCAGCCCGCCAGCGGGAGCTGTATGAAGGCTGCGAAGGCCCGGTGCTGGCCTATTGCGCGTCCGGAACCCGCTGTTCGGTGGTCTGGGCGCTCAGCCAGGCCTGCGATATGTGCGCCGATGACATTCTGCTGAAAACCGAGGCTGCCGGCTATCAGCTGGACGGGTTGCGGCCAGCACTGGATTCCCTGGCGGGAAGTTAACCCTGTGAAAACTCTGCCTGCGTCGAATGTTGCTGGCAGCGGCCAAACCTTTGGCCGACGCGGGAAACCCGGATCTGACCAATACTGATCACCCCAGGCCGGAACCCAATGCGTCAACCGGACCCGGCGCTTGCACTGATGAATGTGCAGGCTGCCAACCGTTTGGGACGGCTATAAGGGTTTGGCTGCTCGCGGCGCCTCCGGGAAAAGGCCCTGGATTCCGGGGCTGAATGATGGCGGTTCGCAGCGCAAACAACCTAATGAATCAGTTATTTCCTGGCAATGCGCCGTCCAGCCCAGCCAATTGCGAGATTTCTGCCGCTGCATCCCCCGGGTCAAAATCCCCCAAGTCGACCGCAGGAAGATCAGGCAAGTCAGGCAGCCCGCCGTCCAACCCATCCATGCCCAAAGCGCCATCGTCGCCGAGACCGGGCAAATCCATTGCGCCCATTCCACCCATTGCGTCATCCATGCCGCCCAGGCCGCCCATGCCGCCGTCAAAACCGCCGTCACCCAGCGCAGGAAGCCCCTCGCCGTCCATACTAAGACCGCCGCCGCCCAGCCCCGGTGCCGCTTCCAATGCAGGCAGGCCCGTGTCGTCCATCGGGTCCTGCAGGCCCTGCGCGGCAATTCCCATATCGAGTGCCGGAGGTCCGCCGCCCATCATGTCGGCGCCTGCCCCGTCGGAGAACCCCATTCCTTCTGCCCCGGCATCGCCTGCCAGCCTGGCCCCGGACTGATTCAGCCGGACTGCACGCGCACCGTTCATTTGGCCCAGGCGCCCCTGTGCAATCGACTGGCCGCCAATGGTCAGCAGGTCGGTTTCATACAGAAAAGCGGAATCCAGCGGCAGCGAATCGCCGACTTTGAGGCCGGTAAAATCCCTTAGGGGCACCCGCATCTTGCACAACACAGCCGACAGCTCCGCCCGGATCGACCCCAGATTGCGGCCCAAGGATGGACCCTGCGCCCCATTGCCCTGACCGTCCTGCAGTTCTTCGGCAGTGGGTTCCGGAAGTATCAGCTTCATCACGCCCTGCATGGCGCCGCAGGCCAGGTCCAGGTTCAACTCGATCACCCGGTAATCCTCAGCCTCCATACCCAGCACCAGGCTGCGCACATTTTCAACCTGTGCGCCAAAGCGGTAACCGGTAAAGATTGCCTGATCCGCTTGGCCATCCAGCATCGCAAACACCTTGCCAAAGGTGCGTTCCAGAAACTCTGCCGTCATGGCTGCATCTGTCGGGGTATAGTGACGCTCGTCCGGTGCTTTGCCCATCACCGTACCGATGGTCTGCTGCTGGATCAGCGCTGTCACCGTAGCTGCATCCATGCTGGCCGCGCCCATTCTGCCATGCGGGCAATCCAGCACCACCAGAAGATCCTTATCCGACAGCTGGTCTGCCAGATCTTCGGGAATGCGGTTGGATTGCCGGGCCGCCAGAACTGCCACCGGCAATCCGCACAGGTCCGCAGCTGCCCGCGCCACCGATCGGCGCAGTGCTTTCAGCGTCAAGGAACTGGTAAGCGCCCCAACACCTTCCTTTGTCGCTGCCAGCTTGCGTGCAAGCACACCCTGCTTGCCGCTGCCTGCCTCTGCTGCTTCTGTTTCAGACATAGGCTGTTTAACCTGCCCCTTGCACGTCCCGTTTCCCCGTTTTTACCCGAAAGGAGGTTAACAACTCCTGTACCTCGGGCCAGGTTACGCAGCCTTTTCGCCTGCTGCGGGTAAGGAAACCCGGAACGCACCGCCGCCGTGCCCCGGCAGATAGGAAACATTGCCGCCCAGCCGTTGCATAACTTCGCGGCAGATTGCCAAGCCAAGCCCCGCACCGCCTGCCCGCTCGGGGCTGACACGCGAAAATTTCTCAAAAATCATCTGTTGAAATTCTGCCGGCACGCCGCTGCCGTTATCAGTGAAGTCGATCTGCAGCCACCCGCTGGTTGCGGAGGCGGAAATGGACAGTTCCGGCTCCGCAGCATCGCAATACTTCTGGGCATTGGCGATCAAATTGATAAAGACCTGCGCCAGCCGGTCGAGGTCGGAGGATATGCGCAACCCTTCCGTTGCGGGATTGCGGCAGACCTTGAGCGGACGGTCTGATCCCGCCAGTGCGGCGGCCACCGCGTGGTCCAGCACGTCCGGCAGGGCGCCCGCCGACATGTTCAGGCTCACCTGACCGTTCTCCAGCACGCTGAGGTCCAGAAGATCGTTCAGCAGCCGGGTCAGCCGCAGCGTTTCGTCATGGATGATCCCGGCATAGTGGCGCTGATCCTGCGCGCTCAGCTGCCCGTCATCGCGCAGGATTTCCGAAAACGCCCGGATCGAGGTCATAGGCGTGCGCAGCTCATGGCTGACCTGGCTAAGGAAGGCGTCCTTCTGTTCAGAAATTTGCGTAAGTTTTTCGTTTGTTTCCCGCAACTTGCGGGCAGTCGCTGTTAGCTCTGCCGATTGCGTCTCCAAGCGGCTGGAATACTCCAGCATCTGGGCGGTTTCATCCGCAACTGCCAGCAGATCCGCAACCGAAACCGAAGAGCCGCCGGCGATCTGGCCAATCATCGCATGCGCTGCCGCCGCGCCGATAGAGGCGCTCAGCTCGCGCTCCAGCCGTTCCAGAAAGGCCGGTGTCGGCTCAGGCAGCGGGCCGCGGCCGCCCTGCCGCAGCCGCTCGCGCTGAAAGAACGCTTGCGCTTCTGCAGCACCCAGAATCCGCTGCGACATGATCATCAGATCTTCGCATTGCGCCACAGATCCGGTCCAGCCGCGCGGGCCGGCGGAATGGTCGAAGACATTGACGAATTGCGCGCCCTGCAGCCGCTCCAGCGGGCTGGGGAAGCTCATCAGCGACACCAGGCAGAACACCAGCGCATTCAGGCTCATCGACCACAAAACGGCGTGAACGGTCGGATCCATGGCTTCGATTCCGAATAGCGCCTCGGGACGCAGCCAGCTAAGGCCAAACAAGCCATCACGCAGGATATGCTCCGGCAACAGCCCGCCGCCCAGGGCCGGCAGCAGCATGGTATAGAGCCAGATGGCAAACCCCACCGTAAGCCCGGCCAGTGCGCCGCTGCGGGTGGCACCGCGCCAGAACAGCCCGCCTACCAGCGCCGGCAGAATTTGCGCCACCCCGGCAAAGGAGATGAGGCCAATGGCGGCCAGCGCCGCAGCGCCGCCGGACAGGTGGTAATAGAAATACCCCAGCGCCATGATCACCGCGATCGACACCCGGCGCGACAGCAGCACTACATCGCGCACATCGCCCGAAACCGACGCCCGGCGGTTCTGCAGCCGCAGCCAGACCGGCATCACGATGTGGTTCGATACCATTGTAGACAGCGCCATGGCGGCCACAATCACCATCGACGTTGCCGAGGAAAACCCGCCGAGAAAAGACAGGACTGCCAACCCCTGCTGCCCCTGCTGCAGCGGTACTGTCAGTACAAACATGTCCGGGTTGGCGCCTGCGGGCAGCAGCTCCAGCCCGACTGCGGCGATGGGGACCACAAACATCGAGATCAGCAGCAGATACAGCGGGAATGCCCATGAGGCGATGCGCAGGTGGCGCTCATCCTCGTTCTCCACCACCATCACCTGGAACATCCGCGGCAGGCAGACAAAGGCCGCCGCGGCCAGAAAGGTAACGGTGGCCCAGCGGCTGCCATCAACGTTCCACTGGCCGATTTGCGAGGCGTCTATCCTCTGCAGCGTCTCTCCCACGCCGCCGGCCACGCCCCAGACCACAAACACCCCAACGGCCAGCAGCGCCGCCAGTTTGACGATGGCCTCGAGCGCCACCGCGGTGACCACCCCGTGGTGACGCTCATTGGCGTTCAGGTTGCGGGTGCCGAACAGAATGGCAAAAACCGCCAGTCCTGCTGCCACCCAGAACACGGTGTAGGTTTCATTATAGCTGCGCAGCGGATCCGCCTCGGCAAAAATGGCAAAGGACAGCGTGATGGATTGCAACTGCAGCGAAATATAGGGCGTGACCCCAATCACCGCGAGAATGGTCACGCCGGCCGCCAGCAGGTTCGACTTGCCATAGCGCGACGACAACAGGTCCGCGATGGATGTGATCCGCTGGCTGCGCCCGATCCGCACCAGTTTTCGCAGGCCCCACCACCATCCGATCATCACCAGCGAGGGACCAAGGTAGATCGTTACGAACTCCAGGCCTGAGCGCGCGGCATAGCCAACCGCGCCGTAAAAAGTCCAGGCAGTGCAATAGATTGACAGCGACAACGTGTAGATCAGCGGCGAGCGCATCCAGGCAGCGCTTTTGCCGCGGGTTGCCATCCGGTCGGCCCAAAAGGCAATGAAAAACAGAAACGCCACATAGGCGAGACAGACAACCGCAAGCACATTCAGCGAGGCCATCAGCGGTTCTCCACCCCGTCCGGAGACCCTGCCCCGTCCGGCCCGCCGCCGGTCCAATGATCCGCCCAACGCTGCACGGCGAGGCTGAAGGCAAAACAAGCGCCGATCAGGCCGGTCCAGACGGCGAAAATATAGATGATGGCCGACGACATACTGACACCATCGCGCGCCGCGGGATGGGTGGAGGCTTCGGGCCACAACAGCGGCAGCGCCAGCAGCAATGCGCCCAGAACCGGCAGCAGGCGGGCAATATCCATCAGCCTGCGGCGGCGGTAGGTCTGGCGTTCCGCGCGGGTGCCTGTTTGCTCTTCGGCGCCGCTCCCCTGTGTCATCCCTGTCCGGCCTGGGCGTGCAGGTCGCGCACCGCCGTCAGCACCTCGGCATTGGAGAAGGGTTTGGTCATAAACCGCGTCACCCCCGCCTTTTCCGCCATCTCGCGGTCGCGCATCTGGCCGCGGGCGGTCAGCATAAGCACCGGCAGTGCGCCCATGCCACCCTCGCTGCGCAGCTCGCGCACGATCTCCAGACCGCTTTTGCCCGGCAGCATAAGATCCAGAATCACCAGATCGGGATTGGCATCGCGGATCACCTCCACCGCGGTGGCACCATCGGTATGCGCATCCACGCTCCAGCCGTCCCGTATCAGCAGAAACCGGATGGCCTCGGTGATATTCGGCTCGTCTTCGATCAGAACAACATGCCTGCCCATCAGCAGAATTTCCTCCCGGCGCCGGCTGCCGGCCAGGCCGGTCCGCAGACGCATTCATTTTTGTGCAGATTAGCCCCGCGGCCGTGTCACTGTCAAAACTCTTCCTTCAGAATCGATGGCTCGCGCCGCGCCGGACAGCCCTGGCGCGGGCAGATCCGGCAACTGGCGCCAACCGGCTGCGGATCCCGTGCATCCTTGGCGCCGGGCAGGATCAGCATAACCGCCCTGTACATAGGATCAGCGCCAAAATCCTGCATCTCCTGCGGCCAGGCCACCGCCATGCAGTCAAAAGCCGCCGCATTGCGCCCCTGCTGCAGAACATTGCGCCGCACCGGGATATTCGGGTGCACAAGCGCAGTATACAACGGCCACAGCGGGCAGGACGCCCCGAAACGCGGCATCGAAAACCCGGTCACAGGCTTGCGGAACAAAAGCGTGCCTGAGGCATCGCAGACCACCAGCCCGGCCTCCTGCCCCAGCACCTCCTCAGGCAGCGCCGCCAGACGGCGCAGCACGGCAGGGAGCCCGCATTTGAAGCGGCGCGCGATCGCCACCGGAGCAACCCCATCCGCCTGGATTTCCTGCTCCAGCGCCTGCAGCGGCATCGCCAAGGCATCCGCCCGGTATTGCGCCAAGGCAGCCTGTGCCAGGCTGCGGGCCGCCGGGCTTGTCAAAGCAGGGGCCGTCTGGACCAGCTGTCCGGGTTCAGCGGAACCATCCTCCAGTGCAGGGAAGTGAAACCCGTTTTCCTGAAAGAAGACCTCGGCCTCCTCTTGCGGCATTCCGCGGCGGTCGTCGCTGGTGTCGCCCTCGTCCAGAAAATTCACCAGCGCCCGGCTGCTCTCGGACAGGCGCAAGGAATCTTCGTTAAGGTTCTTGTGAAAGCGGTCGCGCCACTCCGGCTCCAGCTCGCCAGTTTCCGCAAGGATCGACGCGGTGGAGCGGATCGCAGCAGCAGTCGACAGCACTTCATGCACCGAGGCCGCCAGATTGGGATCATGGGTCAGCCGGTCTGACAGGGTTTCCACCGTGCGTCCCAGCGTGGCAATGCGGCGGTGGCCGGCTGCCAGCACCTCGGCCCAGCCGGGAAACCGGCCGGCAAATTCATCGACCCGGTCCAGCTCGGCCACCGGAACCCCGCTGTCCGCCGCCGCCTCCCGCAGGGTAGAGATCAGGGCCGCCTCGGCCCCCTCGCTCAGCATCGACGGCTCCACCCCCAACACCCCAGCGAGATCAACCAGCAGCTTGCCGCCGATTCTGCGCCGGTTATGTTCGATCAGGTTGAGGTAGGAGGCCGAGATCCCCGCCTCCCGCGCCAATTCGGCCTGACGCATTCCAAGGATCAACCTGCGTTCGCGGATCCGGCTGCCGGTCAGGGTATCGCGTGCCATTATGCGTGGCCTCCCAAAACACTGTCAATTCAACGGCTTTCTGCGTTGCAATATAATACAATTTACAGAACACCACTGAATACTGTTCAGTTATTTACAGAATTTTCAAGCAATAAAAGGGATTTATTGCCTGGCTTTACATAGCGCGCTCATACTGATTTTGCACGAAACGTGCTGGTGCTGCGCAGAAGTGAGGAGCTGCAAGGCACTAATCATATTAGGGAGGAATACATGTCTGAATTTGACGCATCGCGCCGCAGAGTCTTAAAGACCGGCGCAATCGCAGGCGCCGGTATGGCGCTGCCAACGATCTTTACCGCCTCTTCCGCCGCGGCTTTTACCAATGAACCGACCGGCGGCACCGTGACCCTGGGCTTCAATGTGCCCCAGACCGGCCCTTACGCGGACGAAGGCGCCGACGAGCTGCGCGCCTATGAGCTGGCGGTCGAGCATCTGAATGGCGGCGGCGACGGCGGCATGATGAACACCTTCAGCTCCAAGGCGCTGCAAGGGAACGGCATCCTGGGCAAGAAGGTGGAATATGTCACCGGCGACACCCAGACCAAATCCGATGCCGCCCGTGCCTCAGCCAAGTCGATGATCGAAAAAGACGGCGCGGTGATGATCACCGGCGGCTCGTCCTCGGGTGTTGCCATCGCCGTGCAGGGTCTCTGCCAGGAGGCAGGCGTGATCTTCATGGCCGGCCTGACGCATTCCAACGACACCACCGGCAAAGACAAAAAAGCCAACGGTTTCCGCCACTTCTTCAACGGCTATATGTCGGGCGCGGCGCTGGCGCCGGTGCTGAAGAACCTCTATGGCACCGACCGCACCGCTTATCACCTGACCGCCGATTACACCTGGGGCTGGACCCAGGAAGAATCGATTGCAGCCGCCACCGAGGCCCTGGGCTGGAACACCGTGAACAAAGTCCGCACGCCGCTGGCCGCGACCGACTTTTCCTCCTACATCGCGCCGGTTCTGAACTCTGGCGCTGATGTGCTGGTTCTGAACCACTATGGCGGCAACATGGTGAACTCGCTGACCAATGCGGTGCAGTTCGGCCTGCGCGACAAGGTGGTGAACGGCAAGAACTTCGAGATCGTCGTGCCGCTCTACTCCCGCCTGATGGCCAAGGGTGCAGGCGCCAACGTGAAGGGCATTCACGGCTCCACCAACTGGCACTGGACGCTGCAGGACGAAGGCTCCAAAGCGTTCGTCAAATCCTTCGGCACCAAATACGGCTTCCCGCCGAGCCAGGCCGCCCATACCACCTACTGCCAGACGCTGCTTTACGCGGATGCGGTTGAGCGTGCGGGCACCTTCAACCCCTGCGGTGTTGCCGAAGCGCTGGAAGGCTTTGAATTCGATGGGCTGGGCAATGGCAAGACCCTTTACCGCGCCGAAGACCACCAGTGTTTCAAAGACGTTCTGGTGGTGCGCGGCAAGGAAAACCCGACCTCGGAATTCGACCTTCTGGAAGTGGTCGAGGTCACCCCGCGTGCACAGGTGGAATACGCACCGGACCACCCGATGTTTGCCGGCGGCCAACTGGGCTCCTGCAACCCGGGCGCCTGATGCCCGCCACTGGCGCCGGAATTATGCAATAGTTCCGGCCCGGATTCCGTACCGGAATCCGGCTGCGCCGCATCGCGGGTCTTCCGGCATTGCCGGAAGACCCTTCCCTGACCTGACGAACGGTGGGACCCATGGACGCCATTCTCCTGCAAATCCTGAACGGGCTCGACAAAGGCTCGGCCTATGCGCTGATCGCGCTGGGATTGACACTTATCTTCGGCACGCTTGGCGTGGTGAACTTTGCCCATGGGGCCCTGTTCATGATCGGCGCCTTCTGCGCTGTCACCGTGCAACGTTTTCTGAACCTCAGCTTTGAGACCGTCGACGAGACCCAAACCGACTTTCTGGGCAACCCGCTGAAAGTGAAAACCCCCTACGTCGAGGCCTGGTTCGGCCCCGAGTTCGGCGGCTCCATCATCGACTGGGCGGTGCCGCTGGCGATCCTCTTTGCCATCCCGATCATGATCGGCGTCGGCTATGTGATGGAGCGCGGGCTGATCAAGCATTTCTACAAGCGCCCCCATGCGGACCAGATCCTGGTGACCTTCGGCCTTGCCATCGTGCTGCAGGAAGTCATCAAGTATTTCTACGGCGCCAACCCGATCCAGACCCCGGCCCCGGACGCGCTGAACGGCGTGATGAACCTGGGCGCTGTCATCGGCATGGACATCATCTATCCGGTCTGGCGCGTGGTCTATTTCTTTTTTGCAGTGCTGATCATCGGCGGCATCTTCAGCTTCCTGCAATTCACCACATTCGGCATGGTGGTGCGGGCCGGCATGGCCGACCGCGAGACCGTGGGCCTGCTGGGCATCAACATCGACCGCCGTTTCACCATTATGTTCGGCATCGCTGCCGCTGTCGCAGGCCTCGCGGGGGTCATGTACACGCCAATCAACTCGCCCAACTACCATATGGGCATGGATTTCCTGGTCCTCAGCTTCGTGGTGGTGGTTGTCGGCGGCATGGGATCGCTGCCCGGCGCGGTGCTGGCGGGTTTCCTGCTGGGTGTTCTTGAGAGCTTCGCCTCAATGAACGAGATCAAATCGCTGATCCCCGGCATCGACCAGATCATCATCTATGTGGTCGCAATCATCATTCTGCTGACCCGTCCACGGGGCCTGATGGGCCGCAAAGGCGTGATGGAGGACTAAGACATGTTCGGACTGGATAAAAAAGACACCTCTATGCTGATCATCGTCGCCTGCCTGACGCTGTTCGCCCCCTTCATCCTGAACCCCTTCCCCACCGGCAGCGCCATGGCGCAGTTCAACGCGGGCTATCCGGACCTGATGCAGCGCTTTGTGATCTTCGGGATCTTCGCCATCGGATTTAACATCCTGTTTGGCCTCACCGGCTATCTGTCATTCGGCCATGCGGCTTTCCTTGGCGCCGGATCCTACTCGGCCGTCTGGATGTTCAAGCTGGTGGGCATGAACGTGATCCCGGCGATCCTGCTGTCGGTCATCGTTGCAGGCCTGTTTGCGCTGCTGATCGGCTTTGTATCTTTACGCCGCTCCGGCATCTACTTCTCGATCCTGACACTGGCCTTTGCCCAGATGTCCTTTAACCTTGCCTATTCGGTGCTGACCCCGATCACCAATGGCGAAACTGGCCTGCAGCTGACGCTAGAAGACCCGCGCATCCTGGGTGTCTCTGCCACCGCGGACGGCTCAATCCCGGTGACCAGCCTGTTCGGCCTGGAGATGCGTTCAACGTTTGAACTGGCGGTCGGCCCCTGGGCTTTCCAGTTCAACGCGGGCTATTACCTGTGCGCGCTGATCCTGCTGGCGGCCTTCTACCTGTCGATCCGCATCTTCCGCTCGCCCTTTGGCATGATGCTGCGGGCGGTGAAATCGAACCAGCAGCGGATGAACTACACCGGCCTGAACACCCGGCCCTATACCCTGGCGGCCTTTGTGATCTCCGGCATGTATGCCGGTCTGGCTGGCGGCCTGATGGCCTCGATGGACCCCTTGGCAGGCGCTGAGCGAATGCAGTGGACAGCCTCGGGCGAGGTGGTGCTGATGACCATCCTCGGCGGTGCCGGCACGCTGATCGGCCCGGTGCTGGGCGCAGGCTTCATCAAGTACTTCGAGAACATTTTCTCGAAAATCAACGACAACGTGCTGCACAGCTGGTTCAGCTTTATGCCCGACGGGATGGAGGATGCCCTTGTTTTTCTGGTCCACCCCTTCATCGGCAAAGGCTGGCATCTGACCCTGGGTATCCTGTTCATGCTGGTGGTGATCTTCCTGCCGGGCGGCCTGGTTGAGGGCGGCCAGCGGATCAAGGGCTGGCTCAGCCGCCGCAAGGCCAAGGACAGCAATACGTCCGGCAAAACCAACCCCGCGGAATAAGGAGACAACAAAATGGGTATCCTTGAAGTCAAAGACGTGGGGAAACGGTTCGGCGGCCTGCAAGCGCTGTCCGAGGTGAACCTCAGCGTTCAGGAAAACTCGGTCCATGCGATCATCGGACCAAACGGCGCGGGCAAATCCACCCTGCTGAACTGCCTGGTGGGCAAGCTGATCCCCGACACCGGATCCGTCATGTTCGACGGCCAGTCGGTGCTGGGCCGCGCGCCTTACGAGATCAACCAGATGGGTATTTCCCGTGTGTTCCAGACGCCTGAAATCTTTGGTGATCTGACGGTGCTGGAAAACATGATGATCCCTTGCTTTGCCAAGCGCGACGGCGCGTTTGAGCTGAACGCCCTGTCATCGGTGCTGAAGCAGAAAGACATCCTGCAAAAGGCCGAGCATATGCTGGAAGAGATGAACATGGCGGACAAGCGGCACATGCATGCCGCCGCCATGTCCCGCGGCGACAAGCGGCGGCTGGAGATCGGCATGTGCCTCAGCCAGGAACCCCGGCTGCTGCTGCTGGACGAACCCACTGCCGGTATGGCGCGGGCCGACACCAACAACACCATCGACCTGTTGAAACAGATCTCGGACCAGCGCGACATCACCATCGCCATCATCGAACACGACATGCATGTGGTGTTCAGCCTCGCCAACCGGATCACCGTCCTGGCCCAGGGCACGCCGCTGGTCGAGGACGACCCGCAAAACATCCGCGGCAACCCCAAGGTGCGCGAAGCGTACCTGGGCGAGTCGGCGTAAGGAGAAACCAACATGAATGTGAAGCCCGATTTCTCCAAAAGCGCCAATGCGGCCACCACCGCGCCTGCCTTCCTGTCGGTCTGGGATGTCCACGCCTATTACGGTGAAAGCTACATCGTGCAGGGCATCAGCTTCAACGTCCACGAAGGCGAAATCCTGGCCTTGCTGGGCCGCAATGGTGCTGGCAAAACGTCTACCCTGCGCTCGATTGCCCGCACAGGGTCCCCCTTGGTGACCCGCGGTGAAATCTGGCTGGACCATAAACCGCTGCACAAGATGGAATCCTATGAGGCCGCATCCGTGGGCCTGGGCCTGGTGCCTGAGGACCGCCGCATCATCCCCGGCCTGACGGTTGAGGAAAACCTGCAGCTGGCGCAGATCGCGCCGCCCGTCGGCTGGTCGCTGGAGCGTCTGTACGATCTGTTCCCGCGCCTTGGTGAACGGCGCAAGCAGGAGGGCGTGACCCTCTCGGGCGGCGAGCAGCAGATGCTGGCAATTGCCCGCGCGCTGGCCCGCGACATCAAGGTGCTGCTGCTGGACGAACCCTACGAAGGCCTGGCCCCGGTAATCGTCGACGAGATTGAAAAGACCCTCATCCACATCAAGGAACAGGGCATGACAACCATCATTGTTGAGCAGAACGCGGTCCGCGCCCTGGAACTGGCGGACCGTGCGGTGATCCTGGATACCGGCGGCATCGTCTTTGACGGAACCGCCGCCGAGGTTCTGGAAAACGAAGAGCTGCGCGCAGAATACCTGGCGATCTAAAACATCCTTTTGCGTCATGCCGAAACTGGCAGACTGAGGCCACCCCGACCGGGGCTGGCCTCTTTTTCAAGCCTTGCACCTTTTCCAAATCCGCCCTGTTTTTCCTCTTGCCAAAAATATCCCGGGGTTTGGGGCAGAGCCCCAATCTACCTTTTAAAAACGCTCCCGCAGCTCGGTTTTCAGCACCTTGCCATAGTTGTTCTTGGGCAGCGCTTCGATGCGCAGATATGCCTTGGGGCGTTTGAACCGGGCGATCCGGCTGCTGCAAAGGTCATCCAGCTCTGCATCCTGCGCATCTCCCACAACAAAGGCCACCACTTCCTCGCCCCAATCCGCATGGGGCCGGCCCACGACTGAGACCTCGCGCACTTCAGGGTGCAGCAACAAGACTTCCTCCACCTCGCGCGGATAGACGTTGGAACCGCCGGTGATGATCATGTCCTTGGAGCGGTCCTGCAGCGTCAGATAGCCGTCGGCGTCCAAAACCCCCATGTCGCCGGTCATCAGCCAGCCATTGACCAGTGTTCTGGCGGTGGCTTCCGGATTATTCCAATAACCCGGCATCACCACATCGCCGCGCACCATGATCTCTCCGTGGCCGCCGGCGGGCAGGAATTCTCCCTCCGGCGTGCCGATCCGCACCTCAACCACGCTTTGCGCCCTGCCGACACTGGCCAGCCGCTCGCGCCAGCGCGGATGCGCGCGGTCCTGCACGGCATGACGCGGCAGCGCGGTGATCGCCATCGGGCATTCCCCCTGGCCGTAGACCTGCACAAAGACCGGGCCGAAATGCTCCACTGCCTCCACAATGTCGGCCGTATACATCGGCCCGCCTGCGTAAACCACTGTGCGCAGCCCCTCGCCCTTGCGGCCCAGCCGCTTGGCTTCCGAGGTCATCCTTGTGACCATCGTGGGCGCTGCAAACATATGGACCCGCCCGAAATGCGCTGCCAGATCAAAGATCTCCGCCTCGTCAAATCCGCCGGACACCGGGCAGACATGCGCAGCCCCCGCGAGCACATGCTGAATTGCATAAATTCCCGCCCCATGGCTCATCGGTGCCGCATAAAGCGCCTGATCCCCGGCGCTGACCTGATCCACATCAGCGAAATAGGCGATTGCCATGGTCATCAGCATCCGGTGGGTAATCATCACCCCCTTGGGCCGCCCGGTGGTGCCAGAGGTATAGAACAGCCAGGCCAGATCTTCCGGGGCACGGAAAACAGGCTCAACCACAGGCTGCGCTTCCAGGCCAGCGGCAAAGTCTGAACCCGTGATGTCCACACAGCGCACAATCGCCTCTGTTCCCGCAACAGCCTCTGTCAGCCCGGGCGAGGTAAACACCAGCCCCGCACCGGAGTTTTGCAGGATGTATTCCGCCTCCTTGCCATGCAGCTTGGCATTGACCGGCACCGCCGCCGCCCCCGCATACCAAATGCCGTAAAGCGTGATCAGGTAGTCCGGGCAATTCTTCATGAAGATGCCGACCCGGTCCCCCGGCTGCACACCCTGCATCTGCAGCCAGCCCGCCACCGACGCCGCGCGGGCGTGAAAGCCTGCGTAGTCCGCAACCTGCTCCTGTCCCAGAAACAACGCAGGCCGCGCCGCCTCTGCCGCTGCCATGCGCTGCAACCACACTGCAATGTTCATCCGCTTTCCCCTCCGGCTTGCCCGTCGGCGTGCATCGCGGCACGCAAACACCCCCTTCAATTCCGCAGATAGGCCGGGGTAGAAACACCATATGAGCGATCTTGCCTTTGACCATGCCCCTGTGGGCCTTGCCGTGCTGGAACGCCGCGTCATCACGCGGTGCAACCTGCAGTTTGCTTCCACCTTCGGCGGAACTCCCGGTGAATATACCGGCATGCCGATTTCAGGGCTGTACCCCAGCCAGGAGGATTTCAACCGTATCGGCACCCTGTTGCAACAGCCTGAGGCGCAAAGCGGCAGCTACAGCGACGAACGCATCATGCGCCGCCGCGCAGGCGCATTGTTCTGGTGCCGGGTGCGCGGCCGTTCAGTGACACCCGAGACGCCGTTTCAGACCGGCATCTGGTCCTTTGCCGATATATCCGAGGACCGCCCGGTGGTCTCGCTTACCCCGCGCGAGCGCGAAGTGGCGATCCTCACCTGCAAAGGGCTGTCGGCCAAAGAAATCGGCCAGCAGCTGGATCTGTCCTACCGCACAGTGGAAAGCCACCGGGCGCATCTGCTGCAAAAATTCGGCGCCCGCAAGCTGCCGGAACTGGTGGCCAAACTGACCGGCATGCCGCTGTAAGACAAAATACAGTCCGGCAATTGCAAATCAGTTTATCTGCCTCCATGTTACAGCCCGGACCGACGGTGCTTTCCTTGCGGTAATCCTTGCCCTATAAGCGCCCTAATTTCCGGTCCGCCTGCCCTGGCGGGCCTGTCGGAATTGGCTGAGGAAAATATGACAAACAAATCTCACGAAGCTGACGTGGCATTCATCAAGGCGCTGGCGGAATTGCTGCGCGAAAACGATCTGACCGAACTGCAGGTTAAGCGGGACTACGGCGACGACGACAGCCTGAATGTGCGTGTCTCCCGCCAGACCGCCATGGCCGCACCGGTACAGGTTGCGATGCCCGCCGCCGCTGCTCCGGTTGCAGCAGCTGCCCCTGCCGCCACCCCTGCCCCCGCTGCCGCCAGCGATGACCCGGCCAGCCACCCCGGCGCTGTGGCCTCGCCGATGGTCGGCACTGTCTATCTGCAGGCCGAGCCCGGTTCGCCCGCCTTTATCTCCGTGGGCAAGCAAGTCAACGAAGGCGACACTCTGCTGATCGTCGAAGCCATGAAGACCATGAACCACATTCCGGCGCCGAAATCGGGCACCGTGAAGCGCATTCTGGTTGAAGACGGCGCCGCCGTTGAATTCGGAACCCCCCTGGCCATCATCGAGTAAGGATCTGCAATGTTTGACAAGATCCTGATTGCCAACCGCGGCGAGATTGCCCTGCGCGTGATCCGTGCCTGCCGGGAAATGGGCATCAAATCGGTTGCGGTGCACTCCACCGCGGATGCCGACGCAATGCACGTGCGCATGGCCGATGAATCGGTCTGCATCGGCCCGCCGTCCAGCACCCAAAGCTACCTGTCGATCCCGGCCATCATCTCGGCGGCCGAAATCACCGGCGCCCAGGCGATTCACCCGGGCTATGGCTTCCTGTCGGAAAACGCCAACTTTGTGCAGATCATCGAAGACCACGGGCTGACCTTCATCGGCCCCTCGGCTGCGCATATCCGCATCATGGGCGACAAGATCACCGCCAAGGAAACCGCCCTGAACCTCGGCATTCCGGTTGTTCCGGGATCTGAGGGCGGCGTGCCCGACATCGCCGCGGCCAAAAAAGCCGCCGCAGACATGGGCTATCCGGTGATCATCAAGGCCACCGCCGGCGGCGGCGGCCGCGGCATGAAAGTGGCCTTGAACGAAAAAGAGCTGGCCAACGCCTTCTCCACTGCCCGTTCCGAAGCCAAGGCTGCCTTTGGCAATGACGAAGTCTATATGGAGAAATACCTCCAGAAGCCGCGTCACATCGAAGTGCAGGTTTTTGGCGACGGCAAAGAGACCGGCATCCATCTGGCGGAACGTGACTGCTCGCTGCAGCGCCGCCACCAGAAGGTGTTCGAAGAGGCCCCCGGCCCCTGCATCACCCCGGAAGAGCGCGCCCGCATCGGCAAGATTTGCGCCGACGCAATTGGCAAGATGGGCTACTCCGGTGCCGGCACCGTGGAATTCCTCTATGAAGACGGCGAGTTCTATTTCATCGAAATGAACACCCGCCTGCAGGTGGAACACCCGGTGACCGAGGCGATTTTCGGCGTCGATCTGGTGCGCGAGCAGATCAGGGTCGCCGAAGGGCTGCCGATGTCGTTCACTCAGGACGATCTGGAAATCAACGGCCACGCCATCGAGGTGCGGATCAACGCCGAAAAGCTGCCGAACTTTGCCCCCTGCCCGGGCAAGATCACCCAGTACCACGCCCCCGGCGGATTGGGTGTGCGGATGGATTCGGCGCTGTATGACGGCTATTCGATCCCGCCCTATTACGACTCGCTGATCGGCAAGCTGATCGTGCATGGCCGGGACCGGACCGAGGCGCTGGCCCGTCTGAACCGCGCCCTGGGCGAGCTGATCATCGACGGCATCGACACCACCGTGCCGCTGTTCCATGCGCTGCTGCAGGAACAGGATATCCACACCGGCGACTACGGCATCCACTGGCTGGAACGCTGGCTGGAAGAAAACCAGCCCGGATAACTTCAGCGGGGCGCGCCACTGGCTGCGCCCCGTTTTACATTTGCCTGCCTTTTCCCGTTATACTGGCCAGCACCATGAGCTTAACTGCGGACCTATTGCTGCACGCCTATTCTGCCGGTGTTTTTCCAATGGCCGAACACCGCGACGACCCCGAGATTTTCTGGGTCGATCCCAAGCGGCGTGGCATTCTGCCGCTGGATGGCTTCCGCATCTCCCGCTCGCTGGCCAAACGGATCCGCAATGGCGGCTTTGAGATCACCGTGAACCAGGATTTCGGCGGTGTCGTAGACGGTTGCGCCGACCGGACCGAGACCTGGATCAACGGGGAAATCCGCGACCGCTACCTGGATCTGCACCTGATGGGCAACGCCCATTCGCTGGAAGTCTGGCAGGACGGTATTCTGGCCGGCGGCACCTATGGCGTCTCTCTGGGCGGCGCCTTTTTCGGCGAAAGCATGTTCTCGCGCCGCCGCGATGCCTCCAAAGTGGCACTGGCCTATCTGACGGACCGGCTGGTGCAGGCGGGCTACAGCCTGTGCGACACGCAATTCCTGACCACGCATCTTGCGTCGCTTGGCGGAATTGAGGTTACCCGCGCGCGTTACCGGGCCCTATTGCGCGAGGCCCTGAAAACGGATGCGGATTTTGCCCTGCCGGCTGTGCCCGCACCTCAGCTGCTGCTGCAGCGCATGACCCAGACATCATAACGGTTGTGGTCCAGCGCGTTCAGCGCCGGACTGGACGCCACCATCCAGCCCCGGAAATGCGTCGCACCATCGTCGGGGTTCCGCACGGTCAGATAGGCATAGGCATCCCCGGTCGGGTTCTCTGCCGGAAAACGGCAGTCCGACACGGTCACCAGCAGGCCGAACATTTCCGAACTGCCGCCGATCGCCACTTCCGCATCCATGGTATGGCCGTTGACCTTGTCCAGCGCCCTTAGCACCGCAGCACTGCCCTGTGCCGCCTGCTGCTCCTGGCCCCAGGCCGGCATGGCCAGCGCACAAGCCACGGCCGCCACAGTAAAGCGCATCAGGAATCGCCCTCGCCGCCGCCGGCGACAAATTTGACCAGCAGCGAAATCAGGCTGACCGCGCCCTGTGTGTCCTCGATCTCATCCCCTGCCTCAAAGGCAAAGGGCGAGCCGCCGGGCATGATCTCGACAAAGTTACCACCCAGCAGCCCTTCGGAGGAGATCACCACCGCGCTGTCATCCGGGATTTCGATGCCCTCGTTGACAGAAAACATGGTATCTGCGCGGAAGGTTTCCGGGTTCAGGCCAACGCCGGTCACGGTACCGATCTTGACGCCGGCCAGCCGAACGTCGGTGCCGACACTGACCCCTTCCAGAGAACGGAAAGACGCGTTCAGATCATAGGTCGCGCCGCCGCGCGACAGGCCGGCCGCTTGACCGGCATAGACGGCAAAAGCAACAGCAGCAGCCAGCACGACGCCGCCGGCAAAAACTTCGGTAGGATTGTGGGACATGAAATCAGCCTTCTGGCAGATGTTTTATTCGGGCACCCAGGCCTCATAATCGCGGCGTTCCTTGGGTTCGCCGCCTGCACGGATCGAGCCCGCCGGCGCATAGGCCATCATGGTGCCGGTCAGGTTTTCCTGATGCGGCTTTTCCCAGGCCTTGTGCTTCAAGGGTTTCTCGCTGGGCAGCTCGTCAAAGGTACGGTGCAGCCAGCCGTGCCAGTCGGGGCTGACGCGCGAGGCTTCGACCTCGCCGTTGAACATCACCCAGCGCTTGCTGTCATCGGCATTGCGGTAGAACACATTGCCCTGATCATCCTCGCCCACCTTGATGCCCTTGCGGGCGGTGAACATCCGGGTGTTCAGGGTGGCGCCGTTCCACCATGTCACAGCGCTCAGAAGAGTGTTCAGGATTCCCATCGGTGCCTCCGGATTTTTCCATTTCTGATATGGCCCAATTTCCCGCCAAGGTCCAGTGGCTTGCACCCCTCTGGACGGGTCACGGCGGGAATTGGCAGTTTTGCCTGAGGCGCGTTTCCCGCACCTGACAGGATCAGCCTGCCGCTGGGGCCAGCGCCGTCACTTCAATCTCAATGCGGAACTTGGGATCGATCAGGTTGCACTCGATCATTGTCGCCGCAGGCGGGTTGGCGCCAAAGACCTCAGCCAGAACCGGCCAGCAGGGTTCGAACTCCGCCGCATCCGGCAGATAATAGTTCACCCGCACCACATCGGCAAAGCCAGCGCCCGCCTTCTGCAAGGCACCGCCAATGGTTTCAAGCGCAGACTTGCACTGTGCCACCACATCATCGCCCTGCCCGACGGTGCCGGCCACATGCACGAAGCCGCCAGCCACAACAGCGCGGCAATATCCGATCTTGGCCTCAAACTCACCGCCTGAAGAAATACGTTTGATCACTGCCCTGCTCCTTCCTCTTGCCCGAAATATCCCGGGGGCGCAGCGGCCTCCCGCTGCGGGGGCAGCGCCCCTATCAAACCCGCCCCCAAAAGCAAACGGCGCGGAAAGGACCGCGCCGTTTGTCTCAATCTCTATGAATTCACCCGGCCGATGCCGGCTCTTTCTCGGCATCCGCATGGATCATCAGCGGCTGCGCATCCGAGGTCACCGCCTCCTCATTGACAACCACCTTGGTCACGCTGTCCATACCCGGCAGATCGAACATGGTATCCAGCAGGATATCCTCCATGATCGACCGCAAACCGCGGGCACCGGTCTTGCGTTCGATTGCTTTCTTGGCAATCGCACTCAGCGCCTCGTCGGTAAAATCCAGTTCGGTGTCTTCCAGCTCGAACAGGCGCTGATACTGTTTGACCAAAGCGTTCTTGGGCTGGGTCAGAATGATAACCAGCGCGTCTTCGTCCAGATCTTCCAGCGTTGCCAGCACCGGCAGTCGGCCGACAAATTCCGGGATCAGCCCGAATTTCAGCAGATCTTCCGGCTCCAGCTCCTGGAACACTTCGCCGACGCCGCGGTCATCGTTGTCGCGCACATCCGCGCCAAAGCCCATCGCAGACCCTTTGCCGCGGGCCGAGATGATCTTGTCCAGCCCGGCAAAAGCACCGCCGCAGATGAACAGGATGTTGGTGGTGTCGACCTGCAGGAATTCCTGCTGCGGATGCTTGCGCCCGCCCTGCGGCGGCACCGAGGCAACGGTGCCTTCCATCAGTTTCAAAAGCGCCTGCTGCACGCCCTCGCCCGATACGTCGCGGGTGATCGAGGGGTTTTCCGACTTGCGGGTGATCTTGTCGACCTCGTCGATATAGACGATGCCGCGCTGCGCGCGCTCGACGTTGTATTCGGACGATTGCAGCAGCTTCAGGATGATATTCTCGACATCCTCGCCCACATAACCGGCCTCGGTCAGCGTGGTGGCGTCCGCCATGGTGAACGGCACATCCAGGATCCGCGCCAGCGTCTGCGCCAGCAAGGTCTTGCCGCAGCCGGTGGGGCCGATCAGCAGGATGTTCGATTTCGCCAGTTCAATGTCCGACCCGGCCTTTTGGGCGTGGTTCAAACGTTTGTAGTGATTGTGCACCGCAACCGACAGCACCCGCTTGGCGGTGGCCTGGCCGATCACATAGTCATCCAGAACCTGGCAGATGTCCTTGGGCGTCGGCACGCCGTCGGTGGCCTTCAGCCCGGAAGCCTTGGTTTCTTCACGGATGATATCCATGCACAGTTCAACGCATTCATCGCAAATGAATACGGTGGGGCCTGCGATCAGCTTGCGCACTTCATGCTGGCTCTTGCCGCAGAAGCTGCAATAGAGGGTGTTTTTGCTGTCGCCGCCTGAATTCGTCGCCATGGTCTACCTTTCAGTCCGCCCGGTCCGCTGCTCCCGCACTGCGGGGCTACTCAACTTTCTGCCAGCTTAAGCGAGTGCTTAGGCCGCCACAATGTGAAAGTGCGCCCCATTTCAAACACGGGGCACACGGCTGTTCACAACGCCAGGCGTTACGCCTGCTCTTCGTCGCCTTTGGCGCGGTTCTCGACGATCTCATCGATCAGGCCGAACTCTTTGGCTTCTTCCGGCGCCATGAAATTGTCCCGCTCCAGCGCGTCGACGATCTTGTCGTATTCCTGGCCGGTGTGCTTGACGTAGATCTCGTTCAGGCGCTTCTTCAGCTTCAGGGTTTCCTCGGCGTGGATCATGATGTCTGTCGCCTGGCCCTGGAACCCGCCAGAGGGCTGGTGCACCATCACCCGGGAATTGGGCAGGCTGAACCGCATGCCTTTTTCGCCGGCGGTCAGCAGCAGCGACCCCATCGAGGCCGCCTGGCCGATCACCAGGGTCGAAACCTTGGGCTTGATGTACTGCATGGTGTCATAGATCGACAGGCCGCTCGTCACCACGCCGCCGGGGCTGTTGATGTACATCGAGATTTCCTTGGACGGGTTTTCCGCCTCAAGATGCAGCAGCTGCGCCACGATCAGCGAACTCATGCCGTCATGCACCGGACCATTCAGAAAGATGATCCGCTCCTTCAGCAGGCGGGAAAAAATGTCATAGGCCCGCTCGCCCCGGCTGGTCTGCTCCACCACCATCGGGACCAGGGTATTCATGTATGTTTCTCTGGGATCAATCATTTCGACCTGCCTGCGTTGTTTATGTCCGGCACCATACCCGACAGTGTGTTACCTGAGTCTTAGTATCGCCACTTTTGAGCTGCAAGGGGCGGCGGCCATTTTACGGTGCCGCAAAGCTGCATACCGTGTCGCAATCCGCTGGAACGCTGTCGCTATTCTCGGGCTGCGGCGCCCGGCAGCACCTTAGGAAACAAACTCAAGTCCGAATTCCACCCGGGGGGCCAAATCCCGGGTGCCGTGCTGGGGTTCCGCCATGGCTGATGACAGTTTCGTTCAGAAAGGCGCCGCCGCCAATCTCGCCGTTCCCTTTGAGGGCGAGCCGCAGGACTTTTATTTCCTGCTGCTGCCCAAGGCAACAATGCTGCCGGTGGCCGCCGCCATCGAGCCTTTGCGCATTGCCAATCAGGTGACCGGCACCCGGCTGTACCGCTGGTACATCATGACCGAAGACGGCCAGCCGCTGCATTGCTCCAATGGCATGGTGATCACGCCGGACACACCGCTGCAGCCGCTGCCCTCGGATTCGCTGGGCTTTGTCTGCGCCGGCGTGGAGCCGCAAAATACGGCCAGCGAGATCACCCTGAACTGGCTGCGCCGCGAAAGCCGCTTTGGCCGCTCCATCGGCGGCATCTGCACTGGTGCCTTTGCCCTGGCCCAGGCCGGGCTGATCAAGAACCACAAATTCACGCTGCACTGGGAAAACCAGCCGGGTTTCCTGGAAAGCTACCCGAACCTGGACCCCTCGCCCAATATCTTTGAAATCTCCGGCCCGCTGATGACCTGCGGCGGCGGCAATGCGGCCACCGACATGATGCTGCACCTGATCGAGGAACGCCACGGCAAGCAGCTGGCGATCATTGTCGCCGACATGTGCCTGCATGTGCGCTCAGGCGGCCAGGCGGCACCGCAGAAATCGAACTATGCGGTGGCCATCGGCAGCCGCAACCAGCGCCTGCTGAACGCGCTGCAGCTGATGCAGGAATCGATCGAGGAGCCGCTGTCGATCCGCGAGCTTTGCGACCGGCTGGATATTTCCCGCCGCCAGCTGGAGCGGCTGTTCTCGCGCTACCTGAACCAAAGCCCGATGCATGTCTATTTCGACATGCGCCTCAGCCACGCCTTTGCGCTGATGAACGAAACCTCGATGAGCGTTACCGAAATTGCGCTGGCCTCGGGTTTCAATTCGGCCACGCATTTCTCACGCCAGTTCAAACGCAAATTCGGCGCCTCCCCGCATTTCTTCCGCAAAGGCTGGAGCTGATACCCGGACTCCGGCGGCCAGTCTTGCCCGGCCACCGGCCAGCGCTGCGGCTTTCTGCACCGCGCAGCTAGATTTCCCGGCTCAGCTATCTGCCGGCGGTCATCTCCCCTGGCCAGGAGTATGCATCCCCGCACCTTCTGGCCCGTTTGTGAGAGTTAGCGCAATACGCCTAAAATTTGCCGAATTCTCCCTATATCTGAAAAACACGCCTGGGGAGATTTAACTTCAGGGCAAAAACTCATAACAGGATATACGCGGCGGCTCTCCTGTAACCAGGTTGCCGAAAAATTTCCAGGGCAAAGCCGCGCGCTAGGTCATTCATTGAACACAACTTTCGAAATCAGCACCACCGGGCGCAGAACAATGGCGCCACAGCACCATTTTTGGATTTTCGCATGACGCATTCTCCGCACCTTCATCTGCCGCATATACAGGAATTGGACACCGGCAGACTCCGGGCGTTCCGTATCTCTGCCGGTGTGGCGCTGCCGCTTATACTTGCCGTGTCCGCCGGAAATCTGCTGGATCCGATTGTCCGGTTTGACGATTACCCCGCTCTGCTGGCCAGGCCCGATGGGTTCTGGCCGAAAACCCTTCATGAAGGGCGCTGGCTGAATTACCTGTGGCATCTGCGCGGACTAGTAACACCGCCCTGGCTGAACTTCGTCCTGTTCCAGGTGCTGTGGGCGTTGACCGCAGCCGCCATTGCAGCCACGGCAACCAGAGACAATAACCGTACCTGGTTCACCATTGCCCTCACCCTCACCCTGCTGCCGGCCCCGCCTGTCTTTTTGATGGCAGGCTGGTCCAGCACCGTCATTCCGGGCTTTGCATTGCTGGCGCTCTACGGGTTTCTTGCGCTCACCCTGCGCCAAGCCACGCTGCGGCTGCTGCTGCCGCCGTTTACCCTGCTGGCCTTTACCGCCTACACAACTTTTCCGCTCATCCTGTTTGCGATCTGCCTGATCAGAACGCAGCAGCGCTCTATTCGTGACCTTGCGGGGCTGGTGGTTCTTTTCGGGCTCAGCTTTGCAGGTGCGGTGCTGGCGGTCTATGCGTTGAACTGGCAGGTGCATGGGGTATTCGGCATCCCGCTGGCTCCGGCGCGCAGCCCGGACCCCGCGCATGACCTGGCCGGGTTCTGGTCCCATCTGCCGCAGCTGCGGGCGACGGTTTCAGTTCTCCTGGACAAGCTGAGCTTTCAGTCCGCCCCGGTTCTGCTGTTTCATGCCGGCATGCTGACAGCGGCCACTGCCGTGCTGTTGCGCCGGCAGCCGATGGAGACCCTGTACATCTGGGTTGCCTTATGGGCGGGCATGGCACTGATGACCCTTCAGGTGCTCAAGCTGGGGGTGACCATCCCGGCCCGCGCCTTCCATTTCACCTGGATCATCTATGCTGTGATGATAGTCAGGGCAGCACAGGAGCTAAGCCGCAAGCCTGGTTTGCCGGGCCGGCTGGCGCGCAATGCGGTGCTGCTGGTGGCCGCCAGTTATCTTGTGCAGACTGCCGTGCAATTCACCCGCTTTCGCGACTGGCAAGTTGAAACCCGCGCAATGGCTGCTGCCATCGCAGTCAGCCCAAAGCCGGTATTTGTCACCGGAGACATTCTGAATTACCCCTCTGCCGCCAAAGCCGGCCTGCACATGTCCAGCAGTCTTGCAAACCGTCTTGAACTGCTGACTGGGCGCGCCGTCATCCTTTGTCAGGCGGCACCGCAAACCTGCGCGGATCTGCCCGAAAGCCTGCGCCGGCCTGCCGCAGAACGAACACCGAAGGCCCGGCTTGAAGACATCCCGGATGCAATGGTCCTGGTGTTCCCGCCTCTCCCATAAGGGGCCCGGCTACTGGGCACATGCCCCTTGTACAGCGAACACTAAAGAGAGGGGCGCCAGCCGCGCCCCTCTCTGCTGCAGCTCTTCAGGGCAGCCGTTACTGCGAATAGGATTGCAAATAGGCGATCACGGCTTCGATATCGCTCTCTTTCTTCAGCCCGGCAAAGGACATCTTGGTGCCCTTCATGTATTTCTTCGGCTTGGCCAGAAAGGCCGCCAATTGCGTTTCATCCCACACAAGTCCGTCTTCAGCTGCGGTTTTCATTGCCTTGGAATAGCGGAACCCTTCGGCATGGCCGGCCGGGGCGCCGATAATACCGTTCAGAACCGGACCGGTCTTCGGCTTGGCACCGTCCCCGACCTGATGGCAGGCCTTGCACTTCTTAAAGGTCTTCTCGCCTTTGGCGACCAGTTCCGGATCCGGAATCACAGCCACTTCAACAGGAGCCTCCGCTGGCTGTTCCGCAGCCGCTTCCTGTTCTGCCTCACCTGCGGCGCGTGGTTCGGCGCTGTCCTCATCCGGCGTCACATCCAGCACCATGGCCCGCATGGTGATCTCCACGCTGCCCTTGCAATTTTCCATGCAAGGTTCCGGGTTCCAGAAATGCGCCTCTGCCTCTTGCCGGTCATCCAGAATGAACCCGCCGGCATTCGGCAGCTCAACATCCGTGAAAGTCCCGTCCGAGAGCACAAACTCATCATCGACCAGATCATTGGAGTAAAGGATATAGGCCACAATGGCATAGACCTCATCCGCACTCAGCGACTGTGCATCGCCAAAAGGCATTGACCGGTTCACATAGTCCCAGGTGGTCGACAGATACGGCCAATGGCTGCCCACGGTCTTCAGCGGGTCGTCGTGGTCCAATGTGCCCTGCCCGCCGGCCAGCTTGGGCCAGTTGCCGACGCCTTCGGCAAAATCACCATGGCAGACGGCGCATTTCTCGGCAAAGACCTCCTCGCCGGTGAGCACATCGCCCGATCCTGCGGGCAGGCCGGTGCCGTCGGGGGCAACGTCCAGGTCCCACGCCGCGATTTCTTCCGGCAGCGCCGGGCGGCCCAAGCCGAGTTTCTCCGCATAGGCCGGTGCCGTACAGGCCGCCACGACTGCGGTTGCTGCCGCAAGCTTAGGAAACTTCAACATTTTCCGCCTCCCCGTTTGCCTTGACCCACCAGGTCTGAATGGCGTTGTTGTGATAGATCGAATTCAGCCCCCGCACCTCGCGCAGCTGCGCCTTGGTGGGCTGCACATAGCCGCTGGAATCCCTGGCCCGGCTCTGCAACAGCATCTCCGCCCCATCCCAGTTTGTATCCAGATAGAACCGCGTCAGCGCCCTGTCGGCGCCGGGTGCAGCCAGCCGTGCCTCTGTCCAGGTCTTGCCGCCATCAACCGACACATCCACGCCGGTAATCGCCCCACGCCCCGACCAGGCCAGCCCGGTGATCACCAGCGGTCCTGTGCCATGTTTGATCGGCGCTTGCGGGCTGGGGCTGGTGACAACGGATTTCGCATCCATCTCCCAAGTCCATTTGCGGCTGACACCATTGGCCAGCGTATCAGTGTATTTTGAGGTCTCCTCGCGGCTTTCAATCGGCTGATCCGTCACCTCGATCCGGCGCAGCCATTTGATCCACATGTTGCCTTCCCAACCTGGCACCACCAGACGCACGGGATAGCCATGCTCCTTGCGCAGCGCCTCGCCATTGGCCTTGAAGGCCACCAGCACGTCGTCCATCGCCTTTTCCAACGGGATTGAGCGCCCGTTCGAGGACGCATCCGCCCCTTCGACATAGACCCATTTTCCTTCGGGGCTGACACCGGCCTCTTCCAGCAAGGTCCGCAGCGACACGCCGGAATATTCCATGTTGTGGATCATGCCATGGGTGAACTGCGCCCCGTTCAGCTGCGCGCCCGCCCATTCCATGCCCGAATTCGCAGCACATTCGCAGAAATACACGCGGTTTTCGCGCGGGAACCGCTCCAGATCCGCGTAAGTGAACACCAGCGGCGTCTCGACCAGCCCGTTGATCATCAGCCGGTAGTCTTCCTTGCGCAGCTCAATCGCGCCCGAATGATGCCGCTCAAACGCGCAGCCCTGCGGCGTGATGGTCCCGTCCAGCGCATGGATCGGCGTGAAATTGATCGAACTGATGGTGTCCGCCGTCAGCCACTCCACATTGCGGCGCACCACGTCGCTCTCAAACTGGACCGGCAGGCCATAGGGCGTGGCATCTACGCCTTCACCCAGGCCGCTGGCCCACTCCTGCACCTCGGTAATCAGCGGATCCGGTGTTGCGGCCCTGGCAGCGCCTGCAGCCACCGCCCCGGCCCCGGCAGCCGCCGCCCCGGTCAGGAACTGGCGGCGCGAGGGCGCCAGGCTCTTGGCGTTATCACTCATCTGTCTTTGCCTCCTCACATAGATAAATTCACGTTCGTGAATTCAACTGCGCAAAATTTTTTACATATCCCCGCCGGGGCGGGCGCTGTTAAGCGCCTGCCACCTGCACGGAGGTATTCGGGTTCAGGCTCACGGTGCCAAGCTTGCGGATATGATCCTCGACCACATCCCAGATCATCGGACCCTCGGTGCCTTCATTTACGCTGGCCCAGCCGGCCACCACATAAGACTTTGCCGGATCAATTGCCTCGCCGGTCTTCAGCAAGGTCATATCCGTGATCCGCTCGCCCTGCGGCTTGGTGATGTCGATCCGGTAGCCCATGCCGCCGATCCGCACCATGTCGCCGCCCTGCTGATAGTAGGGATCGGGGTTGAAGATGTTGTCGGCCACATCTTCCAGGATCACCTTGATGAACTCGCCCGTCATCTCGGACCGGTACGCCGCGCCGTATGACATCGAGGTCACGTTCCAGATATCCTCGCGGGTGATGTCGTCGCCCGGCACCAGCGACGGCCCCCAGCGCACACCGGGCGACATAGCGATATCCGCCTCCCGCTCGCTCAGCAGCGCGTCGCAGATCAGGTCATCCCAGGTGCCGTTGAAGTTGCCGCGGCGATACAGCAGCGTATCAGTCTTGCCGATCACCTCCGCCAGTTGCGCCTTATAGGGCGCGCGTTCGGCGTCAATCAGCTGCGCCACCATTGGGTCCGGCGCGATCACATCGGAAAACACCGGGATCAGTTTGTGCCGCAGCCCCATCAGCTGGCCGTCCCGCACATCCAGATCGACGCGGGAGACGAATTTGCCGTTCGACCCCGACGCGATGATATGGGTCTTGCCTACCAGCACCGGCTCGGGCAGCGCATCATGGGTGTGGCCCGACAGGATCACGTCGATGCCCTGCACCTTGCCCGCCATCTTCTTGTCCACGTCAAAACCGTTGTGGCTGAGCACCACCACCAGATCGGCACCGGCAGCGCGGACCTCATCCACCATGGCCTGCATGTTCTCGTCACGGATGCCGAACGAATACTCCGGGAACATCCAGCCCGGATTGGCAATCGGCATATAGGGGAAGGCCTGGCCGATCACCGCCACCTTAGCGCCGCCGCGCTCAAAAAACTTGTAGGGTTTGAACAGCTCGGCCGGCTCGTCCCATTCAGAATCAAAGATATTCTGGCCAAGGGCCGCAAACGGCAGTCCCTCGACGATCTCATTGACCCGCTCCGACCCCAGCGTGAACTCCCAGTGAAAGGTCATCGCATCCGGCTTCAGCGCGTTCATCACATTGACCATGTCCTGGCCTGCCGTGTGGTGACAGGTATAGGAGCCGTGCCAGGTGTCGCCGCCATCGAACAACAGCGCATCGGGACGGTCGGCGCGAATCGCGTTGATGATGGTCGCCATCCGATCCAGCCCGCCAACCCGGCCATAGCCCTGCGCCAGCGAGGCAAAATCATCATAGGTCAGCGCATAGGCCGAGGGGCTGCCATCCGCGATACCATAGGCCTTGCGGAAATCGGCGCCGGTGATATGCGGCACATGCCCCTTGTTGGCGCCAACGCCCAGATTGACCGACGGCTCGCGGAAATGGATCGGCTTCAATTGCCCATGAATATCAGTCACATGGATCAGGCTGATGTTGCCAAAACTGTCGAACTGCAACAGCTGGTCCTGCGTCAGCGACTGCTGCGCCGCCAGCCGCGCCCAATTGCCAAAGCCTGACGCCCCCACCATGGCCGATGCCGCCATGGAAACCTGCATAAAATCACGGCGCGAGATCATAAGTACCGGTATCCTGTGTGCCGCGTGATATATTCACGCGAATGAATGTTTAAAGTGAAATACGCCCCGCTCCTGGGTTCAGGAACGGGGCGTAAAGATCAGTTGCGGACGGAAGGTGCTTCGACCGACAGCCCGTTGCCGCGCGATGCGACATACAGCTCCAGCGCGACAAAATCCGCCGAACCCGGCTTGTAGGTCTCGGCGCGGGTGTCACGGATGCAGCCCTTGAAACGCGCATGCGCCGTGTTCAGCTTGGTGTTTTTCAAGCGGTACACCGGAAAGCCGTTGATCTGGCCTTGGCTCAGATGGTCGGCGCGGATCATGTTGCCATAATTGTCTTCATGGCAATTGGCGCAGGACAGCTCCAGCTGGCCGGTGCGGGTGTAATACATCTCCTTGCCCTGCTCCCAGGTAGACTGGGCCGGGCCGTCGATGGCCACATTGACCGGCATGCCGCGCGACTGGACGGAAATCAGCGCTTCCATCGCCGCCATCTTGCCGCCGGAGTATTTCCACTTCTCGGCACCCATCTGGTTTTCGCGGCAATCGTTGATCTGCATGTTCAGAGTGCGGACCTCGCCGGCGGCTTCGTTCCACTTGGGGTACACCGCGCGCACGCCGGCCATGCTGTCCTCGGCATCATCATGGCAGGACGCGCAGGACTTGCCTTCGGACCCCTCGACAGTGTTCCAAGTGTCAATCGCCTGATCGACAAAGATCATCGCCGGGTTCTCGAAATCGTCCATCTGCAGCGACTGGGTTTCATCCTTGCGGAAGTGCCAGCCCGACATCACCTCATCGATCACATCCGCGATATGCGCGGGCGCTGCGGTCTTGGTGACCATCTCGATCTCTTCGTTGATCACCAGCGTGTCATCGTCGGGGCCTGCGCTCGCGGCCATCGGCAGCGCCAGCACGGCGGCAATTGCTGTGATTGCCTTCTTGTTCATTCCCTGTCCTCCCTTGGGTGCCTGCCCTGCCCGAACGTGCCGGACAGGACGCGTGCCTGAAGATCCGGAACGGATCAGCCGATGGCGATATTCTTCTTGGTGTCGTAGACGGCGCCGTCGTCGTCATACCAGGTGAAGACAAATTCACCGGCTTCCGGCACGACAGCGTCGAATTCAAAATACGGGTTGGTCGAGATCGCAGGCTCCATCGCCACGTCCAGCACCATTGCACCGTTGAATTCGCAGGTGAAGCGGTTGATGATCGAGCGCGGGATCAGGTTGCCTTCCTTGTCCTTGCGCTGGCCGCTTTCCATTTTGTGGCTGATCAAGGTCTTGATAGTGACCGCCTCACCGGCGGCGGCTGTCTTCGGGACCTTGACGCGGGGTTTAACACCGGATGCCATGTCTTTAATTCTCCTTAAGAATTCCGTTCAGGGAGCGGGCAGCCTCAGCCGCCGCAGCCGCCGATGGTCACTTTGACGGTGGCGCTTGCCTTGGTGAATGTGCCGTCGGCCATCTTAGCAATTGCAACCACATCCTGGGTGCCTGCCAGACGGATCCGGGTCGAGGCCGATTGCGCCGCCGCACCGGGGCCGAAATTGAACGTCGCCACGCCCGGGGTCGGGTTGCCTGTGGCCAGCACCATTATCGCGGTGGCGCCTTCGGCGGCAACGGACACTGGAACGGTGTTGCCGTTTTCAGCGATTTCCGGCGCGGTCAGGGTGACGCCGCCTTCGGCGATATCCGCACCGCCGGTAAAGGCGGCAATCCGGTCATCCGCCGCCGCATTCACACGAAACGGCAGCACGGTTACCATGGCAGCGCCCAGGCCCATCGCCAGGGTCTCACGGCGTGAGAACTCCATCATATCTCTCCTTTGAATTCTCTAAAGGCGGCAGGGCACGCATGGCCCCGCCCGCGCCTCACTCTTCTTTCAGCGTCGCAAGGAATGCGACCACATCTTCAATTTCCTGCGCTGTCAGGATCGGCGGCAGCGGCTCGGTCCCGGCATCGCCGGTATAGGCATCGCCCGGGCGGATAAAGCCATCGACCTTGTAAAAGGCCGGCATCATGGTGCCCTCAAACGTCATCTTGGCGTTGGCCACCAGCCCGCGCAGCTCTTCTGCGGTCCAGCGGTCGCCGGCACCATCCAGAGACGGGCCGATTTCACCGTGGAACGGCACATCCGCCAGCGCGGTCAGCTGGTGGCAGGACACGCAGTTGCCCTTGGATTTGGTACCAACAACCAGCGCGCCATTGACGGCATCGCCGGCAACACCCGTCAGCGACGCGGCCACTTGGCCATCCTCGCCATACTGCACCGCTTTCGGAGCAACCTCCCCGGCCCAAACCGCACTTCCGGCCAGGCTTAGCACCAGTGTCAGAGATGTAAGCTTCATGTATCCTCCCAATGGCTGCCGCATCTGAGTGCGGTTGCTTAGCTGCTGCATACCGTAGGGCACCGCCGGCCCAATACGCAACAACAAATTCATTATTGTGAATTTTTCCAAATTATGCGCCAGACACCTAGTCGGCAGACCCATTATTGCGCTCACGGATCCGGCGCGCGTGATACCGCTGGAAATCTTCCCCGTTATCAAGCGCATACCGCTTTTCGTTGACCCATGTAAACATGTCCAGCGTGGTGCCGCCGCCAAATGCGCCCGGCATCATTGCAACCGCCGCTTCGGTGGCTGTGACGTTTTCGCCCACGTCCTCCGGCAGGAACAGAATCGTCGGCGTGAACAAGACGCCCCATTTGCGTGCCATGTCCTTTTCCGCCAGCGCCTCGCCGTCGAAATCAGTGACCTCCACATCCCCGTATAAGTTCAGCTGCACAACAAAGAAGTTCTCTTCAATGTACTGGCTGACCTCAGGCCGGGGAAAGACCTCTTCATGCATCTTGGTGCAATAGATGCAGCCGCGCTGCTCAAAGATCAGCGCCAGCCGTTTGCCTTCGCCATTGGCCTCCTCCAGGTCCTCGCGCAGGTCCTTGAAAGTCTCCCGCATCCAGGCTGTCTTGTGCAGCCCGTCATCGCCCAGTTCCGCGGCTGACAGGGGCGCGGCCAGCGCCACCGCCATTAACACTTTCGCAATACTTCTCAGCATGTTGAACTCCTGACCTCACTTACCCAATCGAACCGAAACCCGGCATCCAGCGGATCATCGCCTCGGCAATCAAACGCACCCCGCCGGTGGCGATCAGCACCGCAAACAGCACCAGCATTGCGCCCATCCCCTTCTCCACCCAAGCAAAGGCGGTCCGGTGCCGCGCCACCCAGCCCAGAAACGGCCTGGCAAACAGCGCCGCCACCACAAAGGGCGCCGTCATGCCCAGCCCGTAAACCAGCAGCAGCACCCCGCCGCGCCAGATATCGCCCATGCCTGAGGCGATCATCAGGATAGACGCCAGCGCCGGCCCCACACAGGGCGTCCAGCCAAAGCCGAATGCCAGCCCCATCAGATAGGCACCCAGCACGGTCGACGGCTCGGCACTGCTTTCCATCCGCGCCTCGCGGTACAGCAGCGGGATCTTCACCACCCCCAGAAAATGCAGCCCGAACAGCAGCAGCAAAGCCGCCGCGCCATAAGACAGCACCTCCAGATACTGCCCGAACAGCTGCCCCAGCGCCGTCGCCCCCATGCCCATCAGCATGAAAACCGTGGTGACACCGGCGGCAAAGCAGCAGGCAGATACCAACAGCCGCCGCTGCGCCCCGGCAGCAATCGCCCCGTCCCCGCGCAGCTCTGCCATCGACAACCCGCCCAAGTAAGACAGGTAAAACGGCACCATCGGCAGAATACAGGGGGTGAAAAAGCTCAGCAAACCTGCGATCAAGGCGCCAAACAGGGATATTTCCAGCATCAAGTCCCCCAGTTGCCCCACAACAACGTTATCCGGGCCCGGCTTGTGTCATTCACATATTCGAATTATGTTGTTTCAATAGCAACCGTCAACAGATGGAATGACACACATGCGCCACCTTCGGCAACTGGCTGCAGCCGCAGCGGCGGCCTGCCTTGCCCTGCCCGCCTGGGCGGCTGAACTGGTGATGGTGGAACAGGCGGGCTGCGAATGGTGTGCCCGCTGGGACGAAGAAATCGCCCCGGTCTACCCGAAAACGGCCGAAGGCAAATTCGCACCCCTGCGCCGGGTCGACCTGCGTGCCCTGCCTGAGGATCTGCAAGTCGCCCGCAGGGTCATGTTCACGCCGACGTTCCTGATTGTTGAGGACGGACAGGAACAGGCCCGGCTCGAAGGCTATCCCGGCGAAGATTTCTTTTGGCCTTTGCTGGCAGATTTGCTAACCGCCCATACAGGGTTTGTTGAAGATACGCACACTCAGGGCGGCAGCTGACCGACCCGGCGGGGTCAAGCAGAGGAGTGCGGCGTGCATGCGCCGCTCAGGAGATAACAGATGGCATTACCGCAATTTTCTGCCGACATCGAACCGGAAGAAATGGACAAGATGGTGGATAACGCCACCAAAGCCTCCAACTTCCTCAAGGCAATCAGCCACGAAGGCCGGCTGATGATCCTGTGCCACCTGGTCTCGGGCGAGAAATCCGTGACCGAACTGGAAGAGCTGCTGTCGGCCCGCCAGGCTGCCGTCTCGCAGCAATTGTCACGGCTGCGGCTGGAAGGACTGGTCATTCCCCGCCGCGAGGGCAAAGCCATATTCTACCGCCTGGCCGACGACAAACCCCGCCGCATCCTGGAAGTGGTCTATGATCTGTTCTGCAAAGACGGCAGCTGAGGCCCGATTGAAATCCCCGCATGTTTGACTTCCTGACAGAACACCAGCTGGCCGCCTTTATCGGGCTGCTGGGCGGTGCTCTGCTGGGTCTTGCCGCGCGGCTGGGACGGTTTTGCACCCTGGGTGCAATCGAAGACCTGCTCTATGGCGGCTCCTCCCTGCGGATGCGGATGTGGGGCATTGCTATCGGCGTTGCTGTCACGTCCAGCTTTGCACTGATCGGGCTGGGGCTGGTCGATGCCGGCCAGTCCTTTTACCTGTCGATCCGCTGGATGCCCGCCGCCTCGATCCTTGGCGGGCTGATGTTCGGCTACGGCATGGCCCTCAGCGGCAACTGCGGCTACGGCGCCATCGCCCGTCTGGGCGGCGGCGACCTGCGCAGCTTTGTGATCGTGCTGGTGATGGGCGTCTCCACCTATGTCGTTCTGGCAGGCCCCCTCGCCCCGTTGCGCAACCTGTTTTTCACACAGCAGGACGTCACCACCGAAATCCTGCCGGGACTGGCCCATTACGCCGCCGCCTGGAGCGGCCTGCCGGTTGCCGCGGTCGGTATCGCTGCCGGCCTGCTGATCCTGCTGGCCACGCTTGCCAACGCGGAACTGCGCGCCGACAGGCAGGCGCTGTTCTGGTCTGCCGTGGTCGGACTGGCCGTCACCTCCGGCTGGGTCGGCACGACCTATGTCAACGCCGAAGGGTTCGAAGCGCTGCCGGTTGTCTCGCATTCCTTTTCCGCCCCCTTGGGGGAGACGATCCTTTGGACCATGACCGGCAGTCTGCGCCCGCTGTCCTTTGCCGTCGGCTCCATTGCCGGCGTCTGGACCGGCGCCTTCGCCGGTTCGCTGATCAAGGGTCACTTCCGCTGGGAGGCCTGTGACGACCCGCGCGAGCTGCGCCGCCAGATTATCGGCGCCGCCATCATGGGCGCCGGTGCTGTGATCGCTATGGGCTGCACCGTCGGTCAAGGCCTCAGCGCATTCTCCCTTCTGGCGGTCTCGGCGCCCGTCACCATGCTGGCGATCTTTGCAGGTGCCGCAATCGGCCTGCGCCAGCTGATCGAAGGCTTCCGCCCGGCAGAATAACCCGCTGCCCCCGCCGGGACTGGCGGGCAATTGCAGTCCGCTCCGCCGAATGTGATAGTTCGATTAACCCGCATCAACCTTTATGCAGCTGTTACACACCCGCCCATGATGATCCCGGTCCGTGTTTGGCCCTGCTGGCCGGCCGGCACCGATGGATGAGATTTTGGAGCCCGCCATGGACCGCAAGCAGATCATCGAAGACCCGCAAACCGGCAACAAGGGGGAAGCCTTTGAAGCCTTTGATGATATTCCCGCCAATCCGAACCTGACCCGCACCATCGGCGAAGTAATCGCCAGCCGTTATGGCCGCCGGGACATGCTGAAAGGCCTGCTGGGGGTCTCAGCCTCCACCGCCCTGTTCGGCGCCACCGCCCTCACTGCGCCGCGCCAGGCTGATGCTGCCGGCACTGCTGCAAGCAGCCGCTATGCCTTTGACGAATTGGCCTGGGGCAACGACGGGACCCACCACGTGGCCAAAGGCTATGACGCAGATATCCTGCTGCGCTGGGGCGACCCGATCACGGCAGATGCGCCGGATTTCGACGTGTTGAACCAGACGGCCCAGGCCCAGTTGCAGCAGTTCGGCTACAACAACGACTATGTCGGCTTTACCCCGCTGAATACCGAAGGCACCCGCGGGCTGCTGTGCGTGAACCACGAATACACCAATGAAGAGGTGATGTTCCCCGCCCTTGGCCGCCAGGACAAAGCAGACTTTGCCGGCATGACACGCGCGCTGGTGGATATCGAAATGGCCGCACACGGCGGCTCGGTGGTCGAGATTACCCGCGGTACGGACGGCAAATGGGCGGTGGTCCGGGATGGCAGCATGAACCGCCGCATCTCGCCGCTGAACACGGTGATGACCATCGACGGACCCGCTGCGGGCCATGCCCGGATGCAAACCAGCGCGGATCCCAGCGGGGCGCAGGTCATCGGCACATTGAACAATTGCGCCGGCGGCATGACCCCCTGGGGCACCTGGCTGATGGCCGAGGAAAACTTCCACGGCTATTTCTGGACGGACAGGCTGGACGCCGACGGCAAGCCGGACCTGTCGGATCAGCCTGAAGCGGCGCAGATGAAACGTTACGGCGTGCCGGGCCGCTGGTACGCCTGGGGCAAATACCACGACCGCTTTAACATCGACAGGGACCCCAATGAGGCCAACCGTTTCGGCTGGGTTGTTGAGGTCGATCCGCGAAACCCGGAGGCTGCACCGGTGAAGCACACCGCGCTTGGCCGCTTCCGCCATGAAGGCGCTGAAACCACCACCTCCACGGACGGGCATCTTGTGGTCTACATGGGCGATGATGCACGGTTTGACTATCAGTACAAATATGTCTCCAAGGGCGTTGTGTCGGACGACCCGGCGGCCAATTCAAAGCTGCTCAGCGACGGCACGCTGTATGCGGCGCGGTTTGACCCGGACGGCAGTGTTCACTGGCTGCCGCTGGTCCATGGCAAGGGCCCCTTGACGGCTGAAAACGGCTTTGCCAGCCAGGGGGACGTTCTGATCGATGCACGGCTGGCGGCGGATGCGCTGGGGGCCACGCCAATGGACCGCCCCGAGGATGCAGTCCCCCGCGGCGACGGCACTGCCTATATCATGCTGACCAACAACTCCCGCCGGAAGGCAGGCGAGACGGACGCAGCCAATCCGCGGGCAAAGTCGCGCTTCGGCCATATCATCGAAATCAAGGAAGACGGCGGCGACCATGCAGCGACCCGCGGCAACTGGTCGATCCTGGTGAAATGCGGCGATCCGGGCATTGCCGCCGTCGGGGCCGAATGGAATCCGGAAACCTCTGACAACGGCTGGTTCGCTTGCCCCGACAACTGCGCCTTTGACGCCGAGGGCCGCCTGTGGGTCGCGACCGATCAGGGCAGCAAATGGGGCAAGACCGGCAAATCGGACGGGCTGTACGGGGTTGAGACCGAAGGGAGCCTGCGCGGTCACTCCAAACTGTTCTTCCGCTGCCCGGCCGGCGGCGAGCTGTGCGGCCCCTGTTTTGCACCGGACGGCGAGACACTGTTTCTGGCAGTGCAGCATCCCGGCACCGACGGCACCAAGGCGCTGGCGGGGTTTGTGCGCGCATCGACTTTTGAAGACCCGGCTACCCGCTGGCCGGATTTCGACCCTCAAATGCCGCCGCGCCCCTCAGTGGTGGTGGTCACAAAACAGGGCGGCGGCAGAATCGCAGGATGATACCCGCACAGCTGTTATCAAGCGGAGCGCGCCCCAAACGGGGCACGCGCAGGTTTTTGCCCTAACGGGCGGATTGCCGCCTGATGCACGCAATTGTGAGCAACCAGCCCGCCCGCGTGATTTAAAAAACCCGGTAAAGCCATTGGAGGGTCCCCATGTTTTTCAAACGCCTGACTGCCGCGCTCATTCTCGCAGCCTCTGCCGCATCCGCCGGAAACATTGCTGCACGCAACGGCTGGGCAGTGCATGAGACGTCAAAGCCCTATGAGCAGCTGATCAAGGACGTCAAAGCCGCCGCCAAGGCCGAAGGCATGGGAGTGGTGACCCAGGCAGGCCCCACCAAGGCCGCTGCCGCCCGCGGCATCACCATCCCTGGGAACCGGGTGATCGGGTTGTTCAACAATGATTTCGCGGTTAAAATCCTGGCGCTGTCCACCGCCGCAATGATCGAAGCCCCCGTGCGCATCTATGTCACCGAGGAGGCCAACGGCAGTGCCACTCTCGCCTACAAGCTGCCTTCCCATGTCTTTGCACCCTACACCGATGAGGGCGGTGAAGCGCTGAAAGCTCTGGCAGGCCAGCTTGATAATCGCTTTGCGCAGATCGCTGAAAAGGCTCAGCAATAGCCCCTTCCGCTTCTTTCTGGTTTAAAATACCCGAAAGCGCATGAAATGCGCCGATTTCCGCTGCAACACGCCTCACACTGGCGTGAGAGGGCTTGCACGCGGGCATATCCTCGGCAATCTGACGGCAAATCAACGGATTGGACCGACAAGATGACAGAGATCCTGCGCACAGCTGACGTTCTGGCCCGGCGCCTGTATGAAGCGGGCTGCCGCCACGCCTTTGGCATGCCCGGCGGCGAGGTGCTGACGCTGGTGGATGCGCTGACACGCGCGGGCATCACGTTCCACCTGGCCAAGCATGAAAACTGCGCCGGTTTCATCGGCGAAGGGGTGCATCACGCTGACGGTGCACCGGTCATTCTGGTTGCCACCCTCGGCCCCGGTGCGCTGAACGGCATCAATGTGGTGGCCAATGCGCATCAGGACAGGGTGCCGATGCTGGTGCTGACCGGCTGCGTCGACGCAGCAGAGGAGCAGAGTTATACCCATCAGGTGCTTGACCATCGCGCAGTGTTCACCCCGATCACCAAGGCAACGTTCCGTTTAGACGCCGAAGCTGCCGATCTGATCGCCGACAAGGCTGTTGCCATCGCAACCGAGGCACGAAACGGCCCGGTGCATATTGATGTGCCGATCTCAGTGGCCGATGCGGCGGCCAGAGATCGCGGCCACCGCCGCGCGCCTGCAAGTGCGGCCGTGCCAAACGGTGAAGCGCTGGCGCAGGCGCACTCCTGGCTGGAAGCGGCAGAACGCCCGCTGGCGGTGATCGGCCTCGATGCGCTGCAGGAAAACGCCGGCCCTGCAATCCGCGCCTTTGTGGAAAAACACCGGATACCGTTCATTACCAGTTACAAGGCCAAGGGGATCATCGCCGAAAACCATCCGCTCTGCCTTGGCGGTGCAGGCCTGTCGCCGCTGGCAGACACACATCTGCTGCCACTGGTGCAGGAGGCCGATCTGGTCCTCTCCATCGGCTATGACCCGATTGAAATGCGCCCCGGCTGGCGCAATGCTTGGGACGTGAAACGCCAGAACGTGATCGACATCGCGCCGGAGGCCAACACCCATTACATGCACCAGGCCGGGCTGAATTTTCTGACCGCCATTACGCCGACGCTAGAGGCCCTATCCGATGGCACCGTACCGCGCGAAACATGGGCCAATGGCCGCCCTGCCGCAGTAAAAACAGCCCTGGCCGACGCCTTCCCGCACGACGACGCATGGGGTCCGGCGGGCGTCATTGCCGAATGCCGCGCTACCATGCCGCCGGAAACCCTTGCCACAGCCGACAGCGGTGCGCACCGGATCCTGCTGAGCCAGATGTGGCCATGCCATGAGCCGCGCGGGCTGATCCAGTCATCGGCGCTGTGCACCATGGGCTGTGCGGTGCCGATGGCAATCGGGCGCAAGCTGGCGCAGCCGGACCACCCCGTGGTCAGCTTCTCAGGCGATGCCGGTTTTCTGATGGTTGCGGGCGAGCTTTCCACCGCGGCAGAACTGGGCCTGGCGCCGATCTTTGTGGTCTTTGCCGATGCCAGCCTTGCGCTGATCGAACTCAAGCAGCGCCAGCGCCAGCTCGCCAACGGCGGGGTAGATTTTTCGGCGCATGACTTCGCTGCAATGGGCCGGGCCTTTGGCGGCAACGGGGTGGCTGTGACAAACCGCGCGGAACTGCGCGCCGCCCTGCAGGACGCGATGCAGGCAGACACATTCACTGTCATCTCGGCTGTGATCGACCGCGGAGGCTATGATGGCCGGATCTGATCTTCTTCCCCACGGCGCGCTCAAAGGGGTCAAGGTCCTCGACCTTTCCCGCATCCTGGCAGGCCCGACCTGTACCCAGCTGCTGGGCGACCTCGGCGCTACGGTGATCAAGGTGGAGAACCCCAAAACCGGCGGCGATGACACCCGCCAATGGGGTCCGCCCTATGTGACCGATGCGGACGGAAACCGATCCGATCTCTCGGCCTATTTCATGGCCGCCAACCGCAACAAACGCTCGGTTGCCATTGATATCGCTACAGAAGACGGACAGCAGGCCATCCGCCGCCTAGCGGCAGAGGCCGATATCCTGATCGAGAATTTCAAACCCGGCGGGCTGGCAAAATACGGGCTGGATTACACCAGCCTCAAGGATGATTTTCCGGGCCTGATCTACTGTTCAATCTCCGGCTACGGCCAGACCGGCCCCAACAGCCACAAACCGGGCTATGACATCATGGCGCAGGGGTTCGGCGGCATCATGTCGCTGACCGGCGAACCTGACGGCCAGCCAATGAAAGCGGGCGTTGGCATCGCAGACGTCATGTGCGGCATGTATGCCTGTATCGGCATCCTTTCGGCCCTGCACCACCGCGAAAAAACCGGCGAAGGCCAGCAGATCGACCTTGCCCTGGTCGATGCCCAGATCGCCTGGCTGATCAACGAAGGTACCGCCTATCTGAACACCGCGCAAATCCCCAAGCGCCGCGGCAATGAGCATCCCAGCATCATGCCTTATGGCGTCTATAAAACCTCGGACGGGCATGTGATCCTGGCGGTGGGCAACGACAGTCAGTTCCAACGCTTTATGGAATTCCTGAAACTGGAAGGCCTGGCAGAAGACCCGCGCTTTGCCACCAACCCGGCCCGGCTGCAGAACCGCGACGCGCTGAACGGGGTCCTGATCCCGTCGGTGCAGCGGTTCACCACGGAAGAGGTGCTGGCCGCGATGGAGGCCCGCAAAGTTCCCGCAGGACCGGTGCAGGATCTGGAGACGCTGTTTGCCACTGATCAGGTCGCGGCCCGCAATATGGCCATCAGCATGGACAGCGCGGCAGGCCCGGTCAATCTGCTGGGCAACCCGCTGAATTTCTCCCGCACGCCTGTAACATACCGGCACGCTCCCCCCGCTTGCGGTGAAGGAACAAAGGAGATTCTGGACGCCAGCGACCCCTTTGGGCCAAGCTAAGCACCGCCTTTCGCGGCGGCTTTCCGCCAAGTGTTACACTTTCCGGCAAATCACCGCCAAATCGGCGGTCATTTCGCCGCTCCTTAACCCTTTCGCTTGCAAAAATTTCCCCGGAAATCCTACACATCCGGCGAATTTGACTGTCAGGCACACACAGGCCATCACCAAACCGCGAGCGGGGTTCGCCCGGACCGATCCGATGAACTACTCTTTCATCAGGACACGGAACCCGCGCTTATTTTGAGAAAGATTGGACTCCTATGATGCATGATATTTTCGGCCAAGACAGCAGCCTGACCGATGCAGCGGCGCTGCGGGATTGGAATGCCGTGCAGATGGGCGTTCTGGCACATGCCGCAGTAACCGCCGATCACCTGGGCGCGGTGCTGAAATCGGCGCCGGAGTTTGCCCTGGCCCATGCGATCAAAGGATTGTCCCTGTTGATGCTGGGCCGCCGGGAGCTGCTTCCCACAGCGCAGGAAGCCCTGCGCGATGCCAAAGCGCAGTACGAAGGTGCCCTGCCGCGGGAACGCAAATATGTGGATGCGCTGGAAAACTGGCTGGCCGGCCGCCCCAGTCAGGCCATCCGCCGGATGGAAGAGGTGCTGGACATCTTCCCGCAGGACACCCTGGCAATGAAGCTCAGCCATGGCATCCGCTTTATCCTTGGCGATCCTGATGGCATGCGGGCATCCGTTGAACGGGTGATGCCGGCCTATGCGCCCGACCACGCGGGCCGCGGTTATCTGTTGGGCTGCCACTCCTTTGCGCTGGAGGAAACCGGCGAGTTTGAACGCGCGGCCAATGCCGGCCGTCAAGCGCTTTGGATGGCGCCGGATGATGCCTGGGGCCTGCATGCGGTGGCGCATGTGCATGACATGACCGGCAATGCCAAATCAGGGCTGGAGTGGCTGCACGGCCGCGAAGAAGCCTGGGCGCACTGCAACAACTTCCGCTATCACGTCTGGTGGCACAAGGCGCTGATGCATCTGGACCTGGGCCAGATGGACGAAGCCCTTGCGCTGTATGACACCGAGGTGCGCAAGGACAAAACCGACGACTACCGCGACATCTCCAACGCGACGTCGTTGCTGGTGCGGCTGGAACTGGAAGGCGTCGATGCAGGCAGCCGCTGGGAAGAATTGTCGGAGCTATGCGCCAACCGCACCGAGGACGGCAGCCTGATTTTCGCCGACCTGCATTACCTGCTGGCCCTCACCGGCCACCGCAAGGAAGACGCCCGCAAGCTGGTTCAGCGCATTCATGCCGACGCCGAGCAGGGAGGGACCGAAGCCTGCGCCCGCATGGGTGATCCGGGCTGCGCAGCCGCCGATGGGCTGGAAGCCTTTGGCGACGGCAATTACAAATCCGCCTTCAGCCATCTTGCCTCCGCCCGCGGCAGCATGCAGCTGGCCGGCGGCAGCCACGCGCAACGCGATGTTTTTGAACGCATTACCATAGACGCGGGAATCCGCTCAGGCCAGCTTGACGCGGTCGAGGCAATCCTGGATGACCGCCGTGCCAAACGCGGCGGCGCCGAGGACAATTACGCGCTTGCCCGCCGCACCCTGATCGCCGAAGGCCGGAACTCTCCCGGTGCTGCAAGCGTTCCTGCCGAATAAGACTTTCAAGGACCAAAAACACAAATGTCCAGCGTTGCGCCCTTCCCCGGGCCTCAGAACGATCCCGGCGTTGCCAACCGCGCAGCCCCCCCGCCGCAAGCGGCACAGCCGCGTGTGCGCGACCCGCGGCTCGACTTCTACCGTGGCATTGCCATGTTCATCATCCTGGCCGCCCATATCCCGGGCAACCGCTGGACCGGCTGGATTCCGGCCCGTTTCGGGTTCTCGGACGCAACCGAGATCTTTGTGTTTTGCTCCGGCATGGCCTCGGCCATTGCCTTTGGCGGCTCTTTTGCCAAGCAGGGCTGGTGGCTGGGCACCGCCCGCGTCGCATTCCGCTGCTGGCAGGTATTCTGGGCGCATATCGGCCTGTTTGTTTTCATTGCCGTCTCCATGGCTGCCATCGACCTCTATGGCGGGTTCGAGAAGAGCTATGTGAACTCTCTGAATCTCGGCCATTTCTTCAAGGATCCGATGACCCAGCTGGTGGGGCTGTTCACCCTGACCTATGTGCCGAATTACTTTGACATCCTGCCGATGTACCTGGTGGTGCTGATGCTGATGCCGCTGATGATGGGTCTGGAAAAAATCGGCCTTTGGGCTGTGGCCGCTGTATCGGTGCTGATCTGGCTGACCGCCAACCCCTATATGATCGGTCTGGGTCCCGACGGTGTGTCACTGCCGGCGGAACCCTGGTCGGAACGCGAATGGTTCTTTAACCCGTTCGGCTGGCAGCTGCTGTTTTTCACCGGCTTTGCCTTTATGAAAGGCTGGCTGCCGAAGCCGCCGGTGTCCAAAGTGCTGGTCGTGCTGGCCGCCGCATTCCTGATCCTGTCGGCGCCTTATGGATCGTGGAAAGTCTTCACCTGGGTCAAGGCCGCCAGCCCCGAGCTGGCCGACCTGATCAAGCCGGGCCGCGATGCCATCGGCGAATGGCGCGAAAAAACCGACTTCGGCCTGCTGCGCTATGCCCATTTTCTGGCGCTGGCCTATCTTGGCTGGGTTGCTGCGGGCGAAGGCGGCAAACGGCTGATCGCCTCCGGCAGTTCCGCCGCAGCGCGGATCTGGGCGGTTCTGCTGCAGGTCATCACCAAGGTCGGCCAGCAATCGCTTGCGGTGTTTGTATTCTCAATGGCACTGGCACGTTTCATCGGCTTTGCGCTTGACCAGACCGACCGCGCGGTTATGACCACGGCATTCGCCAATCTGTTTGGTTTTTTCCTAATCATTGGTTGCGCTTACGGCGCTGCCTGGTTCAAGTCCCAGCCATGGAGAGCCAAGAAATGAGCTCTTTCACCCGCCGTTCCTTTTTGGCCGCCGCACTTGGCAGCACAGCACTTGCCGCATTGCCGTCTGTGGCACGCGAGGCCATGCCCTTTACCCGCGATGTTGTCGTGGCCAAGGCCCGCGCGCTGGCCGCCAAACCCTTTGCCGAACGCCCGATGGTGCCGCAGGATTGGCTGGACCAGTCTTATGACGACTATAAATCGCGCTGGTTCCGCACCAAGGACGCGCTGTGGGCGGGGACCGACCGCAGCTATAACGTCGATTTCTTCCTGCCCGGCCTTTATTTTCCGCGCGCCATTCAGGTGAACACGGTGGCGGACGGCATGGCTGAGCGGATCGGCTTTGACCTGTCGCTGTTCGACAAGAACGACAAGGCGCCGGATCTGACGACCGAGGGCGACCTGGGCTATTCCGGCCTGCGCCTGCGCACCGATCTGGATCACCCGGACAAAAAGACAGAATTCTGCGTCTTCCAGGGCGCCAGCTATTTCCGTGCCATCGGCACCGGCAACGCCTATGGGCTGTCGGCCCGCGGCCTGGCGCTGAAAACTGCCGATCCCGAGGGTGAGGAATTCCCCGAATTCATCGAATTCTGGCTGGAGGCCCCTGCCCCCGGCCAACGCTCGATGGTGGTGCATGCGCTGATGGATTCGCCGTCCGTCACCGGCGCCTACCGGTTCACCATCACCCCCGGCAGCAGCGCGGTGATGGATGTGGAAGCGACGCTGTTCGCCCGCGAGGAGTTAAGCCACGCAGGCCTTGCGCCGCTCACCTCGATGTTCCTGTTCGACGCCACCAACCGCAACCGTTTCGACGATTTCCGCCCGGCAGTGCATGACAGCGACGGCCTCTTGGTGCTGAACGGCAATGGCGAGACCCTGTGGCGGCCGCTTGCCAATCCGACCCGTCTGCAGGTCTCGTCCTTTGTCGATGAAAACCCGCAGGGCTTTGGCCTGATGCAGCGCCCGCGCAGACTGTCGGAATTCAACGACCTGGAAGCCTTTTATCACAACCGCCCCTGCCTGTGGGTCGAACCCAAGGAAGACTGGGGCAAAGGCGCCGTCACGCTGGTTGAGATCCCGGCGGACAAGGAGATTTACGACAATATCGTGGCCTACTGGCGCCCGCGTGACCCCTATGCCGCCGGCTCCGAGGTGAACCTGAATTACCGCCTCACCTGGGGCGAAGAGCCGGTGCTGTCGATGCCGCGGGTGATCGACACCGCCGAGGGCGCGCGGATCTTTGGCGGGCCGGGCCGGATCATGACCATTGATTTCGATGCCCACCCGCTGTTTGACGGCGGGCCGGACACTCTTGACGTCCACATCCACTCTCCCCATGTGGCGACCAGCGAAGGCGTGCTGCAGCACAACCCCGAAACCGGCGGTCTGCGGCTGGCCTTCTATTTTGACCCCGGCGAGCGGGATCACGTTGAACTTCGCGCCCAGCTCAGGAAAGACGGCAATGCCGCTTCCGAAGTCTGGCTTTACAGGTGGACCGCATGACTGCATGTGATCTGATGCCCCCGGAACAGCCGCTGGCGATGCCGGAGCAGGATTTCAGCAAGGACTTCCACGATGCAGACGCGCCCGGCGATGCCGCGCCGCGGCAGGTGGCGTTGTGGCGGCTGCTGGCGTTTTCGCCGGCGATGCTGGCGACGGGTGTGCTGACCTGGGTGATGCGGGGCTGGTTCACGGCTGACGGATTTTCGCTGCTGGAGCTGGTGCTGCTGGCGCTGATCGCCTTCAACTTCTTCTGGATCGCCTTTACCGTCTCGACCGTGCTCCTGGGCCTTTACGGTCTGTCACGCCGGGAAAAGACCGTGGCCCGCGGCGCAGCCCGCCCGATGAAGGTGGCGCTCTTGATGCCGGTCTATAACGAGGTGCCCTGGTACGTGCTGGGCAACGCCCAGACCATGCTGCAGGAACTTCATGGCCGCGGCGGCCAGCATGAATATGCTATGTTCATCCTGTCCGACACCCGCAACGACGCCATCGCCGCACAGGAGCGCGCCAGTGTCGAGGCGCTGCGCGGCATGCTGCCAGAAGGCACTGCACTGTATTACCGCCGCCGCGCCGACAATGAGGGGCGCAAGGTCGGCAATATCTCTGACTGGGTGCGCCGCTGGGGCGCGGATTACGAGGCGATGCTGGTGCTGGACGCCGACAGCCTGATGACCGGCCGCGCCATTGCCCGGCTGGCCGACGCGCTGGCCCGCGATCCCAGCGCCGGCCTGATCCAAAGCTACCCGCAGCTCATTGGCGCGCAATCGGTCTTTGGCCGCATGCAGCAGTTCGCCAACGGCGTCTATGGCCTCGCCCTCGCCGAAGGGCTGGCCCGCTGGGCCGGCCACGAGGGCAACTATTGGGGCCACAACGCGATCATCCGCACCCGCGCCTTTGCCGCCTGTGCCGGCTTGCCGCTGCTGCGCTCGCGCTTTGGCGGCGGTGACAAGCTGATCATGAGCCATGATTTTGTCGAGGCGGGCCTGTTGCGCCGTGCGGGCTGGTCGGTTCGTTTTCTGCCCCGCATCCGCGGATCGTACGAGGAAACCCCAGCCACCCTGATCGACCACATCCTGCGCGACCGGCGCTGGTGCCAGGGCAACCTGCAGCACCTGAACCTGCTGCACGCCAAGGGGTTCCGGGCGATCTCCCGCTTTCACCTGTTTGCAGGCGCGATCGGCTATCTGATGGCACCGGTGTGGTTTGCGCTGCTGGTGCTTTGGGCCGTCATCGGCCGCAGCGACGAGGCGTCTGTGATCAGCTACTTCAGCGAGGCCAACCCGTTCCGCCCCAGCTGGCCGGATATGTCGGAACCCAAACACGTGCTGGTGATCATCCTGATTTACGCGATGCTGCTGGCACCCAAGATGCTGGCCGCAACGGCGCTGCCGCTGACCGGCAGCCGGTTCTCGGAATACGGCGGGCCGGTGCATTTTGCGCTGTCCTTTGTCTCCGAAGTGCTGCTGGCAATCCTCTATGCGCCGATCCTGATGGTGCAGCAGATGATCGCGGTGTTCCGTACTGCCTTGGGGCTGCAGCGCGGCTGGGAACCGCAGGCCCGCGACGGCGGCAGCTATTCATTGCGCACGCTGATCACCTGCCACGCGCTGGAAACCGTCAGCGGTGTCGCGCTCTGGGCCGGGATTCTGTCGGGCACCGTATCGCTGTGGCTGGCGCCGATTGCGCTCTCGCTGGTGCTGGCAGTGCCGCTGTCGGCATTGTCCGGGGTGAAGACCGTGAACCGCATCCGCAACTGGATGGCCACGCGCGAGGAATTCACTGAACCCCAGATCACCCGTGCCGCCCGCGTTGCGCGGGCTGACCTGAAGGCCCTGCTGGAAGGCAGCACCGCCCGCAGCACCCCGGCGGAATAAGCCCGCACGTCAGCCGGGAACTCCCGCGACCGCAGGATCCCCGGCTGCGCCGGGACACCCTTGGCGGTCTTGGGCCTAGCGCCGCGCTGACGCGCGGCGCGGTTGCGCAAATACCCGCCGCTATCCTCAAAAATGCCGGCCTCGCGACGGCATGCAACAGCAGCGCGCCCGCAGGGCGCGCTGCCTGGCCCAACGCTTTGATGGAAATCTTTGATTTCTGTCAAAGGGGCGGGAGTGCTCCGCTCGTTGCAGCCCCCCAAGGTCAGCGCACCGCCGGTTCATCCTCAAACCAGTCTGCCATCCAGCCCGCCCAGCCCTTGGGCACCGTATGGCCGCCATCAAACAGAACCAGCTCGATTTCTGCCCCCGGCCCGCAATCCCAGTGGCGGCGCAACAAGCCGCCCTCGCCCCAGGCATTGGATGGCGCGTGCGACGCGCAGCCATTCGCCTCGCGCCAAACCTCAAGCCCGGCAAAGACATCGCCCTGCTCCCAGCGCCCGTCGCCAAGGACACGCCCCTCCAGCGGTACCACTTCGTCACTCCAGCCATGCACCTGCAACAGACGCACCGGCCCCTCACAGGTCTCAGGCTGCGGCCGCCAGAACGCACCGGACACCGGCGCATAAGCTGCAAAGGCCGCCGGGTCGCTGCAGGCCAGGTAATGCACCATAAAGGCGCCGGCGGAAAAACCTGCCAGTACCGTCTGTGCGGTGGAGGTGCCGAACCGGTCCGCGGCATCCGTCAGCACCGAGGCAAAAAACGCCCCCTCATCCCGGCCTTCGGTGAACGGCCCGAAGCCCCAGGACTGCGGACCGCTGCCGCCGCGCTTGCGCCCTTCCGGGGCAATCACCGCATAGCCGCGCGCTGTCAGCCCTTCGGACAGCGCCCTGTTGCGCATCACCTGCGCGCCGCTGCCGCCGTAGCCATGCAAAAACATCACCACCGGCGGCGGCGTGTTCGCATCAGCGGGCAGCGCGATGTGATAGGCGCCATCCGCAACCTCACACGCGCCGGCCTCCGGCCCGCAGCCCGCAACAGCCGCGCCGCTCCACACCGCAGACAGCAGCGCTGCGGCTGCGCCTGTTTTCCAAGCCTGCATCATCCCTCCCATCGGGCCACCGGCAGGTTGGCGGCAATCCAGCCTGGTCCTGCACCGGACCCCAGCATGCCTTCGGGCACGTCAATCACATTGCTGAAACCCGCCTGCGCCAGGGCCAGCGTCAGCCGGGCCGACCGCACGCCGCGCGCACAGATCAGCGCCACAGGCAAAGCCGGGTCCGGCCCCGCCGCGATTTGCAAGGCTGCGATAAAGTCGTCGCGCCGCATGTCGATCTGATGGCTGCCCACCGGCACCCCCGAGGCGCGCCATTCCTGCGGCGTGCGGATATCCACCAGGGTAATCTCCCCGGCCTGCGCCTGGGCAAAGGCCTCGGCCACGGTCAGCCGCGGGTGATCATGATCGGGGGGCTGCCTGCGCTGCCACCAGATCCCCGCACCAGCCGCCGCTGCAATACCGCCGAGCAGCGCCAGCCGGCGGGACACTCCGCGTTTACCTGTGTTTTCCTGCGCCGCCATCCCGCCGCTTTCCTTTCAATCCGACCGCCCGCTGACTGCCCGGCCCCGGGCCCTTGCTCCAAGACCTAGCAGGCCATGAGGCCGCAATCACCAGAAACAGGCCAATACCGCCGGTCAAGTTCTTGTTATTGGGCGGACACTGCCCAATTATGACCCTAACGAGCGTAAGATTCCCGTCTCTGGCTGCGTCATTATTACCGCATCCAGGCCGGCGGGGGTGGTTCTGGGCAAGAAAATTGCTTAGCACTGGTCGAAAAACGACGCGCCAACCCGACAGGAGACCTGCACGTGTCCCTATTCCTGATTGCGGCCCTGCCCTTTCTCGGAGCCGTCTTCCCAGCGCTGTTGATCCGCGCGGGACGCAATGCGGCAGCCTCAGCCGCCGGGCTTACCACCCTGCTCGCTTTTATCGGGCTGATGCTGCATATCCCGGCCGTGTTCCGCGGCGAAACCATTCATGCCTCTGCAAGCTGGCTGCCTGCCCTGGGCCTGAATGCCAATTTCTTCCTCGACGGGCTGGGCTTCCTGTTTGCAGCAATGATCCTGGGGATCGGCCTGCTGATCATCCTTTATGCCCGGTTCTACCTGTCGCGCGAAGATCCGATGGGCCAGTTCTACAGCTATCTCCTGTTGTTCCAAGGCGCGATGGTCGGCATCGTTCTATCCGACAACATCCTGCTTTTACTGGTGTTCTGGGAGCTGACCTCGCTCAGCTCCTTCCTGCTGATCGGCTATTGGAAACACCTGCCCGAGGGTCGCCAGGGCGCGCGGATGGCGCTGACAGTCACCGGCTCCGGCGGGCTGGCGATGATCGCAGGCATGCTGATCCTGGGCCATATCGCCGGCTCATACGACCTCAGCGTCATTCTACAGAACAAAGACGCCATTCAAGCCTCGCCGCTGTACTTGCCCGCGTTGATCCTGATCCTGCTGGGGGCCTTCACGAAGTCGGCCCAGTTCCCGTTCCACTTCTGGCTGCCGCACGCCATGGCCGCGCCCACGCCCGTCTCGGCCTATCTGCATTCGGCCACCATGGTGAAGGCCGGGCTGTTCCTGATGGCCCGCATGTGGCCGGTGCTGGCCGGCACGCCCGAGTGGTTCTATATCGTTGCCACCACCGGCCTGGTGACCATGCTGCTGGGCGCGGTGATTGCGCTGTTCAAGGACGACCTCAAGGCGCTGCTGGCGTTTTCCACCGTCAGCCACCTGGGGCTGATCACCATGCTGCTGGGGTTCGGCACCAAGATCGCCGCGGTGGCTGCCGTCTTCCACATCATCAACCACGCCACCTTTAAGGCGGCGCTGTTCATGACCGCGGGCATTGTTGACCACGAGGCCGGCACCCGCGACATCAAACGGCTTGGCGGATTGCGGCACCTGATGCCGGTCACCTTCACCATTGGCATGGTCGCAGCGCTGTCGATGGCCGGGATCCCGCCCCTCAACGGCTTCCTGTCCAAGGAAATGATGCTGGAGGAAGCCGCCCATACCGTCTGGAACGGCTCGCATCTGGTAATCCCTGCGCTGGCCTCTGTCGCGGCGCTGTTCTCAGCCGCCTATTCCTTCCGCTTCATCGCGCATGTCTTTTTCGGCCCCAAGCGTGACGACTACCCCGGCCACCCGCATGACCCCAATTCCGGCATGTGGATGGGGCCGGCCTTCCTGGTGGTACTTGTGGTGCTGATCGGCTTTGCGTCGGCCAAGATCGCAGGTCCGATGGTCGCCACTGCCGCAAGTGCCGTGATCGGCGGCGAGAAACTGCCCTATTACTCGCTCAAACTGTGGCACGGACTGACCCCGGCGCTGTATATGTCGCTGTTTGCCGTACTGGGCGGCGCGGTGCTGCTGGCGCTGCACAAGCCGCTGGAGCGGATCTGGAACGCCCTGCCCCGCCCCGAAGCCAAGGTCATTTTCGACGCCCTGATCGACGCCTTTACCCGCCTGGGCCAAGGCGTGACCGAAGGCCTGCACAATGGCAACCTCACCCGCTATGCGGCAGTTATGGTCACCTTTACCGTTGCCATCGCCTATTACGCCTATCAGGGCGGCACTCTGGGCGCGGCCACGCGTGAGCTGCAAGAGCCGGGCCTGCTGCCCGTGCTCGGCTGGTTTGCCCTTGTGGTGGCGACGCTGTTCATCGTCGCCAAACATCGCAACCGCCTGTTGTCGCTGGTGCTGATCGGCGTTGTGGGGCTGGTGGTGTCAATGTCGTTCAACTACCTCTCGGCGCCTGATCTGGCGCTGACCCAGATCTCGGTCGAGGTGGTGACGATCATCCTGATGCTGCTGGCGCTGAACTTCATGCCCAAGGAAACCCCGGTTGAAACTCCGGCCCTGACCCGCATCCGCGATGGCGCGATTTCAGTGATCGCAGGACTGGGTGCCGGCGGGCTGATCTATGCGCTTTTGATGCGCGATTTTGCCTTCCCGACCATTTCGGACTTCCACCTTGCCAATTCCTACAAGGGCGGCGGCGGCACCAATGTGGTGAACGTGATCCTGGTCGATTTCCGCGGCTATGACACCTTCGGCGAGATCATCGTGCTGGGCATCGCCGCCATGGTGATCTTTGCCCTGACCGAGGCGGTTTTGAACAGCCGCGTGCGTGCCCATCTTCTGAACCGCAAGCCCGACCTGCCGCAGGCCGGCGACGCGCATCCGCTGATGATGGTGGTGGCAACGCGGGTGATGATGCCGCTGGCGCTGATGGTGGCGGCCTATATCTTCTTCCGCGGCCACAACCTGCCGGGCGGCGGCTTTATCGCCGGTCTGATCGCGGCAATTGCGATCATCATGCAATACATGGCGTCGGGCTTTGCCTGGGCGACCGAGCGCCAGCGCTATCCGTACCACGCCATCATCGGCTCCGGCGTGCTGATTGCCGCCGCCACCGGCATGGGCGCCTGGTTCAACGGCATGCCCTTCCTGACCAGCGATTTCGGCTATCTGCATTGGCCGCCGCTGGAGGAATTCGAGTGGGCCACCGCCGCCCTGTTCGACCTTGGCGTCTTCCTGGCCGTGGTCGGAGCGGTGCTGCTGGCGCTGGAAAGCCTGTCGCGCTTTGCCTGGCAGCCAGGGATAAGCACCGAGCACGCGATGGACATCAACCCGGCACGCGACGAAGCGGCCAAGACCGGGACGGAGGGATAGATATGGAACTTCTCGTCGCTTCGGCCGTCGGCATTCTGACCGCGGCCGGCATCTACCTGATCCTGCGCCGCCGCAGCTTTCCGGTGATCCTGGGCCTGTCGCTGATCACCTATGCGGTCAACGTCTTCCTGTTCGCCACCGGGCGGCTGGCAACCGCCGCGCCGCCGATCCTCAACAAGTATGAAGAGGTCGCCTATACCGACCCGCTGCCGCAGGCGCTGGTGCTGACTGCCATCGTGATCTCCTTTGGCATGACCGCCGTGGTGGTGATGATTGCACTGGGGGCGTACCTGTCGTCCCGTGATGACAGCACTGCCATGCCGGTTGAAACCGAAGGCGCAGGAGACGACGCATGATCGACCACCTTCTGATTGCGCCGGTGGTGCTGCCTGCCCTTGTGGCGCCGTTCATCATCATGACGGTGCGCCACCATCTGGATCTGCAGCGGATCTTTTCGCTGGCCAGCGTGGTGCTGCTGGCCGCCGTGTCGCTGACCCTGGCTGCCCAGGCCCTGGACGGCACCGTCAAGGTCTATGAGTTGGGCGACTGGCCCGCACCCTTTGGCATTGTGCTGGTGCTGGACCGGCTGTCGGCGATGATGATCGTGCTGACCTCATTGCTGGCGCTGCCGGTCCTGCTCTATGCTATCGGATCCGGCTGGGACACCCGCGGCGCCAACTTCCACGCGCTGTTCCAGTTCCAGCTGATGGGCATCATGGGCGCTTTCCTGACCGGTGACGCCTTCAACCTGTTTGTGTTCTTCGAGGTGCTGCTGATCGCCTCTTACGGTTTGATGATCCACTCCGGCGGCACCCGCCGGTTCCAGGCCGGGGTGCAGTATGTGGTGTTCAATCTCTTGGGGTCCACCCTGTTCCTGTTTGCGCTTGGCACGCTTTATTCGGTGACCGGCACCCTGAACATGGCCGACCTCGCCGTAAAGGTTGCACAGATCCCGGCCGAGGATACCGCCCTGCTGCGCGTTGGTGCTGTGATGCTCTTGCTGGTCTTTGCCATCAAAGCCTCGCTGCTGCCGCTGCATTTCTGGCTGCCCTCGGCCTATGCCAATGCGCCGATGCCGGTCGCCGCGCTGTTTGCCATCATGACCAAGGTCGGCGCTTATTCGATCCTGCGCATCTACACGCTGATCTTCGGCCCCGAGGTTGAGGCCACCGCCGGCCTGACCGAGGCCTGGCTGCTGCCCGCTGCCCTCTTGACCCTCGGCGCCGGCGCCATCGGCGTGCTTGGCTCCAAGAAGCTGGGCCGACTGGCGGCCTTCGGCGCCATCGCCTCGATGGGCACGCTGCTGATCGCCATTTCGCTGTTCACCCAGACCGCCGCCGCAGCGGCGCTGTACTATCTGGTGCATTCCACCCTCGCGGCAGCGCTGCTGTTCCTGGTTGCTGACCTGGTGATGGAGCGGCAGGGCCCGTGGATCCTGCCGCAGCTGCCGATGCCGCAGACCGGGCTGATCTCGGCCCTGTTCTTTGCCGCCGCGATCGCGCTTGCGGGGATGCCGCCGCTGTCGGGTTTCCTTGGTAAACTGCTGGTGCTGGACGCCACCCGCGGCGTTGATCTGGCGCCCTGGATCTGGGCCGTGATCCTGCTGGGGTCCCTGATCACCATTATCGGCATGGCCCGCGCAGGCTCGCTGCTGTTCTGGAAAGGGCACGGCCTGCCGCCTGAAGATGCAGACACCAGCGCCGAGCCGCCCGTGGACACCCTGCCCGCCAGACCGGCGCAGCTGCCCTTTGTCGCCTGCTTCGGCCTGCTGGGCGGGCTCATTGCCCTTACCGTATTCGCAGGCCCCGCCACCCGCTATGCCGAGGCGACGGCAGCCCAGCTCTTTGCGCCAACAGCCTATATCGAAACCGTGCTGGGGAGGACGGCAGAATGAAACTGATCCGGCGGCTGTTCCCGCACCCCCTGCTCACGCTTCTGCTGACCCTCACCTGGCTGCTGCTGGTCAATGGCTGGTCGCTGAATTCGCTGGTCTTTGGCCTGCTGCTGGGGGTGCTGATCCCGTTTGTGACCCAGCCCTACTGGCCCAACCGGCCCAAGCTGCGCCGCCCGCTGAAGATCGCGGAATACATCCTGGTGGTTCTGCTGGACATCGTACAGGCCAACATCATCGTTGCCCGCATCGTGCTGTTCAAACCCAATGCCGACCGCCGCCCCAACTGGATCACCGTCCCGCTGGACCTGAAAACGCCTGAGGCGATCACCGCCCTGGCCGGCACCATCACCATGACCCCCGGCACCCTGTCGGCAGATGTCTCGGACGAGGGCCACGCCCTTCTGGTCCACTGCCTGGACGCCCCCAACCCCGACGCGGTGCGGGACGAGATCAAACAGCGCTATGAGCGCCGGCTGATGGAGATTTTCGAATGATCGAAAGCGCTGCCACTTTCGCCTTTGCCTGCTTTGCCCTGGCAATGCTGATGAATCTCTGGAAAGTCGTCACCGCCCCGGATGTGGCCGACCGCATCCTGGCGCTGGACACCATGTTCATCAACGCCATCGCGCTGATGGTGCTCTATGGCCTGGCGCTGGGGAGTGAGATTTTCTTTGAGGCCGCTATGATCATCGCCATGCTTGGCTTTGTCTCCACCGTGGCCTACGCGCGCTTTATCCTGCGCGGCAATATCATCGAGTGAGGAGGAAAGATGGAAACCCTGTTTGAATTCCTCGTTGCCGCCTTTCTGGTGATTGCCGGGGTCTTCGGCTTTGTCGGCTCCTTCGGGCTGCTGAAGCTCAACGATCCGATGTCGCGCCTGCATGCCCCGACCAAGGCCACCACCCTGGGCGTCGGCGGCGTGCTGCTGGCCTCGATGCTGCATGCGGCAGTGTTTGAGAAATACTTCTCGGTGCATGAGCTGATGATCACCCTGTTCCTGTTCCTGACTGCGCCGATCACCGCCAATTTCATTGCCAAGGTGCATATCCACCGGCAAGAGAGCCGCGATACCATGCCCTCGGCGGGCGAGGATGACCATTGGGCCACCCATGACACGCCCGAGGACGAGGAACGCCGCCACCCGACCCACACCCCGCCCGCCGAAGACTGAACGCAGACCACTCAGGAAGGCCTGAACCGTGATGGACACCTCCCGCTTGCCGCTGACCCGCGATCTGGTGCTGGTCGGCGGCGGCCACACCCACGCGCTGGTGCTGCGCAAATGGGGCATGCGTCCGCTGCCCGGCGCCCGGCTCACCGTCATCAACCCCGGCCCCACTGCGCCCTATTCCGGCATGCTGCCGGGATTTGTGGCCGGACATTACGCGCGTGACGAACTGGACATCGACCTGGTGCGCCTCAGCCGTTTTGCCGGTGCCCGTGTGGTTCTGGGGGCCGCCGCGCATATCGACACCGCGGCCCGGCTGGTGCATGTGCCGGGCCGCCCGCCGATTGCCTATGACGTGGCCTCGGTTGATGTCGGCATCACCTCTGCCATGCCGGACCTGCCGGGCTTTGCAGACCACGGGATCCCTGCCAAGCCGCTGGGACGTTTCGCCGCCCAATGGGACGCGTTCCGCGACGGTGACACCCCCGCCCATGTCGCCGTGATCGGCGGCGGCGTGGCGGGGGCAGAGCTGATCCTGGCTATGGCCTTTGCCCTCAGATCCCGCGGCCGGCTGGCGCAGGCAACCCTGATCGACAGCGACCAGGCCTTGCGCGCGATTGGCAAAAAGGCCCGCCAGACCCTCCGCCGCGCTCTGGTCGAACAGGGCGTCCGGCTAGAGGAGAACGCGAAAATCGCGCGCATCTGTGACGGCTATATCGTGCTGGAAGACGGGCGCGAGATCCTGTCGGACTTTACCACCGGCGCCGCCGGCGCCCGCCCCTACGGCTGGCTCGCAGACAGCGGTCTGGACCTGCAGGACGGCTTCATCCGGGTCAGTGATACCCTGCAAAGCTCCGCCGCCAACGTCTTTGCCACCGGCGACTGCGCCCATATGGACTTTGCCCCGCGCCCCAAGGCCGGCGTTTATGCGGTGCGCCAGGCGCCGGTGCTGTACCACAACCTGCGCGGCACCCTGACCGGCGATCCTTTGCGCAGGTACCGCCCGCAAAAAGACTACCTGAAACTCATCTCCATGGGCAGTAAGGAAGCCCTGGGCGAACGCTTCGGCACCACCCTGGCCGGCCCCTTGATGTGGTCCTGGAAAGACCGTATCGACCAGGCCTTTATGGAGAAGTTCCGCGACCTGCCTGCAATGGACGCGCCGCCCCTGCCGGCCGAACACACACTGGGCATGGAGGCCGCACTTGGCGACAAGCCCATGTGCGGCGGCTGCGGCGCCAAGGTCGGCCGCGACGCGCTGCTTGGCGCGCTCGCAGGTCTTGAGCCTGCGGGCCGCACAGACATCACCCCGCTGCCCGGCGACGACGCCGCGCTTCTGACCACCGGCGGCGTCAATCAGGTGATCAGCACCGACCATCTGCGCAGCTTCACCAATGATCCGGTCCTGATGACCCGCATCGCCGCCGTCCACGCGCTTGGCGACATCTGGGCGATGGGGGCAGACCCGCAGGCCGCCACCGCCAACCTGATCCTGCCGCGGATGTCACCCGGCCTGCAGGCCCGGACCCTGCAGGAGATCATGGCTGCCGCCTCGGACGTCATGCAGCGGGCCGGCGCTGCCATCATCGGCGGCCATACCTCGCTGGGGGATGAGCTGACCATCGGGTTCACCGTCACCGGCCTCTGCCCCCGCCCTGCCATCACCCTGGCGGGTGCCAAACCGGGCGACGCGCTGATCCTGACCAAACCCATTGGCTCCGGCGTGCTGATGGCCGCGGAAATGGCCGGTCTGGCCAAGGGGGAATGGGTCGCCGCCGCACTGGACCAGATGAGCCAGCCGCAGGGCAACGCCGCCCGCATCCTGCAGGACGCCCGCGCAATGACCGACGTGACCGGCTTTGGCCTTATTGGCCATCTGCTTGGTATCTGCGAGGCCTCCGGCGCGGGCGCAAAAATCTTCACCAGTAAGATTCCCCTGATGCAGGGCGCCGCTGAACTGGCGGACCGCGGCATCCGCTCCTCGCTGTTTCCCGCCAATCAAGCCGCTGTACCGGAGCTGAAAACCACTGGCTGGCAGGACCTGCTGTTCGACCCTCAAACCGCGGGCGGCCTGCTGGCAGCGGTCGCCGCGGATCAGGCCGATGATTTGCTGAACCGGCTGCGCGCTGCCGGATACCCGGCTGCGCGCGCCGGCAAGGTAACGTCAAGCCCCGGCGCCATCACCCTCAGCGCCTAGCGGCGCCCGGCGCACAGGGGCCAGCCCCTCTTGGCCCTGCGGACCAATTCACCCCGGGGTAGTTTCAACCAGAAAGAAGCCCGGTTCCGGTGCTTCACCTTTGTGAAAATACTCCCGTCCCGCTGCCTGGCAGGCGGCTTTGCCGCCGGGAGCGGAGGCACGCTGCGCGCCAGCGCAGCGCCACGCCCAACGGGAGCGGGGCATCGCAGATGCTCCGGCGACGGGCGGGAGAACTTCTATCAGAGACCGGACATGAGCGCAGCCACCTGCGCCGCGGCGGCATCCAGGCCCGCGTCATCCAGCGCCTCTGCGTCGACAGTGGCGGCAACCTCTGCGCCGATTGCCGTGCGGGACTTGCGGTAGGCGGGGTCATAATGCTCGGCCATCAGCGCCTCGGTCAGACCGGCTTTGTCGCCCTTGGCAATGCTGGTGAACCAACCATCAACAACCGCGCCTGAGCGGTACGCGCGCAAAGGGGCCAGTTTTTTGCGCAGACCGTCCGCGTTTGACAGGATGTCGTCATAAGCCGCCACCAAATAGCGGCAGCGGGCCGCAACCGGCACCTGCAGGTCAATCCTCGGTGCCTGCTTCATTGCCGCCCAGATCGAAGGCGGAATGATCCGCTGGCCAACTTTGCTCGATTCCGCCTCCACCAGCACCGGGCGGCTGGGGTCCAGCCGCATCAAGGCGCCCGCCAGGGCGGATTCAAACCCCTTCTGCGACGGTTGCGGTGTCGGCATGTCCCCCAGAAGCGAGCCGCGGTGATTGGCCAGCCCCTCCAGATCCAGCACCTGCACGCCCAAGGCTCCGGCCCGCTTCAGCACCTCGGTCTTGGCCGATCCGGTATAGCCGTCCAGCGCCACCATCCGATGCGGCAATGCAATCTGATACAGCGCTGTATTCACCAGACGCCGATAGGTCTGATAGCCGCCCTCCACCACCTCGGCGCGCCAGCCGATCTGTTGCAGCATCCAGGTGAAGGACCCCGATCGCTGACCGCCGCGCCAGCAATAGACCAGCGGTTTCCAGCCGCCCTCATGGTGGCTCAGATGCTGCTCGATGTGGTTTGCGGCATTGCGGAACACCAGCGCCGCGCCCAGCTTGCGCGCCTTGAACGGGCTGTCCTGCACATAGATGGTGCCGACCTCGGCCCGTTCGTCATTGTCCAGCACCGGCAAGCTGATTGCGCCCGGCACATGGTCCTCTGCATATTCCGCCGGGCTGCGCACATCGATCACAGTGTCGAACCCGTGGGCATAGAAGTCTTGCAGGGAGGTGAATTTCAGCGCCATGGCCCATGCCTACCCCGCGCCTTCGGCAAGGAAAAGCCGCAAATGCCGCCGTTGCGGCAATAAAACTTGCACGTACTGCGCACAGGGCAGTATGGCAGTCAAGGTGAACAGACCCGCGGGCAGAAGGCCCGAAACAGCAAACCGGCACCAGCAGACCGGCCCTTACAGGCCGGCAAGGACCAGAAGGCCATGGACAGCGACCCTTTGGACATTCACACCCTGCCCGGCCACCTGATCCGGCGGCTGCATCAGATCTCGGTCGCCCAGTTCATGGAACGGATGGCCGAGGAAGGTGCCGACCTCACCCCGGTGCAATTCTCCGCCATGGCCGCGATCCACCGCCATCCCGGCATCGACCAGGCCTCGGTTGCCGGACTCATCGCCTATGACCGGGCCACCCTGGGCAAGGTGGTGGACCGGCTGGTGGAGAAGGGGCTGGTGGCCCGCGGGATCTCCAAGGCGGACCGGCGGGCGCGCGAGGTCAGCCTGACCGGTGAAGGCGAAGCCTTGCTGGAACGGATCCTGCCGGTTGTGCGGGCCGCGCAGCCCGGCATCCTGACGGGACTTACCAATTCAGAACAGGAGATCTTTGTGGCCCTGCTGCAAAAGGCAGCCATCGCCGCCAATGGCCTGAGCCGCGCGCCGCAGCGCGACCTGCCGTCCCGCCAAGCAGCCGAATAACCTGATCAGATCAGGTGGCCGCGCGGGATATCCCCGTCCTCGAACGGCTCAATCAGCTCCGGCCCGCTGGCCCGGTTGGAATTCACCGCCGGATCCACCCGGTGGAAATCCAGAATGCCCGCCGCCCCCGGCTGCATCAGCCGCGCGGCGCCTGGCCCGTCCTCGCCCAGCCATCTGCCCCAGTCCTGCGGCTCCAGGATCAATGGCATCCGGTGGTGAATGGCCGACAGCGCCTCATTTGCCGCGGTGGTGACAATGGCGCAGGTCTTGACCGGATCCGCCGCTCCCCAGCTCTGCCAGATGGCGGCAAAGGCCAAGGGGGCTGCGTCGCTGCGGCGGATGTACCAGGGCAGCCGGGCGCCATCCCCTGCTTTGGTCCATTCATAGAACCCCGTGGCCGGGATCAGACAGCGCCGTTTGCGGCAGGCGGCGGCAAATGCGGGTTTTTGCGCAATGGTTTCCGCGCGGGCATTGATCAGCAGCGGCCCGGCGGTCTCAGCCGTATTCCACTGCGGCAGGAATCCCCAGCGCATAGGAACTAGCTGGCGGTCCCCCTCCCCGGCCTGCACTGCGTGCACCGTATTGGTGGGGCAGACATTAAAATCAGGCACATCCGGCAAAGTGTTCGCAGGCTGCGCCGCAAACAGCTGCGCCATTGCATCATTGGGCAGGGTTATGGCAAATCGTCCGCACATGCTGATTTTCTAACCCAGGACTGCCCCCGCGCAAAGTGCCTGCGCACATCCGGGAAGCAGCCGCCCTGACACAACGAGACGGATAGGCCACATGACTCTTCAGAACGACCTCCAGGCAGCGTTCGGCTTTCTCAATCAGGGCAAGTTCAAACAGGCGCTGAAACAGTCCAAAGCCGGGATGAAACGGCACAAGACCCATCCGGATTTTCCCAACATCGCGGGCATCTCCCTGTCCGGGCTTGGCAAACACCGCGATGCGGTGCCGCATTTCAAGAAAGCGCTGGCCCTGGCGCCCGGCTTTCATGACGCCCGCAAGAACCTGGCGCAGACACTGCTGTTCCTGCAGCAGGGCGGGACCGCAATGAAACTGCTGGACCGGGTGCTGGCGGATCTGCCCGCTGATCAGGGCGCGCTGTACCTGAAGGCGCAGGCGCAGCTGGTGCAGAATGATCCCGAAGCGGCTATCGCCACGGCAAGCGATGCGCTCGCCCGCGATGGCAAACAACCGCGGATGCTGCGGCTGCGCGCCATGGCCTGGAAGAACCTTGGCGATGAAAAAGCGGCGCTGGAAGACTATCAGGCCACCCTGCGCCTGAACCCCGATGACGTGGACGCGCTGACCAATATCAGCCTGCCGCTGGCCCGGCTGATGCGGCAGGACGAGGCCACAGAAGCCGCGCAAAAGGCCGTTACCCTGGCGCCCGACAACCTGGAGGCACGGCGGCGTCTGGCCAGCCAGCTGATCTCCAACGGCGCGCCTGAAGCCGCCCGCACCCATTGCCTGGCGATATTGGATCTGGACCCCAAGGACAGCCAGGTGCTGGAAATGCTGGCCCGGCTCAACAGCCGTGAACAGAACGCAGAGCTGCTGCCGGTGGCGCAAAAGGCGCTGAAAGCAGCCGCGCCGCGCTCGCTGGACCGGGCCAACGCCAGCTTTGCCCTGGCCCGGATATCCGACCAAGGCGGCGACAAGGACGCCTTCGCCGCCCACAACGACGAGGCCAATGCCAGTATGGCCGCGCAGACCCCCTACGGCTACGAAGAGAGCGAGCGCCAGTTCACCCGGATCATGGCGGCCTTCCCGGATCATATCACCCCGGCAGAAACCACGCCCGAAGGCCCGCGCCCGATCTATGTGGTGGGGATGCCGCGCTCCGGCACCACACTGACCGAAACCGTGATCGGCCTGCACCCGGATGTGTTCCCCTTGGGTGAGCGCGGCGTGCCGGCCTTCCTGCTGCATCCCTTTCTGGAGACGGATCAGGACTTCACCCCCGAGGCCGCCCGCAGTTTCGTGGCGGAGGACATCAGCCGCCTGCCGGAAATGCCTGAGGGCACCGCGGCCTATGTCGACAAAATGCCCGACAACTACCGCCTGCTGGGCCACCTTGCGACCGCCTACCCGGATGCACGGTTTGTTCATCTTTGCCGCGACCCGCGCGATGTGGCGCTGTCGATCTGGCGCGGCTATTTCTCCGGCAGCTCGCTCACCTACGCCTACGACCTGAGGGCGATGGCGCACCGTTTCAACCTCTATGGCCGGCTGATGCAGCACTGGCGGCAGGTGATGCCGGGGCGGATTTATGACCTGCGCTATGAAGACTTCGTGGCCGATATCGAAGGCGAAAGCCGCAAGCTGGCGGGCTTCTGCGGGCTGGAGTGGGTTGAGGACATGGCCCACCCGGAACGGCACGAGGGCCAGGTGCTAACGCTGTCGAACACCCAAGTAAGGCAGACGGCGCACACACGCTCAATCGGCAAGTGGGAGAAATACGCGGACGTGCTGGCGCCCTTCATCGACGGGCTGGACCCGGAAATCTGGCCGGAAATCAAAGGGTAACGGAGCCTACTTGGTATAGGCCTTGCGCGCGATCTCGATCCGCGCATCCATCATCGACATCTCTTTCAGGATCTCCTGCCGGCGGCTGCGGTCGCCGGCCTCGCGCAGTTCAGCCCGCAGCCGCTGCAGCTCCCGCGACAGGCTGACGAACTCCGGCACCCCGCCGCTTTCGCGCACCAGCCGGTTGACCAGCGCGTTTTCCGGATCGCCGCAGTCCGGCAGCGGCTTGCCCGCGCCTTGCAGGTTGTCAAAGGCGCCGTCCTTTTCAGCGGCTTCGATACGGGCGTTGATAAGGTCGATCAGCGGGTGGTCCATGACCTGCATTCTGCCATGCCCCCCAGCCACCCGCCAGCCCGTTTACGAACCGCCGGCAAAGGTTAAAAATCTCCGAACATAATGCGGCAGCCTCCCTGCCCGAATGTTTCGCGCGCGAAACATTCAGGCCGCTTCGGACCTATATTTCCCTGTCTATTTCACCCGAGAAATCCGCCCGTCGGTATAGGGCGTATACGGGCCCTGCGCCGCCAGATATTCTGCCAGCACATCGGCCACATCCGGGCCAAAATCATACGCATTCTTGTCGTCGCCCTCGAACATCGCATAACCATCGCCGCCGTTGCGGACATAGTCATTGGTGACCACAAGGTATCTCTTTGCCGGATCAATCGGCACAAAACCCCCGCCCTCGGCCACCATCACTTGCCTGATGCGGCCCTCGTTCGGCGCAGCTGAGGCGTCCCAGCTGAATGTAAGGCCTGCGACCTGCGGAAAGCGGCCCTTGACGTCCTCCACCTGGCTGACCCCGTTTTCCAGCGCTTGGATGAGGGTTCCGCCGCTGATCTCAAAGGTCGACAGCGTGTTTTGAAACGGCAGGACGGTCAGCACCTCTCCCATGGTGACGGCGCCTGCATCCAGGCTGGCGCGGATGCCGCCGGAGTTGGCAATGGCAATGGTCACGCCTTGATCCCGCACGTGGTCCAGCATCGCATCAGCCACCAGATTGCCCATCGGACATTCCTGCACCCGGCAGACATCGCGGCTGCCCTCGACCGGCTCCGCGGTCTCCGCCACCACCTTGTTACGGATCTCATCCAGCGGCTGTGCCAGTTCCGCGATCCGGTCCAGGGTGGCCGAATCCTCGCTGACGGCGGCATCCATGATCAGCGGCTCGCCAGTCGCGCTGGTCACATTGCCTGCATCGTCAAATGTCACATTCAGTTCGCCCAGAAACTTGCCATAGGCATAGGCCTGCACGATCTGCACCCCGTTCACCACGGTCGGGTATGACCCTGCAGCCTTCTCTGACACATTGGACAGGTAGGTGTTGCTATGGCCGCCAACGATCACGTCAACGCCGTTGGTTTCCGCCGCCACCCGCTGATCGACGCCATAACCGGAGTGACTCAGCACCACGATCTTGGTCACGCCTTCTGCGGTCAGCCTGTCCACCTCCGCCTGCACCGCCGCCACGGGATCGGAGAAATGCACGTTTTTACCGGGGCTTGCCAGCTCATGCGTATCTTCGGGTGTCAGGCCGATCAGACCGATCTTTTCGCCGCCGCGCTCGATCACCGTGGATTTCTTCAGCACATCCGCCAGCGCCGGTTCGCCCGAGACATCCGCATTGGACATCAGAACCGGAAAACCCACCGCATCCATGAACCCGCGCAGCACCTCCGGCCCGTCGTCGAATTCGTGGTTGCCGACGGTCATCCCGTCATAGCCCAGCTGGTTCATGAACTCCGCCGCGGCTTTGCCCTTGTAGTAGGTATAGAACAGCGAACCCTGAAACTGGTCGCCGCCATCCACCAGGATTGTATTTTCAGCCCGCGCCCGCGCGTCGGCAATCGCTGTCACCAGCCGCGCGGTGCCGCCGAAACACTTGCCCTCGGCCTGATCCTCAGCGTCGCAGGTGCTGTCATATTTATTGATCGGTTCGAACCGCGCGTGGAAGTCGTTGGTGTGCAGGATGGTCAGCTTGTACTCCGCGGCCGCCGCGCCGGCTGTGAGGGTCAGGGCTGCAACCGAAGTGAGAATGCGTGCAATCATGAGGAGCGCTCCCGTTGTTCTGTTTTAGACAGAGCCTGCGCCCAAAGCCCGCGCCGGTCAAAGGGGAAAAGCCACGCCGCTGCCTCCCCTCGCGTCAGCTCTGCGCGGCTGCTGGCGCCAATCCCCCTTGATTCACCTGCAAACACAAGGCATCAGGCCGTCATGCTGATTTACAAGATTTTCCGGGCGGACGAATGGGCCGCACTGCAGGCGGCGGGCGAAACCACCGGCGCGCCGATTGATGTGGCGGACGGCTATGTCCATTTCTCCACCGCAACCCAGGCGGCGGAAACCGCGGCCAAGCATTTTGCCGGGGCCGAGGGGCTGACCCTCTTGGCCTGCGATGCGGTTGCAATGGGGGCTGATCTCAAGTGGGAAGTGTCCCGAGGCGGCGCCGAATTCCCGCATCTTTACCGCAATCTCCGCATGTCGGACGTGGTCTGGTCCAAGCCGCTGCCGCTGGCGGAGGGCGTGCACCAGTTCCCGGAGGAGATGGCATGAAGCTGACAGAGAAGCTGGCACTGGCCGCAATGCACAAGGTCGATCCGGAAACTGCGCATGGGCTGTCCGTGAAAGCGCTGACCATGGGCCTGGCCCCAGCGCCCGGCCCGGTAACTTCTGCCCGGCTCAAGACCACGCTGGCGGGCATTGAATTGCCGAACCCGGTGGGGCTGGCGGCAGGCTATGACAAAAACGCCGAGGCCCTGGCGCCATTGTCCAAATCCGGCTTCGGTTTTATCGAGGTTGGCGCTGCCACCCCGCGCGCCCAGCCCGGCAACCCCAAACCGCGCCTGTTCCGCCTGACCGAGGACAAGGCAGCAATCAACCGCTTTGGCTTCAACAACAAAGGCATGGAGGCGATCGGCGCGCGTCTGGCGCAACGTCCCCGCGAGGCGGTGATCGGGCTGAACCTTGGCGCCAACAAGGACAGCGAGGACCGCGCGGCGGATTTTGCCAAGGTGCTGGCCCATTGCGGCGCGCACCTGGATTTTGCCACCGTCAACGTGTCCTCGCCTAACACAGAAAAACTGCGCGACCTGCAAGGCAAGGCGGCTCTGTCGGCGCTGCTGGCGGGCGTGATCGACACCCGTAACGGCCTCAGCCGCCGGGTGCCGGTGTTCCTGAAAATTGCCCCGGATCTGGACCGCGAAGGGATTGAGGACATCGCCGCCGTTGCCTTGGAGACCGGCATTGACGCGGTGATCGCCACCAACACCACCCTGTCGCGCTACGGTCTGCGAAGCGCCCACAAGGATGAGGCCGGCGGGCTGTCCGGCGCACCTCTGTTTGAGAAATCCACCCGCGTTCTGGCGCAGTTGTCGGAACTGCTGGACGGCAAGGTGCCGCTGGTAGGTGTCGGCGGCATCAGCACGGCGGAGCAGGCCTATGCCAAGATCTGCGCCGGGGCGTCAGCGGTGCAGTTCTACACCGCGATGGTCTATGGCGGGCTGTCGCTGGCCGGAGACATCGCCCGCGGGCTGGACGCGCTGCTGGCGCGGGATGGCTTTGACAACGTCGCAGAAGCGGTTGGAACCAAACGGAAGGATTGGCTGTGATTACATATTGGCATTACCCGAAATGCTCAAAATCCCGCGCAGGCCTTGCGCTGATTGAGGAGAGCGGCGCGGATGTGCAGACGCGGGTGTATCTGGAAGATGCGCCCTCGGTTGCGGAGTTGAAGACGGTTCAGACCGCCCTTGGCGTCTTGGCCATTGAGATGGTGCGGACCGGCGAGAAGGTCTTTAAGGAGCTGGGCCTGACCAAGGACAGCACCGAGGAAGAGCTGCTGGCAGCGATGGCCGCGAACCCGATCCTGATCGAGCGCCCGATTGCGATCAAGGGCGGCAAGGCCGTGATCGGCCGCCCCACCGAGGCGATTGAAACGCTGCTGTAATCGGCTGCGGCGGGGCAATAGGCATTCAGGCGCCCACCTGTGCCTCCAGCCGCGGGTAGCGCAGGCCCAGCGTGACGCCGCGGGCGATGTTCAGGACTATCAGCGCGGCCCATAGGCCGTGATTGCCAAAGGCTGGAACCAGCAGCAGCAGCGCCGCCACATAGATGGCCACCGATTGCAGCATCGCCCACCGCATGTCGCGGGTCCAGGTGGCCCCGATGTAGATGCCGTCAAACATCCAACTGGCAATTCCCAGAACCGGCATTGCCACGGCCCAGATCAAGAACACCCGCCCGGCTGCGCGCACATCCTCCGAAGTTGACATCAGGTCGATCAGCCAGGGGCCTCCGGCGGCAAAAGCCAGCCCCAGCAGGACTGCACCGCCAACGCCCCATTGAGACGTCACCACGGCAGCCCGGCGCACGCGCGCACGCTCCTTTGCACCAACAGCACCGCCCACCAGCGCCTCAGCCGAGAAGGCAAATCCATCCAGCGCAAAGGCGGTGATCTCGACGAACTGCAGCAGGATCTGATTGGCGGCAAGGTTCACGTCGCCGATGCCCGAGCCGATGAACAGGAAGGTGGTGAAGGAGCCGGTGAGCAGCACCGAGCGCACCATGATGTCGCCGTTGACCTGCATCATCCGTTTCAGCCGCGCCGGATCGAACACCCGCGCCCAGTCGCGCCATTGATCGCCGGCAAAGGCATCGCGGCACAGGTACAGACCCAGTGCCAGACCGGTCCATTCCGCAATCAGCGTGGCGATGGCGACGCCTTCCACGCCCCAGCCAAGCCCCAGCACAAACCACAGGTCCAGGGCGATGTTGAGGCCATTCATCCAGACCTGCAGCAGGAACACGCCGCGGGTGCGCTCTACCGCGATCAGCCAGCCGGTGACCGCATAAAGCGCAATGGTGGCCGGCGCCCCCCAGATGCGGATCTGCAGGTAGTCGCGGGCCAGGCTTTCGACCTCGGCACTGGCGGGCGCCAGCGCAAAGGCACCCCAGAACACGGCTCCTTGGGCGACTATGAAGACCGCGCCGGCAGCAAAGGCCAAGAGCAGCCCGCGCATCAGAAGGGCGCCGGTCTCACCCCAGTCCCCGGCCCCGCGCGCCTGCGCGGCCAAACCAGTGGTGCCCATGCGCAGGAAACCGAAGATCCAGTAAATCGTCGCCAGGATCACCGCGCCGATACCCACTGCGCCGATGGGGGCGGCCTGGCCCATCTGGCCGACCACGCCTGTATCCACCGCGCCAAGGATCGGCACGGTGGCGTTAGACAGCACAATCGGCAATGCGATCTTCAGCACCCGCTTGTGGGTGATGTCTGTGTCCGCGCTGGTCATAAGGTCAGCCGTCGCCGTTCTGATCCTGCGGCATCAGAAAATGGCCAGTGGCCTGGGCAAACAGCTTGTCCTTGTGATCCTGCCAGGCCTCGACATGCACCGAAGCATAGCGCCGCCCGGAGCGATTCACCCGGGCGCGGGCATAGGCGTCGCGCGGCAGGCCGGAGCGCAGGTAGTCAACGGTAAAGTCGATGGTCTTGGGCTGGCGCGGCAGGTTGCCCTTGGCCATTTCCGCAGGATCCAGATCACCGGATTCGATGCGCTGCCAGAGGTGCGACCAGTTCAGCGTGATCATCGCGGTGATTTCCAGAAACGCCGCCGTCACCCCGCCGTGAATCGCGGGCAAAAAGGGATTGCCGATCAGCTTGTCGTCGAAATTCAGCTGGGCTGTCAGCTCATCGCCGCGACGCTCAAAAGTCACGTTCAGGAAGCGGATGTAGGGCACCGAATCCACCAGCGCCGACAGGGCTGCATCGCGGCGCTGCTTGACCACCTGGATCGGTTCAGGACGGGGGCGGCTCAAAACTTCTTCTCCACGGTAAAGGCGCCCGCGGCTGTGGCGACGGGGCGGTCTGTGTCTTCGTCCATTGCCACGGCGCGGACAAAGGCGACGCTGCGGGTGATCTGGTGGCAGGTGGCGCGGGTGGTGATCATCTGCCCCGGCGTTGCCGGGCGCATGTAGTCGATGCGCAAGTCAATCGTGGCGGTGCCGCCGGGGGCCGAAGGGTGGCTCATCACTGCGGCGCCGCAGCAGGTGTCCATCAGCGCCGACACCGCGCCGCCGTGAATGACGCCGGTTGCTGGATCGCCGATCAGCTTTTCATCATAGGCCATGCGGATTTCGGCAGTACCGTCGCCGATCTCAGTCAGCTTCATGCCCAATTGCTGGGCATGGGGGATCGCTTCGATGAACTGGCGCGCGAGGTCGGTCTTGTCGGCCATTGGGCTGTCCCTTTGGTTTGTCTGATCCATCTTTGGCCCCGCCCCGGCGAAAGCGCAAGAGTGCCGCCGCGGAGGTTGCACTGTCCGCTGCAAGTGCATAGGTTCCCGGCAAGGGAGAAGACGGATGACCGACAACAGATTGTCATTCAAAGAAATGTGCGCCGAGTTCGAGGTTACGCCGCGGACGCTGCGCTACTATGAATACATCGAATTGCTGCAGCCGGACCGCGAAGGCCGGTCGCGTTTCTATGGCGCGCGGGAGCGGGCACGGATGAAGCTGATCCTGCGCGGGCGCAAATTCGGCTTTCAGCTGGAAGAGATCCGCCAGTGGCTCATGATCTATGAAAAAGAGAGCAATGACGCCCAGAACCATGCGTTCATGGATATGGCTGACCGTCAGCTGGCGGAGCTGGAAAAGCAGCGTGAACAGATCAATGAGGCCATTGAAGAGCTGAGCGAGCTGCGCGAAAGCACCCGGGCGCTGCTGAAGTAGGCCGAACACCTGTTTTTGGAATTTGAACCCCGCCCCTTGTGGCGGGGTTTTCCTTTTTCAGATCTGGCAACCGGATTCGCCGGTTTCCAGGTCAGATGCGGTGTCAAAACCCGCCAGCACCCCTTCCGCCAGACTGCAACGTTACGTCACTTTATGCGCGTTTTACGAACTGGTAACAGCTCGCAAAGTGACGCAACGTACAACTTACGTAAACGTAAAGTCAGTCTTGATCGAAAAGCCGGATACGCCCAGCTTGGTCCTGCACCAAGCCGTAAGAGTAACGATGATGACCGAGAAAACCATGACCATCCGGGAGATGTGCGAGGCATATGATGTAACCCCCCGCACGCTCCGGTTCTACGAGGCCAAGGAACTGCTGTTCCCGATCCGCGACGGCCAGAAGCGGCTGTTCACCAAACGCGACCGCGCCCGGCTGAAGCTGATCCTGCGCGGCAAGCGGTTCGGGTTCAGCCTGGAGGAAATCCGTCAGCTGCTGGATCTGTACCATGCCGGTGACCAGCAGGTGACCCAGCTCACCAAGACCTATGAGGTCGGCCGCGAGCGGCTTGCCGATATGGAGCGCCAGCGCGAAGAGCTGACCGAGGCGATCGAAGACCTGAAAGACCAGCTGGCCTGGGGCGAAAAGATGATCGCCTCAATGCGGGCCAAGCAGGAGGCGGCTGAATAGGCCGCCGCCCCGCCCTATCCCGCCGGCCTGCCCGGCACCGACCCTAAGCAACAAGACCCCTGAAGAGGACCGCAATGCCTTCTTATACAGCCCCCGCAAAAGACGCCCAGTTTATCCTGCATGACGTATTGAAGGTGTCCGGCAGCGGCATCCCCGGATACAGCGAACTGGAGCCGGATTTTACCGGCGCTGTGCTGGAAGAAGCCGGCAAGATCGCCAGCGCAGTGCTGCACCCGCTGAACGTGGTGGGCGACACCGAAGGCTGCCGGCTGGAAAACGGCGTGGTTTATACGCCCAAGGGCTTCAAAGACGCCTTTGAGCAGGTCAAGGAAGGCGGCTGGACCGGGCTGGACATGCCGGAGGAATTCGGCGGCCAGAACATGCCCTATGTGATGGGCACCGCAGTGGGGGAGTTTTTCTCCTCCGCAAATCAGGCATTCACCATGTACCAGGGCCTGACCCATGGCGCCGCCTCGGCTATTCTGGTGCATGGCACGGACGAACAGAAAGCCACCTATCTGCCCAATATGGTCAGCTGCCAGTGGACCGGCACGATGAACCTGACCGAACCGCATTGCGGCACCGACCTGGGCCTGATGCGCAGCAAAGCGGAACCGCAGGGCGACGGCAGTTTCAAGATCTCGGGGCAGAAGATCTTCATCTCCTCCGGTGATCACGACATGGCGGAAAACGTGGTCCATTTGGTGCTGGCCAAGATCCCCGGCGGCCCCGAGGGCATCAAGGGTGTCAGCCTGTTCATCGTGCCCAAGTTCCTGGTGAAAGAAGACGGCTCGCTGGGGGAGCGCAACGGCGTCTCGGTCGGCAAGATCGAAGAGAAGATGGGCATTCACGGCAATTCGACCTGTGTGATGGATTATGACGGCGCCACCGGCTGGCTTCTGGGCGAAGAGCATAAAGGCATGCGCGCCATGTTCACCATGATGAACGAGGCGCGGCTGGGGGTCGGCATGCAGGGTCTGGCGCAGGCCGAGGCCGCCTATCAGAACGCCGTAGACTACGCCAAGGACCGGCTGCAGGGCCGCGACGTGACCGGCGCCAAGAACCCGGACGGCCCCGCCGATCCGCTGATTGTGCACCCGGATATCCGCCGCTCTCTGATGGATCAGAAAAGCTTTGCCGAGGGGGCGCGCGCGTTCCTGCTGTGGGGTGCCACCCTGATCGACCAGGCGCACCGCGCGGACGACAAGGACGCGGACGGGCTGATCTCGCTGATGACGCCGGTGATCAAGGGCTTCCTGACCGATCAGGGCTATGACATGACCGTGCAGGCGCAGCAGATTTACGGCGGCCACGGCTACATCGAAGAATCAGGCATGTCGCAATACACTCGCGACGCCCGCATCGCGATGATCTACGAGGGTGCCAACGGCGTGCAGGCGCTGGACCTGGTGGGCCGCAAGCTGGGCCAGCACGGCGGCAAATACGTGCTGGCGTTCTTTGATCTGGTAAAGACGTTCTGCCAGGAAAACAAAGATGTTTCAGAGGCTTTCACCAAGGACTTCATCAAACCCCTGCAAGCGGCATCCAAAGACCTGCAGGCGGCGGGGATGTTCTTCATGCAAAACGGCATGAAGGATCCCAACCACGCGCTGGCGGGTTCTTACGACTTTATGCATCTGTTCGGACAGGTCTGCCTGGGCCTGATGTGGGCAAAGATGGGCAAGGCCGCGCAGGAAGCGCTTGACGCGGGGTCCTCTGACGCGGCGTTCTATGAGACGAAACTCGCAACCGGCCGGTACTATATGGCACGGCGGCTGCCCGCGACCAAACTGCACCTGGCCCGCATCGAAAGCGGTGCAGAAACAGTGATGGCGCTGGACGCAGACGCTTTCTGATGCCTTCCGGGCGCCCCTTCCGGGGCGTCTCCCCGGCTGGTGCTTTGACATGCAAAGGACCACATGATGCCAAAACGTTTCCGCCTGACCCGCCGCTTTCCGGTTGCAATGACCGAGGATGGCTATCGCAAGCTCAGGAAGTTTGCCCAGGAGGCGGGGCTGGATGAAGGCGAAGCGCTGTCATTCCTGTTCGAGAATTTCGACAGCGTGACGGACTTTGAAAACCTGAGCCACCGGCTGCGGCTGTTCAACGCCGAGCTGGAGGCGCGCAAAAGATAAGGCCCGCAAAGCGGCCAAAGGGAGAAAGATGACCGAGACGCGCTCCGCATGGATGACGGATGAGCATCAGATGCTCGCCGGAATGACCGCCCAGTTCATCACCAATGAATGGGCGCCCAAGTTCGAGACCTGGCGCAAGCAGGGCATGATGGACCGGGAGACCTGGAACCAGGCCGGGGACCTCGGCCTGCTCTGCCCGTCAATCCCCGAAGAATACGGCGGCGCCGGCGGCGATTTCGGCCACGAGGCGGTGATCCTGATGGAAGGCAGCCGCGCCAATCTGGCCAGCTGGGGCCAGGGCATCCATTCCGGCATCGTCGGCCACTATATCCTGGCCTATGGCACCGAAGAGCAGAAACAGCGCTGGCTGCCCAGAATGGTCAGCGGCGAACTGGTCGGCGCGCTGGCGATGACCGAACCCTCCACCGGATCGGACGTGCAGGCGATCAAAACCAAGGCGGTACGGGACGGCAATGCCTACCGGCTGTCGGGGCAGAAGACCTTTATCACCAACGGGCAGCACGCCAACCTGATCCTGGTCGCCGCCAAAACCGACCCCTCAGCAGGTGCCAAGGGTGTCTCGCTGGTGGCGGTGGAAACCGATGGCGCAGCGGGTTTCAGCCGCGGCCGCAACCTCGACAAGATCGGCTGCCATGCGGCGGACACCTCCGAGCTGTTCTTTGACAATGTGGAGATCCCGCCGGAAAACATTCTGGGCGGTGCCGAGGGCCAGGGCTTTTATCAGATGATGAAGCAACTGCCGCAGGAACGGTTGATCATTGCCTGCGGCGCAGTGGGCGCCATGGAAGGTGCCGTGGACCGCACCATCGCTTATTGCAAGGAGCGCGAAGCCTTTGGCGGTCCGATCCTGCAGTTTCAGAACACCCGCTTCAAACTGGCGGAATGCCTGACCAAAGCCAAAGTGGCGCGCGCCTTTCTGGATGACTGCATTGCCGAGCATCTGGCGGGCAAGCTGACGGTTGAGAAGGCTGCGATGGCGAAATACTGGATCACCGATACCCAGGGCGAAGTGCTGGACGAATGCCTGCAGCTGCATGGCGGCTACGGCTATATGCAGGAATATGCGGTGGGTGAGATGTGGGCCGACGCCCGGGTGCAGCGGATCTATGGCGGCACCAATGAGATCATGAAGGAACTGATTTCAAGGGCGCTGTAGGCGCAGGGGCCGCGGCGGAGCGGCGGGTGGCTGATGATAGGACTTGAGTATTTGGGGAAAGATGAAGGCGAAAGAGTGCCCCTGCCCCCAAGGACAGCGCCAAATGGGCAGGGACGTCTTCAGCTTTCACGGCCATCGGCTCTCCAGCCTGTACCGCAGGTCCAAGATAGCAAACAGGAGGATGCGGCGGGTTAATGCTGCATCATCTTTCCAAAAATACTCCACGGGGGCGCGGGGGTGTGAAACCCCCGCTCCGCCAGCAGACACAGGGAACAGCAGATGACAATAAAACTGCATTGCTTCGGCGAAAGCGGTCATTCCTATAAGGCGGCACTGGCGCTGGAGCTGTCGGGCCTTGCCTGGGAACCGGTCTTTGTCGATTTCTTTAGCGGCGCGCACCGCACCGACGATTACCGCGGCCTGAACGTGATGGCCGAGGCGCCGGTTCTGGTGGACGGCGATGTGTGCCTGTCGCAGTCCGGCGTGATCCAGCAGTATATCACCGACAAGACCGGCAAATTCGGCGGCGCGCCAGAAGACAAATACGAAGTGCTGCGCTGGATCCTGTGGGACAATCACAAAATGTCCAGCCAGGCAGGCATGACCCGCTTCCTGATCAACTTCCTGCCGGAAAAACACCGGCCGCCGGAAGTGATCGCTTTCATGCAGGGCCGCCTGAAAGCCGCATACGCCACATTGGAACATCACCTGAAGGGGCGCGAGTGGATTGTAGGGGAGGACCTTACCAATGCCGACATCAGCTGCTGCAGTTACCTGTATTATCCCGAACCCTTCGGCTTTGACCGGACCGAGTGGCCCAATATCGACGCCTGGCTGACCCGCATCAGCGCGGTTCCAGGCTGGAAACACCCCTATGATTTGATGCCCGGCAACCCGTCGGACCGGGCGTGAGGAGAGCAAAATGACTGATGCATATATCTATGACGCCCTGCGGACCCCGCGCGGCAAGGGACGCAAAGACGGCTCCTTGCATGAGGTGACCTCGGTCCGCCTGTCGGCCCTGACGCTGAACGCGATCAAGGAGCGCAACAACCTGGAAGGCCATGCGGTCGAGGATGTGATCTGGGGCAATGTCACTCAGGTGATGGAACAGGGCGGCTGCCTGGCGCGCTCGGCTGTTCTCGCCTCGGACTTGGACGAGCGTATTCCCGGCCTGGCGATCAACCGCTTCTGCGCCTCTGGCATGGAAGCCGTTAACCTGGCCGCCAACCAGGTGAAGGGCGGCGCGGGCGATGCCTATATCGCAGGCGGTGTTGAAATGATGGGCCGCGTGGCCATGGGCAGCGACGGCGCAGCAATTGCCGTGGACCCGAGCCTGGCGATGGACACCTATTTTGTGCCGCAGGGCATTTCCGCGGATATCATCGCAACTGAGTATGGCTTTACCCGTGATCAGGCCGATGCGCTGGCGATGGAGAGCCAGCGCCGGGCCAAAGCCGCGTGGGACGATAACCGCTTTGCCAAATCGGTGATCACCGTGCGCGACCAGAACGGGCTGGCGATCCTGGACCATGACGAATACATGCGCCCCGGTACCGACATGCAGGCGCTGGGATCACTGAACCCGGCGTTCCAGATGATGGGCGAGCAGATGCCCGGTTTCGACAAAGTGGCGATGATGAAATACCCGCATCTGGAGCGGATCAACCATATCCACCATGCGGGCAACTCATCCGGTATTGTGGACGGGGCTGCCGCGCTGCTGATCGGCAACAAGGAATTCGGTGAGAAGCACGGGTTGAAACCGCGCGCCCGGATCAAGGCAACCGCCAAGATCGGCACTGACCCCACCATCATGCTGACCGGCCCGGTGCCGGTGACCGAGAAGATCCTGGCCGACAACGGCATGAAGATCAGCGATCTGGATCTGTTTGAGGTGAACGAAGCCTTTGCATCCGTCGTGATGCGCTTCCAGCAGGCGTTTGATGTGGATCCGGAACTGGTCAACGTCAACGGCGGCTCCATTGCCATGGGCCACCCGCTGGGTGCCACCGGCGCGATCATCATCGGCACCCTGCTGGATGAGCTGGAGCGGCAGGACAAGGAATGCGGTCTTGCCACGCTGTGCATTGCTTCCGGCATGGGTGCTGCCACCATCATCGAGCGCGTCTGATGCCGAAGCTGGACCTTTCCCAACTGCCCTGGCGCACCGGATCGGGCTATCCCGGTAAGCTAGCGGCCTCGACTGAAGGCCGCAGCGTGCAGCCCTTGGGCGACCCCGGCGGCCTCACCCAATACGGAGTCAACATCGTGCGGCTGGAGCCGGGCGCGGCCTCGTCATTGCGCCATTACCACATGCAGCAGGACGAGTTCGTGATGGTGACCGAGGGCACCTGCACCCTGATCGATGATCAGGGCGCGCATGAGATGATGCCGGGCGATTGCGCCACCTTTCCGGCGGGGGACGAGAACGGCCACCATCTGGTGAACCGTTCCGATAAACCCGCGGCGTTTCTGGTGGTCGGCACCCGCACCCCGACAGAGACCGGCTTTTACAGCGATTTGGACATGATGGTGAAATTCGCAGGCGGCGAGTTCACATTCACCCGCAAGGACGGCAGCCCTCTGACGGCTGACCAGACCGGAGAAGACACATGAGCGATTTCAAATACGACGTGGACGCAGACGGCGTCGCAATCATCACCTGGGACGCGACCGGCAAGTCCATGAACGTCCTCACCCGCGAGGCCTTTGGCCTGGTGGAGGAATACGTGGACCGCGCGCTGGAGGACGAGGGTGTCAAAGGCATTGTGATCACCAGCGGCAAGAAGGATTTTGCCGGCGGCATGGATCTGAACGTGCTGGCGACAATCCGCGAAGAGTCTGGCGAAAACCCGGCGCAGGGGCTGTTCGATTTCACCATGGGCGGCCATCGGATCCTGCGCAAACTTGAACTTGCCGGCATGGACCCCAAGACCAAGAAGGGCGGCAAGCCGGTGGCCTGCGCCATCAACGGCACCTGTGCCGGCATCGGCACCGAGATTGCGCTGGCCTGCCACCACCGGGTGATGACCAGCAATCCCAAGGCCAAGATCGGCCTGCCGGAAATCATGATCGGCATCTTCCCCGGCGGCGGCGGCACCACGCGGTACTCCCGCATGGTCGGTGCCATGGCGGCAGCCCCGGTGCTGCTGGAAGGCAAGATGCTGGACCCGAAGAAAGCAAAGGGCGCGCAACTGATCGACGCGGTTGCAGATGATGCGCTGGCCGCAGCCAGGGACTGGGTGCTGAATGCCAAACCTGCCGATCTGGTCAAGCCGTGGGATGCCAAGGGTTACAAGATGCCCGGCGGCGCGCCGTATCACCCCGCAGGTTTCATGACCTTTGTCGGCGCCTCGGCGATGATCAACGGCAAGACCCAGGGCGCCTTCCCGGCGGCCCAGGCACTGCTGTCGTCGATCTATGAAGGGGCGCTGGTTGACTTCGACACCGCGCTGAAGATCGAAGCGCGCTGGTTCACCCATGTGCTGATGAACCCGTCGTCCTCGGCGATGATCCGCAGCCTGTTTCTGAACAAGCAGGCACTGGAAAAAGGTGCCGTGCGTCCCAAGGATGTACCGGACCAGTCGGTGAAAAAAATCGGCGTTCTGGGCGCTGGCATGATGGGCGCAGGCATTGCGCTGGTCTCGGCCCAGGCCGGCATGGAAGTGGTTCTGATCGACCGCGATCAGGAGGCTGCCGACAAGGGCAAGGCCTACTCCGCCGCCTATATGGACAAGGGCATCAAACGCGGCAAGGCGACCGAGGAAAAGAAAGAGGCGCTGCTGGCGCAGATCACCGCCACCCCGGATCTGGACGCGCTGAAAGGCTGCGATCTGATCATCGAAGCGGTGTTTGAGGATCCAGGCGTCAAGGCCGAGATGACCCAAAAGGTCGAAGCGATTATCCCCGAAGACTGCATCTTTGCCTCCAACACCTCCACCCTGCCGATCAGCGAGCTGGCCAAGGCATCGAGCCGGGCGGATCAGTTCATCGGCATCCACTTCTTCTCCCCGGTTGAGAAGATGTTCCTGGTGGAGATCATCAAGGGCAAGGAGACCGGCGACCGCGCGGTGGCCAAGGCGCTGGATTATGTGCGCCAGATCCGCAAGACGCCGATTGTGGTCAATGACGCGCGGTTCTTCTACGCCAACCGCTGCATCATCCCTTACATCAACGAAGGGGTGCGGATGATCGCCGAGGGTGTCAGCCCGGTGCTGATCGACAACGCTGCGCGCCAGCTGGGCTTCCCGGTGGGGCCGATCCAGCTGACCGATGAGACCTCAATTGATCTGGGTGCCAAGATTGCCCGCGCCACCAAGGCGGCGATGGGCGACGCCTATCCCGAAAGCCCGTCGGACGATCTGATTTTCTGGATGGAAGAACAGGGCCGCCTGGGCCGCAAGGCCAATGCCGGCTTCTTTGACTATGACGACAAGGGCAAGCGGGTTGAGTACTGGAAAGGCCTGCAGGAGAAATACCCGCAGGCGCCCGAACAGCCCGAGCTGATCGAAGTGCAGGAACGGCTGATGTTTGCCCAGGTGCTGGAAGCGGTGCGCGCACTGGAGGAAGGCGTGCTGATGGACATCCGCGAAGGCGACGTGGGCGCGGTTCTGGCCTGGGGCTTTGCCCCCTGGTCCGGCGGCCCCCTCAGCTGGCTGGACATCATTGGCACGCCTTATGCAGCTGAACGCTGTGATCAGCTGACCGCGCAGTACGGCGAACGCTTTGCCTGCCCGGATCTGCTGCGCGACATGGCGAACAAGGGCCAAAGCTTCTATGGCCGTTTCGACCCGGAGAAATCCGCCGCCGCCTGACGGCAACGGAAAACACAAAACGGCCAGGGCATTCCCTGGCCGTTTTCATTGCTCCGAGAGGAGTGCCGTCCGCTTAGCCTAGCGGCGGATGTTTCTGCTCAGTTCAGCGGTTGCTGATGCTGGGCTGCAGCCGGGGCTGCACCAGGCGCGTCCCAGGATTCTTCCCCGGCCATCATCGACAAGACCAGGCCGCGCGCCTCATCCGGCGGCAGCACACGGTAAGTGCCTTCTTCGGTAAAGATACGCCCGCACATCAAGTTGACCGGCGCAGCTGCGAAACCCAGCATTCCGGCTTCCAGGTAAATCACCTGATCCTGGGCAAACCGCGGCGTGACCAGCTCCAGCTGCGCGCCGGGGTGCATCCGGCGGATACCCCGGTAGCCCTCCAGCGCGGCGGCGGGCACGACGGCAAAGGGGTCGCCCTGAACATCCTCCACCAGATCGCTCTCCAGCAGCACACCCTGATCCGGCATCAGCCACAGCGGCACCCGGTTCATCAGCGCATCACGCGGCACCAGCAGCGGACAGCGGGCCGGATCCAGATCGCCGTCGCCCGGAATGATGGTTTCGCGCTGCAGTTCCACCACTGTTTGCATGCCATGATCAAATGTCAGCACCTTGTCGCCCGGCGTCAGCGCTTCAACCGGACGCCAGCCCAGGTTCGAGGCCACGTGGGTGCCAGCCAGAAACCCGCCCTGCCCGACGGAAACCAGTGGAAAACCGCTGTTCAATGCCCGTCCCAGCGAGATTTGCGAACGTTTCAGAAGCCAATCCAGCATCCGGTTTCCTTTCCTGCGGCCCAGGCATTCCCAGGCTGGCCTCAACTCTCACGCCTTGGCAAATCCCCGTTGGCCGATCCGCCCCGGGGCCGCAAAAGCGCCTTTCCCGGTCACCTGGATAGAGGGGAATCGTTAAAAGAGTATTCAAATTGCGCGATATCCTGCGCGCAGGCCTTTGCCACGGCCCCGGCTGCACGATCATCGTAATAGGCCCGCCAGTCCCGCTGCCGGCCGCTGTCATTGACCCGCGGCAGGTCCAAGGAAAATCCCAGATGGCTGAACAGAGGCTGCGCATCGTCGTGAAAATGCTCCAGCCGGATGTAAAGCCGGCACTGCTCTGCCCCGTCCGCGTGGCGCATGTATGAGGCCGCCGGGCTGCCGCGGAACGCGCTGATGATCTCCGGGTGCTGCACAAAGCCGCGGAACTCCAGATCTTGTGCCAGACGAATTGCCGGGTGGCTGAAGCGCTGCCCGCGCAGCCAATGGTAATAGCTCACCGCCCGGTCCCACGGGTTGCGCACCAGGGTAAAGGCGAACAGCGACCGCAGTGCCGGATCCGGCACCAGCCCTTCGATGTCAGCCAGCGTCGAGTGTTTCCACAGCCGCCCGCGTGTCTGCGCGTCCTTCAGACGGCGGCGGCGTTTCAGCGCTTTTGGGGTGTCCCCCAGCATCATGTCATTGGCCATGGCGCGCGCCTCCAACGCCAGGGCCAGCGCTGTTCCGCCGGTCTTGGGGATATGGATAAAGACGTATTTGCGGCCCGGAGACAGGATCATGAACCGACCCTAGGCCATTGATCCGCTGTTGGAAATGCTGATGTGCACGGGTCTGCAGACCGCTTTGCCCCGGTGAACGGCAGACCCAAAGCAATCCCGGCCCATTTCACCTTTGCGCAAATACTCCGGGGTGAATTGGCCCTTAGGGGCAAGAGGGGCAGCGCCCCTGCCCGGCTACCTTGAGCGCACCGCAATGGTGGTGCCAGCGGCAATGATCAGAGTAATCCCCAGCATCTGCCAGATGTTCAGCGCCTGGCCCCAATAGGCCCAGGCAACACCCGGCCCGACGATCATCACCGAGTATTCAAACACCGCCACAAAAGACGCCTCGCCCAGCTGATAGGCCTTGGTGATCAGGAACACGCCGCCAACTGCCGCGCAGCCCTGCAGCAGGATCAGATGCGAGATTTCCCACAGCGGCCAGACCCAGCCGCGGGTGACAAATCCATCGGCGCCAGCGGGCACCGCTTGCGGCCAGATTTCCAGCCCGGTGAGCAGCATCGCCCCCAGTGCGCCCTGCACCAGCAGATAGATGAACAACATCGCCACCGTGCTTTCGCCCTGGCAGTAAAGGCCGGTTGCCAGCGACCCCAATGCGTAGAACAGCCCGCCTGCTACCGGCACCAGGATCAGCCAGTTAAAGGCTGCCGGGTCGGGCTGCAGCACCATCAGCACCCCGGCAAATCCAAACAGAACGGCGCCGATGCGGACCCAGCCGATCCGAACTTTCAGAAACAGAACCGAGATAAGCACAATGATGATCGGCGAGGTGAACAGCCCCGCAAGCGCCTGTGCGATCGGCATCAGCGCGACAGCAGCAAAGTAAAACACCATCGCCACCGCAACCAGCACCGCCCGCAGCAGCACCGCCCCCATCCGGCGCGGCGCCAGCCCGCCCAGCCCGGCCCGCGCCATCAGCCACAGGAACGGCAGCGCGACAAAACTTCGCAGCAGGTAGAACTGACCCAGCCCGATCTGTTCGGCCATCAGCGGGACCGCATTGTCGGTAATGCCGATAATCAGCATGGCTGCCAGCATGGCGTGCGCGGCTGCCGTCTGGCTGCCGGTCTCTGCGGAAAGGGTCGCTGTTTGTTTCATACCCTTCCCATTGCCCGCAACTTTCCGCAATATCTGTTCTCTAAACGACACCAAAGTGATTCAGGGGAGGAAACTGATGGGGTGGATGGCGGATGAAACCGGTCTGGAGAAGACCGCCGCGAATTATGTGCCGCTGACACCGCTGTCGCATCTGCAGCGGGCGGCGCAGGTGTTTCCGGAGCATCTGGCGGTAAGCTATGGCAAGCACCGCAAAACTTATGCCGAATACCACGACCGCTGCAGTCGGCTGGCTTCGGGGTTGGCCAATCTGGGCGTGAAGCCGGGCGACGTGGTGGCCACCTTGCTGCCGAATATCCCGGCCCAGGCAGAGGCGCATTTCGGCGTGCCCGCCTGCGGCGCGGTTTTGAACACCATCAACACCCGGTTGGACGTGGGCACGGTCTCCTATATTTTTGACCACGGCGAAGCCAAGGCAGTGCTCGTTGATCCGCAGTTCCTGGAACTGGCCGAAGCCGCCGTCGAGGAAATGGAAGGCCCGGCCCCGGTTTTGATCGAAGTGGCAGATGATCAGGCCACCTGGCACGCCACCGGCAGGCATATGGAATACGAGGCGCTGCTGGCCAGTGGCGACCCTGATTTCGCCTGGATCATGCCCGGGGATGAATGGGAAAGCCTGGCGCTGAACTATACCTCCGGCACCACCGGGCGGCCCAAGGGTGTGGTTTACCACCATCGCGGCGCCTATCTGATGACCACCGGAACGGTGATCTCGTGGCGGATGGTGCTGCATCCGGTCTATCTGACCATCGTGCCGCTGTTTCACTGCAACGGCTGGAACCACACCTGGATGATGCCGGTGGTGGGCGGCACCCTGGTCTGCTGCCGCGATGTCACCGCGCAGAACATCTATAACGCCATCCACTATGAGGGCGTTACTCATTTCGGCGGCGCGCCGATAGTGCTGAACATGCTGGTCAATGCGCTGGACGAAGAGCGCCGCACCTTTGACCACACGGTGGAGGTCTTCACCGCAGGCGCCCCGCCAGCGCCCGCAACCCTGTCCAAGATCGAGGATCTGGGCTTTAACATCACCCATGTTTACGGGCTGACCGAAACCTATGGCCATGTCACCGAATGCTACTGGAAGGCCGCTGAATGGGACGGGCTGGACAAGGCCGGCATTGCCGCCAAGAAATCCCGCCAGGGCGTCGCCATGCCGATGCTGGAGCCGGTGGTGGTGCGCGACAGCGACCACAACGTGCTGCCGATGGACGCCCAAAGCCAGGGCGAGATTGCCTTACGCGGCAATGTGGTGATGAAGGGGTATCTTAAGAACCCGGAGGCCACGGCAGAGGCGTTCAAGGACGGCTATTTCAACTCCGGCGACCTGGCAGTGCAGCACCCCGACGGCTACATCCAGATTGCTGACCGGGCCAAGGACATCATCATCTCGGGCGGCGAGAACATCTCCTCGGTTGAGGTGGAGGGGGTGCTGATGGCGCATCCGGATGTGCTGCTGGCAGCGGTTGCCGCGATGCCGGACGACAAATGGGGTGAGGTGCCCTGCGCCTTTGTCGAGCTGAAAACCGGTGCCAAGGAAGACGCGGCAGCATTGATCGCCTTCACCCGCGAGACGCTGGCGGGCTTCAAGGCGCCTAAGAAAGTGGTGTTCCTGGAGCTGCCGAAAACCTCCACCGGCAAGATCCAGAAATTCGAACTGAGGAAAATCGCCAAGAACCTGTAATTTTTCACGGCGAAACAGCATCCGGGGGCAGCAAAGCAATTTGCTGCCCCTGTTTTATGTGATTATTCTGGCGGCAACGATAAGAACGGGGGCCGGGCTGGCTGCATGACGGCATTGAGGGAATTTGAGCGGCTAGAGGCTGCGGGCTTGTGGCGCGCGGACCGGGAGGCGCAGCGGCGGGATGTGATCATCTCGCTGGGCGATGCGACGCTGACCATCGCAAGCATGAATGACCTGCCGCTGGCCCACTGGTCGCTGGCAGCGGTCGAGCGCGCCAACCCCGGAGCGTTCCCGGCCCTGTTCCACCCCGATGGCGACCCCGGCGAGACGCTGGAGCTGGGTCAGGACGAGACCGCCATGCTGGAGGCGATAGCCCGGGTGCAGAACGCCATCGGCCGCTCCCGCGCGCGGCCCGGGCGGCTGCGGGCTGTCAGTATCCTGGGCACCTTTGCGCTGGTGCTGGCGCTGCTGGTTTTGTGGCTGCCTGGTGCTGTCACCCGGCATGCTGTCAGCGTGGTTCCTGACATCAAGCGCAAGGCCATCGGCCAAGCCTTGCTAGGCCGGATTGAGCGGGTCTCGGGACCGGCCTGCGCGACGCCCGAAGCCGCTCCGATCCTGAGGGATCTGGCGGCGCGCACCGGGGTGCGGCAGCTGGCGGTGCTTCGCTCAGGCATTCCCGGCAGCCTGCATCTGCCTGGCGGCATCGTGCTGCTGAACCGGTCGTTTGTTGAGGATTTCGAGGATCCGGCAGTTGCGGCCGGCGCCATCCTGGCGGAACGCGCCCGGGCTGAGGCCAGCGACCCGATGTTCGAACTGCTGGAGGCCGGCGGTGTCATGGCCGCCTTCAAACTGCTGACCACGGGCGAGCTGGACCGCGCTGCCCTGGATGCCTATTCCGAGGCCACCCTGGCCAGTCCGCGCCCGGCACTGCCGGATCAGGTGCTGCTGGCCGAGTTCGCCCGCGCAGCGCTGCCCTCATCGCCTTATGCCTACGCGCTGGACATCACCGGCGAGACGGTGCTGGGGCTGATCGAGGCGGACCCGATGGCAGGCCGCGACCAGAAGCCGCTGCTGAATGACCGCGACTGGGTTCAACTGCAGAACATCTGCGGCTAGACGCCCGGTTTGGGGTCCCGGCGCGATACGGGCAGCGCAGTTGTTCAAACAGAAACTGGAGCAGCTGCAGCACTAAAGACAAAGCCCGCCCCTGATGCTGTCAGGAACGGGCTGTTATGCGCTCATTGGTGCATTCCGCCTTCGGGCCACAGGGGGTGCCAGCCGTCATTGCAGAGGCCGGGACAGGCACTGCCCCGCCCCTGCCCCGATGTTATTTACTGATCCGAGCGCCGGTGAAACCAGCATTGCGGGCCTTAGCCAAGGCTGCGGCGGCTTGGTCATCGGCTAGAAACGGGCCCGCCAGAACCACCTTGTAGGGCTGTCCCTTGCGGCTGACCGCGCCAAGGCGCACCGGCAGTCCGGCAGCGGCAAGCCGCTGTGCTGCGGCCTTGGCCTGACCAGCGTCGGCATAGGTTGCGGCGCGAATATACCGCCGCGGTGCGGCCCGCTGCGGCACCGCCGCATCCGGTGCCGAGCGGGAGGATAGGCGCAGGCCCGACGGCTTCGCTTCGGCCGGGCTGCGGCGCACATTGCGCGGCAGTGTCAGCGTGGCACGATCCAATGGCAGCTGCACCAGGCGGCGCGGCACCCCATTGGTCCAGATCTGCGCCATCTGCGCGTCGCCCTCGGGCGTGCGCACCCCGCGCATCGCATTCAGGCGGCCATCCTCACGTTCCACTGTCAGATAGCCGGCCGGGGCCTGGGCAAAACCGGTCACCACTGCCGGACGCACGGTACGCACCGCACGCTGCGGGTTCAGCCGCCCGTCGGTCCAGACCGGGCGATAGCCTTCGGGCACCGTGAAACTGTTGCTGAGGCGGCGGTCCTGGTAGATGTGCGTCTGCACCACACGTGTATTCGGGGTGAGGCGCAGAGAGGACTGCGCGCCGCTGTCCTGCCCGCCGTAGGTCACCGGCGAAACAGTTTGCGGGCCGCAGCGCGCACCGGTGGCATTGGAGTACTGGCGGCTGATATCAGATAGCCCGGCGCAAGCACCGCTGCCCGCAGGCTGCACTGCTGCCGGAGCAGGCGCTGCCGGGGCTGGTGCCGGGGCCGGTGCTGGCTTGGGCGTCACACGCACGACCCTTTTGACTGCCGGTTTCGGCAATGGCGCCGGAGCGGCTGCAGGCCGGGCGCTGGTGGATTGCGGCGTGCGGCGCGGTTTGGCCGTGGTGACAACCTTGGGGGCCGCGGCGCCCGCATTCGATTGCGCCGGTTGCTGGCCCGGGTCAAGGGTGATCAGTTCCGGTGCCGGGGCTGCCTGCTGCGTCCGCGTGGCGCCCGCCAGCTTGGTTGGTGCATAGCCGCAGATCTGCTTGCGCGAGCGGGAAACCCGCGGCACCCAGGTGACATTGCCGTCAATGCCAGCACGGATGTAGACGCAGCCGCGGCTGTCCACATATTGCTTGCCCGTGTAGGAGGCAGGCGGAAATTCGGCGGGCGGGCTGGTTTCACGCAGGGTTTGCGCCTGTATACCTGCTGCCCCGGTTGTCCCCGCGATGATGGCCAGTGCAATAATTCTAGTTATTTTCATTCCTGAGCCCCACAAAATATGGCTGCAGGATGCCTGAATCCGGCCTGTGAGTAAAGATTCTGCGGCAACAATAAGGCCGCACGGCGGCAATTTTTGCGCAAATTGGAACTTGTTTTTCTGCCGCGGGCGGCAGTCGGGCATTCCGGCCAAGGCAATCAGGGGCGCCCTGGCCGGTGCGTTCAGATCATTTAGTGCCGAACATCCGGTCGCCGGCATCGCCCAGACCGGGCAGAATGTAGCCCTTCTCGTTCAACTGGCGGTCCAGCGAGGCGGTGACGATCGGCACATCCGGGTGCGCTTCCTTCATCCGCGCAACACCCTCGGGCGAGGCCAGCAGGCAAAGGAAGCGGATGTTGTTGGCGCCGGCCTCCTTCAGCAGATCAATGGCCGCAGCTGAGCTGTTGCCGGTGGCCAGCATCGGGTCCACCGCGATCACCAGCCGGTCTTCCAGCGCTTCGGGTGCCTTGAAGTAATATTGCACCGGCTCAAGAGTTTCCTCGTCCCGGTAAAGGCCGACAAAGCCGACACGGGCCGAGGGGATCAGCTCCAGCACCCCGTCCAGCATACCGTTGCCCGCGCGCAGGATCGACACCAGCGCCAGTTTCTTGCCGGCCAGGATCGGCGCGTCCATTTCCTCCATCGGGGTTTCGATGTTGGTTGTGGTCAGCTCCATTTCGCGGGTGATTTCATACGCCAGGAGCTGGGTAATCTCGCGCAGCAGGCGGCGGAAGCCGGCCGTGGATGTGCCCTTGTCCCGCATCAGGGTCAGCTTGTGCTGCACAAGCGGGTGATCAACAACGGTCAGGTGGTCGGTCATGGGGCACTCCTATGGTCTGTTAGCGGCGGTTCTGTTTGCAGCGCTTTTACGGGCCTGGCCGCGGCTGGCAAGCGGGTTTTGACCATAAAGTCAAAGAAAGCTCTTGCCAGGCCCCTGGGCCGGGACGTTCAAATGGGCCGCAATAGAGGCGCCCACGTCGGCGAATTTGACCTGCCCGACTGGGCCGGCGTCAAGCCCTGCGACCAGAACCGGCACCTGTTCGCGGGTGTGGTCACTGCCGGGCCAGCTGGGATCATTGCCGTGATCAGCGGTGAGCACGAGCATGTCACCCGGGCGCAGCTTTGCCAGCAGCCGGCCCAGTTCCGCGTCGAACCACTCCAGTGCACGCGCATAACCTGCGATATCGCGGGTGTGGCCGTACATGCTGTCGAACTCAACAAAGTTTGCAAATGTCAGGCTGCCCTCCTCTGCCATCTCCACTGCATCAAAAAGATGCTGCATCAGCTTGGCATCAGAGCCTTTTTCCAATGTATCAATGCCGGACATAGAGAAGATATCACCGATCTTGCCGATGGCATGGACCTTGCCGCCGGCGTCCTGCACCCAGTTGGTCAGCACAGGTGCCGGCGGGGTGATCGCATAGTCGCGGCGATTGGTTGTGCGGGTGAACCCGTCCTCTGCCGAGCCAAGGAAAGGCCGCGCAATTACCCGTCCCACCTTCATCGCGTGCAGGCGCGGAGCGATGGATTTGCACAAGGCCAGCAGGCGGTCGAGGCCAAATGTTTCTTCATGCGCGGCGATTTGAAAGACACTGTCGGCAGAAGTGTAGCAAATCGGCTTGCCGGTCCGCATGTGTTCGGCGCCAAGATCGTTTAGGATCACCGTGCCGGAGGCGTGGCAATTGCCGAGGATGCCATCGGTGCCGGCCTGCTCCGCCACAAAGGCCGTCAGGTCTTCGGGGAAGGACGGCGCTTGATCGGGGAAGTAATGCCAGCCCCAGGGCACCGGCAGGCCCGCCAGCTCCCAATGACCTGACGGCGTGTCCTTGCCGCGGCTGAGTTCGCGGGCACAGCCCCAACGCCCTTGCGGCTCCGCGTCCAGTCCCGGAAACGGCACCGAGGACGCCAGCCGCATCGCTGCGCCAAGACCAAGGCGTTCCATGCTGGGTACGTGCAGCGGGCCGCTTCTGCCCGCCTCGGCCTCACCTGCAGCACAGGCCTGGGTGATATGGGCCAATGTGTTGGCGCCGAGATCCGGCAGATCGCCGTTGAAGAACGTCCCGGCGTCCGGCGCGCCGCCGATACCGGCGGAATCCATCACAATCAGGAAGGCACGGGGCATCAGGAGATCCTTTCGTGAACCAGCGGCGGCAGCGCATCCGGCGCATCGCCGATGGCAATGGCGGCCAAGAGGGAAGCCTCGGCCATATCTGCCGCATCATCGCTGGCCGCGTGAATGCGGGCCAGGATATCCCCTGCCCCGACCTGCTGCCCCAGGCGGGCAATGTCAGAGATGCCAACGCCGGGATGGATTTTGTCGCTCTCCACCATGCGGCCGCCGCCAAGCCTGACAACTGCCAGGCCCAGGGCTTCGCCGTTCATCGCTGAGACATAACCGGCGATTGGCGCTTTCACATCACGCACGACCTCTGCGCCCGGCAGATGATCCTGCCATTTGGCCGCGAAATCCGCAGGGCCGCCCATGGCGGCAATCATACGGGCAAACCGCTCTGCCGCGCGGCCATCGGCAAGGGTTGCGGTGATCTTTGCCGCGCCATCCCCTGCATCGGCAGCCAATCCGGCATGGGCCAGCAGATCGCCGCCCAGAACCGCGGAAATCTCGGCCAGGGGGCCAGCCGCCTGCCCTGTCAGAACCCGCATCACCTCGGCCACCTCCAGCGCATTGCCAAGGGCGGGCGCCAGCGGCTGGTTCATGTCGGTGATCAGCGCCGAAGTGCGGCAGCCGGCGGCATTGGCGGTATCGCACAGCGACTGCGCCAGCGCACGGGCGTCATCGGCGGTTTTCATAAAGGCGCCGGAACCGATTTTCACATCCAGCACCAGCGCATCCGGGCTGGCGGCGAGTTTTTTGGACAGGATCGAGGCGGTGATCAGGTCGAGGCTGTCCACCGTCGCGGTCACATCCCGGATCGCATAAAGCCGCTTATCCGCAGGTGCGATGCGCGCAGTGGCGCCGGCAATGGCGCAGCCCATGTCCTGCATCATGTGGCGCAGGTGGTCTTCGCTGACGCTGATGGAAACACCGGGGATCGATTCCAGCTTGTCCAAAGTACCGCCGGTGTGGCCCAAGCCGCGGCCCGAAATCATCGGCACATAGGCGCCGCAAGCCGCCAGCGCAGGCGCCAGAAGCAGCGAGACACAGTCCCCCACCCCGCCGGTGGAGTGTTTGTCCAGAACCGGCCCGTCCAGATCCCATGTCAGCACATCACCGGTGTCGCGCATCGCCAGCGTCAGGGCGCGGCGGCCCTCGACGCTGAGGCCCTGCAAGCAGACCGCCATGGCAAAGGCGCCGGCCTGCGCGTCCGAGACCGCGCCGCTGGCCAGCCCTTCGGCAAACCAGCGCAGTGCGTCTTCGCCCGGTGTTTCACCGCGCCGGAGCGTTGCATTGATGGCGCGGGCGTCCATCAGCTGCGCTCCATATGGTCCGCGTCAAAAGCGCCCGGCAGCAGATCGCCGATTGTGGTGTCCTTCTCGGCGCCGTCAGTGGTTGCCAGGGTCACTTTCACCTCGCCTGTGCCAAACTCTTTGAGCTTCTGACGGCAGCCGCCGCAGGGCGGGATCGGAGTGGGGCAGTCGGCGATCACATAGACCTCTGCCAGTTCTTTCTCGCCTGCGGCCACCATGGCGGCGATGGCGCCGGCCTCGGCGCAGGTGCCCTCCGGGTAGGCGACGTTTTCAACATTGCAGCCAACGTAGATCTGGCCGCTGGACGAGCGGATTGCAGCGCCAACCTTGAAATTGGAGTACGGCGCGTGGGCGTTTTCGCGGACGGCGGTTGCGGCGGCTTTGAGGCTCATGGGTGTTTCCCCGGTTTTTGATCATCTGGTCAGAATGTCGCAGCCTAGCTGATATGCCCCGCAGAGCGAAAGCCCTGCTCTGCAGTTCACGTGGTATCCCAGCGTGAAGCTGAACAAGCAAAAGCAATCCACGTTCAGCAGTTTCACGTCGTTTCAGGGGCCGGCCAGGCGGCGGGCCTTCGTAAAACCAACTAAGATCTTCAGTCAGAATACAGGGGGCGCCAAGGAAGTCTTTGGTTTTCTTGCAGCCCGCAGGAAACCCGGCGGCTGGAAAAACCCGCAATTCGCAGATCATCCGCCGTTTGATTATGCCCGTTTTCTTCCCCAAGGCTTTGGCAACGAACATTACACCAGTGACCAGCTCCAGCCTGCGCAGGCAAAATCCGGCAACTGTGCGCCTCGATTTTATTCCCTTTTCATTTGCCGCCAATGGCGTCCGCAAGGCAGAATTCATGCAAGAAACCGCCGCTTGCCAGCACTGGCGTTCATTTGCGTCAGTTTGGACTAGGTTTCCGGCAAGAAAAATGGTTTAACACTAAACAATACTGATATTCAGGAGCGCCAGATGTCCGATTCACAGAACTTGCGCCAAGCCGCGCTCAACTATCACGAGTTTCCGCGGCCCGGTAAGCTGGAGATCCGCGCGACCAAACCGATGGCCAACGGGCGCGATCTGGCACGCGCCTATTCGCCCGGTGTGGCAGAGGCCTGCACCGAGATCAAAGCGGACGCCGCCAATGCGGCGCGCTATACCTCACGCGGGAATCTGGTGGCGGTTGTGTCGAACGGTTCAGCGGTTCTGGGGCTGGGCAACATCGGCGCGCTGGCCTCGAAACCGGTGATGGAAGGCAAGGCGGTCCTGTTCAAGAACTTCGCGGGCATCGATTGTTTTGACATCGAAGTGAATGAGAGCGATCCGGAAAAGCTGGCGGATATCGTCTGCTCGCTGGAGCCGACGTTCGGCGCGATCAACCTCGAAGACATCAAGGCGCCGGACTGTTTTATCGTCGAGAAGATCTGCCGTGAGCGGATGGGCATTCCGGTGTTTCATGACGACCAGCACGGCACCGCAATTGTTGTGGGGGCGGCTGCCAAGAACGCCCTGCATGTGGCGGGAAAGTCGTTTGAAGACATCAAGATCGTCTCCACCGGCGGCGGCGCGGCGGGGATTGCCTGTCTCAACATGCTGGTGAAGCTGGGGGTGAAGCGCGAGAATATCTGGCTCTGCGACATTCACGGCCTGGTCTATGAAGGCCGCGAGGAGGACATGAACCCGCAGAAGGCGGCCTTTGCCCAGGCGTCGGACCTGCGCGCGCTGGACGAGGTGATGGACGGCGCGGATCTGTTCCTTGGCCTGTCCGGCCCCAATGTGCTGAAGCCCGAAATGGTGGCAAAGATGGCGGACCGCCCGATCATCTTTGCGCTGGCAAACCCGACGCCGGAAATCATGCCGGAGGCCGCGCGCCAGGTGGCTCCGGAGGCGATCATTGCCACGGGCCGCAGCGATTTCCCCAATCAGGTCAACAACGTGCTGTGCTTTCCCTTCATCTTCCGCGGCGCGCTGGATGTAGGGGCAACCGAGATCAACGACCAGATGCAGATCGCCTGCGTTGACGGCATTGCCGAACTGGCCCGCGCCACAACCAGCGCTGAAGCCGCGGCTGCCTACAAGGGGGAGCAGCTGAATTTCGGCGCCGACTACCTGATCCCGAAACCGTTTGATCCGCGCCTGGTGGCGGTGGTGTCCTCGGCCGTTGCCAAGGCGGCAATGGACAGCGGCGTGGCGACCCGGCCGATTGAGGACATTGAGGCCTATAAGCAGAAGCTGAACCAGACAGTCTTTAAGTCCGCCCTGCTGATGCGCCCGGTGTTCGAGGCCGCCCGCGCCGCTGCCCGCCGGATTGTCTTTGCCGAGGGCGAAGACGATCGGGTGCTGCGCGCCGCCCAGGCGATCCTGGAAGAGACAACCGAGACCCCGATCCTGATCGGCCGCCCGGAAGTGATTGAGCGCCGCTGCGAACGGCTGGGGCTGGATGTGCGGCCGGGGCGCGATTTTCAGCTGGTAAACCCGGAAAACGACCCGCGCTATTACGATTACTGGAACAGCTATCACAAAGTGATGCAGCGGCGCGGGGTGACGCCGGATCTTGCCAAGGCGATCATGCGCACCAACACCACCGCAATTGGCGCCATCATGGTGCACAGGGGCGAGGCCGACAGCCTGATCTGCGGCACCTTTGGTGAATACCGCTGGCACATGAACTATGTCGAACAGGTTCTGGGCGGCAACAGTTATGCGCCGCACGGGGCGTTGTCGCTGATGATCCTGGAAGACGGGCCGCTGTTCATTGCCGACACCCATGTGCGGATCGAGCCGACGCCGGAACAGATTGCAGAAACCGTGATCGGCGCCGCCCGCCACGTGCGCCGCTTCGGCCTGGAGCCGAAGATTGCGCTGTGTTCGCAATCGCAGTTCGGCAATATCGCTTGCGACACCGGCAGCCGCCTGCGCGCCGCGCTGGAGATCCTGGACGAAAGCCACCGGGATTTTGCCTATGAGGGCGAGATGAACATCGACAGCGCGCTGGATCCTGAGCTGCGCGAACGGATTTTCCCCAATTCGCGGCTGGAGGGCGCGGCCAATGTGCTGATCTTTGCCCATGCCGATGCGGCCTCAGGCGTGCGCAACATCCTGAAGATGCGGGCCGGCGGGCTGGAGGTCGGGCCGATCCTGATGGGCATGGGCAACCGCGCCCATATCGTTTCACCTTCGATCACCGCGCGCGGGTTATTGAACATGGCTGCCATTGCCGGCACCCCGGTGGCGCACTACGGTTAATCCTGCGGCTGGGAATTACCGCTGGCCGCCTATCCAGGGAAGCCAACAGCGAGGGACCAGCCATGAGAGGGCATTGCCACTGCGGCGCCGTGCATTGGGAGAGTGAGGCCGAGGCGGCCTGGAGCTGCTATTGCCACTGCGCCGATTGCCGCCGCAATTGCGCGGCACCTGTCACCGCATTTTTCGGACTGCCGCATGCGGCGGTCGCGTGGTCCGGTGCAGAGCCGCAGATCTACAACTCCTCTGACGGTGTCGAGCGGCTGTTCTGCGGCGCCTGCGGCACCCAGATGGCCTATCGCACCGCACGGGATGCGGTGAATATCCACATGTACACGGCGACTTTGGAATGCCCCGGGGAGATGCCGCCCAAGTTCCATGTCTTCCACTCTGACCATGTGAGCTGGCTGGAGCTGAAAGACAGGCTGCCCCGCTACGGCCGGAGCAGCGGCCAAGATCCGCGGTAGCCAGGCCGGGTTGACGGCCGGACATCAATGTTTCCTGCGCCGCCAGGAGATCGCGGGGATTTCCCAGCGGCTTCTATGCAGGGAACCGGCGTATGCTTAGCTGGCGTAACCGATGGTTTGCAACGCATCTTTGATTTCGTCCAGGACAGCCGGGTCGTCAATTGTGGCAGGCATCTTCCACGGGGTGCCATCCGCAATGTTCACCATGGTGCCGCGCAGGATCTTGCCGGAGCGGGTCTTGGGCAGCCGGTCCACCACGACCGCCAGTTTGAAGGCGGCAACCGGGCCGATCTTCTCGCGCACCCGCTTGACGACCTCGGCCACCACCTCGCCATGATCGCGGCCGGCGCCGGCGTTCAGGCAGAGGAAGCCAACAGGCATCTGGCCCTTAAGGCTGTCCGCCACGCCGATCACGGCGCATTCGGCGACATCCGGGTGGCCCGCCAGCACTTCCTCCATGCCGCCGGTGGAGAGACGATGCCCCGCCACGTTGATCACATCATCGGTGCGCGCCATGATATAGAGATAGCCGTCCTCGTCCTTCATGCCGGCATCGCCGGTCTCGTAATAGCCGGGAAAGGTCGTCAGGTAGCTTTTCTTGAACCGCTCTTCGGCGTTCCACAGGGTGGGCAGCGTGCCCGGCGGCAGCGGCAGCTTGACCGCAATTGCGCCCAGCTCGCCCGGTGCCACCGGATTGCCGGCCTCGTCCAGAATGTCGACCTCATAGCCGGGCATCGGCACCGCAGGCGAGCCAAGCTTGGTCGGCAGTTCTTCGATCCCCAGCGGATTGGCAGCAATCGACCAGCCGGTTTCGGTCTGCCACCAATGGTCCACCACCGGCACCTTCAGCTGATCCTGCGCCCAGGTGATGGTGTCAGGGTCGGCGCGCTCGCCGGCCAGGTAAACCTGCTGCAGGCAGCTGAGGTCATACTTCTTGACGAATTCGCCCTTGGGATCCTCGCGTTTCACCGCACGGAACGCAGTCGGTGCGGTGAAGAAGCTTTTGACCTTATGCTCCGAGATCACCCGCCAGAAGGTGCCGGCATCCGGCGTGCCCACCGGCTTGCCCTCAAACACGATGGTGGTGTTGCCGTGGATCAGCGGCCCGTAGCAGATATAGCTGTGGCCGACGACCCAGCCCACATCCGACGCCGCCCAGAACACATCGCCGGGATCGACGTTGTAGATATTCTTCATCGTCCAATTGAGCGCCACCAGCTGGCCCGCGGTGTGGCGGATCACGCCTTTGGGCTGGCCGGTGGTGCCGGAAGTGTAAAGGATATAGGAGGGGTGGTTGCCCTCGACGGGCACGCAGTCGGCGGGTTCCACACCGTATTGGAACCCATGCCAGTTCACGTCGCGGCCCGGGATCAGATCCGCCACTTCCTGTTCGCGCTGGAAGATCACGCAGAATTCCGGCTTGTGCTCCGACAGGTCGATGGCGCCATCCAGCAGCGGTTTGTAATGCACGGTGCGGCCCGGCTCAATCCCGCAGGAGGCGGCGATGATCGCCTTGGGCTTGGCGTCGTCAATCCGCACGGCAAGTTCATTGGAGGCAAAGCCGCCGAATACCACCGAATGCACGGCGCCAATACGGGCGCAGGCCAGCATCGCCTCCAGCGCTTCAGGGATCATCGGCATGTAGATGATGACCCGGTCGCCTTTTTCGATACCTTTCGCACGCAGCGCCCCGGCCAGCGTGGCGACCCGGTTGCGCAGCTCGACATAGGAGATTTCACGCTTGGTATGGGTGACCGGGCTGTCATAGATGATCGCGGTTTGTTCACCGCGGCCCTGTTCCACATGGCGGTCAACAGCGTTGTAGCAGGTGTTCACCTTGGCATCGGAAAACCATTCATAAAGGCCATCGCCCTTTTCAAACAGCGCTTGTTTCGGGGCTTCATCCCAGCTGATTGCCTGTGCGGCCTCCATCCAAAACCCTTCCGGGTCCCGTTTCCAACCGGCGTAAATGTCCTGATATCCCATGGTGTTCATCTCCTCCTGCTCTTTGCCTAGGCGAGAAAGCGGCAAACGGGCAAGTTTTGCTGCCGCAGCACGCAAGGTTGGTCAATAAATTTACAGGTTTCGAACAGGCAGACAGCCTGAATTCACAAAATTTACACATGGTTTGCGGTTTGCATCCAACCCGCTTTGCAAACAGGTCTTTGCCGCAGAATATTCAGGAAAACCCCGCCAGAATTGCAAATCTGCAAACTTTTTCGCCAGATATGGCGGCAGTGATCAGGGAATCACCCGCAGCGGCAAGACCCATGACAAAGAAAAGACATTCTGGCATTTGCCGCGCCTGCTCGCCGTGCACCGCTGATCCTTCCTTCCGCCAAGCATGATTTCGATCCGGCTTTGCCGCTTTCGACTGCGCTTATCGCGTCGCGCTGACAGACATATCTGACAGGTCCTGAACCTTGGTGGAGTTCTCGCAGAATTCCGGCCCTTTTCCGTCCGGTTTCCCTTGCAACTCAGCCCTGCCCTCCTAGGCTGCGGCCAGGGAGGCTTGAGCATGACAAAACCGGATCTATGGCGCCTGAGTGCAACGGAACTGACAAAACGGACACGCACCGGAGATCTTAGCGCGGAAGATGCCGTGCAAGCCTCCATTGACCGGATGAATGCGGTGAACCCGGCGCTGAATGCCGTGGTTGAAGACCTGAGCGCCGAGGCACTGGAGCGCGCCCGCGCGCTCGATACGGCACGCGCAGGCGGTGCTGTTCCCGGCCCGCTGCATGGCGTGCCGGTCACCATCAAGATCAACGTGGATCAGAAGGGCCATGCCACCTCCAACGGCGTCCCGGCGCTGAAGGATTTGATAGCGCCTGCAGATGCACCGGTGGTGGAAAACCTGCAAAAGGCCGGGGCGGTGGTGATCGGGCGGACAAATACGCCAGAGTTTTCTTTCCGGGCCGACACCGACAACCCGCTGCATGGCCGCACCTATAACCCTTGGGGGCGGCATATCTCGCCCGGCGGATCCTCTGGCGGCGCAGGGGCTGCCGTGATGGCGGGGATCGGCGCATTGGCGCATGGCAACGACATAGGCGGATCCTTGCGCTTTCCAGCAGCCGCCAATGGCGCGGTAACTGTGAAGCCTGGCCTGGGCCGGGTGCCGGCCTGGAACCCCAGCCAATCCGCCGAACGCGGGCTGCTGGCGCAGCTGATGTCAGTGCAAGGGCTGATTGCGCGCTCGGCAAAAGACCTGCATCTGTCGATGCCCTCCTTGATTGCCGCAGACCCGCGCGACCCCTTCCATGTGCCGGTGGCCTGGCGCGGTGAAGCGGTGAGCGGTCCGGTTAAGGTCGCATTCACCAAGAACACCCATGGCTATGACCTGCACCCCGAAGTCGAGGCCGCGCTGGATTTTGCCCGCTCGGCGCTGACCGACGCAGGCTATCTGGTTGAGGACGCGGAACCGCCCAATGTGTTCGAGGCCGGGCGCAACGGTTACCGCGCACTGATGGGCGAGGTCTATGCGCTAATGAAGGATGACGTGGACGCGGCAGGCTCCCAGACCGTACGCGATATCTTTGCCGTCTATTTCCAGGAGTTCCCGCCCTTTGCTGGCGATGAGCTGCTGCGAATGATGGCCAAGCGCACCCATTACGCGCGGCAATGGTCCCTGTTCATGGAAGAATACCCGCTGGTTCTGTCGCCGTTCCTGCCGCAGCCCTTTTTCAAGCCGGACCGCGACACCGAAGGTGCCGAAGGCGTGCATGAGGTGCTCGGCTGCGCAGTTTATTCCTATGCGATGAACTTCCTCGGCCTGCCTGCCGCCTCGGTCCCTGCGCGGCTGGCGCAGCTGCCGAACGGGCCGCAGCCCATCAACGTGCAGATCGCCGCCCGCCGCTGGCGTGAGGATCTGGCAGTGGACGCCTGCGCCGCGATTGAAGCCCGTGCAGGCCGCATGTGCCTGCCGCTGTGGGACCAGATACAGGCCGGCGGAAGCGCCTGATTTCACAGTCAGCCGGTGAACGGCAGCATCAGCGGGTCCCAAAGGTTCAAATTGGAGATCACCCCGAAGCAGTCCGGATGGGCGCAATGGCGGGAGTATACATCTTCACGCACCGCCTGTTCACGCCGGTTTTGCCAGTTCATGCCAGTTTTGCGAATGGTCCCGGGGAACGGGTTGAACCGCCCCCGGGGAACTTCCATACCGAGATCACTCACTACAAACAGCGGTCGCCGCGCCGCGTTCAGCGAACCTGGCGTTCTGGCGCAGGTTTCGTGGGCATGACCGGCAGGAAACTAAATAAACAGGAACGTACAAAACACGCCGGTACGGCACTGTGGCATTCTGCCCTTGGGCAATCACCACCCACATCCGCCTGTGGGTAAACCATCGCATATAATCGTTACCGGGATGTTCACAAATCCGTGAACTCTTCGTTAAACGGTTACGTAAACTGCTCGGATATAAGTCTTTCTTCCAGGCCATGACCCGGGTCGAACAGGATTTTATGGCGTATTTGCGGATCGGTGCGGATCTCAACCCAATCAATATCGGCCACAGAATTCGAATCCGCGTCAGCCATCACCGGACGTTTACCGGCCTCCAGCACATCAAAGCGCACCATTGCGTTGCTGGGCAAAAGCGCTCCGCGCCAGCGCCGCGGCCGGAAAGCGGCAATCGCCGTCAGCGCCAGCACATCCGCCCCGATCGGCAGGATCGGCCCATGGGCAGAATAATTATAAGCCGTGGAGCCCGCAGGGGTGGAGACCAAGGCGCCATCGCAGACCAGTTCCTTCATCCGCACGCGCCCGTCCACGGATACTCTGAGCCGCGCCGCCTGCGGTCCTGCCCGCAACAGAGACACTTCGTTGATGGCCAGCGCCTTATGCACCGCGCCGCGGCGGTCCATTGCGGTCATCGACAGCGGATTGATGATTTCCTGCACCGCTTCTTCAAGCCGCTCGATCAGCCCGTCTTCGCGGTACTCATTCATCAGAAAGCCAACGGTGCCGCGGTTCATCCCGTACACAGGCGCCGGGTGATCCACCATCGCAAGCAATGTGCGCAGCATGAAACCGTCGCCGCCCAGAGCCACAACAATACCGGCTTCGGCGGGCGGCACATGCCCGTACCTGTTACGCAGAGTGCCCAGGGCCTGCTGCGCAATATCGGCCTCACTGGCCAGAAAGGCGATTCTCAAACTCATGAAATCTGTTTCCGGTGTTAGGCATCTGGTTCCGAAACAATCACAGCTTTCCGGCAAAGACCATAGTTGCCGTTCTGTCGCAGGGAAATGTCGCTTTACAGGCTTCCTGCGCAAGGAAGTTTCCGATAGGAAATCCCTCAATTCTGATCCTTACTCAACGGAGCCACCATGACTGAAGCGACCCGTGACCCCGGCTTTTTCACCCAACCCCTCTCCGAGCGCGACCCTGAGCTTTATGCGTCGATCACCGCCGAGCTGGGCCGCCAGCGCGACGAGATCGAGCTGATCGCCTCCGAGAACATCGTCTCGGCGGCGGTGATGGAAGCGCAAGGCTCTGTGCTGACCAACAAATACGCCGAAGGCTATCCGGGACGCCGCTATTACGGCGGCTGCCAGTATGTCGACGTCGCTGAAAACCTGGCCATCGACCGTGCCAAGGAACTGTTCGGCTGCGAATTCGCCAACGTGCAGCCGAACTCCGGCAGCCAGGCGAACCAGGGCGTGTTCCAGGCGCTGATCCAGCCCGGCGACACCATTCTGGGCATGGATCTGGCCTCCGGCGGCCACCTGACCCATGGCGCGCGTCCGAACCAGTCCGGCAAGTGGTTCAACGCGGTGCATTACGGCGTGCGCGAAAGCGACAACCTGATCGACTACGACCAGATCCAGGCGCTGGCCACCGAGCACCAGCCAAAGCTGATCATCGCCGGCGGCTCCGCCATTCCGCGCCAGATCGACTTTGCCAAATTCCGTGAGATCGCGGACAGCGTCGGCGCCTATTTCATGGTCGACATGGCGCATATCGCGGGCCTGATCGCCGCCGGTGAGCACCCCTCGCCGTTCCCGCATGCGCATGTCGCCACCACCACCACGCATAAAACCCTGCGCGGCCCCCGCGGCGGCATGATCGTGACCAATGACGAGGCGATTGCCAAGAAGGTGAATTCGGCGATTTTCCCCGGCATCCAGGGCGGCCCGCTGATGCATGTGATCGCAGGCAAGGCGGCGGCCTTTGGCGAGGCGCTGAAGCCGGAGTTCAAGACCTACCAGAAGCAGGTGCGCGCCAACGCCGCGGCGCTAGCGGACCAGCTGATCAAGGGCGGCCTGGACATCGTCACCGGCGGCACCGACACCCATGTGATGCTGGTCGACCTGCGCCCCAAGGGCGTGACCGGCAACATCGCCGACAAGGCGCTGGGCCGCGCCCATATCACCACCAACAAGAACGGCATCCCGTTCGACCCGGAAAAGCCCACCGTGACGAGCGGTTTGCGTCTGGGCACCCCCGCAGGCACCACCCGCGGCTTCGGCGAGGGCGAGTTCCGCCAGATCGCCGACCTGATCATCGAGGTGATCGACGGGCTGGCGGCCAACGGTGAAGACGGCAATGCCGATGTGGAAGCCGCGGTGCGCGCCAAGGTCGCAGATCTCTGCGCCAGGTTCCCGCTGTATCCGAACCTGTAAGAGACTGAAGAACATAAAAAACCAAACGCCGCGGCTCAATTACCGCGGCGTTTCTTATTGACGGCACTTCTGTCAGCCACCACTACTCCCCTTTCGCGTATGCAGTATGGGAGAGCCTGTGATGGACAATGGATGGCAGGCCTCTGCTGACGCCTGGATCACACTGATGGGGGTAAGCGGCGACTTCAGCCGGCAACATGTTCTGGATCACCCGATGATGGACCGTGTGCGTCTCCGGCCAAGCCCGCGCATTCTCGACGTGGGGTGCGGCGAGGGCCGGTTTTGCCGGATGCTCGCGCCCTTCGCAGGAAACGTAACCGGCCTGGATCCGACAGATGCCCTCCTCCGGCATGCAGAAGCCCTGTCTGATCAGAGGTTTGTAAAAGGCACTGCAGAAGCTCTGCCATTTGAAGACGCCAGTTTCGACATCGTAGTCAGCTATTTGACACTGATCGACATCCCGGACACGAAACGTGCAATCGCCGAGATGACGCGGGTGCTGGCGCCGGGAGGTCATCTGCTGATTGCCAACCTCAACAGCTGGATCACAGCCTCGCAGTCCAAAGGCGGAGGCTGGACACGTGATCAGGAGGGCGCGGCGAACATGTGCATCGACTGCTATTTCGAGGAACACCACCATTGGGGCGAATGGAATGGGATGCGGATAAAGAACTGGCACCGGCCGCAGGCGTTCTACATGCAGGCATTGCTGAACGCAGGGCTGCAGCTGACCCATTTTGACGAACCCATGGCGACGGGCGGCGAGCGGGCGGACAGCTACAACCGGGCTCCCTATCTCTACCTGATGGAGTGGCAAAAGCCGGCTGGCTGAATACGGCGGCACGGCAAACGCCCGCCAATAGATGGCGGGCGCCGGGCCTGTTTCACTTAATGCGGATCAAAGATCCTGTTTCGCGTCCAGCAGCGCGTCTTCCAGCAGCTTTTCGTTGCGGGCATCTTCGATCTTGCGGATGCGGTCTTCGCTGGAGCGATGATCGAACCGGTACTTCACCACGTTGATCAAGCTGAGCGTCAGCAAGAGCACGCCCATGCCCCAATAGCCTTTGGTGGCAAGCGGCACTTCGGTGGAAAGCCACAGGGACACCCCCAGCATCGCATAGGCGATGGCCACGCCGGCAACGTTCAGGAGGATAATCAGTTTGTTGTCAGTGCTGTCGGTAAACATGTCTTTGCTCCAGTATTCAAAAATTTCTTTAGGTTGCCCAGCGGTCCGGGAGGTGCCTGGGCTGTGCCCGGTCAGTCTTTAACCTTCAGCCGGTTCAGCACATCAGCAGCGGTGCTGCGGCTGCGGGGGCCGAAACCGGCGTCTGCCAGATCATCGGCGATGGTGCTGCCCGCCAGCTCGCCGTCGATTTCGCGCAGGATCTCGCCCTGCTCGAACGGGTCATCGCGCTGCAGGACCTGGCTGATCAGCGCCTCGGCCTCTTCGGCCGGGCTGTCACCGCCGGTGTGGCGGCGCAGGCGGCGCTGGATGTCCTGCTCGCGCCGGGTAGCACGGGCAGCTATGGCGCCCTGTTTCAGATCGGTGATGCGGCGGCTGGCGGTTTCCACCGACTGGCGCAGCTGCAGGATACGGGCTTCCAGCCGGTCCAGGGTCTGGCGGCGGACTGTCAGCTCGTTCTCCATCTCGGCTACTGCCTGGGCCGCAGTTTGCGCCAGGTCCTCGCGCCCGCCTTCCAGCGCTTCACCGGCCCGGGCCATCAGGTCCCCTACGCGGGTTTGCAGGGTTTCGATCTGGCGCTGTTCGGCGCGCTGACGTTGGATCAGGCTGGCCAGGGTCAGCTTGGCCGCCTTCAGATTTCCTTCGGCCTCGCGGATCTTCTGGGTGATCAGCTCGATCGAATAGGTCTCCCGCAGCTGTCCTTCAGCCCGGGCATTGGCACCGGTGATCAGGGTCTTCAGAGTGGCGAACATCTCTTCCTCCATCTTGAACATCGTTCACAAGGGGAGTGATCGCACAATTTTGAACGCCGTTCAAGAATTATTTTGAACGATGTTCAAAAATTACTGTTTGCCGATTTGATTAAGAACCTGGGCTATCATCGTTTCGATCTGTTCCGGGGGCACCCCCGAAATGCGCCGTTCCAGCCCCAGCAGCACAATGCCATGAACAGACGAAAACAACGCCCGCACCATCAGGCCGGTTTCCTTTGCGCCCATCCCCGGGAACAGTTCCCCCACCGGGCGGGCGATATTGGCAAAGAGACCCTCCAGCGCGTCCAGATACCAGCCAGGCACCGGCCCCTCAGCGGTCATCTGCAGATCGAACAGCGCCCGCCACAGGTTGGTGTTGCCGATGGCAAAATGCAGGTAGGCGTTGCTCATCAGGATCAGGCGGGCAGTAGGAGGTTCCGCACCGGCATCCGCCACCGATGCCCTGACCGCAGCCCCCAGCCTGCGGAAGGTGCGCCCGTTCACCGCCATGATGATGGCGTTCAGATCATCGTAAGCGTTATAGATCGCCCCCAGCGCACAGCCCGCATCCTGGGCCAGGTCACGGGCGCGCAGCGCCCCTGCCCCGTCGCGGGCAATGCGGATCTCTGCCGCTTCCACCAGTTTTTCCCGCAGCGCCGCCTTGCGCGCTTCCACCTTGCCTGCCATGGCGCCCTGCCCCTTCTTGAACCGCGTTCAAAATACCGCAGGCAGCAGCGGCGTAAAGCGGGAAATCAGATCAGGCCGCGCCAGCGCAAGACAACAACCAGCAGAATCAGCACCACCAGAAGGGAAAACGCCACACTGCCCAGCACGCCCAGCCAAAAGCCCTTGCGCCGGTCGGCCAGGTCGACTTTCTGCAAATGCGCCTTCACTTCGCGTGCGGCGCCGCGCAGAGGTTTCTCGTCCACCGTCGGCCGCAACTTGGGGTGTTCCAGCATCGGCAGCGCATCGGCAAGTTTCATGCCCTGCTTGTAGATCCGGCGCGGCAGGCGGCGGCGCGCCCGTTTCAATGCGGCGGCCAGATCGCCGGAGGCCTGTTCGCGCTCCTTCAGCAACGTGCGGATGTCCTCGATATCCTGGTCCAGGCTGGCGGCCATTCCGGCACTCTCCCTCAGCTGCTGTTCACCGCCACCCTAACCTGCGCCTGCGGCTGTCTCAATGGGGGTGGCAAGCCTTTGCCTGCGCGGGTATCAAGACCCTATGCTGAACACGATCACACATGGCACTGCCACCGACAAAACCCCGCTGCTGATTGCCCACGGTCTTTATGGCTCGGCCCGGAACTGGGGTGTTATTGCCAAACGCCTGGCGGATGAGCGGCTGGTGGTTGCCGTTGATATGCGCAACCACGGCGACAGCCCGCGGACCAAAAGCCACAGCTATCCTGAGCTGGCCGAAGACCTGGCCGAAGTGATTGCCGCCCACGGCGGGCAAATGGATGTGATCGGCCATTCAATGGGCGGCAAGGCGGCAATGACGCTGGCACTGAACCACCCTGATACGGTACGCCGGCTGGTGGTGGCTGACATTGCGCCGGTCGCCTATGGCCACACCCAGATCCAATACATCCACGCCATGCGCACAGTGGATCTGGAGACGGTGGAGCGCCGGCCTGAGGCCGCCGCGCAACTGGCCAAGGCCGGAGTGGAGCCTGCGCTGCAAAGCTTTTTCACCCAGTCGCTGGATATTGCGAACAAGCGCTGGAAGCTGAACCTGGACACGCTGGCAGATCAGATGCCGGACATTATGTCCTTCCCTGAGACGGATGCCGCCTGGGAGGGGCCTGCGCTGTTCCTGTCCGGGTCTGAATCGGACTATGTGCTGCCCGAACACCGCGACGAGATCCGTGCGCGCTTTCCCGCCGCCCGCTTTGCCAAACTACCCGGTGCGGGCCATTGGCTGCACGCCGAAAAGCCGCGCGAGTTCGAAGCCGCCGCGCGGGTGTTCCTGAGCGCCTAGGCGCCGCGGGCGTAAAGCTGCTTGGCCACCAGCCAGGCAACCGGCACCCCCAGCACAGCCCCAATGGCCGCCGAGGCCAGGATGGCCGGAACATTGGTCATGCCTGCGACCAGAACCACAATGACGCCAATGCCCGCCAGGCTGCTGCCGATCAGCGAGTAAAGAATGGATGCAAGGCGCAACATGGGGTTTCTCCTATAACTGCCGAGTCTCTTTGAGTACTTGCATAGGGAGAGTGAGAATCTGCCGCCTTGATCAGGATCAGATTGCAAGCCGATCAAAAGGGCGGCCCCAATGGGGCGCCGGCGGCTTACTTTACGGCGAAGCACTGGCCGGGGAGACGCGGGTCAGGCGATGTTCACAAAAACCCGGCCGCCCTCGACCTTTACCGGATAGGTCTTAAGATCAAGATGCACCGGCGCCGACAGCGCCTTGCCGGTGCAGATATCAAACCGGCCGCCATGCAGCGGGCATTCAATGACACAATCAATCACCAGCCCGTCCTCCAGGCTCTGCTCTTCATGCGTGCACATCAGATCCGAGGCGAAGAACCCCTTTTCAGTGTTGTAGATCGCGTATGATTTACCGCCGTGCTGCCAGACGATCAGGTCCTCCTCGTCGATGTCATCGGTGGCGCAGGTGTCTATCCATTGGCTCATGCTGTGGCTCCTGTTTGGTGTATTCCGGCATAACTCACATTGTCCGCTGCGCGACACGTTCCACCGGGCCGCCCCCGGTGATCATATGCGGCGCCTGGCGGATGCTGGCGGCCTTGGTCGGGCGGCCAAGCGAGCGGCGCACCACCACCGACAGCACCTGGATATTGGTCTTGCAGAAGCCCGGATCCGGCTCTGGCAGCTGATCCTGCACCGCTTCGGCCAATTTGGGCAGCGCGTGGAACGGCACCTGCGGATACAGATGGTGTTCGACGTGGTTGTTCATCTTCATATAGAGGAATTCGGCCAGCCGGTTGCTGCGGAAGGAGCGGGTGCTCTCCAGTATCGAAGGTGAATTCTCCTGCAGCTCCACGTGCTGGATCAGCGTGAACAGCAGCATGACGGGAGCACCCAGGATGCGCGGGATCACCAGGAACCAGACCACCCACCAGATACCAAAGAAAGGCGCCGCCGCGATCAGCGCATAGATCATCAGCATAATGCGCGCGTTGCGGGTCATCCTGGCGAACTCGCCTTCCGGCGTGACCATCTTCATCGTATCAGTGTAGCGGCCCGCCGCCAGATGCACGAACACCTGCATGTGGAAGCGCAGCAGGGCAAAGCCGGTGATCTCGGCCAGCCAGCCGCCAAAGCCCATCGGCGTGTCAAACGGCATCTGGCTGTCTTTGCCCACCCACCAGGTATGGGTGTGGTGGTTGGTGTGGGTGTAGCGGCGGTGCAGCGGTTCCTCCATGTATAGGAGCGAGGTGACCCACAGCACTGCCTCGTTCAGCCAGCGGCTGCGGAAGGCCGTGCCGTGCGCGGTTTCATGGCTGAAGGAATAGGCCGGCACGGTCAGGAAGATGCCATGCAGCAGCATCGCGGGCCAGACCCAGAGTGTGCCGAGCGTTGCCCAGACCAGCGCGCCGGTGGCAGCCAGAAAAGCAACCCATTGACCAATATAGATCAGGCCGGGTTTATCGCTGCGGGCAGCGATGGATTTCAGCGTTTTCTTGTCGAGCTTAACCCCGGAAGACGCGGCATTTGTGGGGATGTAATCAGGCATCTGTAACCTTCCGGATGGCTGAAGTGATGTGTCAGACGGGTGCAGAAAACCTCCGGGCAGTCCGCTGAACCATCCGTGGCTTCCGCACCTTCCAGACTGCCTGCTCAGCTCGCGTAATTGGCGCCTTCGTCGTCGAGGATCGCCTTCAGCTCGGCCAGGTGGCGTTCGGCCTGGCTGGGATAATCCTCCAGCTCCTGCGCCGTCTTCTCGGCGACCTCGTCGCTCAGCACCCGCAGTTTCTGGCCGGTCTGCAGCGCCCGGATATAAGTCTCGGCGGCGCGCTCAAAGTAATAGAGACGGTTGAAAGTGTCCGCGACATCGTCGCCGATGATCAGCACCCCGTGGTTGCCCATGATCATGGTCTTGACCTTGGGGTCGGTCAGCATCGACGCGCAGCGCGCGCCCTCGTCGTCAAACGCCAAGCCGCCAAAGCCGTTATCTATCACATAGCGGTTGTAGAAGGTCGCTGTGTTCTGGTCGATCGGCGGCAGGGTGCTGTCGGCCAGGCAAGCCAGCACTGTGGCGTGGATCGAATGCACATGCATCACGCAGCGCGCATGGGGACACAGGCGATGGATCGAGCCGTGCAGCCCCCAGGCGGTCGGGTCCGGCGCATCGGGGCGCTCCATCGTCTTGGGGTCATTGGCGTCCAGCAGCAACAGGTCCGAGGCCTTGACGCGGGAAAAATGCACCTGGTTCGGGTTCATCAGGAACTGGCTGCCGTCCTCGTTCACCGCCAGGCTGAAGTGGTTGGCCACCGCCTCATGCATGTCCAGCTTGGCCGTCCAGCGGAACGCAGCAGCCATGTCGACACGCTCCTGCCAATGGGTGAGGTTCGGGCTGAGATCCGCTTGCTTGTTCATTCTGACGCCTCCGAAAGTGTTGATGCAAAAGTGGTGCCAGCAGAATTGCCGGCTGACAAATGATTGATTCAGCGCTAATGCATTAATTGAATTAATGCATAGGTCGTACGTCCGTGTCTTCTCCTGCCTCGCCCTCTTCTTCGCTGCCCCCGCTCACCTGGCTGCGCGCATTTGAGGCCAGCGCGCGGCATCTGTCCTTCACCCGCGCCGCAGGCGAGCTGAACCTGACGCAATCGGCGATCAGCCAGCATGTGCGCAGCCTGGAGACTTTTCTGGGCCGCGAGCTGTTCATCCGCAAAACCCGCGCGCTGGAACTTTCCGAAGCCGGCGCCAACTACATGCCCATCGTGCGCGAGGCCTTTGACCTGATTGCAGCCGGAACGCAGGCTTTCACCGGCGGCGATCAGGGGCGGCACTTGGTTTTGCAGTGCAATATGGCCTTTTCGGTGTTCTGGCTGTCACCCCGCCTGCCCCGTCTGTACAATAAGTTCCCCTGGCTGGTGCTGAACATCGTGACCCCGATCTGGGATCCCGAACGCCATGCCGCCAATGCAGGCACCGAGATCCGCTTTGGCCGCCCTGCCGACATGTCGGCCGCCGCCGTCCGGCTGACGCGGGACCGGTTCTACCCTGTCTGCGCGCCGGGCTATCAGGACGGCAAAGTTGATTTCGAGACCGGGACCCTGTTGGATTGCGGCGGTGTGACAGGCTCTTGGGGGGCGTGGTTCAAGTCGCAAGGGCGCACGTTTGAACGCAATCACGAGATCAACCTGGCCTCCACCTACGTGATCGCCATGACAGCGGCGGTGAACGGCGCCGGTATCTCCATGTCGCACGACACGCTGGCCGGCGGGCTGCTGGAAAGCGGCCAATTGGTCAAACCCAGCGGGCATTCAGCGGAATTGCTGGAGAACTATTTCCTGATGCCGCCTCCCAGCCATGCCAGCACACCGGCGTCGCGGGCGTTTCTGGAGTGGCTGGAGGGTGAACTGCCTCCTGTATAGCACCAACATGAGGCCCGCGCCTGACCTTCTGTAATGGGGGCAAAATCAAGACAAAATATTCATCTCAGTTAAAGGCCCAACCGCCCCAAACGTGCTCAGATGGGGATTGTGAGGAACACAAAGAGAACACACGATACAGTGGCCATTCGCTGCGCGTTGTTCGAACTGGTGAAGAGCGGATGGAGTGGATGGCGTCTGCACCGAACCGTCGCGCAATGCGGCATAGTGCAAATGTTTTCACCAGCTAGGAATGGAGCTCCGCCTTGGAAGTTACGACAATAGGATTGGATCTTGGAAAGGACGTTTTTCAAGTTCACGGCAGTTGGTTGGTCATTATGCACCCCCTTCGTAAGCGCTTGGAAACATTGATAGCTGGTCGTCGAGGTCAGCGCGACACGGGCGTCCTTTCCGTGCGAGAGCGTTTTTGACCTTATCCGAATGCAGGTCAGCCGTCCGGATTTGGTACGGCGCGCCATCGACCACCTGATTTGCGGGCAGAATACCGTCCTTTATCAGTTTGCGGATGACGTGATTGGTCACACCGAGCTCTTTCGCTGCCTCGGTCATTGTGCGCCACGGGCCATCCTTGTCAGCAGACAGGTATCCGTGAATGTCATTCACACGCCGGATGGATGAAACGCGTTTCGCATTCCAGGTCTTGCCCTGGCCAGTCTGCATTCCCATGCGGTTTAGACAGGCAGCAATCGACTCATCCGGCCAGCGTCCTGCCATCTCGCGAATGACTCCAAGCGCCTCTTCACTGGTGCGGGCATTGTGTTCGCCGCTCTTTGGCTTCTTGACGCGCAATTCCGTGTGCCGGCCGCCTTTCCAGTGGACGACCAGAACAATTTCGCCTGTATCGTCGTCGATATCCGCCACGATGTCTTCGATCAGCGTTCTGAGCAATCGTTGCTTGTCGCGCATGGAGGTCGCCGGAGCCGCCCAGGCGGCCTCAAGGTCCTGCGCCAGCCCCTCCAGGCGGGTGACATCCACGTCCGGGACTGCGGCAATCTCCGCATTCAGGCGCTGCTCGAAGCTTCGAACACGTCCCAGAGCCTCTTCCCATCGGTTCTCCAATTCCGCCGCGATGAGACGGTTATCCGGGTCACAGGCGGCGTAGCGCCGTTCCGCCAGAGATGCGTCGTACCGGGCCTGCTGCAACTCCATCTCGAGCACCAGCCGCTTGTCTTCCACGGCTTGGCTCAACATGGCACGTGCCTCGATAGCGGCGTTGATGGCAATTGGCGCCACGGCCTCAAGAACGGCCTCGGTGATGAGCTTGTCGGCCCGGAACCCGCCGAAGGTGATACAGCGCTTCTGTCCCAGAAGAAGGTTGGGGGTGTCGCAGCGGTAGACAGGGCGTGGACTGCGGCCGGTATAGACCACATGCAGCCGCCGCCCGCATCTCGAACAGCAGAGGAGGCCGGCCAGAAGCGCGCCGCCGCCGCGACCGGATTTGACCCCGCCGGCGCGCCCGAAAGCGTTCCTGGCCAGCTGTGCCTGATTGCGTTCATACTCCTCCCAATCGATATAGCCGGGGTGGTGATCCCTGATCACCACATCCCAGTCTTCGGGGGATTTGCGGTTCTTGTAAGTGACATGCGCGCGCCCGTCCCGGATTTCTGCTTGCCGGCCGGTCTTACCATAGGCGTAGACGCCCGCATAAAACATGTTCTTCAGCACGCTGATCACGTTGCGGTAGCGAATGGGCTGCCATTCGAAGCTCGTCAATCTGATACCATCGGAGGGTCTGGGGAAATGAACGCCCTCGGCAGACATGGCCAGAAGTACCTGCCGGGCACTTCCAAGCTCGCGAAACCGGCAGAAGATCTGCCGGACGACCTCCTGGATCCGGAGATCGGGATCGAACATCACCCCAGCGTCACGATCCCACAGATAGCCGGTCGGCGGGGTATAGCGCAGCTCTCCGCGGCGCGCTTTTGCGCGGGCGGCTTCAACCATGCGCGTGCGCAAGACGCCAAGCTCGAACTCGCTGATGCTGCCCTTCATGCCCAGAAGCAGCCGGTCATTGGGATGACGCGGATCGTAGACGCCGTCATGGTCCACGACACGCGCATCGACCAGGCCGCAAAGCTCCAGCATATGATGCCAGTCGCGGCCGTTGCGGGCCAGGCGCGATACTTCCAGGCAGAAGACGGCGCCGATCGAGCCCGAACACAGCATGGCCACGAGCCGTTCGAAGCCGGGGCGGGCGTGACAGCCACTGGCCGATACACCAAGGTCGTCGTCGATGACATCGATCCCGGCAAATCCATATCCGCGGGCCATCTCGACAAGATCGTATTGCCGGCGCTGGCTTTCGAGGTTCGTCATAACCTGGCTCTGCGTCGACTGGCGCACGTAGATCACCGCCTGACGCTTCAGCAGTTCCGGTGGAAACGTGAGGGCCATGTCATTCATTGCTGTGCCCTCCCGGACCGGCTTTTGCCGCGGTCAGCAGCAATTGCGCCAGGGCTGTCACCATCGACCGGTATTCCGGTTCCGTCAGCGATGGTGCCGGCGATAACGGCAGCGGCAACTGGGCTGGTGTCGAGGATCTGTGATGCTTCATTCGGGGCCTCCATGGGTGACCCGTCACCATTCAACCCTCGCCGGAAACCGAGGTGCCCGAGAACCGAATGAAGTTCGAAAAGCGCATCCGTGGACACCAAAGGTGCGCCAAGCTCGAAACTCTGACAAACCGAAGCATCCAGAATCCAAGCGGGTGCCAGGATCGCGATCCCCGCATCGCGCTCGATCCCAACATGTTGGCCATCACAGCGATTGAGCGTGCGGAAAACCTTCACGTCCGAGCCAAAATAGGCATGCCATCGATAATGAACCCGGTAAACTTGCCCGACATGGGCAGAATGAACGGGAACTGGTATCTCCGCTGACGGAACAGTTGTTTTCAATCGTTCGATCCGGCGCATACAACTGCTCAATTTCTTTGAGGCGTTGCCAAACTGTCTTGTTGGGATTGAGGCCTGCGGATCCGCACATCATTGGGCGCGTGAACTAACTGCGATCGGTCATGATGTGCGGCTTATGCCAGCGGTCTATGTGAAGCCGTATGTGAAGCGCGGAAAGACAGACGCCGTCGATGCGGAGGCAATCTGCGAGGCCGTCACACGACCGACCATGCGGTTTGTTGCTGTGAAGTCGAAAGAGCAACAGGCCCTGCTGACCATCCATCGGGTGCGACAGCTTATCGTCCGCCAAAAGACCCGGATGTTGAACGTAATCCGCGGTCTTCTTCGTGAGTTTGGCCATGTGATCGGGAACGGACCGGTTGCTGCGATGCGTTTCATTAAGACATTTCAGACGGACGGCTGCCTAGACATGCCTGATGTGGCCAAGAGCATGCTCAAAACGCTCTGCGAACAGGTTGTTGCTCTCGATGAGCGGGTGACCTTTTATGACAAGCTGATTGAGTATCATTCCCGGATCGATGAGCGCGCCAAACGGATTAGGACAGTGCCAGGCGTTGGCCCCGTCACCGCTTCGGCCATTGTGGCCACCATCGGCGACGGTCGCCAATTCAAGAACGGACGTGAGTTTGCCGCCTGGCAGGGGCTGACACCCCTTAACAGATCGAGCGGTGGCAAAGAGCGTTTGGGGCGTATCAGCAAGAAAGGTGATCGCTATCTCCGACGATTGCTCGTGATCGGCATGACCTCTCAAGTACAGCGTGCCCGTGGATACCCGGAACGTGTGCATCCATGGATCATGCAGCTTCTTGGACGCAAACCCGTCCGCCTCGCAACGATTGCTATGGCGAACAAGGCGGCCAGGATCATCTGGGCGATCCGCACCAAAGATACGTACTACCGCCAATCAGCGGCATAGAAGGAGCCGAACAAAACCGATTTGCAAGACGAATGCCCCCTCTCGGCAGATTTGCCGTGCAAATCGCCTGCCGGGCAACGGATGGCACGTGCGGTCATCCGAAAACCTGAAATCCCGTACTTTGTCCTGAACTCACAGGTTCGCGTCGCCGATTGGGAGCAGGTTTGCGGAACCCGTCAAGGCCAGCGGCAAGTATCGACGCCGCGATCAAAGGCCGGACACAGGACTGTACTGACCAATCGCGCAATCAACGCATTTTTTCCTTGCAAAGCAGACGCCATCCACACAGGACAATCCGGACTTATGCAGCTGCGGAGAATGCGCTTGCAGAAAACGCGAGAACTTCTTTGCACCTGCAACAGCAGCCTTTCTGCAATGCAGCGGGTTTCACCGAACAGGCCATCCAGTTCCGCAGCTTGGCTGCGTCTTCCATAACCTCAACTGGCTACTGCCAGGCTCAACATTCGAGACGCAAGGTCTTGCAAGAGATCGCACAATTTCTGGTACTCGAGCCCGAAGTGCAACGTTGCCGCTATTGAGATGCGGCAGACACAGCCAGCACATATAGAAATTAATTCGGCAAAGCGCCAATCGCATCCGCAGCTGCCACAATTTCCCGACTGAAGGAAACAAGAGGCAATTCCTGGAGAAGGCATCAGTTCTTGCCCGCAGCACGTTCAGTGATTCCGGCTCGGTGCAGCCCTGAGGGATATCAGGCTTCCCGCCTCTGCTCTTCCCAGCGGCGGCATAACAACAATCCTAGTGCTTCGTTTTTCTAGCGGCTGTCTCGCAGCCCTGTAGAATGAGACAGTTTTTCACGAACCGTCGACGAGCGCCTGAAAACGCTGTCAACGGTGTCGGCAGCGCGGCAGCCTTTTCTCTGACAAGGAGGAGAGGAATTATGCAGCCAGCAAAAGACACCTTGGCGTGGATGTATGAAAAGATGGTGACAAGCCGTCGTTTCGAGAACGCCATCGAAAAGATCTATATGGAAGGTAAATCGCCTGTCTTCAACATGGCGGACGGTCCGATCCCGGGTGAGATGCACCTGTCGGACGGTCAGGAGCCTGTTGCCGTGGGGGTCTGCGCCCATCTTGAGGCCGGGGACGTGGTCACGGCCACGCACCGCCCCCATCATCAGGCGATTGCCAAGGGCGTGGACCTGAAGAAGATGGCCGCCGAGATTTTCGGCAAGGCAACCGGCCTGTCCGGCGGCCGCGGCGGCCATATGCATATCTTCGATGCCGAGGTGAACTTCGCCTGTTCCGGCATCATCGCGCAGGGCATGGGACCCGCCGCCGGCGCGGCGCTGTCGCGCCAGATCCAGGGCAAGCCAGGGGTTGCGGTTTCATTCATCGGTGAAGGCGCGGCAAACCAGGGCGCGTTTCACGAAGCGCTGAACCTGGCGGCGGTCTGGAAGCTGCCGATGGTGGTGGTGGTTGAGGATAACGCCTGGGGGATTTCGGTCTCCAAGGAAGCTTCTACCGCGATCAAGCTCAACTCGGACCGGGCGGCGGCCTATGGCATTCCCGGCCATTACATCCCCGGCAATGACCCCCTGAAGATCTACGAGGTGGCGGGCGAAGCCATCGCACGGGCGCGCCGCGGTGAAGGCCCGACGCTGATCGAGGTCGAAACCTACCGGCTGGCGGGCCACTTCATGGGCGATGCCGAGGGCTACCGCCCCGATGGCGAGAAAGACGGGCTGTTCGCCAAGGACCCGATCCCGGTGATGCGCGCCCGGCTGCTGGCTGGCGGCAGCTTTACGGATGCCGAACTGGACGCGCTGGAAACCGGCGCCCAGGCGGCGGTGGATGAGGCGATCCGCTTTGCCCGTGACAGCGCCGATCCGAAACCCGAAGACGCGCTGACAGCCGTTTTTGCCTGAAGGCCCAAGGGAGGAAAACACATGGAAAATGAACGGAAACTGACAATTGCACGGGCGATGGCCGAGGCCACGGCGCAGGAAATGCGTGATGACCCGAGCGTGTTCGTGATGGGTGAAGATATCGCTGAACTTGGCGGAGTCTTTGGCAACACCCGCGGCCTGCTGGAGGAATTCGGCAAGGAACGGGTCCGCGATACCCCGATTTCCGAGACCGGGTTCATCGGCGCCGCGGTTGGTGCGGCGCAGGATGGCATGAAGCCGGTGGTTGAGCTGATGTTTGTGGATTTTTTCGGAGTCTGCTTTGACGCGATCTACAACCTTATGGCCAAGAACACCTACTTCTCAGGCGGCAACGTCAACGTGCCGATGGTGCTGATGACCTCCACCGGCGGCGGCTATTCGGATGCGGGGCAGCATTCGCAGTGCCTTTACGGCAGCTTTGCGCATTTGCCCGGCATGAAGGTCGTGAGTCCCTCCAACGCCTATGACGCCAAAGGGCTGATGACGGCGGCAATCCGTGATCCGAACCCGGTGATTTACATGTATCACAAGGGACTGCAGGGCATGGGCTGGCTGGGCACCGAGGCGGGCGCAATTACCCATGTGCCGGAAGAAGCCTATGAGGTGGAGATCGGCAAGGCGGCCATTGCCCGCGAAGGAGGCAATGTGACCATCGTGTCAATTGCCCAGGGCGTGCATCACGGGCTGAAGGCCGCGGATGCGCTGGCGTTACAAGGCATCAGCGCCGAGGTGGTCGATCTGCGCTCGCTGGTGCCACTGGATCGCGAAACGGTGCGCGCCAGCGTCGCCAAGACCGGGCGGCTGATTGTGGTCGATGAGGATTATCACAGCTACGGCGTCTCGGGTGAGATCATCGCCACGGTCACCGAGAGCAACATGGCAGACCTGAAGGCGCCGCCGCGGCGGATCGCCTATCCGGATGTGCCGATCCCCTTTGCCCGGGTGATGGAACAGCACTGCCTGCCCAATGCGGACAAAATCGCCGCAGCCGCCCGCGACCTTTGCGGGGCGCCGGTTCCGGCCTGAACGCACTCAAAATTCCTAGAAACAATCAGCTGCCCCGCAGTGCCGGGGCGGCGCCAAGAGGAGATTGCCAAGTGGCAAACGATATCATCATTCCATCCGGCTTGTGGGAGGGCGACGACGAATGCGTCATCACCGCCTGGCTGGCAAGTGACGGCGCACAAGTCACCCAGGGCGCGCTGATTGCCGAGATCATGACGGCCAAGGTCCAGTACGAAATCACCGCACCGGCAAGCGGCACCCTGAGCATCGCAAAGCAGCAGGACGAAGTTGCGTCCAAGGGCGACGTGATCGGGGCGGTCTCATGACCGTGCAGGCGGCAAGTCCTGCTGTGGTTCCCCTGCGCGGGGCACGCGGGATGATCGCTGACAAGATGTGCGCCTCGCTGCGCGACGCGGCGCAGCTGACCCACCATGCACGGGCAGACATGACTGCACTGCTGGCAACCAAGGCGCATCTCAAGGAATCCGGCACCGTGCTGTCGGTCGAAGACCTGCTGATGGGTGCGGTGGTCCGAACTCTGCGGCGCCATCCGGACATCAACGGCACCGTGCAGGACCGCGCGGTGCATCTGCCGGATGCCATTGATCTGGGGGTTGCCATCGCCCTGCCGGGCAACCTGCTGGCGGCACCCGCGATCTTCGGGGCCGAACGCCTGGATCTCGCCGGCCTGCGGGAAGCACGGCGGGACCTGGTGGCCCGCGCAAGGACAAACAAGCTGACGGTGCCGGAGATGACCGGCGGCACTTTCACGGTCTCCAACCTCGGCCTCAGCCGGGTGGAGCAGTTCACTCCAATCCTGAATACGCCGCAGATTGCCATTCTCGGCATTGGCCGCACGGTCGAAACCGCGGTGCGCAAAGGCAATGAAATTGCCTGGAAACCCTATACCGGCCTGTCGCTGACCTTTGACCACAGGGCCATCGACGGCGCCCCAGCGGCGGAGTTCCTGACGGAGCTTTGCGAAGCGATCGAAGGTTTCGCGCCATGATCACCGCGCCGTTTTCCACCGCTGCAGACGGGATAGCTCGCGAAGCCACCCTATTGCAGAAGGGTAAGCCTGCGCTGATGCTGTGGCAGGCGGCGGAAAACGCACTGGTGGTTCCGGCTGCCGTAGCACGTAGGGATGGTATGCAACGCTTGATGGCCGAAGCAGCCGAACAGGGCTGGCCGGTCACCGTGCGCGGAAGCGGCGGCGGCATTGTTCCACAAGGACCATCTACCCTGAACCTTGCCATGGTGCTGCCCTGTGCGGCGGGTTTCACGGTGGAGGACGGCTACCGGATGATCTGCGGCGCGGTGACTGAGGCGCTGACCCGATTTGACATCACCGCAGAAACCGGCGCCTGCCCGGGCGCCTTCTGCGATGGCGCCTGGAACGTTCTTGCAGGCGGCCGCAAGCTGGCTGGCACCGCACAGCGCTGGCGCGCCGCGCCGCAGGAGCGGGTTGTGCTGGCGCATGCCGCGATTCTCGTCCGGACGCCGCAGCCGGATTTGTGGCCGGTGCTTCGGCAGTTGCAGGCCGCCGCCTTCGCAGCGGAACCGCCCTTACGGACGGGTGCCCATATTGCCCTGGACGCGCTGTTACCCGGCAGCATGGGCCAATCAGCCTTTCCCGGCGCCCTGATCAGAGCCGCGGAGGACCGGCTGACTGCTCTGACGCGCCGCGAAAAACAAGCGGCCTGACCGCATCAACACCACTCACTGGGAGGAGAGTAACCATGACAATCAGATTCCACCGGCGCGGCAAGGAGAAGGGCGGCAGTGCCGCCATGAACCGCCGCATGTTCCTGATGACGACCACACTGGCCGGCGTCACCACCAATGCCATGCTCGGAAGCGCATCCTTTGCGTCATCAGCGGTGCTCGGCGAGGCGCAGGGCGCCAGCCTGCTGCGGATGATCCAGGATATCTACCCGCATCCGGATGTGCTGCAGGTTTCACACTACGAGGCGATTGCTGCCACGGTGATGAAGAACGCCGAAGCGGATGCGGCGACCGCCAGTGGGCTGACTGATGGCCTGGCGCGGATCGACGCCAAGGCGCAGGAGCTGTTCGGCACCCCCTTTACCGGCATCGAAGACCCGGATGCGCGTGAAGGCCTGCTGCGCCATTTTCAGGACGGGGGCTTCTTTCAGGGGGTCCGCTGGACCGCCTACTTTGGCATCTACGACAACAAGGAGGTCTGGCCGCTATTCGGCTACGAGGGCTCCTCAGTTGAGCACGGCGGCTACATCGACCGTGGGTTCTCCGACATCACCTTTGTTCCCGAGGGGCCGACCCTTGAGGAACGCATGGCCGACGTTCAGGCATAAGGGGAGGCTGACATGACAAAATTCGACCTCAACGACGACAATGTGGTTGTCATCATCGGCTCCGGCGCGGGCGGTGGCACCCTGGCAAACGAACTGGCCCAGAAAGGCGTCAAATCGGTTGTTCTGGAAGCTGGCAAGCGGTTTGACCTGAGCGATATCGAAAACGACGAATGGGCAATGTTCCAGAAAATCTCCTGGCTGGATAAACGCTATTCCGGCGGCGGCTGGCACGGGGCGGTGAACCACCCGACGCTGCCTGCCTGGATCGTCAAAGGCTATGGCGGCTCGACCATCCACTGGGCGGGCGTCGCCCTGCGGTTCAAGGATTTCGAATTCGAGACCCGCAGCACCTATGGCGAAATCGACGGCGCCAATGTCGAAGACTGGCCGATCGACCTGGCGGAAATGACACCGTGGTATGAAAAGGCCGAGCTGAAGATGGGCGTCACCGGCAGAACCACCGGCATGCCGCATCTTCCCTGGAACAACGGGTTCCGGGTGCTGGCCGAAGGCTGCCGCCGCACCGGGCGCAGCGATTACCGCTCGGGACCGATGGCGATCAACTCGGTTGAACGTGACGGCCGCCCGGCCTGCCAGCAGATCGGGTTCTGCATGCAGGGCTGCGCCATCGGCGCCAAGTGGTCGACGATGTACACCGAACTGCCCCGCGCCGAGGACACCGGCAACTGCGAGGTGCGCACCGATGCGATGGTTCTGCGGATCGAGCATGACGATGCAGGCAAGGTGAACGCGGTGGTCTATGCAGACAGCGAGGGCAACCAGCACCGCCAGAAGGCGCGTGTTGTCTGCGTCGCGGGCAATTCCATCGAAAGCCCGCGGATGCTGCTGAACTCGGCCTCCGCGATGTTCCCGGACGGCCTTGCCAATTCCTCCGGCCAGGTGGGCAAGAACTACATGAACCACACCACCGGCGGGGTCTACGCAGTGCTGCCGGAGAAGGTGCATATGCACCGCGGCACCTCGGTGGCCGGGATCGTCGGCGATGAGGTCTACCACGACGCTTCGCGCGGGTTCAGCGGCGGTTACTACCTTGAATTCCTATCGCTTGGCCTGCCGTTCATGGCCGCCTTCCTGGAACCGGGAAACACCGGCTGGGGCCGCAGCGTGGCAGGCGCGCTGGAAAACTACGACCGGATGTCAGGAGTCTGGGTGCTGGGCGAGGATCTGGCGCAGGAGCGAAACGCGATCACCCTGCACGGCAGCGAGACCGATCAGTACGGTCTGCCGGTGCCGGTCGTCTCCAAGACCCCGCATAACAACGACTACGAGATGACGGCACATATGTACGAGACCTCGGCGCAGATTTACGAGGCCGTCGGCGCCACTGATGTCTATGAGCTGCCCGCCTATCCGGCGACCCACAACATGGGCACCAACCGGATGCACGCCGACCCCGCGAAGGGTGTCGTCAATGCCTACGGGCAGGCGCATGACATCGATAACCTTTTTGTCTCGGATGGCAGCCAGTTCACCTCCTCGGCGGCCTGCAACCCGACGCTGACCATCGTGGCGCTGGCCATCCGCCAGGCGGAATACATCGCACAGGAAATGAACGCGCAGAACATCTGACGCGGCACGTTTTCTCCCTGGCGGTCCATTCTTTCGAGGCGGGCTGCCCCTGCCGCTTCGGGAGTTTCCTATACGCCCCCGAAGCGGCGACAAAACAGAAGGAAATCGACATGTTCGGAAGACTGAAAAATATCACCCTTATGACCCTGCTGGGATTGAGCATACCGGCCGCGGCTGTGGCCCAGATGCCCGGCATGCGCGGCACGCAACATATCGGAATTACGGTGCCGGATGTTGACGAGGCGGTGGAATTCCTCGTCGACGTGCTGGGCTGCGAGTCATTCTTTTCGTTCGGTCCGTTCGGCCCGTTCGAGGATGACTGGATGACGAAGAATCTCAATGTCGACGCCAGTGCCGTGATCGACATCATCACAATGGTGCGCTGTGGCAACGGCCCTGCATTCGAGGTGTTCAAATACACTGCTCCGGATCAGAACAAGACCCCGCCGAAGAACAGCGACATCGGCGGCTATCATATCGCGCTCTATGTCGACGATATCAACACGGCGACGCAATACCTGCGCGACAACGGTGTTCAGGTCCTGGAGGCCCCCCACCCGCTGCCCGGAACGGAACTGGAAGGCCTGGAATGGGTGTATTTCCTGTCGCCTTGGGGCATGCAGATGGAAATTGTAAGCCATCCCGACGGCATCGCATTCGACCAAAGGGGCGATAGCCGTCTTTGGGACCCGCGTTCCTGAAAACCAGGAAATCACAACAATCCGGACCTCTGCAATCGACATCAGGGGTCCGGAAAATGGGGGAATTTGATATGACGGAGCCAAGATCTTCCGGGATCGTTCCATTCCGAAAAAGCCTGTTTATCGCCTTACTGTCGCTTGCCGTGCTTTTCTGCGACCCTCAGGGTGCCCGTGCGCATTTCAGCAACGCTGATCCGCGCATCATCCATATCGCGGCGCAAGGCAATGATCGGGCGATCATCCTGATCCGCATGCCCGCGCCCCTGGCGCTCTTGCCCGATGACTGGCAAGGCAGAGACGAGGTTCGGCTTCCTCCTTTTGCTGCCGAAATGAACGGTGAGCCGGTTCTTGACACCGCTGCCATCGCAAAGTCAGACGAGGCGGTGAAACTGCGGCTGCGCGAAGTTGTGACGCTATGGGTCTCGGGGCAACGCCAGGAAACCCGGGTCGAGAAGTTCAGGTTCTGGGAAGACAGCGCACGGCCCTCCTTTGGCACCCTCAAGTCCGCGCTATCTGCCTATGAGGCTCCGTTCAGCAAAGACCGCGAGACACCGCTGCCTTATTTCGATCTCACGCTTGATGTTATGATCTCCGCACCCTCCGGCATCCTGGCGCAGGAAATACGCCTGGACTCCCAGCTTGGCTGGAATTTTCGTGTGATGGAGAGTCTCGGGACAGTGACGAAACTGCACCGGGAAACAGGCATCGAAACAAGGGCGACAATGGGCGTGCTGCAAGTGTCCTTTCCAGCCTTGCCGACGACAACCAAGATCCTGCTGGACACCGCCAAGTCGGGGGCCGAGCATATTTATCGCGGGCCCGATCACCTGGCCTTGATCACCCTGATCGCCATCGCGGCACAGCACTGGCGTCAGGCACTGTCCTGGGCCTCAGCCTTCACTGTCGGGCATATGACCACCCTTGTGGCCGGCCTTTACGGTTTTGCACCGTCAGCGTCCTGGTTCGTGCCGGTGGTCGAAACTGCGATCATCTTGTCTATCATCTACGCCTGCGCCGCCGTTTTCCTGCGGCAGGGCCGTGCGTTCGGCTGGGCAAGCCTTCTGATTGTCGGATTGTTTCATGGTTACGGTTTTGCCGCTTCGGCGTCCGAAGCGCTTTTCACAGGCCAGTTTGATCCTCTGGTTCTGATTTCTTTCGCGATAGGGTTGGAGCTGTGTCAGTTTGCCATTTACGCAATGGCTCTGCCATTGATTGTGATTGCTGACCGTATCCCGCCTAAATTCCGCATCTCGTGGCGCAAAGCGGTAGTGCTTGGCATAATGGTCTTCGCAATTTCGGCGGCGATCTCGCGCCTGTCCGATACGGCCAGCGCCTTCGCCGTAGCGTGATTTCAGAAGGGTTGAAGACCTGTTCGCACCGGGTTCCTGATCGACATCAAGGCACGCTGCTATGCCGGGTTCCTGGGCGCACTTGGTTGATCGGGTGCAGGTCCAAGAAACTATTCCGGACGCTGCAGCCCTTCCGAGGCAATCCAGCGGTTGAGCGTTGCGCGGCTCTTGCCCAGCAGGCGCGCGGCCTTTGTCACGTTCCAGTTGGTGCTGTCCAACGCGTCCCGCAGCGACGCCCGCGTCAGCGCTTTGGAACTTTCCTCCTGCGGCGCCAGCAAGCGTGCCGGCAGGTCGGTCACGTTGATCCGCCTGCCGTTGCCGCAAATCACCGCCTCGCGCAGAACAGCCATCATTTCCCGCCTGTTGCCCGGCCAATGGTAACCGGTCAGCACATCCAGGGCGCTTTCAGCGATCTCGATGGCAGTATCAAAACTCTCCGCGATGACATTGGCCAGCACCGTCTCGCAATCCCGCTCGGTAACCGGCGGCAGTTCAACAACTGACTGTGCCAGAAGATACAAGAGGTTCCTGGGAATGCCCTCGTCACTCTCAAGCTGCAGCCACGGTTTGCCCGCGGTGAACAGCACCACCGGAGGATGCGCCTTTGAGCCGCTGTCTGCCCGGCTGCTGTCAAGATAGCGTTCGAGGACTGCTTGCGCTTCTGCCGACAGAGTTTCGACATTCTTCAGGATCAATGTCGGAGCTATGTCGCAAACCGGGTAATCGCTGAGGAAGTCCAGGCTTTTCAGTGCCTCTGCGAGATCGGTTTCGGTGCCGCTATGGGCCGCATCGAGGGTGAGCGTCATTGGAGTGTCGAGGTTCTGGTCTTCCAAAAGTGCCCGGGCAAACCGTCCGGCCCCTGTGCCAGGCGCGCCGCAAATCAGCAATGGCACCCGGTGCGCCACCAGTTTGCGGGCCCGCTCCGTCAAGACCGGCAAGCCGCCGCCCTCCGCAATCAGCCGCCCCAGTGTGGCGTCCTTGCCGATCCGCGCAGGAAGGCGCGGCTTATCGGGGTGCAGCACCTTGCGCTTGGGCGGAACCACAGCCGGCCCGCGCAGGCTGATTTTAAGGTTTTTCAAATCGGAAATGTAACGCCCTGCAAGACCCTGGTGTTCGGTCGGCCGTGCGGCATCGCGCCAGAGCGGCAGGTGCGAGATGATGACACCGTCTTCATCGCAGGCCACCAGGGTTTCAAAGATGCGGTTCTGCTCCAAGTCCTGCGACAACACGCGCCCGGTGAGCTTGTCCGCGTGAAAATTGCGAAACAGGCGTGTTTGAAACTGACGGGAGGCTCGCCGCACGACCTGCTCGCACAAGGCGTGTTCCTCGGGACGCCGATGCAGAGATCCCACCAGCGTTATTGTTCCGATCAGGTTGTTCTGGGCATCGGTCAGCGGCGCTGAGCTGCAGCTGAGCTGGTGAAAGCAATCGTAAAAATGCTCGCCTCCGCGTACCGTCAGGACCCGGCCGGACTGCATCGCCATCGCGATCCCATTGGTGCCTGCAACACGCTCATCCCATACCGCCCCTCTGACAAGGCCGCTTCTTTGAAATTCCGCCTCCACCCCCTCAGGCGCATAGGATTCAATTACAATTCCGTCTGCATCAGTGATCAGCAAGCAATACCTAGAGCGGCTGGGCAGCAGAGCGGATTTGTCTACCTCTGCCGCCGCCCCGCCAGCTTGATCCAGAAACCTCTCGTTGCGGTGGATGATTTCGTCGGCCTGCAGCCGCAGGATCGGGTTTCTGGTGCTTGACGTCAGGCTGTGCTTGGATTGGCTCCGCTCCCGTGAGGACCGGATCAGCTTGTCCACGGATGTCCTGTCCAAAAAAGCGGACATTTCTTGCACCTCCTGTTCTTCAGCCTTTCCGTTGCTTACCGATTGTCAGGCGAGTTTCGCTGAAATCATGCTCTGTGTCCAACCTGGTCAAACCCGAACGACAGTCAAAGCAAGCCTTCCAGTGCTTCCAAAGCCCGTCCGCCGTAAACCACTGACGGCCCGCCGCCCATCTCGACCGCAACAGAGATCGCCTCGACCACCTCTTCCCGGCTGGCCCCATGCTTGAGCGCAGCGCGCAGGTGGAACAGGATGCAATCCTCGCAGCGGATAGCAATGGCGATCGAAAACGCCATCAATTCCTTGGTTTTGCTGCTCAGCACCGCCTCAGCTGAAGCCGCTTTCACAAGCTGGCTGTAGGGTGACATGACCCCTGGTGCCGCTTTGAACAGTGCTCCTGCGCGCTTGTCGATTGCTGCGGCTTGGTCCTTGTAAGCTGTCGTCAATTTCCGGGTTCTCCGTCAAGTACTATGGGACGGCCGGTTCACGGATCTGCCCGCTGCCGGCTGCGTCTGTTTATTGCTGGGTGGCCGGGGAAAGTATTGCTGCATGCAACGTGCTTAGAAAGCGCTAGGGCCGAACTCTCTTTCGAGACGGAAAAATTGTCTCATCGAGCATGCAAATGAGACAGTTGCGGTCTGCTAGCGGCCTGCCTGCACGGATTTCAAAGGTTTTCAGGCTTTCCTGCCCAATTAGATGCTGCGTGGGTCCAGATCCTAAAACACTTCGGGCCATCAAAGAGCGGCGATACGCCGAGAATCCTGTTTGCTGCCGCAGTGCCATTGGACAGAACCCCTCTAACCAAATAGGCAGAGTCCTCCAGAATGATCACTATGTGCGGTATTTCCGCCTTTAGAACCGCTGTGCGATGCTCAATCAGTTGCAACGCCACAGACGGATCCGCCCTGCACTGCGGAAAAGGCCGCTTATCCTTCTGCAATGCGGAGGGAGAATCTCTGCGGCGCAGCGCATCAGCGTGTTGCGTGCGCGCGCAGCATGATTTTGACAGTTCTGCTGTGGGCTCTCCGCCAGCTTTCCCCGCGTTTTACTCAAACGGCTGCTTCGCTGAATCGGCAAGGGCATTGAGCATTCCGATATTTGGTGTCTCCACGCTCAATGCCCTTGCTATCGTCGCGCCAGGATGTTGACTAAAGGTCCACGGTAGATATCGGCAGCCAGAAGAATACAGGATCCCCCTGTTCATCTGGCCGGAAATATCCCGGAGCGCGAGGCAGAGCCTCGCTGAACATCATGTTCAGAGGCCACCCCGGCCAAGCGGACTAAAATCCTCAGGCGAGAGCGGCCCGCGCGCCCAAGGCCGGAAACGCAAGCGGACAGCAGCCAGCAGCGCTTTGTCATCCGCCGGCGCCGTGAAGCCGGCCTTGCGGGCGGCCTTGCGGAAGTGATCAAACGTCCGGGTTTGCGGCCTCTCGCCGTTTCCGGCGTCTTCAGCCAATCCCTGGCGGGCCAGCCGGGCCCAATCGAACCGCGGGCCCGGGTCGGCCTTGCGCCCCGGCGCCATGCAGGAATGGCCGATGACCCCGGCCGGAGCGATAGACCAGCGCTGCATGATACCCTGCATCAGATCTTCCAGCACCGCCATCTGCGGCGCGCTGAAGGGGTGATTGCCGCGATTATCCAGTTCGATGCCGATGGAGCGGGAGTTTACATCCGCCTGGCCGCACCACTCCCCTGCCCCGGCATGCCAGGCGCGGCCTGCCTCAGCCACCAGTTGCCAGAGGGCGCCGTCCGCTCCGATCAGGTAGTGGGCGGAAACCTCGGCAACCGGGTCGCAGAGCCGTTCCAGTGCGGCCTGTGCGCTTTTCATCGCGGTGTAATGCAACACAATCAGGGACGGCGTCAGACCGTCCCTGCGCGGCCCGGAATTCGGGCTGGGGTGCCAGATGGCGCCCGGATGATCAGGCCCGCGCTGATCCGGCGCCATCAGTTCTGGACGGCCTGCCGGTACGGTGCCGGGTCCCAGCCGCAGGCAAAGCCGTCGCCGTCCGGGTCCAGCGCCTTGCGGTCCCGCTGCGGGCCGCCTGCGTCGAGGAATGCGGTCTGGGCCTGATCAGGTGAGGCAAACTCGGCGCAGTTGCGCTTGCTGCGGGCCTGCAGGTTGATGCCCGCACGGCTGTAGAGACGGGCACCCTTGGGGTTGCTGGTGCTCAGCGCGTAACGCACGATGTTGGGACTGGCAGTATCGGTCCGCTGCGGCACGGCAACCGGCTGCACCTGCTGGTATTGCGCCCGCTGGCGCTCCAGCCGGGCGGCATCGCTTTCAATCGACTGACGGGAGGAGACCGCCTGGAAGTCGTTCTCATCCGAAATACTGGCATTCCCGCCCGGCTGCGGCGCCGGGTTAGAGGGGCTGGCCTGCAGCGGCGCGATCCCGGAATTCGACTGTGAAGCAGCAAGGGCCGCAGCCGTTTCGCGGGCAATATCGGCATCGCTGCCAGCGGCCGGCACAGACGAGGAGAACGTGCCTGCCGCCGCAACCGACCCTGGGCTGCGCGGTGCCGGGCTTACCTGATAGGGTTCGGTCGAGACCCGTGCAGGCGGCACCAGCGGCGCCCCTGTAATTGTGGTGCCCGCGGCGGGCGGCGGTGCAAACGGATCGCCGTCAATGCCGACGTTTGCGGCACTGTCGGGGACCTGAGGGGAACAGGCAGCCATAACCAGAAGGCTGCCTGCAGCGGCGTAAGATGCGAATGCGCGCATGGGGTTACCTGTCAGTTCTGCTCAACTCATTGAGCAGAGCATTACCACCATTGCTGCGGCTTGGCTACAAAGCCTGCAGCATTCTCCAGCGCATAGGCAGTGTTCAGCAGATCGCCCTCATCCCAGGGCTTGCCGATCAGCTGCAGACCCAGCGGCAGGCCTTGGGCATCCAGCCCAGCTGGCACTGCAATCCCGGGCAGGCCTGCCAGGTTCACGGTGACGGTAAAGACGTCGTTCAGGTACATCTGCACCGGGTCCGCATCCGTCATCTCGCCGAGACCAAAGGCCGCGGACGGGGTTGCCGGGGTCAGGATCGCATCGACGCCAGCGGCAAAGACGTCCTCGAAATCTTTCTTGATCAGAGTGCGGACGCGGCGGGCGCGGTTGTAATAGGCGTCATAGAAGCCTGCCGACAGCACATAGGTGCCAACCATCACCCGGCGCTGCACCTCGGGACCAAAACCTTCGGCGCGGGTCTTTTCGTACATCTCGGTGATGCCGTCGCCAGCCTCCAGCGCGGCGCGCTGGCCATAGCGGACACCGTCGTAGCGCGCCAGGTTCGAGGACGCTTCTGCCGGGGCAATCACATAATAGGCAGGCAGCGCGTATTTGGTATGCGGCAGCGAGATATCCACGATCTCGGCGCCTGCGGCCTTCAGCATGTCAGCACCATCGGACCACAACTTTTCAATCTCGCCCGGCATGCCATCCATCCGGTATTCCTTGGGGATACCGATTTTCTTGCCCTTGATGTCGCCGGTCAGCATCGCCTCGAAATCCGGCACCGCCAGTTCGGCGCTGGTCGAATCCTTGGGATCATAGCCGCACATGGCTTCCAGCATGATCGCCGCGTCGCGCACCGATTTGGTCATCGGCCCGGCCTGATCCAGCGAGGAGGCAAAGGCAACGATGCCCCAGCGCGAGCAGCGGCCATAGGTCGGCTTGATGCCGACAGTGCCGGTAAAGGCGGCAGGCTGGCGGATCGAGCCGCCGGTGTCGGTTCCGGTAGCCGCCAGGCAAAGGTCGGCAGCAACAGCAGACGCAGAACCACCCGAGGAGCCGCCGGGCGTCAGCTGGGCCTCGTCATTGCCGCGGCGCCAGGGGCTGACGGCATTGCCGTAAACCGAGGTCTCGTTGGACGATCCCATGGCAAATTCGTCCATGTTCAGCTTGCCCAGCATGACGGAACCGGCATCAGCCAGCTTTTGCGAGACAGTGGATTCATATTCCGGCTTGAAGCCTTCCAGAATCCCCGAGGCCGCCTGCGACGGCACACCTTTGGTGCAGAACAGATCCTTGATGCCGACCGGCAGGCCGCACATGGAGGGGGCATTCCCCGCCTTGATGCGCTCGTCTGCCGCCTTGGCGCGGTCCAGCGCAATCTCCGGGGTCTTGTGCACAAAGGCGTTCAGCGCATCTGCGGCGTCAATCGCCTTGAGGCAGGCTTCGGTCAGCTCAACAGAGGTGGTATCGCCCTTGCGCAGCGCGTCGCGGGCCTCTGCCAGGCCCAGTTTATTCAGATCGCTCATGTCTCTTACTCCACCACTTTGGGCACTGCGAAGAAGCCTTCGCGGGCATCGGGCGCATTGGCCAGCACCTTGTCCTGCTGGCTGCCGTCGGTGACCTCATCCACCCGGCGCTTGAGGCGCTGCGGGGTGACCGAGGTCATCGGCTCGACGCCGTCAACATCCACTTCGTTCAGCTGTTCGATGAAGCCCAGGATCGTGTTGAACTCGTCCGCCAGCGCCGGAAGTGCTGCGTCTTCAACCTTGATCCGGGCCAGTTTGGCCACCTTGGCGGCGGTGCTTTGGTCAATCGACATGGGAACCCTCATCTGGTGTTGGATAGGCATTTACCGCCGCACCGCCCCGCCTGCAAGCCTGCAAGGGTCCTTCGCTGCATCCTGGCCTGACCAGCCCGGCGGGCGGGCAAATTTTCCGCAGGCTTCAATTCCATTTCGCAGCAAGCCTGTTAGGCTTCGGCCAAAAGCCACGGGAGGAGATTTGAGATGAAGATTATTTGGCTGGGACACGGATCGTTCCGCATCGAAACAGGCGGCCAGGTGCTGCTGGTGGACCCTTGGCTCAGCGGCAATCCGGTTTTGCCGGAGGATCAGCATGACGCCGCCATTACAGGCGCCACCCATATCCTGCTGACCCATGTGCATTTCGACCATGTGGTGGATGTGCTGCCGCTGGCAAAACGGCTAGAGGTGCCGGTGATCGGGCAATACGACCTGATGGGGCTGTGGGGCGAAACCGAAGGGGTGGAGACCGTGGGCTTCAACAAAGGCGGCACGGTGGATCTGGGCGGGGTGAAGGTTGCAATGGTGCCCTCCTCGCACAGCTCCACCTTCAACACGCAGGACGGCTTGCGCACCGGCGGGTCGGAAGTAGGCTACATGCTGATGGCAGAGGGCACGACAGTGTACCTGTCCGGCGACACTGCGATTATGGCCGACATGGACTGGATGGGGGATTACTACAAACCTGATATCGGCATCCTGTCCGCAGGCGGGCATTTCACCATGGACATGAAACAAGCCGCCTATGCCGCCAAGCGCTATTTCAGCTTCAAGACGGTGATCCCCTGCCATTACAAAACCTTCCCAATCCTGGAGCAGGACGCATCGGATCTGATTGAGGGGCTGCCGGGGGTCAAGGTCATTGAACCGGAGGTGATGAAGGCGATCGAGCTGTAGCCACTTTGGGGCGCACCGGGGCACTCCCGCCCGGCGCCGGATCAGCGCAGCAGATCCGCGCCCGTTGGGCCGGGCGCCGGGCCTCATGGCCCGGCGCGGTTGCGCTTCATTCATAGGTTTTCAGCCAGATGCCTCCAGCCGTGGCGCGGTAAAGGCGTTGCGCGCCTCTGCCGCCTTTTCGCGGCAGATACAGCCGTTGGCGTGGTCGTTGATCAGACCCATCGCCTGCATAAAGGCAAAGGCAGTCGTCGGGCCGACAAATTTCCAGCCGCGTTTTTTCAGCGCCTTGGACAGGGCCACGGAATCGGGACTGGTTGAGGCGGTCTGCGGTTCCGGAAGATCTTCCGGTCTTGGCTCGAAACTCCAGAAAAACGCCGCAAGCGAGCCGGCCTCAGCCACCAGCTCCTGGGCGCGGGCAGCGTTGTTGATCACCGCTTCAATTTTGCCGCGGTGGCGGATGATGCCCTTGTCCTGCAGCAGCCGCTCCACGTCCCGTTCGCCGAACTTGGCCATTTCATTGAAGTCAAAGCCGGCAAAGGCGGCGCGGAAGTTCTCGCGCTTGTCCAGGATGGTGCGCCAGCTGAGGCCGGACTGGAAGCTTTCCAGGCAGACCTTCTCAAACAGCCTTATGTCGTCGCCGACCGGATACCCCCATTCTTCGTCGTGGTAACGCAGGAAATCGGGCGCCGAGGCGCTCCAGGCGCAGCGGGGGTGGCCGTCGGCGGCGGTGATGGTGCCGCTCATTCTCCGCCCCGCAAGAAGTCAAGCCGGGGGTCCATCATGGTGGGCGCCACGCCGATGATTTCCGGCTCCACCACGCCGCCGGTCACAAAAGGATCCTGCGCGACGCGGGCAGCCAGTTCCTCTTCGCCTTCGCCCACGGCAAGGATCGCGCCGCCTTCGCCATCGGTCATGGACCCGGCAGCAAGGAACACCCCGTCCTCGAACCCCTGTTTCAGCCAGGCCTTGTGGCCCTCCAGGAACTCGGCCAGGCGATCCTTCTGCGCCGCGAATGAAAGCAAAATAAAATACATGCGTGTCTCCTGTGATGAGTATTAGGCGGGGTGATCCCCTGGCAGTTGATCGCCGAGCCAATCCAGCATCAGCGCCACTTCGCTATTGATGAATTCCACGTCGCCAAACGCCTGCGCCAGCGTTGCCGCCCCCTGGCTGCGGGCCAGCAGGTGCATGGCCAGAGTGTCCGCCGCTTCGCCGCAGCCCGCCTGCTCAAACTGGCGGCACAGCCAATCGCGGAACAGGGTGAAAATGGCATTGGCCTGTTCCCGGGCGGCGTGGTCCAATTTGCCCAGTTCCGCCACCAGCGTGCCAACCGGGCAGCCGTAGAGGGTGATCTTGGCCTGATTGGCGATCAGGATGCGGATAAAGCAGGCAATCCGCTGCCCAGGGCTGCTGCCCTCCGCCTGCCAATTCTTCAGCATGGTGCGGGTACTGGCCATGCGGCGCGCGATCACCGCTTCAAGGATCTCGTCCTTGGCCTTGAAATGATAGTAGAAATTTCCGCGCGAGATGCCAACCGCAGCGGCGATATCCGCGAATGACGTCGCCTCGAACCCGCGTTCATAGAACAGCTGATCGGCGGCTTCTGCAATCCGGTCTCTGGTTGTTTCCTGCGTCATCCAAATCCCTAGGACAAATGACCTACACCCTATATAGGACAAGTGACCTAATATTGCAAACACCAAAAGACGGGCGGAAAATTATCGTTACGTGCTTAGCGTTTACCTGCAAAGAAGTCCTTGAGCAGTGCGCTGGCCTCGCCTTCTGCAATGCCGTCATAGACTTCAGGCGCGTGGTGCGCCTGCGGATGGGAGAACACACAGGCGCCATGCGCCACACCGCCGGACTTGGGATCGGAGGCGCCATAGTAAACCCGGCGGATGCGGGCAGCGGCGATGGCGGCGGCACACATCGCGCAGGGCTCCAGCGTCACATATAGATCAAAGCCGGTCAGCCGTTCGCGGCCCAGCGCCGCGCAGGCCTCCCGGATCGTCAGGATCTCGGCATGGGCGGTTGGATCGTTCAGCTCGCGGGTGCGGTTGCCCGCCAGCGCTGCGACCTGTCCGTCCGGCGCGATTAGCACAGCGCCGACTGGCACCTCGCCGCGGTCTGCCGCGGCACGCGCCTGCTCCAGCGCCTTGTCCATATGCGATTTGAATGCCATGCCCCTTCCTGCCCGCGATTGCGCGCTTTCGCAAGGCGGCGGAATGCTCTATGGCACGCACATGAGCAAAGCACCCGCATCCCCCAAGGGCAAACCAAGCCCGAAACCCCAGCCCCGCAAAGCTGCAGCCGCCGCCCCTGCCGACGGCGCCCCCTCCGGCGGCGACCGCATCGCCAAGGTTTTGTCGCGCGCAGGCGTCGCCTCGCGCCGGGAGGCGGAACGGATGATCGCCGAAGGCCGCGTGTCAGTGAACGACGAGAAGATCGACAGCCCGGCGCTGAACGTGACTTCCGCGGACCGGATCAGCGTCGATGGCAAGCCCCTGCCCGAGGCCGAGGCGCCGCGGATGTGGCTGTATTACAAGCCCATCGGCCTGGTCACCTCGAACAGCGACGAAAAGGGCCGCACGACGATCTTTGACGAGCTGCCCGAAGACATGCCGCGGGTGATGACGGTGGGGCGGCTAGACATTAATTCCGAAGGTCTGCTGCTACTGACCAACGACGGCGGCATCAAACGCAAGCTGGAGCTGCCCTCGACCGGCTGGCTGCGCCGCTACCGAGTGCGGATCAATGGCCGCCCTAGGGACGAGGATTTTGCCCCGCTGCGCAAGGGTCTGGTGATCGAGGGCGAACGGTTCCAGCCGATGACCGTTGCTTTGGACCGCCAGCAAGGCGCCAATGCCTGGCTGACCGTGGGCCTGCGCGAGGGCAAGAACCGCGAGATCCGCCGCGCGATGGAGGATATCGGTTTCAACGTGAACCGGCTGCTGCGGATTTCATATGGTCCGTTCCAGCTGGGTGAGTTGAAACCCGGTGCAGTCGAGGAGTTGCGCTCGCGCGTGGTGCGCGACCAGCTGGGGCTTGCTCCGGAAGAAGAACAGCCCGAAGCCCGCCCGACCCGTTCGCGCGGCGGCAAACCCGCAGGCAAGCCTGGCGGCAAACCGATGGGCAGACCAGCTGGCAAACCGGGTGGAAAGCCGGGTGGAAAGCCAATGGGCAAACCGGGTGGAAAACCCGGACAGAACGCGCAAGGAAAACCGGGCAAACCCTCCGGCAAGCCGTCAGCCCCCCGCGGCGGCGGGGACGCTCAGCGCGGGGGCGGAAAGCGTCCGATCGGCAAAAATCCCCGCCGCTGAGCCATTTCCCGCAGACTTCCCCCTAGCAACAGCGCCAGCTATCCCCTAGATTTCCAATCAGTTAATCTTTGCTGGCCGTTCTGGGGGGACCTGCGTGCAGAAACTTGCCTATGCCGCCCTGTTGATCCTGATGCTTGGCCTCAGCACCGGCTGGATTGTAGGGGGCTGATCCCATGGCACAGCGTTACGGCGGCAAATACAGCCCCGATGGAAAACCCGCGCAGCAACCCGCAAAGCCCGCGCAATCCTTTCGCAATGCGCAAGTAGATCCTGTTGGCATGCGCGCCAACCTGATGTTTGTGCCGCCCGCGATCCTGACGCTTTTGTCCTTGAATGACGGAGCAATAGGGCTGGCGTTGGGGCTGGCAGGCGCAGGCCTGTGGACTGGCGGCGCCTTTCTGCTGCGCGAAGGACTGAAGGCCGAGGCCGCCTTTGGTGCCCGCAAGGTGGCGCGCAAACCCGCCCTCCCCCGCAAGATCCTGGCCGCCTTGCTGGCAGGCACAGGCGCGGCCCTGGCGGCCTGGAAGGCCGAACCCGGTATTCTGATTGCCGCCATCTATGGCATTGCAACAGCCGGGCTGCATGTTACCGCATTCGGGATCGACCCGCTGCAGGACAAAGGTGCCGAGGGTGTCGACGATTTTCAGCAATCCCGGGTGGCCCGCGCCGTGGACGAGGCCGAAGCGAATCTTACCGCCATGAAAGACGCCGCCCTGCGCGCCCGCGACCGCAAGGTTGAGGCGCGGGTGGAGCAGTTCCAGGCGGTGGCCCGCGACCTGTTCCGCACGGTTGAGGAAGACCCGCGCGACCTGACTGCAGCGCGCAAGTATCTGACTGTGTATTTGCAGGGCGCCCGTGACGCGACGGTGAAATTCGCCGATATCTATGCCCGCAGCCAGGACGCCCAGGCCCGCACCGATTATCTGGCGCTGCTGGACGATCTGGAACAGAATTTTGCCGCGCGCACCCGCAAGATGCTGGTCGAGGATCGCGCGGATCTGGGTATTGAAATTGATGTGCTGCGCGACCGTTTGCAGCGTGAAGGGGTCCATCTGGACCAAAACTGATTAGCGAGGAAGCCGTTCATGTCCGAAGCCGTGCAACAGAAAGCCGCCCAAGCCGAGGCCCTGGTCAATGAGGTGACGGCGATCGAACTGCCCGAACCCGCCGCAGAGATCCAGCCGCTGGCGCAGGCCGACGCCACCACCAGCGAGGCGATCCGGGTGCGGATGGATCAGATCGACATGGGCGACACCAATTCGATCATCCATTTCGGCTCGGCCGCGCAAAGCGAACTGCAGACGATCAGCCAGGCGATGCTGGCCGATGTGCGCAACAAGGACGTGGGGCCTGCGGGCGACAGCTTACGCAATATCGTGACCGCCATCCGCGGCTTTTCAGTGTCCGAGCTGGATATCCGCCGCAAGCCGACGTTCTGGGAGCGGCTGCTGGGCAAGGCAGCCCCTTTTGCCAAATTCACCGCGCGGTATGAAACCGTTCAGGGGCAGATCGACAAGGTCACCGACGATCTGCTGGGACACGAGCACACCCTGCTGAAAGACATCAAATCTCTCGATATGCTCTACGAGAAAACGCTGAGCTTTTATGACGAGCTGGCGCTGTACATCGCCGCAGGCGAGGCAATGCTGGCCAAGCTCGACGCCGAAGATATCCCCGCCAAGGAAGCCGAAGTGCAGGCAGCACCCGAAGATGACCAGGTGATGAAGGCGCAGGAGCTGCGCGACCTGCGCGCCGCCCGCGACGATCTGGAACGCCGGGTGCATGACCTGAAACTGACCCGTCAGGTCACCATGCAATCGCTGCCCTCGATCCGGCTGGTGCAGGAGAACGACAAATCACTGGTCACCAAGATCAATTCGACCCTGGTGAACACCGTGCCCCTGTGGGAGACCCAGCTGGCCCAGGCGCTGACCATCCAGCGTTCGGCCCAAGCGGCAGCAGCCGTGCGCGATGCCAATGACCTGACCAACGAATTGCTGAAGTCCAACGCCGCCAATCTGCGCCAATCAAACGAGATGATCCGGCAGGAGATGGAGCGCGGCGTCTTTGACATCGAAGCGGTAAAACAGGCCAACGCCGATCTGATCGGCACCATTCAGGACAGCCTGCGGATTGCTGACGAAGGCAAAGCCAAACGCGCCGCTGCCGAGGCCGATCTGCAGAAAATGGAAGCCGACCTGCGAGATACGCTGGCCTCTGCCAAGTCGCGCCGCGATGGGGTTGGCGATAACGCCGGCACCGCTGTGCCGACCTGAGCGGAGTGGCAGGCGTGCAGGCATTCAGATCCGTTTGGACAAGCGGGGCGGTAGTTGCCGGGCTGACCGCGCTGTCTGCCTGCCTGCCCTTCGACCAAGCAGAATCGCTGGTGCCGCAGGCCCGTCCCGCAGTGCCTGAACCTGCGGTCTACAAACCCTCTTCCGACAGTGCCCAGCTGGCTTATTATTATAACGCCCTGCAACGCGACCTGCTGACCCGTGGGCTGCTGCGCACCGATGGCGGCGGCCCGGACACGCCCTATGATGCCGAGGACCTGGCTGAAAGTTTCGAGGCGCTGGCGTTTTATGACGAATACGGCGGATCGGGCATTTCCGGCGGCTTGGGCCGTTGGGCCGGGCCGGTGCGGATCGCTGCCGAATTCGGCCCCTCGGTACCCGCTGCCCAGCGGGTCGCGGACAAGGACACAGTCACCGCCTATGCGGCACGGCTGGCCCGCATCACCAGCCACCCTGTAACAACAGTGGCCTCCCGGGCCAATTTTCACGTGATCTTTGCTAGCCTTGATGACAGCGCCTTTGTCGCTGAGCGGGTGCGCGAGCTGCTGCCTTCGATCAGCGCCAAAGACCTGTCGCTGCTGGCAGCCCCGCCCCGCAGTTTTTACTGCCTTGTGGTTGCCGGCGGGCCGCAAAGCGATCCGCTGTCCTACACCCGCGGCGTGGCGCTGATCCGCGCCGAACACCCTGATCTGGTACGCAAAAGCTGCGTGCATGAGGAAGTCGCGCAGGGGCTCGGTCTCAGGAATGACAGCCCGCGGGCGCGGCCCTCGATCTTTAACGACGACGACGAATTCGCGCTGCTGACCAGCTTTGACGAAAAACTGCTGCAGATGCTGTATGATCCAAGACTGAAAACGGGGATGGGCGCAGGCGAGGCCCGTCCCGTGATCCGCATTCTCGCCCGCGAGGCGATGGGCCAGGAGCTGTAGGCCAGCAAAGAAAGAGGACCTGACAGATGGGTATTTTCGATTTTCTCAAAGGCGAATTCATTGACGTCATCCATTGGGTGGATGACACCCATGACACCATGGTCTGGCGGTTTGAGCGCGAAGGCCATGAGATTAAATACGGCGCCAAGCTGACGGTGCGCGAGGGCCAGGCAGCGGTATTTGTGCATGAGGGCCAGCTGGCGGATGTGTTCACACCCGGTCTTTACATGCTTGAGACCAACAACATGCCGGTGATGACAACGCTGCAGCACTGGGACCACGCGTTCCAGTCGCCGTTTAAATCGGAGGTCTATTTTGTCGACACCACCCGGTTCAGCGATCTGAAATGGGGGACCAAGAACCCGATCATCTGCCGCGATCCGGAGTTCGGCCCGGTGCGGCTGCGGGCCTTTGGCAGCTATACCGTGCGCGTCGCTGACCCGGCGCGGTTCCTGACCGAGATCGTCGGCACCGATGGTGAGTTCACCATGGACGAGATTTCCTATCAGATCCGCAACATCATCGTGCAGGAGTTCTCCCGCGTGGTCGCCGGCTCCGGCATTCCGGTACTGGACATGGCCGCCAATACCGCGGACCTGGGCAAGCTGGTAGCGGCTGAGATCTCTGGCACAATCGCCGAATACGGCCTGATGATCCCTGAGCTTTACATCGAAAACATCTCGCTGCCGCCGGCGGTGGAAGAGGCGATGGACAAGCGCACCCAGATGGGCGTTTTGGGTGATCTTGGCCGCTACACGCAATTCTCCGCAGCTGAGGCAATGACCGCTGCAGCGCAAACCCCGAACAGCGGCATGAGTGCTGGCATGGGAATGGGTATGGGGTTCGCGATGGCACAGCAGATGGGCAACCAGTTCGGCAACGGGGCAGCGGGTCAGCCCGCAGGCCCCTGGGGCGCCCGCCCCGCCCCCGCTGCAGCCGCACCGGCAGCGCCTGCCGCAGCCCCGCAGGCCGCACCTGTTGCCCCGCCCCCGCCGCCGGTCGAGCATGTCTGGCACATTGCAGCGGACGGACAGACCTCCGGACCCTACTCAAAAGCAAGAATGGGACGGATGGCGCAGGACGGCACCCTGACGCGGGAAAGCCATGTCTGGACCCCGGGCCAGGATGGCTGGAAGCGGGCCGGCGATGTGATGGAACTGGCGCAGCTGTTCACCATCCTGCCGCCGCCTCCCCCGCCGCCGCCTCCTGCCGGATAACGCCGCGCCGGGTCAACAACCGCCAAGCGGTTTGCTGCCCGCCCCATTCCCTGCCCCCTTACCTGACAGGTTGCCGCACGTGACGATGCCCCCGCCGCCGCCCGCTGAAACCATGCCCGCCGCCGAGGAAGAAACTCATCGCTTCCCTTGTGAACAATGCGGTGCGGACTACTCCTATGACCCGGCCGCGGGCACCCTGACCTGCGGCCACTGCGGGCATTCCGAAAGCATCCGCAGCGGGCCATGGAAAGGGACTGCGCTTCAGGAACTGGACTTCGCCGCCGCCGCCGCAGACCGGCTGCCAGAGGCGGAGATCGAAGTGACCCGCGTTTCCACCTGCCCCAATTGCGCAGCACAGGTTGAGTTTGACCCCGACACCCATGCCAAGGAATGCCCGTTCTGCGCCACACCGGTGGTCACTGGAACCGGCGAAAGCAGGCATATCAAACCCAAGGGCGTGCTGCCCTTTGCAATACCCGAGCGCGCCGCGCATAAGGCAATGACCGACTGGCTGGGCGGCCTGTGGTTTGCGCCCAGCGGCCTGAGGGAATACGCCCGCAAGGGGCGGCGGATGCAGGGTATCTATGTGCCCTACTGGACCTATGACGCCCAGACCCGCAGCCGCTACTCCGGTCAGCGCGGCACGGTTTATTACGTGACCGAGACCTACCAGCAGGATGGTGAGACCAAGACCCGGCAGGTGTCCAAGGTGCGCTGGACGCCGGTGTCAGGCCGGGTGCAGCGGTTCTTTGACGATGTGCTGGTACTGGCCTCCAACAGCCTGCCCAAACGCTATACCGAGGCACTGGAACCCTGGGATCTGTCTCAGCTGGAACCATACCAGCCGCAATACCTGGCGGGTTTCCGGGCCGAGGCTTACACCGTGGATCTGGAAACCGGTTTCGCCGAAGCGGGCCAAAAGATGGACCGGGTGATTGAGCGCGATGTGCGATTTGACATCGGCGGCGACCGCCAGCGGATCAGCGATATTGACACTCAGGTTTCAGAGGTGACCTTTAAACACATCCTGCTGCCGGTCTGGCTGGCGGCCTATAAATACCGCGGCAAGACCTATCGGTTTGTAATCAACGGGCAATCCGGGCGGGTGCAGGGCGAACGGCCCTATTCTGCGGTCAAAATCGCGGCCGCTGCGCTGGCCGCCGCCATCGTGATTGCCGCCATCGCCTATTTCGCCGGGCAGCAGTAAGGCCCGCCGGCCAGCGACAGGAGAGACCTGCATGACACCCGATCTGCCCAGCCTTGATGATCTGTTATTCACCCGCCACAGCTGCCGCGCTGCGCTGCGCTGCAGGATTTCATGGGCTGGCACGGCTGAACCGAAGCAAGGACAAGACAGATGCGGGCATTGATACAGCGGGTCAGCGAGGCCTCGGTCACTGTTGAGGGCACGGCCATCGGCGAAATCGGCCCCGGCTTACTGATCCTGATCTGCGCCATGGAAGGCGACGGCGAGGCGCAGGCGGATCAGCTGGCGGCCAAAATATCCAAGCTCCGGATTTTCAAGGACACGGGCGGCAAGATGAACCGCTCGGTGCTGGATACCGGCGGCAGTGCGCTGGTGGTCAGCCAATTCACCCTGGCCGCCGACACCCGCCGCGGCAACCGTCCGGGGTTTTCCACTGCCGCAGCCCCTGCCGACGGCGAACGGCTGTACGAGTATTTTGCGGAGCAATTGTCCCGGCTAGGTTTGGAAATTGCAAAAGGACAGTTCGGTGCCGACATGAAGGTCCGGCTGCTGAATGACGGCCCGGTGACGGTCTGGATGGACACAGAACAGCTCTGATCCGGCGCCAACAGGCAGCTATCTGGCGTGCCGCAAACCGTTCTTAGGGATTGGCCCGGACGACCCCGCCTGCCGCTGCGGAAAAAGGTCAGGAATTGGTCTTTTGCGGTGCGGAAGACGTTTTTGGACCTCAAAGCATCGATTCTTTCCGAATTCAAACCCGGCGGCGTACGCAATCGCGGCAGATTCATAAAAATTCCATCATTCCGGAGCACAAAAATTTCTTGTCGCATTCCGGATGTTTTTTTGATTTACACGCGACATTACCACTGAAAACGGCACCTTACCTAAAAAAGACGACACCCCCTTATCCGGCCTCGCAAGTGCTCGTTCCCGCCCGCCAAGGGTTTGGCGAATAACGCTTGCGAGGTGGCAGTAAATGCGCAAATCTTGAACCACCAATCAAAAAACGGGTGCTTGCAGCACCGCAATCAATCGGGAGAAATCAATGAACAAGCATATGCAGTATCTGGCCAGTCAGGCCGTGGCAGGCAAACTGACGCGGCGTGACTTCCTGGGCAAGGCCGCCGCACTGGGCTTTACCGCTGTGTCCGCAAACCTGCTGCTGTCCGGCGCAGCCAAGGCCGCGGGTCCGCAAAAAGGCGGCACTTTGCGCCTTGGTTTGCAGGGTGGCTCTACCACCGACAGCCTGGACCCGGCGCTGGTTACCAACACGGTTGGCCTGATGGTCACCCGCCTGTGGGGTGAAACCCTGGTGGAACTGACCGAAGACGGCGGCATCGAAGGCAAACTGGCCGAAAGCTATGAAGCTTCTGCAGATGCACGCACCTGGACCTTCAAACTGCGGTCCGGCGTAACCTATTCCAACGGCCAGAACGTCACCACAGAAGACGTGGTCAAGACCATGGAGCGCCACAGCGGCGAAGACACCAAGTCCGGCGCCCTGGGTATCATGCGCGGCATCAAGGACGTGCGCGCAGACGGCGATACCGTTGTCTTTGAACTCGACAGCCCGAACGCCGACCTTCCCTATCTGCTGGCCGACTATCACCTGATCGTTCAGCCGGGCGGCGGCAATGACGATCCCGCGGCTGCCATCGGCACCGGCCCCTACATCATGAAGTCCGCCGATATGGGCGTGCGTTTTGTGGCCGAGAAGAACCCGAACTACTGGGGTGATCTGGGCAATGCCGAGACCGTTGAAATCATCGTTATCAACGATGACACCGCCCGCGTTGCAGCGCTGCAGTCCGGCCAGGTGGATGTGATCGACCGGGTGCCCCCGCGCACCGCAAAACTGGTCGAGCGCGCGCCCAATATCACGGTCCATTCGACCTCGGCGGCCGGTCACTATGTGTTCATCATGCACACCAACACTGCACCGTTCGACAACTACGACCTGCGTATGGCGCTGAAGTACGGGATCAACCGCGAGGAAATGGTCGACAAGATCCTGAACGGCTATGGCACGGTGGGCAATGACAGCCCGATCAATGCGTCTTATCCGATGTACACCGAGCTGGAGCAGCGTCAGTTCGATCCGGACAAAGCGATGTTCCACATGAAGAAATCCGGCCATGACGGCTCGGTGCTGCTGCGCACCTCGGACAATTCGTTCCCCGGCGCACCGGATGCTTCGGCGCTGTTCCAGCAATCCTGCCAAAGCGCCGGCATCAAGCTGGACGTCAAGCGTGAGCCGAACGACGGCTACTGGTCGGAAGTCTGGAACAATCAGCCCTTCTGCACCAGCTACTGGGGCGGCCGCCCGACCCAGGACCAGATGTTCACAACCGCCTACCTGTCGACCGCGGACTGGAACGACACCCGTTTCAACAACGAGCAATTCGACCAGATGCTGGTTGCAGCCCGCGGTGAGCTGGACGTCGCCAAGCGCACCCAGATGTATGCAGACATGTCGACAATCCTGCGCGACCAGGGCGGCCTGATCTGCCCGATGTTCAACGATTTTGTCGAGGCAACAACCGACAAGGTTGACGGTTTCGTCGAAGGTGTCCCGGGCCAGGTTCTGATGAACGGCTATGCTGCCAGCAAGCTGTGGGTCAAAGCTTAAATGTCCCCGATTATAAAACTCCTGGCTCAGCGCATCGCGCTGAGCCTCCTTCTTTTGCTGCTTATCTCAGTGGTGATCTTCGCGGGCACGATCGTGCTGCCTGGCGATGTTGCCCAATCGATCCTGGGGCAATCAGCAACACCGGAGGCTCTTGCCAACCTGCGGGCCGAACTTGGGGTCAATGATCCGCCTGTGGGGCGCTATTTCGCCTGGCTGTTCGGTGCCATGCAGGGTGATCTCGGCACTGCGCTGACGAGTGGCCAAGACATCACCTCTGCGCTGGCCGGCCGTTTCTGGAACACTATGTTCCTGGCGTTCTGGGCTGCTGTGGTCGCAGTTCCGCTGGCGATTTTCCTGGGCCTGCTTGCCGTTCGGTTCAAAGACCGCTGGCCCGACAAACTGATTTCGGCCGTCACCCTGGCCTCGATCTCGATCCCCGAATTCCTGATCGGCTATGTGCTGATGTACGTGGTCGCAGTGAAACTGCGCTGGTTTCCGTCGGTCGCCATGATTAATGATGGCATGACCCTGTTTGAAAAGCTGAACGCCATCGCCCTGCCGATCACCGTGCTGACGCTGGTGGTTCTGGCGCATATGATGCGGATGACCCGCGCCGCAATCCTGAACGTGATGCAGTCGGCCTATATCGAAACCGCCGAACTGAAGGGCCTCAACGCCTTTCAAGTTATCTACCGCCACGCTTTTCCCAACGCGATTGCGCCGATCGTCAACGTCGTGATGCTGAACCTCGCCTATCTGGTTGTCGGCGTCGTGGTGATCGAGGTGGTGTTTGTCTACCCGGGCATGGGCCAGTATCTGGTGGATCACGTGTCCAAGCGTGACGTGCCTGTTGTGCAGGCCTGCGGCCTTATCTTTGCCGCCGTCTATATCGGCCTCAACATGATTGCCGATATCGTCGCCATCCTGAGCAACCCGCGCCTGAGGCATCCGAAATGAAGAACATCCCCATTTCCGCACTCATCGGGCTGTTCTTCACGGCCCTGTACTTTCTTGGCGCCATCTTTGCGCCGCTGCTGGCCCCCTTTGGCGTTGGCGAAATCGTCGGCGATGTGTGGGAGCCGTCCAGCGCTGAATACCTGCTGGGCACCGACAACATCGGTCGCGACCTTCTCAGCCGGATGATCTATGGCGGCCGCACCACCATCTTCATCGCCACCGCAGCAACCGTCTTGTCGTTCACCCTGGGGTCAATCCTCGGTTTCTTTGCCGCCGTTGCCGGCGGCTGGGTTGACCAGGCGCTGTCGCGCTTTGTCGATCTGGTGATGTCAATCCCGACGCTGATCTTTGCGCTGGTTGTGCTGTCGGTTGCGCCAGTGACTATTCCGATGCTGATCATCGTGATGGGCCTGCTGGACGCCACCCGCGTCTACCGTCTGGCCCGGGCCGTCGCAGTGGATATCGAGGTCATGGACTATGTCGAAGCAGCCCGTCTGCGCGGCGAAAAAACCGTTTGGATCATCTTCCGCGAAATCCTGCCCAACGCGTTGTCCCCTTTGATTGCCGAAATGGGCCTGCGGTTCATCTTTGCGGTTCTGTTTGTTTCTACCCTGTCCTTCCTTGGCCTGGGTGTGCAGCCGCCTGAGGCTGACTGGGGCGGCATCGTGAAGGAGAACAAGGAAGGCATCGTCTACGGCATTCCTGCAGCCCTGATCCCGGCCTTTGCCATCGCCACCCTGGCAATCTCGGTCAACCTTGTGGCTGACTGGGTGCTGAACCGGACAACCTCGCTGAAAGGAGGCCGCGGATGAGCGATGCCCTGTTGAAAGTCCGCGACCTGAAGATCGGCGCGACCATCTATCCGCCGGGGGAACGCCCCCGTGATATCGAGATCGTGCACGGGGTCAGCTTTGACCTCGCGCCCGGCAAGGTGCTGGGGCTGATTGGCGAATCCGGAGCAGGCAAATCCACCATCGGTCTGGCGTCCATGGCCTATGGCCGCGGCGGCGTGAAGATCACCGGCGGCGAAGTCTGGGTTAACGGCCGCGACGTCCTCAAGGGCAGCCACAAGGACATCCGCAAACTGCGCGGCGCCGAGGTGACCTATGTGTCGCAATCGGCGGCAGCCTCCTTCAACCCCGCCAAGAAGATCATGGACCAGGTGGTCGAGGCCGCGGTGGAGCAAAAGAAGTTCTCCCGCAAGGACGCCGAAGCCCGTGCGCGGGTGCTGTTTGCCAAACTGGGCCTGCCGGACCCGGACAATATCGGCGAGCGCTTCCCGCACCAGGTGTCGGGCGGCCAGCTGCAGCGCTGCATGACCGCGCTGGCGCTGTGCCCGGAGCCGGATCTGGTGGTCTTCGACGAGCCGACAACCGCGCTCGACGTGACCACCCAGATCGACGTGCTGATGGCGATCAAGGAAGCGATCCGCGACACCGGTGTTGCCGCGCTCTACATCACCCACGACCTGGCGGTTGTGGCGCAGGTGAGCGACGACATCATGGTGCTGAAGATGGGCAACACCGTGGAATACGGCCCTGTTGACCAGATCATCAACAACCCGCAGGAGGAGTACACCCAGGCGCTTGTCTCGGTCCGCTCCATCGAGCATGAGGAGAAAGCCCCGACGCCGGATCCCGTGCTGAGCGTGCGCAATATCACCGCGCGCTACAAAGGCACCCAGTTCGACGTGCTGCACAATGTGAATGTTGATCTTTATCCCGGCCAGACGCTGGCGGTTGTGGGTGAATCCGGTTCCGGAAAATCCACCCTGGCCCGCGTCATCACCGGCCTGCTGCCGCCGCGCGAGGGCGAGATCGAATTTGCAGGCCGCACTCTTTCAGGCGACCTCAAAGGGCGCAGCCGCGAGGACCTGCGCGAGCTGCAGATGATCTATCAGATGGCGGATGTCGCGATGAACCCGCGCCAGACCGTTGGCACCATCATCGGCCGCCCGCTGGAGTTCTACTTTGGCATCCGCGGCGCGGAAAAGAAGAAGCGGATCATCGAACTGCTCGACGAGATCGAGCTGGGCGAAAAATTCATGGACCGGTATCCGGCGGAATTGTCAGGCGGCCAGAAGCAGCGTGTCTGCATTGCCCGCTCGCTGGCGGCCAAGCCCAAGATGATCATCTGCGACGAGGTCACCTCGGCGCTGGACCCGCTGGTGGCGGACGGCATCCTGAAGCTGCTTCTGGACCTGCAGAAGATCGAGGATGTGGCCTATCTGTTCATCACCCACGATCTGGCAACCGTGCGCGCCATCTCGGACAACATCGCGGTGATGTATCAGGGCAAGGTGCAACGCTACGGCGGCAAGTCCAAAGTGCTGAGTCCGCCATTTGACGATTACACCGACCTGCTGCTGAGTTCCGTCCCCGAGATGAAGCTGGGATGGCTGGAAGAGGTGATCGCCAACCGCAAAATGGAAAGCGCCGGCAACTGATCCCGTAAAATTTTTGCGTCATCTCACGTCCCTGCCCGGTTCCGGGCGGGGGCTTTTTCTTTTCTGCCCCCGGTTATTTTGTGATAGCTTGACGGAACCGGGGAAATGCGGCGGGTCCAGCCGCAAATAATGTTCTTTTTCTGAGTGCAGCTGTTTTTGCTTTGCAGGTCAACCTGAAGTCATCGGGCAGTTTTGTTTGACTGCAACAGGCTGGAGGGGCTGCTATGACAGATTGGGCCATTCACGGACAGGAAATCGGCAACTGCAATTGCAATCCGGGGTGCCCGTGCCAGTTCTCACAGCTGCCCACGGACGGCACTTGCGAAGCCATGCTGACCTACCGTATCGACAAGGGGCATTATGGCAGCGTCCAGCTGGACGGGCTTTATGCGGCGGTGATCTATAAATGGCCGGGCGCCGTGCACGAGGGCAACGGCCAGATGCAGATGATCATCGACGAACGCGCCACCGCGGATCAGCGGGCCGCGCTGGAGGCGATCATGACGGGCGAAGACACCGATGAATTCGCCACCATGTTCTATGTGTTCAGCCTGACAAGCCCGACCAAGCACGAAACGCTGCATGCCGCGATCTCGTTGGACTACGATCGCGAAACCGGCACCGGGTCGGCCAAGGTTGGCGATTACGCCGAAACCAAAGTGCAGCCGATCGCCAATATCGTTTCCGGGGATCCGCATTTCATCAGCATCGCGCTGCCGAAAGGCTTCGAATTCACCGAGGCCGCCATGGCCTGCGGTTCGACCGTGACACGCAATGCAGCGATCAGCCTGGATAAGAACAGCGCAACCCACGCCCATATCGCCGAGCTGCACCTGACCGGCAGAGGCGTTGAGCGCGCGGCCTGAGACGGCCATGGCACCGGTGCTGCGCATAAAGGGAACAGCGGAACGGTTGGCGCGCCACGACCAGGCAGTGGTGCTGGGCGCCGTGGCCATGATCGTGCTGCTTAGCGTGCTTTACACTGTTTTCGGCGTTGGCATGACCATGACCGCGGTAGAAATGACACGGATGGCCGGACCGATTGGCGCACCGATGCAGATGGGCGCGAACGATGCCTGGACACCTGCCTATACCGGGCTGATCTTCCTGATGTGGTGGATCATGATGGTCGCCATGATGACCCCCAGTGCCGCGCCTGTGCTGTTGCTTTACACGGCCATCAAAAAAGCCGGCTCCAGACCGCAGCAGGCACCGCTGCTGAGTTTGGCGTTTCTTGGCGGTTATCTGCTGGCTTGGGCCGTTTTTTCAATTATCGCCACCAGCTTGCAATGGTGGCTGGAATCGTGGGGCCTCTCTGATGGTCCCATGATGTCGCTCAGCAGCCGCGCGCTTGGCGGTGCGTTGTTGCTGGCGGCGGGCGCCTATCAGTTTACCCCCTACAAGCACGCCTGCCTATTTCATTGCCGGATGCCGGTACAATTTCTGACCGCGCATAACCGCACAGGTTTGGCTGGTGCTGTACTGATGGGCGCCCATCACGGCGTTTTTTGCCTCGGCTGCTGCTGGGCGTTGATGCTGCTGCTGTTTGCCGGCGGCATCATGAACCTCTACTGGATTGCCGGGCTTGCGCTTTATGTGCTGGCGGAAAAGCATGTCCGCAACCCGCGCCTGTTTGCCAACTCCACTGGCGGGCTCCTACTGCTTTCCGGCGTCTATGTCCTTGCCACCGCATTCTAAGACCGGCCCGGCCCCTCCCCGGCAAAGCAAGGAAACTTCCTGCCGAAATGCCGGTTTCTGACCATCCTTTCGTTTTTTGAATGGCAATTCAAGAAACCGTCACGATGATACGGCACCAAGGTCTGCGCGAAAAAGGGATTCGGCGAATGGACAACAAACTCCTGCTCATCATTCTGGACGGTGTGCCGTGGCGCAACTTCCGCCGCCTGTTCGGCAACCTCGAAGGCTGGGTCGACAGCGGCGATGCCCGCGTCTGGAAACTGCGCGCTGTGCTGCCGTCTATCTCGGCCAGCTGCTATGCCTCGATCCACACCGGTGTGGCGCCCGCCATCCATGGCTGCACCGGCAATGCCAATGTGTTCCGGCTGAAGGAAAAGGACGTATTCTCCCAGGTGCGCGAAGCGGGCGGCGTGACGGGGGCTGTGGCGCACAGCTACTGGTCGTCCTTCTTCAACCGGCATCCGTTCGACTACGTGCGCGACATCGAATACGATGAACCCGAAAGCAAGACCATCAACCATGGCCGGTTCCATTCCATGACCGGCTACGGCAAAGATAATCAGATGACCCCGTCGGATGTCGATCTGTTCGGCACCCTGACCAACCTCTGCCTGCGATTTGGCCTGGACTACGGGATGCTGCACACCTGTACCCTGGACAGCATGGGCCACCGGTTCTTCCATGATTGCCAGGAAATGGACCACGCCTGTTTCGTGATGGACGAGATGCTGGCCCCCTTCATCACCCGCTGGCGCGATCTGGGCTATGAGGTGATCGTCACGGCAGACCACGGCCAGGACGAGCGCGGCCACCATGGCGGCCGCGGCGCCCTGCAGCAGGAAACAGCACTGTACTACTTTGGTGATGCCGAAGGACCTGATCATGACGCCGTGATCGACCAGCGCCAGCTGGCGCCGACCATCCTGAAACGTCTGGGCGCACCCATTGCCGGCGCAATGAAGGCAGAACCGTTCCTGAAGTAACGCGAATTCGGCGGTTGTGTGCTAGAATGGTCCTCAGCCGCTGTTTTTATTCGTCAGGAAAGATTGCCATGAAATCCTTTGCTGCTGCGCTGTGCATGCTGGCGTCCCCGGTTCTGGCCAGCGATGCCTGTCACGACCTGTGGTTCACCAGGAACGCAGTTATCGACCGGGCCGGGTATTGTTTCGGCTCGCCGCTGGGCCGGGCGGTGTTCAACAACGGCGATTGCATCGGCAAATCCGTATCCCTGCCGCCGCACGCCGGGCGGATGGTGGCATTGGTCAAGGAAATGGAGGCGCGGTTCGGCTGCCGGGTGAACAACAAGCAGTCCTATCTGGACCTGGACGATCTGTTCCTCAGGCACCAGCTGTGGGACCTGCCTGTGCGGGACGAGTTTGAAAGCGCCTGCCTTGGCTGGCTGGGTCCGGTGACCGGCCTGCGGGCGGGACACCGCCCGGATGCACCGCTGGTCGGTCAGATCGTTGCCGGGGATTATGTCAGCTATTCGCACATCCCGGTTGGCAGCTGGACCTATGTCACAACCTCCGGCCCGGACTGGCAGGCAACCAGCGGCGGCTGGCTGGATACATCGCTGGTTCAGGAGCAATGCCGCGAGGTCGCCGGCTAGGGCGCCTCGTCATCGTAGCTCCAGATCCCCTGCCCCAGCGCTTCGATCGCGACCGAGATCCGCTCGAAACTGTCCCGCGCCCGGCCCACGCTGTGGCGGGCGCGCAGATACCCGTGGATCAGGCCCGGCTCGTTGATCCAATGCGCCTTGCCGCCGGCCTCCTGAACGCGGTCGCTGTAATCACGGGAGTCATCGCGCACCGGGTCGCAATCAGCTGTCACCAGCACTGTCGGCGGCAGACCTGCAAAATCGCTGTCGGCAAGCGGTGTTAACTGCGGATCATCTTTCGGCGCCGCGCCGTCGGTTCGGATATCCATGTAAAACAGCACATCCTCGCGGGTCAGCATCGGCGCTTTGGCGTGTTCGATATAAGACCCCTGGTTCACATCGCCGCCAAAGGCGCCATAGATCAGCACCTGCCCCAGGATTGCCTCTGTCCGGCCCCGGGCATGGGCGGCAACCGCAGCGCACAGGTTCGCACCGGCGCTGTCACCGGTCAGGACAATGCCGGTGCCATAAGCGGCCTCCACCCATTCCAAAGCGGTCCAGGCGTCCTCGAAACTGGCCGGGTGCTTGTGCTCCGGCGCCAGGCGGTAGTCCACGGCCACTACCCGGTAACCGGTCTGGGCGCAGATCTCGGCGCAGACATCGTCATGGCTGTCGAGCCCGCCAACCACAAATCCGCCGCCATGACAGAACAGTACCGTGCGGGTCGGATCGCCTGCGGTGTAGACCCGGACCGGCACCCCGTTAGCCGAGGTATCCATGACCGAAACCACATCCGGACGCGGCACCCGGAACTCGCGTGCCATGGAGTCATAAATCAGGCGCTGCTCTTCAATGGACATCTCAACGGCGTCATCAGGGTAGTGCTCCCCGGTCTTCTGGATAAAGTCCCAGGTCTCTTCGTCGATCAGCCGTTCATAATCCATCCGCGAGCCTCCCTGCGTGTCTGTTTTCAGAGCCTAGGCAGAGATTCCTGTAAATGGAATGCCTGAATGAAAAAGCGCCCCTGAGGGCGCCTTTTATCTCACGTTTACAATCAGGTTCAGCCCGCCGCCGGCTCCCAGGGCCGGGTAAAGCTGGCCAGGACACCGGAAATTTCAGGCTCGGCACTGCCATTGGCCGCCACCTGGGCCACCAGACCGCGTTTTTTGTCGTCAGTCACGCTGACAACCCGCGCGGCCAGACCGGCCTTTTCCAGTGCGCCGTTGTAAACACGGGTGATCGCATGCTTGCGCAGATCCGGCTTGAATACCTTGCCCACGGCGGTTTTCGGCAGCTCGTCCAGCACCGTCATATGCTTGGGGATCGCCGCCCGCTCATGCACGTGGATCTTGCAGTACTCAAGCAGTTCTTCCTCGCTGACCGAGGCGCCGCCCACCAGCTCAACAAAGGCGCAAGGCAGCTCGCCCGAGTGGGCATCCGGCTGGCCGATAGCGCCGGCAAATGCCACCGCTTCATGGCCCAGCAGCGCCTCTTCGATCTCGGCCGGGTCGATGTTGTGGCCGCCCCGGATGATCAGATCTTTGGCACGGCCGGTGATCCACAGGTAGCCATCCCCGTCAATCCGCCCCAAGTCGCCGGTGCGCAGGTATTTGTCCTGATAGTAGAGGTCCACGTTCTTGTCGGCTTCGGTATAGGTATTGCCGGGGAACACGCCGGGGTTCGAGATGCAGATTTCCCCGACTTCATCGACTCCGCATTCCAGCGGGCCGTCGGAGGTCTGCTTGACGATCCGCACATCCGTATAGGGCAGCGGGATCCCAACCGAGCCAACCTTCTTTTCACCGCCCGGAGGGTTGCACGAAACCAGGCAGGTCGCCTCGGTCAAACCGTAACCTTCGACAATGGTCACACCCGATGCCGCCTCAAACCGCTTGAACAATTCCATCGGCATCGGGGCCGAGCCGGAAAACGCCGTTTTCACCGAGGAGATATCAGCGTCCACTTCCCGCTGCATCAGCGCCGAAACAGCGGTGGGCACGGTGATGATAAAGGTGATCTTCCAGCGTTCGATCAGCTTCCAGAAGTTGTCGAACACCCCCTCGCCCCGGTAACCTTGCGGTGTCGGGAACACCACATGCGCCCCCGAGGACACCGCCGCCATCATGATCACATGCACCGCAAAAACGTGGAACAGCGGCAGCGGGCACATGATGTTGTCTTCTTCGGTGAACAGCAGTGTGTCCCCCAGCCAGCCGTTATAGATCAGGCCTGAGTATTTATGCTGCGCCACCTTGGGCATTCCCGTGGTGCCGCCGGTGTGGAAATAGCAGGCAACCCGGTCGCCGTCGCTGTCGGCGAAATTCAGCGTGGCGGGATGTTTTGCCATCTCCTTGGAGAAATTCAGGTAATCCGCATGGGCCGCTTTGGCCTGATTATCCAGCTTGGGCCGGATCAACGGCACGATCCAGGATTTCGGCGGCGTCAGGTAACGGTTCAGGTCCACTTCCAGCACCGTGTTCACCCCAGGCGCATGGCGCACGGCCTCAGCCACCTTCTGGGCCACATCGGTTTTGGGGAAGGGCCGCAGGGTCACCACCACCTTGGCCTTGGTCTCGCGCAGGATCGAGGCGATCTGCTCTGGCTCCAAAAGCGGGTTGATCGGGTTCACGATCCCCGCCACCGCACCGCCCAGCATGGTCACCAGCGTCTCGTGGCAGTTGGGCAGCACATAGGCGACCACGTCCTGCTCTCCGATCCCCAGCGCGCGGAACATATTGGCCGCCTGGCTCACCTGATCCTTCAGCGTGCTCCAGGTCAGGGTTTCCGCCTTGTCCCGGGGGCCGGAAAAAATCTGATAGCTGACCGCGTTGCTGTTCGGGAACTTGCCCGCGGTCCGTGACAGCAGCCCATACAGCGTGGCCGGCAGATCCCGCGCCTCATACGGCATTTCGTTCTGCAGCGCGTCGCGGTCTGCGACTCCGGAAAATCCCATAAATCTCCTCCCCGTTCCCCCAATGAATGGGGTGTTCTGTTTGCGCCCAGACTATTGCAAACGCGCAATTGCGCAAGCACCGCAACAGGGTCACGCCAAGGCAGTTTGCGGCATGACGTGGCGCCATTTTGCTGCGACTTGCGGTTTTCCAAACAAAAACACCCCGGAACCAGTCCGGGGTGCAGAGTATTCTTCAGGAATTGGCGTTTACTCCGCTGCCAGCCCTTCGGTGAACTGCAGCTTGGCCAGGCGCGCATACAACCCGCCTTGCGCCACCAGCTCATCATGGGTGCCGGTGGCCACAATCCGGCCCTGATCCATCACCACAATCCGGTCGGCCTTCTTCACCGTTGCCAGACGGTGCGCCACAATCAGTGTCGTCCGGCCCTGGCTCAGCTCGTCCACCGCGGCCTGCACAAGACGTTCGCTTTCGGCATCCAGCGCCGAGGTCGCCTCGTCCAGCAGCAGTACCGGCGCATCGCGCAGGATGGCACGGGCAATGGCAATCCGCTGTTTCTGGCCGCCCGACAGCATCACCCCGCGCTCGCCGACAAAACTGTCATAGCCTTCGGGCAGTTTCGAGATGAAGTCATGCGCGGCGGCGGCCTGGGCTGCAGCTTCGACCTCGGCATCCGAGGCTTCTGGCCGGCCGAACCGGATGTTCTCGCGGGCGGAGGCAGCAAAGATCACCGGATCCTGCGGCACCAGCGCGATGTGACGGCGGAATTCATCCCGCTGCAGCGCTGTCAGCGCCACACCATCCAGTTTCACAGCACCCTGGTTCGGGTCATAAAACCGCTGCAGCAACTGAATGATGGTGGTCTTGCCCGCGCCGGACGGTCCGACAAATGCGACAGTCTCGCCCGGCTTTACCGCCAGCGACACCGCGTCCAGCGCCGAGACATCGGGGCGCGACGGATAGCGGAACGACACATTGTCGAACTGGATTTCGCCCTTGACCGGCGCGGGCAGCACCTGCGCCGCAGCCGGATCCAGCACGGTATCCTTGGTGTTCAACAGCTCAACCAGCCGCTCGGTTGCGCCGGCAGCGCGCTGCAGCTCGCTCCAGATTTCCGACAGCGCTGCCACCGAGCCAGCCACCAGCACAGCATAGATCACAAACTGGATCAGGGAACCTTCGGACATAACACCCGCGCGCACATCATTGGCGCCCATCCACAGCACACCGACAACTCCGGAGAACACCAGAAAAATCACGATTACTGTCAGATAAGCACGCGTCTGGATCCGGCGGCAGGAAACAGTATAGGCGGTCTCGGTCATGTCGCCGAATTTCAGGCGGCTGGCGGCCTCATGGGTAAAGGCCTGCACGGTCTGCACCGCCCCCAGCGCCTCACCCGCATTGCCTGAGGAGGCTGCGATCCAGTCCTGATTTTCCTTGCTGATCGCGCGCAGACGGCGGCCCAGCACCAGAATCGGGACAATAACGGCCGGCACAATCAGCAGCACCATCATCGTCAGCTTGGCCGAGGTCAGCAGCATCAGCACCATGCCACCCAGGAAAATCAGCAGATTGCGCAACGCGATCGACACCGAGGACCCCAGCACCGACTGGATCAGCGTTGTATCAGTGGTGATCCGGCTCAGCACTTCGCCGGTCATGACCCGTTCGTAAAACTCCGGGCTCATGCCGATCACCCGGTCGAACACCGCCTTGCGGATATCGGCCACCACCCGTTCCCCCAGCCGGGTCACCAGCGCATAGCGCACACCGGTGCCAGCCGCGAGCAGCGCAGCAATTCCCAGCGCCGCGCCAAAATAGAGGTTCAGCAGTTCGGAATCCGAGACCCGGAAATTATCCACCACCCGGCGCACTGCCAAAGGCAGCGTCAGCGACAGCCCTGCGGTCATCACCAGCGCGCAGGTCGCAGCAAGCATCAGCAGACGGTATGGCCGCATATACGGCCACAGCGCCGACAGTACGCCAATTTTACGGGAGCCTTCGCGCTCCTGTTCCGCATTCGGGGCCGCTTGTCTCCGCGCCATTCCGGATCCTTCTGCACTTTGGGCTGGCGGGTATGAAACCCCGCGCATTCGCCAAGGTTCATGGCCCTGCAGGCTCCGCGCGTCAAGCGCTGAGCCGTTTCAAAAAGCACATGAAAGCGCGAACGTCCCGCGTCACGGTGTAACAGAATGGCAATCGGGGAAGATCTGGAGCGGGTAGCGGGAATCGAACCCGCACCTTAAGCTTGGAAGGCTCTTATGATACCATTTCACCATACCCGCTCAGAGTGTTTGCTGATTTAGGTGAAGCACCCGGGAAGGTCAACCTCCTTGGTTTCGTTTCTCGACGTGCCGCAGAAAAAATCCATCCAAGCCTTGCAGAGTTCCCGGCAAGCCCCCCAAATATAGGAACAATCCTGCCAGCTTCCGCAATTTCAACGATCCGGACCTCCGCCTTGACAAAGATCACGCGCACCGCCGTTATAACCGCCCATGGCCAGCCTTCCGACCCTGCTCCGGCAGAGGCCGCCCTGGCCGGTCTTGCGGCAGAAGTTGCGACGCATCTGCCGGACTGGGATGTGCGCTCCGCCACCCTCGCCACGCCTGGGCGGCTGGAGCGCGAAATTGCCGAGAACGCCGTGGTCTATCCGTTTTTTATGTCGCAGGGATGGTTCACGGCCAAGGTTCTGCCGGACCGCCTTAAGGGCCGCAGCTACCGCATGGCACCGCCTTTCGGTCTGGATGCCGCCCTTCCCGCCCTCGCGGCCCAGGCCGTCCGCCAGACTGTCACAGACCAAAGCTGGCCGCTGGCAGAAACGCATCTTCTGCTTGCCGCGCACGGCTCTGCCCGCGGCCCCAAAGCGGCAGAGGCCGCAGAAGATTTTGCCGCCCACCTGCGCCCCTTGCTGCCTGGCTGCACGCTCTCGCCCGGCTATGTGGAACAATCCCCGCGGATTGAAACCGCCGCAACCGCATTATCTGTTCGCTCCATTTGCCTGCCTTTCTTTGCCCAGGCCGGCGATCATGTGAAACAGGACATCCCCCAAGCGCTCGAGGCTGCGGGGTTCAAGGGAATTCTGCTGCCCGTCGCTGGCGCGCTGCCCGGTATTCCAGCCCTGATCGCCGAAGCCATCCGCGCGGTTGCACCCGACCAAAGTGCGGGCAGCTGAGATTTTTCCTAGCCGGAAAGAAAAGCAGTTTTTGGCCCGGACAGAGGCAATACACCTCTTGCACAGGCTGCAAGCATGTGATTAATCACGCCCTACACCACGGCTGGCGAGTTGGCGGAGTGGTTACGCAGCGGATTGCAAATCCGTGTACACCGGTTCGATTCCGGTACTCGCCTCCAAAACACACCAAATCAATGACTTAGCTTTCAGGGCAGGCAAGTGCGGCACAAAGTGAGGCACACCGTCCATGAAGCTGTCGGCATATCTAAGCCCCTCCGGGCACGGCATTTACTACTTCCGCTGGGCCCTGCCCCGAGCGAACGGCTGCAAGCGGCAGACAGTTAGAATTTCCCTGCGCACACGCTGCCCAGAAAGAGCTGGAGATATCGCCCGCCATCTAGCATCTTGCGGGAGAGTAGTTCGGGAAAGCAGAGACTTGGCGCGTTTAAGGCAAGACCAAATAAGGACAAAGGTCCAAACCTACTTCAAGGCACAACTGGACCAATACCTCGACTGGCTGGATCGCCGAGGGCTGTCGAAGAACGCTTTGGCTGATGCACGCGAGGAAATGCTGGATCATGACTGCATGGTCGAGCTTGAGGGCCTCAATCCCCAATACCTCCCGATAGCACGCTTCAAGCGCAAGATGGGGATTTCTGACGAGGATTGGCAAGACAGCCTACCCCGGATCACCATTGAGCTCCGCAAAGGCCGTCGGGACATGCTGAGAGACGTTCTCGACGCCGCTGAGAGCTTTGAGAACTATTCCTTTCGCGATGCCCCTTCCGGTTCCCTTGCGCCTCCTGCGCCCGCTCTGCCCGCCTCTACGCCTTTGGGAACCGCAATCGAGGATTTTATTTCCGAGCATTCCCGGCAATGGGCACCAAAGACAGTTATGCAGAACCGGGCATATCTCAATATCCTCTTGGAATACTTCGGTCCTGAAAGGTTTCTAGCCACTATCACCAAGCAAGACGCAAGCGACGTCAAGAAGACGTTGCAGGCTTTACCGGCAAGCCGAAACACTAAACCTTCCCTGAAAAAGTTGCCGTTGATGGAAGTTATTAAAGTAGATGGGCACAAGAAGATTTCGCCCAGAACTATCAACAGCCATATTCAGATGTTCGCTGCATTCTTTCATTGGGCAGTAACACATGGGCACGCTCCGCACCGCCTTTTCGAGGGCATGAAACTGGGCAACCGTGCCAAGAAGAACGAAGTCCAGCGCAAACCTTTCACGCCTGCCCCTGCTATCCGCGCTGGAGAGCCGCTGAGCTCCGTCAGGATGGCGTTAAGCCCTTTGGCACTCCATCGTGCCCCCCTTAAGCCACCCAGAGGCCCTCCACGGGGCCGCACACGGGCTACCAGCACACACGGGCGATAGGCGCAGCATCTATCTGTTTTGGCCCTGTCCGTTCCTCTTGCCACCCCTGTAGAACTAAGCCGGGGAACAGGCTGGAGCCCAACGTCCCCTTTTAGGATAAACAGGCCGGAAAGTATCAGGGTACGGGTTTTACGCTGTATCTGTCTGAAAAGCCTATGCTTGCATAGAGATAGCCCGGCGATAGCCTTGAACATCACCAGCGCAAGTTCAACAAGAATGTGTTGGTATGATCCTAAGCAATGTATGTAGTCAAAAAGACAAAGAACCTTCCAAAGATACACATCCAAATTCACACTGTTTAAGCCACCCCCTTGGATAAATAGAGAATGAACAGAACTATCCCTGTTCTAGTTTAAGATACTGGATTAGATTGATGTAAAGGTCTGAAATGTTAGCATCATTTAGAACCAATCCTGTCCGTGTGGCTAGAAAGCAAACAGGAATGCTCGGCACGGCTAACACAATCCCCTACACTAGCAAGAGCTAGCTCTTGAACTCCGGCACTGGTTCGCAAGCATTCTGAAGAACAAATAAGTTTCAGACACAGTAAGGCCAGCCATCCGGCGTAACACAAATCCTTTGACAATCTCGCACTTTCTGCATCAAGGTGCGGCACATAGTGAGACACATGAGCAAACCCCGCTCTTGAATGTGCTGGCTAGTCAATGGCTTAGAAAAATGGTAGCGGGTCCGGTACTCGCCTCCAATAAAATCAATGGCTTGCGTCATCCCACACCTCCTTCACTGCCATTTTGAAACAACCGTTGAAACTTTCACGTTTCGGTCTTGCTTCGTTCCATCTGATTTCTTGCCTCTTGAGCGCGCTTCGCGAGCTCCCTTTGCCAGATCGGCCCACCATACTTTTTCAGCATCTCGACGCCTGACGGCTGCATGGCAGCCGCCGGCAGGATAAGCACTGGGAAATCCCTGGCAGCTAGGCTTTCAGCCTGAACCGCTGGATTTTTCCGGTCTCGGTTTTTGGCAGTGCCGAGGTAAACACCAATGAACGCGGATACTTGTAAGGCGCGATTTCCGCCTTCACGTAATCCTGCAGCAGCTTGACCATTTCATCCGACGGCGCCAGCTCATCGGCCAGCACCACATGCGCCTGCACAATCTCGCCCCGCGCCTCATCCGGGACGCCGATCACCGCGCATTCCACCACCGCTTCATGCGCCAGCAGGGCCGCCTCTACCTCAGGTCCTGCAATGTTGTACCCGGAGGAGACGATCATGTCATCGTTGCGGGCGGCAAAGTGCAGATACCCGGCGTCATCCCGGATAAAACTGTCGCCGGTGATGTTCCATCCGTCTTGCACGTACCCAGCCTGCCGGTCATCTGCCAGGTAACGGCACCCTGTGGGTCCCCTGACTGCCAACCGCCCGATCTCGCCGCGCGGGGCCTCGTTGCCGCTCTTATCCAGCACCCTCACCTGATAGCCGCCCACAGGCTTGCCAGTGCAAGCGGGCCGGTGGTCGCTGAACCGGTTGGTGATGAAGATATGCAGCATCTCTGTCGCCCCGATCCCGTCCAGCATCGGCTTGCCGGTTTTCTGCATCCACTCGTCATAAACCGGCGCGGGCAGGGTCTCCCCGGCCGACACTGCCGCCCGCAGCGACGACAGATCCGCCCCCTCCTCCATCGCCCGCAGCATCACGCGGTAAGCAGTCGGCGCGGTGAAGCAAACCGTCGCCTTGTATTTCTCAATGATCTCAATGAGGTTCGGCGGCGAGGCATTTTCCAAGAGCGTCGCCGCAGCACCAAAGCGCAAAGGGAAGATCGCCAGCCCGCCCAGGCCGAATGTGAAAGCCAGCGGCGGCGAGCCGACGAACACATCCTCCGGCTGCACATCCAACACTTCGCGGGCATAGCCGTCAGCGATGATCAGCAGATCACGGTGGAAATGCATGGTTGCCTTGGGGGCGCCGGTGGTGCCCGAGGTGAAGCCCAGCAGGGCCACGTCATCACGCCCCGTTTGCACCGCCTCATAGGTCACGGGTTTTTCCAGTGCCAGCCGGTCCAGTTCAGCATCGTGATTGGACGTGCCGTCAAAGCCGACAACCGTTTTCAGGAATTCTGAATCCTTGGCGCAGGCGACCAACTCGTCCTTCAGCCTTGTGTCGCACAGCGCATGGGACACTTCGGCCTTGTCGACGATCTTGGCCAGCTCCCCCTTGCGCAGCATCGGCATGGTATTGACCACCACCGCGCCCGCCTTTGTCGCCGCCAGCCAGCAGGCCACCATCGCCGGGTTGTTGGCCGAGCGGATCAGCACCCGGTTGCCGGGTTTCACCCCCAGATCCTCGCTCAGCACATGCGCCAGCCGGTTGGTCCAGTCCGCCAGCTCCTTGTAGGTCCGGTAGCGGCCATTGCCGATCAGCGCAGTGCGGTCGCCGAACCCCTTTTCGACCATCGCATCGGTCAGCTCGACCGCGGCATTCAGGTGTTCCGGATAGTCAAACCCCTCCAGCAGAAACTCAGGCCATTGCTCCGCAGGCGGCAGGTTGTCCCGGGCAAAACTGTCTACATGCGCGGTTGGTCCCAACATATCACTCCCCTCCCTGAAAGGCACCCATCGCCTGGCGGGCGATCACCACCCGCTGCACGTCCGAGGCCCCCTCGTAGATCCGCAACGCCCGGATATCGCGGTACAGCTCCTCCACCTTCTGACCCCGGCGCACGCCGTCTCCTCCATGCAGCTGCACTGCCTTGTCGATCACAGATTGCGCCTGATCGGTGGAAAACAGCTTGGCCATCGCCGCCTCCCGCGTGACCCGCGCGGCGCCGGAATCCTTGGCCCAGGCGGCACGGTAAACCAGCAGCGCAGCGGCATCCACATCCAGAGCCATATCGGCAATGTGCCCCTGCACCATTTGCAGATCAAACAGCGGCGCGCCCTGCACCTGGCGCTGTGCCACCCGCGCCAGCGCTTCGTCCAGCGCCCGGCGGGCAAACCCCAGCGCCGCCGCCGCTACGGTGGAACGGAACACGTCCAGCACCGACATCGCAATCTTAAAGCCGGCACCCGGCTGGCCTAGCAATGCCGTTTTCGGAATCCGGCAGCCGGTGAACCGCAAGGTTGCCAGCGGATGCGGCGCGATGGTTTCCAGCCGCTCCGCCACCTCGAACCCAGACAGGCCCGCCGGCACGACAAAGGCACTCAGCCCCTTCGCCCCCGGCGCCTCGCCGGTGCGGGCAAACAGCGTGTAGACATCGGCAATCCCGCCGTTGGAGATCCAGGTCTTTTCACCGTTCAAAACGTAATGATTGCCATCCAGCGTCGCCGTCATGGTGGAATTGGCCACATCCGACCCCGACTGCGGCTCAGTCAGCGCAAAGGCCGATATCGCCTTGCCCGCCCGGGTCAGCGGCAGCCACTCCTGCTGCTGCGCTTCTGTCCCGAACAGCGAAATGGCGCCGGTCCCCAGCCCCTGCATGGCAAAGGCGAAATCCGCCAGCCCGTCATGGCGCGCCAGCGTCTCGCGGATCAGGCACAGGCTGCGCACGTCCAATTTCCCGCCGGCCATCGCACCGGAATGCTGCGTCCAGCCACCCGCACCCAAAGCTGCGACCAGCGCCCGGCAGGCCGCATCCGTGTCCGAATGATCAATACCCGTCAGATGCGCTCCGGCCCAGGCCTCCAGCTCCTCCGCCAGCGCCCGGTGCCGGTCCTCAAAGAACGGCCAATTCAAAAACGACTTGTCCGCCATGGCGCGGCTCTCCCTGTTTCACCTTTGTCCAAATACTCCCGCCGGAGGCTCCCGTACCCTCCTCCTGCACGAGGCCTTCGGCTCAAGCGGCTCAGTCGCCCTCGAACACCGGTTTTTCCCTATTCACAAAAGCATGGAACGCACGCTCAAAATCCGCCGTCTGCATGCAGATCGCCTGCGCCTGCGCTTCAGCCTCAATCGCCTGTTCGATCGACATCGACCATTCCTGCGCCAGCATGGTCTTGGTCATCATGTGGCCAAAGTTCGGGCCTGCTGCGATCCGCGCCGCCCAGGCTTGTGCCTCCGCCTCCAGAGCGTCCGGCGCCACAAGCTTGTTGTGAAACCCCCAGGCGTGCCCCTCTTCGGCATTCATCGACCGCCCGGTGTACAGCAGCTCCGCCGCCCGCCCCTGGCCAATAATCCGCGGCAGGATCGCACAGGCGCCCATATCGCAGCCTGCAAGCCCGACACGGGTGAACAGAAATGCAGTTTTGGCCTCCGGCGTGGCAATCCGGATGTCCGAGGCCATGGCGATAATTGCCCCCGCGCCAACGCAAATCCCGTCAATCGCCGCAATCACCGGCTTGCCGCAGGTCACAATTGCCTTGACCAGATCGCCGGTCATCCGGGTGAAGGCCAACAGTTCCTTCATGCTCATCTTCGTCAGCGGCCCGATAATGTCATGCACGTCGCCGCCCGAGCAGAAATTGCCGCCGTTGGAGGCAAAAACCACCGCCTTGACGCTGTCGTCATAGTGCAGATCCCGGAACCAGTTGCGCAGTTCGGCGTAGCTGTCGAATGTCAGCGGGTTCTTCCGCTCGGGCCGATCCAAGGAGACTATGGCAACGCCATCCTCGATCCGGCACAGAAAGTGCTGCGGGTCCGTGTTCACCTTCATGCCTTGCCTCCCTCGTCCAGCCGCCGTGCCACCGCGTCCAGGCTTTCGGCAATTGCTTGCGCCTCATCCGTTGCAAGCCCGTCAAAGGCCGCATTGATCCAACCCTCATGCGCCTCTGCCTGGCGCGAGAACTCAGTCTGGCCCGCCGCCGTCAGCCGCACAAGATTGGCGCGCCGGTCGCCCTCGACCTTCTCGCGCTGCACATGGCCGTCCTCCACCAACCGCTCGACAATACCGGTCACGTTGCCGTTCGACACTTTCAGAACACCTGACAACTCACTCATTTTCAGCCCTTTTTCATGCTGCATCAGCGCCGCCATCACATCGAACCGCGGCAGCGTGGTTGCGAAGTCCCGCCGCAGGTTTTCGCGCACCTCGCTCTCCACCGCCTTGGTGGCCTTCAGCACCTTCAGCCACAGCCGCAGCCGGTCTTTTGACGTTGTGCTCAAATCTCGCCTCCCGAAACGCTCATCGCGTGCCCGTTGATTGACGAAGCGTCATCTGACGCCAGGAACACTGCCGTTGCCGCCACTTCCGCAGGCGCGATCAGCCGCTGCATCGGGTTGCCGCCAACCACCATCTTAAGCGCCTTCTCCCGCGGAATGTCATGCCGGGCCATCAGCCCTGTGATTGCGCTCTCCGCCATTTCGGTATCAACAAACCCCGGGCAGATCGCATTGCAAGTGATGCCGCGCTTGGCCACGCTCTGCGCGACCGAGCGCACCAGTCCCAGCACCCCGTGTTTCGAGGCCGCATAGGCCGGGATATGCGCCCCGCCCTGCAAGGACGCGGTCGAGGCAATGGCAATCAGCCGCCCGCCCGGTTTCATGCCAGCCCGCAGCGCCGCCCGGAAGGTCAGGAATGTGCCGGTCATGTTCACCGTCAGGGTGTGCTGCCAGTCTTCCAGCTCAACATCCTCGATCCGCGCGGCGATCCCGGTGCCCGCATTTGCCACAACCACGTCGTAAGCTGTGTCAAACAGTGTCTCGACCTGGGCCTCATCCGTGACGTCAGCAGGTCTGATTTCCAGATCCGTACCCATCGCTGCCTGCTCCAGCGCGCCGCGCCGCCGCCCCGAAATTGTCACCTGACAATTCTGGGCTGCAAAGGCCTGTGCGATTGCCTTGCCGATGCCGGTGCCGCCGCCTGTTACCAATACCCTGCGTGTCATGCCCGGATCACCTCCGCGTCACGGTCGGCCAGCCGCCAGGCCTGATCCCGGCCCGCCTGATACGGCAGCGGCCAGTCCCCGTGCCGGTCGCCGATCCGCGCCGCCTCGTGCAGGGTCCAATAGGGATCGGCCAGATGCGGCCGGCCCACGCAGACCAGATCGGCCCGCCCCGCCATCAGGATCGAATTGGCATGGTCCGCCTCATAGATATTGCCGACCGCCATGGTGGCAATCCCGGCTTCGTTGCGGATGCGATCGGAGAACGGCGTCTGGAACATGCGACCATAAACCGGTTGCGCGTCGGTCGAGGTCTGCCCGGCGGAGACATCAATGATATCCGCACCCGCCGCGGTGAACGCCTTGGCGATCTCCACCGCTTCTTCCGGAGTGACGCCATCGCCCCCCACCCAGTCATTGGCGGAGATCCTGACAGACATTGGCTTCGCCTCAGGCCAAACCGCGCGCATCGCCCGGAACACCTCCAGCGGATAGCGCAGGCGGTTTTCCAGGCTTCCGCCGTACTCATCAGACCGAATGTTCGATTTTGGCGATATGAACGAGGAAATAAGGTATCCATGCGCCGCATGAAGTTCGATCATGTCAAACCCTGCGCGCTCTGCCATCTGCGCCGATGCAACGAATTCGCCCCGAATTTGATCCATTTCCGCCCGCGTGATCTCCCGCGGCGCCGGGTTGTTTGCCGACCAAGGGATCGCGGAGGCCGAAACCGTTTCCCAGTTTCCCTCCGGCAGCGGCGCGTCCATTTCCTCCCACCCCAGCTGGGTGGAGCCTTTACGCCCAGAATGGCCGATCTGGCAGCAGATCTTCGCGCCGGTCTCAGCATGCACAAAATCCGTCAGCCGTCTCCAGGCCGCCTCATGCTCCGGCGCATACAGCCCCGGGCAGCCCAGCGAGATCCGGCCCTCAGCCGAAACACAGGTCATTTCGGTATAGACCAGCCCGGCGCCGCCCTTGGCACGCTCGCCGTAGTGGATCAGATGCCAGTCCGCCGGGCAACCCTCCACCGCCTTGTACTGCGCCATGGGGGAGACCACGATGCGGTTCTGCAGTTCCATCCCGCGCAAGCGGTAGGGGGCAAACATCGGCGGCCGCACCGGCGCATCACCCGGCGCGCCGGCCTTGTCCTGGAACCATTTCTCAGCGCTTTGGAGCCAGTCCGCATCGCGCAGCCGCAGGTTCTCGTGGCTGATCCGCTGCGATCGGGTCAGCAGCGAGTAATTGAACTGCACCGGATCCATATCCAGATAGCGCTCGACCTCTTCAAACCACTCCAAGGAGTTGCGTGCAGCTGATTGCAGCCGCAGCACATCCAGCCGCCGCTCCTCCTGATAGCGCTCAAAGGCGCGTTCCAGCGTCGGTTCGGTGCTCACCAGCTCAGCCAGTGCAATCGCGCTGTCAAAGGCCAGCCGCGATCCCGACCCGATGGAGAAATGCGCGGTGGCAGAGGCATCGCCCAGCAGAACCACATTCTCGTGGTGCCACTTTTCGCACAGCACCCGCGGGAAGTTGATCCACACCGCCGCCCCGCGCAAATGCGCCGCGTTCGACATCAGCCGCTGCCCGCCCAGATGATCCGCAAAGATCTCCTCGCAGGTGCCGACGGTCTCCTCCTTGCTCATGCCCTCAAAGCCCCAGTTCTCCCAGGTCTCAGCCGAACATTCGACAATCACCGTCGCCGTGTCGGCATCAAACTGGTAGGCGTGGATCCACATCCAGCCGTGTTTGGTCTTCTCATAAATAAAGGTGAAGGCATCGTCGAATTTCTGATGGGTGCCCAGCCAGATGAACTTGCAGGGGCGCACGTCGATTTCCGGTTTAAAATGCTCCGCGAACTCATTGCGAACGCTGGAGTTCAGCCCGTCGCAGCCGACCACAAGATCATAGTCTGCTTGATATTCCGCAGCGGATTTGGCAGTGGTTTCAAATTGCAGGTCAACGCCCAGTTCGCGCGCCCGGTCCTGCAGCAGCAGCAGCATCTGCCTGCGGCCTATTCCGGCAAACCCATGCCCGCCTGACACCGTGCGGGTGCCGTTATGCACCACCGCGATATCATCCCAATAGGCAAAGCTTTCGCGGATCGCTTCGGCGCTCTTCGGGTCATTGGCGCTGAGATTCTCCAGCGCGTCATCCGACAGCACCACGCCCCAGCCAAAGGTATCATCAGGCTTGTTACGCTCAATCACCGTGACCTGTGCCTCGGGCTGGCGCAGCTTCATCGAGATCGCAAAGTAGAGGCCCGCAGGCCCTCCTCCCAAACAGGCGACTTTCATGATCATCCTTTCCCGCTCAGCGCACATCCTTGCAGATCAGGATAGGCAGAGCCGGGAAAACTTCAAGCATAAAGTTTTAAGCTTGAAACAAATGGATGCAAAGCTTTGGCGCAGCCCCTGCCGGGTCTGCTCAACTTTCCCATGAAATCATCAGCCAGCCCCAGGCGCCGGGGCCCGTCAAAGTTCCCGCAGGTATTTCATCACTGCCGGGCGCACCGCCTGGTCGCCGCGATGGCGTGCATCCGCGATGATCTTGCGCAGCTCGCCCAGATCGACCCGCAGCAGCAGTGACTTGACCGGCCCGATAGAGGCCGGGCGCATCGACAGCGTGCGAATGCCCATGGCGGCCAGGCACACAGCCTCAACCGGGCGGCCCGCGTCCTCGCCGCAAAAGCTGAGCGGCGTGCCAGAGATCGCGCAGCGTTCCACGATGCGCTCGATGAAGCTCAGGAAGCTCACATTCAGCGTATCATAGCGTTTACGCACCCGCTCATTCTCGCGGTCGGCGGCAAAGAAGAACTGCTTCAGGTCATTGCCGCCGATCGAGATAAAGGCCACCTCGTCAAAGAACTTCTGCGGCGCATAGGCCAGCGAGGGTGTTTCCAGCATTGCGCCGATCTCCAGCTCAGCCGGCAGCACGTGGCCCAGGATGCGCTCGCGTTCGATGGTCTTGTCCACCTCGGCCTTGGCCGCGCGGTATTCCTCGAATTGGGCGACAAAGGGAAACATGATCGACAGCGGCCGCCCTTCGGCCGAGCGCAGCAGCGCCTGCAACTGCATCCGCATGATGCCGGGCTTGTCCAGCCCCACCCGGATCGCCCGCCAGCCCAGCGCAGGGTTCGGCTCATCCGTCGGTTTCATATAGGGCAGCACCTTGTCGGAACCGATGTCCAAAGTGCGGAAAATCACCGGTTTGCCATGGGCTGCATCCAGCACCCGCTTGTACAAAGCAACCAGCTCCGAACGCTTTGGCATCTGATTGCGCACTAGAAATTGCAATTCCGTGCGAAACAGCCCCACACCTTCAGCACCAGAGCTATCCAGTGACGGCAGGTCCGCCATCAGGCCGGCATTCATCACCATATTGATGCGCTGGCCGTCGGTGGTGACCGCCGCCTTGCTGCGGATCGAAGCATAGCGTTCCTGCGCCTTGGTATGCATCGCGATCTTGTCGCGGAAGGCGCCGACAACCGTGTCATCGGGCCGTAGATGCACCACGCCCTGATCACCATCCACCATGATGTGGTCGCCGTTCAGCGCCTCGGTGGTGATCCGTTTGGCATTCACCACCAGCGGAATGGCCAGCGCCCGCGCGACAATAGCGGCGTGGGATCCGACAGAGCCTTCCTCCAGCACGATGCCCCGCAGGCCGCGGCCATACTCCAGCAGATCCCCCGGACCTATGTTGCGGGCGATCAGGATGGGGTTGTCCGGCAGCTCGGCACCGGTGTCTGCCCCCTGCCCGGTCAGAATCCGCAGCAGACGGTTTGAGAGATCATCCAGGTCGCTCAGCCGTTCGCGCAAGTAGGCGTCCTGCACCTGGCCCATCCGGGCGCGGGCCTGGGATTGCTCCTTTTCCACCGCGGCTTCGGCGCTCAGGCCACGGGCGATATCCTCTTCCATCCGCCGCATCCAGCCTTTGGAATTGGCAAACATACGGTAGGCTTCAAGAACCTGCAGCTGGTCTTTGTCGCCATTGCGGGAGACTTCCAGCATCTTGTCAACGCCGACCCGCAGTTCCTCGACCGCGCTGTTCATCCGCTCCAGCTCCCGCTGGGGATCATCGGCAATCGGATTGGTCACAATCACCCGCGGCTCATGCAGCCACACATTGCCCTCTGCCGCGCCTTCCTGGGCCGAGGTACCGTGGATCAGAACCGGCTGCTTGTGCAGTGGCGACAGGGCCGCGCCTTCACCGACAAAGGCGCCCAGCTCGGTCATCTCCGCGATGACCATCGCCACCACTTCCAGCGCATAGACCGCATCGGCTGAAAACTCGCGCCCCTCCTTGGACTGAACCACCAGAACACCCAGCATCTCGCCCAGCCGCTGCACCGGCACCCCGAGGAAGGAGGAAAACCGCTCCTCCCCGGTTTCCGGCATATAGCGGAACCCCTTGGCATTGGGCGCATCCGGCGTGTTCACCACCTTGCCGTATCTTGCCACCCGGCCCACCAGGCCCTCGCCGATGCGCATCCGGGTCTGGTGCACAGATTCGGTGTTCAAGCCTTCGGTTGCACACAGCTCCAGCGTCTCGTCATCGCGGAACAGATAGACCGAACACACCTCGGTCCCCATGCTGTCGGCGATCAGATGAGTGATCTTGTCGAGCCGCGCCTGACCGGCATCGTCACCCGCCATCGCCTCGCGCAGGCGAACCAGAAGCTTCCTGCTTTCGGATTCCGTTGTATCAGCCATTGCCACCCTCTCCCGAGGTCACTTCCCCGCACGCTGCCGCTCTGATTGGTTCACCAGAACAAATACCACTCAAAGCAGTATCCCAGCGTTCTCTCCTCCCCCCACTTGTCCCATCCCAGCGGAAAAAGTCCAAGTGTTTTTGCAGCATTGCCCGCAATCAGAGCAGCCTGACACGGCATTGCGCAAAATACCGCCAGCCACAGGCCAGACACAACAAAGGCGCCGGATCGGCGCCTTTGCAACTTACAGAAAATGGTTTTCCGGCCCGCGCTTAGCCGGCTTTTTCCAGCTCAAACGCGTCATGCAGCGCCTGTACGGCCAGCTCCATGTATTTGCGATCAATCAGCACCGAGATCTTGATTTCCGAGGTTGTGATCACCTTGATGTTGACGCCCTCATCCGACAGCACCTTGAACATTTTGGCGGCCACGCCGGACTGCGAGCGCATGCCGATACCAACCACAGAAACCTTGGCCACATCCTTGTCGGCCAAGAGTTCAGCATAGTTCAGCTCGCCCTTTTCCTTGATTGCCAGCAGCGCCTGTTCGGCACGCGCCACCTGGTCAGTCGGGCAAGAGAAGGTCATGTCGGTGCGGCCCTCGTCCGAGATATCCTGCACAATCATGTCCACATTCACGCCCGCATCGCTGAGGGTGGTGAAAATGGTTGCCGCGATGCCGGGGCGGTCGGCCACCGATTGCACGGTCAGCTTGGCCTCGTCACGGGAATAGGCCACACCGGCCACAACATTGGATTCCATGATTTCCTCCTCGGCGCAGACCAGAGTACCGGCCTCGTCAGTTTGTTCCTCAAAGCTCGACAGCACGCGCAGCTTCACCTTATAGCGCATCGCCAGTTCAACCGAGCGGGTCTGCAGCACCTTGGCGCCCAGCGACGCCAGCTCCAGCATTTCCTCAAACGCGATCTTGTCCAGCTTGCGCGCCTTGTCGCAAATCCGCGGGTCGGTGGTATAAACGCCGTCCACGTCGGTATAAATATCGCAGCGCTCGGCCTCAAACGCCGCCGCAAAGGCCACCGCGGTGGTGTCCGAACCGCCCCGGCCCAGCGTGGTGATGCGGCCTTCAGGGCTGATGCCCTGGAAACCGGCCACAACCGCCACTTTCATGCCTTCATCAAACTTGGCGCGGATGTTTTCCGGCGGGATCTCTTCGATCCGCGCCTGGCTGTGCGCCGAGGTGGTCAAAAGCGGCACTTGCCAGCCCTGCCAGCTGCGGGCGGGAACATCCATTTCCTGCAACGTCAGCGCCATCAGGCCGGCGGTCACATTCTCGCCCGAAGACACAATCGCATCATATTCACGCGCGTCATACAGCGGCGAGGTCTCATCAACCCAGCCGACCAGTTCGTTGGTCTTGCCGGACATCGCCGACACGATGACGATCACGTCATAGCCCTTGGCCACCTCAACACCGACGCGTTTGGCAGCGCGGCGGATGCGGTCCAGGTTGGCGACGGACGTGCCGCCGAATTTCATCACAAGTACGGGCATATGGAGCGGGTCTCCCTGCGCTTGCGGGTTTCAGTCCCGTGCCTCATATGCGAGCGGCCTCTTAAGGGCAAGAGCGGGCAGCCCCATCGGGCAAGGAAGCTGCGGTTCAGGCCACCGTTTCAGCGCGGCAAACCGCCACAAGGTCCGGTTTGCGCAATTTCAGCCAATCCGCGGGGCGCTCAGCTGCGCCAAAAGCGGACAGTCAGCATCGCGTAGACCGCCATCAGCTCCAGCCGCCCGATCAGCATCGCCGCGCTCAGGATCCATTTTGCCGGATCATTGAGGGTGGAGAAATTGCCCGCCGGCCCGATGGTATCGCCCAAACCGGGGCCGATATTGGCCACTGCAGTCGCGGCACCGGACACTGCGGTCACAAAATCCAGGCCGGTCAGCGCCAGCGCCCAGGCGACAACGCCCAGCGTTACAACAAAGAACATGAAGAATGAGATAACCGAACTGAGCACCTCAGCGTCCACCGGACGCCCCTCGTAGCGGGTAAAGAACACCCCATGCGGCGACCGGATGCGCTGGATCTGCGTTCTGACCGAAGCCAGCAAAAGCTGGTAACGAAAGATCTTGACGGAACAGGCGGTCGAACCCGCACAACCGCCAATCAGCCCGGTGAAGAAGAAGATCATCACCAGAAAGCTGCCCCATTGCATGTAGTCCGCACTGGCATAACCGGTGCCGGACATGATCGAGGTGATGTTGAACAGGGCCGAGCGCAGCGCCTGTTCACCGCTGTGCGGATTGGCGTAATACAGAACCCCGGCTGCCACAGCGACCAGAATGCCCAGTGTCATCATGAAGCCGCGGATCTGGCTGTCCCGCAGCATCGGCGTGCCATGGCCGTTGATCAGCTGCACATAGCGCACAAACGGCAGCGCCGCGAGGATCATGAATATCGCCGCCGCATATTCCACCGGTCCCGCAAAGGCCCCGAAAGAGGTGTCGTAATTGGCAAACCCGCCGGTGGCGATGGTGGTCATGGAATGCACCAGCGCATCAAACGGCCCCATGCCCATCACCATGTAGACCAGCATGCAGGCCATGGTCAGCGACACGTAGATCAACGAGATCTGCTTGGCGATCGCCTGCGCGCGGGGCAGGATTTTGCCAAAGGTGTCAAAGCTTTCCGATTTAAAGATCTGCATCCCGCCGACCCGCAGCTCGGGCAAGAACACCATCGCCACAACAATGATGCCTATACCGCCCAGCCATTGCAGGATGCCGCGCCACAACAGCAGTCCGCGCGGCAGGTCGTCCAGCCCCGAAATCACTGTTGATCCGGTGGTGGTCAACCCCGACATCGCCTCGAAAAACGCATCAACAAACCGCAGCTCGGTTGCCCCCAGCATCAGCGGAATCGCCCCGAACAGCGGCAGCGCCAGCCACACGGTGGTGGTCAGCAAAAAGGTCTGGCGGATGCTCAGCCCCTCCTTCACGCCATTGGCGCAGCTTAAGGCCAGCAGCCCGCCGACGAGAATGGTGAAGAGCGCACTTTCAAGAAACACATGCCATTCGCCACGGCCATCCAGCAGATCGACCAGCAGCGGGAACAGCATCATGGCTCCCAAAATGACGACCAAAAGGCCGATGACATATCCTACCGGGCGGAGATCCAACATGCGGGGCAGCGTTGGACCTGCGCACGGTAAGTGTCAAGCCTGCGCCGCTATTCCTTGCCCTCGCCGGCTTTTACAGCGTTGCGTGCGGGCATCTTGCGCGGTTTGGACGGCTTGCGCGGGCGTTTGCCTGGTGCCGCTTTCTCTGATCGCGCCGGCTTAGCAGCCGGGGGCGCCGTTTCCGGTGCGGGCGTCTGCACAGCAAAGGACTTGGTCACTGCCGCCACTGCAGCGGACTGCGCAGGGTTCTGCTGCTTTTCAGGGCTGCCGCGGCGGGCAGCGGATCCGCGGAACACCGCAGATGGTTCGGAAACCGCTTCAGCAGCCGTTTTCCCTGTTGCGTGTGCCGTTGCCTGATTTGCCTTCGCCGCCACTGGTTCTGCAACTTCCGGCTTGGCAACTGCTGCCTCGGCCGGCACGGTTTTACCAACAGCTGCCTTTGCTGCAGCAGCCCGCACGGCCGGTTTTTGGTCCGCGGTCTTGCGCTCTGCCGGTTTTACGGCAACCGGCTTCTTTTTGGCGGCAGGTTTTTCTGCCGCTTTCCTGGCAGGCGGTTGCGTGGCTTGCACTGCGGCCGCAACTGAAGTGTCTTCTTTCGCAGGCGTTGACGGTTGGGCGGTCTGCGGCAGTGCAGTTTCCGGCCTTGCCTGCAGCGGCACCGCGAAGCCGAGGATTTTCCGCTGCAACTCAAACATGGAATGCGCGGCCCGCATCTGCTCCAGCGGCGCCGTAATCGCCGCTTCGGTCATCTGCCGCCACAGCTTCAGCTGCGTGCCTGCCGTATAACCTGCCCATTCATGCGCCAGGGCTGAGAATGCGCCGTGCTGGTGAAAACTGCTCATCAGATACTCCTTACTTCATGCACTGGTTTTACCCTGCCTGTTGGTGTTGCGGCCGGGCAAAAAAGGAGAGGTGCGGCACCGGAGCAGATCCGGGCCTGCAGCATCGGCAACCGGGTGTAAGATCCCTGCCCCATGCACAACGGCTCCCCTGAACACCTGGAGAATCCTCCAGGCTACAGCCCGGAGTTTACCATGTTTCGCTGCACGGCAGCATAAAAAATGCGGCGGCGCAGAAATTACAGGAGGTCAGCCGTATGCCTGCCTTCAAATCGGGCACGCCGCCCGGCAGGCTAGCCTTGATGGATCAGGGTCGAGAACAGTTTCGGATCCAGGCTCATCGCCTTGAACAGCGGACCCTGGGTCAGCACACTGACCGCGTCATGGCTGTGCAGGCTTTCCTGATGGCTGGCCACCACCCGGAAATCACCGATTCGCGAATCGCCCTGCAGCGCCTCGCAAAACAAACGCGCCGCATCCTCGACAAAGATCGGGTTGGCAGCGTTCAGCTCGGCAAAGGCCTGTTCATCCTCGCGCTTGACCATCACCTGCGTCTCGGTCGGCACCGCCTGGCGGCACAGTTCGATCAGATCCTCGAACCACAAGCAGCCGCTCTCCGGCACCGACTGCAGCGAAATCCGCGCCACCGAGCGCTGCGAATGCGGCGTCGCCAGCTGGCCGCGCGACTGGCGGGCGTGCTCGGACAGTTCCAAGGAGCACGGGCAGGTCGAGGAATAGACATAGTCCATATGCATGATCTTTTCGCGCACGCCGTCATGGTCCACCAATTCCAGCGCAAAATCGTAATACTGATAGCCGCTGAGGCCGGACCGCAGGCTTTGAACCCGCGCAGGAAAGGAGAACCGCATCTGAATGCGCGCATCGGGGCTGTCCAGATCGCTCAGGTAATCATCCAGCGCCGCGGCCATCACCTCGAAACTGAAGGTGCGCTCGGCGTGTTTATAAAAGGTGCGCATGATCCGGGACATGTTGATGCCCTTCTTGCCGGCGTCCAAGCTGACGGTGCCGGTCACGCTGGTTTCCAGCGTCAGATCGCCGTCATCGCGGGTGTGGAACCGGATCGGCAGGCGGAAATTTGAAATCCCCACATGCTGGATCTGCTCCTGCGCACCGCGGATCAGACTGGTCGGCCCGTTCTGCAGGTCGGGCAGCGTGGCGCGGTAGGCCTCGTCCGACGTGAAATCTTCGGGGTAGTGCCGCGACAGATCCGGGTAATTGCCCACCTCACGGCCGGGCAGCAGCCGCGCCACAGCAGGGTCCAGCTGGGCGATCTCGGTCTCGGTCACAGTGCCGGCCCAGGCCCGCAGCACATCCAGCGCGGCGGCAGCCGCCTCGCGGTCCGGCGCCTCAGCAGCATCGCGGTTGTGAATGTTCATCGGCGTTACCCCCAGTGATACAGCCCATATAGGGGCCGGCAGGCCACCCTCATATACTGTTAAGCGGCAGTTTTCAAAACGGATCCGCCAAATGCGGCAGAACCGGCGCCTTATCGGACGCCCAGCGCCCCCGCAAGCGCCCGCAATCGCCGTGAGCGCGACTTGTAATGCGCAGTCACCAGCACATAGGGGCGCGGCATCTCCAGCGCCGGGCCGGCCAGCCGGTGCAGCCTGCCCGCGCGGATTTCACCGCTCACCACCTGCTCGGGCAGCAGTGCAATACCCAGTCCCGCCTGCACCAGCGGCACGACTGACGGCACCGATTGCGCAATCACTGCTGCCACAGGGTTTTCGCGGGTAATTCCGTGCTGCTTAATATACTGCCGCCAGCCGGGGACCGAGGAAATCGTCTCCCCCCAGCTCACCTCCACCAGCGGCGCTGTCCGCATATCCGCCCCCGGATCAATGCCAACCGGCACCAGGCGGTCGGTGAACATTTCCTGTGTCCGGTAATCCGGATGTTCGCCGCCATAAGACAGCCGGGCATCAATGCCCTCAGCCTCAAGGTCGATACTGTCATCCTCGATCCGGAGACGTACAGGCACATCCGGGCGCACGCCCGAGAAGATCTTCAGCCGTTCCGGCAGCCACAGCTGCCCCAGTGCAGGCGTCGCCGAAATCACCAGCGGACGGTACCCGCGGCCCTCGGTCAGCGCTTGGGTGAAACTGGCGATCTCTGCCAGGGACATAGCGGCTTTCTGGTAATAATCGCGCCCCGCATCGGTCAGCCTCACCTGGTTCGCACGGCGGATGAACAGCTTCAGCCCCAGCCAGTCCTCAAGGTTTTTCACCTGCATCGACACCGCCGCCGAACTCACTCCCTGCTCAGCGCCCGCAGCCGAAAAACTCCCGGTCCGGGCGGCGCATTCAAAAGCGCGAAGAGCATTCAGCGGCGGCAGTTTCATGGCTGCACAGTGCAAGATTTTCTTATGCTCGCCAAGATATTTTATAGTGGTCAGATCCCCGTCCAGCGCGCAGGCTTTGTGTAAGCAAAAGAACCCCAAGGAACATCCCATGCACGATATTCTTGATCTGGAGCGTTACCCGCTCGACCGCCCCGGCAGCCCCGGCTGGCAGGCCATGGTGGACCGCTGCCGCGCAGAACTGGCGCAGGACGGCATGTTCAGCCTGGACGGGCTGATGAAACCGGAAGTGGCCCAAGGCGCCGCAGATGCGCTGCAGGGCAAGTTTAAGACCGAAAGCTTCCACCACAAGCGCAAACACAACATCTACTTCAAGGACACGGTTGAGGGACTGGCGCCGGACCATCCGGCGCTCAAAAAAGTTGAGACGTCCAATTTCACCCTCTGCGCCGATCAGTTCCAGGGATCGCCAGTGCTGCGTCTGTATGACTGGCCGCCCTTTGCCGCGTTCCTGGCTGCCACCATGGACAAAGAAAACCTCTATACTATGGACGACCCGCTGGCGCGGCTGAACATCATGTCCTATGGGGCCGATCAGGCGCTGAACTGGCATTTCGACCGGTCCGAGTTCACCACCACTATGCTGCTGCAAGCACCGGATGAGGGCGGTGAGTTCATCTACAGTCCCGAACTGCGCAGCGATGACGATCCGAATTACGAGGGCGTCGAGCGGCTGCTGGCGGGCGAAGATCCCAACATGCGCGCCATCACCCTGGCCCCCGGCACCCTCAACATCTTCCGCGGCAAAAACTCGCCCCACCGGGTGGGCACTGTCAAAGGGGCCAAAACGCGGGTGATCGCCGTCTTCACCTTCTACGAACGCCCCGGCGTGCAGTTCTCGGATCAGGAAAACATTGGCTTTTACGGCCGTGCGTCGTGACCGAGCTGGCTGTTTTCAAAGACGAGCGCAAACGCGTCTTCCTCAATGCCGAAGGTGCGGACAAGCCGCTGAAGTCACCGCTCGGCCAGGACGTTCTGGACCGCGCCCGCGCCTACCGCCTGCAGCGGCTGCGGGACGAGATGGCGCGTCAGGACGTGGCGGGGCTGCTGCTATATGATCCGGTCAACATCCGCTATGCCTTCGACTGTTCCAACATGTCGGTCTGGACCGCCCACAACCCGATCCGCTATGCGCTGATCCTGAACGGCGGCCCCGGCGTCATGTTCGAATTCAAGGGCTGCGAGCATCTGAACGATGGCTTGCCCGGCATTGACGAGGTCAGGAACGCCATCGGCTGGATGTTCATGTGCGCCGGTGACAAGGCCGCGGACAGACTGTCCCCCTGGGCGGCGGAGATCGCAGATCTGATCAAGCAATACGGCGGCGGCAACCTGCGCCTCGGCGTCGACCGGATGGAGCCCGAGGGCGTGCATGCGCTGTCGGAACACGGCATTCAGGTGATCGACGGCGGTCAGATTACCGAGACCGCCCGCGCCATCAAATCGGCAGATGAGATCGAGCTGATGCGCTGGACCATCCGCGTCTGCGAGGCCGGCATGGCGCGGATTTACGAACATTCGGTGCCAGGTGTCACCGAACAGGAGCTGTGGGCGCATCTGCATTTCGAGAACGCGCGCTCGGGCGGCGAATGGCTGGAAACCAAGCTCCTCACCTGCGGGCCCAACACCAACCCCTGGTACAAGGAATGCTCATCCCGCGAATGCCGCGAGGGAGAGATGATCTCATTCGATACCGACATGATCGGCCCTTATGGATATTGTGCGGATCTCTCCCGCAGCTGGACCTGCAGCTATGTGCCGATGAATGATACTCAGAAACGTCTGTACACGGCGGCTCGGGAGCAGATCGATCACAACATGATGCTGCTGCAGCCGGGGCTGAGTTTTGCCGAGTTCAACGCCAAGAGCTGGCAGATCCCGGACGCATATCAACCCTACCGTTACTCATTGGCAGCCCATGGCGTCGGCATGGCTGACGAATGGCCGGTGGTGCCGCTGCATGTGGACTTTGACGGCGCCCACGGCGGGCAGTTCGAGGAAAACATGGTGATCTGCATTGAAAGCCTGGTCGGCGAGAAAGGATCCGAGTCGGTCAAGTTGGAAACCCAAGTACTGGTCACCGCAGACCGGCCGGTGCGGCTCGACACGTTTCCCTGGGAGATGTGAAAAAAGCGGGGGCGCTGCCCCCTCTTGAGCCTGCGGCTCAATTCACCCCCGAGGATTATGTGTTTGATATTGCCCTCAATCCAGCTTCTGTCAGATTGAAGGCGGCCGGTTTTCCGGCTGGCCATCCGGTAATCGGGTGGCGGGCGGCCCTGAGGCAGACCTAAAATCAGTGGTTTTATGGTCGCAAATATCCCGCCACCCGCCGCGCCATATGTCCGGCCAAGATCATGCGGATTGAGTAGAATCGCCTGGAACACGCGGCGGTCGAAACGGTGCGCTTGTCCTTACAACGGCATGTTCGATCCATGCCGCGCCGGAGGGAGGCGTTGGACAAACGGATTTCGGAGCCGGCCGCTGCCACGCCCATGTTTCGGCACAAGGCGGAACTGATGCTGCCTATCAAAGGCATTGGACCCAAAACCGCAGCCGCGTGTCTGGCGTATCTGCCGGAATTGAACTCTTTAACAAACGGCGAGGCCGCTGCTATCGTTGGCTTGGCACCATATGTGAAAGAGTCCGGAACGTTTCAGGGCCACCGCCATGTCTCGCGCGGGCGCAAGGACGTTCGGGCAAGCCTCTGAATGGCGGCGTTTTCAGCTCTGCGAAGCGACCCGTGGCTTCGGGGCAAGTTGAAGGCGCGTGGAAAACCATCGCACGTCATTCTTACCGCCATCATGCGCAAGCTCATTGCGATCATGAACACCGTTCTTAAAGAAGGGCAGATATCAACTCGCTACGGCGCAGCATCTTAGCAACTCCAGGCATTCGCTGCGCCGCGCACCAAGTCACAGTCTGCGAAACGGGGACGAAACCGCTCACGCGGTCTTGGCGTTTGTGGCGGCTGGATCGCGCTGATTGGTACTGTGGATTTGGCGGGTACGACAATGCCCTGGCCGAGACGATCAACGGTTTGTTCAAAGCCGAGGTCATTCACCGCCGCGGCCCTTGGCGCAACTTCGAAGACGTGGAATACGCAACGCTCGGATGGGTGGATTGGTTGTCTAATCGCTACCCGCACGTCAAGGCACTGGGCAGCAGAACGTCCGCCGTGCCGCAAGGGTGGCAGCACGCAGCGCAAATCTCAAGTGCGGGACCGGGGCCGTATCCGTCTCGTTGCGCAGAAATGTCCGGGTGCCGGGAGCAGGGTTGTCTCCGCGGTCGGCATGTGCCGCCGCATCATGGTCTTCGCAGGCACGGCCTTCCTGTGTTCAACGCGCAGTCTATCCTGAGAGCTGCAGCCAATCTAAACGGAATGGCCAGACCCACGTCCGCGGCAGGGACGGCGCAGCACGCATGTGCCGGTCCCGGCTGGCGGGCTCCGGTCTAAATTGTCGCGGGTTCTCCGGACGGCCTGAAGGCTTCGCCGGTCTTGAGCATGCTGTGCATGATCACCGCCAGCTTGCGTGCGACGGCCACGGCTGCGCGCTTGAGCCCGATACGTTCCTTCAGCGCCAAGCCCCATGTCCGGAGCACACTGTCGTTCCGGGCCCTGCTGCGCGTCAGCATCACGACTGCAGCCTCGTAGAGCAGGCTACGCAGATGTCGGTCGCCCCTGCGGGAAATGTGGCCGTCATAGTCGACCTCTCCCGACTGGTATCGGCGCGTGGTCAGCCCGAGCCACGCCCCAACGGAGCGCGACCGTCGGAAATTGCCCGGGTCTTCCACTGCGGCGGAAAATGACAGGGCCGTCACCGGCCCGATGCCCGGGATCGTCATCAGCAAGACCGCTGCCTTGTCGTGCCTCGCGGCAGCAAGCAACTGCCGGTCGAACTCGGCCGCGTGGCTGCGCATGTCGCGCCATGCCCCGAGCAGCGGCAGAATGATCCGCGCCAGATCATCCCTTCTGTCGAGAAGAGCGCGGACATTGGCCTCGAAGACCCGGCCCTTGCCCTTCGGCACAATCAGCCCGAACGTCTTCATGACGCCCCGGATCTGGTTGCTCAGCTGGATCGACATGCCGACGATCTGGCTGCGGATCGCGATCAGCGTGCGCGCCAGCATCGAGCCGAACGCCTTGACGCGGACTTCCTTGTAGAACCCAGCCTCTGCGATCCGGGCAAGGCCGTCTGCATCATTGGCATCCGTCTTGTTCAGCGTTTCGTTCAATATCTTCTGCGCATGGCGCGCCTCGATGCAGATGGCGGGAACGCCTTCCGCGGTCAGGGCGTGGTAGAACCACGTCGCGAGCGGGCCGCTCTCGAAGACGACCCGTTCCGCCCGCGGAGCGTGCCTTCGGATGATTTCCGCGACGCTTCCGGGATCGGAAACGCATTTTCCCCGCCAGATCCGGGAGCCGTCCTCCCGGATGGAAATTGCAGTTTCCTTCAAAGACACGTCCAACCCGACATGCTGCACCATGGTTGTTCTCCGCCTGTTGCCTTGGTCAGGAGCTCTTCCCGAGCCCCTTCCCATCGTAGCGCGGGCAGCCGCTCGTTCATCTGTCCAGAAGGCCGGAACGACTCGCTCCGCGATTACGCCATGTTCAACAACCGCCGCCTGCTTGAACCCATTGGGCACATCCCGCCGGCAGAAGCAGAGGCCCATTTCTACGCCGCTCTGGAAACTGAGGACATTGCCGCGTAACTAACTGAAATCAGTCTCCGGCAAACCCGGTGCGGTTCACTTCCCCCAGACAGTCGTACCCTACGGGTTCCGTGGCGGGTATGCCAAGAGCGGTGTAGCGATTGAATACGGCGACACGGATCTGGACTTCCGCGACTTGCCGATCAAAGTCACGTGCCATCAAAGATTTGCCCAGTCGTTTCACATAGTGCATCTTGCTCTCAACGCGGCTCCTGCGGTGGTATCCGCTCCAGCATTTCCAGATGGTTCGGCCGAGATAGCGCGAGGCATTGACCCCATCGTTGCGGGCGATGGCGCCAGGGCCCGTGGGTTTCCAAGGCTTGGCATTCTAGCGCGGCGGTATGACGGCATGAGCGCCACGGGCAGCAATTGCGACATGGCATTTGCGTGTGTTGTATGCCCCGTCAGCAGTCACTGACCCAACGCCCAGATCCAGCGGGATTTGGTTGAGCAACTCGGGCAGCATCGGCGCGTCACCGACATTTCTGGTGGAGACCTCGGCGGCACGAACTTCCAGTGTTTCGTAAGCGGCGTCTGGAGGGCACCGGCCTTTCAACTTGACGGCTGGAAATTCCAGGGGAGGAGCTCGTCGAGCTGGCTGGCAGGGTGACCTGCAGCGATGGCTTCGAGGGTGGCCTTGAGGTTGGCGAAGGGCGCTGTTGCACAAATCCGGGCCTGATCGCAGGGCCCCTTTCCCCGGACGGATTTACTCTACGGGCACTGTGACAGGTATACCGAGAGCGGTGTAGCCGTTTAGAACGGCGATGCGAACTTGCAGCTCGGCAACCTGGCGTTCGAAGTCTTTTGCCATCAGGGATTGGCCGAGCAGCTTGATGCAGTTCATCTTTGACTCGACCCGGCTCCGGCGGTGATATCCGCTCCACCGCCGCCAGATGGCGCGGCCGAGATACTTTGATGCGCGCAGGGCTTCGTTTCGTGCCACCACGCCCGGGCTCGTTGGCTTCCAGGGTGTGGCATTCTTGCGGGGCGGGATAACAGCGGCGGCACCACGGGCGGCGATCGCCTCGTGGCATTTGCGGGTGTCGCAGGCACCGTCGGCAGTCACCGAACCGATCTGCTCGTCAGCCGGGGTCTGGTCCAGGAGATCGGGTAAAATGGGCGCATCACCGATGTTGCTGCCGGTGACCCCGGTGGCCCGGACTTCCAGCGTTTCCTCATCGATTCCGATATGCATCTTGCGCCAGAGGCGCCGCTTGGGGCCTCCGTGCTTGCGCGTTTGTCGGGAAAACAGTCCCCCGGACTGTTTTCTGATCCTCCGCACTCCACTCACCTTCGCCTTCGGCCTTGATGCCGGTGCTGTCCGCTGCCCGGCAGTGCATCACGCAGTGATGTCACGAGAGGGGATCAGAAGGTTCAGCGGGCCCGCGCCACCGCGGAACGGGATACTCACGTTCCGCTTCCGCTGCCGACGGCACAGGGTGCTGAAGTCCGGCACGGCCCAGTCCAGACCGACCAGCCGCAGAAGGCTTTGCACGAAGCCCGTCGTCTGCCTCAGTGGCAACCCGAACAGTACTTTCAGGGTTAGACAGGTTTGGATCGCGGCGTTGCTGAATTGGCACCGGCGACCGCGCTTGCCAGTCGGCGGCGGCGTCCAGATCATCCTCGGATCAAACCAGATGGTCAGAGATCCGCGTTGCTTCAGTGCTTCATTGTAAGACGACCAGTTCGTGGTCTTGTATCTCGTAGCGGCCCAACTGCTCATGCATCCCAGCTACCACGCTGGATTCACGCAGTGAATCCCTCACCCGATTTGTGCAACAAGGCCTCTCAAACCTATCAGACACCTCTGACGCCGGAGAATCACGCAACGCCCCATTACGGTATCTTGGGAGGGCGCGAAGGCGCCTTCGTCATGCTGAAAGCATGACTCCGGCACGACGGGAAGGTCAGGCGCGGGCCGTGCCGCTGGCCCGGCCCAAAAGACATTTTCAAGAATCTCCAACATCACCTGCAAAAAGTGCGCTATCCGCCCGCCTCTTGCGCGATACCACCCGCAACGCTATATGCGCCGCACCGGTCGCAGCCTACCCGGTCACCAAAACAAGGGTACAAACATGAAGACTATCGTTATCTGCTCGGGCGGGCTGGATTCCGTTTCGCTTGCCCATATGGTTGCTGATGAACATCAGCTGACCCGCCTTGTCTCCTTTGATTACGGCCAGCGCCACAAGAAGGAGCTCGACTATGCCGCCGCCGCCGCTGAGCGGCTTGGCGTGCCGCATGACATCATCGACATGCGCGGTATCGGCGCAGCCCTTTCCGGCTCTGCCCTGACGGATGATATCGATGTGCCGGACGGCCATTACGAAGAAGAATCCATGAAGGTTACCGTGGTGCCGAACCGCAACGCCATCATGCTGACAATCGCCTATGGCATCGCTGCCGCCAATGGCGATGAGGCCGTGGCCACGGCAGTGCATGGCGGCGATCACTTCATCTATCCGGACTGCCGCCCGGCCTTCACCGAGGCCTTTGATGCGATGCAGCGCGCCGCGCTGGATGGCTATGCCGACGTGCGGCTTTACACCCCGTTTGTGCACCGCTCCAAGGCCGACATTGTGACCGCCGGTGCCAAGCACAATACCCCCTTTGCCGATACCTGGTCCTGCTACAAGGGCGGCGACAAGCACTGCGGCCGCTGCGGCACCTGCGTCGAGCGGCGCGAGGCATTTCATCTGGCGGACATCGCAGATCCGACGGACTACGCCGACCCCGAATTCTGGCAGCAGGCGATTGCCGCCAAGGACGGTGCCTGATGTTCCGGATCACCAAGGAGTTCCATTTCTCCGCCTCGCACCAGCTGACACATCTGCCGTCCGGCCACCAATGCGCCCGGCTGCACGGGCACAACTACGTGGTGGTGGTGGAACTTGCGGCCAAGGAGCTGAACGCGGATGGCTTTGTGCGCGACTATCACGAGCTGAAGCCGCTGAAAGAATACATCGACGGAACCTTTGACCACCGGCACTTGAACGATGTGCTGGAAGGCCATTCAACGGCTGAAAACATGGCCAAGCATTTCTATGACTGGTGCCATGCGCGCTGGCCGGAGGTCGCTGCCGTGAAGGTTTCCGAAACACCCAAAACCTGGGCGGAGTACAGGCCGGAGTTCAGGCCATGACCCTGCGCATCGCGGAAATCTTCGGCCCCACGATCCAGGGCGAAGGCGCATTGATTGGGGAGCCTACGGTGTTTGTCCGTGCCGGCGGCTGTGATTACCGCTGTTCCTGGTGCGACAGCATGCATGCGGTGGACAGCGCCTACCGCCACGACTGGGCGGTGATGGCGCCAGAGGAAGTCATGGGCGAAGTGCGCCGCCTGTCCGGCGGCAACCCATTGACGGTGTCAATCTCGGGCGGCAATCCGGCGATCCAGGACTTCGCCCCGGTGATCGCCTACGGCAAGGCCGAAGGCTACCGCTTTGCCTGCGAAACCCAAGGGTCCGTCAGCAAGCCGTGGTTTGGTGATCTTGACACTTTGGTGCTCAGCCCCAAGCCGCCGTCCAGCGGTGAAAGGGTGGATTGGAAAGCCTTCGACCTATGTCTTGAAGCCGCCAAGGGCTGCGGCCAGGCAGTAATGAAGATCGTGATCTTTGACGACAAGGATTACGCCTGGGCCAAGGCCGCCGCGGAGCGCCATCCCGAACTGCCATTGTATCTGCAGCCCGGCAATCCGGAAGTTGATCCGGCCCTGCCGGTCGATCTGAACCAAGCCACCGACCGGCTGTTGTGGCTGATTGAAAAAGTGACCGGCGACGGCTGGTTCACCCCCCGCGTCCTGCCCCAGCTGCATGTGCTGGTCTGGGGCAACAAACGCGGCGTCTGAACATAGGAACCCTGACATGTCTGACAGCATCTACAGCAATCTGAAACAGCTGGGCGGCGATACCGTGGTGCCGGCCAGCCCGGAACAGGCGGAACTGGAGCGGGTGCAGAACCCGCAGGCCGACACGGCCTATAACGTGCGCTTTACCGCGCCGGAGTTCACCTCCCTTTGCCCGATGACCGGCCAGCCGGATTTTGCCCATCTGGTGATCGACTACGTACCCGGTGAGTGGCTGGTGGAAAGCAAATCGCTAAAGCTTTTCCTGACCTCCTTTCGCAATCACGGCGCCTTTCACGAGGATTGCACGGTCTCCATCGCCCGCCGGCTGGCGGACTTCCTGCAGCCGCAATGGCTGCGCATCGGCGGTTACTGGTATCCGCGCGGCGGCATTCCGATTGATGTGTTCTGGCAAACCGGCCCGATGCCTGAGGGCGTCTGGATCCCCGACCAAGGCGTGCCCCCCTACCGCGGCCGCGGTTGACACAACCAATAGCATCTTTGACACAGTTCAGCCCGGCAGCGCAGTTGCCGGGCTTTTGCTATTTAAAACAAGCGATACCCTTTCCCGGCGGCCGGAATACAAGCGGTGGAGAGTTCAGTTTGAATTTCAAACAATTTACCGCAAAAGTAGTTAAGATTTTAGTGAACCTGCACTCTGAGGCGGCGTCAGGAGACGATCCGGGCTATCCGGATACATAATTTTTGTGACGGGGGACCTTTATGAACTTTCTGGATTTGGGCAAAACGCTTTCGGGGTATTTGAACGCGCTTTCGCAGGCCGGCCTTCAGGTCGAAATGTTCACGGATTTTGAGAAAGTGCCCGAGGCCGCCGCCGAAACCGGCCGCCGGTTCCAGATGCCGGGTTTTGCCATCGAACGGGCTGACCACACCCGCAACTCGGCCTTTTGGCTGTTCCTGAAGGAGGGCGACAGCTATGTCGGCGGTGCGGCCTCGATGCTGCAGGACCTGGGCCGCGAAACCCTGGCTGAGTTTCTGCTGCGCACCTCGCGGCATCAGTTTCCCAACGATGCGGGCGGCGGCGTTGAAAGCGTCGCAGAACCGCTGGCGCGGGAGGTCAGCGGCCGCCTGGCCTATATCGGCGAGCTGAACTTTCTGCCTGGCCACCGCGGCAGACGGGCGGAGCGGCTGGAGCCCTTCATGCGGATCTTTCAAATCCTGGCGATCCAGAAATGGGATGTGGACTGGATCTACGCCTTCATCCCCGATCGCCACATGCAGGCCCGGCTGGACCTGGTCTACGGCTTCAGCCGGGCAATTCCGCGGGCGCAGAAGTGGCGCGATCCGGAACCGGAGGTGCGCAGCAGCACCGAATGGTTTGTCGGCGCGTCCCGGCTGGAAATGGAACACATGCTGCAAAGCGACTTAGCCAAATTTGATGTCCTGTGAGAAATTGGCCACCATCAGCTTGCCGTCCGGCAAATATACCGGGGCCAGAACCCGCCGGTACTGCCGGGTAAAGCGGCGCCCGTTCAGCAGGTTCACGTCGATCGACGGATGGGTGATCACCGGCTCGCCGCGGCTGATCGCCTCGCTGTGCGCCAATACCAGATCAGAATTGAGCCTGTCGCTGAACCCGTTCAGGGTGCTCCGCAGCTGCTCGCTGCTTGCCACCTCAAAACAAATCGAGGCCAGGCTGGCCGGACCTGACTTGATCGGCTGAATGCGGTTCTTCTCCGCATCCGGCGGGCTGAACAAGTCCACCTGATGCTGCAGCTGGTCAAAGCCTTCCAGGCGGCCGCTGTTGGCAAACCACCAGTCCAGGAAGTCCTGCAGCGACACGTCGCAGCCGCGGTACTGGCGGGAGCGGGCAGCCGATTGCAATTGAGCATTGAGAATTTCAAATGCCTTGCGTCCAGCCTCCTCCGCCCGGCGGTCCGGCAGCAGCTCGAGACCAGCAGTGTCCGACGAGAAATAGTGAAACGACACCCCCAGCCCGCGCGCCAGCGCATCCAGCATGCTCCAGCCGATCTCACGCTCGTTCTTCAGCGCGCTGTTGAAAGTGCCATAGGGGATCCCGCATTTCAGCGCCGCCTGCCGGTTGGACAGGTTCATATCCGTCAAAAGCGCGGAGATCTTTTTGTGAATAAGCGCCATATGCGTAAGATCTTTCATATTTAGCGAAACATCTTGCATAAAACAACCGGCACGGCAATGCAGTGCCCGCGTTGATTTCGGCGGCGGCCTGGAAACCCGGCTCATGCTCTGGATGACCCAGCAGCCCGCAGAAAACCATTCCTGGCGGCCGCTGGAAACAGGCGAATGGGTCAGGGTTGGCGCACCAACCCGAGATCTTGCCAAGGCCGTCCTTCCGGGCGCCATCCCGGCCCGCTCCATCCCGCGGCACGGCGCGCCCGGCACCTTCCGGCTGAGTTCCGAGGGCGATGTGCATCAGGCACAGTCGATCCTTGATATTCTGCCGACCTCCAAAAGCACGCTGGCCATGCTGCGTGACTACGGGTCCCATTTGCCTGCTGTGATCGACCAGCCGTTGAACGGCGGAACTCTGGTTGATGCCTTTCAGCCGGCGGCCGAGGCGCTGCCCCTTTGGAACCCGCGCATCAGCCTGGGCCGGGTGCAAGTTCCGGATGCCTGGCCGGGCTATGCGGAGCTGGAGCTGATCGTAATCGGCGCCTGGAGAGCACCGGGCTTTCAACTTGACGGCTGGAAATTCCAGGGGAGGAGCTCGCCGGCCGGCTGGCAGGGTGACCTGCAGCGATGGCTTCGAGGGTGGCCTGGAGGGAGGCGAAGGGTGCGACGCCGCTGATCTTCGCCGTGGCGATGAGCGAAGCGATGCGGCCCCAGGTGCGGCCGCCTTCGTCGTGACCGGCAAAAAGTGCGTTCTTCCTGGTCAGGGCCAGTTCCCGTTCATTCTGCCCATGTCGGGCAAGTTTACCGGGTTCATTATCGATGGCATGCCTATTTTGGCTCGGACGTGAAGGTTTTCCGCACGCTCAATCGCTGTGATGGCCAACATGTTGGGATCGAGCGCGATGCGGGGATCGCGATCCTGGCACCCGCTTGGATTCTGGATGCTTCGGTTTGTCAGAGTTTCGAGCTTGGCGCACCTTTGGTGTCCACGGATGCGCTTTTCGAACTTCATTCGGTTCTCGGGCACCTCGGTTTCCGGCGAGGGTTGAATGGTGACGGGTCACCCATGGAGGCCCCGAATGAAGCATCACAGATCCTCGACACCAGCCCAGTTGCCGCTGCCGTTATCGCCGGCACCATCGCTGACGGAACCGGAATACCGGTCGATGGTGACAGCCCTGGCGCAATTGCTGCTGACCGCGGCAAAAGCCGGTCCGGGAGGGCACAGCAATGAATGACATGGCCCTCACGTTTCCACCGGAACTGCTGAAGCGTCAGGCGGTGATCTACGTGCGCCAGTCGACGCAGAGCCAGGTTATGACGAACCTCGAAAGCCAGCGCCGGCAATACGATCTTGTCGAGATGGCCCGCGGATATGGATTTGCCGGGATCGATGTCATCGACGACGACCTTGGTGTATCGGCCAGTGGCTGTCACGCCCGCCCCGGCTTCGAACGGCTCGTGGCCATGCTGTGTTCGGGCTCGATCGGCGCCGTCTTCTGCCTGGAAGTATCGCGCCTGGCCCGCAACGGCCGCGACTGGCATCATATGCTGGAGCTTTGCGGCCTGGTCGATGCGCGTGTCGTGGACCATGACGGCGTCTACGATCCGCGTCATCCCAATGACCGGCTGCTTCTGGGCATGAAGGGCAGCATCAGCGAGTTCGAGCTTGGCGTCTTGCGCACGCGCATGGTTGAAGCCGCCCGCGCAAAAGCGCGCCGCGGAGAGCTGCGCTATACCCCGCCGACCGGCTATCTGTGGGATCGTGACGCTGGGGTGATGTTCGATCCCGATCTCCGGATCCAGGAGGTCGTCCGGCAGATCTTCTGCCGGTTTCGCGAGCTTGGAAGTGCCCGGCAGGTACTTCTGGCCATGTCTGCCGAGGGCGTTCATTTCCCCAGACCCTCCGATGGTATCAGATTGACGAGCTTCGAATGGCAGCCCATTCGCTACCGCAACGTGATCAGCGTGCTGAAGAACATGTTTTATGCGGGCGTCTACGCCTATGGTAAGACCGGCCGGCAAGCAGAAATCCGGGACGGGCGCGCGCATGTCACTTACAAGAACCGCAAATCCCCCGAAGACTGGGATGTGGTGATCAGGGATCACCACCCCGGCTATATCGATTGGGAGGAGTATGAACGCAATCAGGCACAGCTGGCCAGGAACGCTTTCGGGCGCGCCGGCGGGGTCAAATCCGGTCGCGGCGGCGGCGCGCTTCTGGCCGGCCTCCTCTGCTGTTCGAGATGCGGGCGGCGGCTGCATGTGGTCTATACCGGCCGCAGTCCACGCCCTGTCTACCGCTGCGACACCCCCAACCTTCTTCTGGGACAGAAGCGCTGTATCACCTTCGGCGGGTTCCGGGCCGACAAGCTCATCACCGAGGCCGTTCTTGAGGCCGTGGCGCCAATTGCCATCAACGCCGCTATCGAGGCACGTGCCATGTTGAGCCAAGCCGTGGAAGACAAGCGGCTGGTGCTCGAGATGGAGTTGCAGCAGGCCCGGTACGACGCATCTCTGGCGGAACGGCGCTACGCCGCCTGTGACCCGGATAACCGTCTCATCGCGGCGGAATTGGAGAACCGATGGGAAGAGGCTCTGGGACGTGTTCGAAGCTTCGAGCAGCGCCTGAATGCGGAGATTGCCGCAGTCCCGGACGTGGATGTCACCCGCCTGGAGGGGCTGGCGCAGGACCTTGAGGCCGCCTGCGCGGCGGCGCGCCTATCAGCAGCAGGTTGACGCGCAGGAGATTTCCGAGGAGCTGAAGGACGAGCTGATGGCGGCCTGGGATGCTGCCAACGGTGTGGCCGATGCCGATATGGCGGGCAATATCACCCTGGCCGCGGATGAAGCCCACCGCCTGAAAACCAACCTGCTGGAAGCCCAGGGCAACGAGATCATGGGCCGCATCCGCGCGAACCCGGATTTCAACGACCCGCGCGGCGAAGGCGCAGGCGCCGGAAACCCGGATTACATCTACCGCGACCAGGGCCTGCCGGACGTGGATCTGCCTTCGAACCCGCGGAAAAAGCGGGGCGGCGGTGCCGGTCAGCATGACTCTGAGCGAAAGGCCATTGAACGGCTGATCGCGCGGGAGCGGGAGCGCCTGGACGTCCTGAAGGAAACCGACCCGGTTATGCAGGAAATGATCCGGCACCGGGACGTTTTGAAGGACGCCACCGATGCAGAACGCAAGGCGGTTGAAGCCATCATCCGCCAACGGCTGGAAGAAGAAAAGGCACTAGAGCAAACCAAAGAGGCCGCTGATTGGCTGAAGGCAACCGGCCAGGATCTGGGCGATGCGCTGACGTCCAGCGGCGATGCCGCCGCAGACGCCTGGGACCGCGTCAAAGAAGCAATCATCCGCGCCGCCGCTGAAGCCGTGTTCTTTGGCAAGGGGCCTCTTGCCGAGCTTTTCAACATCGGCAGCGGCTTGTTTGGCGGTGGTGAAAGCACCGGCAGCGACGGCGGGAATATCATCCTGAATGCCTTGGGTTTCGCAGACGGCACTGTTGGCATGGTTTACGGCGATGGCGGCAACCGGGATGACAAAGTGCGGGCACGGCTGTCTGCTGGTGAAAGCGTCATCACCGCCAAGGCCACCCGCCGCTACCGCCCGATCCTGCAGGCGATGAATGACGGCGTTGAAATCCCCGGTTTTGCAAGCGGAATTGTTCCCGGCGCCGCCGCCAGTGCGCCCCCGTCGGCGGCGGCCGGGCAAGCCCGCCCGGCCATGACAGTCCGCCTTCTGCCTTCACCGATGTTCGAGGCGGTGGTGGAAGAACGCGCCTCGGAAATCAGCGTCGAGGTGGTCCGGGACTACGACCAAGGCCCCGCCCGCTCGACCGTGAAAGACACTCTTGAAGATCCATACAAGGTTTGATGATGGCACTGGCCTGGCCCCTCCCCCTCAGCGAGTTTTTTGACACATTGCCCATCGCCCGGATCACCTCCCGGCCCGGTGCTGCCAATACCACGTCGGAAACCCATGGCGGCGACGTGATCAAGCACCGGCTCGGCAGCCGCCTGTGGGGCGGGCGCATTGTCCTGGACAAGGACCACCACAGCGCCATTGCCGCCATCGAGGCGCGCCTGTCGCTGCTGGACGAACCCGGCGCGTCCTTTCTGCTGTGGGACACCCGCCAGCCGCACCCGGCAGCCGACCCGGAAAAATTCATCCTTGGCAGCTCCGCACCCGTCATCGAGGCGCTGAACCCGAACAACCGCGAGCTGGATATTTCCGGCCTGCCTGCGGGCTACATCCTCAGCCGCGGCGACCTGCTGGGCTTCACCTATGGCGCCAATCCAATCCGCTACGCCTACCACCGCGTTGCGACCGGCGCGGTGGCCTCTGGTGCCGGTGTTGCCGCAGACATTGAAGTCACCCCGTTCATCCGGCCGGGCGCTGCCCTTGGCGCCGCCGTCACGCTGGGCAACCCGGTCCTGAAGGCCACGCTCACCACCGCCCAATACGGCGAGGGCCGTTCGGCTGTGACCGAAGGCGGCTCGTTCAACTGGCTGCAGACGCTGAGGTAACCATGAGCTATTCCGCACAAGCACAGCAGCAGCTCGCAGAACGCCGCGGCACCGACGCCCGCGTCCTTTTGTGGTTTCAGGCCAGGAACCGCACCACCGGCGCCCCGGAAACCCTGGGGTTCTGGACCGGCGACGATCATCAGGAATTCCTGATCGACGGCGAGGTCCGCACCTACTACGGCGCGGGTGCCGTGATCGATGTGCCCCCGATCATCGCGGCGCCGGGGTTCCAGGTGCGGCAGTACCGGGTCAAGCTGCCGCCGATGCTGGACGAGGTGAAACAGCTCCTGCAGCAGTATGACCCCCGCCACGCCGAAGTGCAGATCCATTCCGCTGTCTTCGACCTGGACACCGGCAATCTGATGCCCCCCGTTAAACGCATGTTTAAGGGCGTTTTAAACGAGGCGCCGGAGGAGCTGGGCGGCAAGGGCAGACCCAGTTTCACCCAGCTTGTCCTGGTATCGCCCGCCCGCAAGCTGACCCAGGGCCTGCCCCTGAAGCGTTCAAACGCCGAACTGCGGCGCCGCAACGCCGACGACCGGGGCCGCGAATACAGCGATGTGGCCGGTGAATGGCCGGTGCCATGGGGAACCTGATGCAAAACCGGGCGGAACTCCTGCTGGATTATCTGAGCGGCATCCGGGTCGCCAAGCGCGTGCTGAAGCCGTCGCAATTCGACTGCGCATTCTTTGCGGCAGGCTGGGTGAAGGCCTGCACGGGCGTTGATCCGGCCAGCGCCTGGCGCGGGAAATACCGCAGCCTTGATGAAGGCCGCGCCATGCTGAAGAGCGCCGGCTACCGGGATCTGGACGACCTGGCCGCGGCCCATTTGGCGGAAATCGACGGCTGGGGCGGTTCCCGGCCGGGCGACATTGCGGCTGTCAGCGAGGGCGGCCACACGGCGCTGGGGATCATCGGCGGCCCGCAGATCCATGTTCTGGGCTTCAAAGGGCTGGACTACCTGCACCTTGACCGGGCGGAACGGGTGTTCCGCCCATGAAGCTGCTGTCCTACGCCCTTCTGTTCCTGCTGGTGCTGAGCCAGCCCGCCGAAGCCGCCTCGGTCGGGGCTGTCCTGGTGGCACTTGGCACCGCCTTCAAGGCATATGTTGCCGCCAATGCAATCGCGGCCTTTGCGCTGCGGACGCTGGTTTCCACCGGCATTTCGCTGCTGCTGAAGAAGTTCCAGCAGCGCAAACAGCGCCGCCCCGGCATTCAGACTTCGGCGACCACGACCGGCGGGACAGATCCGCAAGGCTCGGTTGTTGGCCGCTTCGCCACGGCGGGCCATCTGGTCTATCAGAACAGCCACGGCGGCAACCGGGTTTATCTGACCCATGTAATTGAGCTGGGCGACCTCCCCGGTGCCAGCCTGCGCCGCCTGATCATCGACGGCGAATACTCGGAGATCGGCACCGACTGGGACCCGAACGTCGGCTACCAGATCCTGAACAAAGTCGCGGATGACGGCTGGGGATACGGCTGGATCCGGTTTTATGACGGCAGCCAACTGGCGGCAGATCCGCGCCTGGTGGCGCTGTACGGCGCGGACCCGGACCGGCCCTGGACAAATGACCATATCCTGACCGGCCTCAACTATGCGGTTCTGACCTTCTACCGCAGCGACAAACTGTATCCGAACGGCAGGCCGCAGGTCCGCTTTGAGCTGAACGGACCGGGCTTTTATGACGTGCGCCAGGACAGCACCGCCGGGGGCAACGGACCCCAGCGCTGGGATGATCAAACCACCTGGCAGCCCTCCGAAAACCTGATGGTCATGGCCTATACCGTCATGCGCGGCATCACCCTGCCCTGCGGTTCTGTCTGGGGCGGCGGCTTTCCGGCCGGGGACATGCCTTACACCGAATGGGCGGCCGCATTGGACGCCTGCGATCTGGGCGTGGGCGGCAACAACCGGCCTCAGTTCCGCGGCGGCATGGAGATCCGCTTTGAAGAACCGCCGGCCGATTTCCTTGAGGAGATCTTTGCCGCCGCAAATGCCGAGATTGTTGAACTGGGCGGCTATTGGTATCCGCTGGTGGGATCTGCCGACACTTACGCGGCCGACCTGACCGAAGACGATCTGCTGGTCTCTGAAGGCTGGAAGCATGACCCTTTTCCCGGACTGGAAAAGGCGTTCAACGCCGTCACCATCACGCACCCGTCCCCGAACGCACTGTGGAACCCATCCGCCCCGATCACCCTGACCCGGCCGGAATGGGAAGCGGAAGACGGCGGCGAGCGTGTCTTCGATCTGAAGCTGCCGATGGTGTTCAACACCCCGCAAGCGCGCCAGATCGGCAACGCGCTGCTGAAGGAGAACCGCCGTTTCAGGACACACCGGCTGCCGCTGCCGCCTGATTATTCAAACCTGCGCCCCCTGCTGAAGACCCGTTTCACTTCTGAGTGGTACGGCTACAACGGCAAGACCTTCACCATCACCGAGATGGCCTATGACCTGCTGAAGCTGAATGTCTCTGTCAGCCTGCGGGAATGGGACCACAGCGATTTTGATCCGGATCTGGCGCTTGAAACCCCGGACGCCCCGCAGGTCACTGCGCCCATCGTCACCCAGGACGCTGGGGTGCCGGGCTTTGGCGTCTCCGGCATCGAAATCAAGGACGCAAACGGCGTTGTTCGCGGCGTTGGTATCCGCGTCGTTTGGAATACATCTCTTGCCTTCACAGCGGACGGCGTTTCTTTCCAGGTCCGGGTCAAGGACGGCGACGACGAGCGCTTCAGCGCCAGCACCGCCGATCTGGAGCTGGGCACCTTCCGCCTAGAGCCGATGCAGGGCAGCACCGAATACGAGGCCCGCGCCAAGGCAATCTCAAAGACCAGAGACACCAAGTGGACCGCCTGGCTGCCGGTCACCACGCCCGCGTTCAAGCTGCAGCCGGACATGCTGGCCGAGAAGACCTGGCAGGCAATTTCCGATGATGCCAATGCCGCCGCCGCCGCGCTGGATGACCAGCTTGTCCTGGACAAGATCGCGCCGCTGGAAGGCGCGGTGAAGCGGGATCTGGAAATCCGCGATGTGCAGAGCTTCCATGCCGCCGAAGCGCTGGGGGTCATCGGGGACAAAGTGCTGTGGATGCTGACCGAACTGTCCAAAATAGACGCCCGCATGGCGGACGCCGGGATTTATCAGGACCCGGACACCGGCACAGTGCGGATCTATGGCGTGGTTGCGGAAGCGGAACGGATCAGCGAGGCGGAAATCCGGCTGTCCGCCGCCGAAGCCTCTATCACACTGTCGGCCACGCAAGCCTGGGTTAATCAGCAGATTTCCAATGCGGTGCTGGACCCGAGCCAGATCCCCGTCGTGGGCGACCTGCAGGTGCGGGTCAATCAAGTTGAGGCGGATCTGGATGCCGCGGAGGCGGCAATCGCTCTGAAGGCCACGCAAACAGAAGTGGACGGGATGGACGCCCGCCTGAGTTCGGCGGAAGTGGATATCGACGCCGCGCAAGAGGCCATCACCCTGAAGGTGGATCAAGCGGATTTTGACGCTGCCGAAAGCCGCCTGTCCACGGCAGAGGTGCAGATCAGCACCCTGGACGGCCCGGCAATCACCCAGTCGGTGAGCGACGTGCGGACCCTGCATGATCAGCTTGGCACTCAGGATGTTGCCACCCTGGAGCAATTGCTGCTGGCTTATGAACAGCGCGAAGCCCTGAAGACTCAAATTGCCTATGCAACTCAGGATATCCGGGCGCGGGTGGATGATGACCGCAGCGCAACAGCGGCCATCACGGCAAGCCTTGGTGTGGCGATTGAAAACAGCGTGGCGCTGATTGAGTCGGAAAAGCTGGTGCGTGCCAGCGGCGATGCGGCACTGGCCAGCAGCATTGATGCCCTGGAAGTCCGCTTGGATGGCGACATCGCCGCCCAGGCCTCCGCTTCCAGCGCGCTGACAACCCGTGTCAGCACTGCAGAAGGTGCGATCACCAGCCACAGTCAAAACCTGATCAGCCTTGAGGCCCGCCTGGATAGTGCGGAAGGGGGTATTTCCGGCCAGGCCACGGCGCAATCGCAACTGGATGCGCGGGTCACAAGTGCAGAAGGCGTAATCACCAGTCACAGCCAGAGCCTCATCAGCCTAGGCAGCCGTCTGGATGATGCGGAGGGCAATGCTGCCGGGCAGGCCACCGCCCTCAGCCAGTTGGACACCCGTGTGACTGGTGCCGAAGGGAATGTGTCCAGCCAGGCCACGGCGATCACGCAATTGCAATCCGATGTTGGCGGCAACAGCACCAGCATTCAGCAGACCATGCAGACTGTGGATGGCGTGATGGGGGAATACACCCTGCGCATCGACAATAACGGCCATGTGGCGGGCATGGTGGTGCGGTCTGATCTGGATGACGAGGGAGAACCCGCATCCGAGATTGCGTTTCAGGCGGATAAATTCGCAATCGTCTCGCAGGATGGCGCGCAGAAGCGCAGCCCCTTTGTGGTCTATACCGAGGACCGCACGATCAATGGCCGGGTGTATCCAGCGAACGTCTATATGGAGAACGTCTCACTTGGGGCGGCATCCATCGGGCGGGCTGAAATCGCAAACGTGATCAAGAGCGATGACTACGCGCAGGATGCCAACGGCATTCCGACCGCTGGAATAAAGATCAACTTTGACACCGGGCAGATCAAGGCGGCGGGGATGGTTCTGTCCCGGCCCATGGTCCTGGCGCAAGGCTCGTTCACGGTTTCGGGGGCCGTTGGCAATGGCGCCCACTGGGCCTTTGTGAATACCGGCATCCGGGTTGGCAAACTGGACGTCTGGCAGGCACAGCGGTTTGCCCTGGCCGCTGCCGCATCGGTCACCACCACCGGCACCGCACCGGGCGGCATGGACCCCAACAACACATTCTGGACCCTCAACACATCGATCCAGCCCGGCGCGCGCTGGAATGGCTTTGGCGGCGCCAACCCCGATCCGGCAGCGTCTTGGAGCAAGGACCCTTCTGCCCTGGTGGATCCGCATTGGGCCAGCGGCAGCGATCAGCGGGTGTTCCTGGCAATCGATCTGGAGGCCCAGGGCGGCGTCTATTTCAACAACCCGAAAATCGAATGGACAGTGTTCCAGGTAACATAAGGAGAGCAGCCCTATGGCATGGCCAAAGGCAGGAACAGTCAGCGTTGTGAACGGCAGCGCAATCGTCACCGGCACCGGCACCAGCTTCTTTGGCAGCGCGCAGGCGGGCTGGGGCTTTGTCGGCCCGGACGGGCGGGTCTATGAGGTGCTGGCGGTCAGCAGCGGCACGCTCCTGACAATCACCCCTGTGTACCAGGGCGCAACGGCGGCCGGGCAGATCTATGCGCTGTTCCCCACTATGTCGCTCGCGCATGATGTGGTGGCCAGCGTGCAGGCGCTGACCGGCACGTTTCAAGCCGTTGCGGACGGCCCCGGACAGGGCAAGTTCAGCACCGATGTGGTCAAGCTGGGCGATGAAGACACCGGCCTCGGCTGGCCGTCCAGCAATGAGGTGGCGCTGAAAGCCGGGGGCGATTGGCAACTGCGCCTCAAGGAAGGTGTGGCCAGCGGCGCGGCGGTGCAGGCCCATTGGCTCGATGCGGCAATTGGAAAGCTGTTGACTGCCGGCGCTTTCGGCTGGGGGCACGATGCCGCCAATGGATCGGCAAACTCGGCTGCGGGCACAGAGCTTTCGGCGATCACTGTCACCGGCCTTTACCGGTATGCCAGCACGCACACCGATGCGCCCAGCACCGCGGGCGTGGTGATGCATCTGAACCGGATCCCCAGCAGCGCTGCCGGTGGCATGGTTCAGATTGCGTTCGGCAACAACGGCGAGATGTGGATCCGCGTTCAGGACGGGGCGGGTCCGGTCTCCTTCGAGGCTTGGCGGCGGATGGATCCGGATCGTGGCAGCGGCCCTAATGGCGAGTATGTGCGCTTCCCCGATGGCACGCAGATCTGCACTCATACTGTTGCGCCCAGCACAACAACGGCGGACAGCACCTGGGACTTCCCGGCAGCGTTCACAACTGCCACCGGGCTTGTTGTGGTCGGCGGGGGCCGGACAAACTCGGATGCCACCTTCGTGTCGGCTCGGCCACCCACAACCTTAAACGTCGCTTTCAATCACTGGAACACCAGCGGTGCGCGTGTGGCGGGCGCCGTCAGTCTGATCGCAATTGGCCGTTTTGAATAAGGGGATCATCATGAAAATAACCTGCATCTGTGTGGCCGGTACTCCTGGCCAATCTGAAACCAGCGCCAGAGTGAGCGGCGATGTGATCACTGTGGGCGGCGTGTCCTTTGATCTGTCCGATGTGCCCGATGGCGGCTTTGCAGAACCAGAAGGCGAAAACCATCCGTTCATAGGGCGCATCGAGCGGATCAATGGGGAGCTGCATGTTCAGCTGCGGTGGTTCTTTTTCAAGGTAACCGCAGAGCCGGACCAGCCTGCTGTTCCGCCGACGTTCACCGTCGCCAGCGGCCCCGTGCCTGACCCGATTGTCCGCAAACCCCAGACCGGCGAGGTTGAAGCATGACGTTCTCCCTGAAAATCACCACAGCGGAGCAGGTCGCAGCGGCGGCCCGCGCGGCGCTCCTGTCCGATCTGGCCGGAACCCGGTGGCAGATCCAAAACGGCGGCATCACGCTGCCCAGCGGGTTCCACGCCCGCACCGACCGCACAACCCGCGAAGACCTCACTGAGGCGCTGTTTGCTCTGCAACTGGGCATCAAAAGCGAGCCGTTCTCCTGGAAGGCCCCGGATGGCTGGATCAAGCTGACGCGCGCGGACCTGGAGCAGATCACCGCTGCCGTCGCGGCCCATGTGCAGAGCTGCTTTGATGCGGAGGAAGTCGTGGAAACGCAGATCGCCGCACTCAGCGATGCGGATCTGGCCGCGTTTGATGTGCGGGCTGCTTTTGATGCCGCCATGGCCGCCCCTGCGGCTGAAAGCTGAAACAACCCGCCTCCCGGTAACGGGAGGCCGGGGCCGGTTGCAGCCCAAAGCTGCCGGTCATGCCAGGCCCGGCGCTGGTTTCGCCGCAGGTGCGAAGGTCTGGGGCCAAATTCCCGGAAGCGGACGCTCAGACGGCCTGGCGGACTGCTCCGAATGCTGCCGCAAGCACGAAGAGTACAGAAGCACAGGACGCTGACACAGAAAAGCCGTAAATTTTGATCTGATGATGGCGCCAATTTCGCACCCCCGATAAGGTATGAAGAGCCATTTCACTCAGGGCCTCTATCTGGCTATGGGAGAAACTTGACCGTAGTAACGTAGCACCAATGCTGCTAGTTAAGCGGCTACGGACGAGTTTACTAGGCGAGAGAAACCACTTGATCTACGACCTCGGCGCACGACCAAACTTTGATAATCAAGCGATAGAGAAATCCCAAAATCGACTACCGAAAGGGCTGTTGTAAAAAATCTCTCAAGTTCGTTTTTTTCCAAACTTGGTCGGCCTAAGTTAACCGCACCAGACCTCCAGTCCCGTACTTTTCCCAACAAGCTTTCAAACGATGGAGTCGATTTCGAGAATGGGAACCACACCCCCTCCAAAGACTTATAGTTCACTTGATTGCGAACTGCGGAAAGCCAGTTTCCCGCTGAAAACTGCCCCCTATTAGTTAGCGCAACCTTTAAATCCAGGAAATGCGCAGACAGATCTTCACGTCGCTCCTGTGAGGCCCGTAGTGATAGCACCTCTTTTTCCAAATTCGTAATAAGAGCAAGGAAGCATTTCCATAGGTCTTTGTGGCTTTCTCCATGCCTTGCGAAGCTCACGTTCCTAGTGTTCGGCTCTATTTCAATTAAATAGTAGGAAGATTGAAGGCTAGGGGTGTACCCTGCTTCACTTTGGCATCTCCCACGAAGAAAGTTGATGTGACCATTTTCTAGATGTGAGAACGACTGCCCAAAAAACCTCAAAGCAGCGTGGGCGGCATAGAAGGCTGCGTAGTAGGTTTGGATGACCCGCCAGGAGGTTAGTTTTTCATACGCAGATGTTTTCTCCATCTCATAAACCGTTTGAGCCGCGTGGGAGGAAAAACGAAACGCGTCCAGTGACAAGCACTTCTTAAGCTCATTGGTATCCAAGCAGAACAGAGATAAATTAGGTGCCGCGTTGTTAAGGTAGAAGTTCCCTTCAGAAAGCCAAACTTTTAGACTTTGCGCGCAGTTTTCATCTTCCACATAGCTTAGGGGGTGCCAAATAGCCCTGAGAAGATCGAGATCTATCTGCTTCAAAGTTGGAACTCACCCTTGAAGTGTTTATCCAAGTAATCAATGATTTTTGCCTGAGATGTGCCGGAGAGTTTGGCCAATTGAATACTATCGAAGAGCGGCATCAGGACCTCGTTAAAATTGTCAACGCTATAGTCTGGTCCAAACCGATCTTTAACCCGTCGCGCGGCTTGGATAAAAAAGGACGTGAGCGCCCTGAATGTGACGCTGTTCATAATCACTTCTTCATCTCCTCCGTTGCGAATTATTTGGTCTCGTACACTCGCGATATAGTCGGAGAGAATTTCCTGAATTTCTACGGGTGTTCTTGAGGACAACGCGGGGTAGATACTTTTGAGTGCCGCATTGAAGGTTACTCTTGATATTTTGCTCTTTGCACGCTTTGAAGGCGAGAGTCGGCCGAAAAGTGGGCTAGTGGGATCGGTCGACATAAGGTCAAAAACCTCGCGGAACAACTGCTCTTCTGAGTTTTCGTACTCCGCTTGATTTTTGATATCAAGTAGTAGCTCAGATGGGACGCCTCGTTGTTTTGAGTTTATGTCAATAAACAAACGAGATTCATCACGACGGTTCAACCCGTCGTATATAATCACTGGGACACGGATCTTCGTATCGGATATTTTAAACCCATACACCCTATGCTGGCCATCTAATATCAGAAACGAGCTAGGCAAAATTTCGAAGCTAATTGTCTTGTTTCGTGAGTCGTACTCCAAGTGGCAAACTTCCTGTGCCGACAGGATGACAGATGTGGGGATCGTTCCATGTCCCGAGTCGATGTAGTTTGCAATTTCTGTTGCCCGTTTTTTGTCTAGTAGTCTCTGGAAACCCGCCTCAGGATCGGTGTCGCGGGTAGTAACAAAGGTGCATTCACCAAGAACATCGCTCGGCATAGCGAGCTGGTAGAAGCGATGCTCCCCTTGGGTAAGCAGAACTGCTGCGTAACTTTCTCGCGCCATTTTGTCTCCATTGCACCACTAATAAGTATCTTGACAGCCTGACCTGTGTTTTGCCTGCTTGCAAGGCGTCTCATGGAAGTACTTTCGCTTAGCCGAACTGAACCAATGTTGGGTCCGTCCGCATCGTTCCGGTTCGACGATGTCACGCGACGGGACCTGCGGCGTAGGGCGGCTTTTTCTAGTGCCCATGCAGCGTGAGTCTCCGGTACTGCCCACAGATCCGGCGACTTTGCAAATTCCGCTTCCTGCGCATTGCCGCCACACGGTTCCGCCTGGGCTGCACCTGCTGCGAACGGCGGCAAGGTCCCGTGCCTTCCCTAAAACACCCCTTAAACACCCTTTAAAACCCTCTGCCGCCCGGCGTTTTTTTACGGTTTGGGCGGCGGATTGCCGGGTATTGCAACGGGAAGTGTCCCGTACTGCAATGCGAAGTGTCCCAAAATTCCGGCGCCGAAACGCAGGACCGGCGCAAATCCGGGCTGGCTAAACCCCGGTTTTGCGCCTAAAAATCAGGGAATTCGCGAAAATGAGTTGCTGCAACGGGAAGTGTCCCGCACTGCAACGCGAAGTGTCCCGCTACAAACAGTGTTAGGAGACACTTGATATTGCAGTAACCGGAAGAGGCCGGACAAAGCCGGAAGAACCCGGATAGAGCCATATAAAAAAGGGTATTCAGGAAGGTCTAAACCTGGAAAGTGGCTTGGGGCGTTTGTCCTTCAGTACCCGAAAAAATAGCCCCTACAGCGCGCTCAGCAGATTTTGGGACACTTCCCGTTGCAAACTCTCTCCCCTGCCCCAGACCTTGTAGAATAAGGGAAAACAAGCCCTCACAAGGGCGATAATGCCACTTATGTTAACTTTCAGGCAGCCCGTTTGATCCGCCGAACTTGGAACTAGGGTGTCGGTCCAGCCTATCGCTTCCCAGAATGGGATTACCGGCATAAAATCAAAAGGGTAAGTATTTCTTCCCCCGTCAGAAGCTCTCTGAACTAGGAAACGATTTCAGGTGTGCTGGCGGGACATTGCTGTCGTTCGCTGCATACGCAGCCTAGACAGCTCTGGGCGACCGCTTTGGGCAAGGAAGCGCCTCCGCTCGTTCGCGGCACCTCGGCCGAGCGGCGACGGCAGAAAAGTAGCAACGCATATCGGCTTTGCTGAGTGGCCCCGAAGCCCCGCGCGGGGCTTCGGTCTGAATTTGATCAGAACAGAATGTTACCCTCTAGCGTTGCAATACTGATGTTTAGGACCGTCAGGGTGTCGCCGTTCCCAAAGTCAAAAACGACATCAACGCCGCTTTCCTCAGCGAAGTCCAGGGCGGCGGCCTCGTCTGCGAAACCAAAGCTCTCAAGATCAAGGATGTCTCTGCTTCCCTCAAAGTCGGCAATGACGTCCTGGCCGTAACTAGCCTCGAACACAAATGTGTCAGCGCCGTACCCACCTTCCAGCGTGTCGCGGCCAACACCTCCTTCCAGAGTGTCTTCGCCGTCGCCGCCCTCGAGCGTGTCCTCGCCATTGCCCCCTTCCAGTTTATCATTACTGCTTCCGCCATGCAGGCTGTCATTGCCGAGCCCTCCCGTCAGAGAATCCTCACCGCTGTCTCCTGTCAGGGTATCTCCCCCTTCACCGCCAATAAGCGTATCATTATCGACGCCGCCGACCAGCGAATCTGCGCCGATCCCGCCTTCTATCCAGTCATTACCGTGGCCGCCATCCAGCGTGTCGGCACCGTCGTACCCTTTCAGCGTGTCATCCCCGTCGCCGCCAAAGAAAATGTCCCGGCCGGAATTTGTTGCATCCCCTGAGATTTCATCCTCATTGCTGGTGCCTGAAACCTCCGTGATCCCGCTGCCTTTGACCTGGATCCGGCCGGTAGCATCTGCTGCCCCGTCTTTGAATGCCATGCCGGTAAAATCATACGTCCCGCCACCCTGAACAAAGAGAATGTCATTTGCGGTGTCTATGTAATCAATGTTCTTGATGATCGCGCCGGTGCCAATGGTAATTGCCGGCCCCCCTCCATTGTCAAACAGCAGGGTATTGGTCCCCAAAACGCCATCGATACTGTCATTTAAAACTGCATTTTCTTGAGTTCTGTGAATGATTGTGTCGTTGCCACTGCCGCCAATCAGCGTATCAACACCTGCACCGCCTTCCAGGATGTCGTTGTGGTTACCGCCATGCAGATAGTCATCGCCGAGCCCGCCCGTCAGAGAATCCTCTCCGTAGTCTCCTGTCAGGGTATCTCCCCCTTCACCGCCAATAAGCGTATCATTATCGACGCCGCCGACCAGCGAATCTGCGCCGATCCCGCCTTCTATCCAGTCATTACCGTGGCCGCCATCCAGCGTGTCGGCACCGTCGTACCCTTTCAGCGTGTCATCCCCGTCGCCGCCAAAGAAAATGTCCCGGCCGGAATTTGTTGCATCCCCTGAGATTTCATCCTCATTGCTGGTGCCTGAAACCTCCGTGATCCCGCTGCCTTTGACCTGGATCCGGCCGGTAGCATCTGCTGCCCCGTCTTTGAATGCCATGCCGGTAAAATCATACGTCCCGCCAACCTGAACAAAGAGAATGTCATTTGCAGTGTCTATGTAATCAATGTTCTTGATGATCGCGCCGGTGCCAATGGTAATTGCCGCTCCATTGCCCTCAAGCTGCAGCGTGTTGATCCCCAGGACACCATTGATACTGTCATTCAAAACCGAGTCATCATCTGCAAAGTTATGAATGATAAGGTCATCGCCGCTGCCGCCAATCAACGTGTCAAGGCCTTTACCGCCTATTAGGGTGTCGTTGTGGTTACCCCCATGCAGATAGTCATTGCCGAGCCCGCCGGTCAGAAAGTCGTTGTTACTGTTGCCATACAGAGTGTCGTGGCCGGCGCCGCCGGTTAGGAAATCATCTCCGCTATTGCCGGTCAGTGAATCTGCTCCGCCGCCCCCTTCCAGCGTGTCAGAGCCGCCCTTGCCAGTCAGCGTATCATCACCCTCACCTCCAATGAACAAGTCATCTGCGTTGGCACCTGTCAAATTCAATCCAGCCGTCACAGTTAGTCTCCCTAATTTTCCTGAGGAAGTACTACCTGGGGTAGGTTAATGAATGGTTAATCTCCCGTGTTAACACATTGATATACGGGCGTGTTTTCTTCGACATAGGCTTTAAAGCAGATTCCCCACATCGCAAGCGACAGGCAATCTGCTTTCTTGAATGAGTGCTGGCGTGCTTACGAGTACTAATGCAGAAAAGGGGCAGCTTCGTACCACTTTGCTGTCCTTCGAACGCCCGTCATTGGACGGCCGCTGAGCACCGATTGCACCATGCTACACACGCAAAGCACCATGCCTTGTCGATGGAAGCAAAGGGGTCAGAGCTACAAACCTGCTCTGAGCCCAGGCTTCAAACGATAAGGGCGTTTATGTTCACTCTGGCACCGCCCGTCGACGGCGCCATTAGCGCGCTTATGTTCACTGTAATGTTTATAGCACCACGCCCAAGCGGCGCCTGCGTCCAGCTATTGAGTGTTTTGCTAATCGGAGAGCAAATCGCCAATGCGTGCGCCAGTCACCGCTGACAGGGTTTTCAACTCCACTAGTAGTGAACGGTCTGCCTTGCTTAGCTCTGCCTTCGATCTGTTTGAAAGTTCAGTTAAGTATTTCACGCTCTTGTACATCAGATCTTGGGCCTCAACGTCTGTTACCGATGGACTGTCCCACTCAGGCGGGGCATGAACGTCAGCCAAATCGAGAGATATTAGTGCGCGATTATAGAACTCTTTTTGCATCGAGTTGCCGTCACCAGTGCCAACGGCTTCTACTATCTTCATTAGCGTACCCTGCCGAACCCTCCCCCCTCGCTCCGCTCTAGAAATTGTTTGGCGCGAAACTCCGCTCCTTTCCGCCAAATCTTCGTGTGTGAGGTCGGCCGATTCGCGAAGCCTCCTGATTAGTTGCCCCGCTACTTTCTGATCCATAGTTTTTGCACCCTTCACTTTGGTTCAATCAAGTATACAAGATGGCAAAATATGCGTCAAATCTTTACACTGCACAACCAATGATGGGTTTCACAGGGGATCAAAACAACCCCAAGGGCAACTTGTAACTGTTTGTAAATTATCAGGCTTCTTGATAAAGTGGGCCTGCCGGAACCGTGCAAGTTTTGACGGCAGACCCACAGCCGAAGCTACAAATAGCTTACAAGATACGTGCTCATTTGTCAGCTAAGGCCTACAACAGGAGGCATGATTGCCAACAGACCCTCAGTGGATGGCAGTATATATCGCTCTCGCTACGCTCATAGTATCTATTGTTGCGTTGGCTATTTGAGGAGCACCTGCCCGCTTAACTATGGCGGGCGGGTGCAACAATTGACAAAGCATGTAAACACCATTCAGAAATGTCACCGGGTTTGCAAAGCAGAAAGGTCACCGCAGGGCGCGACGGGAGCAAGGCTTAGCAGCCGCACCTTGAGAATGCCAATATTGCGCTACGCTGCCCCCATCAGGTCGCGACGCAACCAGGACGCAGAACTGGGCGAAAGATAGTTCGCTGCCAGGGCTTGATTTACTCCGGGATCACACTGCATCCGAAAGGGCCGGTACTCCCGCCCGTCATCCTCGCAAATGTAGCGTGCCGTCTCTCTCCGCACCTTATAGCCGAAACGCCGAAGCAGTGGACCAAGTCCTGGTGGTGATAGAGACATCAATTCGGATGCTCCAAAGTTGAACGTAGCCTGGCAAAGCCCCGCCACGACGAGCTTCGTTTCGATGGACGGGTGCGCCTGATTAGCGTGAGATTCATCCATAACAAAGCGCGTGCACTCCCATGTCTGGCTCGTTTCCGGGTAGTCAGCAAGCAATCCCCCAGGAATACCCTGGATCTTGCCGTCTCTGGCGTCTTTTAGCATGTACGCCCAATACCCATCGCTGCCTCCACAAGACGCAGCCCGGGCGCCGGCAATCACCCTGCCCCCCAGCGTTACGATGGAATAGACAGCACCAGCCCGGTCATACTGATCCTGCTCAAAACTGCCATCATGGGTTAGGCCCCAACCCAGTTCGTCCACCAGCTTTAGTTTTCTGAGGGCGAGGAACCCTAGATGTACTGCGTCGAAGGAAGGCAGTTGTTCGAATGTAAAAACGTGTAGTTGCATGGCGCTCTCCTAGTTGCAGCGCCATGTTCAAAGAGCCCATTTTGAATGGAATCCTTGGCCTTTAGATAAGCCCGAATTTTATCACTAGTGATATCAACTGCGCGGTGGAGGTAGCCTCAACTGCCTGCATAGCCCCTCTGCGGCGCTGGCGAACAGTTTCCAGCTTTACCCCGAGCCTTTCGGCAATTTCCTGATCTTTAAACCCCGCACACATGAGGCGAAGAACATCCTGCGCCTGCCGTGATATGGAATAATGCCGGGTTTGTTCGTGATGCAGTGAGTAGAGGGTGTACAAGGCTGCCTTCGCGAGCCGCCGCTCAGCGTCGGTCCACTTGGGTCCGCTGCTGCTCACTATCGACACTTGCCCGTCAACATGAATTGAAAGGGTGTTTCCCTGTATAAGGCCGTGCCTGGCGGCGTCATCAAAGAACCTCTCGCTTTCTGGATAGCGCACCCTCAGTTCTTCCCAAGTAATAGAACCGGTTCCAGCGACCCCGAATTTTATTGTCGGGTCTAGGTCGAGGTATCTTTGCGCGACGTACCGCTCCTGCCATTCTCTCGAGTAGGTCGACTTTAAAAAAGCAATATTTGCACCGTCGAAGCCAACGCCCAGCGAAAAACCGCACTCAGAAATGTTATCCAGCGACCGTAAATGGACGCCCGCTATATCACTAATCATATTGGATGCACACGCTTAGTATGTAATGTGACACATGATTACCGCAATGCGTGAAGTATCACAAGTGATACTTCACCTCGATAGGCAACCAGATGAACGAAGACGGGATCACCGCCGAAACGCTGCAAAGGATTGTTCATGAAGTGGAGCAAGCAAACAAAGAAAAGCCGGGCGAAGGAACCCGGCTGTTCGAACAAGCAATGGATAGGATTAAATCAGCGCGGGCGCGCGCTCTTGATGAGTCGGCTGACTAGCTCGGCATCATTTTCTGAGAGGTCTGCAGCCTTCTCAACCACGGACTGGCTCTCGGATGAAGGGTCGTCAGAAAACAACCAAGCCATATCAATGTTTGCAACTTCGCATATTTTCATAAGCTTACCGACTGTCGGATTAAAGCGGCCTGACAGCACCCGGCTTACATACTCAGCTCCGCTATCGCTCTCCAACGACACCTTATCATAGTCAAGGTTACGGTCATCCAGGGCTTGACGCAGGCGCTTCCTCCACGCCTCGACCCCCTCACTCTTTGAGTCTGAATTGTTCTTGCCAGGTTTGCTCATGCGCGAACCTTACACGGAATTATTTGTCCAGCAAACGGAAATAAAAGTCCAGCAAGCGGACTTTTAAGTTCATGCATCCAACAAAAAGGGATAAGCCGCCACCTTTTGCGATAATCTTAAGACCCTTTATGGCATGTTGCTGGTCTTTTAGGGTTGTTGCACTGGTCTTTTAAGGCTACCGTTTGATCTAACGGAGGACCCGATGGCACCAGAAACAATAATTCACCACTTGAGCGGACAGCAGTTCGCAGGGCTTCTCCGCAAAGAGCTTGACCAGATGAACCGGGGTTTCACCACGGTTTCTTGCGAAAGCTTTGCCAGGTCTTGCGGCCTCTCTGGGAAGCAAATTCGCAGACTGAAGGACGGACAGGTTCCCAACCCGAATACCCTGACTGTCAGGACGGTTCTGTACACCTTGGGGTATCGGGTAGCGAATGCAGGTGACGACGTCGTCCCACACCTTAAAGAAACAGGTAGTTACGACGAGGAAATGCACGGCCCCAAGCGAGATCGTCGCAGTTTATCTGCTGATGATCTGCCCCCTCTCTCCGTCAGGAGGGAGGCAGGCCAGTGACCAGCATTCAGAAACAACACCTGTGCAGCCAGTCCCGCGCGCCTGCTAGCAGCGGCCTGGCTCAACTTCCCGGCAGCCATGGGGATGCGCTGCCGGGGCCTTTTTTTTCCCGCTTACCACTCGCCGGAGCGGGTCCCAGCGCCGTCCCATTTTGGACGGCCTGGGGCCAAGAGTTCCGCGCTGTGTGGCCAAGTCCTTCGGACCTTTTCGACGACTTTATTGGGGGCATCTGCGCCTTCGCCCTGCCCTTCCTGTTCTTGTTTGGAGCCTTTTGAGATGACCGGCAACGATGTTTTTAAGAAGAAATCAGTTTCAGAACGGATCACTGAACTCCGGGCCGCAGCGGCTGATTATGCAGAGCAGCGCGAACGCCTGGTTATCGCTGCAAGCCGTCACAGGATGGCTCAGACCCGCCGCTGGAAAACGGTCGGCGAACGTGCCGCAGAAGTGGACGCAGCAGTTGAAGCCCTGGCCGAAACACAGCGCAGGGTGGCGGATCTAGTCGCCAGCCTGGCCGGTGACGGCGCCCTGGACGATTTCAACGACTTCCTGGCTAGCAAGCACTGATGCCCGGTGCGCAGATCCTGACGGGCAGTTTCAAACCCCGCCTACGCGTTGAAACCGCCGGCCATGCCGCAAAGAACGGCAAGCCATCTATTGAAACCCCTGAATTCAATCAAAGTGGAGCATCCCCAATGACCCCTCCAAATTGGCAGAAAATTCAAACCCTTCCGGTTGCCGATATCCAAGTGGAAGAACGCCTACGCACGGCCTCCCCCACGGCGGTTGCCAGCATTGTTTCGTCCATCCATGAGGTAGGCAGCATCCTGCAGCCGCTGCTGGTGCGCAGGGTCAAGGACGGTTACCGGCTGATGGACGGGTTGCACCGCCTGACCGCCGCCAAGGAAGCCGGACTGGAAGAAGTGCCGGTCAAGGTCAGCGAATGCACCAACGACCAGGCCATCCGCATTGAGGTGGACGCCAATGTGGCCGGCGCCCCGCTGACACCGTTGGATATGGCCGTATTTCTGGCTGCGCACAAAGAGCTGTATGAGCGGGAAAACCCCGAGACAGCGCAAGGCAAAGCTGGCGCGCACGGCCGCTGGGATGCAAACGACAAAATGTCGCTTGCATCATTTAGCGCCAACGCCGCTGAAACATTTGGAAAATCTCAGAAGACAATGCAGCGCCTAATCAGCGTCGGGGAAAAGCTATCCAAAGAGGAAATCGCCCAACTGCGGGACGCACCGAACAAGGTGCAATTCAAGGACCTGGAACACATCGCCAAATGCGGCGAACAGACAGACCGCAGTGCGATCTGCGCGGCACTGGGCACTGGTGAAGCCAAATCCGCCAAGGAGGTTCTGGACCGTAAGAAAGCCCCCGGAGCGGCGGTGCAATCCACCACGGACCAGCAGGCCGCCAAGATCACCGACGCCTGGCTGCGCGGTTCCAAAGCTGCACGGACGCAATTTGCGGAGAAATTCCGCGATGAGCTGCTGGAGCTTCTGCAGGAGGCCGAAGAAAGTGACACGCCCGCCTCTGAAGTTTTGATGTTTCAAGCCCACAACCGGGAGGCCGGCTGATGGACAGCGGCATCACACCCGAAAAGGAATGGTGGACGGCAGCGGAGCTTGCCGAGGCCAAGCTGCCGGGATTGCCGGGCAGCGTGCGCGGAGTGAACGCTTTTGCAGAGCGCTGGGGCTGGAAAAACAACCCGGCAGCGTTGCAACGCAGGCCGGGGCGCGGTGGCGGGCTGCTGTTTCATTGGTCGGTGCTGCCGTCTGCCGCCCGTGAAAAACTGGCGATGCAGGAAGCCGCCGCGCCAGTAGAGCGCCCTGACCGGACAACCGCATGGGTGACCTATGAAAAGCTGTCCCAGAAGGCCAAAGACGAGGCTGCGGCACGGCTGGATGCAATCCAGAAAGTTGAGCTGCTGCACGGCAGCGGAACAGCCCACGTTCAGGCTGTGGCAACAATTGCGGCTGAGTTCAACGCCAGCCCACGCACGATCTATAACTGGCTGGCGCTTATTGAGGGTATTCCGGCGGTGGATCAGCTTGCCTAACTATGCGGTTCTGACCTTCTACCGCAGCGACAAGCAGTATCCGAACGGCAGGCCGCAGGTCCGCTTTGAGCTGAACGGACCGGGCTTTTATGATGTGCGCCAGGACAGCACCGCCGGGGGCAACGGGCCTCAGCGCTGGGACGATCAATCGACCTGGCAGCCCACCGAGAACCTGATGGCCATGGCCTATACCGTCATGCGCGGCATCACCCTGCCCTGCGGTTCTGTCTGGGGCGGCGGCTTTCCGGCCGGGGACATGCCTTACACCGAATGGGCGGCCGCACTGGACGCCTGCGATCTGGGCGTGGGCAGCAACAACCGGCCTCAGTTCCGCGGCGGCATGGAGATCCGCTTTGAAGAACCGCCGGCCGATTTCCTTGAGGAGATCTTTGCCGCCGCAAATGCCGAGATTGTCGAGCTGGGCGGCTATTGGTATCCGCTGGTGGGATCAGTTGACACCTATGCGGCCGATCTGACCGAAGACGATTTGCTGGTTTCTGAAGGCTGGAAGCATGACCCTTTTCCCGGTCTGGAAAAGGCGTTCAACGCCGTCACAATCACCCACCCGTCCCCGAATGCGCTTTGGAACCCGTCTGCGCCGGTCACGCTGACCCGGCCGGAATGGGAAGCGGAAGACGGCGGCGAGCGTGTGTTCGATCTGAAGCTGCCGATGGTGTTCAACACCCCGCAAGCGCGCCAGATCGGCAATGCGCTGCTGAAGGAAAACCGCCGTTTCAGGACACACCGGCTGCCGCTGCCGCCGGAGTATTCCAATCTGCGGCCTCTGCTGAAGACCCGTTTCACCTCCGGCTGGTACGGCTACAGCGGCAAGACCTTCACCATCACCGAGATGGCCTATGACCTGCTGAAGCTGAATGTCTCTGTCAGCCTGCGGGAATGGGACCACAGCGATTTTGATCCGGACCTGGCGCTGGAAACCCCGGACCTGCCGCAGGTCACCGCGCCCATCGTCACCCAGGACGCCGGGGTGCCGGGCTTTGGCGTCTCCGGTACCGAGATCAAGGACGCAAACGGCATTGTCCGCGGCGTTGGTATCCGCGCCGTCTGGAATACATCCCTTGCCGCCACAGCCGATGGCGTTTCTTTCCAGGTCCGGGTCAAGGACGGCGACGACGAGCGCTTCAGCGCCAGCACCGCCGATCTGGAGCTGGGCACCTTCCGCCTGGAACCGATGCAGGGCGGCACCGAATACGAGGCCCGCGGCAAGGCCATCTCAAAGACCAGGGACACCAAGTGGACCGCCTGGCTGCCGGTCACCACGCCCGCGTTCAAGCTGCAGCCGGACATGCTGGCCGATGAAATCTGGCAGGCAATTTCCGATGATGCCACTGCCGCCGCTGCCGCGCTGGATGACCAGCTTGTCCTGGACAAGATCGCGCCGCTGGAAGGCGCGGTGAAGCGGGATCTGGAAATCCGCGATGTGCAGAGCTTCCATGCCGCCGAAGCGCTGGGGGTCATCGGGGACAAAGTGCTGTGGATGCTGACCGAACTGTCCAAAATAGACGCCCGCATGGCGGACGCCGGGATTTATCAGGACCCGGACACCGGCACAGTGCGGATCTATGGCGTGGTTGCGGAAGCGGAACGGATCAGCGAGGCGGAAATCCGGCTGTCCGCCGCCGAAGCCTCTATCACACTGTCGGCCACGCAAGCCTGGGTTAATCAGCAGATTTCCAATGCGGTGCTGGACCCGAGCCAGATCCCCGTCGTGGGCGACCTGCAGGTGCGGGTCAATCAAGTTGAGGCGGATCTGGATGCCGCGGAGGCGGCAATCGCTCTGAAGGCCACGCAAACAGAAGTGGACGGGATGGACGCCCGCCTGAGTTCGGCGGAAGTGGATATCGACGCCGCGCAAGAGGCCATCACCCTGAAGGTGGATCAAGCGGATTTTGACGCTGCCGAAAGCCGCCTGTCCACGGCAGAGGTGCAGATCAGCACCCTGGACGGCCCGGCAATCACCCAGTCGGTGAGCGACGTGCGGACCCTGCATGATCAGCTTGGCACTCAGGATGTTGCCACCCTGGAGCAATTGCTGCTGGCTTATGAACAGCGCGAAGCCCTGAAGACTCAAATTGCCTATGCAACTCAGGATATCCGGGCGCGGGTGGATGATGACCGCAGCGCAACAGCGGCCATCACGGCAAGCCTTGGTGTGGCGATTGAAAACAGCGTGGCGCTGATTGAGTCGGAAAAGCTGGTGCGTGCCAGCGGCGATGCGGCACTGGCCAGCAGCATTGATGCCCTGGAAGTCCGCTTGGATGGCGACATCGCCGCCCAGGCCTCCGCTTCCAGCGCGCTGACAACCCGTGTCAGCACTGCAGAAGGTGCGATCACCAGCCACAGTCAAAACCTGATCAGCCTTGAGGCCCGCCTGGATAGTGCGGAAGGGGGTATTTCCGGCCAGGCCACGGCGCAATCGCAACTGGATGCGCGGGTCACAAGTGCGGAAGGCGTGATCACCAGCCACGGCCAGAGCCTCATCAGCCTGGACAGCCGTCTGGATGATGCCGAGGGCAATGCTGCCGGACAGGCCACCGCCCTCAGCCAGTTGGACACCCGTGTGAGCGATGCCGAAGGGAATGTGTCCAGCCAGGCCACGGCGATCACGCAATTGCAATCGGATGTTGGCGGCAACAGCACCAGCATTCAGCAGACCATGCAGACTGTGGACGGCGTGATGGGGGAATACACCCTGCGCATCGACAATAACGGCCATGTGGCGGGCATGGTGGTGCGGTCTGATCTGGATGACGAGGGAGAACCCGCATCCGAGATTGCGTTTCAGGCGGAAAAGTTTGCAATCGTCTCGTCGGATGGCGCGCAGAAACGCAGCCCCTTTGTGGTCTATACCGAGGACACCATGGTCGGCGGAATTTTGGTTCCCGAAGGTGTTTACATACGCAAGGCGGCGATCCGCGACGGCTCAATCGGCAATGCTGAGATCGCTGGAAGCCTAAAGTCTTTCGACTACGCCGAAGACGAAAACGGGTTCCCGACTGAAGGCGTGAAGATCGACTTCATGAACAACGCGCTGAAAGTGGCCGGCGCAGTGTTTTCCCGGCCTATGGTCCTGGCGCAGGGGTCCTTCACGGTTTCAGGGGCGGTTGGCAACGGCGCCCGCTGGGCCTTTGTGAATACCGGCATCCGGGTCGGCAAACTGGACGTCTGGCAGGCGCAGCGGTTTGCCCTGGCCGCTGCCGCTTCGGTCACCACCACCGGCACTGCACCGGGCGGCATGGACCCCAACAACACATTCTGGACGCTCAATACATCAATCCAGCCCGGCGCGCGCTGGAATGGATTTGGCGGCGCCAACCCCGCTCCGGCAGCGTCTTGGAGCAAGGACCCTTCCGCCCTGGTGAACCCGCATTGGGCCAGCGGCAGCGATCAGCGGGTGTTCCTGGCAATCGATCTGGAGGCCCAGGGCGGCGTCTATTTCAACAACCCGAAAATCGAATGGACAGTGTTCCAGGTAACATAAGGAGAGCAGCCCTATGGCATGGCCAAAGGCAGGAACAGTCAGCGTTGTGAACGGCAGCGCAATCGTCACCGGCACCGGCACCAGCTTCTTTGGCAGCGCGCAGGCGGGCTGGGGCTTTGTCGGCCCGGACGGGCGGGTTTACGAGGTGCTGGCGGTCAGCAGCGGCACGCTCCTGACAATCACCCCTGTGTACCAGGGCGCAACGGCGGCCGGGCAGATCTATGCGCTGTTCCCCACTATGTCGCTTGCGCATGATGTGGTGGCCAGCGTGCAGGCGCTGGCCGGCACATTTCAAGCCGTTGCGGACGGCCCCGGACAGGGCAAATTCAGCACTGATGTGGTCAAACTGGGCGATGAAGACACCGGCCTCGGCTGGCCGTCCAGCAACGAGGTGGCGCTGAAAGCCGGGGGCGATTGGCAACTGCGCCTCAAGGACGGCGCGGCCAGCGGCGCGGCGGTGCAGTCGGATCCGCTTGACCAGACCGCAGGCAGGCTCCTGTTGTCCGGGGCCTATGGTGCCAACAAGTCAGTGGCAGTGCCGTCCGGAAATATAGATCTGGCGGTGGTGGGCGGCATATATCACGGCTATGGCGGGGCGCACGCCAGCGCCAGCACAGGCGACAACCCCTTCCCCGCACTAAACGGGGCCTATGTTTTGCGGGTGGAAAACCTCGGAATTGGTGGAGCGGGTGAATACCTTGCGCAAACCGTGACCGCTGTTAGCGGCCCTGACCAGGGCCACAAGCGAACCCGCATCATCAATACTTCAGGGAACGGCTTTTCAGACTGGTTTGATGACTATTCGGCGGCGAAAGAACCTGACGTTTATGGAAGCAATCCCAGTGGCCAGTATTTGAAGATGTCCAACGGCACCCTGATCATGTGGCGGGACCGTATTCCGATCACAATAACAAATGCTGTCTCGGCTGCTTGGACAGGGAGTTTCCCGACGACTTACACAGGCGGCATTGCGCTTGTCCCGTCTGCCGGAGGCGGCAACATATCGGAGAATGATTTTGGCTCCTATTTGCCAACAGGCCGCGTAGCAAGCGGAGCGCCGGATCTGCGGCTGCGCCATGTCTCCGGAACCGCCCGCAGTGACACCCTTTACGGGGGCTACACCGCCTTCACCCGCTGGAAATAAGGAGACCCCCCATGAATATCACCATCCATCTGCGGGCCTGCCGCAGCCATGAGACCGAAACCACCGCGTCCGTTGCTGGCGATGTGTTCACCTGGAGCGGAAACGAATTTGACCTGTCTTCAATACCGGAAGGCGGGCGGGCGCTGCCGATTGGCGATCACCCTTTCTGCGGGGAGATCACCCGCCAGAATGGCGTCCTGAGCTTTGCCGTTGAGTGGTTCTACAACGAGGAGAGCGCCGCCGCCAGCCAGGGCGCCGAGCCGCCCGTGCTGACCGTAACCGGCGGCCCGGTCCCCGACCCGGTAATCCGTCTGCAAACAGAGGAAACAGAAGCATGACGTTCTCCCTGAAAATCACTACGGCTGCGCAGGTCGCAGCGGCGGCCCGCGCGGCACTCCTGGACAATCTGGCCGAGACCCGGTGGCAGATCCAAAACGGCGGCATCACGCTGCCCAGCGGGTTCCACGCCCGCACCGACCGCACAACCCGCGCCGACCTCACTGAGGCCCTGAGCGCGCTGCAACTGGGCATCAAGAGCGAGCCGTTCTCCTGGAAGGCCCCCGACGGCTGGATCAAGCTGACGCGCGCGGACCTGGAACAGATCACCGCTGCCGTCGCGGCCCATGTGCAGAGCTGCTTTGATGCGGAGGAAGCCGTGGAGACGCAGATCGCCGCACTCAGCGATGCGGAGCTGGCCGGGTTCGATGTGCGGGCTGCGTTTGATGCCGCCATGGCCGCCCCTGCGGCTGAAACCTGAAACAACCCGCCTCCCGGTAACGGGAGGCCGAGGGGTGTATCACCACCCCCCAAACTCGGGGCCTAAGTTCTCACACACAACCCCGCCGACCACACAACACTCTTGGCCGCTCCCTGTCCTCGAGGACCCGGCCTCTTTGGAGTGATTCCACTTGAAGCTGCAAGACCAGCGTTGCGGTGAATGCCGCAGATTGTTATTTAAAATCGAGCCTGGCGCCCTTAGCGGCACGCTCGCTATCAAGTGCCCAAGATGCAAGGCACATAATTCCCTGAGGCCGCAGAGCCCTTCACCAAAGCGCCCGGTTCAATCCAATGAGCGCGATGGAAAGGACCCACAGTGTGGCTCTTTGTACCCCCAACCGATCTAACGGCCTTCTCGGCATCAGCCTTTGCGCCGGTGTCGGAGGACTTGACCTTGGCCTTCACCTCGCTGAACCCGGATACCGAACTGTGTGTTATGTCGAGCGGAACAGTTTCTCCGCGGCCGCTCTCGTGGCGCGGATGGCGGACACGTCCCTGGCTGCGGCTCCTGTCTGGGACGATATCAAATCCTTCGACGGCAAACCGTGGCGCGGCCGCGTTCATCTCCTCTCTGCCGGTTATCCCTGCCAGCCCTTTACCCTCAGCGGAGACCGCAAGGGCGACCAGGACCCCCGGCACCTCTGGCCAGACGTCGCCCGCATTATCAGCGAAGTGCAGCCGGAATGGTGCTTCTTTGAGAACGTCGCCGGCCATCTCACCCTTGGCCTGCAAGACGTCGTCGGCGACCTTCAAGGCATGGGCTACCGGGTTGCAGCGCGCGTGCAATCGGCGGCTGAAGTCGGCGGGTCTCATATCAGGCAAAGGCTCTTCATTCTGGCCCACGCCGACGTACAAGCAGGGCGGCAACCGGACCTCGATCCGGATGGGGCCCGGCAGCTTCCTGTTTGTAGCGGATCAGAATCAGGCCGGGGGCCAGGTCTCGCTGAGAACGGCGGGGCTGTGCTGGACGGTGATGTGGGATCTGATGAAGGCCACCGGCTGGACGCCGGGGCCGCTGGCCTCTTCCCCCCGATGCCTGGTGACCTTGCTGGCTGGGGACGCGCACTCGAAGGGGGCGGCCCTGCTGCAGCAGAACCCTGCCTTCACCGATTGGATAATGGGCTGGCCTGCGGGGTGGACCGATCCGCTGCAGCCGGTAACGGGGTGGTCCCAATGGCTGCAGCGCGCGCGTATCTCGAATTGAAGAAGGAGTTCCCGGCTTAGTCCGGGGCTCCCCCTTTTCCCAGTAGGAACCTTAAACCAGTCTTTGATCCTTCATGCGGAGAAGGGTTGCAATGAGCCCGAGTGGCCGGTGCTGCGGTCTGATCGAATGCCCGCTTTGACGTTCAAGCCTATGTCTGTTTACCACCACTGCTCTGCTGCGAAGTGAAATGATGAAAAACAGAAGTAGTAAATTCGTTTTGAGCAGACTTCTCGAAATCCATGCAGATCACGGCGAGCTTACCAGATGCACGAAGATACCAGGTTGCTTTTCCCAAATCATACGGCTGAGATGATGTTGTGTCGGTAACGTGGAAGAAGAGGCCATTCGCAAAAATCCTAAAGAACTTCTCCTTTGCTCCACCTGGCAGAGACAGTTCATGATTCATCGGTGTAAGGTTGTGCAATGGGCCCTTCGTCCCAAACTGAAAAACCTTGACTGGAAACACCGTTGGATCGAATTCGCGGTGGCCGATTACTACTAGTCTGGCTTGTTCTAGAAGCGTCTCCGAAACATGAAAGCCCTCTAAATCCTCCATTTTAGAAGCGCCTGCACGCCAGAGTATGCTGATTGCAAATTTAGCTAACGCTACATGATTGACATCACAAAGAGAGCGAAGGCCGATTGCTGCCCCGTCTCTGAACGGCTCCATAGCGAGTTCAGATTTATCGTCCCAGTACTTCCATGCAAGTTTCAGGCGCCGAATTTCCTTTATTGCATCGTCATCAATCGACGCGAGAATATCTTCCCCCTTCCGAATTACGAGCCGCTGGTCATACCAACTGTCAAAACGCTTTTTCGGGCGTTCATGCCCGTCGGACTGAAACATAGGGCCGCCTGGAACGTCTTTGGGCGTCAGCGCTTTCGGAACAATATGGGATTTTACGTATTTCCCGCGCTCCAATGTCAGTCTACAAATTCCTATTTCGTGCTTTTTCATACCAACTCGATCTACCCAAACTGAGGCTTCAAACCTTACGTGAGATGAACGTACTGTTTATTATTTCCAGAGTCTAAGCAGACATTTAGGCCATTCGATTGAACGGCAGCTTCGTCTAAGTTTTGTGGATGCTGTCAGCGCGAGCTGCAGCGGCGACAAATCTGACAAGGAGGAAAGCGCGGGTTGCTCTCGGTGCTATGGGGATTGTGCGTTACGGCTACATCGGTTGATGCGCACAGCGAACGGCGGGTCTGGTGAAGCTGCAATGAAGCGACAAACCGTGTGACGAAGGGTGGACAGGTCCCGTGCCTTCCCTAAAACACCCTTTAAAACCCTCCGCTGCCCGGCGTTTTTTTACGGTTTGGGCGGCGGATTGCCGGGTATTGCAACGGGAAGTGTCCCGTACTGCAATGCGAAGTGTCCCAAAATCCCAGCGCCGAAACCCGGAACCGGCGCAGATCCGGGCTGGCTAAACCCCGGTTTTGCGCCTAAAAATCAGGGAATTCGCGAAAATGAGTTGCTGCAACGGGAAGTGTCCCGCACTGCAACGCGAAGTGTCCCGCTACAAACAGCTACAGCTACAACCGCTACATACACACATACGCCGGTTACGTCCCGCTTCACGCGAATGTAAAAAAGTTTCACATCCCCTCTTGAACCCTGCCCACTGGCTTCCGATATGCTATGATGTGAAAGAGATTTACATTCACTGCAACCAGGAGGACCCTGATGACGAGTTTCACCCCTACCGCCCCCCATGCACCCGTGCAGGGCTGGTTTTCCCGCAGCGAAGCCTGGCTGGACAGCAAGGGCAAAGGCGCCTGGATCGCCGCCATGGTTTTGGGCTTCGTGTTCTTCTGGCCAGTGGGCCTGGCCCTTCTCTTCTACATGATCTGGAGCAAACGCATGTTCAGTAAATCCTCCTGCCGCCACCGCAAGTCATGGGCGCGCCACGGGTATTCTGCAATGAAACCCTCGGGCAACAGTGCCTTTGATGCCTACAAGGCAGACACGCTGAACCGCCTGGAGCAGGAGCAGCACGACTTTGACGCCTTCCTGCAGCGCCTGCGCGAAGCCAAGGACAAAGCCGAATTTGACGAATTCATGGATGAGCGCGCGCAAGCCGCCGCCCACAGTGATGATCCGGAAGATGAAGCCGGCAACGGCGGCCCCAAGAGCCACTGATCTGCCCGGCCTGTAAAGGCTCCAGCTGCCCCGCCCCTTGACCGGGCGGGGAAACGGTTCGGCCCATCTCTGCCCCCTCACAGCTCCTGCAGCGCAAAGGACTTCTGCATATGACCGCCCTGCCCGACCCCGACTACCAGGCAGAATTTTATACATCCGTACCCGCCAAACGGCTGATCGCCTGGATCATCGACAGCATTCTGATCTTTGCCATCAGCGCCGCCGCAGTGGTGCTGACGGCCTTTACCGGGCTGCTGATCTGGCCGCTTTTGTATCTGGCTGCGGGGTTTGCCTACCGGACCGTGACCATTGCCAATGGCTCTGCCACCTGGGGTATGCGCTTTGCCGGGATTGAACTGCGCGACGGTTCCGGCCAGCGGCTCGACAGCGGCTTGGCCGCGTTACACACCGCAGGCTACTCGCTGTCGCTGGCGCTGCCGGTCCTGCAGGTGATCTCGGTCATCCTGATGCTGACCTCCTCGCGCGGCCAAGGCCTGACTGACCACTTCCTCGGCACCGCGATGCTGAACCGCCGGGTGTAACGGACCCCGGCCTGTTCCGGAACACACAGGGGCAAGGCTTTGCTAAGCTGCTTTGCGTCCGACCAGGAGTGCCGGTTTTTAGGACACATACGCCTGAGGACCTGCCTGACCCCGCACCCAAATCTTCAACATTTCAAGCGATCTCATGCATAAGCATCCAAGCCGCGTAAGATGGGCAGTTTGAACAAACGCATCTTGGAAACCTGGCCGTAAAGCATAGCCCGCAAACCAAAATTCTGTAGTCGCTGTAAGGCCTGCAGATAGGGTAGAAACGGAACGCCGGATGACGCAGAAAGAACAGGCACGCCCGGATGCGAACTTAAGGGCGCAAAGGCGCCGTGGTCTGCGCAAGTGCTCTTGCCGAAGCTTTCAGCGGCGCAACTCCTGACAGATATTGAACAATCGGGGCTGTCTGCCCGCCTTCCAACGCAAGAGCCTGTTAAACCATTTTCCACAAGTCCACTTGGCGCACTGGAACCGCGTTGCTATCATCATGGGACAACGTTGCGAACCGTCCCGTCTGTCCTGTGAAACTGCTGAAGAGTTCTGATGCGCCATACCCTTCCTATTGCACCGCAGTTTTATGTGACGGCGCCGCAGCCCTGCCCATATCTGGAGGGCCGGATGGAGCGCAAGCTGTTCACCGCGCTGCAGGGCGACGGGGTGGAGCAGCTGAACAACAGCCTTAGCCAACAGGGTTTCAGACGCTCGCAGAACGTGCTTTACCGGCCGTCCTGTTCGGAATGCTCCGCCTGCCTGTCGGCGCGGATTGATGTGGCGGCCTTTACCGCCACCCGCAGCCAGAAACGCACGCTTAAACGCAATGCGCATCTGGAACGGCGTGCAACCTCGCCCTGGGCAACCGAGGACCAGTTTTCGCTGTTCCGAAGCTATCTTGACAGCCGCCATGCCGATGGCGGTATGGCGGATATGGATGTCTTCGAATACGCCGCTATGATCGAGGAAACCCCGGTGCGCAGCCGGGTTGTAGAATATGCCGAGACCGGATCCAACAAGCTGACGGCGGTATCGCTGACCGACGTGCTGGAGGATGGGCTCAGCATGGTCTATTCCTTCTATGCCCCGGACCAGCCGCAGAATTCGCTGGGCACGTTTATGATCCTCGACCATATCTCTATCGCGCGCGAGGCCGGGCTGCCGTATGTCTACCTCGGCTACTGGGTGCCTGGCAGCCAGAAAATGAGCTACAAAGCCAAGTTCGCAGGCCTGGAAATTTACCACCGCAGCGAATGGAAAAAGATGTCCGACCCGTCTGAGTTCGAAGCCGCCGGCCATCCGCTGTCCACCGATCCGATTGCCGAACAGGTCGCCAATATTCAGCTGCCCGAACAGCCTATCCATCGAAGCCGCTGATGCAGCATATTCACGCCATTTCACTGGTGGTGCCGGATTACGACGCAGCAATTGCATTTTACTGCGGCCGGCTCGGCTGGCAGCTGGCCGAGGATATCGATCAGGGCCGCAAACGCTGGGTCCGTATCCTGCCGCCGGGCGCCAGCCAGGGCAGTCTGATCCTGGCCCGTGCCGAAGGACCTGAACAGAAGGCTGCCATCGGCAACCAGTTCGGCGGCCGCGTCGGATTGTTCCTTGCCTCAGATGACTTTGCCAGCGACCACGCGGCGATGCAGGCTCAGGGCGTCATATTCGAGGAACAGCCGCGCCATGAACCCTATGGCACCGTTGCGGTCTGGCGCGATCCATTCGGCAACCGCTGGGACCTGATCCAGTTCGCCTGATACCGGCGCCGCCTCGTTTCATCTTTCTGCAAATACTCCGGGGTGAATGCGCCACAGGCGCAGAGGGGCAGCGCCCCTCCCCCTGTAAAAGCAAAGGGGCCCGCATGGGGCCCCTTTTCCGTTTAATTATTCCTGTTGCCCTGGTCAGTTCGGAATCAGCGCCGGCACGATGGTCACAATCGCCGGGAAGGCCCACAAGATGCCGATGCCCACCACCTGGATCAGCACAAACGGCGCGACCCCGCGGTAGATATGGGCCGTTGTCACCTCCTTGGGAGCAACCCCGCGCAGATAGAACAGCGCAAAGCCGAAAGGCGGCGTCAGGAACGAGGTCTGCAGGTTCACCGCCACCATGATGGTCACCCATTTCGGATCAAACGAACCGCCATAGATCACCGGGCCGACGATGGGGATCACGATGTAGATGATCTCCAGGAAATCCAGCACGAAACCCAGGAAGAACAGCACCAGCATCACGATCAAAAAGACCGTCATCTCGTTGTCAAAGCTCTTCAGGAACTGCTGGATATAGTGTTCGCCGCCAAAGGAGATCACCACCAGATTGAGCAGCTGCGAGCCGATCAGGATGGTGAACACCATCGAAGTCACCTTGGCAGTTTCACGCACAATCGGTGACAGCACGCCGGATTTGAACAGCACCCAGCAGCCGTAAAGCAGCCCGAACAGCGCAAAAAGATAGGCGCCATAGGCCACAAAAAAGGCAATCCAGCTTTCCAGGGAAACGCCGCCCTGATTGACCCGCAGGTCAAAATTCATGCCAACTAGGATGCACAGCATGACCGCAAAGGTGGACCAGATGATAATCTTGCCGGAACGGCCCTGATCCTGCAGCTTGCGGTAGGCCGCCAGCATGATGGCACCGCCTGCCCCCAGCGCCGCAGCGGGCGTCGGGTTGGTGATGCCGCCCAGGATCGACCCCAGCACCGCAACAATCAGCACCAGCGGCGGGAACACCACCCGGATCAGATCGTTTCCTGCGCAGCGCGCAGCGGCCTCACGGCAGCCCCACAGCGCCAGCAGCAGCGGCAGTGCAATCCACAGCACAGTGACACCGGCCGAGGTCGTGGGTGCAATTGCCACCAGATCCACCAGCGCAACCACCAGCACGCCGATGGCGCCCAGGATCAGCGGCTTGGCATCGCGCGACGGCGCCACACCGCGGCCAAAGGCCAGCACCAGCCCCAGCAGGATCATGATCACCGAAATGCCGGTGCCGATCGGCGCGGCGGCGGCGATCTTGGCATCACGGGCGGCGATGATTTCATCCTCGCTCAGCCGTTCTGACAGGGTCACACCGCCAGCAGCCTCGATGGCCTCCTGTTCGGCAACAGCGGCGTCCCAATCCTCCTGCCCGTGCAGATCGATCATCGCAGCCTTGCACTCGGCACCGACATTGGTGCGCAGGGAGGCTGTCTCGCCCGCGTCCGAGAATGTCGAAACGGTGATGTTCTGGCTGCCGATCACGTTGAAGCTGCCCAGCAGGATGGCACCGCCAACCAAGGCCGCCGGAACCGCCAGGAACCAGGTCAGGCCTTCACTGCGGGTGATCACCTCGCCAGTGCCGGGTTCCATCGCCACGGCCGGGGCCTTATGCGGATTCAGCAGCGCATAGCCAAAGGCATAGGTGGCATAAAGCAGCGCCAGCAGGATACCCGGCAGCAGCGCCGCCTGGAACAAGGTGCCGACCGACACCACTGCGGGCTCGCCCAGATAGGTCAGCGCATCGGAACAGCCCGCCTCCATTGCGCGAGTTTCCTGCGCGGTGGAATACAGATCGCCCGCGAGCGTGCCCAGTAGAACAATCACGATGGACGGCGGGATGATCTGGCCCAGGGTGCCCGAGGCCGCAATCACGCCGGTTGCCAGTTCCGGCGAATAGTTGTTGCGCAGCATGGTGGGCAGCGCCAAGAGCCCCATGGTCACCACGGTGGCGCCGACGATGCCGGTGGAGGCGGCAAGGAACGCGCCCACAACCACAATCGACACCGCCAGACCGCCGGGCAACGGGCCAAAGACGCGCGCCATGGTGGTCAAGAGATCGTTGGCGATCTTGGAACGTTCCAGGGTGATACCCATCAGAACAAACATCAAAACCGCCAGCAGGGTTTCAATCGAAGCACCGGCCAGAACCCTCTCATTCATCCGGTTAACGATGAAGGAGACATTGCGGTCCAGCGCCACTTCCCAGCCTTGGGTGAACACAGGTTCCGCCAGTGTTGGCAGGTCCGGGTATCGGAAGACCGAAACCTTATCCGGCCTGATACCGGAATTCACCAGATCGCGGTAGGCCTGCGACGAGGTGTCGATGGCCTGGTGGATCAGGATACCGGAGCTGTCCAGCGCCGCGATGATACCGAATGAGATGATCCCGGCGCCGCCGATGGCGAAGGCCACTGGAAAGCCGGATAGGATGCCCCCGAAGAGGCACATGAATACGATGAGCAGGCCGATTTCGACGCCATCAAGTCCAAATAACATGTTTCTGACGTCCCTTTAGTGCGTGCCTTCGTAGGCTTCTTCACCCTCTCCAAGGCTGTCCTTGTCGAGGTATTTGTTTTCGCTGCCCTGGCCTTCGACAAACTCGAGGTACGAGCGGTAAAAGAAAGCGATGGCGTGCAGGAATACGAGGCCCGCAAACAGCACCAGCAGGATCTTGAACAGGAAATAGGCATTGAACCCGTTGGGGCTGAAGCCGATGGTTTCCACATTCCAGCGCAGGGCGCGGGATTTCATCACCAACCGGTCCAGGCTGTCCGAGGCCGAGGGTTTCGGCACGATCAGGTGGCGCCACAGGAAGAACCAGCCGTACATCCAGGTCAGCACTGCCGTGGGCATCATGAACAAAAGCGAACCGAGCATGTCGACCACCCGCTTGGCGCGGAAACTGATGCCGGAATAGATCAGGTCCACCCGCACGTGGCCGCCCTGCACAAAGGTGTAGGTCACGCAAAGGCAGACCACCAAGGCATTGTAAAGCTTCAGTTCTTCAGCGAACCAGCTGATGTCCTGGCTGAACGGAATACCAAAGCCAAAGCTGATGTCGGGCCGGGCAAACACGCGCTGCATGAAGACAATGATGATCTGTTGCAAGACCATCAAAAGGCCAGCCCAGGCAAAGAAGCGGCCGACAGTATTGGCCAGCCCTTCCAGCCCGCGCACCATGCCCCACATGACATTGCGAAAGTACAGGCCGATAGCGGTCAGCACCAGGAAGGCGGTGAACACGACAAAGAAAAACTCGACCGAGCCGCCGTAGTAGACAAAGCGCATGACCGAGGCTTTGTCGGACCAGTCAAGCCAAAGCTGCGGATGGGTGACGGCGTAGCCGAAATTGTAAAAGGCGCCGGCGATGTTCTGGATCAGCCAGACAAGCCCGCCCCAGATTGCGCCAAAGAAGGTGATGCCACTCTCTTCCTGCATATTTCCCCCGGGAAGATTGCTGCGAAGCTGCCGTTAGCGGGTTGGGCGCGCGGCGTCTGCCGGCCGTCCCGCAGTTTCAGCAACTGCATGTGGATCCCCCGCGCGGCGGCGGAGGATCCGATTGATGCCTTTCAGGCAGATTAGCCCAGGACGCGGTCGCGCTGAACGCGGTAGGCGCCTTCGGATTTGGTGATCCAGCCCGAGGAGGCCTTCATCGAAGTTTCGACGCTGCTGCGGATTTTTGCAAACAATTCGTCGCCCATGAACTCGTCCAGGGTGTCCTTGGTGGCGGACCCGAAGGCATCCCAGACGCTGTCCGGGAATTCCAGGGTTTTCACGCCGCCGGACTGCAGGCGCTGCAGCGCCGCACCGTTGTTGTTCATGAACTGCGCAAGGCTCCACTGGTGGCCAGCGGCGGACGCCATTTCAATGACCTTCTGGTGTGCAGGCGACAGGCCTTCGAAAACATCGCGGTTGGTGGCAACCGACAGTGCCGCGCCCGGCTCGTGGAAACCTGCGGTGTAGTAGGTCTTGGTGATTTCCTGGAAGCCGGCCTTCTCGTCCGCCCAGGGGCCGATCCACTCGGTGCCGTCGATCGCGCCGGAGGACAGCGCCTGATAGACTTCGGAACCGGGGATGTTCTGCACGGAGGCCCCCAGTTTGCCCAGCGCCTTGCCGCCCAGGCCCGGCATCCGGAATTTCAGGCCGTTGAAATCTTCGGGGCCTTTGATTTCCTTGTTGTACCAGCCGCCGGCCTGCGGGCCGGTGTTGCCGCCGATGAAGGACTTGAGGCCGAAAATCTGGCCCAGCTCATCATGCAGTGCATGGCCTTCGCCATGGTAGTACCAGTTGGTCAGTTCCTGCGGGGTCATGCCAAAAGGCACGGCAGTAAAATAGGCGTAGCCCGGGTGCTGGCCGGTGAAATAATAGTCGGCACCATGGTACATGTCGGCCTGGCCTGCGGTCACGGCGTCGAACACTTCGAACGCGCCGACCAGTTCGCCTGCGGCTTTCACATCAACGGTCAGGTCGCCGCCGGACATGGCGGTGATGGCGTCGGCAACATACTGCGCGGAATCATGCACACCCGCCAGGCCGCGGCCCCAGGTGGTGACCATGGTCAGGGTGCGCTTGCCCTGGGCATAGGCCGGTGCAGCCAGCGTGCCGGCTGCGGCGGCAGTCCCGCCCAGCGCGGAAGTTCTCAAAAAAGAACGGCGATCCATTAATTATTCCTCCCATTTATTCTTCGGATTGCCCGGAAGGTCCCCCCGGGCGGATCGGTTCGAGTGCGGCCAGCCTAGCGGCGATGAATTTTATGTGAATACCTAGTACTGCGTAGAACGGCACGTTTTTGAGGGCATTCGCTGGAAAGTTCCTGCATTCCCGGCGCGAATCCCCAAGGGGATCACTCCCGCCCTAAGAGCAAATACCTCCTGCCCATGTGATTCCTCTGGGCGGCTGCAAAATGATTCGGTACAAGAATCTGACCAATTCCGGGGACCTGCTTATGCGCCTGTTCCGATACCTGCTGCGCCCCACCTATGCGCAGAAGCTGTCGCTGTTGACGACCCTGCCGCTGATTGTGGCGGGCACTGCGATTGCTGTGCTGGTGGGTTATCAGTCGCGCAGCCTTGCCGAACGTGAAATTCAGGCGCTGGAACTGCAGCTGCTGGAGGCCAAGAAGGCCGAGCTGCGCAACTACGTGACCCAGGCGCGCAATGGTTTTGCCCATATCTACGGGCTGGCCGCCCCCGATGATGCCGAAGCCAAAGAACGGGTCACCCAGATCCTCAGCGCGATGATCTACGGCAAGGACGGGTTCTTTTTTGTCTATGACTACGACGGCACCAATCTGGTCAGTCCGCGGCAGACTGAATTTATCAACCGCAATTGGGCTGGGCTGACCGACAGCGCCGGGGTGCCGGTGGTGGATGAGTTCATCCGCCTGGCCCGGATCGGTGCAGGCTGGCACAGCTTCACCTGGGAGAAGCCCTCAACCGGGGAAGAGGCGCAGATGATCGCCTATGTGCTGGGGCTGCAGGATTGGCAGTGGGCGATCGGCACCGGCGTGTTCATCGACGATGTGCTGGCTTCGGTTGCTGCGTCGCGGGCCGAGGTTGAGGCCCGGGTGCAGCGCACATTCTTCTATATCGGCGGTATCACTCTGGTTTCTTTGGTGCTGGTCTTTGCCTCCGGTATGTTCCTGAACCTGCGCGAACGGCGGCTGGCGGATGCCAAGCTGAAGGAGCTGACCCAGCGGGTGTTCGACGCCCAGGAGGAAGAGCGCGGCCGGGTGGCGCGGGAGCTGCATGACGGTATCAGCCAGCTTTTGGTCGGGGTACGCTATGCGCTGGACAACACCCGGCGGCGGCTGTCCCGCGGTGACAGCGACGGCGCTGCGGCTCCGTTGGAAAAAGGCGCCGATAACCTGCTGACTGCGATCACCGAGGTGCGCCGGATCAGCCGCGACCTGCGTCCCGCTGTGCTGGACGATCTGGGGCTTGGCCCAGCGCTGAAGGCGCTGACGGATGATTTTGCCGCCCGCACCGGCATTGAGACAGAGTTTTCCACTGTGGTGTTCCGCAACCGGCTGGATCAGGATGCCAAGATCGCGCTTTACCGGATTGCGCAGGAAGCGCTGACCAATATCGAACGCCACGCCGAGGCGTCCAACGTCAGTATAGACCTGCGCGGCCACACCCGCGGTGCGACCATGCGGATCTCTGACAACGGCCGCGGGCTGCCGCCGCGCGATGCGCGCAGCGGGCCGGGCATTGGCCTGCGCAATATGCAGGAACGGATTGAGCAGCTTGACGGGGCCTTGCGCATTCTGTCATCACGAGGCACCCAAAGCGGCACGGTGATCGAGGCAAGCCTGCCTCTGAGCCATCTGCTGCCGCCGGGTGAAGAGGGAACGCCCGTGCAATTGCCGTAGACCTGGGGAGGGTGCAGCGGCCTGCGGGGCCTCTTTAGCAATGGAAATCTGCCGTTGGGGGGATGATGGCTGATCCGGTGAAAGTTCTGATCGTGGATGACCATCCGATGGTCGCCGAGGGCATCCAGTCGATCCTGGAAAGCTATGATGATATCGAGGTCGTCGGCTCATTGACTGACGGGCGCGACGCGGTGGAGCAGATGGGCACTTTGGCGCCGGATGTGGTGCTGATGGATCTGAACATGCCCAATCTTGGCGGGCTGAGTGCGACCGAGATCATTCTGGAACAGCACCCCGGCACCCGTATCCTGATCCTGTCGATGCATGACAGCGCCGAATATATCTCCACCGCGCTCAGCCATGGCGCCATGGGATATGTTCTGAAGGATGTGCCCACAGAAGAGATCAAACAGGCCGTTGATGCGGTGATGAAGGGGCAGACCTATCTTTGCACCGGGGCCGCGGGTTCGCTGAAGCCCAAGGGTGGCGACAGCCGCGAGGCGCTCACGGGCCGTGAACAGACAATCCTGCTGGAGCTGGCACAGGGAAAGTCAAACAAAGAAGTCGCCCAAGCGCTTGATATCTCGGTCAGAACCGTTGAGACACACCGCAAGAACATCAAGCGCAAGCTGGGCATTTCCTCAACCGCCGGCCTGACCCGATACGCGCTGGAGCATGGCGTGCTGCAGGGGACTGGCGCCGGTTTCTGATCCCCTCCCGCAATTTTGCCTTTGTGATGTGCCGCTCCTGCCCTAGCCTCCCGGGCCAGGGAGACGCGCTATGACGACGGACAAACCCCCGATCACACCTGAAACCCAGGCCAAATGGCAGCGGGTGGTGGACCTGGTGGCCGAGCTGACCGATGTGCCCGCCGCATTGATCATGGCGACTGTGGATCTGGATCACCGGGTCAAGGTCTCCAACTCCGCTGACAACAATCCCTATTACCCGGGCCGCAAGTACCACCTGAATGAAAAGCTCTATTGCTTCGGCGTGTTCGAGGCTGATGGCGAACTGGTGGTCGAGGACGCCCAGTGCGACCCCCGCTGGCAGGACAACGAAGACATGGAGCACGCCATGTCCTTCTACATCGGCTATCCGATCAAATGGCCCGATGGCGAGGTTTACGGCACCATCTGCGTGCTGGACACCCGCCGTAACAAACGCGCCCTGATGTTCCGCAAGGGCCTGCAGGAGTTCTGCCGGGTGGTCGAGGGCGATCTGGCGCTGCTGTTGGAAGTCGCCCAGCGCAAACAGGCCCAAGCGGAGCTGCGCGAGACCGTGCGGGCGCGTGAAGACACCATCAAACGCCGCACCACCGCGCTGGAGGATGCCAATACCGCGCTGCGCGTGCTGATCGACAATGTCGAGGCCTCGCGCCACGAGACCGAGCAGCAGATCGTGCAGCAGATCAAGGGTATGGTACTGCCCTATGTGGCCAAGCTGCGGCATCTGGATGCGGACCGGGAGCTGCAAAGCGCCTATTTGCAGATGGTCGAGGATAATCTCAAGAACATCACCTCAAGCCTGTCCTCCAAGCTGGCCGAGACACTGGAGCAGCTGACGCCAGCGGAGACCGAGATCATGCAGTTGATCATGATGGGCCGCACCACCAAGGAGATCGCGGCCACTTTGGGGCGGGAGACCAGCACCATCGACTTTCACCGCAATAACATCCGCCAGAAGCTGGGCCTCAGCCGGCGCGAGAACCTGCGCCAGCATCTGATCGCGCTGAATTCGGCCGAGTAGCCCGGTTACCTAAGGCTGCTGAGCAGCGTCTGCGACGGATCACCTGTTGCGGGCAATCCACGGCTGGATTGAAAGCCGCTGATGGCGGCACGGCTTTTCGGTCCCAGCACACCGTCGGCGCCGCCGGTATCGAACCCTTTGGCCGTCAGGCGTTTTTGCAGCAGGATGCGGTCGTCCTTGGTCAGCCCGTATTTGTCCGGCGGGAAACTGGCGCGCAGCGGGCCGCCGCCTGCGATGCGGTCAGCCAGATGGCCCACCCCGATCGCATAGGAATCCGAGTTGTTGTAGCGCTTGATCGCATTGAAGTTTCCAGTGACCAGGAACTTCGGCCCGCCCGCCTGCGGCTGCAGGGTGCGGCCCGCAGGGGTGCCCGGCGCCCCGGCCTCGCCGCCCCATTTCTGTCCGCGGGTCCAGCCATTGCGCTGCAGATAGGCAGCGGTGGAGGCCAACGAGTCACTGGGATCCTCGGACCAGATGTCGCGGCGTCCGTCGCCAGTGAAATCAACTGCAAAGGCCTGATAAGATGTCGGGATGAATTGGGTATGCCCCATCGCGCCAGCCCAGCTGCCGGTCATCCGCGCAGGCGTGGTATCGCCGTTCTGCAGGATCTTCAGCGCTGCAATCAGCTGTTTTTCAAAGAACGCCCCGCGCCGCCCGTCATAGGCCAGCGTTGACGTGGCCGAGATCACCGGCACATTGCCGCGGCGCTCACCGTAAAAGCTCTCCAGCCCCCAGATTGCGCAGATGATTTCCGCATCAACGCCGTAAGCGCGCTCCAGCGCCCGCAAGGTGGACTGATGCCGGGCAAAGGCGGCGCGGCCCTTGGACAGGCGCTCGTCCGAAACGGCGATGGACAGGTAATCCTCCAGCGTGCGCTTGAATTCGGTCTGGTTGCGGTCGCGTTTGACAACGCCGGGCAGGTAGCCCGCACCGCGGAACGCTGCGCGCAGGGTGGATTGGGAAATGCCCCTCGCCTCGGCGCGGGAGCGGAACGACGCCACCCAGGCGTCATAGCCCGTATTGGGCACGGGGCGAAGGTCCGCCGGCAGGCTGGGGCTGCCGCTGGAGCCGCTGACCGTGGGCACTGTGCTGCTGCAGGCGGTCAGCCCAAAAGCCGCAAGACCAAATCCAAAATGACGCCGTGTGATATCCATGCTGCTGCCCGTTCCGATATTTGTTTTACAGCCCGGTTGCGCCGGACTTGTTTCCTGACAAGCTGCCAGAATCCGGAGATGGCGCCAAGGCCCGGATTCCCCCCGCAGCAAAGACCCGCCACAGGCCCCCGGCCGCTTGTTATGGGGCCGCCCCCCATATTTACCCCATATTCTTCCGGGGCACCCCTGACCTGCAACCCTGTCTAGCCTGATTACATCGCTGCACCAATGCGGCGGTCAGAAAACACCAGGGAGACAGAACCAATGGATGAGCAAAGGAAGAACCTCGATCCGGTGAGGCTGGACGGGCGCAAAGATGATCTGGCACCGGGGCTGTCGCGGCGCAGTTTCTTTGCGGCGGCGGGTGCCGCAGGTGTGGGCACTGCCGCCAGCCTGCTGGGCAGCACCAGCGCCCAGGCGCAATCCACTGACTGGCTGCAGCCCGGCAACAACAACCATGTGATCGACCTGCAAAACGCAGGGTCATTCACCGATGGCGAGGTCAAGATCGATTTCTACGGCCATTGCGCCTTCAAGATCACCTCACCCGGCGGCACCTCGATCCTGTTCGACCCGTGGCGGGATGATCCGTCGGGCGCGTGGGGGCTGTGGTTCAAGCAGAAATTCCCGGAGACATTGGTTGATATCACCATGTCCACCCACACCCATTTCGACCACGACGCCATTGACCGGCCGCAATCAACCATGGTGCTGGACCGGATGGTAGGCACATTCGAATTCGCCGACATGAAGATCACCGGCTACGCCGACAAACACGCCTGCGTGGCGCCGGGCTGGTATCCGTGGACCGACGCGCTGGCTGAATTCGGGGTAGAGGCCTGCCCGCCCAATAACCCGGGCCATATGGATATGGTGACCTACGTGGTGGAAACCGGCGGCATCCGCACGCTGATCTGGGGCGACAACCGGCCTGACCCGGCAGACGGGTTCTGGGATGCCATCGGCCGAATTGACGTGCTGACCCTGCCAGTGGATGGCTCCGAACACATCCTGTCCTATGCCCAAGCCAATGCACTGGTTGAGCGGATCCAGCCCAAGGTGGTGATCCCAACCCACTACCTGTCCGAGACAACCACCTATACGCTGTCGACCCTGCAGCCAGCCGACACCTGGGTACAGGACCAGAAAAGCTTCAAGATACTGGAGAGTGCATCACTGTCGCTGGCCGCCGCGGATGTTCAGGGCATGGATAAGGAGTTCCTCTATTTCGGGCACAACGCGCTGACGGAGTAATCCTCGGCATTGCCGCAACAATGTTGTGCCCGGCTGGCCGGGTGCCCTCCCCCAGGGCGCCCGGCATCGGTCCTTTGCCGGGTCAGCTGGATAGAAACCGCCGCTGCGGGAAACCTGCCTGGGCTAAAATCTCCCAGATCTTCTGCTCAAGATCCGGTTCGTCGATTTCCAGGCAATTGCGCCGGAAGTACCAGGTCATGAACTGCGCATAGCCGCGGGTGCGGGCCAATGCGCGCTCCAGTGCGGTGGCAAACTGCCCCGGCCGGGTGACGGTTTCCGCCATGCGGTGAAGACCCGAAGCGCCGTAAAGAATGGCCGGTTTTCGGTGCAGGAACCCTTCGAAGGCTTGCCCGTTCCCGCTCCTGCCGGTGGCGGGAACGCCGCTGATCCTTGAAATTCTGCTGCAGCTGCCAATAGAAACGCTTGGCGTATTGGAACGGCACCATGTATGTGCGGAACAGGCGGCTGCCTATCGCGCTCAAACTGCGGATCCCCTTGGGATCAAGGTGTCCTTGCCGCCAAAGGGTAAAGCAGCAATCAATCCCGCAACGCGTCGGCGCGCAGGCCTTCACGTTCGTAATGCCGCGGCAGCACCCGGCCATAAAGCTGTTTGGTGCGCTCAACCCCGCCGCACATGCCTTCTTTTTCGACAAAAGAGAAGATACCGACATAGCGCCTGCGCGGGCCCTCGACAGGGGCGACCCGGTGCAGTGAATAGCGGCCGCGGAAAATCTGCAGGTCGCCGGGCTGCAGCACCAGTTTGCGCACCAGCGGCGAGCCGCCCGCCAGCACCCGCGCCACGCCGTCATAATTCTCATCCGCGGGGGTGCGCAGCATCGGGGCATATTCGAAATCGCCGCCCGCCTCGCCGTTCTGGATCACCAGTGTCACCGTGTAATTGTTGGTGTCGAAATGCCAGGGAAAGCCCTGTCCCTCCTCGACCATGTTGATGATCACATCGGCCAGCGGATCGTCATAGCGGAAGAACCGGTCCTCTGGCTCCCCCAGGGCGGTGCGGATGAAAGGCATGAAACCGGAAAACTCATAAATCGCCCGCAGCGGGCTGTCCGATCCAAAGTTATCCGCCGGAATAAAGGCGTTGGAGCGGTCATAGAATTGGCGCACCGGGTGGCTCTGCGGCAGTGCGGTGTCGTCCTTGCTGAAATAAGCATTGGTACGGCTGAAGGATTTGTGGCCGGTCTCCGCCACCGCATCGGCCTCAGCTGCCAGTCTGGCAATTCCGTCCTGATGCACGAATCCCGGCAGCACCGCACAGCCATCCGCCCCCAGGTCGCGCTGCAGATCCGCAATCAGCCGCGCATAAGCTTCGGAGCCGGGCCGGTCGATCGGATACCGCCCCAAGTCGATCAGATCAGAAAGTTGAACCATTTTTGCATCCTTCCCTGTGTGCTCTTTTGAGTTGAGCTTGCCCGTGGAAAATCTGCTGATCTTGCAAAAACGGGACACCGGCGTGCCGGTTTTGAACGATTCCGCATCACCGCCCCCCTCTGCCTTCGCGGAAATGTCGCTGCACCCCGGGGTTCAAGCAAGAAAATGTCCCCGCACGGCGCTTTTTTGATACCTTTGGCGGTTGACGCCCCTGTCCAGCGCCCATAATGTCGCCCGCAACGCAAAAAGGAGCCTGTGGCCGTGACCACCCTAGTCGTAATCGTAGGAACCAAGCGCATGGGCCGGTAACGGTAAACCATAATCGAACCCATGCGCCTCCGACTTGAAATCGGGGGCTTTTTTTATGCGTAACGGACGATGCCGCCAATTGGAGCAAAAAGCAGATGACACGTGAAATGACCGGCGCAAAGATGGTTGTCCAAGCCCTGAAGGATCAGGGTGTGGATGTAGTCTTCGGATACCCAGGCGGCGCCGTGCTGCCGATCTATGACGAGATCTTTCTGCAAAATGACATCCGCCACGTGCTGGTGCGCCACGAACAGGGCGCGGTGCACGCCGCCGAAGGCTATGCCCGCTCCACCGGCAAACCCGGCGTTGTGCTGGTGACCTCTGGTCCCGGCGCCACCAATGCGGTGACCGGTCTGACCGATGCGTTGCTGGATTCCATCCCGCTGGTGGTTCTCACCGGCCAGGTGCCGACCTTCATGATCGGCTCGGACGCCTTCCAGGAAGCCGATACCGTCGGCATCACCCGCCCTTGCACCAAGCACAACTGGCTGGTCAAGGACACCAATGCGCTGGCCGGCACCCTGCATGAGGCCTTTCATGTCGCTACCTCGGGCCGTCCGGGCCCGGTTCTGGTCGACATTCCCAAAGACGTGCAGTTTGCAAACGGTACCTATAACGGGCCGAAACCAGCCGCCTCCCATTACCAGCCGCAAGTCAAAGGCGACATGGAAGAGATCACCGAACTGGTCGCAGCCCTTGAGACCGCTAAACGCCCGGTGTTCTATACCGGCGGCGGCGTGATCAACTCCGGCAATGCCGCCAGCCAATTGCTGCGCGAGCTGATTGACGGCACCGGCATTCCGGTGACCTCAACCCTGATGGGGCTGGGCGCCTATCCGGCCTCCGGCAAGAACTGGCTGGGGATGCTGGGCATGCACGGGCTGTATGAGGCCAACATGGCGATGCACGGCTGCGACCTGATGATCAACATCGGCGCCCGCTTTGACGACCGCATCACCGGCAAGATCGACGCCTTCAGCCCGAAATCGAAGAAGGCGCATATCGATATCGATCCCTCCTCGATCAACAAGGTGATCCGGGTCGATATCCCGATCGTGGGCGATGTGGCGCATGTTCTGGAAGACATCCTGAAGGTCTGGAAGTCGCGCGGCCGCAAGGTGAACCGCGAGGCGCTGGCCAAATGGCACAAGCAGATCGACGAATGGCGCGCGGTGAACTGCCTGAACTTCAAGAACTCGGACAAGACCATCAAGCCGCAATATGCGCTGCAGCGCCTGGAAGAACTGACCAAGGGCCATGACCGCTACATCACCACCGAGGTCGGTCAGCACCAGATGTGGGCGGCGCAATACCTGAATTTCGAGGATCCGAACCGCTGGATGACCTCGGGCGGGCTTGGCACCATGGGCTATGGTTTTCCGGCCTCGATCGGCGCCCAGATGGCGCATCCGGACGCGCTGGTGATCAACGTCGCGGGCGAAGCCTCCTGGCTGATGAACATGCAGGAGATGGGCACTGCGATGCAGTTCCGCCTGCCGGTGAAACAGTTCATCCTCAACAACGAACGCCTGGGCATGGTGCGCCAGTGGCAGGAACTTCTGCACGGCGAGCGCTACTCGCACAGCTGGTCGGAATCGCTGCCCGATTTTGTGAAACTCGCCGAGGCTTTCGGCGCCAAAGGTATCTGTGTCAGCGATCCCAAGGACCTGGATGATGCGATCATGGAAATGATCGAATACGACGGGCCGGTGATCTTTGATTGCCTGGTGGAAAAGCACGAGAACTGCTTCCCGATGATCCCGTCAGGCAAGGCGCATAATGAGATGCTGCTGGGCGAGGCCGATACGCAAGGCGTTATCCAGGCCGGCGGCGCAGTGCTGGTGTAACGCGGCAGCGCCGCAAATTTCTTCGAAGAAATTTGCCAGGAAAATTCGAATTTTCCTGGCAGCGACATACGAGAGAAAGGCACGACATGTCTGCCCTGCATATTAATAAAGGCTCCACCCGCCATTCCGCCTACAACCTGCGCCCGACGTTTTCGGATGTGCAGGAACGGCACACAATTGCGGTTCTAGTGGAAAACGAACCCGGTGTTCTCGCCCGTGTCATCGGGCTGTTCTCGGGCCGCGGTTACAACATTGAAAGCCTGACCGTGGCCGAAGTGGATCATACCGGCCATCTATCGCGCATCACCATCGTCACCACCGGCACCCCGCAGGTGATTGAGCAGATCAAGGCCCAGCTGGGACGGATCGTTTCGGTGCGCGACGTGCATGACCTGACCGTCGAAGGCGTGGCCGTAGAGCGCGAGCTGGCGATCCTCAAGGTCGCCGGTGAAGGCGAAAAACGCGTCGAGGCGCTGCGGCTGGCCGATATCTTCCGCGCCAATGTGGTTGACAGCACGCTGAACAGCTTTGTTTTCGAGATCACCGGCGCGCCGGAGAAGATCGACGCCTTTGCCGATCTGATGCGCCCGCTTGGCCTGTCCGAGATTGCCCGTACCGGGGTCGCTGCGCTGCTGCGAGGAAATTGACCCTGCAGCCGGCTCGCGGACGGGCCGGCAGTATCAGCCCCGGCTTACATGAAGCGGCGCCGCAACGCGCCGCTTTTTCACAGATTGCTGCGGAAAGGGAACAATAGTTCCGTTTTCCGGCCCGGCACCCGCCGCTTCGGCGCCGCGACCCGCTGCCGCACACAGCCGGTCCGCCAGGCCCGGGCTGCCCTGTTCAAGCAATACCGCAAGATTTTCCGCAATCCTGCAATTGCCGCTCAAAGTTAACTCAAACTCAACCCAATCGCCTGGATTCAGTTCATGGAAGTCTTCACTTGCCTTTTTTGTGTAGAAAGCAAGGTCACCCTGATCATCGCACCAAATAACGGCTTTGTTCAGGGATTCATCACTCCATAAAATAACTCCAATCATACCAGTCCTCGCATTGCCGCATTCCAATTCTGGAACAATTGAGGTGACGCCAACATGGTAAAATACGCGCTGGACTATTGCATTTTGTGTCGGCTTGACTAGCCTTGTGACGTGAACTAGCAACAGCAATGACGTCAAACAGGATCAGCGCTGCGCAGCCCTCAGCCGATTTCCCGCATAAGGCGTTGTCAGATAGTGCTAAAATACCGCAACCAACTACGCCATCAGAGGCAATGATGACCAGCCATACCCGATCCCCTGCCGACCTGAGGAACATGTTTGGCGCCAATTTGCGTCAATTGTCGCGGCAATATCCGTCGATTTCGGAACTGTCGCGGCAGCTGGGGATCAACCGGACCCAATTCAACCGGTACCTGTCCGGCGAAAGCTTTCCGCGCCCGGATGTGCTGGACCGCATCTGCCAGTTTTTCGAAGTGGATGCCCGCATTCTGCTCGACCCGGTGGAAAAACTGTCAAAAACCGGCCAGGTCATCAACGGCGCCTTTCTCGCCGATTTCCTGGGCCGCGGCGTGCTGCAGCTGAGGGAAGAATTCTTCCCGTCCGGATTCTACCGCTTCACCCGCCGCAGTTTCATCAATGACGACAAATTCGTCATTGGCCTGGTCTATGTCTTCCGCGACGCAGGCGTGACATACATAAAGGGTTTTGAAGCCAAGGAGGCGATGCGCAGCCAGGGCCTGCCCGACAGTCCCGGCGTCCGCGAATTCCGCGGCTACATCAGCGGCCACGAGGACGGTGTCGCCTTTGTCATCGCCCGCCGAAATGCCATGACCTATTCCTTCAACTACCTGGCCCGGGTGGCCTCGCTCGAGAACAACTTCTGGTCCGGCTACGTCGCCCGCACCGTCCGGGAAAACGAAACCGGCGAACGGGTGACGCGAATGGTCTATGAACATCTTGGCCGGGACACCAAACAGGTGCTGGCCGCTGCCCGCAGCGCAGGGTTCGCCAATGAAGCAGAGCTGCTGCCCTTTCACCAGCGGCTGCTGCACACCGGCCAGCCTTTCTGCTGACCCTATTCAGCAGCAGCCTGGCGGTAGATGTGCCAGGTGGCGTGACCGAGCAGCGGCAGCACCACAAACAGCCCCAGGAACCACGGCAGCAGCGCGGCAAAGGTTACGGTAGCAATCAGACCGGCCCAGATCATCATCACCAGAAAATTCTGCTGCACATATTGGAAACTCGTGATCATCGCGGTGACAAAATCCACCTCGCGGTCCAACAGCAGCGGCAGTGAAATCACCGTGATCATGTAAAGCAGCAACGCAAACAGCGCGCCGACGGCGGTGCCGACGGCCAGCATGGTCAGCCCGTTAACGGTCAGAAAAACCTCGGCTGAACTGGAGATATTGGTCATTGTGGCATGGCCCATGAACAGAGCGAAAATCATATGGCCAAGGAAAAACCAGAACAGGAACACCACAATGATGATGGCGCAGATAGACGGCAGCTGACGGCGGCTTTGCTGCAAAACCACACCCAAGATCCTGCCAACCGCTATCCCTCTGCCCTGCTCAAGGCGGTGCGAGACCTCATACAGGCCCACCGCTGCAAACGGACCGATCAGCGGAAAGCCGATCGCTGCAAGAACCAGCCAAAAAGTGGTGCCGGTCCGAACCGTGGTCCAGGCCATGGCCCAGCCTGCCAGCACATAAAAGCCCGCAAAAAACAGCCCGTAAACAGGTTTCGCCCGGAAGTCCGCCCAGCCCCGGCGCAGTGCCTCCAACAGCATCTGCGTCGAAATCGGCCGTAGCGGCGGCACCCCAAAGGGCTTTTCGGTGGTCATCGCGGTCTGTCCTCCCATTTGGTGTTTTTGCCAGCCTAGCCGCGATCCGGGTGTTAAAAAATGCCTTCCGGATACATATTACCAATTACCCTGCGGGATCAGCGCTCCGGCCTGGCCTGTCAGGTCCCACCCGGATCCCGTGCAGAACAAAGACGGGCCTTACGGTCCGCCTTCTGTCCCGGAAAATTCAGTTTGCAGTCAGACAAACATGAAGTCATCAGCGGTCAGGACAAGCCCGGCCTCGCCGTCCAGCCGGATGGTTCCGCCATCATGGGTGATCAGACGGTCGCCGCCGTCATCCTCGATAACAAGGCTGCCAATGCCGCCACTGTGCCCCCTGATTTGCAGGATATCGGTGCCATCCATGAAGTCCCTGACCAGATCATCGCCGCTGCCTGGTGCAAATACAAATGTGTCGGCGCCGCCGCCGCCCTTCAGCGTGTCATTGCCGCCGCCACCGTTCAACGTGTCCGCGCCGCCGCCGCCGTTCAGCCTGTCCGCACCGCCGCCGCCGTTCAGCGTATCACCGCCAGCCAAACCAAACAGCCGGTCATTGCCGCCCTTGCCGGCAAGCAGATTGGCCCCGCCATCCCCCGTCAGCCTGTCGCCTTTCGAGGTGCCGGTCAGGTTTTCGATGCTGGTTTCCTGAAAGAACCCGGCGCCCTCCGCATTCAAATCGCCGCCCGGCGCTCCCGGGTTCTGCCAGGCGCCACCCGAGTCGAGCGAGAACCGCACACCGGTTGCGAAATTCGAGAAATCAACAGTGTCTCTGCCGCCGCCGCCTTTGATGTTCAGTCCGAAACCGGGATCCGTCTCCGAGACTTTCACGACGTCCCTTCCTCCTCCCAGCCGAACCATGCCAGCGCCGCCCGAGCCGATTTCGACCATATCCTTGCCGTCGCCGGTTGAGATCAGCTCAACCCACTCCTTGCCGGTGCGGACACTGTCCTTGCCATCCCCGGTACGGACGATGCCAGCGCCATGTTTGCCAATCACCACGGTGTCGTCGCCGCCCGATGTGCTGACATATTCAACGCCCCCCTTGCGGACCACGACCTTGTCGTCACCTATGCCGGTTCGAACTGTGCCGGCCCAGCCGGTCCCGATGGTGATCACATCTCCCTTAGCCCGATCCGCATCGCTGCTGTCCAGCCCGGTTTGGATGTTGAACACAAAGGCATTGCCAGTGGTGACGATGTTTTCCTCGGCAAACAGAAAGATGGAGAACGTGCTGCCATCCTGATTGTTGCCCAGTTTGACCTCGTGTTTTTCCCCGTCCCAGCCGTTGATCTGGCGTATGCGGGTCGAGTCCAGTTCCACCACAGAATTGAAACCAACCTCCAGATAATCAATCCGGCGGCCTGCACCGCTGTCCATATCAGTGATCGTCGTCAGGTTGTCCTCGGCGGCATTTCCAAACCGGACGATCTTGGCTGTCCAATCCTCGCCAGTAAGATCAAGGTTCGACACAAGGCGGTTGTCCGGGTTCCCCTCAAAGACATTGTAGGTGTTCATGAACCGGTCGAACCATTCGGCCTCACTTTGACCTTCAAGCCGGGGGATCGCGGTTTCACCGTCAAAGGTCAGATTCAACTCTACCGTGGCCATGGCAAAGTCCTCCTCGTTAAATAGCTGAAATTGTTAAAACGGGGTTTCACTACCGGAAACAATGCCCGGACCCCCCAAGGTTTAGTGTATCATAAGTTGACAATAAAATGAACGCGCACGGAAAAAGAGCCTCGGGGTGGGCACCCTGAGGCTCTGTCATTCTGCGGCTGGCGCGCCGTTTGCAGCGCGACGCCTGGTTAGTCCTCGCCCTGCGCCTCCGAGCGGCTTTTGCCAGCGACATTCATCGCCAGCGTTGCGCCCATAAACCCGTCCAGATCGCCATCCAGAACACCCTTGGTATCCGAGGTCTCGTGGCTGGTGCGCAGGTCCTTCACCATCTGATAGGGCTGCAGCACATAGGACCGGATCTGGTTGCCCCAGCCCGCATCGCCTTTGGCCTCGTGGGCGGCGTTGATCGCCTCGTTGCGGCGGTCCAGCTCCTGCTGATACAGGCGCGATTTCAGCGCCTTCATGGCGATGTCGCGGTTCTGGTGCTGCGATTTTTCCGAAGAGGTCACCACGATGCCGGTTGGGATGTGGGTGATCCGCACCGCCGAGTCTGTGGTGTTCACGTGCTGGCCGCCTGCGCCTGAGGACCGGTAGGTATCGACCCGGATATCAGAAGGGTTCACGTCGATCTCGATATTGTCGTCCACCACCGGATAAACCCAGACCGAGCTGAACGACGTGTGCCGCTTGGCCGCCGAGTCATAAGGCGAGATCCGCACCAGCCGGTGCACGCCGCTCTCGGATTTCAGCCAGCCATAGGCGTTGTGGCCGGAAATCTTGTAGGCGGCGGATTTGATGCCCGCCTCGTCGCCTGCGCTTTCGGATTGCAGCTCGACCTTGTAACCCTTTTTCTCGGCCCAGCGGACATACATCCGCGCCAGCATCGAGGCCCAGTCGCAGCTTTCGGTGCCGCCCGCGCCTGCATTGATTTCCAGGAAGGTGTCATTGGCATCGGCCTCGCCGTCCAGCAGCGCTTCCAGTTCCTTCTCGGCAGCCTTGTCCTTCAGCGCGCTCAGCGCGGCTTCGGCATCCTTGATGACTTCCTCATCCTCTTCCATCTCGCCCAGCTCGATCAGCTCGATATTGTCAGAGAGATCCTGTTTGATGCCCTTGTAGGTATTGATCGCATCCACCAGCGCCTGGCGTTCGCGCATCAGCTTCTGGGCCGCGTCGGGATCGTCCCACAGGTTCGGATCCTCAACCCGCGCGTTGAATTCCTCCAGGCGGAATTCAGCGGTTTCCCAATTCAACCGCTGGGCCAGCAGCTCCAGCGATTTCTCGATATCCGCCACGATGTTCTGGGTTTCCGCGCGCATGGGAGGTCCTTGCAATCTAAGATCAGGCTTGTGTGATAAACCACACTTGCGCCGCGGGCAAGCGGCCAGACCCTGCCCCGGACCGCCGGTCGCTGCGGAAAAACCAACTAAAATGCCGCGCGTTTTCCAAAGCCGGAAATACGCGAAATTAACGCGGCCTGCTTGACTTTGGGATCTGGAACGCGCGAGCAGCCTGCCCGCTGCGAATTTGAGGAATTGGGACCATGCCCAGCGGGTATCTTGTCCAGCTTGGAGACGGATCGCTCGATCACGGCGATACGATCACGTCCACCTATTCCTCCTTTACCACGGACCAGAACCTGGGCGCCGGCAATTGGAGCTGGACCGGCTCCCACGGCGGCACGCCTTACACCAATGAAGTCGAAAGCGGCGTTTATTATCTCGGCGCTGACGGCAACGTTTACTTTGTGCCGGATCTGGGCCCGCCAGACACCTTCAGCTCGGCCAGCGCCGACAGTCCGCCCGCCTATACAGACACCGACGGCCCGGTCGAGGGCTCCAGCGGCGCAGATAACATCGACAGCAGCTACACCGACAGCGATGGCGATCAGATCGACAATGGAAGCGGCGGCGGCGCCTCGGGCAATCAGGACACGGTTGAGGCCGGCGCAGGCAATGATACCGTCAACGCCGGTGCAGACAACGACATGGTGTTCGGCGGAGACGGCGATGACAGCCTGGAAGGCGGCGCAGGCGATGACACGATCTATGGCGACAGCAGTTCTGAGGCCGGGCTGGCAGATTCCCAGGAAAGCATCGATGACTCCAACGTTACTGACACCAGCAGCGGTTTCACAGTTACGGCCAGGGATTTGTCGGGCACTGCCAATGCGGCCAATATCGACTATTACGATGGTGCATTTGGCGTTGCCGGGGCCATCTCTGACTCCGACAGCGGCGTTGACGCGCAGATTGGATATGACAAAGCATCAGGCATTTCCGAAGAGCTGATCGTCGACTTCGATCAGGATACAACCGACGCCAGCTTCACCTTCAAGCACTTGTTTACTGATGGCAACGGCGAAGAAGGCCATTGGGCGATCTATAAGGACGGCGTCCTGGTCGCCCAGGGGGATTTTACCGAAGATGTGGCCGGGACCGGTACAGGGACCGTCGACATCAACGGTTATGGCGCCTTTGACCAACTGGTCTTGTCGGCCAACCTGCAAACCGATGGCACCGACGGGTCCGACTACACGATCTCGAACATCACATTCACGGTGCCGCCGGAGGACCCCGCTGATGGTGATGACAGTATTTCCGGCGGCGGCGGCGATGATCTGATCTATGGCCAGGGGGGAAGCGACACAATCTCCGGCGGCGCGGGAAATGATACGCTTTACGGCGGCAGCGGCAACGACACGCTTTGGGCGGGAACCGGAGATGACCTTGTCTATGGCGGGGATGGCAACGACCTCTATGACACGGACGAGGGTAACGATACCTTCTATGGCGAAGGCGGGGACGACTGGGTTGCAGTTTGGGCAAATCCTGATGGCGAAACCCTGGTGGGCGGCGAAACCGATGAAACCTCCGGCGACATGCTGGAGCTCTATGGCGACGGCACCGGTATAAACATCACCTTCACGGGTGATGAAGCAGGCTCTTTCTCCGTCGGCGGGGATAGCGTCACTTTCTCGGAGTTCGAACGCTACTACCTGCATTCCGGTGACGATACGCTCAATGCGTCCATCGGAACCTCGGATATCTGGGTCAAAGGGGCCGCAGGCGACAACAGTCTGACCGGCGGCAGCGGCAGCGACACCCTTCTGGGTGAAGGCGGCAGTGATACACTGGAAGGCAACGCCGGAGCCGACTCCATCGACGGTGGTTCCGGTGATGACAGCCTGATCATCGGTGAGGGCGACACAGCCTCGGGCGGTGACGGCGACGATTATTTCACCATAGTCGACACCGGCGACAGCGGCAGCAACAACATGACCGTCACCGGTGGCAACACCGGGCAAACCACCGGCGACACGCTGGATTTCAACGGCCAGCTTGACAAGGGCACGCTGAACATAACCGACAATACCGGCGGCAGCCTGACCGGCACGGCTACACTGCTGGATGGCAGTGTGGTCAGCTTCTCGGGTATCGAGAACATAATCTGCTTCGCAGCCGGAACCAGAATAGCCACCACCGCAGGCCTGCGCGCCATCGAAACGCTGCATCCGGGCGATCAGGTGATCACCCGCGACAATGGTTTGCAACCGGTGCGCTGGATCAGTCAGTCGACGGTGCCTGCAACGGGCAACCTGGCCCCGGTGCGGATCCCGGCCGGGTGTTTCGGCGCTGAACGCGACCTGCTGGTGTCACCACAGCACCGGATGCTGTTTTGCGGCGCTGCTTCAACTTTGCTGTTTGACGAAAACGAGGTTCTGGTCCCGGCGCTGCATCTGGTCAACGGCAGCACTGTCCGCCAGGAAACCGGCGGCACTGTCACCTATGTGCACCTGTTGTTCGACCAGCACGAGATCATTTATGCCGAAGGCGCGCCCTCGGAAAGCTTTCATCCCGGCGCCCAAGCGGTCTCAGCCCTGGACGATCCGGTGCGCGAGGAGCTGTTCCGGATCATGCCCGATCTGCGCTGGAGCACAGGAACATATGGCGCCACCGCGCGCCAGGTTGCAGCGCGCCACGAGGCAGCGCTTTTGTTTCAGTAAAGCCCGCCGGAACTGATGGTGCCAAAGGTCGCCTTGGGCCCCAGCACGGCGGTACCGCCGCTGGAGGTGGTCACCTTGCGTCCCGATTCCTGCACCTCTTCGATCAACGGCAGGTTCGACCCCATCGCAAAGCCGCCATCATAGGTCAGGCCAAAGATCGGCTCGGCGCCGTCGCGGAAATACTCCGCCACCACATAGGCGCCTGACGCATTATCGGGCAGCCGTGCGCCGGTATAGCGGTCAATCTTGATGAAATGGCCGCCTTCCGGCACGTCGAACGGGCCGCCGCCGAACTTCTCGGTGGCCTTTTTCATGAACTGCTGGAACACCGGGCCGCACATGGTGCCGCCATAGGCACCGCGGCCCATCGGGCGGGGCTGGTCAAAGCCCATGTAGCAGCCGGCCACGATGTTGGAAGTGAAGCCGACAAACCAGACATCGCGGGAATCATTAGTGGTGCCGGTCTTGCCCGCAGTGGGCACCGGCAGGTTGATCACGCTCGACGCGGTGCCGCGGTCCACCACGCCCCGCATCATCGAGGTCAGCTGATAGGCTGTGATCGGATCCATCACCTGTTCCCGGTCGGTAACAATCCGCGGCGCCTGACCAGGGGCCAGATCGGGGTCTGCGCATTCGACACAGTCGCGGTCGTCATGCCGGTAAATGGTGCGCCCGAAACGGTCCTGCACCCGGTCCACCAATGTGGGCTGCACCCGCTCGCCGCCGTTGGCAAACATCGCATAGGCCGCGACCATCTTGTACAACGTGGTTTCCTCGGACCCGAGCGAATTGGCCAGGAAGGCGCCCATATTGTCATAAACGCCAAAGCGTTCCGCATAGCCCGCGACAACGGGCATCCCAACCTCCTGCGCCAGGCGGATTGTCATCAGGTTCCGGCTCATCTCAATTCCCGTCCGCAGAGGCGTCGGGCCATAGAATTTGTTCGACGAGTTCTTGGGCCGCCACAGACCCTGCGGCGTGTTGATCTCGATCGGGGCGTCCACAACGATGGTTGCCGGGCTGTAGCCGCTGTCGAGTGCTGCCGCATAAACAAACGGCTTGAAGCTGGAGCCGGGCTGGCGCAGCGCCTGGGTCGCGCGGTTGAACACAGAATGCTGGTAGGAGAAACCGCCCTGCATTGCCAGAACCCGGCCGGTGTTCACGTCCATAGCGACAAAGCCGCCCTGCACTTCCGGCACCTGGCGCAGCGACCAGTGGCTGAACGTGCCGCCTTTTTCCTCGGCCCGCACCAGCACCACATCGCCGCGGGTGAAATTGGCGGCAAAGCTGCCTTGCATCCATTTGATGTCAGAGCGTGGCACCGTGCCCGTGCCCTCATTGTCTTCGACACCGACGGTCAGCGATTTATCACCAACCTCCAGCACCACGGCCGGATACCATTTGCCGCCCAATTCAATGTCCCGGGACACGTCGGCACTGGCCAGCGCGGCACGCCAGCCGGCCTCATCCGCAAGCTGCACCTCTTCCAGTGTCACGCCGGTGCCACGCCATTTCCCGCGCGAGCGGTCGTACTTTTGCAAACCGCCGCGCATCGCCAGCGCCGCCTCGGCCTGCATTTCGTGGTCGATGGTGGCACGCACGGTAAAGCCGCCGGTGAAAAATTCGCCCTCGCCAAAGTCCTGGGTCAGCTGGCGGCGGATTTCATCGGTAAAGTAGTCGCGCGGCGGCAGCGCGGTGCGGAAGCCCTCGAAATCGCCATTCTGCACCGAACGCAGCGGCTGCGCCACTTCGACGCCATAGACATCCCGCGAGATATAACCATTCTCGCGCATCTCCCGCAGTACGTAGTTGCGGCGCGCCAGCAGCCGTTCCTTTTGCCGTACCGGGTGGTAATCCGACGGCGCCTTGGGCATTGCAGCCAGCGTTGCCGCCTCATGCGGGGCGAGTTCCCCCAGCGTTTTGTTGAAATAGGTCTGCGCCGCCGCCGTCACACCATAGGAATTCTGGCCCAGGAAGATCTCGTTCAGATACAGCTCCAGGATCCGTTCTTTATTAAGCGTCTCCTCCAGCCGTGTGGCGAGGATGATCTCCTTGATCTTGCGCTCGGCACGGCGGTCGCCGGACAGCAGGAAGTTTTTCATCACCTGCTGGGTGATGGTTGAAGCGCCGCGCACATTCGCCCCGCGCGAGCGCACCGCCTCAACCGCTGCCGCTGCGATACCGCGGGCGTCATAGCCCGCATGAGTGTAAAAGTTCTTGTCCTCCGCCGAGATAAAGGCCTGTTTCACCAGATCCGGAATGTCCGCCGACGGCGTGAACAGGCGCCGCTCCTTGGCGAATTCGTCGATCATGTGGCCTTCGCCGGAATAAATCCGGCTGATGGTCGGCGGCTGATACTGCGCCAGAGAATCGTGGCTTGGCAGATCGCGACCGTAGATCCAGAACACCGCGCCAATGGTCAGCGCCACCATCGCCACCCCAAGGGTGAGGGTGCTGAAGATGGAACCAAAGAAGGAGAGTATGAACCTAAGCACGGGTTTGGCCTTTCTCGCGAGGTGCCGCCTATATAGGTGCGGCAGTCCCCCGGGTCAAAACAGGAAACAGCGGATATATGCCAGAGAGATGGGAGAATTCTAGCACAATTCCCCGCCCTGTGCGGTGTCTTACGTGGCGGGAGCACCCAAGCCGTAGTCACAGAACTGGCATTGCTGCAGGGTCAGCCCGCCTGGGCTGTGCTCCAGCACCGTCAGCGCCGGGGCCTCGGCGGCGGGTCTGAAGCTGCTCCAATCCCAATCAGGGCACGGTGGCGGCGCCTGGTAAAGCACTGATTTTGCGGTGGTAAAGGAAATGCCCTGCGCTGTGCCTGAACAAGGCCGGTGCACATGCCCCGCCAGCAGATGCAGCACGTTGGGGTGACCGGCAAGCAACGCCAGCAGCGCGTCCCCGTTTCGCAGATTGTCCGGATCCAGCATCGGCAGCCCCAGCATCATCGGCGGGTGATGCATGGCCAAGATGGCGGGCCGCCCGTTCAGCGCGTCCAGCTCTGCCTTTAGCCAACCCATCCGGTCTGCGCAAAGAACGCCCGCCGCGGCGCCCGGAATCAGCGTATCCAGGCACAGCACAGAAAGATCCCCGAAATCGCACCGGTATTGGATAAAACCAGGCATTGCGGTCTCCGGCAACGGCAGCACCGCACGCAGCGCCGCCCGGTCATCATGATTGCCGGTCATTGGCAGAACCGGCATCGGCAAGCCGTCAAGAAACCCCTTCAACGCCTTGTAATTCTGCATCGTTCCGGTTTCCACCAGGTCGCCGGTGATCAGACAGGCGGCGGCATCCGAATGGTGCTCGGCAATAAAGTCTACGGCAGCCTGCAGCCGCAGACGCGGGTCGTGGCCCAGCACCAGCCCCTCAGCCTCGAAATGCAGATCGGACATCCATATCAGTTTCATCGCTGCCCCTATTGCCGCACCAGCGTGCGGCGGGCGTCGTCCTGGGCGCGCCAGGTGATCAGCCCGTTCAGAATGCCGCGCGCAGCCTTGGCCCGCCAATCCGGATCCACCAGGTTCTCAAGGTCCCGCTTGCTGGACAGAAAGCCGATCTCCACCAGAACGGAAGGAATATCAGCCGATTTCAGCACCGAAAACCCGGCCGAGCGCAGCGGCCGGTTGTTGATCGGCCGCCCCTGCCCCCGCAGCCCGTCAATCAGCGCCGTCGCCAAGGCATCACTGCGCGGCTGGGTTTCCTGCCGGGCCAGATCCAGCATCACCGCCGTCACCTTGTCGTCTGCTTCACTCAGGTCGGTGCCCGAAAGCAGATCACCGCGCAGGTGCCGCTCTGCCAGCTTAGCCGAGGCCACATCGGAGGCTTCTTTGGACAGCGTATAAACAGTCGAGCCATGCGCCCGGCCCTCGGAAATCGTGTCGGCATGCAGCGAGATGAACACATCCGCCCCGGCCTGATGCGCCATGGCAATGCGCCGCTCCAGCGAAACGAAATAGTCGTCGTCGCGGGTCATCTGCACGGTGAACTGGCCGGACCGCAGCAGCGCCTCGCCCAGCTCCCGCGCGAATTGCAGCATCAGGTGTTTTTCAATGACCACTTCGGTCTCCGCCCCTGGGTCGATGCCGCCATGTCCGGGGTCAAGCATCACCAGGAGCGGTGCATTTTCATCGCGCGCGCCCTTGCCCGGCATGGTTTGCGGCGCAGGCAGATCCCAGCGCGGATCCTGCGGAGCGCCGGCGCCGGCAGCAAACTCTTCCGCCGTGGCAGGCGCAAGCGATACTGCCAGCCGGGCGGCGGCGGTCACCTGATCAACTGTCATTGCTGCGGTGGAAACCTTCATCGGCTCTGCCAGCTGCAAAACCAAACGCGACCAGCCCGGCACATAGGTGCCAAATTGCGCCGTGGTGATTTGCTCGCCCTGCAGCAAGGTCTCCGCCGTCAGCCCGGTCCAGTCGACTTCCTGGAAGTCCAGCACTAGCCTTGGCGGCTCCGCCAGGGTGAACAGCCGGTACGGCACCCCTTGGCTGAGGCCCAGAACCACCTCGGTGCCCCGCCCGGCATCGCGGACCCGGCTGGCGTCAGCATCAATGCGCGCCAGCCCGCTGAAGCCTTGCGCCCAGGCGCCGCCTGCCAGCAGCCAGATCAGCGTGATGAAGGAAAGCAGTCTGCCCATGCCCGAACCCCGGTTCTTGGTTTTCGGCGCAGACTAGGCAATTCCGCCCGGATTGAAAATCCGCCTTTCAAAGGTCAGCCGCGCGCGGCCATGAATTTCTCCAGCCGCGCCAGTCCTTCTTCGATATCCGCCGTCGATCGCGCATAGGAGAACCGCAGTGTCGTTGCCCCCCGGACAGGGTCAAAATCCAGCCCCGGCGTCACCGCAACGCCTGCCTTATCAAGGATTTCCGCGGCAAAGCTGCGGCTGTCCGCGGTCAGGTCCGACACGTCGGCATAGACATAAAACGCCCCGTCCGGCGGTGCGATTTTGGTGAAACCGGCCTTGGGCAGCCCGTCCAGCATCAGCTGGCGGTTCTTGGCGTAGACGGCCAGATTCTCCCTCATCTCATCCTCGCAGTCCATCGCAGCAAGTGCCGCCACCTGACTGGCGTGCGGGGCGCAGATGAACATGTTCTGGGCGATGCGTTCCACCACCCGCACATGGTCTTCGGGCACCACCATCCAGCCAACCCGCCAGCCGGTCATCGAGAAGAACTTGGAGAAGGAATTGATAACATAAGCCTCATCCGTCAGCTCCAGCGCGGAGACCGCCTTCGCCTCATACTCCAGCCCGTGATAGATCTCGTCGGAGATAATACTGGCCCCCTCACCCCGCGCCGCATCGATCAGGGCGCCCATCGCGGAATGGTCCAGCATGGTGCCGGATGGATTGGCGGGCGAGGCCACCATGAGGCCCGCCAGATCCTGCCCCTTCAAATCGGCAGCCACGGGTTGCAGCCGGTTTTCCGGGGCTGTCTGGATGTCCACCGGCGTCAGCCCCAGCGCCTTGAGGATCTGCCTGTAGGACGGATACCCCGGCGCGCCGATCCCCACCCGGTCGCCGCTGTCAAAAAGTGCCGTGAAACTCAGCAGAAAGGCGCCGGAGGAGCCCGGTGTTACGATCACCCGATCCGGATTCAGATCGACGTTATACCAGTCGCCGTACAGCCGCGCGATGCGCTGGCGCAATTCCGGCAGACCCAAAGCAACAGTATAACCCAAAGCATTGTTTTCCAGCGCATTCCCCAGCGCTTTCAAGGCACCGGAGGGCGCCCCCGTCGATGGTTGGCCCACCTCCATATGGATGATATGGCGGCCTGCTTCCTCGGCCTTGCGGGCGGCCTCCATCACGTCCATCACAATAAACGGATCAACCCTGGATCGGCTTGAGTTTCGCATTCTGATCTCCCATGGTGCGCGCATGAGTTTTGACCGTTTCTTCCGGCTGGCGTCAATCCCGGCTCTTGTGCTTTGCGCGCTGTTTCAATTTGCTGCGGCGGCGCAAGCGGCGTCGATCTCGCTGCTGCGCGATCCGGATATCGAGCACGGGCTGAACCGGCTGGCAGCACCGGTGCTGCGGGCCGCGGGACTGAATGCAAACCGGGTCCGGATCCTGCTGGTCAACGATTCCGCCTTCAATGCCTTTGTCTTGGATTCGCGAACGATTTTTGTGAATTACGGGCTGATCCTCAAGGTGACCTCCCCCGAGATGCTGCAGGCAGTAATCGCCCATGAGGCCGCCCATATCACCAATGGCCATCTGGCGCGGCGGATGCAGAACCTGCGCTCAGCCAGCAGCGCTGCCGGTTTAGGCGTGGCGCTTGCGGTTCTGGCTGCGGCGGCGGGTGCGGGCGACGCCGCGGGCGGCATTGCCATCGGCACGCAGAATTCCGCGCTGCGCGGGTTTCTGTCCCATACCCGCGCCGAAGAAAGCTCGGCCGACCGTTCTGCTGCGGATTACCTCAACCGTGCCGGCATCAGCCCGCAGGGGCTGGTCGATCTGCACCGCGCCTTTGCCGGTCAGGAAGTGCTGAGTGCCGGCAGTCAGGACCCCTACACCCGCTCGCACCCGCTTAGCCGCGACCGTATCCGCGCCGCGCAAGCCTATCTCGCGGCGCATGGCGACAAGGGCCGGGCCAGTGCCGAGGCGCAATACTGGTTCGCCCGGGTGCGCGGCAAGCTGTCGGGGTTTACCCGCGCCCCGAAATGGACGCTGCGCCGGGTGCGCGAGGAACAGTACAAAGACGTGCGCCTGATGCGCGAAGCCGCCGCCTATCACCGGCAGCGAAATTTGAAGAAAGCCCTCAAGGCGGTAAATGGCGCGCTGGCGGTCCGGCCCTCCGACCCCTTCTATCATGAATTGAAGGGACAGATCCTGATAGAGAACCGGCAATGGGGCGCCGCATTGGCGGCCTATGGCCAGGCGGTGAAACTGGCCCCCAAGGACCCGCTGATCCTTTCCGGTTACGGGCGTGCGCAGCTGGCCGCGGGCCAGCCGAAAGCGGCGCTGCAATCCATGGAACGCGCCCGCGCCATTGATTTCCGCAATCAGGTGCTGCTGCGCGACATGTCGCTGGCCTATGCCAAGACCGGCCAGCGCGGCCTGGCCGCGCTGGTCACCGCCGAACGCTATGCCTTGCAAGGGCGTCTGGATGACGCCGGAATTCATGCCAAACGGGCTGTCGCCCAGCTGCCTGCAGGATCCGCCGCCGCGCGGCGGGCACAGGATGTGCTGACGGCCTATGAACAAGCTCAGAAAAGGAAAAGACGAAAATGAAACCCTTTACCCGCGCCGCCACGGCGGCAGCCACCGCCCTCGCGCTGCTGAGCACCCCGGCGCAGGCGCTGGACCTCAGCAATATGTCTGACGCCGAACGTGAGGCTTTTGGCGAACAGATCCGTGCCTATCTGCTGGAGAACCCCGAGCTGATCCTGGAAGCGGTTGATCTGCTGGAACAGCGCCAGCAGCAGGCCGAGGCTGTCCGCGATGACACGCTGGTCACAGATAATCTGGCAGAGCTGCAGAACGATGGCTATTCCTGGGTCGGCGGCAATCCGGACGGCGACATCACCCTGGTTGAGTTCATGGATTACCGCTGCGGCTACTGCCGCCGGGCGGCCCCCGAGGTGGAAAAGCTGGTGAAAGGCGACGGCAATATCCGCCTGGTGATCAAGGAATTCCCGATCCTCGGCGAAGCCTCGGTGCTGTCGTCGCGCTTTGCCGTGGCATCCAAACTGGTGGCGGGGAATGACGCCTATAAGCAAGTGCATGATGCGCTGATTGAATTCGGCAGCGAGCCGAACGAGGTGGCTTTGCGCCGGATCGCGGACGGGCTGTCATTGGATGGCGATGCGATCTTTGCCAAGATGGACAGCGAAGAGGTGACGGCCGAACTGCGCCAGACCCGAGCGCTGGCACAGAAGATGGCAATCTCCGGCACCCCGACCTTTGTGCTGGGCAATGAGCTGCTGCGCGGTTACCTGCCCGCCGACCAGATGGAGATCATAGTGGCTGAAATCCGCGACCAGCAGAGCTGACGCCCGACGTCGAACCAGCGGAACCGGGGCTCTGCCCGCCGCCATTAGGCTTGAACCAATGGCGCACCAATGGCAGCCCCGGAATATTTTTGCAAAGATGAAAAAGCGGGCAACCTGACGCAGGCCTGCGAGGTTATTCCGCAGCTTGGGCGGCCATTTCCGCTTCAATTTCCGAGGCCTTTTTCTCGACCTCTTCAACGATGTGGTCGACCATCTGTTCGTTGGACATCTTGTGGCTGGCCTTGCCCGCCAGATAGACCATGCCCGCACCCGCGCCGCCGCCGGTGAAACCGACGTCGGTCATCAGCGCCTCACCCGGACCGTTCACCACACAGCCGATGATCGAAAGGCTCATCGGAGTGTGGATGTGGGCAAGCCGTTCTTCCAGCGCTTCCACCGTCTTGATCACGTTGAACCCTTGGCGCGCGCAACTGGGGCAGGAGATGATATTGACGCCGCGGTGGCGCAGGCCGAGGGATTTGAGGATCTCAAAGCCGACTTTCACTTCCTCCACCGGATCGGCAGAAAGGCTCACGCGCAAGGTGTCGCCGATGCCCATCCACAAGAGCTGGCCCAGGCCGATCGCCGATTTGATGGTGCCGGAGACAAAGCCGCCCGCCTCGGTGATGCCGAGATGGATCGGCGCGTCGGTCGCCTCTGCCAGCTGCTGGTATGCGGCGGCTGACATGAAGACATCCGAGGCTTTCACCGAGATCTTGAATTCGTGGAAATCATGGTCCTGCAGGATGCGGATATGGTCGAGGCCGGACTCCACCATCGCTTCCGGGCAGGGCTCACCGTATTTATCCAGGAGGTGTTTTTCCAGCGACCCGGCATTCACCCCGATGCGGATCGAGCAATTGTGGTCCTTCGCGGCTTTGATCACCTCGGCCACCCGTTTTTCGTCGCCGATGTTGCCCGGGTTGATGCGCAGGCAGGCGGCACCTGCCTCGGCAGCCTCAATCCCGCGTTTGTAGTGGAAATGGATATCGGCCACGATCGGAACCGGGCTTTCGCGCACAATCTCCTTCAGCGCCTTTGAGGACGCCTCATCCGGGACCGAGACCCGGACCAGATCCGCGCCTGCCTCAGCCGCGGCCTGGATCTGGGCAACGGATCCCGCCACATCGGTGGTCAGCGTGTTGGTCATCGTCTGCACCGCAATCGGGGCGTCGCCGCCGACGGGCACATTGCCGACATGGATCTGGCGGCTTTTGCGGCGCTCGATATGGCGCCAGGGGCGGATGTGGTTGATCGACATGAGGAATGCGTCCCGGCTGGATCCTGTTAGCAGCTAGATACGTGCTGATAGGCGGCGCTGCAATGGCAGCCCGCCTCTTGCGGCGGGATTCGCCGGGCACATTTGCGGCAACAGCTACTCGGCCGGCTGGTCCGCCTGCAGCTCGGCTACCAATGTTGCCAGTGCTTCATTGCTGCCATCGGCCAGATCAGCCAGTGCAAACCGGTTGGTGATCGCGTCCATCGACAGGTCGATGTTCTTGGATACCTGGCCGCGTTCGCCGACCGGGCCGAAATGTTCGCCGTTCACCGCAAAATAGATTGCACTGCTTTCGCCGGTGCGCAGGCGCGGGGCATCTTCGGTCAAAGGCACCTCAAACCGCTGGCCTGCGTCCATGATGGTTTCCAGGATCACGCTGCCATCTGCCGCAGTGACCTGCACCCAGGACGGGCGCACCGCAACCATTTCAACGCCCGGCTTAACCTCGGCCACAACCTGCGGCACCAATTGCAGCGGCCCCCCGCCCTCATAGGGCAGGCTGGCTTCGGCAAAGGCCAGCGAGGGCACTTCGGGCGCAGCAAAGTTGCCCAGCGTGGCCGGATCCAGGGTCGAAATCGGTGCATCGCGCGCCACCAGCACAGGCACATCCAGAGCCTGCGGGCGGTAAAGCCGGTCCAGCGCCTCAGCTGCCGGATCCTGCGCGTCCCCGGCTGCATTCAGAACTGCGCTGTTCAGCGGATCAAGGTCAGCCAGCACCGCAGGAGTTTGATCCACTGGTGCGAACTGCACCTGCTGCACCTCTTTCAAGACGGCCCAGCCACCATAACCGATGCCGCCGATCAGCGCTGCCAGCACCATCAGCGAGCCGACGGCCCGCGGTTCGATCTGGCTGAGGAAACTGCTGGGGGCGGGAATAAACGGTGTGTTGGGCGAGGCAAAAGCATCGCCGCCCAGCCCGGTGGATGTGACTGCCTGGGCGGCGCCGCCTTTGGTCCGGCTGGAAGCTTCGGCAGACATGCCATGGGCAACAGTAAATCCGCTTTCGGTGCAGAAATCCTGAAAAGCCTCTTCTGCGTCCATATTCAGATAGCGTGCATAGGAACGCACATACCCGGCGATAAAGCCGGGCGTGTCAAAGGCGGAAGGGTCTGAATTCTCGATTGCGGCGATGTAGGACGCCTTGATCCGCAACTCGCGCTGCACATCCAGCAACGACTTACCCATCGTTGCCCGCTCACCGCGCATTATGTCGCCGAGCTTCAACTCGAAATCGTCAAAACCCTTCGGCTCTGCCGTTCCGCCATGCTCTTCTTGCTTGCGCTGGGTGAAGCGCCCGATCATGCCTGCTGTCCCATTTTTGCCTGCCGCAATCTGTTCAGGGCGGTGAAAGAATCACAATTGCGACTCAGATCCGCTCATTGATTAGCAACAGCGTAACACACCGAAGGTAAATTTACACTGATCAGTATGTTACCCGGCAAGTTCGGCACGATTCAGCGCACAATGCGACCACAATGCGTCCATCGCCTGGACCAGCGCGTCGATTTCCTTGGGGCCGTGCACCGGCGACGGGGTAAAGCGCAAACGCTCGGTACCGCGCGGCACAGTCGGGTAATTGATCGGCTGCACGTAGATGCCATAGTCCTCCAGCAGATGGTCGGACAGCACTTTTGTGTGCACCGGGTTGCCGACAATCACCGGCACGATGTGGCTGCCATGATCAATGATCGGCAGGCCAAGACCCTTAAGCCGCAATTTCAGCACCTTGGCCTGGTCCTGATGCTTGTCGCGCAGATCCTGCGCGCCCTTCAGATAGGCAACCGAGGCCGCCGCCCCTGCCGCAACCGACGGCGCAAGCGAGGTGGTGAAGATGAAGCCCGGCGCATAAGAGCGGATCGCGTCGCACATTTTGGCCGAGGCCGCGATATAGCCGCCCATCACGCCGTAGGCCTTGGCAAGCGTGCCGTTGATGATGTCAATGCGGTGGGCCAGACGGTCGCGCTCTGCCACGCCGCCGCCGCGCGGGCCGTACATGCCAACCGCGTGGACTTCGTCGATATAGGTCAGCGCGCCGAATTCATCAGCCAGGTCGCAAAGGGCCTCAATCGGGCCGAAATCGCCATCCATCGAATAAATCGATTCAAAGGCGATCAGCTTGGGCGCCTTGGGGTCATCGGCTTCCAGCAGCTCGCGCAGATGCGCCGCGTCATTGTGGCGGAAGATACGCTTGGCGCCGCCATTGCGCCGCACGCCCTCGATCATCGAGGCATGGTTCAGCGCATCGGAATAGATGATGAGGCCGGGGAACAGCTTGGGCAGAGTGCTCAGCGTGGCGTCATTGGCGATGTAAGCCGAGGTGAACAGCAGCGAGGCTTCCTTGCCATGCAGATCCGCCAGTTCGGCCTCCAGCTGCTTGTGATAAACCGTAGTGCCGGAAATGTTGCGGGTGCCGCCGGAGCCTGCGCCGGTCGAATCAATCGCATCATGCATCGCCTCCAGCACAACCGGATGCTGGCCCATGCCCAGATAGTCATTGCCGCACCAGACGGTGATGTCCTGTTCGCCGCCGTCCGGACGGGTCCAGACCGCATGCGGGAAATGGCCCTTCTTGCGCTCGATGTCGATAAAGGTCCGGTAGCGGCCCTCGTCGTGAAGGCTGGCAATCGCTGCATCCAGTTTCGCGGTATAGTCCACCGGCATCTCCATGGCTTCATGCGGCCCCAGGGGCACGCGGGCTGTGTAAAGGGCACGGCCTGTCGGCGATGCGGCCACATTCACGGTCCGGAATGATTACCGCAGGCACCCCTTTTGATCAACTGCATACGCGCCGCCCTAGGTGCGCAACATTGATGCAGGTCAAATAAAACTTAAACAGAGGCTGGGCAAGGACAGCTGCGGCCAACCTGTGGCCGTTTGCGTCGTATATGCCGCGTGTTCAGGCGTCACTATGCGCAGGATCGGAAACCTGCCGCCCTGGAAAAACAAGCGAAACCCCGCCCTTCCCCCACTGGCCCCTGTTCCGGACCGCTGTTAGGGTCCGCGTCAAATTGCCCGCAACCGGACACGCAGGAGAATGAAAGATGGCACTGAATGATGTTCTGGACCGGATCGACACAGAGCTGGACGCCGCCACCGAACGGCTGATGGACCTGCTGCGGATCCAATCGATTTCCACCGATCCCGCCTTTAAGACCGACTGTGATAAAGCCGCCGACTGGCTGGTGGCCGATCTCAACGCCATCGGTATCAAGGCGAAAAAGCGCGAAACGCCGGGCCATCCGATGGTGGTCGGTCATGTGGGCGAGGAAAACACAGACGCGCCGCATGTGCTGTTCTACGGCCATTATGATGTGCAGCCGGTCGATCCGCTGAACCTTTGGAACACCCCGCCGTTTGAACCGCAACTGGAGGAAACCCCGAACGGCACCGTGATCCGCGGCCGCGGATCCTCGGATGACAAGGGCCAGCTGATGACCTTTGTCGAGGCCTGCCGCGCCTGGAAGGCCGTGAACGGCTCCCTGCCCTGCCGCATCACCTTTTTCTTTGAGGGCGAAGAAGAATCCGGTTCCCCCTCGCTGATCCCCTTCATGGAGGCCAATGCCGAGGAGCTGAAGGCCGACCTCGCGCTGATCTGCGACACCTCGATGGTGTCGCGCGGGGTGCCGTCGATCTCTTCGCAGCTGCGCGGCATGCTGAAGGACGAATTCACCATCGTCGGCCCGCGCATCGACTTGCATTCGGGCCACTATGGCGGCCCCGGCCTGAACCCGCTGCGTACACTCTCGGAAATTGTAGCCTCCTTTTATGACAGTGACACCGGGCGCGTGGCCGTCGAGGGTTTCTATGACGGCGTGCATGAGGTGCCCGAGGACCAGCTGCGCCAGTGGAAGAGCTGCGGTTTTGACGAATCCGAATACCTGAGTTCGGTCGGCTACTCGCAGCCGCACGGCGAAAAAGCCTATTCTACCCTGGAACAGCAATGGGCCCGCCCGACGCTCGAGGTGAACGGCCTCTGGGGCGGCTACAACGGGGCCGGCTCCAAAACCGTGATCCCGTCCGAGGCGCACTGCAAGATCACCTGCCGCCTAGTCGGCGACATGGACCCTGACGCGCTGCGCGACAAGATTCGCAAACACGTCGAGGACCGCCTGCCTGCGGACGCATCGGTGCGCTGGGACAACGACCTCGAAGGCTCCCGCGCCGCAGTGATGAACATCACCCGCCCCGAATTTGAGGCCGCCCGCGGCGCCCTGTCGGACGAATGGGAGCGCGAGGCCGTATTCTGCGGTATGGGCGGTTCGATCCCGATTGCCGGCTTCTTCAAGTCGATCCTGGACATGGACGCGATGCTGATCGGCTTTGCCAATGACGACGACGCCATCCACTCGCCGAATGAGAAATACGACTTGAAGAGCTTTCACAAGGGCATCCGCTCCTGGGCCCGTGTCCTGGACGCCCTATCGCGCAAGTAACCCCAGTTTCGGGCGGTGCATTTCGAAGCCCCGCCCGGATACTCCAATCCGGACACCGCGAAGCGAGCCGGACAACGGGAAGCAGGCATAAACTCTCTCTTTAAGACGTGCGCAATACTTGCGGCAGTACTGGCACCGCTTCTCCCCGCTCCGCCCGGTGCCGCCCAGTGCCACCGGAGAAAAGGCTCGGCCAGGCCGGTAAGGCGGTTTTCGTTGGCGCTACCGGTTTCCTGGCGCGCAAGGCACAGCAATCGGGTGCAGCCGTCGCCGCAGCCTTCTTTTCCAGCGGAAGGCGGGCCAAAGCGGTTCCAGAGTCCACCGATGACAAGCTGGCCCGGCTGTTTTCAGGCACAAACTGCGCGGTTTCCCTGAACCGCCGCCCCGGCCAGGCCAAGGCCTATGTCTTCACTACCCCCGAAGACCTGGACGCCTGCCTGCCACGGCAGTTTCTTCTCGTGGCCGGTCTGCTTCCTTTCGAAGGCGAAACACCAAGCGCCTTGAACCTCAACTTCAATTACACCAAGGCAACCTTGGCAGACATCGCGTTTTTGCGGATCCTCTATTACATCAGAAAAACGCCGTACCTTGCCCGGCTGGAACTGCGAACCGCTGCCAACCGGATGTTTGACCTCTACGACTTCAGCACACGGCTGCAATAGCAGGCGACGCCGCACTCCCGCCCGTCATCAAGCCTCATGCGAGGCCTTCTTCCCGTTGGGTCTGGCGCCGCTTGCGCGGCGCGCGCCGTGCCTTGGCACGGCGCCAGACCCAAGGCTTCCAGCGGTATCTATGATGCCGCCGGAAAGGCGCGGGAGCGCTCTGTTTCCGTCGGCCCCATGCAGAATGGGTGACACCGTGCAAAATTAGCGCTGCAAGCAACGCTAACGCCACTAGCAGGATGTTCCCTGGGCACGGATTGCGTTTTTACCCTTGTTTTCCTCGCGTCTCCCTATCGGCTTAACCGTTGGTTATCCGAACCATCCGATACTGCATGTGATTTCTGCCGCGACAGCGGACCACGATGGAGACAGCAGATGGCACAAAGCAGATTCAACCGCCCGCCCGGTTTCGAAGGCAACCAGACCGATCCGGAAGAAAGCTACCGCGCCGGCTATCAGCACGGCACCCGCGTGATGCTGCGGTATCTGGAAACCATCCCCAAGGCAGACCTGGAACGCCTCAAGAAATGGGTCGATTTCGAACTCACTGGCTGGCGCCACGACACCGGCGCGGACCCGAATCCTCCGGCTCTTTGATACCCCGGCCCCGACCGCTTGCACCTGATGCGCCAGTTCGCCAATGTGGCGCCATGAAGGAAAAGAATATGACCGAAGGCCCGCAGCTGGCCGAAATCCTTACCCTGGAAACCAAGGTCTGGGAGGCGCTTGTCTCTGGCGACCCCGAGGCAGATGGCCGGATGCTGTCGGAGGACTTCCTAGGTGTCTATCCCAGCGGCTTTTCGGGCAAGGCAGGCCATTGCGATCAACTGAAGGACGGGCCGGTAATGGCGCAATTCCGGCTGAGTGATGCGCAGCTGCGCGTCATAACAGAACAGGCTGTACTGCTGTCCTACCGGGCGCGCTACCGTTCCTCAGGCAGCTCATGCTGGCAGGTCATGCTGATCTCCTCGCTTTGGGAAAAAAGCGCGTCAGGCTGGCTCAACACTTTCAGCCAGGACACTCCGGAAACAGCCGTATAACCACGGTACAGCTGCGTTCATACCTGAAATTGAGAGAAAGTGGCGCGGTTGACGGGGCTCGAACCCGCGACCCCCGGCGTGACAGGCCGGTACTCTAACCAGCTGAGCTACAACCGCGCATTTGCCTTTCGGCGGCCGTCTCCGGCCAGTCTTCCCCTCCGGGGCGGACCCTGCAATGCCAGGGCGGCAGGCGAAAGTGGCGCGGTTGACGGGGCTCGAACCCGCGACCCCCGGCGTGACAGGCCGGTACTCTAACCAACTGAGCTACAACCGCATTTTCGCCTTTCGGCAGATTGTTTCCAATCCAGTTCCCCTCCGGGGCGGATCCTGTTTTACCCCAGGATGAGGTGCAGCGGTGGCGCGGTTGACGGGGCTCGAACCCGCGACCCCCGGCGTGACAGGCCGGTACTCTAACCAACTGAGCTACAACCGCCCGCTGCACGTTCAGCATCGCTGCTGAATGTTGGGCTGTAATATTCCCACCCCTTAGAACCGTCAAGAAGTGTTTTGCCTTTTTCGGGACTTTCCCTCAAAAAAAAATCGCCCCCCCGGCAACCCTTTGAAACAGATGGCAAAAATCCAAAGACTACGCGCCTATCGGTATCTTAGCGCGGTCAATCTGCAAGGTGGGGATGGTGGGTCGTGAGAGGCTCGAACTCCCGACATCTTCGGTGTAAACGAAGCGCTCTACCAACTGAGCTAACGACCCGGTAAGCGGGGATTTAGACAATGCCGCCGGGCAGCGCAAGAGAAAAAACAAAGATTTTTCCACCCTGCCCGCCGGATCACTCCAAAACGGTTTCCATCCCGTTTTCCAGCACATAAACGCACCCCTGCCCGTTCGGCAGAGCCGCCATGCTGTCGCGGGGCAGGCCGCAGATGATACCGCGCATCACCTGCCCCAAAAGCCCATGCGCCACCACCACAGACGGCCCGGTCAGCGACAGCATGAAGTCCAGAATGCGGCCATGAAATCTGGCATAGCCTTCGCCGCCGGGGGCCTCGCAGAACAGGTCCAGGTTCCGCGGATTGGCGCCATGGATCTGCGGGTAACGCTGCGCGACCTCCTGCAGCGTCATCCCCTGAAACACGCCGGCAAAGGCCTCTGCCAGGCGCGGATCGGTCACAAATGGCGCCCCTCTCAACGCGATATCCGCTGTCTGCTGGGCACGGCCCAGCGGGGACGCATAGCAGGCCGGTTTCTGCTCCAGCACAGGCGCCATCAGACCGGCCTGCCGGCGGGCATGTTCAATGCCCAGCGGTGTCAGCGGCGATTCCAGCTGACCTTGAATGCGGTGCTCTGCATTCCACTCGGTCTGCCCGTGTCTCAGCAGCCAGATTTTTGGAAATTGCATCACATGCCCCCTGCCCGGTTCTATCGCCAAATTGGTAGCGGCAAGCCGGGGACAACGAAACCCCGCAAACAAGAAAAGGCGCTTAACCGGTACCGGGAGCGCCTTTTGAAGAGAATGGTGGGTGATAAGAGATTTGAACTCCTGACATCTTCGATGTGAACGAAGCGCTCTACCACTGAGCTAATCACCCGTGAGGCAGGCTTTTACCCGTCCGATGCGGCCTCTGCAAGAGGGTCATTGGAAGAATTTCCGGCTTCCCCGGAATTTTCTGCCGTCGCGTTTTTTGCGACGGCCGGCTGGCGCAGTTTGCATACGAACACTTTGCCATTGCTGCGTTCCTGGCTGCGGTTGATGCGCAGTTTCCCGAACGGCTTGAGGTTCAACTCACGGCCTTCGGCCACGGCCTCGCCCAGCAGCGCCAGAACCGCCTCAACCACCGGCTTTGCGTCTCTCTTTTTGACACCGGAGCGTTCGACTGCCAGCTCCACCAGTTCCTTCTTGTTCAGTTCCGGTGCGGCAACAATCGGTGAAGCGGCTGTTACAACCACGGGTTCTGGTGCAGCAGACGCTTCGGATGACGGGTTGGCTTCCGGCGCGTGCCGCTGCATCGGTGCGTTCACATCTTCAGGTTCGCCTGTCTCAGGTTTCACAGCAGCCGTCCTGGCGGTGGATGCCTTCAGCGTGCCTGCCTTGCGGACAGGTGGCTTGCCTTCGCCGGACTTGCGCCCGGATGTACTGCTTTTGCTGGTTGCTCTTGCCATTTGTGCCCCATGATCCTGTTATTTACCCTGCATCGGCTTCTCAGCTGCCCCGCGCTGTTGCGATTGGCAGCCAGGCGTGCGGGCCTGCTCTGTGCAGCCAGCCTAACACAGGCCCCCTCCGGCGTGAACCGGTTAGCAGGCCGGCAGGGCATCGCGCTGAATCATGGTGCGCAGGGTAAAACTGGACCGGGTGTTGCGAATGCCCGGCACCCGCATCAGACGGTCCTCCAGAAATCTGTCGAAATCCGGCAGATCCTCGGCCACCACCCGCAACAGGATATCGCGTGTGCCGGTCATTAAGTAGCACTCCATCACCTGATCGAACTGGCGCACCGCTTTTTCAAAGGCCTGCAGGGCGCCGGTTGACTGGCGCTCCAGCTCCACCGCCACAAAGATCGTGACCGGCAGCCCCATCTTGGTCTGATCCACTCGCGCGGAATAGCCGCTGATCACGCCGCTTTCCTCCAAATTGGCCACCCGGCGCGCGCAGGGCGTTGGCGATAGCCCGACCTTCTCTGACAATTCGGAAATCTTCAGCCGCCCATTGCGCTGAAGCGCGGCCACAATCTTGCGATCAATTGAGTCCATGGAGGTTTCCTCTAAGATAGGCTTCTTCTACAGAGCATACCACCAAACACCACCGTTCTGGCAGGTCTTTTTAGTGAAAACCGGCGCCCGCGCCCTAGTATCATCGGGAAAAGTTTTGGAGGAGCAATCCAGATGACAGTGACTGCCGTCGCATCAACCACCCATGAAGAGATCTACCGCGTCGAGGAGGCCTCCGCGGGGCTGCTTGGCTTCATCGCCATCCACTCCACCCGGCTGGGTCCCGCCGCCGGCGGATTGCGGATGCGCCCCTATGCCAGCGAAGAGGAAGCACTGACCGACGTTCAGCGGCTCAGCGAAGGCATGACCTACAAGAACGCCGCAGCGGGACTTACGCTGGGCGGCGGCAAGGCGGTGATCATCGGCGACCCTGCCCGGGACAAATCGCCGGAGCTGCTGCGCGCCTTTGCCCGTGCCATCGAAAGCCTGGACGGCCGCTACATCACTGCCGAAGACATGGGGATGAGCCCTTCCGACATGGGGGTTCTGGCAGAGGAAACCCGGTTTGTGGCAGGTCTTGCCGATGGCGAATATGCTAGCGGCGATCCCTCTCCCATCACCGCCCGCGGTATTTTCAACGCGATTTGCACCACGCGTGCCCACAAACACGGCAGCCGTGATCTGGGCGGCGTCACCGTTGCGGTGCAGGGCCTGGGCCATGTCGGCTGGTATCTTTGCCGGTTTCTGACCGAGGCCGGCGCCAAGCTGATTGTGACCGACATCGACGAGGCCCGTGTAGAACAGGCAATTGCCGAATTCGGCGCCAAAGCAGTGCCGCTGGACGGAATCTACGGTGTTGACGCAGACGTCTTTGCTCCCTGCGCCATCGGCGGCATCTTGAATGCCCGGACGATCCCGCAGCTGAAGGCGGACATCGTCGCAGGCGGCGCCAACAACCAGCTGGCGACCGCTGCTGACGCCGCAGGCCTGCACGCGCGCGGCATCCTTTATGCGCCTGACTTTGTGGCCAATGGCGGCGGCATCATCAACGTTGCAACCGAAATCCAGCGGATCAAGGATCGCAAGGGATTTGTTGCCGAGAAACTCAAAGCGCTGGACGAAACGATGGCTTCGATCCTGATCCAGGCTGAGACAGCAGATGTCAGCCCGGCCGAAATGGCCATTGCCACGGTACAGGCCAAAATGGCCGGTTCCAGCAAGGCGGCCTGACCGCCTTCCCAAGCGATACCGCGGGGCACTCCCGCACCCCAGGTGCGGCGCCCCGCCCAACCGCTGCTGAGGCGCATCAGCGCATCCCGCAGCGGGCGGGAGCCGTCCTCCCACGCCTGAGACCTGTCAGGGATAGACACACAGAAACCTGGGAACCACGCCCCGCCAAGAAGGGCCGGAACGGAAGATAAAACTGAAAAAGGGCAGTCCCGCGGGACCGCCCTTTCCTTTCTTGCACCAGATCCAGGCCGTGATCAGTGGGCGGTAGCGCCCGCCCCGTCCTCTGAGCCTTTCAGAGCCGCTTTGGCTGCTGCGGCTTCCTCGGCCTCCTGGTCCCATTCGATGGGGTCCGGCTGGGACACCAGCGCGTGTTTCAGAACCTCGGACACATGGGACACGGGGATGATTTTCAGCCCTTCTTTCACATTGTCCGGAATTTCCGGCAGATCCTTTTCATTTTCCTGCGGAATCAGAACCGTCTTGATACCGCCGCGCAGAGCTGCCAGCAGCTTCTCCTTGAGGCCGCCAATGGCGCTGGCATTGCCGCGCAGGGTGACTTCGCCCGTCATCGCAATGTCCTTGCGCACCGGAATGCCCGTCAGCACCGACACGATCGCCGTAACCATCGCCAGGCCCGCACTTGGGCCGTCCTTGGGCGTCGCGCCGTCGGGCACGTGCACATGGATGTCCAGCTTGTCGAATTGCGGCGGCTTGACGCCGATCTGCGGGCTGATCGAACGCACATAGCTCGACGCCGCCTCGATTGACTCCTTCATCACATCGCCCAGCTTGCCGGTGGTCTTCATCCGGCCCTTGCCCGGCAGCCGCAGCGCCTCGATCGACAGCAGCTCACCGCCGACCGATGTATAGGCGAGGCCAGTGACAACACCAACCTGATCCTCCATCTCAGCCAGGCCATAGCGGAACTTCTTCACGCCCAGGAAATCATCCAGATTGTCCGCCGTGACAGTGACGCTGCCGGCCTCTTTCTTGATGATCTTGGTCAGCGATTTGCGCGCCACCTTGGCAATCTCGCGCTCCAGGTTCCGCACGCCGGCTTCGCGGGTGTAGGTCCGGATCATCTCCGTCACCGCGTCTTCGGTCAGCTCAAACTCCTTGGCCTTCAACCCGTGGTTCTTCACCTGCTTGGAAATCAGGTGCTGCTTGGCGATCTCGCGCTTTTCGTCCTCGGTGTAGCCCGACAGCGGAATGATCTCCATCCGGTCCAGCAGCGGCCCCGGCATGTTGTAGCTGTTCGAAGTGGTCAGGAACATCACGTTCGAGAGGTCGTATTCGACCTCCAGATAGTGATCCATAAAGGTGTTGTTCTGTTCCGGATCCAGCACCTCCAGCATCGCCGAGGCCGGGTCGCCGCGGAAATCCTGGCCCATCTTGTCGATCTCATCGAGCAGGATCAGCGGGTTGGTGGTTTTCGCCTTCTTCAGCGCCTGGATGATCTTGCCGGGCATCGAGCCGATATAGGTCCGGCGGTGGCCGCGGATCTCGCTCTCATCGCGCACGCCGCCCAGCGAGATGCGGATGAACTCGCGCCCCGTCGCCTTGGCAACTGATTTACCCAGCGAGGTCTTACCCACGCCCGGAGGACCGACTAGGCACAGGATCGGCCCCTTCAGCTTGACCGAGCGCTGCTGCACCGCCAGGTATTCGACGATCCGCTCCTTGACCTTCTCCAGGCCATAGTGATCCGCATCCAGGATCTCCTGCGCCTTGTTCAGGTCTTTCTTGACGCGGGACTTGTTGCCCCACGGGATCGACAGCATCCAGTCGAGATAGTTGCGCACAACCGTGGCTTCGGCCGACATCGGCGACATGTTCTTGAGCTTCTTCAGCTCGGCATCCGCCTTTTCGCGCGCTTCTTTCGACAGTTTGGTGGCGGCAATCTTTTCTTCCAGCTCGGCGATTTCGCCAGCGCCTTCCTCACCGTCGCCCAGCTCCTTCTGAATGGCCTTCATCTGCTCATTCAGATAATATTCGCGCTGGGTCTTCTCCATCTGGGATTTGACGCGGGTTTTGATCTTCTTCTCGACCTGCAGGACCGACATTTCGCCCTGCATCAGGCCATAGACCTTCTCCAGCCGTTCGCTGATGGACAGTGTTTCCAGCAGTTCCTGCTTGCGGTCGACCTCAATGCCCAGATGACCCGCAACCAGATCGGCCAGCTTGGCCGGCTCAGTGGTTTCACCGACGGCAGACAGGGCCTCCTCGGGGATGTTCTTGCGGACCTTGGCATAGCGCTCGAACTCGTCGCCCACGGTGCGCACCAGCGCCTCGGTGGTGGTGACATCACCGGGCATTTCCGGCAGTTCCTCGGCCTTGGCCTCGAAGAAATTGTCATTTTCCAGGAATTCGGTGATCTTTACACGCGCCTGCCCCTCGACCAGCACCTTGACGGTGCCGTCGGGCAGTTTCAGCAGCTGCAGCACATTGGCCAGCACGCCCACGGAATAGATGCTATCGGTTTCGGGATCGTCCTCGGACGGGTCGATCTGGCTGGACAGCAGGATCTGCTTGTCATCCGCCATCACCTCTTCCAAGGCGCGCACCGATTTTTCCCGGCCCACAAACAGCGGCACGATCATGTGGGGAAAGACCACGATGTCGCGCAGCGGCAGGACTGGGTAGGAGGAATTGAGTGGCTCTTGCATACTCGGTCCTTTGATTTGGCAAGACGGTCCGGCCCCGATCCCGGCAGCTTTGGCCCGTCTCCTCAATTGATGTCTTTATCTGGGGGGATGGTTAACACTTTTCAACCGCCCTGCCCCAAGGTTTGCAGCCACCTTGCCCGCACCGCACCCGGACCACAAGGGCGCAAATGGTGAAAGGGTGACCAAAGGCCTAACGGGTCCGCCGCAGCTGCAAGAGCCGCAGGGCACAGGCCGTTTAACAGCACATAGTTGCGCCCGGCCAGCCGTCATCCAGCAGCCATACGGGCGGGTTCCAACTGCTTGGCACAGGGTTCACATCCAGCACCTTGTACAACTGCACGCCGGCGCCTAAACTGCACGGCGAATATCGGAGATTGTATGACCTGAGTCATCCGGGCCCGCGGCATGCCGGCCCACACCAAACGTAAAAAACCTTCAGACCTGCAGCCAGCGGGCCGGGTTTGTTTGGCCGCATTTGAATATACAACGCCCGCCAAACGGGCTCTCCAAGAGTTTTAAGACATGAACCGCAGAAAACTTCCCGGCTTTCTGAACACCCCCGTGCGTTCGCAGGTCTCTTCCGGCCTGAGCGAACTGGGTTTCAAACCCTTTTTTCAACACCAGATGGCAGATGCCGCCGAGGGCGCCGCTCCGGCCCGCATCACCGCCATTCACCGCAGCCAGTTCGACCTCATCAGCGCTGACGGCCCCCTCACCTGCCCGGCCATTGACGGCGCCGCTGTCGGCGACTGGCTGCTGCTTGACCCAGAAACCGGGCACGGCACCGTCCTGCTGGAACGGGCCTCCTTGTTTAGACGGCGCGCGCCCGGCACCGGCCGCGAAACACAGCTGATTGCCGCCAACATTGACACGCTGTTTATCGTCACCTCCTGCAATCACGACTTCAACATCGCCCGGCTGGAACGCTTTCTGGCGCTGGCAAACGAAGCAAACACCACCCCGGTGATCATTCTGACCAAGGCCGACCTGGCAGATGATCCCGACAGTTACCGGACCCAGGCCCAATCCTTGCAGCCCGGCCTTGTTGCCGAAACCATCGACGCCACCAATCCTGCAGAGGTGAACCGCCTGCGTGCCTGGTGCGGACTGGGGGAAACGGTGGCATTGGCCGGCTCCTCAGGTGTCGGCAAGTCCACTTTGGCCAACACCCTGGCCGGCGGCGGGCTGATGCAAACCGGCGCCATCCGCGAGGACGACAGCAAAGGCCGCCATACGACCTCGCACCGGCAAATGCTGCGGCTGCCCGGCGCCGGCTGGCTGATCGACACTCCCGGCATGCGCGAGCTGCAGATATCAGACGCGCAAGACGGTATTGATATGGTGTTTCAGGATCTTACCGATATCGCGGCACACTGCCGTTTCAGGGACTGCCAGCACGAAAGCGAACCGGGCTGCGCCATCCAAGCAGCCGCCAAAGCCGGCCAGCTTGACACCGACCGCATTGCGCGCTGGCAAAAGCTAAGATCCGAGGACGCCTTTAACGCGCAGTCTCCGTCGGAACGCCGCGCCGCCGGCAAAGCGCTTGGCAAGGTGATCAAACAGGCCAAACGCATCAAGCGCAAAAAGTAAGCCCTAAGGCCTGAACCCGCCCCTGGCGCAGCAGCGCCGGGGGTATCGGGGCGCCGTTTACAGCGGCTCGATATCACCCTGCGCGCGGGTATCGTGAAAGTCCTTCTGCCAGACCTCAAAACTGCCGGCGGCAATCGCCTCCCGCATACCTTGCATGATCTCCTGGAAATAATGCAGGTTGTGCCAGGTCAGCAGCATCCCCGAAATCATCTCGTTCGAGCGGAACACATGGTGCAGGTAAGCCCGCGAATAACTCGAACAGGCCGGGCAGCTGCAATGCTCATCCAGGGGCCGCGGGTCGTCCTGATGGCGGGCGTTCTTGATATTCACCACGCCATAGCGGGTAAAGGCCTGTCCGGTGCGGCCCGACCGCGACGGCAGCACGCAGTCCATCATGTCAATGCCGCGCGCCACAGCGCCGACGATATCACCGGGCTTGCCCACGCCCATCAGATAGCGCGGCTTGTCTTCGGGCAGGAAACCGGGGGCGTAATCAAGGCAATCGAACATCGCCTCCTGCCCCTCGCCCACCGCAAGGCCGCCAACAGCATAGCCCTCAAATCCGATTTTCTTCAGCGCCTCAGCGCTTTCTTCGCGCAGGTCCTGTTCCAGCCCGCCCTGCATGATCCCGAACAGCGCATGGCCGGGACGGTCGCCGAATGCCTCGCGCGACCGCTCGGCCCAGCGCATAGACAGGCGCATTGATTCCGCAATCCGGTCACGGTCCGCAGGCAGCGCCGGGCATTCGTCAAAACACATCACGATATCAGATCCCAGCAGCCGCTGGATCTCCATCGAGCGTTCTGGTGTCAGCTCATGCTTGGAGCCGTCGATATGGGATTTGAAGGTCACGCCCTTCTCGGTCAGCTTGCGCAAACCGGCCAGCGACATCACCTGAAACCCGCCCGAGTCCGTCAGAATGGGCCGCTCCCAGTTCATGAACTTGTGCAAGCCGCCCAGCCGGTCGATCCGCTCCGCTGTCGGGCGCAGCATCAGGTGGTATGTATTGCCCAGCAGGATATCGGCCCCGGTCGCGCGCACGCTTTCCGGCATCATCGCCTTGACGGTGGCGGCGGTGCCGACCGGCATGAAAGCAGGCGTGCGGATTTCACCGCGCGGCGTATTGATGACACCTGTGCGCGCCGTGCCGTCGGTTGCCTTCAGTTCAAAGTTGAAAAGCTCTGCCATCTTCTATTCCTGCCGTTACACTCAAACCGGCACACCGGTGATTCCCCTCTAATGCCAAGGAGCCAACTCCATGTCCACAGCCGACGCCGCACCGCAATTGAAACTCGGTTGGGAAGAATGGGTAAGCCTGCCCGACCTTGGTCTACCCGCATTGCGGGTCAAGGTCGACACCGGCGCCCGCACCTCCTCGCTGCATGCCACCGGCATTGAAACCTTTGGCCCGGCAAGCGCCCCCAAGGTGCGCTTCATGGTGCATCCCATCCCCGGCCAGTACGATCTGGAAATCCCCTGCTCAGCCCTGATCAAGGACCGCCGCGAAGTGACGTCGTCAAACGGCGAAAGCGAAATGCGCTTTGTGATCGAAACTCCGATGGAGATCGCAGGCCAGTCCTGGCCGGTGGAGCTGACGCTGACCGACCGGCGCGGCATGGCGAAACACATGCTGCTGGGCCGCCAGGCGCTGACCGAAAATGTGACAGTGGTGCCGGGCGAACGTCTGTGCCAGCCGGAACTGGATTATTCGGTCTATTCCTCTTCCAGCATCCGCAAATCCGCCCCGAAACGCTCGCTGCGCATTGCCGTGCTCAGCCGCGAGGACAATTACTCCACCCGCCGCCTGGTGGAAGAGGGTGAAAACCGCGGCCACACGGTCGAGGTGATCAATACCACCCGCTGCTACATGGCGCTGAACGCGCTGGCGCCCGAGGTCCATTATGACGGCAAGCGCCTGCCCCGCTATGACGCGGTGATCCCGCGCATCGGCGCCTCGGTCACCCAATACGGCACCGCGCTGCTGCGCCAGTTCGAAACCGTGGGCACCTATTGCGTCAATGGCGCCGAAGGCATCACTGCCAGCCGCGACAAGCTGCACGCGCATCAGATTCTGGCGCGCCACAAGATCGGCATGCCCGCCACCGCCTTTGCGGCCTCGCCCAAGGACACCGGCAGCCTGATCCAGATTGTGGGCGGCGCGCCGCTGATCGTGAAACTGCTCGAAAGCACCCAGGGCAAGGGCGTGGTGCTGGCGGAAACCACAAAGGCCGCCGAAAGCGTGATCACCGCCTTCCGCGGGCTCAAGGCCAACTTTCTGGTGCAGCAGTTTGTCAAGGAAGCCGCAGGCGTGGATATCCGCTGTCTGGTGGTCGGCTCCAAGGTGGTCGCGGCGATGAAACGCTCCGGGGCGGAAGGCGACTTCCGCTCCAACCTGCACTTGGGCGGCAGCGCTGAAATCGTCCGCATCACCAAGGAGGAACGCTCCACCGCGGTCCGCGCCGCCCGTGCCTTTGGCCTCAACGTGGCGGGCGTGGATCTGTTGCGGTCGGAAACCGGCCCCAAGGTGCTGGAGGTGAATTCCTCCCCCGGGCTGGAAGGGATCGAGAAGACCTCCTCCAAAAACATCGCCGCGCTGATCTATGCCGAGATCGAAGACCGGGTCCGCCCGGCCCCGATGCGGCGGCTCAAACCCTCTGCCTCTTGAGGCGCAGTTTATCTTGACCTGCCGGGACGGGCGCAGGATCCTGCCCGCAGGCGTTTGAAACAGAAGGCATATTCATGAACGAAGACCTGATTCTGGACCTACTCTCCAGTAACCTGCTGTACTTGCTGGGCGCGGTCCTGCTGATCATCGTGGTACTGAAGGGCGTGCGCATCGTACCGCAGTCCGAGAAATACGTGATCGAACGTTTCGGCCGCCTGCATTCTGTGCTCGGGCCGGGCATTAACTTCATCGTGCCGTTCCTGGATGTGGCCCGCCACAAGATGTCAATCCTGGAGCGCCAGCTGCCCAACGCCACCCAGGACGCGATCACCAAGGACAACGTGCTGGTGCAGATCGACACTTCGGTGTTCTACCGCATCCTGGAGCCGGAAAAGACCGTCTACCGGATCCGCGACGTGGACGGCGCCATTGCCACCACCGTGGCCGGCATCGTGCGCGCCGAGATCGGCAAAATGGACCTGGACGAGGTGCAATCCAACCGCTCGCAGCTGATCGGGCAGATCCAGCATTCGGTCGAAAGCGCGGTAGACGACTGGGGCATCGAAGTCACCCGCGCCGAGATCCTGGACGTGAACCTTGATCAGGCCACCCGCGACGCGATGCTGCAGCAGCTGAATGCCGAACGCGCCCGCCGCGCCCAGGTGACCGAGGCCGAGGGCGCAAAACGCGCGGTTGAGCTGAACGCCGACGCCGAGCTTTATGCCGCCGAACAGACCGCCAAGGCCCGCCGCATCCAGGCCGAGGCCGAGGCCTATGCCACCGAAGTTGTCGCCAAGGCGATCCGCGAAAACGGTATCGAGGCAGCGCAGTACCAGGTCGCCCTGAAACAGGTGGAATCGCTGAACGCGCTCGGCAAGGGCGCGGGCAATCAGACCATCCTGGTCCCCGCCCACGCGCTGGAGGCCTTTGGCAACGCCTTCAACCTGCTGAAAGGGGGCAAATGATGGACATGCCGTTCTGGGACTTGTGGTGGGTCTGGGGCGCCGCGGCGCTGGCGCTGGCCATACTGGAGGTTCTGGTGCCCGGCTTTGTCTTTCTCGGCTTTGCCATCGGCGCCGCGGCCGTTGCCTTGCTGCTGCTGGCAGGCGCCGGTTTCGGCCTGCCGCCGCTGCTGCTGATCTTTGCAGTGCTGTCGCTGGCGGCCTGGCTGGTGATGCGCCGCTTTTTTGCCCTGCCCAAGGGCCAGGTGAAGACCTTCAACCACGACATCAACGACTGACAACACCAACTGACAGCAGGCCGGGCTGCGCATCACAGCGGCCCGGCCCGTGTCAGAACCTGAACCCCACCCCCGCCAGCAGCCCGTGAGTCACCGCATCATGGCGGAAAAAGCTGTCCGTGCCGCGGATGCCGTCCTGATACTCCACCCCCAGCCCGCGGTACATCACATAGATCGAGGCCCGCTCCCAGCGGTCGTAAATCAGCCCGCCCATGGCCGACCAGCTTTGATCGGACCCGGCGCCAAAGCCGCCGATATCGCCCTCCAAGGACAGGCTGAACCGAGGCGACAGCCGCCGCTCCCAGCGCAGCCCGGCAATCGGATCGGTCCATGCGCCGCCGCGCCGCACCGCGCCGCCCGGCAGATAGGCCGTCACATCCACATCCCAGTGGCGCAGCCCGCCAAAGACCTCAAACCGGTCCCGCCCCTGCCCGAAACTATAGGTCACCACTGCCTCAGCCATGTTCTGATCATAGGCAGCAGCCACCGCACCGGCAAAGCTTTCCGCTGTCCGGTCCGAATCCATCACCGCATAGCGCAGCCGGAAACCGAAACGGCTGCTGTGCTGCCCCTCAAATGCCAGCATCCCGCCGGCCTGCAGCTGATCAAACACATCGCCCGCATCAATCGACAGACCGCCGCCTGCCTGCCCCAGCTCTGTTGTCCCCTCCACCGATGGTGCCAGCACAAAGGGCGTCAGCTGCCAGCGCCATGCCCCCTGTGCCCGGGCATCACCTGCCGTCCCGCCCACGGCCAGGCAGCTGCCCGCCAGCACAAGGGCAGCGGAATTCGCGCATCTGCGGGTCGTGGTTTTCCCTGGCATGGCCTCTCTCCGCTCCTGCCCGCACACAGCAGCTCCGTGGCCGGACAGCGGCGCACGGCCCGCATCCTTCGGGCAGCGTTTACAAAATCATCGTGGGGGAGCCACAATTTAGCGCGCTCACCCCATCAAATCAAATTTTCACGAACAGGCGGTTAACAGAACATTCCCGCTGCGGTGTGCGCCGCCTCTGGACGCCGGGCCGTACATTCCCTATATAAATCGTCGGAATATCAGACCGGGATCCCCATGACCAACCCTTCCGAACCGCTTGAAGGCGCACCGCTGATCGCGCCCTCCTCCGTCAGCCATCCGCTGTACGAGGCCGTGACCGACGCCTGCCGCTCTGTCTATGACCCGGAAATACCGGTGAACATCTACGAGCTGGGGCTGATCTACACGATCGACATCAATGACGAGAACGACGTCAGGATCATCATGACCCTGACCGCACCGGGCTGCCCGGTTGCGGGCGAGATGCCGGGCTGGCTTGTCGACGCCATTTCGCCGGTGCCGGGGGTGAAAACGGTTGACGTCGAACTCACCTGGGAGCCGCCGTGGGGCATGGAGATGATGTCCGACGAGGCCCGCCTGGAACTGGGCTTCATGTAAGCCCGCACAGCCTGTGCCCGGATCCGGCCCCTGCATCTGCGGGGGCCTTTTCATTTTCGGGCCCGCGCGTCTAATGTGCGGCAGCCCTAGACCCGGAGCCGCCCCATGCGCCTAGCCCTGCTGTCCGTTGCTTTACTGTCCGCGGTCCTCGTGCTGCTTCCTGCTCCCGGCACTGCGGAGCCTCCGGCCTTCAGCTACGGCCCGCGCCCGGCCTATCTGATCAGCCAGCTGCCCGAAGGTGCGCTCAAGGACAGGCTGCAGGCCTGCGCAGGCCAGACCCCGGCGCGCACGGATTTCTCCATCGGCCACCGCGGCGCGCCGCTGATGTTTCCCGAACACACCGCCGAAGGCCACCGCGCCGCTGCCGCCATGGGGGCGGGCATTCTGGAATGCGACGTCACCTTCACCCGCGACCTGGAACTGGTCTGCCGCCATGCGCAGAACGATCTGCACCGGACCACGGACATCCTGACCTCGCCCCTGGCGGACCGCTGCATCCAGCCCTTCTCTCCGCATGCATTCAATTCCCCCGCCAGCGCCGAATGCCGCAGCTCCGATCTGACCCTGGACGAATTCCGCAGCCTGCGCCCGAAAATGGACAGCGCCAATCCCTTTGCAGCCACGCCGCGGGACTATCAGGGCGGCCTTCCCTCGTGGCGCAGCACGCTTTACGGCGGCAACGCCCAAACCCTGACCCATGCCGAGTCGATCGGCCTGCTGCAAAGCCTCGGCGCCAAATTCATGCCCGAGCTGAAGGCCCCCGCAGTCCCGATGCCCTTTAACGGCTTCACGCAACAGGATTTCGCGCAGAAACTAATTGATGATTATAAATCCGCCGGCATCGCACCCGCCGACGTCTGGGTACAAAGCTTCAGCCTGGACGATATCCTCTATTGGATCGAACACGAACCGGAGTTCGGCCGCCAGGCGGTGCTGCTCGACGGCAGCTACCGCCACGAGGGGTTTGATCACACCGATCCGGCAACATTCCCCTATGACTTCGCGGCACTGAAGGCGCAGGGCGTCAATTACCTGGCACCGCCCCTTTGGATGCTGGTGACCGTACAGGACGGCCGCATTATCCCCTCCGCCTATGCCATTGCCGCTAAATCCGCCGGGCTGCGGCTGATCACCTGGACGCTGGAACGCTCCGGCCCGCTGCAGGGCGGCGAATGGTATTTCCAGTCGCTCGCAGGCCTCAGCCGCGGCGACGGCATGTATTACCAGTTGCTGGACGTTCTGGCACAGGACGCAGGTGTCGAAGGCGTTTTTTCCGACTGGCCTGCCACCGTCACCTACTATGCAAATTGTATGGGACTGTGACACCATTGGCCTGTGATCGGCGGCAGCGCAGGTTTCAGGCCGCTCCCCGTTGAAAATCCGCATACAGAATACATGTTACCTGCCTGCCTGGACGTTTGCGGGGTTGAGCCGCGGCAGCACCAGCCCTAGATAGGGACTAAGTGTAAGGAGAACCCCATGTTCGGCATTCCCGGCAAACAAGCTGTGACCATGACGCCCAAGGCAGCAGCGCAGATCGCCAGGCTGATGGCCAAGGATGGCCATGCCGGCCTGCGTATCGGCGTCAAGAAAGGCGGCTGTGCGGGCATGGAATACACCATGGAATACGTCAACGAGCCCTCTGCCAACGATGAAGTGGTGGAACAGGACGGCGCCCGCATCCTGATCGCGCCGATGGCGCAGATGTTCCTCTTCGGCACCGAAATCGACTATGAGGTGACGCTCTTGGAAAGCGGTTTCAAGTTCAACAACCCCAATGTCGCGGATGCCTGCGGCTGCGGCGAATCGATCAGCTTCAAGGAACTGCCCGGCGCCTGATCCGGTCCAGACGGGACGCAATCAGCGGGCGGGGTCTTCCCCGCCCTTTTTGTGGCCGGTCCCCGGCCAAGCGAATTGCGCCACTCCGCCGCTGGTGTTACCTGTCACGCCCACATAACGAGGATCGGAGGCATCCCCCATGCGGCGGAAACTGGCAGCAGGCAACTGGAAAATGAACGGCACCGGCGACAGCCTGGGTGAATTGGCAGCCCTGGCCGAAAGCCACACCGGCCCGGCTGCGGACATCCTGATCTGCCCGCCGGCAACCCTGCTGTCGCGCGCGGCTGAAATCGCCAAAGGCAGCGCCGTCGCCATCGGCGGCCAGGACTGCCACGCAAACGCCTCCGGCGCCCACACCGGCGATCTGTCAGCTGCCATGCTGAAAGACGCCGGCGCCTCCGCCGTGATCCTCGGCCATTCCGAGCGCCGCGCCGACCACGGCGAAACTGACGCCCAGATCTGCGCCAAAGCCGAAGCCTCCCTCGCAGAAGGCCTCACTGCGGTGATCTGCATCGGTGAAACCTTGTCCGAGCGCGAAGGCGGCGACACGCTGAAGGTGGTTGGCACTCAGCTTGCAGGTTCCGTCCCGGCCTCTGCCACCGGCAAAAACACCGTTGTGGCATACGAACCGGTGTGGGCCATCGGCACCGGCAAAGTGCCGACGCTTGAGCAAATTTCCGAAGTGCACAACTTCCTGCGCGCCGAACTCACCACCCGCTTCGGGGCCGGGACCGCAGAGGCCATCCGCCTGCTCTACGGCGGCTCGGTCAAGCCATCGAACGCACGTGAGATCTTTGCTGTTTCCAATGTCGATGGAGCACTTGTAGGCGGCGCCAGTCTCAAGGCCGCGGATTTCTCCCCGATCATCACCGCGCTTGAGGCCGCCTGAGCCAAGAAAATTCGAATTTTCTTGGCAAAATTCTTCGAAGAATTTTGCCGCAAAACGCAAAACGGCGCCCGAACAACCGGGCGCCGTTTTCTTTTCTGCAATGCCTTACTTGGTTATGATCTCCGGCCCCATCACCGCATTTGGCAAAACAGTGGACAGCCAGGGGATATAGGTGATCATGATCAGGAAAACAAAGAGCACCGCGAGGAACGGCAGCGCCGCCCGCACCACCCCCATCATCGGCATCCCCGCCACGCCCGAGGTCACAAACAGGTTCAGGCCAACCGGAGGGGTAATCATGCCGATCTCCATGTTCACCACCATGATGATGCCCAGATGGATGGGATCAATGCCCAGCTCAATCGCAATCGGGAACACCAGCGGTGCAACGATGACCAGCAGGCCCGAAGGCTCCATGAACTGGCCGCCGATCAGCAGGATCACATTGACCACGATCAGGAACATCACCGGGCCAAAGCCTGCCGACAGCATTGCCGTTGCAATCTGCTGCGGCACCTGCTCATCGGTCAGCACATGTTTCAGGATCAGCGCATTGGCAATCACAAACAGCAGCGTCACGGTCAATTTGCCCGCCTCGAACAGCGTGTGCTTGGTATCGCTGTGCAGGAACGCAGTCAGCAGTGCATAAGGCTTGCGCAACAGCGGCGTCTTTGCCTTGCCCTCACCATTCGACAGCGGTCCCATGTCCTTGTAGACAAAGCTGGCGATGAAGAAAGCATAGACCGCCGCCACTGCCGCCGCCTCGGTCGGAGTAAAGATGCCGCCATAGATGCCGCCCAGAATGATCACGATCAGGAACAATCCCCAGCCCGCGTCCCGCGCCGACTCAAAGATCTCGCCCCAGCCCTTCCACTCGCCCTTGGGCAGGTTCTTGACCTTGGCCATCACATAGATGGTCACCATCAGCATCAGCCCGGCCATCAGACCCGGAATGACGCCGGCCAGGAACATCCGGCCGACGGAAACCTCAACCGCGGCTGCATAGACCACCATCACAATCGACGGCGGGATCAGGATGCCAAGCGTCCCTGCGTTACAGATCACACCTGCCGCGAACTCCTTGGAGTAGCCCACCTCGCGCATGCCAGCGATCACAATGGAACCAATGGCCACCACAGTTGCAGGCGACGACCCCGAAAGCGCTGCAAACAGCATACAGGCAAAGACGCCCGCAATCGCCAGCCCGCCCGGCAGATGGCCGACACAGGCAATCGAAAACCGGATGATCCGCCGCGCCACGCCGCCCGTGGTCATGAACGACGATGCCAGAATGAAGAACGGGATCGCCAGCAGGGTGAAATGCCCCTCAAAGGCTTCAAACAGCGTGCCCGCGACGCTCGCCAGCGAACTGTCGGAGTAGATCAGCAGGAAAATCGTCGAGCTGAGACCCAGCGACACCGCAATCGGCACCCCGATCAGCAACAGGCCGATCACCATAGCAAAGAGAATTACCACTTCCATCAGTCATGCTCCCCGCGCTGCGCCCGCACGGCGTCCAGCTCATCTTCCACTTCATGGCTGGCGACCAGCCGGTCCACATCACCGCGCGCGATCTGAAACGCCGCCTGAATAAAGCGGAACACCAAAAGCAGCATCGACACCGGCAGCACCACATACGGCACCACTTTCGGCAGTTTTTCGTAGGAATCGCCGTAGTTGATCAGGTCCTCAAGAAACTTGAAGACCGCCACCATCGGCACATCCTGCACTTCGTAAAAACTTTGGCTGCGTGCCTTCATGTCAAACCCGGTCGGGAACCAGCGCCCCGAGGTCGGCGGCAGATCCGCAAACACCGCCCAATAGTCATAAGCGCCTTTCAGCAGCAGCAACGAGAACACGATGCAGCAGGCGGCGGTAAACAAGCCCACCGCGCGGCGCGCGCCCGGCGCCAGCATGTTGACGATGGCATCAACGCCCAGATGCGCATGCGCTTTCACCGCATAAGACGCGCCCAGCAGCACCAGCCAGGCAAACAGGAACACGGTCAGTTCCAGCGCCCACAGAATGTTGGAATTAAACACAAACCGCGCGATGACATTGGCAAATGTTATTGCCGTCATCAGCCCCAGCAGGATCGCGATCAGAGTTTCTTCGAGTGCGTTGATAAGCCCGCTCGGGCCAGTTCTGGATCCCGCCATGGCTGCCTCCCAAATTTTGCGGAAAAGGGGTGCAGGCAGCGGATCCCCGCGCCGCCTGCAGTCAGGAGGCCCCGATGCGGGCCTCCCGGATACGGGCCTGACTTACAGGCCTGCGTTGATGGCTTGCGCCGCGTCGATCTTCTCCTGGCCGACGTCGCCTGCGAACTTCTCCCAGACCGGCTTCATCGCCTCGACCCAAGCCGCACGCTGCTCGGGCGTCAGTTCGCGCACCACGCCGCCGGCGTCGATGATCGCCTGGCGTGCTTCGCCGTTCACCTTGGTGGATTCAGCGTTCCGGGTCGCGGTGACTTCATTCAGGATGGTCAGGAATTGGTCGCGCACCGCCGGGTCCAGGCTGTCCAGCCAGTCCACGGACGTCACCACCAGATAGTCCAGCGCGCCGTGGTTGGTCTCGGTCACACCGTCCTGCACCTCAAAAAACTTCTTGCCGTAGATGTTGGACCAGGTGTTTTCCTGCCCGTCCACAACCCCCTGCTGCAGCGCGCCGTAGACTTCCGAGAATGCCATCTTCTGGGGCGAGCCGCCGATGGCTTCCATCTGGGCGACCAGCACGTCCGAGGACTGCACCCGGAACTTCAGCCCATTGGCATCCGTGGGCTCGACAAGCGGCTTGTTCGCCGACATCTGCTTCATGCCGTTGTGCCAATAGGCCAGCCCCTGCAGGCCCCGGCGCTGCATGGAGTCCAGCATCTCCTGGCCGGTTTCGGACCCCTGGAACGCATCCACCGCGTCGATGTTCTTGAACATGAACGGCAGGTCGAACAGGCGGAACTGCTTGGTGAACTTCTCAAACTTCGACAAGGACGGCGCGGCCAGCTGCACGTCGCCCTGCAGCATCGCTTCCAGCACCTTGTTGTCATTGTACAGCGTCGAGTTCGGATAGACCTCGATGCACATGGTGCCGTTCATCTCTTCGTTCACGCGGCTCTCCAGCAGCGAGGCGGCAATCCCCTTGGGGTGCTTGTCGGTGTTGGTGACATGGCTGAACTTCACCACGATCTCGCCGTCGTCGCAGGCAGCACTTGCAGCGCCTGCGGTGACGGTCAGTGCCATTGCGGTGGCGGCGGTGGTCAGGAATTTCATGGTCTTTTCCTCCCAGAAAAATCATCTCTGAATCCGATGTTGCATTCAGCGCATGGCTGAAGCCCGCCCAGAGCATCCCAAGTTGCGGAAACCCGCTCAACAGTTGATTCGGGAATCACGCGGTCGCGGGATTCTCCGCATCTTTGCATGGACTTACGAGACACATCAAAAGCGCATCAGCAGCACCTGCCGCAAGCTGTGCGAAATCCCGCACAGGGCATTCCGGGCTTTGTGCGGAAAACCGCACAAATGTTAGCGCTAGACTTAGCAAGCCGGGAATCGCCTTTTTCCTCTTGCCGAAAATATCCCCGCCGGAGGCATCCCAGCCTGGCCCGGCACGCGCGCTTCGGGGTGTTGCGCCGCGGCCGCCCCCACCGCACGCACCGCTTGCGCTTCCTTAACCCTGGCTTGCGATAGTCATTCCCGTCGCGACACCGGTGCGGTTTGACACCCCGCACCAACAGGAGACCACAGGGCCCCAAGACCACCTCTTCATCGGGTGCAGGGGCGTCCCGAACGAAGGCTTCAGCGAACATGGGCTTACCCCCCGTCCTCCCTCCGCCCCCATTCCCCCTTCCGGGGTTTCCGGCGGCGCCGCCTCCTTGACTACCCCGGTTTCAGCGCCGGACAGAACGAACCGCAAGACCCCGGCCGCCAGCGCCCTCAGCGGCGGTAGTCCTCGGGCCGGATGCCATAGCGGGCCAGCTTGTCATAAAACGTCTTGCGCGGCAGCCTCAACGCTTCCGCGGCTGCAGCCGCGCGGCCATTGGCCCGGCCCAGCGCCGCAATCAGCAGCGAGCGCTCGACCTGCGCCATCTGCTCCGCCAGACCCAGCCCTGCCGCTGCGGCGGCCTCTTCCGGCATGCCCAGCACAAACCGCATTGCCGCCGACATCAAGGATCGCGCATTGCCCGGCCAGTCCTGCGCCATCAGAGCTGCCAGATGGCCCTGCGAAATCTCCGGCGCCCCGATCCCCGCCTGCTCTGCCGCCTGCGCCACGTAATGACGGAACAATACCGGAATATCACCGGGGCGTTCGGCCAAAGAGGGGATCCGCACCCGCATCACATCCAGCCGGTAAAACAGGTCCGGACTGAACCCGCCGGCCTGCACCTTATCCGCCAGACCAGCACTGGAGCCCGCAATGATCCGCACCCCGCTGCCCTGTTCCAATTGCGCCAGCAGCGCAAACTGCGCCGCTTCGGGCAGCGCCTGCAGCTCGTCCAGAAACAGCGAGCCGCCCGCCGCCTCCTGGCACAGCTCCGCCACCGTCTCTGCGGCCAGCCCTGCGGCGGGGCGTTTCACAAACGGCCCCTGCCCCGCAGGCGACATCAGATGAATGACCTCCGCCACTTTGGAAATACCGCTGCCCGGCGCGCCGGTGACCAGCACCTCCGCCCCTGTCGGCGCCACTGCGCGCACCCGCTGGCGCATTTCCATGGCCTGGGGCGAGGTGCCGAACAACAGCCGCGCCGCCGGATCGCCGGTCTCCAGCTGATGCTTCAGCCGCCGGTTTTCCAGCACCAGCGCGCGGGTCTTTAGGGCGCGTTCCAGCACCGGCAGGAAATCGGCTGCGGCGCAGGGTTTTTCCAGGAAATCGAACGCCCCCTGCGACATCGCCTTCACCGCCATCGGAATGTCGCCCTCGCCGGTCAGCAGCACCACCGGCAATTCCTCATCCATGCTGCGGGCATAGTCCAGCAGGTGAAACCCGTCCCGCCCCGGCATCCGGATGTCCGACACGATGATGCCGCCGAACGCCGGAGTAATGTGATCCTTGGCCGCCACAAACGAGCCGCAGGCGACCACCTCCAGATCATTCAGCTCCAAGGTCTGCGCCAGCGCCTCGCGCACCGCCGCGTCGTCATCCACCAGCAGCACCTTGCGGGTCATGCGGCATCTCCCTTTTCAGCACCTTCGCGCCATGGCTCCAGTTCCACTGTGAACACCGCGCCGCCGCCGGTATTGGCTCCGCGGATGTTACCGCCAAAGCTTTGCACCAACCCGTATGAGATCGACAGCCCCAGCCCCATGCCTTCCGAACTGCCCACCGCCTTGGTGGAATAAAACGGCTCGAACATCTTTTCCGGCTCCTTGATGCCGGGGCCGCTGTCCTGCACCCGCACCTGCAGCCGCGGACCGCTTTCGACAGAGATTGAGATCACCTTCTCCAATTGCCCTTGCATTGCATCCGCCGCGTTGTTGATCAGGTTCACAAACACCTGCGTCAGCCGCACCTCGCCGCCCCAGGCATAAACCGGCCCGCCGCAGGCTTCGGGGCGCCAGCGCAGATCGATGCCGTCCGCCTTCAGCCGCGGGGCCGTCAGCTCCACCGCCGCGCCGATCACCTGCACCAGATCGACCTGCCCCATCGGCTCGCTCTCATTACGGGCAAAGGCACGCAAGTTCTTGATGATCCGCGCCATCCGCACCGCCATGTCGGCGATCCGGCCCAGGTTTTCGCCAGTGCGCTCCGCCTTGCCCCGCTCCAGAAAGGCGGCGCCGTTTTCGGCATATTGCTGGATCGCCATCAGGGGCTGGTTCAATTCATGGCTGATGCCCGCCGACATCTGCCCCAAAGCGGACAGTTTGCCCGCCTGCACCAGATCCTCCTGGGCGCGTTTCAGCGCGGCTTCGGCTTCCTCGCGCTCGCCCACCTCGCGGCGCAGCCGGTCATTGGCCAGAGACAAGGCCTTGGTCCGTTTTTCCACCCGGCTTTCCAGCACCGCATTGGCATCGGCCAGGGTGCGGCGGCGCTCCATCACGATGAACAGCATGGCGCCCAGAGCCAGGCACACCGCCGCCAGCGCCGCCGCCTGCAAGGCTGCGATCCGCCGGGCAGGTGCGACATCCACCAGAATTTCGCCTGTCATCCCAATCAGCGGCAAATCCACTGAAAGATGCAGTGCGCGGCCGGGCAAATAGGGGCTGCCCTCAAGGCTCCAGATTTCATGCCCTGCATAGCCGTCCCTGCCGGTGACACGCGGGGTTTCTCCCGCCGCGCTGCGCTGCCAGAACAGCAATTCGGACCGGTTGGAAATGAACACCTCGCCGCTCATGCCGGTAAAGAATACCGCCGGCAGCGAGCCGCGCCAGGTCTGCTCCACGTCATTCACATCCGCTGCAACCACCAGCGCCCCGCGCACACCACCAGGCTGAAACACTGGCGCGGCATAGAAATAGGCCCGCCGCCCGCCCGGCTGCAATACCGCGTGGCCGGTGCCCATGGCCCCCTGCATGGCACGCATAAAATAGGCCTGATCCGCAACATCCGGCCCGGACACCCCTTCGGCTGCCGCCAGCACCCGGCCGTCCGCAGCGGCAAAAAACACATCCAGCGCCGCGGTTTTGTCCGCAACCGCGCGCAGCAGCTCCGCCGCCGCGTCCTGCGCCGCGGGCGTGGACAAATCCGCCAGCGCCGGGTGTCCGGCAGTCAAAACCGCCAGTTCCTGATAGACCTGCAGCTGGGTGCTGACCCTGTCCGACGCCAAGGCCAGATCCGCCGCACTGCGCTCTGCCAGGCTGTCCAGCGCCTGACGGTAGCCATAAGACCAGACCATCAGCGCCAATGCCGCCACGGCCAACAGAAACCCGGCAGGCAGGCTCCAGCGAAGGAATTGCTGTGTTTTCATTGCGGCACGTTATCAAAGCGGCCCTTGCATTGACCAGATGCAACGGCAACAACCGGTATATGAAGACTTTAATCCAATCCCCCACCGATCCGGCCTTTGTACAGGACCCTTACCCGTTCTACGCCGCCGCCCAGGTCCAGGGCCAGCTGCACCATTGGCAGGACTACGGCATGGTTGCCGCCTTTGGCCATTCCGCCGTGCACATGCTGCTGCGCGACCGCCGCTTCGGCCGCGAGATGCCGGAAGAGATGCGGACAGAAGGCCCCGCCCATCTCGCCCCTTTTCTGGCGGTTGAAGCGCACTCAATGCTGGACGCCGAGCCGCCCCGCCACACCCGCCTGCGCCGGCTGGTGCTGCGCGCCTTCACCTCGCGCGAGATCGCGGCGCTGGAACCGGATATCAAGGATCTGTGCCACCAGCTGATCGACGCTTTCCCGGACCAGCCCTTCGACCTGTTGGAGGCCTATTGCACCCAGGTGCCGGTGATCACCATCTGCCGCCTGCTGGGCGTGCCCGAGGACATGGCGCCGCAGTTGCTGGACTGGTCGCACAGGATGGTGGCGATGTATCAGGCGTCGCGCACCGAAGAGACCGAACACGCCGCCGCCAAGGCCTCGCAACAGTTCACGGAGTTCCTGCGCAGCTACATCGATGAGCGCCGCAACGATCCCCGCGACGACCTGATCACCCGGCTGATCGCGGCTGAGGAGGAAGGCGACAAGCTGTCAACGGATGAGCTGATCGGCACCTGCATCCTGTTGCTGAATGCAGGCCACGAGGCCACCGTGCACTCCCTGGGTAACGGTGTGAAAACCATGCTGCAGCAGGGCTGGGACCCGGCGTGGCTGGCGCCCGATGGCATTGACGGGCTGGTAGAGGAGATCCTGCGATATGACCCGCCGCTGCATATGTTTACCCGCTACGCCTATGAGGAGGCCGAGGTCTTCGGCCATACCTTCCAGCGCGGCGATCAGGTGGCCTTGCTGCTGGCCGCCGCCAATCGCGACCCGGCGGCACTGGACGACGCGGACCGCTTCAACCCGGCCCGCCCGCCCAAAGTGAACAAAAGCTTTGGCGGCGGCTTGCATTTCTGCGTCGGCGCCCCGCTGGCGCGGCTGGAAATGCAGATTGCCCTGCCGATCCTGTTCGGCCGCTGCCCGGATCTGAAACTGGCGGCAGCGCCGGAGTATTCAAATACCTACCACTTCCACGGGTTGACCCGGTTGCTGGTTGCGGTCTGACTTGGAGCTCTGCCCCAAACGCACGCTTGATATGGGGCTCTGCCCCAAACCCCGGGGTGTTTTCGGACCAGAAAGAAGCAGACCATCTTCCCTGCTTCTTTCTGGTCTTAAATACCCAAGTCCTTAGGGTTGCAGCGGCAGCATCGTTGTGGATTTGATCTCCTCCATCGACAACAGCGCCGTCACATTATGCACCCGCACCTCGGCAATCAGCGCCTGATAGAACACATCATAAGCGCGCGCATTCTGCACCCGGACCTTCAGGATATAGTCGATGTCGCCCGCAAGCCGGTGGGCCTCCTGCACCTCGGGGCGGTCGCGCAGCGCTTGCAGAAATTTGGCCTGCCAGTCTGCCTCGTGCTCGGACGTGCGGATGAGAACAAAGAAACAGGCCTCGAACCCCAGCGCCTCGGCATCCAGCAGCACCGTCTGCTGGCCGATCACACCAGCCTCCTTCAGCTTGCGGATGCGATTCCACACCGGGGTCTTGGAGGAGCCCACCTGACGGGCGATTTCGTCCAGCGACTGGCCAGCGTCGCGCTGCAGTTCAGCCAGAATTTTCCGGTCAGTGGCGTCGATCCGCACCGTCATTCCTGTTTTCTCCTATTGTGAGGACCAATCGGCCCAATGTCTCTTTGCGGTAAAACCAGTGTTCTTATTTCCGCAGGTATATAGCGCAATACCGGGAATATTTCCTATATCTAACCTCAAGTCAAACACACTGGAGAGGCCGCCAAGATGCCTGCACATAATATACCTGCCGCCAACGCCACCGCTTACACCCGCGGCAGCATGGCTTGTATGGTTGCGGGCCAGGTTGTCTTTGCAGGCTCCGGCCCCGGCGATGCGGACCTTTTGACCGTCAAAACCCTGCGCGCGCTGCAAGAGGCGGATGTCATTCTTTTTGACCGTCTGGTCAGCGATGAGATTATGGCGCTGGCCGCCCCGCAAGCGGTGCTGGAAAATGTCGGCAAGGAAGGCTTTGGTGCGCAGGTCAGTCAGGACGAGATCAACGCGCGGCTGGTCGCCCATGCCCAGGCCGGTAAAAGGGTGCTGCGGCTGAAGGCTGGCGACCCCACCATCTTTGCCCGCCTGGATGAAGAGCTGACCGCCTGCGAAGAGGCTGGCATCGCCACGCAGATCATCCCCGGCATCACCGCTGCGTCGGCTGCCGTGGCCGGCATCGGCCAAAGCCTGACGCAGCGCGGGCGCAACACCTCGGTGCGCTTCATCACCGGCCACGCGATGACCGGCTTTGCTGATCACGACTGGGCCGCCTTGGCGCGTCCGGGCGAGGTGGCCGCAGTGTACATGGGCAAGAAATCCGCCCGCTTCGTACAGGGCCGCCTGATCATGCACGGTGCGGACCGCGCCACGCCGGTGACCATTGTCGAGAACGCCTCGCGCCCTGAACAGCGGGTGCTGGAAACCAATCTGGACCGTCTGCCTGCCGACCTTGATGCGGCTGGCTTTGACGGCCCGGCTCTCACCTTCCTGGGCCTCGCGCCGCGCAAAGCGGCCGCCGCCCTGAACGACCTCAAAACGGAGCTTGCATAATGGCCCGCGCCTTTACCCCCAAAGTCATCACCGCCAACGACCTGCTCGAAGGCGACGTGATCTATTTCACCGCTGACGACAGCTGGACCCGTGACATAGCACAGGCTGAGCTGATCACCGACGAGGCCGTCGCGCCGTTGCGCCTGCTGGACGCAGAAAAGCAGAACATCCGCATCGTCGGCGCCTATCTGGCCGACGCCAAAGCAGGGCCGAACGGCCCCGAGCCTACCCATTTCCGCGAGGACTTCCGCCGCACCGGCCCCTCGAACTACTTCCATGGCAAGCAGGAGGCTGAAGCCAATGTATAAGTACAACGAGTTCGACGAAGCCTTCCTGGCCGAACGCAACGCCCAGTTCCGCGCCCAGGTCGAGCGCCGCATCGACGGCTCTCTCACCGAGGACGAGTTCAAGCCGCTGCGCCTGATGAATGGCGTCTACCTGCAGCTGCACGCCTATATGCTGCGGGTCGCGGTGCCTTATGGCACCCTGAACCCGAACCAGATGCGCACCCTGGCGCTGCTGGCGGAAAAGTGGGACAAGGGCTATGGCCATTTCACCACCCGCCAAAACATCCAGTACAACTGGCCGAAACTGCGCGACATTCCGGATATGCTGGACGCGCTGGGTGAGGCCGGCCTGCACGCCATCCAGACCTCGGGCAACACCATCCGCAACACCACCGCCGACCATTTCGCCGGTGCCGCCGCGGATGAGCTGACTGACCCCCGCCCCTATGCCGAGCTGATCCGCCAGTGGTCCACCGACCACCCGGAATTCCAGTTCCTGGGCCGCAAGTTCAAGATCGCCATCACCGGCAGCGGCAACGACCGCGCCGTGATCAAGGCGCATGACGTGGGTCTGCAAGTGGTGGAACAGGACGGCAAGACCGGCTTCAAGGTTGTTGTTGGCGGCGGTCTGGGCCGCACCCCGATGATCGGCCAGGTGCTGCGCGAATTCCTGCCGCAGGCGGATCTGCTGCCTTATCTGGAGTCGGTTCTGACCGTCTACAACGTGCTGGGACGGCGCGACAACAAGTACAAAGCCCGCATCAAAATCACTGTCTCTGAGAACGGCATCGACACCTACCGCGCGATGACCGAGGAGGCCTTTATGGCGATCCGCGGCCAGTACGACGGCACCGACCAGCAGCACCTGGAAGAGATCAAGACGCATTTCCAGGCACCTGAGTTCCGCTCCGGTTCCACGGAAGCGTTTGACACGGCTTACGCAAACGACCCGGTGTTCCGCGCCTGGGCCGACACCAATCTGGCCGAACACCGCAAGGGCGACCACGCCATCGTGACCATCTCGATCAAGGCGCACGGGGCAACCCCGGGCGACGCGACTGCCGAGCAGATGCGGGTAATGGCGGATCTGGGCGAGCAATACGCCTATAACGAGCTGCGCATCAGCCACCAGCAGAACGTGATCCTGCCGCATGTCCACAAGAACGACCTGCCGGCGATCCACGCCACGCTGAAGGCAAACGGCCTGGCCACCGCCAACATCGGCCTGATCTCGGACATCATCGCCTGCCCGGGCATGGACTATTGCGCGCTGGCAACCGCCCGCTCGATCCCGGTCGCGCAGGAGATTGCAACCCGCTTTGACGAGCTGAAGATGGAGCACGACATCGGCCATCTGCAGATCAAGATCTCGGGCTGCATCAACGCCTGCGGCCACCATCATGTTGCCCATATCGGCATCCTGGGCCTGGACCGTGCAGGGGTGGAGAACTACCAGATCACCCTGGGCGGCGACGCGACTGAAACGGCGGCCATCGGCACCCGCACCGGTCCCGGCTTTGCCTATGACGAGATCGTGCCCGCAGTAGAGCGCATTGTTGAGGTCTACATGGCCCAGCGTGAGGGGTCTGAGGAAACCTTCCTTGAGACCTACCGCCGGATCGGCATGGAGCCGTTCAAGGCAGCGCTTTATCCCGAGGCCCAGAAAAAGGTCGCCTGACCCATGTTCCACACAGCCGGAAACAAACCCGCCGGGGAGCCTGTCAGCCCTCGATATCGGGAGCTGGCCGCCAAGGCGGAGGCGCTGAATGCGCGCTTCCGCCACCATTCGGCCACCTCGGTGATGCAGGGCGCACTGCGGGATGCGGGGCATATCGCTCTGGTTTCCTCTTTCGGCGCGGAATCCGTGGTGCTGCTGCACATGGCCGCGATCATCGACCCGATGACGCCGGTTCTGTTCGTGGACACCGAGCTGCTGTTCACCGAGACGCTGATCTATCAGCAGGAGGTGAGCGAGCGGCTGGGCCTGCGCAATGTGCGCATCATCCGCGCCGACGACATCGCCGAGAAGGACCCCTATGGGGCCCTGAAGTTCAGCGACAAGGACGCCTGCTGCACCCTGCGCAAGACCGTGCCGCTGCAAAAGGCGCTGGCGGGCTATGACGGCTGGATTACGGGCCGCAAGCGGTTCCAGGCCGGCACCCGTGCCGCGCTCGAGTTTTTCGAGGTCGAGGACGGCCCAGGAGGATCAACCGGGCGGCTCAAGATCAACCCGCTGGCCCACTGGGCGCCCGAAGACGTGCGCGCCTATATGGATGAAAACCGCCTGCCCCGCCATCCGCTGGTGGCCAAGGGCTATCCGTCGATCGGCTGCGCGCCCTGCACCAGCCCGGTCAAGGAAGGCGAAGACCCGCGCGCCGGCCGGTGGCGCGGGGAAAACAAGGAAGAATGCGGCATCCACGTGGTGGACGGCCAAATGGTACGCACAGGAGCGTGAGTGAGATGACTGTTATCGTGACCGACACGGGCTTTGCCCCCGACGACTGGACCACCGGCTTTGAGGGCGCAGACGTGCTGGAGCTGGCCTCGGATGCCAATCTGAACGATGTGTCGCTGGACGGCGTGGCGCTGGTGCGGGTTGCCTTCCCCAGCTTTGCCGACGGCCGCGGCTTTACCCTGGCCCGCCAGCTGCGGCTGCGGGGCTATCAGGGCCGCCTGCGCGCCTTTGGCCATGTGATTGCCGATCAATACGCCATGGCCCGCCGCTCCGGCTTTGACGAGGTGGAGCTGTCTGACGACCTCGCCGCCCGCCAGCCCGAAGACCAGTGGCTGGCCCGTGCCAACTGGAAAGACCACAGCTATCAGGCCCGCCTGCGCGGCAGCACCGCTGCCCGCTAAGCCAGCCCTCCCGAGCCTGGGAAAACCTTTGCCAGACCGGTTCCGTTGCGTCCTGCGCGGGGCCGGTTTCGCAAAACAAGGGGTTTTCCTGACCTGTATCAAAGACTAATCAGAGGTGCCGGCTACTCCTCCGGCAGTGGACCCGATGAATGAGATGACACCCGTGACCGACATTGCAACCAACGCCGCGCCCGAAAAGGCAAAGCCCGCCCTGCCCGATGCCCAGACCGTCACGCAAGTGAAGCACTGGACCGACAAGCTGTTCTCCTTCAAGGTGACCCGCCCGGCCTCGCTGCGGTTCCGCTCGGGCGAATTTGTGATGATCGGCCTGATGAACGATCCCGACCCCAAGACCGGCAAGGTGAAACCCCTGCTGCGCGCCTATTCCATCGCCTCGCCGTCCTGGGACGAGGAAATGGAGTTCTACTCGATCAAGGTCGAGGACGGCCCGCTGACCTCGCGCCTGCAGCACATCCAGCCGGGCGACGAGATCATCCTGCGCCCCAAACCCGTTGGCACCCTGGTGCATGACGCGCTGCTGCCCGGCAAGCGGATCTGGTTCTTTGCCACCGGCACCGGCTTTGCGCCCTTTGCGAGCCTGCTGCGCGAGCCGCAGACCTATGAGGATTACGACGAGGTGATCATCACCCACACCTGCCGCACCGCGGGTGAGCTGACCTATGGCCGCGAGCTGATCGAGAGCCTGAAGGACGACGAGCTCTTGAACGAGGTGATCGGCGAAGGCTTCTGGAAGAAGATCAAATATTACCCGACCACCACCCGCGAAGAGAGCCCGAAGATGGGCCGCATCACCGACCTGATGCGCTCGGGCGAGGCGTTTGCGGAACTTGGCGTGCCGCCACTGAACCCGGAAAGCGACCGCGCGATGATCTGCGGCAACCTGGCCTTCAACCTGGAACTCAAGGATCTGTTCGAGAACACCTATGGGCTGGAAGAAGGCGCCAATTCGAAACCGGCGCATTTCGTGGTCGAAAAAGCCTTTCTCGACTGATCCCGCGCCGGGCGCACCGGGGGCGCTGCCCGGATTTTGACACTGTTTTGACGGGAGGCTGCCGCCTCCCGTTTATCTTTTGTTGGGGATGATTCTGTATTCCGGTTGCTGAGATCCAGAACGGAGCAGCAAGAAATGCAGAACGAATTGACTTCGGGGCAGCCGCCCGTATTCCAGTCCGTCAGAACAGAGGCAGGCAAAGCCCGCGTCAAGGCAGCGGTTGCAGGGTTCCAGGCCCGTCCCGGCCAGGTACAGCCGACGGTCCCCGAGCGGATTGCCGGCGTCAAGGCCCGCTATGATGCGCGCGCCATTGCCCCCGGCGACATTGACGAGATGTTTGACGCGCTGGTGCAGGCCGGCCATCCGGTGACCTCGCCGATGCTGCTGCTGAATTCCATGGGCAAGCGGTTCCGCAGCCATCTGGCCACCATCACCGGCAGCGCCTACGACGGTGTCAAGCCGCTGGACCTGATTGGTATTGCCCAGCTGCAAATCCAGCGCGCCCGCAAACAAGGCGGCAACAGTGCCGGCTGGGAGACCTTCCTGGCCTTTCTGGCGCCGCAGCCGCAGCCCGGCGGCCAGGCCCCGCTGGACCATATGGCCCGTGTTGCGCAGCAAGCGCAGGCCCGCCCCCATTGATCCGCGGCAGTAAGTTCCGGCCGCAGACGTCCGGCGGCAGGCATGATGCCTGCCGCCGGTTGCGTTTCGTGCCTTACGGCCTGGCCTAGCTTACGGCCTGGCTTAGCTTACGGCCTGGCTCACTCGCTGCCTGCAGTGCTTTCGGTTTCCGCCGAACCGGGCTGGTTCAGCAGTTCCTGTGCGGTGCCGGCTGCACTGTCCAGCGCCTCGGATGCGGCGTCCTGGGCGGCCTCAGCCGCGCCGGCGGCGGTCTCTGCTGCGCCGGTGGCAGCCTCGCCCGCCTGATCCACAGCAGAGCCTGCGGCATCCGCGGCGTCATCCGCAACGCCGGCGGCGGCATCGGTGGCAGCGTCAGTGGTGTCCTGGACGGCATCCGATGCAGCACCCGCCGTGCCCTGGGCTGCATCAACCGCATCCCCTGCCGCTTCTGCCGCCGCTTCTGCGGCTTCGCTTACGGTATCCTGCACCGCATCAACAGCTGCGCCGGCAGCTTCGGCACCGGATTCGATGGCACCCTCAACGGCGTCCGCCGCATCTTCCACCGCCTGCTCAGCCGGCGCCGTGCTGTCCTCGTCTGCCGCTTCCGGCGCTGTGCTGCTCTGTTCTTCTTGCACGGCCGGCGCCTCAGCGGGCGCAGGGTCCTGCGCGTCCTGGCTGTTCAGCAGCACATATCCGCCCACGGCAGCAGCCCCCAGCGCAATCAGGATCAATAACTGTTTCATAATACACTCCTTCCGTTAACCGGCTTGGCCGGCCTGGCCGCGCCATCCGCAGCATCTGCCTGCCAGATGGCGCGCGGCAGCGCAGCACTCAAGGGGGAAGTTTCCTAAGCCTGCATCACGGGCGGCCAGCTGCCGCCGGCCGGTCCCGCAACTGGCGGAACCCCGCCGCATTCCCACCGTTTCAGGATGCCATCCCGCAGCGCCACGCTGCCGTCCGGCCAGGGTTTGCGCCTGTTTTCAGGGCCATTTGCAATATGCGGCCTTGAAATGCGGCTTTCCTGCCGCCATACCGCCTATAAGCCTTGAATCACATGCGCGGGGGCAGTAGCGTTCCCGCACTTTTTGCAATGACAGAAGGATCGCAGTCATAGCCCGCAGACCTCATAACGCGCCGCCGCAACGCGACACCGGCCCGCGCGTCAACGAAAAAATCCGTGCCTCTGAAATCCGCCTGATTGGCGCCGATGGCGATAACGCAGGGGTTGTGACCCCCGCCAGAGCCATGGAAATGGCCGCCGAGGCCGGATTGGATCTGGTGGAAATCTCGCCCAATGCCAACCCGCCCGTGTGCAAGATCATGGACTTTGGCAAGTTCAAATATGAACAGCAGAAACGCGAGAGCGAAGCCCGCAAGAAGCAAAAGATCATCGAGGTCAAAGAGGTCAAGTTCCGTCCCAACACGGACACTCATGACTATGATGTGAAAATGCGCAACGTCTACAAGTTCCTGGAGAACGGCGACAAGGTGAAAGTCACCCTGCGTTTCCGGGGCCGCGAGATGGCGCACCAGAACCTGGGCCGCGAGCTTTTGGAACGGGTTGCGGAAGATATCAAGGAATTGGGCAAGGTCGAAAACATGCCCAAGATGGAAGGCCGTCAGATGATCATGATGATCGGCCCGCTGCCGAACAAGTAATCCGGCCGCCTTCAAGACAGGTATCCAGCCCCGCAGTGCCGCTGCGGGGCTTTTCTTTTGCCAAAGCCATCGCAGTTAGCGCTGCCTTAACGCCTGCCCGGTAGAAGGGTCTTCATGGTCACTAAGGTGCAGGCATGAAAAGTTTATCCGACGTACAGAACACCGCTTTCATGGCCGTCGGCCCCAGCCGCATCGCCGCGCTGTCGCTGCTGGCCCTGGCCCAGGATCCGAAAGGCGCGGATGGCGGCAACGCCACGGAGGTTCTGACCTTGTCGGTGCAGCGCATTGCGGCGGCCCATGCGATGCTCAGCAGCGACCTGGACAGCCTGTTGCAGGAGTGCAGCTACAACCTGCCCAAGGATCTGGAAGCCAAGCGCCAAGCCTGCCTGGACGTGCTCGGCCCCCTGCACAGCGCCACCTCCCGGCCCGAGGGCGGCCCGCTGGAGAATGTGCGCCGGATCCCGGACCTTGCGGGCCTCTGCCTTTACCGGCTGGAACCAGCTGTCTCCGGCTTTCTCAGCCAGATGGTCCAGACCTTATGCGACGCCCAGAAGATGCGCGAGGAAGAGCGCGAGCAGAACATGCGCACAACCATCGCCAATGCCGAAGGGGTTGGCCGCAACATCAAGTTCATCTCCTTCAACGCCTCGATCGAGGCGGCGCGGATCGGCGATATGGGCAAGGGGTTTGCGGTTATCGCAACCGAAATCCGCGAATTGTCAGGCAAGACCCAGACCTTGCTGGAGGAAATCTCCGGCTACCTGCGGCACTAGCCGCCGCATTCGGCAGACACCGGCATCCCGGTGCCTGCTTTGTTCAAAACATTAAGCGGCCGCCGCCACGGCGCGCTTGGCCATCACCGCGACCAGATGGGCGCGATAGGCTTTGGAGCCATGCAGGTCCGCCATCATGCCGCCGGCATCCACGCTGAGTCCATCAAGCGCCTCCGGCGAAAAATCCGCATCCAGCGCGGCTTCGGCCTCATTCCAGCGGAATACGCCCTCCTCTGAGGCGCCGGTCACTGCCACCCGTACGCCCGCCGCATATTTCGCCGCAAACACCCCGACCAAAGCAAAGCGCGAGGCCGGCTGCAGGAACTTCTGATAGCTGGCCTTCTGCGGCACCGGAAAGCGCACCGCGGTGATGATCTCGCCGTCTTCCAAGGCGGTCTCAAACAGCCCGCGAAAATAGTCATCCGCGGTGATCTCGCGCCGGTTGGTCATAATCGTTGCACCGCTGCCCAGCGCCGCCGCCAGATAACAGGCTGCGGGGTCGTTGTTGGCCAATGAGCCGCCGATGGTGCCGCGGTTCCGGACTGCCGGATCGCCGATTTGGCCCGCCAATGCTGCCAATGCCGGATAGGCATCTGCCGCAGCTTCGGCCACCTCCGCATGGGTTGTAGCGCCGCCGATGCTCAGCATCCCGTCACCGCCGCTGACACCCTTCATCCCCTCTATCCCCGCCAGGCTCACCAGTTTCGACGGCATCGCCAGCCGCTGTTTCAGCGTCGGGATCAGCGTCTGCCCGCCGCCCAGCGCCTGCGCGTCCTCATCCGCCAGCGCCGCCACCGCTTCAGATATGGTCGCTGGTTTCTCGAACTCGAATTCATACATTTCGTATCCTTTCTGAAAACCGGCCCTCCGGCTTTCATCTTTCCGAAAATACTCCGGGGGTATGGGGGCAGCGCCCCCATGAACCCTTACCCGTTCATCGCCGCCCAGACCCGCGCGGGCGACAGCGGCATGTCGATATGGGTGACATTCTTGCCTGCCGACTGCAGCGCATCCACCACCGCATTTACCACCGCTGGCGGCGATCCGATGGCCCCGGCCTCGCCGCAACCCTTCACGCCCAATGGATTGTGGGTGCAGGGCGTCTGGCAGGAATGATCAACCTGATAGAACGGCACATCATCGGCGCGCGGCATGGCGTAGTCCATGTAAGACGCCGACAGCAACTGCCCGTCTTCGTCATAGGCGGCGTTTTCCAACAGCGCCTGGCCGATGCCCTGCCCCAGCCCGCCGTGGACCTGGCCGTCAACGATCATCGGGTTGATGATATTGCCAAAATCATCGGCAGCCGCAAAGCGCTCGATGCTGACCTTGCCGGTGTCGGGATCCACCTCCACCTCGCAGGCATAGGCGCCGGCCGGATAGGTAAAGTTGGCCGGGTCGTAAAACGCGGTCTCCTCCAGTCCCGGCTCCAGCTCCTCCAGCGGGTAGTTGTGGGGCACATAGGCGGTCAGGGTCACATCACCCCAGGCCACCGATTTGTCAGTGCCCGCAACGGTGAACTGGCCGTCCTTCAGCTCAATATCGGCGTCGGACGCCTCCATCAGATGGGCGGCGATCTTCTTGGCCTTATTGATGATCTTCTCGGTTGCCCGCACCATGGCCGAACCGCAGACCGCAATCGAGCGCGACCCGTATGTGCCCATGCCAAACGGCACCCTGCCGGTGTCGCCATGCACGATGTCGATCAAGCTTTCATCAATGCCGATCATGTCGGCCACCACCTGCGGAAAAGACGTCTCGTGCCCTTGCCCGTGGCTATGGGCGCCGACAAAGACACTGATGGTGCCGGTGGCGTTCACCCGCACGGTGGCCGCGTCATACAGACCCGCCCGCGCCCCCAGCATGCCGACGATGTTGGAGGGCGCAATGCCGCAAGCCTCAATATAGCAGTTGACGCCAAAGCCGCGCAGTTTGCCCTTGGCTTCGCTCGCCGCACGGCGGGCGGCAAAACCTGCCACATCGGCGACCTCCTCGAGCTTGTCCATGGTCGCCACGTAATCGCCGGTGTCATAGGTCAGCGCCACCGGGGTTTCATAGGGGAATTTGGTGATGAAGTTCTGGCGGCGCAGGGCAATCGGGTCGGCGCCAAGCTCGCGCGCGGCCTTGTCGATGACGCGCTCCAGCTGATAGGTCGCCTCGGGCCGGCCGGCGCCGCGGTAGGCATCCACCGGCACCGTGTTGGTGAACACGGTCTTCACGTTCACCTGCACCACCGGCGTCTTGTAGTTGCCCGCCATCAGGGTGCCGTGCAGATAGCTGGGCACCGAGGTGGAGAAGGTCGACAGATACGCCCCCATATTGGCCATTGTATTGGTGCGCAGCGCGGTGAAATTATTGTCCGCGTCCAGCGCCAATTCGATCTTGGACACGTGGTCCCGGCCATGCGCGTCAGAGATGAACGCCTCGGACCTTGTCGAGGTCCATTTCACCGCCCGCCCGCAGGCCTTGGCGGCATGGGTGCAAAAGGCTTCTTCGGCATAGTGGAAGATCTTGGAGCCAAAGCCGCCGCCCACGTCCGGGGCCACAACCCGCACCTTGTGCTCGGGCAGGCCCAGCACAAAGGCGCACATCAGCAGGCGGATCACATGCGGGTTCTGGCTGGTGGTGTGCAGCGTGTATTCATCGGTGCCGCGGCTGTATTCACCGATGGCCACACGCGGCTCCATCGGGTTGGCAACCAAACGGTTGTTGACCAGCTCCAGCGTCGTCACATGGGCGGCGCTGTCAAAGGCCGCCTGCACCGCAGTATCGTCATCATTGCCGAACACCCAGTCATAACAGAGGTTTGAGGTCAGATCCTCATGCACCTTGGTGCTGCCTTCGGCCAGTGCCGCGGCCATGTTGACCACCGCGGGCTTGTCGCTGAGGTCCAGTTCAATAGCCTCTGCCGCGTCGCGGGCCTGCTCGACTGTGTCGGCCACCACTGCGGCGACGATCTCGCCCACGTGGCGGATGGTGCCGTCGGCGATGATCGGGTGGCGCGGCTCCTGCTGCGGGTTGCCGTGGCGGTCGGTCACACCCCAGCCGCAGGGGATGCCGCCGACCTCGGCGAAATCAGCTCCGGTGAAAATCTTCACCACGCCGGGCATTGCCTCAGCCGCGCTGATGTTGATCGAATTGATGGTTGCATGGGCCACATCCGCGCGCAGGAAATGCACATGGGCCTGGCCGTGCACGTTGATGTCGTCGGTATAGTTTCCGGCTCCTGTCAGGAACCGCACGTCCTCGCGCCGCTTGGGGCTGGCGCCGATGCCGCTGTCATTGTCCTTGGGCATGTCTGGATCTTCCTCCCTGGAGGGTGCTGCCGTGGCGCACCTCTTGGTAATCACTCCTTGCTCAACTCAGGCCGCTCCCTGTCGGCCTGGGGTCGTCATCTGTCACGCTGTCACTCCGCCGCGATGGCCGATACATCCTGGCCCGAGGCCGCCAGGATCGCCTTGACGATATTGTGGTAGCCGGTGCAGCGGCACAGGTTACCCTCAAGGTAGTGGCGGATCTCTGCCTCAGTGGGCTTGGGGTTCTCTTTCAAGAGCGCTGCTGCCGACATCACCATGCCCGGCGTGCAAAAGCCGCATTGCAGCCCGTGGTGGTCCTGGAACGCCTGCTGGATCGTGTTCAGCGAGCCGTCGGCATTGGCCTGCCCTTCGATGGTGGCGACCAGCGCCCCCTCGGCCTCCAGCGCCAGCATGGTGCAGGCTTTAACCGCTTGGCCGTCCACATGCACAACGCAGGCGCCGCACTGGCTAGTGTCGCAGCCCACATGGGTGCCGGTGAGGCCCAGCTCCTCGCGCAGGAATGCGGACAGCAGCGTGCGCCCTTCCACATCGCCGCTGGCAGCCTTGCCGTTCACGGTCATTGAGACCTTGGCCATAGTACCCTCCCTTTAGCTTGTTTTTGTCTGGCTGGGGGGAGTTAACCACGGCGGCAGCGATCCGCGAAGTGTTTTCAGGGCGGTAACGGGGGTAAAATTCGCGTCAGACAGGCCTGCCTAGGGTTGTGACCTTGCGTCACAAATCACGTGCCGCAGCGCCGCATTCAGCCTTCTGCATCGCGGCGCGGCATCGGGCGGGTGGGAATCTCCTTCAGCAGACCGCCGACGCCCATCGCGGCGATATCGGCGGAGGTGACGGGGAGGCCGCAGATCACCCGCTCCAGCACCCAGTCGGCGCCGTTGAGCGCCGGAGAGCGCGCGCAGCCCGGCAGGCCAATGACAGGCCTGTCCTGAAAGCTGCCCAGAAACAGGAGGTTGCCGGGGTCGACCGGCATACCGAAACGGGTGACGCTGCCGCCCGCCTTGCGCAAAGCCTCAGGTGCGACATCGTGAGTGTCGGAGGTCGCCGAGCCGGTCAGCACCAGCACCAGCTGTCCCGGCGCCCGGGCGATGGCCTCTGCCAGCGCGTCCTCGCGGTGCGGCACCACAACGCGCGGCGACAGGGGGATGCCCATCCGGTGCAGGCGCCCGGCCATCGCGGCGCGGCCTTTGTCCGGCGGCGTCTCGTCACTCACCTGCGTTTCAATCAGCGTGGCAGAGGAGAACACCGGCGGCAGCACCCGGATCGCATCCCCTGCGCCTTCGCTGGCGCGGCGGATGGCGTCGGCGGCGACGCCATAGGAAATGATCTTGATCGTGGCCAGCATCCCGTCTGCGTCCGCCCGGTGATAATCCGGCACAGTGGCAACGGTGATCATCGGGTCCGCCGCGTTGACGGCCTCCAGCTTGGCCCGGTCCAGCCGCACCAAACCGGAGCGGTCGGCATAGAGGTTCACCCGGCCCGTACCTGCGCCGGAAATGCGCACACCCTGCGCCGAGGGGTCCGGTACCAGCGCATGTCCAAGCGCTGCTGCGGCGGCGTCCTCGTGCAGATCGGCTGGGTCGAGCCGGGCCACGGTCAGGGTTTCATGCCCCGCTGCGGCGAGATCTTGGAGGTCATCTGCAGTCAGCACCGTGCCCTTGGCCACCTTGCGGCTGCCCCCCTGCAGCGAATGTGCGAGGATGGCGCCCTTGGCCTGTTGCAGCGGGACAGGTCCGAACCTCATGGCTGTTTGCCGCGCAGCACGGCGGTCATTTCGGCCAGGATGGACACGGCGATTTCCGCCGGGCCGGCGGCGCCGATATCAAGGCCGATAGGGCCGTGGATGCAGTTGATCTGCTTTGCGCTGAAGCCGGCGCCCTGCATCCGCGCCACCCGGGCGGCTTGTGTTTTCTTCGATCCCAACGCGCCGATGTAGAACACATCTGCCTTCAGGGCCGCTTGCAGCGCCGGATCGTCCAGTTTCGGATCATGCGTCAGCAGCACCAGCGCGGTGCGGCTGTCGAGACCGAGCTTTGCCACCGCCTCGTCCGGCCAATCATCCATCAGGGTCTCGCCGGGGAAGCGTTCCGGCGAGGCGAAGGCGGCGCGCGGGTCGATGATCACCACGTCATACCCCGCGATCCGCGCCATCGGCACCAAGGCTTGGGTAATGTGTACGGCCCCGACGCAGACCAGACGCAGCGGCGGGTTGTGAACGGCCACAAAGGTTTCGCCGTCTTCTTCCAGGCCAGAGCGGTCCAGGCGCATCCGGTCGGGGTATCCATCGCGGACCAGGCGGCGGACGCCGGTGGCGAGGTTCACCTCATAGGCCGCGGGCGTGCGGTTAGCGCGGGCCTCTGTCAGTTCCTCCAGCAGGTCCGCGGGCAGCGCAGTGCCGACCGGCTCCACCAGCACCTTGATGGTGCCACCGCAGGCGAGGCCCACGGCAAAGGCGTCCGCATCGCTGACGCCGAATTCCAGCAAACGGTGACGGCCGTCCTGCAGTGCGTCAATTGCTTCGGCCACCACAGCGCCCTCGACGCAGCCGCCGGAGACGGAGCCTTCGATCTTGCCATCTCCCGAGACCACCAGCTGCGAACCGGTGCGGCGCGGCGCCGAGCCCCAGGTCTGCACCACAGTGGCCAGCGCCGCGCCTGAACCGGAACGGTGCCATTCCAGGGCTGTCTCAGGCGCGTTCTCAAACGGGTTTGTGGTCTGCATGCGGCGTCCTCCCCGCCGGTTTGCCCGGCTTTGAGCCTCAAAGGTCGGGGTTTGCAGCCTTGGTTTCAAGCGGGAAGTTGCGGCGTCCAAACAGAAAACGCCCGCCGGAACGGGCGGGCGCTTGGGGCTTGCTTGGGTGCGGTGGTTATTCCGCCGGCTGCAGTTCAGCCTTTTGCGGCACCAGCCGCTGTGGCAGGGCAAAGGCCAGTGCGATGAATCCAAGGCCCAGAATGATGCCCAGCAGATCGCCGGGCAGCGCCATCAGCCCCTCGTATTTGGCGCCGGGAACTGCGCCCAATGTCACCTTGCCGCCCGCGAAATTGTCCAGCAGGCCGCTGGCCTTCCACGCCGGATAGGTCGCCATATAGGCCGCCGCCCCCAGCAGCCCGCCCGCGATGAAAAACAGCGCATCCTTGCGGCCCGAGGCAGCAGCGACAACGCCAGTGCCGGGGCAATAGCCTGCCAGCGCCCAGCCGGCACCCAGCATCAGCCCGCCGATGAAAACACCGGCATAGGCCGCCTTGACCGACATATGGCCGACATCGACCAGCCCCGCCATCTGGCCGCCGAACATCAGCACCGAGCCGGTGCCGATTGCCAGCAGGATGGATTTGGCCAGGTCCAGATTGGTGAGGTTCAGCATCTTGCCGATAAAGCCAGGATTCGACGCTCCGATCCGGTCCAGCACCGCACCAAAGGCAGCACCGGTCACAATTGCCAAAAGAATGGTTGTCATCGCTCAGGCCTCCTTTTTGAACAGCAGCAGCGAGACGGGGATGGCAGCGGCAAAGGCTCCGGCAGCGAAGATATAGCCCGAGAGCGCGGTTTGCATCATGCCGGACATCATGTGCCCCGAGGTACAGCCTCCTGCGAGGCGCGCGCCGTACAGCACGATGAAGCCGCCCAGGAAAGCCGCGGCGTAGCGTTTCATCCGGCAGCCGCCGAAGTTGGCGCGCCAGAGCGCGGGGATTGTCCGCTCAGCCTGCGGGATGCCGCCGCGCAGCTTGGCAGAGACCAGCCCGCCCAGCGCCATCGCCAGCACAAAGACAAAGCTGTAGTTCAGCGGGCTGGCGACGGCCTTGGCGTATTTGCCGTCCGATTTTGCCAGATAGGCGTTGGTGGAGGTGGTGCCTTCGGCGGTTTCTGTCACCAGTCCGGGGAACACCGCATCTGCGATAATGCCGTCCAGGATCACAAATTGCGTTGAAACCCCGATGGGTTTGACCAGCAGCACCGCCAGAAAGAACACCAGCCCCAGCATGAGGCCTCCGGCTTTCCAGTTGAGGGACATGTCAGCTCCTTTCGCACGTTACATTCAGATTTCAGAATGCAACGTGGAAGCGGGGAGCGGATTGATCCAGATCAAGTGACATTCCATTTATGGAATTTGTTAATCGAGCATTGCCATCAGCCGGGCTTTCTCACCCGCATCGGAGGGGCTGGAAATCACCTGTGCCAGATCCTGCAGCGAGGCGATGGAATGGCCGGCGCGGAAGCTGTCGGTATAGGGCAGCATGGCGCGGATGCCCTGCGCCCTTGGGGCAAAGCCGTCCCAGCGCAGCAGCGGGTTCAGCCAGATCAGGCGGCGCGACGACAGCTGCAGGCGCTGCATCTCGCGGGCCAAAGCCTCCGGGTCGCCGCGGTCCAGCCCGTCGGTGATCAAAAGCACCACTGCCCCCTGCCCCATGACACGCCGCGACCAGTCGCGGTTGAAGGCGTGCAGGCAGTCGCCGATCCGGGTGCCGCCCTCCCAGTCCTGCGCCTCTGATCCCGCTGCGGACAGGGCGGCGTCCACGTCGCGCTGATGCAGATGGCGGGTGATATTCGTCAGCCGGGTGCCGAAAGTGAAGCCATGCACCCGCGCCCAGCCTTGCCCTTTTGCATTTGCGGCGGCGTGCAGGAAATGCAGGATGATGCGGCTGTACTGGCTCATCGAGCCGGAGATATCGCAGAGCACCACCAGATTGGGCCAGCGGATGCGGCGCCTGACGCGGGCGATCTGCTGCAATTCGCCACCCTGGCGGGCTGCATTGCGCAACGTGCGGCGCCAGTCGGGACGTGTCCCTTGCGGCGATGCCATCAGCCGCCGCGACTGGATCGGTGTCACCGGCAGGGTGAGCTGTGCAAGGATGCGTTTGGCGGCGGCAATCTCCGACGTGCTCATCTGTTCGAAATCGAGGGTTCTGAGGCGTTCTTCGGCTGACATGGTGAGGGTGGTGTCCACCTCAACCTCGGTGCCGTCCTCATCATTGTCCGGTGTCTCCGGCTGGTCCCGCATACCGTCCAGCAGCGCCTCTGCCGCGCGTTTTTCCGCCGGTTTTGCGGCGCGGTCCTCCTGCACGCCACGGATCGCAGGCAGCATGGCGGCCATCATGTGTTCCAGATAGCGCGGGTCGCGCCAGAACAGGCGGAAGACCTGGGCGAAGACCGCCCGTTGCTCGGGCTTGGTCACGAAACAGGCGTGCAAGGCCCAGTAGAAATCCGTGCGGCTGGTGAAGCCCGCGGCGGCCACCGCCCGCACCGCACCCAGCACACGGCCCGGACCGATCGGCAGGCCGGCCTTGCGCAGGGCGCGGGCGAAATGAGTGATGTTGCGGACCAGCTTGGGGTGGTCCGGCAGGGGGAGCGGCGGAGTGTCAGGCACTAGGGCAGCTCATGGGGGCTCTGCCCCCAAACCCCCGGAGTATTTCTGGAAAGATGAACCATCAGGCCGCATCCAGGCTTGCCCGGGCCTGATCCAGGATGCGTTTGGCCTCGGAACCGTGCAGACGGGCGATATCATCCTGGTATTTGAGGATAGCGCCGAGGGTGTCGGCGATCACCTCGGGGCTGAGGGTGATGACGTCGAGGGCCAGCAGGCAATTGGCCCAGTCGATTGTTTCCGCAACACCCGGTTTTTTGAACAGGTCTTCGGTGCGCAAAGATTGCACGAAGGCGACGATCTCGCGGCTGAGCCGCTCGCTGGCCTCAGGCGCGCGGGCGTTGAGGATTTCAATCTCGCGGGGGAAATCCGGGTAGTCGACCCAATGATAAAGACAGCGGCGTTTCAGCGCGTCATGCACTTCCCGTGTGCGGTTGGAGGTGAGGATGACAATCGGCGGTTCCGGCGCCTGGATGGTGCCAAGCTCGGGGATGGTGACCTGGAAATCGCTGAGCGCCTCCAAGAGGAAAGCCTCAAACGGTTCGTCGGTACGGTCGAGTTCATCGATCAGCAGGACGGGGGCGCCGTGCTCATCGGGGCGCATCGCCTGCAACAGTGGCCGTTCTATGAGGTAATCGGCGGAGAACAGTTCCGCCTGCAGGGCGGTGCGCTCGGCGCTGCCTGCGGCCTCGGCGGTGCGGATGGCGACCATCTGGGCGGCGAAGTTCCATTCATAGACGGCGCTGGCGGCGTCCAGCCCCTCGTAGCATTGCAGCCGGATCAGGCGGCGGCCCAGTGCGGCGGCAATGGCCTTGGCGATCTCGGTTTTGCCGGTGCCGGCCTCGCCCTCCAGAAACAGCGGGCGGCCCAGTTTCAGCGACAGGAACACCACGGTGGCCAGAGACCTGCCGCAGATATAGCCCTGCTCCGAGAGCATGTGCTGGACCTGACCGATGGATTGCGCCTGCTGCATGTTGTGCCTCCCCTTGCCCGGCCAACAGGCCATGCGGGGCGGCATCGGTCAAGCCGCGTGGTGCGGCGACGCTGCGGCGGCGGGGCTGACGGGGGCGGTTGTATAACCGGGCCTGCCGGGTAAAACTGCCGCGGGAAGACCCTGCAGACGGCCAGGGCAAGAGGACAGAGACAGGAACGCCAGCCATGCACCGCGTTTTTCGCAAACACGCCGGCCCCAGCGGCCAGGATCAAAGGCGCTAGGGGATGCGGGTTCTGGCAATTCTGTGCGTGCGCAATGAGGGCGCGTTTCTGCTGGAGTGGCTGGCCCATCACCGGGCTGCGGGCTTTACTGATTTCCTGGTGTTTTCAAACGATTGCCAGGACGGCACCGATCACATGCTGGACCGGTTGCAGGACATGGGTCAGCTGGTCCATGTCCGCAATGAAGGCCCGTATGACAAGGGCGGCATTCAGTTCACCGCATTGAAGCAGGCCGACCGGCATCCGCTGATGAAGCAGGCCGATTGGGTGCTGGTGCTGGATGTTGACGAGTTTGTCTGCATCAAGACCGGCGATGGAACCGTGGCGGATCTGCTGGCAGCGCTGCCTGAGGCCGATGCGGTGACGCTGACCTGGCGGCTGTTCGGCAACGCAGGCGCCGTGCGGTATAAGGATGCGCCGGTGACCGCGCAATTCACCCGTTGCGCGCCGGAGGTCATTCACTGGCCTTGGCGGGCGGTGATGTTCAAGACGCTGTACCGCAATGACGGCACTTACCGGAAATGCGGGGTTCACCGGCCCCGCGATATCCGCAGCGCAGCACTGCTGGACCGCTTCCGCTGGTATGATTGCGAAGGCCGCGAACTGGGCAAGGCGTTCAAGACCAAACGGCTGTTTTCCAACTACGGCCAGCCCAACGGACGGCTGGCGCAGCTGAATCACTACCCGCTGGGGGCGATGGAGAGCTATGTGCTGAAGGCCGACCGCGGAAGGGTCAACCGGCAGGCGGAGCTGGGCATGGATTACTGGGTTGAGCGCAATTATTGCAGCGCCGAGGATACCTCAATCGCCCGTTACGGCACAGACTGCGCGGGTCTTCAGGCCGGGCTGATGGAGGATCCGGACCTGGCCCGGCTGCACCGCGGGGCTGTGGCCTGGCGCCATGCCCGGTTTGCCGGGCTGATGACACAGGAACCTTATCGGGCGCTGTTTGCGCGGCTGCTGATGACGCCCCCTGCCCGCCCGATAAGCCCGGCAGCCGCCGATCTGCTGCGCAGCTTTGCCATTCCGGACCAAGCCGCTCCGCAGCCCCCGGAGGACAGCAGCTGAGGCACAGCTGCCGGCTCAGGCAAAAGGCCGCCGAAAGAACCGCGCGCCGCCTCATTCAGGCATGGGTTTTTCCAATTTTGGCCTTAATTGTCACCTAAATGTAAATCCAAACAGCAGGCAGGACCCCTTTGGGGCAAAGAGGACAGCAGGCATGCAGGACGGACTTGAAAATCTGGATGAAGACCTTTCCGGGCTGAAGCCGGCCCAGTGGAAGGCGCGGATGGCGGCTTTGGCCGAAGAGCATGGCATGTTCCAGCCGCTTGGCGACAAGCATTTCGCCACATTCATCGACCAGGGCAACACGCTCTTGGTGACGTTTGAAACCATGCAGGGCATTCACAACCTGTCGGATCAGGCGCAGCCCCTGGGGTTTGATCTGGTGAAGAACCTGGGCTGGTCGCATATGTGCGTGGTGTCGGACGGTGACACCTGGTTCCGCGAAGGCCGTATCTATGGCTTTTTCGATCAGCTGATCGACGACGGTTTTTTCGACGAGTTCGACAAAGTGATATTTTATGGCGCGGGCCCCTGCGGTTATGCAGCGGCGGCCTATTCGGTGGCCTCGCCGGGTGCGGTGGTGGTCGCGGTGCAGCCGCAGGCAACGCTGGACCCGCGGATGACCGAATGGGATGACCGGTTTGCCGATATGCGGCGCCTGTCCTTCACCGACCGCTATGGCTATGCGCCTGACATGCTGGACGCCGCTGATCAGGCCTATGTGATCTATGACCCGCGGGAACAGCTGGACGCCATGCATGCCGCGCTGTTTGCGCGCAAGAACGTGACCCGGCTCAGGGCTGCGCATCTGGGCGATGCGGTGCAGACCCGGCTGATCGAGATGGAGATGCTGTACCACATCCTGTCGCTGGCAGGCAGCCGCAAGCTGACCGGCGGCGCCTTTCACAAGCTGCTGCGCAGCCGCCGCAACAATTCTTTCTTCCTGCGCAATCTGCTGAAAAACCTGGAACGGCAGGACCGCCCGTTCCTGATGGCGCTGTTGTGCCGCAATGTGACCGAGCGGATGCGGGCCCCGCGGTTCCGCCGCCGCCTGCAGGAACTGGAAACCCGCGCCGAAGAAGGCGAGTTCATCTTTCCTGCCAAACCCTGAGCGGCGCCTGCCCCGGGCGCATTCAGCCGCTTCTTTTCTGCCCGCCTCTGTGCTAGGCGAACGGCATGACCCAGACGCTGACCATCCCCCGCCCCGACGACTGGCACCTGCATCTGCGCGATGGCGCGATGCTGGAGGCCGTGCTGCCCGAAACCGCCCGCCATTTCGGCCGCGCAATCATCATGCCGAACCTGGTGCCGCCGGTGGTGACCGCCGGTCAGGCCGCCGCTTATCGCGACCGCATTCTGGCTGCGCTGCCCGATGGCATGGCGTTTGAGCCCTTGATGACGCTGTACCTGACCGAGGACACCGACCCGGCGGATGTTGCCGCGGCGCACGCCAGCGGGCTGGTCAAGGCGGTAAAGCTGTACCCGGCCGGCGCCACCACCAATTCGGCCTCGGGCGTCAGCGACTTCGACAAGGTGCGCGGCGTGCTGGAAAAGATGGCCGGGATCGGCCTGCCGCTGTGTGTGCACGGCGAAGTCACAGATGCGGACATCGACATTTTCGACCGCGAGGCCGTATTCATCGACCGGGTGCTGGACCCGATCCGCAAATCCACCCCCGGACTGCGGGTGGTGATGGAGCATATCACCACCAAGAACGGTGTGGACTATGTGAAATCCAACGCCGCAGATCTGGGGGCGACGATCACCACGCACCATCTGATCATCAATCGCAACCACATCCTGGTGGGCGGCATCAAGCCGCATTACTATTGCCTGCCGGTCGCCAAGCGCGAAGAGCACCGTCTGGCGTTGCGTGCTGCCGCCACCTCGGGCGATGCGCGGTTCTTTCTGGGCACCGATTCCGCGCCCCATACCGATCCGAACAAGGAAAGCGGCTGCGGCTGTGCCGGCTGTTTCACCGCCACCAACACCATGTCCCTGCTGGCGCATGTGTTCGAGGAAGAGGCCGCGCTGGACAAGCTGGCGGGCTTTGCCTCGGAAAACGGTCCGGCGTTCTACGGCCTGCCGGTGAGCGGCGAAACCCTAAGCTTAGCCAAGGGCGATGTACCGGTGGTCTTCCCGGAAAAGATTGAGACCGGCGATGGGCCTGTCACCGTATTCGATCCGGGATTTGATGTTCACTGGCGTGCGGAATAGCAACACCTGCTTATTATCCCTTGGGTTCATTTAACCTTGCCCTTGCCGGGAATCAGCGTCCTCATTCAGTTTCCTGGCTATTAATTTACGCCAGCGGCTGCAGCTGGCTGTTTTCCGGTGAAGGGCAAGGGTATGACAACATTTACGTTCAGCGGGCTTCGGGTTGATTACGAAAGCGGCGATGCTGTAGCTGCCAAAGAGATCGACGCATCAATCATCGTTTCCTCCACATCTTCGACATTTTCCTATTCAATCACCGGCCATGATGAGGACGGCGTCGCAATCATCAATGTAGCCGACGATATCCAGCAGATCATCGCGGACGGAACGAACCTGGACGCACCGAATTTTCCGGTGGTATTGGAAGAAACCCAGATCACCCGTGTGACCTGGTCCGGCGGCACCAGCACGGTGCTGATCCTCGCCTTTGAAACCGGTGGAAACAGCGACACCGAGTTTTACTTTGTTATCGACGGGCCGCAGATACCGGATATCGGCACTCTGTCCGATTGGACTGCTTTCAATGACTCGATCTCGGGCCTGTCGGACCCTGTCGGCGCCTTTGGACCCGGGCAGAACATCGCCTGGTCGTCAATCGACGGCGCAACCACAAGCCAGGACGATGAATTCTGGGGCACTCCCGGCCGCAACATCTTTAACGGCGGCATGGGAGACGATTACTTCTCCAGCTCCGACGGGCGCGATACCTATAACGGCGGCGCTGGCAGTTTTGACCAGGTCTCTTTTACCGGGGACCCCACTGGCGTGACTGCGCATCTTGGCACCGGCAAGGCAACCGACGGCTGGGGCAGAACCGACACCTTGAAAAGCATCGAAGCACTGCGCGGTTCGGCCCATGACGACCACTTTACCGGCAATGGAAAAAGCAACATCTTCCGCGGAGTCGAAGGCAACGACACGATCAAAGGCGGCAAAGGCCGCGATGAGGTCCGCTATGACCGCGACGAACGCTATGGCGGCGAGGACGGCGCAACTGTCAACCTGTCCAAAGGCTTTGCCATTGACGGCTTTGGCGACCGTGACACGCTGAAAAGCATCGAAAACGCGCGCGGCACTGACAGTGGCGACAAGATTACCGGCAGCAGCACCGGCAACCGCATTATGGGGCTGGGCGGCAATGACACCCTGTCCGGCAAGGGCGGAAATGACACGATTTATGGCGGCGGCGGCAAGGACAGGATCAATGGTGACGGCGGCAACGATCTGCTGTCCGGCGAAGGCGGTGCTGACCGGTTCATATTCAAAGGCACTTTTGGTGACGATACGGTATCCGACTTCTCGACGGCGGGGCGCAAGGAAAAGATCGACCTCTCCGGCGTCGAGACCATCAAGCATTTCCGCGACCTTAAGAACAACCATCTGTCCGAAAATGATGACGGCGATGCGGTGATCAGCGACAACCGGGGCAATACAATTACCCTGGAAGACATCGCGGTGGCAGACCTGTCCGGCAACGACTTCCTGTTCTGACCCCGAACCGCAGGTGCCGGTCTGCATGATAAGACCCAAAAACCGCGAAAAGGCCCGTGTTTCTGCACGGGCCTTTTGTGCAGTGTTTCCGATTGCTGGCGCTTCGCACTTGAAAGGAGAGCTTATGGATGTATGTTCAACCTAAATTTAGCCAAATTCTCTTTAAGGTGAGCATGCATGACGACATACACGCTAACAGGCTTTGGTATCAGTACATATTCTGCTTATGATCCCGCCGGCGGTCCGAGCGTGCAGGCTGGTTTGAAGCTTCAGCTCAACGTTCCGGATGAGGCCGTTTTTTCGTTCTCGCCGACCCGAATCCGCGAAAACAGCGTGTCCATTGAACCCGGCGATCATGTTTCCGGCCTGACGCGGACCCAAGGCGTGAACCCTGACGGTACGCAGGTCTTTACTCTGGACGTAGAGTACACGCTGTCAGAGATCGCTTGGAGCGGCGGCACAACCGTTGTTCTGACAATTCACAGCATGGGTTCTTACCAGGCCATCTACGCGCTGAGCGGCGATCCCCTCCCCGAAATTGACAGCTACAGCGGCTATGAAGCGTTTGAAGCGTCGATCACCCAGAGTTCGCCTGTCACCACCTCGCTGGAGCCGAACCAGACCCTGGTTTGGGACTTGGGCACCGTGGAGATTACGGAACACGACAAGCTCACAGGAACCGTCTGGGATGACACGCTGAAGGGAGGCGCCGGAAACGATACCGTCAAAGGCGGAGCGGGCGACGACGTTGTGAAGGGCGGGTCCGGCCAGGACAAGCTGGCCGGGAATGCAGGCGATGACACGTTGTCCGGCCACAAGGGCGAAGACAGGCTGAACGGCGGCAGAGGCGACGACAGCTTGAAGGGCGGCAGGGGGGACGACAGCCTGAAAGGCGGCAAAGGCCAGGATACGCTGGACGGCGGCAATGGCGATGATCTTTCGACCGGCGGATCAGGCGACGACACTTTTGTGTTCAGCGACGCATTTGGCAACGACACCATCACCGACTTTGATGCCTCCAGCAGCGGTGAAAAGATTGACCTGAGCACGGTGTCCAGCATCACGGATATGGCCGATCTGCTGGACAACCACATTCGCGAGGACGGCGAAAACGTCGTGATCGAGGACGCACACGGCAACACCATCACGCTGAAAGATGTGCAGCTGGCGGATCTGGACGAAACGGATTTCAATTTTGAATTGCCCGAATGGGAGCCTGTGCTCGTTTCAGCCAAGCAGCCCGCCGGCATCGACACCCCTACCCCCATTGTTGAAAAACTCTGGGCCTGCGAAGACTACCCAGCCCCCGAGGAATGGAACTTGGTCTGATCTGAACAACAGAGGGCAGCGTTGGCCTGCTGCCTTTCACCGGGGGTTCAAACCGGCGGCGTTCCGGTTTATGGACAGCCAAACCGCTGCCGCAAAGGATGCCTGCCGCCATGATCCCCTCGTCCTATCCGTCTCAAGAAGAAATCGCCCGCCTGTCGGCCCGGATGCTGCTGGAAATCGGCGCGGTGAACTTTAACACCGAGACACCTTATACGCTGGCGTCCGGCCTGCCCTCGCCCAGCTATATCGACTGCCGCAAGCTGATCTCCTTTCCGCGGATCCGCTCGACGCTGATGGATTTCATGACCGTGACCGTGATGCGCAATGCCGGGTTTGAGGCGTTTGACAATATCGCCGGCGGTGAGACTGCGGGCATTCCCTTTGCTGCCCTGGTCGCCGAACGCATGGCGCTGCCGATGACCTATGTGCGCAAGAAGCCCAAGGGCTATGGCAAGAACGCCCGCATCGAGGGCGCGATGAGCGAAGGCGAACGGGTGCTGCTGGTCGAGGACCTGACCACCGATGGCGGATCGAAACTGTCGTTTGTCGATGCGATCCGCGAGACCGGAGCCAGCTGCGGCCACACCGCAGTGATTTTCTATTACGACATCTTCCCGGAAACCACCAAGACGCTGGGCGATCACGGGGTGGAACTGCACTATCTGTGCACCTGGTGGGATGTGCTGGCCGAAGCCCGCGCGCAAGGCGCGTTCAGCACCGAGACGCTGGATGAGGTGGAAACCTTCCTGAAGGATCCGCGCGCCTGGCAGGACGCGCATAAATCCGCTTAACGCCAGGGAAAGCGTTACGGGGCGGCCTGTGGACAAAGCCGCCTCGAATCATATTCTGCGCCAATTGAAATGCAGATATAGAATTCTTCCCAGATCGCGCCACATCATATAGTCTGCATTGGGCAGGCATGCTGGCCTTTCCGGTAAACAGCCCACAGGCCCCGTGCGGATATCCACAAGGGATCCACAGAGATTCCCAGATAGGAGAAACGCCCTTGGCGCCCTATAAGGCGGGCTTAGTGACGAGAGCAGTGATGAACGAAATTACCCCTTTCGACGGCGATATGCCGCCTCCGGCCCCGATGCCGGAGCCTGCCGCACCGCAATCTGCGATGCCAGACAATGAACTGCCGCATTCGGTGGAGGCGGAACAGCAGCTCTTGGGTGCGATCCTGACCAACAACGAGGTCTATGACAAGATCGCGCTGATCATCGACTCGTCGCATTTCTATGATCCGGTGCATGCCCGGATCTATGAAGTGGCCGCGGCGCGGATTTCCAAGAACGCGCTGGCCTCGCCAGTGACGCTGAAGGCGTTTCTGGAAGACCACGAAGGGCTGAAGGAGCTGGGCGGCCCGGCCTATCTGGCCAAGCTTGCCGGCGCGTCGATCTCGGCCTTTGCGGTGCGGGATTACGCACAGATGATCTACGACCTGGCGATCCGGCGCGAGCTGATTGCCCTGGGCCACAGCATTGCAGAAAAGGCGCGCCGCGTTGACGTGGCATCAGAACCTAAAGAGCAGATCGTTGAAGCAGAACAATCGCTGTATCAGCTGGCCGAACAGGGCCAGACCGAAAGCGGTTTCAAGTCGTTCCTGAAAGCCGTCACAGAAGCGGTTAATGTGACCAACGAGGCGTATCAGCGGGGTGGCGGCATGGCCGGCATCTCGACGGGCCTGACGGACCTCGACAAACAACTTGGCGGCCTGCATCCCTCGGACCTTCTGATCCTCGCGGGCCGCCCCTCTATGGGGAAGACGTCGCTGGCGACCAACATCGCCTTCAACGTCGCCAAGGCCTATAAACGCGGGATAAAACCCGACGGTTCGGAGGGCGCGCTGGACGGCGGCGTGGTCGGCTTTTTCAGCCTTGAGATGAGCGCCGAGCAGCTGGCCGGGCGTATTCTGGCGGAAGCGTCTGAGATTTCATCGCACAAGATCCGCCAGGGTGACATGACCGAAGGCGAATTCCGCCGCTTTGTGCAGGCGGCCAAGGATCTGGAAAGCTGCCCGCTGTTTATTGACGATACGCCGGCGATCCCGATTTCGCAGCTTGCCGCACGGGCGCGGCGTCTGAAGCGGACGCATGGGCTGGATCTTCTGGTGATCGACTATCTGCAGCTGTGCCGCGGCATGGCCGAAAACCGGGTGAACGAGATTGCCGAAATCTCGATGGGGATGAAGGCGATTGCCAAGGAATTGAACATCCCGGTGATCGCGCTGTCGCAGCTGTCGCGCCAGGTGGAAAACCGCGAAGACAAACGGCCGCAGCTGTCGGACCTGCGGGAATCCGGCTCGATCGAACAGGACGCCGACGTGGTGATGTTTGTGTTCCGCGAGGAATATTACAAAGAACGAGAAAAGCCCGGCGATCACGAGCTGGACAGGATGGAAGAGTGGAAGCAGGCGATGGAGAGCCTGCACGGCAAGGCGGATGTCATTGTCGGCAAACAGCGCCACGGTCCCATCGGCACCGTGACCCTGACATTTGAGGCGCAATTCACCCGCTTTGGCAACCTGGCCAAAGCCTGGCAGCAGGGGCAGGAAGACTACTGATCCCGGCCGGTTTGGGCCGGAGTCCGGTTTGCCTATGCCAAGGACACGCCGATCACTTGACCGTCACCCCCTTGGCACCGGCCCGGTCCTGCCCCCCCGGGACCGGGCTAATTTGTTCTGCGGCGGCGGAGCTCTGCCGCCATTCCGGTTTTTCCCACTTGACCTGCGGTCTCCCCATGTCATGAACACCGCATGAGCACGGCAAGATTGACAATCAACCTGGATGCGCTGGTCACCAACTGGCGGAATCTGGATGCGCTGACCACCTGCGAAACCGCAGCCGTGGTCAAGGCGAACGGCTATGGCCTGGATGCGGGCCGCGTCGGCAAGGCACTGGCCAAGGCGGGCGCGCGCAATTTCTTTGTGGCGGCAGCCGAAGAAGGCGGCGCGCTGCGGCGCGCACTTGGCCCCGGCCCCGGCATTTCGGTGTTTTCCGGCCATATGGCGGGCGACACCAAGCTGCTGAAGGATTTTCAGCTGACGCCGATGCTGAACTCGCTGGACCAGATGCTGCGCCATTTCGAGGCGCTGCCGGGGCATCCGTTCGGGGTGCAGCTGGACAGCGGCATGAACCGGCTGGGAATGGAGCACAGCGAATGGGCCGCAGTGGCCGAGATCGCCCTGGGCCAGAATCCGGTGCTGCTGATGTCGCATCTGGCCTGCGCCGATGAGCCCGGCCACGCGATGAACGCGCAGCAGCTGCAGACCTTCCGCGATATGACCGACGGGCTGGAGATCCCCCGCTCGCTGGCCGCGACCGGCGGCATGCTGCTGGGGGCGGAATACCATTTCGACCTTTGCCGCCCCGGTATCGGGCTTTATGGCGGGCTGCCGTTCACGGACGCGCTGCCGGTGGTGCAGCTGGACCTGCCGGTTATTCAGCTGCGCGATCTGGAACCGGGTGAGACTGCCGGTTACGGCAACAGCTGGACCGCCCAGCGTCCCAGCCGCATCGCCACCGTCGCCGCGGGCTATGCAGACGGTTTGCACCGGGCGATGGGCAATGGCGGCATCCAGGTCTTTGCAGGCCGCACCCCCTGCCCCGTGGTGGGCCGGATCTCGATGGATCTGATCACTGTGGACGTGACCGACCTGGCTGAGGTGCCTGAGGCGCTGTCGATCCTCAATGAGCAGCAGACCGTGGATCGGCTGGCCGATGCGGCCGGCACCATCGGCTATGAGATCCTGACCTCTACCGGTCACCGCTATGCACGGACATATCAGGGATGAACCCAACCGCTTTTCTGGCCCGGCTGGGCCGCGCAGCACTGGCCGGGCTGGCCGCTGTTGGCCGCGCAGCACTATTTGCGCTGCGGGCCTTCAGCCATATGGTCCGCCCGCCCTATTACCCGCGCGAGCTGCTGAATGCGCTGTTGAACATCGGCTGGCTGTCGCTGCCGGTTGTGGGCCTGACCGCGGTCTTCACCGGCGGCGCGCTGGCGCTGCAGATCTATGCCGGCGGCGCGCGCTTTAACGCCGAGGCGGTGGTGCCGCAGATCGTTGCCATCGGCATGGTGCGCGAGCTGGGCCCGGTCCTGGTCGGGCTGATGATCGCGGCGCGGGTGACCTCGTCGATTGCGGCGGAGATCGCCACCATGAAGGTGACCGAGCAGATCGACGCGCTGGTGACACTGTCGACCCATCCGATGAAATACCTGGTGGCGCCGCGGGTGCTGGCGGCGCTGATCACAGTGCCGGTGCTGGTCGGCGTCGGCGACATCATCGGGATCATGGGCGGCTATGCTGTGGCGGTGCAGAACCTCGGCTTCAATTCCGCGGCCTACCTGAAGAACACCGTAGATTTCCTGGAGCCGCTGGACATTATCTCGTCACTGGTCAAGGGCGCCGCCTTTGGCACCATCGCGGCGATGATGGGCTGCTATTACGGCATGCAATCGGGCCGCGGCGCGCAGGGTGTGGGCCGCGCCACCAAAGGGTCCGTGGAGTCCGCTGCGGTGCTGATCCTGGCCGCCAATTTTGTCCTGACAGGGGTGTTCTTCTCGCTATGATCCGCATGGAAAACGTCCGCAAATCCTTTGGCGACAATGCTGTGCTGAACGGCATGAACCTGGAGATCGCCAAGGGCAGCTCGATGGTGATCATCGGCGGGTCCGGCACTGGCAAATCTGTGGCGCTGAAAAGCGTGCTGGGGCTGATCACCCCGGACAGCGGTGAAATCTATGTCGATGGCAGGCCTGCAGGCCAGGGCGACCGCGACAAGTTTCTGGCGCGGTTCGGGATGCTGTTTCAGGGCGGTGCGCTGTTTGACTCGCTGCCGGTCTGGCAGAATGTAGCCTTTCGCCTGCTGCGCGGCGCGTTGAAGCGCCCGGCGGATGAGGCCCGCGAGATCGCCATCGAGAAGCTGCGCCGGGTCGGTTTGAAATCAGACGTCGCCGACCGCCTGCCTGCTGAACTGTCAGGCGGCATGCAGAAACGTGTAGGCCTCGCCCGCGCTATTGCGGCGGAGCCGGAGATTATCTTTTTCGACGAGCCGACCACCGGCCTGGACCCGATCATGTCCGGCGTGATCAACGACCTGATCCGCGAAATCGTGGTGGAGATGGGCGCAACCGCGATGACCATCACCCACGACATGACCTCGGTTCGCGCCATTGCCGACAATGTGGCGATGCTGCACGGCGGGGTGATCCAATGGACCGGTCCGGTGAGCGAGATGGATGCGTCGGGCGATCCCTATATGGAGCAATTCATCCACGGCCGCGCGGAGGGGCCGATCGAGGCGGTGAGGTAATGGACTTCGGGATCGCATTTTGGTTTATTATCTTTCCTGCTTGCTTCGTCGCAAGCACATGTCTGACGGTGACCTTTGGCAAACGGTTGCGCCGTCATACAAAATTGCAAAGAACAGGCCTTCTGGCGATATTCTTCGGTTGTCTACCGCTCGGCCTCGACCTTATCTACAGTCTGGCTTATTGGCTTCTGGAATTGGGCCCTGCCCCGCTTGCCAAGGCCGTAATCTCAACGACGCAGGCAGTCACCGTCGGCATTCCGCTTAACTTGGCACTCTCATTTTACGCACTGACAAAGTGGACGTTGCCCTGGCACAGCGCTTCCATCATTTTCTGCAACACAATTTTCGGTATGCTCGCTTTGCTCTTTTTTGATGTTTTCTAGCATCTGCAAAAAGGCCAGTCGCTTCCCAACCGGCAGGGCCTCCCCTTTTTATTTCACAAACACTCCGGCGAGAGGCATCCTTAGCCTCCATATATGCTGCCGCTACGGTTTTCAGGCCACTTGCCCGCTTTTAAATCCGGCCCCGCACACACAATTCCAAATGGGATAGCAGAAACGAGCCGCCATGACCCTCCGCCTCCTCACCCTGTCGCTGCTGATCCTTTACCCCGTCGCCTGGTTCGCGCCGCTGATGCGGGCGGGGCTGCTGCCGATCTTCGGCCTCAGCGAAATCTCGGTGCTTACGGGGCTGCAGTCCTTGTGGGGCAGTGATGCGGTGCTGGCGCTGATCGTGACATTTTTTGCGATCTTTGCGCCCTACCTCAAAACCATCGGGCTGGCGCTGGTGCAGTGGGATCTGCTGGACAGCAAGGTGCAGCCGGTCCTGCATGTGCTGGGCAAACTGGCAATGGCTGATGTTTTCCTCATCGCGCTTTACATCACGCTGGCCAAGGGGATCGGCCTTGCGACCATTGAGACCGCCTGGGGGTTGTACCTGTTCACGGCATGCATCCTGGCCTCGCTGGGGTTGGGGATGCTGACTGAACGCACTGCAAAGATTGGCAAAACACCGGACTGAAAGCTTGATCCGGCGCTGAACCGCTCCATTTCGTAGGGCCGAACACCTGTATCGCAGGGGTCCGGCATGCTGCGCCCGGTTGACGGGCGTCCCCCGCAGCCCGCCGGCCCCGCATCTGTTGCATTGCTGCTGGAGGGGGACCTATGTCCGGCGTTCAATCGATCCTGTTCACTGCCCAGACCGCATTCATGCGGCTGACGTTCCTGCTGATCTGCTTTGGCGCGCTGGCGGCGCTGGCGGCCACCGGGCTGTCGGCCTCGGGCGTCTGGCCCTGGCTCAGCCTGCAGGCCGGGGTTGGCGCTGATATCTACCCGCAGGCCGGAATGGCGGCGCAGATCACCCTGACGGCGCTGGCGGTGATGCTGGCTTTTTTCCTGCCTGCCAACGGGCGTATCCTGGCGCTGGAAACCTCGCACCGGCGGTTCTCGCTGCAGATGGAGGACGTGCTGCAGGCCTATCAGCTGGCCCATGCCGCCGACCGTGCCGGGATCTTTACCCTGGCATCAGAATTCGACGCGGTGAAGGAGCGGCTTGCCTTTCTGCGGTCGCACCCCGATCTGGCCGGGCTGGAACCGCAGGTGTTGGAAGTGGCGTCGCAGATGAGCCAGGTCAGCCACGAGCTGGCAGAGACCTATTCCGACGCCAAAGTATCCCGCGCCCGGCTGTTTCTGCAGCAGCGCCAGGAGGAGCTGGAGACCTTCAAGGCGCGGCTGGAGGATGCCCAGATCGTCATGCATGAGCTGCGCCAGTGGTCCCGCGATGTGGAGATCGAGGAAAGCATCGCCAAATCGCATTTGGGGCGGCTGCGCGGCGAGCTGTTCGAATTGCTGCCGGAACTGTCGGCGCAACTGCAAAGCCCGCCGGACGGGTCTGATCCGCATCCCGGCAGCGTCGTGCCGATCCAGCCGCCCCGCCGCGCGGACTGACGCGCTGCGCTCCCTCCTTGCGGAAGACGCGTCAAAGGGGCGCTGCCCCCGGCCCTTGGGGGCAGCGCCCGGGGTATTTTCAACCAGAAAGAAGCCCGCTTCTTCTGGCCTCAAATATCCCGGAGCGCGAGGCAGAGCCTCGCTTTTGCCGTGACAGCCCGCAGGAACCGGGCGTCAAGGTTCGCGGCCCTTGAACAAAACAGAAACATCTGCCACTGATCCGGCATGGCAAAAACATCTTTCTCCTGCTCGGCCTGCGGCGCGAGCTTCTCCAAATGGTCGGGCCGCTGCGAAGGCTGCGGCGAATGGAACACGATTTCCGAGGACAAGGGGCTGAGCTCCGGCCCCTCGAAAAAGTCACTGGGCGTCAAACGCGGGCGCACCATCCCGCTGAGTGATCTGGCCACACGCGAAACCCCGCCGCCGCGCGCCTGCTGCGGCGTGGGGGAACTGGACCGGGTGCTGGGCGGCGGCCTGGTGGCGGCCTCGGCCATTCTGGTGGGGGGGGATCCGGGGATCGGCAAATCCACGCTTTTACTGCAAGCGGCGGCGCGGTTTGCCAAGGCCGGTGTCAAGACCATCTATGTCAGCGGCGAGGAAGCCAGCGCGCAGGTGCGGATGCGGGCGCAGCGGCTGGGGTTGACGGATGCGCCCGTGCAGCTGGCTGCCGAGACCAACCTGCGTGATATTCTGACGACGCTGGAAGCGGAGAAGCCGCAACTGGCTATCATTGACTCCATCCAGACCATGTGGTCCGACCATGTGGACAGTGCGCCGGGGTCGGTCAGCCAGGTGCGGGCTGCTGCGCACGAGCTGACCACCTTTGCCAAGCGCAACGGGGTGTCGATCATCATGGTCGGCCATGTCACCAAAGACGGCCAGATCGCCGGCCCCCGCGTGGTTGAGCATATGGTCGACACCGTGCTCTATTTCGAGGGTGAGCGCGGCCATCAGTTCCGCATCCTGCGGGCGGTCAAGAACCGCTTTGGCCCGGCGGACGAGATCGGCGTGTTTGAGATGACCGGCGGCGGGCTGGCTGAGGTCATCAACCCTTCGGCCCTGTTTCTGTCCGAACGCGGCGAGCCGTCGCCCGGCTCAGTTGTGTTTGCCGGCATTGAGGGCACCCGGCCCGTTCTGGTCGAGATGCAGGCGCTGATCGCGCCCTCGCCCCATTCCCAGCCGCGCCGCGCTGTTGTCGGTTGGGATTCATCGCGGCTGGCGATGATATTGGCCGTCCTCGAAGCGCGCTGCGGCATCCCGTTTGCAGGATTGGATGTCTATCTGAACGTGGCGGGCGGCATGAAGATCTCGGAACCTGCGGCGGACCTTGCGGTTGCCGCAGCGCTGCTGAGCGCACGGGAAGACGTGGCTTTGCCCGCCGATACGGTGGTTTTCGGAGAAATTTCGCTATCCGGAGCCCTGCGTCCGGCTCCGCAGACCGAAAACCGGTTGAAAGAGGCGCAAAAACTTGGTTTCACGGCGGCGATTGCCCCTGGCGGCAGTAAAACTGTGTCCGTGAACGGTCTGAACTTGCGAAAGTCCAGCGATCTGGCCGGTTTTGTTGGCGAATTCTTCGGGGCCGGCTAAGGTCGCAAAAAATTTATCGCAGGCAAACGGGCGAGGGACATGGAAGGTTTCACAATCATCGACGGGGTCGTGGCCCTGGTCATCGTCGTATCGGCGCTGCTGGCCTATTCACGTGGCTTCGTGCGCGAAGCGATGGCCATCGCAGGCTGGATCGCCGCAGGCGTGCTCGCCTTTATCTTTGCGCCACAGGTGGAACCGCTGATGGCGGAAATTCCGGTGATCGGCGAATTCATTGCCGACAGCTGCGAATTGTCGATCATTGCGGCCTTTGCCGCGGTGTTTGCATTGGCGCTGATCGTGGTCTCCTTCTTTACGCCGCTGTTTTCCACCCTGGTGCAGCGCTCGGCGCTTGGCGGGCTGGACCAGGGCGCGGGTTTCTTCTTTGGGGTGTTGCGCGGCATTCTTTTGGTGGCGATTGCCTTCTTCCTCTACAATGTTGTGATGACCGGGCAGAGCTTCACAATTGTTGACGAAAGCCGCTCGGCCGACGTGTTTGAGCGTTTGATCGGCAAGATTGAGGACCGCAACCCGGAGCAGGCATTGGGCTGGGTCACCGAGCAGTATGAAGCGCTGATCGGGTCCTGCGGTCAGTAATACCTAAGGATTACCACCTTAAGACAGACATGCGGGCGCCCCTTGGGCGCCCGTTTTGCTTTGATTTCAAAGCGTTCACACAGTTATCCACAAGCAGCCGGGCTGGATGGTTAACGAGACAAATGATGGTTAACGTCCTGTTAACCAAAAGGAATCACGTGCAGAGCGAGCAAAACCCGGGTCATCAAACTTGCGGTAAATCTTAACAAATCCTCAGCCTGCCCCGTCAAACAGTTAACAATCCCCCTGAAAAGGCGGCTTTTGTCCTGGAAAAATCGCGCCATCCCGAAATGGGACGCACCCCCGCCCCAATTTGGTCCCAATTCCGGGGCCTGATGGCTTCAACGGCAAAACGCCGGGCTAAGACGCTCAGAAGGGACGACACAATGCAGCTGGACCACACCACAGATTTTGCCGACTATCAGCCGGTTGATGTTCTGCTGCTGACCAATCCCCTGCCGGACACGCTGTCTGCGGCCCCTGCCAAGAGGCGCAACCGTATCCGCAGCGGCGGCTTTCTGCCCGCAACGCTGGTGGAGACCGAAGAAGGCTTTAAGCAGGCCCGCGACGTGAAGCCAGGCGACATGGTGTTCACCTTTGACGGCGGTGCTCAGGAAGTGAAAGCGGTCCGCCACGCAGTGCCGCGCCTGACCACATGCATGCATGTCCCGGCCGGCGCCCTGGGCAACGACACCGACCTTATGCTGCCCTCGGACCAGCAAGTGGCGCTGGAAATGGACACTGCCGAGCGCCTGTTCGGCCTGCCGGTGGTGGTCACCAAGCTGATTGCGCTGACCGGCTACAAAGGCATCACCGCAGTTGCGCCCGAGCGTCTGGGCCGCATCCATTTCGAGTTTGCAGAAGAAGAGCTGGTCTGGGCCGAAAGCGGCATGCTGCTGCCCGCAGGCGATGTTGCCGAAGAGTCCGCCTTTCACCAGCTGTCGCTTTCCGAGACCCGCCAGGTGCTGGCCAGCAACGAAGGCCGCGCTCTTGCCGAGACCGGCATGGACAGCGAGGACGCCCGCCTGCCGTCGCCGCTGGACAACCTGCTGGACCGTATTCTGGCAGCCTGATCACCGGGGCCAAGCCCCCCAAGACATTCCCTCCCCCCTCGGGCCCGCCTTTGTGCGGGCCTTTTCTTTGCAGGATGCGGCCACCGGGCTGGAAGAACAGCATCCTGACCGCATCCCGCAATTAGTCGGCCATCGGCCGCATACCGCACAAAACCGGGAAAATGTTTCGCGCAGCAGCGTCATTTCGAAAAAAATTGCCCGGAATTTGGATGTGTGCCAGCATTAGCGCAGGCGCCGAGACGCACGACAGAACAAATGGCGCCCGTTTTCAGGGAGGATTTGACGATGAATTTGCGGCCTGACCCCACATTCCATGCCACCCCCAGGCTAGCCATGGAAGCCCCGGCCGAGACGCTGGCTTTTACCCTTATGCTCAGCCCCGATGGTTCGCAGCCTGACGGGTTGGCGGTTGTCGATGTGGATCCCAAATCGGACAGCTACGGCGACATCGTGCATCAGCTGATCATGCCCAACAAGGGCGACGAATTTCATCATTTCGGCTGGAACGCCTGTTCGTCGGCGCTGTCGCCGCTGACCGGCCACGCGTTTCTGGAGCGGCGCTATCTGATCATTCCCGGCATCCGCTCCAGCCGTATCTATGTGATCGACGTGAAGGAACCGCGAGAGGCGAAGATCCACAAGATCATCGAACCCGAAGAGCTGTTTGCCAAAACCGGCTATTCCCGCCCGCACACCATTCATTGCGGACCTGAAGGCATCTATGTCTCGACCCTGGGCGGCGGCGGCAAAGACGGCACCGACGGGCCGCCGGGCATTTTCATCATGGATTGCGAGACCTTCGACATTCTGGGCCGTTATGAAATGGACCGCGGCGCGCAGGACAAGCATTATGATTTCTGGTGGAACCTGCCGCGCGACTACATGGTGAGTTCGGAATGGGGCCTGCCGCCGCAGTTTGAAAACGGCATCGTGGCCGAGAATCTGCTGAGCAACAAATACGGCCATTCGATCCATTTCTGGAACCTGCGCGAGCGCAAGAACGTGCAGACCATTGATCTGGGTGAAAATCACCAGATGGCGCTGGAAATCCGGCCTGCGCATGATCCGTCCAAAGATTACGGCTTTTGCGGTGTGGTGGTGGATACCACTAACCTGCAGGGCGCGATCTTTACTTGGTGGCAAAAGGATGACGGCACGTTTGAGGCCAAGAAGACCATCACCATCGACCCGCGTCCCGAAAAGCCCGAAAACCTGCCACCGCTGCTGCAGGGGTTTGAAGCAGTGCCGCCGCTGGTCACCGATATCGACCTGAGCCTGGACGACAAATACCTGTATGTGGCCTGCTGGGGGTTGGGGGAAATGCATCAGTATGATGTATCTGACCCGATGAACCCCAAGCTGGCCGGCAAGGTTGAACTGGGCGGTATTGCCCGCGGCGCCAAGCATCCGAACGGCAAGGATTTTGTCTATGGCCCGCAGATGGTTGAGATCAGCCGCGACGGCAAGCGGGTCTATTGGACCAACTCGCTTTATTCCACCTGGGACGACCAGTTCTATCCTGATGACGAAGGCGGCCAGATGGTAATGGCCAACGTGGGCGACGGCGGCGGGCTGGAGCTGGACAAGGATTTCTATATCGACTTCCCCAAAGGCTACCGCAGTCATCAGATCCGGCTGGAGGGGGGCGACTGCTCTACCGACAGTTTCTGCTATCCCTCCGTCTGACGGGTGGCGGAAATTTCAACGGCGGCGGCCCTGTGGTGGGCCGTCGTTGCCTCGGGGCTTTATCACGGGGTGAACCCTGGGATGGGATGGCCGCTGGCGGTCTCCTCGGCGCTGATGGAGCGCCGCAAATCCAGCCTGTTCAAAGCACTGATGGCCCTGGCCTTTGGCCATCTGCTGGCGATGACTGCGATCCTGCTGCCGTTTTCGGCGCTGCTGTGGCTGACGGAATGGCATGTTGAAATCCGTATCGGTGCGGCCTGTCTGGTAATTGCGCTGGGGGGGTATCTGCTGATCAACCGCCGCCACCCCCGCTTTTTGGCGCGGGTGCCGCCGTCGCGGCTAGCGCTGTGGTCGTTTCTGGCAGCGATGGCGCATGGTGCGGGGCTAATGCTGGTGCCGGTCTATCTGGGCCTTTGCGGCCCGGATGAGGGCGCAGGCCACGCCGCCGCCTTTACACTGATGGGACGCAATGCCGGTATCGCCATCACCGTGGCGCTGGTCCATACCCTTGCCATGACCGCAGCCGGCGGCGCGCTGGCGCTTGGCGTTTATCACTGGCTGGGGCTTAAATTCCTGTCCAAGGGCTGGTTCAACCTGGATCTGGTCTGGGCGCTGAGCCTTGTGCTGGTCGGGGCTGTTTCATTGCTGACGCTGCATTGATGCCGCCGCCGGGTACATCCCTCCCCGCCCCGTTGCCGCGGTGCGGCATCGGATTTGTGATCCTTTGATGACAGCCGCGGCGAAAGGCACTATGTGAGGGCCGGAACAGGAAACGGATTCGGAGCCACACCGCCTTGCCGCTGCTGCAGACGCTGCCCGCCTGCCCTTGTGGATCTGACCTGACGCGCATGGCGCCGGGCTTTGGAGACGCATTCGGCGCCTTGGCTCCGGCCGGTTTGCCGGTATGGCCGCTTGGCGCCGCTTGGTCAGCCGGATTGGCGCAAGCGACGCAAAATGCGCTAGACTGCCATCCGAGCCGCTTCCTTCAGCAACCGAACAGCAAAGCCTAAGTGGGATTGGAGCCAGCCAATGTGCGGGATTTTGGGGATCGCAAGCCGGGACACGGATGTCTTTGCGGAGATATATGACGGGCTGCTGATGCTGCAGCACCGCGGCCAGGACGCCTCCGGCATCGTCACCTACACCGGCGAGTTCTTTCGCGAGCGCAAGGAGAACGGCCTGGTCAAGGATGTGTTCGGCCCGCAGGATGCCGACACCCTGACCGGCAAGACCGGCATCGGCCATGTCCGCTATCCCACCGCGGGCTCGCTGAGTGCGGCCGAAGCGCAGCCGTTCTTTGTGAACGCGCCTTATGGCATCTATCTGGTTCACAACGGCAATATCACCAATACTGCCGAGCAGCGCGAGAAGGTGACCGGCAAATACAGCCGCCATCTGCGCACCACCTCAGATTCCGAAATCATGCTGAACGTGCTGGCCGACAAGGTGGCTGACGCGATCAAGGTCAACGGCAATGCCGAGCCGGTCCGCAACATCTTTGCCGGTGTGAAGATGACCATGGAGCGGATCCAGGGCGCCTATTCGGTGCTGTGCATGATCGCCGGCGTCGGCATGCTGGCGTTCCGCGACCCCAATGGCATCCGCCCGCTGTCCGTCGGCAGACGCCCGGCACAAAGCGGCGGCGAGGATTTCTGCTTTGCCTCTGAAGACGTGGCGTTCGGCATCAACGGCTTTGAAAAGATCCGCGACGTAAAGCCGGGCGAGGCCATTCTTGTTGATCTCGACGGCAACATGCACAGCTTCCAGGCGGTCGAGGGCAAGCTGACACCCTGCATCTTTGAATATGTCTATCTGGCGCGGCCTGATTCGATGATGGACGGTGTTTCCGTCTACAAGACCCAGCTGCGCATGGGCCAGGCGCTGGCCAAGCAGATTCAGGACGCGGGACTGGAAATCGACAGCATCATCCCGGTACCTGATTCGGCGCGCCCCGTGGCACTGGAAGTCGCCAACTCCACCGGCATCCGCTACCGCGAAGGGCTGGTGAAGAACCGCTATGTGGGCCGGACCTTTATCATGCCGGGCCAAGCGGAACGGCAGAAGTCGGTGCGCCGCAAGCTGAATGCCATCCCGCTGGAGTTCAAGGGCCGCAACGTGCTGCTGATCGACGATTCCATTGTGCGCGGCAACACGATTAAAAAGATTGTGCAAATGTGCCGCGATGCGGGCGCCAAGAAAGTCTATATCGCCTCTGCCTCACCGCCGGTAAAATACCCGAACGTCTATGGCATCGACATGCCGACCAAGCATGAGCTGATCGCAAACGGCCTCAGCATCGACGAAATCCGCGAAGAGCTGGGAGCGGACGCGCTGTTTTATCAGAGGCTCGAAGACCTGATCTGGGCGGCGCAGGAAGGCAACCCGGACATCCAGGGCTTTGACTGCTCCTGCTTTGACGGCAATTATGTCACCGGGGTGACGGCTGAATACCTGGACGCGCTGGAAGGCAGCAGCCGGGTCAGCGCCAAGATCCAGGACATGCCGGCCCCCGGCGCCTCCTGGAATGCCTCGAAACTGGCCACCGGCTAAGGCTGGCGTCCCCTCGGCGGTCCATGGGGGTTTGAACTTCCGGCCGCATCCGCGTATGAGGGCCGCCAACAGTGCATGGGGAGGCGCTGGCCGTGACGGCCCGCGCCTTTTCCTATGCTTCCAGATGAAAGGCCGCCTTTTGGACGCGCATCTTGCCCGCATGCTGACCTCTCCGCGCCAGTGCCGCTGCTGCGGCGCTACCTTTGCGCAATTGCTGAGCCTCAGCTGCGACCGGCCCGACATCTGTTCCGAGGACATGGAAGTGGAGGACAACTCTGCTGTGCTGGCCACCCGCGGCGACATCCTGACGGATGATTTCTGCCGCCTCGGCGAATTGCGTTTTATCCGCGCAGTGCTGGCAGTGCCATTGGCAAACAGCCGCGGCGAAGAGTTCATCCTGGGCACCTGGGCCAGCCTCAGCCGCGATGATTTCGACGCCTATCTCGACCTGTTTGAGATGCGCGAGACGGAAAAGCTGGGCGACCGCCCGGCCTGGCTGGCCAATGCGATCCCGCCCGACATGCCGGTGCCTGCGGGCTGCATGCTGGAGATGCGCCCCGGCGGTGAGTATCCTGAGCTGAGGGTCACCGAACAGAACCATCCGCTCTATCCGCTGCAAAAGGACGGTGCCGACCTGGAGGAGCTGCTGGAGCTGCTCTATGCCTATGGGCACGACCTGCCGTCGCTGGTGTATGACGCCTGAGCGGGCACTGCGGCACCGGGTCTCGCGGTCCCGTTGCAGCCGTCCGCGGCTTCCCGCCGATGCGGATGCCGCCGGGCCGGATGCGGCTTGATACGCAGCCTGCCTCAGCCCAGATACGTCCGGATTAATGAGGAACGGACGGTATGTCGAACACAAAGACTGAGGCCGGCACCTCTGCCAAAGTGGCAGGGCTTGCGACTCAAACCAATGCAATGAACCGCGGCAACCTGAGCCTGCTGGGGCTGTTCGGTCCAGAGGACAGTATGACTGCACTGATCCGGCTGCCGTCGGGCCGCACCCGCAAGGTGTCGCGCGGCAGCCGCCTGTCATCGGGCCAGGTGGTGGCAATAGACGCCAAGGGGCTGATCCTGAATTCCAAGGGCGAAAGCAAGCGACTTGCCATGCCTGGCGGCTGAAGCACCCCGGTTCCGCAGCACAAATTTCTTCGAAGAAATTTGCCAAGAATTTTCCAAAATTCTTGGCCCGGGCCGCCGCCCCTTGACCTGCCCGTGCGCGCGGCCCACAAGACGTGCCATGACAGATAAAATCGCTCTCATCACCGGCGCGTCGCGCGGCCTTGGCAACGCCCTGGCCGAAGCGCTTGCGCCCACCCATCACATTGTTGCCGTGGCCCGCACCACCGGCGCGCTGGAAGAGCTGGATGACCGCATCAAGGCCGCAGGCGGCTCTGCCACCCTGGCGCCGATGGACATCACCGTGCCCGAGGCGATGGCAACGCTCTGCCGTGGCATCCACGATCGCTGGGGCAAGCTGGACTTGTGGCTGCACACCGCGATCCACGCAACCGCGCTTTGCCCCGCGCCTTCTGTGGCCGCCAAGGACTGGACCAAGGCCGTGGCCATCAACGCCACTGCGACCTCGGTGCTGATCCCTTATGTCGCGCCGCTCTTGGGCCAATCGGGCCGCGCAGTGTTCTTTGACGACGCACGCGCGGGCGAGAAGTTTTATGGCACCTACGGCGCCACCAAGGCGGCGCAGATGGCGCTGGCCCGCAGCTGGCAGGCGGAAACCGGCCGCACCGGCCCGCAAGTGCGGATCCTGGAGCCGCAGCCGATGGCCACTGCCCTGCGCGCCCGTTTCCACCCAGGCGAGAACCGCGATGCACTGAGCCCGATCCAGGATGAGGCCGCGCGCCTGCTGCCGCAGATCCTGGCAGACTGACGCTGACTGTCAGCCCGCGCCGCGCGCCAGCGCGGCGCCCGGCCCAACGCCCGGGACGGCATCTTTGATGCAGGCCCAGGGGGCGGGAGCGCAGCCGGCCGGCCTGTTGCCTCCCTGCCCCGCTTTGCGGCTGATCCCGCTTCACTCCGCGAAAACCTTGCCCCGTTCCGGCACAGGTCCTATTCAATCGAAAACCCGGTTGAACACGGCAGGCAGACACCCCATGCGCATTCTGATCACCAATGACGACGGCATCAGCGCCGAAGGGCTGAAGGTCCTGGACGCCATCGCCCATGAGGTCGCAGGCCCGGACGGCGAAGTCTGGACCGTGGCCCCTGCGTTTGAACAATCCGGCGTCGGCCATTGCATCAGCTACACCCGCCCCACCATGCTCAGTCAGCTGGGCGAGCGCCGCTTTGCCGCCGAAGGCTCGCCTGCCGACTGCGTGCTGGCGGGCATTCATGTGGTGATGCAAGGCGAAAAACCCGACCTGGTGCTATCCGGTGTGAACCGCGGCAACAATTCGGCTGAAAACGCGCTCTATTCCGGCACACTCGGCGGCGCCATGGAAGCCGCGCTGCAGGGCATCCCGGCAATGGCGCTGTCGCAGTATTACGGCCCTGCCAACCGCGAGACGGACAATCCGTTTGAAGCCGCCGCCGTGCATGGGGCCGGGCTGGTCAATAAGATCCTGGCCGCCCAGCCGCAGGACGGGCAGGATTACCGGCTGTTTTATAATATCAACTTCCCGCCGGTCCCGGCCGCAGAGGTGAAGGGTGCCCGCGTGGCCACCCAAGGGTTTCGCCGCGGCAGCCATTTTTCCGCGGAAGAACAGCTGTCGCCCACCGGACGGCGCTATCTGTGGATCCGCGGCGGCAACCAGCAGGTCGAGACCGCCGCCGGTTCGGACGCCGCGGTCAACCTCGACGGTTATATCTCTGTCACTCCGATGCGTGCCAACCTGACCGCGCGCGATGCATTGGACGCGCTGAAAGCAATTGAATGAGCGGCCCCGATCCCGAAACCAAGATGCAATTCCTGTTCTCTGTGCGTTCGCGCGGGGTAACAGAGCAGCGGGTGCTGGAAGCCATCGAAGCGGTCGACCGCGGCATGTTTGTGCGCGGCATCTTCTCGGAACGCGCCTATGAGGACGTGCCGCTGCCGATTGCCTGCGGCCAGACCATCTCGCAGCCTTCTATCGTGGGCATGATGACCCAGGCGCTGCAGATCTCCCCGCGCGACACGGTGCTGGAGGTCGGCACCGGCTCCGGCTATCAGGCGGCGATTCTGTCAAAGCTGGCGCGCCGGGTCTATACCATCGACCGCCACGCAAGGCTGGTGCGCGAGGCGCGGGCCGTGTTCGAGCAGCTGCAGCTTGCCAATGTGACCTCGCTGGTCGGCGACGGCAGCCACGGCCTGAGCGAACAGGCGCCGTTTGACCGGATCATCGTGACCGCCGCCGCCGAGGATCCGCCAAGCCCCCTGCTGGCGCAGCTCAAGACCGGCGGCATTATGGTGCTGCCGGTAGGTCAATCCGACCACGTCCAGACCCTGATCCGGGTGCGCAAAACCGAAGACGGGCTGGACTATGACGAACTGCGCCCGGTGCGTTTTGTGCCGCTGCTTGAGGGATTGGGCAAGGACACGTAAACTACCGGCGGATTTCAGCCGCCCCCCGGACGGCATGGGCTATAGTGATTGACGCGAGCGAACCCCCGCGAAAAAGGGGAAGCGTGTTTTGAGGAGAGCAAAATGACCCGGACCACCCCCACCCGGACCGCATTCCGCGGCCTGCCCCGTGCAAGGCTGCTGGCCGCATTGCCGCTGGCCGGGATGCTGACCGGGGTGCTGGCCGCCTGCCAGGGCCCGCTGGATTACGACCTGCGCGGCCAGTTGGGCGCCTTTAACACGGCAGGCGCAGCGCAGACTGCAACCGCGAACCGGCCTTCGCCGGATGCCCGCGGCCTGATCTCCTACCCCTCTTATCAGGTGGCGGTGGCGCAGCGCGGCGATACGGTTTCGGACGTCGCTGCCCGCATCGGCCTGCCGCCCGCGGAAGTGGCCCGGTTCAACGGCATGGAAACCAGCGACAAGATGCGCCAGGGCGAAGTGCTGGCGCTGCCGCGCCGCGCGCCGGACAGCCTGCCTGGCAGCGCCACTGCAGGGTCCGTCGATATTGCAACGCTGGCGGGCCAGGCCATTGACACCGCGCCGCTGACCTCGCCCAACCCCGGTTCCGTCACCCCTACTGCAATCCAGCCGGTGCCCAAGCCGCAGCCGCCCAAGGTGCAGGCCGGCCCCGAGCCGGTGCGTCACAAGGTGAAACGCGGCGAGACCGCCTATACCATCTCAAGGCTTTACCAGGTGCCGGTGAAATCGCTGGCGGAATGGAACGGCCTGGGCAGCGATTTTGCGGTGCGCGAAGGCCAGTTCCTGCTGATCCCCTTGAAAGAAGAGCCCGCACCCCGCCCGGCCCCGGCCGCTGCTGCCGTGGCAGTCACCGAACCGGGGGCCGGTTCTGAAACGCCGGTGCCGCCAAGCGCCAGCCAGCCGCTGCCGGAGGAAAAGGTCGAGCCCGCCGCCGTCAAACCTGCGGCGGAAACCCTGCCCAAGCCGGAGCTGCCCAAACCCACCCGCGCCAGCAGTGCTGCCATGGCTTATCCGGTGCAGGGCAAGATCGTCAAAACCTACTCCAAGGGCCGGAATGACGGTATCGACATCGCTGCCGCTGCCGGTGCGCCGGTGAATGCCGCTGAGGCCGGCACTGTTGCTGCGATCACCAAGGATTCCAATAATGTGCCGATTGTGGTGATCCGCCACAGCCAGAAACTGCTGACCGTCTATCAGAACGTTGGCAATATCACCGTGAAGAAGGGCGAAAGCGTGGTCCGCGGCCAGCGCATCGCCTCGCTGCGTGGCGGCGACGATGCCTATGTGCATTTCGAAGTGCGCGACGGATTTGAGAGCATTGACCCGCTGAGCTACTTGAACTGACGGCGGTAAGGATCTGCAAACAAACAAAAGCCCGGCAAAATCGCCGGGCTTTTCTGGTTTCAGGCATTGCGAAGTCGTTGCGGGCTATCGCAGCGCCACCCCGTGCCGCCCGGCCAGATCAGTAAAGAACTGCCAGGCCACCCGGCCCGACCGCGCGCCGCGGGTCGCCTGCCATTCAATGGCCTCGGCACGCAACACGTCTGTGTCCGCCGTGACACCGTAAGCCGCACAATAGCCCTCGATCATCGCCAGATACTCGTCCTGATCACAGGGGTGGAAGCCCAGCCACAGGCCGAAGCGGTCGGACAGAGAGACTTTCTCCTCCACCGCTTCAGAAGGGTTAATGGCGCTGGACCGTTCGTTTTCGATCATGTCCCGCGGCATCAGGTGGCGCCGGTTCGAGGTGGCGTAGAACACCACATTCTCGGGCCGCCCTTCGATACCGCCGTCCAGCACCGCCTTGAGGCTTTTGTAATGCTGGTCGTCATGGCTGAACGACAGGTCGTCGCAAAACAGGATAAACCGGTTCTCCGAGCCGCGCAGGTGATTCAAAAGACGCGCTACCGAGGGCAGATCCTCGCGCTGCAGCTCCACCAGTTTCAGCCCTGGATGATCCGCCGTCAGGGCGCCATGCACGGCCTTCACCAGGCTTGATTTCCCCATCCCCCGCGCGCCCCACAACAGCGCGTTGTTGGCGGCGGCCCCTTGGGCAAACCGGCGGGTGTTCTCCAGCAGCGTATCGCGGGAGCGGTTGATGCCGACCAGCAGCTCCAGATCGACCCGGCTCACCTGTTCCACCGCTTCCAGCCGTTCTGGCCCCACATGCCAGACAAAGGCGCTGGCGGCGTTGAAATCGGGTGCCTCCAAAGGTGCGGGCGACATCCGCTCCAGCGCCTCGGCAATGCGGGTCAATGCGATCTGGTCCATGGGTGCCTCCGTCCGTCAGTTGCCGCATTTCAAAGCACGTTCAAGGCGGACCGGCAAGAGCAGAGACGGGGAGCATGGCTGCAGGCCTAGGCCCTGCTTTTTCTGCGTGCGGCCATTCTGCGCCCGTCCCGAATGTTCATGCCCATCATCGTGAGGTTCAGCGCACCCGCCAAAAGCTCAATGCCCTGCACAACGATGAATGCACCGTCAAAGTTTCCCGCACCTGCCCTTGCCTCCAGAAAGAAGGCCGCCGGCAGGAGAACCAGCAATCCATTTGCGGCAATAAAGGGCATGCGCTTCATCTTTGCACGGGCCGGGGCATCTTTGCGGCGGCGCCCGATCGCCATGCCTGAGCCCCCGGCAATGGCCATCGCCGGTATCAGGGCGAACATCCCCAAGAGGATTCTGGATTTGACCAGGGCAATGGTTTCCTGTGTTCCCAAAACCTCGCTGAGTACTGTGGACGTCCAAAACGTCAGAATGATCAGGAAGGCGGTTACACCTGCGGCTGCGTGGACTTTCTGTTTCATGGCAATCTGATCCGGGAACATTCAGGTGACACAATGATTGGCGACAGCCAATTTTTTGAAAAGATGCGGCTTGGCGATTGCGCTTTCCGGGTACTGTGCAATGCGGCGTTGGAATTCCGGGTGCATGAATGCCGCACGAAAGCTTTGCACGTCCTGCCAGACAGCATAGTTCACATAGGTCGCGCTGCCGGCGATCCCCTTGTGCATCTGTGTCGAAATGTACCCGGGCTGCGTCTTCATGAAATCAGCGTCATGCGCCCAAGCATCCAACAGGGCCTGCTCATCAGATGGGTCTATTGTGAACAGGTTCATCAGGACAACCGGACCTTCTTCGGCGTCCATCTGTTCGAAAAGCGTGACGGCGCTGTCGAGTTCTGCAAGTTCAGGCATGTGGGTTCCTTTCACTAATATAGCATGCTATGTATCATTGCATAGCATGCTATTCAAGTGCAGATCTGGCACATGAAATTCGAAAAAGAAAACTCCGCCGGTTATCTGGTGAATCACACCGCCCGCCTGTTTGCCGCCGGCTTGCAGGAGCGTATCACTCCGCTTGGCATTACCATTGGGCAATTCCCCATTCTGCTGGAACTTTGGGTCAAGGACGGGGTGACCCAGCGCGAGCTGCTGCAGAAGCTGGCGCTGGAACAGGCAACCCTTGCCAACACACTGAACCGAATGGAAAGAGACGGGCTGATTGTCAGAAGGAAACACCCGTCAGACGCGCGATCACAGCAAATCTGGCTGACTGCAAAAGGACAGGCCACACGGGAGAGCGCATATCAGGCCGCCAACGACCAGAACGAGCAATCCCTAGCCCCCCTATCAATCGAGGAGAGGGAACAGTTCATGGGATTGATGCGCCGGATAATCAGCGCTGGAAACTGCGGCTGACTGCATACGCAGCGGCCGCCAAAGCCAGAGGCCCGGCGCCACAACTATCGATCAATGGTATGCAACCCAAGAAAGGCGCGCCCTCGCGGACGCGCCTTTCTGCTTCAAACCGTCTTTGGCCTACTTTTCTTTGCCGTCTTCAGCTTCGAATTCAGCCATCATCGGATCGTCGGGATGGGCGTCCATCTCGTCCTCATCGTCATAATACCCCTCGGCGCGCAGCTTGGCTTCACGCTTGGCTTCAACCCGGCGAACCAGGAGAATTGAGATCTCGTACAGCCCGTAAACCACCACAAACAGGATCACTTGGGTGATCACATCCGGCGGGGTCACCAGCGCGGCCAGCACCAGAATCGCCACCACCGCGTATTTGCGGACCGAGCCCAGGCCATCGGCGCTCACCAGCCCGGCCTTGCCCATCAGCGTCAGCAGAACCGGCAGCTGAAAGCACAGGCCAAAGGCCACGATGAACTTGATGGTCAGGTTCAGATACTCCTGCGCCGAGCCCTGGAACACCACGCTCAGCCCCTGGTTCACTTCCTCACCGGTGACAGCCTCGCCAGCGGTTCCGAATTGCTGGAATCCAAGGAAGAAGTCGTAGGCCAGCGGTGTCACCACATAAAAGGCAAAGCTGGCACCCAGAATGAACATGAACGGCGAGGCGAGCATGAAGGGCAGGAACGCGCCCTTTTCATTCTTGTAGAGCCCGGGCGCCACAAACCGCCACATCTGGAATCCGATATAGGGAAACGCCAGGATAAAGCCGCCCAGGAAGGAAATCTTGATCGCGACAAAGAAACCCTCCTGCGGGCTGATGAAGATCAGCGCGCAGTCCTGGCCGCCCTCGGCCAGCACCTGGCACAAAGGCGCAGTGAGGAAGTTGAACACCGGCGTTGCCACGGTGAAACAGATCACCATGCCGACGATGAAAGCCGCAACCGAATGGATCAGCCGGTTGCGCAGTTCGGCCAGATGCTCGATCAGCGGCGCGGTTGAGTCGTCGATCTCATCCGTGTTGCTCATGATTTGGCCTCTTCTTCCGTTTTCGGTGCCGCAGGCTTCAGCGCCGCCTCGGCCTCTTCGGCCTTGGCCAGCGCCGCTTCCGCCTCGCGCGCCTTGCGCTCAGCTGCGGCACGCGCTGTGGACGCCTGGATCTTCTTGGCATCTTCCGCGCGCTCAGCGGCTAGCTTGCCGGTCTCGCTTTCGGGGTCGAATTTGGTCGGGTCGATCGATTTAGCCATTTCCTGCGCTGCCTGTTTCACCCCGTCCATGGCAGAGCCCATGGGGTTCGATGCAGCCTTCAGGCCCTTGGCCATATCGTTGACCCCGGCCTCATCCGCCGCGTCATGCATCGCCCGGCTGAATTCGCGCGCCATCCCCTTGGCCTTGCCCACGAACCGTCCCACATTTCGGAACAGCACCGGCAGGTCCTTGGGGCCGACCACGATCAGCGCGACCACGCCAATGACCAGCAGTTCGGTCCACCCAAGATCAAACATAGACGGTTATGCCTTGTCTTTTTCGGTCTCGGGCGTGACGTCTTTCGCTTCGGCAGCGGTATCTTCTTCCAGCTCCTTGCTGCCTTCGCTGATGCCCTTCTTGAACGAGGTGATGCCTTTGCCGACTTCGCCCATCAGCGAGGAAATCTTGCCGCGGCCGAACAGGACCAGAACCACGACAGCGATAAGCAGAATACCAGGCAGGCCGATGTTGTTGAGCATGAGAGTCTCTCCTTCTTGTTCCAGCGCGGATCAGCGGCGCCGGTGGAATTGTTCGCTACGGGTTTAGCGCGGGCTGCGCGTTGAGAGAAAGCAACTCTGCGCGCGCAAGGCACCCGCAAACCTCGGATTCTGCGTTTTTTGCAGGCAGCCCGCACTCAACTGACAGGTATATGTCAGTTGTGGCCCGGTAAATCCAGCCCATCACAAACACCAAAGGAGAAACGTGATGAGCAAACATGTCGCCGAAATCGTGACTTTCAAACTGGCCGAAGGCGTGAGTCCCGAGAAATTTGTCGCTCTCAGCCAGGCCAGCGAGGCTTTTGTACGGTCCCAGCCCGGCTTTCTGCACCGGCAGCTAAGCTGCGGCGAAGATGGGCACTGGACCGATTATGTCATCTGGAAGGACATGGAAACGGCGCATAAGGTGGCCGCCGAATTCCACAAGCAGGACTTCTGCGCCGATCTGATGAAGGCCATCGCGCCGGATAGCGCAAAAATGCGCCATGAAGAAGTGCTGTGGGACATGGTCGCCTGATCTGGCCCAAGCCGCGCCCGGCACCTGCGCCGGGCGCGGCCCTTGACCTGTCCCCCTTTCCCGCGCCAAGGGTGGTTCCCATGCGCCGCACCGACCGCCTTTTCGAAATCATCCAGATCCTGCGCGACGGGAAACTGCACCTTGCCCGGGACATTGCCGAACGGCTGGAGGTCTCGACCCGCACCATCTACCGCGACATGGACACGCTGACGGCCTCCGGCGTGCCGGTCGAGGGCGAACGCGGCGTCGGCTATATGGTGCGCGAGCAGATCAGCCTGCCGCCGCTGACGCTGACCCCGGAAGAATTGGAGGCGCTGAATCTCGGCATGGCAATCGTGGCCGAGGCCGCCGACCCGGACCTCAAATCTGCAGCCCAATCATTGGCGGCCAAGGTGGACGCAGTGCTGCCGGAACAGACCATCGCCGAAGCCGACGCCTGGAAATTCGCGGTCTACCCCTTCTCGGACGCAGCACGCGCCCTTGCCCATATGCCCGCCCTGCGCGCCGCCATCAAAACCCGCCAGAAACTGCAGCTCAGCTATCGCCGCATCGACGGCACTCTGACAGACCGCAGGATCCGCCCTCTGCACATGGAATACTGGGGCCGGGTCTGGACCCTCACCGCCTGGTGCGAGACCCGCGGCGCTTTCAGGGTGTTCCGGGTCGACCTGATCGAGGACGCCTCCGCCCTGCCCGAACTTTTCGTCGACGAACCCGGCAAACGCCTGCAGGACTACGACCCATACGGCTCCTGAGTCCCGGCATTCACCTTTGCAAAAATACTCCGGGGGAGGCCCGCAGGGCCGGGGGCAGCGCCCCCTATCCCAGCTCGAAACTGGTGACACCGTAGATCAGATCCGTTTCCAGCTGCGGCGCTGTACCGCGGTACATCCGGGCGGTCTCAAAAACCGGCGCCAGTCCCAGGGAGCGCGCCAGATCCACCGCTGCAGCATGGGGTTCCGGCACATCCAGAAATACCTCCTGCCCTTCCGGCAGTTCATGCAGCAGCCGCGCCAGCACCGCTTCTGCCGCCGGACGCGACGTGGCAACAAGCGGCCCGATCTTGCAGCCGCTGGCGCAGGGCCGCAGGGTGCCGAAAGCGGCAAGGCCGCCATGCTGATGCGCGGCGCAGGAAACATGCCCCTCAGCCCCCAGCCAATGCTGCCAGAACCCCCGGCGCGGCGCTGGGAAGACGCGGGCATCCAGTGCCTCCAGCTCTGCCCCCGGTTCTGTCAGCGGTGTCACCTCATATTCCTGCGAAACCGCCAGCCCGCCGGACAGCACCCCGCCAAAGCGGATATTGCGGTAAGCCAGTTCAAAGCCGGAGCGGCGGTAGTTCTCCTGCTGGTCCACCACGCCGTCCAGGCCAACAACCCGGCTCCCTGCGTGTTCCAGCGCCTTTTGCCACAAGGCATAGCCATACCCCTGCCCGCGATGCTGTGATGCAACAATGTAGAAACCGAGGAAGGCAAACGCCTGCCCGTAGTTCACCACCGAGATGCAAGCAATCATCTGCCCGTCCAGGAAACCGCCCCAGAACCCTTCGGAATCAACCGCACCGAAACAGGCGGCGTCCTGATGGCCGGGGTTCCAGCCTTCACGCGCGGCCCAGTCAACGGCGATCTGGATTTCCGCGCCGCTCAATGCTCTGATCCGATAGCTTTCCTGCAACTGCACCTCCTGTCTATTTGGAGACAAAGATGCCCTTCAATTATCAGGCAGGAAAGACAAAACAGCGGTTGCGCCGCACCGTCAGCCACATCACCCGGCCTTTTTCCGGCAAGAACACATTGGGCACCGTGGCTCGCAGGATCGAGCCGTCGAACTCCATCCGGAACTCCACCAGGCTTTCACTGCCCAGGAACCGCGCCCGTTCCACCACCGCGCGCGCAGGCACCCCGTCGCTGGGGGTCGGCAGCGGCCCCTTGCCCGCCCGGTCAAAATCAATTCGCAGATGCTGCGGGCGGAACACGATCTCGACCGCGGTTCCATCCGGCACGCCGGGGGCCAGAAACTGGCCGAATGCGGTCTCGGCCAATGCTCCGCGCACTTCGGCCTTCAACACATTCACATCGCTGAAGAACGCAACCGCGGCCTTGTCCACCGGGTGGGTATAGACGTTGTAGGGCGCGCCCTGCTGCACGATCTTCCCGCCGCGCATCAATGCGATCTCATCGGCCATGCGCATCGCCTCTTCCGGCTCATGGGTGACCAGCAGAACGGCGGTGTCTTCTTCCTTCAGGAGGCTCAGCGTCTCATCCCGGATGCCGTCGCGCAAACGGTTATCAAGCCCCGAGAACGGCTCATCCATCAGCATGATCCGTGGCCGCGGCGCAATCGCGCGGGCCAAAGCCACCCGCTGCTGCTCGCCGCCTGACAGCTGGTGCGGGTAGCCGTCAATGAAACGTTTCAGCGCCACCCGGTTCAAGAGTTCCTCGACCCGGGCGCGTTTCTCATCCTTGCTGCCCTTCAGGCCGAAACCGACATTATCAGCGACGCTCAGATGCGGGAACAGGGCGAAATCCTGGAACATCAGCCCGATTTCGCGCCGCTCCGGCGGCACCCGGAACACGGTGTCGCAGATCAGCCTGCCATCCACGTAAATCTCGCCGCTGTCCTGCATCTCCACCCCGGCGATCATCCGCAGCGTGGTGGATTTGCCGCAGCCCGAAGGCCCCAGCAGGCAGGTCACCTGCCCCGCCTGGATCTGCAGCGAAACGTCATCCACCACCGCGCGCCCCTCAAAGAAGCGCTTGATGCGGCGGATCTCCAGACGCGGCGGCGTTTGCGTGCTGATCAGGTCGGCGGGGGCAGTGTTCATGAGGCCTCGGGGCTGTTTTCCGCGCGAAACGCTGGGGTCACGCCGGGATAGCAACCCTGCCGCAAGGCCGCAAGCCGCTCTAGCAGCAGCCCTGCGCGGCACCGTCCTGTTCCAGCCCATTGAAAGGCGAATTACCACCACAGCCCGCAAAAATCCCGTAGTGGGTATCAAACGAGCCGATGAAGTCGAAATGCGCCGCCAGACGGCTGCCCTGCAGCATCATCCAGGTATTGCCGCAGACAGGAAACACCTTGCCCGCCTCGATCACATGATGATCATCCAGCGCAAAGACATGCGGCGCGTGTTCGATGGTGCCTTTGTAGATCACCGCCTGGCCGTAATCCTCGCAGGCCGGTTCAAGTGCTGCCAGTTTGAATAACCGGTAGGTGGCCGAAAGGAACTTCAGCGGCTGAACACGTGTCTCCAGCGCCGGGTTCTCGATCGTCAGCAGCCGCGAAGTCACCATGCGCGGGTCTTTGAAACCCGATGCCTTGGCGATCGACAGAAAGTCGTTCCAATAAAGCGCGCCGGACAGGCACTCGCCGTACAGCACCTCATCCTCGGCCATCGTCTGCGGCACCCGGCGGTCGGCATAGACGTCCGAAAAATACATCTCGCCACCCTCTTTCAGCAGATGATGCGCGCCGCGCAGCACCGCGCCCTTGTCGGTGGCCAGGTTGATCACGCAGTTGGAGACGATGATATCAAACGAGCCCGGCTCCAGACCCAGTTCCTCCAGCTGTTCAATGTAGCCGTGGTGAAATTCGACGTTGGACTTGGCATAATCAAAGGCTTCGGCGTGATAATCCTGATGGCGGCGGGCGACGTCCAGCTGCGCCGGGGTCATATCGACGCCCACTACCTTGCCGCTCTCTCCGACAAGCGCCGACAAGGCATAGACATCGCGGCCCGCGCCGCAGCCCAGATCGAGGATCCGCGCGCCCTCCAGCGCTTCCGGCGCGATCAGCCCGCAACCGTAATATCGGGTCAGCACCTCGTCATGGATCTTGGACAGCACCGCCTTCACATGGTCCGGCATGTCATCCGGCGTGCAGCAAGCGTTGGTCTGCAGATCATCGCTGCCCTGCAGCACCTCGCCGTAATAGGTCTGCACGTTTTCATGTTTCATGGGGACGCCTTTCCTGTGGTTCCGGACCACTGGGATAGCGGCGTGCATGATAGGCGGCAATCCGGGCAGCGGGCGGCCTGACGCAACTGTGATGGAGCGTGGGCAGCGGGGCCGGCGCTGCCCGGCCTATCGAACGGGCGGAAGAAGAAGATTCAGCTTTCCGGCAGCAGCTCAAACGCGGCTCCGGCCCGTACTTTGCCGTTCACCATCAGCTCAATCCGGTGCGGGCCGGGCACCAGCTTAAAGGTGGTGGCATCGCCCTTCAGCTTATGCTTTTTGCCCAGCTCCAGCCTGCCGCCGGCGATCCTGGCCTGCTTCAGCTTGAAAACCTTGGCCGAGGTCTTTCCGCCAGGGCGCTGGAAATGCAGGATATAATCCACCAGAACCGGCGCGCCAGCCGCGCCTTCCAGCCGGCAGGTGAAATCCAAGGCCGCGCCGATACGCACCTTGTCCGGCACCTCAATCAGCGCTTCCAATGCCAGTTCCGGGTCATAGCCCAGCATCGCCATCGCCCGAGGATGGCCCGCTTTGACCAGCCCGCGCAAGGCATGGGAGGTCATCCAGTCCAGTTCCTTGCGGTCCTGAACCCCTGCGCCGTGCCAGCCCTGCAGCCGGTCCATCACCAGATCCGGATCCTTTTTGGCAATGTCGTTCAGATGGTTGGCGACTGACCGCGTGACATAGCGGGTGCTGTCGCCGTGCAGCTGGTCCAGCAGCGGCAGCGGGTCCGCCAGGTTCAGGCCAACTGCCTCGCCCCAGGGCAGGCGCGGCCGGGTGCCCTCGCTGACGAGGCGCCGTACATGATAGCTGGAATGGGTGGACCATTCCCCCAAACGCGCCAGAACCGCATCCGGCCAGCGGTTGAGAAACGGGCGGATCGCCCATTCCATGGAAAACCGCTGGGTAATCTCCTCCAGCAGGTCCAGCGACAGCCCGGGATGCGCCCCGGCACCTTTGGCCGCCACATACTCCCCCAGGGGCGCAAAGATGAAATCGCCGAAATCATCGTCGGTCTTGCCGGGGTCCAATGGCGGCGGCAGTGCTTTCAACAGGATCGGTGCAGCCTCGGGCAAAGCCTGTGGCAGATGATCCGCAAGCACTTGCGCAATCAAAACGATCCGCTGCTTCAGCTCCAGCTCCGGCAGTTTTGCCATCACCTGGGCTTCAAACACCTCAGCATCAAATCCAGCCTCAGCCGCTGAAAAAAGGCCCGCCAGATAGCGGACCTTGTCGCGGTTGAACAGCTGGTCCTTCAGGGAAAAACCGCTGGCCATTTCTGCGTTCCTTACATCGTGGTGTTGGTAGCGCCGCCATCCAGAAGGATGTTCTGCCCGACCATGAAACCTGCGTGCTGCGAGCACATGAAGGCGCAGGTGGCGCCGAACTCGGCCCGGGTGCCATAGCGGCCCGCCGGTATGGTGGCGCAGCGTTGCACCTTGGCTTCTTCCGGTGTGATCCCCTGTGCCTGCGCCGCACCGCCATCCAGCGACACAGCGCGGTCCGTGGCATGGATGCCCGGCTGCAGATTGTTGATGATGACCCCCTGACCGGCCACCTGCCGCGCGGTGCCCGCAACATAACCGGTAAGGCCGGCCCGCGCCGCGTTCGACAGACCCAGCACCGGGATTGGCGATTTGACCGACACCGAGGTGATATTGACCACCCGGCCCCAGCCGCGGTCGATCATACCGGGCACCAGCGCTTTGATCAGCGTGATCGGGGTCAGCATGTTGGCGTCCAGCGCGCTGATAAAATCCTCGCGGTCCCAGTCGGTCCACATGCCCGGTGGAGGGCCGCCCGCGTTGGTCACCAGAATGTCCACGCCGTCAGCCGCATCCAGCACCTTCTGCTGGCCCTCCAGCGTGGTCACATCCGCTGCGACGGTGACCACATCCACACCGAACTGATCGCGGACCGCCTGCGCTGACACCTCCAGCGCGTCGGCACCGCGGGCGTTCATTACCAGGTTCACACCGGCCTCTGCCAGCGCCTCGGCACAGCCCAGCCCCAGCCCTTTGCTGCTGGCACAGACCAGCGCGCGCTTGCCCGAAATACCCAGATCCATCGTCGTTCTCCCTCGGGAATCTTGTCCGTTTCGCGGAGCTTGCACCGCCTGCGCCCGGATGGCCAGCCCCGCGGCCGGCCGGACCGCAATCAGCCGGCAGCGTGAAACTGCCGGAAAATTTGCCCCTTCCCACCCCCTTTCCGCCACATTCTCACGGCAAATCTATTTGACGGTCCGGCCTGCGGGCCCGCATATGGAATCGAGTACCGGCCGCACATGGGACAGATTTTGACCGCCAGCCTCTCCTCCGTCCAGGCCTACCCGGCCGACCGTTTCCGCGTCGAATACGGCGCCAACATGGGTGACCCCCTGGGCGTGCTCGAGGACCTGGTGCTGGACGACATCTACCTGCTGAACAACCCGGTGCCGCCGCAGCGGCTGGGCATCGCCACCCATCACGATGGCAGTTTCCGCATCGCCGGCGACACCGCCCTGGGCACCCCGGGTGCGGCGCTGCATCTGGACTGCCTGCTGACGCTGATGCCCGACAGCGGCCCCAACACCGAGATCCTGGTAATGGTCGAAGTGGACGGTGACGGGCTGATTGCCGGTATCTTTCTGGTGCCGCTGGCCCCTTTGCAGGCGCATATGCCCTACACGCTGGTCAAGGCCGGGCGCAAATCAGCCCGGCGCAAGCTGGCGCAATCCGCCTGCGTCTCCTTTACCCGCGGCACCCGCATCACGCTGGCCACCGGCGCACAGCGCCTGATCGAAGACATGCGCGCAGGCGACCGTGTCCTGACCCGGGACGACGGTATTCAGGAGGTGCGCTGGGTTGGCCAGTCCACCCTGCGCGCGGTTGGGGACCTGGCCCCGATCCTGATCCGCCAAGGCGCCTTGAACAACGCCAACGACCTGATTGTCAGCCCGGCCCACCGGCTGATGGTCTATCAGCGCAGCGACGAAATCGGCGCCGGCGCGCCGGAGGTCCTGGTCCGCGCCCGCGACCTGGTGAATGGCGGCACCGTGGTGGTGCTGGACGGCGGCTTTGCCGACTATTTCCAGATTCTGTTCGACCGTCACCACATCATCTATGCCGAGGGGATTGCGGCTGAGAGCACCTTTCTTGACCCGGTGACAAGCCCGGCTTTGCCGGACGATTTCTGGACCTTGCGCCCCGGCACCCTGCCTGCGCAGCACAAGCGCGGCGCCCATGGCCTGGACGTGAGCCGGTCACTGCTGGACCGCCCCGATGCAGTGGGACTGCTGAAGCGGGCCTCGCTGCGCTAGATTTCTGCTTCCACGTGTTCGCCGGGCAACATAATCCCGGATTGGACTGCGCGGACAAACGTGCCACAACCTAAATGCGAATTTATCGTTCATTAAGGACTGTAAAGATAGAATGCGATGGACGCATAGCGGGCTGTGAGCACACCGATGAAGACGATTTCCCCTTTTCAGAAATGGCGCTTATTCTTCAGGAACAGCCACCTCTCGCTGATCCATGCACTGGTCATTGGCCTGTCGCTGATGATGACCATCGGCGCCTGGCTCTACGCCGAAACGCAGACGCAAAACCGTGTCGAAAATGCCTTTAATGCTGCCCGCGATCAGGCCGTCGGCTTGATTGCAGCCCGCATGGAGAAATACGAAGAAGCCCTATGGGCCGGTGTATCAGCCATCCAATCCAATGATGGCGACATGAGCTATGAGCAGTGGAAAATATTCGCGCATTCCTTGCGGGTTGACGAAAGGTATCCGGGGATCAACGGGATCGGCGTCATTCACCATGTAGCCCCGTCCCAATTTGACAGCTACCTGCGGACCCGGCGGACGGAACGGCCGGGTTTTTCAGTCTATCCTGCGCATGACAACAGCATTCACTTGCCGATCTCGTTCATTGAGCCGGAGAATCTGAATGCAGCGGCCGTGGGACTGGACGTTGCCCACGAACTTAACCGGCGGGATGCCGCATTGGCCAGCCGCTCAAGTGGCGAAGCCAGGATTACCGGCCCCATTGTTCTTGTTCAGGACGAAAGCAGCACGCCGGGTTTCCTGTTTTACGCCCCCTTTTATTCCGGAGGAGACGCTGACAGCCAATCAGAGCGCGAGCAGCGCTTTGACGGCATGGTCTACGCGCCGTTCGTGGTGCGGAAACTGATGGCCGGCCTGCTGTCCAAAGAGCTGAGGAATGTGCGGTTCAGTATCAGCGACCAAGGAGAGCGGATCTATAATGAACATGACCCGGCAGATCCCCGGTTTGATCCCGCTCCCAAGTTTGCAGAGAAGGTGCTGCTGGAAATATACGGCCGAAAATGGACCATTGATATCCGCACCAATCTTGGGTTCCGCCAGGCAAACTCCTATTCTCAGCCGACTATTATACTGATTGCCGGCCTGGTGATCGAAGCCTTGGTCATTTCGCTTTTGTTTTTCATGAGCCGGTCAAACCAGCGTGCCCAGGCTTATGCGGAAAGGATTACAGCCGATCTGCAGCAGGAAACCGCGAAGCTGGCCAAGGCCAATGCGGAACTGGAACAGTTTGTCTACATCACCTCCCATGACTTAAAGACGCCGGTGCGCGGCATTAGCACGCTTACCGAGATGATCCAGGAAGATCTGGAAGACTATTTTCAATCTGCAAATGCAGACCCCGAGGTTGCTGCCAACCTGGCGCGGATCACTGAACGCGTGGGCCGGATGAACGATCTGACCCAAGGTGTGATGGAATTTTCGCGTATTGGAAAACATGAGGAAGCTGAACAGACACTCAACCTTGGCGAGGTGATTGAAACACTGAAGTCGGATTTCAGCCTTTCCGATGACCAGCTTGAGCGGGTGGGAGACGTCGAAACCATTGCCACGGATACCTTCAACTTCCGCCGTGTCCTGGAAAACCTTGTTGGCAATGCGGTCAAGTACCATCCCGCGCCGGACACCGCGAAGATATCCGTCAGCATTGTGGACGCAGCCGACCGGTATGACATATCCGTAAGGGACGATGGTGACGGTATTGCGCCGGAATTCCATACTAAAATTTTCGAAGTCTTTCAAACTCTGCGGCGGCCGAACCAGCCTGAGAGCACTGGCATTGGCTTGGCTATTGTGAAAAAAACGGTCGAACAGCATGGGTTTGGGGTTGAGTTGAAATCCAAGGTTGGACACGGCGCTGATTTCAGGTTTAGCTGGCCGAACAAAGGGGCTGCACACTCCTCCGCAAACCAAGAGAAAGCCGCCTGACGTGGAGAGCACGAAATGAATATCCTTTTGGTCGAGGACAATGACCTGGATGCGCTTATTCTGGAGCGCAATCTGAAGAAACTCTCCCCTGCTGCACAAATTGTCCGGGCATGCGATGGGCTGGAAGCGCTGGAAATCCTGACCACCGACAAGCTGCAGGACGTTCCGCACCCCTTTTTCATTCTTCTGGACATCAACATGCCGCGCATGAACGGGCATGAATTCCTGGACGCCCTGAGGGCAAAGGAAGATATTTCCAGCAACATCGTCTTCATGTTCACGACGTCCGAAAATCCGAAAGACATATCCCGGGCCTACGCCCGGAACGTGAGCGGCTACATTGTGAAGCCGATCTCTTCAGCCGGCACGCGGAAGGTATTGGGCGCGTTGCAGGATATGTGGGATATCTGCACACCTCCGATCTACTGCAGCGCATAATCAGCACACACCGGCCCCAGGGCAAAACGGATGAACATCTGAAGCGGTTGCCAGGTTTTTAGGCCAATCCTTCCCATCACTGCCTCCAGTGGCTGTTGATACGGCCGCAGCGACCTGGGGGGCGCGCGGCATATCCTTAATGACCCAGGATGCGGACGCACAGGAGTGCCGCCCCTGAGATGCGCGGGATTGCGTTGGTGCAGCAAACCGTGCCGGCAAGCCCCGGCCCGGGAAACCTGCAGCAGGCTTTTGCGCGATTGCCGCCCCGTCTAACGCAGGATGCGCGCCAAAAGCTCAGCCTTGCGAAAGGGTTTGGACAGAAAATCGTTCATCCCCACGGCCATGCAAGCCTCTACGTCGCTAGGCTGCGCATTGGCTGTCAGCGCAATGATCGGGCATTCCGGCAACGCGGCATCCTGCTCATACTGCCGGATTTTCCGGGTGGCCTCGAGCCCGCCCAGAACCGGCATCGACAGATCCATCAGGATCAGGTCGCAGCCAGCAGAGATGTATGCCTCAAAGGCGAGCTGCCCGTTGGCCGCAAACTGCAGGTCTGCGCCAGTAGGTTTCAACATCTTCCTGACGACCAGCTGGTTGGTCTTGTTGTCCTCGGCAACAAGGATCCTCATCCCCTTCAACGCCTCTGCCGGCAGCTCTGACGGGGTGTTTGCCGCCTGAATATTCAACGCCAGTCTTTGATCCTGGACGCAGGAAACGCCGTCTTCCGGGCCGGCGGCGCCATCCTCTGCATCCGCTTGCCTTAAATCCAGATGGACCGTAAAGACCGCCCCCTGCCCCGGCACCGATGCCACGTCGATCCTGCCGCCCATCCGCTCAACCAGTGCACGGGTGATTGCCAATCCCAGGCCGGTGCCCTCTACCACCCTTGTGGTCTGGCGGTTGACCTGTTCGAACGCAGAAAAAATCTGTTCAATCTGCGACTGGTCGATCCCCGGGCCGGTGTCGCTTACAGAGATGCGCAGCGGATGTTTCGCAGCGCCAGGGTCATAGGAAACGCTGGCAGTGACATGGCCGGTGCCGGTGAATTTGATCGCATTACCCAGCAGGTTCATCAGGATTTGCCGGATCTTGCTGGCGTCCCCGATAAATGCCCGCGGGACGTCAGCGGGATAATCGGTGCGAAGATCGAGCCCCTTATAGGCCGCCTTTGCCCACAGCAGGGTCCCCACATCCTGGACAAGGTCCAACAGGGAAAAGGGAGCGTCCCGCAATGAGATTTTGTCCGCCTGAATTTTGGAAAAATCCAGAACATCGTTGATCACGCTCAGCAAGGCGGTGGCCGAATTGAAAATCGTGTCCGCGAACAAAGCCTGCTGGTCATCAAGTGCTGTTTCTTTCAGCAATTCACACATCCCGAGTATGCCGTTCATCGGGGTTCTGATTTCGTGGCTCATGTTGGCCAGAAACCGCTCTTTTGCCTGGCTTGCCTCCTCCGCCTTGTCGAGGGCCAGCCGGGTGAGTTCCAACGCCTCGTCCCGCTCACGCTCAGACGTGATATCAGTGGAGGAGCCGACGAGGTAGACCAGCCTGCCGTCATCATTGAAGACAGGCCGCAGCGTCGTGCTGAGGTATTTTGTTTTCTGAACAGCCGGAAGGACGATGTCGTAGGTGGCTTCCCTGCCTGCAGCTATGACGTCTAGGTGGTGGTTCAAGGCGCGGCGGCCAGTCGCCCCGCCATAAAGCTCAAGCGCGGTTTTGCCGGCGAAATCGTCAAATCCGAGCTTGGTGAATTCCTGCGCCTTTGTATTCATCGCCACATAGCGCGGCAGGCCGTCGCCCCCCACTTTCAGGACGATCACTGCAATTTCAACTGAGTCCAAAACTTCAAAATGATCGGAAAATTCGTCTTGTTGCACGAGTTGTTCCTGCAGTGGCAAAGTTTTCAAATCCGGTTGCCCGCATTCATTCAAATAGACTTACAAGATATTCGTTAGCGAAACATAGGCAATCCGGAATTTGGATCTGTTCGTTGCCCCGTGACGGCCGGCAGCTTGCCCGGCGGCGGCCCCTGTTTTCCTTGCCACGCTTGCGGATTCTGGATACAGCCACCCCCATGTTGGACACCGCTTCGAACCACCCCGAACTGCCGCCCGAAATTGCCCGCCGCCGGACTTTTGCGATCATTTCGCACCCGGACGCCGGCAAGACCACGCTGACTGAAAAGTTCCTGCTGTACGGCGGTGCGATTCAGATGGCCGGGCAGGTGCGCGCCAAGGGTGAGGCGCGGCGCACGCGCTCGGACTTCATGCAGATGGAAAAAGACCGCGGAATCTCGGTCTCTGCCTCGGCAATGTCATTTGATTTCAGCGGCTTCCGCTTTAACCTGGTGGATACGCCCGGCCACTCGGACTTTTCCGAGGACACCTACCGCACGCTGACTGCGGTGGATGCGGCAGTGATGGTGATCGACGGCGCCAAAGGCGTGGAAAGCCAGACCCAGAAGCTGTTTGAAGTCTGCCGTCTGCGCGACCTTCCGATCCTGACTTTCTGTAACAAGATGGACCGCGAAAGCCGGGACACCTTTGAGATCATTGATGAGATCCAGCAGAACCTGGCGATTGACGTGACACCTGCCAGCTGGCCGATTGGCGTCGGCCGCGAATTCATCGGCTGTTATGACATGCTGCGCGACCGGCTGGAGCTGATGGACCGCGCCGACCGCAACAAGGTTGCAGAAAGCATTGAGATTAACGGCTTGGACGACCCAAGGCTGGCTGAACATGTGCCGGAACACCTGCTGGATCAGCTGTTGGAAGAGGTCGAGATGGCCCGCGAGCTGCTGCCTGCCTTGGATCCGCAATCGGTGCTGGAGGGGCATATGACCCCGATCTGGTTCGGCTCGGCGATCAACTCCTTCGGGGTGAAGGAGCTGATGGACGGTATCGGCGCCTATGGCCCCGAACCGCAGCCGCAATCCGCCCAGCCCCGCCAGGTGGCGCCGGAAGAGAAAAAGGTCGCGGGTTTCGTTTTCAAGGTGCAGGCCAATATGGACCCCAAGCACCGCGACCGGGTGGCCTTTGTCCGCATGGCTTCGGGACATTTCAAGCGCGGCATGAAACTGACCCATGTGCGCACCAAAAAGCCGATGGCGATTTCCAACCCGGTGCTGTTCCTGGCCTCAGACCGCGAATTGGCGGAAGAAGCCTGGGCCGGCGATATCATCGGCATTCCGAACCACGGCCAGCTGCGTATCGGCGATACGTTGACCGAGGGCGAGGCGATCAGGGTGACCGGCATCCCGTCGTTTGCACCGGAACTGCTGCAAGGTGTGCGGGCGGGCGATCCGATGAAGGCCAAGCACCTGGAAAAGGCACTGATGCAGTTTGCCGAAGAAGGGGCTGCCAAAGTATTCAAGCCCTCGATCGGCTCCGGCTTCATCGTTGGCGTTGTCGGCCAGTTGCAGTTCGAGGTTCTCGCTTCACGGATTGAGATGGAATACGGCCTGCCGGTGCGGTTTGAGGCCAGCCAGTTCACCTCGGCCCGCTGGGTCAGCGGGGAGCGGGCAGCAGTGGACAAGTTTACCAACGCCAACAAGCAGCATATCGCCCATGATCACGACGGCGATGTCGTCTACCTGACGCGGCTGCAATGGGACATCGACCGGGTGGTGCGCGACTATCCGGACTTGAAACTGACCGCGACCAAGGAAATGATGGTCTGACAGAAACGCCGCATTTAGAAAAACAGCGCATTGAAACCCGTCATGGACCTGGATCAACAGAACTACCCTGGCGGGTTTTTTGCGCTGATGCGGCGGCTGGAGACGCGCGAGGCGCCTTTCGACGATCCTCTGTCGGTGCTGCCGCCCCCGGACGTAGATCTGAATGCACTTAAGGCAGCGTTGGTCTCCTGCGCACCTGACATGAACGGCATGCCGGAAAACCGCAGGCATGCGTTGCGCAAGCAGGCGATTATACGCGCTGAGTTTGTTGGCCAGCCTGAACTTTGGGCGCTTCATGCAGTTTGCATTGCCATTCTGCGCAGGCGCGCCGCCCCGCCGCAAGCGCAGCAGTTGTTTCTGCGGATCTGGTCGGAACAGGGCGACGCGCTGGCCCGCGAACTGCCAGTGCGCTGGATGATATCGGCAGCGGCTACATTTGCCGATCATGGGGAAACCATGGACCAACGTTTGGGCGGACAAGGGCTGATGCTGCTGTTCGACCTGATCAAGCTTCACGACAGTGAGCGCCGTCAGAGCGGGCAGAAAAACAGCGTTGGCTTTCCCCGGACCCGCGGCGGTTCAAAACCGGACGAACTGGGCTTTGGCTTGGAGCCCTATTCGCTGCCAAACGGGGATTTGGACAAGAACATGCTGGCCCGGCTGTGGCGCTATGCCGAGAATGACGCGGTTCTTCGGCCTTTGGGAACACGCATGCTGCAGATGGTCATGAATGATCCGCGCAGCATCTTCGCCCGGATCCAACGCTATAAGGACAGGCCCGCCTCTGATGAGCGGTGAGAAGATCAAATGGGGTGTCGTCAGCACCATCAAGGCAGACGCAGGCGATATTCTGACCTTTGCGGCCCATTACCTTGAGGCCGGGGCGCACAGACTGTTTCTGTATCTGGACGCCCCCTGCCCGGACGCTTTTCCGCATCTGAAAGCACACCCCAAGATCCGGGTCACCGAATGCAACGAGACCTACTGGCGGCGGATGGGCCGACGGCCGGTCAAGCACCAAGTGAGGCAATCGGCAAACGCCAGCCGTGCCTACCAGCGCCAGGCCGGGGGTTTGGACTGGCTGTTGCACTGCGACGTGGACGAATTCCTGTGGTCTGCAGGGTCTGTTGCCGCCCGGCTGGCGGCGCTGCCGTCTGACATCCGCTGTGCCCGGGTGCGCCCGGTTGAGGCCCTGGCGGGCGGCGGCGGCACGGCTTTCAAAGGATATCTCCCGGTCGCTGGCCAGGACGCCCGCGCCGCGCGGCTGTACCCGCAGTTCGGCAAACATCTTAAGGGCGGTTTTCTAAGCCATGTCCAAGGCAAACTGTTTACCCGCACTGGCATCGACGGCCTGGAGATTCGGATTCACAATATTTTGCTGGACGGCGGCATGAATCCCGGCCAGGCCGAACTGGACGGCTTGGATCTGTGCCATTTTCATGCCGCGGACTGGCAAAGCTGGATCAGCCACTACCGGTACCGGCTGCAAAAAGGCTCTTACCGGGCCGGGCTTGCCCCTTCCCGGTCACGGGAGATCGGGGGAATCACCGCGCACGAGCTGCTCAGCACGATAGAAACGGATCACGGAGAGGCCGGCCTGCGCATCTTTTTTGACGAAGTTTGCGCCGACAGCCCTGGCCTGCGGAACCGCCTGCAGGCTGAGGGGCTGCTAAAGATCCGAAATCTGGATTTGGACACAAAACGGCGGAAACACTTTCCCGAATTCGGCTGAATTGTCTCTCTGTTGCAAATGGGCGGGGCAAAAGCACAACAAAATCCGGCAATAATTGACGATCGCGCGGGATTTTGCTATGCCGCCACACGAGCCGGCAGCTGCCATCCCGCATGACCTTTGCGGAGCCGGCTGGAACACACACGCGCGGGCCAGGTCAGTGTCCGCAATGACGGATGCATATGACAAAATTCTCCGATCTGAACCTTAATCCCAAGGTCCTCAAAGCTGTTGAGGAAGCTGGATATGAAACCCCCACTCCAATCCAGGCCGGGGCGATTCCATCCGCACTGGAGGGACGCGACGTTCTGGGAATCGCCCAGACCGGCACCGGTAAGACTGCGTCTTTCACGCTGCCGATGATCACCCTTCTGGCGCGCGGCCGCGCCCGCGCCCGGATGCCGCGCAGCCTGGTGCTGTGCCCCACCCGCGAGCTGGCGGCCCAGGTGGCGGAAAACTTCGACACCTATGCCAAGCATGTAAAGCTCACCAAGGCGCTGCTGATCGGCGGGGTTTCGTTCAAGGAACAGGACGCGCTGATCGACAAAGGCGTCGATGTCCTGATCGCTACCCCCGGCCGCCTGCTGGACCATTTTGAGCGCGGCAAGCTGCTGCTCACCGGTGTGCAGATCATGGTGGTGGACGAGGCCGACCGGATGCTCGACATGGGCTTTATCCCGGATATCGAGCGGATCTTCTCGCTGACGCCGTTCACCCGCCAGACGCTGTTCTTTTCGGCCACCATGGCGCCGGAGATCGAGCGGATCACCAACACATTCCTGTCAGGCCCGGCCCGGATCGAAGTGGCCCGCCAGGCCACTGCGTCGGAAACCATCGAACAGGCCGTCGTGCAGTTCAAAGCGTCCCGCCGCGACCGCGAAGCAACGGAAAAACGCCGGGTACTGCGCGCGCTGATTGATGGCGAGGGTGACAAGCTCACCAATGGCATCATCTTCTGCAACCGCAAAACGGATGTGGATATCGTAGCCAAATCGCTCAAGAAATACGGTTATGACGCAGCGCCGATCCATGGCGATCTGGATCAAAGCCAGCGGACCAAAACTTTGGACGGCTTCCGCGAAGGGGCCTTGCGCATCCTGGTGGCTTCGGATGTGGCCGCGCGCGGTCTTGATGTGCCCAGCGTCAGCCATGTGTTCAATTTCGATGTGCCCGGCCATGCCGAGGATTACGTCCACCGGATCGGCCGCACAGGGCGCGCCGGCCGCGAGGGCAAGGCCATCACCATCTGTATTCCGCGCGATGACAAGGCGTTGGATGCGGTGGAAAAGCTGCTTCAGAAAGAGATCCCGCGTCTGGACAACCCGGTGAAGCCGGAACCCAAGGCGGAAAAACCCGCGCGCGCTGCCAAGCCGGAAGCGGACACCCGCGCAGCCAAGCCGGAATCGGAAGCCCGCGAGCCCCGCAAGGAGGCGTCCCGCAGCCCCCGCAAGGACGAAACGCCTGCGCAAAAGCCCGAACGCTCTTCGGGCCGCGGTAAATACGGTAAACGCGACGACAAATCCGTGGTCGGCATGGGCGACCATCTGCCCAGCTTCATCGCTCTCAGCTTTGCTGAGCGCCGGGCCGGCTGACCGGCACTGCCAGACATTTTTTTTTTGCAGGCCGCTCCTCTCCGGGGCGGCCTTCTTTCATTGCGACTGCAGAAGGGCGACCCACCATGCAGCTGCCGCATGGCGACCTTTGCATTTGCAGCATAACGGGTCTTCGATCTTGGGTGGCGTCAACCTATGCAAACAGGCGTATTGCATCCGCAACACTGTAACGCGCCATTGAAATTGGGCCTCGCCATGAACACCACCGACACCAACACCCTGACCATTGCACAATTCCAGGCCATTGAAGCCCGCGCCCATGAGCTGCGCGCCGAGGCTTTTGCCAATGTGATGCGCCGCCTGTTCCGCGCTATGTTCAGCGCCCCGCGCAAGGTAGTTTCCTGCCCCAGCTGCGCCCGTCCGCTGCACGGCTGAGACGTCTCGCGGCTCTGCCGGTCCGGCACCCGAATTGACAACGCCGCGTGCCTAAAAAGGCCGCGGCGTTGTTGTTTCTTACACTGTTGTTCTGCGGCAGCGCCGCGGACCCGCCAGGGTACGCGGCGCCTGGCCCAACGGGGCCTGCTGCATTTTCAATGCGGCTTGGGCCGGGCGGGAGAACCGCCCTGCCCACGCAGGCTCAGCGCATGCGGCTGACGACCACCGTCACCTCGGGTTTTTTGCCGATCTCGCTATGGGCGCTTTGGCGGGCAATGCGGCGCAGCTCCTGTTCCAGCTTGTCTTCATCGCGCAGCGTCTTGGCACCGGCGCGCATCAGGAACTGGTTCAGATCCGCTTCCATAATCTCGACCAGGGCGGCGTTGGAACTGCCGGTTTCGGCCAAGCCCTTGACGTCGCACCAGGGCTCGCCCAGCGGCTCGTCCTGCTCGTCCAGCAGCACCGTCACCACCACATGGCCGTTCAAAGCCATGCGGATACGGTCGCGGACAACACCGTCCATCGCACCGTATTTGACAGATCCATCCAGATAGGTGCGGCCTGTATCGACATAGCCGGCGGACTTGGGCGCGTCGCCGCTGAGGTCCATCATCATACCGTTGACCACAACCGCGCTGGCAATGCCCTTTGCCTCGCCCAGACGGGCGTGCTGGCGCAGGTGGCGGTGCTCGCCGTGCATCGGCACCAGCATTCTGGGTTTCAGCAAGGTATGCATGGTTTCCAGATCCGGACCGTTCGCATGGCCGGACACATGGTAAAGGCCGGAACTGTCATCAACCACATCAACACCCATTTCAGAGAACTGGTTGATAATGCGGATCACGCCTTTTTCATTGCCCGGGATGGTCTTGGAGGAGAACAGGAAGGTGTCGCCCTCCTTCAGCTCCAGCCCGCGGTACTTGCCGCGCGCCAGCTGTGCAGAGGCCGCGCGGCGCTCGCCCTGGCTGCCGGTTGTGATCAGCATCAGGTTGTCACGCGGCACATTGTTGGCGTCTTCGGGGCTGATCACCTTGGGGAAGTCCGTCAGAACGCCGGTTTCCGTCGCAGCCTCGATCATCCGGCGCATCGCCCGGCCCAGCAGCACAATCGACCGCCCGGCCCGCACCCCGGCCTCGGCCAGGGTTTTCACCCTGGCCACGTTGGAGGCGAATGTGGTGGCTGCAACCATACCCTTGGCTTCGGAAATCAGCCGGGTGATCTCATCCGGCAGCTCTGATTCCGAGCGGCCCGGATGGGTCGAGAACACATTGGTGGAATCGCAGACCAGCGCCTGGATGCCGTCCTTGGCGATCTCTGCCCACATCTCCGGATCAAACGGTTCGCCGACCAGCGGATTGGAATCCAGCTTAAAGTCGCCGGTATGCACCACCCGCCCTGCCGGGCTGTCAATGACCAGTCCCCCGCTTTCGGGGATTGAGTGGCTCATCGGGGCAACGCCGATGGTGAAGGGGCCGAGTTTGGTCACTTCGGGCCAGGCTTCAACCGTGTGCACGTTGGCCGGATCGTGACCCGCTTCCTCCATCTTGCGGCGCGCCAGGTTGGCGGTGAAGGCACGGGCGTAGACCGGCACATTCAGGCTGGAATACATATGCGCGATGGCGCCGATGTGGTCCTCGTGCCCGTGGGTGACGAAAATCCCTTCCAGCCGGTCTACCCGCTCTTTCAGCCAGGTCATGTCCGGCATGATCAGGTCGACGCCGGGGGTGGTGTCCATATCGGGGAAGGTCACGCCCAGGTCGACCAGGATCAGGCGTTCTTTGTTCTTTGGCCCGTAGCCGTAGACATAGGCATTCATGCCAATTTCACCCGCCCCGCCGAGGGGCAGATAGATCAATCTTTCACTGCTCATGCGTCAGTACCATTATCCTTGTTGTATTTATGAATGATCTGCAGCCCATGCATGGTGAGGTCATCCTCAAATGCGTCGAACAGATCAGCGGATTGCTGGAACAAAGGCGCCAGCCCGCCTGTCGAGATTACTTTCATCGCCACGCCGCGTTCCGCCTTGATTTGGGTGCAAATCTCGCGGACGAGGCCGACATAGCCCCAGAACACGCCGGACTGCATACAGGCGACGGTGTTAGTGCCGATGACATTTTCAGGTTTGGTGATGTCCACATGCGGCAGGGCGGCGGCAGCCTGGTGCAGGGCCTCCAGGCTCAGGTTTACGCCGGGCGCAATCACCCCGCCGACATAGGCGCCATCTTCGGCCACCACATCAAATGTTGTGGCGGTGCCAAAATCCACCACAATCAGATTGCCGCCATAAAGGTCAAAGCCGGATACCGTGTTGACCAGCCGGTCGGGGCCGACGGCGGTGCCTTCGTCCACCCGCACCGCGACGGGCAGCAGGCAACCGGGCTTGCCCACCACCAGGGGGCGCGTGCTGAAATAGCGGTCCGCCAGAACCCGCAGGTTGAATACCACCCGCGGCACGGTCGAGGAGATGATCATGTCGGTGATATCCGCCTCGATCCCCTGCAGGCGCATCAGCGTGTTGAGCCAGACATAATACTGGTCGGCAGTGCGCTGCCAGTCGGTGGCGGTGCGCCACATGCCAACGAACTTCTCTCCGTCGTAGATTGAGAAGACGGTATTGGTATTGCCGCAGTCAACTGCCAGAAGCATTGCTGCCCCTTCCTAGAAATAGATGTCGGCCGCGGGAATGCTGACGCGGCCCTTGGCAGTGTTTAGGACAAGGTTGCCGTTGGCGTCCACTGTTTCAAAAGTGCCTTCGGTCTCGGAACTAGCGGTGCGGGCGGTGATCACCTCGCCCAACTTGGCGGCGCGCGCCAGCCATGCGGTGCGAATCGGTTCAAAACCATAGGTGCTGAATTGCTGCTCATAGCGTGCAAAGGCGTCGGCCACTGCTTCCAGAAACTCCTCAGGCGAGACCTGGACGCCGGTTTCCGACAACAGTGACACTGGCCAGACCGCGCCGGGTTCCAGCCATTCCTTCATCGGGGTTTCAACCAGATTGACACCGATGCCGACAAACAGGTGGGTGACCCCCTGCCCGTTACCAGCACTTTCCAGCAGGATCCCCGCCAGCTTGCCGCCTTTCAGCAGCACATCGTTGGGCCACTTCAGCGACAGGCCTTCAGTGCGGCCTGTCACGGCGACACAGGCGTCATAGACCGCCAGCGCCGCAACAAAGCTGCGCAGCGCCGCCTGATCCGGCGCGCCTTGGGGCCGCATCACCAGCGTGGCGGCGAAATTGCCCTTGGGGTCCTTCCAGTCGCGCCCGCGGCGGCCGCGCCCCTGGGTCTGGCGCAGCGCCAGGATCCATTCGGGGCCTGCCAGCTCACCTGCGATGCGGGCGGCCTCGTTCAGGGTGCTGTCGACCTCGGCAAGCACCCGTTTTCCATATTCAGCTGGCCAGCTCATCTGCATTCCTTAGAAAGTGCGAAAGGCCCGGTCACGCGACCGGGCCTTTTCAGCCTGCCTGAAAAGCAGATCAATTTACAAGGGTTGCCGCGGCAGCTGCCGCCGCGCCGTCAATGCCGAACTGGTAAACCACGCCCACCAGCATCAGCGCAGCAGAGGCCATCAGTGCCACGCCCAGAACCGGCGAACCCTTTGCTTCGACATCGTCATCGCCCGTGCCGAAGTACATGTAGAAGACGATGCGGATGTAGTAGAATGCACCGATCACCGAAGCCACGGCAGAGGCAATGACCAGCCCGATCAGCCCAGCATCAACACCCGCCTGCCAGACGCCCAGCTTGGCAAAGAAACCCAGCATTGGCGGCACGCCCGCCAGCGAGAACATCAGGATCAGCACCGCCAGCGCCTTGCCCGGCTCACGCGCGGCGAACTGATTCAGCGCCATGATATCGGTCACGGGCTTTCCGTCTTTCTCCAGCATCAGGATAAAGGAGAACGTACCGATGTTCATGGTGACGTAGATCGCCAGATACACCAGCATCGCAGTGACGCCCTGTTCGGTGCCCGCTGCCAGACCGATCATCGCATAGCCCATATGGGCAATCGACGAAAAGGCCATCAGGCGCTTGATATCGCGCTGGCCGATGGCGGCAATGGCGCCTAGGAACATCGACAGCACCGACAGCACCACGATGATCTGCTGCCAGTCAGAGATTGCACCGCCAAAGGCATCATGCAGGACACGGGCAAACAGGCCCATCGCCGCAACCTTGGGCGCGGTGGCAAAGAAGGCCGTGACCGGGGTCGGCGCGCCCTCGTAGACATCCGGGGTCCACATGTGGAAAGGCACCGCCGAGACCTTAAACGCCAGCCCCGAGATCATGAACACGAGGCCGAACAGCATGCCGATGGACATATGGCCCTGCTCTGCCACCTGGATGATGCCCGCAAACTGGGTGGTGCCTGCAAAGCCGTAGACCAGCGAGGCACCGTACAGCAGCAGGCCGGAGGACAAGGCACCCAGCACGAAGTACTTGAGGCCCGCCTCAGTCGACTTCACACTGTCGCGGCGCATTGCAGCGACGACATACAGCGACAGCGACTGCAGCTCCAGCCCCATGTAAAGGGACATCAGGTCTCCGGCGGAGACCATCATCATCATGCCAACAGCGCTGAGCGCCACCAGGATCGGGTATTCAAACCGCAGCATGCCGCGGCGCGCCATGTAGTCCTGACCGATCAGCAGCACTGCCGCCGCGCCCAAGAGCAGCGCCACTTTGGCAAAGCGGGCAAAACCGTCGTTGATGAACATGCCGTTGAAGGCCGTCTGGGTGGTCGCCGGGCTGGCCGCGATCCAGAAGGCTACCGCCGCCAACAGCGCCGCGGTTGCCCAGACCAGCGGCACTGCCAGCTTGTCCTTGCCGGTGTAGACCGCGCCCAAGAGCGCGCCCATCGCGTAAAGCGCCAGAACGATCTCTGGCAGGATTACAGTAAGATCAGCTTGGATCATCTGCCTGATGCTCCCTTAATGCGAAGCAATCTGGGTGGCTGCCGAAGTGTCGGCAGCCGCCAGAGACTGGTTGAAGTTTGCAATCAGCGCCTCGGTCGAGGGGGCGATGACATCGGTGACCAGGGACGGGTAGACACCCAGAAGCAGGGTCATCACCACCAGCGGCGCAAAAACGAAACGCTCGCGTGCGGTCATGTCGCGGATGCCGGCCAGGCTGCCCTTGATCATGTCGCCAAAGACCACCCGGCGGTAGAGCCACAGCGCATATCCGGCCGAGAAGATCACCCCGGTTGCGGCCACTGCCGTCACCCAGGTGTTTTTCTGGAAGGCGCCCATCAGGGTCAGGAATTCACCGACAAAGCCAGAGGTGCCCGGCAGGCCGACGTTGCCCATGGTGAAGAACATAAACACCAATGCGTATGCCGGCATCCGGATCACCAGGCCGCCATAGGCGCCGATGTCGCGGGTATGCATGCGGTCATAGATCACCCCGACACAAAGGAAGAGCGCGGCAGAGATGAAGCCGTGGCTCAGCATCTGAAAGATTGCGCCGTCGATGCCTTGCTGGTTAGCGGCAAAGATGCCCATGGTCACAAATCCCATGTGCGCGACTGACGAATAGGCGATCAGCTTTTTCATGTCCTCCTGCACCAGTGCCACCAGCGAGGTGTAGACAACCGCGATGGCTGACATCCACAGAACCACATCGGTCATCACATCCGCACCCACCGGGAACATTGGCAGCGAGAACCGGAGGAAACCATAGCCGCCCATTTTCAGCAAAATCGCCGCCAGCACCACGGAACCCGCGGTCGGCGCCTGCACGTGCGCGTCCGGCAGCCAGGTATGCACCGGCCACATCGGCATCTTCACCGCAAAGGAAGCAAAGAACGCCAGGAACATCAGCGTCTGGGCGCCGCCCACGACGTGAATGCCCAGCACATCAAAGGACGCAGCCGAGAAGCTGTGGGTCAGCAGGGTTTCGATATCGGTGGTGCCGGCGTCCACATACATGAACACCATCGCCACCAGCATCAGCACCGAGCCGAAGAAAGTGTAGAGGAAGAACTTGAAAGAGGCGTAGATCCGTTCCTTGCCGCCCCAGATGCCGATGATCAGGAACATCGGGATAAGGCCTGCCTCAAAGAACAGGTAGAACAGCACCAGGTCCAGCGCCATGAAGACGCCCAGCATCAGGGTCTCCAAGAGCAGGAAGGCGATCATGTATTCCTTCACACGGGTCGTGACCGACCAGCTGGCCAGAATGGTCAGCGGCATGATGAAGGTGGTCAGCATCACAAACAGCACCGAGATGCCGTCGACGCCCATCTTGTATTTCAGCCCCAGGATCCAGGCCCGGTCTTCCACAAACTGAAAGCCTGTGTTGGCGGGGTCGAACTCGAAATAGATGCCAAGGCTCACCAGGAAGGTGATCGTGGTGGCAAAGAGCGCAACAAACTTGGCATTGCGCTGCGCCGCCTTATCCTCGCCGCGCAGGAACAGGGCCAGAATGCCCGCAGCCAGCGCCGGAATGAAGGTGACAATAGAAAGGAGATTGTCCATCAGTGCGTTCCTCCGCCGATCGACATCCAGGTGACCAGGGCTGCGATGCCCAACACCATCCAGAAGGCATAAGTGAAGATGTAACCTGACTGCGCCCGGCCCGCGAGGCGGGTAAAGAAGGGAACAACCCCCATTGCCAGACCGTTCAGAAAGCCGTCGATGGTGCCCCCGTCGCCGCGTTTCCACAGGAAGCGGCCAATGGCCAGCGCCGGTTTGACGAAGATCACGTTGTAGATCTCGTCAAAGTACCATTTGTTGAGCAGGAACAGGTAGAGCGGGCGCTGCTGAGCGGCCAGACGTGCCGGCAGCGACGGGTTCCAGATGTAGAACCACAGCGCCAGCACCAGACCTGCAACCATTGCCATGAACGGGGACAGCTTCACCCATTTCGGAGCCGCGTGGGCGTCCTCCAGGATGTGGTTGTCCTTGCCGATGTAGATACCGCCCTCCCCCGGCTTGCCGGCAAACACATAGTGGTGCGCGCCTTCAGCCGCGGCTTCACCGTGCCCAGCCTCTTCGCCGTGGCCGTCAGAGTCACCATGCGCAGCGTCCTCGCCGTGACCGGCGTCTTCGCCATGTGCCGCAGCTGAGGCTTCCGCAACCGGAATGCCATAGAATTTGCCGACTTGATCCGCGTGGCCGAAGAAGCTGCTGTACCAGATCATGCCTGCAGTAACCGACCCCACCGCCAGCACGCCCAGCGGCACCAGCATGGTCCAGGGGCTTTCGTGCGCGTGGTCATGGGTGTGTTTGTCGCCGCGTGCCTCGCCATAAAAGGTCATGAACATCAGGCGCCAGGAGTAGAAAGAGGTCATGAAAGCCGCGATCACCAGCGCCCAGAAGCCGAACATCGAGCCGCCCGCATAAGCGCTTTCGATAATCGCATCCTTGGAGACAAAGCCGGCAAAGCCGATCCAGCCGCTAAGCGGGATACCAACACCGGTGATGGCAAGCGTGCCGATCATCATTGCGCGGAAGGTCCACGGGATCTTTTTGCGCAGGTTGCCATAGTGACGCATGTCCTGCTCGTGATGCATCGCGTGGATCACCGAACCGGCGCCAAGGAACAGCATCGCCTTGAAGAAGGCGTGGGTGAACAGGTGGAACATGGCAGCGGAATACATGCCGACGCCAGCGGCCACGAACATATAGCCCAGCTGCGAGCAGGTCGAATAGGCGATCACGCGCTTGATGTCGTTCTGCACCAGCCCGACGGTTGCCGCAAAGAATGCCGTGGCTGCGCCCATCACGGTGATGAATGCAGTGGCTTCAGGCGCAAATTCCATCAGCGGCGACATCCGGCAGACCAGGAACACACCCGCGGTCACCATGGTTGCCGCGTGGATCAGCGCCGACACCGGTGTCGGACCTTCCATCGCGTCCGGCAGCCAGGTGTGCAGTATCAGCTGCGCCGACTTGCCCATCGCGCCGACAAACAGCAGGAAAGCAATCAGGTTGGCAGCATTCCACTCGCTCCACAGGAACGACACTTGGGTTTCCGCCAGCGCCGGAGCGGCGGCAAAGACATCTGCAAGGTTGATACTGTCGGTCAGGAAGAACAGCCCGAAGATCCCCAGCGCAAAACCGAAGTCACCGACGCGGTTGACGATAAACGCCTTCATCGCTGCCGCGTTGGCGGTGGGCTTGCGGTAGTAAAAGCCGATCAGCAAGTAGGAGGCGACACCGACGCCTTCCCAGCCAAAGAACATCTGCACCAGATTGTCGGAGGTCACCAGCATCAGCATCGCAAAGGTGAAGAACGACAGATAGGCAAAGAAGCGCGGCTTGTAGCTTTCACCGTCTTTCCACTGCGGGTCATGCGACATGTAGCCGAAGCTGTACAGATGCACGAGCGACGACACTGTGGTGATCACGATCAGCATGATCGCGGTCAGCCGATCCAGCCGGATCGCCCAGAAGGTCGACAGCGAGCCGCTTTCGATCCAGCGGAAGATTTCGATGTTGTCAGTCACCCCGTCAAACGACAGGAAGGTGATCCAGCTGAGCAGCGCCGCCAGGAAAAGCAGCGATGTGGCCGTGACAGTGGCGGCTTTCTCGCCGATGAATTTCCAGCCGAAGCCGCAGATAAGGGCGCCCGCCAGCGGGGCAAAGAGAAGGATGGTTTCCATAAGTTCTTCAGCCCTTCATCACGTTGACGTCTTCGACGGCAATGGTGCCGCGGTTACGGAAGAAGCAGACCAGGATCGCCAGGCCGATGGCGGCCTCGGCGGCGGCCACGGTCAGCACGAACAGTGTAAAGACCTGCCCCACCAGATCGCCCAGGAAGCTGGAGAAAGCGACCAGGTTGATGTTCACCGCCAGCAGCATCAGTTCGATGCTCATCAACAGGATGATCACGTTCTTGCGGTTCAGGAAGAGCCCGAAGATGCCAATGACGAACAGCGTCGCCGCGACGGTCAGATAATGTTCAAGTCCGATCATGTGCTCACAGCCCCTGCCCCGGTTTCACGTCCTTAAGCTCCATTGCTACGGCCGGGTCGCGCATCATCTGGGCAACCACGTCCTGGCGCTTGACGTCGGTGCGGTGGCGCAGGGTCAGCACGATCGCGCCGATCATTGCCACCAGCAGGATCAGGCCAGACAATTGGAACAGAAGGAAATATTGATCATAGATGATGAGGCCCAGGGCCTCGGTGTTGTGGCGGTCGGCAGGCACTGGATTGGCCAGCAGCTCAGGCGCCTTATGCGCGGTTTCCCAGACGCCAAAGGCCATCACGAACTGCATCAGGATGACCAGGCCGATCAGCAGAGCCAGCGGCATGTACCGCGCCATCTCGGCCTTCAGCGCGGCAAAGTCCACGTCCAGCATCATCACCACAAACAGGAACAGCACCGCAACAGCCCCCACATAGACGATGATCAGCAGCATGGCGACAAATTCCGCCCCCAAGAGCACAAACAGCCCGGCCGAAGAGATAAAGGCCAGGATCAGCCACAGCACCGAATGCACCGGCTGGCGGCTGATCACAGTGAACAGCCCGCCGGTGATGGCGCTGACGGCGAAGAGGTAGAAGGCAAAAACGCTCATGTCTCATCGTCCTTGTTGTCGTCCAGGACCGTCTGCGCCAGATCCAGCGCCCGGTTCATGGCCGGAATGCCGGCAAACACCGACATCTGTCCGATCGTTTCCACGATCTCTTGTTTCTTTGCCCCTGCCGCAAGAGCGTGGCGCACAGTCTGGCGCACCGCTGAATCCGCCTGCGCGCCCTGCATGGTGAGCCCGGCCAGCGTCAGCAGCAGCCGGGTCTTGGCATCCAGCCCGTCCTTGTTGACGGTGTTGCCGAACATCATTTCCATGACCTCTTTGGGCATGGTGGGCCACAGCGCCTCGAACTCCTTGAAAGCCTCGGAAGGCGAGAAATTCTCCAGCGCCGGATTGAAGGCCTTGGCCATCTCCTGCGCCTGGGTCTGCATCTGTTCCATCATGGCCTCAAACGGGTTGGGCGGCTGTTTGGTCATGTCCTGTCCTCCGTCCAAGAATTTTCAAAAATTCTTGGCAAAAGTTTTTGAAAACTTTTGCGCTGCTCTCTCATCGGTACGGCGCATCGATTTCGAGGTTGCGGGCAATCTCGGCTTCCCAGCGTTCACCGTTGGCCAGCAGCTTGTCCTTATCGTAGAACAGCTCCTCGCGGGTCTCAGTAGCGAACTCGAAGTTCGGGCCTTCGACAATCGCGTCCACCGGGCAGGCTTCCTGGCAAAAGCCGCAGTAGATGCATTTGGTCATGTCGATGTCATACCGCGTGGTGCGGCGGCTGCCATCCTCGCGCGGTTCCGCGTCGATGGTGATTGCCTGTGCCGGGCAGACTGCCTCGCACAGCTTGCAGGCAATGCAGCGCTCCTCGCCGTTTGGATAGCGGCGCAGCGCGTGCTCACCCCGGAAACGGGGCGACAACGGACCCTTCTCGTGCGGGTAGTTCAGGGTGGCCTTGGGGGCGAAGAAATACTTCAGCCCCAGTTTGAAGCCGACCCAGAAATCCTGCAGCAGGAAGTATTTGGCGGCGCGGGTATAGTCGATTTGGGTCATTGCGGAGCCATTTCGTCATCAAGCCGGGTTGCGCCGGCGTTTCCGTGGCTGTGCCACTTGGTTTCATAGTCGCTTTGCAGAACCAGGTCTTTCATCACTGAATCCTTGGTCTTTTCAATCTCGTAGTAGAGGTACATACGCCCCTCCGGTATCTTACCTTTAAGCCGCATCCGCTTGCCGGTCTCTGCGGGGTCCTGGAATTCGATATGGTAGTCGCCGCCGCGCGGCCGTTTGTGGATGCCGCGGCAATCATGCACGGTGCAGCCGCAGTTGCGTCCCCAAAACGTCCAGACCAGTTCCGGATTGAACTGGTAGATGCCATGCGCGGGCCAGCCATTGAACCCGTTTGCGGAAATGAACCGTCCGCCGGGTTTCAGCATCCGGAAAACGGTCTCCAGCGCCATCGGCACATTAAAGACATGCTCAATGGTGCCGCCATCGAAGATCAGATCGAACTGCCCTTCCAGCTCGGCAGCCACCGGGCGGTTCAGGTCATGAAGGATCGTCGCACCCTCATAATCCGAAAAGTCCATCGTCTCCATATCGCCAAACCCCAGCTTCTGCATCAGGGTTTCGCAATACCCGTCCTCCTGCAGCAGCTGCTCGTGGCTCAGATCGAGCCCCTTCTTGCGCAGGATCCGGTCAAACTTGTGTTTGATATGATCCTCCACCTGGAAGGAATGGCGCCCAAGCATGAGCGTCCGGCCTTCCGGCTGGAAGCGGGCCGACAAGTCGGCCAGCCGTTCGAAGAGCTCGATATCGACGCCCATCGCTGTTTAGCCCCCCACGGTCCAGCGGGCGAAGATGCCCCAGAACCAGTCAAATTTTGCAGCAAAGGACACGAAGACCACCCAGGCCAGCGAGAACGGCAGGAACACTTTCCAGCCTAGGCGCATCAGCTGGTCGTAGCGGTAGCGCGGGGTGATCGCCTTGACCATTGCGAAGAGGAAGAAGAAGAATGCCATTTTGCCGACCATCCACAGGACGCCGTCCGGCAAGCCCGGGATCGGGGACAGCCAGCCGCCGAAGAACAAAAGCGACGTCAGCGCGCACATCAGGAAGATGGCGATATATTCACCGGCCATGAACAGCAGGAAGGGCGTGGCCGAGTATTCCACCTGATAGCCCGCAACCAGTTCCGATTCCGCTTCCGGCAGGTCGAACGGCGGGCGGTTGGTTTCTGCCAGCGCCGAGATAAAGAAAAGAAAGACCATCGGGAAATGCGGGATCCAATACCAGTTCAAGAGGCCCAGATCGCCATCCTGAGCGCGCACGATGTCGCCAAAGTTCATGCTTCCGGTGGAGATGATAATGCCGATGATGATCAGGCCCAGCGATACCTCGTAGGAGATCATTTGTGCGGCCGACCGCAGCGATCCCAGGAACGGGTACTTCGAGTTCGACGCCCAGCCGCCCATGATCACGCCGTAGACCTCAAGACTGGAGACCGCGAAGACATAAAGAATGGCGACGTTGATATCCGACAGCACCCAGCCGTCGTTGAACGGGATCACCGCCCAGGCGATCATCGCCAGCACAAAAGAGGTCAGCGGAGCCAGGATAAAGACCGGGCGGTCGGCACCGGCCGGGATCACTACTTCCTTGACCACATATTTCAGCGCGTCGGCCACCGATTGCAGCAGGCCAAAGACGCCCACCACGTTCGGCCCCCGGCGCATCTGCACTGCGGCCCAGATCTTGCGGTCCCCGTAGACAAGGAACAGGAGCGAGATCATCACAAAGGCAACAACTGCAAGCACTTGCGCCAGGATCAGAACAGCGATGCCGCCTGGAGTGTTAAAGAAATCAGCCATAGGTCCTCACACCGTCGGTATTCCGTTTGCCGCGCAATCCGCAACCACGACTTCAGCGTCAATGGTGCGCAACCCGCGCGGCAGAGAGGGCGAAATCAGATAGACCGCATCAGCGGTCCGGCTGCCCCCTGCCTGTTTCATTGTTGTGCGCACATGGCGCGCAAACCCGTAATCCCGGATCAGCGCATATTGCGCGGCGGCACATTCCGCATAGTTGTCGAGGTCTTCCTGCACGGTCGCACCGCGCATGGAGACGTGAAATTGCACCAGATCGCCCTCCAGCAGGCTGGTTTCCACCCCTTCATAGATCGGGGCGGGCCGCTCGCCTTCGCTGCCGGGCGCCATTGCGCAGGCGGCCAGCAGGAAGGGCGTTATGAGGGCAAAGCGGATCATTCGGCAGCCAATTTCCCGGTTTCGCGGGCTTTCACACCCGCCGACAGTTCCGCCATCAGCTGGGAGGCACGGGCAATCGGGTTGGTCAGGTAGAAGTCCTTGATCGCGGGCAGGAAGTCCGCCTTGCCAAGCTTGTCCAGCTCCAGCGCGTCGCCTGTTTTCTCAGCCACTTCGTCAATCCTGGCCAGATGCGGCACCTCAGCCACCAGCGCTTGGCGCAGCTGCGCCAGCGAGTCATAGCCCAGCTTGGCGTCAACTTCGGCGCTGAGGGCGCGCAGGATGGCCCAGTTTTCCTTGGCTTCACCCGGTGCGAACGCGGCACGCATCGCCAGCTGCGGACGGCCTTCGGTGTTTACGAACAACCCGTTTTCTTCGGTATAGGCAGCGCCCGGCAGGATCACGTCAGCGCGATGTGCGCCGCGGTCGCCATGGGAGCCCTGATAGATCACAAAGGCGCCCCCGCTTTCAGATCCGTCGATTTCGACCTCATCCGCGCCTAAGTTATAGATCACTTCGGCGCCGTCGATGGCTGCTTCCATGCCGCCTTCGGTGACGGCCCCCACATCCATTGCCCCCACACGGGACGCAGCGGTGTGAAGGATCAGCAGCTTGCCGTTGGTGCGTTCGGCCGCATGCATAGCGTGAGCCAGAACGGCAAGCCCGTCCGCTTCACGCAAAGCGCCGGCACCCACGACAATTACCGAAGGTTTTTCCAGGATTTCAGTGAATTCGTGCTTTTCCAGACCGGCAAGCGCGTCGCGCCCTGCCCCCATCTGAAACACGTCATAGGTCAGATCCGCCGGCTGGCCGATATTGCCGATCTTCGCACCATTCAGCCAGGCCTTGCGGATGCGCGCATTCAGCACCGGGGCTTCATCACGCGGGTTGGTGCCGACCAACAGAATGTATTCGGCGCTGTCGATGTCTTCGATGGCCGCGGTGCCGGCATAACCCGCCCGGTTGCCAATGGGCAGGCGGGCGTTGTCGGTACGGCATTCCACTTTGCCGCCCAGACCTTCGACCAGCTGTTTCAGCGCAAAGGCGGCCTCAACCGGGGCCAGATCGCCGATCAGACCGGCAACTTTCTTGCCCTTCATAGCATTAGCTGCGGCATTCAGCGCCTCTGCCCAGGTGGCGGACTTCAGCTTGCCATCGACACGCACATAGGGACGGTCCAGGCGCTGGCGGCGCAAGCCATCCCAGACAAAGCGGGTCTTGTCGCTGATCCATTCCTCGTTCACGCCGTCATGGTTGCGCGGCAGGATCCGCATCACTTCGCGGCCTTTGGTGTCAACGCGGATGTTCGATCCCAGCGCGTCCATCACGTCGATGGTTTCGGTCTTGGTCAGCTCCCAAGGCCGTGCGGTGAAGGCATAAGGCTTCGAGGTCAGCGCGCCGACCGGGCAAAGGTCGATGATATTGCCCTGCAGGTTCGATTGCAGCGTCTGGTTCAGGTAGGAGGTGATCTCTGCATCCTCACCGCGCCCGGTCTGGCCCATCTGGGTGATGCCGGCCACTTCGGATGTAAAACGCACGCAGCGGGTGCAGCTGATGCAGCGGGTCATAGCGGTACCGACCAGCGGGCCAAGGTCCAGATCATCCACCGCGCGCTTGGCTTCCTTGAAGCGGCTGGCAGAGATGCCATAGGCCATCGCCTGGTCCTGCAGGTCGCATTCGCCACCCTGATCGCAGATCGGGCAGTCCAGCGGATGGTTGATCAGCATGAATTCCATCACGCCTTCGCGGGCTTTCTTGACCATCGGCGAGTTGGTCTTCACCTGCGGCGCCTGTCCTTCCGGCCCGGGGCGCAGATCGCGCACCTGCATCGCGCAGGACGCGGCCGGCTTCGGCGGGCCGCCGACAACTTCAACAAGGCACATGCGGCAGTTGCCCGCAATCGACAGGCGCTCGTGGTAGCAGAAGCGCGGGATCTCGACACCGGCCTCCTCACAGGCCTGGATCAGGGTCATTGCCCCTTCCACCTCGATCTCGGTTCCGTCAATGTTGATCTTGCGGAGGTCAGACATGGTCTATTTCGCCCTCAGTAACACGCCGATCGCGCTGTTCTTTTCGATTTCTGCGCGGCCATAGGCGCAGAAGGTTTCCGGTTGTTCGTAAAAGACGCCGTTTTGCGCCAGCAGGCGCTCGCCTTTAGCACGCATACGGGCCTTTTCAGCATCCGAGTCGATGTAGGCCCGGATTTCCGTGTCCGTGTACCCCAGCTCATTCGCCCGCGCTTTGAGCCTGCGCAACTCGCCCAGCCCCTTGAAGTAGCGCGGCGCAAGGCGGTCGCAGTGGTCCGAGACCTCCTTGGCCATGGCCACCGCAAACAGGGGGTCTTCGATTTCGGCGACATCGCGCAGCGACGGTTTGGCCAGCGCCGAAACCGGCAGGGCCACAAAGGCAGACAGGGCAACAGCAATCAGGGCACGCATGGCAAAGAACTCCTTCAGTTTGAAGCTCCCACTGCTCAAGCGCGCGGCGCTGCTATTCAATAGCAGCCGGGCCGGCCAGCCCTGATATGCCGGAAATCCGCTCACGGTGTGCAGGTTCCCTGGAATACGGCCTTACCGTCGGTCAGTGTCAGCTGCGTATCCTGATCGGCAGGGTCCACCGCCCAATCGATTTTGGAGGAGCCATAGTTCACAACGCAATAGGTGGTCCCGGCGTGGGCCGCAGCTGCGCGCGCACCTGTGACAGAGCGGTCGGCGCCCTTGATTTCGATGGAGAAATCGGCGCGGTTCACCTTCTTGTCCAAAGGCTTGGCCTTGGCCTTGAAGGGGATGCCGTCATACAGCTCGCGGTTCTTGTTGGTGGTTGAGGAACCGCAGGCCGTGACCAGCGCCGCAACTGCCAAACAGGCCACCGGCAGGGCCATCCGGTATGTCGTTAGAATGCTCAAAATACTGCCACCAAAGTCAAAATTGCCAGGCCGCCCATACAGGACCAGCCAATCACGTAGAAAATCGAGCGCAACCCGCCATGCGGTTTGCCGCTGCCGCGCAGATGGATAAGGATCATGATCAGCCGCGCCACCAGCACCAATGAGGCCAGCAGGTTCACCCAGAACGGCGCCGCGCCCGCCAGTATCGCGGCCAAAGTCACCGCCAGGAAGGCCGGCAGGGTTTCGCAGCCATTCAGATAGGCCCGGTTCAGACGGTAAGCCTTTTCGGCATAGTCCTCCTGCGGCGTGGCGCCAGGCGCAAGGCCTGCCTTCTGCTTGGCCAGCGCCGAAAACGGCGACAGCGCCAGGATGATCAGGGTAAAGATCACCAGCGCGGCCAGAGCGTGGGAATATGCGTCGAAGGATTCCATTGGTTACTCCGCCGCCATCGCGCCCATGCGGCCCGTTTTCTGAGCCTTGATACGGTCTTCGATTTCCTCGCGGAAGTTCTTGATCAGACCCTGGATCGGCCAGGCCGCCGCGTCGCCAAGGGCGCAGATGGTGTGGCCTTCGACCTGTTTGGTCACGTCCCAAAGCATGTCGATCTCTTCCAGCTCGGCCTCGCCCTTCACTAGGCGGTCCATCACGCGCATCATCCAGCCGGTGCCCTCGCGGCACGGGGTGCACTGGCCGCAGCTTTCGTGTTTGTAGAACTTGGCCAGGCGCCAGATCGCCTTGATAATGTCCGTCTGCTTGTCCATCACAATGACCGCCGCGGTGCCAAGGCCGGACCCCAGTTCGCCACGCAGGTAATCAAAGTCCATGAGTGCGTCGCGCATGTTCTCGCCGCGCACGCAAGGCACCGAGGAGCCGCCGGGGATCACCGCCAGCAGGTTGTCCCAGCCGCCGCGGATGCCGCCGCAATGCTTTTCGATCAGTTCCTCGAAACCAATCGACATTGCCTCTTCAACCACACAGGGGTTTTTCACATGACCGGAGATCGCAAACAGCTTGGTGCCTGCGTTGTTCTGGCGGCCGAAGCCTGCGAACCAATCGGCACCGCGGCGCAGGATAGTCGGCACAACGGCAATGGATTCGACGTTGTTCACCGTGGTCGGGCAGCCGTAAAGACCTGCACCTGCCGGGAACGGCGGCTTCATCCGGGGCATGCCCTTCTTGCCTTCAAGGCTTTCAATCAGGGCGGTTTCCTCGCCGCAGATATAGGCCCCTGCCCCGTGGTGCAGGAAGACATCGAAATCCCAGCCAGAGCCGGCCGCGTTCCTGCCCAAGAGGCCCTGATCATAGCATTCGTCGATCGCGGCCTGCAGCGCCTCGCGCTCGCGGATATATTCGCCGCGCAGGTAGATGTAGCAGGTATGCGCGTTCATCGCGAAGGACGCTATCAGTGCGCCCTCGATCAGCGTGTGCGGATCATGGCGCATGATTTCCCGGTCTTTGCAGGTGCCTGGCTCGGATTCATCCGCGTTGATCACCAGAAAGGCCGGCCGGCCATCGCTTTCCTTGGGCATGAAGGACCACTTCAGGCCGGTCGGGAAACCCGCGCCGCCGCGGCCGCGCAGGCCGCTGTCTTTCATGGTCTGAATAATCCAGTCGCGGCCCTTCTCAACGATGCCGGCGGTGCCATCCCAATGGCCGCGCGCCTTGGCGCCCGCCAGGTTACGCTCGTGCATCCCGTAAAGGTTGGTAAAGATCCGGTCCTGATCCTTCAGCATGTGTGCCTACCTTTGGTTTTCTTGTTCATTGGCCCGGCGCATGCGCCAGAGTTGAAATATGTTGACCAGGGCATAGATCATGCCCGCCAGCGCGGCGAAGTCGAACAGCAAGGCATAACGCCCCGGCAGCCCCAGCATGGGGCCGATGAACAGCGACACGGCGATCCACAGCAAAATGGTCCCGGCAATCACCAATGCGATATGCCGGCCCTTTGCTGCGATGGCTTGGTCCTGTTCCTTGCTCATCTGTTCCCTATCACCAAGGCACGGCCCCCTCGGGCCGATCCCGATTAGTCTTCTTTGTCGTCGTAGATGTGCTCTTCTTTGGCACGCTTGGCGAATTCGGTCTCGTCGCCTACTTGCAGACGCTTGGCCTGCTCGATCCAGCCGTCCCGCTCGATCCGGCCCTTGAACTTGAGCCGTGCATCAACCCAAGCCACCTCGGCCTCAGTCCAGTCGGCAATCTGGTCGAAATGGAAGAACCCCAGCTCGTTCAGGGTCTGCTCCAGCTTGGGGCCAACCCCTTTGAGCAGTTTCAGATCATCCGCCAGGCCGCCGCGGGCTTCCTTCAGGATTTCCGGCTGGGTTTCCTCGGGCTGGCTGTCCGCCCCAGGTTTTGCCGCCGCGCCTTCCGGAGAGGAAGGCTCAGCCGCGTCCGATTTTTTGGGAGCCGCCTTGGCAGCTTCTTCTGCCTGTTTCGCGGCAGGTTTGGGCGCTTCCGGTGCTTTGGGCGGCGCATCTGCCGCGGCCCGGCCGGCCACAACACCGTCCTTGCCGACCCAAGGGGTCAGCAGCGGCACCTCATCCCCCTGGATACGCTTGACGCCGTCCTTGATGTCCATCGCCAGCTGCGCACTTGCATTGTACTGGGTCTTGCCGCTGTCAAAGTCAGTCAGCGAGGTGAGGCCCGATTCCGGCTCAGCGGCGTAACGGCCGTTCTGAGGGCCCGGCGTCACCATCTTGCCTGCGGCCAGATCGTCCAGCAGCCGGGTAAAGCTCTCGACGGTAAGGTCCTCGTAATAGTCCTTGCCGATCTGGGCCATCGGGGCGTTGGTGCAGGCGCCAAGGCATTCGACCTCTTCCCAGGAAAACTTGCCGTCCGCCGACAGGGTGTGCGGCTTTGCAGCGATTTTTTCCTTGCAGACCGCAACCAGGTCTTCGGCCCCGCAAATCATGCAGGACGTAGTGCCGCAAATCTGGATATTGGCAACAGACCCTGTGGGTTGCATCTGGAACATGAAGTAGAAAGAGGTGACTTCCAGCACCCGGATATAAGCCATGCCCAGCATATCGGCGATGGCCTCAATAGCGGGCTTGGTGACCCAGCCTTCCTGCTCCTGCGCGCGCCACAAGAGCGGAATAACCGCCGAGGCCTGGCGGCCCTCAGGGTATTTGGTGATCTGCGCTTCAGCCCAGGCCTGATTGGCCGGAGTGAAGGCAAAGCTGTCGGGTTGTTCATGGTGGAGACGGCGCAGCATCAGATCACCTTTTGGTGGGTGTTGCCCGCGCGGATGCCTCCGGCGGGAGTATTTTTAGAAAGATGAAACAGGGCGGGCAGGCTCACCGGTCGATCTCCCCGAACACGACGTCCATAGTGCCGATGATGGCGGCGACGTCGGCCAGCTGGTGGCCGCCGGCCACGTGGTCCATCGCCTGCAGGTGCAAGAAGCCCGGCGCGCGGATCTTGGAGCGGTAGGGTTTATTGGACCCGTCCGCCACCAGATAGACGCCAAACTCGCCCTTGGGTGCCTCGACAGCGGCATAAACCTCGCCTGCGGGGACGTGAAAGCCTTCGGTGTAAAGCTTGAAGTGGTGGATCAGGCTTTCCATCGAGGTCTTCATATCGCCGCGCTTGGGCGGGGACAGCTTGCCGCGGGCTATCACGTCGCCGGTGGCTTCGCGCAGTTTGACAATTGCCTGACGGATGATCGAAGTCGATTGGCGCATCTCTTCCATGCGGCACAGGTAGCGGTCGTAGCAGTCGCCGTTCTTGCCGACGGGGATCTGGAACTCAAACTCGTCATAGCATTCATAGGGCTGCGCGCGGCGCAGGTCCCAAGCAAGGCCGGAACCGCGCACCATGACCCCGGAGAAGCCGTATTGCTGAATTTCTTCCTCGGTCACCACGCCAATGTCGCAGTTGCGCTGTTTGAAGATACGGTTTTCGGTCAAAAGGCCGTCGATGTCGTCCAGAACCTTGGGGAATTCCAGCGCCCAGAGGTCGATATCGTCCAGCAGATCGTCCGGAATGTCCTGATGCACGCCGCCAGGGCGGAAATAGGCCGCGTGCAAGCGCGCACCGCAAGCGCGCTCGTAGAACACCATCAGCTTTTCACGCTCTTCAAAGCCCCACAGCGGCGGGGTCAGCGCGCCAACATCCATTGCCTGCGTGGTGACGTTCAGAAGGTGGTTCAGAACACGGCCGATTTCCGAATAGAGCACCCGGATCAGCTGGCCGCGGCGGGGAACCTCGACACCGGTCAGTTTTTCGATGGCCAGGCACCAGGCATGTTCCTGGTTCATCGGCGCAACGTAATCAAGGCGGTCGAAATACGGCAGGTTCTGCAGGTAGGTGCGGCTTTCCATCAGCTTTTCGGTGCCGCGATGCAGCAGGCCGATATGCGGATCGCAGCGCTCGACAATCTCGCCGTCGAGTTCGAGGACCAGACGCAAAACCCCGTGCGCCGCAGGGTGCTGCGGGCCGAAGTTGATGTTGAAGTTGCGGATCTTCTGCTCACCGCTCAGCGCGTCAACGCTGCCGTCGTCAAATTTGGAGCCGTCCATCATTTCGCCCCCCTATTTATTTTGGGCTGCGAAACTACACAAAATGTGTAGTCAGAGGTTTTTTTAAAAAAGGGAATAGCCGCGCTCAGCATCATTGCACAGCCCGTCAGCAAGGTTCCCATTTCGGCCAGAGGTTCAAACCACATCAGTTTGCGCCCTCCTTCTTCTCGTCACCGGGCAGGATGTATTCAGCACCTTCCCACGGGGACATGAAATCAAACTGGCGGTATTCCTGCACCAGCTTCACCGGCTCATAGACCACGCGCTTTTGCGCCTCGTCATAGCGTACTTCGGTATAGCCGGTGGTCGGGAAATCCTTGCGCAGCGGGTAGCCGCGGAAGCCATAGTCGGTCAGGATCCGGCGCAGGTCCGGGTGGCCGGAGAACAGGATGCCGAACATGTCGTAGACTTCCCGCTCAAACCAGTTGGCCGAAGGGTGCACATCGACGATCGAGGGCACCATTTCATCTTCGCGCACAGCGGCGCGCAGGCGGATCCGCTGGTTCCGGTACATCGACAGGAAGTGGTAGACCACATCGAACCGCTTAGCGCGTTCCGGGTAGTCCACCGCGGTGATGTCCACCAAGGAGGAGAACTTGCAGTTCTGATCCGACTTCAGGAACTCCACCAGGCCGGCGATATTCGAGGGCGTCACGTCAATGTTCAGCTCACCAAAGGACACGTCCCAGGCGACAACGCAATCGGGGCGTTTGGCTTCGATCTGCGCGCCGAGTTCATTCAGGGCTTCAGTCATCTGCTCTCTCCCGCCTTAGCGAACAAGGGTGCCGGTGCGGCGGATTTTACGCTGCAGCTGCATCAGGCCATACAGCAGCGCCTCAGCTGTCGGCGGGCAGCCGGGCACATAGACATCAACCGGCACAACCCGGTCGCAGCCGCGCACCACGGAATAGCTGTAATGGTAATAGCCGCCGCCATTGGCGCAGGACCCCATCGAAATCACATAGCGCGGCTCTGGCATCTGATCGTAGACCTTGCGCAGGGCCGGCGCCATCTTGTTGGTGAGGGTGCCCGCTACGATCATCACGTCCGACTGGCGCGGCGAAGCGCGCGGTGCGATGCCAAACCGCTCGGCATCATAGCGCGGCATCGAGGTGTGCATCATTTCCACAGCACAGCAGGCCAGACCAAAGGTCATCCAGTGCAGCGAGCCGGTGCGCGCCCAGTTGATGATGTCTTCTGCCGAGGTGAGCAGGAAACCCTTGTCCTGCAACTCAGCGTTCAGGGCCTGGGTGACAACTTCCTTGTCCACACCCGCGGTGTTGGCTCCGGTCATCACTGCCATTCCAGCGCCCCTTTCTTCCATTCATAGGCAAAGCCGATGGTCAGCACGCCCAGGAACACCATCATCGACCAGAAACCAGTGTCGCTGATGTCCTTGAAACCGACGGCCCAGGGAAACAGGAATGCGATTTCCAGGTCAAAAATGATGAAGAGAATCGACACCAGATAGAACCGGACGTCGAATTTCATACGGGCATCATCAAAGGCATTGAAGCCGCACTCATAGGCGCTGACCTTTTCCGGGTCCGGGTTGCGGACTGCCAGCACAACGGCTGCCAGGATAAGGACAATGCCCAACCCTGCCGCAACGGCCAGGAAAACCAGGATCGGCAGGTATTCCCTCAACATCTCTTCCAAGAGCAGCTCCTTTTCCCGGCGGTTTCCCGCGCGACGTCAATTGGCGTGTTGATTTGCCTCGTGCATACCCCCCCGCCCCCACAGCGTCAACTAAAGCAAGGTTAATCTACAAGGGTTTGTGACAGGAAAAAGCACAGCCGCAACATGCACGTAATTCCTTAGTTATTTCATAAGGAAAGCGGCCGCGGGCGAAACCGCGGCCGCCATCAAAACATGACTCATTTTTACCGGTATTTCAGCCTTGCCAGGCAGGTTTGCGCTTTTCAAAGAATGCGCTGATGCCCTCCTGCGCCTCGTCGCCTTCCCAGCGCGCCACCAGCGCCTTGATTGTATGGTCAATCACAGCGTCATCAAGTTGCGGCCCCAGGTCGCGGGCCAGCTTTTTGGCGGCGGCGACTGCGCCGGGTGCGCAGTTCAGATAAGGTGCGACCTCCGCCTCGACTGCCTCCGCCAGCTGATCTGCGGGCACGGCTTTGGCCAGCAGCCCCAGCTCAACCGCCTCTGCCGCGCCGAACAGGCGGGCCGACATGAAGACACGCCGCGCTTTGGCCTCGCCCATGCGGGCAATGACATAAGGGCCGATGGTGGCGGGAATCAGTCCCAGTCTGGTCTCGGTCAGCCCCATCTTCAGATGGTCTGCGCCGATGGCAACATCACAGACCGAGGCCATTCCAACACCGCCGCCAAAGGCATTGCCTTGCACCGCGCCGATCACCGGCTTAGCCAGAGTGTTAAGCGCCATCAGCATCTCTGCCAGCACCCGCGCCTCGCGGCCACGGGTTCCGGCGTCCGCATCCATCTGATCCCGCATCCAACCCAAATCGCCACCGGCGCAAAAACTCTTGCCTGCGCCGGTCAGCACCACGACACGGACGGTCTCGTCTTCGTTCAGCCGCCGGGCCGCCAGAATCAATTCCTGCAGCATCTGACCGGACATGGCGTTGTGTTTGTCAGGGCGGTTCAGGGTAAGGGTGCAGACGCCACGGGCGTCAGTGTCCAGGGTGATTGTCTCAAACATCTTGCTTCTCCGCTGAATTCTATTGCAGGCCGCGCATCGAACGGGCCAGGGCCGCAGCCTTTTCCAGCACATTACCGTCCAGCCCCGTGTCATAGCCCAACCCGGTCAGGCGCTTGTGCACCGCTTCCGTCGCCACGTTGCCCGCAGCCCCCGGCGCGTAAGGACAGCCGCCCAAACCGCCCACGGCAGCATCAAACACCCGCACGCCCTGCGCCAGCGAGGCCTCGATATTGTCCAACGCCCGGCCCGCAGTGTCGTGGTAATGCCCCGCAAGCCTGGCCGCAGGAACCCGAGCGGTGACGGCGCTCAGCATCGCGGTGATCGCCTCCGGAGTACCCTGCCCGATGGTGTCGCCCAGCGAGATCTCATAGCAACCGAGGGCGTACAACCGTTCGACCACCTCCGCCACTTTCTCCGGCGGCGTTGCTCCGTCATAAGGGCAGTCGGTCACGCAGGACACATAGCCCCGCACCGGCAGCCCGTTCTCCTTGGCAGCCTCCAAGATGGGCAGAAAACGTGTGATGCTTTCCTCGATTGTGGCGTTGATATTGGCCTTGGAGAACCCTTCGGAGGCGGAGGCAAAGACCGCGATTTCATCCGCCTTGGCAGCTACAGCATCCTCGTAACCGCGCATATTGGGCGTCAGTGCTGCATACCGCACGCCGGGCGCGCGGGTGATGCCCGCCAGCACCTGGGCGCTGCCCGCCATCTGCGGCACCCATTTCGGCGACACAAAGCTCGCCACCTCAATCCGCGAAAATCCGGCGCGGCTCAGGCAGTTTGTCAACGCGACTTTCTCCGCCACGGGGATTTCACGCTTTTCATTCTGCAGCCCGTCGCGCGGACCGACTTCGAAAATTTCGACACGCTCAGCCATTGCCGGGCCTCCTGCTTCTTTCTGGTCTTAAATACCCAATTCCGGACAGCTGCCGCAGGCGCACGGTCAGCCGCCTTCCTCCTCCAGCCGCACCAGCGCCGCGCCGGCCTCGACCTGGTCGCCAGCGGCGGCAAGCACCTCAGCCACCACACCGTCGCGCGCGGCCAGCAGCGAATGCTCCATCTTCATCGCCTCCAGAATAGCCAGCCTGTCGCCCTCTGCCACCGGCTGGCCGGCTTTGGCAAATACAGCTTTGACCAGCCCCGGCATCGGCGCCTCAACCACATTGCTGTCGCCGCCTGCAGCCGCATCACGATCCAGCGGATCCACAACGGCAAATTCCAGGCCGTAGGCGTCAAACACCGTGATCAGCGGGCCGGCCTGCGAGGTTACAGGCATCCGGCGCCCGTCAATGCGCCAATGGCCCTGGCTGCGCTCGGCCAGCACGGTTTCACCATTCACCGACCACAGCTGCCGGTCCGGCCCGTCCACCTGCACGTCAGCTGTGAACTCCTCCTCCAAATGGCTGAGCGTAACAGCGCGGTGCAGCGGCGCCCAAAGCGTGAAACCGGTCTCCGGCGCGGCGTCCACCAGGCCAAGTGCCACCATACCAGCGGCCGCTTTGTGGCGCAGCTCAGTCTTTGGCGCAGCCACCAATGCCTCCAGATCACGGGCGATCAGGCCGGTGTCCACGTCGCCCTGCGCAAACCCTTCGTGCGCTGCCAGCGCGCCGAGGAAAGCAAGGTTGGTGACGGTGCCGCCCACCTGGGTTTCTTCCAGCGCACGGGCCAAACGGGACAGCGCCACCTTACGGGTGGAGCCATGCACGATCACCTTGGCAATCATCGGATCATACCAGGGGCTGATGGCGTCGCCTGCCCGCACGCCGCTGTCGGCGCGGCATTCGGCCGGGAAAGACAAATGGGTCAGCGTGCCGGTGGCCGGAAGAAAGCCCTTAGGCACGTCTTCCGCATAAAGCCGCGCTTCAAACGCGTGGCCGGTGATCGTCAGATCTTCCTGCCGCGCAGGCAGGCGCTCACCTGAGGCGACCCGCAACTGCCACTCCACCAGATCGACACCGGTGATCAGTTCGGTCACCGGATGCTCCACCTGCAGGCGGGTGTTCATTTCCATGAACCAGAAGCCGTCGGTGCGCAGCCCGTCCGAGCCATCGACGATGAATTCGACGGTGCCTGCCCCCCTGTAGCCGATCGCCTCTGCCGCGCGCACGCCGGCCCGCCCCATTGCTTGGCGCATCTCAGCCGTCATGCCCGGTGCGGGGGCTTCCTCGATCACTTTCTGGTGGCGGCGTTGCAGCGAACAGTCGCGTTCAAACAGATGCACCGCATGGGTGCCATCGCCAAAGACCTGCACCTCGATATGACGCGGCTGCTGAATGTATTTCTCGATCAGCACATCCGGATTTCCGAAGGCCGTGGTGGCCTCACCCTGGGCGCTGTTCAGGGCATCTGCGAACTCCGCCGGCTTCTCGACCAGCCGCATGCCCTTGCCGCCGCCGCCGGCCACGGCTTTGATCAGCACCGGATACCCGATCTTGCCTGCTTCTTCCTGCAGGAAGCCCGCATCCTGGTTGGCACCGTGATAGCCCGGCACCACCGGCACGCCGGCCTCTTCCATCAGCACCTTGGCGGCGTCTTTGAGGCCCATCTTGCGGATCGCGTCTGCGGACGGGCCGATGAAGGTGAGGCCCGCGGCCTCCACCGCCTCGACGAATTTCGGGTTTTCCGAAAGGAAGCCATAACCGGGGTGGATCGCCTGGGCGCCGGTCTCCTTGGCCACGCGGATAATTTCCGCACCGCGCAGATAGCTGTCCGCAGGCGCCGGGCCGCCGATATGCACGGCCTCATCCGCCAGCGACACATGTTTGGCGGCCGCATCGGCGTCTGAATAGACGGCCACGGTCCGCACTCCCATGGCGCGGGCACTTTCCATCACGCGGCAGGCAATCTCTCCGCGGTTGGCAATCAGAATCTTGTCAAACATGGGAGGTCCTCACATCCGGAACACGCCGAAGCGTGTGTCTTCAATCGGGGCATTCAGCGCGGCGCTAAGCGACAGCGCCAGCACATCGCGGCTTTTGCGCGGGTCGATGATGCCGTCGTCCCAGAGACGTGCAGAGGCATAAAGCGGATGGCTCTGCTCCTCGAACATCTCAATGGTGGGGCGTTTGAAGTCGGCTTCTTCCTCCGTGCTCCAGCTGCCGCCCTGGCGTTCGATGGCGTCGCGCTTGACCGTTGCCAGCACGCCTGCCGCCTGCTCGCCGCCCATCACAGAGATGCGGGAGTTGGGCCAGGACCACAGGAACCGCGGCTGGTAAGCCCGGCCTGACATGCCGTAATTGCCCGCTCCAAAGGAGCCGCCGACCAGCATCGTCACCTTCGGCACATTGGTTGTGGCAACTGCCGTCACCATTTTGGCGCCATGGCGGGCGATGCCTTCGTTTTCGTATTTGCGGCCAACCATGAAACCGGTGATATTCTGCAGGAAAACCAGCGGGATCTTGCGCTGGCTGCACAGTTCCACAAAATGCGCGCCCTTCTGGGCGGCTTCCGAGAACAGCACGCCGTTGTTGGCGATGATGCCTACAGGGCAACCTTTAACATGGGCAAAACCAGTGACAAGAGTTTCGCCGAAACGCGGCTTGAATTCGTCAAAACGGGAGCCGTCCACCAGCCGCGCGATTACCTCGCGGATGTCATACGGCGTGCGCAGGTCGCCGGGCACCACGCCGAGGATTTCCTCGGGGTCATAGGCGGGTTCCTCGGGGCTGGCCCAGTTCACCGTCAGCGGCTTGGTGATATTCAGCGATTGCACCGCACGTCGTGCCAGCGCCAGCGCGTGGGCATCGTCTTCTGCCAGGTAATCGGCCACGCCGGACAGGCGGGTGTGCACGTCGCCGCCGCCCAGATCTTCGGCGCTTACGACCTCCCCCGTCGCGGCCTTCACCAGCGGCGGGCCTGCGAGGAAAATGGTCCCTTGCTCTTTCACGATGATGGTCACGTCGGACATCGCCGGAACATAAGCGCCACCTGCGGTGCAGGAGCCCATGACCACCGCAATCTGCGCAATGCCCTTGGCCGACATCCGCGCCTGATTGTAGAAGATCCGCCCGAAATGGTCGCGGTCGGGGAAGACCTCATCCTGTTGCGGCAGGTTGGCACCGCCGCTGTCCACCAGATAGATGCAGGGGAGACGGTTTTCCTCGGCAATTTCCTGCGCCCGCAGGTGTTTCTTCACCGTCATTGGGAAATAGGTGCCGCCCTTCACTGTGGCGTCATTGCAGACCACCATGACCTCTTGCCCGTGAACGCGGCCGATACCCGCCACGACCCCAGCACCGGGGGCGGCCCCGTCATACATGGCATGGGCCGCAGTGGCGCCGATCTCCAGAAACGGAGAGCCAGGGTCGAGCAGGTTCGCCACGCGGCGGCGCGGCAGCATCTTGCCGCGGCCTTCGTGGCGGGCACGGGATTTCTCGCCGCCGCCCATGCGCGCGGCCTCTGCCGCCTCGCTGATCTGCCCGAGCGCGCTCAGATGCGCCTCGCGGTTCTGTTTGAAGCCGTCCGAGGAGGGCATCGCCTTGGATGTGAGTTTCATGTCCACTCTCCCGTTATAGGGGTTAGGCTGAATCCCGTTAAACGGGAAATTTCTTTCATTCTGGTTGGGGCAACGCACGCCGGGTATGCAACACCTTGCGTCATTGGCTTGCCTCCCCGGTCATATCTTCACTGCGCATCAAAACTCTTAGTTTGAGCCATTCTGAAAGTGCCTCCGAGTAGCGGCACGCTACTTCGGAAGGCGGATTTGGGTCCGAAATCTTGGTACAATCGGGAGCGTCACCCATAGCAGGCATGGGCAGGGACAGACCTGCAGGCCCGTTGCCATCAAGAACACTTTTGTCGAAGCCGGGCATCTGGCTAACGATGCGCGCTCCATCCGCCTCCAACCACGCAGCGGCGCTATCAGCACAGTGCTGCAAAGCCTTCATTTCTTGGCTTAGGTTACACATGCGGACGGCCTGCGAGACGCATTGGGTGTCCATGGGCACCGCAAAGCCAACATCGGGGACAAATCCAGAGCAAGCGCTTAGAAAACCGGCGATATCAAATTGAGACAGTTCATCGCCGGCCACAGCAGGCGATGCCGCGCTGCCTAGAGCACAGGCCATGGCAGTGACCACGAAATGAATTGATAGTTTCATCTTTGCACCTCCCCTGCCGCCCGTGCCTTCAATTCCTTGCGGATCACCTTGCCGGTCACGGTCATCGGCAGTGCGCCCACGAACGCGACCTCCCGCGGGTAGGAATAATGCGCAAGGCGGTCCTTTACGTAGTGCTGAAGCTCCTGTCCTGACGCCTCCGCCCCCGGTTTCAGCACCACATAGGCTTTGACGATCTCGGTGCGCAGGCTGTCGGGCTTGCCGACCACGCCAACCGTCGCCACTGCCGGGTGGGTCATCAAGCAATCCTCGATCTCTGCCGGACCGATGCGGTAGCCGCCGGAGGTAATCACGTCATCCTCGCGGCCTACAAAGCGAAGATAATCCCTTTCCCAGATGCCGCGGTCGCCGGTTACCAGCCAGTCGCCGCGGAACTTCTCGGCAGTTTCCACAGGCCGGTTCCAGTATTCCAACAGCATCGAGGCCGAGCCGCGGCGGATGGCGACGTCGCCCTCTCCGTCCGTGGGGTTTCCGTCCGCGTCAATCACCGCCAGCTCATGCCCCGGCACCGGTTTGCCAATGCAGCCCGGACGCGGGTCAAAATCCACTGCGCAGGAGGAGGCAACCATGTTGCACTCGGTCTGGCCGTAGAATTCATTAATCGTTACGCCCAGGTCCCGCCGGCCCCAGGCGAGCATTTCCGCGCCCAGGGGCTCTCCGCCGCTGGCAACCGAGCGCAAGGCCCGAAGCCCCTGCCCGGCGGCCTTGAGCATTCTCAAGGCAGTTGGCGGGAAGAAGATATTGCGCACGCCGGCCGTTTCGATCAGATCTGCGCAGGCCTCGGGGGTGAACTTATCCAGCCGTGCCGCCACCACCGGCACGCCCAGCGCCAAGCCCGGCATCAGAACGTCGAACAATCCGCCAATCCAGGCCCAGTCGGCAGGCGTCCACAGGCAGTCGCCCGGCTGGCCCAGGTGGTCATGGCTGATCGAAACGCCCGGCAAATGGCCGGTCAGCACCCGGTGGCCGTGCAGCGCGCCCTTTGGGCTGCCGGTGGTGCCGGAGGTGTATATCAGCACCGCGGGGGTTTCAGGTGCGGTATCGGCAAAAGCAACCGGCGGGCCGTCTATTCCAGCGGTGTCTGCCATCACCGCTTCGGCCAGATCGCCGAGCAGCTCCGCGCCTTCCTGGTCTGTGAAGACAAAGCGCACACCAGCATCGCCAGCGCGGGAGGCCAGCGCGTCGCGTTTGAACAGCTTGAACAGCGGCACCGAGATGCCGCCCGCCTTCCAGATGGCCAGATGCGCTGCAGCACACCATGGCGACTGGCTCAGCAGCACGCCGACGCGGTCGCCCGGCTGGATGCGGGTCAGCAGGTAGCGAGCCAGGCCATCCACCATCCCGGACAGCGCACCATAAGAAAAGCTGCGGCGCGCAGGGCCGGTCATATCGATCAGCGCCACAGCCTCAGCAGGATGCGACAGGCATTGGGCGGCCATGTTCAGCCGCTCCGGCAGGTCCCAGCTGCCATCGGCGCGCAGCCCGGGAATGTTACAAAAATCATGCATATTTAGACATTCCAGAAACGCATAGCTGATATGCATTTTTTCCCTGCGTTTTCAAAGGCAAAGCAAGGGTCTCCTTGATTCAGATCAGGGTTTCCACCCGCTTCCGGGTGCACCACGGCGGAGTAATCACAAGAAAAGGGACGCACCCCATGAAACGCATGGTTTCCGCTTTGGCATTGACCTCTGCCCTGGCCGCACTGACCGGCCCCGCGCTGGCCCAACAGCATGGCGACTGGACCGTTGGCGTCGGCATCGCCAACGTGAACCCGAAATCCGGCAACGGCACCCTTGCCGGCATGGCCGCTGATATCGACGACGGCACCGCGCTGTCGCTGACAGTCGAATACTTCTTCCGCGACAACTGGGGTGTCGAACTGCTGGCGGCTTCGCCGTTCGAGCATGATGTCACTCTGGCCGGTGCCGGCTATGCCGCCTCCGCCAAGCAGCTGCCGCCGACCATCTCGGTCAACTACCATTTCCCGACCCAGGGCAAGATCAAGCCGTTTGTCGGCCTGGGCCTGAACTACACCACTTTCTTTGAAGAAAGCTCGCCGCTTGGTGTGATCGAAATGGACGACAGCTTTGGCGTGGCGCTCAATGCCGGCGCGGACTGGCAGATCTCCGACCGCGGTGCGGTACGTTTCAATGTCCGCTACATCGACATCGAAAGCGACGTTACCCTGAACGGAGCCGCAATCGGCACCGCCGAGATCGACCCGGTTGTCCTGAACATTGCTTACGTGCACCGCTTCTGATCCTTTGCATCCCTATGCTGGCGGGCCAATGCGCGTCCGCCAGCGTCTGTTTCCGGCCTGCTATTCGCCGAGCCAGGCATCTTCCAGATAGAGCGCCTGCTCTCCGGTCAGCCGCATCAGGCAGCTGAGCGTGGCCGGGCCGCCGCCAGTGCCGCCGCCCCATTGCGACCTTTCGAATTCACAGGTGGCGTCGCGATAGCTGATCCAGGCCCGCTGCATGCTGCGGAGCGGTGGCGCTGTCTTTGGTGCGGCAGAACCAAGCTCCTCCATTTCGGCATCCATTTCTTCCGCCTTGGCCCGCAAAGACTTGTAGGCGCGGTTCAGCCGGTGATCCCAGTAGCTGCGCTCGCCATCCAGGCATCCCATCATACCAACGGTGGTAGAGCCATCCGGCGTCGCCCCCATGCAGTGCTGTGCCGAGGTGCCCACGCAGCTGTGCTTTGCGTCCTGATTGACCGCTCCCGCGACGCAAGCATCCGTCGCACCAGAGGAGAATTGAACCTCCTGTGCCATGACGGACGTGCCTGCCATCAGCAGAGCAAACGGCAGAGCCGTTTTCATCACATGGTTCCCATCAGCTCGCGGCCGATCAGCATCCGGCGGATCTCTGAGGTGCCGGCACCGATTTCCATTAGCTTGGCATCGCGGAAAATACGGCCAACCGGGTTGTCGGACAGGTAGCCGGCACCGCCAAAGGCCTGCACCGCCTGATGCGCCTGGGTCATCGCCACTTCGGACGCGTAAAGGCAGCAGGCCGCCGCGTCCTGGCGTGTCACCGTGCCCTTGTCGCAGGACTTGGCCACCTCATAGACATAAGCCCGCGCCGAGTTCATCGCAGTGTACATATCGGCGATTTTGGCCTGCATCAGCTGGAAGTTCCCGATCGGCTGGCCGAACTGCTTGCGCTCGGCCATATAGGGCATCATTTCATCCATGCAGGAGGCCATGATGCCGGTGCCGATGCCTGCCAGCACCACGCGTTCATAGTCCAGGCCGGACATCAGCACACGCACGCCCTTGCCCTCCTCGCCGAGAATGTTTTCAAACGGGACTTCCACGTCTTCAAACACCAGCTCAGCCGTGTTGGAGCCGCGCATGCCCAGTTTGTCGAAATGCTTGGAGGTGGAAAAGCCCTTCATCTCTTTTTCGATCAGGAAGGCCGTCATGCCTTTGGAACCGGCGTCAGGATCGGTTTTGGCATAGACCACCAGGGTGTCGGCATCCGGACCGTTGGTGATCCAGTATTTGTTGCCGTTCAGGCGGAAGTGATCGTTGCGCTTTTCCGCCCGCAGCGACATTGAAACGACGTCGGATCCCGCACCTGCTTCGGACATCGCCAGCGCGCCGACATGCTCACCCGAGATCAGCCGCGGCAGATACTTGGCCTTTTGCTCGGCGTTGCCGTTCAGCTTGATCTGATTGACGCAGAGATTGGAATGCGCGCCATAAGACAGCGAAACAGAAGCGCTGGCGCGCGCGATTTCCTCGACTGCAACGGTATGGGCCAGATAAGACATGCCGGCACCGCCGAACTCCTCCGGCACGGTGATCCCCAAAAGGCCAAGCTCGCCCATCTCTTTCCAAAGCTCCGCAGGAAACGCGTTACTCTGGTCGATCTCCTGCGCCATCGGCCTGACACGGTCCTGCGCCCAGCGGTGAATTACGTCGCGCAGTGCATTCACGTCATCGCCAAGGTCAAAAGTCATGCTTGCATTGAACATCCCGCGGGACCTCCCGGTTAGAGTCGATTATATGAACAGTTGTTCAATTCAATAGACGAGGCCTCGATTCGGGTCAATCATGTTCCGTGTCGGCGCCGCAAACAGCACCGGGCGGCCCCGCCAGGGACCGCCCGCAAATAGCCGCTTTGGATTGGATCAGCGGACCACGTAAACCACTGTGCGGTCGTCCGCCTCAACCAGCACAGGCAGGCCGTTCAGGTAGACATAGCGGTAATTGGTGTCCGGAACCTCGGTCAGCTGGACCTCTTCCGGGATCATGACGCCTGTCACCACCTCGCCCTGCACGTAAACCGGCTCGGTGGCATTGCTGCGCACATAGGTCACCACCTTCTCGTCCGGCACCGCAGCCTCACCCGCGAGTGAGCCCGCAATGGCCCCTGCGACAATGCCTGCCGGGCCTGCAATCAGGCCGCCGGTGATGGCGCCGCCGACAGCACCCAGCGCAGCATCGTCTTCGCCGGTTTCAGTGCTGGTGTACGTGACGGTGTTGAATTTGACCGGGTTGTCCTTGGCAACAACCGGCACATACTTGTCGGCCAGAGTGGTGGTCAGGTATTCGCCGTAAGCCCAGCCGTCCGCGCCATCATATGCAACCTTGCACCAATTGCTTTCCTCAAGGCAGCCCTCAAGATCAACCGAGCCATCGGCAGAGATGACGCCAATGATTTCGTGCTGCGGCCCCGGGCCTGCGCGCAGGTTCAGGTCGGTCACAGCCTGCACTTGGGCGCCGGCCCAGACCGGTGCGGCCAGCAGGGCCAGAGCGGACGCGGTCAGGGCAGGAGCGGTCAGGGTGCGGTTGGACATGAACATTGTGTTCTCCTCGATATCATTTCTGTCTGAGGGCGCGTTTTTGCGCCGTTGTGCTGAGACAACGTCCGCTTGTTCAAAAAGGTTCCCCGGATCGTTTTGCCGATTGCGCGCGTTGGTTTAGCAGTAACCGGACAGACCGGCACAAATCAGATTGCGAGGATAAAAACTGATGAAACGATTGAACCGCGCCGCGGCAGCCCTGACCTGCCTGCTGAGCCTGCCTGCCGCCGCGGAGGAAGTCGGGGAGATCGGCGTCGACTGGGTGGGAAACGACATCATCATCGAGGCCATCGCCGACCCTAAAGTCAGCGGCGTAACCTGCCACATCGCCTATTTCGAACGGGGGCTGCTGGACCGCCTGTCCAACGGAAACTGGTTCGAGGATCCGTCCAATGCCTCAATCGCCTGCCGCCAGACCGGGCCGATCACCGTGGGTGACATCGACCGCGGCCGCGATGGCGAGGACGTGTTCCGCGCGTCCCGCTCCATTATCCTGAAATCGCTGCGGGTGAAGCGCATCTTCGACGAGGGCAACCAGACGCTGATCTATGCTGCCCACGCGGCAGAGCTGACCGATGGCTCGGCCAAGGTCTCGATCTCGACGGTGCCGCTCTATCAGGCGGACTGATAGACGGCAGAGACCTCGGCGCGAATAATGCGGGCGATCTGGGCGCAGTCTTCCAGACTGAATGTCAGCGGCACCCGCATGTCGATGATACCGGCCAAAACCCGGTCACTCTGCGGCAGCCGCGGGGTGTCTGCATAGCGCCAGCTGTCATAACGGGAGGTGAAGGCCACAGGTTCGGGCGTGCCGAACCACTTCAGTTCCACGCCGCGGGCAGCGCAGCGCCGCACCGCTTCCTGCACGGCCTCCTCGGACCAGTCCATCAGCAGGAACTGGATCGAAGAGCCGACATAGACTTCCTGCGCAGGACGCCCGACCACGGTCAGGCCCGGCGTGCCGCGCAGGCCGCTCTCAACTTCGCGGTAGCGGTCGTTCCAGCGCTGCACCTGGGTTTTCAGGTCACTCAGCTGCGGCCGCAGGATGGCGGCACGCAGGTTGTCCATCCGGCCCGAAATGTTGGGGGTCTCGTATTTCACCCGTTCGAACACTTCCGGCCCCGGCGCCGCCAGGTGGCGGCCATAAAGCATATAGGATCCTGACAGCATGATAGCACGGGCGGCGATCTCTTCATCATCTGTGATGAGCAGCCCGCCTTCGCCCGAGTTCACATGTTTGTAAGTCTGGCAGGAATAGCACCCCACTGCCCCGTGCTTGCCCGAGAGCACACCATTCCAGGACGCCCCCATGGTGTGGGCGCAGTCTTCAATCACGGTGATGCCGGCGGCGTTGCAGACCTCCATCAGACGGTCCATGTCGCACAGATGGCCGCGCATATGCGACAGCATCAGCACCCTGGCCTGATCCGCCTTTGCGGCCAGATCGTCGAGATCAATGGTCAGGTCTTCGGTGACTTCAACAAACACCGGCTCCGCCCCGACCGAAGCGATGGAACCCGGCACCGGTGCAAGTGTAAAGGCATTGGTCAGGACCTTATCGCCGGGCTTCACTCCGACCGCCCGCAAGGAGGTGGCCAGCGCATAACCGCCCGAAGCCACCGCCAGGCAGTATTTCGCGCCCATCTGTGCCGCGAACTCCTGTTCCAGCAGCGCAGTTTCCCCTGCCTCGCCCTCTGCCACGTTGTACCGGTGCAGCCGCCCGCTGCGCAGCACCGCAAGTGCTGCCTCGATGGCGTCTTCGGGGATGGGTTCCTGCTGGGTGAAAGACCCGGAAAAAATCTCGCTCATGCGGCGTTTGTGAGCCGCCGCCCGGCAGGGGTCAAGAGGGAAGCCATTTGGCCGAGTTTCCCGAAACTAAGTTGCGGGATCACGCAATCAGCTGCTCCGCGATCTCCGGCAGGTCTTCGAACCGGTGCAGCAGCGCTTCGGGTTTGAGCGCTGCCATATCATCGCCCGACGGGCCGAAGGTCACCAGAACCGAGGGCACGCCCGCATTGGCAGATGTATTGCGGTCAGTGTCGCTGTCACCCACCAGCAAGGTGCGGGCCGGGTCACCGCCTGCCCGGCGCGCGGCCTCGAACAGCGGTTCCGGATCCGGCTTGCGCACCGGCAGCGTATCTGCCCCCACCAGCGACCTAAATGCATCGCGCACGCCCAGGCTGTGCAGCAACTGCTCCGCCAGCCCCTCCGGCTTGTTGGTGCAGATACCGACGCCGAAGCCTGCGGTTTTCAGCGCCTCGACCGCCTCCATTGCACCGGGATAAAGCACCGTATGGTGATCAATAGCATCGCGGTAGGCCTCCAGCAGCACTGGATAGAACTCGTCGACGGTCGCCTCGTCGAAATTTTCCACCCGCTTCAAACCGGTTGCCAGCATGTTGCGCCCGCCGCGCAGGGCAACACCGGCATCGCGCGGATGGCTCAGCACATCGCCCAGCCCCATCTGCCGGAAACAAGTATTGGCCGCCGCCAGCAGATCGCCGGAAGTATCCGCCAGCGTGCCGTCCAGATCGAAGATAACTGTTCGCATATCCTGCCCCTTCGGCGCATTTCCGCTGCCGCATGTTGCAGCCCGCAATCTTGTTTGATGGCGCTATCTCTTGCGCCCCGCCCCTTAGCGGATAAAACGGGAGTGATAAAAAGACAAAGAGAAAAGCGATTATGAGCATTGCCCTTGTCATCCTGGCGGCCGGAAAAGGCACCCGGATGAACTCCGACCTTCCGAAAGTGCTGCACCCGATCGCACAGGCGCCAATGCTGGAGCATGCGATGGCCGCTGGCCGCACGCTGGCGCCCGAGCGCACCATTATCGTGGCAGGGCACGGAGCGGATCAAGTCCGCAAGGCAGTGGCTGGTATCGACGAAGAGGCCGACGTTGTCCTGCAGGAAGAACAGCTTGGCACCGCCCATGCGGTGGACCAGGCCCGCACCGCGCTGACAGGGTTCGAGGGCGATGTGGTTGTGCTTTATGGCGACACGCCCTTTGTCAGCGCTGAAACGCTGGAGCGGATGGTCGAGGCCCGCCAGCGTGCCGATCTGGTTGTGCTGGGGTTCGAGGCCGCCGATCCGGGCCGCTATGGCCGCCTGGTGATGGACGGCGACAGCCTGGAGCGGATTGTCGAGTTCAAGGATGCAAGTGAAACAGAGCGCGCCATCAGCTTCTGCAATTCCGGTCTGATGGCAGGCAAGGCCAGCGCGTTGTTCGACCTGATCGCCAAGGTCGGCAATGAAAACGCCTCGGGCGAATATTACCTGACCGACCTGGTGGAGCTGGCCCGCCGCGAGGATCTGAAAGTCACCGCCGTGTCCTGTGACGAGGCGGAGACGCTGGGCGTCAACTCCCGCACAGAACTGGCGCAGGCGGATGCGCTGTTTCAGGCGCGGTCACGGGCAGACCTGATGGAACTGGGCGTTACCCTGATGGCCCCGGAAACCGTTTACCTCGCCTTTGATACATTCATCGGGCGCGATACGATGATTGAACCCAATGTGGTCTTCGGTCCCGGCGTCACTGTGGAAAGCGGTGCGCTGATCCGGGCGTTTTCGCATCTGGAGGGCTGCCATGTCAGCCGCGGCGCCAAGGTTGGCCCCTATGCCCGCTTGCGCCCCGGCGCGGAACTGGCCGAGGACACTCACGTTGGCAACTTTGTCGAGATCAAGAACGCGGAAATCGCCGCCGGCGCCAAGGTCAATCACCTGAGCTATATCGGCGATGCCTCGGTCGGCAAGGAAACCAACATTGGCGCGGGCACAATTACCTGCAACTATGACGGGGTGATGAAGCACCGCACCGAGATCGGCGCCCGCGCCTTTATCGGATCGAACACCATGCTGGTGGCGCCGGTCCGGGTCGGCAACGAGGCGATGACCGCCACCGGTGCTGTGATCACAAAGAATGTCGAAGACGGCGACCTGGCCCTTGCCCGCGCCGAACAGACCAACAAGCCGGGCCGGGCACGCAAGCTGATGGATATCCTGCGCGCCAAGAAAGCCCGCCTGCAGAAGGAAGCCAAGTGATGTGCGGAATTGTCGGCGTACTGGGCAATCACGAGGCCGCCCCGATCCTGGTCGAGGCGCTGAAGCGGCTTGAATACCGCGGCTATGACAGTGCCGGCATTGCCACCGTGAACAAGGGCGAGCTGCGGCGCCGCCGCGCGGTGGGCAAGCTGGTGAACCTCAGCGACCTTCTGGTGCATGAACCGCTGGCCGGTAAATCCGGCATCGGGCACACCCGCTGGGCCACCCATGGCGCGCCTTCTGTCAGCAATGCCCACCCGCACCGCGCGGGCGCCGTCGCAGTTGTGCACAATGGCATCATCGAGAACTACAAGGAGCTGCGGGCTGAGCTGCTGAACTGCGGAATGGAGTTCCGGACAGAGACCGACACCGAAACCGTCGCCCTGATGACGGAACGCCATTTGCAGGAAGGGCTGGCGCCGGTGGATGCCGCTTTCAAGACGCTGGACCAGCTGCAAGGCGCGTTTGCGCTCGCCTTTCTGTTTGATGGCGAGGAAGACCTGATCATCGCTGCCCGCAAGGGCTCGCCGCTGGCCATCGGCCATGGTGATGGCGAGATGTTCGTGGGCTCCGATGCCATCGCCCTGGCGCCGCTCACCGACCGGATCACCTATCTGGAGGAAGGCGACCGCGCCGTCGTCACCCGCGCAGGCGCAGAAATCCGCAATGCAGACGGCGCCTTGGTGAACCGGGCGACCAAGACTATCCAGATCGATTCTGCTCAGGTCGACAAAGCCGGCCACAAACATTTCATGGCCAAGGAAATCGCCGAGCAGCCGCATGTGATTGCCGAAGCAATCCGCCACTATCTGCCGGTTGAGGAAGACGCCGTGCGCCTGCCCGGCGAGGTGGACTTCAGCCAGGTCGAACGGCTGACGATGGTCGCCTGCGGCACCGCCTATTACGCCTGTGTGACCGCCAAATACTGGTTTGAGCAGATCGCCCGGCTGCCGGTCGAAGTCGATATTGCGTCCGAGTTCCGCTACCGCGAGCCGCCGATCCCGGGCAAGACTCTGGCGCTGTTTGTCTCCCAATCGGGCGAGACCGCCGACACTCTGGCGGCGCTGCGCTATTGCCAGGAAAAGGCCGACAAGATCCTGTCAGTGGTAAACGTTCCCGAAAGTTCCATCGCGCGGGAAAGCGATCTGGCACTGCCGATCTATGCCGGGCCGGAAATCGGCGTCGCTTCGACCAAGGCGTTTACCTGTCAGCTGACAGTGCTGCTGGCGCTGGCGCTGAAAGCCGCCTGCGACCGCGGGCATCTTTCGCCTGAGGAAATGGCAGACTACGCCACCGCGATCCGCGGCCTGCCTAATGTGCTGTCGTCAGCGCTGGAACAGAACGACGCGATCCGCCTGGCCGCCCAAAAAGTCAGCGAGGCCCGCGACGTGTTGTTCCTGGGCCGCGGACTGATGTTCCCGCTGGCATTGGAAGGCGCGCTGAAGTTGAAGGAAATCAGCTACATCCACGCCGAAGCTTATGCCTCGGGCGAACTGAAGCACGGCCCCATTGCACTGATCGACAAACACATGCCGGTGGTGGTGCTATCCCCCAAGGATTCGCTGTTCGACAAATCGGTCTCCAACATGCAGGAGGTGCTGGCGCGCAAGGGCAAGGTTCTGATGATCTCCGACCAGGACGGCATTGACGAGGCCGGCGACGATGTCTGGTGCGCGATCCGGATGCCGCGCGTCAAAGAAGCGCTGTCGCCGATCCTCTATGCAATCCCGGCACAGTTGCTGGCCTATCACACCGCGGTCGCCAAGGGCACCGATGTGGACCAGCCGCGAAACCTCGCGAAATCCGTTACCGTGGAGTAGCAGCCGGTGGCCAAGCAATTCAACCGGATCAATGAGGATCACGCGCGCTTCATCGCTGCGCAGCATATCTTCTTTTCCGGGACCGCTGCGGCGGAAGGCCGGGTAAACATCTCTCCCAAGGGCATGGACAGCCTGCGGGTGATGGACCCGAACCGGATCGTTTGGCGCAATCTCACCGGCAGCGGCAACGAGACTGCGGGGCATTTGCGCCAGATGAACCGGATGACGCTGATGTGGTGCAGCTTCGCGGCGCGGCCTCTGATACTGCGGGCTTATGGCTCGGCCCGCACCCTGCATCCCCGCGACCCGGAATTTGCGGAGCTCAACGCGCTGTTCCCAGCCAACCCAGGCCCGCGCCAGATCTATGACATGAACGTGGAAATGATTCAGACGTCCTGCGGCTACGCGGTGCCGTTCCTCGATTACGCCGGCGAACGGGACACATTGGACAGGGTGACCGAACCGTTGGGCCAGGACGGGCTGCATACATTCTGGGCAGAGCGCAACGTGACCACAATCGACGGGCAGCCGTCCAACATTTTCGGAGATATTGATGACGCTGGATGACGCTCTTGCCAGTTTGAAAGCGCAGGCAGAACCCGGCCGCGCCGCGCAGATGGCCGCCTATCACAAGCAAACCCGCGAAATACTGGGCGTGCCCAATCCGGCCACCAATGACCTGACCAAGACTTGGCGGCAGGCGCTCCCGCTCGACGAACGGGTCAACCTGGCACGCGCACTGTGGGAGTCGGATATCTTCGAAGCCCGCATCGCCGCCGCCAAACTGCTGACCCAGGCGCGGATCAAGGAAGACGCAGCCGCATGGGACTTGATGCAATCCTGGGTGCCGGATTTTGACAGCTGGGCCATTGCAGATCACGCCTGCTCGGCCATTTCAAAGCGCCTGCAAACCGCACCGGAACGGCTGGACACTGTGGAAGCCTGGACGCAGTCCGATCACATGTGGTCCCGCCGCGCGGCACTTGTCGCCACCCTGCCCTGGGCTAAGCTAAACAATTTGAAGCCTGCTGACCAAGAACGGCGCGAACGTATTCTGGGCTGGGCGGCGGCTTATGTGCCGGACCGCAACTGGTTCATGCAAAAAGCCGTGGCCTGGTGGCTGCGCGACCTCAGCAAACATGACGCGGAGCGCACCCGCGCTTTTCTGGCCGAACATGGGACAGCCATGAAAGCCTTCGCCCGCAAGGAAGCGGCGAAATACCTGAAAGACGGCTAGCCCCGCCCTATTCACAACCGGCCCGCCCAGCGCCAGCCGGGCAGCGCACGCCCCCGCCCCAAGAGGGCGGGCGCTTCCCCGCTCTCAAGCAGAATCAACCCGCGGGCAGCACCTGTACTTCGGCCAATTCAGTCAGCGGCAGCTGCAGTGCGCGCATGGCGCCGATCGACAGGCGGCTGCCGCCGGACTCGGCCCCCGGGGCGGGCTTCAGCGTCAGCACCACCTGGGTGTTGCGGCTGGTGCGCACCAATGCCTGCTGTTCAGCAGCCACCAGCGGTGTTTCCATCCACAGTCCCGGCAGGGACGGATCGCCCAGCGAGGCCACCGTGGTTGCAGAGCCGCGGAACGACGGTGCATCGGACAAGGCGGGATCCGCCTCGGCCACATCAACACCGGGGGCCGGCTGCAGCACCGGGTCTTGCGGCTCAGCTGCCGCCGGAGCCCCCTGGCCGCCAAGGATGGAAGAATTCAGCTGGATCCCGTTACAGGCAGCCAGCAGGGAAATCGAAGCAAGGGAAATGACTGTCATACGCATGAGGCGACCCTAGCTTTGCGCGAAACTCTTTGCCAGCGGTAAAAGCCGTCCCCCTCTTGCCGCGGGCGGTGCCCCGCTTTACCTAGGAGGCATGACAGCTCCGCTTATTGATCCCTTCGCCCGCGCAATCACTTATCTGCGTGTCTCGGTCACCGACCGCTGCGACTTCCGCTGCGTCTATTGCATGTCCGAGAATATGACCTTTTTACCCAAGAAGGATCTGCTGACGCTGGAGGAGCTGGACCGGCTGTGTTCCACCTTCATCCGGCTCGGCGTTGAGAAGCTCAGGATCACCGGCGGTGAGCCGCTGGTCCGGCGCGGCATCATGACTTTCTTCCAGTCGATGAGCCGCCATCTGGACACCGGCGCCCTGAAGGAGCTGACGCTGACCACCAATGGCTCGCAGCTGTCGAAATACGCCGATGACCTTTATGCCGCCGGGGTGCGACGGGTGAATATCTCGCTCGACACGCTGGACGAACAGAAATTCGCCGATGTCACCCGCTGGGGCCGCCTGCCGCAGGTGCTGAAAGGGATTGATGCCGCGCAGAAGGCCGGCCTCAAGGTCAAGCTCAACGCCGTGGCGCTGAAAGGCTTCAACGAAGAAGAACTGCCCGCGATCACCGCATGGTGCGCCGAACGCGGCCTCGACCTAACATGGATTGAGGTCATGCCGATGGGCGAGGACATCGGTGCCATGGAGCGCATCGGCCAGTATTGGTCGCTGAAAGACGTACGTGCGGAATACGAAAACCACTATACCGTCACCGATCTGGCTGAGCGCACCGGCGGTCCGGCGCGATATGTGCGGCTGGAGGAAACCGGCCAGAAGATCGGCTTCATCACCCCGCTGTCCCATAATTTCTGCGAAAGCTGCAACCGGGTGCGGGTGACCTGCACCGGTGAAATTTACACCTGCCTGGGCCAGGAGGGCAAAGCTGACCTGCGCGCGCCCCTGCGCGCAAACGAGGAAGGCACCGGCGTCTTGGAGGCCGCGATCCGCGCCGCCATCGGCGACAAGCCCCGCGGCCATGACTTTGACTATTCCCGGCAGGAGGCCGGCGGCCAGATGTCCCGCCACATGAGCCACACCGGCGGCTGATCATGTCCAGTGACTCGCCCGCGCGGCCGACGCTGCTTTACTCCCTTTATTGCGGCGCCAGCGCGCTGATAGCTCCCTTTGCCTGGCGCAAGGTGGCGGGCAAGCTGCGTGACTACGGCCTGCCGGAGGCGCGCGTGCGCGAACGCCTTGGCCACGCCTCCCTGCCCCGCCCCGCCGGGCAGCTGATCTGGTTCCACGCCGCCTCGGTCGGCGAGAGCCTGTCGGTGCTCACGCTCATCAAGCGGATGGGAGAACAGGCGCCGGACGCGGAATTTCTGATCACTTCCGGCACGCCAACGTCTGCCGAGCTGATTGCCAAACGGATGCCGCCGCGCTGCCGCCATCAGTTCCCGCCGCTGGACACAGCCTCGGCGGTGGACCGGTTTCTGGCGCACTGGCGCCCCGATCTGGGGGTGTTTGTCGAAAGCGAACTGTGGCCGCAAATGCTGGTGCGGGCGCGCAAGGGCGGCTGCCCGCTGGTGCTGCTGAATGCGCGGCTGTCGGACCGGTCTGTGGAAGGCTGGAAGAAACGCCCGGAAACGGCGCGCTACATCCTGGAGCAATTCGACCTGCTGGTGACGCAAAATGCAAAGACCGCATCGAACCTGCAGGCGATGGGCGCCAACCCCAAGCGCGTCCGCCCGGGCAGCAACCTCAAGGCCGTCTCAGCGCCGCTGCCGGTCGACCGGGACAGCCTTGAAAAGCTGCGTAGAAACATCGGTGAACGCCCGGTCTGGATCGCGTCCTCGACCCACGAGGGCGAGGAAGAGACCGTGCTGGAGGCACATAAGGCGCTGCTGAAGAAACACCCGGACCTCTGCCTGCTGCTTGCTCCCCGCCACCCCGAGCGCGGCGATGCGGCAGAAGCTCTGGTGAAGGGCGCAGGCCTGTCCTGCGCGCGGCGCAGCAAGGGCGTCATGCCCGGGACTGCCACCCAGGTCTATCTGGCGGACACTCTGGGCGAGGTCGGCACCTGGTATGCCGTCAGCCCGCTGGTTTTCCTGGGCGGCTCCCTGCGCGAAATCGGCGGCCACAACCCGTTTGAGCCGATGCAGGCGGGCGCCACTGTGATCACCGGCACCGGACATTACAATTTCGCCGAAACCTATGCCGAACTGACCGCGCTTGGCGCCGCGGCTGAGGTGCGGTCCGCGGCAGAGTTGACCGATCAGGTTGCCACCTGGCTGGAACATCCGCAGGCCTTCCAGGCTGCCTGTGATGCCGCCCGGCAATTCATCTCCCGCCAGTCGGATCAACTGGACAAGACGGTGGACGCCCTGCTGGCGGTTCTGCCCCGCGATGGAGGCCATGATGGCAAAAACTGACGCCAATACGGTTGAGGTCATCGCGCCGAATTTCAAGCGCCGCCTGTCCGGCGTCACCTCTACCATCGTGCGGCTGGTGCCGCTGCAGCGCCAGCAAATCGCCATTGCCACCGCCGGCAGCGGCCTGCCCGACGGCATGCCGCATCTGTCGGTGCTGCAGCTCTTGTTCATGAAACGCAACGGCCCGGCCGGCGCCCGCGTCTGGCACGCCCGGCGCAATGTCGAAATGCTCGGCGGGCTGGCGTTGAAATACCTGCTGGGCAAGCGGCTGAAACTGTTGTTCACCTCTGCTTCCCAGCGCCATCACTCCGGTTACACCAAGTGGCTGATTTCCAACATGGACCGGGTGATTGCAACCTCGGCCAAAGGTGCCGCCTATCTGGAGAACCCGGTGCAGGTGGTGCATCACGGGATCAATACCGAAGAGTTTTCCCCGCCCGCTGACAAAGCCGCGTTGCGGCGTGAACTGGGCCTGCCTCAGGATGCAATCCTGATCGGTTGCTACGGCCGCATCCGGGCGCAGAAAGGCACGGACGTCTTTGTCGATGCCATGCTGGAGGTGATGAAAGCGCATCCCCAAGCGGTAGGCCTGGTCATGGGCCGCGCCACTGAAAAGCATGTGGCGTTTGAGAAGGAGCTGCGCGCCAAGGTAGAGGCCGCAGGCCTGTCCGGCCGCCTGCTGTTCCCGCCTGAGGTGCCGGTCTGGGAAGTTTCCCGCTGGTATCAGGCGCTGGATCTCTATGTGGCACCGCAACGCTGGGAGGGGTTTGGCCTGACCCCTTTGGAAGCCATGTCTTGCGGGGTGCCTGCAGTTGCCACCCGCGTTGGCGCCTTTGAAGAGCTGATCGCACCGGGTGAAACCGGCCTTCTGATCGACGCAGGCGAGACCCGGCAGATGGTGGAGGCGATCAATGAGGTGTTATCCACCGAAGGGCGGCTGGACGCTTGGTCAGAGGCAGCACGCAAGCACGCGATTACCAATTTCGCGTTGGAAAAGGAGGCCGGTACGCTGGTCGCGATCTACCGCGAGATGCTGGAGCATTAGCTTCTTCCTTTAACCCAAAGAATCTACCATCTGAGCTCACTCAATTCGCTGTCGCAACGATGGCAAAGCCGCCAAAGAGCCCAAGGACGAAGCCGCTGCGCGCGGATGATCGAGGACATGCGCATTCGGGGGATGGGCGAGAAGGCGCAGAAGTCCCACATCCGTGCCATCAAGGATTTCGCCGCGTTCCTCGGGCGGTCGCCGGATACGGCCACGCCGGAGGACCTGCGCGCCTATCAACTGCACATGACGGGCACCGGGATCACCTCCTCGGCCTTCAACGCGCGCATCATCGCGCTGCGGTTCTTCTTCGGCATGACCTGCTGGCGCGAGGAGATGAAGCGCTACCTGCAGTTCCGAACACAGCCGCGGAATTTGCCCGTGGTCTTCAGCGTCGAGGAGGTCTCGGGCATTCTTTCGGCGGCGCCGGGGCCGGGCCCGAAGTGCCGGTCGGCACTCAGCATTTCCTAGGGTGCAGGGCTCAGGGCCGCTGAGATTTGCAATCTCAAGATCGGCCACATCGACAGCGACCGGATGCTGATCCATGTCGAGCAGGGAAAGGACCGTAAGGTGATGCTGTCACCAGGATTGCTGAGCCTATTGCGAGACTATTGGCGCGAAGCCAGACAGGAAGGCTGGCTGTTTCCCGGAAAGCCGAAGATCACCCCGCTCTCGCCGCGGCGGCTGAACCGGGCCTTCACGTCGGCGAAGACCATGGCTGGGGTCAGAAGCCCGCGACCCTGCATACCCTGCGGCGCAGCTTTGCCACGCATCTGCTGGAGGCCGATACGGACGTGCGGGGCATCCAAGTCCTGCTGGGCCACGCCAAGCTGACCTCCGCGGCACAATACCCCCATGTCGCCACCAGGACGATCCGCGACACGGTCAGCCCCTACGTGATGCTGGCGAAGCTGCAGGATCAGGCGGCTAAGCTAAGTCTGGAGTGACAGACCCGGGCGTTGTCCCGCCCGAAGCTGGAGATCGCTGACATCTTTCGCGCTCATGGTCCCGCGTGGCGGCGGGCCGATGCGGGGCATGTCAGCCTGACCCAGCTCAGGGTAATATCGGCAATCGAGACCTGCCGGACCGAAGCGCTCGGCGGGCATGTGGCCGGGTGCGCCAAATGCGGCCATCACCACATCGCCTACAATTCTTGCAAGACACCATTGCGCGGCAGGCGCATACAAAGCATGCAATCGAGAGCGGGGCACTGCCTGAAGTGCCAGGGGCCGGCGGCGCGCGACTGGAAGGAAGTCTGCGCAGAGGGCCTGTTGCCCGTGGAGTATTTCTACGTGGTCTTCACCCTGCCAGCCGAGATTGCCCGGATCGCCTTCCGGAACAAGAAGGCGGTGTATGGGGTGCTGTTCTAGGCGTCGGCACAAACGGTCATGACCGTAGCGGCAGACCCCAAACGGTTGCGCGCGCGGGTGGGCAGGATCAGCGTGCTGCATACCTGGGGATCGGCGCTGACCCATCACTCCCACATCCACATGGTCGTGCCCCTCTCGGCAGATTGCTGCGCAATCGCCTGCTGGGCAATGGGATGGCGGCCTGTCGCTGGACGGCGCGAGATGGGTTGCCTGCAAGCCCGGGTTCTTCCTGCACGTGCGGGTCCAGTCGCGCCTGTTCCGGTGGCCGATTCTGGAGGGCTGGTGGCGCTTCACCGTGCCGGGGAGCAGGCCTTCTTCGGCGACCTGGAACCACTGGCGCAGGCCGGCACCTTCGCAGAGTGGCTGGACCCTTTACGCAAGGTCGAATGGGTCGTGTGTGGATGTCCCTGGTTTTGCAAGAAGTATCCAAAGGCTTGGGGTCGATCATTTGCGGTCGTGTGTCAGGCCTCAGATATGCGGCTTTTCTCACGCCGCGGACCGGTATGGTTTGTTCGCGGACCGGGTCCAAGCCGTCTGCGCGGGTTCCTGGCGGCCCACCCATTGCTGGCTTTCCGATCGCGATTGCCGCCGGCTTCCATATCATTCACTGCACTTCTTGCGGAGGGCCGCGCCAGAACTGAGCGCTAAACCCTTTTCGTCATGCTATCGCTGGCATGTATTCTTCTCCCTTCGTCAGCATGGCCCAAATCTGACGCGCCATCTTGTTAGCCAGAGCGGTAGCGGCAACCATTTTAGGTTTACGGTCCAATTTGTCCTGCAGCCATGGCGTGGCCCCGCGTTTGAAGCGCACAACACGTGCGACACAGCTCATCGCCCCGATAATCAGCAATCGCCGGATGTCACGCTGACCCATCTTTGACGTCTTTCCCAAGACCTGCTTGCCGCCGGAAGAGTATTGCCGCGGGATGAGACCCAGCCAAGCTGCAAAATCCCGGCCGCTTTTGAACGTCCCCATCGGTGGCGCCAAGGCCTCGATCGCCATTGCTCCAATCGGTCCGATGCCCGGCATGGACCGCAAAATGCGCGCATCGCGGCTCGCCGAGCCGATCTCTTTGATCTTCGTCATCACATCATCAATCTGCGCCGTGAGCGCTGCGATGCGGTCAAGATGCATTCGGACCATATCCCGGGCAAGGTCAGGCAGTTCCGAACTTGGGGCTTAAATGCGCTCCGCCAATCTGGGCAGATTCGTGATGCCCTGTCCAACGATTTACCGGACTCGGCGAGATGGCCTCTCAAGGCGTTGATCGCCCCGATGCGCTGCCCAATCAGCTGCTCGCGGGAGCGAAACAGCATTGTGTGAGCCTGGGTCTCAACCGATTTGACGGGAACGAAACGCATACTCGGTCGCTGAGCCGCCTCGACGATCGCTTCCACATCCGCAGCATCATTCTTCTGCCGCTTCACGAAGGGTTTCACGTCGCTCGGGGCGATCAGCCGCACCTCATGGCCCAATTTGGTTATCTCGCGTGCCCAGTAATGCGAGGTCGCACATGATTCAATGGCAAGGAGGCCATACATCTTTGAAACTGCGGGCGTGATAGTTTCCTTTGGAAAATCGTTGCGCCATCCGCAGCAGCCCCCGTGGACCTGAAAAACGTTCTTTGCCAGGTCAACGCCGATAATGGTAACTTCGTTCATGGGGGGTTGTCCGTCGCGGGTGAATGCAACATCACCAGTTTTGGCACAATGCGATGCCGTCTGAGGAGGGGACATCCACTCCATCATCCACGGCGAAAGCGCTTCGGAGGGCCCGAGGCGGTGCTGGCCTATCTCAGCCGACACACCCACCGGGTGGGGGTCTCGAACCATCGCCTTCCGCCGGAAGGACTACCGCATCAAGCACGGCGACCGGAAGAAGGTCATGCAGCTCGAAACCGGCGAGTTCATCCGCCGGTTCCTGACCCGCGTCCTGTCCGATGGGTTCCACCGCATCCGGCACTACGGGCTGCTGGTCAGCGCGGCTTGCAAGGCCACCATCGCACGCTCCCGCGGCTTGCTTGGCCGCAAGCCGATTGACCAAGCCCCCCGGAAACCCGTTGAGACCGTCCCGCTCTCGCACCGAGCCGGTCCCTTTGTGCCGATGACCAAAAGCGCTTACCAAGCGCGGGTGAAGGCCTATGCAGATGGGGCGCCAACTACGCTTCGGCTGTTCGCACCGCCCTTGGAGATCATCCTGGCCGCGCAGGTCAACGACTGGCCATCACAGTTGCAACGGGCTTCAGCAAGCTATCCCCATAGTGCCGGCATCCGCGCCTCTGATGTATCGGTGTTGGCAGCGCGAGGCCCGGATACCTTGCCAAGGTCAGCGGCTGTGAAACATGCGCGCAGTGATCAGACAGGCCGAGCGCAACGAAGCCGTTCAGAGCACAGCTTTCATCACCACCGGAAGCTTCGCAGACGAAAAGCCTCGAACAGACCTTGTCTCTTTGCTTTGAGAAGCTTCGTTACCACTGCGTCGGTGCCAGGGCCGGTGCCAGGTATGCGATCCCAAGGTTTGATGGCGTGATCCTTTTGTTGAAATGAAAGGAAGCACTATGGGACAAGTTCGTCATGGCAGCGCCACGGCCATGCATGTGGTCCGAGCAGCAATACAGCGATCGCAAGCTTCGACCGCGGAGTTGAGCCGCGAGCTGGGCCCTTGCCTCGGCAAGTGAGTTGTACCGCAGGCTCATGAGGGGGCAAACAGCCCCCTCCCCGCATTATGCTTAAGCAGCCGGCATCCGCTGCTCGACAATCTCCGCCCACCAGCTGCAGCCTGCAGGGATCGCGTCATCGTTGAAGTTGTACTCCGGATGATGCACCATTGCAGTATCGCCGTTGCCCATCAGAATATAAGCGCCCGGGCGCTCTTCCAGCATGAAGGCGAAATCCTCGCCGCCCATCACCAGCGGCGCGTCTTCGCAGGAACCGGAAACACTGGCGGCGACCTTGGCGGCGAACTCAGTCTGCGCATCGTGGTTCGCCATCACCGGGTATCCGCGATGATAGGTGACACCCGCGGTACCGCCAAAGGTCGCGGCGATGCCGGTGCAGATCTCGTTGATCCGCTTCTCCGCCAGATCGCGCATCTCCCCCGACATGGTGCGCACGGTGCCTTTGATCTGCACCTTCTGCGGGATCACGTTGAACGCTTTCGAAGACGTCTCAAACGAGGTCACAGAGACCACGATCTGATGCACCGGGTCGGCATTGCGCGAGGCGATGGTCTGAAGCGCCAGCACGGCCTGGGCTGCCAGAACGGTGGTATCCACGGTTTCATGCGGTTTGGCAGCATGGCCGCCGCGGCCCTCGAAAGTGATGTCGAACTGGTCGGTGGCGGCGAAGAAGGATCCGGGGCGGATAGCGAAGGAGCCCAGCGGCTGGCCCGGCCAATTGTGCAGACCGTAGACTTCCTGGATGTTCCAGCGGTCCATCAGCCCGTCATCGCACATCACCTTGGCTCCGCCGCCGCCTTCCTCAGCCGGTTGGAAGATCACCACCACGGTGCCATCAAAATTCCGTGTCTCGGACAGGTACTTGGCCGCGCCCAGCAGCATCGCGGTGTGGCCGTCGTGGCCGCAGGCATGCATTGCGCCGGGAGTCTTGGAGGCATAGTCCAGCCCGGTCTGCTCATGGATCGGCAGCGCGTCCATGTCGGCGCGCAAGCCGATGACCTTACTGGAAGTGTCCGCCTTGCCCTTAATCACGCCCACCACGCCGGTGCGGCCGATGCCGGTCACCACTTCGTCACAGCCGAACGCCTGCAGCTTTTCCGCCACCAGCGCGCTGGTACGGTGGGTTTCGAACAGGATTTCCGGGTTTTCGTGGATGTCACGGCGCCAGGCGGTGATTTCATCCTGCAGTTCGGCAAAGCGGTTCTTGACCGGCATTTCTCGCTCCTTTGGTTGTCTTTTCCCCGCAGCCTCAGGCCGCAGGCATTCTTCGTTCCACCAGCTCGGCAAACCAGCTGCATCCCAAGGGAATCGCTTCGTCGTCAAAGACATAGGCCGGGTGGTGGCACATCTGAGTGTCGCCGTTGCCGAGGAAGATATAGGCGCCGGGGCGCTGCTCCAGCATATAAGAGAAATCCTCGGATGGCATAATCGGCGGGGTCTCGGCATCGACCTTGGCAGAGACCGCCTGCGCCGCCTCCACTGCATGGGCGGTGCCGTTTTCATCATTGATGGTAACGGGATAGCCAGGAACCCATTCGACCTCGGCCTTGGCGCCAAAGGCCACTGCCGTGCTTTCGGCAACCCGGCGCACCCAATCCCCGGCCTGGGTGCGGTACTCCGGATCCAGGGTTCGGACGGTGCCTTGCAACTTGGCGGTATGGGCAATCACGTTTGACGCCGTGCTGTCGGTCTCAAACGTGCCGACGGTCAGCACCACGCGCTTTACCGGGTCGACGTTGCGCGAGACGATCGAATGCAGCGAGACCACGATCTGAGAGGCCACAAGCGTCGTATCAATCGCCTCATGCGGGGCGGCGGCGTGGCCGCCCTTGCCGGTGACGGTGATGATGAACTCATCCGAAGACGCCATCAGCGGACCGGGGCGGATGGCAAATTCACCCACCGGAAGGCCCGGCATATTGTGCAGGCCATAGACCTCCTGGATACCCCAGCGGTCCATCAGCCCGTCGTCGCACATTGCCTTGCCGCCTGCGCCGCCTTCTTCTGCAGGCTGGAAGATCAGCACTGCTTTGCCGTCAAAATTCCGTGTCTCTGCAAGATACTTAGCCGCCCCCAGCAGGATCGACGTGTGGCCGTCATGGCCGCAGGCATGCATCACGCCAGGTGTCTTCGAGGCGTAGCCCACTCCCGAGGCCTCAGGGATTGGCAGCGCGTCCATATCAGCGCGCAGGCCGATAGCGCGACCGGAGGTATTGGTCCTGCCCTCGATCACCGCCACCACCCCGGTCTTGCCCACGCCAGTGGTGATATCGGTGACGCCGAACTCCTTAAGCCGCTCCACCACAAAGGCGGCGGTCTCGTGCACCTCGTACATCAGTTCGGGGTTCTCGTGCAGGTGATGGCGCCAAGCGGTGATCTCCTGGTGCATCTCGGCAAAGCGGTTCTTGGCCGGCATTTTCCCCTCCCTTTTTTGTTTCAGGTTCCGTTGCGGCAGACTGTCCGCGAAAAAACTTAGCTTCGCAAGTATGCGGTCCCGCCGGGACGTGGCGGAACACGCCAGTGCCGGGGTGGCAAGCATGCACAATCTGTACACCCCTCGTATACCTTCCGCACAAATCTGAACACAAAACGCCCGGTTTCAAGGCAGAGGAAAGTAACCGCTCAGCTTTTCCACCAGCTTGCGCATGAAGTCGTGACCCGCATTGAACTGGGCGACTGTGATAAACTCGTTGGGCTGATGCGCCTGCGCGATGTCGCCGGGGCCGCAGATCACCGCGGAATAACCCGCCTGCTGAAACTGGCCCGCTTCAGTGCCGTAGCTGACCACATGGGAGCCGTTGTCGCCAGTCACCCGGCGCGCCAGCGCCTCTGCCTCGCCGTTTTGTTCCGGAACCAGTCCGGGCACGTCGAAATGCTTGGAAACATCAATGCGGGCGTCCGGGTGGATGGCCTGCATCTCCGCTTCAACCTCGCGCACTTTGGCAATATAGGCGGCTTCCCAATCACCGGCGTTCTCCCCCGGCACCACCCGGAAATCCATCATGAAACGGCAGTCCTTGGCAGTGATGTTGTGGGCGGTGCCGCCCTCGATCATGCCGACGTGGCAGGTGGTCCAGGGCGGGGTGAACATCGCCTGCACTTCGCCCGGTTCCCCGGCCATATTCGCGGCATTCTGCTGGTTGGCCCAGTCGATCAGTTTCGCGCCCTGCATAATGGCGCTGACGCCGGTGTGCATCAGCGACGAATGCACCTCAAAACCCACCAAATGAGTGTCATAACCTGTGCCGCCCTTGTGGCCGGTCACCGCCTTCATCATCGACGGTTCGCCGACAATCACCGCCGAGCCCTTGGGCAGAACAGGCTGCATCGCGGCGATCATGGGCGGGGCGCCGGTGCAGCCTATCTCCTCGTCGAAACTCAGCGCCAGTTGCAGCGGGCGTTTAACGCCTTGGGTCTGCGCCTCCACCAGCGCCCAGATCGCCAGCGCGTCATAGCCCTTCATATCACAGGTGCCGCGGCCGAAGTACTTGCCATCTTTCTCGACCACGGTGAAAGGATCCGTGTCCCAGGGCTGGCCGTCCACAGGCACCACATCGGTATGGCCCGAGAGCACCACGGCGCCCTCCTCCCAAGGACCAACATGGGCAAAGACGGCGGCCTTGTGCGATTGCTGGGGGTCCACCCAACGGTGGCTTTCAATACCGTGCGAGGACAGATATTCCTGCACCCAATCCACCAGCGGCAGGTTGGTGTCCCGGCTCACGGTCGGGAAGGAGACCAGCGCTTGCATGATCTCCAAAGGCGTCAATCTGGCAGCCATGTCTTCAGTATCCGCTGTCGGTGGTCAGCACGAAATGGCCGGGCTCCAGCTCCAGGTACTCCGACGGTTCCGGCTGATAGCCCACTTCGTGGATCGGCGAGGGGATCGGTTTGAAGTTCAGCTCTTTCTCCGATTTGCGCTGGCGCGGGTCGGCGATCGGCACAGCTTTCATCAGCGCCTGGGTATAGGCATGCAGCGGATTCTCAAACACCCGCTCGCGCGGGCCGATTTCAACGATGCGGCCCAGATACATCACTCCGACCTGATGCGAGACGCGCTCCACCACTGCCATGTCGTGGCTGATGAACAGGAAGGACAGGCCCAGTTCCGCCTGCAGCTCCATCATCAGATTCAGCACCTGCGCCTGCACCGACACATCCAGCGCCGAGACCGCCTCGTCCGCGACGATCAGCTTGGGGTTCAGCGCCAGCGCCCGGGCGATGGCGATCCGCTGGCGCTGGCCGCCGGACATCTCGTGCGGGTAGCGGCGCATGAAGCTGCGCGGCAAGTGGACACGGTCGAACAGGCTGGCTACCCGGTCGTGCAGTTCGGAACCGGAGGCGAGGCCATAGTTCCGGATCGGTTCCGCCACCTGGTCGATCAGCTGCATCTGCGGGTTCAGCGAGGCAAAGGGATCCTGAAAGATCATCTGCATGTCCTGGCGGGCTTTGTGCATCTGGGAGGTGTTGAAACCCAGCACATCGCGGCCCTCAAACTCTACTTTGCCTGAATCCGGCTCCACCAGCCGCAGAATCGACCGCCCGGCCGAAGACTTACCGCAGCCGGATTCGCCGACCAGCGACAGGGTCTGGCCCTTAAACACCTTGAAAGAGACATCTTCTACTGCGTGGACGTTCGAAATAGTGCGGCGAAACAGGCCGCCTTTGACCGGGAAACGGGTTGTCAGGTTCTGCACCTCCAGCAGCACCTCGTCCGTGCCCTTGATCGGTTCGATCTTCTGGCCTTCGACCCCCAGCAGCTTCATCGGCTCGGGGTATTTCTTGCCGCGCATCTCGCCCAGTTTTGGAACTGCGGCCAGCAGCGCCTTGGTGTAGTCGTGCTTGGGGTTCTCAAAGATCTCCTGAACCGTGCCTTCCTCAACCTTGTTGCCGCGGAACATGACAACGACGCGGTCGGCCATCTGGGCGACCACCGCCATGTCGTGGGTGATGAACATCACCGCCGTTCCGGTCTCGCGCTTCAGGCGATCCATCAGCGCCAGGATTTCCGCCTGGATGGTCACATCCAGCGCGGTTGTGGGTTCATCCGCGATCAGCAGCCGCGGTTCGCAGGCCATCGCCATGGCAATCACCACGCGCTGACGCATGCCGCCGGACAGTTCGTGCGGGTATTGTTTCAGCCGCCGCTCCGGTTCGGGAATGCGGACCTGGCTCAGCAGTTCCAGCGCGCGTTCCTCGGCCTGGGATTTGGACATGTTCTTGTGGATGCGCAGACCCTCGGTCAGCTGGCGGCCCACTGTGAACACCGGGTTCAGCGCGGTCATCGGCTCCTGGAAGATCATGCCGATCTCATTACCGCGGATCTGCTTCATCAGATCCTGTTCGGTGCTGGCCAGATTGGTCTCGCCGCCCTCACGCCGGTTGAACAGCAGCTCACCGCCCGCGATCTCGCCGCCGCCGAACTCCACCAGCCGCATCAGCGACAGCGAAGAGACCGATTTGCCCGACCCGGATTCGCCCACGATACAAACGGTTTCGCCCGGGCTGACATCAAAGGAGACATCTTCAACACCGATGACAGGGCCGTCCTTGGTCTGAAACTCCACACGCAGATTTTTTATGGACGCAATGGTGTTGTCCAGCATGACGGCTCCCCTGCCAGTAAATTTCCAAGGCGCCCGGTGATCGGGGCCTCAGCTTCCAGAGTAAACTCTACTTTGCACAAAAATGCTCATGCAAATAATGCATAGGGTGATCGAAATTGGAATTTGCAATTTCCAGTGAACTGGTCTTCGATACCCCTAGTGGCTGCCTGCAATGCACCCCGCGCCGGTCTGCCCGGCAAAATGTTAAGACTGCTTAGTTTCTTCGTTTTTTGGCTGCCTGCAGGCGCGAATGCTACAGTTCCGCAGCGATGCGGCAATCATCCGGGCCAAAGAGTCCGGCCAACAAATAAGACACGAAACGTGTCCGACAAGGAGAGTGTGATGAAACTCAAATCCCTATTGATGGGGGCTGTTGCCACAGCCTCCCTCGCGCCTGCGGCCTTTGCCGAGCGCGGGTCAGACGGCCAGGTCAACATCATCTATTGGCAGGCGCCGTCGATCCTGAACCCGTATCTGTCAAGCGGCACCAAGGACATCCAGTCTTCGTCGCTGGTGATTGAACCGCTGGCGCGCTACGACCCGCAGGGCAACATGATCCCCTATCTGGCGGTGGAAATTCCGACTGTGGACAATGGCGGCGTCAGCGAGGATCTGACATCTGTCACCTGGAAAATCGCGCCCGGCATGAAGTGGTCCGATGGCAGCGGTGTCACCGCGCATGACGTCAAGTTCACCGCAGACTACTGTATGCATCCTGAGGGCGGCTGCGCCCAGCTGACCAAATACGAAGGTGTCACCAATGTCGAAGTGCTGGATGATCTGACCGTCAAGGTCACCTTCGACAAGCCGACCCCCTTCCCTTACGGCCCGTTTGTGGGCGGCGAAGGCCCGATCCTGCAAAAGGCGCAGTTTGAAAACTGCACCGGTGCCAGGGCGCCGGAATGCACCGATGCCAACTTTGGCCCGATCGGCACCGGCCCGTTTGTGGTGGATGAGTTCAAGCCGAACGACGTGATCACCATGTCGGCTAACCAAAACTACCGCGACCCGGCCAAGCCGGCGTTCGCCAAGGTACTGTTCAAAGGCGGCGGCGATGCAACTGCTGCGGGGCGTGCCGTAATGGAAACCGGCGAGTTCGATTACGCCTGGAACCTGCAGCTGGCGCCGGAAGTGATCGCGCAGATGGAAGCTGGCGGCAAAGGCACCCCGGTTGCGGGCTTCGGCTCGCTGGTGGAACGCATCATGCTGAACCAGACCGACCCGTCATCAAGCTTGCCCGAGGGCGAGCGCGCCACTGTCAAGCATCCGCACCCGTTCCTGAAGGACCCGGCTGTCTACAAGGCGATGTCAATGGCCATCGACCGTCCGCTGCTGGTGGAAATCGGCTATGGCAAGGCAGGCGCAGTCAGCTGCAACTGGGTGCCCGCACCTGCGGCCTTTGCCTCAGACACATTTGACTGCTCCACCCAGGACATCGAAGGCGCCAAGGCGATGCTGGAGGAAGCCGGCTACAAGGACACCAATGGCGACGGCGTGCGGGAAACCCCCGACGGCAAGCCGATGAAAATCCTGTATCAGACCTCGACCAACGCTGTGCGTCAGGACTTCCAGGCGCTGATCAAGGAGTGGTGGAGCCAGATCGGCATCGAATCCGAGCTGCGCAACATCAACGCTTCGGTGTTCTTCGGCGGCGACCCGGGTTCGCCCGACACTTTCCAGAAGTTCTATGCCGACGTCGAAATGTATGCCAACAACTTTGACGGCACCGACCCGCAGGCCTACCTGGGCAACGGCCTGTGCGATCAGGCTCCGCGTCCGGACACGCAGTGGCAGGGACAGAACATCTCGCGCTTCTGCAACGAGGAGTTCGACCAGCTGCACGCCGAGCTGAGCAAGACCGCCGGTCTGGAAGCGCGTGCCGAGATCGGCCGCCGCCTGAACGACATCATGGTTGAAAACGGCGGCATGATCCCGCTGGTGCACCGCGGCCGCCTGTCGGCGCATTCCAATACCCTGGGCGGTGTGAACCTGAACGTGTGGGACAGCGAGCTGTGGAACGCAGCTGACTGGTACCGCATCAAGTAAGCCCGGCTTGCTTTTCCGGGGCCCCGGCACATGCCGGGGCCTCTTGCCATCCGGAAGGGCAGCGCCGCGGCCCCCCGGCATGGCCTGGACGCGGGGCCTCTCCCCGCCTGTTCCGAATTCAATATAAGTTGCAAAGGCGCTTAGCAGATGCTGACCTTTACAATCCGGCGGCTGATCCTGGCAGTTCCGACACTGCTGTTCATCAGCCTCGTGATCTTCCTGCTCCTGGAGCTCGCCCCCGGCGATCCCATGGCGCAGGTTCCCCTGACCGTCCCCGCTGAAGTCAAAGAAAAGATGCGCCTGGCCCTGGGCCTGGGCGAGCCGATGCATATCCGGTTCTGGAAATGGCTGGTGCAGTTCTTTTGGATCGAACCGCAGGTGCTGATCGACAACATCTTCGGCACTGGCCTGGCTGACGGCAAGCTCAGGGTAATTTCCTGGCAGACCCGTTCGCCGGTGATGGACATCGTGGTGCAGCGGATGCCGCAGACCCTGTGGGTGGTCGGCACCGCCTATGTCGTCGCCATCCTGATCGCGCTGCCGATCGGCATCTATTCCGCCTACCGCCAGTACAGCTGGTTCGACCAGCTGGGTACTTTTGTGTCGATGGTCGGCTTCTCCGTCCCGCCGTTCTTCTCCGGTGTGCTGGTGATCGTTATCTTCTCGGTGCAACTGGGCTGGTTCCCGTCGATCTATGACACCACCCATGTGGTCGACAGCTGGGACAGCTTTGTCTACCAGCTGAAGCAGATGATCATGCCGGTGATGGTGCTGGCGCTGCAGATCACTGCACAGCTCAGCCGCTTTATGCGCGCGTCGATGCTGGACAACCTGAACCAGGATTATGTGCGTACCGCACGGGCCAAGGGCCTGAGTGAATATGTCGTGGTGATGGTGCATGTGCTGCGCAATTCGATGATCCCGGTGGTCACCGTGATCGCGCTGGGGATTCCGGCGATCTTTGGCGGCGCCATCATCACCGAGCAGGTGTTCAAGGTGAACGGCATCGGCCAGCTGCTGATCGGCGCCATTCAGGCCAACGACCTGCCCATGGTGCAGACGCTGACCTTTATCTTTGCGGTGCTGATCGTGCTGTTCAATCTGATCGCCGACGTGCTGTACGGCATTCTTGACCCGAGGATCCGCTATGACTGAGTTGAGCAATCCTGTCCCTTCGAAACCGCCGCGCAGCCAGTGGCTGGACGTCTGGGACCAGTTCAAATCCCACCGTGGTGCGCTGATGGGCGGGGCCTTGTTCCTGTTCATCATCCTGGCGGTCTATCTCGGCCCCTACCTGTGGGACATTGAGGCCACCAAGATCGACATCCGCGCCCGCAACCAGGGCCCCACTTGGGCACATCCCTTTGGTACCGATCAGCTGGGCCGCGACATGCTGGCCCGGATGATGGCGGGTGGCGCGACCTCGGTTTCCGTCGGTCTGACCGCGATGCTGCTGGCGCTGTTCCTTGGGTCCTTCATCGGGGTGATGGCCGGCTTCTTCAAGAAACTGGACGGACCGCTGATGCGCCTTACCGACCTGTTCCTGGCGCTGCCGCTGCTGCCGCTTCTGCTGGTTATGATGCTGCTGTTCCGCGAGCCGCTGAACGCGGCGTTCGGGCCGGAACAGGGGATCTTCATCCTGATCGTCGTCTCCATCGGGGTGACCAGCTGGATGCCAACCGCGCGGATCGTGCGCGGCGACGTGCTGGCCCTGAAGGAGCGTGAGTTTGTGATGGCCGCCCGCTCCATTGGCACCACCAACAGCGGCTTGATCACCCGGCATATCCTGCCCAACGTATTGTCGCCGATCATGGTCTCGGCCACCTTAGGGATTGCCACTGCGATCATCACCGAGTCGTCGCTGTCCTTCCTCGGACTCGGCTTCCCGCCGGATTTTCCAACCTGGGGGCGGCTGCTGTTTGATGCCACCGATTACCTGCAGCAGCACCCGGAGCGGGTGTTCTGGCCCGGCATGGCGATCTCTTTGACGGTGCTGAGCGTGAACTACCTCGGCGACGGGTTGCGCGACGCGCTGGACCCGCGGATCCGCGGGCGCTGAGGCGCAACACACGCATACATTCAAATAAAAACATACCTTCTGGCCGCTTTCCCCAAAGCGGCCAGTTTGTTTTGCTGGCGGCGGTTTCTTGAAATCCGATTTTCCCCCGAGCCGCATAAATTGGGAAAAGCGTCCCGGCCTTACACCACGAGCACGCCCAGCACCGCTTGCCTATGCAGTGGATACCCGCCATTTCGGGAAAACGTTCCGAATCCGCAGCAGGAGAGCGCAATGTTCGAAACATTCGGCTTTGAAGACACCACAGCACGGGAGATTTCCGTCCTGTTCGCGTTGGCCATCGGCGTGCTGTTCGGCGCGCTGGCGCAGCTGACCCGTTTCTGCTTCCGCCGTGCGCTTGCAGGGGACGACCGGCGCCGGGCTGCTGGGGTCTGGGCGATGGCTATGGCGGTTGCGGTCCTTGGCACACAAGCCGCCGTGGCGCAGGGCTGGATCAGCTTTGCGGACCACCGGTTGTTAACCGGAGATCTGCCGCTGCTGGCAATCGCCGCAGGCGGGCTGATGTTCGGGGCGGGCATGATCCTGACCCGCGGATGTGCGTCGCGGCTGGTAGTTCTGGCAGGCAGCGGCAATCTGCGGGCACTGCTGGTGATCGCAGTCTTCGCCGTTACGGCGCATGCCACGCTCAAGGGCGTTCTGGCGCCGCTTCGAACCGCGCTTGGTTCATTCACGCTGCCGATGGGGGAGCAGGTTTCGCTGGCCGCCCTGCCCGGCGGCCCGCTGTTGTGGAGCGCGATGATCGCCGCTGCCGCGTTGGCGGTTGCGCTGCGTTCGGGAAATCGCTTGCTGACACTGGGCGGCGGCGCCTTGATCGGCTTGCTGGTGCCCCTGGCTTGGGTTGGCACCGGCTTTGTGCTGTTTGACGAATTCGACCCGATCGCAATGGAGAGCCTGTCGTTCACCTCTCCGGCTGCGGACACATTGTTCTTTGTGATCGCCTCCAGCTCCATTCCTGCCGGCTTTGGGCCGGGTCTGATCGGCGGTGTGCTGCTGGGCGCCCTGGCGGCGGCGCTGCTGAGCGGCAGCTTCCAATGGCAAAGCTTTGAAAGCCCGCGCCAAACAGGCCGCTACCTGACCGGCGCCGTGCTGATGGGAACCGGCGGAGTATTGGCAGGCGGTTGCACGGTGGGTGCGGGGCTGGCCGGCATCCCCACGCTCAGCATAGCCGCTGTGCTGGCGCTGGCCTTTATCGCGCTTGGCGGCATCGGCATGAATGCCCTGCTTAATGCAGCTTCTTCCGAATCCGCTGGATCCCCAGCCACACCAAACCAACAACCGGCAGAGTGACCGCCGCAATCAGCAGCTTCTTGTTCAGTCCGTAGCGTTCGGCAAGCGGCAGGAAGAAATCGGACACCAGCGAAACCGCGTAATAGCTGACCGCCACCACCGACAGCCCCTCGACCGTGTGCTGCAAACGCAGCGCGAGATCGGCGCGGCGGTCCATACTGGCAAGCAGCGCCTGGTTCTGCGCCGAGCGTTCCACATCCACCCGCGTTCGCAGCAGCTCCCCTGCCCGGCGCGCACGGTTGGCCAGCGTCTCCAGCCGTTTCTCTGCCGATTTCACCGTGCGCATGGCCGGCTCAAACCGCCGCAGCATGAATTCCGCCAGCGTCTGAAAACCCTCGTGGCGGCCTTCGCGCAGCAGGCTGACGCGCTGATTGACCAAAGCCTCGTAAGCCCCCGTTGCACCAAAGCGGAAGGCAGAGCGGGCTGCCATTGCCTCCAGTTCTGCGGACACTGTCAGCAGTTGCGACAGCGTCTGTTCGGCAGGCACGGTACCGCTGGTCATCTCCACCATCATCTCGCTGAGATGCGTATCCAGCGCACTGATGGTTGGTGTCAGGCCGCGGGCGCGGGAAAAGCCCAGCATCGCCATCGCCCGGTAGGTCTCGATCTCGCACAGCCGCTGCACAATCCGGCCGATGCGCTGGCTTCCGGTCCCCGCGCCCGGCAGCACGGCAAACCGTATGTGCCCGGCGGGATCAATGCGAAAGTCCCCAGCCACCACGGCGCTGTCATCCAGCACCGGCGACACCGCCAGGCTTTCCGGCACAAACCAGTCGTGCAGGGTTGCCTTCAGCCTGGCCGGAGCGGTGCGCGGCACCACCCGGATCAGTGCTGAGGTAATCCGCTGCCCCGGCGCCTGTGCCAGCCAGTCCTCGGGGAAGACATCGAAGTCCGCCGGATCAAAGGCCCGCGTGCTGACGCCGTCCCGGTAAACCGTGTAGCTGACGAATTCCGTATGCTGCTCCCATTTGACCATGTGGCGCCCGATCTGCGCCGTGTGATGCGTCGCCCCCGGCTGAGGATGCGCTGCGCCATGGCGGTCCAGAAGGTCCGTCAGATGCTGGACGTCCTGCTGCCTGTCGCGATGCTCCGCTTCCTGCGGCTGTTTTACCGCCAGGTAAACCACTGTGCAGGGACTGGACATGGCCGGGAAGGGCCGTGCGTGCAGCTCATTGGTGAGCTGATAACGTAAAGGGTGGTCCTGGATCAGGGGCATTGGGGTCTCCCGGGTAATGCCGCGGACCATAAAGCCTGAGGAAATGTATGTAAAGAACGCTGTTATTTCAATGTGTTATCTGAATGCCGTGGTATGCAAAAGCCATCCCAGGGGGCTCTGCCCCCGGCCTGCGGCCTCCCCCGGAGTATTTTGGACCAGAAAGAAGCAGCTCAGAAAAAAGGCGCCCCGTTTGGAGCGCCTTTTACAGGTTATCTGTTCTCTTAGCTGATCATGGTCAGCAAATTATCCAGGCTTGCTTTTGCGTCGCCATAGAACATGCGGGTGTTTTCCTTGAAGAACAGGGGGTTCTCGATGCCGGAGTACCCCGTGCCCTGGCCGCGTTTGGAGACAAAGACCTGTTTCGCCTTCCAGCACTCCAGCACTGGCATGCCGGCGATGGGAGAGTTGGGGTCTTCCTGCGCCGCCGGGTTGACGATGTCGTTGGAGCCGATGACGATGGCTACATCCGTTTCCGGGAAGTCCTCGTTGATCTCGTCCATTTCCAAAACGATGTCGTAAGGAACCTTGGCCTCGGCCAGCAGCACGTTCATGTGGCCCGGAAGGCGGCCTGCGACCGGGTGGATCGCAAAACGGACGGTCTTGCCCTTCGCGCGCAGACGGCGGGTCAGTTCCGCCACGTTCTGCTGCGCCTGCGCCACGGCCATGCCGTAGCCGGGGATGATCACCACAGAGTCGGCCTCGTCCAGCGCTGCCGCCACGCCGTCAGCGTCAATGGCGATCTGCTCGCCGTCGATCTCCATCGCCGGGCCTGCAGTGCCGCCAAAGCCGCCCAGGATCACGCTGACAAACGAGCGGTTCATCGCCTTGCACATGATGTAGCTGAGGATCGCACCCGAAGAGCCCACCAGCGCGCCGACCACGATCAAGAGGTCATTGCCGAGCGAGAAGCCGATCGCCGCCGCGGCCCAGCCCGAGTAGCTGTTGAGCATCGAGACCACCACCGGCATGTCAGCGCCGCCGATGCCCATGATCAGGTGATAGCCGATGAACAGCGCCGCCAGGGTCATCAGGAACAGCGGCAGGAAACCGCCCGAATTGAAGTACCAGATCAGGCTGAGGAAGGAGATGCCTGCGGCACCGGCATTCAGCATATGGCCGCCCGGCAGTTTGGTGGCCGCCGAGGTGAGCTTGCCCGCCAGTTTGCCAAAGGCGACAACCGAGCCGGTGAAGGTGATGGCCCCGATGAAGATGCCCAGGAACAGCTCAACCCGCAAAAAGGCGATCTCGGCCGGGGTTTTCTTGGCAATCAGCTTAGCAAAAGTTCCCAAGTCATCGGTGCTGGTGGCTGCTGCCACATTGCCGATCTCGAAATGGGCGATAAAGCCCACAAACACCGCGGCCAGGCCGACCAGCGAGTGCATCGCCGCAACCAGCTGCGGCATCTCGGTCATCTGGACCTTCTTGGCCACGTAAGTGCCAATGAGGCCGCCGCCCGCGATCAGCAGCAGCGACAACAGCCACAGGCCGGAACCGGGGCCGATAATTGTGGCAAAAACCGCCAGCCCCATGCCGGCAATGCCGTACCAGACCGCGCGTTTGGCGCTTTCCTGGTTGGAGAGACCGCCCAAGGACAGGATGAAGAGAACAGCCGCAACAACATAGGCGGCGGTGGTGAAACCGTATTCCATAAGTCCGGCCTCTCCTTAAGATTTCTGGAACATGGCAAGCATGCGCCGGGTGACGAGGAAGCCGCCGAAGATGTTGATCCCGGCCATGAAGACCGAAAGCGCCGCCAGCAGGATCACCAGCCAGCTGCCGGATCCGATCTGCATCAGCGCGCCGAGGATAATGATCGAGGAGATCGCGTTGGTCACCGCCATCAGCGGCGTGTGCAAGGAATGCGCAACGCCCCAGATCACCTGGAAACCCACGAAACAGGCCAGCGCAAAGACGATGAAATGCTGCATGAAGCTGACCGGTGCAAAGAGGCCGACCAGCAGCAAGAGCGCACCGCCGCCTGCCAGCAGCGTCACCTGGCTTTTGGTCTGCGCCTTGAAGGCCGCAACCTCCTGCGCGCGTTTTTCTTCCGGTGTCAGCTCCGGCACAACTTCCTTGGGCTTGGCCGCAATTGCCTGAACTTTCGGCGGTGGCGGCGGGAAGGTGATCTCACCCGCAAAGGCCACGGTGGCGCCGCGGATCACGTCGTCTTCCATGTCGTGATTGACCTGACCGTCCTTTTCCGGTGTCAGATCTGTCATCATATGGCGGATGTTGGTGGCATAGAGCGTCGAGGCCTGCGCCGCCATCCGGGAGGGGAAATCGGTGTAGCCGATGATGGTGACGCCATTGTCCGTCACGATCTTCTCGTCTGCCACCGTCAGCTTGCAGTTGCCGCCCTTTTCCGCCGCCAGATCGACAATGACCGAGCCGGGCTTCATCGCTGCGACCATATCCTCGGTCCACAACTCCGGCGCTTCGCGGTTGGGGATCAGCGCGGTGGTGATGACGATGTCCACCTCAGGCGCCAGCTCGCGGAACTTGGCCAGCTGTGCTTCGCGGAATTCCGGCGAGGAGACCGAGGCATAGCCGCCGGTGGCAGCGCCGTCCTGCTGGGCTTCCTCGAAATCGAGATAGACAAATTCGGCGCCCATGCTCTCGACTTGCTCGGCGACTTCCGGGCGCACGTCAAAGGCCAGGGTGATTGCGCCAAGCGAAGTCGAGGTGCCGATGGCCGCCAGACCGGCAACGCCAGCGCCGACCACCAGGACCTTGGCCGGGGGCACCTTGCCCGCCGCCGTGATCTGGCCGGTAAAGAAGCGGCCGAAGTTGTTGCCCGCTTCAATGACCGCGCGGTAGCCCGCGATATTGGCCATTGACGACAGCGCATCCATCTTCTGCGCGCGGCTGATCCGCGGCACCATTTCCATGGCGATCACATTGGCGCCCTTGGATTTGGCCAGCTCCATCCCCTCTTCGTTCCCAGCCGGGTTGAAGAAGGAGATCAGCGTCTTGCCCTTGGTCAGGCGCTTCAGCTCGGTCGCATCCGGCTGGCGCACCTTGGCGACGATATCGGATGCTTTCCACAACGCCGCCGGTGTCTTGATGATCTCGACGCCCGCCGCTTCATAGGTCGCATCGGAAAAGCCCGCCGCTGCACCGGCCCCGGCTTCGATCGCGCAATCGTAACCGAGTTTCTGCAGCTGCTTGGCTGAGTCCGGCGTCATACCGACCCGGTTCTCGCCCGCAAATGTTTCTTTTGGTGTCCCTATTTTCACCTTATGGGTCCCCCTCGTCCTGCCCGTGCCAGCAATGCCTAGGTACGGATCACAATGATTTTCTTTACTATGCGCAAGATTATTGCGCAAGGATTTTGCTGCATTGCCGCAAAGTCATGCTGCAATGCCGCGTTTCGATCAGATCCAGCGGCGCACCTTTTTCTCATAGCGGGCCCAGTCCGCCCGGAAGGTCCGGCGCAGCCTGTCTTCTTCGGGAATGACAAACCGCTTTTCCAGCACCCACAGGAAAATGGGGATCAACGGCAGCGTCAGCACTGCGTCAAACCACAACACAAGGCCCGCGAGGATCAGAACATCGCCCAGATAGATCGGGTTGCGGCTGCGGCTGAAAATCCCCGATTGCACCAGCCGGCTGGGCGTCTGGTGCGGGATGACCGTGGTCTTTTGCCGCCGCATCTCGGTAATGGCGAGCAAGGCCAGCAAGAGGCCGCCGCCCAGCAGAATACCACCCAAGAACCCGGCCCATGCCCCCCCGAAAGAAAGCCCGAATGCGGCATGAGCCGACTGCAGCCAGGCCGTCAGGACGAAGCCTGCCAGCCAGACGGGTGGCACATCCAGCCACCGCATCACGCCCTGCTCTTTTGCAGAATATGTCCTGAAATCATATGCATTTCGGGCAATCTTTCCTTATCCGGCTTGCTCGTCCAGACCAGTTCGGGCGGGACTTTCAGAAAAGGACAAATTGCCCCCGATGCCGCAGAAACGACGAATCTGTTCCGGCTTGCGGCATGATCCTGCATAGTTTCGCCCGAAAGCCTACGTATATTTATGTGTACTGAACCGGAGGGGCTTATTCCCATTCCATTTCCTCGAACACCCGGCCTGCATTTTTAGTAGCCAGCTCCTCGAATGTGTCCAACCCCTTCCATTGCTCCTGATCCACATAGTAGGCGCTGGCGAGGTCTCCGCCGTCCTCGATATGGGCGCCGACCTTGGCCCGCAGGTCCACCAGATAATCGAGCGTATAGCGGCGAAGCTGCGGCAAATTGGTCGGATGGCCATGGCCCGGGATGACATAGGTGGGGTTGAGCGGTTCCAGCTTGTCCTGCCAGGTCTCAACCCAGCATTTGGTGCAAGTGTGCGGAAAGACCGGCAGCATCCGTTCGTGAAAGGCGATGTCGCCGGCGATCATCAGGTTCCACGCGGGAATCCAGACCTGGATGTCACCGGGATCATGCGCCGGGCCCAGGTGCAGAACCTGTATTTCCACCCCCCCAAGGCTAATGTCATGGCGGTCCTCGAAAGCCAGATTGGCATGTTCAACACGGGTCTCCCCTGCCCGGTCCTTGTTGTAGCCGCGCATGCGCTGCAGGATCATGTCGCTGTTTTCCCGCGTTTCCGCAATTGCCTCGGCATGGGCCAGCACATCCACGCCCTGATCGCGCCAGTAACCATTGCCCAGCATGGCATGGCCCTGGCCGTTTTCATTGATCACCAGCACCACGGGCTGATCGGTCACATGCTTGATTTCCTGATGCAGCGCCTTGGCCAGCGCGTCCGAGGCGCCGGCATTCACCACCACCACGCCTTCGCCGGTCACGATGAAGGACAGGTTGTTGTTGTGGCCTGCATTCTCATAGGTCGGCGGGGCCGTGGCGCCGATGGCGGAGAACACATGCGGGATGACCTCCACCGGTTTGGAGTAGAGTTCGGACTGGGGGTATTGGTCGGCGATGTCCTCGCTTGCCTGCGCGGCAAAGGGCATCAGCAGGGCTGCGCAGGCGGCGGCGGCAAAGGCTTTCATTGGTATCTCCCTGAACGTTTGCCGCAACATTCACACATGTGAATATAACTGTAAACGCCAGACCCATGCGGCGTGACGGCACGGCGGGCTTGCCAGAGCGTTCTGCCCGGATAGGCTGTGCCGCAAAACAGGGAGGCCGGACGTTCATGACATTGACAGGCAAACACGCACTGGTGACCGGCGGCGGTACCGGGATCGGGCTGGCCATCGCCCAAGGGCTGGCAGCGCAAGGGGCGCAAGTCACCATCACCGGACGGCGGCAAGAGGTTCTGGAGGAAGCCGCAACGGAGAACCTGCATCCGCTGGCCATGGATGTGCGCAGCGAGGAGGACGTGGCAGCCAGGATTGCCGCCGCGGCTGAGGCGCGCGGCCCTATACAGATCTGCGTGGCCAATGCCGGCGTTGCCGAGGGGGCTGCGCTGCACAAGACCACAATGGAGTTCTGGCGCAACATGATGGCGACCAACCTTGACGGTGCCTTTTTGACCATCCGCGAGTGTTTTCAGTCGATGCGGCAGACCGATTGGGGCCGGGTCATCACGGTGTCGTCTATCGCCGGGCTTCGAGGGCTGAAAGGCGCCGCCTGCTATTCCGCCACCAAACACGGGATGATCGGCCTCACCCGCGCGCTAAGCGAGGATTATCTGGGCACGCCCTTCACCTTCAACGCGCTGTGTCCCGGATACGTGGACACGCCGATTGTCGAGCGCAACATCACATCAATCGCCCAGCGCGCCGGGATGAGCGCGGTGGAGGCGCTGGACGTGATGGTCAACGCCAACCGCCACAAGCGGTTGATCGAACCCGGCGAAGTCGCCGCCGCGGCGCTTTGGTTGTGCGGACCGGGGTCGGGATCCATCAATGGCCAGTGCATCGAGATTTCAGGAGGGCAGACCTGATGGACCGCAAGGAATTCAACAAATTCTGCGCCACCTTCCCCGCCGCTGAACATGTGGTCCAATGGGGGAATTCCGACGTCTGGAAAGCAGGCGGCAAGCTGTTTGCGGTCTGCGGCTGGGCCGATGGCAAGGATGCCTTCACCTTCAAGGCAGGAGAAATTGCCTTTGAAGTGCTGCAGGAACGTCCCGGCGTCCGTCCGGCACCCTATTTGGCATCACGCGGGATGAAGTGGTTACAGCATTTTGAACCTCCCGGCCTGTCAGATGCAGAGCTGCAGGAACAGATCACCCTGTCCTACCAGATGGTCACAGCAGGATTGTCCAAACGCAAACGGGATGAGTTCGGCATTCCCGATCCCCGGCCTGCCGCGGGTCAGGGCTGACGCAGGCAGCCGGCCTCTGGACAGAAAGGAATGGATACGATAGCAAAACGCAAAGCTTTAAGCTTGAAATACCCACCTGACGCGAGGCCCCGATGACCGATTTTGCAGCGACCAAGGCGATGTTCGACTTGCCGGAAGGCATGATCTATCTGGATGGCAACTCGCTGGGTCCCCTGCCCCGCGCTGCCAAAGACCGTGTTGGCGCGATGATGCAGGACGAATGGGGGCAGATGCTGATTACCGGCTGGAACAAGGCCGGCTGGATGGACAAGCCCAAGGCGCTGGGGGATCGCATCGGGCGGCTGATCGGGGCGGAGCCGGGCCATGTTGTGATGGGCGACACGCTGTCGATCAAGGTCTATCAGGCGGTGGCTTCGGCACTGGAGCTGAACCCGGGGCGCAAGGTGGTGCTGTCGGACAACGGCAACTTCCCGACTGACCTCTATATGGCGGGCGGGCTGCTGAAATCGCTGGGACCCGACTATGAGCTGCGGGTGGTCGACCCTGAGGCAGTAGAGGAAAACATCACCGACAAGGTCGCGGTGCTGATGATCACCGAGGTTGATTACCGCACCGGCCGCAAGCACGACATGAAAGCGCTGACCGAAAAAGCCCATGCCAACGGCGTGCTGACGGTCTGGGATCTGGCACATTCAGCCGGTGCTGTTCCCGTGGATCTGGCGGGTTGCCGCGCCGATTTTGCGGTTGGCTGCAGCTACAAATACCTTAATGGCGGCCCCGGCGCGCCGGCCTTCATTTATGTTGCCCCGCGCCACGCGGAACACGTCCGCCCGGCGCTGTCCGGCTGGCTGGGGCATGAAGCGCCTTTTGCCTTTGACCTCGACTACCGGCCCGGCAGCGGCATCGACCGGATGCGCGTCGGCACTCCGCCGATCCTGCAACTGACCGCGCTGGAGGCGGCAATGGATATCTGGGACATGGCCGACATGGAATCCATACGCGCCAAATCCATCGCGCTGTGCGATCTGTTCATCGCCGAGGTAGAGAAAACCTGCCCGCAGCTGGAACTGGCCTCGCCGCGTGATCCCGCCTTCCGCGGCAGCCAGGTGTCGTTCAAATTCACTTACGGCTATGCCGCCATGCAGGCGCTGATCGGCCGCGGCGTGATCGGCGATTTCCGCGCACCCGATATCATGCGCTTTGGCTTCACCCCGCTATACATCGACGAAGGCGACGTGCGCGCAGCGGCCCGGATCATTGCCGATGTCATGAACAACGCCCTGTGGGACCGTGCCGAATACAAAGTGCGCAACGCGGTCACCTGATGCGAACCACCCGCTCATACCATCTGCCGCTCTGCCGCCCGGCGGGTTGGATCGCGCAGTGGCGCCGGTTGGCCCAATGCGGCACCCTGAACCGGAGAAACCCTTCCTTTCCCTGAACCGTGATACACTTAGGAAAAGGAAAGACTTCGATGACGAAACCCTATGATCCCGCCGACGATGGTGCGCAGATGTCCTTTGACGGGCGTATGTCCTACGGTGACTACCTGTCGCTGGACATGCTGCTGAACGCGCAGAAAACATGGACCAATACCCATGACGAGATGCTGTTCATCATTCAGCACCAGACCTCGGAACTGTGGATGCGGCTGGCCATCCATGAACTGACCGCCGCCCGTGAACGGCTGCTGGGCGGCCAGGCGCATCAGGCCTTCAAGATGCTGGCCCGTGTGGCGCGCATTTTTGAGCAGCTGAACTCTGCCTGGGACGTGCTGCGCACCATGACACCCTCGGACTACACCGCGTTCCGGGACGAGCTGGGCCAAAGCTCCGGCTTCCAGTCGCACCAGTACCGGCAGATCGAATTTATGCTGGGCAACCGCAACAAGGCGATGCTGCGCCCCCATTCGCATCGCCCGGACATCCTGGCGCTGCTGGAGGCAGAGCTGGCGCAGCCCTCGCTGTATGACGTGGCGCTGAAGGCGCTGGCGCGCAGTTTCCCGCTACCGGCAGAAGTGCTGAACCGGGATCTGTCCGAAGCCTATGTGCCGCATGACGCCGTGCAGGCCGCCTGGACCGAAGTCTACCGCGACACCGAGACCCATTGGGAGCTGTATGAGCTGGCCGAGAAGCTGGTGGATTTCGAGGATTATTTCCGCCGCTGGCGCTTCAACCATGTGACCACGGTGGAGCGCGTCATCGGTTTCAAGCGCGGCACCGGCGGCACTGGCGGCGTCAGCTATCTGAAACGGATGCTGGAAGTGGAACTGTTCCCGGAACTCTGGCACCTGCGCACCGAGCTTTGAAACTTCGGCGGGCCGGCCTTACCGGCCCGCATCACCGCGGCGTCAGCCCGGCCCCGAACAGCGCCGCCAGCTGGCGCACACCGGACTGATAGGCGGCAAAATCATCGGCGGTATGCTTGATCCCCTTCAACGAGGCGCAGACCGTCCGGGCAATTTCAGCAGGGTCTCCGGTCAGCAGTGCCCGCCCGGCCCTGGCTTCCGCCTCCAGCCATTCTGCATATATCGCGCGCAGCGCGGACTCGCCCTGGTCGATGACCTCTCCGGCCACGTTCTTGCTGGCCTCGAACAGCTCCATCCCATGCGGCGAGGCCATCATCGCCTCAATCGCTTCACCACCCTGGGCTTCAAACGCCGCCAGCAGGCGCGCGGCCAAGGACCCCTCAGCCGCCAGACCAGCCCGGATATCTTTTGATGCATTGCCGTAATACCCAGCCACAAGCGCCCGGAAAATCGCCTCTTTGTTCTTGAAATGCAAATACAGCGCCGGCCGCGACATGCCCGCACTCTTGGCAATGTCATCCATCGAAGTCTTGCGGAACCCATAGGTAGAGAACGCCGCCCATGCGGCGCCCAGGATTGCCTGCTGCTTCGGATCAATGCCTGCCATGTTCATGTTTTTGCTTCTGACATTCTCTTTGAAAAATGTCAATTGACGACATGACAAAATAAGTACATTTTGTCAGCGAGCAGCAAGGGAGTCTCCGCCATGCCAACAGACCTGCGCATCAACGGAAAGACACATCAAGTGGACCTGCCGGATAACGTGCCCCTCCTGTGGGTTCTGCGCGATGAGGTTGGCCTCACCGGCACCAAATTCGGTTGCGGCGTCGCCGCCTGCGGCGCCTGCACCGTGCATATTGATGGCGCGGCGGTGCGCTCCTGCCAGGTAGCGCTGTCCGACGTTTGGGGTGAAGTGACAACCATCGAGGGTCTCGGCACGCCCGAGGCAATGGCGGCAATCCAGCAGGCCTGGGTTAAGCATCAGGTGGCGCAATGCGGCTATTGCCAGTCCGGCCAGATCATGCAGGCGGCCAGCCTTTTGGCGGAAACCCCGGCCCCATCAGACGCCGAGATTGACGAGGCGATGCAGGGCAACCTATGCCGCTGCGGCACCTATCCCCGCATCCGGGCCGCCATCCATTCCGCCGCAAAACAGATGCAGGAGGCGTAATCCCATGGCCAGCATCGCAAAAATCGCCCGCCGCACCTTCCTCATCGGCTCTGCCGCTATCGTCGGCGGCGTTGCCTTTGGCGCCTATTACGTCAGCCGCCCTGCCCCTAACCCGCTGCAACCGGGCGACGGCGAAGCTGCACTGAACCCGTTTGTGCTGATTGATAAGAACGGCGTCACCCTGTTTGCCCCGCGTGCCGAAATGGGCCAAGGGGTGAAAACCAGCTGGGCCGCGCTGATCGCGGAAGAGCTGGATGTGGAACTGGATCAGGTGCGGGTGCTGCACGGGCCTGCCGCCAAGGCTTATTACAACTCAGCCTTCATCGCCGATGCGCTGCCGGGCAAAGGTTATGACAGCAGCAATTTCAAGCATTCAATCGGCGAAGCACTGGGGCATCTCGGCAAGGTGCTGAACCTGCATGGCACCGGTGGCTCCACCTCGATGAAGGACGGCTTCGCGCGGATGCGTCAGGCCGGCGCCGCCGCCCGCGAGACGCTGAAACAGGCGGCAGCGGACCGGCTGGGCATCAGCCGCAGCCAGTTCTCCACGGCCAAGGGGGCGGTGATTGCACCGGATGGCACGCAGATCCTCTACAGCGATCTGGCCATGGAGGCCGCCAAGCTGGACCCGGTGGAGGCCGATCTGCGCCCGCGCAACGACTGGCGGCTGATCGGCAAATCCCAGCCCCGGATCGACATGGCGGAGAAATCCACCGGCACCGCCGAATTCGGCATCGACGTGCGGCTGCCGGGGATGAAGTTTGCCGCATTGCGCATGAACCCGCGCCAGGGCGGCGGCATGGCAGGCTTTGACGCCGCAGCGGCCATGTCCATGCCCGGTGTGGAAAAGGTGATCAGCATGGGCGTTGGCGTCGCAGTGGTGGCCAGCAATACATGGCTCGCCATGCAGGCGGTGGATGCCATCGAGGTAGACTGGGAAGACGCCCCCTATCCGCCGGAAACCGATCAGATCTTCGCCCGCATCGCCGCGGCCTTTGACGACGCTCCGAACTCGGTGCTGCGCGATGACGGCGATGCGGATCAGCTGCCCGCAGGCGCAACTGAACTGACGGCAGACTACCAGGTGCCTTACCTGGCTCATGCCACAATGGAGCCGATGAATGCCACTGCCCTGCTGGAGGATGGCAGGCTGACCGTCTGGTGCGGCAACCAGATGCCCACGTTCACCCAGTCGAAATGTGCGGCAGAGGCCGGGCTGGACGCCGAACAGGTGGACATCCGCACCACCTATCTGGGCGGCGGATTCGGGCGACGGGTCGAATTCGACTATGCAGTGTTCGCCACCCGCATCGCCAAGGACATGCCCGGCGTGCCGGTGCAGCTGACGTGGAGCCGCGAGGAAGACATGCGGCACGACATGTACCGCCCCGGCGCCATGGCCCGGATGCGCGGCGCGGTAAAAGATGGCACGGCGGTGCTGATGGATGGCAAGGTGGCAGCGGCCTCGCCCACCGAACAGGCGATGAAACGGCTGGCGGATTTCACCCCCGCAGGCCCGGACAAGGTGCATGTCGAGGGGTTCTTCAACTCCCCATACGCGATCCCGAACTACCGGATGGCCGGGCATGTTTCGGACGTGCAGATCCCGGTCGGTTTCTGGCGCTCTGTCGGCAACAGCTTCAACGCCTTTTTCGTCGAAAGTTTCATTGATGAGATGGCCCATGCGGCCGGCACCGACCCGCTGGAATTCCGCCTGGACCTTGCCCGCCGCGAATGGGCGCCTGCCGCAGGCGTGCTGGAGGCGGTCAGGGAGATGTCCGGCTGGACCGGCAAAACACCCGATGGAGGGGGACGCGGCGTTGCCCTGTGCTACAGCTTCGGCACGCCGGTGGCCGAAGTAATCGAGGTGGCAGAGGAAGACGGCAGCATCCGCATCGCCAAGGCCTGGATTGCCTGCGACATGGGCCGGGTGATCGACCCGGAAATCGTCAAGGCCCAAATGTTCGGCGGCATGGCATACGGGCTGTCGGCGGCCTGCTTCGGCGAGATCACCTTTGCCGATGGCGCCGCCGAACAGGGCAACTTCCCGGACTATGACGCCCTGCGCATGCACACGATGCCCAAGACCGAAGTGAAGGTGCTGGAAACCCAGGCTCATATGGGCGGCGCCGGCGAGCCCGGCACCCCGCCAGCTGCGCCGGCGCTGGCCAACGCGCTGTTCGACCTCACCGGCAAACGCGCGCGTCGTCTGCCTCTGATGCACGCGTTTGATCTTCTGGTCTGAAACGGTTTGCGGCCTGCCGCGCGGGGCGGGCCGCAGGTTCTTCGCCTAGCCCAGGATCTTGACCATCCGGTAGTTGTGAATTTTCACGCCGCCACGCTCAAATTCGCACCGCTTATCCAAGGCAAATCCCGCCCGTTCGAAAAAGCCGCGCGCCGCTTCGCTCGCCTCGACATACAACAGCCCGATCCCCTGACGCAGCGCAGCCTCTTCCAATTTGCCGTAGAGCATCGCCGCTACGCCCTGCCCTGCCGCACGGGGGTGGCAGAACAGCATGTCGATATGGCCGTCCGCCTCAAGATCAATGAATGCCGCCGGCACATCTGCGTCATCCGCCGCCACCCAAACTGCCCGGCCATCGGATAGTTTTTTCCGGAACGCTTCGCTGGATGGCACCTCCGGGCACCATGCGCGGATTTGCGCAGGAGAATAAAACCGGCTGGCAATTCCATGAACAGCGGATGCAAAAACATCCGCCAGCGCCGCTGCATCACCTGCTCTGAATTGCCTGATTCTGCAGGAAACTGGCCTGCCAGCGGTCTCAAGCCGCATATTAATTGCCATATTCGAACCTTTTACGCTGACCGCTGCAAACCAGCCTGCGCCTTGCCAGCCGCCCAGGCCCTGACCGCATCGCCGAACGCCTCGAACAGCGGACGTGATACCGGATCGCTGGCCGCATCCCATTCCGGGTGCCACTGCACAGACATCGTAAACCCGGCTGCGTCCTTGATATAGACTGCTTCGGGTGTGCCATCGGGCGCCTGCCCGTCAATCACCACGCGGGTGCCCGGGCGTTTGATCCCTTGCCCGTGCAGCGTGTTGGTCATGACTTCTTCGGCCCCGAACAATCGGTGGAACACTCCGCCGGAGCTGAATTTCACCGTGTGGCGCAGGGCAAATTTCTCTTCCAGCGTGCCGTCTGGCGGCATCCGGTGGTTCATCCGCCCCGGCAGGTCGCGGATTTCCGGGTGCAGCGTGCCGCCCATCGCCACGTTGACCTCCTGAAAGCCGCGGCAGATGCCCAGAAACGGCTGGCCGCGGTCAACACAGGCGCGGATCAGCGGCAAAGTGATCGCATCACGCGCCCGGTCAAAGGCGCCATGCGCTTCGGTCTCGGCCTCGCCGTATTCATGCGGGTGCACATTCGGGCGGCCGCCTGTCAGCAAGAAGCCGTCAAAGCTCTCCAGCAGTTCCTCAACCGTCACAAAACGGGGGTCCGAAGGGATCATCAGCGGCATGCAACCCGCCACTTCGGCGATCGCCTCGGAGTTCATGGTTCCGCCCGCGTGGACAGGGTACTGATCGTTGATCAGGTAGGAGTTTCCGATGATGCCAACTTTGGGTCGCGCCATATTCCGCTCTTCTTGTGCTGTATAAAGAAGAACCTAGCCCCCTGCGGGCGCCACATCAACGGGGAGCACGGCGCAACAGACTGTTCAGCCGCGCACAACGCTGCGGAATGTCCTTGCGATGTCAGATTTCGCCCTGCAAACCCGCCGCCTCGATACCGGCCATGGCCGCGACGGCATCATTGTCCGAGCTGTCGCCGGTGACGCCAACGGCACCGATCACAGTACCGTCCGTACCGCGCACCAGCACCCCGCCCGGCACCGGCACCACTTGGCCGCCGTAAACGCCGTTCACCGCCGCCATGAAATAGGCCTGCGCCTCTGCCCGGGCCATCTGGGCGCTGCCCGCCATGCCCAGCATGACCGAGCCATAGGCCTTGCCATGGGCAATGGGGAACCGGCCCGGCGCGGCGCCGTCCTCGCGCTCGAACGCCTGCACATGGCCGCCCGCATCCAGCACCACCACCGACAGCGGCTTCAGCCCCATCTCATGCCCTTTGCCCAAGGCCGCACGGATGATTGCGCGCGCCTGATCCAGTGAAATGTCAGCCATGGGTGTCTTTCCTTCCGTTCGCGTGACGTCACGGAACAGAAAAGGAGGCCAAAAGGCCCCCTTTGACTACCCCTTATTGAAGGGAAACTGTTTCATCCGGTCAGTTTGCCGCGGTCAGCCCGACGCTTCTTGCGCCTTCAGTTCCAGCCGCCGGGCGTGCAGAACAGGCTCGGTATAGCCGGAAGGCTGCACCCGGCCCTTGAACACCAGATCGCAGGCCGCCTGGAAGGCGATGGTGTCGAACCCCGGCGCCATCGCGCGATAGGTGTTGTCGCCGCGGTTCTGCTCATCCACCACTTTGGCCATCTTGCGGAGGGAGCCCATCACCTCGTCCTCAGTGACAACACCATGATGCAGCCAATTGGTGATATGCTGGGCGGAAATCCGGCAGGTGGCACGGTCCTCCATCAGGCCGACGTCGTTGATGTCCGGCACTTTGGAGCAGCCGACGCCCTGGTCGATCCAGCGCACCACATAGCCCAGGATGCCCTGCGCATTGTTTTCCACCTCACGCGCGATCTGGCGCGGTGTCCATTTGCGGTAAGTCGCCAGCGGGATTTCCAGGATGCCATCAACATGGGCGCGGCGGCCGCCGACCATAAGCCGCTCCTGCACCGCGAATACATCGACCTTGTGGTAATGCAGCGCGTGCAGGGTGGCGGCGGTCGGGCTTGGCACCCAGGCACAGTTGGCGCCGGATTTCGGGTGTTCGATCTTCTGTTCCAGCATTGCCGCCATCATGTCGGGCATCGCCCACATGCCCTTGCCGATCTGCGCCTTGCCGCTCAGCCCGCACTCCAGGCCGATATCCACATTCAGGTTCTCATAGGCGCCGATCCAGCCCTTGCGTTTGATGAAATCTTTGCGCGAAAACGGCCCCGCCTCCATCGAGGTGTGGATCTCATCCCCAGTGCGGTCGAGGAAGCCGGTGTTGATAAACGCCACCCGGTGCTTGGCCGCACGGATGCATTCCTTGAGGTTCACCGAGGTGCGGCGTTCTTCATCCATGATACCGATCTTCACGGTGTGGCGCGGCAAGCCCAGAATGTCCTCGACCTTGCCGAAGATCCGGTCAGTGAATGCCACTTCCTCCGGCCCGTGCATCTTGGGCTTTACCACATAGACCGAGCCATGGGCCGAGTTGCCACCCTCGCGCTTCAGGTCGTGCTTGGCGATCATCACGGTGATCAGCGCATCCAGCAGCCCCTCATAGGCCTCCTTGCCGTCCTGATCCAGCACTGCCGGGTTGGTCATCAGATGGCCGACATTGCGCACCCACAGCACCGCCCGGCCCTTTACGGACATCGCAGAGCCGTCCGGCGCAGTGAAGCCGAAATCCGGGTTCAGACGGCGGATAATACTCTTGCCGCCCTTGTCCAGCTTCGCTTCCAGATCGCCCCGCATCAAGCCCAGCCAATTGGAGTAGGCCTGCATCTTGTCCTCGGCATCAACGCAGGCGACCGAGTCCTCACAGTCCATGATCGCCGACATCGCGCTTTCCAGCCGCACATCCGCCAACCCCGCCTGATCGCGGGCGCCAATCGCATGGGCGCGGTCAAAGACCAGCTCCACATGCAGCCCGTTGTTGCGCAGCAGCACGGATTCAGGCGCCTTGGGGTTGCCGCGGTAGCCTGCAAACTTCTCCGGCTGCGCCAGCGGCAGGTCGTCAATCAGCAGCTGGCCGTCCTGCACATAATAGCGGCGCACATCGGCGTGGCTGGCGCCTGCAATCGGAAACGCCTCATCCAGAAACACCCGCGCCCGCGCCACAACCCGCGCACCGCGGCCCTTGTCATAGCCGCCCTTGGGCGCCGGGGCGCCCATCGCATCAGTGCCATAAAACCCGTCATACAGGCTGCCCCAGCGGGCGTTGGCTGCATTCAGCGCATACCGTGCGTTGGTGATCGGCACCACCAGCTGCGGCCCCGGCACTGATGCAATCTCGGGATCCACATTCTGCGTTTCAATCTCAAAATCCCCGCCCTCGGGCAGCAGATAGCCGATCTCATTCAGGAACGTCTTATACCCTTCGTGGTCATGGGGCTTGTCCCGGTTGGCAATATGCCAGGCGTCGATCTTGGCCTGCATCTGTTCCCGCTTGGCCAGCAGCGCGCGGTTTTCCGGGCCAAACCCGTTCACCAGTTCCGCCAGTCCCGCCCAGAACACCTCGGCCTCGACCCCGGTGCCCGGCAGCGCCTGCTTTTCGATGAATTCCGCCAGTTCCGGCGCGACCTGAATTCCCTGCTTTTCGACCCGGCTCATGACTTGCTCCTTTGGGCGGTACACCACTGTATGCTGTCTCTTAATTAGGGGAGAAGTTTCCGATCGGCAACAAATCAGCCTACCTCTGAAACCGAACTCAATTTCTTGATTATCAAGAAAGTGCTGCGGATTTTTCCAGACCGCCCTTCAGGTCCCCCAATCCGCTTGCAGTCACCTGCCTATCCTCTACACCTTAAAAGGACGCAGTGCCGAGGAGAGCGAGAATGGCCAAAGACACGCCCCAAACCTTCTACCTGAAAGATTACACCCCTTTTGGATACGACGTTGAAAGCGTTCACCTGACCTTCCGCCTGTCGCCGGAAACCACCCGCGTCCTCAGCAAAATCCGCTTTGCGCCCAAGGCTGACGCGGCGGACAAGACGTTCTTCCTGCACGGCGAGGAGCTAAAATTGATCTCCGCCAAAATCGACGGCCAGGAAGTAACGCCGGAACCGGTAGATGGCGGTCTTAAATGCGATGTGCCCAGCGCTCCCTTCACTTGGGAGGCTGAGGTGGAAATCAACCCGGCCGGCAATACCGCGCTGGAAGGGCTTTATATGTCGGGCGGCATGTATTGCACCCAATGCGAGGCCCAGGGCTTCCGCAAGATTACCTATTACCCCGACCGCCCCGATGTGATGTCCACCTTCACCGTCCGGATTGAGGGCGATGAGCCGGTGATGCTGTCGAACGGCAACCCCATGGGCGCGGGCGAAGGCTGGGCTGAATGGCACGATCCCTGGCCGAAACCGGCCTATCTGTTTGCGCTGGTTGCGGGCGACCTGGTCAACCACCCCGGCCAATTCACCACCAAATCCGGCAAAGAGGTGGAGCTGAACATCTGGGTCCGTCCCGGCCCTGATGAGGGCAAATGCGCCTTTGGCATGGAAGCACTGAAAAAGTCGATGACATGGGACGAGAACGTCTATGGGCTTGAGTACGACCTGGAGCTGTTCAACATCGTCGCCGTGGACGATTTCAACATGGGTGCGATGGAGAACAAAGGGTTGAACATTTTCAACTCCTCCTGCGTCCTGGCCTCGCCGGAAACCTCCACAGATGAAAATTTCGAACGTATTGAGGCGATTATCGCCCATGAGTATTTCCACAACTGGACCGGGAACCGCATCACCTGCCGCGACTGGTTCCAACTGTGCCTGAAGGAAGGCCTGACCGTTTTCCGTGACGCTCAGTTCACCTCCGACATGCGCTCTGAACCGGTCAAACGGATCGAGGATGTGATTACCCTGCGCGCCCGCCAATTCCCCGAGGATGGCGGCCCCCTGGCCCATCCGCCGCGCCCCGAGGAGTTCCAGGAGATCAACAACTTCTACACCGCCACCGTTTACGAGAAAGGCGCCGAGGTGATCGGCATGCTCAAGCGGCTGGTAGGGGATGAGAACTACTACAAGGCGCTGAAACTCTATTTTGAGCGCCACGACGGCCAGGCCTGCACCATTGAGGACTGGCTGCAGGTGTTCGAGGACGCCACCGGCCGCGACCTGCAGCAATTTAAACTATGGTACAGTCAGGCAGGCACCCCGCGGGTGAAAGTGTCCGAGGATTACGCCGGCGGCACCTACACCCTGACGTTTGAGCAATCGACGCCGCCGACGCCGGGCCAGCCGGACAAGGCGCCGCGGGTGATCCCGATGGCGGTTGGCCTGTTGTCGCCCAATGGCGACGAGCTACGCGGCACGGAAATGCTGGAGCTGACGGAAGCAAAGCAAAGCTTCACCTTTGACGGCCTCGCCGCCAAACCGGTGCCCTCGATCCTGCGCGAGTTTTCCGCGCCGGTAATCCTGGAGCGTGAGAGCACCAATGCCGAACGCGCTTTCCTGCTGGCCCATGACACCGACCCGTTCAACCGCTGGGAGGCAGGCAACGCGCTGGCCAAGGAGGTCCGTTTGGCGATGGTGCTGGACGGTGCCGCGCCCGATGGCGCCTATCTGGATGCGTTGGAAAAACTGGTGCGCGATGACGATCAGGACCCGGCCTTCCGCGCCCTGGTACTGTCGCCGCCCAGCCAGGCCGACATCGCCCAGACCCTGTTTGAGCGCGGCTATACCCCCGATCCGCAGAAAATCTATGACGCGGCTGAGACCTTTACCCAAACCCTGGCGCAGCAGCTGGAAACCAGCCTGCCCCGGCTTTATGCCGCCACCACGGTCGAAGGCCCTTATGCGCCGGACGCCGATAGCGCCGGGAAACGTGCCCTGAACGGCCGTATCCTGTCGCTGCTCACCCGTCTGGACAGCGGCGAACAGGCCGCGCGCCAATACGCAGCTGCGGACAACATGACCCAGCAATACACCGCCCTCGCCGCGCTGATGAAGGCTGAAAAGGGCGATGCCCAATCCCAGGCCTTCTTTGATCAGTGGCAGGACGACCGGCTGGTGATGGACAAGTGGTTCGCCCTGCAGATCGCCTGCGCGGCGCCACAGAAAACCGCAGCCACCGCAGCCGCCCTGACCAATCATGCGCTGTTCGACATGAAGAACCCCAACCGTTTCCGCGCCGTCTTTGGCGCCTTGGCGGGCAACCACGCGGGCTTCCATCACGCCAGCGGCGAGGCCTATGCCCTGCTGGCAGAGAACCTGATTGCATTGGACAAGCTGAACCCGCAGACCACTGCCCGCATGTGCGCCGCCTTCCAGACCTGGAAACGCTATGACGCCGGCCGCCAGTCGCTGATCCGCGCCCGGATGAGCCGCATTGCCGGCGCGCCGGGTCTCAGCCGGGACACCAATGAGATGATCACCCGGATCCTGGATGCCTGAAACACCGGAAACACGCTCTCCGGCGGCGGATTACAGCTTCTCCCGCCGGGGCCGATCTCCCGCCGCAATACTGGCAACCGGCATCTGGCTGGCGGCGCTGCTGGTGCTGTGCCTCTTGCTGGATGCGGCCGTTTGGCTGGTGATCCTGCTGGCCCTGCCGGTTATTCCTGCGCTGCTGGACCTGATCCGCAACCCCCTGTCTGGCCTCACATTTTCTGAAAACCAATTGGAATGGTTCACCGGAGGCCTGACCGGCAAGGCCGAGCTTGGAGAGATCGACCGCGTGCGTTTTGACACCCGGTGGGATTTCTCAGTCCGCGCCACATTGGTCCTGCGCAACGGCAAATGCATCCGCCTGCCGCAAGAGGCCACCCCGCCGCACACCGAAGCGGACGCCGAATTCCAGGCCCGGGGCATCAGGACCGAACGCCATCATTTCACTGCGTTTTGACGGCGCCGGTCTTGAACTTGCGCATCAGCTGCCATTGCCGCTGCCGCCACCCGCGATTGTTCCCATTGAGGCGTTAACTTCCCCAGTGCCGCCATCTTTGCGCCCCAATGCCTGACGACATTGGGAGCAACGATAAGCTGCCACTCATCAGGAAGCGCAAATGCTCACAACCTCTCGACAGGCACGGGATTTTCTGTCCCGCATTTCAGGTCTGGTTTCCGACCGCTCCAAGCCTGCCGCCACTCCTGTTCCTGTTCCTGTTCCTGTTTCGTCCCCGGCCCCGGCCCCGGCAGAGGAATTGCTGAACCGCCGCCTGGAAGACAGCCTGTCGATCCCGGTCAGCCGCGAACAGGGCGATCCGGATTGCATCCATGCCCAGGACCGCGGCCAGTTTCTGGCCCGTCAAGAGCGCTGGGAGGAGTTGTCCCGGCAAATCGGTGACGCGGATCAATCCCGCGCCGCCGCCCGCTGCGGGCTGCCGCTGGCCGACCTCATCGCTTATGGTGCCCGGGCTGATGTTGTAAACGCAACCGAACATGCGCTGACGGAAAACCAGGATGCCTGCAGCCGCACATTGATCCGCGGCCTGATGGCGTTTGAAGCGTTGCGGGCCGAGAACCGCCACGACCCCTATTTGACAGCGCTGGTCGCCCTTGCCCATATCGACATCGGCTGGGCCTGGCGCGGGACCGATGGGCAAACTGCAGCCCCGCAGGCGAACCAGCGCCGCTGCGCCGCCCATTTCGACCGTGCCGCGGCCTTGCTGGATCCAATTGCAAACGATTGCCAGGACAGCCCGTTCCTGAAGGCCGCACACTGCGCGCTGTTTGCCGGCCGCAATGCCGGGACGCTTCGGATGGCGGATGAATTCGCCGCGCTGATCGATCTCGCTCCCGGCAACCACCGCCACATGCGCACACTCGGCACCCATATGCTGCCGCGCCGGTCCGGCTCCTATGCGGCCCTCGAACTGGAGGCCCGCCGCACCGCCGCGCGCACGGCTGAAACCTGGGGGGCCGGCGGCTACGCTTGGGTCTATTTCGACGCCATTGCCATCGACGATCAGGCCTGCGCCCGTGTTGACTCCCGGCTTTTCCTCGACGGGCTGAAGGATATCGTCAATGCCAACCCCTCACAGGAGATGATCAACCTGCTGGCCGCCTATTGCACGGTTTCCCTGCGCAAGGGTCTGGGCCGGACTCTGCAAGCCGACCTGCCGCGGCTGAAGATTGCCGAGGCTGCAAACTGGCTGATCCGCGATCACCTGACGGAACTGCATCCGCTGGTCTGGGCGCATGCCGCCGAAGGCTTTGACAACAGTGCCCGCATCCGCTCTGTCAGCCGCTTTGCCGCCCGTGGCCATGCCGGCGCGCTTGCTGCCATCGCCGGGCAATTCCGCGAAGAGATCGAAGGCGGGCAACAAATCGCCTTTACCGGCCGGGGCCTGCAAGTCAGCCCGGCGTAACTGGCCGGCATCACGGAAAAGGCGGGGCCATGGCCCCCTTTGCTAAGTTTTCTTGAAGGCATCCATCAGCGCCGCGCCCAGCGCGCCTGTGCCCTGCCCCTTGCCCGGGCTGCCCTTGGGGCTGGCAGAGGTTTTGCCTTTTGCGCCAGCAGGCATGCCGCCCCGTCGCGGTCCCGCGCCCTTGGACGGACCGCGCGCGTTGCGGTCCTCCTTGGCCGAAGCACCGCCATCCTTGCGCATGGTCAGTCCAATCCGCTTGCGCGGCACATCGACCTCGGTGACCGTCACCTTGACCACCTGGCCGGTCTTCACAACCTCATGCGGGTCCTTCACAAAGCGGTCCGCCAACTGGCTGACGTGCACCAGCCCGTCCTGATGCACGCCAATGTCCACAAAGGCGCCAAAGGCTGCCACATTTGTCACCGTGCCTTCCAGCACCATGCCCGGTTTCAGGTCGGTGATCTGCTCCACCCCGTCTTTGAAGGACGCCGTCACAAAAGAAGGACGCGGGTCGCGGCCCGGCTTCTCCAGCTCCTGCAAAATGTCCCGTACGGTGGGCAGACCAAATCTGTCGCTGACAAAATCCTCTGCCCGCAGCCCTTTCAAGGCGTTCTCATCGCCCATGATCTGGCGGATATCGCGCCCGCAGGCCGCAACCACTTTGCGCGCCACATCATAGGCCTCAGGGTGGACCGAGGACGCATCCAGCGGTTCCTTGCCATCCCGGATGCGCAAGAAGCCCGCACATTGCTCAAACGCCTTGGGGCCGAGCCGCGCCACCTTCAGCAACTCCTTGCGGGACATGAACGCCCCATTCAGATCGCGGTGCGCCACAATCGCCTCCGCCAGACCAGGGCCAAGACCCGAGACATGCGCCAGCAGCGGCGCCGAGGCCATGTTGAGATCCACCCCGACCCCGTTCACCACATCCTCGATCACCGCCTCCAGCGATTTCGAAAGTTTGTGCTGGTCCACATCGTGCTGATACTGGCCCACACCGATGCTTTTGGGCTCGATCTTTACCAGCTCCGCCAGCGGATCCTGCAGGCGCCGCGCAATCGACACCGCGCCGCGCAAACTCACATCCAGATCCGGAAACTCCCGCGCTGCCAGCTCGGACGCGGAATAGACCGATGCGCCAGCCTCAGACACCACCACCTTGGTCGGCGCCTTTACCTTCGCGGGCAGATGGTTCAGCACCTCCGCCACCATCCGCTCGGTCTCGCGGCTTGCGGTGCCGTTGCCGATGGCGATCAGCTCGACGCCATGCTCGGCGATCAGTTTGACGATGGACACTTGCGCGCCGCGCAGATCATTCTTCGGCTGAAACGGGTACAGCGTTTCGGTGGCCACCAGTTTGCCCGTAGCATCAACCACCGCCGCCTTGACGCCGGTGCGGATGCCCGGGTCCAGCCCGAGGGTCGGCCGCGCACCGGCTGGCGCTGCAAACAGCAAATCCTTCAGGTTGCGCGCAAACACCTGAATGGCATCCTCCTGCGCCCGCCCCCGCAGATCGCCCATCAGTTCCAGCATCATCGACAGCGACAGCTTCACCCGCCAGGTCCAGCCCGCCACCTTGCGCAGCCAGATATCCCCCGGACCGTTGCCGCCCGCGCCCAGCTCCGCTGCGACCATGGCCTCGGCCCTGGCCGCGCCTTCCTCCGGCTCCGGCCCCACATCCAGCGTCAGCACACCTTCATTTGAGCCGCGCAGCATCGCCAGTGCCCGGTGTGACGGAACATCCGCCCAGCGCTCGGTGTGGGCAAAGTAGTCCGAAAACTTGGCGCCTTCCTGTTCCTTGCCTTCGATCACCTTGGCAGTCAGCACCGCCTCCCGCTGCAGGAACTCCCGCAACCGCCCCAGCAGATGCGCCTTTTCTGTCAGACGCTCTGTCAGAATGTCCCGCGCCCCGTTCAGCGCATCCTTCACCGTTGCCACCGTCTCGGTCACATACCCGCCGGCCAGCTGTTCCGGGTCAGCATTCCGGTCCGCCAGAATAGCATCGGCCAGCGGCTCCAGCCCGTTTTCGCGCGCAATCATTGCCTTGGTGCGCCGCTTGGGCTTGTATGGCAAATAGATATCCTCCAGCTGCGCCTTGGTCTCTGCCTTCGCGATCGAGGCCGCCAGGCCTTCAGTCAGCTTGTCCTGCCCCTTGATCGAGTCGAAGATCGCCGCCCGCCGCTTTTCCAGCTCGCGCAGATATTCCAGCCGTTCTGCCAAGGTGCGCAGCTGGGTATCATCCAGCCCGCCCGTCGCCTCTTTCCGGTAGCGCGCGACAAAGGGCACCGTTGCGCCCTCGTCCAGCAGCGAAACCGCGGCGTTCACCTGTTTCGATGCGGCGCCGATTTCTGCGGCGATAGTCTGGCTGATGCGGGCGGATGTGTCCAATGCGGCCTCCTGAAATTCTGCTCGGGCATCTTTCTTAGCCGCGCTGGCGGGCACCGCCAAGCGAATGTTTCGCCCCCGGCGAAGTGCCGCGTCCAAACCTGAGAGGCTGCGAATGCGCCCTCCCCTTTGCCGGAGGCAAACCTGCGGTTTGACGGGAGGGGCGGGCGCGGCCCGGTCTTTTAGCCCGCGCCAAGTGCCCATTGCCCTCTTGCTCCTCGCCCCGCACAAGCCTAGAACCCTTGCCAACATTGGACATTCGGATACGGCGGAAAACCATGCTCGACCTGACATATGAACTCCCCAAGCCCAAGGTGATCGCGGGCGCCAAGCATGACTGGGAACTGGTCATCGGCATGGAGGTGCACGCCCAGGTCAGCTCCAATTCCAAGCTGTTCTCTGGCGCCTCCACCAAGTTCGGCGCTGAGCCAAACTCCAACGTCGCCTTTGTGGACGCGGCGATGCCCGGCATGCTGCCGGTGATCAACGAATACTGCATCGAACAGGCCGTGCGCACCGGCCTGGGCCTGAAGGCCAGCATCAACCTGTGGTCGGCCTTTGACCGCAAGAATTACTTCTACCCCGACCTGCCGCAGGGCTACCAGATTTCCCAGCTCTACCACCCCATTGTGGGCGAGGGCGAAGTCTTGGTGGAACTGGGCGACGGCACCGCGCGCAACGTGCGGGTTGAGCGCATCCACATGGAACAGGACGCGGGCAAGTCGATCCACGACATGGACCCCAACATGTCCTTTGTCGACCTCAACCGGACCGGTGTCTGCCTGATGGAGATCGTCTCCCGCCCCGACATCCGCGGCCCCGAAGAAGCCGCCGCCTATATCGCCAAGCTGCGCCAGATCATGCAGTATCTGGGCACCTGTGACGGCAACATGCAGAACGGCAACCTGCGCGCCGACGTCAACGTATCGGTCTGCCTGCCGGGCCAGTATGAGAAGTACCAGGAAACCCAGGATTTCGATCATCTCGGCACCCGCTGCGAGATCAAGAACATGAACTCCATGCGCTTCATCCAGCAGGCCATCGAAGTCGAGGCGCGCCGCCAGATCGCCATCATCGAGGCAGGCGGCAAAATCGACCAGGAAACCCGGCTCTATGATCCGGACAAGGGCGAAACCCGCTCTATGCGGTCCAAGGAAGAAGCGCATGACTACCGCTATTTCCCCGACCCCGACCTGCTGCCGCTGGAAATCGAACAAGCCTGGGTCGATGACATCGCCGCCAATCTGCCGGAACTGCCGGACGAGAAAAAGGCACGTTTCATCAAAGACTTCAGCCTGTCGGACTATGACGCGTCGGTACTAACCGCCGAGGTCGAGGCCGCGGCCTACTTTGAAGAAACCGCCAACGGCCGCAATGGCAAGCTGGCTGCCAACTGGGTGATCAACGAACTGTTCGGCCGCCTCAAGAAAGAAGACCACGCCATCAGCGAATCGCCGGTATCTCCGGCGCAGCTCGGCGGTATCATCGATCTGATTTCCTCGGACGCCATCTCCGGCAAGATCGCCAAGGACCTGTTCGAGATCGTCTACACGACAGGCGGCGACCCGGCGCAGATCGTCGAAGAACGCGGCATGAAGCAGGTGACCGACACCGGTGCGATTGAAACCGCCCTGGACGAGATCATCGCCGCCAACCCCGCGCAGGTTGAAAAGGCCAAGGTGAACCCGAAACTGGCGGGCTGGTTTGTCGGCCAGGTGATGAAAGCCACTGGCGGCAAAGCCAACCCGGCTGCCGTGAACAAGCTGGTGGCACAGAAACTGGGCGGCTGATCCGTTTCGGACGCAGTTTTTAAATGGGGCGCCGCTGGCGCCCCTTTATTTTTGCCCCGAAGAGGTCTGAACAGAACCCACTGGGCGGCTTCACGACCTTCCGCTAGCGCATCAAAGATTGCGTTCCGGCAGGCCGCCCCGGGTCATCAAGCCAATTACCTGTCTTGGCCCGCTCCAAATTGCTTGTTACAAGCCCTCAAGCAGGAAGAGTAAAGCAAATGCAAGCCTACGAATACAAGGTTGTCCCCGCCCCGGCCAAGGGCACCAAGGCGAAAGGGGTCAAGACCCCGGAGGCGCGCTTTGCCAATTCGGTCGAGATTCTGCTGAATGAAATGGCTGCCGGCGGCTGGGAATTCCAACGCGCCGAACTGCTGCCGAGCGAGGAGCGGTCCGGTCTTACCGGCTCCACCACCAACTGGCGCAATGTGATGGTGTTCCGCCGGGCGCTGGCCGCGGACCAGCCGGCAGAATCACCCGCACCAGGCCGCAAGGAACCCGCTGCCCCCTCAGTCGAGTTCCGCCATTCCGAGCCGCACACACCACCGCTCACCGCGGCGGCCGGCGATCCGGAAGCGCCGCCGGAGGCAACCCAGGTGCCCGGTCCGGGCGCCGCCAGGATGCAGTCTGATGACGGGGTCGAGGAACTCAGCCCGGTTGCAGGCATGACAGCCGCGCTGAAGAAACGCGCCGAACAAAAAGGCGACGGGGAGAACTGATCCTCCCGCGCCCTGGTGCCTAGACCCCGATATCCAGCGCCAGCGCGTGAATGCGCGGCACGATGCCTCCCAGCGCCTTATGCACCGCGCGGTGCTGCGCCACCCGGTTCATCCCCTCAAACGCGCCGGCGCGGATCATCACCGCAAAATGGCTCTCGCCCGAGCCATCGTCGCCTGCATGGCCTGCATGTTTATGGCTTTCGTTCACCACCTCCAGCGCGCTGGGGGCAAAGGCCGCCTGCAGCGCTGCTTCCATCTCTTTCTTCACGTTCATTTTCCGCTCATCCCCATAATTTTTTCGGCGCGCCCCCTTCTATCTGGCGCACCTTAGACTAAACTGCTGCCTCCGAGTCGAACAGATGCGTCTAGAAGGTGCGCCCCCATGAGCAAGTCCGATCCCTTTGGCTTTGATATGTCCATCCGCTCAGCCAAAAAGAAGAATCCGCGCGGACGCCGGGCCGCCACCGGCGCGTCCGAAACCTCCGTCCGTGTCTGCGACAAGGACGGTTGCGAAGAAGCCGGCAAGTTCCGCGCGCCCAAGGCGCCGGATGTGCTGGATGATTTCTACTGGTTCTGCCAGGAGCACGTGCGCGAATACAACAATGGCTGGAATTTCTTTGAAGGCACCACCGAGGCCGAGCTGAACGCGCAGCAGTCCAAGGACAAGGTCTGGGAGCGCGAGACCAAGCCGATGGGCGACCCCGAGGCCCGCGCCTGGGCCCGCCTCGGCATTGAGGACCCGCATCAGGTGCTTGGTGTCAACGCAACGCAGAACCCCGGCCGGGCTGCCAAGGCGGGCCGCCGCCTGCCGCCCACCGAGCGCCGCGCGATCGAGATCCTGGAAGCCAAGGACGACTGGACCAAGGCCGATATCCGCAAGTCCTATAAGAAGCTGATCAAGGTGCTGCACCCCGACATCAACGGCGGCGACCGCAGCCAGGAAGAGCAGCTGCAAGAAGTCATGTGGGCCTGGGACCAGATCAAGGACAGCAAAAGCTTTAAATAGGCAGCCGGAAAACGGATGCGCAAAGAGCGGCCTGGGGCCGCTCTTTTTTTGCCGAAGGCGGCCCCAAGCCACGGCATGGCAGGCGCCAAGGGTCAGACAGCTATCCTTTGGGTCAGGCGGCCGCGCTTTTGCGGCCGCCACAGCGGGGTTTCTATCCTTCTGCAGGCAGGCGGAGCGAGCATTTCCTTCGTAAATTGATTTCACCAAATCCGCTTATGCCAGCAGCCTCAGCGGCACCCGCCCCAACAGGAGACAGCCAATGCACCGCCTCACACTCACCGCCCGGTTGACCGAAGGTTCCAGCCATCAGCAGATCGCCGAATTCATCAGCCGGAACCGCCCGGCCTTCCGCGATACCGGCGCCACCGGCATGATGATCCGCAGCGGTGAACAGGTGCATTTCATCCTGGAAGGACCACAAGCCGCCTTGCAGAACACCGTCGGCCAAGCCAAATCCAGCCCGCTGTTCGCGTCCGCCGGCGTCACCAGCACGATGCCAATCAGCTGCCGCGCTTTCGAAAAAATCTGCCTGGCCTATGCGAGGCCAGAAAACCTCGGCGACGGGATGCGGCGCGAAATCACCCTGCTGACCGGGCTGGAGTTCACCCCGCAGGCCCTGGCCGCCTGACGCCCTGCACCGGCCGGCCCGCGGCCCCTGTCACGGCAAACCGCCTCAGGCCAGGCTGCTATGGGCGGTCTTTCGCCGAAACGTTAAGATAGACTTTTTATTTCTTTGACGTGTGCTGCCACGACCGGTTACCCAAAAGACGTGCCGGCCGCAGCCTACCCCCCCAAAGCTCAGCAAGAGCCGGCAAAACGCGCCCCCCGCTGCCCGGCTGGGGGCGCTGTGCGTCAGATGGGGCGCTGCCCGCCCGCCCCTTGCCCCCGTCCAGATCCGGAACAATCACAGCCTCAGCTGGTTTCTGGCGTTACTTTCCCTTGCCCTTGCCCGCCAGATCAGGCACCAATCCCGCGAATTGACCCCTGACAGCAGGGATGAGGGATAAGGATCGACTGCGATGACCGACGGCTTTGTGGATATGGATGCGAAACCGACCGAAACAGTTTCGGTGCGCGATGTGTTCGGGATCGACACCGACATGACCGTCAAGGGCTTTGCCGAGACCTCGGACCGGGTGCCGGCAGTGGACCCCACCTACAAGTTTGATCCGGAAACCACGCTGGCGATCCTGGCGGGCTTCAGCCACAACCGCCGGGTGATGATCCAGGGCTACCACGGCACCGGAAAATCGACCCACATCGAACAGGTCGCGGCGCGCCTGAACTGGCCCTCTGTTCGGGTGAACCTCGACAGCCACATCTCCCGGATCGACCTGATCGGCAAGGACGCGATCAAGCTGCGCGACGGCAAACAGGTGACCGAATTCCACGAAGGCATCCTGCCCTGGGCGCTGCGCAACCCGGTTGCGATTGTGTTCGACGAATATGACGCGGGCCGCGCCGACGTGATGTTTGTGATCCAGCGGGTGCTGGAGCATGACGGCAAGCTGACCCTTCTGGACCAGAACGAGATCATCACTCCGAACCCGTTCTTCCGCCTGTTTGCCACCGCCAACACCGTTGGCCTGGGCGACACCACCGGGCTTTATCACGGCACCCAGCAGATCAACCAGGCCCAGATGGACCGCTGGTCGCTGGTCTCGACCCTGAATTATCTGAGCCATGATGCCGAGGCTGCAATCATCCTGTCCAAGGCGCCGCATTACAACACCGCCGAAGGCCGCAAGACCATCAGCCAGATGGTCACCGTTGCCGACCTCACCCGCACCGCCTTCATGAACGGCGATCTGTCGACCGTGATGTCGCCGCGGACCGTGATCAACTGGGCGCAAAACGTCGAGATCTTCCGCAACGTGGGCTATGCCTTCCGGCTGTCGTTCCTGAACAAATGCGACGAGCTGGAGCGCCAGACCGTGGCCGAGTTCTACCAGCGCTGCTTTGACGAAGAGCTGCCGGAAAGCGCCGCGAGCGTTTCGCTGGGCTGAATGTGACGTGCCGCCCGGCCGTCAGGCCGGGCGGCGCCCGGCCCGCCCCCGTGAAACCGGAGGTTTGCCTCTGGCAAAACGGAGGCGGGCGCTCCGCTTCCCACCCCGCCGGGCCGGGCGCTGCCCTATCCGCAGCTGTCCCACTGGACTTTCCCGAAACGAGGGGGGATGCTCACAAGGGACAAGGTGCGACCATGAAAAAGCCCAACGACAACCCCGCCGATCCGTTCAAGAAGGCCCTGGCCGAAGCAACCAAGGTTATGGCCAACGACCCGGAACTGTCGGTCAGCTACACGGTGGACCCTTCGGGGCTGTCGGGCGGTTCCATGCGGCTGCCGCAGGTCTCGCGCCGGATGAGCCGCGAGGAAGTGCTGCTGGCCCGCGGCACTGCCGATGCGCTGGCGCTGCGGCACAAATTCCACGACGATGCCACCCACGCCAAATATACCCCGCAGGGCGAAATGGCCCGCGATCTCTATGAGGCGATGGAAACCGCCCGCTGCGAGGCAATGGGCGCACGCCACATGCCCGGCACCGCCTCCAACATCGATGTGAAGATCCGCAATGAGTCGATCCGCCGCGGCTATGATCAGATGAAGTCGTCTTCCGAGGCGCCGCTGGCCGCCTCGGCCGGCTATCTGATCCGCCATCTGGCCACTGGCCGCCCGCTGCCCGAAGGCGCCTCCAACATCATGGAGCTGTGGCGCGGCTTCATCGAATCCCAGGCCGGCGGCACGCTGGAAAACCTGGACGAGACGATTGCCGACCAGGCAGCATTCGCCAAACTGGCGCGGCAGGTGATTTCCGACCTCGGCTATGGCGACCAGCTTGGCGATGACCCGGATGAGCTGGACGACGACGCCAACGACGATGCCGAAGACAACGCCGAAGAGCAGGACGATCCGGACAGCAGCGGCCAGGACGATAGCGAGGACGAGCAGGCCGACGCCAGCCCCGAGCAATCCCAGGAACAGCAGCAGGACGAGAGCCAGGCCCAGGTCTCGATGGACGAGATGGCGGATGATGAATTCGCCGAGGACACCGAAATGCCCGACGGCGAAGCGCCGCTGGAGCCGCCCGCCCCGCCGCCTGCGTCAGAGGCCGATCCGGACTACAAGGTGTTTCAGGACGCCAATGATGAGGAAATCGCCGCCGAGGATCTGGCGGAACCTGCCGAACTGGAGCGCCTGCGCGCCTATCTCGACCAGCAGCTGGAGCCGCTGAAGGGCGCGGTGTCCCGCCTTGCCAACAAGCTGCAGCGCCGTCTGCAGGCCCAGCAGAACCGCAGTTGGGAGTTTGACCTAGAGGAAGGCACACTGGACGCCGGCCGCCTGGCCCGTGTTGTCGCCAACCCGACCACGCCGCTCAGCTTCAAGCGCGAAAAAGATACTGAGTTCCGCGATACAGTGGTGACGCTGCTGCTGGACAACTCCGGCTCGATGCGCGGGCGTCCGATTTCAATCGCGGCAATCTGCGCCGATGTGCTGGCGCGTACGCTTGAACGCTGCAATGTGAAGGTCGAAGTCCTTGGCTTCACCACCCGAGCCTGGAAAGGCGGGCTGGCGCGCGAGGGCTGGCTGAACGAGGGCCGCCCGCAGCAGCCAGGGCGCCTTAACGATCTGCGCCACATCATCTACAAGGGCGCGGATGCGCCGATGCGCCGGACCCGCACCAATCTGGGCCTGATGATGAAAGAGGGCCTGCTGAAGGAAAACATCGACGGCGAGGCGCTGGAATGGGCGCACCGGCGAATGACGGCCCGGCAGGAAGCGCGCAAGATCCTGATGGTGATCTCCGACGGCGCGCCGGTGGACGATTCGACGCTGTCGGTGAACCCGGCGAACTATCTGGAAAAACACCTGCGCGATGTGATCGCCATGGTGGAGAAACGCAAACAGGTGGAGCTGCTGGCGATCGGCATCGGCCATGATGTGACCCGTTACTATGAACGCGCAGTCACGATCACCGACGTCGAGCAGCTGGCCGGCGCGATGACCGAGCAGCTAGCCGCCCTGTTCGACAGCGACCCGCGTGCCCGCGCCCGGGTGATGGGCATCAAACGCGCCAGCTGACCTGAACCGCCACGGCAGGGGCGCCCTCCCGCGCCTTTGGCCTGCATCAAGATGCCGTCAAAAGTTTTGGGCATGGCCGCGCGCTGACGCGCGCGGCGGCACCGGATGCACCGCATCCGGTGCTTGGCCCAACGGGGTGAAGGGCATCGCAAGATGCCCTGAGAACGGGCGGGAGCCCTCCGCTTGCCCTGTGCCGCAAGGTCTGCAGCAAACCCATGCTGTCAGGCTTGCCAGCAGCAAGGCGATTTGGGACAAGAAGGGGCGCGCCGCTGCTGCGCCTTTTCATTTGCGCTGCCAGGGCCATCCGCCCCAATCCGCCCCGCCTTTCAGCAGGAGAGATACCTATGTTCCAGACATTCGATGTGACCGCCCGCCCGGAACAGGGCCCGCCGCGGCTGGCGGCCCTGCGCAAGGAGCTGGCAGCCGAAGATCTGGATGGTTTCCTGGTGCCCCGTGCCGACGCCCATCAGGGCGAATATGTTGCGCCCCGCGATGACCGGCTTGCCTGGCTCACCGGTTTTACCGGCTCGGCCGGATTCTGTGCCGCCCTCACGAACATTGCCGGTGTATTTATCGACGGGCGCTACCGCACCCAGGTGAAACGCCAAGTCGCCGCGGATTTCACGCCGGTGCCCTGGCCTGAGGTGCAGCTGGCCGGCTGGCTGAAGGCGCAGCTTCCTGAAGGCGGCAAGATCGGGTTTGACCCCTGGTTGCATGCCGCGGGCCAGATCACCGCGCTGACCCAGGACCTGAAGGGCAGCGGCATCACCCTGGCGCAATGCGAAAACCTGGTGGACCGGATCTGGCAGGACCAGCCCGCACCGCCGATGCAGCCTGTGGCCGCGCACCCTCTTGATTACGCAGGCGAAAGCGCTGCTGAGAAATGCACCCGTCTCGCTAAGGACCTGCACGGTGCGGGTCAGGCAGCGGCGGTCATCACCCTGCCCGACAGCATCATGTGGCTGCTGAACATCCGCGGCGCTGATGTGGCCCGCAACCCGGTGGCGCACGGCTTTGCCATCCTGCACAGTGACGCGCGGGTGGATCTGTTCATGGCGGCGGACAAGCTGGCAGGACTGCAGGATCATTTTGACAGCGCCGTCACCCTGCACCCGCCCGAAGCGTTCCTAAAAGCCGCAGCGGCGCTCAACGGCTCCGTCGCCGCAGACGCCGGCACCGTGCCGCAGATCGTGGCGGACGCCTTAGGCAGCCGGATAGTGCCCGCAGGCGATCCCTGCGCCCTGCCCAAAGCGCGCAAAAACGCAGCTGAAATTGCAGGCAGCGCCGCCGCCCATCTGCGCGATGGCGCGGCAATTGTCGAAATGCTGGCCTGGCTCGACGCGCAGCCCCCTGGCACCATCACCGAAATTGACGCGGTGAGGAAACTGGAAGCCCTGCGCCGCGAAGACCAAGCTCTGCGCGACATCAGTTTCGAGACCATTGCAGGCACCGGAGAGAACGGCGCGGTGATGCACTACCGGGTGACCGAAGAAACCGACACGCGGCTGGAAGACGGGCATCTTTTAGTGCTGGACAGCGGCGGCCAGTATCTCGACGGCACCACCGACATCACCCGCACCATCGCCATCGGCACCCCCGGAGCCGAGGAACGCGACGCCTATACCCGCGTGCTGCAGGGCATGATCGCCATGTCCCGCCTGCGCTGGCCCAAGGGGCTGGCAGGCCGCGATATCGAATGTATCGGCCGGATGCCGCTGTGGCTGGCAGGCCAGGATTTCAACCACGGCCTTGGCCATGGCGTCGGCGCCTACCTCAGCGTGCATGAAGGCCCGCAGCGGCTGGCCCGCACCAGCCACGTGCCGCTGGAACCCGGCATGATCCTGTCGAACGAGCCGGGGTATTACCGCGAAGGCGCCTTTGGCATCCGGATCGAGAACCTTCTGGTGGTTGAACAGGCCCCGGCCCTTGACACCAGCGACGCCGAGCGCGAGATGCTGTGCTGGCGCACGCTCACCTTTGCCCCCATTGACCGGCGGCTGGTGAACACAGCGATGCTGTCAGCCGCCGAGAAAGACTGGCTCGACAGCTATCACCAAGAGGTTTCGGCAAAGACCGGACCGCTGCTCAACCCCGCCGCAAAGGCGTGGCTTGATGCCGCAACCGCCCCCTTGTGACACTGAGGTGTTACATAGGCTGCTACATAGACTGAACCAACGACGACACGCACGAAGAGAATGGAAAAACACGCATGACCACTATCCGTATCCGCAAGGCCGAAGGCACCTGGACCGTCCGCTCCGGCGGCGCTGTACTGGGAGAAAGCTCCAATGCTTTGGAGCTGACAGAGGGCGATATGGATCCGGTCATCTATTTCCCGCGCGAAGACATCGCCATGGCCTTCCTGGACCGCACCAGCAAGACCGCCCAGTGCCAGCACAAGGGCGAGGCCAGCTATTTTTCGATCGCCAACAAGTCGTCTGTCACCGAAAACGCGGCGTGGAGCTATGAAAACCCAAGGGAAGCGGCGGCTGAAATCAAGGGCTGCCTGGCGTTCGTGCTGAGCGATTCTGTCAAGGTTGAACAAGTCTAAGCCGGTTATCCGGGTTGCGGGGCCGTTTCACTGAACGCGCCGCACCCCGTCCGCAGGAGCAGAACATCCCGTAAAAAATCCCCCACCGGTGCCCTGGCGCCGGTGTTTTGCGTTTGCGGGGAACCCGTTCCCGCGGCCAGATGCCCGTTGCAGCAACAGCCGGCCCGGTTCCGCAACAGGAGCCGGAGCCGCTGGGGCAGCTATTGTGCCGCAAACACCGAGGTTCAGGCCAAAACGGCGCGGCTGAGGTTCAGCCTGGCTTCCTCCAGCGCCTCACCTGCGCCAAGAATGTCCGTTTCGCGGGCGCATTGGATCGCATAGTTGATCACTGCTTCCAGCGCTGCCCGTTCGTTTGCCCGTTCGTCTGCCTTGTTGTTCGCACCAGCCTCTTGCGAGCCGATTTCGAAATTGCGCATGATTCCCTACCGTTTGAGTAAGCTAAGCAATAATCCGCTTACAGTGTTGGTTCAGGCGCCATTGCAGGGCAATGGGGTTTTTAACTTTACCTTTACATGTCACCGATATCGCACAGATTTGGGGACGGAATCTGTGTTTTTCCCCGTAACAGACGAGGGATGCACCGGTCGGGATGCGGTGATCAGAGACACAACAGCCCGGTCCCGCTTATCTGTGCTCCTCCGCTGCGGTTGCAGCCAAGGCACGGTTGTAGGCCTTTAACGCATCCACATGGTACAGCGCGCCGATGATTTCCTCCGTCCCGCCCTCCTCCATCATCACTGGAAGAAAGGCCGCTTCCGCCCGGTCGAACACCGGCATAGCAGCCTCCAGCGACGCGGAGGCCCGGATGCACAGCCCTTCCTCAACCAGCGCCTGGCAGTCCTCCAGCGGCGCACAGCGGCCGTCGCCCATCGGGCGCATCACCGCACCGGCGCGGATCAGTGCCAGCAAATAGGCCTGCGGTCCGGCGGCACAATGAATATTGCGCTTTTCCAGCTGGGTCAGGAAGAAAGAGCGGTCCACCAGCCGCGAGGCCAGTGCGGTGGACATCGACACTGACACCATCACCGCCAGGCCGATCTGCCAGTCGCCAGTCAGCTCAAACACAATAAGAGTGGTTGAAATCGGCGCCCCCAGCACCGCGGCGGCAACAGCGCCCATGCCGGCAAAGGCATAAAGCGTGTGGGTACCTGACACATCCGGCAGCACCGCAGTTGCGATCAGGCCAAAGGCCAGCCCGGTCAGCGCACCGATCATCAGCGACGGCGAAAACACCCCGCCGCCCATACGCCCGCCCATAGTGATCGCCACGGCGGCGGTTTTGACTGCGGTGAAAATCACCGCCTGCCCCAGCAGCAGCCCGCCGGTCAGCGCCAGCACGGTGGTTTCATAGCCGACGCCGATGATATGCGGATACCAGACAGCGATCACCCCCAGCATCGCGCCGGAGACCGCAGGCCGCAGCCAGCGCGGCAGATGCAGCCGCTCTTGCACAGTGTTGCCCACTTTGTCGGCAAAGAAGATCGCCCTCATCAGCGCCACCGCCACCAGGCCGCAGATCAGGCCAAGGATCAGAAAGGCCGGCAGCTCCACATAGAACTGCAGCGCACCGGGGGTGTTCAGGGTGAATTCGGTGACATCGCCGTATTCCAGTCGGTTGATCACTGTTCCGGCAACCGAGGCCACCACGATCGGCGCAAAGGCGTTGACCGAGAAATGCCGCAGCACCACCTCCATCGCAAACAGCGCACCCGCAATCGGCGCATTGAAACTGGCCGAAACTCCCGCCGCCACAGCGCAGCCGAGCAAATCACGCCCGGTAATGCCATCAGCGTTGATCCGGTTGCTGACCCAGGTGGAGATCACCCCCGCCATATGCACCACCGGCCCTTCCCGGCCCGTGGATCCACCGGTGGACAGCGTAATGAAAGACGCCAGCGCCGAGGCCAGCCCCTCTTTGTGCTCGACCCTGCCGTCGTGCAGTGCGGCGCCTTCGATCACATCCGCAACCGAGCGCACCCGCCCGTCCGGCGTAAAGCGGTCCAGGATCAGGCCGACCACCAGCCCGCCGCCGGCGGCAATGGCGACCAGCGCATACCAGGGAAGCTCTTGCGCATGGGAATGCAGGTAATCAAGATCCGGCGCGCCATAGACCCAGGCCTGCAATGCCGAGATCCCCTTGCGGAAGAACAGCGCGGCAAAACCGGCAGCGACGCCGATCAGCAGGGCGATCAGCCAGAACTGGAACTGGCTGGGGCCGCGATGGCGCAGCACCCGCCAGATGTCTTTCAGGCCAGCCAGCCATTGCAGGAAAACTGCGGAAAGCGATGAACGGATTTCTTCTACCATAACCTGTCAGCGGGTCTTTTCTTATTTAATGGCCTACAACTGTCATAAGCCAGTTAAAGAACCCTCACCCGCGACAGTTTTCCGGCCGCAGTAATCCGGCTGGTCACCCGGCCAGCAATGCGCGGGCGGCAGCGCGGGCTTCTTCGGTGATAGTATCACCCGACACCATACGGGCAAGCTCATCCACCCGCGCAGTATCGGCCAGCGGCACCACCTGCGACAGGGTCATGCCGTCCACCACCTGTTTGCGCACCTGCCAGTGATGGCCGCCAAGCGCCGCCACCTGCGGCGAATGGGTCACTACCAGCACCTGGCCGCTGGCCGCCAGACTGCGCAGGCGGCGGCCCACGGCATCCGCAGTCGCGCCGCCGACACCGCGGTCAATTTCATCGAAAATCAAGGTCTTGCTGACATCCTCGCCGCGCAGGCAGACCTTCAAGGCCAGCAAAAACCGGCTGAGTTCCCCGCCCGAGGCGATCTTGTTCAAGGCCCCTGCCGGGGCGCCCGGATTGGTGGCAACGGTAAAGGCCACCGCGTCAATGCCCTCGGGCCCCGGTGCGCAGCTGGAAATGCGGGTTTCAAACACCGCCCGTTCCATCTTGAGCGGCGCCAGTTCCGCCATCACCGCCTGATCCAGCGCCGCAGCGCTTTCCCGGCGGGCGGCACTCAGTTGTTCTGCGGCTTGGGTATAGGCCGCCTCGGCGGCCTTCAATGCGGCCTCCTGATCGGCCAAGTCCTGATCGCCGGCATCCAGTGCCGCCAGCTTGCTGCGCAGGGTTTCGGCATAGCCGGCCAGCTCATCCGCCTGCACATCATGCTTGCGCGCCAGGCCGCGAATGGCAAAAAGCCGTTCTTCGCAGTCCTCCAGCTCACCCGGATTGAATTCCAGATAGCCCAGCACCCGCTCAACCCCGTCCTGGGCATCGCCCAGCTCGATCATCGCGCGGCTAAGGGCCGCCAGCGGTTCCTCCAGCCCGGTATCGCTTTCCTGGCTGGCAACACCCTCAAGCCAGCGCTGTGCTTCACCCATGGCCCCCTCGGCACCGTCGCTCAGCAGGGAATGCGCGCGGGTGATGTCGCCGCGGATGCGCTCTGCCGCCTGCATCTGGCGGCGGCGGGTATCCAATGCATCGTCTTCGCCCGGTTGCGGGTCCAGCTTGTCCAGCTCGCCCACCGCATGGCGCAGGAACTCCTCCTCGGCCCGCACCGCATCCAATGCCGCCCGCGTGGCCCCGACGGTCTTGCGCGCCTTGGCCGCGCCGGTCCAGGCCGCCCGCACCGCGGCCAGCAGCCCCTGCACATTGGCATATTGATCCAGCAGCGCCATATGCCCGCGCGGGTTCAAAAGCCCCCGGTCGTCATGCTGGCCGTGCAGCTCCACCAGGGTTTCCGACAGCGCCCGCAGCACCTCGCCCGAGCAGCGCCGGTCGTTGACCCAAGCGGTCTTGCGCCCTTCCGCCGTGTTCACCCGGCGCAGGATCAGCGTCTCGCCGCCCGGCAGGCCGGCCTCTTCCAGAATGGCATGCGCCGGGTGGCCCTTGGCCAGGTCGAACTCGGCCAGAACCTCGCCTTGCGCGGCGCCCTGGCGTACCAGCTCGGCCCGGCCGCGCCAGCCCAGCACAAACCCCAGACTGTCCAGAAGAATGGATTTGCCGGCGCCGGTCTCGCCGGTCAGCACATTGAGACCGGGCTGAAAGTTCAGCTCCAGATGATCAATGATCAGGATATCCCGGATATCAAGCGCGCGCAGCATAGCCCCGCCTCCGTGCAGCAGCAGCCGTTACAACCACTGCCCTTTGACCGTCTGACGGTAGATCTGGCTCAGCCAGTTATTGCCGCGGTCCCGCATTTTAAGCCCGTTTGCAGTCAGCAGCTTATAGCTGCTGTCATACCATTCGGTGGACTGGAAGTTATGGCCCAGAATGGCACCCGCGGTCTGCGCCTCGTCGGTCAGGCCCAGCGACAAATACCCCTCAACCAGCCGGTGCAGCGCTTCGGCTGTGTGGCTGGTGGTCTGGAAATCCTCAACCACCACCCGGAACCGGTTGATGGCCGACGTGTAATGGCCCCGGCGCAGATAATAGCGGCCGATCTCCATTTCCTTGCCCGCCAGATGGTCAAAGGCCAGGTCGAATTTCAGGATCGCCGAGGTGGCATATTCGCTGTCGGGATAGACCTCGATCACCGTGCGCAGCGCCTGCAGCGCCTGGAAAGTCAGGCCCTGGTCGCGGCCCACCTCGTCGATCTGGTCATAATAGCTGAGGGCAAGCAGATACTGGGCATAGGCCGCATCTTCATCCGCCGGGTAGAAATCGATGAACCGCTGCGCGGCTGCGCGGCTGTTCTCGTAATCCTTGGTGCTGTGATAGGCAAAGGCCTGCATGATCACCGCCTGCTTGGCCCATTCGGAATAGGGATACAGGCGCTCGATCTCGGAGAAGTAATAGGCCGCGTCCTTGGGCTGTTTCTGGGCCAGCTCAAACTCGCCGCGCCCATAGATCTGCTCGGGCGTGAAGGCTTCCAGCGACTCGCCTTTCTTGACCGCGCCGCCGTCTCCGCCGCAGCCCGCAAGGGCCGCCATCAGAAGGACCGCGCCGAGGGTTTTGGCTCCCGCCCTGATGCCGTTCATAGTGCCTAACCTCACCGTCTTTAACTTACGGGTGTCCGCCCCGGTTATGCCGTCTCTAGCACATTCAAATGGCGTGCAAAACGCCTTTCGCCACTTCCGCGTTCACATGGCAGAGAAAGCGGGCAATGGTCAAGTCCGCCCTGCTGTTCCTGTCCCCTTCTGCCGCCCTCAGCACAGGAAAAGACCCGGGACACTCACGCCCCGGGCCAGTCTGCCGCTCGTTCCTGGTTTTTTGCCTTATGCCACGCGCCGCTGTTCGGCCGGGATTTCCGACCAGATCAGACCCTGCCCCGGCAGCCGCGCGGTCATCGCTGCATCGCAGGCGACGGCCCGGACCGCGCCCGGCTCCGCAAACAGGGCACGCAGCAATGTGTTGGTCAGCGCATGCCCCGCGCGCTCGCCAACATACCGCCCCAAGATCGGCCCCCCAGCCAGCGCCAGATCCCCCAAAGCATCCAGCATCTTGTGGCGCACAGGCTCATCCGAATGGCGCAGGCCTGCGCCGCTCTCAACCCGTTCTCCGTCAAACACAACGGCGTTTTCGCCCGGCACACCGCCCAGGGCGAGGCCATTGGCCTGCATCGCTTCCACGTCTGCCTGACGGCAGAAGGTGCGGCTGTCGCACAGCTCGCGTGCAAAGCTGCCGTTGCGCATATCCAGAACCTTGCTCTGACGGCCGATGGCGGCCTCGGCAAAGTCGATATGGAATTCAATGCTCAGCCGGTCGCTGGGCAGCAGAGTGGCACGGGCGCCGTCTTTCTCCACTGTCACCGGCTTCAGTACTTCATATGCCATGATCGGCACGCCCAGCCGGCGCACGCCGTATTGCATGATACCGCGCACAAACGGTGCCGAGGAGCCGTCAACGATCGGCACTTCCGGCCCGTCGATTTCGATCAGCGCGTTGTGCACGCCGCAACCGGCCAATGCGGCCATGATGTGTTCCACGGTGGAAACGCTGACGCCGGAGGTGTTGATCAGCCGGGTGCACAGCGGGCTGCGCTCAACCAAGTCCCAGCGCGCCGGAACCAGGGTGTTGCCCAATGCAATGTCGGTGCGCTTGAAGACGATGCCATGCCCTGCCGGAGCCGGGATCAGGACCATGCGTGCAGGCTGGCCGGAATGCAGGCCGGGCCCTTCAAATGCTACCGATGCTTTGAGCGTATTCTGCACGTTGCGCCTCGTTCCACTGTTTCCGGCCTCATGGGACCGTGTTGCGAACGAGAGTTAAGGTTTTGCAAAAAAACCTACAACTCAATCTTTGTAACGGATTGAAACATGGCTGTAACAGATAAGCAAAACACCGCTCAAAATCGCGCAATTGGCTGAAATACAAAAATAAAAAGCCGCCCGAAGGCGGCTTTTGCAATCTGTTTTGTGATCCGTCAGTTTGCTTGGCGGCGCAGGAAAGCGGGGATTTCGATGCGTTCCTGGTCCGGGTCATGCTGCTGCGCCTGCACCGGTTGCTGCTGGGCTGCGGCGGCCGGGGCCTGCATGGCCGGCTGCTGGCGTGCGGCCTGCGGCGGCTGTTTGCCTGCCGGAGCGTCGGCTGTGCCGGTCATCCGGTGGATCAGGGAATTCAGCCCAAAGCGGCGCTGCCCGTCGGGCTGCTGCTGTGCATTCTGCTGCTGTTGCTGCTGCGGTGCCGGTGCGGCCGGGGCCGCCGCCGCACGCGGCTGCTGAACCCGCTGCGCTGCCGCCTGCAGACGCTCCAGCGCTTGCGGCGACGGGGTGCCCGGAGCCGGTGCCCGCGGCGCCACAAAAGCATCGGGCTGCGGCTCGGGTGCTGTTGCCTGCGGGCGGAATTCCGGAACCTGCGGCTGATAGGCCGGCGGCGGCAGGCCGTCGTTGTCCACCAGTTCCGGCTCTTCAAAAATGTCTTCAGCCTGCTCCTGTGCGGCGGCCTGCTGCGCGTTCATCTCTTCGAACAGCGAAGGCTCTTCCAACTGCGCGGCAGCTTCGGGCTGAACAGGCTCCGGGGCCGGGGCAGCCGCGGCTGCGGGCTGGGCAACCGGGGTTTCCAGCTCCAGCGGCGCCGGACGGGTGTCTTCGACACTGACGGTCTGGCGCAGCGGTGCCGACATCGGACGGCGCGGCACCGGCATTTCGGTGTTCACATCCACCGCGTCGATACCGGTGGCAACAACGGAGACCCGCATCTTGCCTTCCATACCGGTGTCCAGGGTCGAGCCGACGATGATGTTGGCATCCGGATCCACTTCCTCGCGGATACGGTTGGCGGCCTCGTCCAGTTCAAACAGGGTCAAATCGTGCGAGCCGGTGATGTTGATCAGCACGCCGCGCGCGCCGCGCAGGCTGATTTCGTCCAGCAGCGGATTGGCAATCGCCTTTTCGGCGGCCTGCACCGCGCGGTCCTCGCCCTCGCCCTCGCCGGTGCCCATCATCGCCTTGCCCATCTCGTCCATCACCGCGCGCACGTCAGCAAAGTCGAGGTTGATCAGGCCCGGGCGCACCATCAGGTCAGTCACGCCTTTGACACCCTGATACAGCACGTCATCCGCCATCGAGAACGCCTCGGTGAAGGTGGTCTTCTCGTTGGCCAGACGGAACAGGTTCTGGTTCGGAATGATGATCAGCGTATCGACAACCTTCTGCAGGCTTTCGACCCCCGCTTCGGCCTGGCGCATCCGCTTGAGCCCCTCGAACTGGAACGGCTTGGTGACAACGCCGACGGTCAGCACGCCCAGTTCCCGCGCGGCCTGCGCGATGATCGGTGCAGCACCGGTGCCGGTGCCGCCGCCCATGCCGGCAGTGATAAAGCACATATGCGCGCCGGCCAGATGGTCGACGATCTGCTCAATGCTTTCCTCAGCCGCAGCCGAGCCCACCTGCGGACGGGCGCCTGCGCCCAGTCCTTCGGTCACCTTCACACCCAGCTGGATACGGCTCTTGGCCGAGGCCTGTTGCAGCGCCTGCGCGTCGGTGTTGGCCACGACGAATTCAACGCCGTCCAATTCCTTGGCAATCATGTTGTTGACGGCGTTGCCGCCGGCCCCGCCGACACCAAATACCGTGATCTTCGGCTTTAACTCTTCTTGCCCGGGCATCGAAAGATTCAACGTCATGCTCATACCGCCTGTGTTACCCGCCCTTCCCGCAAAGGGCTTTTTCCTGTGCTATTCACCATAATCCTACCGCGCAGAGGGAGTTTCGTCATCCCAAAAAGCACAATGTGCCACAAAATACGGCCTCATTCTGAGGTCTAAACCGCGGTATTTCGCCGTCCCTAGCAGATATGGGGGATCCAGCACAAGCCACACACAACACAGCTGCAGCCTCCGCAAAATCACTTTTGCAGAAGACATCTTTCCTGATACGTGGCTGGCCACTGCCCGGCCTGCTGAATCGCCGCGTTTGCCGCGGACGTTAAGAACAACCTAACGGGTCCTGCCGGCGCTGTCACGCCCTGTTTGACCCGTCTGGCAGAATTGAAAAGCGGCTTACCAGTTGTCCCGGAACCAGCGCACAGCACGGCCCAAAGTGCCCGCCGGATGACGGCTGGCGGGCATCTCGAAGTCCCACCATTCGTCCTGCGGATGGGCCGCAAACAGGCACAGCCCCACGGCTGAGGCAAAGCCCGGCCCGGTCGCCGATTGCGGCAGGCCGTGAACGCGCAAGGGCCGCCCCAGACGCACCTGCTGGCCCAGGATGCGGCTGGCCAGCCCGTCCAGCCCCATGATCTGGCTGGAGCCGCCGGTCAGCACGATCTGCTGGCTGGGGAGATATTCGAAACCCGCCGCATCCAGCCGTGCCCGCACCTCTTCCAGGATTTCTTCGACGCGGGGCCGCATGATGCCGATCAGCTCGGCGCGGCTGACAGTGCGCCGGTCATGTTCCCAATCGCCGGTATCACCGCCGATGTCGATCATGTCGCGGTCGTCGGCACCGGTGGCATGCACCCCGCCGCAAAAGGTCTTGATCCGCTCCGCGTTGGTCAGCGGCACCCCCAGCCCCATCGAAATGTCGCTGGTGATGTGATCGCCGCCCAGACGCACCGCGTCGGCGTAGATCATGTGTTTCTTCATAAAGACCGAGATCGAGGTGGAGCCGCCGCCCATATCGATACACGCCGCTCCCAGTTCCTGCTCGTCCTCGACCAGTGCCGAAAACCCCGAGGCATAGGCCGAGGAGGCAATCCCCGCCAGTTCCAGATCGCAGCGCTGGATGCAGCGCACCAGGTTTTGCACCGCGATGGCATCCACCGTCAGCATATGCATGTCGACTGCCAGCGTCTGACCCATCTGACCGCGCGGATCCCCCAGGCCGGACCGGTTATCCAGCGCAAAGTTCACCGGCTGCGCATGTATTACCTCGCGGCCCGCGCCGTATTCCGGCACCTCGCAGGAGGCCAGCACCTGCGCCACCTCATGCTCCGAGACCACCTGCCCCTCAAGATCCAGCTTGGCATCCAGCCCGTATGAGCGCGGATTGGCGCCCGAGAAACAGGCGATCACGTGATCGACCCGCACCTCTGCCATCTTCTGTGCGGCCTGCACTGCGGTGCGGATGGCGCGTTCGGTCTCCTGCATGGCGTTGATTTCGCCGAACTGAACCCCGCGCGACCGCGTGGTTGCCGCCCCGATCACCCGGAACCCCGACTGCCCGGCCAAGGCGCCGATAGAGCCGTCCTCGCTCAGCCGTCCGCTGCCGTCGAACCGCAGCACCAGGCAAGCGATCTTGGAGCTGCCCACGTCTAAAATGGCCACCACGCCGCGCTGCATCGCCTGGCGTCGCATCTGCCGCATCGCCCGCTGAGATTGATAGAGATCTGTCATGCTACTGCCCGCCCCCATTCAGCTGCCGGATCCGCCACCAGTTTTCCACTGAGTTTTCGGTCATACGCACGGTCGGGCGCCCAGCCAGGCGCATATCCACCGCTGCCACATCGCGTTCCAGCAAATCCTGCACTTCACTTACCGCCAGCACCCGCTCCAGCGCCCGCACCGGCTGCTCGGCCGGCAGCATGATCCTCTGCTTGCGGTCCAGCACCACGTCCCAGCGCCGCTCGCCCACCCGGACCAGCCCGCGCAGCCGCGGCCCCAGCGGTTTGGCCGCTGCAAACAGCCGCAGCGCCTGTGCCGCATGTTGCCCGGCCCCCTTGCCCGCGATCAGCGGCAGGTCCGGGTGCAGGTTGCGGCGGCCCAACTCGGCCACGTGAATGCCATTCTCATCCAGCAGCGCCAGCCCCTCGCGGTTGCGCCAGATCAGCGCCGGCGTGCGTTCCTCGACGTCCACCTGCAGGATGCCGCCGGGGCGGATACGCACGCTTGCAGTCTTGACCGGGTCCAGCCCGGTGATCACATCGCGGATCTGCTCCAGATCCAGATCAAAGGAGCTGACGGGAAAATCTGCCGGCACCACCACGCGGATGTCCTGCGCCACGCTTGAGCCCGCCCCGTCCACCGCCATCACATTGACCATGAACTCGGGCCGCTCCTCGATTGCGGCGCGGGCATCGCTGACCAGCCCCTGCAGCGCCGCCCGGCGGCTCTCATCCGCCAGATAGGCGCTGCCGGCTGCAAAAATCAGGCAGAACGGCACCCCGACGCGCAGGCCGAACCGGATACCCGGCGTCAGCATCCAGCGCTGCAGCCGGTACTTCAGCCGCGACGGCGCCGGATCCGCCCGCCCCTCGCCACCGCCGCCGCTGCGGCGCAAGCGCCCCTTCAGCGGTTGCATGAGGCATCCTCCACCATCCAGGCGCAGAGTTCGCCGAAAGTCATGCCCAGATGTGCGGCCTGCTCCGGCACCAGCGAGGTCGGTGTCATACCGGGCTGGGTGTTGGTCTCCAACAGGATCAGCCCGCCGGCGCCGCGCGCCTCGTCCCAGCGGAAATCGGTGCGGCTCACGCCGCGGCAGCCCAGCACCTCATGCGCCTTCAGGGCATATTCCAGGCACAGGTCATGGATTTCCCGCGGCAAATCCGCGGGCAGCACATGGCGCGATCCGCCCGGTTTGTATTTGGCGTCGTAATCATACCAGCCGTCTGTCAGTATATCGGTCACGGTCAGCGCCTTGTCCCCAACCACGGTGGTGGTCAGCTCGCGGCCCGGCGCGTAGGTCTCAACCATCACTTCGGCAGGCATCTGCTCCGACAGCTGCGGCGGGCCGTTGGCGGCCTCATGCACGATATAGATGCCGACGCTAGAGCCTTCATTATTGGGTTTCACCACATAGGGCGGCGCCATCACATGGCCCGCCATCACGTCGGCCTTGGCAAACAGCCCGCTTTCGACAACCGGCAGCCCGGCGGCACGGTACACTTCCTTGGAGCGCTGCTTGTCCATTGCCAGCGCCGAGGCCAGCACCCCGGAATGGGTATAGGGCAGCCCCAGCCATTCCAGCACGCCCTGCACGCAGCCGTCCTCGCCCCAGCGCCCGTGCAACGCGTTGAACACCACATCCGGTTTGATATCCGCCAGACGCGCGTGCAGGTCCCGGCCCGCATCAATCTCAATAACCTCGAACCCCTCACCGCGCAAAGCAACCGTGCATTCACGGCCGCTGGACAGCGATACGTCGCGTTCGGCTGACGGGCCACCCATCAGCACCGCGACTTTCGGGAGTGTCCTGCTCGACTTACTCACCACGAAGCGCCTCAATACATGCAGGGCTTTGCGCCCCTGTTTCTTGGAGCCTGGAACAGGCCCGCATTATGTCCTTGCGCCGGTTAGATCCGGCTGATTTTTGCGGGGCAGCCTGCCCCGGATTCTGCTGGGCATCCGCCCCGGATTCTGCTGGGCATCCGCCCTGTGCATCGGCATAGAATTGCCGCCTCTTCGGCACCCTACCGCCCAAAATCTTACCGGGGCGTTAATGATGCTTTTACCACGTTTATCAATTGCCGCTGCCCGCGCCCCTCCGGAGCTTTAGGGTCACCTCTAGCTGCGGCAAGCGAAGCCTTTGTCAGCACTCAGGTTTTCCAGTTATTCGGACAGCTGTTCGGGAAGCGGATCACCAATCCGCATGATTTCCCACTCTAGCGTGATGCCGGAATCTTCGTAAACCTTTTTCCGCACATCTTCGCCCAGACCTTCCAGATCTGCGGCAGTTGCGCCACCCGTGTTGATAAGGAAGTTGGAGTGTTTCCCGCTCATCTGCGCACCGCCGCGCCTTGCGCCGCGCATGCCGGCGTTGTCGATCACCTTCCAGGCCTTCAGGTCATGCACGTCATCCGCACGGCCCGTGGATGAAAACCCCACCGGATTGCGGAAGGTAGAGCCGGCCGAACGGTCGCGGGTCGGCTGGCTCTCATCGCGCTTTTGCAGCTGTGCCTCCATCCGGGCATGCAAGTCCTCTGGATCGCCCTTGGGACCGCGCAAAGTGGCATGGACCAGCACCGCGCCCTCTGGGAAAGCGGTCTGGCGGTACTGGAAATCCAGCTCCTGCGCGGTAATCTCGCGGATCTCGCCCTCGCGGGTCACGATGGTGGCCGACACAAACACATCCGCAGTATAGCTGCCGTAACAGCCCGCGTTCATCCGCACCGCACCGCCGATCGAACCGGGGATAGTGCGCAGGAAGGTCAGGTCAACACCTGCATCCGCCGCACGTTTTGCAACATGGGCATCCAGCGCCGCCGCACCGGCGGTGACGGTATCCCCGTCAACCGAAACCCCGTTAAAGCCGCGGCCCAGCCGGATCACCACCGCGCGCATGCCGCCATCGCGCACAATCAGGTTCGACCCCACCCCCATCGGGAACACCGGCACCGCCGGGTCCAGCCGGCGCAGGAATTCTGCCAGATCGTCTATATCCGCAGGCTGGAACAGATGGTCCGCCGGGCCGCCAACCCGCAGCCAGGTCAGCTCCGCCAGCGGTTTCTGCTGGGAAAGGCGCCCGCGAACCGCCGGAAGGATGATTTCAGTTTGCTCCGCCATCGTTTTTGCCGCCCCAGCTTCCAGCCAATAAACGCGCACAGTCCGTATACAAGATGGCCATCGAAATAAAGGGTGAACGCGGCGCCGTGGTCATGATTTTCGTGAAACCGGTCCTGAGACAGCCAGATCAGCATAAGCCCCCAGAGCAACACCAAAGCTTGCGCCAGCCGGTACCACTTGAACCGGGCTAGATAATAGAAGCCAATCAGCCAAACGGCCCCAAAGGCCATCCAAATTGCAATTACAGCGATCACTACCAACCTCCACGTCCGGCAACACGCACACCGGAGCAACAGCAGGAAACAAAAACAATCTCCCGTAGGTAGCACTTGCTGTGAAAACAATCCGTAAACGCGCGGTGATTTCCTGCCCGGTCAGCGGCTCAGCCTGCGCTTTACCCACCGCCCCAGATAGATCACCGGCCAGCGCAGCACCGACATGCCTGCCAGCAGCACCGCCAGCCCCCACCAGGGGCCGTTTTCATAGGTGACATAGCCAAGCAACGGAATGCCCAGTGCAATCAGCACATAGGCGCGCCGCCAGTGATTGTCGCGGCTGGGAATCACCGCCAGCACATTGGCGGTCAGCGCCCAGACTGCCGCCAGCGTCAGGGACAGCGTCATGCCGCGCCGCCCTGGCGGGCATCTTCTTTTGGCCGGAAGTATCCCGGGGGACGCCGCCGCAGGCGGCGGGGGGCAGCGCCACCTGCTGCCCTTGCTGCTCTCATTGCTCCAGCCGTTCAGGCAGGCCGTTGGCCCAGGTGCTGATCGTACCCGCCCCCAGGCAGACAACCATGTCGCCGGGACGCGCCTGCTCGCGCACCAGACGCTCCAGGTCTTCTTCGCTGAGGATGGCGCGGGCGTGGCGGTGGCCGTGGCGGATCAGCCCGGCAACCAGATCATCGCGGCCGGCGCCCTCGATCGGGTCTTCGCCTGCTGCGAACACTTCGGCAATCGCCACCACATCCGCCTCGTTGAAACAAGCGCAGAAATCGTCGAACAGGTTCGACAGGCGCGAATAGCGGTGCGGCTGATGCACTGCGATCACCCGGCCTTCGCTGGCCTGGCGCGCCGCCTTCAGCACCGCGGCGATCTCCACCGGGTGATGGCCATAGTCGTCGATGATGGTGACACCGTTCACCTCGCCCACCTTGGTGAAACGCCGGTTCACGCCGCCAAAGGCCGCCAGCGCCTCACGGATTTCGGAACTGTTCATACCCAGATGCCGCGCGACCGCCACGGCGGACAGCGCGTTGGAGACATTGTGATCCCCCGGCATCGGCAGGGTGCAGCCCTCGATCACCCGGCCTTCGGCCTGCAGATGCACGTCAAAATGCGCCACACCGCCCTTGTAGGTCAGGTTCTCGGCCCGCACATCGGCCTGGGCGTTGAAACCATAGGTCACAACCCGGCGGTCGGAAATCCGCCCGATCAGCGCCTGCACCTCGGGATGGTCAGTGCAGCAAACCGCGATACCGTAGAACGGAATGTTTGAGACAAACTCCAGGAACCCATCGCGCAACGTGTCAAAGTCGCCCCAATGCTCCATATGCTCGGGGTCGATATTGGTCACCACGGCGATGGTCGCAGGCAGCCGGTTGAACGAGCCGTCGCTCTCATCCGCCTCGACCACCATCCATTCGCCCTGCCCCATCCGCGCGTTGGAGCCATAGGCGTGAATGATGCCGCCGTTGACGATGGTCGGGTCAAAGCCGCCGGCCACCATCAGCTCTGCCATCATGGTGGTGGTGGTGGTCTTGCCATGAGTGCCGGCAATGGCGATGTTGGATTTGAGCCGCATAAGCTCCGCCAGCATATCGGCGCGGCGCACCACCGGCAGGCCGCGAAGACGGGCCTCGTCCAGCTCCGGATTGCCCGGTTTGATGGCGGAAGAGATTACCACAACCGCGGCGTTCTCCAGGTTTTCCGCCTTCTGGCCCACAAAGATACGCGCGCCCAGCTCTTCCAGCCGGCCGGTGATTTTGGAAGTTTTCAGGTCCGACCCCTGCACCATATAGCCGAGGTTCAGCAGCACCTCGGCGATGCCCGACATGCCGATGCCGCCGATCCCCACAAAATGGATCGGGCCGACGTCTCCGGGCAGTTTGGTTGCAGGGTTCATGACAGTTATCCTTCTTCGGCCAGCTGCTCAACCAGTGCCGCCAATCGTTCGGTGGCATCGGGAACCCCGACGCTCAGTGCGGCTGCCGACATTTGCGTGGCAGCCCGCGGGTTACTCAGAATTGCGCCCATATGCTCTGCCAGCACCGGGATATCAAGAGCGCTTTCCGGGATCACCACCGTTGCATTGGCGTCAACCAGCCCACGGGCATTGGCGCTTTGGTGGTCGCCCGCCGCAGCGGCAAAGGGGATCAGGACGGAGGGCCGCCCGATAATCGAAATATCGGCCACCGACGAGGCGCCCGAGCGCGAGATCACCAGCTGCGCTTCCGACATCCGCGCAGGCACGTCGGCAAAGAAGGTCTGCACATCGGCGTTGATGCCGTGTTCGGCATAGAACGCATTGACCCGGTCCAGATCTTCTGCCCGCGCCTGATGCGACACCCGCAGATAGCGGCGGATTTGATCCGGCAGCGCAGCCACAGCCCCGGGCACCACGTCGGACAGGATCCGCGCGCCCTGGCTGCCGCCCATCACCAAGAGCGACATCGGATAGTCGCCCGGCGGGATATAGGCAGCCCCTGCCCGCTCCATTACCGCGCTGCGCACCGGGTTGCCAACGTGCTCATGCGCGACACCTTCGGGCAGCGCGGTTGGCCAGGTGCCGCAGGCCACCCCTGCGACCCGTTTGGCAAAGATCTGGTTGACCCGGCCCAGCACTCCGTTCTGCTCATGGATCATCCGCGGCAGCTTCAGCAGCGTTGCCGCCCCCAGCGCCGGGATCGACGGGTAGCCGCCAAAACCGATGACGGCATCGGGGCGTTCGCGGCGCATCTGCATTGCCATCGACAGCACGCCGCCGGCAATCTTCGGACCCGCCAGTGCCTTGGCCAGCAGCCCGCCGCGGGCAAAGGTGGCCGAGGACACTTGCGAAATCTCAACCGCGCTTGGAAACGACGCGGTATAGCGCGCGCCCCGCGCGTCGGTCGACAGTTTCACCCGCCAGCCGCGCGCCAGCATCATCTCGGCCAGCGCCTGTGCCGGAAACATATGGCCGCCGGTTCCGCCAGCGGCCATCAAAAGCAATTTCTGTGCCATCCCAGGGGGTCTCTTTCACATCTCTCAGCGGCCGCGGCCGTTCAGGTAATCCGCAATCCCGCCCTGCGGACGCGTGCGGGTAAAGGCCAAGAGCATACCCACCGCAATCCCGGTGGCAATCAGCGAGGATCCGCCATAGCTGACAAACGGCAAAGTCATGCCTTTCGCGGGCAAGAGCCGCACCGCAACACCCATGTTGATCATTGCCTGAACGCCGAACATACAAACCAGTCCGGTGCCTGCGAGACGGATGAAAATATCGCGCTCCCGCATCAGCCGGAACAGCGAACGCACCACGATCGAGGCGTAAAGCACAATCAGAACCGCCACCAGCACCAGCCCGTATTCCTCGGCCGCGACGGCAACGATGAAATCGGTATGGGCATCCGGCAGCGACCATTTCACCTGCCCTTCGCCGACGCCAACACCAAACAGCCCGCCCTCGCGGATTGCGTTGGTGGCATAGCCCAGCTGGGTGGTCGGATCGACATCGGGGTTCAGGAAGCCGTCGATGCGGCGGGCAAAGTGTTCGGAGCTGTTGTAGGCAAAGACGCCCCCCATCACCACCACGGCGGCCATGCAAACCAGCAGTAGCATCGGTGCCCCAGCCACAAAATACATCACCCCCCAGCCGAACAGGATCAGGCTGGCCTGGCCGAAATCCGGCTGCAAAACCAGCATCATAACGACCATCATGCACAGCGCGAAGGACATCAGCGTGCCGGGTGGCCCGTTGATCTGCTGGCTGGCGGCAATCATCCAGGCCGCAACAACAATAAAGCCGGGCTTCAGGAACTCCGACGGCTGCAGGGAGGCAAATCCCAGCGAATACCAGCGCACCGCACCCTTGCCGAAATCGGTGCCGAAAATCGGCAAAAACGCCAAGGCGACAAAGGCCAGGGCAAAGCCCAGCACCGCCAGCCGCCGCACCAGCGTCGGCGACATCACGGATGTCACCAGCATCGCCGTCAGCGCCGTCAGGCCAAAAACCGCCTGCCGCTGCACATAGTGGAAATTGCCGAACCCGTTGCGCTCCGCCAGCGGCACCGAGGCCGCCAACCCCAAGAGCAGCCCGATCACGAACAGCATCAGGATGCAGGACATTGTCCATTTATCCAGCGTCCGCCACCATTTCGGAAGAATCGGCTCACCTGCCTGCACGGGAACCGCGCCATAGACCATCTCAGTCATGGGAATACCGCCACTATATGCCTCGTTCCGCCCCATTTTTCGGGGTCTCACAGAAACTGTAACGAAACGTGAGCCGCGGCGCCAGAAAAAGAACACAGTTCGGCGGAAAACCACCGCACCGCCGACCGCCCATCTTGACAGGCAGGAAGCTGCCAGCCGATGCCGGCGCTCCGCGGGAACCCGCCGTCTGAACAATACAGTTGCTAGGCAGAAAGCCTTTCAAGAGCCGGAAAATCACGGCATTGCTCGCGAACATAGACCCAGGCACACATTGTCTTGGTCTGCTATTAAACGGGGGGCTGGCATCTTCACCGGTGTACCGTCAGCCAAGAGGGCTGCGCTCCGGCCAACGGTCCTGTCAGCTCGTGCCCGCAGTCGGCGGCTGGAATACACTACCCCGCAGCCTTGGCTGCCTGCAGGAAAAGCCGCGGCGCTTCCTCATTGATCCGATAGTGCGCGCCCCAGCGCTGCGCATGAGTTCGTGCCCGGCGCAGCAAAAGCTGACTTATCTTAGACCGGCTGCGGGTGTCCGATCCGGTGAACTGGCAGTCTGAGCCCATGCACGAAACCGCTTTGCGGCCGCATGATCGCGGTTTCAGCATTCAGCCATCACGCCGCTCAGCAATTGCTGTTCCCGCTGCCCAGCCCGAAGACCACGCCCATTGAAAATTATAGCCGCCAAGCCAGCCGGTGACATCGACAGCCTCGCCGATGACATAAAGACCGGGTAAGTTCTTCGCTTCCATTGTGCGCGAGGACAGCGCCTCCGTGGAAATTCCTCCTGCCGTCACCTCTGCCTTCGCATAGCCCTCGGTGCCAGTGGGGTGGAATGTCAGCTGCGACAAGTAGCCGGCGGCGCGCTCAAGGTCTGCATCGGAACTGTTGCCCAATTCCTTTCCCAATCCGATACGCGCTGACAACACCTCGGCCAGGCGGTTCGGAAGATGCTCGCTCAATGCCGATCTCAGCCTTGAGCGGGGCGCCCGCCGCCGGGCCTCGCGCAGCACCTCCAGGGCATTGTCGACCAGCGTCAGGACAACGGGTTCGCCGGGGGTCCAATAGGAGGACACCTGCAAGATAGCAGGCCCCGACAGCCCCCGGTGAGTAAACAGCCCCGCTTCGGTGAAACTGGCCGTTCCGACCCGCGCTGTGATCGGGCTGGAAACGCCGGAAATGTCCCGGAACGCCTGTGAGTCCGGACCCAGCGTCAACGGCACAAGCGCGGGTCTCGGCGGCACTACCGTCAGGCCGAAGCGTTGCGCGATCTGGTAGGCGATGCCAGTAGCCCCCATCTTCGGAATCGAGGGGCCGCCGGTGGCGATGACCAGTTTCGCTGCTGTCGCTCCGGCAACGCGGAAGAGCCCGTCGCCATGGCCGATCTCGCCGATCTGCGTCGAAAGACGGATATCAACGCCGCCACGGGCACACTCGTCAAGGAGCATCGCTACAATCTGCCGTGCGGAGCCGTCGCAGAAGAGCTGCCCCAAGGTTTTCTCGTGCCAGGCGATGCCGTAGCGTTCGACCAGCGCGAGGAAATCCCACTGGGTATACCGTGCGAGAGCGGACTTGGAGAAATGCGGATTCCCGGACAGAAAGCATTCCGGCCCGGTCCACATATTGGTGAAGTTGCACCGGCCTCCACCCGAAATCAGTATCTTCTTCCCTGCCTTGTCTGCATGATCCAGCAGGAGCACACGCGCACCTGCCTGCCCGGCAATCGCGGCTGCCATCAGGCCGGCAGCACCGGCACCAAGCACAATTACGTCATATTTCATGCACGTCCTCTACGTCTCCCAGACAGAGGAGAAAAGGGACAATCGCACCATGCGCCTCGCTCCAGACACAACGGAGAAGCAGGAATTCAGCTTCCTCGACCGTGTCAGCTCTCAGGCATTCGAAAACGGACAGGTTAATCGTCCTTCCACGCCCGCCCGTTCTTGCGGATTGGAATGGCCGGGATGGCGTCACGCTCAAGGATGGCCGCGTGACAACGCGTGTAGCCTTGGCCAGTTCTGACTTGCCCGGAATCCGTGCCAGCTGCGCGGCCAGCCAGACCTCCAGTACATCGAGCAAAGGCTTTGACGTAAGCGGCGCCTGGAGAGCACCGGACTTTCAACTTGGCGGCCGGAAGTTCCAGGGGAGGATTTCGCCGGCCGGCTGACAGGGTGACCTGCAGCCCGCCCACTGCCGGTGGATGCAGGCCGGCTTCTCTCGAGGCGGGACTTTGAGGAGATCCGGCGGCGCTGGCTTTGCAACCATTCTCAGAATCCGGCGGCCAGCGGCGCGGTGCGGGCCTGCCGGGCCATCATGGCCTTTACAGAGCAAGCCTTGGGCGCCATTGATTCGAGCCCAATGGCAAGCCACCGGTTTCGCCGCCGCCAGAATCCGAACCCCTCGCGAGGGCATCAGCATGGCGACGCCCCAAGCGCATGCACGACCCTGCGATCCGCGCTGCGGGCGTGCCGGGTGCCAGCTCGATCCTGACTGCGCCCGAGAGGATCCGGATCACCTCACCTGATACAACAAGGTCCGGTTCCGGCAGCACCTCTGGCACATCGCAGACCATCAGCGGGGCGAAAAAGGTTCGTCACCCTTTGCCGCTGGCAATACCAGCCTCCCACGCTTCGCCAACCGGCGCCAGGCCGACGGCTGGTTTGGGAAGAACTCCATACCGCGCCGCCACAGCATTCACGTCGTGCCCGGCTCAAGCGTATCCGCCATCGCCGCCCGCGGCTGAAGCCACCTTGACACTGCGCGGCGCCGCTCATATGGTTACCATGATAACATAAATGGAGAAACACCATGACCGCCCCCTTCCAACTGATCGCCAGGATCACTCCGAAACCGGAACACATGCAGGATGTGCGCCAAAGCCTGCTGGATATTCTGGAACCGACCCGCGCCGAACCCGGCTGCCTGAAGTTCCTGCTGGCCGAAGGCCGCGATCGCGATTGCTTCTATCTCGACGAAGAATGGGCCAGCGACGACGCCCTGGCGGCACATTATGCAGCGGACTACATCACGCCGGTCTTCGCCAAATACGAGGCCTGGCTTGCAGCACCGGTGGAAATCCACAAGATGACCCCGCTGGCCTGAGCCTCATGTTCTTCCTAAAGGATATGCCGTCGCAGCAGATGGTCGGCACCTACGCCAAGGCATACGGCGCCGACCCGGACCATATCACCAGCGCGCTTATGATGATGCGCCGCGCCAGCCTGCTGATCCGCAGCCTCGACGCCTATTTTGCCCTCCACGGGCTGTCCCAATTGCGGTTCCTAGTGCTGATCGTGATCGACCGCGAACCGGACCGCACCTCGCTGACCCCGAATGAGATCGCCCAGCGGATCGACGTGTCAAAACCGGTGATGACCCGCACCCTGCAATCGTTGCAGAAAGACGGGCTGATAACCCTTTCGAACAACCCATCCGACGGGCGCTCCAAAGAAGCCGCGCTGACACCCGACGGCCATCAGCGGCTGCAAGACACTCTTCCCGGCTATTTCAAACTCTTGTCAGAGGAGATCACCAAGCCGTCCACCGCCAACAGCTGACCCTCACGGATTTTCCGCTTCGGAGCCGCCTTCGCTTGAGCTTGAACGGCCGGGGGTGCCGGGCGGGGTCAAGAGAAATCGCGGAGGCTCCGCCGCAGGCGGATACCGCTATTTCTCTTGGGCGCGTGCGGCAGTTCTGGCAGGCAAAGATCAGGTGAAGGCGGGTTTGAGGCGGGTTTTCCGCTTGGGTGAGACCTGAAGCCCCTTTTACCCCAGCCGCGCTTTCACTTCGGCGATGAAATCCTCACCGCGCTGTTCGAAATTGTCATACTGATCGAAACTCGCAGCGGCCGGCGCCAGCAGCACGGTGTCACCGTCCTGCGAGTCCTGAATGGCCCGCTCCACTGCCGCCGCCATGGTGGTGCAAACTTCGGCCTGCACATCCAGCTGCAGCGCAAATCCCGCCGCCTCGCGTCCGATCACATAGGCTTTCACCACATTGCCAGCCCGCCCTTTCAAGGCCTCCAGCCCGCCATCCTTCTCCAATCCGCCGCAGATCCAGCGGATGTTACTGAACGCACTTAAGGCTTTCACTGCGCTGTCCACGTTGGTTGCCTTGCTGTCATTCACATACCGCACGCCGCCGGCCTCAGCGATAGTCTGGCTGCGGTGCGGCAGGCCGGGGAATGTCGCCATCGCATCGCCGATCAGCCGCGGCGCCAGCCCCAAGGTACGCGCCGCCGCATAGGCCGCGCAGGCGTTCTGGTGGTTGTGTGCCCCCGGCAGCCCGGTCATGGCGCGCAGATCAATCGAGGCCGCCTGCCGCCCCTTGCGGTATTCCGACAGGAACCCCTTGCGGGCAAAGACCTGCCAGCCAGGCCCGGTCAGCTTGCGCGCGGCGGACACCCGGATCACCCGGTCATCGCCTGCCCCTTCCGACAGCTGACCCGCCAGAAACAGCCCCTCATCCTCGTCAATGCCAATCACCGCACGGTCCGGCCCGCCCTCGGCAAACAGCCGCCGCTTGGCGGCGAAGTAACCGCCCATACCGCCATGCCGGTCCAGATGATCCGGGCTGAGGTTGGTGAACACCGCCACATCCGGTGTCAATGCGCGCGCCAGCTCGGTCTGATAGCTCGACAGCTCCAGCACCACCACACCGCCATTTCCGGGCGCGTCGATATCCAGCACGCCGCGGCCTATATTGCCCGCCAGCTGGCTCTCGCGCCCCGCCTCCTGCAGGATGTGATGCAGCAGCGCCACCGTGGTTGATTTGCCGTTTGACCCCGTTACCGCCACCACCCGCGGCGGCTGATCATGCATTTGCCATTCGGCATCCGCAAACGAGCGGAAGAACAGACCAATGTCATTGTCCACCGGTACCCCCGCCTCCATCGCCGCCCGGATCACCGGATTGGGCTTGGGATAAAGATGCGGGATACCGGGCGAGGTCACCAGCGCCGCAACCCCGTCAAAGGCACCGGCCTTTTGCAGGTCGCAGCAGGTCAGGCCTTCCGCCTCCGCCGTCTCCCGCGCAGCAGGGTTGTCGTCCCAGCAGACCGCCTCCGCCCCGCCTGCCCGCAGGGCACGCGCCGTCGCCAGCCCCGAACGGCCCAGCCCCAGCACCGCCACCTTGGCGCCCTCATATCCTTTGACCGGGATCATCGCCTGCCCTCATCTTGATGAATTTGCTTCTGCGGCACATTGCACAGGTGCAAGCCGGGCTTCAAGCGCTGCCCCGGCACAGGCCGCGGGCATGGGCCGCAGGCCCGTGCCACGCCCAACAATTGGCAGGCAGGCAAAGCCTGCCGAAATTGGCGGGAGCATCCCCCCGTTGCGCATCCACCGTACGCTGCCCACCTCGCTTGTTCACCGCGCCGCGCTATTCTCCAGCCGTTGCAACAACCAGACCAGGAGACCGGCCCCCTCAGACCACCTCTTCATCGGGTGCAAGGCGGGTCCGTATAGGCCGCCAGACGGACGTGGCCCCTGACAAGGGCCATCCGATGCTCCGCCCCCCCTTGGCGGCGCCGCCTTCTTCATAAGAAAAAACCGCGCCAAGCCTGAAGCCCCGCGCGGTTCACATAATAGAGGAAAGCCTCACCACCCGCCGGGTAACCCGGCGCGGCAGCCAAAACCTATGCCTTACCGGACTTTCAGCGTCGCCAGCCCGATCATCGCCAGGATCAGCGAAATGATCCAGAAACGGATCACGATCTGCGGCTCGGCCCAGCCCTTCTTTTCATAGTGGTGGTGGATCGGCGCCATCAGGAACACCCGGCGCCCGGTGCGCTTGAAGTACAGAACCTGAATGATCACCGACATCGCCTCAACCACAAACAGCCCGCCGACGATGGCCAGCACCAGCTCGTGCTTGGTGGCAACCGCAATGGCCCCCAGCGCGCCGCCCAGGGCCAGCGAGCCGGTATCGCCCATGAACACCGCCGCCGGCGGCGCGTTGTACCACAGAAACCCCAGGCCTGCGCCAAACAGCGCCGCGCTGAAAATCAGGATCTCACCGGTGCCGGGCACGTAATGCACGTCCAGATATTCGGTAAAGTCGACCCGCCCCACCGCATAGGCAATGACACCCAGGGTGCCCGCAGCAATCATCACCGGCATGATCGCAAGGCCATCCAGCCCGTCGGTCAGGTTCACCGCATTGGCAGCGCCGACAATAACGCAGATCGAAAACGGTACATAGAACAGGCCAAGATTGATCAGCGTGTCCTTGAACACCGGCAGCGCCAGCTGGTTCTGCAGCGCTTCCGGGTGGAATCGCGCGGCCAGAACCGAACACAGCGCCGCAATCGCAATCCCCAAGGCCAGCCGCAGCTTGCCCGAAACACCTGCTGTGGTCTGTTTGGAGACCTTGGCATAATCATCAGCAAAGCCGATCAGCGCAAAGGCCAGCGTCACCAGCAGCACCATCCAGACAAAGGGATTATCCAGCCGCGCCCACAACAGCGTCGAGGACAGCAGCGCGCCGACAATCAGCAGCCCGCCCATTGTGGGTGTGCCCGCCTTGGAAAAATGCCCCTCCGGCCCGTCATCGCGGATCGGCTGGCCCTTGCCCTGCTTGCGGCGCAGCACATTGATCAGCGGCTTGCCGAACAGAAAGCCAAAGATCAGCGCAGTCATAAAGGCGCCGCCTGCGCGGAAGGTGATATAGCGGAAGAGGTTGAAAACATCCCCCCCGTCCGACAAAGCGGTCAGCCAATAGAGCATCTGGGCCCTTCCCTCGTTCTTTTATGCGTTTTCTTGTGTGGGGGTGGATTGGCCCATTTCGCGGATGCCGTCAACGATCTTGGCCAGCCCCATGCTGTTGGAGCCTTTTGCCAGCACGATGTCGCCGCCTTTGATGGCGGTTTTCAGATCTGGCACCGCCTCGGAACTGGTACCGTACCAGCCGCCGCGCTTTGCTTCCGGCAGCGCCGCATAAAGCGACTTCATCAACGGCCCGACGCAATGGATTTTCTCAATACCCGCAACGGCCTGCAGCGCGGCAAGGCCGGCATGCAGATCCTTTTCCTGCACCCCCAGCTCTCCCATATCGCCAAGATAGGCAATCCGCCGTCCCGCGCCGGGTGTCGCCGCCAGCACTGCCAGCGCTGCCGCCATTGAGGTCGGATTGGCGTTATAGCTGTCGTCCAGCAGGGTAACCTCACCGCTGTCCAGCCGGATGGTTTCCCGCACGCCGCGGCCCTTGACCGGCGACCACAGGGCGAGGCTTTCAACAGCTTTCGCCACATCCGCACCCAGCGCATCGACACAGGCCAGCGCCCCCAGAGCGTTCATCGCAAAATGCGCGCCAAGGGATTGGATGTGCATCTCAACCTCGCCGCCCCCTGCCGTGGCGCGGGCAGCAAGCCCGTCGCCTTTGTTGTCAGCTGACAACAATTGGTAATCCCCGGCGCTTTCGCCGAACCAGCGGGCAATGATGCCCAGATCTTCCGCCACATCCCGCAGCACATGGGCCTCGGCAATATCCGCGTTCAATACCGCAACACCGCCTGGCTCCAGCCCCTGCATGATCGCGGCCTTCTCACCGGCAATGCCCTCGACGTCCTCAAACGCCTCCAGATGCACCGCGGCAACTGTCGTCACCATCGCCACATGCGGGCGGGCTTGTTTGGCCAACGGGGCAATCTCACCCGGATGGTTCATGCCGATTTCGATAACGGCAAACTCAGTTTCGCGCGGCATTCGCGCCAGCGTCAGCGGCACGCCCCAATGGTTGTTATAGCTGGCCACTGCCGCATGGGTGCGGCCCTGATCGGACAGCATCCGCGCCAGCATTTCTTTGGTCGAGGTTTTACCGACCGAGCCTGTCACCGCAACGACCTTGGCCCCGGTGCGGACACGGGACGCCCGGCCAAGGGCCTCAAGCCCCGCCTGCACGTCGTCCACGATCAGCAGCGGTGCATCGGCGGGAACCCCTTCGGGAATGCGGGAGACCAGCGCAGCGCCCGCCCCCTTCGCCAAAGCCTGGGCCACGAAATCATGACCGTCGCGCGCGGCCTTCAAGGCCACGAACATATCACCCGACTCAATGGTGCGGGTGTCGATCGACAGGCCGGTGACAGCCCAATCCCCCTGCGCCTGCCCGCCGGTGGCTGCAGCGGCCTCGGTTGCGGTCCAAAGCGTCATGCCAGCCTCCCGTCCAGTGCGGCTGCAGCAATGCTGGCCTGCTCCACATCGTCAAACGGCAGAACCTGATCGCCCACGGTCTGGCCGGTCTCATGCCCCTTGCCGCAGACAATCAGCGCATCGCCCGCCTGCAGCATGTCGGCGCCGCGCAGGATCGCCTCGGCGCGGTCGCCGACCTCGATGCAATCGGGCGCGCCGCCCTTGACCGCGGCACGGATCACCGCCGGATCCTCGCTGCGCGGGTTGTCATCCGTCACAATCACCACATCGGCGTTCTGATGCGCTGCCTGCCCCATCAAAGGCCGCTTGCTGGTGTCGCGGTCGCCGCCTGCGCCAACAATGGCAATCAGCCGCCCCAGCACATGCGGGCGCAGGGCCTTGATGGCGCTGGCAACGGCGGCAGGCGTATGGGCGTAGTCAACAAACACGGCTGAGCCATTGTCACGCGACGCCGCCAGCTGCATCCGGCCGCGTACCGTGGTCAGATGCGGCAGGGTTTCAAACACCCGCTCCGGATCCTCGCCGCCAGCAATCACCAGCCCGCAGGCCAACAGAACGTTTTCTGCCTGGAAACCGCCGATCAGGTTCAACCGCACCTGATACGGCTTGTCATGCCAGGAGAACCGCACATCCTGGCCGGTGCCGTCATAGCGCAGCCCCATCAGGTTCAGATCGCCAAGCCCGCGTCCCACGCTGATCACCTCCTGCCCGCGGGCAGCGGCCACCGCGCGCATCTCAGCCCCGCGGGGGTCGTTCAGGTTGATGACGGCGACTCCTTCGTCCGGCAGCACCCGGCGGAACAGGCCCGCCTTGGCGTTGAAATAGGCTTCAAATGTCTCGTGATAATCCAGATGATCCTGGGTGAAATTGGTGAACCCCGCCGCCGCCAGCTGCACCCCGTCCAGACGGCGCTGGTCCAGCCCATGCGAGGACGCCTCCATCGCCGCATGGGTCACCCCTGCGGCGGCAGCCTCAGCCAGCGCGCGGTGCAGGGTGATGGGTTCCGGCGTGGTATGGGCCAGCGGATAGCTCCAGGCGCCCTCAATTCCGGTGGTGCCCATATTGACCGCCTCATGGCCCAGCTCAGACCAGATCTGGCGCACAAAACTTGCAACGGAGGTCTTGCCATTGGTGCCGGTCACCGCAACCACGGTCTGCGGCTGGCCGCCGGACCACAACGCGGCGGCATAGGCCAGCGTCTGGCGCGGATCCTCAACCACCACAAGGGCGGCGTGGCTTTCGTCCAGCAGTTTGGCGGCGATGCCCGCGCCCGCTGCATCGGTCAGAATGGCGGTGGCGCCCTTATCCAGCGCGGCGGGGATGAATTTGGCGCCATGCACCTGGCTGCCCGGAAGGGCTGCAAACAGGAACCCCTCGCGCACGTCGCGGCTGTCTACCGCCAGGCCGCGGATCTGCGGGTCGGCGCCGCCGCGGGCTGTCAGCCCCAATTGGCTTAGCGGCTGGTCTGGTCTGCTGCTGCTCATGGCGGCCCTCTGCCCTGGTTCAGTTCGAGGTGAGGGTTATACCAGTCACCTCTGCGGGTTCAACTTGCGGACGCAAGCCCAACAGCGGCGCGACCCGCCCGATCATCTCAGCCGCCACCGGGGTGGCGGTCCAGCCTGCGGTGCGGCGCTCCTCGCCGTGGGCAATGATAGAGGGTTCGTCCAGCGTCACGATTAGCACGTATTTCGGGTCATGTGCCGGGAAAATAGAGGCAAAAGTGGCAATTACCTTGTCATCATAATAGCCGCCCTGCGGCTTGGGCTTATCAGCCGTGCCGGTCTTGCCGCCCACCTGATAGCCCTCGACTTCGGCAAAGGACGCGGTGCCTTCGCTGACCACCTTGCGCAACATCTTGCGCGCGGCGGCGGCGGTGCTTTCGCTCAGCACCCGTTCACCCAGCTGCGGTGCCGCCTGTTTCAGAATCGTCGGCGCCACATAACGCCCGCCATTGGCAATCGCCGCATAACCCGCCGCCAGATGCATCGGCGTGGTGGAAATGCCGTGGCCGTAGGAAATCGTCATCGCCGACAGTTCGGACCAGTTGGCGGGCAGCAGCGGCTTGCCGCCCTTGGCTTCGGAAATCTCAAACGGGGTCGGCTCCAGCATGCCCAGCGTATCAAGGAAGCTTTTCTGCCGCTCCACTCCGATTTGCTGCGCCAGCCGCGCGGTGCCGATGTTGGAGGATTTGACGATGATCTTGGTCACCGACATCTCATTGCCGTAGTTGCGGAAATCACGAATCGCAAAGCGGCCCCAGCGCAACGGGCCGCGGGTGTCGATCACGGTGTCAGCACCCACCAGCCCCAGCTCCATCGCTTGCGCTGCGGTGAAGATCTTGAAGGTGGAGCCAAGCTCGTACACCCCCTGCACCGCGCGGTTGAACAGCGGGCTTACCGAGGGATCAAAACCGGAGGCCGGCGGGCGCGGCCGGTCATTGGGATCAAAATCCGGGAAGGACACAACCGAGATCACCTCGCCCGTGTGCGCATCCATCAGGATCGAAGTTGCGCCCTTGGCGTTCATCAGCTTCATGCCGCCATACAGCACCTGCTCGGCTGCCGCCTGCACGGTGAGGTCCAGCGACAATTGCAGCGGCTTGCCCGCATTGGCCGGGTTGCGCAGGTAGGTGTCGAACTGGCGTTCAACACCCGCAACACCGATCACCTCGGCGGCATTCACGCCCTCTTTGCCGAATCCGGCACCGCCCAGCACATGGGCAGCCAGGCTGCCATTGGGGTAGAGACGCATCTCGCGCGGGCCGAACATCAGGCCGGGATCGCCGATGTCATGCACTGCCTGAAGCTGCTCGGGGCTGATTTTCTTCTTTACCCACAGGAACTTGCGCTTGCCCGTAAAATCCCGGATCAAACGGTCGAGTTCAAGGTCCGGGAAAATCTGCACCAACTGCTCTGCCGCGCCAATAGGATCAATCATCTGCGGCGGCTGGGCATAAAGCGAATGGGTCTCGAAATTGGTCGCCAGCAGGCTGCCGTTGCGGTCAACAATGTCGGCCCGCTGCGCGGCGATGACGCTGCCGGCAACACTGGCGACGGGCTCGGACGGCTCCGACACCGCCGTCATGCCCATGCGCGCCGTGATGGCGCCAAAGGCACAGACAAAAAACAGCCCCAGCACCAACAGCCGCCCCTCGGCGCGCTGACGGGACTGCACCTGCATTTCCTGATGCCGCAGGCTGATGTTTTCCTCTTCGATCACATCCGGGTTTTCGCCGGTTGCGCGGGCATGAAGAACCCGCGCCAGCGGGCGGAGCGGAGTGCGGATCATGGCTGGCTCCTCCGGTTCAGGCCCGACACCTCAACTCCTTCGGTGATCACCAGCTCTTCGGGTTCGGGATATGACACCTCATCCACCCGGCCGAACTGATCCGGGCGCAGCGGCAACAGGCCCAGGCTGTCGAAATTGATATCCGCCAGCTCGCGCAGCCGCTGCGGGCGGTTGAGGTAAGCCCATTCAGCGCGCAACACGCTAAGCCGCACCTGCGCCGCGCCGATCTGGCCCTGCAGAGCGCGGGTATCCTTCAGCACCTGCTGGGTGGCGTAGTTTTCGCGGTAGGCCCAGAAGGCCAGGCCAAAGACGGCCAGGCAGGTTGCGGCATACAGCAGGGTCTTCATTTGCGCGCCTCTTTCAGCTGCGGCATTCCAAGGTCTTTGGCCGAGATCGGTCCGGGGTCTGCAGCCGTGCGGCGTCCGACCCGCAGGCGGGCAGAACGGGAACGCGGGTTTTCCGCCAGTTCCTGATCGTCGGGGCCGACCGCCTTGCGGGTGACCAGTTCGAACTGGTTGGGCGTGTCTTCCTGCTCCGGCGCATAGCGGTTAGCGCGGCCGGTCTTGCCTGCGCGGTGCTGAAAGAAGCGTTTGACCATCCGGTCCTCGACCGAGTGGAAGGTCACGACTGCCAGCAAGCCGCCGGGTTTCAGCGCGCGCTCGGCCGCCAGCATCCCCTCGAACAGCTCGTCATATTCGGCGTTCACCGCGATGCGCAGGCCCTGAAAGCTGCGGGTCGCCGGGTGCGACTGGTTGGGCTTGGGGCGCGGCAGGCAGGATTCAATGATCTTTGCGAGGCGCAGGGTGCTGGTGATCGGTTCAATCGTGCGATCGCGGACAATCGCCTTGGCGATGCGGCGGCTGGCGCGCTCTTCGCCATAGTGGAACAGGATGTCAGCGATCTGCGCCTCATCCAGCTCGGCGATCAGATCGGCAGCTGAAGGCCCCGACTGCGACATCCGCATGTCCAGCGGCCCATCCCGCATAAAGGAGAAGCCGCGTTCGGCCAGGTCCAGCTGCATCGAGGAGACACCAAGGTCCAGCACCACACCATCAAGGTCTTGCGCGTATTCATCCATGCGGGAGAACACACCCTGCTGCAGGATCAGGCGGTCACCGTAGTCCGCGGCCCAAGGTTTAGCCATTTCAAACGCCAGCGGGTCGCGGTCGACGCCGGTGACTTCGTCCGCGCCGGCCTCAAGCAGCCCGCGGGTATAGCCGCCCGCACCGAATGTGCCATCCAGCCAGCGGCCCGTGACCGGGGCCACGGCCTGCAGCAGCGGGCGCAGAAGGACGGGAATGTGGGGACCATTGGCAGCGTTTTGGTCCTGGGTCATAAGTCAAACGCCTCCGGCGCCATCTAGGAATTCCAGGGGATCGAAATCCTCGGGCAGGTCTTCCATCAGTTTCTCGGCTTCCGCCATTTCGACCTCTTCATAGGTCCCGGGGTTCCAGATCTGGAAGGTATCGCCGGACGCAATAAAGAAAGCCTCGCCATCCAGGCCGATCTTCTGGCGCAGCTTGGCAGGCAGCACAAGGCGGCCGGTCTCATCCACGTTGGTCGGCAAGGATTGGCCGTTGAACATGCGTTCCAGGATCTTGCGCGGTTTGGAGCCGCGCGGCAGGGCGGCGATCTTGGCGTCCACCTCGTCGATGGCTTCCATTGTATAGCATTCCAGGAACGGGCGGCGGTGATCGCCGTAAACGATGACCAGTTCGGGGCTGTCGCCGGATTTCCAGTTGGGGTCGGCGGCCTCCAGCACACGGCGGAAAGAGGCCGGAATTGACACCCGCCCCTTGCTGTCCACCTTGTGGTGGCTTTCGCCTCTGAACCTGCGGCCCAACTTACCGTTCCTTTTCCGCGCGTCCCTCGCGTAAATCCGATCCCCAGAATGAAAAGGGGCGGGTTGATCTGCTGCCACTGATCAACCCGCCGCCTTGGCCCGCTATGCGGGATGTCCGACTGCGCACGCCACCTGGGGGGATGTCTGCTCGCTCGCGCGCCGGATCTCTTGGTTCGATGAAAGCGAAGGCCTGTATGAAACCTGCTCTTTTAGTTTGGCTTGGGGTCGTTTGGCGCCCCGTCCCTCGTCTCATTCGATGTAATAGGGATACTATGGGAAATGATGGTCCCGCAACTGTTTTCTGCGGGAAATCATCGGGCGGCTGCCAATAGCAACAGAGATTCGCAAGAGATTCGTGGTGATATTGAGGCAAAATCGCGAACTTGTTGTGCATCACTCAATCGCAAACACCAAATATAGGGGCGAGTTGCACCTGCAATTTTTTTCCCATAGTTTCCCGCGATTCGACATGAAGACTCGCTTCAGCTGCGGATATTCCCCTTACGTTCGCATCTCTCCGCAAAGGAAGCGGCGGAATACTCCGGCATCAACGCCTCAAAACCGCGTGATTCGCATATTCAAGAGAGGCGCGGGGCAATTCGGGCCATGATTTCCCATGGCGCCCATGAATTCCCGCAAGTCCCGTGAATTCCCAAGCGCCCCATGCAATCCCGCCGGCCCCATACTGTCCCATGCAGGGCCTGCTGTCCCGCAGGTTCCCGTACCGGGCGGGAAACCCCATCCGCACCCAAAACAAAGCGAGCAAACAGCAAAAGGCCCGCCAATCAGGCGGGCCATCCGGGACAGTATATATAGAGAGTGCGGGGAACCCGCCGGGAGTCAGGCCATGCCGCCGCCGATCAGACCCTCGGCAATCCGCGCATAGGCCTGCGCCATTGGCCCCTCGCCCGCCGCGATGGGCGTGCCGCTGTCGCCGGCCAGCCGGGTTTCCAGGTCAATCGGCAGCGCGCCCAGCAGCGGCAGGCCAAGCGCCTCAGCCTCAGCCGCGACACCGCCATGACCAAAGATGTGATGCTCACCGCCGCAATCCGGGCAGGTGAAGAAGGACATGTTCTCGATCAGACCCAGCACCGGGGTTTTCAGCGTCTTGAACATATCGATTGCCTTGCGTGCATCCAGCAGTGCCACATCCTGCGGAGTGGAAACCACGATGGCTCCGGTCAGCTCTGTCTTGGTGCAAAGCGTCAGCTGCACGTCGCCGGTGCCGGGCGGCAGATCGACGATCAGCACGTCCAGCTCACCCCAGTTCACCTGCCCCAGCATCTGCTGCAGCGCGCCCATCAGCATCGGGCCGCGCCAGACCACAGCCTTGCCCTCCTCCAGCATAAAGCCGATCGACATCAGGGTGACGCCATGGGCGTGCAGCGGCTCGATGGTCTTGCCGTCAGGGCTGGCAGGGCGGCCCTTGGCGCCCATCATCCGGGGCTGGGAGGGGCCGTAGATATCCGCATCCAGCAGCCCGACCTTGCGGCCCTGCCTGGCCAGCGCCACGGCAAGGTTTGACGACACGGTGGATTTCCCCACCCCGCCCTTGCCGGACCCAACCGCCAGAATGCGTTTTACGCCTGCGGGTTTCAGCGGCCCGGCCTGCGGTTTCGGATGGCCGCCGACCTTGAGGCTGGGCGCGGGCTGCTGCGCGGCATGGGCGGTGAGCGCGGCAGAGACAGTTTCAACCCCGTCCAGCGACAGCACCGCGGCCTCGGCAGCCTTGCGCAAAGGTTCCATCAGTTTGGCGATCTCGGGGCTGGGCGCCTCGATCACAAAGCTCACCTTGCTGCCGTCGATACGCAGGGCGCGCAGCATATCGCGCGATACCAACGTGCCGCCGTCCGGCAAGGCCAGCCGCTCCAGTATTTCGCGAATCTGATCCTGAGTGACCGCCATGACTGCTCTCCTGCGTGTTGTCCGGCCCTATATATGTGTCCGCCATACGCCTTGGAACCCGTGTTGCGTGATTGCCGCGGCCCCGGCTGCGGAGCCAAGGGCTGCACCCGTCAACAGACCGTGCCGTCAGCCATGCGCGGATTGCAGCCCCGCGCCCGAAAATTATACAGCTGCGCAACGGCACGCTGAAATTAGTGATCCCTTACAAAGGCATACCCTAGGTCACCCATGCAAATGCTGCATAGCAGCATTGACGACGCACGGGATTGCGACTCCGCACAAGATCCCTAAATTACCCCTCAAGCGGCGCCGGGATGGTGCCGGACGGATACGACGATACGGTCAGACGAAGGAACAGAACGATGGCAGCAGCACAACAGATCTCCGCGGTGAACATTGCATCCCCGGTTGGCTTCCTGGATGCGCTGATGGTGAAATTTGTTCGCTACCGGCTGTATCGCAAAACCGTCAATGAGCTGTCCGCGCTGACGGCCCGCGATCTGGCGGATCTGGGTCTGAACCGGTCCGAGATCCAGCGCGTTGCCTATCAGGCCGCTTACGAGAACAACTAATAGAGATCAGGTCTTTTCTCCTCCTCCCTTGAAGGGCCTGGCTTTGGCGGCGGCATCCTCCTCCTCCCTGATGCCGCCGCACCTTATACCGGTTAACAGCCGGGTTTGAATCACCGGGATCTCCTCCTCCCTGAATTCCGGTGTTTGACAGAACGGCGGCACCCCTCCTCCTCCCTGGGTGCCGCCGTTTCTTGTTTTCCGCATAGCAAAACCGCCCCCCCCCTCCGAAGACAGACAGCTGCAGCCAAGCGCTTACGGCCTAGCCGTTTCGCGCAAACCTCAAAGGATGGGGTGGCGCAGGCGCGGCGGGCAGCTTTGCTGCCCGCCGCGCCTGCGCCCGGGTCGGATCGCTGCGCGATCCGACCCGCCGGTCAAACCGGCGTAATGGGAGCCGTCAGAACGGCACGTCGTCGGTAGCGGAAACAAACCGGGCAACAACTTTCTTGGTGCCGGCCTTCTCGAAGTCCACTTCCAGCTTGTCCCCCTCGATACCGGTAATCGAGCCGTAGCCGAATTTCTGGTGGAACACGCGTTCGCCCAGAGTGAAGCTGGACGTAGCGGTGAGGTCGATCACCTGATGCTTGCTCTCCTTGGGCTGCGACATCCCGCGCTCGCCTGCCCGCGCTTGCATCCGCTTCCAGCCGGGGGAGTTGTAGCCATCGGCCTGGGCCATTTTCTCTTCGATAGTGGAGCGCACCTGCCCCCCGCCCATGGACCCGCCCATAGTACCACCCGGTGCTGCCGCACCATAGCCGCCGCCGTAAAGGCCCGGCGGGGTCAGCACCTCGACATGTTCCTCTGGCAGCTCGTCAATGAAGCGCGAGGGCAGCTGCGATTGCCATTGACCGAACACCCGGCGGTTGCCGGCAAAGGAGATGGTGCAGATCTGCTCGGCCCGTGTGATGCCGACGTAGGCCAGCCTGCGTTCTTCCTCGAGCCCCTTCTGGCCGCTTTCATCCATTGAGCGCTGCGAGGGGAACAGCCCGTCCTCCCAGCCCGGCAGGAACACGGCGGGGAACTCCAGGCCCTTGGCGGCGTGCAGGGTCATGATCGAGACCTTCTCGTCCGCGTCCTGCTTATCATTGTCCATCACCAGGCTGACGTGTTCGAGGAAGCCTTGCAGGTTCTCGAAGTTCTCCAGCGCCTTCACCAGTTCCTTGAGGTTTTCCAGACGGCCGGGTGAATCCGGGTTCTTGTCGTTCTGCCACATGGTCGTGTAGCCCGACTCATCCAGGATGATTTCAGCCAGCTCCATATGGGTGATGTCGGCGTCGCCGGCCATGCGGCCCCAGCGGATGATACCCTCAACCAGCTGGCGCAGGGCGCCGCCGCCTTTGCCCTTGATATGACCGCCTTCAACCGCCAGCCGCGCCCCTTCGACCAGGGACACACCGTTCTCACGGGCAAGCCCCTGAATGGTCTGCTGCGCCTTGTCGCCCAGGCCGCGTTTCGGCGTATTGACGATGCGTTCAAACGCGAGGTCGTCGTCGGGTGAGACCACCACGCGGAAATAAGCCATCGCATCGCGAATCTCGAGCCGTTCATAGAAACGCGGGCCGCCGATGACACGGTATGGCAGGCCGATGGTCAGAAACCGGTCCTCGAACGCGCGCATCTGGTGCGAGGCGCGCACCAGAATGGCCATGCTGTTCAGACCGATGGGCGACTGGCCGCGGGTGCCGCGCTGCATTGCCTCGATTTCTTCACCGATCCAGCGGGCTTCTTCCTCGCCGTCCCAATGGCCGATCAGGCGGAGCTTTTCGCCGTCGCCGGCGGCCGTCCACAGCTCCTTGCCCAGGCGGCCCTGATTGCCGCGGATCACGTTTGAAGCGGCGGCCAGGATATGCCCGGTGGAGCGGTAGTTCTGTTCCAGCCGCACCACAATGGCGCCGGGAAAATCCTTTTCAAACCGCAGGATGTTGCCGACCTCAGCGCCGCGCCAGCCATAAATCGACTGGTCATCGTCACCAACGCAGCAGACGTTCTTGTGCTTGCCCGCCAGCAGCCGCAGCCACAGGTACTGGGCGACGTTGGTATCCTGGTATTCGTCCACCATGATGTAGCGGAACCAGCGCTGGTACTGCTCCAGCACGTCCGGGTGGTTCTGGAAGATCGTCACCATGTGCAGCAGCAGGTCGCCGAAATCGACCGCGTTCAGCTCGCGCAGGCGGGTCTGGTACTGGGCATAAAATTCGGTGCCGCGGTTGTTATAGGCGCTGGCATCGCCGGCCGGCACTTTGTCCGGTGTCAGCGCCCGGTTTTTCCAGTCGTCGATGATATTTGCCAGCATCCGCGCGGGCCAGCGCTTGTCGTCGATGCCTTCCGCCTTGATCAGCTGTTTCAGCAGCCGGATCTGGTCATCGGTATCGAGAATGGTGAAATTCGACTTCAGTCCCGCCAGTTCGGCATGGCGGCGCAGCAGTTTCACGCAGACCGAATGGAAGGTGCCAAGCCAGGGCATGCCTTCGACCGCCTGACCCAGCATGCCGCTCACCCGTTCCTTCATCTCGCGCGCGGCCTTGTTGGTGAAAGTCACCGACAGGATTTCGTTCGGGCGCACCCGACCGGTGCTGAGAAGATGCACAATCCGCGTCGTCAGCGCCTTGGTTTTGCCGGTGCCGGCCCCCGCCAGCATCAGCACGGGGCCATCCAGGCACTCCACCGCCTCGCGCTGCGCCGGGTTAAGGCTGTCCAGATAGGGCATCGGCCGCGCCTGCATGGCACGGGCCGACAATGATGCGCCCTCAAAGGCGTCCATTTCGTCAAAACTGCTCATGCGGGTGATCCTAGCCTGATTCAGCCGCGGCGGAAAGAGGACGTTCACACTCTGTTCACGGGTGAATTGCGGCCCCGGCCAGACCCGCCGTCAAGCCCCCGCCCAAGGATGCAGCCGCAGAAAAATTCCTTAACGCATATATCAGGTTAACGGTACCGCAATCAATCCCGCCTAGGCTCGCAGGGGCGCACAGCCGCATAAATACTAACTACTTTTGGCACCGGAATATGAAAAATAAATTGAGATCCAGCCTTGCTGAAAAGATCCGCAGCATGTCGCTGATCCTTGTCCTGATCGCGGCGGCGGCGGCTTCGGCATGGGCCGTAATTGCAGTGCCCGCCCCCATCGTGGACCGGATGATCGAAAACGATTTACGCAAGCAATCAGGACATTGGCAGCGCCGGGTTGTTCTGCATATGACCAATGTCGAGGAAGCCTTTGAAAAGGGGCAGATTCTGCCTGGCGATGCCCGCAACCTTTCATTGCTTCCCGAGGAGACCGATGTGTTCCGGTTCCGGCTGCTGACCAGCGAGGGGGAGATTTTCTGGTCCACCCGCAGCGATGAAATCGGCGAGTATGAGTCCAATGCCTTTTTCAGCACCCAGGTGGCCCGCGGCGAGGTCTATTACATGCATGACCCGCTGCCTGCGTATGAGGTCGACGGGTTTCCGCTGCAGTCCAGCGGTTTTGACAGCAGCATCACGCGGGAAGTTGCACAGATTTATGTGCCTTTGATGCACAATGGCCATTTTGATGGCGCCATCGACTTTTACACCGACATCACCGACCTGCGGCAGACCTTCATCCGCCGCGCACAGCTGTCGCTGATCGTGCTGACTTCGGTTGCACTGCTGGCGATGACCATTGCGGTCTATGTGGTGTTCAAGACCAACCGGGTCAGCATGAACCAGCTGCGCCAGCGCAATGAAACCGAGCGCAGCATTCTGGATGAGCAGCTGCGGCTGGCGCGCGAGGTGCAGCTGCTGGGAGAGCTGAACGAATGGCTGCAATCCAGCCGCTCCCTGGATGAGCTGTTTGATATGGTCGCCCGCTTCATGACCCATATCCTGCCGACCGCCGAGGGCAGCGTCTATGTCTACTCCAATTCGCGCGACGTGCTGGACGGCTGCGCCAGCTGGAACGGCGGCAGCCACAGGGAGCACATCCACCCCGAGGAATGCTGGGGCCTGCGCCGGGGCCGGACCTATGAATTCGGCTCCTCGGAGATTGATTTCGTCTGCGAGCATGCCGAGCCGCACGATGGCCGCAGCTATTACTGCTTCCCGATCCTGGCCCATGGCGAGACAGTCGGCCTGATGCATCTGCAGGCAATCAAGGACGAGTGCCCTGAGTTCATCAGCAGCAAGAAAATGGCCCAGATGTGCGCCGAGCAGATCTCGATGGCGATTGCCAATGTGCGGATGCGCGACCAGCTGCACGACCAGTCGGTGCGCGATCCGCTCACCGGGCTGTTCAACCGCCGCCATATGACGGAAACCTTGCGCAAAAGCATCAATGCCAGCCAAAGCAGCGGCCAGCGGCTGAGCATTGTGTCGATCGACGTGGATCACTTTAAGAAATTCAACGACAACCATGGCCATGACGCCGGCGATATGGTGCTGCGCGCGGTGGGGTCGGTGCTGGAGCAGGCCTGCGACGGCGACGAGGTGGCCTGCCGCCCCGGCGGCGAAGAATTCACCCTGATCCTGCCCGGCCTGAGCCAGGAAGACGTGATGACCAAGGCCGAGCTGCTGCGCCAAGGCGTGGAGGACGTGGTGGTGCGCTATGGCGAAAAGGCGCTGCCGCGGATCACCATATCGCTGGGAGTGGCGCATTATCCGGCCCATGGCACCATGCCGCAAGACCTGCTGCGGGCCTCGGATGACGCGCTGTATGACGCCAAGGCAAAGGGGCGCAATCAGGTCTGTGTTGCCGCAAGCGCAGCGCCGGCGCCCCGCAATCCGTCCGCCCAGCCAGAAACCGGCAGCACACAGGACAAGGATAAGGACGCGGCAGCATAGGCACTGCCCTGCCCCGGCAGCGCCTATGCTGCCGGGCTTTTACTTGCGGAATCCGCGGTGGCACGTACCAATGCCCGCATGGACCTGCATCAGCGATACCCCGGCCTTGAAGACCTGAAGCGCCGCGCCAAGCGGCGGCTGCCCCGGTTTGTCTGGGACTATCTGGACAGCGGCACCGGGGCTGAGGCGGCGCGGGCCCGGAACCGGACAGGCCTGGACCGGGTGGGATTTCTGCCCTCGGTGCTGCATGGGCCGATGGAGCCGGGCCTTTCCACCCCGTTTCTGGGCAGCGTTTATGCGCTGCCTTTCGGGATTGCTCCGGTGGGCATGTCCGGCCTGATCTGGCCTGATGCCGAGGGCATCCTGGCCCGCAGCGCCGCTGCCGCCGGTATTCCCTATTGCCTTTCCACGGTTGCCAGCCAATCGCCCGAGGATCTGGCGCCCCATCTGGCCGGGGACGGCTGGTTCCAGCTGTACCCTCCCAAGGATGAGGCGATCCGCAGCGATCTGCTGGCGCGGGCGCAGGACGCCGGGTTCAAGACGCTGGTGCTGACGGTGGATGTGCCAGCCGCCTCGCGCCGCGAACGGCAGACCCGCTCCGGCCTGACCCAGCCGCCGAAACTGACACCGCGGCTGATGGCGCAGATTGCGCAGCGTCCGGCCTGGGCGCTGGGAATGGCGCGCAGGCGTCTTGAAGGGCGGGGCATGCCGCGGATGCGCACGCTGGACAAATACATCTCCGCGCCGCAGGCTAACTTGCCGCCGACCGCCCATATCGGCTACTTGCTGCGCACCTCGCCGGACTGGGATTATGTGCATTGGCTGCGCCGCAACTGGGACGGGCCCTTTGTCATCAAGGGGGTGCTGCGCGCCGAAGATGCTGTGCGCCTGCAGGAGGCAGGCGCCGATGCGGTCTGGATTTCCAACCACGGCGGCCGCCAGTTCGACGGCTGCCCCGCCGCCATTGATCTGCTGCCGGACATCCGCGCCGCGGTGGAGCTGCCATTGATCTTTGACAGCGGTATCGAAGGCGGTCTGGATATCCTGCGGGCGCTGGCGCTGGGGGCGGATTTTATCATGCTGGGCCGCGCTTTCCATTATGCGCTGGCCGCGCTTGGCACTGTGGGACCGGACCACCTGATTGATATGCTGGCCAAGGACATGCAGGCGAATATGAGCCAGCTTGGCCTGCCCGGTCTTGGTGAAACCCGCAACCTGCAGCAGCGTGAACTGGACTGATTGCACGCAGATTTGGCGCAATTCGGGCAAAATCCGGGGAATTGCGCCGAAATGACGCAGTTCCCGCTCCCTTCACCCGCTGCAATGCAGAAAAGTAGTTACAAAATCATGATGCAAGTGCAGAATTCCGGCAGAATCTGCAACTGTTAGCGCCATGCCCCCAAACCCCCGATTGGCCCCTGCGGCCGGCAAGCAGCAGACGAGGAATGACAAAACAGGCCGCTTGAGAGCGCAATCATGCCGGAAATACCCAGAACTACGGTTGTGCGGATTGATAGTATCCGCCTAACACTGCACCAACTTGCACGGACCCCGAGGGTGAAATGACCGACTTCAAAAAGATCCTGATTGCCAACCGTGGTGAGATCGCCATCCGCGTGATGCGCGCCGCCAACGAAATGGGCAAACGCACCGTCGCCGTCTATGCCGAGGAAGACAAGCTCGGCCTGCACCGGTTCAAGGCGGATGAAGCCTACCGGATCGGCGAGGGCATGGGCCCGGTTGCGGCTTATCTGTCGATTGACGAAATCATCCGTGTCGCCAAGGAATGCGGCGCCGATGCGATCCACCCCGGATACGGCCTGCTGTCCGAGAACCCGGATTTCGTCGACGCCTGTGCGCGCAACGGCATCACCTTCATCGGCCCCAAGGCCGAAACCATGCGCGCGCTGGGTGACAAGGCCAGTGCCCGCCGTGTCGCGGTTGAGGCCGGCGTGCCGGTCATTCCTGCCACCGAGGTGCTGGGCAACGACATGGACGCGATCCGCAAGGAAGCGGCTGAGGTCGGATATCCCTTGATGCTGAAAGCTTCCTGGGGCGGCGGCGGCCGCGGCATGCGGCCGATCCACAGCGAGGATGAGCTGGAAGAGAAAGTGCTGGAAGGCCGCCGCGAGGCGGAAGCCGCATTCGGCAACGGCGAGGGTTATCTGGAAAAGATGATCATTCGCGCCCGCCACGTCGAGGTGCAGATCCTGGGCGACAAACATGGTGAGATCTATCACCTGTTTGAACGCGACTGTTCGGTGCAGCGCCGCAACCAGAAAGTGGTTGAGCGCGCCCCTGCCCCCTATCTGACCGATGAGCAACGCACCGAGATCTGCGATCTGGGCCGCAAGATCTGCCAGCATGTGAATTATGAATGCGCCGGCACCGTCGAATTCCTGATGGATATGAATGACGGCAAGTTCTATTTCATCGAGGTGAACCCGCGGGTGCAGGTGGAACACACCGTCACCGAGGAAGTCACCGGCATCGACATCGTGCAGGCGCAGATCCTGATCGCCGAAGGCAAAACCCTGGCCGAGGCCACCGGCAAAGCCAGCCAGGATGATATCCGCCTGAACGGCCACGCGCTGCAGACCCGGGTGACCACCGAGGATCCGCTGAACAACTTCATCCCCGACTATGGCCGCATCACCGCCTACCGGTCGGCAACCGGCATGGGCATCCGTCTGGATGGCGGCACCGCCTATGCGGGCGGCGTGATCACCCGCTATTATGACTCACTCTTGACCAAGGTCACCGCCTCGGCGCAGACACCGGAAAAAGCGATTGCCCGCATGGACCGCGCGCTGCGCGAATTCCGGGTCCGCGGTGTTTCCACCAATATCGCCTTTGTCGAGAACCTGCTGAAGCACCCGACCTTCCTCGACAACACCTATACCACCAAGTTCATCGACGAGACGCCGGAGCTGTTTCAGTTCAAGCGCCGCCGCGACCGCGGCACCAAGGTGCTGACGTATATTGCCGACATCTCGGTGAACGGCCACCCGGAGACCGAAGGCCGCGCCGCCCCCGCTGCCGACCTGAAAGAGCCGCGCGCACCGCATGCGGAGCCGGGCAACCAGCCCTATGGCACCCGCAACCTGCTGGAGCAGAAAGGCGCCCAGGCCGTTGCCGACTGGATGAAGGCACAGCGCCAGCTGCTGCTGACCGACACCACCATGCGCGACGGGCATCAGTCGCTGCTGGCAACCCGGATGCGCTCGATCGATATGATCAAGGTGGCGCCGGCCTATGCGCAGAACCTCAGCCAGCTGTTCTCGGTTGAATGCTGGGGCGGTGCGACGTTTGATGTGGCCTACCGCTTCCTCCAGGAATGCCCCTGGCAGCGCCTGCGCGATCTGCGCGAGCGGATGCCGAACGTGATGACCCAGATGCTGCTGCGCGCCTCCAACGGCGTCGGCTACACCAACTATCCGGACAATGTGGTGCAGGAATTCGTGCGCCAGGCTGCAAAGACCGGCGTCGATGTGTTCCGCGTCTTCGACAGCTTGAACTGGGTTGAAAACATGCGCGTCGCGATGGATGCGGTGGTCGAGAGCGGCAAGGTCTGCGAAGGCACCATCTGCTATACCGGCGATATCCTGGACCCCAACCGCGCCAAATACGACCTGAAGTATTATGTCGGCATGGCCAAGGAACTGGAAGCCGCAGGTGCCCATGTTCTGGGCCTGAAAGACATGGCAGGCCTGCTGAAACCCGCCGCGGCCCGCCAGCTGGTGAAGGCGCTGAAGGAAGAGGTCGGCCTGCCGGTCCACTTCCACACCCATGACACCTCGGGCATTGCCGGCGCCACCATTCTGGCTGCTGCCGATGCGGGAGTTGATGCAGTGGACGCGGCAATGGACGCGTTTTCCGGCGGCACCTCGCAGCCCTGCCTGGGTTCCATCGTCGAAGGCCTGCGCAACACCGACCGCGACACCGGGCTGGACATCGCCAAGATCCGCGAAATCTCGGGTTACTGGGAGCAGGTGCGGGCGCAGTATGCGGCCTTTGAAAGCGGCCTCGCGGCGCCGGCCTCGGAAGTGTACCTGCACGAGATGCCGGGCGGCCAGTTCACCAACCTGAAGGCGCAGGCGCGTTCCTTGGGTCTGGAGGAAAAATGGGCTGATGTGGCGCAGACCTATGCTGACGTGAACCAGATGTTCGGCGACATCGTGAAGGTGACGCCGTCGTCCAAGGTGGTTGGCGACATGGCGCTGATGATGGTCAGCCAGGGCCTGACCCGCGATGAGGTTGAAAACCCGGAGACAGACGTGGCCTTCCCCGACTCGGTCGTGGACATGATGCGCGGCAACCTGGGCCAGCCTCCGGGCGGCTTCCCTGCGGGCATCGTCTCCAAGGTGCTGAAAGGTGACGCGCCGAATGTGGAGCGCCCCGGCGCACATCTGGACGCGGTGGACCTAGAAGCGGTCCGCGCCGAGCTGTCGAAGGAGCTGGAAGGCTTCACCGTCGATGACGAGGATCTGAACGGCTACCTGATGTATCCGAAGGTGTTCCTGGACTACATGGGCCGCCACCGCCAGTACGGTCCGGTGCGCAGCCTGCCGACCCGCACGTTCTTTTATGGCATGGAGCCAGGCGAGGAGATCACCGCCGAGATCGATCCGGGCAAGACCCTGGAGATCCGCTTGCAGGCAATCTCTGAGACCGACGTGAAGGGCGAAGTGAAGGTCTTCTTTGAACTGAACGGCCAGCCCCGGGTGATCCGGGTGCCGAACCGTCTGGTCAAAGCCTCGACCGAACAGCGCGCCAAGGCCGAAGTCGGTAATGCCAACCACGTCGGCGCGCCAATGCCGGGGGTTGTCGCATCGGTCGCGGTGCAGGTCGGCCAGCAGGTCCACGAGGGCGACATGCTGCTGACGATTGAGGCGATGAAGATGGAAACCGGCATCCACGCCGAACGCGACGCGGTGGTCAAGGCCGTGCACGTCCAGGCCGGCACCCAGATCGACGCCAAGGACCTTTTGGTCGAGCTGGAATAAACTTCTCAGCTGGCACAAGAAACAAGGGGCGCCCTTTCGGTTGGAGGGGCGCCCTTTTTCTATTGCGCGCCAATGCGGAATTACGCGGAAATTCCGGCCAGTTTTCCGGCCAGCTTTCCGGCCCGGAAAACCGGGGCGGTCCGCAACTGGGATCACCCGAAAATCCTCGCAGGATTTTTGGCCGTTTCCCGCGCCGGGAAACGGTTTGCCTCAATGTCAGGCGTTGAATGCTTCAGGGTCCGGCAAGGTCACGGTTTCAACCTGCACTGGCTTTATCCCGTCAATCTGGCCGGCCCAGCTGTCCGCTTGCGGTGTGCTGTGGTGCTGTACGCCATGCGCAAGCAAACCCAAGGCAATTGCCGCACCCAGGCCAGTGATCCGCAGGCAGTCCTTCCAAAGCATGATCCAATCCCTCCTGAAAAGTTCCGCTTGTTTGTGACTGAAACGCACAGCCTGGCCGCTTCCGTCGCGGCGGGTGCATATTTTTTTCAACTGCCGCCGGTTTTCCTCTTGCAGCGCGGACGGCGACGCCCTAAATCACCGCTCACCGGATGGCAGCGCGGGCGTAGCTCAGGGGTAGAGCATAACCTTGCCAAGGTTAGGGTCGGGCGTTCGAATCGCCTCGCCCGCTCCACCGGGAAACGAACAGGCCGTCCCTCGGGGCGGCCTTTCGCTTTTGAGGATTTGCGCGTACCCTGCCCCAAGCAGAAATCCTTGTGCGGAATCACCTTTCCGTCTAGGAACAGAGCAAGAACGCGAACACACAGGCAGGCAGAATGCTGACATCGGTAGAACTATGCGCAGGCGCGGGCGGCCAGGCCTTGGGGCTGGAGGCAGCGGGCTTTGATCACACGGCGCTGGTTGAGATCGACAAGCATTGCTGTGCCACCCTGCGCCACAACCGGCCCGCCTGGAATGTGCTGGAAGAGGACGTGCGCAAATTCAAGGACGTTGCTGGCGACTATAAAGGCATCGACCTGCTGGCTGGCGGTCTGCCCTGCCCGCCGTTTTCAGTTGCGGGCAAGCAGCTGGGCGAAAAGGACGAGCGCAACCTGTTTGACGACGCGATCGAAATCGTCGACTCGACCCGGCCCAAGGCCGTGATGATCGAAAATGTGCGCGGCTTTCTGGATGCTGTGTTCCATGACTACCGCGAAAAGCTGAAGAAGCAGCTGTCGAAACTGGGGTATGTGACCGACTGGCGGCTGCTGAATGCCTCGGACTACGGTGTGCCGCAGCTGCGGCCGCGGGTGGCGATTGTTGCCCTGCGCAAAGAGTTTTCAAGCCAGTTCAACTGGCCTGAGCCGCTGCCGCACAACCCGCCGACCGTGGGTGCGACCCTTGTCGACCTGATGAAGGAACGCGGCTGGCGCGGCGCCGAGGATTGGGCCGCCAAAGCGGATGAGATTGCCCCCACCATTGTCGGCGGCTCCAAGAAACACGGCGGGCCGGATCTGGGTCCGACACGCGCGCGGCGCGCTTGGGCTGCCTTGGGGGTTGAGGGGCGCACCATCGCCTATGAGGCGCCGGACCCGTTCCACAACGACATGCCGCGCCTCACGGTGCGGATGGTGGCGCGTATTCAGGGTTTCCCGGACGCGTGGCATTTCACTGGCGCCAAAACCAATGCCTACCGCCAGGTCGGCAACGCCTTTCCGCCGCCGGTGGCCGAAGCTGTTGCGCGGGAGCTGAGGGCGGCCATTGCCAAGCCGAAGCTGCATGCTGTGCGGGCCTGAAGCCTCCCCGTCATTCCAGAGCCAAGGGCAGTGCCCGGCCCTGGGCGGGTGCGAAGCGCCTTCCCGTGGGGAGGGTCGGGCGCTGCCCGGCCTATCGTCCGGGCGGAACGCGAAATGAAACAGAAACTTCCCGGCAGTCTTGTTCTTCCCGGCCATCCGGATTTCGCTGTCCTTTGCGAATTGGCGGAGGAGATCACCACCCGTGCCGGCGGCCCTTTGGCGCTGGAACACGACGTGCCGCAGATGCTTCGCCAGTGCATTGACGATGTGATCATGACGCCCAAGACCGGGCGGCGCGCCTATGAAGAGCTGGAGAAGACCGAGAAGACCTATATCGGCACAAGGGTCGAGATTGAGCTGCGGGCGCTGCTGCGCTTGCGCAAGGGGCGGTTGGATACCGAGATCCTGGGCCGCGATGTGGATATCAAACACACCATGGGCAGCAATTGGATGATCCCGACCGAGGCGCTGGATTGCGCCTGCCTGCTGGTCGCCGCGGATGAGGTGCGGGCGCGCTGCTATCTGGGGCTGATCATCGCCCGGCGTGAATACCTGACAGCTGGTCAGAACAAAGACGCCAAGCGCAGCATTTCGGCGGAAGGCTTCCGCCATATCCTGTGGCTGCTGAAGGATCAGCCTTACCCCGCCAATTTTTGGCGCACCGCCGATGAAGCCGCCGTAGACAGGATCTTTACGGGCGCCACGGGCAATGAACGGATGGCGCAGCTGTTCCGACTGATCCAAGGGCGCCCGATTCCACGCGACGTGGTGGAGGCGGTGGCGCAGCAGAAGGACTTCATGCGCCGGATCCGGGCCGATGGCGGCCACGGCACCCGCGATATTCTGGCGCGCGAGCAGATCGTGCTGCTGGAGGGTCAGAAAGATGCCCAGCTGATCAAGGCGCTGGAGTTGCCGCCCTGCCCGGCCAGTGCCTTTGTTTCCTGCCGGATTGAAAGCAGCTACCATGCCCGCATGGTGGAACAATCCAGGCATCACGTGGAATGGCCGACACCCTGACACCCGAGCGGCGCAGTGCCAATATGGCAAAGATCCGCGCCAAGCACACCAAGCCGGAGATGCTGGTGCGGCGGATGGTGCACGGGCTTGGCTTTCGCTACCGGCTGCACCGCAAGGACCTGCCCGGCAAACCCGATCTGGTGTTCGGCCCGCGCCGCAAAGTGATCTTTGTGCATGGCTGTTTCTGGCATTTGCATGAGTGCCGCGACGGGCGCATTCCCGCCAGCCGCCGCGACTACTGGGAACCCAAACTGCTGCGCAACACGCTGCGCGACGCGGAGCAACTGGCCGCGCTGCAGGCCGCGGGCTGGCAGGTGCTGACCGTCTGGGAATGCGAAACCAAGGATCAGGATGCCTTGCGGATCCGGCTCAGGGCATTTCTGGAAAATGAAGAATAACGCTTATCCACAGATACCTGCGCAACTCTTCAAATTTCCTCTTGCGGCCCGTTTGGGAACGCCCTAAACACCGGCTCATCGAATGGCAGCGCGGGCGTAGCTCAGGGGTAGAGCATAACCTTGCCAAGGTTAGGGTCGGGCGTTCGAATCGCCTCGCCCGCTCCATTCGACAGCCGAAAAGGCCGCCCTCCGGGGCGGCCTTTCGCGTTTTACAGCCCCTCGGCCTGCAGCACTTTCTTTACCGTTCCGTCATTTTCCGCTTGCAGCAACCTCGCGGATTTCCTATTCACCGCTTCACCGAATGGCAGCGCGGGCGTAGCTCAGGGGTAGAGCATAACCTTGCCAAGGTTAGGGTCGGGCGTTCGAATCGCCTCGCCCGCTCCATTTGGAACCGAACAGGCCGTCCCTTGGGGCGGCCTTTCGCTTTTCTGCCATTTGCTGCTTTAATTTGATCAAATTCCTTTGACGCGACTCGTGAAACGCGCCAATTCTATCGGCAATAGGCCCCATGGGACGTTCATGGGTGTTTCGCGCAAGGAGTTTGGCCATGGCCCCTGTCATCTATCCCACCACCAATTTCACCGCGACCGAGCAGCTGTGCCTGGAGCGCGGCGAAGGTATTTATGTCTACGACACGGACGGCAACAAATATATCGAAGGGCTGGCGGGCCTTTGGTGCACCTCGCTGGGCTACAGCAACACCGAAGTGGTGGATGCGATCACCGATCAGCTGCACAAGCTGCCATTTTCGCACACTTTCGGCGGCAAGACCCATGCGCCGATCATGCAGTTGGCCGAGAAGCTGCGCGCGATGGTGCCGGTGGAGGATGCCTATATCTTCTTTGGCAACTCAGGTTCGGACGCCAATGACACCCACGTGAAGATGCTGCGCTATTACTTCAACGCCATCGGCAAGCCGGAAAAGCGCAAGATCATCACCCGCGAGCGCGGCTATCACGGGGTGACGGTTGCGGCCGGCGCGCTGACTTCGCTGCCCGCCAACCTGGCGCATTTCGATGCACCGCTGGAGGCGCTGTCGATCCTGCGCTCGGATTCGCCGCACTACTACACCGGCCGTCAGGGCAATGAGACTGAAGAACAGTTCGTTGACAGGATCATCGGCAATTTGGAACAGCAGATCCTGGCAGAAGGCCCCGACACCATCGCCGCGATGATTGTGGAGCCGATCACCGGCGCGTCGGGCGTAATCGTGCCGCCGGAAGGGTATTACGAGAAGCTGCAGGCGCTGCTGCGCAAACACGGCATCCTGGTTTGGGCGGATGAGGTGATCTGCGGCTTCGGGCGCACCGGCGCCGATTTCGGCTGCACCACCATGGGCATCAAGCCGGACCTGATGACATTCGCCAAGCAGCTCAGCTCAGCATACTTCCCGATCTCGGCCTCGGTCATCCCCGGCTGGATGTATGAGGCGATGATCGCGCAGACCAATGAGGTCGGCGTGTTCGGCCACGGCTACACTTACTCCGGCCACCCGGCGGCCTGTGCGGCAGCGCTGAAAACGCTGGAGATCTATGAGCGCGACAACCTGTTTGAACACGCCGCCGACGTTGGCGCCTATATGCAGGCGCAACTGCGCGAGATTTTCACCGATCACCCGCTGGTCGGCGAGGTGCGCGGCAAGGGGTTGATTGCGGCGCTGGAGCTGGTGTCGAACAAGACCACAGGCGCCAGTTTTGAAAAGGGCGCGGCCGGTGCCGCCGCGCAGAAGGCCTGCGAGGAAAACGGGCTGATCATCCGGGCAGTTGCGGGCAATGCGGTGGCGCTGTGCCCGCCGATCATTATCACCAAGACGGAGGTGGACGACATGCTGGCCCGGATGAAGACCGCCATCGACACAGCCTATGACCAGCTGAAGGACAAAGGGCTGATCGCCGCCTGAGCCAATAAAAAACGCCCCGGCTGCCGGGGCGTTTTCTGTTTCAGAACACCTTGTAAGTCATTGTCGTCAGCGAGCGTTCGATCCCGTCGATCTGCAGCAGCTGGTCGTTGATGTATTTACCGACATCCTCGCCCGAAGGGATGTACAGCTTCATCATGAGGTCGAAATTGCCGCTGGTGGAGTAGAGTTCGGAGTGGATTTCCCGCAGGGCAATCTCCTCGGCCACCTTGTAGGTGGTGCCGGGTTTGCAGCGGATCTGGACAAAGACGCAGGTGGACATGGGCGGCCCTTTTGAATGGTCACGGATTTGCGCCCAAGCTCGCATGCGGTGCAACCGGGCGCAATAGGCCGGGATTGCTGCAACAGGTTGGCCCCGACCACAATGCCGCACTTGAGCCAGCCGCCCTGCCCGCCCTATAAGCGCCCAGGCAGACTTAAAGTTCTTGCAGCATGACGAAGGATAAGCCGCTGATGCGTACCGCCAAAGTGACCCGCAAAACCGCGGAAACCGATATCTCGGTCGAGATCAACCTCGACGGCACCGGGGTTTACGACAACCAGACCGGGGTTGGTTTTTTCGATCACATGCTGGACCAGCTGGCGCGGCATTCGCTGATTGACATGACCATCCGCGCCAAGGGCGATTACCACATCGACGACCATCACACGGTGGAAGACACCGGCATCGCACTGGGTCAGGCGCTGGTGCAGGCGCTGGGGGACAAGAAGGGCATCCGCCGTTACGGCGAATGCCACCTGCCGATGGATGACGCCCAGGTGCGCTGCGCGCTGGACCTGTCGGCGCGCCCGTTCCTGATCTGGAACGTGGAGCTGCCGACCCAGAAGATCGGCGCCTTTGACACCGAGCTGGTGCGGGAGTTCTTTCAGGCGCTCAGCACCCACGGCGGCATCACCCTGCACATCGACCAGCTGCACGGGTTCAACAGCCACCACATCGCCGAGGCGGCCTTCAAGGCTGTCGCCCGCGCGCTGCGGCTGGCGGTAGAGACCGACCCGCGCAAGGCGGATGCTATTCCCTCGACCAAGGGTGCGTTGTGACCATGCTGACTGCCATCATTGATTACGAGTCTGGTAATCTGCACTCTGCCGAAAAGGCGTTCCAGCGCATGGCGCGGGAGATGGACGCGGGCGAGGTTGTGGTGACCTCGGACGCCGATGTTGTGGCGCGGGCGGACCGGCTGGTGCTGCCCGGCGACGGCGCCTTTCCGGCCTGCGCGGCAGAGCTGCGCGGCCACAAGGGCATTTATGACGCCATGGTCGAGGCGGTGGAGCAGAAGGGCCGGCCGTTCCTGGGCATCTGTGTCGGCATGCAGCTGATGGCCACCACCGGGCATGAATACCAGGAAACACCGGGCCTTGGCTGGGTCGGCGGCGATGTGGTGAAGATCACGCCCACGGATGCTGCCCTGAAGGTGCCGCATATGGGCTGGAACGATCTGGTGATCGATCATGCGCATCCGGTGTTTGACGGCATCACATCCGGTGACCATGTGTATTTTGTGCACTCCTACCACTTCCGCGTTGCCAATCCGGCGGAACGGCTGGCGCATGTGGATTATGCCGGCGACGTCACGGCCGTCATTGGCCGGGACACGATGGTTGGCATGCAGTTCCATCCGGAGAAAAGCCAGGCGACGGGGTTGCGGATGATCGGCAACTTCCTGACCTGGAAACCGTAAGGGGACGGCGCTGACGCGCCGTAGCCTTCGGCTTTGAGTACTTAAGCAAAGAAGAAGCTTGGAGCGTTCAGGCCGAAACGGTGCGTAGCGACACCGGCGCGACGCCATAGGCTTTGCGAAAGGCGCGGGTGAAGCCTTCGGGACTGCTGTAGGCATAGCGGCGCGCCACCGCCTCGACCCGGTCGCCGCGGATGAGGTCCTGATGCGCCAGGATCAGCCGCCAGCGGCGCAGATAGCCCATCGGGGTTTCGCCGACTTCTGCCGAAAACAACTCGGCAAAGCGGGACAGCGACAGGCCCGCTTCCTGCGCCAGATCGGCGTTGGCCCAAAGCCTGCCGGGGTGGTCATGCATTGCCACAATTGCCCGGCTGAGACGCGGGTCCGCAAGGCCGGCCAGCAGCCCCGGCTCCGTCGCACCTTTCTGGATCTGGTTGCGCAACAAGCGCACCATCAGCACTTCGCCCAGCCGGTTGACCACCGATTGCGCGCCGCAATGCCGGCCCTCTGCCTCGTCCCGCATCAGACACACCAGCCCCTGTGCTTCGGCATTGCTGCCGATGCCGTAGTCCACCACCGATGGCAGGGCCGCCAGGAACGGGTTACTGTTGCCCGACCAATCCACCCGCGCGGCCCACATGATCGCGCCGGGGTCCGGATCCGCCAGCGGACCGCGCGTGCGATAGAGGATCCGCACCGGCTGCCCCGCCGCATCTGCCAGAGCAATCAGATTGGCCTCGCCAGGCCCGGCGGCCTGCACGGCGAGCTGAAAGCGGTCCATCAAGGTGGTAAGGCGGTCCATATTCCGGTGTTCCAGTCAGATTTTTCGGATTTATGAGATGGTAACCTGCGCGATACACTTGATCAACCACCACTCGCACCACTACTCACGAAGGACCAATGCCATGCTGATCCCCCGCCAGAAGACCCCGGAGCTGACCCTGCCGACGCTGGACCACGGCCCGTTCGACCTGTCTGCGGAGGCCTCCGAACGCGGCACCGTGATCTGCTTTTACCGCGGCCTGCATTGCCCGATCTGCGCCACTTATCTGAAGGAGTTCGAAAAGAAGGTCTCAGCCTTCGCTGAGCGCGGTGTTGATTGCATTGCCATCAGCTCGGACGGTGAGGAGCGCACCCGTGCCATGGCCGACAAGATCGAGGCTAAGGATCTGCGGTTCGGTTACGATCTGCCGCTGTCCGTGGCCAAGGACTGGGGGCTGTATATCTCCACCTCGCGCGGCAAGACCTCGATCGGGATTGAGGAGCCCGCGCTGTTCTCGGAACCCGGCCTGTTCCTAGTGACGCCGGAACAGACGCTGTACTACGGCGCGGTGCAGACCATGCCGTTTGTGCGGCCGCATTTCGCGGAACTGGTGGCGGCGCTGGATTTTGCGATCCCCAACAACTATCCGGCGCGGGGCGAATACACTGGTGAGGTGTAACGCCACCACCAGCCCGTAAAATCGGCTGCGTCCGGCAATGGACAAAGGGTCCGCTTCCATGCATACGGGGCGGACCTTTTTTCGCGCTTCAGGTCCCCCATTGCACATCCGTTTCGAGAAATACGACCACACTGAAGGCAAGCACCGCTATTGCCAGCTGAGCCTGACGCCGACGCTGTTCGGCGACTGGTGTGTTGAGCGTATCTCGGGACCGCTGAATGCGCCGGGCGGGGTGCAGAAGCGGACCTATTTTGCCGCCCAAGGTGAGGCGATGGCGATTTTCGAACGCTTCCGGGACCGGCAGATGAAGCGCGGTTATGCGCCGATCCCGGTGCAGCTGGGGCTTCTGTAGCCCCCAGCCGGGTTTACTTGATCCGGGTCCAGCGCTGTTTTGAGCAGATCAGCCCGCCCGCCACACAGCCGCGCAGGGCAAGGCTGTCCCCGGACATGTCCATCTTGCCGATGTAGATCTTATCATTGGAGGGCCGCCAGACTTTGCCCTCGTAAGAGCCATCGCCGTTCGGCACCATGTCGATTACCAGCGTCTTGCCGATATTCGGGGATTTGTATTCGCCCTCGCTGTTGAAGGTGCGGGCAATCTTGCCGCAGACGGCCGCGCCGCATTTATCCATCTGGATATGCGCATAAGAGCCGTCATCCGCTTGCGTCTTCCAGACGCCCAGAACCGGGTCCGCCGCCGCAGCGCCCGCCAGCCCTATTGCAACGGTCAAGCCTGCCAATAGATGTTTCATTCCATGTCCTCCCTGTTTTTCAGGCAGCCTGTCCCTGATGCGCCGCTTCTGGCAAGGTTGACTTCGGGTCGCGTTGCAATTCAGGCCGGGCTTGTGCAAAACACCGCCAGCTTGATTTCACGAAGGACCGCCCGGATGATCCTCTACCCCGCGATTGACCTCAAAGACGGCCAGGCCGTGCGCCTGCTGCATGGCGAGATGGACAAGACCACCGTGTTCAACGACAACCCCGCCGCCCAGGCGCTGGAGTTTGTCGCGGCGGGTTGCGAGTGGCTGCATCTGGTGGACCTTAATGGCGCCTTTGCCGGTGAGCCGGTGAATGCCGCGCCGGTGGAGGAGATCCTGAAACAGACCAAAGTGCCGGCACAGCTGGGCGGCGGCATCCGCGACATGGCCACCATTGCGCGCTGGATCGACAAGGGCCTGGCGCGGGTCATTCTGGGCACCGTTGCGGTAGAGAACCCGGAGCTGGTGCGCGAGGCGGCGCTGGAATTCCCCGGCAAGGTTGCGGTTGGCATCGACGCCCGCAATGGCCGCGTTGCCACCAAAGGCTGGGCCGAGGAGACCGACGTGATGGTCACCGATCTGGCCAAATCGTTCGAGGACGCAGGCGTTGCCGCCATCATCTACACCGATATTCTGCGCGACGGCGCAATGAAGGGGCCGAATGTGGAGGCCACCGCCGATCTGGCAAATGCGGTCAGCATCCCGGTGATTGCTTCGGGCGGCGTCTCCTCGCTGGACGACCTCAGGGCGCTGAAATCCTGCGGTGCGCCGCTGAACGGTGCCATTTCGGGCCGCGCACTGTATGATGGGGCGATTGATCTGAAAGAGGCGCTGGCGGTTCTGAAAGCCTGACGCGTCAACAGAACCGGGAGGCCAAATGCGCCTGATCCGCCGCATCCTTGCCATTCTGGCGCTGGGACCTATTGCCCTGTGGCTGCTGTGCATTGCCTTTGTAATGCTGCTGGGGTTCGGTTTTGGCTGCGAAATCAACGAAGGGTTTGCCAACCCTTGCGTGGTGCTGGGCCGCGACCTGAGCGAGACCGCCTATTCCATGGGCATCCTTGCCGCATGGGGGCCGCTGATCTTCGGCCCGGTCTCAATGGGGGCCGGGTTTCTATGGGCGATTGCTGTTGCGATTGACCGCCACCGGTCCCGCCCGCGCCAATAAGGCACGGGACGGCCGGTCCGGTTCCTTGGCTTACTGCGCGGCGGCAGCCGTCAGCTTGCCCAGGGCGCCCTGCATCTTGGCGATGAACCCGGCATCCGCAGGAATATCGAGGGTAGAGAGCATCTCAGCCGGATCCTCATAGGTCAGCCAGACCTGGCCGTCCGCATCCTCATAGGCCAGCACCTTGAGCGGCAGAAAGAGCCCCGCGCGCGGGTCCGCCTGCATTGCCGGGGTGCCCAGCTTGGGGTTGCCGAAGATCAACAGCTGCGCGGCCCCCAGTTCCAGCTCTGCCTTCTGCGCGCCTGCAGCGTGGTCGACGCGGGCAAAAACAGTGGCGCCTGCGCCCTCAACCGCTGCCTGCAGCGCGTCGATGGTCTCAGCCACGGGTTTCTGGCTGGGTACTTTCATCAATCCCGCGGCGGCGGGCAATGCGGACATAAGGGCGATGGCTCCGGCAAGGATAAGGGGTTTTGTCATAACGGCTGCTCCGAAAATGTGCGGTGATGGGATGAAAACAAGGCAACAGGCCCTGGCTGGCAATTCACGTCTTCGGCATCGGCAGTTCTTTGCTGCCAGTCTGCGGCCGCACAAGCCGCAACGTGTGATTGCAGCACCAGTCAATTTGAAGCACTAACTCAAAAGCAGCCCGGAGAATTGGTTTCTTCGACCGGATGGCCGGCACGGTAGTGCCGAGAAATTACTTAAAACCAATTTGAAAGAAAGCTTATTCCATGGATGCCGAAAACTTCACGGTGGTCGCACACTTCACGGTTGCTACCCTTCCTCTCCTGATCGGTTTCATTCTTGCAATGCGCGACATAGTCCTTAGGGCGCCCAGCAATGCCACGTTCCCACCGTTTGCAAACCGCTGGACCGGATACTGCGGCGCTTGGATTGTTGTGCTTTTGATCGCCTATTGCTGCGCTTGGATCACCTTTACATATGGCGGCTGTTCAGGAGGTATCAAACACAGCGCCGCGCGGTGCTACCACATTCCCAATGCGGCGGGACAATACGCGTCATTCATAATGTTTTTTGGCTTCATCTACCTGGTCTCGACCCTGATGCCAGCTTTCGTCATTCTTACCGCGACAGAAGCGGCTTACAGGCTGCGTAAAAAACGGGTAACCGGTCCCCGAAACCGCCGCCCTCCCGGACCAAAACGCGCATCCACCGCCATATCTGTTGCGATTCCAGCGTCCATTGCGTACCCACGGGCCAAGCAGTCCGAAAGGCCCGATCCATGCTGAAGACCCGTATCATTCCCTGTCTCGACGTCGCCGACGGGCGCGTGGTCAAGGGTGTCAATTTTGTCGGCCTGCGCGATGCGGGCGACCCGGTGGAATCGGCCAAGGCCTATGATGCGGCCGGCGCGGATGAGATCTGCTTTCTCGATATTCACGCCACCCATGAGAACCGCGGCACCATGTTCGATGTGGTGCGCCGCACCGCCGAGCAGTGCTTTGTGCCGCTGACCGTGGGCGGCGGGGTGCGGACCAAGGATGATGTGCGTGCGCTCTTGCTGGCCGGGGCTGACAAGGTCTCGTTCAACTCGGCTGCCGTGGCCAACCCGGATGTGATTGCCGAGGCCGCGGATCAATTCGGCAGCCAATGCATCGTCTGCGCCATCGACGCCAAGACGGTGGAGCCTGGCCGCTGGGAGATCTTCACCCATGGCGGGCGCAAGGAAACCGGCATCGACGCGGTAGAGTTCGCGCGCACGGTTGTGGCAAAGGGCGCCGGGGAGATCCTGCTGACCTCAATGGACCGGGACGGCACCAAATCGGGTTTTAACCTGCCGCTGACCCGGGCAATTTCCGATGCGGTGGACGTGCCGGTGATTGCCTCGGGCGGCGTCGGCAACCTGGACCACCTGGTGGAAGGCGTGACCAAGGGCGGCGCCTCAGCGGTGCTGGCGGCCTCGATCTTCCACTTCGGGGAATACACCATCCAGGAAGCCAAGAACCACATGGCCGCCGCCGGCATCCCGATGCGGCTGAACTGAGGGGCATGTGATGAGCCTGCTGCACGATCTCGAAACCACCATCCTGTCCCGCAAGGGATCTGACCCTGACAGCAGCTGGACCGCCAGGCTGCTCGCCAAAGGACCGGAGAAATGCGCCGAGAAATTCGGCGAGGAAGCCATTGAGGCCATCATCGAAGCGGTGAAGGGCGACAGCGGCAAGCTCGCCTCGGAAGGCGCCGATGTGCTCTATCATTTCCTGGTGATGCTAGCCGCCCGTGACGTGGCGCTGGACGATGTGCTGCAGGTGCTGGCGGAACGCCAGGGCCTCAGCGGTATCACCGAGAAGGCCAGCCGCCCCAAGGGCTGATCCCAGACTCGGACGGCCCCTTTTGGAGGCGGGTCAAGGGAGGCGCAGCCTCCGCGCGGCAGCGCGGCTTGCCCTTGACGCGCGAAAGAAAAGTACAATCAGAAAGGCCCTGAAGGGCACACCTGCACCTTAAGGGCTTTTCAGCCCTTTCTTCTTGCGCCGCGCAGCGGCGCTACGCCCAACCGTGGAGGCCGTCCAAAGGACGGCCGGAACGGGCGGGAGCGCCTCCGCCCCGCCGCCGCCTCAAAGCTTCGAGGATATGATCCCGGTAGCGAAACCGCCGAAACGCAACTCTCCGAACAGGCGCTGGTATTCGATCTTGGGACAGCGGTTCTGGATCACCGTGACACCGCGCGCTTCGGCCTTTGCGGCGACTTCGGCATGTTCCACCCCGATCTGCATCCAGATGGTCTGCAGCTCGGGGAATGCCTCCAGCGCCTCGTCCGCAATGGGCGGCACCGCCTCTGAGCGGCGGAAGATATCGACCATGTCCACCGGGGCGTCTATATCAGAAAGGCTGGCCCGCACTGTTTCGCCAAACAGCATCTTGCCTGCATGGCCGGGGTTCACCGGAATCACCCGGTATCCCTTGAGACCCAGATAGCGCGCCACGTAATAACTGGGGCGCACCGGGTTCATCGACACGCCGACCACCGCCACAGTTTTGGTCCGCTGCAGGATCGTCTTCAGATGCTCGTCGCTGTATTCTGTCATGCCGCGCACACTAGCTGCGGCGCCCGCTCTCGCAAAGGCGGATTCGCTGCCGGGTGAACAAAAAAGCGCCCGGACGAACCGGGCGCTAGGTATGGAACGAGGGACAGTGAAAAAGATCTGCGGTGGTTCCACTCCGCAGTCCCTATTGAATATGGGCCACAGTCTGGAAAATAAAAGAGCACCTCTCGCAATCGTGAGGTGACAGGTTATTTCCTTAGAACCGCGGGCCAATGCGCGCGGCCATCCGCAATCATCTGCACCGTGTCCGCCTGCCACAGATGGTGGACCCCGCGGTTGTTCAGAAGAAACAATTCGCCGTCCACAATGGCCCAGATCTGCGGATCTCCGTCATGCAATCGCCCCTGCGACATCGCATAGGCGCAGTAGCCGCCAAAGGCTGGCGCATAGGCCCGCGGGTTGGCCTCGAACTGCGCCTGATTGCGGGCTGATGCAAACCGCCACACAACGCCTTTCCACATCACCGCATGGCCGCGCCGTCCGGGTTCTGCCGTGCCATGTTCGAAAAACGCAACCGCATCATACCCCCCGATAGCAACGCCCGCGCGGGAGGAGAAAACAGCAGCATCTGCCCGCACCATATCCGGCAGGGACACAAACATCACCGCAATGGCCATCAGGACCAGACGCAAGGCCACATTGCACTCCATTCACTTCTTGCAACAGACTTTCGACTCTGCCGCACCGCCCTGCTCTTGCAAAGACAGCATACGCAGATGTGATCAGCCTGTGACAGCCGGTGCCGCGGCCCTACCGGGCGATAGAGGCGTAAAGCGCAATGGCCGCTGCGTTGGAGACATTGAGCGAGCCAAAACCGCCCGCGGCGTCAATCTTGACCAGCCCGTCAACCGTTTCCTTGGTCTTCTGGCGCAGGCCAGGCCCTTCGGCGCCCAGAACCAGTGCCACCGGCAGGTGCTTTTTGCCGTCCAGGGCGGTCTCGATGGTGTTCTCCGCCTCGCCGTCCAGGCCCAGCACGACAAAGCCCATGTTCTGCAGCTCGGTGATGGTGTCGGACAGGTTGCGCATCCGCAGATAGGGCTGGCGTTCCAGCGCGCCGCTGGCGGTCTTGGCCAGCGCCCCGGTTTCCGGTGCGGAATGGTGGCGGGTGCCGATTACCGCACTGGCGCCCAGCACCTCGGCCGAGCGCAGGATAGCGCCGACGTTATGCGGATCCGTCACCCGGTCCAGCAGCAGCACCCGCGGCGCCTCGCGGCCGATGCAGTTGTCGGCCAGCCCGCCCCAGTTCAAAGGCTTCACTTCCAGAGCGGCGCCCTGATGCACCGATTGCGCATCGATCGGAGGGTTGAACTTGCGCGGGTCGATCACCTCGGCCTCGACGCCCGAGGCTGCGATGGCGTCAGCCAGTTTCACTTCGGCGTTCATGGTCACCATCAGGCGCAGTTTTTCGCGCTGAGGATTCATCAGCGCATCGCGCACCGCATGCAGCCCGAACAGCCATACGGTTTCTGCCGAGGCAGCCTTTTTGGACTGTTCTTTTGCGACGACCCATTTGGGCTTCTTGGTCATTTTGCTCTCCGGCAGAAAGAATTTTCAAGGCGTGCTGAAAACTTGCGTTTTTCCGGTTGACGCCCCTTTGGCCTGCTTGTAATCACGCCTCCACATCAGGTGCAACATGCAACTGACAGTGGGCGACAGGCCGCAAGGTGTGGCAGGGGACTGTAACTCCCTCGCGGAGACGCACGCCTGGTTCGATTCCAGGGTCGCCCACCATCTTCTCTTCTATTCAGACCGGACGATGGTGGACCAGCTGCAGGCCGGACGGTATGCGCGCCGCCGCTGTGCTGTCCCGAGCAGCAAAAAACCCGCGTGAGTTTCGCGGGCTTTCCGTTTGATTTGAAATGGGAATGCGCCAGTCAGGCGGTTTCAGCAACGGCCTGTTCCGCCCAGCCAACCAGAGCGTCCAGATCCGGCCCCGCCTCCACGGCCATACCGTCGGCAAAGGCCTGGAACGGCTCCACATTCATCTTGTTGACGCCGGAAATCACCGGAATGCCAAGGGCCAGTGCCTCGCCGATGACAGACCGCATGCCGCGCCCGTCGGCCTCGTGCTTGCCGAATTTATTGACGATCATCAGTTGCGGCGCCGGGTCCGATTGCAGCGTGGCAGAGACCAGCCCAACCGCCTGTTCCAGCGCCTCCGGGTTCAGGCGGCAACCGCGGGCACCTGCACCCAGGGATTGCGAAATGCGGATGGTTTCGCCGCCGGGCAAAACCCGGACATCCATGTCGCACAGTTCCTTGTCGTAGCATTCAACATTGGTCTGCGCGATGCCTGCCAGGCGGATGCCCTTGGCCTGCAATTTCTCAGCCAGCTCACTCAGCAGGCGGTCGGTAGCACCGCGTTCTTGGGTCATCACATAGGCCAGGTGCATCGGTCGTTCTCTCCAGTGTCGTCTCAGTTCATAGGTGGTGATGCGGCGGGCGGGGTCAACCCCTACCACGGCAACGGGTGATAGCCGATGACCGGGGTGTGCAGGATCAGCAGGGCCAGGAAAACCGCACCCGCCAGCCCGGCTTCAGCCGCAGAGGGGCGCAGGCGGGCCAGATTCAGCCGCGCGGTGTTGCGGCTGAGACGGGTCCATTCGCCCTGCCCCATCCGGCGCTGTGTGCGCCGGTCGATGATCACCATGCCAGCCCAGGCAAAGCCCGCAAACAAGCCAAACAGGATCACATGCGCCAGATCGCCATTGGCCAGCAGATGCGCCCCGGCCCAGAGCGCCATGGCCGCAAGCAAAGGGTGGCGGCTGACACCCAGAATGCCGGGATTCGCGGGATCAAAGGCCCGCAGGCCCAGCCCGCCAAAGCTGAACGGGTTTTGCCGCATCATGCCCGCAACGGTCAGCAGGCAGGCCAGCGGCATCAGCAGAAGCGGCGTCCAGCGGAAGATGTCCCAATAGGGCAGCACGCCGACATAAGGCGCCCGTGCCGCCGCCACGATCAGCCAGGCCAGAATTGCCAGCGACAGCAGGCTGTAGGCGATGATGTAGCCGCGCAGGCCCAGGCGGCCCACCAGCCAGGGCCGTACCGGCGGGCGTACGGGGATCGCATGGCTGGCCAGAAACAGCATCAGCGCGGCGGTGAATTCAAGCCAGCCCATCGGGGTCTCTCCTGCCTTAGATCAGTCTTGTTTGCAGCTATACGCGGGCGGGCAGTGCAGAACGTTGCCCCAGATCAAAAAAGGGCGCCGCTGGGGCGCCCTTCTCATTTCGCGGCAGAGGCTTACAACCCCAGCGCCTTGCGCCTCTCCTCGGCAAAACCCTGCACCATGCGGTCGGCGATCAAGGCAAGGATCGCCATCGCAGCCCCGGCGGATATGCCAAGCCCCACATCCGCCTGCCCCAGCGCCAGATAGATCGACTGGCCCAGACCGGTCGTGCCGATCAGCGCCGCAATCACCAGCATTGCAAAGGCATAAAGGATGGTCTGATTGAGCCCCAGCAGGATCGACGGCGCGGCATAAGGCGCGCGGATATCCTTGAGCATCTGCCATTTGGTCGCGCCGGAGGCTGTTGCCGCTTCGATCATCTCCTCCGGTGTCGAGACCAGCCCGTGCCGGGTGTAGCGGATCATTGGCACGATGGCATAGGCAATGATCGCCAGGAAGGCCGAGAATTCGCCGATCTGAAACACCATCAGCACCGGGATCAGGAACACAAACAGCGGGATCGTCTGCAGCATGTCGCAGATGGGCCGCACCAGCCGCCAGACACCGGGTGACACCGCCGATACAAGGCCGATCGCGCCGCCCATCACCGCGCAGGCAAAGACCGCAGCGCCCGACAGATACAGCGACAGCAACGCCCGCTCCCACAGGCCGGAGACCAGAATGGTGCCCAGCAGGACAACTGTCATGATCGCCAGCCCGCGCCCGCCTGCAACCCAGGCCAGCGCGCCTGCGCCAATCAGCACAAAGGGCCAGGGCAGTTGCGAAATACCTGTCTCCAGCATGCCGGCGGCAATCAGCAGCATCACGCCCAGCGCCATCTGCCCGCGCAACGCAAAGACCACGCCGGCAGCGGCGCCCACTGCAAACAGCACCGCACTCATCATCGGGGTCCAGGAGAAACCCCAGGTGAAGGGCAGCACCGCCTGGTCCAGCCCGATCCGCAACGGCAGCAGCACGTAGAACAGCACGTTGTTCTTGAACGCTGTCAGCGCATCGGCATTGGCGGTGGTAAAGGACGACAGCCCCCTGTCGACACTGTCCGCCACCGGGTTGAACAGCGCATAAGCGCCGGGCTGCTGAATATGGCCCCAAAACACGGCGCTGGCTGCGGCACCCACAGCCAGAATGCCCCAGGCAATGCGCGGATCGTGTTTGCCGCGCCGCTCTTCGGTCAGGGTGCCGCTCATCCGGTCGATCAGGATGGCAAAGACCACAATCACCGAACCGGCCAGCAGGCTTTGCCCGAACTGCGCCTTGCGCATGGTCAAAAGGACTTCCCAGCCGATATCGTCAAAGCCGCCGATTACCGCGGCGATAATCACCATCGACAGCGCCGCCATCAGGCATTGGTTGACACCGACCATGATCTGCTGCCCGGCCGAGGGGATCTCGCATTGGAACAGCTGCTGCAGCCGGGTGCCGCCGGCCATGATGGCGGCCTCCTTGATTTCCGGTTCCACCCGCTCCAGCCCCAAGAGCACATTGCGCGCCATTGGCGGCGCGGCATAGATGGCCGAGGCGATCAGACCCACAACCGGGCCAAAGCCGAACAGCACCAGCAAGGGGGTGAGATAGGCAAAGGTCGGCACCGTCTGCATGATGTCCAACAGCGCCTGCACCGGCTTGCGGACGCGCGGGTATTCATTGGCAAGAATGCCAATGCCGCCGCCGATTATCAGTGCCAGCGGTACTGAAACAGCAACCAGCGCCAGCGTGTTCATGCTTTCGGGCCAGTACCCCGACGCCAGCACAAACCCGAGACCCACAAGGGCCATCAGCGCCATCCGCATGCCGCCCAAGGTCCAGGCCAGCGCCGTGGTGGCGCAGATGACCAGTGGCCAGGGCGTGCTGCTCAGCACATAATTCGCCGCTTCCATCGGATAGAACATCAGCGCCGAAAAACCACGCGCAGTGGGTTTGATCAGCGCCAGCAGCCACTCCATCGCGGCGCCAACCCAATCAGTTGCGGGCAGCACCCAGGCGGCAGGGAATTTGACCAGCCATGGCAGGCTGCTTTCCAGCAGAAGGCACAGGGCACCCGCCGCCGCCGCGATCAGCGCCGCCATGGATCCTTTTGTCAGCACCGCCATTACCCCTGCTCCACCTGCAGCGCCGCCGCCAGGTCTGCCGGGTTCACGACGCCCACCACGTTGCCCTCGGGTGAGCGCACCGGCACCGGCTCGTACAGCTCCATGCAGCGCGCCAGGGCCGCGTCCAGCGTCATATCCTGGCGCAGGCCGGGATCATCGGCGCCATACGCCAGACCCGCGCCGGCCTCCATCACCGAGGCCACACGGGCGTGCCGGCCCTTGGCCACATCCTTGGAGAACTCACGCACGTAATCATCCGCCGGGCGCAGAACGATATCTGCGGGCGTGCCGATCTGCACAATCCTGCCATCCCGCATGATGGCGATACGATCGGCCAGCTTCAGCGCTTCGTTGATGTCGTGGGTGATGAAAACGATAGTGGTTTTCAGCTTGGCCTGAATTTCCAGGAATTCATCCTGCAGCTGGCGCCGGATCAGCGGGTCAAGCGCCGAGAACGGCTCATCCAGGAACCAGACCGAGCAATCCGCCACCAATGAGCGGGCAATGCCGACGCGCTGGCGCTGGCCGCCGGACAGTTCGCGCGGATAGTGGTTTTCACGGCCGCGCAGGCCGACCAGTTCGATCACCTCTTCCGCTTTGGCCTGCCGTTGCTTTTTCTTCACCCCCTGCACCCGCAAGGGATAAGCAACATTCTCGGCCACTGTCATATGCGGAAACAGGCCGAAATGCTGAAACACCATGCCCAGCTTCTTGCGGCGCAGTTCGATCAGCCGTTTGGGACTGGCCTCGACGATGTTTTCGCCGTCGATGCGGATTTCACCGCCGGTTGGGTGCAGCAGATGCGAGATGCAGCGGATCAGAGTCGATTTGCCGGACCCCGACAGCCCCATGATCACAAACAGCTCGCCCTCCTTGACTTGGAAGGACACATTCTGCACCGCCGGGATCAGCCCCTTGCGGCGTAGCTCTCCGGCAGCGTCATGCGGCGAGTGATGGGTTGCCAGCACCTCTTTCAAGGCGCTGTCTGCGTCATTGCCAAACACCTGCCAGACATTCTGGCAGGTGATGGCCGGCGTGTTCGCGCCAGTTTCAGAGCCACTCACTGGGCGCGGCTCACTTGATGGCAGCGTCGACAACCGGGCGCCATTTGCCCTCGTTTTCGGCCATCCAGGCAGCGACAACTTCTTCGACCTTGCCGCCGTCCACATCGACCGCGCCCATCATCGGTTGCTGGTCTTCCACGGCCAGAGTGTAGTTCGACAGGATCTCATAGGCGGCGGGCCAGGTTTCTTCAGCCCCCGACCAGGCGGCCTTGAAGATGCGCGAGGGCGAGAAGTCGCAGTCGTTCACCGCATTCGGGTTCGGACCCCAGGCCGGGTCCGAGAAACAGGCCTCCTCACCCGCAGGCAGGTCGACGAATTTCACGTCATAAGCCGACATCGCCCAATGCGGCTGCCAAAAGGTGACCAAGAGCGGTGTCTTGCGCTCGGTCGCGGCGCGCAGTTCGACAATCAATGCGGCTTCGGAACCCGCAGGCACGGCCTTGAACGGCAGGTCCAGCCCGGTCATGCGGTCGGCGCCCGGCGTGCCCCAGTCGGCGGGGTAATCCACCAGGCGGCCATTAGGCAGGGTTTCCGCGGTGGCGAACTGCATCGCGCAGTCCTTCAGCGCTTCCCAGGCCGGCAGGCCGGGGCACAGCTCGGCCACATGGGCCGGATAGGCGATGCCTTCGCGCGCGTTCAGCTCCAGATCGCCAAGTTCAACAACAGTGCCCTCTTCGATCTTTTTGGCGTATTCATCCGAGACGTTCGAGGACCAGATTTCCAGCGTCGCGTGAATGTCGCCGTCTGCGATGGCCTGGAACTGGTTCATCATCCCGGCCGAGACAAATTCCACCTCATAGCCCGCGGCCTTCAGCATCCCGGCGGCGATATGGGTGGTCACATGCTGGCCAGTCCACTCATTGACCGCCAGCTTGATCGGTTTGCTGGTATCACCCAGATCGGCGGCCGAAGCAAAGCCCGCAGAAACCGTCATTGTTGCGGCGCCCAGCGCCAGCGCATATCCTTTGAAGTTCATTGTTCTACTCCCTGTCAGTGTTCTTGCGCCGCCGATTGCCCGGCTTGGCGCGTCCTTTTTGGAACCCGGCGGTTCATGGCGTCTGCCTGGCCTTGCGGCTGGTCTTATTCTTGTCAGCAAGCACCCATGGTCCAAGTGTGGCCGGGGATAATGCAAGTATTGGAACATATTACGACTGTTTGTCGAGTGATTGCGGCATAAACTGTGAAAAATTTTGATTGACGATTCAAGTTTCTGTGCAATGGGACAAGTTCCGGAATCACCCTGCCCCGTGCGGCAAACGCCCGCACCCGGCATAGCGCGGCCCGGAGCCCGGCTTCAAGACCTGCCCCGCACACAAAAACAGCGCCCCCGCCTGAGGCGGGAGCGCCGGTATCGAAACCCGGACCTTGCGGGTCAGGACCGGCCTTTGCCAGTGGCTTCCTCGATAACGGGCATCCATTTGGCCCGGTTCACCGCAAGCCAGCCGCGGGCGGCGCCCTGCGGAGTTTCCCCCCGGACATCCACCAGGCCGATCAGCGGCTGCTGGTCCCAGATGCTCAGCTGATAGTTCTTCAGGATCTCATGGGCGGCCGGCCAGCGGTCCTTCAGGCCCGGCCAGCTCGCCTTCATCACGCCGCCGCGGGCAAAATCGCAATCGCCGGTGGCCTTGGGGTTCGGCCCCCAGGAGGGATCGGTGTAACAGGCCGGTTCCGGCTTGGGCAGGCGCACAAACTGCAGCGCGTAGGACGACATCGCCCAATGCGGCGCCCAGAAGGTGGAGATCACCGGGCGTTTTTCCTTGTAGGCTTTCTGAAACTCCTCGATCATCGCCGCCTCGGATTCAGCCGCAACCACGTCAAACGGCAGATCCAGCGCCCGGATCCGGTCCGCCCCGGGCGAGCCCCATGAGTCCGGGTAAGCCAGGTAAATGCCGCGCTTGCCCTTGCCGTCTTTGGAGAAGATGCCCGCACAATCGCGCAGGGCTTCCCAGTTGGGCAGGCCTGGGCACATCTGCGCCACATAAGGCGGGAACACCACGCCGTTGCGGGCATCCAGGCCCAGGTCGCCCAGCTCCTCCACACGGCCTTCATCGCGGGCCGCAAAGTAATCCGCCGGGGTGCTGCTGGTCCAGATTTCCACCATTGCATGCACGTCGCCGCTGGCGATGTCGTCATACATGGTGCCCTGATCGGCTTCGACGTATTCGACGGCATAACCTGCTTCCTCCAGCATGCCGCCGGCGATATAGGTCGACAGATGCTGACCGGTCCAGTTGTTCAGGGACAGCCGGATCGGTGTTCCGCTATCCCCCATGTCAGCGGCTTCGGCGGCCCCCGAAACCGCCAGCGCCGCCAAAGCGGCGGCAAACGCTTTGAATTTCATTGGCGTCACTCCCGTACTGCCAGTATTTCCACGTTCCGCGCCCCCGGGCACGGCTCTGGTTCCGGCATAGCAGGCGGGAGTTGACAAAGATTAACGCACCGCTGGAAGCGGCGGTCTTATGGCAGGGAAAAAATCTAAAACTTGCCTCAAGTGCGGACTGCGCACGCCAGCCGCCCTGACCGGTCAGCCGGTCTTGCGCGCCACCAGCAGGACCGGATCATAGGTCAGCGGCAGTTTGCCGCCACAGCCGAAACGCTGCCGGTAAGCACCTTCAAAGTCCTGCAGCCGCCTGCGGCTCCAGCTTTGCTGGGCGTGGCCGTTGACACCGGTCTGGCGCAGGTGTTTCAGCAGCTCCAGCGCGGTATCGAATTCCAGCACGGCAGGGCACTGTTCGATGGCCAGAATCTCCAGATCTTGCGGCAGCACGGACGGCCACTCCCCGGCATCCAGATAACTGGGCGCCGCGGCGGATGACCCCAGCGCCGCCAGCTCGCGGAACTGGCCCCGGCCAAAGCCGGACAGCGCCAGCCAGCCGCCGGGTTTCAGCCGCGCCGCCAGCCGGGCGGTCAAGGCCGGCAGATCCGGGATCCACTGCACGGTCGAGGCTGAGGCGATCAGGTCCAGCTGCTGCGGCAGCGGCAGGGTCTCAACCGGGCCGGCCTCAAACCGGGACTGCGCCGGGGCTGCGCTGCCCAATGCCTGCAGCACCTGCGCCGCCTCCGGCACCAGGTCATTCAGCAACAGGCTGCCGGCCGTGAACCGCTGCAGCAGGTGCCGGGTCAGATGACCGGTGCCGCAGCCGAATTCCAATACCGCCCCAAACCGGCGGGGCGCGCCCTGCGCTTGCAGCAGCCCTGCAAGCTGCGCCGCAATATCCGCCTGCACAGAGGCGGTGCCGTGATAGCTGTTCAGCCCGCGGCGGAAGCTTTGGCGCACGCGGGTCTGATCCAGCTGAGGCGGCAGCGTATCTTTCACTGGAACAGCTCCTCCCAGTGCGAGAAGCGGCCAAAGGGGGCGTGTGGCGCGTCGATCTGTGTCACGTTCTGCCCCGCCCAGGCGCGTGCCAGATTGGCGGGCGGAAAGATCTTGTCGCCGGAGCTGATCCAGACCTTGTCAAAGCGCATTTGCGGCGCGTCGCCGCGCTGCTCTACCGCCAGCAGCTCAGCCCGGCGCGCCGGCACATCCAGCGCTTCTGCCTCTTGCGGGGCACCGAATACACGGGTCAGAAAGCCTTGGTAGCTTTCCAGGCTCAGCGTTTCCATTGTTCTGCGGAAGACCGCAGGCGGAATACCGGCGCCGCGGTTCACCGGCTGCAGGCTGCCGTTCACCGCCGCCTTGCGCTGGAACGGCTCGGGGCGCTCCTGCTGCCAATGGGCATAAGCCGCCACGCCAAAGGACCAGGCCAAGACGCTGACCCGGCTGTAACCGGACAGATCCGGCGGCTCTGCGTTCAGATCGGTATAATCGCCGGCAAACAGGATGTCCTGCGGACCGTCCAGATGCCAGAACACCTCTGGCCCCACAGCCCAGCCGCCGAAGACCACGATGGCCTCGGCTGCATTGTTCTGTTTGAGCCAGCGGAACTCCATGGCTCAGAGCTCCCGCGCCAGCCGCAGCATGCCTGCGGTGATCTGGCTCAGCTGATCCGGGGACGTGATGAACGGCGGCATGGTATAGATGTTGTTGCCGAAGGGACGCAGGAAGACGCCCATATCATGGGCACGGGCGTGCGCCTCATCTGCGGAGACGGGATGTTTCATCTCGATGACGCCAATGGCGCCCAGAACCCGCACATCCGCCACATTGGGCAGCTCGCGCGCAGGTGCCAGTTCAGACTGCATCTGCTCTGCAATCCCCGAGACAGTTCCGCGCCAGTCCTGCCCGGTCAGCAGATCCAGCGAGGCCTTGGCCGCAGCGCAGGCCAGCGGATTGGCCATATAGGTCGGCCCATGCATGAAGATGCCCGGGTTTCCGCCACCCACACCCTCGGCGACGCGGTCGTTCGTCATGGTGCAGGCAAAGGAGATATGGCCGCCGGTCAGCCCCTTGCCCAAACAGATGATATCCGGTTCCGCGTCGCAGAAACCGGTGGCGAACAGCGCGCCGGTACGGCCAAAGCCGGTGGCGATCTCGTCGAAGATCAGCAGGATACCCAGTTCATCGCACAGCGCACGCGCCTGGTTCAGGTATTCCGGGTGGTAGAAATACATGCCGCCAGTGCCCTGCACCACAGGTTCCAGAATGAAGGCTGCGATCTTCTGCGCGTTGGCTTCCAGCACGGTGCGCAGTTCTCCCAGACCGTTTTGCGCCGGATCGTCACTCCAATCCTCATGGATACGGATGGGCGGGCGGGAGACGAAATGCTGCACGCTCAGCGCGCCCTGGAACAGGTGGTGCATGCCGGTGTCCGGGTCGCAGACGCTCATCGCCTTCCAGGTGTCACCGTGATAGCCGGAGCGGATGGTGGCAAACTCCTTGCGCTCTGGCTGGCCGATGGCGTGCTGGTACTGCACCGCCATTTTCATCGCCACCTCGACCGAGACCGAGCCGCTATCGCAATAGAAAATGCGGGTAAGGCTTTCGGGGGTGATCTCCAGCAGCTTGCGGCCCAGGTCGATGGCCGGGTCGTGGGTCAGCCCGCCGAACATCACATGCGGCAGAGTGTCGAGCTGCTCATGGATGGCCGCTGTGATCGCCGGGTGCCTGTGCCCATGCATCATACACCACCACGACGACATCGCGTCGATCAACCGGGTGCCGTCGTCGAGCGTGATGTGGACGCCTTCGCTTTCCTTGACCACAAAGGTCGGGCCGGGTTTGGCGACATTGGTGTAAGGGTGCCAGAGGTGCTGCTGGTCGAACTCCAGCTGGGTGAGATCTGCCGCGCTCATGCCGACTCTCCTTGGGCCAATGCCTCCCTGATCAGGTCCACATTGATGCTTTCGGCAAAGGTTTCTTTGAGCGCCGTTCTGGTCCGGTCGATAGACCGGGCCGCGCCCGACCCTCCCCCCGGGAGGGCGCTTCGCACCCGCCCAGGCTCGGGCGCGTCCCTCAGATCTTCAATGATGGGGAGCCGCCCCAAATGCGCCACTTTGCCGAACTGGCAAATGGTTTCCTCCACCTCCGGCTCGGCGTCGCCTATGAAGGCCACGCCCACAACCAGACAGCCCGCATCGCGCAGGGCCTTGAGCGACAGGAGAGTGTGGTTGATCGTGCCCAGCTGCGTCCGCGCGCACAGGATCACCGGCACGCCCCAGCGGGCAAACAGGTCAAGATACAGCACCTTGCGGTTCAAGGGCACCATCAGCCCGCCGGCCCCCTCGGCCACCAGCACGCCGTTGGCTTCGGGCAAGTCCAGCGTATCCGGGTCGATCTCCACGCCCTCGGCCTCCGCCGACAGATGCGGCGAGGCAGGGAGTTGCAGCAGATACCCCTCGGGCAGCGCCGGGCGGCCTGACAGGCGTGCGACGGTCTGGCTGTCGGTCTCCTCCTCCAGCCCGGATTGCACCGGTTTCCAATAGGTCGCACCCAGTGCCTGCACCAGACCGGCCGAAAAAATGGTCTTGCCAATGCCGGTGTCGGTTCCTGTGACGATCAGCGCGCTCATGGCCTTGTCTCCATTTCCCGGGCGAGGTCTTCGAACATCCGGGTGACGACCCCTGCCCCCGTGTTCAACGTGATCGACAGCCGCAGCCGCGAGGTGCCGCGCGGCACGGTTGGCGGGCGGATGCCGCGGATGTCATAGCCGTGGCCTTGCATGCGCGCGGCCAGCGCCATGGTGCGCTTGTCCGCGCCGATCACCACCGGCAGGATCTGGCTCTGGTAGCCATCCAGTCCGCACAGGCGTTTGGCCTCTGCTTGCGCATGAGTGATTCCCGTCCAAGCCTGTTCACGGCGGGCCGGGTTCTGCTTCAGCTCCTGCAAAGCCGCCCGCACCAGGGCTGCGTTCAACGGCGACGGAGCCGTCGCAAAGATAAACCCTCGCGCCTTGTTGATCAGTGTCTCGATCAGCACCCGCTGGCCGCAGATCAAAGCGCCTGAGGCGCCCAGCGCCTTGCCGCAGGTGTGCAGGCTCAGGACGTTCGGGCGGTGCGCGATTTCATGCGCCAGCCCGCGGCCCAGATCGCCAAACACGCCTGTGGAATGCGCCTCATCCACCACCAGCACCGCGCCGTCCGCATCACACAGCGCCATCAGCGCATCCAGCGGCGAAAGGTCGCCGTCCATGGAGTAGACCGCCTCAACCGCGATCCAGACCTGTCCGGTGCCACCTGTCGAGCGCCAGTCCGCCAGCACCCGCGAAGCGTCTTCCACGTCGCCATGGGCAAAACTGCGGGTCTCTGCCCGGCCCAACCGCATCCCGTCATGGGTGCTGGCATGGATCAGCGCATCATAGAGCACCAGATCGCCCTGCTGCGGCAGAGTGGAAAAGATTGCTTGATTGGCAGTGAAGCCGCCGCCCATGAACAGCGCCGCCTCGGCGCCGAAAAACGCCGCGGCCTCTGCCTCCAGCAACTGATGTTCAGCGTCATTGCCGCGCAGCAGGCGCGAACCGCCTGCGCCCACCGGAACGCCGCGCGCCAGCGCATCGGCGGCAGCGGCGCGCAGCACATCGCTGCCCGCCAGCCCAAGATAGTCATTGGAGGCAAAGTCATAACCGTCCCGCGGCATCAGCTGCCGGTAGCGCCCGCGATTGCGCAGCGCTTCCAGCGATGTCTCATGCCTCGGGAAGGCGCCCGCCATCAGCGGCTGCCGTCACATCCCACCGCCATGGCGGTGATGCCCAGACGGTCGAACAACTGCTGGTCCTTGTCCTCTTCCGGGTTGTCGGCGGTCAGCAGCGTGTCACCGACAAAGATCGAGTTGGCGCCGGCAAAGAAGCACATCGCCTGCATCTCGTCCGACATATCGGTGCGGCCTGCGGAGAGGCGCACGTGGGATTTCGGCATCAGGATGCGGGCCAGCGCCACCGAGCGGACAAATTCGATCGGGTCCAGCTTTTCGACATTGGCCAGCGGCGTATCGGCAATCGGGATCAGCATGTTCACCGGCACCGAGTCGGGATGCACCTCCAGCGTTGCCAGCGCCAGCATCATGTCGATGCGGTCCAGCTGCTGCTCGCCCATGCCGACAATACCGCCGGAACAGACTTTGATACCCGCCTCGCGCACCCGGTTCAGGGTGTCGATCCGGTCGGCAAAGGTGCGGGTGGTGATGATCTCGGAGTAATACCGCTCGGAGGTGTCGATATTGTGGTTGTAATAATCCAGCCCCGCATCACGCAGGCGGAACACCTGGTCTTCCTCCAGCATGCCGAGGGTCATACAGGTCTCCATGCCGAGATCCTTGACGCCCTGCACCATGGCTTCCAGTGCGGCCATGTCGCGGTCCTTGGGCGAGCGCCAGGCGGCGCCCATGCAATAGCGCGTCGCGCCGCCTTCTTTGGCTTTCCTGGCTTCGGCAATCACCCGCTGCACCTCGATCAGCTTGGAGGCCGACAGCTGCGCACCGTTGCGGGCCGACTGCGAGCAATAGGCGCAATCCTCGGCGCAGCCGCCGGTCTTGATGCTGAGAAGCTTGGATTTCTGCACCTGATTGGGGTCGAAATACTGCCGGTGCACCGTGTGCGCCTGAAACAGCAAGTCCATGAAAGGCTTGTTGTAAATCGCTTCCGCTTCTTCGCGGGTCCAGTCGGTGCGGATGGGTGCAGCGTCCAGCATGCTGTCTCCTGTTCTCGTATACCAGTTGGCCATACGCGGATGGCGTTGCGGGTTTTTATAGATAATTTCACCACCCCCGATCAAGCATCAAAGCTGCGCTGCAGCGATTTGACCCGCATTTACTTCCTTAACGCCAGTATCAACCTGATATTAATGCCAAAAAATAATCTACAAAGATTTCGGTTGACGCGCGCCCTGTGCCTCCCCTACCCCTAAGGCCACGCAGGGGAGTCCCGCCCAAGGGACTGAGAGGCGTCATGGTGCGGGGCAACCCAAACCGGCGGCGCGACCCTTTGAACCTGACCCAGTTGATACTGGCGTAGGAAGCAAGGACGCGCCTTTTGTCCGCTTGTCCCCGCGGGGACAGCCGTTTGAAACAGGCGCATTCCGGTAAAGCAGGCCTCTTTGCCTGCCGGTTTCCCAGCCAAAACTCATCTGGTGTCTTTTCTAAGTTTTCGGCTTTGAGGAGCACCAAAATGAACGTCCCCAACCCCAAGATCACCACAGGCGCCCTGCCCGCGTCGCGCAAGATCTATGTCGCAGGCGAAGTCCACAAGGACATCCGCGTGCCGATGCGCGAAATCGCCACCCACCCCACCGCGGGCGAAGCACCGCTGCCGGTATATGACAGCTCCGGCCCCTACACCGACCCGGATGTTCTGACCGACATCCGTCAGGGCCTGCCGCAGCTGCGCCGTGACTGGATTCTGGCGCGCGGCGACGTTGAGGAATACCAGGGCCGTGATGTGACACCCGCCGACAACGGCTTTGTCGCGGGCGACCGGCTGACGCCCGAATTCCCGGTGAAACCCGCGCCGCTGCGGGCCAAGGACGGCATGGCGGTGACCCAGCTGGCCTATGCCCGCGCCGGGATCATCACGCCAGAGATGGAATTTATCGCCATCCGCGAAAACCAGCTGCGCGAATTGTCCCCCTGCCACCGCGATGGCAACGACTTTGGCGCCAATATCCCCGATTACGTGACGCCGGAGTTTGTCCGCGATGAGATCGCCGCCGGCCGCGCCATCATCCCCGCAAACATCAACCACCCCGAGATCGAGCCGATGATCATCGGGCGCAATTTCCTGGTCAAGATCAACGCCAATATGGGCACCTCTGCCGTCACCTCCTCGATGGAGGAAGAGGTCGACAAGCTGGTCTGGTCGATCCGCTGGGGCGCCGACACGGTGATGGATCTGTCGACGGGCCGCAACATCCACAACACCCGCGAATGGATCATCCGCAACAGCCCCGTGCCGATCGGCACTGTGCCGATGTATCAGGCGCTGGAGAAGGTGAACGGCATCGCCGAAGACCTGACCTGGGAAGTGTTCCGCGACACCCTGATTGAGCAGGCAGAGCAAGGCGTGGATTACTTCACCATCCATGCCGGCGTGCGCCTGCACATGGTGCCGATGACCGTTGAACGGGTGACAGGGATTGTGTCGCGCGGCGGCTCGATCATGGCCAAGTGGTGCCTGCATCACCACAAGGAGAGCTTCCTGTACGAGCATTTCGAGGAAATCTGCGACATCTGCCGCCAGTATGATGTCTCCTTCTCGCTGGGTGACGGGTTGCGCCCCGGCTCCATCGCCGATGCCAATGACGCCGCACAGTTTGCCGAGCTGGAAACCCTGGGTGAGCTGACCAAGATCGCCTGGGCCAAGGACTGCCAGGTGATGATCGAGGGGCCGGGCCATGTCGCCATGCACAAGATCAAGGAAAACATGGACAAGCAGCTGGAGTGCTGCCACGAGGCGCCGTTCTATACGCTGGGGCCGCTGACCACCGACATCGCGCCGGGGTACGACCACATCACATCCGGCATCGGGGCGGCGATGATCGGCTGGTTCGGCTGCGCGATGCTGTGTTACGTGACGCCGAAGGAGCACTTGGGCCTGCCCGACCGCGACGACGTCAAGGTGGGCGTGATCACCTATAAGATCGCGGCCCATGCGGCTGACCTCGCCAAGGGTCTGCCGGGTGCGCAACGCCGCGATGATGCGCTGAGCCGCGCGCGGTTCGAATTCCGCTGGGAAGATCAGTTCAACCTGTCGCTGGACCCGGACACCGCGCGCGAGTTCCACGACCAGACCTTGCCCAAGCAGGCGCATAAGGTGGCGCATTTTTGCTCCATGTGCGGGCCGAAGTTCTGCTCGATGCGGATCAGCCACGACATCCGCGCCGAGGCGCAGAAGGAAGGCATGGAGGCGATGGCCGCCAAGTTCCGCGAAGGCGGCGAGCTGTATGTGCCCGCGCCCGAGAAGGTGGAACCTGCGGAATGATCACCATCGCAGGCGCAGGCCTTGCCGGCCTCGCCTGCGCCTATGAGCTGGCGCAGCGCGGAGCCAAGGTCACGGTCTATGAACGGGGAAAGACCCCCGGAGACAGCAGCGTCGCACGCTTTGCGGGCGGCATGCTGGCACCCTGGTGCGAACGCGAAAGCGCCGAGGAGCAAGTGATAACTCTCGGCAGCCGCGCCTTCGGCTGGTGGGCCAGGGTCACACCGGTGCACAGGCGCGGCACGCTGGTGGTGGCGCCGGCCCGCGACCGGGCAGAGCTTACCCGTTTTGCCCGCCGCACCACAGGCCACCGGGGGGTGGACGGGGCCGAGATCACCGGGCTGGAGCCCGCGCTGGAGGGGCGGTTTTCGCAAGGGCTGTTCTTTGAGGGGGAGGCGCATCTGGATCCGCGCCGCGCCTTACGGGACCTCAGCGCCAAGGTACAGGCGATGGGGGTGGACATCCGCTATGGCACGCCTGCCCCTGCCACTACCCCTGCCGGTGTCACGCTGGATTGCACCGGCATGGCGGCATCCCTGCCCAGCCTGCGCCCTGTGCGCGGCGAGATGGCGATCCTGCATTGCCCGGAGGTGCAGATCGACCGTACCCTGCGGTTGCTGCACCCGCGGATGCCGCTGTATCTGGTGCCCCGCGGGGACGGGCATTTCATGATCGGCGGCACCATGATCGAAAGCTCCTCGGACCGGGCCATCACCCTGCGCTCGCTGAGCGAGTTGCTGAGTGCCGCCTTTACCCTGCACCCCGCATTCGCCGAGGCCAGCGTAGTGGAAACCGGCGCAGGGCTGCGCCCGGCCTATCCCGACAACCTGCCGCGGCTGATCGAACAGGACGGCACGCTCTACCTCAACGGGCTTTACCGCCACGGCTTTCTGCTGGCGCCCGCGATGGCGCAGCAAGCCGCGGACCACCTGCTACCGGAGACCACAGATGAAAATCATCGTGAACGCCAGACCGCATGACGTATCCGCAACCGACCTCCAGTCTGCGCTGCATGAGCTGGGCTTTGCCTGCTCCTCGGTTGCAACCGCGCTGAACGGCCGGTTTGTGGCCCGCAGCAACCGGGAGGACGTACAGCTGACTGAGGGCGACCACCTGGAAGTCCTGGCACCGATGCAAGGAGGCTGAAATGGAATTCTACGGAACAGATATCACCTCGCGGCTGCTGCTGGGCACCGCGCAATACCCCTCACCCGCCGTGCTGGCGGAGGCAGTGAAGTCCAGCGGCACCGGGATCATCACCGTCAGCTTGCGCCGTGAAACTGCTGATGGCTCGGGCGCCGGCTTTTGGGACAGCTTGCGGACGGCCGGCTGCCGGATCCTGCCCAACACCGCAGGGTGCCATTCGGTGCAGGAGGCGGTGACCACGGCGCATATGGCGCGGGAGTTGTTCGGCACCCCATGGATAAAGCTGGAGGTGATCGGCCATTCCGACACGCTGCAGCCGGATGTGTTCGGGCTGGTCGAGGCGGCGCGGATCCTGAGCAATGAGGGCTTTCAGGTCTTTCCCTACACCACCGATGATCTGGTGGTGGGCGAGCGGCTGCTGCAAGCGGGTTGCGAGGTTCTGATGCCTTGGGGGGCGCCGATCGGGTCCGGCCAGGGATTGCGCAACCCGGATGCCTTGCGGGCGATGCGGGCGCATTTCCCCGGCGTGCCGCTGATTGTGGACGCCGGCATCGGGCGGCCCTCGGATGCCGCACAGGCGATGGAGCTGGGCATGGATGCGGTGCTGCTGAATACAGCCGTGGCCAAGGCCGGCGACCCGGCAGCGATGGCCGCGGCCATGGCGCTGGCAATTGAGGCCGGGCGCGCGGGCTATGAGGCCGACCCGATGGAGCGGCGCGACATGGCGGTGCCCTCAACCCCTGTACTTGGCTTGGCGGAGTTTGCCTGATGGAACGTTTCTACCTGATCACGGGCCACGTCGGCCGGTTGGAACTGCTGGTGCCCCAAGGGGCCAAGCTGGTGCAACTGCGCATCAAGGACGCGCCTGAGACTGAGGTGCGGCGCCAGATTGCCCGGGCGCGGGATTTCTGCGCAGTGCATGACGCGCAGCTGGTGGTGAATGACTATTGGCAGGCGGCGCTGGATCTGAACTGCAACTTTGTGCACCTGGGCCAGGAGGACATGGACACGGCGGATTTCGCTGCGCTGCGCCGCAAGGGCATCCGCTTTGGCCTGTCCACCCATGACGAAAGCGAGCTGGAACGCGCGCTGTCGTTCGGGCCGGAATATGTGGCGCTGGGGCCGGTCTATCCGACGCTGCTGAAGAAGATGAAATGGGACCCGCAGGGATTGGAGCGGGTGACGCGCTGGAAACAGATGGCCGGGGAGACGCCGCTGGTCGCGATTGGCGGGCTGACGCCCGAGCGGCTGCCCGGGGTGTTTGCTGCCGGTGCGGACAGCGCTGCGGTGGTGACCGACATCCAACTGGCTGATGACCCCGAAGCGCGCGCCCGCGAATGGGTGGCGGCCTGCCGGGTCAAGGAGGCAGCATGAGCCGCTATGCCCGCCAGACGGTCCTGCCGGAGGTCGGTGCTGAGGGGCAGGAACGGCTGGCCCGGTCGCATGTTCTGGTTGCGGGTGCCGGCGGTCTTGGCTGTCCGGTGCTGCAGTATCTCGGCGGCGCAGGCGTGGGGTGCATCACCGTGATGGACAGCGACAGGGTGGAGGAAAGCAACCTGCACCGGCAGGTTCTTTATACTATGGGCGACCTTGGCCAGCCCAAGGCAATGGCCGCCCGGCGGCACTTGCTGGCGGCCAATCCGTCTCTGCACGTCACAGCGCGGGTTGAAAACCTGGATGCGGCCAATGCTGCCGCGATGGTGGCTGCGGCTGATCTGGTGGTGGATGCGGCGGATAGTTTTGCGTCGTCCTATATCCTGTCGGATGCATGCCGGGCGCAGGGCAAGATGCTGATCTCGGCCTCGGCGCTGGGGCAGTCGGGCTATGCCGGGGGATTTTGCGGCGGCGGGCCGTCGTTGCGGGCCGTATTCCCGGACCTGCCCGCGCAGGCGGCGACCTGTGCAACCGCAGGCGTGATGGGGCCGGCCGTCGGCATGATCGGCGCCTTGCAGGCGCAGCTGGTCCTGAAGTCCCTGCTCGATCACCAGCCGTCCCCGCGGGGACAGGTGTTTGTTTTCCGGCTCCAGGACCTGCAGGTCAGCAGCTTCCGCTTTGATGAGGCGGAAGAACCGGGGGACGCCCTGCCCTTTGTCGCGGCCTCGCATATCACTGCCGCGGATACGGTGATCGAACTGCGCGATGCCGCTGAAGCGCCCGGATTGCCCGCGCCCCAGGCCCGTCGGATTGCCCGCGCCGATCTGCTGGCGGCAGAGCTGCCGCGCAAGGGGCGGATTGTGCTCTGCTGCCGCACCGGCCTGCGGGCTTGGGGCGCAGCCTCGGATCTGAAGGCTGCGGGCTATGGCGACCTCGCCCTGCTGGCGGCCGGAGACCCCGCATGACCGCGATCCTGGCGATTGGCGGAACCGACAGCAGCGGCGGCGCCGGCCTCACCCGCGATACGGCCATGGCTGCCGAGTTCGGGGTGACGGTGCGCCCCGTGGTGACGGCTGTGACAGTGCAGACCGATGCCGCGGTCCTGGCCATTCACCCCAGCACGCCGCAAGCCGTTGCAGACCAGGCGCAGGCAGCCTTGGCCGCATTGCCTGCACCCGCGGCAGCCAAGATCGGAATGCTGGGGTCTGCCGCAGCGGCAAGCGCAGTTGACGCGGCCCTGCCCCGGGAGATGCCTATCGTGCTGGATCCGGTTCTGAAAGCAAGTTCCGGCGGCAGGCTGATGGCGGCAGACGGCTTTGGCGCATTGCTGCAGCGGGCGGCCTTAGTCACCCCGAACCTGGCAGAGCTGGAAGTGCTTTCCGGCTCAACCGGCAGCATCGAGGCGCAGGCGGCGCAGCTGCTGGCACAGGGGGTGCGGGCGGTGCTGGTCAAGGACGGCCATGGCACCGGCGCTGAAAGCATTGATGTGCTGTTTACCGCCGGTGGCGCGGCAACGCCTTTTGCCGCGGCGCGGCTGCCGGGTTCCAAACGCGGCACGGGATGCAGCCTGGCCACCACAATCGCCTGCTGCCTGGCCAGGGGAGAGACCCTGCCGGAGGCCTGCCGCCTGGGCAAAGCCGCTGTCCGCCGCTGGCTTGGCCGCTGAAGCCTGGAAGGTCGCTGAGAGACGGTTTTGCGGCCGGTTCGGAACGGAGCCGCCGGGCATGTTTTTTTAGTCTGGAAAGCGTGCCTTAACTGCCAGCACCGGAAACCTGCCGCATGACCGACATCACCGCCCTTACCGCCGAGGACATGGCCGCCAGGCTGCGAAGCCGCAGCCTGAGTGCACGCGAGGTTCTGGCCGCGCATAAGGCGCAGACCGAGGCGCGCAACAGCACCGTCAACGCCTTTATCACCCTGGACTGGGACGCGGCAGAGGCGCGGGCCGCAGAACTGGATGCGATGGCGGCATCGGGCGCATTTGCCGGACCGCTGCACGGCCTGCCGGTTGCCATCAAGGACTGCTTTGAAACCAAGGGCTTGCGCACCACCTGGGGGTCCAGGAGCTTTGAAAAACATGTGCCGGATTATGATGCCCTGCACGTGGACCGCCTGCGCGCAGCGGGCGCAGTGATAACCGGCAAAAGCAACACGCCTGAGTTCACTTTTTCCGGCCAGACCAGCAATCTGGTGACTGGCACCACCCGCAACCCGCTGAACCCGGAAAAGACAGTGGCCGGCAGCTCTGGCGGCGCTGCGGCGGCCCTGGCGGCAAACATGGTGGCGCTGGCCGATGGCTCGGATCTGGGCGGCAGCACCCGCACGCCCGCCGCCTGGTGCGGTGTCGTGGGCTACCGGCCAACCCCGGGCCTAATTCCCTATGACCCGAACCCGGCGCCGTTTGACGGGCTGTCGGTGCCCGGTCCGATGGCGCGGAGCGTGCGCGATCTGGTGCTGATGCTGGAAGCCATGCAAGGCAATACACCCCGCCAGCCGCTGGGCTTCTGGCGGGACCTGCCGCGGCTTGCCGGCCTGGAAGAGGCGCCGCCCCGCAGCGCAGGCAGGGTTGCCCTGTCGCTGTCCCCTTTCGGCGCCTGCGTTGACGCGTCGGTGCAGGCAGCGATTGCCCCGGCGGAGGCACTGTGCCGGAGCCTCGGCTGGCAGGTGGCGGCGGACACCCCCGGTCTGGCGCCGCTTTTGGCGCATGGCGGAATTGTCCGCGGCCAATGCGCGCTGCAGATCCAAACGCAGCTGCAGCCGGACATGGCCTTGGCAGGCGAAAGTTTCCGCACCGCCAGCGCCCAGGCCGAAGGACGCAGCCTGGCGGAGCTGGCCGCCTACCAGAAGACCCGCGCCGCAGTTTGGGCGGATGTCAGCAGCTTTTTCGAGCGCTACGACTTTGCCCTCTGGCCCACGGCCACGGGGATGCCCTTCTCTGCCGGCCTGCGTGACAGCGAACTGACCGAGGACTGGCGCACCGTGACGCTTACCCCGCCGCTGGAGCTGCCTTCCATTTCGATCCCCTTTGGCACCTCGTCGGACGGAATGCCTGCTGGGCTGCATATCACCGGCCCCAAGGGCGCAGATGCGCGGCTGCTGCAGTTCGCCCGCAGTATCGAGCGTGCAGGCCGGACCTGAGCCACTGGCAATAAATGCATGAGGGCAAGCCGTTTCATTGCAATCGCGTAAAATTTCACGCTGCCTTGCAGAGGGAACAGCGGCCGTTCACACATGCCGCAGAGAAAGAGAAATGGGCAGTACCCGAAGTCTAAGACAGCCTCCTGGCCATCGTGCTCGCCAGAGACTTCCTCTCGGAGGGTCAAGCCGGATTTAAAGACTCCCAAACCGCAGCCAAGTGCCAGGGCGATTTCACCGGTGATCTTACGGTCGCTTCCGGTGCTGGGGCCTTGCTGGCAAGCGAGATACGCAAGTCATGATCTGGCCCTTCCGTAAGACGCCCGAAATTGAACAGCGCAGCCTGCAAACAGGCCTGACGCCGCAACACATTGGCATGCGCCGCCGCAACCTTGTCTCGGATGGCTCAGCGGCTCTGTCAGCCACGGGTCAGGTAAACACCAGCCTTCTTAACTGAAGGTGCTGCTCCGAGTGCCTAAGACGAATTTTGTCGGTCTTTGGTCGAAGCCAGCATAGGTCAAGTTCTATGGCCCTAAGAGCAATCTACAACGTCACACCTAAGTCTTTGAAAAGATGGTGCCCCCACACGGACTCGAACCGCGGACCTACTGATTACAAATCAGTTGCTCTACCAGCTGAGCTATAGGGGCACTCACAATCACAGGCGTCCAGATCCGGGGCCGGCGCGCGGCCATGAAGCCAGCGTGTCCGGTGGAAAAGATCTCCCCGCCGGGCCTGCTGGGCGACTGGTACTAAAGTACAGAATGACCGTCAAGCCGGTTTGAAACTCAAATCGCGAATCTGCGAAAACCTCCCGCCAGGCTGCACAGAACCAAACGCAGCAGCCCTCCGATAAGAACGCCGTCAGCCGGGGCTGGCCGCCGCGGCAGGTGCGGCAGCCCCCGTAACGCAAACCCAGCGCAAACCGCAGGTTTGACCTCCCTGCTGCTGCACATTACTTCTGAAGGCAATAAACCCGGAAAAACAGGTCGGATCATGCAGGTCATCATTCACTGCGGGGCGCATGCCACTGAGGAAGATCTGCTGCTGAAGGCGCTGCTGAAAAATGCCGGCGCTTTGTCGGAACAGGGCACCGCGGTGCCAGGGCCCGGCCGCTACCGGTCCTTGCTGAAAGACTGCCTGGCGGCGATGAAGAACGGCAGCGCCGCCAAGGACGCGCCGGAGGTGCTGTGGGACGCGATCCTGGATGACCGCCAGGCGGACCGGGTGATTCTCTCCAATCCGCATTTCTTCGGCTCGCCGCGGCACGCGCTGCAGGACGGACGCCTGTATCCGGAGGCCGGGAACCGGCTGCAGGCACTGCAGGCGCTGTTTCCCTATGATCAGCCGGAAGTCTTCATGGCGCTGCGCAACCCGGCGACATTCCTGCCCGCGATGTTTGCAAAGTCCAGCCGGTCCATCGTGCAGAACGCATTGCAGGGCGGCGACCCGCTGCAGCTGCGCTGGTCCGGACTGCTGGCGCAGATGCGGGATATGGTGCCCGGCATGCCGGTCACCGTCTGGTGCTATGAGGATCTGCCGCTGATCTGGGGCCAGGTGCTGCGGGACCTGGGCGGGATGGAGATCAATGCGCCGGTCGAAGGCGGGATGGACCTGCTGGCCACCCTGATGCAGCCTGCCGGCATGGAGCGGCTGCGCGCCTATCTTGCAGAAAACCCGGATCTTACGGAAATCCACAAACGCCGTGTCTACGCCGCCTTTCTGGACAAGTTTGCGATGGAAGACGCGCTGGAGGAGGAGCTGGACCTTCCCGGCTGGACCAGCGTGCTGGTGGAGGAGATGAGCGAGCGGTACGAAGAAGACCTCTATCTCATCCAGCGAATGCCCGGCGTCACCCTGATTGCGCCCTGATTGCTGCCAGGCGGGCTGCCCGGCCTGACCTGGGCTGCCTGACCTGCCTGGCCTGCCTCTGCGAGGCGGAACGCGCATAGCAGCATTGGATTGCGTTGCCGCCGCCGGGGCCCCTGAGGAGCAGGACCCCGCGCCAGGCTCACTGCTGGGGTTGGCCGTTGCGTCCAAAAACCAATTCTTCAGTGCTCAGGTCATCATAGGTAACCTCGACCGCAATCTGCTGGATGGAACCCAGAGGATAGCTGCGGTAGGGCATCCCGTCTTCATCCTTGATCATATTCGGAAAGCCTTCCTCCAGGTGGCAGTCCGGCAGCGGCCAGATTTCCGGCGGGTTGCCGTTCACCCCCAGCTTGACCTGCGCCAGCCCGCAGCGCCAGGACCACAGGTGGGTCACATAGAGCAGATCCTGGCCATTGAACTCGCGCACATGGATCCAGTTGGCTTGGGTCGCGGCCAGAATCGGCTTCACTTCCAGCGCAGTCGTAAAACGCCCGGTCGCCTGCTGCGGCTCAGCGGCCGGTGCCGTTTGGGCTGATGCTGTTTGCACCGCCTCCAAAGCAGCCGCAGCTTCCGGAACACCAGGCTGTGCCCCGGGCAGCACTGTTGCCGCAAGAAGGGCCAGGATCACGTTATTCATCTTTGTCTCTCCCCGGTTTGCGCCTCTGGCGGCACAGACCGTCTGAAATTGTCTGCAGGCTGGTTGCGCGGCGCCTTGCAGGCTTGTAGCTAATCAATCAGGCAGTCCTATCCGCCCGGAAGAGACGGAACACGGGGAAAACCATGGCAAATGCCCCCTTCAATGTGATGATCGTCGGCCAGGCCGGCCGGCTGCAGTATGAGGCGCTGCTGTTTGCCGCTTCTCTGCGCCACTGTTCGCCCGGTTTTTCCGGACGGCTGTTTGTGGCAGTGCCGCAGCAAGGGCCGCTGTGGGAGAAGGACCCCGGCATTCGCAATCAGGAGGTTCTGAAGGCGCTGGCGGACCTGGGCGCCGAAATCCTGCCGTTCGAGAGCAAGGCCTTTGGCGCCGCCTACCCTTATGGCAACAAGATCGAAGCATTGCAGGCGATGCCAAAGGGCGAGCCGTTTGCGTTTTTTGACACCGACACGCTGATCACCGGCGAGCTGGCGGATGTGCCGTTTGATTTCAGCCGTCCTTCGGCGTCGTTGCGGGTTGAAGGCACTTGGCCCAAGCCGACACTGTACGGACCAGGCTACAGCGGCATCTGGCAATCGCTCTACAGCCGCTTCGGCCTCGACTTCCTGTCCAGTCTCGACCTCGGCCAGCCGGATGAATACTGGAAACGCTATCTCTATTTCAACGCAGGTTTCTTTTACGGCGCCTGCCCGCGCGCCTTTGGCAAGCGGTTTCTGGTCTACGCGCAATCGGTCCGCAATGATCCGCCGCTTGAGCTGGTTGGCCAGGTGCTGGAGCCCTGGCTGGACCAGATCGTGCTGCCGCTGGTGATCCACTCCTTCGGCGGCGGGCGGGATGCGCTGCCTGCCGGTTATCTGGATGGGCAGACCAGCTGCCATTACCGGCTGTTTCCGCTGCTTTATGCGCGGGAAAGCGACCGGGTGGTGGAATTGCTGCAGGAAATCACGGCGCCGAACCGGATCAAGAAAGTTCTGAAAGGCTACGAGCCGATCAAGCGGATGGTCTATCAGGGGCGCGGCGAAAAGGTGCGGGCGCTGTTTGACCGTGCAAACCTGCCGCGCCGCGAACAGGCAATCCGCAACCGGATCAAATCCGAAGGCTTCTGGATGCGCTGACCGCGGCTTTCGGGTCTTGGAGAACGCAGGGCTCCCGCCCGCTCACGGGCCTCTGGCAGAGGCCCTTCGCAGTTGGGTCCGGCGCCGCGCTGCGCGCGGCGCGCGCCATGCGCAGCATGGCGCCCCGCCCAACGGGCGCAGGCACCGCCAGGGGCCGGCGGCGGGCGGGAGCCTTTTGCTGCGGCATTCCCGCAATTGCCTTCCCAGCGCAGCCATGCTGATGTGTGCCCGGAATAACAGAGCTTTCAGGGAGACCCATTCATGACCGACGCTCCGACATACGGTTTTGACACCTTGCAGATCCATGCCGGCGCCAAGCCGGACCCGGCAACCGGCGCCCGGCAGACGCCGATTTACCAAAGCACCGCCTATGTGTTCCGCGATGCCGAACACGCCGCCGCGCTGTTCAATCTGCAGGAAGTCGGTTTCATCTATTCGCGCCTGACCAACCCCACTGTCGCGGTGCTGCAGGAACGTCTGGCAACGCTGGAAGGCGGCGTTGGCGCGGTCTGCTGTTCGTCGGGCCATGCGGCGCAGATCATGGCGCTGTTCCCGCTGATGGCACCGGGCTGCAACGTGGTCGCCTCGACCCGGCTTTACGGCGGCACCATCACTCAGTTCAGCCAGACCATCAAACGCTTTGGCTGGTCGGCCAAATTCGTCGACACCGACGATCTGGACGCTGTGAACGCAGCAATCGACGAAAACACCCGCGCCGTGTTCTGCGAATCCATCGCCAACCCCGGCGGCTATGTGACCGACATCCGCGCCCTGGCGGATATCACCGATGGCGCAGGCATCCCGCTGATTGTCGACAACACCTCAGCCACGCCTTACCTGTGCAAGCCGATTGACCACGGCGCGACGCTGGTGGTGCACTCCACCACCAAATACCTGACTGGCAACGGCACCGTGACCGGCGGCTGCGTCGTTGACAGCGGCAACTTCGATTGGTCCGCCAACGATAAGTTCCCGTCTCTGTCCGCCCCCGAGGACGCCTATCACGGCCTCAAGTTCCACGAGACCTTCGGCCCGCTCGCCTTTACCTTCCACAGCATTGCCATCGGCCTGCGCGACCTTGGCATGACGATGAACCCGCAAGGGGCGCATTACACGCTGATGGGGGTTGAGACGCTGTCCCTGCGGATGCAGAAACACTGCGAGAATGCCGAGAAAATCGCCGCCTGGCTCGAGAACGACAGCCGCGTTGACTACGTGACCTACGCGGGCCTGCCCTCCTCTCCCTATTATGAGCGTGCCCAGGCCTGCTATCCCAAGGGTACCGGCGGCTTGTTCACCTTTGCCGTCAAGGGCGGCTATGAGGCCTGCATCAAACTGGTGGATGCGCTGGAGATCTTCAGCCATGTGGCCAACCTCGGCGACACCCGCTCGCTGATCATCCACTCGGCCTCCACCACCCATCGGCAGCTGTCACCCGAGCAGCAGGAAGCTGCAGGCGCCGGCCCGAACGTGGTGCGTATCTCCATCGGGATCGAGGATGCAGACGATCTGATCCGTGATCTGGACCAGGCGCTGGCCAAAGCCTGCGGCTGAGCAGGCCAACCGCCATTCAACAGAAAGGCCGGGCGCCCTGCCCGGCCTTTCCTTTTTACGCGATTTACTCGCCGCCGGGCACGATCATATCGAAAACCACCGAGACATTGTGACTGAAGGTCAGCTCGCCCGCCTCAATCGGCATCGCGTCGCTGCGCGCCATTTCCATTGCCATCATCGGACGTCCGCCACCGCCGCCGTGTTCATTGATCGAGCGTACCGGCCCCAGCTCCATGCCCGCCGCGTCTGCCAGCTGCTGCGCCTTGCGGATGGCATCCTTGACGGCTTCACCGCGGATTTGATCGGTGACCGCAGACGGATCTGCCACCCCGAAACTCAACCCTTGGAACTGATTGGCGCCGGCCGTCAGCACCGCATCCAGAACCGGGCCAAGCCGGTCCAGGTCGCGCACCCGCACCATCAGGGTGTTCGAGGCCTGAAAGCCGGTGATCTCACGCCGGCCGCCGCTGTCATAAGACCGGTCCTGCGACCAGACCGGATGCATTGAGATCTGCCGGGTCTGCATGTCCTCAGCCGCAATACCGCCGTCCTTCAGCCGTCCAATCACTGCGCCCATCGCGTCAGATACGGCGGCCATAGCGGCGGCGGCTTCTTCGGCCTCCTCGGTGACACCCAGCGTGATTGTCGCCAGTTCCGGCGCCACCTGCAGCGTGCTTTCGCCGTTCACGGTGATTTGGCGCAACGCCGCGGTCCCGCTTGCCGCCAGGGTCCCGGCGCTCATCGACAGCATCAGCGCAGCTGCCAGAATTTTCTTTGCCTTCATACGGAAAAGCTCCTTTTGCAATGCCTTCTAGATGGGGATGGCAAACTGCCGCCTGCAAGTCCTGGCAGACGTCTTTTCCTTTAACTCGGCAGGTTCCTGCTTTAAGGTCCGCGTCAAAACACCGGGCCCGTCAGGCGGCCCCGGGCAGTATGGATTTTGATGGTTTGACCCAAGGCATGAAACCGGCTTTTGCTCTTTCACTTTCCGCTGACGGCATTGCGCTGCTATTTCGCGCTGAAGACGGCTGGCGCAGTGTGGCCAGCACGCCGTTCAACACTGAAGACCTGCCTGCGGCACTGGCCGCGATGCGCGCGGATGCGCTGCAGCTGGCGCCCGGCGGCATCTTCTGCAAGCTGATCCTGCCCGACGACCAGATCCGCTATTTGACCGCCGAGACCGGTGATCTGCCTGCCGAGGCGCGGATTGAAGCGGCCCGGCAGGCGTTGGAAGGGGCCACGCCTTATCCGGTGGATGAGCTGGCCTTTGATATCGCCATCGAGGGCAGCCGGACCCATGTTGCGGCGGTGGCGCTGGAGACCCTGGACGAGGCTGAGACCTTTGCAGTCGAACACGGGTTCGGCCCGGTCAGTTTTGTTGCGGCGCCGGAAAACAGCGGTTTTCCGGGAGAGCCGTTCTTTGGCACCACCCGGGCAATCCGCGGCACCGAGGTTGAGCCGGACGATACTGTGGTAAAGGTGATCGGGCCGGCAGCACTGCCAGTCCTCCTGACCGAAGACAGCGCGGATGACCCAGCCGCCTTAGCACTGGCGGAAGACAGCGTAATACCGGCAGCAATTGCCGCTATTACGGAACCCTTGGCAGAGCCGGCAGGACCGGCGGTTCTTGCTGAGGCAGAAGATATGGCTGCCGCCGCCAAACAAGCACCTGAGCGGGACAGCGCGCCGCTGGCTACCCCCCCCAAGGACACACCGGTGCCCCTGTCTGCCAAGGCAGCCGGGGCCGAGGAGCCTGCAAGCCCGCCACCGCTTGTTTCGCCGCCTTCTGGCGCTTCTGGCGCGCCGCTGCCAGGTGTTTCAGGCCCTCTCAGCCAAGAGGACAAGGCAGCCTCTGTTGAAAGCGTATCCGCGCCGTCCGCACAAGCCTCCGCTTCGCTGGCCGCCGGGCGCCAAGTGCCAAAAGCTCCAGCAGCCGTGAAGCCGGTCGGCGCAGCAATTCCGGTCCGGAAACCTGACACCGCGGACACTCCGGCGGCCCATTTGCCAATACCGCCAGCTCCGTTGCCAACTGGTGCGGATTCTCCGTTGCCAATTCCGCCAGCGCCGGCAGCATTACGGGACAGCACCCCGGCAGCCGCCGCGCCCGCGGCGCCACAGTCCCCGGCCCCCGAAAAGGCCGCCAAAGGCAAGCCGCGCTACCTTGGGGTGATCCTGACAGCTGTGCTGCTGCTGTTCATGGCAACAGTTGCGGTCTGGGCAATATTTGGCGAAGGCGGATTTTTTGCCGCAGCCCCGGATCAGGATCCCGGCCTGGCACCCGCCCCTGCGGTCAGCTCCGAAGACGGGCAGCCGCAGGAAGGCCTCCCCCAGCCGGCGCGCGCGCCTGCGGCAGGCAGCCCCGGTTCAGAAACCGCCCCTGCCGCCATCGCTCCACAGGTGAGCGTCCTGGCGGACCAGCCCGATCCCGGGCTGCAGGAGACCGGCGCAGCGTCGGCAGAGGGTGAATCGCAGGAAAACACCGCCCTGACTGAGGCCAGCGGCACAGGCGTGCTCCCTTCGGTTGAGGATGAAGCCGCCGCTGATGGTGTGAAGCTGCCCGAAGAGGGCACCGGCACCGCCTTTTTGGACCCTTCCACCCTGCAGCCTGGCGGTGCTGAGGACACCCAGCCGGCCCCGGCGCCGGCTGAATCTCTGACTGCAGAGCCGCTGGATGACTTGGCCCAGGCCGCGCGCTATGCCGCAACCGGGGTCTGGCCGGTTGCCCCCGGTCTGGGAGGCATCCCCGCCGCGCCCCGCCTGGACGAGCTTTACACGGCATCCGTTGACCGCACTGAGATTGCCGCCGACGCGGTGGCCCTGCCGCAGCCGGAAACTTTTGCCGGGGATGACGAACCCGGCGCCGTTGCCTCTCCTGCCGCAGCAGGGTCTGCGTTTGATCTGGACGCGCGCGGGCTGGTCAAGGCCAGCCCCGAAGGCACGCTCAATCCCGATGGCATCACCGTCTACCTTGGCCGTCCGAAGAAAGTGCCGCCGCCCGCACCGGATCGCAGCGACCCCGCCGCCGAAGCGCTGGCCGAAGAAGTGGCCCGCAATCAGGTCTTGTCGCGCAAACGCCCCAAGGCGCGGCCTGCAGATCTGGAGGAACAGGTGGAACGCGCACAGCTTGGCGGTCTCAGCCGGACAGAACTGGCCGGCATGCGCCCGCGCCAGCGCCCCGCCAGCCTGAAGCCCGCCGGGGAAGAGCAGCTGCCGGTCACAGCCCAAGCCATCGCCGCCTCGGCTGTTCCGCGTGCCAGACCCGCCAATTTCGCCAATCTGGTCGACCGCGCCCGGCGCAATCCGCAGAACCAGGTGCAGACCGCCGCTGCCGTGCCCGCCGCTGCAGCCGCGGCGGCACCCCGCATCCCGACAGCCGCATCGGTCGCCCGCCGCGCCACTGTCAGCAACGCCATCAACCTGCGCAAGCTGAACCTGATCGGAGTCTATGGCACCGCCTCGGACCGCCGCGCATTGGTCCGGCTGCCCTCAGGCAGATACAAAAAGGTGCAGGTCGGCGACCGTATCGACGGGGGCCGGGTAATTGCCATTGGTGAAAGCCGGCTGCAGTACCAGAAAGGCGGCCGCAACCGCACCCTGGAAATGCCCAAGGGATAAGATCAATCCCTTCCCGCGCTTAACTCAAAAAACAGCAGCTCCGGCGAATGGGCGTGTTGCAGGCCGTTTTGCCGCCGCACGCAAAAAGGCCGGACCCGCATGGCAGGACCGGCCTTTTCCGTTTCTCAGGTTATTTATTCCGCGGCCTGGATCTCGCCGTTTTCGATCTGCTCGCGCTCGATCGATTCAAACAGCGCCTTGAAGTTGCCCTCGCCAAAGCCGTCATCGCCCTTGCGCTGGATGAATTCAAAGAAGATCGGCCCGATCACTGTTTTTGAGAAGATCTGCAGCAGGATCCGGGTTTCGCCGCCGTCAACCACGCCTTCGCCGTCGATCAGGATGCCGTGTTTCTTCATCCGCTCCAGCGGTTCGTCATGGCCCTGCACCCGCTCTTTGGACATCTCATAATAGGCGTCGTTCGGGCCAGGCATGAACTTCAAGCCTTTTTCCGCGATTGCATCGGTGCTGGCATAAATGTCGTCCGAGCCCACCGCGATATGCTGGATGCCTTCGCCGTTGTATTTTTTCAAATATGAAACGATCTGACCTGTTTCGCCCCGGTCCTCGTTGATCGGGATCCGGATGCGGCCGCAGGGCGAGGTCAGCGCACGGCTGAGAAGGCCGGTGAATTTGCCCTGGATGTCAAAGAAACGGATCTCCTTAAAGTTGAACAGCTCCTCGTAGAACTTGAACCACTTGTCCATGTTGCCCTTGTAGACGTTGTGAGTCAGGTGATCGAGATAGAAGAACCCGTCGCCGCGCGGCTTGGACTGTTTCAGCCAGGTGAATTCCGCGTTGTAGGGCGAGGTGTCGTGATACTGGTCGATAAAGTAGATCAGCGAGCCGCCAATCCCCTTGATCGCGGGCACGTCCATCACTTTGCCCGGCCCGTCATAGGCCTCGGCGCCTTTGGACACCGCGTGTTCGAACGCCTTCTGGGCATCCGCAACCCGCCAGCCCATCGCCGGGGCGCAGGGGCCGTGCTGTTCCACAAATCCGGCAGCAAAGCTTTCGGGGTCGGCGTTCAGAATATAGGTGACGTCGCCCTGCTGCCACAGTTCCACCAGCGGCTGATCCTTGCGGTGGCCGGTCAGCTCATAGCCCATACGGGTGAACAGCGCCCGCAGCTCGTCCGGGTCGGGGCTGGCAAATTCAACAAATTCAAAACCATCGGTGCCAGCCGGGTTTTCCGGGGTGATTTCGGATTTCGGGGCGTTATGCGGGAACGGACCCATTGGGTGTCTCCTTCGGATCATGCGGGAAGCCAGGTGAATTCTTGCATCAAGAATACCGCATATCCGGCGCAGGTTTTCCGCGTTGTTTCGCACCGAAAACTTGAAATACGCGTAACATTCGCGCCATAGTGGCCAAAAACGGAAAAAACACGCATGCTGGACCCAACAGATACCAAGCTGCTTGCAGCGCTTCAGAAAAATGCCCATCTCACCGCGCAGGAATTGGGCGAGATGCTCAACCTTTCCCCCAGCCAGGCCGGGCGGCGGCGGCAGCGGCTGGAGGCAGAAGGGTATATCCAAGGGTATTCGGCCCGGCTTGACCCCGCCAGGCTGGGGCTGTCGGTGCAGGGGTTTGTGCAGGTTCATCTGGGCAGTCACGGCCCCGAACAATCCAAGGGGTTCGCCCGGCTGGTGGCCAGCCAGCCGGAAATCACCTCGGCCTGGACGATGACCGGAGAGGCTGATTACCTGCTGCGCGTCTATTGCGCCGATCTGGAGGCGCTGAACACACTTATCCACGGCATCCTGCTGCCCCATCCCGCTGTTTCCAGGGTCCAGAGTCAGATCGTAATGGCACAATTAAAACGTGATGCACCGCTGCCGACTTAACCATCCGGGAAGGAATTGGCGGTAAAGATGCACTAACGAATTCTGTAACCGAAAGTGGAACGTGCTGTGTCTATTGTTGACCGCCGAATTGAAACGCGTCCGACCAGCGGCGAAGCCCCGTTTGGCCTCAATGAGGTGTTCTTTTCCAGGACCAACGACCGCGGTATAATCCAAGCCGGTAACTATGTGTTCCGCCGGGTTGGCGCCTACACTTGGGACGAGCTGATCGGCGCCCCGCACAAGGTGATCCGCCATCCGGACATGCCCAAGGGGGTGTTCTCACTGTTCTGGGACACCATCCAGCGCGGCGAATTCATGGGTGCCTACGTCAAGAACAAGTCTAAGGACGGGCTGTATTATTGGGTATTTGCCGTGGTGGTGCCCTGCCAGGACGGCTATCTTTCCGCCCGCATCAAGCCAAGCAGCGCCTTGTTTGCCGAGGTGCGCAATCTCTATGCGACAATGCTCAAGCGGGAGACCGAACAGGACGTCACCCCGGAGGACAGCGCGCAATATCTGCTCGATTGGCTGAACAGCCAGGGCTACGAGAACTACCACCAGTTTGCCGCTCACGCGCTGAGCCAGGAACTGATCTCGCGCGATAAGGGCCTGAACCAGCCGCCCCACGCCCGGATCCAAGAGCTGACGGGCATGCTGCGCAACGCTGAAACCCTGGTGGAAGAGACCGAAGGGCTGATCACAGATTTCGACGCAATGCACACGATCCCGCATAACCTGCGGGTGCTGGCGTCGCGGATTGAGCCTTCGGGCGGCCCGGTCACGGTGCTGTCGCAGAACTACGGGTCCATGTCACGCGAGATGTCGGATTGGTTCGGCGCCCATGTGATGGGCGAGAACAGCAATTTCGCCAAAATCAAGGCTTCGGTGAACAGCAGCCTGTTTGTCGAAGGCATGGCGCGTATTCTGGTCGAATGCGACAATCAGCTGCAAAAGGAACGCCGCGACCTGGGTGAGGCCGATATGGAAACCGAGCGCGGGATCCTGGGCGACCTGGTAAAAGACCAGGTCAAGCGTTCGCAGGACGGCATGAAAGAAGTGGACGAAGAAGCCGCGCGCATCACCAGCGCCTGCCAGATCATGCACCGGCATTTTCTTGGTCTCAGCTCCACCCGGGTGCTGCTTAAGATCGAAAGTGCAAGGCTGACCGATTCCGGCGAAACACTGGCTGATATCATTGATCAGCTGGGCGGCTTCCAGGAACGGATTTCGCGGCGGCTGGACCGGATCGGCAAGCTGAGCGAAGAGATTCGCCTGCTCGAACAATAGCGGTCCCGGAGAATAGCAAACCCGCACAAAAATCCGTCAATGACTGCTGCTGGCAGGCACCGGATTGCCGTAACAGACCGCCGCGGCCGGCAAAGCCATTGCCAAGGCACCGGCAGGCGCGCGATACCTGAAATATGGAAGAGTTTTTTTACCAAGCAACCATTTATCTGGGCGCCGCAGTCATTGCGGTGCCTCTGGCTGCGCGCCTTGGGCTTGGCTCGGTTCTGGGGTACCTGGCTGCGGGCATTGCCATCGGCCCGATCTTTGGCCTGACCGGCACCGAAACCGAGGATTTGCGCCACTTCGCCGAGTTCGGCGTAGTGATGATGCTGTTTCTGATCGGGCTGGAGCTGGAACCGCGCGCCCTCTGGGCCATGCGGGATAAGCTGATCGGCTTAGGCGGCATGCAGGTCACGGCCTCAACCGCTGTCCTGATGGGCGCAGCCATGGCCGCAGGCGAACCCTGGCATGTCAGCCTGGCGGTCGGGCTGGCGCTGTCGCTGTCTTCCACGGCGATTGTTCTGCAGACGCTGTCGGAAAAGGGGCTGATGCGCACCGGCGGCGGCCGTTCTGCGTTTTCGGTGCTGCTGACCCAGGATATCGCGGTGATCCCGATCCTCGCTTTCCTGCCGCTGCTGGGCAGCTATGCGATCCCCCAGTTTGCCTCCGATGGCTCCATCATCCGGGATGGCGCAGACGGCCATGGCGGCGGTCACGGGTCGCTGTCGCTGGTGGATGGTTTGCCCGGCTGGGCGGTGGCGCTGGTCACCCTGGCCGCCATCGCCTTTATCATCCTGGCGGGTATTTACCTGACGCGGCCGCTGTTCCGGTTCATTCACGCCTCCAACCTGCGTGAAATGTACACAGCCCTGGCGCTGATGATTGTGGTCAGTATCTCCTTCCTGATGACGCTGGTCGGCCTTTCTCCGGCGCTTGGCGCTTTTCTGGCCGGGGTGGTGCTGGCCAACTCCGAATTCCGGCACGAGATGGAAAGCGACCTTAACCCCTTCAAGGGGCTGCTTTTGGGGCTGTTCTTCATCACCGTCGGCGCGGGCATCAACTACCGCCAGTTTCTTGCCGACCCTGGCGATCTGATCGGCCTGGCGCTGCTGGTGATCTTTGCCAAAGGGGCGGTGCTGTTTGCCGTCGGCCGTGCCTTTGGCCTGCGCCGCCGCCGCTTGTGGCTGTTCACCCTCAGCCTGGCCCAGGCCGGCGAGTTCGGCTTTGTGCTGCTGGCTTTTTCCACCCAGCTGAACGTGATTCCGGCGGCGCTTTCAGAAAAGCTGTTGCTGGTGATTGCCTTGTCGATGCTGATCACCCCGCTGTTGTTCATCGCCTATGACCTGTTGTCCAAACGCATGGGCGACGCCCGGCAGGAGCATGAACCCGACGAGATTGACGAGGAAGGGCCGGTGATCATCGCGGGCATCGGCCGTTTCGGCCAGATCGTCAACCGGCTGGTGCAGGCCAGCGGTTTCAAAACCGTGGTGCTGGACCATGATATGGAGGCGGTGCAGCTGATGCGCCGTTTCGGGGTCAAAAGCTTCCTTGGCGACCCAACCCGGCCGGAACTGCTGAAAGCCGCCGGCATTGCCAAGGCAAAGGTTTTTGTGGTGGCGCTGGATGACCCGGAAGGCGTGGTCAAGATGGTCACCTATGTGCGCCGGGCCTATCCGGATCTGCACATCATCGCCCGCGCCAAGGACCGCAACCATGTCTACGAACTGTATAAAGCCGGCGCCGATGACATCGTGCGCGAGATGTTCGACAGCTCTGTGCGTGCGGGCCGCTATGTGCTGGAGAACGTCGGCCTCAGCGAATATGAGGCGGCGCAGGCGGCGCAGACCTTTTATGCGCATGACCGCGCCAACCTGCGCGACCTTGCCCAGCACTGGATCCCTGGCGTGCCCGCCAGCCAGAACCCGGCCTATATAGACCGCGCCCGGGAGCTGGAGAAAGCCATCGAAAGCGCGATTTTTGAGATGGCCGAACGCAAGCGCAAGAAGTCCACCAAAGCCGCCGAATGACCAAAGGCCCGGGGTGGATCCGGGCCTTGCGGAAAAGATCTGGACGGGGCTGTTCAGCCGTCCGTCACCCCCGCCTCGGCAAAGGTCGCCATGCCACTGTGGCAGGCAACGGCGCCTTTCAGCACTTGGATCGCCAGCGCCGCACCGGAGGCCTCGCCCAGACGCAGGCCCAGCGACAACAGCGGCTGCTTGCCCAGCTTCGCCAGCAGCGCCGGATGCGCCCCCTCGGCGCTTTGATGGCCGGCCACTGCGTGGTCCAGCGTGCCGTCTGCGGTTTGCAACAGGCAGGCCGCCGCAGCGCAGCAGATAAATCCGTCCAGGATCACCGGGATATGCAGCACGCGCGCGGCAGCGATGGCGCCCGCCATGGCAGCAATTTCGCGTCCGCCCAGGCAGGCCAGCGCATCCAGCCCGTCGTTGATCCTGCCCTGATGCAGTGCAACGCCTTCGGCCACCACGCGGATTTTATTCGCAAGCCCCGCCTCATCCACACCGGTGCCGCGCCCGGTCCAATCCGCCGCCTCGCCGCCGAACAGCGCACAGGCCAGGGCGGCGGCAGGGGTGGTATTGCCGATGCCCATTTCGCCGACCACCAGCAGGTCAGCGCTTGGGTCCACCGCCTCCCAGCCGGTTTGCAGCGCAGCCAGCAGCTCATCGCCGCTCATCGCGGGCCCTTGGGTGAAATCGGCGGTCGGGCGCTCCAGCTCCAGCGCATGCACATCCATGCGGGCGCCGGCCAGCCTGGCCAGCTGGTTGATGGCCGCGCCGCCATGTTCGAAGTTGATCACCATCTGGGCGGTGACTTCCGGCGGAAAGGCAGAAACCCCCTGTGCCGTCACACCATGGTTGCCGGCAAAGACGATCACCTGCGGTGCGGTGATTTCCGGCCTATCGCTGCCGCGCCAGCCGCCGTACCAGATGGCCAGCTCCTCCAACCGGCCCAAGGCACCGGGCGGCTTGGTCAGCTGGGTGTTGCGCGCAGCCGCACCGTCCAATGCGGCCTGGTCCTGCGCGGGCGCACTGGCCAGTGCGGCGCGAAAATCATCAAGGGAGGAAAGCTGTGGCAGCATGTGAAAGCCTCGTTGCATCTGGGCGCGGGACGCGGATAAAGCGGATGGCAATCTGTTTAACGGCTGACGGCAGTGCCGCAAGCCCCGCAATAGGCCCGTAAATGCGAAAAAACGACATCCAGGCAAATGACATCCTGCTGGCGCTGGTTCTGCTGACCCGGCTGCCTTTGCCGCATCTGCCTGCGACGGCTTTTCAGCGGCAGGCCAAGGCGGTCTGGGCGTTTCCGCTGGCCGGGCTTGCCGTCAGCCTGCCGGCGGCGCTGATTGCATCTTTTGCATTGCACATGAGCCTGCCCGCCGCGGTCGCCGCAGGACTGGCGCTGGCGGTTCAGGTGATGCTGTCAGGCGCCATGCATGAGGACGGGCTGGCCGATACTGCCGACGGGCTGTGGGGCGGGTTCACCCGGGACCGGCGGCTGGAGATTATGAAGGACAGCCGCATCGGCGCCTATGGCGTGATTGCCCTGATCCTTGGGTTCGGCCTGCGCTGGAGCGCCCTGGCGGCGCTGATCGCCGCAGCAGGTGCCTGGCCGCTGCTGGCCTTGGCCATGCTGAGCCGGGCAGTAATGCCGGCGCTGATGCTGGCACTGCCAAACGCGCGCGCTGCCGGACTGTCGCAAACCGTGGGCCGTCCCCGCGCCCTGCCCTGTTTTCTGGCGGCCCTGCTGGCCATTGTCCTGTCGCTGCCGCTGATTGGCGCTGCGGCGTGGCCTGCGGCCTTGGCCATGGGTGCGTCTGCCCTGGGTTTGGGGGCGCTGGCCAAGGCCAGGATCGGCGGCCAGACCGGGGACATTCTGGGGGCAGCCCAGCAAATCGCCGAGATTGCCGGCCTGCTCACGCTTCTCGCACTCTGCAGCTGAGCCGGACCGTCTCATGAAAAAGGCCGCGCCCACGAGGGGCACGGCCTTTCAATGACTGATTATTGCAGATGCTTATGCTGCAACGCGGGAGGTCAGAACCTCATCCACCTGCTTGGCGGCCGCAATCTCGTCGTTGCCGGATACTGCTGCAACTTCGCGGGTCAGGCGCTCAAGTGCGGCTTCGTACAACTGACGCTCGGAGTAGCTTTGTTCGCGCTGGTCGTCGGTGCGGTGCAGGTCGCGCACCACTTCGGCGATCGAGATCAGGTCGCCGGAGTTGATCTTTTGCTCATATTCCTGGGCGCGGCGCGACCACATGGCGCGTTTGACCTTGGCCTTGCCCTTCAGCGTTTTCATCGCCTGGGCAATCACGTCCGGCGAGCTGAGCGAGCGCATCCCCACTTCGGTTGCCTTGTTGGTCGGCACCCGCAGGGTCATCTTGTCTTTTTCAAAGGTGATCACGAAAAGCTCCAGCGCAAAGCCGGCCACTTCCTGCTCCTCGATCGAGATGATCTGGCCCACGCCATGCGCCGGGTAGACAACATACTCATTAGGGCGGAATTCGAGCTTCTTCGATTTGGTCATACAGGTTATTCCTTACTCATAGCCGGGCGGCTCCGGCATTTTAGCGAACAAAATGCCCGGCCCCGGTCAGTTTGATTTGACCAGCCCCCAGGACATTTTATCCGCAGAAATACCGCCCAATCTGCGCACCACTGCTGGCGTGCGCCAGGGGCGGACTCCGATTGTTTATGTCTTTTGCCCTTTAAGCATACCACAAAAAAGGGCCGCCCGAAAGGCGGCCTGCAGATCAGGGTCCGTTAAAACCCCATGCGATGCGGCGGTTTCCCGCAAATTTGCGGCATCGCCCCGATCAGGCAGAGAATCAGCCGCCTTCGCCGGGCGCTTCGGAGAAATACTTCTCCATCTTGCCCTCTTCGCCGTCGCGTTCCTCGTAGCCCGGCATCGGGTCTTTCTTGGAGACGATGACCGGCCACAGTTCAGAGTATTTGCGGTTGAACTCGACCCATTTGTCCATGTCCGGCTCGGTATCCGGGCGGATTGCATCTGCTGGGCATTCCGGTTCGCAGACGCCGCAATCGATGCATTCGTCGGGGTGGATCACCAGAGTGTTCTCGCCCTCGTAAAAGCAATCCACCGGGCATACCTCGACACAGTCGGTGTATTTGCAGGCGATGCAGTTTTCCGTCACGACATAGGTCATAATACCGAGTCCCGTTTTCCGTTTGCGCCTAGCTAATCCAGACCGGCGACGGCTTCAAGCCGTCAAAGGGTATCCTGCTTGCGAGTAAGATCAAGCGCTCTGCGGGCTTTTTTGTCCGGCCGGCCTTTTCCTTCGAACCTGGGATTGGCCGGAATTTTTTCCTGCTTTTCCGTCATATCGAAGTACAGTGCCTGGGCTTCGGGCGCCGGGCCGCGGCGTTCGCCGATGGCCTCGACCCGCACCACGCGGATCATTTTGGCCTGGGCAAAGGTCAGAACGTCACCCGGGGCGACGTTCTGAGCCGGTTTCAAGGTCTTGGTGCCGTTGAGGCGCACATGGCCCGCGCTGACCTGTTTCGCGGCCAGGCTGCGGGTTTTGAAAAACCGCGCATGCCATAGCCACTTGTCGATGCGGATCTTGGGCGCGCCCTCGGTCATGGCAGGATCAGTCGCCCTGTTTCAGCCCCATCAGCGCGGCGGCAAAGGGGTTGTCGGGGTCGATCTGCTTTTCCTTCCTGGCAGGGCGCGCGGAATAGGTCTTGGCGCCCTGATCCTGACGCGGACCGCCCTTGCGGCCCGGTTTGCCGCGCGGGCCGCCTTCGCGGTCGCCGCCTTTGGCGCCGCGCGGTTTGCCCTTGCCTGCCGGCTTGCCGTCGCCCTGCGGACGGCGGTTCTGCTGGCGCTGGCCGCCCTGGCGTCCGCCCCGGTTGCCGCCCCAGGTGAAAGTGAAGAAGACTTCCATTTCCGGTTCGGCAGCAGCATCCGCTTCAGCAGCCGCTTCGGGCTTGGCTTCTGCACTATCTTCCGCAGGTGCCGTGTCTTCCGCAGGTGCGGCCTCGGCCTCAGCGGCGGGAGCTTCGGCAGCGGCGTCTTCAGCAGGTGCTGCATCCGCAGCTTCAACAGCCGGCTCTTCCGTTGCAGGTGCCGCGTCACCAGCTGCTTCAGCAGGCTTGACCTCAGCTTCAGCAGGTTTCGCTTCCGCTTCCGCCGCAACCGGCTTCACTTTCTGGCGCTCGCCCTTTTCGGCCTTGTAACCCAGACCCTGCATCAGGTCGGCGAACTGCTCCAGCGTCATGCCGGTGATCGACAGCATGTCAGCCTTGGCTTCAAAACCGCCGCGGCTGTCTTCGCCGCGCAGCATGTCGGCCAGACGTTCCAGCATATCGATGCGGATCATCCGTTCACCCGCCGCGCGGTAGCCGGACATGGTGTCATAGCCGTCGGGCGCGTCCTTGGCGGAGGGCACCGTGACCAGACCGGGAGGCGGCGATTCGGGGAAATCCTGCAAACCCTTGACCAGCGACCACAGCACCAGCCGCAGACGGGTCGGTGCGGGCTTCAGCAAGAGCGGCATGAAAATGGTGAACTGGCCGAAACGGATGCCATGCTTGCGCAGCGCGCCGCGGGCGTCCTGGTCCAGGTCCTTCACCTCTTGCGCGATGCTTGCACGCGGCAGCACGCCAAGGTTTTCGACCATACGGAACGCAAAACCACGGGCCAGGCCGGTCAGCTCTTCGTCCTTTTGCAAGGCCAGCAGCGGCTCAAACAGCGCGTTGATCTTGCGGGTGATGAAATGCAGCAGGCGGCGTTCCACCTTCTGGGCGACATCCGGCCCGGCGGACTCGTCCACAAAGACCTCGATCTGCGGGGTCAGCGCGTCGGCGCCGGCAACCAGTTTGCCCACCGCATGTTCGCCCCACATCAGGCCGCCCTGTTCGGTGTAATCGATCTCGGTATCGGGCGCGTTATAGAACCGGTCCGCACGCAGATGGAATTGCGGCGCCAGCGCCTGCAGCGAGGCCGCCTTCAAGGCCTTGGCCTCGGCACCCTGCGCGCTTTTGTCCGGGCTGAACCGGAACCCCTCGAGACGGCCGACGAATTCGCCTTCAACCGTCACTTCACCCTTGTCATTCACTTCGGCCAAAAGGGCCTCCTTCTGTTTGAGCCGGCGCAGCAGCACAGACGTGCGCCGGTCCACAAATCTTTGCGTCAAGCGCTCGTGCAGAGCATCTGACAACCTGTCTTCTACAGCGCGCGTCTCTCCGCGCCAATGGCTTTCGTCACGCAGCCAGCCATTCCTTTGCGCGACATAAGTCCACGTGCGGATAAATGCCAGCCGCTTGGACAATGTGTCGATGTTGCCGTCAGTGCGGTCAATTCGCTTTATCTGGCGGGCCATCCAGTCGTCCGGCACCACGCCGCCGCCCTGGAGATGTTCAAAAATCACCCCCAGAAGCGAGGCATGTTCGGCCTGGGAGATGCCGCGGAAATCGGGAATCCGGCAGATATCCCACAACAGTTTCACCGATTGCGCGTTGGTGGTGCGCGAGATCACGGCGGATTCGCGCGACAGCATTTTCAGCGCGCCCAGGTCATCCGCCTCGCGCGCTTTGATCAGGTTTTCGTCCGAAGGGCTTGATTCGAGCGAGTGGATCAGCGCCTCAACCGTGCCGAACTGCAGATCCGCAGACCGCCAGTTGAGTTTCTTCAGCGGCGTGAACTGGTGGTTCATGATCGCAGACGCCGTGCCCTCGTCCAGGGGCCGCGCATCGCCGGTCACACCAAAGGTGCCGTGGCTCATCCCGCGGCCTGCACGGCCGGCGATCTGCGCCAACTCATTCGGGGCCAGCTCGCGCATCCGGCGGCCGTCGAATTTGCGGGTCGAGGAAAACGCCACATGGTCGATATCCAGGTTCAGCCCCATTCCGATGGCATCAGTGGCGACCAGGTAATCCACCTCGCCATTCTGATATAGCTCCACCTGGGCATTGCGTGTGCGGGGGCTAAGCGCCCCCATCACCACCGCCGCGCCGCCCTTCTGGCGGCGGATCAGCTCGGCAATCGCATAGACATTATCAACCGAAAACCCGACAATTGCAGTGCGCGGCGGCATCCGGCTTATCTTTTTCGAACCCGCATAGACCAGATCCGACATCCGCTCGCGGCGGTGGAACTCCACCCCGGGCACCAGCGCCGAAATCGGCCCGCGCATGGTGTCGGCGCCCAGGAACAGTGTCTCCAGCGTGCCGCGGGCGCGCAGCAGGCGATTGGTAAAGACATGGCCGCGCTCGGGATCGGCACAAAGCTGGATCTCGTCGATCGCCAGGAAGTCGCAGCCCATGCCCTCGGGCATCGCCTCCACCGTGCAGATCCAATATTTCGCGCGCGGCGGCACGATGCGTTCCTCGCCGGTGACCAGCGCCACCACCGACGGCCCGCGCGCCGCCACCACCTTGTCATAGACCTCGCGCGCCAGAAGCCGCAGCGGAAAGCCCATGACGCCGGTGCGGTAGCCCAGCATCCGTTCAATGGCGTAATGTGTTTTGCCGGTATTGGTCGGGCCCAGAACGGCCACGATCCGCGATGCGCTTGCCATTGCTTCAGCCCCCGCCCCGATGGGGCTTACAGTTCCCGGCCCTCGGCCAAGGGCGCCAATCGTTTGAGGGCGCTGCTTACGTCCTCGTGGTGCGGATGTATAGCCTTGGCCCGCTGATAGGCTTGATAGGCGCGTTCAGGATTGCGGAATTGCTCGAACAACGCGCCCAGCGCGTAGATCGCGTTGTAATCCATCGGGTTCAGCGCCAGCGCGCGTTCCAGATCCGCCACCGAAGGCCCGTAAAGCCCCAGCGCGAAATAGACGCGGGCCCGTTCGTACCAGCCGCGGGCAAATTCCGGCGCATGATCGGTCAGCGCGGTCAGATGCTCCGCTGCCTGCTGCAAATCGCCGCGCTCCAGCGCGTCGGTACCGCGCCGCAGCAGCAGATCCATCGCAGGCGAGCCGCTTTTGGCCCAAAGCGCCTGCAGCTCGCGGTCGATGGCCGCAGCCTCGGAGAGTTCCGACACGGCCAGGTCCTGCAGCAGCGCATCGGCGGAATGCTGCTGTGCCGCGCCGGCCCCAGGCAAGGAATACGTGACTGTGACTGCCGTTGCCGCCACGATAGCTTTGAGCTTTGGGAGATTTGCCAGCATGATGCCCCCAGTGTAATCCAGCGCGCGGCAAATTCCAGTATTGGATGCAAATGCTTCACAGATTTGTGCTATGAAGCGCGCAAAACAGATTGAGGACGGACATGAGCGATACCCTGGCACAAGCGGCAGAGACCCTGAACAGCAAACTGGACGCAGGCGAATTTGACGCCTCCGCAAAATTCGAGATCGAGGGGCTGGGCTCCATCGTGCTTGACGGCGCAGGCGCCCGCGTCAGCGACGAAGACACCGATGTCACCATGAAAGCCGACGCCGACACGTTCCAGTCGATCCTTGAGGGCGATTTGAACCCCACCGCCGCCTTCATGTCCGGCAAGCTGACCATCGATGGTGACATGGGCACCGCGATGAAGCTGGCCTCGGCCCTGTCCTGATGGACGGCGCCCCGGTGGAGCCGCAGCCTGCCCCCCTGTTTGCGGATATCGCGCAGGGGCCTGCGGGCGGTGCGGCCCATTGGGTGCACACCTCGGACGGCCTGCGTATCCGCGCAGGCCACTGGCGACCGGAAGGAGCGGCAAAGGGCACGGTCCTGCTGTTCCCCGGCCGTACTGAATACATCGAAAAATACGGCCTGGCCGCGGCGGAATTTGCGGATCGCGGATTTGCTACCCTCACCGTGGACTGGCGCGGCCAGGGGCTGGCGGACCGGACCCTGGCTGAGCGCCGCCTGGGCCATGTCGAAGATTTCAGCGACTTCCAGAAGGACGTGCAGGCGCTGACCGGGCTGGCCGAACAACTGGACCTGCCGAAACCCTGGTTTCTGGTCGGCCATTCCATGGGCGGCGCCATCGGGTTGCGCGCGCTGATGCAGGGGCTAAAGGTCAACGCCTGCTGTTTTACCGGCCCGATGTGGGGCATCCAGATCCCGCCGCTGCTGCGCCCCCTGGCCAGTTTTCTAAGCGGCGTTGCGCCGTTTTTGCGGCTGGACAAATTGCTGCTGCCGACCACGGCGCTGGAACAATATGTGCAGATCACGCCGTTCGAGGGCAACACACTGACCACCGATCCGGACATGTACCGGATGATGCATGCCCAACTGGCTGCACAGCCCGATCTGGCGCTTGGCGGCCCCACCGTCCAATGGCTGCGCGTCAGCCTGCAGGACTGCGCCTGGCTGGCCGGACAGCCCTCGCCCGCCCTGCCCTGCATCACCTTTGCTGGCTCGGACGAGCAGATCGTCGACACCAAGGCCATCCACGACCGGATGGCGCGCTGGCCGGGCGGCGAGCTGGACCTGATCAAGGGTGCCCAGCACGAGGTACTGATGGAAACCCCGGAAATCCGCGCGCATGTGTTTTCCAGCATGTGCCGCCTGTTTGAACAGTACCGCGGCTGATCGCCCGGCGTTGCGCCGTGCCTTTACCCGCCCCTTACCAGCATTCGTTAAACTCCCGGTGATCTGCAGACGATCAACGCCCGCCTGCTTGTGATCCCGCAAGCCGCCGCTTAGATGTTGGGTCAATGAATTCCTCATGACAGGAGCCCCCATGTTCCAGCTTCCCTTCCCCGTTCACGATGCAAACGCCTCAGCCGGCTCCGGCGGTCTTGGCAATCTGCCGGAATGGGACCTCAGCGATCTTTACGCGTCTGAGGACGCCCCCGAACTGGCCCGCGATCTGGGCTGGCTGGAGCAGGAATGCGCCGCTTTTGCTGCCGATTACGAGGGCAAGCTGGCTGGTCTGGACGCCGCCGGCCTGCTGGAATGTGTTGAGCGCAACGAGAAGATCAACAACATCGCCGGCCGCATCATGTCCTTTGCCGGCCTGCGCTATTACCAGCTGACCACCGATGCCGACCGTGCTGCCTTTTTGTCGGACTGTCAGGAAAAGGTTACGGTGGCCACCACGCCGCTGGTGTTCTTCACGCTGGAGCTGAACCGTATTGAAGACGGTGCCATGCAGGCGCATCTGGCCGCCAATGCGGAGCTTGCCCGCTATGCCAGCGTGTTCCGCCGCATCCGGGCGATGAAGCCCTACCAGCTGTCGGACGAGCTGGAACGCTTCATGCATGACCTCGGCATTGTCGGCGATGCCTGGGAGAAGCTGTTTGATGAGACCATCGCCGGTTTGCAATTCACCGTCGATGGCGAAGAGCTGACCATTGAAGGCACCCTGAACCTGCTGACCGACCCGGACCGCGCCAAACGCGAGGCGGCGGCGCGGGAGCTGGCCGCCGTCTTTGCCGAAAACGTCAAGACCTTTGCCCGTATCCACAACACGCAAGCCAAGGAAAAGGAAATCATCGACCGCTGGCGCGGCATGCCCAGCGCCCAGACCGGCCGCCACCTGTCCAACGATGTGGAGCCTGAGGTGGTTGAGGCCCTGCGCGCGGCTGTGGTTGCCGCCTATCCCAAGCTGAGCCACCGCTATTATGAGCTGAAGCGCAAATGGCTGGGCCTGGACGTCATGCAGGTCTGGGACCGCAACGCGCCGCTGCCGTTGGAAGACCCCCGCACCATCAGCTGGGAGCAGGCGGAAAAGACGGTGATGGACGCCTATAATGCGTTCGATCCGCGCATGGGTGAAATCGCCGCGCCGTTCTTCTCGGACGGCTGGATCGACGCCGGGGTGAAGCCCGGCAAGGCGCCGGGCGCCTTTGCCCACCCGACCGTCACCAACGTCCACCCTTATGTGATGCTCAACTACCTGGGCAAACCGCGCGACGTGATGACCCTGGCGCATGAGCTGGGCCACGGCGTGCATCAGGTGCTGGCGGCGGAACAGGGCGAGATGCTGTCCTCCACCCCGCTGACGCTGGCGGAAACCGCAAGCGTGTTTGGCGAAATGCTGACCTTCCGCAAGATGCTGGACGGGGCCGAGACCAAGGAGCAGCGCAAGGTGCTGCTGGCAGGCAAGGTCGAGGACATGATCAACACGGTTGTGCGCCAAATCGCGTTCTATGACTTTGAATGCAAACTGCACGCCGCCCGCGCCGAGGGCGAGCTGACACCAGACGACATCAACGCCATCTGGATGTCGGTGCAGGCGGAATCACTGGGCGACGCCTTTGAATACATGGACGGCTACGAGACGTTTTGGGCCTATATCCCGCATTTCGTGCACTCGCCGTTCTACGTCTACGCCTATGCCTTTGGCGACGGGCTGGTGAACGCGCTTTACTCGGTCTACGCCTCCGGTGCCGAAGGGTTCGAGGACGAGTATTTCGAGATGCTCAAGGCAGGCGGCTCCAAACACCATAAGGAGCTGCTGGCGCCCTTCGGCCTTGATGCCACAGATCCCGAATTCTGGGACAAGGGCCTGTCGATGATCTCCGGCTTCATTGACGAACTGGAAGCTATGGAGGGGTGATGCGCCTCAGCCTGCGACCGGTGCCGCGAAACGAATTTGATCTGGTCTCCCATATTCAGGTGGAGCCGGATCAGGTGCGTTACTCCGGCACTGTGGCGCAGGCGTTTGAAGAAAATGAGGACGGCGTGGATTTTCACGCCGTTCTTGACGGCTCCCAAGTGGTTGGGTTCTTCAAGATCGACCGGCTGTATCACGAAACCTACAGCTTTGCCGCGCGGGATGAGCTGGGTCTGCGCGCCTTCATGATTGATCGCGCTGAGCAAGGCAAAGGCTATGCGACGGCTGCTGTTGCCGCGCTGGAACCCTATCTGGCCGCGCAGTATCCAGCGCGGCGTGCGGTGGTGCTGACCGTCAATATGCAGAATTTCGGCGCCATCCGCTGTTATTACAAGGGCGGTTTTTCAGACACCGGCGGCATCTATCCCCACGGCATCGCAGGCCCGCAGCACATTCTGCGAATGGGGTTCGGATAGACCCTAAGCGGTACACCAACCCCACCCCTTTGCGTGCAATTGACCACCGCCTAGGGGAAATTTTTAGAATACAGATTCGATGTGTGGTGGACTAAGCCGGTTAACCGGGATGGGAGTTGTTACCATGGCACCGCTTTCGAAGCTTACTGCGCTCGTTGTTGCTGCGGCCCTGACCGCCACCAGTGCTATAGCTGCCGGCCCGGACCGCAAGAAACCCGTCAGCGGTCAAACCATTGCCGAATTGTATTCTGGAACAACCTGGACCAAGGGAGGCTCCTACTGGGGACCGGACGGCAGTTTTCAGGCTATTTGGGAAGACAGCGTTGGCCTCGGAAAGTGGTATGCGACGTCCAAGGGCTACCTTTGCTATGAAGCGACCTAGTATAATCAAAAGGGGGATCCCGGCGGACAGCATAACGAATGCTTCCGGCATGTTGCCGACAGCGAAGGGCAATTGTGGAAATACAGCGAACGAGACAAATCCTGGTACAAGCCGAAAAAAGAATTCGCAGAACGCATCAAGCCTGGCAACAAGATTGCCTCTCAAGTCCGCAAGCTGCGCAGGAAATACGGCATCTGATCGCTGCGCGCCCTACTTCAACTGGCTGTCCTTCGAGCCGCGCCGGTTGAAGCCCCCGCGTGCCTGATGCGCGCCGTCGCGCTCCTGCTGGCAGTCGATACACAGCTTCACGCCAGGAATGGCGACGCGGCGTTTCTCGGGGATCACCTCCTCGCATTCCGCGCAATGGGTCAGGCTTTCGCCCACCGGGCGCCGCACCGCCTTCAGCCGCGCCAGCTCGTCATTGATCGAGGCTTCAATCTGCTCATTCACCGCGCCGTCCTGCGCCCAGCCGCCTGCCATGGACCTTCCTCCTGTGCCAGAGGGGGTGAATGTAAGGCCGCGTAGGCGCTCTGCCTAGGGCTGCCTGAAAGCAATTCCCGAGCAAATCTATCAACTATTTGATTTCATTGCATTTTCTGTTGACCTGCAGCGCAGGCACGGCTAAACAGAATACAGAAATTGCACGCAAGCCAGAATCACCAGGCCGCAAGCAGCCAGCACTCCAGCCATCCCCCGGGACAGCCAGACCGCAAGCAACGCCAGCAACCAGAGTGATTTCAGCCAGCCACGCGCATGTCTGCCAGCCAGCGTTTCTGCCAGCCTCCCATTCAGCCGCGCACCCAGCATTTTGCCAGGCCCGTGCCAGACAGGTTTTACAGCCAGCTTCCGCCAGCTTTTCAGGTCAGTCTTTCTGACCCAATGTTTCGCGCGCGAAACATTCCGGCAGGACTGCTGCCGTAAAGCCAGCATCATTGTCAGCTGACAAAAAAAGGCGGCGCCAAGCACCGCCTTTACAGTCTGCTGCCGGGCGCTGGGATCAGGCGCCGGTCAGCATTCCTTTTTCGCTCGCCAGATCGCGCATCTTTTTCTGCAGCTTTTCAAACGCCCGCACTTCAATCTGACGGATCCGCTCGCGGCTGACCTTGTACTGCGTGCTCAGCTCCTCCAGGGTCACCGCCTGATCCATCAGGCGGCGCTGGGTCAGAATGTCCTTCTCGCGGTCGTTAAGCACATCCAGTGCCGCAGTCAGCAATTCCCGGCGCGCCTCCAGCTCATCTCGGGCCTCGTAATCGCCGGCCTGGTCGGCATCTTCGTCTTCCAGCCAGTCCTGCCATTGCATCGTGCCTTCGCCCTCGGAACCGACGGTGGCATTAAGCGACGCATCACCGCCCGACATGCGGCGGTTCATCGAGATCACCTCGTCCTCGGTCACGCCAAGGTCGGTTGCGATCCGTTTGACATTCTCAGGGCGCAGATCGCCATCTTCCAGCGCGCCGATGCGGGCCTTGGCCTTGCGCAGGTTGAAGAACAGTTTTTTCTGCGCCGAAGTGGTTCCCAGTTTGACCATAGACCAGGACCGCAGGACATATTCCTGGATCGACGCACGGATCCACCACATCGCATAAGTCGCCAGCCGGAAACCTTTTTCCGGATCGAATTTCTTAACCGCCTGCATCAGGCCTACATTCGCCTCGGAGATAACTTCGGCCTGCGGCAGGCCATAGCCGCGGTACCCCATGGCAATCTTGGCCGCGAGCCGCAGATGGGAGGTCACCATCTTGTGCGCTGACTTTGCGTCCTGCTCCTCGACCCAGCGCTTGGCCAGCATGTATTCCTCTTCCGGCTCCAGCAGTGGAAATTTGCGGATTTCCTGGAGATACCGGTTCAGACCGCCTTCGGGCGTCGGGGCAGGCAGGTTTGCATAATTCGCCATATTAAAGTGTCCCTCCCAAAATGTATAAGGACTTAACATTAGCGCATATGTGTTAGCGCCAAATCCTTTTCAAGGACCGCTTAAGGAATTGTTGTATGTTAACCCGCCGGAATGCGTCTGTGAATTGCATCACAGGCGTGAACACGCTTATTTGCCGGCAATTTACTGGCGCAACGCCGCCAGCAATTCCGCCATATCCTGCGGCAGCGGCGCCTCAAACCTGAGCGGTGCGTCCGTCACCGGGTGATTGAATCCCAAGACAGCGGCGTGAAGCGCCTGGCGCGGAAACTGCTGGACGGCCGCATGCGCGGCTTCGCTCAAGGCCTTGGCCGCCAGTTTGCGGCGCCCGCCATAGGTGGGATCCCCCACCAGCCCGTGACCGGCGTGGGCCATATGCACCCGGATCTGATGGGTGCGTCCGGTTTCCAGCCAGCATTCAACCAGCGCCGCGCAGGCCGGGTTGCCGAAACCCTCGCAGATGCGGGCCCGGGTCACCGCATGGCGGCCGCCCTGGAACAGCACCGCCTGGCGCTGCCGGTCAGTTTTGTGGCGGGCCAGCTGGGTGGTGAGCTTGAGGATATTGCCCGGCTCGAAGCTGGCCCCTTTGACGCCGCGCAGCCGCGGGTCGTTGCCATCCGGCACGCCATAGCAGACTGCCTGATAATAGCGCTCCACCGTGTGTTTTTCGAATTGCACGGCCAGCCCCTGGTGGGCGGCGTCGGATTTGGCCACAACCAGCAGGCCGCTGGTCTCCTTGTCGATCCGGTGCACGATGCCAGGGCGCTTGACGCCGCCTACGCCCGACAGGCTGCCGCCGAAATGATGCAGCAGCGCATTGACCAAAGTGCCTGAGGGGGAGCCCGGCGCCGGATGCACCACCATGCCGGAGGGCTTATTGATGACGATCAGGTCATCGTCCTCAAAGACAATCTCCAGCGGGATATCCTCGGGGCCGATATGGCTGTCCTCTGCCTCCTCCACGGTGATCGCGATTTGCGCGCCGGCCTCAACCTTGGCCTTGGCGTCCTGCACCACGGCGCCGTCCACCGTCAGCGCGCCCTCTTCGATCAGCCGGGCCAGACGGGTGCGCGACAAAGACGCCTCCTCTGGCACATCGCGCGAAACCGCTTTATCAAGCCGCTTAGGCGGGTTTTCCGCGATGACAAATTCAATCCGGCGGCTGCCCATGACTGATCCTTCCGAGACCGAAATCCAAACGGAGCCGCCGCAGATCCGGTTCCTGCGGCGGCTGGTGACCACGCTGACCGTGGTGATGATTGGCGGGCTTGTAGTGATAATCTCGCTGCTTGTCATCCGCTTGCAGGCAGGCGATGCGCCGCTGCCTGCAGAAATCGCCCTGCCCGACGGGATAAAGGCCGAGGCGGTCACACTGGGACGCGGCTGGATAGCTGTGGTCAGCCAGGACAACCGCATCCTGATTTTCGACCGCGAGTCCGGTGCGCTGCGCCAGGAAGTGCGGATCAAGGACTAGCCCCGCGGGGTCAGGACCTGAGCAGAACCTTGTTGGAATCGATTGCCGCGGCAATCTGGGCGTATTGCGCCTGCCGCTCCTGCGCGGATTCCGCGCTGCGCAGCAGAACTGTGCCCGCATCCTCAAATATACGGACGGCTTCCCGGTTCACTGCAGCCTGCGCGGACGGTCTGACAGGCGTCAGCGGCCGGGTGGTGCGTTCAGCCGGGTTTGCGGAACTGGTGACACTGACCCTGCTGCGCCCCGGATCGCTGTTCTGGCGGGCCAGCCGCTTGAGCCGGGCCGAGGTGTCTTGCAGCACATCGCGCACCTCGTCGTAATCAGTGCCCGCCGGAATACCATCTGCAGCCGCTTCCAGCCGTTCAGAGAGGCAATCGACCTGAAGCGCCGAATCACCGGTGGCGCGGCAAAAGGCCTTGGCGGCCGACAGGGTGCCCAGCAGCTCGGTCAGAAAGGCAGCCGAACCGAATTCTCCGGCCGGAACCACGACTGTATAGGTCAGGGGTCCAGCGCCCTGTGCCAGTGCGGGTGCTGCGGCCAGACCCAGGCAGGAAACCCCTGCGGTCAAGCTCTTGGCGGCTGTCTTAAACATATCGTTACCCTCGCATATCCCCGAAAAACCACGCATAGCGGTGCGGCAGCTGCGCGGCATCTCGCCGGAACATCGCCGCTGCAGCGCCGCCGTGTTGCCTGGCGCCCGGGCCTTCATTAACCTTAAGATGTTCCAAAGCATAAGGTTGTTTTATCATGTACACCAGTATCTTGCGGGCAGCGGCATTGATTGTCCCCCTGTCTTTTGCCGCACAGCCCGTATTTGCCCAGACCGCGGACGCCGCATTGAACGAAGCCAAGCGGCGCGTGGCCTGCGGTGCCGGTGTTCCGGTCTCCGCCACTTATCTGGCAAACGGCACGCTGCAGGTGACCTGCCAGGCACAGGGCGCCGAGGCCGTGGCCCAGGCCGCCGCAAGCGGCCTGCCGGAAACCGGACTGTCCGCCGGAGCCGCCGCCGGAGCGGTTGCAGGGGTGCTGTTCCTGGTTCTGATCGCCGATGACGATAATGGAACATCCACCACAACAACGACCACGACCACCAGCACAACCGATTGAGGCCAGGTCCCTTTTGCCCGTTCTGCTTGAGCACATCTTTTGCGCGCTCCAGCAGAACGGCATGCACCGGCCGGCACAGCGCCACTGCTTTAGCCTGCCCCGCGTGCAGAAGATCAAAGGGCCGCGCAGAATTGCGCGGCCAAAAGGCTAATTCCTGAAAAAAGCACCACAACCGCAGTCCCGGCTGTTGGCGCCCGACGGGAGGCGTGAACAAGCCGGCCGTTCAGCGGCCAGGGAAACCTGGGCTGGTGGCGTGAACCCGCAATAGAATGATGAGACTGCAAAAGCCGTGCCCGTCAGAAACGCCGGGCTGCTGCCGCAACTGATATTGCTCAAGGTGTTCGATTGAGTGGTACCACCTCCCCGGCTCGAACGGGGGACCTCCTGATCCACAATCAGGCGCTCTAACCTACTGAGCTAAGGCGGCACTGTGGGGTCATTTATAGCACGTCCTGGAGGCGTGCAAGAGGTTTTTTTGCCTTTCCGCTGCAGAAACCCGCCGCTTTTGATTGTCCGGCTCAACGGTCCGGACCCGCCATGACAGGCGGCTGAAAATTATCCGCAACCGTTTGCAATCATGCGCAATTTTACGCTGCACTTAGGGCGCTTTGCCGTCCGAAACCGGAAAAGACAACCTCCAGGTTTGCTCCACCAGATCCTGGCCATAGCTGTGCACCGGATAGCTGTCCGTCAGCTGCCAGCCGAAAGCCCGGTAAAGCGCGCAAGCGGTCTGGTGGCTTTCATGGGTTTTCAGCATCATGCCCCGGTACCCGGCTGCACGGGCAAACTCCATGCATTCCCGCAGCAGCCGCTTGCCCAGCCCCTTGCCGCGCGCCGCAGGCGTCAGCAGGAACAGCCGCAGCTGCGCTGTGTCGGCATCCTTTTTCATGCAAAACACCGAACCCAGCCGCTCGCCGCCGCTTTCCGCCAACCAGCCGCGTTCGCACGCCGGGTCGTGGCCAGCGCAGAAACTATGCAGAATATCGGCAACCAGCGGTCCGAAAGTTTCATCAAACCCGGCCTCGCGGGCGTAAAGATCCTGGTGGCGGGCGGCCAGCCAGTGCATGTCGGCAGGTGCGAATCGGCGCAGGGTCACATCCATCATGCTGACAGCATAGCGCAAAGCCGGCTTGCGTTTCAGCCTGCCCCGGGCTAGCACCAGCTGCAATCCGCTGACCGGCATTGGAGTGTGCAATGAGTATCAACACCGAACGCGACATTGAGGCAAACATGCAAATCGGTCCGACCGATCAGGGTATGGTGCGGATTTTCATTGATACCGGCAGCGTTGAAATCCCGATGGACTTTGACCCGGAAGAAGCCGAGGAGATTGCCGAAGAGATCCGCGCCGCTGCACAAGCCGCGCGCAACGTCAAGTAACGCAGTCTTTCCGGCACTCCGCACCCGCCCTTCTGCGCTGAACCCGATGGCCGGGCAAAGCGGCGCACCAAGCGCCGGCAGCGTGCCGCAGGCATGCTGCCGGGCCCAAGGCCGCCAAGGGGTTCCGGCGCAGCCGGGGCGCACCTGCGGGCGCGGGAGCTGCCGCCAGCGCTCAATCCTCAGGCTCTTGATCTCCTGCCTCGCCCAGCAGCTGCCCGTCCCGGCCCGGGCGCGGGTCACGCAGGGCCTGCAGGCGGCGGGCGGAATCCATCGCGAACTTCTGGATCAGTTTTCTGCGGCGCGCCGGCGGCAGTTTGTCCTCCGGCGCCATGCGGATGATTTCAGCATCATACGGGTCTGCAATAATCAGCCCGGTGCCGTCCGGCAGCAGCTCGGTTGGAAACGCTAGGTCCACCGCCCAGAAAAAGCGGTCGCACCACTCCAAATAACCCTCCCACTTGCTGTCGGACTGGAAATCAGCGCGGCTGGACTTGCACTCGACCACCCACAGCTCCCCCTTGGGCCCCAGCGCCATCACATCAACGCGCAGGCCGCGGGCCGGCACAAACTCCTCCAGCGGCGCATAGCCCAGCGAGCGCAGATAGCGCGACACCCCGCGGGCGAGTTTCTGTCCAGGCTGCAGATCATTCATCATACAGGCAAATGTGAACAATCAGGGAACAAGTTGCAATCCTGCGGTTTTATCCGGAAACAACCCGCCAGCACCGCGTTCCCCTTGTAACAGCGGGCCGGGCAGACTACTTACGGCATTGGCGGGTTCTGCCCTTCTTGTGACAGGCAGCATTCCAGTGGCCTTAAGCAATTCCACGGGAGCTGGCTCTGTTCGGACCCTGGTCCGTTTACCTGGCGCCCACCTGTACAAACAGGTCCCCGGGAATCAAAGCCGCACGGTTGATTGGTGGTCCCGCCGCATTTTCCCTTACCGCCAAAGAAAAACCGCGCCTTCCGGATGGAAAGCGCGGGCGGATTGCGTTTTGCAATACTTCAGCGGCGGCTGCGCAGCTGACGCTCACGCTGGGAAGGCTCGTCAGCCGGTACACGCACCGGCTGGAATTCATTAACCACCGGAGTGCCGCGGCGGGGCCCGCCATCCTTTTCGGCCATGGCCATCACCGCCCAGGCAAACTGCACACCGGCAAAGACGATGCCATGCATGAACCACAACAGGAACACCGCCAAGAGGCCCGCGTCAGATGTGGAAACCAGCCCCCAAAGGTTCATTACATTGAACCAAAGCAGCATCGCCACAAATACGGCAGCAATGCAGAAGCCGATCACGACGTTGCGGATGTACATCTTCACCAGTTCAGGCATCTGAGTCCTCCAGATATGCAATAGGAGGTTATCAGTCTTTGCAGCGCCGTCCAGCGCTTCCGGAAAAATGAGCGGAATTTGCCGCACCCTTTGCGATTGGCAATCTCCCAAAGAAAAAGGCGCACTCTGCAGCGCGCCCTTTCTCCATCGAAGTCCGGAATTACCGCCTTAGAAGGCTTCCGGTTTTGCTTCGCGTGCCATGTGGTCCAGCACCGCGTTGACGAATTTCGGCTCTTTGCCCTCGGGAAAGAAGGCGCGGGCGATGTCGACAAACTCGTTGATCACCACTTTGGGCGGGGTGTCGGATTGCGTCAGCTCGGACCCCGCGGCGCGGAACAGCGCGCGCAAGGTGGGATCGATCCGTGCAATCGGCCATTTCGCCACCAGGGCGCGGTCGGTCATCTGGTCGATCTGCGCCTGGTGGTTCACGGCTTCGCGTATCAGCTTGCGGAAGATTTTGTTATCCCCCTCCGCCATCTCGTCACCCTCATAGACAGCGCCAAAGCGGTGGTCCTCAAACTCGACGATCACCTTGTCAAAGGTGAGGCCGCTGTGTTCCATCTGGAACAGCGCCTGCACAGCGTAAAGCCGCGCTGCCGATCTCATCTGATTCTTGCCATTGCCCTTGGGGCGGCTGTCCTGGGTGCTCATACGCTGGTGGATCCGTTGTCTGTACCGGCGACCTGGTACGCCCCTGTGGGCGCCTTGAAACCGATGCCTTTGGTCTGGGCGCCCCACTTACGCGTGAGTGCGATCAGATGCAAGGCCGCAGCTGCCGCACCGCCGCCTTTGTTCTGATCGGCAGTATCTGCGCGCACTTCGGCCTGTTTGCGGTTTTCCACGGTCAGGATGCCGTTGCCGATGCACAGGCCCTGCAGGCCCATCAGCTGGATCGCGCGGCTGCTGTCGTTGCAGACGGTGTCATAATGGGTGGTCTCGCCGCGGATCACGCAGCCCAGCGCCACGTAGCCGTCGAAATTCGAGGTCCGGTCGGCGATGGCGATCGCGGTCGGGACTTCCAGCGCACCGGGCACTTCGACGATCTCGAAAGTTCCGCCTGCGGCTTCGATCTCGGCTGCGGCGCCGGTGACCAGATTGTCGGCGATATCCTTGTAATAAGGCGCCACAACAATCAGCATCTTCACCGGCTTTTCGAATTCCGCGCGCGGCAGGGTGTAGTGGGTTTCATGTCCAGCCATATCAATCGTCCTTCAGAATGGGGCGGCTGCCGGTGATGGACAGCCCATAGGCATCCAGCCCGACATATTTGGTCGAGGGCGAGTCGGTCAGCAGGACCAGTTCGTTCAGTCCCAGGCTTGACAGGATCTGCGCGCCGATGCCGGTCTGTTTGATGGTCACGGTCCGCGCGCCGTCTTCCTCATTGGCATAAAGCGCATTGCGGGGCTGGCGGAACAAGGTCACCACGCCACGGCCCTCTTCGGCAATGATCTCCATCGCGCGGGGCAGCTGGCGGGCTGATTTCGGGCCAAGGCCCAGGATATCCGTTGCCTCATGCAGCGCATGGGTGCGCACCAGCACCGGCTCCGGCGTGGTAATGTCGCCCTTGATCATCACCACATGTTCGATGCCGTGGGTCTGATCGGTAAACAGCCGCATCTCCCACTCGCCGCCGATTTCCGAGGTCACGGTCTCGCGCGAGGTTTCCGTTACCAGATTGTCGTTGCGGGCGCGGTAGGTGATCAGGTCGGAAATGGTGCCGATCTTCAGCCCGTGCGTCGCGGCGTATTCCACCAGATCGGGCAGACGTGCCATGGTGCCGTCTTCTTTCATGATCTCGCAGATCACCGACGACGGGTATTGACCTGCCAGCCGAGCCACGTCGCAGCCGGCTTCGGTATGGCCTGCACGCACAAGCACCCCGCCCCGGCGCGCGCGCAGCGGAAAGACATGGCCGGGGGTGGCGATGTCGGCGGCGGTGTTATCGGGATCAATGGCAGTAGCCACGGTCAGCGCCCGGTCGGCGGCAGAGATGCCGGTGGAAACGCCTTCGCGCGCCTCGATCGAAACTGTGAAAGCAGTCTCATGGCGCGACGAATTGTGCAGCGCCATCATCGGCAGGCCCAGTTCCTCGATTCGATCAGCAGGCAGGGTCAGGCAGATCAGGCCGCGGCCGTGGGTGGCCATGAAGTTGATCGCCGCCGCATCCGCAGCTTGCGCCGGGATCACCAGGTCGCCTTCGTTCTCGCGGTCCTCGTGATCGACCAGGATGAACATACGGCCTTGGCGGGCCTCCTCAATGATGTCTTCAATCGGGCTGATGGCATTGCGCAATTGCGCCTCAACCGGCCCCGGTGTTTCAAAGCTCATGTAGCAGCCTTTCGATGCGCAAAGGCAGCACGCCTGGCGCTGCGGGTTCTTTCCCTGCCAGATAGCCCACAGACGGGGCAAATGCCAGTCCCGCAAACGGCACCGAGGGGTATGGACGCGGCCTGTGCATCTGTGCACAAATGATTTTGGATCCAATCCATAGGTCCAGGGTTACATCGGGAAGGGAAAGACAGATGCGCGCATCCCGCATTATCCAGGCGGTTGAGGCTCATGCCGAGGGCGAGCCGGGCCGGGTGATCACCGGCGGCATGCCGCTGCTGAAGGGCCGTTCGGTGTTTGAAAAGATGCAGGACATGGCGGCCAATCATGATGATATCCGCCTGCAAATGCTGCGCGAGCCGCGCGGCAATCCGGGGCTCTGCGGCAATGCGATTGTGCCGCCCTGCCATCCGGAAGCGGACGCCGGGTTCATCATTTTCGAGCAGACCGAATACCCGCCGATGTCCGGCTCCAACACCATCTGCGTGGTGACGGTGCTGCTGGAGACCGGCGTGGTGGCGATGGTGGAACCGGTGACCGAGCTGGTGCTGGAGGCTCCCGCCGGGCTGATCCGGGTGCGGGCCGAATGCGGGGATGGCAAGGTGACGCGGGTGGAGTTTGAGAATGTGCCGGCCTTTGCGGTGCATCTGGACGCGCCAGTGGAGGTTGCGGGGCTTGGCACTGTCACCGTGGATGTGGCCTGGGGCGGGATGTTCTTTGTGCTGGCCGAGGCCGGGAGGCTGGGGATTTCCCTCGATGCAGACAATGGAGCAGAGATCGTGCGGGTGTCGGAAGCGATCCGCCATGCCACTGCCGAGCAGCTGCCCGTAGCGCATCCGGAAAACCCCGGGATCACAGGGCCTACGATCACCAACCTGTGGGGCGCGCCGGCGACGCAAGGCACCCACGGCCGCGGCGCCATTACGATTTCAACAGGCCCGTTCGACCCGAAGCGCCCGCAAGACGCTAGCGGCATTCTGGACCGGTCGCCCTGCGGCACCGGCACCTGCGCCAAAATGGCGGTGCTGCATGCGCGCGGGAAGCTAGGGATCGGGCAGGACTATGTGAACGCAGGACCACTGGGCACCACGTTCACCGGGCGTATCACAGCAGAGACGCAGGTCGGACCATACAAGGCCATCATCCCCACCCTGTCCGGCCAGGGCTGGATCTACGGGCTGAGCCATTACACGCTGGATCCCAGCGACCCTTTCCCTTTGGGCTATACCGTTGGCGACATGTGGTGACGCGCGCCGCCCCGGCGGCGCGCAACGCCCAACGCTTTGGGCTGCACGTCAGTGCTGCTCAAAGGGGCGGGAGCGTTTGTATGTGGCGGGATGAGGGGCGCTGCCCCTCGGCCTTACGGCCTCACCCCGGAGTATTTTTGGAAAGATGAAGAGGCTGCGCCGTTTTAGCCGGCTTCCTGCAGACGCGCGACGTAGCGGGCCAGGGTGTCGATTTCCAGATTGATGCGGTCGCCTTGCTTCACATCGCCCCAGGTGGTGACCTCCTTGGTGTGCGGGATGAAGTTGATACCGAAATCGCAGCCGTCCACGTCATTCACCGTCAGTGAAGCGCCGTTCAGGGCCACCGATCCTTTGGAGGCAATGAAGCGGGCCAGGTCCTGCGGCGCGCGCAGGATGACGCGGGTGCTGTCGCCCTCGTCTTCCATCTTCACCACTTCGGCAACACCGTCCACATGGCCGGACACGATATGGCCGCCCAGCTCGTCCCCCACTTTCAAAGCGCGCTCCAGATTGACCCGCTTGCCCGTGGTCCAGCTGTCCAGGTTGGTCTTGGAGACGGTCTCGGCCGAGACTTGCACGTCGTACCAGTCTTCCCCCAGCGCGATCACTGTCAGGCAGACCCCATCAGAGGCAATGGAAGCGCCGATATCAATGGCCGCCGTGTCATAAGAGGTGCGGATGCGGGCGCGCAAATCGCCTTGCTGCTCCAGTTCGGTGATGGTGCCAACGTCCGTGATAATGCCTGTAAACATGGGTCCGCTCCCCGCAGATGATGTGCCAATGCTGCCGCAGAGGTAGCCAAGCTGCGCGCGCTCCACAAGCCCCGGCTTGCCTTACCGCCCCTCGCGGCCATAGTTTCGCCCCAGTCAATTGTTAATCAATCCTTGAGACTGCCACCCTATTTCTGACACCGGGATGTCACGCCACCTGATGAAACACCGCAGCTTTCTGTTCCTGCAAGGCCCGCACGGGCCGTTTTTCGCCGCCCTTGGACGATTGCTGCGGGCCGCGGGCTGTGATGTGGCCCGGGTCGGGTTCAATGCGGGCGATCAGGCCTTCTGGCGCAGCAAAAACAGTTATTTTCCCTTCACCGGCAGCCCTGAAGATTGGCCGGAGGTGCTGGCCGGGCTGCTGGAAAGCCGCAGCATCACCGATATTGTGCTGTATGGCGACACCCGCCCTATTCACGCCAGCGCGATCAAAGCCGCGCAGCAACGCGGTATCACCGTGCATGTATTCGAGGAAGGCTATCTGCGCCCCTATTGGGTGACTTACGAGCGCGGCGGCGCCAATGGCCATTCGCGGCTGATGGAGATGGGTGTTCCGCAAATGCAGCAGGCGCTGGCGCTGTCCGACATGGAGGCGCCGCTGCCCCCCGCACACTGGGGCGATATGCGCCAGCACGTGTTTTATGGCGCGCTGTACCATTGGTTCGTGATGTTCCGGAATGGCAAGTACCGCAGTTTCCGGCCGCACCGGTCATTGACAGTGACCAAGGAATTCCGGCTGTATCTGAAACGATTACTGCTGATGCCCGCCCAGGCGCTGGAGCGGAGGCTGGCGGAGCGGCGCATCCGCAATGGCGGGTTTCCCTATCATCTGGCGCTTTTGCAGCTGGAGCATGACAGTTCCTTTCAGATGCACTCGCCGTTCTCCAGCATGGGCGAGTTTCTGGAAGAAGTGATCCGCGGCTTTGCCGAAGGCGCCCCGCGCCATCACCACCTGGTGATCAAGGCGCATCCGCTGGAGGACGGCCGTGCCCAAGTGCGCCGCAGCCTGCGTCGGCTGGCGCGCGAGCACGACATCGAAGACCGGGTGCATTATGTGCGCGGCGGAAAGCTGGCACAGCTGCTGAACGAGGCGCGCACCGCGGTGACCGTCAATTCCACCGCCGGCCAGCAGGTGCTGTGGCGCGGCATTCCGCTGCGGGTGTTCGGACGCGCGGTTTACGGCAAGCCGGAGTTTGTGTCCGAGCAGCCCCTGGCGGAGTTTTTTGCCGCCGCCAGCCGCCCGGACAGCCGCGCCTACAAGGATTACCGTCGGTTCCTGCTGGAAACCTCGCAGGTGCCAGGCGGCTACTATTCCCGTGAGGGGCGGCGCCAGCTGCTGCGCCAAGTGGCGGACATGATGCTGGCGGACGAGGACCCCTATGACGCGCTGCGCCTGGGCACAGCGGCACCGCGGCAACAGTTGCGTCTGGTGACCTGATACAGCTGCGCCCAAAGACTGGATTTTTCCCTGCTGGCAGGTTAGGTTGCCCCTAAAACTTGAGGCAAACAATAATTGGTCGAGGAGACCGAGCAGTGAAATCCGTTCCCCTTCGCTGGGCGCGTCCGGTGGCGATGCTGGCAGCATTGGCCCTTGCGGCCTCCTGCGGGCTGCCCAAGGTCGGCCCTAACAAGCGCCAGATCTTTGCCGGTTCCGTGCAGCGGGAAGGCGATGCCTTCATCGTCTCCGTCAACGACCGCGTCGCCCGCGCCACCGCCGTGGTGCCGGCCCTTGGCTTTTCCTCCGGCTTTACGTCTGCCGGCCGGCTGACCTCGGACACTATCCGTCCTGGCGACGTGCTGGGCCTGACAGTCTGGGAAAACGTGGATGACGGGCTGCTGGCCGCCGAGGCCACCAACTCCACGGTGCTGGAAGAGGTCCAGGTCGACAGCGCCGGCTATATCTTTGTGCCCTACGCAGGCCGCCTGCGCGCCTCCGGCAACACACCGGACCAGCTGCGCGAGACCATCACAAAAAAGCTTGAAGACCAGACCCCCGACCCGCAGGTGCAGGTGCGCCGTTTGGCCGGTGACGGTGCCACCGTCAGCCTGACGGGCGCCGTGGGCGGCCAGGGTGTCTATCCGATTGAACGCCCGACCCGCACCCTGTCGTCCATGCTGGCCCAGGCGGGCGGCGTGACGATCCAGCCGGAAATTGCCCAGGTTACCGTGATCCGCGGCCAGGAAAAGGGCAAGATCTGGTTCCAGGACCTGTTCGACCACCCGGAGCTGGATGTGGCCCTGCGCGGCGGCGACCGCATTCTGGTTGAGGAGGACACCCGCTCCTTCACCGCCCTGGGGGCGACCTCGGCACAGGCGCGGGTGCCGTTTGAAAGCCAGGACCTGTCGGCGCTGGAAGCCATTGCACAGGTTGGCGGGCTGATTTCCACCGCCTCTGATCCAACCGGCGTCTTTGTGCTGCGCAATGAGCCGGCCGAGATCGCCAACCAGGTGCTGGGCCGCGACGATCTGATCGGCGCACAGCGTCTGGTCTATGTGCTGAACCTGACCCAGCCGAACGGGCTGTTTGTCGCCCGCGATTTCGTGATCCGCGACGATGATACGCTTTATGTCACCGAAGCGCCGTACACCCAATGGACCAAGACCATTTCGCTGCTGGTGACACCAGTGGGGTCGCTGTCAAGCGTTTCCAGCGCCGTAGGCGGTTAAACCGCCATGCGTCAGAGCGCTGGCCAGCACAAAGCCGGGAGCATTGCGTCCCGGCTTTTTGTTTACAATGGCGGCTTTCTGACCCAGCGCCGGGTGCGGCGGATCCTGCAGCTTTGCGGTTATGGCATCCGGCTGGGACTGCCGCAGGCCGAAGATCTGGTTGGCATCTGGGGCGCCTCGCCCACAGCGCACCGGGGCCTTGCAGTCGCCGAACAGCGCGGCTGCGGATTGTTGCGGGTCGAGGATGCCTTTCTGCGCTCGCTCCACCCCGGCCGCGCAGGCGAACCGCCGGCCGGATTGCTGCTGGACCGCTCGGGCGTGCATTTTGATGCGGCGCAGCCCTCGGAGCTGGAACAGCTGCTGGCCAGCCATCCGCTGGATGATGCACATCTGATGCGCCGGGCACGGGATGCGATTACCCGGCTCAAGAACGCGCATCTCAGCAAATACAACGCCTTTGATCCTGCGGCGGCGGTACCGGATCCGGGTTATGTGCTGGTTGCGGACCAGGCACGCAACGATGCCTCGGTCACTGCATCGCGCGGCGACCGGGCGCGGTTTCTGGAAATGCTCGCCTTTGCCCAGGAGGAGCACCCGGGTGCGCGGGTACTGATCAAGACACATCCAGAAACATTGCGCGGCTACCGGGCGGGGTATTATGATGCGCAGGACGCTCAGGGGCGGGTTGCGCTGTTCACGGGAAGCGTGTCGCCCTGGGCGCTGCTGGAAGGCGCCGTGGGCGTCTACACGGTATCTTCGCAATTGGGGTTCGAGGCGATCCTGGCAGGTCACAAGCCGAGGGTCTTCGGCCAGCCGTTTTACGCGGGCTGGGGGCTGAGCATTGACGACGCCCCGCCCCCCCGCAGGCAGCGGCGGCTGACACGGGCGCAGCTGTTTGCCGCAGCGATGATCCTCTATCCAAAGTGGTACGACCCGTTCCGGGATGAATTGTGCGGGCTGGAGACGGTGCTGGACAACCTGGAGGCACGGGTGCGGGCCTGGCGGGACGACCGTCCCGGCTGGGCCGCCTCGGGCATGCGGATGTGGAAGCGCAAGCCGCTGCAGAAGTTCTTTGGCGCCGGGACACGGGTGCTGTTCACCGAAGACCCGGCCAAGGCACAAGCCAGCGGACGCAAGCGGATGGTCTGGGCCGGCAAGGCGGATGCGGCGCATGACGGTGCTGTGCGGGTGGAGGACGGCTTTCTGCGCTCCCGCGGGCTGGGGGCGGAACTGGTGCCGCCGCTGTCGCTGGTGGCTGACCGGCAGGGGATCTACTATGATCCGCGCCAGCCCTCGGATCTGGATGGGCTGATTGCCCGCAGGGTTGAGATGACCCAGGCCGAGGCGTTACGGGCCGAGCATCTGGTGCGGTCTCTGGTCCAGGACGGCGTGTCGAAATACAATCTTGGCGGCACCCCTCCTGCCCTGCCCCAAGGCCGCCGGATCCTGGTGCCGGGCCAGGTGGAGGATGACGCTTCAATCCTGTGCGGAGCCGGGGCGGTGAACACTAACCTGGATCTGCTGCGCGCGGTGCGGCAGGCCAACCCGGACGCGGTGATTGTCTACAAGCCGCATCCGGATGTGGAGGCAGGCCTGCGCAAAGGCCGGGTTGCAGCAGAGGGGCTGGCCGATGCGGTTGCCTCCCATGCGGACCCCATGGCCCTGCTGGCTGAAGTGCAAGAGGTCTGGACGATGACCTCCCTTCTGGGGTTCGAAGCCCTGTTGCGCGGGGTGCCGGTGACCACGCTGGGAACACCGTTTTATGCAGGCTGGGGCCTGACTGCCGATCTGGCTCCGGCGCCAGCCTGGCGGCAAGCCCGTGTCACACTTCTGGGCCTTGCCCATGCGGCGCTGATCGACTACCCGCGCTACTTCGACCCGGTGACCGCACAGCCCTGTCCGGTGGAGGTTGCAGTGATGCGTCTGCGCCAAGGGCATCTGCCGCATCCGGGGCTAAGCAACCGGCTGCTATCCAAGCTGCAGGGGCTTTTTACCACCTACGCCCATCTCTGGCGTTGAACGGCGGCCAGCTGATCGGGAGCTCTCCCGCGCCCGCAGGACATCCTGGCTGACGCCAGCCCGCCCTTGGCGGCCTTGGGCGTGGCCCGGCGCGCAGCGCCGGGCCACGCCCAACGGAAGCGGAGCATGAAACATGCTCCAGTGACGGGCGGGAGAGCCTGCTCTGCACGGAAAAGGATGATCAGCGCAACGCGCGGGTCCAGCGGTGCAGGATGTCTTTGCCGAGGGGGCGGGTTTCAACCAGCTCAAACCGCGGCGCTTCCTCCAGCCGGCCGATGCCAAGCGCACCGATCGACGGCAGACCCTCGGCCCCGATCCCCAGACCCGCAGTGAAGCCGATCAGCTCATCCACCAGATCAAATGCCAAAAGCGATGCCGCCAGCGCGCTGCCGCCTTCACAGAACACCCGTGTCAGACCCGCCTGCCCCAACTGCTGCAGCACATCCGCCGCGTCCAGCTGTACCCCGTGCGACGCACAGGGGATCAGATTGGCACCCAGCCCTTCCCAGGCCTGAATGCGTTCATGATCAGCGCCGTGGCCATGGCAGAGCCAGACCGGCACGTCCTTGGCGGTGCGGGCCAACTGACCCATCAGCGGCAAGTCCAGATGGCGCGAGATCACCACCCGCACAGGCTGGTGCTCCACCCCCAGATCGCGCACGGTCAGCGAGGGATCATCAGCCCGCGCAGTCCCGCCGCCGACCATCACCGCGTCATGGCGCGCGCGCATCGCGTGCACGGCGCGACGGGCCTCCGGTCCGGTGATCCATTTGCTTTGGCCCGATCCGGTGGCGATACGCCCGTCGAAACTGGCGGCCAGCTTCAGGGTCACCAGCGGGCGGCCCTGCTCAGTCTTCAGGAAGAACCCAGCATGATCCCGCGCTGCCTGTGCCCCCCATATTCCGGTGGCCACATCGATGCCCGCATTGCGCAGCATCTGAAATCCGTGCCCCGACACCCGCGGATCGCTGTCTTCAATCGCGGCAACAACCCGCGCCACACCGGCGTCAATCAGCGCCTGCGCACAGGGCGGTGTTTCGCCGTGATGGGCGCAAGGTTCCAGCGTCACATAAGCCGTGGCACCGCGTGCGGCCCCGCCGGCCTGCGCCAGTGCTTCGGTTTCTGCATGAGGGCGGCCGCCCGGCCTGGTCCAGCCGCGGCCCACCACGCGGCCGCCCTGCACGATAACACAGCCCACTGCCGGGTTGGGCCAGCAGTTGCCCTGCCCGCGCCGTCCCAGGGACAGCGCCAGCGCCATGAAACGGTGATCAGCGTCCATTATTCTTCCGGTGCAACTGGCGGGCGCAGCTCGTGAACAAAATCCTCGAAGTCATCTGCCGCCTGGAAATTCTTGTAAACGCTGGCAAAGCGCACGTATGCCACGGTGTCGATCCGGGCCAGTGCCTCCATCACGATCTCGCCGATTTTCTTCGAGCCGATATCGGTCTCGCCCATGCTTTCGAGCCGCCGCACGATGCCCGAGATCATCTGATCAATGCGCTCCGGCTCAATCGGGCGTTTTTGCATCGAGATGCGGATCGAGCGTTCCAGCTTGTCGCGGTCGAAATCCTCGCGCTTGCCGCTGGTTTTGATCACCACAAGATCGCGCAGCTGCACCCGTTCGTAGGTGGTGAAACGGCCGCCGCAAGCCGGGCAGAACCGGCGCCGCCGGATCGAAACATGATCTTCGGCGGGGCGTGAATCCTTGACCTGAGTGTCGATATTTCCGCAAAATGGGCAGCGCATCCGCCTGCTCCCTCAATCCTGTCAGCCTATTGTTTGTGCCGGTGTTTGCCCGGTTATCCACAACTATAGGCTACCCTCCAGAATTTGGGTAGTGGTGATTTATGGCCGCTAGATAAAGAGGTTCAGGCCAGATGCGCGGCCACATGCCGCTGGTGCGGACGATCGCGGTGTTCAAACAGGTAGATCCCCTGCCAGGTGCCCAGCACCAGTGCACCGCGGCTGACAGGGACCGACAGGCTGACTGGCATCATCGCCGCTTTGATATGGGCGGGCATGTCGTCCGGCCCCTCATAGGTGTGGCGCAAATAGGCCATTGCGGGATCGGAGGAAGGCGGCACCAGGCGTGAAAAGAAGGCCCGAAGGTCGGTCTGCACCTCGTGGTCGGCATTTTCCTGGATCAGCAGCGAACAGGAGGTATGGCGGACAAACAGGGTCAGCAGCCCATCCTGCAGGCCGGACCCGGAAACCCAGGCCTGCACGTCGCGGGTGAACTCATAAAGGCCCTGCCCGCACGTCGGAATGGTGAACTCATACTGCATAAATCATTTGTGGCGGAACCCGGTCCGGCTGGCAACCGCTGCGGCCGGCGAAAGCGGACGCTAAGGCAACCAGCGGTCCCGGCCGGGCAGCCGGTCATAACAATAGGTTTGTGCAGCCGTCACATGCAGATTGTCACCTGCCTCGCGCACATTCAGCGACAGGCTGGAGGAGCGGTCCGGAACACCAGGCGGCAGGCCAAAGGCAAATTGCACCGCTTTGCGCCCCGGCCGGTTGACCGAAGGCCCGACCCCGCGCCAGACATAGATGCGCTGGTTCACCGGCGCCCGCAGCTGGCGGATCGCAAAATCACCGATACCGCACCAATAATCCTGTGCGCCAGTCCCGACCCGGGCCACCACTTCCCAGACGCCTTCGGACACTGGCAGCACCTCATGGCGGTTGATTGCCCGCCAGGCAGCGCTTGCTTCAGGCAATAGGAGAAGCGCCCCGGCCAGACCGGCAATGGCTGCAATGCGTTTGGTCATCTAATTCTCCTTGTTTCAACAGCCGCCAGATATCAAGCAGGCCCTGGCTCAGGGTCGTCCCGGCAGCCTGTCGCAATAACTAAAAGCCCGCTGCACACTCATGCTTTGGCCGGCCTTCAGGCTATTGATATTGCCACGGCTTGCCGCAGGCGCCAAACCCGCATTCAGGGTGAACTGAACCGCTGATACGCGGTTTGTTGTCTCGCTTGCCCCCAACCCGCGGGTGATAAACAGATCCGCCTTCCACGGCGCTCCTAGGTCCCGCTGAGCATGATCAGCTGCAGCACACCAGAAGAATGCCCCGGCTGAGATTTTCGGCACCACCTCAAAGATATCTTGCGATACTGCATTGATATGCGCCGCCCTGCGGTCATTCCAGGCCGCGGCCGGCTCTGGCAGAAAAAACGGCAGAGCGGTGGCGAGAGACAGGACAGATATCCAGATTTTCATGTCGGACCCCTTTCAGTTATTGTGCGCCGCCCGGCAACCAGGCAGATACCGAAAAGTGTAAGGAGAATTGAAACACAAGCGACTCACACTGCTGTGCGGTCACTGTGGCAAGTCACGCCCCGGCTCTTTCACACTGTTTTCAAGGCCATCGACATTTGAGAAAACTCCGCTTTGTCAGCCCCTTAACTACAGCACGGCAGAGACAAGCATGAGCTGCGATTCCACCTGAAACGTTACTTTGGCGCAAACGCAACTGGGGTTCTATCCGGGCAGCAGCTCACGCTCGATGACACTGTATTGCGAAGGATGCTGCAGAAGAACTGGCCATCCATTGCTACAAGAGGATTGCGCAGCTACTGGAGCGACCGGCACCAGTAGACAGCCAATTGTCATCATACAACGTCACATCCGCGCAAGTTCAAATGCTTCGAATCCATTACAACGCCGGTTCATTCACGCAATAGCCGTATCCCTGCTGCACTGACATGCTTTCCCCGGGACGAAAACCCAGCGACAGCCAGCCTGTTTTGGGTTCGACACCGCTCCGTTTCGGGTAGAGCGTGAACTGCACCGAGGACCGGCGCCCGGTGGTGACGCTGACATCACGGCCCCGCACCACGTAAAACCGGTCCATCCAGCCAGCGCCCAGCTCGCGGCGGGCGTATTCGGCAGCCGCACACCAGTAATCCCAGGTGCCGCCGGAGCCGCGCGGCACCACCTCATAGACCGTGTCATTGACCGGCAGCACCCGCACGCCGCGGTTGGTAATGAAGGCATCCGCAGCTGCGGGACTGGAAGAAAGACAAGCCAGGATGGCAGCGCAAAGGAGGTGTTTCATTCGGAAATATCCCTGTGTTCGCTTCAACATAGGGATTTGCCGCAGCGGCTCCAATAGACCGGCAGCACCTTTGTAACGACCTCTCGCAGATGTGTGAACGCCCGGCTTAGGCGCGGGACGGGAACGGAATGATCTCCGCACTGTCCCGCTGATGGCTCAGCACGCCTTCCAGAATGGCAAGCGCTGCAGCATTCGGCACGGTGCCAGTGTCCGGGTGGAACTTTTCGCGCGCCTGCCGGCGCAGCATATCCTTGGTCTCAGCACCATCCATTTGCTTAAGCGCATCCCCCTGATCCGCCAAAGCCTCGACCATGAACTGGTTGGCCGTCACCAGATCATTCAACGATTGAAGCTTTGCAGTCAGCGCCAGCAGTGCCGTGTTCATATTGGTATGTGCAGACATTTTCTTCCCCCCGGAAGGCCAATGGGCAACAGCATCGATTTTAAGGGCCGATGCCGCGCCGGGCAATGACAGGGTTAGCAAATGGTTAACGTCTGAGGTCCAGCTCCGGCAGCACCAGAAACCCGCTGTAACGCACCAGCAAGCCGATGCGCGGCAGGCTGGCAGAGATGTCAAATCCCAAGTGCCCCTCCGGTGTTTCAAATTCGGTAGCGGCGCTTTGCGGGCAAAGAGCTTGGGGCAGCGGCAGGCCGAACAGCCGGGCCCTCTCCACCGAGACCACCATTGCGCCTTGCTGAGCCGAGACGGCCAGGTCCAGTTCGACCAAGCCGAAGCGTTCCACTGCTCTGCCTGTTTGCGGATCATACCGCAAGTGCGAGCGGGTCAGGAATTTTCCGAAACTGCGCCGCCAGACATGGCCCTTGCCCTGCGGGGCGACATCCAGCCGGAACCGGGTTTCGGCCATTGGCGGCGGAAAGCCTGCAAGCGCCGCCAGCAGCCGCGCCCAGCGGCTGCCGCCCTCAACCTTGACCATGCCGTGGCTGCGTTGCGGCGGCTGCGCATGGAACCGCAGCAGGGCCGGCGGCACCTCCAGGTCTTGTGCCGCGATGATGTCGCCAAAGGCATCCCTCATGACTCAAAGCCTCCGTCGGCGAACCGGGCGCGAACCTCAGGACCAGGGATCAGGCACGTATCAAAGCGGCCGAACAGCCGGTAGCGGTTGCGGGCGATGCTGAAGTACAGCGCATCCTTCAACCGCCCCGGCAGGAACCGGCAGACAGACAAGGCCGGCCAGGGCCCGGGCAGCGCCCGCATTGCGGCGGCAAAGGCATCCAGCCGCTGATAGGTGCGGCCATCCACTATCACCAGATTGGTCTCGAAATTATCCGTCGGCAGGCCATGCTGGCGGTAGAGCTGCTGCCCCAGCGGCGACTGCGCGGTGGCAAAGGAGAACCGCCCGGCCCGGTCATGGCGCAGCATGAAGCGGAAGAAGCCCGAGCACAGCACGCATTCGCCGTCGAAGACGATGAGGTCTTTGCCTGCCGCCGCAGCCGCAGCCCTGTCCTGCAGCCCAGGCACTTAACGCCAGCTCTGGGTTTCAGGCGAATAGATTTGGCCGGCCGCCTCTTTGGCTTCAAACAAAGGCAATGAATAGCCGGAAGCCGAAACACTGCCGGTATCACATTGCCTGCTGGCGACCTGCTGACCATCCTTATCGACAATGATGCCGCCGCTCATCGGAGATTCTGCGCCGGGATCCTTCTTGATCGCGTAATGGGCCGTGTAAGAATACCCGCCGTTCTCAAAGGTGAACGCCTCCCAGATCGATTTCCCGATACCGGGCCAAGGCGTCATATCCACATCGCGCACATGGCGGGCCAGTGCCAGTTCCGGCTTCCTGTCAGATTCACCATACGCATAAGTCGCATGATCGCCCATCAGACACGTTTCCAGATAGCTTGCTCCGCCATTGAACGTGCAGGAAACAAGTATGGTTGAGCCATCAGGACAGGCATGAACAGCATTCGCCGCGAGCAGAAAACTACCGATCAAAAATGCGCGCATGAAACCTCCAATTAAAAAGGGCGTCCCCAAAGGGACGCCCTGAAACAATACCAGCCCAAATATTACTGATCCAGGAAGCTGCGCAGTTTGCGGCTGCGGCTGGGATGCTTCAGTTTCCGCAAGGCTTTCGCCTCGATCTGGCGGATCCGTTCGCGGGTCACGCTGAACTGCTGGCCGACTTCTTCCAGCGTGTGGTCAGTGTTCATGCCGATGCCGAACCGCATCCGCAGAACCCGTTCCTCGCGCGGGGTGAGCGACGCCAGAACCCGGGTGGTGGTTTCCTTGAGGTTTTCCTGAATGGCGCTGTCCAAGGGCAGCACGGCATTCTTATCCTCGATGAAATCACCCAGCTGGCTGTCTTCCTCGTCCCCGATCGGGGTTTCAAGGCTGATCGGCTCCTTGGCGATCTTCATCACCTTGCGGACCTTCTCCAGCGGCATCTGCAGCTTTTCAGCCAGCTCTTCCGGGGTCGGCTCGCGGCCGATCTCATGCAGCATCTGGCGGCCGGTGCGGACCAGCTTGTTGATGGTCTCGATCATGTGGACCGGGATCCGGATGGTGCGGGCCTGATCCGCGATGGAGCGGGTGATCGCCTGACGGATCCACCAGGTCGCATAGGTCGAGAATTTGTAGCCGCGGCGGTATTCGAACTTGTCCACCGCCTTCATCAGGCCGATGTTGCCTTCCTGGATCAGGTCCAGGAACTGCAGACCGCGGTTGGTGTACTTCTTGGCAATCGAGATCACCAGGCGCAGGTTGGCCTCGACCATTTCCTTCTTGGCCTGGCGGGCTTCTTTTTCGCCCTTTTGAACCTGCTGCACAATGCGGCGGAATTCCGAGATATCCAGACCGACATACTGGCCGACCTGGGCCATGTCGGCGCGCAGTTCTTCGACCTTGTCAGTCGAGCGTTCGATGAACATCTGCCAGCCGCGGCCGGGCTTGCCGCCCATGTCGGCCAGCCAGTTCGGGTCCAGCTCACGGCCGCGGTAGGCATCAATGAACTCGCGGCGGTTGATGCGGGCCTGGTCGGCCAGCTTGACCATCGCGCTGTCAATCTGCATCACCCGGCGGTTAATGCCGTAAAGCTGGTCGATCAGCGCCTCGATCCGGTTGTTGTGCAGATGCAGCCCATTCACCAGCTCAACGATTTCCGAACGCAGCGCCTGATAGGTCGCCTCGTCCTGAGTGCTGAAAGAGCCGTCCTCGTTCAGGGTCGCCGAGATCCGGCTGTCCTGCATTTCGGACAGCTGCGCAAAGTCGGTCGAGATCCGCTCCAGCGTGACCAGAACCCGGTCCTTGAGCGCGGCCTCCATCGCGGCCAGCGACATGTTGGCCTGTTCGTCCTCGTCATCGTCATCATCGCTGGCAATCGGGTTGCCGTCGGCGTCCAGCTCGGGACCTTCGTCTTTGACCGGCTTGGCCGCGGCCACAGCAGATGTATCGACAACCGGCGCTTCCTCCTCGCCGTCTTCGTCCAACTGATTGCCAAAGGTGGCCTCCAGGTCGATGACGTCGCGCAGCAGGATGTCCTCGGACAGAAGTTCGTCGTGCCAGATGGTGATCGCCTGGAAGGTCAGCGGGCTTTCGCACAGCCCCAGGATCATCGTATTGCGGCCGGCTTCGATCCGCTTGGCGATGGCAATCTCGCCTTCGCGGCTCAGCAGCTCAACCGAGCCCATCTCGCGCAGGTACATGCGCACCGGATCATCGGTGCGGTCCAGCTTTTCAGCCTGGGCGCCGGCCAGCGCAACCTCGCGCGGGCCTTCGGTGGTCACAAGGTCGGTGGTGCCCTTGTTCTCTTCTTCTTCGGCCTCTTCGTCCTCGATGATGTTGATGCCCATTTCACTGAGCATCGACATCACGTCTTCGATCTGTTCCGAACTGACCTGATCCGGCGGCAGAACCTGATTGAGCTGATCGTAGGTGATGTAGCCTTTCTCGCGGGCCTCCGCGATCATCTTCTTGACCTGAGTCTGGCTCATGTCGAGTGAGATTTCGGCATCCTGATCGTCAGGTTTGCGGTCGTCGGTGTCTTTGGCGGCCATTCATTGCTCCTACTCAGGGGCTGCGGGGCGATTCGGGTCGCGCGAATCATTAGCGCGATTCTCTGATTCGTCACCCCGTTTACCCAATTTTCCTGTGCTCTTCCTTAGCAAAACGCAGAATCAGGCAATCTGTGTCATTTACCGGAAAAGCCGATCCGATCCAAAAGGGCGCCGAATGCGTCGCGCTCATCCCGGCTGACCCGCGCGCCGTTCTCGCCCACATCATACTGCGCCTGGTCCTCATTCTCGCTGCGCACTGCCTTGTTCTTGGCCTCGGCTGCCTGCCGCAACCGCCAGGTCAGCGCCTCATCTGCAAGACCGTCCAGATCCTCTTCGGCCTCTGCCAGTTCCGCGTCCAGCCCGCGCCGTGCCTCAAGTTTTGCCAGTTCCTCGGCCAGGGTCATGCTGGCCAGTTCGGTGTCGCCGGGTTTGCGCAGGCAGGGGGTGATTGCGACATGGCGAAGCCCAAAGAGGTTTTCAAGGGCATGAGGCCCCAAAGACCAGTCGATTTCCTCGCGCAGACGCTCCGGCGCGCCGATGCCAAAGCGCAGCACCATATCCCGCAGCACCGCCAGATCCGGGTCGGCGCATTGCAGGCGCTCAAGGCTGGTTTCGAATTCGGGGATCACAGCCGGGGTGGTGATTGCCGTGGCCAGGATCACCGCTTCGCGCATGGCGGCAAAAAATTCGTCTTCGGCACCTGCCACCAGCGAGGCACGGGTGGTTGCCCGCGGCTGCGGGATCGGGCCAAAGCCTTTGCCGGGTTTCCACGGCGGACGGCTGCCATCGCGAAAACCGCCGCTGCGGGACCCGCGCTGCTGGAAACCGCCCTCGCCGCCGCTGCGGTTACTGCGGAACAGCTGCCAGCGCATCTCCTTGACGTCTTCGCCGTAATGCTTGCGGATCGACGGGTCGCGGATCAGCTTGATCTTCTCGCGCAAGGATTTGTCCAGCGACGCCTTGCGTTCGGGGCTGTCGAAGACTTTGCCCTCGGTCTCGCGCTGCCACAGCAGCTTAACCATCGGCATCGCCTGATCCAGCACCGCCTGCACCGCCTCCGGGCCTTTACTGCGGATCAGATCGTCGGGGTCCTTGCCCTCGGGCATGATGGCAAAGCGCAGGGATTTTCCGGCCTCCAGCAGCGGCAGCGCCAGATCAATCAGCCGCATGGCAGCACGGATACCAGCGGTGTCGCCGTCCAGCGCGATGATCGGCTCATCCGACATCCGCCACAGCATCTGCAGCTGGTTTTCGGTGATCGCAGTGCCCAGCGGCGCCACGCAGGACTGAAACCCGCCCTCGGCCAGCGCAATCACATCCATATAGCCTTCGGCCACAACCAGCGTGGAACCCCGCCCCGACGCCGCCCGTGCAGGTCCGTGATTGTACAGGCTGCGGCCCTTGTCGAACAGCTCGGTCTCGGGCGAGTTCAGGTATTTGGCATTGTCATTCGGGTCCATTGCCCGGCCGCCAAAGGCAATCGCGCGGCCGCGCGCGTCGCGGATCGGGAACATGATCCGGTTGCGGAAGGTGTCATAAGGCTTGCCGCCCTTGTTCGAGGGTTTGGCCAGCCCGGCGCCGATGATCAGGTCTTCGGGCACGTTTTTGCCGCGCAGCCCGTCCCACAAGGCTTGCCAGCCATCAGGGGCAAAGCCGATTTCCCAGCGGTCCAGCGCCGGCGGCGTCAGCCCGCGGCGCTGCAGGTAAGCACGGGCGTCATGAGCGCCGTTGGTCTTGAGCTGCAGGCGGAAGAACTGCACCGCCTGCTCCATCACTTCGGCCAGCAGCGTCCGGCGGTCCTGTTTTTCCTGCGCGCGCGGGTCGCGCTTGGGCATTTCCATGCCCGCCTCTTGCGCCAGGATCTCCACCGCCTCCATGAAACCGACGTTCTCGGTCTCCTGGATGAACTTCAGCGCGTCGCCTTTGGCATGGCAGCCGAAGCAGTAATAGAACCCCTTGCGGTCCTCGACATGGAAAGACGCGGTTTTCTCGTGGTGAAAGGGGCACGGGCTCCAAAAGTCACCTTTGCCCGGCTGCGACTTGCGCTGATCCCACATGACCTTGCGCCCGACAACATCAGAGATACTGACTCGGGTGCGCAATTCATCCAGAAAGCCGGGCGGCAGGGACATATCAGTTCGACTTCAGCTGTTTCTGCATCGCCTGGATCTGATCCCAGTTCTGCAGGCACTGTTCCTCGAAGGCCGCACCAAGATCAACGTCGCGCAGATCGCGCCGTTTCATCGCATAGACATGGTTCGTCAGCTGCGGGATCGCCTTGGAATAGGTCTCAGGCCAGTCCGGTTCGCTGTCCAGTACCGCCTGCTCCACCTCTTCCTGTTTCACCCGGTCCAGCCGCGCCTGCTGCACCGCGGCCATGACCTGGCCCTGGTACTTGCAGCTTTGTTCTTTGGTTTCAGAAGCATAGGCCGGAGCCGCCAATAAGGCGGCTGCAAGGGCAATGCGGATCATAGATGCGCTCCGGGAATCAGTTGGTGATCCCCAAAGGTTACCCCCGCGCCGCGACAGCTTCCATCGCTGTTTTCAAATCATGCACAAGCGTTTTCGCCATCGAGCGGAACACCATGATCTGAAACGCCTGCGGGCCGGTGCGGGTCACAGACGCCATCATGTGCTTCAGCTCGGCCCGCACGGTATGGCCGCGTTTGAACACCTGGTTCCGCAGATCCACTGGCACCAGCCGCGCCAGCACGTCCTCAGCGCCCGCACCCTCCAGCCGCACCACGGCCCAGGCGTCGCTCTGATCCGTCAGCGCGGCGTGCCCCGCCAGCTTGGCATCCGGCGCAGGCCCTATCAGCAATGCCATGTCCCGCCCGAACCAGACAGCGCGGCTGCCGGCCTTGCCGGTCGCACGATTCGGCGCCGGGAACGCCATGCCATGGGCCGTTTCCAGCGCTTTGCTCAGCGCCTCCTGCTGGCCCTTGAACGGGGCCACGGTCCACATCGCACCCGGGTGTTCCTCGGTCAGGCTCATGCCGCCGATACTTGCCGGAACCAGCCCCTCACAGGGGCTTTTTGCTATCAGTTCAGCCACGGGCACGCCCTCCTTCGGGGTCAAAGAACACAGGCGGCACAATCTCGCACAGGGTGTCAACGCCGCGCATGTGGTCAACCAGACGCACGGTTTCGCCGATCCGGTCGGGGCCTTCCTTCAGGAACGCCAGGCCGACCGGATGCCCCAGCGTCGGCGAATAGCCTGCCGAGGTCACATAGCCCTGATCATAGATCCGCTCGACCGGATCGCCCGGTGTGAACAGATGCGCGCCGGCAGTGATCTCCTTGGCCGCGCCAACCGGTTTCAAGCCCACCAGGCGCATCCGCTCCTCGGCCATCAGCCCCTCACGGGTGGACATCGGCTTGCCCAGGAAATCCTTCTTCCTGGACATCATCCCCTGCAGGCCCAAATCAAAGGCGGTCACTGTGCCGTTGATCTCGGCATGGGTGATCAGCCCCTTCTCAATCCGCAGCACGTTGAGCGCTTCCATCCCATAGGCCCCGCCGCCCACCGCCTCGGCCCGCTTCAGCAGCTCGCGGAACAGCGCCTCGCCATAGCGCGCAGGCACGGCCACCTCATAGGCGTGTTCGCCCGAGAAGGAGATCCGGAACAGCCGCCCCTTGACGCCCAGCACGGTCGCCTCACCGCAGGCCATGAAGGGCCAGGTTTCGCCGTTGACCTCCTCGTCCAGCAGCCTGTTCAGCAGCTCTTGCGACTTGGGGCCGGCCACGGCAAACTGCGCCCATTGCTCGGTCACCGAGGTAAAGCGCACGTCCCAATCGGGGTGCAACACTTGGCTGACAAACTCCATATGCGCCATCACCTGCCCTGCCGCAGCGGTGGTGGTGGTCATGACATAATGGTTCTCGCCCAGCCGCGCGGTGGTGCCGTCATCCATGACAAAGCCATCCTCACGCAGCATCAGCCCATAGCGCACCTTGCCCACCTTCAGCGTGCTGAAGGTGTTGGTATAAAGATGATCCAGGAACTTGCCCGCATCGGCGCCCTGAATGTCGATCTTGCCCAGGGTGGAGACATCGCAGATGCCCACCGCATTGCGCACGCACGTCACTTCACGGTCGCAGGACTGGCGCCAATTGGTCTCCCCCGGTTTCGGGTAATAGGCGGCCCGGTACCACAGGCCGACCTCCAGCTGATGCGCACCGCGGGTGTCGCTTTCAGCGTGCGAGGTCAGGAAGCGCTGCGGCTTGAAACCTTCATCCGTGGCCCCCGCCCCGATGGCGCCAATCGCCACCGGCACAAATGGCGGGCGGAAGGTTGTGGTGCCGGTCTCGGGGATCGTCCGCCCCGTGGCATCCGCCAGCACCGCCAGTGCGGCAACGTTGGAATTCTTGCCCTGATCCGTCGCCATCCCTTGGGTGGTGTAGCGCTTCATATGCTCGACAGAGCGGAAGTTCTCGACCGCTGCCTGCTTCACATCCTTGACCGTTACATCGTTCTGAAAATCGAGCCAGGCGCGGCCCTTGCCGGGTACAGCCCAGAGTGCCGCAATACGGTAAGGATCATCCTCGGCATCCGGCAGATCAGCGGCAGCGGGTTTCAGGCCCAGCGCTTCCAGCACCTTGCCCGCGGCTTCAGCCCCTTCGCGCAGCGCGCCTGCGGTGGAGAATGTGCCGTTGCAAGCCCCCGCGGTGACCATGCCCGGCACGGCCCCCTCGGCAGGCACAAAGCCCAGCACATCGCGTTTCCACACCGGGCGGCTGTTCAGATGGCAGGTCAGATGCACAGACGGGTTCCAACCGTCGGACATCGCCAGGCAATCGGTCTGGATCTTCTCCTCGCCCTTGACCGAGCGCACAGTGATACTGTCCACCCGATGCCGTCCGGCGGAACCGCAAACCTGCGCGCCCTTGATCACCTGATAAGGGCCGCTGTCCGGCGCTTCGTGGCGGCTGTCGATCACCGCTGCAATGTGCACCCCTGCGTCATGCAGGTCGCGCGCGGTCCGGTGCGCCTGATCGTTGTTGGCAAAGACGGTGACCCGCTCCCCCGGCGCCACACCCCAGCGGTTCAGATAGGCGCGCACGGCGCCCGCCATCATGATGCCAGGCCGGTCGTTGTTACGGAACGCGACCGGACGCTCGATCGCACCTGCCGCCAGCACCGCGTGTTTGGCCGCGATCCGCCAAAAGCATTCGCGCGGCAGATGGCTGCCCTTCAGCGAATGCCGCCGCGGCAAGTGATGCGAGACCCGCTCCAGCGCGCCATAAGTGCCCTGATCATAGGCGCCAGTGACAGCGGTGCGGGTCATCAGCCGCACATTGTCCATCGCCTCAAGCTCAGCCAGCACGTCCGCGGCCCATTCATGGCCCGGCTTGCCGCTGACGTCTTCGCGTTCCGCCAAAAGACGCCCGCCTATGCGGCTGTCTTCTTCTGCCAGAATCACATCGGCCCCAGCCCGGCCTGCAGTCAACGCCGCCATCAGCCCGGCAGGACCCGAACCGATCACCAGTACATCGCAAAAGGCAAAGGCTTTCTCGTAGCGGTCCTGATCCGCCTCGCCCGACAGCGCACCAAGCCCTGCCGCATTGCGGATCATCGGCTCGTAGAGCTTTTCCCAGAACGCCGCCGGCCACATGAAGGTCTTGTAATAGAACCCCGCAGTAAAGAACGGCGCCGCCAGGTCATTGACCGCCATCACGTCGCGCTCAACCGAGGGCCAGCAATTCTGGCTGCGCGCATCCAGCCCCTCATAGATCTCCTGCTGGGTGGCACGGACGTTCGGATCCTGCTGGCCGCCGGCGCCGGTGGTCACCAGCGCATTCGGCTCCTCGCTGCCCGCAGTCAGCACCCCGCGCGGACGGTGGTATTTGAACGATCGCGCCATCAGATGCACATCATTGGCCAGCAGCGCCGCGGCCAGCGTGTCCCCTTCCAGCCCCATCATGTGACGGCCATTAAAAGAGAACGTAATCGGCTTCGCACCCTGGTTCAGCCCTTTTCCGGGAAGCCTCATGTCTTACCTCCCAGCCCGGCCTCGGACGCCAGCTGCACCGCCAGAATCTCATGGGTCGACGTATTGCGAGTGACCTTCAGCCAGGAATTGCAGCCCATCTCGTGATACCACAGCTCATCCAGCGGCCCCGCCGGGTTTTCGCGCAGGTTCACATAGGCGTGCCAGGCATCCAGACCAGCGCCCTCAGCCGGGCGCTCCAGCGCGGCCCCTTTATAATAGAATTCGCGGCGGTCCCTTTCGCCGCAGAGCGGACAGGCAATCCTCATGACCAGCGCCCTTTCATCTTTCTGAAAAAACTCCCGCCGGAGGCAAACCCGGCGCATTCAAAACGCTTAGTGCAAGTTATGCTGCGCACCGGTCCCCTCCTCATCCATCAGGCCGTGGCCGCTGCGGAAACGGTCCAGCTTCAGTTTGGTTGCTGCCCCATGCGGGCGGTCTGTGGCGATCAGATGCGCATAGACATGGCCTGACGCCGGCGTCGCCTTAAAGCCGCCGTAGCACCAGCCGCAATTCAGATAGAGGCCGTCAACCGGCGAATGATCGATAATGGGCGAGCCATCCGGCGTCATGTCCATGATACCGCCCCAGCTGCGCAAGAGCCGCGCCTTGCTGACCGCCGGCACCATCGCCACAAAGCTTTCCATCGTGTGCTCCACCATCGGCAGGTTCCCCCGCGCCGCGTATGAGCTGTAGAAATCCAGGTAGCTGCCAAACACCAGCCCGCCCTTGTCCGACTGGCTGATATACAGATGCCCTTCGGCAAAGGTGATCACATGATCCACCATGGGTTTCAGCCCTTCGGAAACAAAAGCCTGCAGCACGTGGCTCTCAATAGGCAGGGTCAGACCCGCCATCGCCGCCACCTGGCCGGAGCGCCCCGCGGCGGCCAGCGCCACCTTCTTGGCCCGGATCGGTCCGCGGGCGGTCTGCACGCCCACAACCTTGCCGTTCTCCACGTCGATGCCGGTCACTTCGCAGTTCTGGATCAGATCCACCCCGCGCATATCGGCGCCGCGGGCATAGCCCCAGGCCACCGCGTCATGGCGCGCAGTACCCGCCCGGCGCTGCATCAGCCCGCCCATGATCGGGAAGCGGTTGCTGTCAAAATTCAGGAACGGCGCCATCTGACGCACCTGTTCGCGGCTCAGGATCTCAGCATCGTCACCCTGGTTGATGATCGCGTTGCCCCGCCGCACCGCCGCATCGCGCTGGCCGTCGTTGTGGTACAGGTTGAGGATGCCGCGCTGCGACATCATCGCGTTGTAATTCAGGTCCTGCTCCATCCCCTCCCACAGTTTCAGCGAGTGGGAATAAAACTCGGAATTGCCCGGCAGATAGTAGTTCGCCCGTACGATGGTGGTGTTGCGCCCCACATTGCCGCCGCCGAGATAACCCTTTTCCAGCACTGCAACATTGGTAATGCCGTGTTCTTTGGCCAGGTAGTAGGCGGTCGCCAGACCGTGGCCGCCGCCGCCGATGATCACCACGTCATATTCGGACTTGGGTGCGGGGTCGCGCCAGTGCGGCGTCCAGCCCTTGTTTCCGGTGAGCCCCTCTTTGAGCACACGCCATCCCGAAAACCGCATGTCGTCCCTCCCCGTCAAATCACTTCCGATGCCCGGAAAAAAGGTGACCCGGACCTTGGCGGCATTGCTACCCGCTTTCGCCTGCTGCTCCTAGCCCCAAGGATCAATTTGCGGCAGTTCAGCCCGGCTTTGCTGCAAAACACACGAACTGATCACATGTGTCTAGTAATAATTGCGACAGGTCGTGACGTATTCCGGTTCACTTGCAAATAAAAACGGGGCGGAGAGTTTTCCCTCCGCCCCGGCCATAATCCAATTACCCGCTGCCTGGTCAGAGACCCTTGGCGTGATAGCTTTTGGCGACCTTGTCGATCGACACCAGATAGGCGGCAGTCCGAAGGTCGGTGACATCGTCCCGGCTGTGCCAGACCTCACGCATCGACTGGTAGGCCACCCGCATGGTGTCATCGAGGCCCGAGCGCACCAGCTCCAGCTCACCCGCGCCCTTAAGGTACTTGTCCTTGAAATTCGGCGACATCGACCAGGTGCTCCCCATCACGTCGTCCAGGCGCTGCAGCTCGTCGATCACCAACTGGTGGCGCGCCTCTTCCTGGCGGCGCTGCATGCGTCCGAAACGGATGTGGGAAAGGTTCTTCACCCACTCGAAGTAAGACACCGTCACACCGCCCGCATTGGCATACATGTCGGGAATGATCACGGTGCCCTTCTTGCGCAGAATGTCATCCGCACCGGCGGTCACCGGACCGTTTGCAGCCTCGATGATCAGCGGCGCCTTCACGCGTTCGGCGTTGGACAGGTTGATCACCCCCTCCAGCGCGGCCGGGATCAGGATGTCACAGTCTTCCTCCAGCAGCAGCGCGCCGTCTTCCACATACTGGGCATCCGGGTAGCCAACCACGCCGCCATGCTTGACGATCCAATTGCGCACCGCCTCGACATCCAGGCCATCTGGGTTCGACAATCCGCCGTCCCGTTCGATGATGCCGGTGATCCGCGAACCATCTTCCTCGGACAGAAATTTGGCCGCGTGATACCCCACGTTGCCAAGCCCCTGAACAATGATCCGTTTGCCATCCAGCTTGCCGCTCAGACCAGCTGCCGCCTTGTCTTCCTCGTAACGGAAGAATTCCTGCAGCGCGTATTGCACGCCGCGGCCCGTGGCCTCGACCCGGCCGGAGATGCCGCCGGCATTCAGCGGCTTACCGGTGACACAGGCCTTGGCGTTGATGTCGGTGGTGTTCATGCGCGCATACTGATCTGCAATCCACGCCATCTCGCGCTCGCCGGTGCCCATGTCGGGTGCAGGCACGTTCTGCGAGGGATGGATCAGGTCGCGCTTGGCCAGCTCATAGGCAAAGCGGCGGGTGATCAGCTCCAGCTCGTGTTCCTCATACTCGCGCGGATCAATGCAAAGCCCGCCTTTGGAACCGCCGAACGGCGCCTCCACCAGGGCGCATTTATAGGTCATCAGCGCCGCCAGCGCTTCGACCTCGTCCTGGTTGACACCGGTGGCATAACGGATGCCGCCCTTCACGGGCTCCATATGTTCGGAATGGACCGAGCGGTAGCCGGTGAACGTGTGCATGGCGCCGCGCAGGCGCACCCCGAACCGCACCGTATAGGTCGCATTGCAGACCCGGATCTTTTCCTCCAGCCCCGGCGGCAGATCCATCAGGGACACGGCCCGGTTAAACATCAGGTCCACGCTCTCGCGGAAGCTCGGCTCTGTGCGGCTGCTCATCTAAAATCTTCTCCGTGCTCAAACATCGACTCGATGCCGATGATGCCTTCACTCTATGCAGAGAAGATTAAGGAGTGCGACCTTTTTGACCATTCCCTGCCAAAAAGATTCGCATTTTTGCCAAAAGTTCACGATTCGCTGTTTGCCCAGAACCATTGTTCTGCAGACCGCGACAGCCCCGCAGGATACCCGGCAATTGAAACCCCAAATCACTACAATCACATGTTTTTCGGCGCAAACCCGCCCCAATTCCGCCACGTTCGGCAGCCATTAATTATGTGTAAATTCCGCGTCTAGAGCCGGGCTGATCTGTTCAAGAACCGGCGGGGGGGGTGTTAAATGCATAGACGTCACAAGGGGTCCACAGCGCTGAGCAGCCCGCTCATGCAGCGCTGTCTGGCCGGTGCTCAAACCTACCTGCGGGAAGAAGATGGTGTTCTGGCCAAACCGATGATCGGTACTTTCCTGGCTATGGTTGCGGTGGGCGGAATTGGCGTGGACCTGATGCGGATGGAACGCGACCGCACCATGCTGCAATACACGCTTGACCGGGCGGCACTGGCAGCGGCGGACCTGGATCAAGAGAAGTTACCTGATGCAGTCGTGCTGGACTATCTGTCGAAATCCGGTCTTCAGGAGTACTATCAAGCGCCCTGGTGGGAAGCCGGCTTGGGTTTCAAGAAAGTGCAGGCCACGATCGACACAACCTTTCCCACCCACATGCTGGGTTTCGCCGGTGTCGACGAAATGCCGCTCTATGCCACCTCCCGAGCTGAAGAGAGCATCGACGGTCTTGAGATTTCGCTGGTGCTGGACGTGTCCGGGTCGATGACCCGCAACAGCCGTCTGACCAACCTGCAAGCGGCAGCAAAGGATTTTATCGACACCATGGTGGCCAACACCACCGATGGAAAAATGTCGATCTCAATCGTGCCCTACGCCACGCAAGTGTCAGTCCCGGAAGACCTGATCAGCAAATACGCTTTGGACGAGTTGCACGACGATTCGTATTGCGTGAACTTTGATGGCCCCGATTTCAACACAACCAGCCTGTCCACCACCGCACCGCTGGAGCAAACGATGCATTTCTCGCCCTGGTCCAGCAATGACCGGCGCGATAACGGGGATTTGGTTCAATCCCCCGTCTGCGTTGCCGCTTCGGATAGCTCCCGGGCGATCCTTCCCTTTCAGAAGGATGCCGCAGCTCTTAAAGCCTTCATCGATGGTCTTTGGGGTGGCGGCAACACCTCCATCGACATTGGGATGAAATGGGGCACGACCCTGCTGGACCCTTCAGCCCGGCCCGCGATAAACGCCCTGACCGCTGGTCCGGATGCGTCTGTTCCAAGTGACTTCTCAACCCGCCCCTCGGAATACACAGACTCGGATACCGTCAAAGTGATCGTGCTGATGACAGACGGCCAGAACACCTCGCAGTACTATGTCGAAAGCGACCATCGCGAGGGCGACTCCTACGTCTGGTATACGGAAACGAGTCCCGGCAGTGGTGTTTACTCAACACTCAGGCCATCGACCGGCAGCTATTACTGGCATAATGGCGGCGGCTGGCAGGACCATCCTTTCGGTGCCGGGAACGACACAGTCTGCACCAACTCTTATAATGGCTACTGTTATGGCTATACAACCGAAAGCGGCACGCCGGTCCGGCTCTCTTATACCGATTTGTTCGCGCAGACGCCGCTCAAATATCTGTACAAGTACATCTACGCCGACTGGATGGGCACGTCTTCCGCCCGCAGCGAGTGGTATTACGGCGTTTACGACTCCTACGGGAACTCTACCAAGAACGCCCGCACCCGCAGCATCTGCGAGGCGGCTAAGGATCAGGGCATCATCGTCTACACCATCGGCTTCGAGGCGCCCAGCAACGGGGTGGCGGTGCTGCAGGACTGCGCCAGCTCCGACTCCCACTATTTCGACGTGCAAGGTCTGGAGATCGCCGATGCCTTTTCCTCCATCGCAACCTCAATCCGCCAACTGAGGCTGACCCAATGATCCGCTGCATCACACAAAAACTGCGCCGGTTCAGGTCACATGACGATGGCAACGCTTCTGTTGAGTTCGCCATCGTCATCCCCGCCTTCCTACTGGCACTGATGTCAACCGTGGAGCTGGGGCTGATCAATCTGCGCCACTCGCAGCTGGAACGCGCCCTGGACCTAACTGTACGCGATATTCGCCTGAACACCGGCGCCAACAAGGACCACGCGCAAATCCGCGACGAAATCTGCGAACTTTCCGGGTTCATAGACGACTGCGCGTCATCTCTGAAGCTTGAAATGGTGCGAGCCGACCCGTTCAATTGGACAGGGATTGATCCAGATCCGGATTGCATCAACCGGATCGAAGAAGTGAACCCAGACGTAACCTTCGAACACGGGCAATCCAATGAGCTGATGCTGATCCGTGCCTGCATGAAGTTTAAGCCCATCCTGCCAACCTGGGGATTGGGACAAAGCCTATCCAAGGATGATGACGGCCGGATCAGCCTGACCGCCGCATCCGCATTTGTTCAGGAACCGAGGTGAGCCATGCTGACTGCCCTGATACCGAAATTTTCCGGCCAAGCCCTGCCCCGCCATCTGCACATCTTCCGGTGCAGAACCGAGGGTAACGTATCGGTCGAATTCGCACTCTATGCCCCCCTGTTATTGGCCCTGTTTGCCTCCATCTACACGTTCTTTGACGCCTTCCGCCGCGACAGTGTCAATCTCAAAGCTGCTTACACCATCTCAGACCTGATCTCGCGCGAAACAACGGCGATCAACGACGACTATATCGACAGCATGTACGAAATGGCGCAACTCCTGATCCGGCAGGATTCGCAGCTTGGCCTTCGGGTATCAGTGGTGCGCTGGGACGAAGATGACGCCAAATACTATGTAGATTGGTCCGAAGTCCGCGGCACGTCCGATATCACATGGACTGACACCACGATCAACACTGTCGCCGGCAAACTTCCGGACATGCCGGATCAGGAACGGGTCATTCTGGTGGAGACCTTCAACGAGATGGAGCCTGCCTTCAATGTCGGCCTGCCGACGCTGAACCTGGACAATTTCATCTTCACCCGCCCGCGTTTTGCCCCGCTTGTCGTCTTCGAAGGCAGCGCCACGGGTTCCGGCAGCCACAATGATGGCGGTGAAAGTACCGACTGAGCCAGAAGCGCGGCCTTACTGGCCGCGCTGCGCCATCGTCGCCGCCAGGATTTCCGACATCGCCTTGCCTTGCGATCCTGGCGTTACCCCGCCAATGCCGATCCGGCGGCCCGACCGCCACCACAACCCGGGCATCCAGATCCTGGAGCCTTGCGCGCCGGTCCGGATCAAAAAACCGTTGGACGGCTTAAAGGCAAAAAAGCCGCGGTCTATGGCTTTGATATCTTCAACCCTGGCAATCAGCTGGCCATTTGAACAGCGCAGCTCCTCCGCCGTCAGCTCAATCCGGTGCACGGTTGCCTGCCACATCCGCACGGCCAGCCACAGTGCCGCTGCACCAACCGCTAGCAGAAACACCAGCCAAGCCGGAGACGGCGGCGCCGCGAAGGCGACATAAAGCAGCAGGCAGCCGGTCAATCCCAGCATCACCGTGCCCATGATCCGCCGTCCGCCGGAGGCTTCTATTGTGGCCAGGACCTCGTTGTTCATCCGCTGCTCCCCTTGCTGCTGCGCCGGGCATAAACCGGATTTGCCAAAGAAAACAGCCCCCGCCGGAGCAGGGGCTGGATGCGGCCGTGCAAGCGGGGAAACTTACTCCGCAGCAACGCGGCGCACGACCACCTCATAGCCCGGCTCTTCCGGTTCGTCGTCAATCAATTCCTGCGGGAAACCCGGCGCGGTGATGGATAGACCGGTGGCCTCTTCCAGACGCTCGATCATCCGGTCGGACTGCGCCCGCTCGCCATAACGGCGCTGGCCGTCCTTCATCATCTCGATCATCAGCGGCGACAGCTCCAGCGGCACATTGCTGCGGTCCGCCAGGGCCTGGAACAGGCCGATGTCCTTCATCACCAGATCCATGGTGAAGTTCACATCGCGTGATCCGGACAGGATCAGCTGGCTTTCGGTTTCATGCGCAAAAGAGGTGCCCGACGACATCGAAATCGCCTCAAACGTCATGCCCAGATCCATGCCGCTGGCCTTCATCACCGTCAACGCCTCGCAGACCGCCAGCATGTTGATATTGGCCAGATAGTTGGTCATCACTTTCAGAACCGACGAATTGCCGACCTCGCCCACGTGCAGAATGCGGCGTCCCATGGTGGTCAGGATCGGCAGAATGCGCTCAAAAGTCTCGCGCTCGCAGCCCGCATAAATCGAGATATTGCCTGTATCCGCCCGGTGGCAGCCACCGGAAACCGGACAATCGACCGGCTGACCGCCGCGTTCCACGATCAGGGCACCCAGGCGCTTTACCTCGGCCACGTCGGTGGTGGACATTTCCATCCAGACCTTGCCGGGCTGCACATGCGGCAGCATCTCGGTGACAACCGCATCGGATGCCGCAGGGCTTGGCAGGCAGGTGATGACCGCATCGCAATCCTGCATCATTTGCGCCGGGCTGCCGCCTGCTTTGGCACCGCGCTCCACGAAGTTTTGAACCAGTTCTGCGTCCAAATCGTGCACTGCCACGTCCAAGCCGTTGCGCACCAGGCTGCCCGCCAGTTTTCCGCCGACATTGCCAAGGCCGATAAAGCCGACTTTCAAAGTGGTTGCCATTTCGAGTTTCTCCTCCCGGGGCTGATCTACTGCGATATGGCTAGCTTGACCTCCGCCAAAATTAAAACGAATAATAAAACGGCCTGACCCCAGAAAAATTTGCAACACTAATGTCCGACCTGCCCAATCTCGTCTGGCTGCGCGCGTTTGAGGCCGCCGCCCGTCTGAAAAGCTTCACCGCTGCGGCGGAGGAACTGGGGCTGACCCAGGCCGCCGTCAGCCATCAGGTGCGCAGCCTGGAGAAAAGCTTTGGCATCACCTTGTTTGTCCGCCGGTCGCGTCATCTGGAACTGACAGAGCTGGGCCATGCCTATTACCCCTCGGTGGCGCAGGCGCTGACTGATATCGCGTATTCCACCCGCGGGCTGCTAGGGCATGCGCAGACCCGTACGGTAACGATACGGGCACCGGTCTCGACTGCTGTCCTGTGGGTGGCGCCGCGGCTGGGGGTGTTCCACGCCGCCAATCCGCATATCCGCATCCGGCTTATCTCTGCCGTCTGGGCCGACAGCACCCAGGACGAGGACGTGGATATCGACCTGCGGCTTGGGCCATCCGGCTGGTTCGGCCGCCGTGCGCATCTGCTTTCGGCTGAGACCGTGATCCCCGTGGCGCAGCCGCAGCTGGCCGGACGGATGCAGTCCGTGGATCAGCTGTTCGACCAGACGCTGATCCATATCCACGGCTATCAGGACCACTGGCTGCGGCTGTCCGAACAAGAAGGCGTGCCGCTGAAGGACCGCACCGCGCCGCTCTATGTGGACACCTCTTTGGCGGCGATAGAAATGACGGCCTCTGGCGCTGGTGTGGCCATGCTGATGCGCCGCTATGCCGAACTGCCGCTGTCGCAGGGCCGGCTGGCACAGGTTCTTGGTGCAGAAATCCCCATGGGTCAGGGCCACTATTTGATGCCCGCCGCCGGAGAGGCCCCGAACAGCGCCGAAGTATCCCTGGTACGCGATTGGATTGTATCGCTGTTCGGCTGAACAGCAGCGGCCCCTTGCCCGGCCGCCGGGCGCATGATGGCATCCGCGAGGGGTTCCAGGCCGCCATCCGGCCCGGCACCCCGGTGGCCATGGAAGCGCTGGAGATCGATGATCCCGCCAAAATGCCCGCAGAAGTAAAGCGTATCGCCAAGTTCTTCGGCGCCGGTCATTGCGGTATCACCGATCTGGACGAGCGCTGGATAAACACCGCCCGCGTTGATACCCGCGACGATACCAAGCGGCGCTCCCGCCCGGCCTTGACGCCTGCGGCGCCGCGTCCCGTTGGGCCGGGCAGCCCTGCGGGCTGGAGCGCTCCGTTCGCACACGCACAGAAGCCGTGTTTCAACGCCCGTTTTCCGGCGGCACCGCACAGCCTATCTTGCGGTCAGTCAATAAAACCCAGGAGACAGGCAGATGTCCCTCAGACCGATACTCGAAACCCGTCCGGCACAGCCCCATACCGAGGGCGCCGGCGTGAAACTGCACCGCGCCTTCGGCTTTCAGGATCCGTCAGAGCTGGACCCGTTCCTGCTGTTCGACGATTTCCGCAATGAAAATCCCGAAGACTATCTGCGCGGCTTCCCCTGGCACCCGCACCGGGGCATCGAGACCATAACTTATGTGCTGTCCGGCGCGGTCGAACATGGCGACTCGCTGGGCAATGCGGGCACCCTGGGGGCGGGCGACGTGCAGTGGATGACCGCCGGCTCCGGCATCCTGCATCAGGAGATGCCGTCGGGCAACGCGCAAGGCCAGATGCATGGCTTCCAGCTTTGGGGCAACCTGCCTGCCAGCGAGAAAATGACCGCGCCGCGCTATCAGGATGTGCAGGGCACCGAGATCCCTGAAATCATCGACGACGACGGCACACGGGTGAAAGTGATTGTCGGAGATTTCTGGGGCAAGCGCGGCCCGGTGGACGGGATTGCCGCCGATCCGCAGTATCTGGATGTGTTTATTCCGGCGGGCGTGAAAAAGACCCTGCCGGTCGACACCTACCGCCGCGCGTTTGCCTATGTGTTCGAAGGCCAGGCGGCTTTTGCTGATGCCTCTGCTCCGCAAGGTGTATTGCTGGAAAAAGAAGTTGCAGGTGAAGAGGTCAACATCCGCGACCTGTCCGGCGACCGTACCCTGATCCGTTTTGGCACCGGCGATGAGATCACCGTGCAGGCGGGCCCCGAGGGCGTGCGTTTCCTGTTGATCTCCGGCGCGCCGATCAATGAGCCGGTGGCCTGGCACGGGCCCATTGTGATGAATACCCAAGCAGAACTGCAGCAGGTCTTCCGCGACCTGCGCAACGGGACGTTTATAAAGCCCGCGCACTGATCGGGAAAACCGGTGCCCGCTTTTCCCTGTGCGCGGCGCAGGCCCCCGCACAGGCCTGCGCACTGACACGGAAAAACCGCGTCCGCCAAAACGGACGCGGTATGCTATACTCCCTGCGCCAATAAGCATTGGGGGGAGTGATGATTATCCGGGTATTCCGTGCCACCGTCCGCGAGGACAGGATCGAGGACTTCAAGGCCTTTCTGACCGGCAGCGCCATTCCGCATGTGCGCCGCCAGCCGGGGCTGGTCTCGGTCACCGCCGGGCTGCCCCGGCCGGACTCGCCTGCCACCTTCTGCGTCGTCATGGTTTGGGAGAGCGTGGCCGCGCTGCAGGCCTTTGCAGGCGAGGATTGGGAGCAGCCGCATGTGCTGCCGGAGGAAGACCCGATGGTGCTAAGCCGCCAGATCGACCATTATGACATGATCGGGCTGATCAGCTGAACCGCAAACGCAAGCGTCAGCCGTCTGCGCGCCAGCTGTAGACGGTTTCGCCCTGCGCAGCCTCCGGCGTGAAGCCCGCCTTTTCCAGCACCCGGGCCGAAGCCGCGTTTTCCTGCATGACGCCTCCGCTCAGCGTCACCGCGCTGCCGCTGAAATGCACCTGCAAGCCGGCAATCAGCTCACTTGCCAGACCCTGGCCCCAAGCTTTTTCGGCCAGAAGATATCCCAGATTGCGGGTGCGGCTGCCCTGCTCCGGATAAGAGAGGATCAACAGCCCGATGCCCTTTCCTTCAGCAAGCCGCAAGGCAACGATGTCTGCTTGCTGCGATACAGCCGCCAGGAAATCCCGGCGCGCCTGATCGCTGTCTTGCGTCTGAAACCCGGCAGGCAGCCATTGCACCACCTTAGGCGCAAACAGATCCGCCAGTTCCGGCTCCGGCAGATCCTGCCAGCGCCCGGCGCTCAGCCGCTGGGTTTGCAAACTCAGAAGACTCATGCGCTGACCGCTTTTTGCACCATGTCCCAATAGACCTTCTCTACCTCATCCAGCGTCAGGCGCCCTTCGGAACGGTACCATGTGTTGACCCCGTTCAGCATCGCAATCACCGCCAGAGTGGCGATTTTGGTATCGGGGATGCGGAACACACGCTGCTCCACCCCCTCTTTCAGGATCGCCTCCACGCCGTTCTCATAGTCCCGGCGCAGCGATTCGAGGGCGGAGAAATTTTCCTCCGTCAGGTTGCGCAGCTCCATATAGGCGATGAACACTGCATCCGGGCGCTCCAGGTGAAAGCGGATGTGAAAACCGGTAAAGGCCCGCAGCCGCTCAGCCGCGCCCGCGGCCCGCGGCACCGCGTCCCAGGCCGCCTGCAGTTCCACCATATGCCCTTGCATCAGATTGAACAGCAGGCTTTGCTTGTCCGGTGTGTAGTTATACAGCGCCCCGGCCTGCACCCCCACCTCCCTGGCGATCTGGCGCATTGAGACGGCGGCATAGCCATGCTGCGCAAACAGCCGTAAAGCGGCCTCGCGGATTTTGGGTCCGGTGATATCGGAATGGGAGCCTTGGGTACGTGCCATGACCGGACCGTAACTGAACATGCGTTCAGAAAAAAGAGCGGGAATGCCGAAAAGATGGTCTGACCTATCCCCCTATAGCCCGAACAAGCCAATCCCGGCACATGCAGGCGGGAAAGCAATTGTGCGGCGGCCCCGGACACCCTAGAACCACCAGGATAAAACACAGGATTTCGTACAATGCAGGTTTGGGTCCGGATTACATGTCTTCTGGTTATGGCAACCGCAGCTGCCTGCACCCGCGTGCCCGAGCTTGAGGACCGGCTGACCCCGGATCTGCGCGGTGCAGGATATCCGGATCTGCTGCCGCTGGATGACGCGCTGGAACCGCTCGATCCGCCGCAGCAGGCCAGCGCAGACCTGCAGGATGAGCTTGACGCCCGCAGCGACCGGCTGAAACGCCGCGCCGAAGCGGTGAATAACGCCGGATCTTAGGCCGTTCCCGGCTTTCCCTTCCGCATGTGCCGCACGCAGGCGGCAGCAGCGTTGCACGCCCGCCCCGAACCCGCTAAGGCGGGGCCTGAGCATTTCGGAACAAAGGACCTCCAGCTATGACAGAACCGCTTCGTCTTGGGATTGCAGGTTTGGGCACGGTTGGCATCGGCGTGGTGAAGATCATCCGCCGCCATGCTGCGCTGCTGGAGGCACGGACCGGACGTCCCGTTGTGATCACGGCGGTGTCTGCCCGCGACGCCAATAAGGACCGTGGTGTCTCGCTGAAAGACTACGCCTGGGAAACCGACCCGGTAACGCTGGCCGTGCGCGATGACGTGGATGTATTTGTCGAGCTGATGGGCGGCCATGAAGGCGCCGCCAAAGCGGCAACCGAGGCCGCACTTGCTGCTGGCAAGGATGTGGTCACCGCCAACAAGGCGCTGCTGGCGATCCATGGCCAGGCGCTGGCCGAACAGGCCGAGACCGCAGGCCGGGTCATCCGGTTCGAGGCTGCCGTGGCCGGCGGCATCCCGGTGATCAAATCGCTGACCGAAGGTCTGGCCGGCAATGAGATTACCCGCGTCATGGGGGTGATGAACGGCACTTGCAACTTTATCCTGACCCAGATGCAGGCCACCGGCCAGGGCTACAATGCCCTGTTCGAGGAATGCGGCCGCCTCGGCTATCTGGAGGCCGATCCGAACCTGGACGTGGGCGGCATCGACGCGGGCCACAAGCTGGCGCTGCTGTCCTCGATCGCATTTGGCACCAAGCCAGCCTTTGACGACGTGCAATTGGAAGGCATCCAGCGCATCCAGCTGGACGACATCAATGCTGCCGCTGATATGGGTTACCGCATCAAACTGCTGGGTGTGGCGCAACGCACTGCCCGCGGGCTGGAGCAGCGCATGTCGCCCTGCCTGGTGCCCGCGAATTCCCCGCTCGGCCAGCTGGAAGGCGGCACCAATATGGTGGTGATTGAGGGCGACTCGATCGAACAAGTGGTGCTGCGCGGCCCCGGCGCCGGCGAAGGACCGACGGCCAGCGCTGTGATGGGCGATGTGCTGGACCTGGCCCGCGGCCTGCGGATTGCAACTTTCGGCCAGCCTGCCGGCACCCTGCAAGAGGTGCCCGCAGCACAAACCGGCCTGCCCGCGCCGTTCTACCTGCGTATGGGACTGCTGGACAAACCCGGCGCGCTGGCCAAAGTGGCCGCCGTGCTGGGCGATGCCGGGGTCTCCATCGACCGGATGCGCCAGTACGGCCATTCCGAACCAACCGCACCGGTGCTGATCGTCACCCACAAATGCACCCGCGCCGCACTGGATGCGGCACTGGACGGCCTCGCCGCCACCGATGTGGTCGACGGCACCCCGGTTGCGCTGCGCATTGAAGAGGTTTGAGCCTCGCGATAGGCCGAAAACCGGCGGTTTTGGTCACTGCGGCTGGATATTCCTGCCGCAGTAAACGCTATCTGCTCTTGCGAGCCTGCCCTGCCCCGCGCTATTCGGCTTTAAACGCCCAATTCACATCTGACCCGTTGAGACAGGATTTCCGGTATGACATCGAACACTTCTGACGCGCCTTTTCATGACCGCATGCTGTCGCTCGGCCTGGCCCGCGTTGCCGAGCAGGCCGCGCTGGCCTCTGCCTCGCTGATCGGCCGCGGCGACGAGAAAGCCGCCGACCAGGCAGCCGTGAACGCCATGCGCGAGCAGCTGAACCTGCTGGACATCGCCGGCGTCGTGGTGATCGGCGAAGGTGAACGCGACGAGGCGCCGATGCTGTACATCGGCGAAGAAGTCGGCTCCGGCAACGGCCCCGGCGTCGACATCGCGCTGGATCCGCTGGAAGGCACCACGCTGACCGCCAAAGACATGCCGAACGCGCTGACCGTGATCGCCATGGGCCCGCGCGGCTCGATGCTGCACGCGCCGGACACCTATATGGACAAACTGGCAATCGGCCCGGGCTATGCCGAGGGCGTTGTGTCGCTGGACATGTCACCGCGCGTACGGGTTGAGGCGCTGGCCGCGGCCAAGGGCTGCGCGCCCTCCGACATCACCGTCTGCATCCTGGAACGCCCGCGCCACGAGGCGATGATCGCCGAGGTGCGCGAAACCGGCGCTTCGATCCGCCTGATCACCGACGGCGACGTGGCCGGCGTCATGCATTGTGCCGAATCTGAGATTACCGGCATCGACATGTATATGGGCCAGGGCGGCGCGCCTGAGGGCGTGCTGGCAGCCGCTGCATTGAAATGCATGGGCGGCCAGATTTTCGGCCGCCTCCTGTTCCGCAACGATGACGAAAAAGGCCGTGCCGCCAAGGCAGGCATCACCGATCTGGACCGCGTCTATACCCGCGATGAGATGGTCACCCAGGACGTGATCTTTGCCGCCACCGGCGTCACCGGCGGCTCGCTGCTGCCCAGCATCAAGCGCACACCGGGCTGGGTTGAGACCACCACCCTATTGATGCGCTCAAAGACCGGTTCGGTGCGGCGCATGTCCTACCGCACGCCGCTGGCGCCGCATCAAGGCTGAGCGTTGCGCTTGGTAGCGGCTTGCGCCGCTGCCTCCGGCAGGGATATTTAAAGCCAGAAGAAGGGCCGGGTCCGTTTTGGGTCCGGCCTTTGCATATGGGGGAAACGCATGAGCTTTTTGGGTGTTGAGCAGTCCTTGACCGGGCGGCGCTGGGTCGGCCCCGGTGTGGAGATGGACCGCGCCTCCGAGATGATGGCACAGCAGACCGGCCTGCCCCGGTCTGTCTGCCAGGTGCTGGCCCGGCGCGGGGTTCCGGCGATGGAGGCCAAGGGGTTTTTGGAACCCCGGCTGAAGGAACTGTTGCCCGATCCGCGCGAAATGAAGGACATGGAAGCGGCAGCTTCCCGTTTTCTGGACGCGGTGCGGCGCAAGGAGCGGATTGCGGTTTTTGCCGATTATGACGTCGATGGCGGCAGCTCGGCCGCGCTGCTGCTGGTCTGGCTGCGGCAGATGGGGCTGCAGGCCACGCTCTATATCCCCGACCGCATTGACGAGGGCTATGGCCCCAATGTGCCCGCGATGCAGGAGCTGGCCGCCGCCCACGACCTGATCATCTGCGTCGATTGCGGCACCCTCAGCCATGAGCCGATTGCTGCCGCCAAAGGCGCGGATGTGATCGTGCTGGACCACCACCTGGGTAGTGAGACGCTGCCGGACTGCGTGGCGGTGGTGAATCCCAACCGCCAGGACGAAAGCGGCGACCTTGGATATTTCTGCGCCGCAGGTGTGGTGTTCCTGATGCTGGTTGAGGCCGGGCGGCAAATGCGCCAAGCAGGCGCCAAGGGGCCGGATCTGATGGCCTTGCTGGATCTGGTGGCATTGGCCACCGTTGCCGATGTGGCGCCGCTGATCGGCGCCAACCGGGCGCTGGTGCGCCAGGGGCTGAAGGTCATGGGCGCGCGCAAACGCCCCGGTCTGGTGGCCCTGTCCGATGTCAGCCGCATGGATTCGGCGCCCTCCACCTATCACCTCGGTTTTCTGCTGGGACCGCGGGTCAATGCCGGCGGGCGGATCGGCAAGGCCGATCTTGGCGCACGGCTGTTGTCAACAGACAACCCGCATGAGGCTGCCGCCCTGGCCGAACGGCTGGATGAGCTGAACACCGAACGCCGTGACATTGAAAACGCCGTGCGTGCCGCCGCCCTGGAACAGGCGGAAGACCGCGGGCTGGAGACTCCGCTGGTCTGGGCCGCTGGCGAAGGCTGGCATCCCGGCGTGGTCGGCATTGTCGCCTCGCGCCTGAAAGAAGCCGCCAACCGCCCCGCCGTTGTGATCGGTTTTGATGGCGAGGAAGGCAAGGGCTCTGGCCGGTCCGTGTCCGGCGTCGACCTGGGCGCCTCGATCCAGCGGCTGGCAGCCGAGGGGCTGCTGGTCAAAGGCGGCGGCCACAAGATGGCGGCAGGTCTCACTGTCATGCGGGACAAGCTGGAGCCGGCGATGGCGCGGCTGTCGGAGCTGTTGGAAAGACAAGGCGCCGGACAGGGCGGCCCGGCCGATCTGAAGCTGGACGGCGCCCTGATGCCCGGTGCCGCGACGGTAGACCTGATCGAACAGATCGAACAGGCAGGCCCCTTTGGCGCCGGCGCCCCTGCCCCGCGCTATGCGCTGCCGGATCTGCAGGTGCGTTTCGCCAAGAAGGTGGGGGAAAGCCATCTGAAGATTTCCCTCAGCGACGGTATGGGCGGCGGATTGGACGGGATCTGCTTTGGCGCCTTTGACACCGCGCTGGGTCCCCGCCTGCTGGAACACGGCGGCGCCCGCTTCCACTTTGCCGGTCGGCTGGAGGTGAACAGTTGGGGCGGTCGCCAAAGCCCTCAGCTGCGCCTGGAAGATGCCGCCGAAGCCTGATTTTTCAATGACTTACCCCCTGCGGACAAGAAACTTCACTGAGGCCCGTTTTTTCCCTTGCGGGATCCGGCTGTTGCGACTAAATACCCGCTCACACATAGAGTGGCCCGTTCGTCTATCGGTTAGGACGCCAGGTTTTCAACCTGGAAAGAGGGGTTCGATTCCCCTACGGGCTGCCACTTCTCCCACATATGAATGACGCATTCCCCAAGCCGCTGAAGCATGGCTTTTTCCTGTTCTTTCACCCACTTAGCAATTGAACTCGGGAGATGGAAAAACTTTGTGCCTCCGCAAAAAACCTCTTGCGCCCGGCCATGGCAATCAGTAAACACCGCTTCACAGACAGCGTGGCCCGTTCGTCTATCGGTTAGGACGCCAGGTTTTCAACCTGGAAAGAGGGGTTCGATTCCCCTACGGGCTGCCACTTTCTCCTGACATGCGCTCTTAAGCTGAACACACGCAGCAGCCAGCCGGTTGGTGCAGGGATGCTTGGCTGCTTTATGGTTCAAGCAGCTGTCCTAACCTCAGAAAACGCAGCTGTCCTAGCCCAAAAACACGGTGTGCATGATCCTGCTGCGGATCACGCCAAGCGGTGTCGCCTCCCTGGCCCGTTCGGGACATTTTCGGTGCCAGCAGCCGGCCTTGTACCGGGTGTTCTGGGTGCTAAACACCAGCACAGCCCCAAACCTTCCACAAGGAAATTGGCGTCCCGCACTCAGCGCAGTGCTTGCCATAGCACACCCCGATGGCAAGCAAGACGCGGCCGCCTATCGCACCCCCGCGGTTGAGATCCAGGACCGGGACAGACAGCCGCTGCACTGCCTGCACACAATCTTATAAACCGGTAACCTTCAGGCTGCCGGGCCCCGTGCCGCTGCTTGCGGCTGGGCAGCCTCGCTGATGCCGCATGCGTCTTCTTTCTCCATGCCTTCTCGGTAAAAAAAGTGCTGCGCCCGTCCGGCGCGCTTGGCAGCATACAGCGCCATATCCGCTTGGTTCAGCAGCTGATGAGCATCCGGAACTTTTTGCCAGGTGGACAGCGTGGTGCCGGCACTGGCCGAGATCCGGCACGTCAAGGCGCCAAACGGAACCGGCTCTTCCAGCCGCTGGATCAGCCGTTTAGCAATAGCAGCCAGCCTGGCCGTGTCCAGAACACCTTCGAGAATCATAACAAATTCATCGCCGCCGACACGGGCAACGGTATCGGACTGGCGGGTGCATTCCACCATGATCCGCGCCGCCTGCTGCAGCACCGCATCACCAGCCGCGTGGCCCATCGTGTCATTGACCTGCTTGAAATAGTCCAGGTCCAAATGCATCAGCGCAAATTCGCGGCCGCCGTTGATCAGCCGGCCCAGCACATGATCCATCGCCCGGCGGTTCTTCAACCCGGTCAGCGTGTCGGTAAAGGCTTGTTCCTCGGCTGCGATCTTTGCCCCTTGCAACCGCGTGTTCAACTGGCGTGACGCCTCCATCGCGGCCGATTTTGCCTCCACCAGATAGAGCATTTCGATGGTCAGATCCGTTGGCGAAAAATCAGCGCTGGTCAGATCATAATCGCGTACGGCCTCCAGCACGGAGATCCCAAAGGACAGATTGATGAAAGCGCCCTGACCGTCAGGCAGCGGCGTGCAAACGCCTTTCAGACCGGTTTGCGGCCCATCCCGGAACTGCAGATGCAGCTTGCTCCCGGAGGTCCTCACCAGATCTTCTATCGACCGCACCGAACGCGGCCGCGACAAGTCGAACACCCGGAAGAACCGCCGCCCCTCCCAGTTCAATTGCGGGCGCAATTTTTTCAGCGTCGGCCCGGCAGAGGTGATCCGCCCCTTGGCATCGGCAATCACGTACATCGGGCAGATCACGCCTGCCATCTGTGTCAGCTGCTCGAGAGTCATCATAAGGAATGCGCCCCCAGATCAAATTCACGCCCGGCGGCGAACTCGGTTTCGATAAGGGTGATCGCAATCACCTCCGCCCCGTCCTGACTGCCGCTGTGATCCAGGAAAACAAGATCACCGTAATCATCGGCCATCGCCCGCAGAACCCCCATCAGAACATAGGCATAGCCAGGCAGCCCAGGCTGGCAAACCAGCTCGAACTGTTCCGGTGCCTGTTCCAGAAGCTCCAGCCCCGGCAGGTGCAAATCCGACACTGCCAGCCGGGCCCGGTCCGGCAAGTCGTCCAGCGAATGCAAAAACTCGACGTAATTCACCCCGCCGAAACGCAGCAGCCGCCGCAGTGCCTCCACCTGCGGATTGGACACCAGAAACGTGCCCATATCCTCCAGCATTTCCGGCAGCGGGCGCGCCAGAACCTTTTCCATCGCCGTCAGCATCTGGCTCGATTGCTCTTCAGAATAGAATAGCATCGCCTCGAACTCGGTAAACCCAAGCCCTGCCTCTTCCATAACCTCTTCCCAGCGGTCGGCCCCGTAGGTACTGGTCACAAAAGCCTGAATCGCCCTATTGATCAGACCGTGCATACAATGGCCCCTCTTTGCCTTTGCCACAGTCTTGACGCTTGCAGGTTAAGAAAGAACCAACAAAGCGAACTTGTACGATAAGCCGCGCGCGTTTCTTCTGACATTATCAACTCTTGCACGAACCCTGCACCCCCGGCCGCAGACACCGGCCATATGCGCAGCGCGGCCATTGCCCGGCAACCGGCCCTGCGGCCAGCCACATCTGAAACCAACTTCAAATTTGCACGCACCTGCACTCCCGCATTGGACCGTTCAGGCGCCTTTCCCTACTGGACCGGCTGGCGCCGGGAGGCAAGCCTGCTGCTGTGCATCCGCGCCGAACCGGCGGCTTCCAACCTGCCGCCGGCACGCTGTGTGCGAAACCTGTACCCAGCATAAAAAAGCGGAGGGGCTGCCTCCGCTTTTCCTGCTGGTGATAGGCCCGATGGCTCAGAAATCTGTCGGTGCGCCGCCCTCGGCCTTGCGGCGGGTGACGAAATCCGCAAGTTCGTCGCGGATCGCTGCATCCATCGGCGGTTCCTCGAAATCGGCGATGATCTCCTTGAACAGCTTGTGGGCGCGCTCAGCAGTCCAGGTTGCACCGGCCGCCTCCCAGGCCTCGTAGTTGCGCCAGTCGCTCAGGAACGGCTGATAGAAGGCCTCGGAATAGCGGTCCTGGGTGTGCTGAATACCGAAGAAATGACCGTCATTGCCGACCTCCCTGATCGCATCCAGGGCAATCTCTTCCGGGCCGGTGGCAGAGATCTGCGGCTGCATATAGCGTTCGATCTGCTGCAGGATCTCGCAATCCATGATAAATTTCTCGGGGCTGGCAATCAGCCCCCCCTCCAGCCAGCCGGCCGCGTGATAGACCATGTTGGTGCCCGACTGCACCGCCGCCCACAGCGAATTCGAGGTCTCCCAGATTGCCTGCCCGTCCGGTACGTTGGCCGCGCAAACGCCAGAGGAACGCATCGGCAGGCCATAGAACCGCGCCATCTGCCCGGTCATCTGGGTCGAGCGCATGTATTCCGGGGTGCCAAAGGCCGGCGCGCCGGATTTCATGTCCACATTCGAGGTAAAGGTTCCGATCACGCAGGGAGTGCCGGGGCGCACGTACTGGAACAGCGCAATGGCACAGAGGCTCTCGGCGATCGACTGCGCCACCGCACCGGCCATGGTCACCGGCGCCATCGCGCCTGCCAGCGTGAAGGGCGACACCACGATGGCCTGGCCGCGCCGCGCCAGCCGCAGGCAGCCGTCGATCATCGGAAAGTCGTGCTTCAGCGGCGAGGTGGAGTTGATGTTGGTGTACATATGCGGCTTGGCATCGAATTCTTCGTGGCTGAGCCCACCGGCAATCCGCACCATCTCCATCACGTCCTCGACCCGCTCCTTACCAAGGGAGTAGGCATGCATCGCTTTGTCGGTGAGCGTGAGCTTGTCGTAAAGCACATCCAGATGCCGGGTTGAGGCATGCAGGTCCACCGGCTCCACCGGATAGCCGCCGGCAAAGTGGATGCAGTTGAAATACTGCGTCAGTTTCAGCAGGTTACGGCATTGCTCGCGGTTGCCTGCCACCTTTTTGTTCAGCTCCATATCCCAGTAGTTCGGCGGCGAAGACACATTGCCGAACAGGATGTGATTGCCGCCCAGCGGAATGGTCCGGTCCGGGTTGCGCGGCGTGATCGAGAATTCGCGCGGGGCCTTGCCAACCATCTCCATCACAAAGTCCCGGTCCATTTTGACCAGCTCGCCCTCGACCTTGACGCCGGCCTGTTTGAAGATCTCCAGCGCTTCCGGGTTCAGGAAAACCACGCCGATCTCTTCCAGGATACGCATGGCGCCCTCGTGGATTGCCATCACGCCTTCCTCGCTCAATGGCTCGGTCGGCCGGTCGATGTTGACCGGGATCTGCCAGGGCATTTGCTCCAGCGCAGCGCTGCCGCGCCGGGCCGCTGCGCCTGCCCTGCCTCCGCCCCGCTTCTTGCGCGCACCTGTGTCTGCCATACCGGTCTCCCCTGGATCCGAATTTCAAAAATGCCGATAGCCACTCACTGTGCCAATCCCGCCCGCCGAAAACAGTCCAAACCCGACTATCGCTGTCGTTTTTGCCATGCGATCCGGCGGTTCAGGATATTTCTGTACACTTGTGCCCAGTATGCCGCAGCAAAAACCGGCGTACAAGACTGCACGCCGGCAAAAACGGGCGTCCCCGGTTCAAAACGCGGGAATCAGTGGAGGATCAGCGGTCCATCCAGGCCGGGATATGGCCGATATCGGGCAGCACAATATCTGCGTGCGGCGCCAGCTCATCGTGCAGGGCCATGCCGGTCAGGACGCCGATCCGCTGCATTCCCGCCGCCGCGCCTGCTTCCAGATCATGGCGGCTGTCGCCGACCATGGCCGTCCGGCCGGGAGAGACGCCCGCAGCCTTGCAAAAGGCCAAAAGCGGATCCGGCGCCGGCTTGGCCCCATGGCCGCTGTCGCATCCCGCGACAAAGGCAAAGCGGTCCAGCACGCCTGCCCGCTGCAGCTGGCTCTTGGCAGAGCTCTCGGCGTCATTGGTCATCACTCCCAGCACTTTGCCGCGCGCCAGCAGGCTGTCGAGAAACGCCGCCAGCGGCACTGCCGGCGTCAGCTCTGCCCCGGCAGCGCTTTCCGCCAGGAAATCCGTCAGCTCCGCCAGATCCATATGCGCAACATAAGGCGCAAGGGCTTCTGCCACTTCATCGTTGGAACAGGCAATCACCAGGCTATCCGGATTGAATGCCTCACGCTCCAGGTCGTAACTGATCGCCTTGGCCATTGCCTGTTTGGCGCCCTGATCGCCCTTGGACAGGGTTTCCAGCAGGTCTGCAGCCCAGCCGTCCCAAGTCGCTGCAAAGTCAAACAAGGTCCCGTCTTTATCAAACAGAAGAGCATCAACAGGCATGGCGGGTCCTTTTTCCGCTGGATTCGGACCGGACCCTAGGCACAGGGCCGGTCAATCTCAAGTCCAGTTCACCTGCTCACCGCCTGGAAGCGACATCCGCGCCTGCATCGGCGCCTCATAGGCCAGGCCCTCGGAATCGCAGAACTGCATCACCCAATTGTCGTCCATCGTTAAGAAGTCGAGCACCGACCCCAGAAACGCCGGCTCGGACGCCTGCATGCGCAGATCCGCCTCGCTGGCGCCGGTTGCTCCCAGAAACACCGGTAAAAGCTCATCATTCCCGGCCAGCCAGGCCAGAGCTTTCAGCGCCAGCGTCTCTGCTCCATCGGCGGAATTCCGCATGTTCTCCACACTCCTGCCGCATTGCGGCCAATTTAGTAAAAATCCGAAAGGGTTTCTTAACCAGTCTCAGCAAAAACTGTAAGGCATAGGATTTGCAAGGGGCGAAAGGATACCGCGTGCAAGGCACCATCCTGGTCATCGACGGCGTCTCCACCAACCGCATCATGCTGAAGGTACAGCTGGCGGCGGCCTATTACGATGTGGTCCAGGCCGGCAGCGTGGCTGAAGTGCTGCAGACCGCCCGCCGCCACCGTCCCGACCTGGTACTTTGCGCGATGTCGCTGCCTGATGGCTCCGCTGCGGATGTGAAACGCGAATTGGCCGGGGATGAAACACTGGGCGATCTGCCGGTGATCGCGGTCACCGATTGGGAGGGGTCCAAAGCCCGGCTGCAGGCATTGGCCGCCGGCATCGATGATGTGCTGCAGCAGCCGGTGGACGACGTGATCCTGCAGGCCCGCATCCGCAGCCTGCTGCGCGCCCGCAGCAGCACCGAGGAGCTGAACCTGCAGCGCGATGCCTCGCATGGTTTCATCCTGCCGCTCAGCGACCGCACCTGCGCCGAGGATCTGCGCAATGCCTCCGTTGCCCTGGTGGCGCAGGATCCCCGCAACGCAATGGCCTGGCGCGACCGGCTCGCCACCCGCCTGCCCTATGACCTGCGCACCCATTCCATCAGCGACATCCAAGGGTTGATGCAGGCCCCGGTGGCCGATGCCATCATCATCGAACTGACAGAGGCCTCGGCCGGCCCCGGACTGCGCCTGCTGGCTGACTTGCGCGCCCGCGCCGCCACCCGCAAATCGGTGGTGATTGCCGTGCCCAACCCGGCGGATCCGCATATCGCCGCCGAGGCCCTGGACCGCGGCGCCCATGACGTGCTGCAATCCGGCTTTGATGCCGAGGAGCTGCAGCTGCGCCTTACTGCCCAGTTGCAGCAGAAGGCCCGCAAGGACCGGCTGCGCGACAGCGTCCGCAACGGATTGCGAGCAGCCGTGCTGGACCCGATGACCGGTCTTTACAACCGCCGCTACGCCAAACCTTTCCTGGACCGGGTGGCCCATTCCGCCACTGCAAACGGCGAAAAGTTTGCCGTCATGCTGGCCGATCTCGATCACTTCAAGCGGATCAACGACCATTACGGCCACCCGGCCGGGGACGCCGTGCTGATCGAGGCCGCCCGCCGGATGCAGGCGGTGCTGCGCCCGGCAGACCTGCTGGCCCGGGTCGGCGGCGAAGAGTTCATGGCGGTGCTGCCCGGCGCCACCGAGGCCGAGGCAGGCCTGGCCGCCATTGCCCTGTGCAATGCCATAAACAGCACCCCGTTCCAGGTGCCCGGCGCCAAGGAGCCGGTCAGGATCACCATCAGCATCGGCGCCGTCATGGGTGGCGGCGGCAATGAAGACAGCACCGCCGCACTGGTCGAGAAAGCCGATCAGGCGCTCTACAACGCCAAGGATGCGGGCCGCAATCAGGTGACCTTGTCGCCGGAGTGCATCCAGGCCGCTTAAGGCCCTTGGACGATGTAACTTTGCCGGCCTGAAAAAGGCAGCCGTCACGGGCTGCCTTCATTGTATCGGACACACAGGCTGCCTTCAGTGTGTAACACACACAGGGGGAAACGGCTGCAGCTGCACGCCTGCGGGCTTAATCCCGCCCGCTGCGCCGCTCATGCCGGCGCCCGCCGCGCCGCTGCATCCGCTCTTCCATGCGATCGGCAAAAGCAGCCCGCTCCTGCGCGGTCATCGCTTCAAGCTTGCGCACCCAGGCCTGTTGCACCTTGGTATGAAAAACATGGCGCGCCTCTGACTGGGTCTGCAGCACCGCCAGCAATGCGGCGCCGTCAAAATCCGCGCTGCGCAGCGCGTCGATCACCGCCGAGCCTTCGGCATCGCGGCGCTTGAAGTAACTGCCGTGCCCCCCGCCCGCCTCCTGCCGCAAGGCCTTGCGGGTGTCGCGGTCCAATTCGCGAAAGATCATCGCCCCGACCGTTGGCGGCCGTTGCCAGTGCCGGTCCTTGCCGCTGTACCGCCAGGCCGCCCCCGCCGCGATGCCGATCACTGCCAGGTTCAGCGCCAGCGACGCCGCCAGCAGCAGTTTCAGCCACAGCTTCATTCCGGGTTGGCCCCCGGTGTTCGATGCAGTGCTCATTGCAGATCCCCGCTCAACATCACCGCCATGTCATAGCTGTCATCGGGCAGCGCGGTGCTGCTGTCTTCATACCCCGCCAGCGCCACGGGGTCGGGCACAAAGGAGGGCGGCGCAATGCCGATCCACAGCCCCGCCGCGCTGGCCGCCGCCAGCCCGCCCAGCGCAGGCCAGCCGCCCAGCGCCTCGATCAGCTGCCGCCACAGCGGCTGCCGGGGCGCCTGCGCCGGCGCCGCAGCCTGAAAGCCCGCTTGCACCCGCTCCGCATCTGCCAGGATGGCCGCGTTCAGACGCTCCGCCAGCACCGGCGGCTGACTGCGTGCTGCGGCAAACAGATCGTCCAGCTCTTGCAGTGTTTTATCCGTGTCAGCCATCATTATACCCCAATTCTTCGCGCCGCCCGGCCAAAGCCGCGGCCAGCGCCCGTTTGCCCCGGGCGGTCAGACTTTCGACCGCCTCGACGCTGATGTCCATGATGCCGGCGATCTCCGGGTTGGACAGTTCCTCCAGATGCCGCAGCACCACTGCCTGACGCTGCCGCTCGGGCAATTGCATCAGCGCCGTCTGCAGCGCATCCTGCCGCTCCCCCTCCTGCAGCGCTTCTGCAGCCGAGCGCGCCGGGTCCGGCGGCTCGGGCACCGCATCCAGATCCACATAGCCGCCACGGGCGCGCCGTTTGCGGTCAATGCACAGGTTCATCGCCACCCGGTACAGCCAGGTGGAGACCTGCGCCTCTCCCGGCCGCCACTCCGGCGCCATCTTCCATAGGCGCAGCATCGCCTCCTGGGTCACGTCCTCGGCCTCGGCGCGGATGCCCATCACCCGCATCGCCACACCAAAGACCCGCGGCCCCAGCCGTGCCGTCAGCTCTGCCGCGGCACGTCCGTCGCCATTGACGAACAGCACCAAAAGCGCATCGTCAGAGACCTCCTCTGCCGTGGCGCTCATGGCTGCCAGGCCCGCATCAGGGGCCCGGCGCCGGGAGATTTCCGCTTTGTACAGCACGTCTCAGCGATCAGTTCTGCTCCGTTTCGTCCCCGTTCCCCTGGCCATGACGGTGCTTGCCGCCGCGGCGCATCCGGGCCTCGTCGAATTCCTGCTTCGAGATCCCGCCGCTGCCGTCCGCATCCATCCGGTCAAACATCCTGCCCGCCCGGCGCGGCCCTGGCAATTCGTCTTTACTCAACGCGCCATCGCCGTCCGTGTCAAAGCGTTCCAGCATCCGGGCGGCGCGTTCACTGGCCCGCTCCTGCGCCCGCGCCTGCATTTCCTCAAGCGTCAGTTTGCCGTCGCCGTCAGCATCCGCCTTGCTGAAACGGGCTTCTTTCATGGCCTGGATTTCCGCCTTGGTGACCTCGCCATTGCCGTCCGTGTCGATTTCCTCAAAGGACATCTTCGGCCCGTGGTGGCCATAGCCCTTGGCCAGGGCCGCGCCGCCCGCGGCCACACCTGCAGCGGCAACAATCACGGCGATGAAGTTGACGTGTTTCATGTCGTCTTTCCTTTGTTCTGCGGCAGCCTCTTGCTGCCCGATACATAAGAAAAACGCAGCTGCCCGGCAGATCCGTCGCGGAAATCCCAAATAAATCTTCTGCCCCGCACGTTGCGGCAAACCGGCGCAATACCAGGCCTTTCCCCTTTTACCGCGGCGGCGAAGCGCGCAATGATATGCTCAGCACACAGGATATCTTCATGACCGAGTCGCAGGCCAAACCCCAGGCCGCAATACCCTCAGACGCAGAGAGTGAACGCCCCACTATGCCCGCCCTGGCCAAGGGCTGGCGCTGCAAATGCCCCCAGTGCGGCGAGGGCAAGCTGCTGCATTCCTATCTCAAGGTGAACAGCAGCTGCAGCAGCTGCGGGTTGGATTTGACCCACGCACGCGCAGATGACGGGCCTGCATATCTTACGATCCTGATCGTCGGCCACATCATGGCGCCCCTGATGCATGTGGTCTATTTCTCCTGGCGGCCCGAACCGCTGGTGATGTTCACGGTATTCACGATTGGCTGCGTTGCCTCTTCCTTGTATCTGCTGCCGCGGATGAAGGGGATTGTCATTGCCTATCAATGGGCGCGGCGCATGCACGGGTTCGACAAGGGTATCCCGGCAGTAAAAGGGCAGTAAGACGATGAGCAAGACATTTCCCAGCGGTGAGACCACCACCGACAAGACCGCAATCCGCAATGCGGCAACCGTCATCGCCATGCGCGGCCGGATGTCCGATGACCCGCAGGTGCTGATGGGCCAGCGCGGCGCCAAGGCTGCCTTTATGCCGAATAAATTTGTCTTTCCCGGCGGTGCCGTGGACGTGGAGGACGCGCAAGTCCCTCTGGCCTCGCCAATCCCGCCCGTCTGCCAGGAACGCCTCGCAGATAAGGCACCCGCTGGGGTGCACCATGCCCTCAGCGTCGCCGCGGTGCGCGAGCTGTGGGAGGAAACCGGCCTGATCCTGGGCGAACCAGGTGAGTGGCAGGGAGACATTCCCAACGACTGGCAGGAGTTCGCCGCCACTGGCCATCTGCCATCAGCCAAGGCGATGCAGTTCGTGTTCCGCGCCCTCACCCCGCCGGGCCGCCCGCGCCGGTTTGATGCGCGGTTTTTCCTGATTGATGCGGATCAGATCACCGGCGATCTGGATGACTTCTCCCGCGCCGCGGATGAGCTGTCGCATCTGCAATGGATCCCGCTCAGCCAGGTGCGCAGCTTTGATCTGCCCTTCATCACCGAGGTGGTGCTGGCCGAAGTCACCGCCCGCGTCCGCGACGCCGAGCCGCCGCAAAGCGTGCCCTATTTCCACAACAACGACGAAGCCAGCCTGTTCCTGCGTCTCAAAGGCTACCCGATGCCTGCCGACGGGTAACCTTTGCCGACGTCCCAGCCGCTGGCGCTTCCGCTCACAGGGCCAGAACAAGCACCAGGATCGATGCCACCAGCAGCGCCATGCCCGCCAGCTCGCGCGCGGCGACCTTCTCCTTGAAGAACAGCACCGAAGCCAAAAGCGACAGCAACAGCTCAACCTGCCCTACCGCCTTCACATAGGCGGCGTTCTGCAGCGTGAAGGCCCAGAACCAGCAGAACGAGCCGCCCATGCTGGTCAGCCCCACCCAGACCGCCACCCGGCGGGCGGCCCAGACCCGGGCAATCTCTCCCCGGTCCCGCAACGCCAGCCAGACAGCCATGAACAGCGTCTGCAAGCTGACCACCGCCGCCAAGGTCACTCCGGCGCGAAACACCGGTTCCAGATCACCCAGCTGCAAGGACGCCCCGCGGTAGCTGACGGCGGAAAAGGCAAACAGCACCCCCGATCCCAGCCCCAGCTGTGCAGCGCGGTTGGTCAGATGGCGCCACCAGGCGCCCGTTGCGTCCGGCGCCCGGGACAGAACCAGCACCGCCGCCAGCCCGATCAGGATCGCCGCCCAGCCGCCAAGGCTGACCGGATCGCCCAGAACTGCCAGACCAACGATGGCGGTCTGAATGACTTCGGTTTTCTTGAAGGTGATGCCAACCGCAAAATTTCGCTGCTTGAACAGGGCAACCACACAGACGGTCGCCAGGATCTGCGCGGTGCCGCCAATGGCGGCAAACATCCAGAAGGCGGGCGGCAGGGCTGGCAAGGACCGGCCCGAAACGGCCAGATACACCGCCAGCCCCGCCAGGATGAATGGCGCGGAATAGACAAACCGGGCGAAGGTGGCTCCGCCCGGCGACAGTGTCACGCTGCTCAGGACCTTCTGCAGCATGAAGCGCACGGTCTGAAAGCTGGCAGCGGCTATGGAAACGGGGATCCAGGCAAACATGCCCCCGCTTATGCGGGTTTATTCCCCCTGCTGCCAGAGCGGATGCGGCACCGGGTCCTTGGCGCGCAACAGGTAGTTGCGGAAAATCTGCAGGTAGTTGCGGTAGAAATAGCCGTCATTGGCGGCCAGGAACTCCGCCCGGCGCGTCTGGTACAGCCGCGGCAGCGCATACCAGGGCACGCCCGGATGCATGTGGTGCACGATGTGCAGGTTGTTGTTCAGGAACAGCAGGGCCAGCGGCCCCTTGTCCTCGATCACCACGGTGCGGCCGCGGGCGGTCTCATGCGCGCGGTGCTCCAGAAAGGTGCGGATCTTCAGCAGGCCAAGGCCGAGATAAGCCCCGGCAACCGCCGTCCACAGCGGGGCCGGCGATTGCATTACCACCCAGATCACTACCACAAGGCCAAGGCCATGCAGCGCCCAGTCGCGGACAATGCCCGGCTCGCCCCTGCGCGCCAGCCGCCAGTCGCCCGCCATGAAGCAGAGCTGCCCCACCAGCGGCCCCAGCACCACCCGGCCCAGCAGCGTGTTGTTCACCCGCAAGAGCATTTTCCGCCAGCCGGGCAGCCGGACCCAGACCGCAGGGTCCTGGAAATTACTCTCCGGATCGTCATAGGGATCGGTCAGCGCCTCATCCTCGTGATGCGCCAGATGGGTGTCGCGGAAGCGGCCATAGGGGACCGCCAGGCTGAGCGGAAAGAACATCAGCGCCTCATTCAGCCAGCCGCGGCGGAACGGATGCCCGTGCAGCGCCTCATGGGTCAGCGAGGAATGCAGCGCCGCCATCAGGCCCAGCGCCAGAACAGTCAGCCCCAGGCTGACGCCGGGTAGCAGCCACAGCGCCGCCAGCCAGCCGCCGTAACAGCCCAGGATCAGCGCCAGGGTGCCCCACTCCACGCCCCGCGGCATATATTCGCTGCAGCGCTCAGACATGGCTGCGCCCCCAGCTGATCTTGGCCCAGGCGCGCTCATAGAAAAGATAGACCGTGAACCCGATGCCGGTGTTGACCAGCGCCATCATCCCGCCCGCCTTGACCGAACCGGTAGCAACCAGCCCCACCAGCGTCATCGTCGCCAGCCCGAGGACGTTCCAAATCACCGCCTTTACAATGGAGCGCCTGCGCGTTTCCATCTTGCCTCCTGAATTTCTTTGCTAAGGTCTTGATTCCAAACTACCGCAGCCACGGACTGTGCAGAATTCCGAATGCGGTTAACAAAATCCATCAATCGTGATATTTTCAAACACATGCTAGAAAATATCGACAAACGGGTGCGGGCTGAGCAGTTCCGGCAAAGACTGAACAAAGCCCTGCGCGACAGCGGCCTCAGCCAAAGCGCCCTGGCCCGCGCTGTCGGCGTGGACCGCTCCACCATCTCGCAGCTCTTGACGGACGAAGGCGCGCGGCTGCCCAACGCCCATGTGGTCGGTGCCTGCGCAGGCGCCCTTGGGGTTTCCGCCGACTGGCTCCTCAGCCTCTCGGACCGCCCCGAAAGCGCCGCCGAGCTGCTGGCCTCCAGCCTCACCCTCTCCGAAGCCCCGCGCGCGCTGGTGGATGAAAAGATCTTCGACTGGCATCAGGAGGCCGAGGGCTACAAGATCCGCCACGTCCCTGCCGCCCTGCCCGACATGCTGAAAACCCGCGCGCTGCTGGAGTGGGAATATTCCCCCCACCTGGGCCGCACCGCTGGGCAGGCCATCGGCGCCTCCGAGGACCGGCTCACCTGGATGCGCCAGTCGCCGTCAGATTATGAAATCGCCATGCCGCTCTATGAGCTCGACAGCTTTGCCCATGCGGTTGGCTATTACGAAGGCCTGCCGCTGGAGGTACGGCTGGAGCAGCTCGCCCAGTTCGAGCGCCTCTGCGAGCAGCTCTACCCCCGCCTGCGCATCTACCTGTTTGATGCCAAGCGGCTTTATTCCTCGCCGATCACCATTTTCGGCCCGCTCTTGTGCGTGTTCTACGCGGGCACCCATTACCTCGCCTTCCGCGACAAGGAACGGATCGCCACCTTCACCAGCCATTTCGACAATCTGGTGCGCGAGGCCGATATCACGGCCCGGCAGCTGCCTGGCCGCCTCCGCGCGCTCAGGGCGGCGATTTCCTGACCCTTTAAGCAGGGCCGCCGGAATTCGGCGCGAATTCCGGCTCGGAAAACATGTGTTTTCCGGGACGTTTCCCGCGCCGGGAAACGTGACCCGCCCGTTCAGCCCGGCTCACACCTTCGGGTCCGGGTTCTCCGTGTGGCCATCAACGGCAATCACCTGCCCCGACACCAGCCGCGCCGCATCCGAGCCGAGAAACACCGCCATATTGGCAATGTCCCGCGCCTCGACAAAGGACCGCATCGAGGTGCCAGAGGCATAGCCATCATAGACCTGATCGCGGGTCATGCCCTTGGCCGCCGCCTCGCGCTCCAGCACGCCCTCCATCCGCGGGCCTTCCACTGCGCCGGGGCAGATTACATTGGCGCGGATGCCAAAAGGGCCAAGCTCCATCGCCAAGGTCTTCATCAGCCCGATCACCGCCCATTTCGCCGAAGCGTACGGCGCCCGGTTGGGATAGCCGTACAGCCCAGCGGTCGAAGACGTCACGATAATCGCCCCGGCCTTCGCCGCCTTCATCAAAGGCGCCGCATGTTTCGCCGCCAGAAAGCAGCCCTCCAGGTTGACGCTCACGCATTTGCGCCAATCCTCCAGCGCGATATCCTCAATCAGCGTGGTCGGCCCGGCAACACCTGCATTGGCGCAGAGCACATCCAGCCCGCCCCACTCCCCGGTGATCTCCTCAAACAGCGCCTTGACCCCGGCCTCGTCGGTGGCATCCACCGCCGTTGCCCTCCAGCCCGCCGGGAGATCCGACAGGCTGACCGCACTCACATCCGTCACCCAGACCTGATGCCCGGCAGCGGCAAAGCCCTCGGCCATGGCCCGGCCGATGCCGGAGCCGCCGGCCGTGACCAGAACCCGGCTCCCTTGCATGGCACTCATCTCGGCGCTCCAATCGCGCGGCCCAGCCCCTCTGGCGCGGGCAAGACGGCGTGCGCCTCAGCCAGCTTCGCCAGATTGGCCTCGATATGCGCCGCAGGCGGGGCCGAGCGGCGGGTCGCAAGATCCACATGCAGCAGCATATGCTCGCCGGTCGCCAGCAACCGTTCACCGGAATACATCTCGTGCCACAGATGCATTTTCTTGCCCGCGCCCATGATCACCCGCGTCCGCACCTGGATCGGATCTCCCGCATGCACCTCGTCGATGTGGCGGATATGGGTTTCGGCGGTGAAATAGCTGCCGCCGTTGGCGATATACTCCGCATCGCAGCCGATGATCATCATCAGCCGGTCGGAGGACTGGGCGAAGGCATCCAAATACCGGCTCTCGGTCATATGGCCGTTGTAGTCGGTCCAATCCAGCGGCACGGTGCGGCTTTGGGTCAGCACCGGCTGGCTCAGGTCCTCAAGATCCGCAACCGAGCTTACCAGCCCGGCTTCGCCCTCACGCCCCTTGTCATGGGCATTCTGCAGCGCCCCCGCACCCCAGTCGTTGTTGCCAAGGGCCCGCATCATGCCGACCAGATTGTCGTCGCGGATCTGCTCCATCTTGCGGATCGGCAGATGGCCGGATTGCGCATCCGACTGGCCTGCGATCAGATCCACCAGCTCGTCATTGAACTCGGGCACATCCATCAGCTTGGTCCAGGGCCACGACAGGCAAGGGCCGAACTGCGCCATGAAATGCTTCATGCCCGCTTCGCCGCCCGCAACGCGGTACGTGTCAAACAGCCCCATCTGCGCCCAGCGGATGCCAAAGCCGTAGCGGATGGCATTGTCGATCTCCTCGGTGGTGGCAATGCCGTCCTTCACCAGCCACAGCGCCTCTCGCCAGACCGCCTCCAGGAACCGGTCCGCCACATGCGCGTCGATCTCTTTCTTCAGATGCAGCGGGTACATGCCCAGCCCCGAGATGATCTCCTTGGCCCGTTCAATCACACCTGCCGGATTGGCCGCCGTTGTGACCAGTTCCACCAGCGGCAGCAGGTAGACCGGGTTGAAGGGATGCGTCACCACGATCTGCCCCGGCGCTTCGCGCCCGTCCTGCAATTGCGACGGCTTGAAGCCGGAAGTCGAAGAGCCGATCACCGCATCCGGTGCGCAAAAAGCCTGCAACTGCGCATAGATTTTCTGCTTCAAATCCAGCCGCTCCGGCACGCTCTCCTGAACCCACTCCGCGCCGTCCACGGCTTCGGCAATGGTGTCATGGAACGTCAGGCTGCCTTCCGCAGGCAGTGCCACATTGCCCAAACCGGGCAGGGAGCGCCGCGCATTGCCCAGCACTTCGCTGATCTTGCGCTCTGCTTCCGGGTCCGGGTCGAACACCCGCACATCCCAGCCGTTCAGAAGGAACCGCGCGGCCCAGCCGCCGCCGATTACGCCGCCGCCAATGATTGCTGCTGTTTTCATCTGCTTCCCTTTGAGAGCCGCCCGGCTCTTCTTCTGGCCCAAAATATCCTGGGGGCTTGGGGGCCAGCCCCCAATTCCTCCAATTCAACGAAACCGCTGGTCGCCGCTTACTGCGCCGCCGGCGCGCGCTTGGTCAGCCCCAGCTTTGCGCGCACCTCCGCCGGTCCCATCAGCTTGCTGCCCATATTCTCGATGATGGTGCCAGCCCGCTCCACCAGCTGCCAGTTCTCCGCCAGCTGACCTTTACCGAGCCACAGATTGTCCTCCAGCCCGACCCGCACATTGCCGCCCGCCAGAACTGACGCCGCCACATAGGCCATCTGATCCCGCCCCAAGGAGAACGCCGACCAGTTCCAATCGCCGGGCACATTGTTGACCATCGCCATGAAGGTATTCAGATCATTCGGCGCCCCCCAGGGCACCCCCATGCACAGCTGCACCAGGGCGGGGCTGTCCAGAATACCCTCCTTCACCAGTTCCTTGGCAAACCACAGGTGTCCGGTATCGAACGCCTCGATCTCCGGCTTCACGCCCAGATCGGTCATCATCTGCCCCATCGCCCGCAGCATGCCGGGCGTGTTGGTCATCACGTAATCGGCTTCGGCAAAGTTCATGGTGCCGCAATCCAGCGTGCAGATCTCCGGCAGGCATTCCGCCACATGCGCCATCCGCTCGGTGGCGCCAACCATATCGGTGCCCGCCGGGTTCACCGGCAGCGGATTTTCAGTATCGCCAAACACCATATCCCCGCCCATGCCGGCGGTCAGGTTCAGCACCATATCGACCTCAGCATCGCGGATCCGGTCGGTGACTTCGCGGTACAGCGCCAGATCACGGCTCGGCGCGCCGGTCTCCGGATCGCGCACATGGCAATGCACCACAGCGGCCCCGGCCTTGGCCGCGGCAATGGCGCTGTCGGCGATCTGCGCAGGCGAACGCGGCACATGCGGGCTGCGGTCCTGAGTGCCGCCAGAGCCGGTCACAGCACAGGTGATAAAGACGTCCCGGTTCATTTCCAGAGGCATTTTGCTTTTCCCTTCAATGTACAGGGTTTTGCCGCAGGTTATCCCCAGGCTCTTCCCCAGATTCTGATTTGCGCTAAGGGCAACCTTGCCGCAGCCTTTGGGCCTGAACTTTACACCAGGCGAATCGAAGTTGATCAAATCCGCAAAAAACATCCTGCAGCCCGAGCATCAGCCGCTGAAAACCGCGGTACTGGTGCTGGATGAATGCAACACGCTGTCCTTTGCGGCTGCCGTGGACCCGATGCGCGCCGCCAACCGGCTGGCCGGGCGCGCGGCCTTTGACTGGGATTATGTCAGCGCCACGAACGAGCCGCCGATGCTGACCAGCGGTCTCACCGTGCCCAGCTTTCCACTGGCCCGGCTGCAGGGCTGCGAGCTGCTGATTGTTGTGGCGGGCTTTCAGCTGGCGCGCCACGCCACCCCCAGCCTGCTGGCAGGCCTGCGCCGCATCGCCGCCACCGGCGCCACCATTGCAGGCATCGACGGCGGCCCCTGGCTGATGGCCGAGGCCGGGCTGCTGGACGGCCATCCTGCCACCAACCACTGGGAGGACCTGGAAAACTTCGCCAGCCGCTTCCCCGAGGTTGACGTCCGCAATGACCGTTTCACTGTGTCCGATGGCCGCCTGACCTCCGGCGGCGCCACCCCCGCGATTGAGATGATGCTGCACATCATCGGCGCCCGCCACGGTGCCGGCTTTGCCGCCCGCGTCGCCGGGCTGTTCCTTTACGATGGCCCCGCCGCAGAACCGCGGCCGCAAAGCCGCCTGGGCGGCCACAAGCACAATGCGCTCACAGCCAAGGCCAACGCGCTGATGGAGGCCGCCCTGGACGAGCCGCTGCCGCTCAGCGCCCTGGCCGAGACTCTTGGCACCAGCCCGCGCAGCCTGCAGCAGCAGTTCCGACTTAGGCTCAACACCACGCCGCAGGACCACTACCTGCAGCTGCGCCTCGCCGAAGCCCGCCGTCTGGTCACCGACACCGATCTGCCGCTGATGGAGGTGGCCATCGCCACCGGCTTCACCTCGCAATCCAGCTTTGCCCGCGCCTTCCGCACGGCCCACGGCACCTCTGCCCGCGATTTGCGCCAGGAACAGGCCCGCCCGACCGCGCACTGACCGGCAGCCCGGCCTCGCGGGTCCAGGGCCGCGCAGCACCGTTCACTCTTGACGCGCAATTCTTGAATACAATTGCAATGGCGTTTCAGGACATGGGCTCCGCCCGTTCAGTCCTGAAACCGTCCCCCGGACGGTTCCCCGACGGGCCTCCCCCCTAAAGCGCCTCTCAGCGGATCTCCTGCGCTGCGCAGCAGCGCCCGGCCCAACCGGCCAAGGGCATGTCAATGCCCGCAGACCGGGCGGGAGCCTCCGCCCGATGCGCCGCTCAAAACGGCATCGGATGCGCCCGGTGCGCGGTATTGATTTCGTCCAGCACGCCCTGGCTCAGCTCCAGTTCCACCGATTTCAACGCATGCTCCAGCTGCGGCAGATGCGTGGCGCCAAAGATCGCCGAGGCCATGAACGGCCGTGTGCGGCACCAGGCCAGCGCCATATGCACAGGATCCAGCCCGTGCCGCTTGGCGATCTCCAGATAGGCCGCCACAGCGCCATAGACCCGCGGCGAATGCCGCCCACCCAGTTCCGGGTTGATGGCTTTGCGCGAGCCGTCCGGCACCGCCCCGTCCTGATACTTGCCGGTCAGCAGCCCGGTGCCCAGCGGCGAAAACGCCATCAGCCCCACGTCTTCATTGACGCTCAGCTCTGCCAGATCGGTGTCATACAGCCGGCAGACCAATGAGTATTCATTCTGGATTGAGGCCACCCGCGGCCCGCCGCGCGCTTCTGCGATGCGCAGCCATTGCGCGGTGCCCCAGGCGCTCTCGTTCGACAGGCCAAAGGCGCGGATGGTGCCGCGCTCCACCTCGCGCTGCAGCGCCTCCAGGCAATCCTCCATATGGGCCAGCGTCTCTTCCCGGTTCTGGGAGGACGGATCATAGCTCCAGTTCTGCCGGAACATGTAACTGCCCCGGTTCGGCCAGTGGAACTGATAGAGGTCGATGTAATCGGTCTTGAGCCGCTTCAGCGACGCTTCAATTGCGGGCGCAATAGTCCTGGACGAAATCGGCGCCCCGTCCCGCACATGCTGCATCCCCGCGCCGGAATGCTTGGTGGCCAGGATGTACTCGCCCCGCCGCCCGGTCTGCGCATTCCAATTGCCGATGATCCGCTCGCTGTTGCCCAGGGTCTCCGCACTTACCGGGTTCACCGGATACATCTCGGCGGTATCAACAAAGTTCACGCCGCCCTCCAGCGCCCGGCCGATCTGCGCATGGGCCTCGGCCTCCGGCGTCTGGGTGCCGAATGTCATCGTGCCCAGGCACAGTTCGGACACCATCATGCCGGTGCGTCCCAATGGGTTCAGTTTCATGCCGCGCGCTCCCCTGTCCTGGATTTGCCTGCGACCCTAAGGCCCTGCCCGGGAAGTGCAAGCCGCTTGCACATAGGCGGCAAACCGGCCAGCCTCTGTGCAACTTAAGGAAAGGATACCCGATGCCGCAGACCATAACCAAGGGCGTCAAGGCGCTGCTGGCCGAGGCAAACAGGCTGGTGGAAACCATGGCTGTCGAGGAGGCCAAGCAGAAGGTTCTTGACGAGGATTACGTCTTCATCGACCTGCGCGACATCCGCGAGCTGCAGCGCAGCGGCATGATCCCCGGTGCGTTTTCCTGCCCGCGCGGCATGCTGGAATTCTGGATCGACCCGGACAGCCCCTATCACAAACCGGTGTTCAACCAGGACAAAACCTATGTGTTCTACTGCGCCAGCGCCTGGCGCTCAGCCCTCAGCGCCAAAGCCGCGATTGAGATGGGTCTGAAACCGGTGGTGCATCTGGAGGGCGGCTTTACCGAATGGGCCAAACAGGGCGGCCCGGTTGTCCCCCGCGAGGGTTAAGACCTGCCGGGGCCGCATGCAGTGAAACCTGTCATCGAGACCATCCGGCGGCATGGCCGCCCGCCTTTTCCGGTTGCTATGCTGCATGGCGGCCCCGGCGCGGCCGGAGAAATGGCGCCGGTTGCCCAAGAGCTGGCAACCCGCGGCTATGGCGTGCTGGAACTGTTGCAAACGGAAGCATCCATTGCCGGACAGATTTCCGAATTGCGGCAGCAGCTGGAGACCGCCTGTGGCGGCCCGGCGGTTCTGATCGGATTTTCCTGGGGCGCCTGGCTGGCCTGCCTGCTGGCAGCCCGGCATCCGGCGCGGGTCTCGAAACTGGTGCTGATTGGCAGCGGGCCGTTTTCGGATGAATTTGCCGCAGGCATACAGGCAGCCCGGCAGTCCCGGCTGCCGCCAGCGGAATGGCAGGAGCTGAGCGCATTGTTCCGCGGTTCCGGTCTCGATACCCCCGAGGGCCTGGAGCGCGCGCTGGAGCTGCTTGAAAAAGCCGAGGCCTATGCGCCTGCCGGGCTTCGCCCTGCGCCCATCGCCTTTGACCGCAGCATTTTCGAAGGCGTCTGGCCGGAAGCGGCCCGGATGCGGCGCTCTGGCGGACTCCTGCGCGCGGTTGCAAAAATCCGCTGCCCGGTCACAGCCCTTCACGGTGATCATGACCCCCACCCGGCAACAGGCGTGGAACTGCCGCTGCGGGGCGTCCTCCCGGATTTCACCTTTCGTCTGCTGCAGCGCTGCGGCCACAAGCCCTGGATTGAACGGCATGCCAGAGCCGACTTCTTCCAGGCGCTTGAGGACACGCTTGCCCTGGCCTGACGGCATCTGCACCGGCCCGCCGCAAGCCTGGCCCGCCGCAAGCCCGGCCTGGCTCAGCGCTTGAGAACAAAGTAAGAACGTGGCATACTGTTCTCATGCCGACTCACCTGCTCACCCGCCGCCGCCACAGATCCCGCCCGGCCCTGTCCGTGATGGAGGGGGTTGCGCTGGAGCATGGCCGCGTGCACGAGGCCTGCGGCCCTGCCCGCGGCAGTTTTGCGCTGTGGCTGGCCGCCGCCGCGCAGGACATCGCGCCGGGGCCGGTCCTGTGGCTGCCGCCGCCGCAGGGCGGCAAGCAGCTGAACCCGGACGGGATAGCGGAATTTGCCAGCCCCGCCCGCTTCCTGTTCGTACAGGCCGCCCGGGCCGAGGATCAGCTTTGGGCCATGGAGGAAGCCTTGCGCAGCGGTGCTGCGGCGCTGGTGGTGGCAGAACTGGCTGAGCCGCCCGCCATCACCCCGGTGCGGCGGCTGCATCTGGCGGCAGAGGCAGGCGGGCGCTTCGGCCCGGCGCCGTTGGGCCTGCTGCTGACCCCCGGCACAGGCGGCGCCCAGGGCATCGAAAGCCGCTGGCACCTGGCGCCTGCCCATCCCCCTTTGCCCCATGATCTCTTGCCCCCTGACGTGCCTGCACACAGCCCCCCGCCCGGCCCGGCCGGCGATGGCGCAGCAAAGACCCGGAAGTGCTGGACCTTGCAGCGCCTGCGCGCCCGCACCCTGCCGCCCCGCGGCTGGCAGATCACCCAGGCCGCTGGCAGCTGCCTGCTCCGCTCTGCTTCGTGCCGCCCTGCCACCCGCACCGCAGCCCCGTACGCCCAAGACGAGCCCCAGTGCCTTGACGATGCCCTCCCGCGCCCGCAGGCGGGCCTGGCTGCGCCAGCACCGCCTTAGCGGCCTTGGGCCCGGCACCGGGCTATGCCCGGTGCCGGGCCCAACAGGCAGAGGCTTTTGCCAAAAAGCTGATGCCTGGCGGGAGCCCGCCGCCGCGTCACAGGCTCCCCCCGCGAAAGTGAGCAGCCTGCGGCGGAAAATCCGGATAAGCTCAAGGTGCGGCATCGGAAACGCCATGTAAAAGCGCTATGCAACCGGAGAAGAAGCCCCCATGAGCAATCACAGGATGCACCGGCGGAGCCTGATCGCCTGCCTTGCGGCCAGCCTGCTGGCCCCGCAAAGGCTGCCCGCAGCGATCCTGCCTTACCACCTCATTCCCGATGCCACCGACGTGCGCTTCACCTTCCGGCTCAGCGGCCAGCCGCAACAGGGGCGGATCCCGGTCCGCGCCGCCCGCATCCGGATCGATCCGCAGAACCTGGCCCGCAGCCAGGCCGATATCACGCTTGACGCCAGCCGCGCCCGGACCGGGCTGATCTTTGCCACCGAGGCGCTGAAAAGCCCCGGCGTGCTCAACACCGCGCGCTTCCCGGAAATCCGTTTCCGCTCCACCGGCGTCCGCCTCGGGCCTGACGGACGGCTTTCAGGCGGCGCGCAGATCGGCGGCGAACTGACCCTGCGCGGAACCACCCGGCCGCTGACCTTGCAGGCGGCGCTCTACCGCCGGCCCGGCACCGCCGCCAGCGATCTGCGCGAACTCGACGTGCATCTCAGCGGCAGTCTCAGCCGCGCGGCCTTTGGCGCCACCGGTTATCCGGATCTGGTCGCCGACCGGGTCACCCTCGCCATCAAGGCCCGGATCCGCCAGGCGGGCTGACCCCCGGGGCCGCGCCCGGTGCCGAAAAACACCGCCGCGCAAGAATACGACACCGCAATGACGGAAACCGGCTGGCAATGCCGCCGCAGCCTGTCATGGTCGGGCCGTTATGCGCCTGATCATCTCCTTTGCCGCCCTGTTTCTTTCTGTCATCCTGCTGCAGCTGTCGACCGGAGGCGTCGGCCCGCTCGATGCTATCTCGGGCCTGACGCTGAATTTCACCAAGGAGCAGATCGGCCTGCTCGGCTCGGCCCATTTCTTTGGCTTCTTCATCGGCTGCTGGTGGGCGCCGCGGCTGATGGGCAATGTCGGCCATTCCCGCGCCTTTGCGGTCTGCACAGCACTGGGGGCGATGGGGCTCTTGGGTCATACGCTGACGGAAAATCCCTATGCCTGGGCAGCGATGCGGATTGCCTCCGGCCTTTGCGTGGCCGGCGCCTATACGGTGATCGAGGCCTGGCTCAACGCCAAGGTCACCAACGAGAACCGCGGCCGCGCCATGGGCACCTACCGGATTGCCGATATGAGCGCCTCGCTGGCGGCGCAGCTGATCATCGCGGTGCTGCCGCCAGCGGTCTATATCTCCTACAACCTGCTGGCCGTGATTTGCTGTGCGGCGCTGCTGCCCCTGACCCTGACCAAGGCCAGCCAGCCGGAAACCCCCGATGCGCCGCGGCTGCGCCCCAAGCTGGCCTGGCGCTGTTCGCCGCTGGCGGTGGCGGGGGTGATCGTGGCGGCACTCAGCTCGGCTTCGTTCCGGATGGTCGGCCCGGTCTATGGCCAGGAGGTCGGCCTGGAAATCGGCCAGATCGCCTTTTTCCTCGCCGCCTTTGTGCTGGGCGGCGCGCTGGCGCAATACCCGATGGGCTGGCTGGCCGACAAATACGACCGCCGCTGGGTGCTGATCTGGCTTTCCGTGGCTGCCATCGTCAGCTGCGCTGTCACCATGGCTGCCAGCGGCACCGGCACCCTGGGGGTGATGCTGGCGGCGGGGTTCTTCGGCTTCACCACCTTCCCGATCTTTTCGGTTTCCGCCGCGCACGCCAACGACTTTGCAACATCGGAAGAGCGGGTGGAACTGGCAGCAGCGCTGATGTTCTTCTTTGCCCTGGGCGCCATTGCCAGCCCCTATGTCTCCTCAACGCTGATCAGCTTTTACGGGCCGCCTGCCCTGTTTGCCTATGTGGCCTGCGGCCATGTGCTGCTGATCGCCTTTGGCCTTAGCCGGATGAAAGTGCGCCCGACCCCCGAAGAACGCACCAATTATGTCTATGCGCCGCGTACGTCCTTTACTATCGGCCGCCTGCTGAAACGCTCGCGCGGGAGGCAGTGAAACAGGTCAGCATCTCTGCCTGATTGTTTCGCGCGCGAAACATTCCGGCAGCAGCATTGACCCTTTAAGGATCTGTTTACGCTTAAGAAAAAGGGGCCGGAAAACTCCGGCCCCTTTTGATGTTCCAGGAAGCTGAATAATCAGCTCTCAGCCGCGGCGTCATTTGGCGCCGGACCTGCCGCAGCGCCATTCAGCCGCGGCACATCAGAACCTTCAACCGCCTCCGGCTCAACACCCAGCGCCTGGCTGGCCACACCGCTGACACCGTTTTCCATCGACAGGCCCAGCTCCTCGCCCAGCTTCTTCAGCGCGGGCATCTGCACCGCCATGCCCATGATCGAGTCGAGCGCCTGATTGACCACCGGTTTCTCGGCGCCGGTGCCGGCCCCAGCCGCCGCATAAGGCGCACTGCCGCCGATACCGCTGACCTGGTGGATCTTGATCGAGTCGATCTTCTCGGCCGGTTTCACCATCTCGGAGATGATCGCAGGCATCGCCTCGATCCGCGCCATGTCGATCTTCATCCGGATCAGCTCAGCCGACAGCGCGTTCTCGGATTCAACAATTGCGCGTTTGCCTTCTGCCTCCGCCAGCATGTCGTTCTTCTTGGCCTCGGCCCGGATGTTGAGCGCATCAGCCTCGGCCTGGGCTTCCTCACGGCGCGCTTCGGCACGGTCCGCAGCCGCGTCTTTTTCGGCCTGGGCCGCCAGACGGATACCGGTTGCCTGACGCTCGGCTTCGCGGGTGGCTTCGATCAGCGTGATCTGCTTCTGGCGCTCGGCCTCGGCCACTTCACGGGCGGTTGCCACCGCCTCGGTTGCCTTGGTGGCCTCGGCCCGCGCCAGATCCGCCGACGCACGGGCGCGGCTCTCTTCCTCGGATTTCTGCTGAATGATGATCTGGCGTTCCTGTTCTGCAACCTCCAGCTCGCGCTCCTTGGTGATTTCGGCGTCGCGGATCTTGCGCTCCCGTTCGATCTCGGCAGAGCGGATGGCCTCTTCACGTGCGATCCGCGCACGCTCGCTCTCGCGCATCGAATCCTCGCGCCGCTGCGCCACTTCGGACTCCTGCGCGGCCTTCATGGTTTCGATCTGCTGCAGCTGCGAGATCTTGGCCTGCTCTTCATCCTGTTCAATGGTCAGACGCTGACGCTCAGCCTCCATCGCGGCGCGGCGCACCGAGACCTGGGTATCCGCGTCGATTTGCGCGCGCTCCTTTTTGGACTGGGCAATCACCTCGGCCAGTTTGCGCATACCCACGGCGTTAAAGGCGTTGTTTTCGTCCAGCGCTTCAAACGGTGTCTGGTCCAATGCGGTGAGCGAGACAGACTCCAGCGACAATCCGTTTTTCAACAGGTCCTCAGACACCGCATTCTGCACCTCCTGCACAAAATCGGCGCGTTTTTCATGCAGCCCGTCCATGGTCATCTGCGCAGCCACAGCACGCAGGCCGTCGATCAGCTTGCCCTCGATCATCTCGCGCAGCTGTTCGACGTCAAAGGTGCGGTCGCCCAGGGTTTGCGCGGCGCGGGCAATGCCCTCAGCCGTTGCCATCACCGAGACGTAGAATTCCACCCCCACATCCACCCGCATCCGGTCCTGGGTGATCAGCGCGGCATCACCGTCCCGCTTCACTTCCAGGCGCAGGGTTTTCATGTTGACGGGGCTGACCTCATGCAGCAGCGGCACAACGATGGTGCCCCCGTCCATGATGACCTTTTTGCCGCCAGCACCGGTTTTCACCAGGCTGATTTCACGGGTGGCCCGGCGGTAGAGACGGCCAAGGACCAGGCCGAAGATGAGAAGAAAGATAAGAATGCTCGCCACGACGATGAGCAGGAATTGAAATTCCATGCGGAATACTCCCTTGGATAACTGGATTTGTAAGTTTTGGTTTCGATTGTTCGGACAAGTCAGTCCGAGAGAGGGATCAGCACAAACCGGTCCTTGCGGCGGTCGCGCATCACCAGCACTTCGGTGCCCTGCGACAGTTCCTCGCCCGAAGCAAAAGGTTCGGCGCGCAGGTAATGGGCATTGCCATAGCCATCAGTGACACGCACCTCGGCCGGGCGGCCCTGCGCGGCGGTGCCTTGGGTGATCACCCCGCGGCGGCGGCCCAGGCTGCGCACAGACAGCACCTCGGTCTCGGTCTGCGGCAGCAGCCGGGCAAACATCCCGCCAAAGCCGCGTGCGAACCACAGGCCAAAGGCGCCGACAGGCAGCCCCGCCATCCAGGCCGGTGCGGCAAAGCCCAGATATGACATCAGCACCATCTGCAGGCCAATACCGCTGAGGCCAAAGCCCATCAGCAAGGCCGCGAGCCAGATCAGCGCCGGCATCCGCCCCAGCCCCAGCCAGGACGCCAGACCGCCCGAGGCATCAGCTGCACCGGCGCTGTCCGGCGCGTCCACACCGTCCAGATCCGCAAGGTCAACGCCTCCCAGATCTCCAAGATCACCCAGATCACCCAGGTCGCCGGCATCCGGAAACGCCCCGATGTCCGCGCCATCCGCCGCGTCCAGCCCTGCGTCGCCATCGCTGCCGATCAGACTGCCGCCCAGCAAAAGCGCCAGCAGCTCCAGAACTGCCAGTCCGCCCAACAGGGCCAGGGCAAGGGTGAACGGCGCAAATGCGCCATCGAGAAGAAAGTCAAACACCTATGGGCGGCTCCTAATTGTATGCACTGGTATACAATGCAGATGGTAACGCCCTCGTGAACTTTCAAGGGTTTGAAACAGATTTTCGCAACCAATGAGTGCGCCAGCCCCCTGTTCAGTTCAAGCGGGAACTGCCGCTGGTTCTCCAATTTTCAGGGAAAACCGCAGCCGGGGTTTCCGCCGCCTGCGCCATGCGGTAGACGGGCGTTTGACGCATTACCTGGATGGATAGCATGGCACGCATTCTGATCACCTCCGCGATCCCTTACATCAACGGGATCAAGCATCTGGGCAACCTGGTCGGCTCGCAGCTGCCGGCCGACCTTTATGCCCGGTTCCAGCGCGGACGCGGCAATGAGGTGATGTTCCTCTGCGCCACCGACGAGCACGGCACCCCGGCTGAGCTGGCCGCCGCCAAGGCGGACAAGCCTGTCGCGGAATTCTGCGCCGAAATGCACGCCGTCCAGTCGGAGATCGCCAAGGGCTTTGCGCTGTCGTTCGATCACTTCGGCCGCTCCTCCAGCCCGCAGAACCACGCGCTGACCCAGCATTTCGCAGGCAAGCTGGCCGAGGCCGGGCTGATCCGCGAAGTGACCGAAAAACAAGTCTACTCCCACGCCGACAGCCGCTTCCTGCCTGACCGTTATATCGAGGGCACCTGCCCCAATTGCGGCTATGAGCGCGCCCGCGGCGACCAGTGCGAGGAATGCACCAAGCAGCTGGACCCCACCGACCTGATCAACCCCCGTTCCGCCGTGTCCGGCTCCACCGATCTGGAAGTGCGCGAGACCAAGCACCTGTATCTGTGCCAATCGCAGCTGAAGGACCAGCTGGACGCCTGGATCGACAGCAAACACGACTGGCCGATCCTGACCACCTCGATTGCTAAGAAGTGGCTGCATGACGGCGATGGGTTGCAGGACCGCGGCATCACCCGCGATCTGGACTGGGGCGTGCCGGTCAAAAAGGGCGGCGCGGACTGGCCGGGCATGGAAGGCAAGGTCTTCTATGTCTGGTTTGATGCACCGATCGAATATATCGCCGCTGCTGGCGAATGGGCCGAGGCCAATGGCAAGACCGACGCCGACTGGCAGCGCTGGTGGCGCACCGACAAGGGCGCCGACGATGTGAAATACGTCCAGTTCATGGGCAAGGATAACGTCCCCTTCCACACCCTCTCCTTCCCGGCCACTATTCTGGGTTCCGGCGAGCCGTGGAAGATGGTCGACCACCTCAAATCCTTCAACTACCTGAACTATGACGGCGGCCAGTTCTCCACCTCTCAGGGGCGCGGTGTGTTTATGGATCAGGCGCTGGAGATCCTGCCCGCGGACTACTGGCGCTGGTGGCTGCTGTCCCACGCGCCGGAAAGCAGCGATTCCGAGTTCACCTGGGAGAATTTCCAGCAATCTGTGAACAAGGATCTGGCCGACGTGCTGGGCAACTTTGTCAGCCGCATCACCAAGTTCTGCCGCTCCAAGTTCGGCGAGGAAGTTCCCGCAGCCGGCGAATACGGCGAGCAGGAACAGGCGCTGATTGCTGAACTCACCACCCGCATCCGCGCCTATGAAGGCCACATGGAGGCGATGGAGGTCCGCAAATCGGCGCAGGAGCTGCGGGCGATCTGGGTTGCGGGCAATGAATACCTGCAATCCGCAGCACCCTGGTCGGTGTTCAAAACCGACCCCGACCGCGCCGCCGCACAGGTGCGTCTGGGCCTGAACCTGATCCGGCTTTACGCGGTGCTGTCGGCCCCCTTCATCCCCCAGGCCTCAGACACGCTGATGGCAGCAATGAACTCGGACGACCGCAACTGGCCCGAAGATGCGGCGGCTGCCCTGTCCGCCCTGCCCGCAGGCCACAGCTTCACCGTGCCCGAGGTGCTGTTTGCCAAGATCACCGACGAGCAGCGCGAAGACTGGCAGGCGCGTTTTTCCGGCACCCGCACCTAATCCGTTGCACATGGAATTCTGAAAGGCCGCCCATTGGGCGGCCTTTTCTGTTCCTCTATCTTCTTCTGTCATCGCAAAAATTATTCCCTACTAAAAAACTCGGATTGACATAGCTGAGTAAATAAATCAGGTATACGGCATTCCAGCCAGCCTGACTCGGTTCAGGCGAGCCCGAGTGACATTTAATCAACCGAGATCGCCCCATGCCGACCAGAGACAACCGCCAACGCGGCCCGCAGACCCAAGAGCTGGAGCCCGAGGACATGCGCCAATTGTGGCCGCAGGTTTTTGCGCCCTCCGGCGCTCTGTCCGGTTTTTGTCTGGAATGGCTTCTGGACCGGGCGGAATTCAGCAATGGGCGGAAGATATGAACCAGATTGCCTCCAAGCCGGTGCCGGCCAACGCCACCACCGCAACCACCGAAGTGTTCCCCACCTACCACGCCGAGGACCTGACCCGCGGCGGCGTGCAGGCCCGTATTCTGCTGAACGGGCAGATCTATTCGCTGCGCATCACCCGCGCAGGCAAGCTGATCCTGACCAAGTGAGCGGACGGCCATGAGCACTGCGCACCCTTCCCCCCGCGGCGGCGTGACCGTCGGCACCCTGTCCGAGCTGCCGCCGCTGGAGGCCGGCGCGGTGATCTATCTGCGCCATTGGTTTTCCGGCGCCGAGACCCGCGACCAGATGCGCCGGGACTTCGAGGTGAATTTCGGACCCGAAATGGCCGAAGCCGCGTTTGAGGCTTTTGGCTATCTCTGCAACTTCTGCGCCACCCATGGCCGCCGCCCGCTGGTGCGCCACGGCATGACCTGCAAATGCCTGGGCGCGGATGAAAACTGCTTTGCCAATCTTCTGGCCTGTGCTGCCGAAGGCCAGCAGGACGATGCACAAATCATTGCCTCGCTGATCGTCACCCCGCGCAAGGCGTCCGAGCTGACCCGGCTGGCATCTGACTGCGGCCTGCTGCTGCAGCAGATCATGGCGCCGCGCCCGCCGCTGCAACCGGCCCGGCCCGCAACCGCCACCCTCCACTGAATTCACTACATAACTAAGGACTTAGCTGATGAAATCCCTGTTTCTCACGGGCACTGCCCTTGCCGGTCTCGCCTTTGGCGCCACCGCTGCCCTTGCCGCCGACAAGGCCGCGGTGCTGACCAACTATGCCAATATCGCCGAGGCCAAATACCAGGACAGCCTGGCCACCGCGCAGGTGCTGAAAGCCGCTGTTGACGCGCTGGTCGCACATCCGTCGGCTGAGAACCTGGAAGCCGCCCGCGCCGCCTGGATCGCCGCCCGCGTGCCCTATCAGCAGTCCGAAGTCTTCCGGTTCGGCAACGCCATTGTCGATGACTGGGAAGGCAAGGTGAACGCCTGGCCGCTGGACGAAGGCCTGATCGACTATGTGGACGCCTCTTATGGCGGCCCGACCGACGAGAACACCCTGGCATCGCTGAACATCATCGCCAATCCCAGCTTCGAGCTGTCCGGCAAAGCCATTGACGCGGCCAAGATCACACCTGAGCTGCTGGAAGGCGCCCTGCATGAGGCCGACGGGGTCGAAGCCAACGTGGCCACCGGCTACCACGCCATCGAGTTCCTGCTGTGGGGCCAGGACCTGAAGGGCACTGAACACGGCGCCGGCGACCGCCCCTGGACCGACTACGCTGCGGGCGATGCCTGCACCGGCGGCAATTGCGACCGCCGCGGCGAATACCTGCAGGCAGCGACCGAGCTGCTGATCAATGACCTGGAATGGATCGCCGCACAGTGGGGCGCCGAGGGCGAAGCCCGCACCACGCTGCTGGGCGATGAAAACGCCGGCATCACCGCGATGCTGACCGGCATGGGCTCGCTGTCTTATGGCGAGCAGGCGGGCGAACGGATGCGTCTGGGCCTGATGCTGAACGACCCGGAGGAAGAACATGATTGCTTCTCCGACAACACCCACAACAGCCACTACTACGACGGCTTGGGCGTGCAGAACGTCTATCTGGGCGAATATGTCCGGGTGAACGGCGAGCTGGTCTCGGGCGCATCGCTGGCCGATCTGGTGGCCGCCAAGGACGCGGATCTGGACATCGAGATGCGCAGCAAGCTGGCGGGCACCATGCAGGCCCTTGGCCGGATCAAAACCGCAGCCGAAGCAGGCCTGTCCTACGACCAGATGCTGGCCCAGGGCAACAAAGCCGGCGAAGCGCTGGTGATGGGCGGCGTCAACGGTCTGATCGACCAGACCCGCTCGATCGAAAGGGTAGTGACCACGCTTGATCTGGGCGGCGTTGCCATCGAAGGCTCTGACAGCCTTGACAATCCCTCGGCAGTCTTCGAATAACGTCTAACAACGTAATAACATAACAGAATCAAAATGAAGGGACCTGGCCGCCATCAGCGGCCAGGTCCCTCGACAGAAAGAAGAACCCCCATGAAAATCAAACCCTCCGCGGCGCTGGCTCTCAGCGCGCCCGTTTTTCTGTGCGCAAACGCCGCCCTGGCCCAGGGCTTCAGCTGGGAAGGCGAGATCGAGATCGCCAATGAAAGCGTGCTGTCTTCCGATGACGCCGCTGCCGAGATCCGAGACACCTTTGCCGTGATCACCGCTTCCGGCGCCTATACATTCGGCAATGGTGTGGAACTTTTTGCCACCGTCACCGCCGAGTCGCTGACCGACGCTGCCGATGACCGCACCTTTGATGACATGGGCGTCTATATCGAAGAACTCGGCGTTTCCTTTGGTATCGGCAGCGCCACCACCGTCTCAGTTGGTAAACTGCACCCGGTGTTCGGTACCGCCTGGGATGACGCCGCAGGCTATTTCGGCAGTTCCATCGCCGAAGACTACGAGCTGGTCGAACAGATCGGTATCCTGGCGGACGTAGAGCTGAACGGCGCGGGCACCCTGTCCTTCGGTGTGTTCTACGCTGATGATTCCGGCCTCAGCCGTTCTGTCGGTTATGACCGCGGCCGCACCGCCACGGCTGACGGCGGCGCCGGCAACACCGGCGAGCTGGACAACTTTGCCATTCAGTGGACGCAGGAAACCGGCAATACCCGCTACCACATCGGCGCCCGCCACCTAAGCGCAGGCGCCGGCGACGTAGATGACGAACAGGGTTTTGTCGCAGGCCTCGCCCATGCCTTTGACGGCGGTTTCGGCCTCTACGGCGAAGTGGCCTCCTTCTCGAACGCTGGCGGCTCGGCGGATGATGCGCTGTATGCCACCCTGACCGGCGCCTACACCATCGGCAACGTGACCCTGTCCGGCGGGCTGGTGCATCGCGATCTGGACAGCGCAGGCGAGACCGACCTGATCACCATCGGCGCAGATTACGAATTTGAAAACGGCTTCACATTGGGCGGCGGCCTGGCCCGCGTCGATGAGGCCGGCACCAAAAGCACCGTCTTTGGCGTGAACCTGATCATCCCGCTTGGTGCGTGAGATTTCCCTCGGTGACGTTTGGCATCCCCTGAACAGAACCACATCTTGGGGCCGCGAATTGCGGCCCCTTTTTTTACCCGTCCGGATCCCGCCCGCGGCATATACCCAAGCATTTTACTCTGGATACCCCTTGAAACCCCAGTAATTCTGTCGGATATATTTTCCAACGGAATCACTTGGCCTTTGCGCCACCGGGCAAGGACGCGAGCAGCATGATCGTTTGCCACTGCACACAGATCTCGGACCACGACATCCGCGCAGCCATCGACTGGATGCGAAATGCCGATCCCGAAACGATAATCACCCCTGGCAAGATCTATCACGCCTTGGGGAAAACCGCTGATTGCGGCGGCTGCATGCCGCTTTTCCTCGACACCATGCGCGCGAATGCTAATCTGGAAGTCCCTGCGCAGCTTCAGAATTTAGGCGCAGGCCGAATTCAGGAGAGTGAATATGCAGGGCGACGCCAAGGTCATCGACTATCTCAACAAAGCATTGCGACATGAGCTGACAGCGGTCAGCCAGTACTGGCTGCATTACCGGCTGCAGGACGATTGGGGCCTGGGCAGCATGGCCAAGAAAAGCCGCGAGGAAAGCATCGAAGAGATGCAGCACGCTGACAAATTGATTGAAAGGATTTTGTTCCTCGGCGGTCACCCGAACCTGCAGAAGCTTGACCCGCTGCGGATCGGCCAGACCCCGAAAGAAACCCTCGAATGCGACCTTGCCGCCGAAGTGGACGCCCGCGCGCTTTACAAGGAAGCCCGCGATGCCTGCAACAAAGCGGGTGACTACGTCACGCAAAAGCTGTTTGAAGACTTGATGGCGGATGAAGAAGGCCACATTGATTTCCTCGAAACGCAGCTTGAACTGCACGACCGGATCGGCGCCGAAAACTATGCCCAGCTCAACGCCACAAAGATGGCAGAGATCGAAGACTAAACTGTTTCTGGCTGCCGCATTTGCGGCGGCCACCCCCGTTGCGGCGCTGGATCTGGCCAGCCAGTATCAGGCAGAACCGCATCTTTCCCCCCTTCCCCGCACTGACGCCGAGCGCGCCCGGATTGAGGCCGTCACCGCTCCGGCCACGGATTTTTCCGCGCCGGAACACTTCGAGAACCTGCCCGCTGGTGCCGCCACTGTGCGGGCACGGGAAGATGACGAGGCGTTCTCCCAGCACTCTGCCAACCTCAGCTTTGAGCAGGAGCTGGAGTTCAAACTGGGCAACGGGCTGTTCAAGAAGATCTGGGTGTTCTCGCCCGCGTCCACCCTGGCCTCCGACGGGCTTGGGCCGCTGTATAACGCCCGTTCCTGCCAGCGCTGCCACCTGAAGGACGGCCGCGGCCATGTGCCGGAACAGCCGGATTACACCTCCACCACCATGTTCCTGCGGGTTTCCATACCCGGCCCGGTTCCCGCGGAATTGCAGGAAGTCCATGACTACATCGGCACCGCGCCCGATCCGCACTATGGCAGCCAGCTGCAGGATTTCTCCGCCCCCGGCATCGCGCCGGAGTACAAGCTGCAAGTGGAGTACGAGGAATTCGAAGTTGCCTTGAGCGGCGGTGAAACGGCCACCCTGCGCCGTCCCAGCTACACGGCTGCAAACCTCGGCTACGGCCCGCTGGCCGAAGGCGCCATGCTCAGCCCCCGCGTCGCCCCGCCGATGATCGGCCTTGGCCTCTTGGAGGCGATCCCCGCCGCCGATATCCTTGCCCATGCAGATGAGGGTGACACAGACGGCGACGGCATTTCAGGCCGCGCCAATCTGGTCTGGTCGCGTGAATTCAACCGGGTCATGCTGGGCCGCTTTGGTCTGAAGGCCGGAATGCCGACCGTTCACGAACAATCCGCCGGCGCGTTTTCCGGCGATATCGGCATCTCCACCCCGCTGTTCCCGGCCCATGCGGGCGAGTGCACCGAATTGCAAACCGCATGCCGGATCGCCCCGCATGGCGGCGGTGATTCCCGTGAAACCGAAATCGACCAGCCGAACATGGATCTGGTCACCTTCTACAGCCGCAACCTCGGCGTTCCCGCAAGGCGCAACACCGGCGACGCTCAGGTGCTGCGCGGAAAACAGGTATTCTACGGCACCGGCTGTGCGTCCTGCCACGTGCCGAAATACGTGACCCACCGGCTGCAGGACCGCCCCGAGCAGAGTTTCCAACTGATCTGGCCCTACAGCGACCTGTTGCTGCACGACATGGGTGAAGGCCTGGCCGACAACCGCCCCGAGGCCCGCGCGACGGGTCGCGAATGGCGCACCGCGCCGTTGTGGGGGATTGGCCTGACGCAGCAGGTCTCGCCGCGCGCCACCTTCCTGCATGACGGCCGCGCCCGCACCCTGCTGGAGGCCATCCTGTGGCACGGCGGCGAGGCAGAGGCGGCCAAAACCGGCGTGGTGGAGCTGCCGCCGGAAGACCGCGCCGCCCTGATCGCCTTTCTGGAGAGCCTCTGATGCGCGTCCCTACCCCCTCTCTTGCTCCGTCCCTCGTCCTGGCCTTTGCACTCGCCGCAGCCCCTGTTGCCGCGTCGGAGCTGTCCAGCAGCATTACCGATCAGCTGATCCTCCCCGCCTTTCAGGAGCTTGCAGAGGACGCCGAAGCTCTGGCGGAAACGGCCAAGACGGACTGCGATCCGCAATCCGCCCCCTTGCGCGCGGCCTATGGCGCCGCCTTCGATGCCTGGATCGCCGCCAGCCATTACCGCTTTGGCCCAACCGAAACAGACAGCCGCGCCTTTGCGCTGGCTTTCTGGCCCGACAGCCGCAGCAAAACGCCCAAGGCGCTAGGCAATCTGATCCGCAGCGAAGACCCGGACATCTCTGACCCGGCGCAATTCGCCAGCCACTCCATCGCGGCCCGCGGCTTTTATGCGCTGGAATACCTGCTGTATGATCCGCAGCTCTCCGCCGCGGGCAGCGATGATTACCGATGTGCATTGACCCGTGCCATCAGCATCGACATCGCGGCCACGGCTCAATCCATCAACACGGACTGGGAACAGAACTACGCCGCCGAAATGCACAGCCCCGCGGACCGCTACCAAAGTGACGAGGAAATCACTCAGGAACTGCTCAAGGCGCTCAGCACAGGGCTGCAAGTACTGGACGACATGCGCCTGGGCCGCCCGCTCGGCACCTTTGACCGCCCGCGCCCCAACCGCGCCGAGGCCCGCCGTTCGGGGCGCAGCCTACGCCATGTGCTGGTTTCGCTGAACGCGCTGGAGCCATTGGCCCTGGCGCTGACAGACAGCCGCGCGGATCTGCAATCCAAGATCACTGCCGGTTTTGCTAAAGCCCGCAAGAAGGCCGGGACCCTGAACGATCCGGTCTTTGCCGGCGTGGCGGATCCCGCCAGCCGCTTCCGCATCGAATCCCTGCAGCAGGAGATCATAAACCTGCGCGCGCTGGTGTCCGGGGAACTGGGTCCGGCCCTGGGTGTTGCGGCTGGCTTCAATTCCCTGGACGGCGATTGATATGGCCACCCGCCGCGGATTTTTGGCCGGTCTTCTGGCCACAGGCCTGGCCCCGCAGGCCAGTTGGGCCAACGCCGGCAGCCCCGCTTTTCTGTCTGCCGGCAAGGACGCCAGCGGCACCTTCCTGCTAGCGGGTCTTACAGAAAACGGCGAAATCCTGTTCCGCCACCCTTTGCCGGCCCGCGGCCATGCCGCCGCGGCGCATCCGGTCCGGCCCGAAGCCGTGGCATTCGCCCGCCGCCCCGGCCGCTTTGCCGATGTGATTGACTGCCGCACGGGCACCGCCCTCGCCCGGCTGGAGCCGCCTGCGGGGCATCATTTCTATGGCCACGGCACATTCTCCCCCGATGGCAGCCGCCTGTTCACCACCGAAAACGATTTCGGGAATGCACGCGGTGTGATCGGCGTTTGGGATGCAACGGACGGCTACAAGCGCATTGCCGCCTTCGCCTCCGGCGGCATTGGCCCGCACGATATGCTGCTGCGCCGGGACGCGCCGGGACTGGTCATCGCCAATGGCGGCATTGAGACCCACCCCGATAGCGGCCGCGCCAAACTGAACCTTCCGGACATGCGCCCGAACCTCAGTTACTTGGGCTTTGACGGCACCCTGCAGGCGCAAATGGAACTGCCGCAAGAGCTGCATCTGAATTCCATCCGTCACCTTGCCATGCGTGCCGACGGCACCGTTGGTTTTGCCATGCAATGGCAGGGGGATCCGGGCGAAGCCCTGCCTATCGTGGGCCTGCACCAGCCCGGCAGCACGCCCCGCCTGATGGCCGATGGCGACCCGCGGGTGCTGAACCTCAATGGCTATGGCGGCTCCATCGCTTTCTCAGCGGACGGAGCGCAGATCGGTGTCACCTCTCCGCGCGGCGGGGTGCTGCAGGTGATGGATACCGGAACCGGGGATCTGCTGCAGGAGCACCGCATGACGGATGTCTGCGGCCTTGTAATGTCCGATGCCGGCTTTACCGCAAGCACCGGCAGCGGGCAGTTTTTCGGGGTTTCAGCATCCGGCAAACACCCGCTGCACCGGTCGGATCTGGCCTGGGACAATCACCTGATCCCGCTCACCTGAGAAGACACAGCCTGGCAGCAGTCCCGGCGTGTCCGCAACCGCGTGCCGTTTCGTTTTGTGTATCGTCGAACTCATAACGAAAACACAAGGTGACATTCCATCCGTACTCCGCTATGGAATCGCGGTGAAAGGAAAGCAAATGGATGCCACGGCCCGTCAGAACGAAATCATCACCTTGCTGAACCGGCAGGACCGGGTCGAGGTTGACGACCTGTCCCAGCGCTTTGGCGTATCTTTACAGACGGTCCGCGCAGACCTGCGCGACCTGTCTGCGCGCGGCGCCTTGTCCCGCGTGCATGGCGGTGCCGTCCGGATAAGCTCTGCCGCCAGCCAGGGATACGAGGACCGGCGCAAACTGAACGCAGGCAACAAGCTGGCGATGGCGGCGCTGGCGGCTGAGCTGATCCCAGACAATTGCTCCCTCACCCTCAACATCGGCACCTCAACCGAGCAGGTGGCGCGGGCGCTTTCCGGCCACAGCGGCCTCACTGTGATTTCCAACAATATCAACATTATCAACCTGATGATGGGCGGCCAGGCCAAGGAATTGATCCTGGCCGGCGGCACAGTGCGGCAAAGCGACGGCGCTATTGTGGGCGAGGACGCGGTTGAATTCCTGTCCCGCTACAAGGTCGATTTCGCCGTCATCGGCGCCTCGGCTCTGGATCCCGACGGCGCCGTGATGGACCACGACGCCCGCGAGGTTTCGGTTGCCCGCGCGATCCTGAAAAACGCCCGCCAGCGTGTGCTGGTCTGCGACGGCAGCAAGTTCGCCCGCTCTGCTCCGGTGCGGATCTGCGATGTGGCAGAGCTGGACGTGGTGATCACCGACCGCCCCGTTCCCAATGAGTTTGCCGAGGCGGCGCAGGCCGCAGGCACCCGGATCCTGACCGCAGGACAAAACGAAAGCAGCGAAAATGACTGACACGCCTGTTACGGACCTTTTCATCATCGGCGGCGGCATCAACGGCTGCGGCATCGCCCGCGACGCGGCGGGCCGCGGCCTGTCGGTGACACTGGCAGAGATGAACGATCTGGCCTCCGCCACCTCCTCTGCCTCGACCAAACTGTTCCACGGCGGCTTGCGCTATCTGGAATACTTTGAATTCCGCCTGGTGCGTGAGGCGCTGATCGAACGCGAGGTGCTGCTGAAGGCGATGCCGCACATCTCCTGGCCGATGCGGTTTGTGCTGCCGTTCCACAAGGACATGCGCTTTGACAGCGAAACACCGACGTCGAAACTGCTTACCACCTTCATGCCCTGGACCCGCGGCCGCCGCCCCGCCTGGCTGATCCGGCTGGGGCTGTTTCTGTATGACAGCCTGGGCAAACGCGGCATCCTGCCTGGCACGGCGAAACTGGACCTGTCGCACGATCCCGCAGGCAGGCCGCTGAAGGACAAGTTTCAGACCGCGTTCGAATACTCCGACTGCTGGATTGAGGACGCCCGTCTTGTGGTGCTGAACGCCCGCGATGCACAGGCGCGCGGCGCCGAAATCCTAACCCGGACCGAGGTTCTGTCAGCCCAGCGCCACTCTGATCACTGGGTTGTCACCGTGAAGGATCACGCCACTGGCGAGGAGAAGGAACACCGGGCCAAGATGCTGGTCAATGCAGGCGGACCCTGGGTTGCCGACGTGCTGAAGCAAAAACTGGGCCAGAACAGCCGCGAAAACGTCCGCCTGGTGCGCGGCAGCCATATCGTGGTGCCAAAACTGTTCGACCATGACCGCTGCTATTTCTTTCAGGGCACCGACGGGCGGATCATTTTTGCCATTCCTTACGAGCAGGATTTCACCCTGATCGGCACAACGGACGCCGACCATCCGGATCCGGTGACCAAACCGCATTGCACGGAGGCCGAGCAGGATTATCTAATTGATTTTGCATCTCAATACTTCGAACAGCCACTGAAGCGCGCGGATATCGCCTGGACCTATTCCGGCGTCCGCCCGCTGTATGACGACGGGGCCAGTTCGGCCACCGCGGCCACCCGCGAATATGTGCTGACGCTGGATCAAGCACAGGCGCCGCTGCTGAATGTCTTTGGCGGCAAGATCACCACCTACCGCAAGCTGGCCGAGGCCGCGCTGGCGAAAATCGGCAAGGTTTTCCCGCAATTGCCGTCGGACTGGACCGCAGGCGTGGCCCTGCCCGGCGGTGATTTTGCGGTGGCGGATGTGGAGACGCTAAAAGCCAAGCTGGCAGCGGACTATCCGTTCCTGAGCGCCTATTGGGCCGCCCGGCTGATCCGCGCCTACGGGCTGGAGTCCTGGGAGGTGCTGGGCGATACCAAATCCGCCGCTGATCTGGGCCAGGATTTCGGCGCAACAATCACCGCACGGGAACTCGACTGGGCAATTGCCCGCGAGTGGGTGCGTTCAGGCGACGACTACCTGTGGCGCCGCACTAAATTGGGTTTGCGCCTGGATGAAGGCCAGCGCGCAGCGGTCGATGCCTATATCAGCGAGAAGGCCGCCCGGCTGGCAGCTTAATTCCGCATGCGCTAACAGTCCGGACTTCAAAGGCCGGGGCACTCCCGCCCCTTTTCAATGAACCAGAGGTTCCCTGAAAAGCGTTGGGCCGGGCGGGGGCGCTGCCGAAGGCAGCGCCCCCGCCCCCCGGCGATTTGCGAAGCAAAGCGCAAAACCTCAAGCCCGCTCAATACTGCAGCCTGAAAGGGATTAAAACTCCACCCCCTTCTGCGCTTTCACACCGGCGCGGAACGGGTGCTTGATCTGCCCCATCTCGGTCACCAGATCGGCAATCTCGATCAGCTCTTCCTTGGCGTTGCGGCCTGTCAGAACCACATGGGTCATCGGCGGTTTCTGCTCCACCAGGAACTCAAGCACCTCCTCAAGATCCAGATAGTCATAGCGCAGCGCGATGTTGATCTCATCCAGCAGCACCATGGTGTTGCGCTCATCCAGGATCATCTCCTTGGCCTTCTCCCAGCCCTTCTGCGCGGCGGCAATGTCGCGGGCCTTGTCCTGTGTCTCCCAGGTAAAGCCTTCGCCCATCGCGTAGAACTGGCAGAGATCGCTGAAGTTCTCCTCGATCAGCGTGCGTTCGCCGGTCTGCCAGGCGCCCTTTATGAACTGAACCACGGCGGACGGCATCCCATGCGCGATGCAGCGCATGATCATCCCGAACCCGGAGGAGGATTTGCCCTTGCCCGGTCCGGTGTGGACGATAATCAGTCCCTTCTCGCCCTCCTTGGTCTTCATCATCCGGTCGCGCGCGGCCTTTTTCTTGGCCATCTTGGACGTATGACGGGCGGCTTCTTCTTCTGAGATGCCGGTTTCAGACTTTTCGCTCATTGGGGGCTCTCCAGCTGTTTGACCCATGTCTTGACAAAGAAGGGCACGATAGCGCAAGGGGGTTCAGCTGGTTCCTGTGAAAACAGGCGAAGAGGGAATGTGAAGGCTTTCGGGCCGAAGCACAGCCGCCCCCGCGACCGTGACCGGATGAGGCCGCCATGCCACTGGGTGATCCCCGGGAAGGCAGGATGGCCGGCAAGGCCCTGCGCCTTGGCATCCGCAAGCCGGGAGACCTGCCAGCGAAGGAGAGATCAACGGGCAGACGGGGTGTTCTGCGACCGGGTAAGGGGCTCGCACGACTGGCCCCTTTTCGGCCATCCCGCACGCCCTGCCGCGACAGGAGACGCGCCAATGGCTGACGACATGGCAGGCCAATCTGCCAGCACCCCGGGACCGGTCACGCTGACCGTATGCCTCACCTGCCGCCGCGAGGGCACCGACCCCGAGGCCGCCCGCCCCGGTGCCATCCTGCACGCAGCCCTGGAAGAGGCCGGAATGCCCGAAGGCGTCCGTCTGCGTGGCGTCGAATGCCTGTCGTCGTGCAAGCGCGGCTGCGCTGTTGCACTGATCGGCGGCGCGGAACGCTGGACCTATGTCTACGGCGACCTCGACCCGGACCAGCATGTCCCCGAAATTCTGGAAGGCGCGGCGGCTTATGCCGGCACCGCTGACGGCGTCGTACCCTGGCGCCAGCGCCCGCAAACCTTCCGCAAGCAATCTGTTGCCCGCATCCCGCCGGCCAAGTTCTTCTCCGAGGAGTAATCATGAGCGATCTCAACAAGATCCCCGTCACTGTCATCACCGGCTTTCTGGGCGCTGGCAAAACCACGCTGATCCGCCACCTGATGCAAAACCCGCAGGGCAAGCGTCTGGCCGTGGTCGTGAACGAATTCGGCACCGCCGGTGTGGACGGCGACATCCTGAAATCCTGCGCCGATGACAACTGCCCGGCGGAAAACATCATGGAGCTGGCCAACGGCTGCATCTGCTGCACCGTGGCCGATGACTTCATCCCCACCATCGAACAGCTGATGGCCCTGCCCGAAAAACCGGACCATATCGTGATTGAGACCTCCGGCCTGGCCCTGCCGAAACCGCTGCTGAAAGCCTTTGACTGGCCCGCAATCCGCTCCCGCATCACCGTCGACGGGGTGATTGCCCTGGCGGACGCCGAGGCCGTGGCCAAGGGCCAGTTCGCCCCCGATCTGGACGCCGTGCAGGCCCAGCGCGAGGCGGACGACAGCATCGACCATGAAACGCCCCTGTCCGAAGTGTTCGAAGACCAGATCTCCTGCGCTGACATCGTTCTGCTGTCCAAGGCCGATCTGGCCGGCGACGAAGGCGTCGAAAAAGCCCGCGCGGTGATCGAGGCCGAAGCGCCGCGCAAGCTGCCGATCCTGCCGATGAGCGAAGGCGTCATCGACCCGCGCATCATCCTGGGCCTGGGCGCCGCTGCCGAGGATGATCTGGACGCCCGCCCCAGCCACCACGACGGCCACCACGACCACGAGCATGACGATTTTGAAAGCATCGTTGTCGAAATGGGCGAAGTATCCGACCCGGAAGCGCTGCAAAATGCCATCGTGAAACTCGCCCGCGAGCGCAACATCCTGCGCGTCAAAGGCTATGTGGCGGTGGAAGGAAAGCCGATGCGGATGCTGGTACAAGCCGTGGGCGAGCGCCTGCGCGCCCAATACGATCAGCCCTGGGGCGCGCAGCCGCGCAAAACCGCCCTGGTGGTCATTGCCGAGCATGACGACATCGACGCCCCGGCCATCCGCGCCGCACTGGGCGCCTGAAGCTATGCGGGTTTGGCGCATCATTTCAGATGACACCGCCCGGCCGCAGGCCGGGCTGCGCCCGACCCTCCCCACGGGAGGGCGCATTCGCACCCTCCCAGGCTTGGGCGCAGCCCTCAGAGCGCCCGCCGCCTGCCAGACAACAAAGGCCTGATCCATGCACGTCGTCTTCCGCGAAAGCCACGGCCTTGATGAGACCGATACCCCGCAGGATCTCGGGCAGACGCCCGGCGATCTTGTGGTGCTGTCGTTTTCCGACAGCGACCTCGGCGCTTTTGCGGCGGGCTGGCATCGCGCGGACGGCAGGCTGCCCTCCTTGCGCGTCGCCAATCTGGTCGCGCTCAAGCACCCGCTCTCGGTCGACGTCTACGCGGAACAGACACTTGAAGGCGCCAAAGGCATCCTGGTCCGCCTGATCGGCGGTGAAAGCTATTGGCCTTATGGCCTCGCCACCCTGCAGGACCTCGCCCGCCGCAAGGGCATTGCCCTGGCGATCCTGCCTGCTGACGGGCGCGAGGATGCAAGGCTGGATGAGCTGTCCACCCTGCCCGTCTCCACCCTGCGCCGCCTGCAGGCCTTGTGCGACGCCGGCGGCGCCGTTGCCGCCCAGGCCGCCCTCGCCCAGCTGTCGCTCGCTGCGGGCCTCTATGCCGGCCCTGTGCTGGGCCTCAAATCCATGCCGCAGCATGGGCTTTATGACCCGGCCAAAGGCGTGCTGGCGGATCTGCCCGCGCAAGACAAACCGCTGGTGCTGGTCAGCTTCTACCGCTCCTACCTCACCGCCGCCGACACCGGTCCAGTCGATGCGCTGATTGCTGAGCTGCGCGCCCGCGGATACGCCGCCTATGGCCTCTTTGCCGCCAGCCTCAAGGCCCCCGCCGCCGCTGACTGGCTGCGCGAAACTCTCCCCGCGCTGTCCCCTGCCGCCATCATCAACGCCACCGCGTTTTCGGCCCAAGGCACCGACGGCAGCGCCTCGCCGCTCAGCACCACCGGCTGCCCGGTGTTCCAGGTCGCCCTCTCCACCGCCCGCCGCAAAGACTGGGCCGAGGCCGACCGGGGGTTGTCGCCCGCCGACCTCGCCATGCATGTCGTGCTGCCCGAAGTCGACGGTCGCATCTTCGCAGGCGTTGTCAGCTTCAAATCCCCGGGCCGGAAAGACCCGGACCTGCAGTATTCCCGCTTTGCCCACCGCGCCGATGCGGATCGCGTCAAAGCCGCTGTTGACCGCGTCGACGGCTGGCTGCGCCTTGGCACACTGCCCAACGCAGACAAACGCCTTGCCCTGATCCTCTCCACCTATCCCGGCCGCGACCACAACCTTGCCCATGCCGTCGGCCTCGACGCGCTGGCCTCTTGTGACGAGATCCTGCGCGAATTGTGGGACCAGGGCTATACGGTTGAGCCGCAGGAAAACACCGGCCTGCGGCTGATGGATGAGACCCTCAGCGTCCCACTGGAAGACTACCGCGCAGCCCTCGCCAGCCTGCCGCAAGACCTGCAAAACACCCTGACAGAGGCCTGGGGCGCCCCGGACGAAGACGCAGACTGCCGTGATGGTGCCTTTCATTTCAAGGCCCTGCGCGCAGGCAAGGCCCTGATCGCGCTGCAACCCGAACGCGGCGAAGTCAAAACCCGCGTCGATGATTACCACGATCTCGACCGCACCCCGCGCCACGCCTATGTAGCGTTTTACCTGTGGCTGCGCACCCAGTCCGATGCCCTTGTCCACATCGGTGCCCATGGCACGCTGGAATGGCTGCCGGGCAAGGCGGTGGCGCTGTCGGGCGCTTGCTGGCCCGAGGTTCTGACCGGCCCGCTGCCTGTCGCCTACCCCTTCATCGTCAACGATCCGGGCGAAGCCGCCCAGGCCAAGCGCCGCATCGGCGCCATCACCCTCGGCCACCTGCCGCCACCCTTGGCGCAGACCAGCCTGCCCGACGGGATGGCCCGGCTGGAAAGCCTGCTGGATGAGTATTCCACCGCCGACGGCCTGGACCCGGCCCGCCGCGACCGGCTGATCGGTGACATCCGCGCCGAGGCGCAAGGCACCGGCGTCGAGGCTGACCTTGGCCTCACCCCCGGCACCTCCCCCGCCGAGGCGATCACCCGCATCGACGCCTTTGTTTGCGACATCAAGGAAAGCCAGTACGGAGAGGGGCTGCATATCTTCGGCACCGGCCAATGCGGGGCTGAGGAACGCGCAGGGCTGATCACCGCCCTCGATGGCCGGATCGTGACGCCCGGCCCCTCCGGCTCGCCATTCCGGGGCCGCTCGGACGTGATCCCAACAGGGCGCAACCTTTTTACCACCGACCCGCGGGCGGTGCCGTCGCGGGCGGCGCATGCGCAAGGGGTCAAACTGGCGGAAGAGCTGCTGCGCCGCCACCTTCAGGACCACGGCGACTGGCCCAAGGGCCTGGTGATCGACCTCTGGGGCTCCGCCACCATGCGCACCGCCGGCGAGGAATTTGCCATGGCGCTGCACCTCGCAGGGCTCGCCCCGAAATGGGACGAAAACTCCGAGCGCGTCTCCGGCTTCGACGTGCTGCCGCTCTCGATGCTGCACCGCCCGCGCATCGACGTGACACTGCGCGTCTCCGGCCTGTTCCGCGACGTGTTCCCGGGGCTGGCGCAGATGTTCGAAACTGCTGCCGCCGCCCTCGCCCAGCGCGAGGAAGCGCAAACGGACAACCCCTATCTCACCGAGATCCCCCGCGTTTTTGGTCCAAAACCGGGCCAGTACGGCCTCTCGATGAACCCGCATCTGGACGACTACTCAGACGAGGCCCGCGCTGCCGCAGGCGAGGCCTGGCTCAACGCCTCCTCCCACGCCATCGACGCCAAGGGCACCATCACCGATGCCCGCGAAGCGCTGGAAACAAGACTGCATAGCGCCGACAGTTTTGTTCACCTGCAGGACCTGCCGGAAACCGACCTGCTGGTCGCGTCGGACTATGCCGCGCATGAGGCTGGATTTGCCGCCGCCATGGCCCGCATCGGCCAGACAGCGCCCGCCCTCTACCACATGGACGCGACCCGCCCGGACAAGCCGCAGGCGCGCAGCTTGGGCGAAGAAATCGCCCGCGTCACCCGCGCCCGCGCCGCCAACCCGGACTGGGCGACCTCAATGATGAACCACGGCTTCCGTGGCGGCGCCGAGATCGCCGCCACGCTGGACCACATGGCCGCCTTTGCGCATCTGGCACAGGTGGTGCAGCCGCATCTGTTTGACCTCTATTTCGAGGCCACGCTGGGCCGCGACGATCTGGTGGCGTTCATGGAGCGCGAAAACCCCGCCGCTCTTCAGGCGATGCGCGACCGCTTCCGTGCCCTGTTCGACGCGGGCCTCTGGAGCACCCGGCGCAACTCGATCATGGCCGGTCTGGAGGGCGCCGCATGAGTGCTGCACCCGAACCCAAAGTCTACGGCTGGTGCCCCGGTGCCTTGCGCCCGATGATGTCCGGCGACGGTCTGGTGGTGCGGGTGCGCGCGCCAATGGGTAAACTTTCCGCAACCCAGGCGCGCGGTGTGGCAAGACTTTCGCAAGAGTTCGGCAACGGCCTGCTGGATATTTCCGCCCGCGCCAACCTGCAGATGCGCGGCATCCGCGAAGACGGTCACGCAGAGCTGATCGAAGCCTTGCGCGATCTTGGCCTGATCGACCCGGACGCTCGCGCCGAAGCCCGCCGCAATGTCCTCCTCGCCCCGTTCTGGGCAACGGGTGACGACACCCACGCCATCGCCACTGATCTCAGCGCCGCACTGACCGCCGCCGCAGACCTCAGCCTGCCCGGGAAATTCGGCTTTGCCGTCGACTGCGGCGCGGCGCCGGTCCTGCAGGACACCGCCGCCGACATCCGCGTTGAGCGCATAGGCGAGACCCTCATCCTGCGCGCCGACGGTTCTGAGACCGGCCTGCCCGTCACACGTGAATCCGCCGTTGCCGAAGCCCTCGCCCTTGCCCGCTGGTTCCTGAAACAAGGCGGCGCGCCCGAGGGCCGTGGCAGGATGCGCCGTCTCATCGCGCGCCGCGGGCCGCCGGCGGCGCATGCCGCGCCGGTGGCAGGGGCCGAATTCACCGCAAAACCAGGCGCTGTCCCCGCGGGGACACTTGCTGCTTTGGAGTTCGGCCAGATGCCCGCCGCCACATTGGCAGACCTTGCAGATCACGGCGAAATCCGCCTCACCCCCTGGCGCGCGCTGCTGGTGGAAGGCGCCGCCAGCCTGCCGCCCCTGCCCGGCCTGATCCTGGATGCAACGGATCCGCGCCTGCAAGTCATCGCCTGCACCGGCGCACCCGGCTGCCTGCAGGCGCTGTCTTCCACCCGCGATCTCGCTCGGGACTTAGCGCCGCATATCCCCGCGGGGACAAAGCTGCATATCTCCGGCTGCGCCAAGGGCTGTGCCTGTCCCGGTCCGGCGCCGCTCACCCTGACCGCAACGGCCCAAGACGACTTCTCCCTGATCCGCCATGGCACCGCCGCGGATCAGCCGCTAAAGACCCACCTGAGCGCCGATGCCTTGCGCGCCGCTCCCGAACTTCTGACAGAGGGCAGCTGACATGCGCCACACCTATGAAACCAACGGCGCCGCGATCTACGCCGAAAGCTTTGCCACCATCCGCCGCGAAGCCGATCTGGCGCGCTTCAACAAGGACGAGGAAAGCGTCGTCGTCCGCATGATCCACGCCGCTGGCATGGTGGGGCTGGAAGAGCATGTGCGGTTTTCCGACGGCATGGCCGAGACCGCCCGTGCGGCCCTTGCGAGTGGCGCGCCGATCCTCTGCGACGCCTATATGGTCAGCGAAGGCATCACCCGCCCGCGCCTGCCCGCGGACAATGAGGTGATCTGCACCCTGCGCGACCCGAAAGTGCCGGATATGGCCAAGGAAATGTCCAACACCCGCTCCGCTGCCGCGCTGGAACTGTGGCGCCCGAAACTGGAAGGCGCGGTTGTGGCCATCGGCAACGCCCCTACCGCGCTGTTCCATCTGCTGAATATGCTGCAAGACCCCGCCTGCCCCCGCCCCGCCGCAATCATCGGCTGCCCCGTGGGTTTTGTCGGTGCTATGGAATCCAAGGATGCGCTGATGCAGGACCTGCCGGTGCCGTCAATGATCGTCAAAGGCCGTCTTGGCGGCTCCGCCATCACCGTCGCCGCCGTCAATGCGCTGGCGAGCTGGAAAGAGTAACCCATGACCGTTTCCAAGGGTAAAGTCATCTGCGCCGGGCTTGGTCCCGGTGATCCCGATCTGATGAGCGTGCGGTCGCACCGGATGATCTCCGGCGCGCGCCACATTGCCTATTTCCGCAAAGCAGGGCGTCAAGGCCAAGCCCGTGCCATCGTCGAGGGCATGCTGGCCGACGGCGTCACCGAACACGCGATGGAATACCCGGTCACCACCGAGATCCATTTCTCCGACCCTGAGTACAACCGGGTGCTGGCGGAGTTCTATGACCAATGGGCAGATACTCTGGCCGAGATTGCCAAAGGCGAGGACGTGGTGGTGCTCTGTGAGGGCGACCCGTTCCTCTATGGCTCCTACATGCATCTTTATACCCGCCTGCAGGGACGGGCCGCGCAGGAGATTATCCCCGGCATCACTGGCATGTCCGGCTGCTGGACCGCCTCTGGCCAGCCGATCACCTGGGGCGATGATGTGCTGACAGTGGCGATGGCCACTCTCAGCGAGGATGAATTGGCCAAACGCGCGGCGGAAACCGACGCGCTGGTCGTCATGAAGATCGGCCGCAACCTGCCCAAACTGCGCCGCGCGCTGGAACACGCGGGCCGCGCCGAAGACGCCTGGCTGGTTGAACGCGGCACCATGCCCGGCCAGACCGTGCAGAAGCTGTCGGAGATCGACGGCGAGGTGCCCTATTTCTCCATCGTATTGGTTCACGGACAGGGGCGCCGGCCATGAAACTATCGAAAAACGGTTGGGTGGTGATTGCGGGGCTTGGCCCCGGCAACGAGGCATTGTTGACGCAGGAAGTGCGCGACGTCATTGATGAGGCCACGGATATCGTTGGCTATATCCCCTACGTGAAGCGCATCGCGCCGCGCGAGGGGCTGACCCTGCACGCCACTGACAACCGGGTCGAAGTGGACCGCGCCACCCATGCGTTGGAAATGGCGGCTGAAGGCAAGCGCGTTGTGGTGGTGTCCTCTGGTGATCCCGGGGTGTTTGCCATGGCCTCTGCCGTGTTCGAAGCACTTGAAAACAATGCAGAAAGCCGCCCCGAATGGCTGGATCTGGAGATCAAGGTGCTGCCCGGCATCACCGCAATGCTGGCCGCCGCTGCCGCCATCGGGGCGCCATTAGGGCATGATTTTGCGGCCATCAACCTCAGCGACAACCTCAAGCCCTGGAGCCTGATTGAAAAGCGCCTGCAGCTGGTCGGCGAGGCCGGTCTGGCGATGGCGTTTTACAATCCGCGCTCGAAGTCGCGGCCGCATCAGTTTGCCCGCGCGCTGGAGATCCTGCGCGAGGCCTGCGGTGCGGAGACGCTGATCACCTTTGCCCGTGATGTGACCAAGCCGGGACAGGAGCTGCTGACGGTGCCGTTGAAGGATGCCACACCTGAGATGGCCGATATGCGCACTGTGGTGATTGTCGGCAACCGCGACACGCGGCGGGTGGGCAACTACGTCTATACGCCCCGCTATGCGGCTGAGGATTAATCTGCGGGATGCGACAGCCAGGCCATCACCTCTGCGACGCTGCCCAAAATGGGGCGTTTGGGCACCTGCGGTCTGCCGATCATGATGACCGGCAGGCCAAGGTTCCGTGCAGCGGTGAGTTTGGCTGCGGCGCCCGCGCCGCCCGCGTTCTTGGCGACCACATGGGTAATGCCGTGGCGCTGCATCAGAGCAGTATCCCCCGCCGCGTCAAACGGTCCGCGGGCGATCTCGACCGTGGTGTGCGGCAGCGGCAGATTGGCCTCCGGCGCATCTACCAGGCGCAGCAGGTAGTGATGCTGGGGTTTCACTGCGAACTGGGTCAGGTTCTGCTTGCCGATGGCCAGAAACACCCGTGCCGCGGTGTCGGGCAAAGCATTGACGGCTTCATCAATAGTCCCGGCGTGAACCCAAGTGTCGCCCTCCCCCGCCTGCCAGGCCGGGCGTTCAAAGGCGCAGAGGCTCACACCCGCCGCTTCGCAGGCGTGGACCGCATTGGTGCTCATCTGCGCGGCAAACGGGTGGGTGGCATCGACCACATAGCTTATGGCCTCCCTCTTCAGGTAGGCTGCCAGCCCATCGGCGCCGCCAAAACCGCCGACACGGGTGGGCAGCGGCTGGCTGACGGGGTTGGCTGTGCGGCCCGCGTAGGAAAACACCGCATCCGCGCCAGTTTCCGCAAGGGTTTTGGCCAATTGCGAGGCCTCGGTAGTGCCGCCCAGAAGAAGGATGCGTGTCATGTCTGATCCGTGGCTCACAATCATTGGTCTGGGCGAAAATGGACTGGAAGGCTTGGGCTATGCAAGCCGGAAGGCGCTTGCGGAAGCCGAAGTGATCATAGGCGGCCCGCGGCATCTGGAATTGGCCGGCGCCGGCGCCAAAGGCCAGCCCTGGCCGGTGCCGTTTTCCATCGAGCCGGTGCTGGCGCTGCGCGGGAGCAGGGTGGTGGTGCTGGCCTCCGGCGATCCGTTCTGGCATGGCGCTGGTGGCTCGCTGATGCGGGATCTGGAGGCGGGTGAGTGGGTGTCATACCCGGCGCCATCCTGTTTTGCGCTGGCGGCCAACCTTCTGGGCTGGAAGCTGGAAGAAGTGCTGTGCCTGGGGCTGCATGCGGCGCCTTACGCGCGGCTGCTGCCGCTGCTGGGCCGGGGCGTGCGGGTAATCTGCACCCTGCGGGATGGGGCGGCGCCTGCGGAATTGGCGGCCTGGCTGGTTGCGAATGGCCAGCCGGATGCGCGGCTGCATGTGATGGAGCGGCTTGGCGGCCCCAAGGAAAGGCTGTTCCATGCCACTGCCGAAGCTTGGGACCTGCCTCCGGGGGAGGCTCCGGTCCTTATGGCCATCGAGGCCATGCGGCCCGGGCTGCCCCAGGCTGCGGGGCTAGCGGATAGTCTTTTTGCCAGCGACGGGCAGATCACCAAGCGGCCCATCCGGGCGCTGACACTATCGGCGCTGGCACCGCGTGCGGGAGAGCTGTTGTGGGATATTGGCGGCGGGTCTGGCTCGGTCTCCGTCGAGTGGTGTCTGGCCGCACCGGGTGCGCGGGCGATCACTTTTGAGCCGCGTGAGAGCCGGTTGGAGAATATACGCGCCAATGCCGCTGCATTCGGTCTGGATCACCGGATGAGGGCGGTCCCCGGCAAAGCCCCGGATGTGCTGCAGGGCCATCCCCTGCCCGATTGCGTGTTTATCGGCGGCGGCGGGTCGCAGGCGCTGCTGGATTATCTGTGGGAGATCCTGCCCGAGGGCACCCGGCTGGTGGCCAATGGTGTCACGCTGGAAACGGAAACGCTGCTGATGCAGGCCCATGCGGCGCGCGGCGGGCATCTGCTGAAGGCTGAGATCGCCGAGGCCGGCCCTTTGGGAACCATGCGCGACTGGCGACGGGCGCGGCCCGTTATTCAGTGGAGCGTCACCCGATGAAAGTGGCGGGGATCGGCTTTCGCGAGGCTGCCACGGCAGCGGATCTGCAGGCGGCGCTGGCGCTGACCGGTGAGCATGTGGATGCGTTGGCTTCGGTTGCAGAGAAAGCCGGTGCGCCTGTCATGCAAGCGTTTGCGCAAACCATCGGCCTGCCGGTGATTGCATTGCAGGAAGCAGATATTGCCGGGGAGCAGACGCTGACCTGTTCGCCCCGGATCAAGGCGCGGTTCGGCACCGGGTCGCTGGCGGAAGCCGCGGCGCTGGCCGGGGCGCGCCATGGGGTGCCGGGCGCCAAATCGCGCCTTCTCGCCCCCAGAGTTGTCACCGCGGATGGGCTTGCCACCGCGGCCATAGCAGAAAGACTTGAGCCATGACCGTTCACTTCATTGGCGCCGGACCGGGCGCTGCCGATCTTCTGACCTTACGCGGGCGCGATATCCTCGCGGCCTGCCCGGTATGCCTTTATGCGGGTTCGCTGGTGCCGGAGGAGATCCTGAGCCACTGCCCAAAGGACGCCAAGGTAGTAAACACGGCGGCGATGGATCTGGACGCCATCGTGGGTGAAATCAAGGCCGCCCATGAAGCAGGTCAGGACGTGGCGCGGCTGCATTCCGGCGATCTGTCGGTGTGGTCCGCAATGGGCGAGCAGATCCGGCGGTTGAAGGCCGAGGGCATTCCGGTCAGCGTTACCCCCGGCGTGCCGTCGTTTGCGGCTGCCGCAGCCGCGCTTGGCACCGAGCTGACACTGCCGGGCCTTGGCCAGTCGGTGGTGCTGACACGGACACCGGGGCGGGCGTCTTCGATGCCTGCGGGCGAGTCGCTGGAGAATTTCGCCCGCACCGGCACCACGCTGGCCATTCACCTGTCGATCGGCAATCTGGATCATGTGGTGGAGAGCCTGACGCCGCATTACGGGGCTGATTGCCCGGTGGCGGTGGTCTACCGCGCCAGCTGGCCGGATCAGCAGATCATCCGCGCCACTTTGGACACCCTGAAGGCATCGCTGGACGAGAAGATTTCACGCACCGCGCTGATTCTGGTAGGGCCGGTACTGAAGGGCGAAGGTTTTGACGAAAGCTGCCTTTACTCCACAGAATACGACCGCCGCTACCGGCCGCAAAGTGCTGAAAGCCCGTGGTCGAGCTGGACCCATGGCGACGATTGATAGAATGGCTGATCCAATGACAGATATGAACCCTCCCGGCCTGATGATCTCCGCACCGTCTTCGGGTACCGGCAAGACCACGGTGATGCTGGGCCTGTTGCGGGCGCTGGCAGAGGACGGGCTGGTGGTGCAACCCTACAAGAGCGGGCCGGACTACATCGACCCGGCCTTCCACCTTGCGGCGGCGGGCAGGCCTAGTTTCAACCTCGACACCTGGGCCATGGATGCAGGCCTGCTGGATGCGGTCACAGGTCAGGCGGCGGGTGCGGAAATCTGCATCGGTGAAGGCTCCATGGGGCTGTACGACGGTGTGGCCACGCGCGGGCAGTCGGGCTTTGGTTCTTCGGCAGAAACCGCCAAGCGCATGGGCTGGCCGGTGGTTCTGGTGGTGGATGTGGGCGGACAAGCGCAATCGGCAGCCGCCACGGCGCTGGGGTTCAAGAACTATGACACCGAAGTGCCCTTTGCCGGGGTCATTCTGAACCGAGTGGCAAGCCCGCGTCATGAGCGGCTGACCCGTCTGGGGATGGAGAAGGCCGGCATCAAGGTGCTGGGATCCCTGCCCCGGCGCGGTGATCTGGCGCTGCCGGAGCGGCATCTGGGACTGATCCAGGCGGTGGAGCATCCCGATCTGGAAGCGGCGATTGCAGGCTATGCAGCGTTCCTGCGCGAGAATGTCGATCTGGAGGCAATCAAGGCTGCAGCCCTGGCCGGTCAGGCACCTGCACTGGCCAGCCTGCCCCAGCCGCCTGCGCAGCGGATTGCGCTGGCGCGGGATGCGGCGTTTTCCTTTACTTACCCGCATCTGCTGACCGGCTGGCGCGCGGCGGGGGCAGAGATCCTGCCGTTCTCGCCGCTGGCGGATGAGGCGCCCGCTGCGGACGCCGATCTGGTCTGGCTGCCTGGCGGCTATCCTGAGCTGCATGGCGGCACGCTGGCGGCGGCGGAGACCTTCCGCGCAGGGCTTCGCAAACATGCTGAAACCAAGCCGGTGCATGGCGAATGCGGCGGCTACATGGCCCTGGGCGAAGCGCTGATCGACAAGGCGGGCAACCGCCACCGGATGCTCGGCCTTCTGGGTCTTGTGACGTCTTACGAGAAGCGCAAATTCCACCTCGGTTACCGCCGGGCGATCCTGCAGGCGGGCATGCCGGGGTTTGACGCGGGCTGCGCCTTACGCGGGCATGAGTTCCACTATTCCACCATTCTGGAAGAACCCGACGCGCCCCTGGCCAACGTCATGGATGCTGACGGCGGGCCGGTGCCCGAGACCGGCTCGATCAAGGGCAATGTCACCGGCACCTTCTTTCACCTGATCACCGGAGAGCAGGCATGAGCGGCTTTGTCAGCTTTGTCTCTTCCGGCCCTGGCGATCCGGAGCTGCTGACCGTGAAGGCGGTCAAACGGCTGGAAGCGGCGGATGCGGTGCTGTTTGACGATCTGTCCTCAGGGCCGATCCTGAGCCACGCGCGCGAAGACGCCGATCTGGTCGGCGTCGGCAAACGGGCGGGCCGCCCCTCGCCCAAACAGGACCATGTGAGCCGGCTTTTGGTGGATTATGCCTCCTCCGGCCTCAATGTGGTGCGGCTGAAGTCGGGCGACGCGGGCGTTTTCGGGCGGCTTGAGGAAGAGATGACAGCGCTGCGCGAGGCAGGCATTGCGTTTGAGATCGTGCCCGGTGTGACCGCAGCCTCGGCGGCGGCGGCGGCGGCAAACATCCCGCTCACCCGGCGCAAGACGGCACGGCGGCTGCAATTCATCACCGGCCATGACGTGACCGGCGGCTTGCCGGATGACCTGAACATGGCAGCCCTTGCAGACGGCGAAGCCACCACGGTTGTGTATATGGGCAAGCGCACCTTTGCCGACCTGTCGGAAAAGCTGATGGAAGCCGGCCTGCCGGACGCCACACCGGCGCTGGTGGCACTTGGCGTCTCGACGCCGGAACAGTCGCTGCACCGCCACACTGTGGGCGCGCTGCCCAGCCTGCTGCGGGAGATGAAAACCTCTGCGCCGGTGCTGATCCTTTACGGCCCGCTGGCAGAGCCGGAATGAGTCCGGACCTTGAGAAAGACACAGCCATGATAGAGCTTAGCCTGATCGGCATCGGCACCGGCAACCCGCAGCACATGACGCTGCAGGCGATCGACGCGCTGAATGCGCAGGACCTGATCCTGATCCCCAACAAGGGTGCGGGCAAGGACGATCTGGCCGGCCTGCGGCGCGCAATCTGCAACCGGGCATTCAAGGGCAGCGGCCCGAAGATCGTCGAGTTCGCCCTGCCGGTCCGCGACGAGGCCACCCAAAGCTACCGCCAGCGGGTGGATGACTGGCACGACGCCATTGCCGGGATCTGGTGGCAGACCATCACCGCCAATCTGCCTGCGGGCGGCAAGGCCGGGTTTCTGGTCTGGGGCGATCCGTCGCTGTATGACAGCACCATGCGGATTGCCGAGCGGCTGAAGACCCAGGCGGACATCAAACTGACAGTGATCCCCGGCATCACCTCGGTCCAGGCGCTGACCGCGGCGCACGCGATTCCCGTGAATGAGATCGGCGCCCCCTTCACCATCACCACCGGGCGGCAACTGCGCGAGGCTGGCTGGCCGGACAGCGCGGATACGCTGGTGGTCATGCTGGACGGGGAATGTTCGTTCCAGTCCATTGATGCGCAGGATGTAGAGATCTTCTGGACCGCCTACGCGGGCATGGAAAACCAGATTTCCGTTGCCGGCCCGCTGGCGGAGGTTGCCGAGCAGATCATTGCAACCCGCGCCAAAGCACGGGCCGAGCATGGCTGGATCATGGATATCTACCTGCTGCGGCAAGGCTAGTCCGCCCCCGGGCTGGCGGCTGGTTTTGCTGCTGGTTTTCTGCTGGGGGAGGCTAGTGGCGGGGAGACAGGGATTCGAACCCTGGGAACGCTCTCACGTTCAACGGTTTTCAAGACCGCCGCATTCGACCACTCTGCCACCTCCCCGGTCCGTTCAGCGGTTTAGGACGCAATACCGGATGAGGCAAGGGGAAATCCACAGCGCAAGGGAAATCTCAGCCCTGCCCCGGCCGCGCGGATTCATGCCGTCCTTGCGGGTTTCCCTTGTGCCGCGGCCCGTCAGGGTTTTCATGGCCGTATGCGCAGGCTATCATGCCGCCAAATCAAGAAGACCGGGCATTCCGGCGGGGGCGCAAAAGCGCCGCGGGCACAGGCAAGGATGAGAGCATGAAAGACACCATGTCGACAGCAAAGACGGCCCCGCGGGTTGCCGCGGCGGTCTTGGGCCTGCTGTTGATGGCAGGCTGTGAAGACGGTCCGAAACTGGCCTTTTTGCAGCCCAAGGCCAAAGCCGAAGGGGGGATTCAGGCCTCCAGCAGCACCAAACTGGTCGAGCGCGACGTGGAAGCCCCTGATGTGTTCCAAGTGACCGAAGCGGGGCTGTGGGACGGGCGTCCGTCGATCGGCGGGGTCTGGGTTGCGCATCCGGACACCAAGGACCCGGAGCGGGTGATCATCCGCAACAATGCCAATGGCCAGTTTGTGATCGGTGCCCTGTTCCGGCGCGAGCGGGAAATACCGGGTCCGCGGCTGCAAGTGTCCTCTGACGCGGCCGCCGCGCTGGGAATGCTGGCAGGCGCCCCGGCTGAGCTGAACGTCACCGCCCTGCGGCGCGAAGAAGTCAGCAACGAGGCCCCCGCTGAGGACCAGACAGCCGAGCTGCCCGCAACCGCCGAAGAAGTTGATGCCGCCCAGGTGCTGGCTGCAGCCGCCGGACAGGAAATCTCGGAAACGCCGCTGGATCCGATTGCCGGAGCTGCTGCCGCGATTGAAGCCTCTGCCCCGGCTGCGCCTGTGCCGGCGGCGCCTGCTGCCGCCCCGGTGGCCAAAACGCAGAATTCCGCGCTGGACAAACCCTACATCCAGATCGGCATCTTCAGCGTTGAAGCCAATGCCAAACGGACAGCCAACATGATGCGCAGCGCCGGCATGGTGCCAGTGGTGCGCGAGCAAGCCTCCAGCGGCAAGGCGTTCTGGCGGGTGCTGGTTGGCCCGGCGCAGAACAAGACTGAACGCAGCCAGCTGTTGAAAAGCGTAAAGGAAACCGGATTTGCGGATGCCTATGCTGTCACCAATTGATCCCGGCGCCAAGCGCCTGGGGCGCACTCTGATCTCGTCTCTGCAGCTGGCATTGGCGGCGGGACTGGCGGTCAGCCTGCCGGCGCTGCCGGCCGCCGCCTTTGATACCAAGGCGCGCGCCGCCTATGTGCTGGACGCAGGCACCGACACGGTGCTTCTGTCCAAGAACGCCGATGTGCCGCTGCCGCCTGCCTCGATGTCCAAGCTGATGACGCTGTATGTGGCGTTTGAGGCCCTGCGCGACGGGCGGCTGACGCTGGACGAGACGCTGCCGGTCAGCGAGCACGCGATGAGCTACAAAGGCTCCACCATGTTCCTGGACACCCAGGACCGGGTGCGGGTTGAGGACCTGTTGCGCGGCATCATCGTGCTGTCCGGCAATGACGCCTGTGTGGTGATCGCCGAGGCGCTGAGCCCGGACGGAACCGAGGCCGGCTTTGCCCGCTATATGACCAAACGCGGCCAGGATCTGGGCATGACCGCCTCGACCTTTGCCAACTCCAACGGCTGGCCTGCCGCCGGGCACCGGATGTCGGTGCATGATCTGGCAATTCTGGCCGAGCGGATGATAGAAGACTTCCCGGAATATTACCCGCTGTTTGCCGAAACCAAGTTCGAATTCGACGGCCGTGCGCCGTCCAACATCCGCAACCGCAATCCGCTGCTGAAGCTGGGCATCGGCGCCGATGGTTTGAAGACAGGCCATACCGAAGAAGCAGGCTATGGCCTGGTCGGCTCTGCCCAGCAGGGCGACCGGCGGGTGATCTTTGTGGTCTCCGGGCTGGACAGCGAGCGCGGGCGCGCAGAGGAGGCCGAGGCCCTGGTTAACTGGTCGTTTCGCCAATTTACCAAAAAAACCGTTGCCCAGGAGGGCATCGCCATCGCCGAAGCCGAAATTTGGCGCGGGGCCGAGCAATCGGTAGGGCTGGTGCCGGCCAAGGATCTGGAGATCCTGCTGCCGTCGCTGTCAGCCAAAACCATTCAAGGCGAAGTTGTCTATAATGGCCCGATCGAGGCGCCGGTCGCGAAGGGCCAGCGCCTGGCAGAGCTGGTGCTGCAGCCCGAGGAATTGCCAGAGGTCCGGCTGCCGCTGGTGGCCGAAGCTGACGTGCCCGCCGGCGGTTTTGTGGTCCGTGTGAAAACCGCCGCGCTGGTGCTGATCAAGCAGTTTCTGACCGGTCCCGAGGGGGCGCTGTGACGGCTGGCGCAGGGCGCGGCCTGTTCATCACCTTTGAAGGCATCGACGGGTCCGGGAAATCAACACAATGCCGCCTGCTGGCGGAATCCCTGCAGGACGCAGGCCGTGACGTGGTGCTGACACGCGAGCCGGGCGGCTCTCCCGGCGCCGAAGAGATCCGCCGCCTGGTGCTGGAAGGCGATCCGGACCGCTGGTCGGCGGAGACCGAGTTGCTGTTGTTCATGGCAGCGCGGCGCGACCATCTGGAGCGCACCATTGAGCCTGCTCTGACGGCGGGCAAGGTGGTAATTTGCGACCGTTTTGCTGACAGCACGCGGATGTATCAGGGGTTGTCCCGCGGTGATTTGCGGGACGCTGTGGACCAGATGCACAAGCTGATGATTAGCCGCGAGCCGGACCTGACTCTGCTCATTGACATGGACCCGGCCACAGGGCTTGCCCGTGCCAAGGGGCGGCAGGGCAAGGAAGAACGGTTCGAGGATTTCGGCATCGGGCTGCAAGAACAGATGCGCGCGGGTTTCCTGGCGCTGGCGCAGGAGTTTGCGGACCGCTTCCGGGTTGTCAATGGCGCCCGCCCGGTGGAGGCCGTTGCCGCAGATGTGCGCCGGCTGGCGGACGCGGCCTTGGAAGGATCCCGGGCATGAGCACCGATGACGACCTGCCGCGCGCAGATCAGGCCGAAGGCGCCCCGCATCCGCGCGAAACCCGGCAGCTGATCGGCCAGGACGCGGCGGAACAGGATTTTCTGACCGCCTACACCTCCGGCCGGCTGCACCACGGCTGGCTGCTGACCGGCCCGCAAGGCGTCGGCAAGGCCACGCTGGCCTGGCGGATAGCCCGTTTTCTGCTGGCCACCCCCCCGGCCGAGGAAGGCCTGTTCGGCGCCCCGCCCCCGCCGCAGACATTGGACATTGATCCCGAACACCCGGTCTCGCACCGTATTCAGGCGCTGGCGGAACCGGGCCTGGCGCCAATCACCCGCTCTTATGACGACAAGGGCAAGCTGCGCGGCCAGATTGTGGTGGACGATATCCGCAAGCTGAACCGCTTCTTCGGCCTGTCGGCCACCGATGGCGGGCGCCGTGTGGTGATTGTCGATGCTGCCGACGACATGAACATCAGTGCGGCCAACGCGCTGCTGAAAATGCTGGAGGAGCCGCCCGCGCGGACGACCATCCTGCTGATCTCGCACCAGCCCTCGCGCCTGCTGCCCACCATCCGTTCGCGCTGCCGCACCCTGCGGCTGGGGCCGCTGTCCGCCCCGGACATGGAGGCCGCATTGGTGCAATCCGGCGTTGAACTGCCTCAGAACATGGAAAATCTCGCCGCTTTGGCCGGCGGTTCCGTGGGCGCGGCGCTGCGGCTGATCAATCTGGGCGGGCTCAGGATCTATGCCGAGCTGGTGCAGATCCTCGCAACGATGCCGCAGCTGGACCGCCAGCGCGCCATTGCACTGGCCGAAGCCGCCGCCCAACGCGGGGCCTCCGCGCGTTTTGAACTGCTGCTTACGCTGACTGAGATGGCGCTGGCCCGGCTGGCGCGTACAGGCGCAACCGGAGCACCGCCAGTGCCGGAAGCAGCACCGCAGGAGGCGGCGATGCTGTCGCGGCTGTCGCCTGACACACGCAAGGCGCGCGCCTGGGCTGACCTCGCAGCAGAAGTGACCGCCCGCGCCCGCCACGGGCAGGCGGTGAACCTTGACCCTGCCGCGCTTGTCCTAGATACGGTTTTCAAGATGCAGGAAACCGCGTCGCGTTGAGGCCGAAATAGCCCCGCGGCACTTACGGCGGCAGAGGATAAATGACCCAAGCGACCCCCCAGATAACGGACAGCCATTGCCACCTGGACTTCCCCGATTTCGAGGGCCGGCTGGATGAGGTGATTGCCAGCGCAGCAGAGGCTGGCGTGACCCGGATGGTGACGATTTGCACCAAGATGAAGAATGAAGCGTCCGTGCGTGCCATTGCCGAGGCACATACGCCGGTGTTCTATGCTGCGGGCACCCACCCGATGAGCGCGGCGGATGAGCCGCTGGTCTCGGTGGATGACCTGGTGGCGCTGGCCAAACACCCCAAATTTGTCGGCATCGGTGAGACCGGGCTGGACTATCACTATACCGCCGACAGCAAGGACGTGCAGCAGGAGTCCTTGCGCATCCATATCGCTGCCGCCCGCGAAACCGGGCTGCCGCTGATCATCCACGCCCGCGCGGCGGATGACGACATGGCCCGCATTCTGGGCGAGGAGATGAAGAACGGCGCATATTCTTGCGTGATGCACTGCTTCTCTTCCTCGGCCGAGCTGGCCAGGGCAGCACTGGATCTGGGGTTCTACATGTCGATGTCCGGCATCGCCGCCTTCCCCAAAAGCCAGGAGCTGCGCGATATCTTTGCCACCGCCCCGGTGGAGCGCATTCTGGTCGAGACCGACGCCCCCTATCTGGCGCCGCCGCCCTACCGCGGCAAACGCAATGAACCGGCCTATTCCGCCTTTACCGCCAAGGCGGGTGCCGAGGTTTTCGGCATGGATTACGCCGATTTTGCCGCGCAGACGCAGGCGAATTTCGACCGGCTGTTCTGGAAGGCTGCCCAGTATGAGGCCGCCGCCTGATGGCTGAGATGCGGTTCACCATCCTCGGCTCGGGGTCCTCGGGCGGGGTGCCGCGGATCGGCGGCCATTGGGGCGACTGCGACCCCAAGAACCCGAAGAACCGGCGCCAGCGGTGTTCAATGCTAGTAGAGCGTGTTGATGAGGGCGGCACCACATCCGTGCTGATCGACACCACCCCCGACATGCGCAGCCAACTGCTGAATGCAGAGGTCAGCCGCCTGGACGCCGTGGTTTACACACACTCCCACGCCGACCATCTGCATGGCATCGACGATCTGCGCATGGTCTATTTCAACATGCGCCAGCGCATCCCTGTCTATGCCGATGGCGCCACTCAGAACGACCTTTTGAACCGCTTCGGCTATGCCTTTGCGCAGCCGGACGGATCACCCTATCCGCCGATCCTGGACCTGAAGACCATTGACGGACCTTTCAGCGTGAATGGCCCTGGCGGCGAAATCACTTTCCGCCCGTTTGAAGTCGATCATGGCTCGATCGACGCGCTGGGGTTCCGGATCGGCGGGTTGGCCTATTTGCCGGATGTGTCCAGAATTCCCGACGCCGCCTTGCCGGAGCTGGAGGCGCTGGATATCTGGATCCTGGACGGGCTGCGGCGCACCCCGCATCCTACGCACTTCAGCTATTCCGAAGCGCTGGAGTGGTTCGCGAAGATGTCCCCCAAACGCGGCATCATCACCAACATGCATATCGACATGGATTACGCCACGGTCGAAGCCGAGACTCCGGACCACATCACCCCGGCCTATGACGGCATGGTGATCCGGGTTGAGCTATAGCGCAATGCCCAGGTCTGCCGCCGTGCGCCCCGGCCCGCTGGGCAGACCGCAGACTTCATCTTTGCAAAAATACTCCCGCCGGAGGCATCTGCGGCCAGAAGCCAGACACTGTCCCCTAAACGGCAGTATCTTTTTCCTTCAAAGGACAGGCTGATGTTTCAAAGCCTGATCGACGTCATCCTGCCGGTTTTCCTGGTAGTCGGCGCGGGTTATGCCGCCACCGCACGGGGAGTGCTGAGCGAAGCGCACATCGAAGGTGTGATGAAGTTTGCGCAGGGCTTTGCCATTCCCTGCCTGCTGTTCAAGGCGATGGCGGAACTGGACCTGTCTGCCAGTTTCGACCCGCGGCTTCTGGGGAGCTTTTATACCGGCGCCTTTACCTGCTTCCTGATTGGCGTATTCGGTGCGCGGATCCTGTTCAAACGGGAGTGGGAGGACTGCATTGCCATCGGGTTCTGCTGCCTGTTCTCCAATTCGGTGCTGTTGGGCCTGCCAATCACCGAGCGCGCCTTTGGGCCGGAAAACCTGACCGGAAACTACGCGATCATCGCCTTCCATTCGCCGTTCTGTTACGGCGTCGGCATCACCGTGATGGAGATCGTGCGCAATCACGGCGCGGGCGGGATCAGGACCGTCTCGGCTGTGCTGAACGCAATGTTCCGCAATGTGCTGATCCTGGGCATCGCGCTGGGGTTTGCGGTGAACCTTTCGGGGCTGGCCATCCCGATGGTTGTAAGTGAAGCCCTGTCGCTGATTATTCGCGCGGCCCTGCCCTGCGCGTTGTTTGCCCTTGGCGGCGTGCTGGTGAAATACCGTCCCGAGGGCGATCTGCGGGCGATCCTGTTTGTCTGCTTCACCTCTTTGATGATCCATCCGGCGATCGTCTGGGTGCTGGGTTCGGCTCTGGCTTTGCCGCAGGATCTGTTCCGCTCGGGCGTGTTGAACGCGGCGATGGCGACCGGGTTCAATGGTTACATCTTTGCCAATATGTACGGGCGGGCCAAACGGGTTGCGGCGTCTTCGGTACTGATTGCCACCGGGGCAAGCATCCTGACCGTTTGGTTCTGGCTTCTGGTGCTGAGTTGACAGCCGCAGCGCAGCAGCGTTGCGCCCGGCAGCAGCCGGGCAGCGCCCGCCGTCACAGTGTCGGCGGGCGCTCGCGCCGGTGACAGGTCACCAGCGCGGGTCGTCCAATTCCAGCGGGAAGCCTTTGGGCAGCAGGCCGGCCTGGAACCAGTTGATGAAGGAGTGGATAGAGAACACCGGCAGCCCGGTGGCCTTCCTCACATCGCGGGCATAGGGCACCATATTGGTGCATTCCAGCACGATGGCGCCCAGATCGGGCATGTCCGCAACCATCGCACGGGCGGCGTCGATCATGTCCAGGCGGCAGGCTGCAAAGTCGATTTCCGGCGCGTCGCCCAGGATGTCGCGGGTAAAACAACGCAGACCGTCAGTGCCTGCGATGGGCGTATCCGGTGCAACACCAGCGGCCTCAAGATGCGCAGGCGTCAGCGTGGCCTTGGAAATCGTCAGGATGCCGCAGCGCTTGCCTGCGGGCAGAAGGGTCTGCACCATCGGCACCTGCATCAGCGAAGATGTCGCCACCGGCACCCCCAGCGCCTGTTTCACCTCGTCCTGGATCAGCGCCAGGAAGCCGCAGTTGGTGGTGATGCCGTCGGCGCCCATAGCGATCAGATCGCGGCCCGCATCCACAAACAGATCAACCAGTTCCTTGGGGTTGCCACGCACCACGTTTTCGGGATTGGCGCCGCGCACTACCTTGTAATGCACCGGAAAGTCCCAGGTCATTGCATTGCCCATATCGCCATGGATGCGGGGAAAGCGCGTTTCCAGCATCAGGATGCCAACCGCGGCGCCAAAGACTGTTTTTCCGCCTCGTTCCATGAGGACCCCCTATTCGTCTGGCACGTAGAGCTGGGAAAAGGCGATGCGGACAGCTTCCGTCGCCTCCTCGCGCCGTTTTTCGATATGGCTGCGCATGGCCGTTGTGGCAGCATCAGTATTGCGGGCAGCGATGCCTTCGACGATCTGGCGATGAGCCGAGATATCGCCCGGCGCCTTGCCCCCTGCCCGGTCGTGCATGCGCTTGAGGTCAATGAGGCGGATATAGCGGATCCGGCCATTGAGATTGTTGAGGATCCGCTGCAGCTCGCTGTTGCCCGAAAGCTGCGCCAGCCGGGCGTGAAAGCTTTCATCCATCGCCAGGAGCGCCTCCGGATCGGTGGCGCTTTCATATTCCGGCTCCATCCGGTTGAGGTAGTCCGCCAGCGCCGCGATGTCGTCATCCGGGGCGCGGGTGCAGGCAAAGCGCACCGCCTCGCATTCCACCGCCACACGGGCCTCATACAGGTCCATGATGTAGCTGGGGGTCAGCGGGCGGCAGAAGAAGCCGCGGTTGTTCTGGAAGGTCAGAAACCCTTCGGCCACCAGCCGGTTCAGCGCCTCGCGCAGCGGCGTGCGGCTGGCGCCAAGCACCTCGGACAAGGCGCTTTCGTTGATCCGCTGGTCGGGCTTGAAGGCAAAATCCGCCGCCATCCGGCGCAACGCCTCGTAAACCCTGTCCACATTGCTTTCGCGTTTGGCCATGTTCCCGCCATTCGTTCATTTCGCGGTGCAAGGTACGGCGGCACCCGTTCCTTGGCAATATTGAATTCGAAACTGCATACAGTTTTGAAGGCGGATCAAGGACCGTTTTCCGAATAGGGCGCCAGCTCCTGTTTCAATAGCGCCAGGAAATCCTGCCCCACTGCTGACAGCGGGCGCGACTTGGAGGTGATCACCGCCATGTCCATCATGATCCGCGGCCGGAACGGGCGGGAGATAAAGCCGCCGCCGCTCTCGAAATTCAGCACAAAGGGGTCCAGGATCGAGACCCCCATGCCTTCCTGCACAAAGCTGAGGAGGTTCTTGAACAAATGCGAATGCACACGGGTTTTCAACGGGATACCGGCCTGCTGAAACACCTCGCGGGTGCGGCGATGGGTCATGTGATCGGGGCCCATGACGATGAACGGCACGCCTTCCAACAGTTCCGGCGTCAGCACGTCATGTTCCGCCAGCGGGCTGTCCGCGGGCATCGCCAGCAGGGTTTCGACGTTGATAGGATGCGCCTCCAGCCCGTCGTGGATCAGCGGCATTTCGCAAACACCGATTTCGAAAAGGCCCGCAATCACCCATTCCTGGATCTTCAGCGAATACTGCGCCTGAAAGGAGATCGACAGATCCGGCCTTGTGCGGGCGAAGCGGGCGATCAGCGCAGGCATGAAACCGAAGGACAAGGAGTGCTGCGAAGCGACCTGCAGCTGCCCTGCCTGTTTGTTCTGCAGGTCGGTTACCGCCTGCGCCACATGATCAAAACCACGCACCACGGTATCGACCTCCTGAAACAGGACGCCTGCTTCGGGTGTCGGGATCAGACGGCCTTTGCTGCGCTCGAACAGTTTGAGGCGGGTCTGGCGTTCGAGCTGGTACAGCAGGTTGGAAATACCGGGCTGCGAGATGCCCAGCTGCTCGGCCGCGCCGGTGACGGTGCCGGTTTCGACAATCGCGTGGAATGCCTGCAACTGGCGGAAGCGGAGGGACATCGGCAGTACATCATTTTTTATGATAGTATATCGAGTTCTTTGTATTGGTAATGATGATCAAGTCAAGGCAAACTTTGCCCAGCTTTTGGGAGGAAGAGCAAAGTGCTGGAACAAAAGATTGCCGGGATGGATCTGTGGCATCTCGCGCTGCCGGTGATGTCGCGCCGCGACCATGGGATCGGCTCTGTCGAGGGCTCTTGCGAGGTTGTGATCGTTCGGCTGCGCAGCGAAAGCGGCGCCGAAGGGTTTGGCGAGGCGTCGACTTGGTCGGTGTTCACCGGCACGCCCGAGGCGAGCCTGGCAGCGCTGGACCGCTACATCCGCCCGCTGGTTGAGGGCCGCCGGGTGGCGGACCGCGCCGCGATCATGGAGGATGCAGCCAAAGCCGTCGCCCATTGCACCGAGGCCAAGGCGGCGCTGGAAAGCGCCCTGCTGGACCTGACCGGGCGGATCACCGGGCCGCCGGTCTGGGCGCTGCTGGGCGGCAAGTGCCGCGATACCCTTCCGCTGAGCTGTTCGATTGCCGATCCGGATTTTGCCAAGGACATTGACCTGCTGCACCGGCTGCGCGCTGACAAGGTGGGACTGATCAAGCTGAAGACCGGATTCAAGGATCACGCGTTCGACATCATGCGGCTGGAGCGGATTGCCAAGGATTTCCCGGAATTCCGGGTGCGGGTGGACTATAATCAGGGCCTGAGCATTGAAGATGCGCCGCGCCAGGTGCGCGATGTGGCCCTGTTCAAGCCGGATTTCATCGAGCAGCCGGTGCGGTTCCATCATTTTGGCATGATGGCCAAATTGCGCGGGATGATTGATGTGCCGCTTTTGGCGGATGAAAGTGTATTCGGCCCCGAGGACATGGTGCGCGCCGCCCGCGAGGGCATCTGCGACGGCGTCTCGGTCAAGATCATGAAATCGGGCGGGCTGACCCGCGGCCAGACCGTGGCGCGGATTGCCGCGGCAAACGGGCTGTCGGCCTATGGCGGCGATATGTTCGAGGCGGGTCTGGCGCATCTGGCGGGCACCCACATGATTGCGGCCACGCCGGAGATCAGGCTAGGCTGCGAGTTCTATCAAGCAAGCTACTTCCTGAAGGAAGACATTCTGGAAACCCCCTTCCAGGTGGTGGACGGGCAGGTTGTGGTACCGGATGGGCCAGGGCTGGGCATCAAACCTGACGTGGGTAAGCTGGACCGCTATGCGGTGTCCAAGAAGGCCGCGGCATGACGGCGGAGAAGAAAACCGTTGCCATCATCGGTGCCGGCATTGTCGGCGTCTCGGCTGCGATCGAGCTGCAACGCGACGGCCATGATGTGGTGCTGATCGACGGCAAGGGACCGGGTGAAGGCACCAGCCACGGCAACGGCGGCATTCTGGCCTCCTGCTCGATCGTGCCGGTCACCGGCCCGGGGCTGTGGAAGAAGGCGCCGAAGATGCTGCTGGACCCGAACCAGCCCTTGTTCATGCGTTGGGGATACCTGCCCAGGCTGGCGCCCTGGCTGATGAAATACATGAGCCATGCCAATGCAGACGACACCACGCGCATTGCCGCTGCGCTGGCGCCCATCGTCGGGGATTCGCTGGCGGACCATCAGGCGCTGGCGGCAGGGACCGGGGCGGAACGGCACCTGAAGCCGTCCGATTACCTGTTCCTCTACAATGACCGGGCGCATTTCGGAGAGGATGCCTTTGGCTGGGGTTTGCGCAAGACGCACGGCTTTAACTGGGACGAGTTGGAGGGTGCGGATGTCCGGGCCTATGATGATATCTATGCGCCGGAGCTTGGCTTTGCCGCGCGGCTGAAGGATCACGGCATCATCTCGGATCCCGGCCAGTATGTGAAGGACCTGGCGGCACATGTGGTTGCCAATGGCGGCCAGTTGATCCAGGCTTTTGTTACTGATGCGGCCCGCGAGAACGGGCAAGTGACCGGCGTGCGGGCGGGCGGTGAGACCATTGCTTGCGATGCCGTTGTTGTTGCCACCGGGGTCTGGTCCAAGCCGCTGGCAGAGAGATTGGGAATTTCCGTACCACTGGAAGCAGAACGCGGCTATCATCTTGAATTATGGGAGCCTTCGGCGATGCCAAAGGCGCCTGTCATGGTGGCAGCGGCCAAATGCGTGGTGACCCCGATGAAGGGACGGATCCGGATTGCGGGCATTGTGGAATTCGGCGGGCTGGAGGCCGGACCGTCAAAAGCCCCGCTGGAGCTGCTGCGCAGAAACGCGCGGCGCATCCTGCCCGGTGTCACCTGGAAACACGAAGAGGAATGGCTGGGCTACCGCCCGGCGCCTGCAGATTCGATCCCGGTGATCGGCGAAGTGCCTGGCCTGTCCGGCGCCTTTGTGGGCTTTGGCCATCATCATATCGGCCTTACCGGCGGGCCAAAAACTGGCCGCCTGTTGGCGCAGATGATTTCGGGCCGCACCCCGAACATGGACATAAGCGCCTATGACCCGGCGCGCTATGCGATTTGAAACCAACCAGTGCCCCATAAGGGGCCGAAACTGAAACAGGGAGAAGACCATGAAGAAACTGACCAGACTGCTGGCCGCCACCGCGTTGACGGCGGCTGCCGCCCTGCCCGCCGCGGCGGAAACCTGGGACATGCCGATGGCCTATTCGGCCTCCAACTTCCACTCGGCCACCGGCGCCGAGTTTGCTGAATGCGTGACCACCGGCACCGGCGGCGAAGTTGAGATCAAGACGCATCCGTCGGGCTCGCTGTTCAAAGGTGCTGACATCAAACGCGCGGTGCAGACCGGCCAGGCACCGATCGGAGAGCGGCTGCTGTCCGGCCATCAAAATGAGAACGCGCTGTTCGGCTTTGACTCGATCCCGTTCCTGGCGACCTCCTTTGATGACAGCGACAAGCTGTGGAAAGCCGCCAAACCTGCAATCGAGAACCTGCTGGCCGAGCAGAACCTGACACTGCTTTATGCCGTGCCGTGGCCGCCGCAGGGGCTGTATTTCAAGAACGAGGTGAATTCGGTTGCCGAGATGAAGGGCATCAAGTTCCGCTCCTACAACAATGCCACCTCGCGGCTGGCCGAGCTGACGGGCATGCTGCCGGTGACCATTGAGGCGGCTGAAATCAGCCAGGCCTTTGCCACTGGTGTTGCGGAATCCATGGTCTCGTCCGGCTCCACCGGTTACGACCGCAAAGTTTGGGAAAGCCTGAGCTATTTCTACGAGGTGGACGCCTGGCTGCCGCGCAACTACGTGTTTGTGAACACTGAAATCTGGAACGGCACATCCGCGGCCAATCAGAACGTGATCCAGGGCTGCGCCAAACTCGCCGAATACGCAGGCAACTGGCGCGCCAAGGAATACACCGGGTTCACCCTGCAGGGGCTGCGCGATGGCGGCATGAATGTGGGTCCGGCATCCGATCAGATGGCGGGCGAGCTGAAGGAAATCGGCGTCACCATGACCAATGAATGGCTGGAAGCCGCAGGTGACGAAGGCAAGGCCATCGTCGACGCCTTCCGCGCCGAATAATCAGACCGATTGAGACGGGCGGCGCAGCAGGTGCCGCCCGTATTCACATAATAAAAATGCCGATGGGGATGATATGACTGTGCTCAGGGGGCTGCGCTCCGGACTCGATTTTTTGTACTTTGCGGCGGGGGTGCTGGCCGCCCTCTGCCTGATTGCCATTTTAGGCCTGATCGTTGTCCAGATGCTGGCCCGCTGGACCGGTGAGGTCTTTCCCGGCGCGCCGGATTATGCCGGTTACGCGATGGCGGCGGCGTCGTTCTTAGCCTTTGCCAATGCGCTGAACCGCGGCAGCCATATCCGGGTGTCCATTCTGCTGAATGCAGTGCCCGATGGCTTCCGCCGGGGGCTGGAGATCTGGTGCTTTGGCATCGGTACTGCGGTGATGTGGTATTTCACCTATTACGCCTATCGCTTTGTCTACTGGAGCTGGAAGTTCAACGACGTGAGCCAGGGCCAGGACCGCACACCGCTGTGGATACCGCAAAGCGTGATGCTGTTCGGCGGGGCTGTTCTGGCCGTCGCCCTTACCGATCATCTGATCCATGTGATCTTTCGCGGCAGCCACCGCATCACCCGGGATCTGGACGACCAGAGCCACGCGGAGTAAGCCCCATGGAAAATATCTCAGTTATCATTCTGTTTCTCTTTGTGCTGTTCACCCTTCTGGGCAGCGGCGTCTGGGTTGGCCTGGCGCTGATGGGCGTGGCCTGGGTCGGCATGGAGCTGTTCACCACCCGCCCCGTCGGCGACGTCATGCTGACCACCATCTGGTCGGCCTCCTCCAGCTGGACCCTGACGGCGCTGCCGATGTTCATCTGGATGGGGGAAATCCTGTACCGGACACGGCTATCCGAGGATATGTTCAAAGGGCTGGCACCCTGGATGGCGCCCTTGCCCGGCGGGCTGGTGCATACCAATATCGTCGGTTGCACGGTGTTTGCCGCGGTCTCCGGCTCGTCTGCGGCAACGCTGACCACCGTGGGCAAGATGTCGATCCCGGAACTGCGCAAGCGCAACTATCCCGAACCCATGGTGATCGGCACGCTGACAGGTGCTGCAACGCTGGGCCTGATGATCCCGCCGTCGCTGACGCTGATTGTCTATGGCGTCACTATCAATGAATCGATCACCAAGCTGTTCTTTGCCGGCATTCTGCCCGGCCTGGTGCTGGCAGCGATGTTCATGGGCTATGTGGCGATTTACTCCAAAGTCGGCAAGGACTGGAACCCAACCCCCGAAGCCAAGCTGAGCTTTGCCGAGAAGGTGAAGAACTCCCGCTTTCTGGCGCCGGTGATTGCGCTGATCATCGTGGTGATCGGGTCAATGTACCTTGGCATTGCCACCGCGACCGAGGCGGCGGCATTCGGGGTCATCGGTTCGCTGCTGCTGGCGTTGGGCCAAGGCTCGCTGAACTGGAAAACCTTCACCGACAGCCTGATGGGCGCCACCCGCACCAGCGCGATGATTGCGCTGATCCTGGCGGGGGCGGCATTCCTTTCCCTGTCGATGGGGTTCACCGGCCTGCCGCGCGGGCTGGCGGATCTGATTGCCGGCTGGGAGCTGTCGCGCCTGGAACTGCTGATGGTGCTGCTGGTGTTCTACATCGTGCTGGGCTGCTTCCTGGATGGCATCTCCTCGGTGGTGCTGACCATGGCGGTGGTCGAGCCGATGATCCGGCAGGCGGGCATTGACCTCATCTGGTTCGGCATCTTCATCGTGGTGGTTGTGGAAATGGCGCAGATCACCCCGCCGATCGGCTTCAACCTGTTTGTGATGCAGGGGATGACCCACCACGAGATGAGCTATATCGCCCGTGCCGCGATTCCGATGTTCCTGATCATGGTGCTGATGGTGTTTGTGCTGATCGCCTTCCCGGAACTGGCGACCTATCTGCCGAACAACCTGCGGCCAGGGCCGGTCTAGCCCCATGCTGCGCGCGCTTGCCTTTGCCGCCCGGCATGGGCGGGCCGCGCTGGTGCTGGGGCTATTGGCCGGGTTGCTGCTGCCCGATCTTGCCGCGACGCTTCAGCCCTGGCTGCCGGAAATGGTGGCCGGGCTTTTGTTTTTGAACGCCTACAGGATCGGCTTGCGCAAGGCTGCCGGCGGGTTGGCGGACGGGATTGGCACCGTCAAAGCCGTTGCGCTGCTGCAAGTGGGGCTGCCGCTGCTGGCCTTGGGGCTGGCGTCATTGTTCGGCGTGGCGCAGACGCCCGCCGCCGTGGCGCTGATCCTGATGCTAAGCGCGCCGTCTGTGACCGGCAGCCCCAATATCACCGCGCTGATGGGGCATGCACCGGAACCCGCCTTCCGCCTGCTGATCCTTGGCACCGCGCTGATGCCGCTGACAGTCATTCCGGTATTTCTGCTGGCCCCCGGCCTGGGAGGCCTTGGGGATGTGCTGCGCGCGGCAGGGCGGCTCATTGGCGTGATTGGAATCACCGTGATCTGCGCCTTCCTGCTGCGCCGCCTGACCCTGCCGAAACTGCGCGAGGATCAGGCCAAGGCTATCGAGGGGCTGACCGTGATCGCGCTGGCAGTGATCGTTGTTGGCCTGATGGCGGCGCTGGGGCCTGCGTTGCGCACCACGCCTGTGCTGGTGCTGCAATGGCTGGGCTTTGCGCTGGCTGCCAACCTCGGCCTGCAGGCGCTGGCCTTCGCAGTGATGCGCCGCCGTGCGGGCAGTAGTGCCGTGCCTGTATCCGTTGTTGCCGGCAACCGGAACTTCGCTCTGTTTTTGATCGCCCTGCCCGCAGCCACAACCGATCCGCTGCTGATCTTTCTGGGCTGCTACCAGATCCCGATGTATCTGACCGCGATCCTGATGAAACCGCTATACGGGCACGCAGCTCTCAGGACAGAAATGTAACGCCAGACATCCGGCGGATCAGCTCGGCATCAGCCTGGTAGCTTTCACTCATCTCATCCACCAGCGCCTGCGACCAGCCCGGCAGATCGATTTCCTCTTCGATTGCCTCCTCCTCGTGGAAGTAGCTGAGGAACAGCGCGCGCACCCGTTCACGCTGGTCTTCCGACAGGCCGGGGCGGTTTGCCAGATAGGTCTCCAGCCGCTCATATCCCGCCTCCGAGATAATGCCGCGGGTAATGTCCAGTTCGCCGGCAAAACGGAAACCGTCACCCAGCCCCGTCACCTGCCCCAAAATGTTGGGCCAGATCACCGGCGTTTCCTCGTTGCACCAGACCGTGATGCGGCAGCCGGGGTTGCTGTCCTGAATATCTGCAACAACGTCCGACCAGCGCAGATTCAGGAAATCCGTGCCTGCGGAAAACTTCTCCCAGGTCCGGCTGGACTGGGATTTGAACACCGGTCCGATCAGCGTAGCCGGATTGCGCAGGCCCAGGAAAAATTCGCACGGATTGCCCGGGAAGACTGTTCTCAGCGCCGCGGTATTGCTGCCCGCATTGCGATAGAGCCGCCCGCCGCTGAGCATCCAGCCCGGCACCCCGAGAAAGCCGGAGTTGGTCAGGATGATCCGCGAAACACTCTGATCCTTGACCATGCCGTCCAGCAGCGCCGCGCGTTCCTGATCGGTGACGGTGTCCTGGTTTTGCTTGCGCAGCATTTGATTGAGCGCTGCCAAATAGGTGCCCGGTCGGCGGATCATCACGCCCTGTTCCAGAAGCCGCTGCGCATCCTTACGCAGCGACCAGGTCAGCTGGCCGTTGTCTGTGTTTGGCGCCCCAACGTGGAAAGCAAGGGTTACGTCCCGCATGTCAGTTCCTGCCTGGTTCATCGTCCTGTCCGGCCTTCGCCCTTTCCCTGCTCAGCGTTTGGTCCCGGCGCGCGGCCCGGCGGATTTCACATGTCATAACCGCGCCTTCATACGGCGGAAGAACCGGTCATCCCGTTGGCGCAAAATATACTCGCAGGCTTGTTTCGCAAGGCGCGGATGGCCGCGGTCCAAAGCCAGATTGGCCAGCTCCCGCTGAAACCGGGGGAATTCGTGGCGTTTGCGCAGCAGGAGGTGGAACTGGTGCGGTGTCAGGCCGCCGGAAATGGCACCGCGGGCAATCTCCTGCAGGACCCCCATCTGCTGCAGCGAAGAACCCAGCCGGTGGCCCAGCAGCGGGCAGCGCCAGAAGGTGACATTTGCCCCGGAAAACCGCGCCGCATGGGCCGCATCCGGCGCCACGTAGGGGTCGAACATGATATGCACGTCGCCTGCCGCCTGGCTGGCCAGGGAGGCATCCCCGAAGGGTCCGGAAAAATCCCTGTCCCACACCTTCTTGTAGCGCATTTCCCAAGGCACCAGCGCCTTGTCGAGGGTGGATTGCGGGCTGATCGCAAACACCGTCGATCCGGGCGCCGCCGCCGCAAAGGCCGCCGCCGCATAGCCCCCCATTGAAGCGCCGTAAAACACCACGCGGGAAAACTGCGCAAAGAAACCGCTGTCGCGCAACGCCTCGAACTTGGCGGTGACCTCCTGGTGGCGGAACCAGGTCCAGCCGTTGGCCATCACCCCCAGCATCGACCAGCCCTGCGCCTCGATGAAGCTAAAGCCCCAGGGCCGCCGGTCATCGCGTTTGGTCATGGCAATATCAAGGTTGTCGAAGGTCACCACCAGCGTTTCGCCACGCGGCATGAACAAAAAGGAATGCTCTTCCAGCTCGTCAAAGAAGCCTTCCTTGCCGGCCAGCTGGCGGGCAACCTTGGACCACTCACCCGAGGGCGGCAGCACCGCCTGCGGCTCGGCAGAGAGGATTGCCAGGCCGTTCTTGCCAGTCTCAGGCGGCACCAGCGTATTGCAGCTGCCATAGGCCTTGAGAAACGGGTAGCTGCCCGACCCTTTGCGGATTTCAATCACCAGACGGCTAAGCGGATGCAGCGCGCGGTCCAGCATGGGCGCGGCGTTCTGGATCTTGTGGCGTGCGCCAAAGCCGTTCAGCGCCAGGATCACGTCATAGCTGCCCAGATCACGCGGCCGGCTTACAACGCGGATCGCGTCCCGGTCCACGCCGCCCTGTTCAAGCCGCGCCTGCCAGGCTTGCAGCTGCGCCGCATCGGGCTGTTTGGCCTGCCCCTTGCGATCGCAGGAGACCAGATCGATGGTGCAGCCGTAGCGCTGATACAAAAGGATGCACAGTTCCGGCGCCTGGCCGTTGATATCGGCAACCGTGCGAACGTCGTCGGCATCCAGTGCCGGCAGAACGCCTTTGAAATCAAAACCTTCACTCATCATCCGTCTTCAACTGCCCTTCTGGGACCCCCCGGCACCGGACCAACCCGTGCCGGCAACCATCTGCCCGTGGAAACCAGCGCAATTCCACAACCCTCCTTTGCGCTGCTTTATCCGAAAAGGATTAAGGATCCGGTTACCGGTCACGCCTCTTGTCCGGCACGGGCCAGAACTGTGGAGTATTTGCCGTGCTTCGCCAGCACCTTGACGGTGCCGAAGCTTTTCATGGCGCCGATGCCGCCGGACCCCTTGCGGATATCCAGAACAATCCCGCCGCCGGGGCTGATCTGCTTGCTGAACAGATCCTGGTAGGTGGCTACGGGATAGTGGAACCCGCAAGACGCCAGGCTGATCACCAGATCAAAGGCACCAAGCGCTGCGGTGTCTTCGGTCTTGGGGTTGATGGTGGTGATTTTTTCAGCAGGCACGCCGTTCTTTTCCAGAAACGCGCGGGCGGTTTCCAGGCTGGTATAGCCTGCGCCCTCCCCCTCAAACCCGAAATGACGGCTGTTGCCCTCTTCGATATCAATCAGCGTGATGCTGCAGCCATAGCGGCGGTGCAGCAGCAGGCTGGCAAAGGCATACCCGCAGCCGATATCCGCGGCCCGTCCGGGCGCAATGGGATCGGTGGCCTTCAGGAAGAAATCGCATTCCCGTTCCGCGATCCGGATCGATTCATGCAGGATGTGATCCCGCTGCGACCGGGCTTCTGCCAGCAGCAGCTTTTCGTCACCTGCCATCCAGTCCTTGATGGTCTGGCCTGAGCTGGCCAGTTCCGAGCGTTGCAGCAGGATATTGGCGACGTCCTGGTCGCTGAACATAGAGTAATCCAGTGCTGCCGGGTCGATTTTTTCCACGGGTATCTCTTCCGGTTCAGGGGCCGGTTGCAGCAGGTGGCGGGTTTTTTCCGCATCAATCCCATGCTGGGCCAGCAAGTCATGGACATAGCAGCCTTCGGCGGGCACGCCGCCGTATTTGGCCGCGATATTGCGAAAGCGGCGGCCCCAGAAATGGATCGACAGCGTATCGTCGCGGATATGGCCGCGTGCCTGGTTCGGACGGTTCGGGTTCAGCACCACCCCGGCCCGTTTGAACGGCACGGGATAAATCACATGGCCTGGCCGCGAATTCTTAACCTCTCCGGTTTCCTGTAGAAACCAGGTGAGCGCGTCCGGCCCCCAAACACCCCAGGGCAAAAGCGAAACATGAACCCCCTGCCCGCTGTCCTTAAGCGCTTGCAGTTCGGCCTGTTTTTCGGCGCTGTACCAGGGCGGAACAGGGTATTCATCGCTGGTGAAGCGCAGCATCGCCGCCAGGGTCTTGGAGGTTTTGGGCAGCCGCAGAACCCCATTGTTGACCATCGGTTTGTCGTCTGAGATCCAGCCATGGAAATGCTTGCCTTTGATGTTCCAGGGCTGGCAGCAATAGGCATCGGTATCGGCCCAGATGTAATTGGTCTTGCGCAGCAAATGCAGGCGGAAGACATCGGCATGATAGGCCGGGCTGCCGGTGCGGGCGTGGCGGATGATGCGGTCGGCAGGCAGGATCTCATTGGCATCCGCCACTTGCACCCCGTCTGGCACGCCCTTGACCTCGTCATAGGTGAATAGCACCACCTCGTGGCCGTGATCCAGAAAGGACTGAAGGCAAAGCTGCTCCAGCCAGCTGAGTTCTGGACCCACCCATAGTGACGCAATGGCCGGAAGTGCCATGATGACTGCCCCTCAAAAAACTAATTAATGCAGCTGTTTATCAGCGCTTCTTTGTTAACGGAATTTAGCCCGCGGCCCGGAGTCCTGTCAATGTGCAGGCCACCGGGATCAATGGTTGGTTTCGCCCCGCTCAACCGTGAACCAGAAATCGCTGCCCGGCTCCTTTTCGGCGATCTCGTCAGGGATAACTCCGGGGCCGCTTAGAAAGACATTGGCGCCGAAATGCGCGTGCATCCGCGACAGCTTGCACAGTTTACCGCTGGTCAGCTCCTGAAACAGCTCCAGCATGTCATCGCGGAGTTTCAATTCCTCGATCTTTTCGCGGTGTTTGCGGCTGGCGTATTCATGTGCCGTGGCAATATCCGGGTCTGCCAGCAGCCGCGCCATCTCCGCTTCCAGCGCCGGGATCATGCGCTGGATTGAGCGTTCCTCCTCGGCGTTGTTGTTCATCCGGAACCAATAAGACAGACCCTGATCGCGGTCCACGTGGTTCACCCGGCCGCGGTCGCGCTTGACCAGAAAGCTTTCGGCGCTGCGCACGGCGTAATGATTGAGCTGCACCAGGTCATAGCCATAAGTATCCATCGACGAACGCCAGCCGTTGCGGAACATCTCGCGCGGCATGTCCTGGCCGGAGCCGTTGACCCAGCGGATGTCCTCCCACAGCTGCGGCTTCAACCCCTTGGGGCGATGAACCCCCAGTTTCTTGAAGATACCGGTGTTGCGGAACAGGGTCTTGAAACCCCAGGCCTGGTGCGGTTTGCGGGTCACTTCAAAGGCACAGCGGGTGAATTCCCGGGTGATCAGATCGCCGGTGAAATCGCGCACGTCATTGTTGCCGAACAGCCGCCAGGTCATTGCGATCATATTGGCATCGCCCACGGCCTCAAACAGGTCCGGCAGCCGGCCATCGCCGCATTTGATGTTGATGAACTCATCCACATCCATGCAGACCAGCCAGTCGGCCTCCCGGATCACCGGCTCTTCCTCCGCCGCCTGCAAGGCTGCGTGCTGCGGCTTCAGATCCGTATTGCGGAACGGGTTTTCGCGGTGCTGGACGATGCCCTTATCCTGCAGCAGCTGCAGCATTGTGTCGGTGCCATCGGTGCAGTCGTTGGTGTAGACGATAAAATCATCCACCCCGATTGCACGGTGGTAGGCCAGCCATTCCAGAATGAACGGCCCTTCGTTTTTCATGGTGGTGACGACAGTGGTCTTGGGCTTGCCACGGCGCCGCTTAATCGCATCCTCCGGAGGGATACGCACAGGCTTGGCGTTGAAATAGCCCGTGGCCAGCGCCAGCAGCTCCGGCGTTTCCACCAGGCTGGTCTTCGGCACGATCTTGGACACCGTGTCGGTTGGATGCCGCAGGGCCATGCAGCGGTAGAACCGCAGATCCTCCGCCGGATCAGGCTCTGCCCCGACCACCCGGATCAGCCGCCAAATGCAGTTCCCGCCGGCTGTGGCCGGTGCCACACACCAGCGCGGCCGCAGCCCGGTGGCATCAAACTGCGTGCAGATGTGATCCGCAAAAGACGCCTGGCCGCCCTTGCGCACCCGCCATGGATAGGCCTGCATCCCGCCCAGCCGCAGACAGCCCGTCGGCGCGGCGACGGCCCGGTCAAACACATTCGGCCCCTCATCCGGCGCCAGCAGGTCGAATAGGTCGATGTTGGCCACTGCCCGTGCCCGCGCCAGAAAGCGGGCACGCAGGATTTCATAGATCAGAAACTCACCCAGCGGTGCCCGCCAGGGGTCGGCAGGCGGGATCTCCATCCGGTCTTTGCCCGGCGCCCCCGGCGCGTTGAACGGATGCGCCTCCTCCGGCAGGCCATCCTTGCCCAGGGGCAGTTTGGAATGCACCACCACGACCCTCTCAAGCCCCTTGATGGAGCCAGCAAGCGCTTGCAGTTCCTCTATAAAACGGCGGCTGTCTTGCGGATGCGCCCGGTCGAGAATGACAGCCCCTTGCAGACCATGCTGCGCCGCATGGAACCGCAGCCATTCGGCCGCAGTTCGGGCCGTTTCACCATTGCGGACAGCGGCCAGTACATTGAGCCCGGCAAACAGGTCTGTCTCCTCCGGGTGGAGCGGAACATTGTACAGCGCCCCCTCAGCAGAAACCGTGACCGCGCTGGGGCCGTCCGAAATCCCGGTCTCCAGAACCGGTGCACCGCCATAGTTGTGCAGAACTGTCTTGTCCGCCGGGGACGCAATGCCAAGCCCCTCCCGCGAGGTTCCGGATTTGAAGAACAGGCGGGCAATCCGCCCGCTGGACGCAGGCAGCTCCACGGCGTCCAGCAGGATGCTTCCCGCCAGGGACAACGCGCTGAGTTCGCGTTCAAGGATCATGCCGTCGCAATTTCCGGGGTCTGAACTGGGCATACTGCTGCATCACGTTTTTGCGTTGTTGGCTCCGAATGCCAGGCACAAGGAACGCAGCCGGTTATAGCCGGCCCGCAGATCTGCCGGAACCGGCAAACGCCGCCAGCACCCGCCAAAGGGTCCGGCAGCTGATATTCCCGCAACAGACCGGCGCGCGTATAACGTTGACGCACGGGCGCATCGGCGTTTTAACAAATTTTCAGGTATCAAATGGTGCGAAGGAAAAGATCTTCTTCGAACTGCTCTGACAGCCATTCTCAGCCCGATTTTGAAAAAATATTTGAAGAACTCGAACGCTGGGATGATGTCTTCAAAGATCATAAGAATGATCTGCGGGGGCCTCGTCCATGACCCGCCCTGCTCCCTTCTCTCTCCGCCTTACACCAGAAGAACGTCAGCAGCTTGAAGCTCAAGCTGGGGGCATGCCGTTGGCGTCCTATATCAAGTCCGTGGTTTTGGCCGACGAAGCTCCTAAATACCGTAGTCGGCGGAAACCAGCTGTTGCGGAGCAACAGCTACTTGCTGAAGTGCTGGCACGCCTCGGTCAAACACGGCACGCTAACAACCTCAACCAGATCGCCAAACATCTGAACCTCGGCACGTTGGTTATTGATCCTGAGCTGGAAGACGATCTCAAACGCGCCGTGGCTGCGGTGGAATGGGCACTGACCAATTGAGGGAACTGAAGCGGCTTCAGAAAGAGAACGAGCGGCTTCGCAAAGCTGTTTCTGATCTGACGCTGGACAAGCTGATCTTGGCGGAAGCCGCGAAGGGAAACTTCTGAGCCCCGCTCGTCGCCGTGCTTGCATTGATCGCGTTTGTGGTGAGTTGAATGTCTCGGAACGCCGCGCGTGCCGCGTTCTGAGACAACACCGATCCACGCAGCGCAGGGTGCCAGTTGGCCGCCTGGATGAAGAACGATTGGTGGCCGACATGATCGAGCTGACCCGGCAATATGGCCGCCATGGCTAGCCGAACGCACGATCCGTCCACTGCCCGGCAGGGCATTCCTGGACCGCACGTCCCGGGTGGCCGACAGCCAGATCTGCGCGGGCACGCCATCAAGCTCATGGTCGATGGCGGGAACAGTGAACCAGTCGCTGCCAAGCCGCACTTCGATGGCGCCGATGTCCTTGGGGTGCCAGCGCACGTCGACATCGCATTTGTCCTTGCGCAGCATCCAGTCGGCCAGCCGTTCCGAATGGTAGCGGACGCCAAGAACGGTCAGGCCTTCTTTGCTGATAACGCGCGTCATCCGGTGGCCGAAGACGAGCCGGCTGCGGCGCATGTCCGGAGACGGCCGGACGCCCCATTTCCCCATCAAACGGCACCAGGTCTCGGCGGGCGTCTTGCCGTCCAAACCACGGTGCGGAGTGTTGTGGTAGATGTCTACAACCCAGCGCACCAGAACGAAGGTCAGGTCGTCGAAGGTCAGAGCTGCACGCTCTTCCGGCTTTGCGTCCCCCTTGCTGACGACGTCGGAAAACGTGCGGCCGGACAGGCGGGGCAGCAGGTCCAAGGCGACAGTGTTGAACACACGCTCAATGGTGCCGCGGACTTCCGGGCAGCCGGCGATCGCAAGCTCCTTGGTGATCCCAAGATCGGCACAGGCGAAGCGGAAGGCCTGCGACTTGAACGCAATTCCGCAGTCCGTGACGATCAGTTCCGGAATACCATACATGTCCCAATGACCGAGTGCGCCAACCAGATCAGCCCATTGGCCTTTGTTGGACACGACCATCTGGAGCACCTGTACCGCGGCCCGCGCTTTCGGCGCCGTGGAAATGACCATCCCCACGATGCAGCGGGTGGTGCAGCAGATCGCCACCGTCAGCGTCCAGCGCTTCGTGGTCTTGTCCAGGCCGAGCTGGAGGCGTTCCTCTTCAGTGAACAGGTCGATGAGCCCGCTGGAATGCATCAGCGTCATCAGATCGATTTCCCATTCATCGATCTCGACCCGCTGAAGCGGGCGGGTCAGGTTGAGCCCGTTCAGAACCGGCTTGAACTTTTTGCGGGCAGCCGCTTCGCCGTAGCGGGCCGTGATCACCGCAAACGGGTCGAGCGCCCGGATCGCACGGCGTGTGGTTTCCCGGCTGGGCACTTTGAGGGAAGGCAGCCCGCGTTCTTTCCGCTCGGCATTCCGGTCCTCAAAGGCGATCTGAACATTTTCGTGGATCGTCTTGATGGTTGGCCTCTCAAGGCTCATGTAGCCGCGCACTTCCTTCATCAGCAGACCGACTTCTTCCGGTCCAAGAACCCGGTTGCGGTTCCCGCGCAAATGCATCGCGTCCAGCAAGCCTGCCTGGCCATCAAGTTCAGCAGCCTTGATCCAGTTTCGCAGCGTCCGGGGCTTTGGCGGAATCGAAATGTCCGCCGATTTTCCCGGCTCGGCCACACCCAAAGGATTGAGGTTTTCCAAGTAATCCGTTGCATAACCCTTCAAAGCTTTTTCGTTGGCTTTGATGGCGGCGTCGGTGCGGTTGATCTTCCTCTCACGCTCCATTTCGAGGAAGGCCTCGACATAGGCGCTGCGTTTTGCGACCCGGGCGTTTTGGGTCAACGGCAGAGCGGACAGAAGCCCGGTGCTGGACTGCTGCTGCCGGGCCGCCTTTTCCGGATGGAAGAAATCCGGCTCAATGCGGATACGGCCCAGCGACGACAGGCGGCTCAGTTCCTCATGCGAGAACTGATAGGCCCGGCCCGTTCCATCCTCCATTTTCAGCGTTTTCCCAGCTTCATTCTCGAAGAGGAAGCTGTAAGACACCTCGTTGACGTTAATGCGGTCGAAGGCACCAATTGCGATGCGGGTTTTGCGATAGTCGTAAGACAGCTCCATCATTTCCATCAGACCTGCTCCTTCCTGAGGACCTGCGATTTCGGGGAGATATGCTCGTAGCTGACGTGCTGGATGACGCCGTCCTCATCGTGCCATTCAAAGCCGGCCTGTTCGCAGACCTCACCGGTCTCCGGTCCGCTGGTAACTCCGAACAGGGACCATTCCTCTTCATTGAAAAAGTCGATGCGGCCGCTGGAATCCATCAGCGTCATCAGATCGATTTCCCAGTCATCGATCTCAATCCGCTGGAGCGGATGGTGCAGCTCCAGCACGTTCAGAACCGGCTGGAACGCCGCGTGTGCGGCTGCATTGTGATAGTCGCAGGACAGCTTCATCAGACCTGCTCCCTTTTGAAGACCTGGGATTTCTGGGAAATGCGCTCGTGGCTGACGAGCTGAAGATGGCGGGACCGGATCAGCCGGATCAGCGCCCGGAAGCCCATGGCGCCGCAGCCGGCACGATCCCTGAGTGCCTCCAGAGTTTCGATGCCCTGCATGTCCCGAACGGCATTGCGCGCCGCGTCATCGGCCTCCGGATCCTCCTCGCGAACGGAATGAAGCAGTTCGGCATTGAACAGCTCGACGGGGTCCAGGTCCTCTTCCGTCAGCAGGCGGACGTCGGCAACGAAGCCTGCTTTCCGCGCCTGATCCGAGATCCGGCACATCTCCTCGAAGAACGCGTCGCTCACGCCGTACGTAGGCCGCACGGAATAGGCGATAACCGCTCCATCGGTCTGCACCACCACGAAGTCGAAGTAGTGGGGGTGGAGCTCGCCGTCCGCATCGTGCCATTCAAAGCTAACCTGCTCGTAGATCTCGCCGGTTTCCGGCCGGGCGGCCAAGCAAAGGCAGAACTGCAGCTCGTGATGGCTTTCGAGTTGGACAATGCGTCCAGGACCATCGCCCAGGACGGCGTGGCCGGTGAAGTGCCCCTTGGAGGCCGCCGCGACATCGCGGTTGGCAAGGCTGGGTTCAGGAAGCCGGATGCCTCCCTGCTGAAAAGGATAGGACATTGATGTGTCTCACAGTTGAGTGGCCCACGGCCCGGAACTGGGCAGCGGTGATCGCTCTCGGCCGGCACCAGGCACAGCTCTTCCGGCGCTCCGCCCCGGTGAAAACCGAATGCGAAACCTGAAAACTGGCCGGTACAGCGCGTGCTCCATCGGTCCCGGGCGCAAGGCGTCCAGGCCGGATGCAGCTGTATTGGTGAGGCAGTCGCCGTCCTTGAAATCCGGAGCCGGATTTGCTATTGAACTGTTGCTAGACAGGTGGACTTTGATCTGCCTTATGAACGCGCTCGTTTCTTTGCCGAGGTTCGGGCGCTTTCATTTTGAAGGGGTCATTTCTTCATTGGCGTTTCTCCTCGTTCAATCAGTTTCAAATCACGCCGGAGCCTGAGCGAAAATCCCAGTACCGGGCACCCGGAGACGATAACAACCTGATCGCCTTCCGAGAAGGATTTTTGTTTTTTTGATTCAACGTGATACAACGCAAATCAAAGTTCCGTTTTCACTCCCGGCCGCTAGATCAGGACCTTACAAATTGTGCCTGCGCCAAATTGTGACACAAGTTTCAGCAGTCCTTGCGGCCGGGCAGAAATCCGAAAAAGAAAAGGCCGCTGCGTGTTTTCGCAAATTACTCAAAAAAACCTGCCAGCCTACGGCCAAAACTACGGGAGCTTTTAGCCTGCAGCCAGAACCGATTCGCCGTTGCAAACACTGACCTGCCGCCGGTTTCACCTCATTCAACGGACTATCGTGGCCAACTCTTGAAACAGTTCTTCGCGGATGACCAGCGGCTGACCCCACTTCGGTTTCCTGCAAGAATCGACCGGACACCAAGCCCTTTTCTGGCTTGATCGTATAGGCAATTTTTGAACCATCAGTCATGGTCGCAATGAAATCGAAGACATGCTTCGACTGCTTTTGGGGTTCCAACCGTAGTAGAAGCACACTTGCTCCTGAAAAGAGCTGACATTTGACTCCGTATTCAGCAAAAGCTGGTGAGACAGTTCCGGTAAGCTTTTTTGCCTGGGTGTGGGCATATTCATTTGAACCTAGCACGGCATTGGCCGAGCAATGCCCAGCTGAAGCCAGAGAAACATATTGCTCCGCCCGCGAAGACACAGGCAGTGTGATACCGTCATATTTACCCATCATTTTGATTAGCCATTTCTCTTCTCCCTTGTATCCCCTTCGAAGGTCATTGCCGGACTGAGTCACTGGTGAGAGATCAATCCGTCACAGAATTCACTGCACCTCGATAAAGAGGTGACTTATTGAACAGTGTTTTTCATTTTGCGCAGAGCGCACAACTCTTCTGTTCACGCCGGCGAAAAGAAGGCGTGTGGCTTGACTTTCGGCGTGCCGGATGGGATGAAGTAAAAATCGTGAACCAAACGATGTTAGGGGCCCATGGAAGCCAAGTTTCCAGGGCTCCTTCTTTTCCAGAGCCCAAAGATGTTTTGGTTGCAACTAGGTCATGCATCTTCTCCTCCAGAGTGCTTGTACCGGTCTGGAAAGAGATCTTTTGCCTCACAACCCAAAGCCTTAGCGATCACGCTCTCGATATGAGCCGATCTGCTCTTTCCAATCGAGACGGAGCTGACAGCAGAAGTTCCCACCCCTGCCTGACGTGCAATGTCAGCCAGATTGAGTTCGCGTAGCGCCAATTCGTAGCGAATCCGCGCATGGCGCTCGCGATCAATTACTAAATCTGCCTGTTTCATTTCCGCTCCATGATTCGATCAATATCGGTACTGCGACAATCTACTGCGAATGACAAGTCCAAGATTCTTTGTGAAGAACCCGGGTACACATTTCCCATCGACGCCAAGTAGCACCAAAATTGTGCAAAAAACCGACGGAGATTTATTTTTCGCAAAGCAGTGCCTTGCTGATCTTTCATTTTCGCACAATGCAAAAACACCAATTCCACCATCCACTCTCTCCCCTCAAGCGCACAATTATCAATGAGGGCAAGAAAAGTGACTAATTTTCAACCCTTTCAAACCTAACCAAGGTCCGCTCCGGTTACAATCTAGATTTCACCTGATGCAATTACCATGATTTTTTCGCAAATTCCGTATCGGACACATTTGCGAAAAACTTGGGGTGAAATCGAAAGCCTGAACCCTCCTCCAAAGGAAGATTTTCGGGGAAGCGTTTAGCAAATTTTTTTCATTGGCGGTTCCAAGTGCATGGCCCCCAGCCTCAGCCGCGCAAGCTTCCCGTGGTGTTCAGCGCCAAGGAAGTAGCGGCACTGCTGCGGGTCGCGCCTGGACCGGTGCTGAAGTACCGGGCGCTGCTCAGCATTTCCTATGAACTTAAGATGAGGAGTAGAGATAGTCGTCACCGGAAAAACTTAGTTGGGGCAACATTCATGTCTAGTTCTGGAAAATACTGTTGTTTCAGTTGCCCAAGTAGCGACTTCACTGTTCGGCCGATAGAACAGCCGTGCCCAAGCTGCGGACGCTCTTTCAACTATGAACTGCAGAACCCTCCGAAAGAAATTCGAGACTTTCGAATTCTCTATTCGCTCGGAAGAGGATTCTACGGGGCCACGTTCGTAGCTGAGAAAAAGGGGCCTTTCGCTAGGAAATACGTCCTAAAGGTAGTCCCGACGGCAGTCTATCAATTTTTTGGAAAAGACTTCCATGCAGAATGCCGGACCCATTCCACTACAGCACAAGGTGCGGACTTCATAGTTGATATTATCGATGCCTTTGAAGATGAAGCACAATTCGGCGATCGGTTAATGGAAATCCACGTTGCCGTTCTAGAGCATCTTGATGGCAAGCCCCTCCAGAAATACCTCAGCGCTTCTGCCAACCTGCCTCCAGCTCGAGTTGCTCAAATCTCTTGCGATTTAATCAAGATCAGCCACGAGCTAAGGAGCCGTGGTCAAAACCACAATGACTTTCACTCAGGTAACATTCTCATTGAAGAGCTTACTAAAGAACGCGCGAGAGATGGTGCCATTGATCCTTCGATTCGCGCAGTAGCAATCGATCTAGGTTCGACTTCCGGAGATCGCCGCTCAGGCGGTGGTTACAAAAGTGACCTTCATTGGATCGCTGAGCATATCCGCGCGCTTTCGAAGGGTATAGCCCAAGACTCTGATGACCTAACAGACCTTGACGCCAGGGTTTCTCTCGCCCTTCAAGACGTTGCATCAACCTTCTCTGCTCCAGTTGAAGCGCAAAGAACCCCAAACGCTGACGAGTTGATACGCTCCATTGAAAGAGCCTTTTACCGCTCGGCAGAACCGTGGCGACCTTGGCGAGAACAACTTTCGTTCCGTCGCTACGCAGAGTCGTACAATGCTCAAACACTGGCCTCTTGGCATATTCCTCAGCTTTTAGTTGACCCCAAAGGTGAGTGGCAAAAGCGGGCAAGTTCCAAGGGTCCCTTAATAGTTACAGGTATGAGAGGGTGCGGAAAAACAATGCTCTTGCGCTCATTGGAGTTTCATGCGCGAGCGCGACAGAAAACAAAGGAAACCAATCTCGAAGTAATATCTCGATTAAAGGAAGATGGGTTCGTCGGCTTTTTCGTTTCAGCGCAAGTCCTACTCGATGAAAGCAGAGATTCCTCCCTGTCAAATGAGAAGATTTTTGCTAGGTTAGCAGTTTCGTATGCTCTTGAAGCGTCCCGCGCCCTGGCTCACTTGAAAGACATAGAAGAAGAACAGGTCGAAAGGCATAGTCCCGCGATCATTTCAGAGGTCTTGCAGCAGATATTAACAGACTTCGAAATTGAAGCTCGAACAGCATCAATCGAACGCTTTGAGCATACGCTCATCAAGAAAATGTTGGAAGTTAGCCGGACGGACAGCACCTGCAAACTAGCCATGCACCCTTCCAAAGCGTTCCCGGCCTTGGCAAGGGCAATTGTGAGGTGCTCAAAGTTATGGGCTTCTTCTCGAGTTCTATTTCTTCTGGATGATGTTTCCACTCGATACTTGGCCCCAGAAAAGATTGAGGAAATTCTGTCTGCGATCATCTTCCAGAACACCGATCAATCCGTCGAATGTTCCTTTAAACTGACTTCGGAAACGCAAACGATTTTTCTATCCCTTAAGTCTCTCGGTGGCGTCGAGCAGGCGGCCCACTGGCGGGACTTTGAAACCTTTGACCTTGGTGCCGAAGTTTACCAACGTCTGAAAGGTCGCAAAGGCAAGGATTTCATTGGGAGCATTCTCGCTCAACGTTCCGAATACTTCCCTGGTCATCCTAACAGCAAGCCAATCGCTGTAATGGGGGACACAACATTAAGTAGCATTGCTGAGACGATCTGCCAATCTCAACCAAGCTCTGCCAAAAGAAAGTCCGCGTACAATGGGATATCAGCTCTAAAGGCAGTATGTGTTGGTGATATAGGGAGTGTCATTTCAATTTACGAGGACATCTTACTTAAGGGGGAAACAAAATTCCCGGTTTCTCCTGAACTGCAATCTGAAGTTTTTCAAGACCATTGCACTAGACATCTCTACGTTCTTGATCGACGCGGAAGCACCCTGAAAAGCACTGCAAAATCTTTTGCCTCGGCATCCTATCGGGCAATGGTGGACTCCTTTAAGAAAGGTGAAGCAAGAGGTCTCCGCCAGTACACGTCAATCTATGTGCGCGTTTCTGCGGGAGATGAAGAGGATCAAAGCAAGCACATTCGAGAACTAGTTGATGCCGGCGTTTTTGTGTTTCACGGGGGGACTCCCAGAAGCAAAAACCCATGACTCTGACCCAGTACAACAGTTTAAACTCGTCTTTCGAAAAATTTATGGGCTGGCAGATTTCATGCCGCTTGCGGATAGAGACCGTTTCGAACTCTCTGGAGCGGATTTAACCAGATGGCTTACAAAACCAGAAGCCGGCGCTGATCTGCTTTGTCGAAATCTTGGGGAAACACGCGAGGAAGACACAGACGAAGATAGTTCTGGAGTAGTGGGAATTGATGTTGTTGAGCAAAACAGTGATCATAGAGCGCAAAGGAGTCGCCAATCTGAGTTCAACTTCCCTTCTCCGAATATCGTCGCAGGACAACAAACTGAACTCCAAAGATTTGACCTTCCGAAAATTCAAGAGGTCTCAAACAATGAAGCTGCCAAAACTGGGCGGGGGGACTATGTCACCGGGCTTGGCTTTGAAGACTGCTGTGAGATTTCTGCAAAACAATCCATTGCAGAGCTAAAACCAAGAAAAGTTCACTGCATACAGTACGATATCGAGGGCCGGTCAAAGGAAATTTTACGGGCTGCAATGGAAGCAAACACGGATGTTGTCATGCATTCGGCCAATGAAGTTGGCTTCCTAGGCAGCGCTCCTTTTGGAAAAGGTCTTACAATTGATATAACGGGCCTATCAAAGCCGCTAATCTTTACATCGATTAAGACCGCGCTTCGCCGCCTTGGTGAGGTGATAGTTAGTTATACCGCGCCGGACTCCACGTGGCTTGACAGTGCTGATTTGGATTTGGTTCATTCCAGTAACAATCATGCCGAGAATGTTTCAGCTGCAGAGGCGTTAAAAGAGATTGTAGCGTGTGAATTTCCTCCGTATCACATTCACTCCCTTGAGAGGTTGGCAACTGACGCGACCCGCGCTAGGGCTCTTCTAGCTTTTTCATCGTCGTCTCACGAACGATTAATTCACTTGGTGTCAAATCAAAGCTTCAATCATCTCGATGTTCTTACAAGCTCCGCGAGCGTGCCAAGCGCGCACATAGCCGAAATGGTCGCCCGTGTGGCCGTGCGAGAGGCCGAAACCCATGATATTATCAAACAAGACGATGAAGTCCCTGATCAGATCCTTGCAAACATCGAGCGATCATATCACACTAAGTACTTCCTCGGAGGGATGAATTTTGAAATTGGCCTTACAGGCAGCAAGCTTGAAACTCTCGCGTCTGCAGCCTTCTGCTCAAAGTATCGCGTAAATAATGTTTGGTATGTAAGACCGAATAAATTTGACACCAATAAATTTACTACAGGCGCGGGCCAGCAACGTTACTTCAAAATCTCAATTTAACACTCGGCGATCAAATGACGCAGTCTCCATACTTAAAGAATGACAATCGACTCCCTGAAGTTATTTCGGCAATTCAGGCAATGAGTGTCTATCGGTTCTACAAACTAGATTTCGCAGGCTGGGCGGATAGAATCAGCGGTTCACGTTCGAACGCCGATCACTGGAAGCAGATTTTCATCGATCATCCAGAGTTCTTTCGCCTGGACTCGAAGAGGCAAAAGGCCTCTTTGGTTGTCAGGCGCCAACACCCAAAGAATTTCAACGTGGACACTCGTGAAGAAATCTCCAGAGGGACCCTAGTAACACTGTCTGAAGTGGAGAAGGAACGAATTTCTAGAAGCCCTCTACGGCCAGAGGAAATTTCGACGCTCATACAAACGGCGGTGGAGTTGCACTCACGTGCGCTTGATCAGTCTAAAGAGCGAAGATGGTGGCTTCCAGTGTTGACGTCTGTAATTGCAGCAGCTGCCGGCTTGGCTGGCACCCTCATAGGCGCCAACTTATCGTGAGCCACTTTTTTGGGTGGCACTCACCGCACCTGATAAGATTGTGATTGCAGCAACCGAACGGCATATGCCTCGCATGTGGTGGACAGGCAGCCGCCGAGGTTCTTCTCCCCTGGCGACAGAACACCGCAAAGCTCGGAGGACTGCGAAACTTCCTTCTGGGCCTGGACTAGTCGGCGTGCCCCGCGCCAAGCTTATTTGCTCGCGCAAGGTGCGTGTAAGAGTTCCTGATCTCATTCAGGACTTCTTGAGGGAAAGAGTCGTCAATTGTGAGTGCTGTGGCTAAGCCTGGAACAACTTCATTGGAGTAATACTCCAGAACACCCTCAATGGTGTCAGGTTTGTCTTTTTGCATAAATTTTGTTAACTTATCTTCGGTTCAGAGAAAACGAAGGCCAGCGAGCCCGCGCTGAACTTCATCGCGGGAAACCATACGCTTCTTCATAAGTTGAACACTTCCACGCACAACTACATCGGGGTCGGGAGAAGTGGAAATACGCGCCTCCTCACCGATTTCTTGAAGGAATGCGTCTGCGTCAACAACACCGTGACGCTCCAAGATCTCTGCCAATGGGTCTTTCATTTTATTCATTTCTTGTACCTTTTCATGCGGCACCAAAAGAACCGCGCCAGTTTAAACTGCGCGGTATTTGACCAGAGCTGTAACTTCAGAGAACCGACTCGTCAGGATGATCCAGTCCGGCACGGCGTGATGCAAATCTATATGCAGGCACGTCGTGCCTTCCGCCCCCTACCTATAGTGAATATTCACAAAGTCTAGTACGCCCTAGTTGGGCGTACTTGTCCAGATTTTTCTCTATTCAGAAGGAGCCCACAGGAAGCTCCAGTAGTGGTGACACCACTTCGGCACATTAACGTACTTCGCCCCCTCTTAAGTAACTCAATGCAGAACTGCCGCTCTTTCCATCGCCTCGCCGCGGTCCAACATGCGGATGACATTCCGCAGGTTCAGCTTCACATCTCCTCCAGAGAGTTCTAACGCCTCAACCACGGCCCCGACCGCCGCCTGCTTCAATTCACGCCTGCGGCCTTCACGGCGGGCAAATTCGACCAACTCGGCGACAGGAAGCGTAGACATTTTCGCTTATGATGACATATTCGAAAAGGTCGAGGCGGTATTGGATGTTCAGTGAATTGTTGCTTGTACAACTTCCGACTTGATCCGACGGTTCATAGCGTTTCGGGTGGAGGGAGAGACATTGGTCCGGCGTGCTCGTCTACCATTCTGTGTGTTGAGCGGACGGGGAAACTGCGAGCTCAATGGCGGATCCCAGCAGCCTCCATCACTTCACCCCTGGTCAGCATCCGGATCACATGCCGCAAGTTCAGCTCCGCACCGCGTCCGGCGATTTCCAACGCTTCGGCCACGGACTCGATAGACGCCTGCGTCAATCCGCGCCGACGGCCCTCACGGCGAGCAAACGCTGCCAGTTCAGACACTGAAACTGGCGGGAGGCGAACGACTTCCAGACGACTTAGCAGAGGGGCCGGTAGAGTGGCCAAGGTGTTTGAGGTCAGCACCCAGCTGATCCAAGACATGTCGAAACCCACCTGGTAAAAGGGGCACTGCCACGAAGTTGCAGAAGATGGTTCCAGGAGGGACAGCAGCCCCTCGGTCAGGCCGAAGCTGTTTCCTTTGGTCGAAGTTGCAACCCCGGCCTTTTCCACTTCGTCCACAACAACCACCGGGTTCGCAATCAGATGCTTCAGGATCGTCATCAAAGGGCGTCCTGGCTGCGCGTTGGACCAGCCTCGCTGAGAGCCCACGATACCGAACGACGCTTGCTCCGCCGTCGCCTCCACACCACAGCGGGGCACGCCAAGTGCGGTGCTTAGCTGACGGGCCCACATGCTCTTTCCAATCCCCGGCGGTCCGTCCAGCAGCACCGGAGGCAGATGGAAGCCCGCGTCTCCATTGCAGACCGAGCGCCGCATCGCCTTCCAAAGATGATCTGTCGCGGGCGCCATCCAGGGCATGTCCGCATGAATTCCGGCGGCGATTTCATCCGCCTGATGCTCTGTCTGGATCCGGATCAGATCCACACCGTTACGCAGAACCTCCAAGGCTCTTCGGTCGTCGAGTTTGAGGTGGGAGAGACCTGCGGCCGCTGCCCGCCGTTCCGCCAGCCTGCTCACCCGGCGGTCCACGCGGTCCTGACCTTCGCGCCCGAGACCGATCTGCATCAATTCGGTTTCCCACCGAAGGCGGTCATCACGATCCTCAGGGTCCGGAGGCACGATACCGCGTTCGAGCGCGCGGCGTGTTTTCAGGAACCGTTCCAGGCGCTGCCGAATTGCCCGCCGGTCTTTGTCGGCATTGTGGAACTCTGCTTCGATGAACTTGATCTTGGACATAGCTGGCCCTTTCCCGGCGCGCCGCACCGTCTGGCTCCCGATTGCACACGGTGCGTTCGGGGAAATGAAGGAAAGAACCTGGCCAGGTTTGAGCTTCAGTCCTGCTCAATACGGCCATTTCAGTCAACAGGTGGCGCTGATCTGCGGAGGGGAAACAGATCCCTTCAGCGTGCAGAAGGCAGAGATCACATAAGTCATTGTTTTAAAAGAAAACCACCGACCGAAGATCGGCCGGTGGCAATTAACCTCGTGTCGGAATGGCAGAAAACCCCCATCAATGGCAGTTATTTCTTGGGTCCGACAAGACAGAACCCCCAGCCCCCCTCAGCCGCACTTCGAATGACCGCAGCTGCGGCAGGTCATGCAGCCTTCGACCATCTGCATGTCGAACTGGCCGCAGCTCGGGCAGGCTTTGCCGCGCGGGGCGTTCAGGTTTACCACTTGCGCCTGCGGGTCGGATTTCAGCCCCATTCCCTCGCCTTCCAGAAAGCCGGTCTTGACCATATGCGTTTCGATCACGCCGCCAATCGCCGCCAGGATCGACGGGATATACTTGCCCTGAACCCAGGCGCCGCCGCGCGGGTCGAACACCGCTTTCAACTCCTCGACCACAAAGGACACATCACCGCCGCGGCGGAACACGGCTGAGATCATCCGGGTCAGCGCCAGCGTCCAGGCATAATGCTCCATGTTCTTGGAGTTGATAAACACCTCGAACGGACGGCGGTGGTGGTTGATGATGATGTCGTTGATGGTCAGATAGATCGCGTGCTCGCTGTCCGGCCACTTCAGCTTGTAGGTATGGCCCTCCAGCGACTGCGGGCGGTCCAGCGGTTCGGACATGTAGACCACTTCGGCACTATCGCTCTCATGCGGTGCCTGGGCGGTCTCGCCCGGCGCGGTGTCGGCGCTTTCGCTGACCGACAGAACCGAGCCGGTCACGTCATTCGGACGGTAAGTGGTGCAGCCTTTGCAGCCCTGATCCCAGGCCTGCATGTAAACGTCCTTGAAGTCATCGAACGAGATGTCTTCCGGGCAGTTGATAGTCTTAGAGATCGACGAGTCGATCCATTTCTGCGCCGCCGCCTGCATCTTGACATGGGCCGCGGGCGGCAGGGTCTGGGCGTTGACGAAGTAACCGGGCAGTTTGGCATCGGCGCCGAATTTCTCGCGGTACATCTGCACTGCGTAATCGACCACTTCCTCTTCTGTGCGCGACCCGTCCTTCTGCAGCACCTTGCGGGTGTATGCATAGGCAAACACCGGCTCAATGCCCGAGGACACATTGCCGGCATACAGCGAAATGGTGCCGGTCGGCGCGATGGAGGTCAGCAGTGCGTTGCGGATGCCGTGCTCGCGGATTGCGTCGCGCACGTCCGCGTCCATGTTCAGCATATTGCCGGAGCTGAGGTACGCCTCGGCATCGAACAGCGGGAAGGCGCCCTTCTCCTTGGCCAAATCCACCGACGCCAGATACGCGGCGCGGGCAATGCTATGCAGCCATTCGTCGGTCTGACGCGCCGCTTCGTCCGAACCATACTCCAGACCAAGCATCAAGAGTGCATCGGCCAGGCCCGTGACGCCAAGGCCGATCCGGCGCTTGTTCTTGGCTTCCTGCGCCTGCGCCTCCAGCGGGAATTTGGAGACATCGACCACATTGTCCATCATCCGCACCGCGGTGGCGACCAGCTCCTGCATCGCCTCCTGGTCCAGATGCGCGTCTTTTTCAAACGGATTGGCCACCAGCCGCGCCATGTTGACCGAGCCCAAAAGGCACGCACCATAGGGCGGCAGCGGCTGCTCGCCGCAGGGGTTGGTGGCGCAGATGTTTTCGATATAGGAAAGGTTGTTGGCCTTGTTGATCCGGTCGATGAAGATCACGCCGGGTTCGGCATAATCATAGGTCGCCTGCATGATCTTGTTCCACAGATCGCGCGCCTGCACGGTGTGGTAGACCTTGCCGTCAAACACCAGTTCCCAGGACCCGTCGGCCTTGACCGCATCCATGAAAGCATCGGTGATCAGCACCGACATATTGAACATGCGCAGGCGGGCAGAATCGGATTTGGCAGTGATGAAAGCCTCAACATCCGGATGGTCGCAGCGCATGGTGGCCATCATCGCGCCGCGGCGCGAGCCCGCCGACATGATGGTGCGGCACATCGCATCCCACACATCCATGAACGACAACGGGCCGGAGGCATCCGCCGCCACGCCCTTCACATCCGCGCCGCGCGGCCGGATGGTTGAGAAGTCATAGCCGATACCGCCGCCCTGCTGCATGGTCAGCGCCGCCTCTTTCAGCATGTCGAAAATCCCCGACATGCTGTCCGGCACGGTGCCCATCACAAAGCAGTTGAACAGGGTCACTTGGCGTGCGGTGCCTGCACCTGCGGTAATCCGGCCGGCCGGCAGGTATTTAAAGTCTTCCAGCGCGGCAAAGAACTTCTCCTCCCAGGCATCCGGCGATTTTTCCGCCCGCGCCAAATCGCGCGCGATGCGCCGCCAGCTGTCCTCGACGGTGACGTCGATCGGCGTGCCATCGGCCTGCTTGAAACGGTATTTCATATCCCAGATTTGCTCGGCGATGGGGGCGGCGAAGCGGCTCATATGGCGAATCCTTTGAGTCGTGTGGCAGCACGAATGCAGCTTGAATGGCGGCTTCGATACTACAGGCAAGACAGATTTCTCAACGCTGAAAACGTACATCGCTGAGAATTTATTACCGAGTGTACCACAAGACCTTGCTAGCACCAAACTCCGAACTACTATATAAAGGTGCCGCTCTGGACGACTCTGTGGGGAACCTGTGGATAAATGCGTGAACCTTGTGAAGCTTTCGGTTGGCACCGAAAGCGTCGAAAGCCTGATGGCCTGGCAGGAGATGCGCCGCCGCGAACTGCCAGAAGGCCTGCCACGCCACGTCACCCGCATGTGGCCCAAGCGCGAGGCGGAGATCCTCAACGGCGGCTCGATCTATTGGGTGATCAAGGGGCTGATCCAATGCCGCCAGCGCGTGCTGCGCATGGATGAGGTCATCGGCGAAGACGGCATCCGCCGCTGCGCCATCATTCTGGAACCGGAATTGCACCGCACCCACACTGCGCCGAAACGCCCGTTCCAGGGCTGGCGCTATCTGAAAACCGAAGACTCCCCCGCCGACCTGCCTGCCGGCAAAAGCCAAGAAGAGCCGCTGCCGCTGGAACTCTCGCAGGCACTGGCGGAAATCGGAGTGATCTGAGGCTTTCCGCACCCCCCCGCGGCGTGCCTCGCCAGCGCCGGGCGTCAGCCCGGCGCCCGGCCCAACCGGAACGGCGGTATCTTGGATGCCGCTGCTCCGGGCGGGAGAACACTGGCTCACGGACCGCTTTGGGTTCAAAAAAGAGGATCTCCCGCCCCCATTGCAGGCATCAAAGATGCCCGAATGGCGTTGGGCGCAGCCCGCGCTTGCGCGCGGGCGGTCCCGTCTATCGCTGGTGTTCCAGCAGATCCAGCAGCGTGTTCAGCGCCGCCTTCTCATCCAGCCCGTATTTCGCCACCCGGCTGCGCCACAGCGTCGCCTGGGACTTCAGCACCAGCCCGCCCGCCAGCAGCTTCAGGTGATTGGCCCGCAGCGTCTCGCCGGTCGAGGTAATGTCGGCCACCATCTCGGCGGTCTCGTTCTTCACCGTGCCCTCAGTCGCGCCCTGGCTGTCCACCAGCTGGTAATCCGCCACCCCGGCATCGGTCAGGAATTCCCGCACCAGCCGGTGGTATTTGGTGGCAATCCGCAACCGGTGCCCATGCTCGGTGCGAAAGGCAGACGCCACCGCATCCAGGTCATCCAGCGTGTCCACATCAATCCAGAACTGCGGCACCGCCAGGATCAGGTCGGCATGGCCAAAGCCCAGTTCGGCCAGGCTCTCTAGCTGCTGCTCGAACCGCGGCAGCTTCTCCTGCACCAGATCGGTGCCGGTGACGCCCAGGTGGATCCGCCCCGCCGCCAGCTCGCGCGGGATTTCCCCCGCCGACAGCAGCACCAGCTCCATGTTCGCAACACCCTCGACCGCGCCGGCATATTCCCGGTCGGACCCGGTGCGCGCCAATGTCACGCCGCGTTTGGCGAACCAGTCGAATGTCTTCTCCATCAGCCGCCCCTTGGACGGCACCCCCAGCTTCAAACTCATGCGCGCACCTCCTCAAGCTGCAGCATCAGGTCCGGGCGCAGCACACCGCCGACCGCCGGGATTTCCTCGCCCCCGCCCAGCCGCCGGGTCAGCGCATCATAGCGCCCGCCGCTGGCGATCGGCGGCAAATCAGGCCGCGCCTCGGCATAAAAGCCGAACACGAACCCGTCGTAATACTCCATCGAGGTGCGCCCGTAAGAGGCCTCGAAATCGAGGGCTTCCACATCCACTCCGCGCGCCTTCATCGCCGCGGTGCGTTCATCCAGGCGGTCCAGCGCCAGATTGATCTGCGGCAGGTCCACCGCGATGTCGCGCATCTGCTCTACCGCGTAGGGTACCGTTTCACGTACCGCCATCAGCGCTTCCAGCGCCAGCAGCTCATTCTCGGCAATCGGCGGCGCCTTGGCATCTTCGCGCAGCGCTTCAACCCGCGCCTGCACCTCTGCCGCGCGGCGTTTGCCAAGCTCCACCGCCGACCCGGTCAGATCGCCCTCGGTCTCCAGCAGCTTCTTGCGGTTCTCCGGGACCGATGCCCGGCCCGCGAACCGGTCCAGCAACGCCCGGAACCGGCGCGGCCGCCAGATATGGCGCATCAGCGCCGCCTTGCGCTTTTCCGTGGTTTTCAGCCCTTGCACGGCGGCCATCAGAATGCCGATATCGCCGGTTGCCGCCCGCAAAGGCAGCCCGCGCACCTGCAGCGCAAACAGCGCAAACACCTCCGCATCCGCTGCCGCCGCATCGTTGCGCTCAAACACCTCATAGCCGACTTGCAGGTATTCGTTGGGCCGGTCAGGGTCGACCTCCTGCCGCCGAAACACCTCGCCTGAATAGGTGTAGCGCGCAGGCTCCGCCCCGTGGCGCATATGCGCCTCCACCACCGGTACAGTGAAATCCGGGCGCAGCATCTGCTCGCCGTGTAGCGCATCTGACGTCACATAGGCGCGCGCCCGGATGTCCTCGCCGTAAAGATCCAGCAACGTGCCGGCCGGTTGCAGCAGCGGCGTGTCCACCACCTGCGCGCCTGCGGCCTCAAAGCGGACCCGCAGCATTGCAGCGCGGGCCTGAATTTGCGATTGAGCCGCCATGATCAGCCCTGCCCGTCCAGAATTTCCCGCACCTTGGCGGCCAGTTCCGTGCGCGGCACTTCAAACTGGCTCGGACGCTCCTTCCACTCTTCCAGGGTCGCGCTCTCGGCGATCTTGGCACCCAGGATCAAGTCCTTGATCTGCACCACGCCATTGGCTTTTTCATCACCGCCTTCGATCACGGCCACAGGCGAATTCCGCTTATCCGCATATTTCAACTGGTTGCCGAAATTCTTGGGATTGCCCAGGTAAACCTCGGCCCGGATGCCCGCGTTGCGCAGCTCAGCAACCATGGCCTGGTAATCTGCCATCCGGGCGCGGTCCATGACGGTGACGACAACGGGGCCGGCAGCCTCCGCCGAAAGCCGCCCCTTGGCATGCAGCGCCGCCAGCAGCCGGTCAACGCCTATCGACACACCCACTGCAGGCACTTCCTGGCCCGTAAAGCGCTTGACCAGCCCGTCATAGCGCCCGCCGCCCGCAACCGATCCGAACTGCCGTTTGCGTCCCTTTTCGTCGAGGATATCAAAGGTCAGCTCCGCCTCAAACACCGGCCCGGTGTAATAGCCAAGCCCCCGCACAACCGAAGGATCAATCTCGATCCGGTCCTTGCCATAGCCGCCCGCGGCCAGCAGCTCGCCGATCTGCTCCAGCTCGGCAATACCATCCTGGCCCACCGCACTGTCGCCCACGGCAGCACGCAGGTTGGCAATGGTGCCCGCCGCCTCCGCCGCCTTGGAGGTCAGAAACGCCAGCACCGGCGCGGCCTGATCATCAGACAGGCCAACCCCGTCGATGAAGGCACCCGAAGCATCCAGCCGTCCCTTGGTCAGCAGCTCGCGCACGCCCGCCTCACCCACCTTGTCGAACTTGTCGATAGTGCGAAGAACGTTGTCACGTACAGCAGGGTCGTCACCGATCCCCATCACTTCCAGCACGCCGTTCAGAACCTTGCGGTTGTTCACCCGGACAAGATAATCGCCGCGGGGAATACCGACGGTCTCCAGCGTGTCCGACAGCATCGCGCAGATCTCAGCGTCAGCGGCCATCGAGGCGGTGCCGACGGTGTCCGCGTCACACTGATAAAACTGGCGGAAGCGGCCCGGTCCCGGCTTTTCGTTACGCCAGACCGGCCCCATCGCATAGCGGCGGTACGGTGTCGGCAGATCATTGCGGTGCTGGGCATAGACCCGCGCCAAGGGCGCCGTCAGGTCATAGCGCAGCGCCATCCAGTCACCGTTTCCATCATCCTCGGTCTCCTGCCAGGCAAACACACCCTCGTTGGGGCGGTCCACATCGGGCAAGAACTTGCCCAGCGCCTCAACGGTTTCCACCGCCGCGGACTCCAGCGCCTCAAACCCGTAATGATGATACACACCCGCAATAGCCCGCAGCATCTCGCTGCGCTGGGTCACCTCCGCACCGAAATAGTCACGGAACCCCTTGGGCGTTTGTGCCTTGGGGCGGGGCTGTTTCTTCACTTTGGCCATGTTCGGCCTCCTCACGGGTAGCGGTTTCACTTGCCCGGCGGTCTAGCGGATGCCAGCCGCAACAGCAAGAAGGAGCCGGGCACACACAGGGACGCAGGAATCCAACGGCCATAGCGCCGCGCCGCCTTCTTCTGACGGAAAATATCCCCGCCGGAGGCCCGCGGGTTTTCCACCAGCAAACCCGCGTCAGCAACAGCCGCCCCATGGACCGGCATTGTTGCAGAACTCGCTCTTGAGGCCTGGCTCCCCCTTTCCCCTCCGAACTTAGGCGACGCGGATAATCTCAGCGGTGCCGAGTGCGTTGAAGCGGTTGATGAGTGCGATGCGGATATGGATCTCGGCGGTTTGGCGGTCGGGGTCTCTTGCGGCAATGCGCTCGCCGAATGCCTTTAAGCAGCGCATCTTTGCCTCGATCCGGCTTCGGACGTGGTATCCTGTCCAGCGCTTCCAGAAGGCTCGACCGTAGTGTCGGGTGGCTCGCAGAGTTTCGTTTCTGACCTGCGCAGCCGGACAATCTTCTTTCCACAACCGGCCATTCTTGCGGATCGGGATGATCGGGGCCGCGTCGCGTTCGAGGATCGCGGCATGGCAGCGTCGCGTGTCATAGGCACCATCGGCGATCACGGTGCCGATGTCTTCGTCCTCGGGGAACTGACCCAACAAGTCCGGTAAGACCGGGCTGTCCACTGCCCGGCAGTGGTTTGCGCAGCATAACCACGAGAGGGGCCGTCGCGGCTGGGGGTGAATTCGACGGCACGGATGTCAGACGTGGCAGCATCCATCGCAAGATGAACCTTGCGCCCCTCTCATTGATTGCTCTGCAATCAACTGCCGGGCAGCCATTGGCGCCGCCCCTGAACGCCGTGCTTGCGGGCCTGCCACTCACCATCGCCAAGGAACTTGATCCCGGTGCTGTCCACAAGCAGGTTCAGCGGCCCATCGGCGCGGCGATATGGGATCTGGACGGCCAGCGTTCTATGGGCTTACGCGGCCCCACTGGGGCCACGGTCCCATCTCACTCTGTCGGCGGCACAGCGTAGAGAAATCCGGAACGGGCCAGTCCAGACCCGCCAGGTGCAAAAGGCTGGTGACCATCCCGACGGTCTGCCGGAGAGGCAGCTTGAACAGAACCTTGATCGACAGGCAGAACTGGATTGCCGCATCCGAGAAAACCGCAGGGCGACCGGGGCTGCCATCATGCGGCGCGAGCCAGGTCATCTCTTCGTCCAACCAGATCAGAAGCGACCCGTGCTTTCTGAGCGCATCGTTGTAGCTGGACCAATTCGTCGTACGGTAGCGGGCAGGTGCGGGCTTGCTCATCTGCCCCGTCTAACCGCATGGATTCGTGATGTGAATCCTTAGAACTCAGAGCTCTGCAACAAGCCCCATGGACCCAGGCAGGCAATGGCCCTATGACAGGCCAGCCGCACACAGGAGAGCCCCATGCAGCATCTGGAAGAGCAAATCGCCCATCTGACCCGCAGCGTGGAGGAGATGAGCGACGTGATCGCCCGTCAGCAGCAGGAGATCGACACCTTGACCCGCCGCGTCGCCATGCTGATGCAGCGCGAAGCCACCCGCGAGCAGGACGGCACCGGCGGTATTGTCCTCGGCGACGAACGCCCGCCGCATTACTAAGTTGGGCCGCGCGCTGCATTCTCGAACGAGTATAGTTCAATTAGCAGGTATAACCGGTTCGTCCGGACTATGGGGACCCGGCACATGCCCGGATGGCACAACAGGTGCCGCCCCACGCACGTGCTTTTCTTGATCATCGAAGAAAATGTGAGCATCCATCGCTTGCAAAATGGGGGCTTTGCTATTGGTGCCAACAAAATGAGCTTCGTCAGCGGGTGTCCCCCATGCCCTTAGCGTATGCACGACGCGCTCATGAGCAGGTGCGTTACGAGCAGTTACGATACCAATTCGCACCTTGCTGACACCGTGTTCGTCCAAATGAATTTCACGTAATTTGGACAGCTTCTTCAGAAAACCGCCTCCAAATGGGCCAACGCTCATTGGCTTCTTAGCGTTCATTTTTTCATGTTCAAAGAACGCGTGAAGCCCTTTTTCTTTGAAGATCATGTCAGATTCAGGGCTGAAGACTACAGCGTCACCATCAAATGCAAGCCTGACCTCGTCATCTAGGTCTTTACTTTGCTCTACTTCCGGAGGACTTCCCAAGCGCGCAGCGGCAGTGCCAGCGGTAACGACTGCTTGCACATCGACTGTGTCATTCGACAAAAACAAGTCAATGCCCCAGGATTGGATAAAAGGCGCAAGGGTTCGCCCACTGGTGAAACTACCGTGTTTGATGTTCAAACCGTATTCTTTGATCGAATTAAAGGCCCGCAACGATAAGTCAGGCGAGTTCTTTGACAGCAGTATTACTTCTACATAGGGCTGATTATCGTCCTCATTCATCCCGAGTAGTTTTTCGACGACCTTAAATCCGGATCCCTTTTCGACAAGAACATCCTCACGTTCCCTCTGCAGTTCGACGTAGGCTGCCACTCCATCTTGAACGAACACTTCATGTTCAGCTTCAAGATCAAACAAAGAACGTGTCGAAATGCCCACACGCAGCGGCTGGTCTCGCAGTTCGCCACGAATATCCAAGATGTCCCCTTTGCTTCAATGCATCGCCTTCAAATTCAATCGATACACGCAAAAAGGGTTTTTACAACCTAAATCTCCCCAAATCATAGAGGCACGCTTGACGTTGCCCGTCCCTCAAATCTCCTCCACATCCAGCACCCCGTCCAGCGACTTCAGCGCCCCTTTGATCTGCGGGTTGATCGGAAACGCCTGGCCCAGATCCATCTCCACATCGCCGGGCAGGCCCGGATCCTGCAGGTACATGTAGACTTCCCCGCGCGCGGCATTGCGGGCCGCCGCCTTGGCGTCCTCCAGCACCTGCGCCACGGTGCCCACCGCAGCCGCATCGCTCAGGTAGACCCGCAGGGAACTGCGGCCGGCATCGGCGATCGCCGAATCCACCGGACCAACCGAGCGCACCAGCAGTTTAAGCTGATCGCTCTCCATCGTCGCCTCGGCGGTGATCACCACCTTGGCGCCGGTCTCCAGGAACTCGCGGGATTTCTCCAGCACTTCGGAAAACAGCGTCACCTCAAAGGCACCGGAGGGGTCCGACAGCTGGGCAAAGGCAAAGCGGTTGCCGCGGGCAGATTTACGCTCCTGCCGCCCGGCCACCACGCCCGCCATCTTGGCCATGAACGGGCCGCGCTCGGCCTTTGCCGTCACTTCGTCCAGAGTCATGACATCCTTGCGTTTCAGCGCCGGCATGTAGTCGTCCAACGGATGGCCCGACAGGTAGAACCCGATCGCCTTGAATTCCTCGCTCAGCCGCTCGGCCGGCAGCCAGTCCGGCACGCTCGGCAGGCGTGGTTCGGGCAGATCCTCGCCCGCCTCGCCGAACAGCGACACCTGGCTGGAATTGCGCTGGTCATGCACCGCAGCGGAGTAATCCACCAACGGGCCGAGGCTTTCGAACACCCGGCGGCGGTTGGGGTCGAGCTGGTCAAACGCCCCTGCCCGCGCCAGCATCTCCAAGGGCCGCTTGCCGACGCGCTTTAAATTCACCCGGCGGGCAAAATCGAACAGGTTCACAAAAACCCGGTCATACCCGCTCTCATTGCGCGCCTCGGTGACCAATCGCATCACCTCGACACCGACGTTTTTCAGCGCGCCCAGCGCATAGACCAACTCGCCCTTGACCACATTAAACGTCGCCATCGACCGGTTCACACAGGGCGGCACGTATTTCAGCCCCAGCCCTTTCTTCACCTCTTCAAAGTAGATCGCCAGCTTATCGGTCAGATGGATATCGCAGTTCATGACGCCGCCCATGAACTCCACCGGGTGGTTCGCCTTCAGCCAGCCGGTCTGATAGCTGACCACCGCATAGGCCGCCGCGTGCGATTTGTTGAAGCCGTAGTTGGCGAATTTCTCCAGCAGATCAAAGACTTCCGAGGCCTTCTTGGCAGGCACGCCATTCTCCGCCGCACCCTTTTCAAACTTCGGGCGTTCGGCGTCCATCGCCTCCTTGATCTTTTTGCCCATTGCCCGGCGCAACAGGTCGGCGCCGCCCAGGCTGTAGCCGGCCATCACCTGGGCAATCTGCATCACCTGTTCCTGATAGACGATGATGCCTTGGGTTTCCTCCAGGATATGGTCGATCAGCGGATGCACCGACTGGATCTTCTTCAGCCCGTTCTTCACCTCGCAATAGGTCGGGATGTTCTCCATCGGGCCGGGCCGGTACAGCGCCACCAGCGCCACGATGTCCTCGATACAGGTCGGCTTCATGCGCTTCAGCGCATCCATCATGCCGGTGGATTCCACCTGGAACACTGCCACCGTCTTGGCCCGGGAATAAAGGTCATAGGTGACCTTGTCGTCCAGCGGAATGGCGTTGATTTCATTCACCGCGCCCTCGGGCGGCTCGTACAATTGCGTGCCGTCCTCGCCGGTATGCAGATCGCGGCCCGACTGCTTGATCAGGTCCACTGCGTTCTGGATCACCGTCAAGGTCTTCAGACCAAGGAAGTCGAACTTCACCAGCCCGGCCTGCTCCACCCATTTCATGTTGAATTGGGTGGCCGGCATGTCGGATCGCGGATCCTGATAGAGCGGCACCAGCGCGTCCAGCGGCCGGTCGCCGATCACCACACCGGCGGCATGGGTCGAGGCATTGCGCAGCAGCCCCTCGACTTGCTGGCCATAGGTCAGCAGCCGGTCCACGACAGGTTCGTTGCGTGCCTCTTCCTTCAGCCGCGGCTCATCCACCAGCGCCTTTTCAATCGAGACGGGTTTGACCCCTTCCACCGGGATCATCTTGGACAGCCGGTCCACCTGGCCATAGGGCATCTGCAGGACCCGGCCGATGTCGCGCACCGCCGCCTTGGACAAGAGCGCTCCGAAGGTGATGATCTGCCCCACCTTGTCGCGGCCGTATTTCTGCTGCACATAGCGGATCACCTCTTCGCGGCGGTCCATGCAGAAGTCGATGTCGAAGTCGGGCATCGACACCCGTTCCGGGTTCAAAAACCGCTCAAACAGCAGCGAATAGCGCAGCGGGTCAAGGTCGGTGATGGTCAGCGCATAGGCCACCAAAGATCCCGCGCCCGAGCCCCGCCCCGGCCCCACCGGAATGCCCTGATCCTTGCCCCATTGAATAAAGTCCGCAACGATCAGGAAATAGCCAGGGAAACCCATGCCCTCAATGATGCCCAGCTCAAAATCCAGCCGTGCCTGGTATTCTTCCAAACTCACCGCGTGCGGGATCACCGCCAGACGTTTCTGCAGGCCCTCATTGGCGATGCGGCGCAGTTCTGAGACCTCATCATCGGCGAATTTGGGCAGGATCGGATCCCGCAAATAGGCCTTGAACGCGCAGCGCTTGGCGATCTCCACCGTGTTTTCAACCGCTTCGGGCAGGTCGGCAAACAGCGCCACCATTTCTTCCTGGCTTTTGAAGTAATGCTGCGCGGTCAGCCGGCGGCGCGGCTCGGACTGGTCGACATAGGCACCCTCGGCGATGCAGATCATCGCATCATGGGCCTCGTACATTTCGGTGTTGGGGAAATAAACGTCATTGGTCGCGACCAGCGGCAGCTCCATCGCATAGGCCATCTCCACATGGCCGCGCTCGGTCTGTTTTTCCGCCTCCGGCTGGCCGTGCTCGCCGGGGTGGCGCTGCAGTTCCACATACAGCCGGTCCGGAAAAATCCGCTTCAGCTGCTGCATCAGCGCCTCTGCCGCCGGCCGCTGTCCCTGCTGCAGCAACAGCCCCACCGGCCCGTCCGGCCCGCCGCTCAGGCAGATCAGCCCGGCGCTGTTGGCCTCCAGATCGTCCAATGTGACCTGCGGCAGCTGCCCGCCATTGTCCACATACAGACAGGACGACAGCCGCATCAGGCCCTCATACCCTTCTTCGCTCTGCGCCAGCAGCACCAGGGGCGCGGGCAGCTTGGGCTTGCCGCCCGGCTCCGCCTGCTGAAAGGTCAGATCGACCTGGCAGCCCAGGATCGGCTGGATGCCTGCACCGGACAGCGTCACCGAAAATTCCAGCGCCGAGAACATGGCATTGGTATCGGTCACAGCAATCGCCGGCATGCCGTGTTTCTTGCACAGGTCCGGCAGTTTTTTCAACCGTAGCGCGCCTTCCAGCAGGGAATACTCGGTATGGCTGCGCAGGTGAATGAATCGGGGAGAGCTTGTCATGCCGCCACGCTATCTTATTGCCGCAGCACGGTGAAAGGGTGAAGTGCCGGTCCGCCTCCCGGAATAGCGAAAGGATTACCCGCCATTTTCAGGATTAGTTTGAAGCTGTTTCGCCCCGCAAAGAGAGACCCGCCCCAAACATACAGCTAAAAGGCATAAAAAATAACAGCATAGCCGCTGCATCCGCAATTTTCTTGCGCCGCGGAATACTGCAGCGCAGCAGCGGTTTTCCTTGCTTTGCCAAGGGCCTGCTCCCTAGGCTGGTATCCGCAAGCAATACACAGCCCGCCTCTCCTTCTACGCCGCATCGAAGGGAGGCACACCGGGTCAACAGGGTAACGCGGCGGATCCCGGGAAGATGGCACTCGCCTTTCGTCTGAATGGTGAAGACGTTCTGATCGAACACGCAGACGCCTCAGTCACTCTGCTGGACTGGCTGCGCGACGCTAAGGGTCTCACCGGCACCAAAGAAGGCTGCAATGAGGGCGATTGCGGCGCCTGCACCGTGATGGTCACTGATTCACGCGGATCGAAGGCGCTGAATGCCTGCATTCTGTTCCTGCCCCAGCTCAACGGCAAGTCTGTCCGCACTGTCGAAGGTGCCGCAGGCCCGGACGGCAGCCTGCATCCGGTGCAGCAGGCCATGATCGATCATCACGGCAGCCAATGCGGTTTCTGCACCCCCGGCTTCATCATGTCGATGGTGACCGCCCACACCAACGGTGCGGCGGATTATGACGACCAGCTGGCCGGCAACCTTTGCCGCTGCACCGGCTACGCCCCGATCATCCGCGCCGCCGAGGCCGCCAGCGGCGCCCCGGTCCCGGACTGGATCGCGGATGAAACCTCTTTCACTTTTTCCGAAATACTCCGGGGGGAGGCCGCAGGCCGGGAGGCAGCGCCCCCCTCCGGCCCCCCTGCGGCAACGCCCCCGCTGCTGCCCGCCTCCGCAGACGAACTAGCCGAACTCTACAGCGCCAACACGGATGCAACCCTTGTGGCCGGCGCCACCGACGTCGGCCTCTGGGTCACCAAGCAGCTGCGCCATCTGCCGCAGATGATCTTCCTGGACGGCTGCACAGACCTGAAGGACATTGAGGTCACGGACACCTCCGTCCGCATTGGCGCCATGGCAGACATGAACGCCCTGCGCACCGCAATAGAACCGCTGCACCCGTCATTCGCAGAAATGCTCCGCCGCTTCGCCTCCCAGCAGGTGCGCGCCGCCGCTACGGTTGGCGGCAATATCGCCAACGGCTCCCCCATTGGCGACACCCCGCCCGCATTGATCGCGCTCGGTGCCACCCTGCACTTGCGCAATGGGGATGACCACCGCGATTTACCGCTGGAGGATTTCTTTCTCGGCTACGGCAAACAGGACCGCCAGCCCGGCGAATTTGTCGAGGCCGTCAGCTTCCCGCGCCAGCCCGGCGCGCTGAAGGTCTACAAGCTGTCGAAACGTTTTGATCAGGACATCTCCGCCGTGCTGGGTGCTTTCAACGTGACAGTCGGGAACGGCCGGATCACCACGGCCCGCATCGCTTTCGGCGGCATGGCAGGTATCCCCAAGCGCGCCGCGAACGTCGAGGCCGCGCTCACAGGCCAGCCCTGGGATGAAGCCACGATCCAGGCCGCCGCCGCGGCCTTTGATCAGGACTTCACCCCGATGAGCGACATGCGTGCCTCAGCCGATTACCGGCTGGAAACCGCGCGCAGCATGCTTTGCCGCTATTTCGCAGAGATGAACGGCGCGGCAGTTTCGGTGCTGGAGGTGAAACCATGAGCATTTCAAAACCCCTCCCCCATGATGCCGCCGAACTGCATGTGACCGGCGCCGCGCGCTATGTGGATGACATCCCCTCGCCCGCCGGCACGCTGCATCTGGCCTTTGGCCTTTCCCCCATCGCCCGCGGCCATATCACCGGCATGCACCTGCACGACGCGCAGCACAGCCCCGGTGTCGTGGCGGTGCTGACCGCCAAGGGGCTGCCGTTTTCCAACGACGTCTCCCCTTCGATCCATGACGAGCCGCTGCTGGCCTCGGGCACGGTCAATTACGTCGGCCAGCCGGTGTTCCTGGTGGTTGCCGACAGCCATCGCAACGCCCGCATCGCCGCCCGCAAGGGCCGGGTGGACTACGCCGAGGAACCCGCCCTGCTGACCCTGGACGCGGCCCTTGCCGCTGACAGCCGGTTCGAGGAAGGCCCGCGCATCTATGCCAAGGGCGACGCCGCTGCCGCCATCGCTGCCGCTCCGCGCATGATTGAGGGCACATTCGACCTCGGCGGACAGGAGCATTTCTACCTCGAAGGCCAGGCGGCAATGGCCTGGCCGCAGGAGGATGGCGGCATGCATGTCTTCTCCTCGACCCAGCACCCGGCCGAGATCCAGCACAAAGTGGCGGACGCCATCGGCCTGCCAATGCATAGTGTCAGGGTCGAAACCCGCCGCATGGGCGGCGGCTTTGGCGGCAAGGAAAGCCAGGGCAATGCTTTGGCCGTCGCTTGTGCCGTTGCGGCGCGGCTGACCGGCAAGCCCTGCAAGATGCGCTATGACCGTGACGACGACATGGTGATCACCGGCAAGCGCCACGCCTTCCGCATCTCCTACCGCGCTGGATTTGATGAGGACGGCAATCTGCAAGGGGTCGAGTTCCTGCATCTGGCAGATTGCGGCTGGGCGCAGGACTTGTCGCTGCCGGTCGCCGACCGCGCGATGCTGCACGCGGATAACGCATATCTGATCCCCGATATCCGGATCGAGAGCCACCGCCTGCGTACCAACCGGCAAAGCGCCACCGCCTACCGCGGTTTTGGCGGACCGCAGGGCATGGTCGGTATCGAGCGGGTGATGGACCACATCGCCCATGACCTCGGGATGGATCCGGCGGAGCTGCGGCAGCGGAATTATTATGCGGCCCCCGAGGAGGGGGGCTCTGCCCCCCCGCCCCCCCGGGATATTTCCAGCAAGAGGAAAGACACCACCACGCCTTATGGCATGGAAGTCACAGATTTTGAGCTGCATGGGATGACGGCGGATCTGTTGCGCTCCTCGGATTATGCGGCGCGCAAGGCAGCGATTGCGGAATGGAACAAGGGCCAGACCCACCTGAAGCGCGGCATTGCCTTTTCGCCGGTGAAGTTCGGGATTTCCTTTACGCTGACGCATCTCAATCAAGCCGGCGCGCTGGTGCATGTCTATCAGGACGGCTCGGTGCATCTGAACCACGGCGGCACCGAGATGGGCCAGGGGCTGTTTCAGAAGGTGGCACAGGTTGCCGCCAGCCGCTTTGGCATCCCGCTGGAGAAGGTCAAGATCACCGCAACCGACACCGCCAAAGTGCCCAATACTTCGGCCACAGCCGCCTCGTCCGGGTCGGACCTCAACGGCATGGCGGTGAAGGCCGCCTGCGACACCATCCGCGACCGCATGGCCGAACATCTGGCGTTGCAGCATCAGGCCCGCCCCGGCGATGTGGTGTTTGAAGGTGGCATGGTGCGCATTGGCCAGGATGAAATGTCCTTCGATCAGGCCGCCATGGCCTGCTACCAGGGCCGGGTCAGCCTGTCTGCCACCGGCTTTTACAAGACACCCAAGGTGGAATGGGACCGGATCAAGGGCCAGGGCCGCCCGTTTTACTATTTCGCCTATGGCGCCGCGGTGACCGAGGTTGTTGTGGACGCCCTCACCGGTGAGAACCGTATCTTGCGTGCCGACATTCTGCACGACGCCGGCGCCTCGCTGAACCCAGGCATCGACATCGGCCAGATCGAGGGCGGCTATGTGCAGGGCGCCGGCTGGCTGACCACCGAAGAACTGGTCTGGGATGATGCCGGGCGCCTGCGCACCCATGCCCCTTCGACTTACAAGATACCTGCCTGCTCGGACCGGCCCGATGTGTTCAACGTCGCGCTGTATGACGGGCAGAACCGCGAGGACACCATCTACCGCTCCAAGGCGGTGGGGGAGCCGCCTTTTATGCTGGGCATCTCCGCCTGGCTGGCGCTCAGCGATGCGGTTTCCGCCTTTGGCGATGCCTACCCGGCGCTGAACGCCCCCGCCACGGCAGAGGAAATCTGGCGCGCCATCCGGAGGGTGCGCGATGGGGTTTGATGTTGCAGCCCTCCGCAAGGCGGTTTCCGAACATGGCCGCGTCACTCGCGTGGTCATCGCTGCCATCCGCGGCTCCTCCCCGCGCGAACCGGGCACCGCAATGCTGGTGTGGAAGGATGGCCAAAGCGGCACCATCGGCGGTGGCGCCTTGGAGTTTGAGGCCGCAGAGGCCGCACGCCTGCAAGCCGAGCCCAAGACGTTCAGCACCCATGCATTGGGGCCGGACCTGGGCCAATGCTGCGGCGGCGCGGTCACCCTGCTGAGCGAGGTCTATGAGACCGCGGATCTGGCCGCGCTGGATCAGGAGATCATCGCCCGCTCCGCCGGCCCGGCGCCGATGCCGATGGCGGTGAAACGCATCCTCGCTGCCGCCCGCAGCCAGGGCCTGCCCCTTGCGCCGCAGCTGGTGGACGGCTGGATGATCGAACCGGTGCATCAGCCGCAACTGCCGGTCTGGATCTGGGGCGCGGGCCATGTCGGCCGGGCGCTGGTCAATGTGCTGGCACCGCTGCCGGATTTGCAGATCACCTGGGCGGACACCGCCGCCGCGCGGTTCCCGGTTGAAACCCCGGCAGGTGTCACCGCGATTCCGGCAGCTGACGTTGCGCTCCTGGTTCGCCATGCGCCTGAAAACGCTGCGCATTTGGTGCTGACCTATTCCCATGCGCTGGATCTGGCGCTATGCCACGCTTTGCTGGGCCACGGCTTTGCCTTCGCCGGGCTGATCGGCTCCAAAACCAAATGGGCGCGGTTCCGGTCGCGTCTTGCCGCCCTGGGCCACAGCCCGGACCGGATTTCACGGATCACCTGCCCGATCGGCGATCCGCAACTTGGAAAACATCCGCAGATGATTGCGGTCGGCGTCGCGGCCCAGCTGCTGCGGCTGAGTGCAAAAGATGAATTGAGAAAGGACCGGCGCGCGTGAGTGTACCACTGTTAAGCCTGCAAGGCCTGACCAAGGCCTACCCCGGGGTTGTGGCCAATAACTCCGTCTCCTTTGACATCGGCGAGGGCGAAGTACATGCCCTCCTCGGTGAAAACGGCGCCGGGAAATCGACGCTGGTCAAGATGATCTATGGCCTTGTGAAGCCCGACAGCGGCCAGATGCTGCTGCGCGGGGAGCCTTTCGCCCCGGCGGAGCCGCGTGCGGCACGCGCTGACGGAATCGCCATGGTGTTCCAGCATTTTTCGCTGTTTGACGCTTTGAACGTGGCCGAGAACATTGCGCTGGGTATGGAAAACCCGCCGGAGTTGCGCGACCTTGCCGCCCGCATCCGCGAGGTGTCGGAAACCTATGGATTGCCGCTGGATCCCTTCCGCACTGTTGGAGATTTGTCCGCCGGCGAACGTCAGCGGGTCGAGATCATCCGCTGCCTGCTGCAGGACCCGAAACTGCTGATCATGGACGAGCCGACCTCGGTGCTGACGCCGCAGGAGGTGGAGATCCTGTTCAAGACCCTGCAGAAGCTGCAGTCCGAGGGCACCTCGATCCTTTATATTTCGCACAAGCTGGAGGAAATCCGCACGCTCTGCGATCACGCCACCATTCTGCGGCTGGGCAAGAACGTCGGCGAATGCACACCGGCTGAAACCTCGGCCCGCGACATGGCGGAGATGATGGTCGGCAGCACCTTGCAGACTCCGGAACGCGGCAGCCGCGAATTCGGCGGTGTGGCGATGGATATCTCCGGCCTGTCCGTACCGGCGCCTTCGGCCTTTGGCACCGCGCTGAAGAACGTGCATTTGACGGTGAAAAAGGGCGAGATCCTTGGCATTGGCGGCGTGGCAGGCAACGGGCAGGACGAACTGCTGGGTGTGCTCTCCGGCGAGGTCCTGACCGATGCGGATGCGGTGAAACTGCATGGGCAACCCATCGGCCGCCTTGGCCCCGCCGCGCGGCGCAAGCTGGGTGTGCTGGCAGCACCCGAGGAGCGCCTGGGCCACGCCGCCGCCCCGGATATGAGCCTGACGGAGAATGCCATGCTCACCGGATCGGTGCGCGAGGGGCTGGAAAAAAACGGGTTTCTGGATTGGGGGGCGACCAAGGATTTTGCCGAGCGCATCATCAAGGCTTTTGACGTCCGCACGCCTGGTCCCGGCAATGCGGCGCGCTCGCTGTCCGGCGGCAATCTGCAGAAGTTTGTGATCGGACGCGAAGTGCTGCAGGATCCGGACGTTCTGGTGGTGAACCAGCCGACCTGGGGCGTCGATGCCGCAGCTGCCGCAGCCATCCGCCAGTCGCTGCTGGATCTGGCCGCCAAGGGGGCGGCGGTGATCTGCATCAGCCAGGATCTGGACGAGCTGATGGAAATCTCCGACAGCTTTGCCGCATTGAACGAAGGCCGCCTGAGCGCCCGGCGCGAAGCTGCGGGCCTGACGGTGGACGAGATCGGCCTGATGATGGGCGGCGCCCACGGCATGGAGGTGGCGCATGTTTGACCTCCGCAAAAGAAAAAAAACGATGAAACAGGGAGCCGCTTTATGATCCGGCTTGAGAAACGGCCGCAGCCGTCGCGCGCATGGTCGATGGCAACGCCGCTGGTGGCGGTGCTGGCGACGATGCTGTTTGGCGGACTGTTGTTTGCAGCCCTTGGCAAACCGCCGGTTGAGGCGATCCGCACCATTTTCTGGGAGCCGCTGTTTGGCGAGTTCTCTTTCTACTACCGCCCCCAGCTGCTGGTCAAAGGCGCGCCGCTGGTGCTGATCGCCATCGGGCTGTCGCTGGGTTTCAGGGCCGGCATCTGGAACATCGGCGCCGAAGGGCAATACATCATGGGCGCCATATTCGGCGCTGGGGCGGGCCTGGCCTTCTATCCTTCCGAATCCTTCCTCATCTTCCCCTTCATGGTCCTCGCAGGCGCCTTTGGCGGCTGGCTCTGGGCGATGATCCCGGCGGTGCTGAAAACCCGCTTCGGCACCAATGAAATCCTGGTCTCGCTGATGCTGGTCTATGTGGCCGAGCAGTTCCTGGCATCCGTCTCGCTGGGCCTCTTGAAGAACCCGGAGGGTTTCGGCTTCCCCGGTTCGCGCAACCTGCAATCCTGGGACAGCGCCCATAACGCCGAGCTGATTGCCGGGTCGGGAATGCACTGGGGTGTGGTGGCGGCGCTGATTGCGGTGATCTTTGCCTATGTGCTCTTGAACCGCCACATGACCGGCTATCACATCCGCCTCACTGGCGAGGCGCCGCGCGCGGCCAAGTTTGCCGGCGTGAACCCCACCCGGCTGGTGCTGTTCTGCCTTGGCACTTCTGGCGCTTTGGCCGGGCTGGCCGGCATGTTTGAGGTCTCCGGCCCGTCCGGCCAGGTCAGCATCGACTTTAACGTGGGCTATGGCTTTACCGCCATTATCGTCGCGTTTCTGGGCCGCCTGCATCCCGTGGGCATCCTGCTGGCCGGCGGGCTGATGGCGCTGACATACATCGGCGGCGACATCGCCCAGTCGAACCTGCAGCTGCCCGCCGCGGCCATTCAGGTGTTCCAGGGCATGCTTCTGTTCTTCCTCCTTGCCTTTGACCTGCTCACCAATTTCCGCATCGCACTCAGCAAGTCGGAGGTGGCGTGATGGGAGCGGCAATCAGATCAATGAAAATGTGGGATCCTGAATCAAAGAGGGAGGTCGTTCTCGAAGTCAGCCACGAAGAAATGGACGCTTTGGAATATGACGTGCGCAAGGACTCCGCAGTTATGTCGGCCTTGCGGGAATATTTGGAACTAATTGAGGCATCGCTGACCCGAGGATCAATTTCCTCGCCTGAGCCACCAGCCAGCATGGGTTTATTCTGGCAATTGCTAAAGACACACAACCCTATGTGGCCAGGAACGATGGGTAATGAAATTCGACAGGAACTCGAAAATCGAATCTTCAAAGAGCAAGGCAAGTAAATGGATCTTTCTGCAATCAATCCGGTCCTGCTCATCGCTTCGCTGATGGTGGCGGCAACCCCGCTGCTGCTAGCCGCCATCGGTGAACTGGTGGTGGAGAAATCCGGCGTTCTGAACCTTGGTGTAGAGGGAATGATGATCATCGGCGCCATCGCAGGCTTTGCCGTGGCGGTGGAGAGCGGCTCGCCCTTGCTGGGCTTTGTCGCTGCCGCCATTGCAGGTGCAGCGCTGTCGATCCTGTTTGCCATCCTCACCCAGTTTGCCCAGGCAAATCAGGTGGCCTCGGGCCTGTCTTTGACCCTGTTCGGGCTGGGGCTTTCGGCGCTGTTGGGGCAGTCTTATGTCGGTGTGAAACCGCCGCAGATGGGCGATATCCATATCCCGGTGCTCAGCGATCTGCCCGTGGTCGGCCCGATCCTGTTCGGCCATGACATCATCCTTTACTTCGGTATCGTGCTGACCGCAGCCGTCTGGTGGGTGCTGAAGTATTCCCGCATCGGGCTGGTGCTGCGCGCAGTGGGGGAAAACCACGACGCCGCCCATGCGCTGGGATACAAGGTGCTGAAAATCCGCCTGATGGCAATCATGTTCGGCGGCGCCTGCGCCGGTCTTGGCGGTGCCTACATCAGCCTCATTCGCGTCCCGCAATGGACCGAGGGCATGACCGCCGGCATCGGCTGGATTGCGCTGGCGCTGGTGGTCTTTGCCAGCTGGAAACCCTGGCGCGCTTTGCTGGGTGCCTACCTATTCGGCGGGGTCACCGTGGTGCAGCTCAATCTGCAGGCGGCAGGCGTTGCCATTCCGGTCGAGTATCTGGCAATGTCGCCCTATCTGATTACGATCATTGTGCTTGTTATCCTTTCGGCGGACAAAAGCAGCGCACCCGCCTCGCTTGGCCGCAACTTCCATGCCTCCCGTTAAGGGGGGCTTTTCACTGCCCCGGCACCCCGGGGCCAAAAAGATCCAAACTGGGGAGAAATTGATGAAACTGACCAAACTTCTGACCAGCGCCGCGATGGCGCTTGGCCTGGCTGCAGGTGCGGCGATGGCCGACACCACCAAAGTGGGCTTTGTCTATGTCGGCCCCGTCGGCGACGGCGGCTGGACCTATGAGCACGACCAGGGCCGCAAAGCGGTTGAGGCTGAATTCGGCGACAAGGTCGAAACTGTGTACGTGGAAAACGTCGCCGAAGGCCCGGATGCCGAGCGGGTTATGACCCAGATGGCGCTGGAGGGCGCCGACCTGATCTTCACCACCTCCTTCGGCTACATGGACCCGACCATCAACGTCGCCAAGAAATTCCCGAACGTGAAGTTCGAGCATGCCACCGGCTATAAACGCGCCGACAACGTCTCGACCTATTCCGCCCGCTTTTACGAGGGCCGCGCAGTACAGGGCACCATCGCGGGCCACATGACTGAAAGCAACGTGGTCGGTTACATCGGCTCATATCCGATCCCGGAAGTGGTGCGGGGCATCAACTCCGCCTATATCCACGCCAAGAAGGTGAACCCCGACGTCCAGTTCAAGATCGTCTGGGCCTTCACCTGGTTCGACCCGGCGAAAGAGGCAGATGCCGCCAAGGTGCTGATCGAACAAGGTGCCGACGTGATCCTGCAGCACACAGACTCCACCGCGCCGCAGGCCGCCGCACAGGCGGCAGGCAACGTGATCACCTTTGGGCAGGCCTCCGACATGGCGGAATACGGTCCCAAGCCGCGGGTGTCTTCGATTATCGACGACTGGGCGCCCTATTACATTGCCCGCACCAAGGCGGTGATCGACGGCAACTGGGAGTCGGTTGACACCTGGGACGGCATCGGCGCCGGCATGGTTGGCATCGGCGAGATTTCCGACGCGGTACCGGCGGATGTGAAAGCCGCCGCGCTGGCAATCAAGGAGTCCATTGCAAACGGCTCCTACCATCCGTTCACCGGCCCGATCAAAAAGCAGGACGGCTCGGACTGGCTGGCTGAGGGCGAGACCGCAGACGATGGCACCCTGGCTGGCATGAACTTCTATGTCGAAGGCTTGGAAGGCGACATCCCGCAGTAAGCTGCGCGTCACTCAGAAATGGAAAGGCCCGCCAGTTGGCGGGCCTTTTTCATTCGGTGTCCCCGGCCCCGGTCAGGAACAGCGCACCGGCGCCGCCAGCCGACGCACCTGTCCGCCATCCCGTTCAGCCAGCGGCGCGCCGGTCACTGCGCAGCCGGAAATCTGCGCGACATAGGCTGTCAACTCCTGCAGCGCGGCACTGCCGCCGGTCTGCAGCCCGGCATTGGGCATGCTGATGGCAAACAGCACTGCAAAGCTGCTGCCATCCACGGTGACGATCCGGAACCGGGTTTGTGCATCCCCCAGATGGGTCTTTGCCGCATAGGGCGACTTGCGTTCAGACGCCTTGTAGGCAATCGCAGCCCCGGCGGCTCCGGAGGCCGTCAGCCGTGCGCCGCCAGCCTGGAATCCCGCCGAATGGGCCACCAGCCATGGGGCGCCGGTACGGGTCTTGTGCAGGCCCGGGCGCATCGCTGCATGGGGGGCCATCTCAGCCTCGGCTGCTGCACGGTAATCTGTGCCGCTTGCCCCGGTCTGCACCCTGATCTGCCCTCCCGTCTGCGCGCCGGAACCTGCCCGTGTTGCCGACCAGTAATCGGGCTTCTCCGGTCCCGCACAGGCTGCCAGAAGCGCCGCCGCCCCGATCATCAGAAACTGTTTCACGTTTACTCTCCGTAGCTTTGCCGCGCCTATCCTGACAAGAAAACCGGGCCGCATTATGGCATCCAGGCCTGGGCTGCACGAAGGCTGCAATCCGTCTTTCCCTGCCGCGCCCCCTGTGCCAAGCTCCGCGCCATGACCCAGACCGCACGCAAGAATCTGACCACCCCCGATGGCACCCCCGCCAGCCGCTTTGCCTTTGGCTGCATGCAGTTCGGCGGCCGCGCCGATGAGGCGCAATCGGCCCGGATGTACGCCGCCTGCCGCACCGCTGGCATCAACCACTTTGACACCGCCTGGATCTATACGGATGGCCGCTCGGAGGAGATCCTGGGCCGCCTGATCCGGGAGGAACGCGAGCAGCTGCTGATCGCCACCAAGGCCGGCTATACCGGCGGTGCCGGCGCCGCGAACATCCGCACTCAGTTTGACGAAAGCCGCCGCCGGCTGGGGCTGGACATGGTCGATGTGCTCTACCTGCACCGGTTTGATCCGCATACCGGCCTGCGCGAAACCATGGACTGTTTTGCGGCACTCAAAGACGAAGGGCTGATCCGCTATGCGGCGCTGTCGAACTTTGCTGCCTGGCAGGTGATGAAGGCGCAGATGGCGGGCCTTGCCTCGGGCACCGCCGTGGACATCCTGCAGCCGATGTATTCGCTGGTGAAGCGCCAGGCTGAAGTGGAAATCCTGCCGATGTGCGCTGATCAGGGCATCACCGCCGTCCCCTATTCCCCGCTGGGCGGCGGGCTGCTGACCGGCAAATACGCCACCGGCGGCAGCGGCCGCATTACCGAGGACAAAGGCTACCGCACCCGCTACGGTCAGGCCTTCATGCATGAAGCCGCCCAAGCCCTGACCGCTCTGGCAGCGGATCATGGAACCGATCCCGCCACTCTGGCCGTTGCCTGGGCCGCAGCGCATCCCAGCCGCCCTGTGCCGATCATCTCTGCCCGCACTGTCCAGCAGCTGCAGCCCTCGCTGGCGGCGCTGGATTTTGCTATGGACCCGGACCTTTACCAAGCAATTGAAGCACTCAGCCCCCGGCCCGCACCCGCGACCGACCGGCTGGAAGAACAGGATTAGACCCATGCAGGATTTCATCGTCATCGGCGGCGGCATGGCCGGCACCAGCGCCGCCGCCCGGCTTGCAGACCTTGGCAGCGTTACCCTGCTGGAGATGGAGGACGCGCTTGGCTACCATTCCTCGGGCCGCTCCGCTGCTTTGTTCGAGGAAAACTACGGCCACGGCCCCACCATCGACCTGAACCGCGCCAGCGCCGCCTATTTGCGCGACGGCGGCTACCTGTCACCGCGCGGGCTGATGCTGGTGGGGACCAAGGAGGATGCCGAGGGCTTTGCCCGCGACGTGGATGAGCTGCAGATGGCTACGCTGGAGTTGGACGAGGCCCGCGCCATGATCCCTATCCTGAACCCCGATACCGTCGGCTTTGCCGCCGTCAGCGGTGCGGCCGAGGATATCGACACCGACCGGATGCTGCAGGATTTCGCCAAAACCTTGCGCGCCGCCGGCGGGCAGATCGTGACCAAGGCGCCGGTGACCGCCATCACCCGCTCTGCGTCAGGCTGGGGGGTCACTGCCGGCGGCCAGACCTATCAGGCCCGCAAGCTGGTCAACGCGGCGGGCGCCTGGGCGGATCAGGTTGCGGCACTGGCGGGTGTGAAAACCATCGGCCTGCAGCCCAAACGCCGCTCGATGGCGCGGCTGCCTGCGCCGGGCGGGCATGACGTCAGCGGCTGGCCGATGATGATCGGTGTCGGTGAAACCTGGTACGCCAAACCCGACGCGGGCAAGCTGTTGGTCTCCCCCGCCGATACCGACCCGGTGGATCCGCATGACGCCTATGCCGACGACATGGTGCTGGCCGAGGGACTGGCACGCTACGAGGAAATGGTGACCGAGCCGGTGACGCGGGTCGAAAGCAACTTTGCCGGGCTGCGCAGTTTTGTGGCCGACGGCACCCTGGTGCTGGGCCCGGACCCGGAGCAGCCGGATTTCATCTGGTGTGCGGCCCAGGGCGGCTATGGCATCATGACCGCCCCCTCCGCCTCGCAGCTGATTGCCGATCTGACGGCAGGCCGCACACCGGCACTGGATGCGTCCGCCGTCGCGGCCCTGTCGCCTGCAAGGCTGCGCTGATGCCGGTGCGCTCTGTTCCCGGATCAGCCTCGGTGGCGGCACCTGAGGATGGCAAGCTGTTCGCCCCCGCCGCCGCCCGCAACAGCGATGTGCTGTGCGATCTGCTGGCCGGGATTGCCCCGGCACAGGGCCGCGCACTGGAACTGGCCAGCGGCACCGGCCAGCATATTGCGGCCTATGCCGCCCGCCTGCCCGGCCTGATGTGGCAGCCCAGTGAAGCGGAGGCGGCCCGGCTTGCCAGTATCCGGGCCTATGCCGATGAAGCGGGCCTGGCGAACATCGCCCCGCCCGTGACGCTGGATGCAACCGCCCCAGGCTGGGGTGCAAAGCACCCCGGCCAGACCCTGATTGTACTGGTGAACCTGCTGCATCTGATCAGCGAAGATGAAGCAAAAACCCTCATCGCTGAGGCCGCCGCCGCCCTCGCCCCCGGCGGACGCTTTGTGATCTACGGACCCTTCCTGCGCGGCGGCGGGCTGACCAGCGAAGGCGACCGGACCTTTCACGCCAGCCTCACCGCCCACGACCCGCAGATCGGCTACAAGGACGATTTCGACACTATCGGCTGGCTGCACAGTAGCGGGCTGGAGCTGCTGCATGCGGTCGAGATGCCTGCCAACAACCTTGCGCTGATTGCGGAAAAACCACGCCTCTGATCTGGATCAATGCTGCCCGTCCCTGCGGCCCATACACCTTCGCAAATTGGAATGTATGATTGAGGGACAGGCAGATGGACTGGCACGGCAAACTGAATGAGACCCGCAAGGGTCTGCGCAATCTGAACGGCGCCATCCCCGAAGCCGCGCAGGCCTTCGGCGCACTTGGCAAAGCTGTGAAACAGGGCGGCGTGCTGGAGTTCAAGCAAAAGGAATTTGTGGCCCTTGGCATCGCGGTGGCCCTGCGCTGCGAGGATTGCATCGGTTTGCATGTGGAGGCGCTGGTCAAGTCGGGAGCAAACCGGGCGGAAGTCGGCGACGTGCTGACGATGTCGATCCAGATGGGCGGCGGACCGGCAATGATGTATGCGGCCAAGGCGATGGACTGTTTCGATCAGCTGACCCGCTGAATTCCAACGCGGAATTCAACCCGGAGGCCACCTGTTTTCCGGCGGAAGTTCCGCGCCGAAATTTTGAGTGCGCACCTCCCGCAGTCCCTGCAGGACCTGGCGGATCTGCTCCAGCGCCGGGTTGTCCGGCAGGTACAGCACCTTGCAGCTCAGTTGGATAAGCGGCGCGTCCTCGACCCTGTGGATTTGCCCAGCCGCCAGCGCCCCCGTCGCCATATAGGCAGGAAAATACCCCATGCCGCCCCGCTTCATCAGATAGCGCAAGCCCATCGGTGCGTTACCCAGCACAATATGCTGGCGGCTGCGCTGCGGCAGCACTTGCTGCACCTGTGCCGCATATTCGCTGCCGAACTCCAGGTTGATGAACAGCGGCAATGCGTCCCGGCCCAGCCGCAACTGCTGGTCCGACACCAGAACCAGCTCCTCCGGCGGCAGCTCGTCTACCCCCAGCCTTGTGCCTGCGGGAACCTCGTTCACAATTGCCAGATCCAGCAGCCTGCGCGCCACCGCTTCACCCATGTTGAGCCCGTGATCATAGTTCAGCGTGAATGGCACGGTGCCCTGCGCCTGCTCCAGCCAGACGGCCACATCGACCAGCAGAGGATCCCAAACCGACAGCTGCGCCCCTAGCCGCAATGAAACCCGTCCTGCCAGGCTTTCCCGCAAATCGCCGGAAACAAACTCCCAGGTCCGCATCATCTGCTCGGCATAGGGCAGAAACTGCCGGCCCGCCGCAGACAGCCGGGTGCCGCCCGGACCGCGCTCGAACAGGCTGGCGCCCAGCGCCTCCTCCAGCGCCCTGATGCGGGCGCTGACCGCGGTCTGGGTGATGTGCAACCGCCGCGCCGCAGCGTGAAAACTGCCGGAGGCCTCAATTGCCAGAAAGGTCTCAAAAGCGTTGATCTGCATGATGATCACTATTTCTGCTCGGATCGAGCAAATCAATTCGTTTTCCTGCTCAGACACGTTTCGCTAGGCTGAAACCATATCAACCAAAGGACCCGCGACATGCTGGACAAAAGCCACAAGCCAACCTGGACCAGTTTCGAAGACGCCACGCCCGAAGACTGGGCCGCAGTGGAGAAATATGAGGAGGCCTATAACGCCGCCCTGCCCGACCGGATCCTGGACGCGATCCGCTCACTGGACGAGGACTGGACCCCCTACCCGGTGAACCGTTACCAGCACTCGCTGCAGGCGGCGACCCGCGCGCATGAAGACGGCGCCGATGACGAAATCATCGTGGCCGCCCTGGTGCATGACACCGGCGATATCCTGTCGCCCTATAACCATGGCGAGCTGTCAGCGGCGATGATGAAGCCCTATGTCAGCGAGAAAACCTATTGGATCCTCAAACATCACTGCGTGTTTCAGGGGTTTTACTACAACCATCATTTCGGCGGCGACCGCAACGCCCGCGACAAATACCGCGGCAGCCCCCATTGGGAGGACTGCCGGTATTTCTGCGAAAAATATGACCAATGCGCCTTTGATCCGGCGTATCCGACCAAGCCGCTGGAGTTCTTCGAGCCGATCCTGCGCAAGGTGCTGTCGCGCGGCTGGGGCCATATGGAGCTGGCAGAGACGGCGCAGGAGTAAGCCAGACAACAGCAACTCCGCCTCCCCGGGGCCGGATCAATGGCTTCCGGCCGCCGCGCGATAACCGCATCCCAAATGCCGGCACAGACTGCGCGCCCAGGCTTTACCCCCGGGCGCGCAGATACAAAACCAATGCGTTCACCACATCATGACAGCCGCATCGCCTGCAGCCCAGTCATAGTAAAGGCGGATACGCAGCTTATAGCTCCGGTCTTTTATCAGCCGAACAGTGAAACGGGCGTTGCGGTTAAAGCCGCTGTCATCGTCGCCTTCCACATAGACCGGTGTGCCATCAATATCCTCAAACAGCACCATCACCGTGTCGGACCACCCGAAGGTTGAAAACGTGTAATCACGCGAATGGTCCGGGATCACTGCAAAATTCTTCTGCTCGCCGGGCATCAGGGCTAGCTGCTCGGATTTGAACGGGATGAGCTGCGGCAGCGCCGCCGCGCCGATTGGCGGATAGAAGCGGCGGATCACCTCTTTGTCCTTTTGCGAAAGCCCAGGTGCGGGTTCAAGCCCGCCGCGAAACTCCGGCGGCTGGTTGATCAGGCCGGCGGCAAAGGCATAGTGCATGACCGAATTGGGGTCCCATTCCGTTCCGTCGACAGTCGCCGGGTCGAGTTTGTTCAGAATATTGTGGTCGGTCGTTTCCTCGTCCCAGGGCGGGTTCTGCGTGCGGGCAAAGTAGTCGTACACCGCCTGGCGGATCCAGACGATACCCGCGTTGGGGTTTTGGTGTTCGTGTTTCAGCCCAAGCGCGTGGCCGATCTCATGGATGGCTGTGTCCAGCCCGTTCGGGCCGGCCTGGGTAATGTCCCAGCCGAAATTCATGGTGCGCTCTTGCTGGCCCAAACGCAGCGCCACGGTGCCGATGTAGGACCATGAGCCATCGTTGCGCAGGAACCCGATGCGCAGTTCTGCATCCCGGATATCGGTCACCTCGGTGAAATTCAGGCCAATACCCAGATCCTTCCAAACTTGAAACGCCTGCTGCACAACGGCCCGCTGGTCGCTGGCACCGCCAAACAACCCGCTGGAAAACAGGAAATAGTGGATATTGGTGCCATTGACCCATTTATCGCCGGTCGCCAGTATCGCCCGCTGCCGGTCGGAAGATACTCCGGCATCAAATGCACGTTCCGGCAGCACCGGCAGCGAGCAGACCTGAGGCGCGCTGCCGGAACGGCCATAGCCGTCCGGGTCCTGGCCAAGCTGTTCCTCTAAATCGTCAATCCGGTCTTCCAGTTCCTCGATGCGGCTGGATTGGGTTTTGCGAGCGGCCATTTCAAACCTCCTTTTCGGACAATCGTTACTGGTATCGCAGTGCAGGCCGCGTTCATTCAGCAGAGGCGGCAAGACACCAGGACGCGGGGCTGCGGCCTGTTGCGGCACGCTTCCCTGCACATGCCGCAACAGGCCGCGCAGGGGCATTGCGCAGCATGGCTCGAAACGGGAAACCCCATAGAAAGGCAAGTTTTTCAGCGCCTTGCCCGCGAGCTTAGCTGCTGCGCGGTTGCATCGCACCAAGGTACGTTTCAGCGGCCACGCCGCGCCGTTCTGTGCCTTAAAAGGGTCGGCGAACTGCGGAACTTGCAGTGTGGAAGGCCTGCGTTCCGGCAGCAATTATATCACACTTTAAAGGGGAAATCATCTGCGCAAAGCACGCGTGATACATTCAGCTGACTGACACATGGCACCGAAGGCAACGACCAGGCCGCCAGTGCCAGGCCGAACAAAAAATACCCCGGCGCGCAGGCCGGGGTATATTGCTGTTTCCAGAGACAGATCCTGGGTTCCGCCGCGATCTCCTTAACCCGTCCCTTGGACGGGATGCCGGACCCCAAGGGGCCCGGACCAAAGATCACCCGTTCTGGCGGATGGTCTCGTTCTTCGGGTCATAGGGGCTGTCGCAAGTGACGACCGCATCCCACAGCTTGTCCTGGATCTTGACCTTCAGCTTGGTGCCTTCCACCGCCATCTCGGGCTTTACATAGCCCATGCCAATGGATTTCTCGAAGGCCACCGAATAGCCGCCCGAGGTCAGACGGCCCACACGGGTGCCATCCTCGGCGTACAGCGCCTCGCGGCCCCAGGGATCGGCGTCTTCGGGGCCGTCGATCAGCAGGGTGCAGCATTTCACGCGCACACCGGTCTCGACCAGTTTCTCCTTGCCGTGGAAGTCCTTCTCCAGGTCGATAAAGCGCGGCAGGTCGGCTTCCAGCGGGGTCGCATCGCGGCCCAGTTCGTTGCCAAAGGCGCGATAGGATTTCTCCTGGCGCAGCCAGTTCTGGGCGCGCGCACCCACCAGTTTCATGCCGTGCTTCTCACCGGCCTTTTCCAGCAGATCGAACAGGTAGTTCTGCATCTCCATCGGGTGGTGCAGTTCCCAGCCGAGTTCACCTGTATACGCCACACGGATCGCATTGACCGGGCACATGCCCAGTTCGATCTGACGGGCCGACAGCCAGGGGAAACGCTTGTTGGACAGTGCGGTTTCCGGATCGGCGTCGTTGATGATCTCTTTCAGCACGTCGCGCGATTTCGGACCGGCAATGGCAAACACGCCCCACTGGGTGGTCACGTCCTGCAGCTCGATACGGCCGAACTCAGCTTCCTTGTCCGCGATCGCCTTCTTCAGGAAGTCGGCGTCGTATTCGGTCCAGGCGCCAGCGGACACCAGGTAATACTCGTCGTCCTTCAGGCGGACGATGGTGTACTCAGTCCGGGTGGTGCCAAGAACGGTCAGCGCATAGGTCAGGTTGATGCGGCCGACCTTGGGCAGTTTGTTGCAGGTGAACCAGTCCAGGAACAGAGTGGCACCGGGGCCCTTGACGATGTGCTTGGTGAACGCGGTTGCGTCGACCAGGCCAACACCTTCGCGGATTGCCTTGGCTTCGTCCACGGCATGCTGCCACCAGCCGCCGCGGCGGAAGGAGCGGGCATCGTGGTCGAAGTTCTCAGGCGCATCGACGGGGCCGAAGTAGTTCGGGCGTTCCCAGCCGTTGACCCAGCCGAACTGTGCGCCGCGGGCTTTCTGACGGTCGAACGCAGGCGCGGTGCGCAGCGGGCGGGCTGCCGGGCGCTCTTCGTCCGGGTGGTGCAGGATATAGACGTGCTCGTAGCACTCTTCGTTCTTGCGGGCCGCGAACTCGGTGGTCATCCAGTTGGAGGAATAGCGTTTGGGGTCGAGCGACGCCATGTCGATCTCGGCCTCGCCGTCGACCATCATTTGCGCCAGATAGTAGCCGGTGCCGCCAGCAGCGGTGATGCCGAAGGAGAAACCTTCCGCCAGCCACATGTTTCGCAGGCCCGGTGCCGGGCCGACCAGCGGGTTGCCGTCGGGGGTGTAGCAGATCGGACCGTTGAAGTCGTCCTTGAGGCCGGATTCGGCGCAAGAGGGCACCCGTTCCGCCATCGCCATGTACTGATCGGCAATCCGGTCCAGCTCCAGCGGGAACAGGTCGGCGCGGAAGCTGTCCGGCACACCGTGTTCGAAACGTGCGGGCGCGCCGCGCTCATAGATCCCCAGGATCCAGCCGCCGCGCTCTTCGCGGGCGTAGGATTCATTGTCGGCGTCGCGCACCACGGGATGCTCGGGGTTGCCTGCTTCGCGCCATTTGACCAGCTCGGGGTCCTTGTCCATGACGATGAAGGTGTGCTCGACCGGGATCGCCGGCATCTTGATGCCCAGCATTTTGGCGGTGCGCTGCGCGTGGTTGCCGGATGCGGTCACGACATGCTCGGCGGTGATCACCACCTTCTCGTCAGACTCGACCAGGTTGCCGCCCTTCTCCACCATCTTGGTGCAGGTGACTTCCCAGTGGGTGCCGGTCCAGTGGAATTCATCAGCCTGCAGCTTACGGACGATTTCAACACCGCGCTGACGGGCGCCCTTGGCCATCGCCTGGGTCACGTCCGCAGGGTTAATATAGCCGTCTTCGGTGTGGTAGATCGCCCCCTTCAGGTCGGAGGTTTCGATCAGCGGCCAACGCGCCTTGATCTCATCCGGGGTCAGCCATTCATAGGGCACATCGCAGGTTTCCGCGATGGAGGCATAGAGCATGTATTCGTCCATGCGCTCCTGGGTCTGCGCCATGCGCAGGTTGCCGACCACGGCGAAACCTGCGTTCAGGCCGGTTTCCTCTTCCAGGGTCTTGTAGAAATCGACCGAGTACTTGTGGATGTGGGTGGTCGCGTAGGACATGTTGAACAGCGGCAGAAGGCCGGCTGCGTGCCAGGTCGAGCCGGAGGTCAGCTCGTCACGCTCGATCAGCATGACGTCTTCCCAGCCGGCCTTGGCCAGGTGATAGGCAATCGAGGTGCCAACGGCGCCGCCGCCAACAACAAGCGCTTTGACTTGGGTTTTCATTCTCCGGCTCTCCAGCTTTGTGAGATTCTTGCCTGCGGTTATGCCCAAGCCGCGCAATCGGCGCAAAATCAGGCCGACGCAAAAACAGCCAAAACCGACCTTGCGCGCCACAGCATACAGGATTTTGATGAAAGCCTTGCCGGAAATGGCGTTTTTCTACGCAGCAAAAAGCGGGCCGGCGCCCCCTGTGGTTCCTTGATCAGGCTGGTTTGGGGCTGTCAGCAGTCCGCAACATTGCCGCGACGGATACAGACGGGCTGCGGCGCGTCCTCGTTGCTCTGTGCATCTGCAACCTGCTGACCGCCCGAGAGCAGGCTCTTGCCATAGCCGGCCGCCTCGCTCCAAATCGACTGGCCGTCCCCGGCAGCAAGCCCGGCAAGGCTGGTTGCTTCCTTGGCGGCACGGGCGCGGGTAAAGCGGTCCTGCAGAATGGTGCTGTAGTCGGTGGCGCTGAGATCCCCCCAATTCAGCCCCGCGGCACGGGTCTGGATGTAGTAATCATAGCCGATCACCGCCTGGGTGCTGAACACCAGAATGCCCATTGCCTTTTTCAGTCCCATGCCGTTCTCCGGTTTTGCGAAACGCTCCGGCTTCATCCCAATTCAGAACCCGGCGCAGAATTGCGGCAGCTTTCCGGCATTTCAGGGAAGAATGCAGTGCAATTGCCGCTGCCCGGCCAGGACCCTGCCCTGCCGGTTGCTGCCGCATTCTGCCGGTGCTGATCCTTGGGTGCTGTCTGATGCTTTGATCGTCAGCAGTAAGGAATGGCGGCGGCGCCATGGAGGCGGAGGCGGGACGGGAGGTTTCTCCCGCACGCTGAACGTTGTTTCTGCGTGCCCTTGCCAAAGGGCCCTGTTCCAAAATGCCGGGGGTGTCAGGCCCGGCGGTGACCGCGATCAAGGGGGATCATGACAGAGCGGGTTTAAGATAAGCTGAGGCAGGCGAGCGCCGGGGGCGCAACATCCTGGCGCTGCATCCCGTTGGCCCCGTTGCGCAGTGAGTATTTGAGAAAAGATGAAGCGACCGGCTTGGGCTTCACCTTTTTCCAAATACTCAAATCCTCCGCTGGCCCAGTGCGGACGGCTGGCGGACGTTTGCGGATCACATCTCCAGGATCTTGCCCGGATTCATGATATTCTCCGGGTCCAGTGCGGCCTTGACCGCAGCCATGTAACGGGTTGTCTTGCCCAGTTCCTTCTGCAGATAGGGCCGTTTGCCTTGGCCGATGCCGTGTTCGCCGGTGCAGGTGCCGTCCATCGAGATCGCCAGATCATTGAGCCAGCCGACAAAATCATCCGCCTTCTGCCGCTCGATCCCGCTGTCCATATCAATCAGCAGCAGCGCGTGAAAATTGCCGTCGCCCACATGGCCGACAATCGGCGCCATCAGCCCCATGCTCCCGGCTTTGTCCCGCGCGGCGCCGACGCATTCGGCAAGGCGCGAGATCGGCACGCAGACATCGGTGGAAATCCCCTTGGCGCCCGGGCGCAGCTGAAGGCTGGCCCAATACATATCATGGCGCGCCTGCCAAAGCTTGTTGCGCTCCTCCGCCGTTGAGGTTGCCGCGAAATCAAAGCCGCTGAATTCCTCGGCGATGGAGGCAAACATGTCCGACTGTTCCACCACGCCCGCGTCCGAGCCGTGGAATTCCAGCAGCAAGAGCGGCGTCTCTGGCAGGTCGAGACCGGAATAGGCATTGGCCGCCCGCACGCTGAGCGCATCCAGCAGTTCGATGCGGGCAACGGGGATGCCGTATTGGATGGTCATCATCACCGCGCGGCAGGCGTCGTCCACGGTGCGGAAGGAGCAGCGGGCGGAGCGGATCGCCTCGGGGATGCCCTGCAGTTTCAGCGTCAGCTCGGTGATCAGGCCCAGGGTGCCCTCGGAGCCGACCAGCAGGCTAGTCATGTCATAACCTGCCGAGGATTTCCTGGCCCGCTGCGCCGTGCGGATCACGCCGCCGTCGGCCATCACCGCCTCAAGCGCCAGCACGTTGTCCTTCATGGTGCCATAACGCACCGCATTGGTGCCCGAGGCCCGCGTTGCTGCCATCCCGCCCAAGGAAGCATTGGCGCCGGGATCGATCGGGAAAAACAGACCCTGATCGCGCAGATAGGTGTTGAGCTGTTCACGGGTGACGCCGGGCTGCACCACCACGTCGAGGTCTTCGGCATGGACGGCGATAATCCTGTCCATCCGCATCATGTCGATGCAGATACCGCCGGCGGGGGCGTTCACATGCCCTTCCAGAGAGGTGCCGGTGCCGAAAGGAATAACCGGCACGCCGTATTCGGCGCAGATCTTGATAATCTCGGAAACTTCTTCCGCAGAGGTGGGGAAGACCACTGCATCGGGGGGCTGGTTGGTGATCCAGGTGGTGGTGTGGCCGTGCTGATCGCGGATGGCCTGGCCGGTTTGCAACTGATCGCCGAACCGCTGTTTCAGCGTCTCCACAGCGGCGGCGATCCCGGCCTCGTTGCGGGGCAATGAGATAGCTTGCACCATGATGGGTCTCCTCGGGGTCAGGGCACAGAGCCCGGAACTTCACCTGTTAACCTAAGCCCCGAACTTGCAGTTCAGCAATACCCAGAACCCCGTAGCGCTGATGCCGCCCGGCATGGCGGCCGGGCCATAACGGGCTAACCGCCCAGCGCAATCCCTTCCCGTCTCGGGTCCGCAGCTCCCCTCAGCCCCTCGCCGATTTCAATTGCGTGCAGGCCGGAGGTCAGATCGCGGATATTGACCTCATACCCCATGTCTGTCAGCGCCTGCTCCAACCCCTCGGCGCTGGTGCCTGCCTCCAGATCATAGGTGCCGAACCGGTTGACCAGATGCGGCAGCGCCAGCGCCGCTTGGATGTTCATCCCCCAATCGGCCCATGCCACGATGGATTTCGCCACATAGCCGATGATCCGGCTGCCGCCGGGGGAGCCGATGGCCAGAACCGGTTTGCCGTCCTTCAGCACAATGGTCGGCGCCATCGAGGAGCGCGGACGCTTGCCCGGTTCCAGCCGGTTGGCGATAGGCACGCCGTCCGCATGGGTGCGGAAGGAGAAATCCGTCAGCTCATTATTCAACAGGAACCCGCCCGCCATCAGCCGCGAGCCAAAGGCGTTTTCTATCGTCGTGGTCATCGACAGCACGTTACCGTACTGGTCCACAATCGAGATATGCGAGGTCGAGGGCAGCTCGATCGACTCGTCATCCGCCAGCAGCAGCGCATGGTCGAACTCGGGCGTGCCCGGCGCCGCCTCGGGCAGCGCATCACCGCTTTGCAGCAGCTCTGCCCGGCTGGCAAGGTAATCCGCTGCCACCAGCCCATGCGTCGGCACCGGCACAAAATCACTGTCCGCCATGTAACGGCCCCGGTCGGCGAAGGCGAGCCGTGAGGCATCGCCGATCAGCCGCCAGGCCTCGGCACTGTCTGCGCCCAGTTCCGCCAGATCATACTGTCCAAGCATTCCCAGGATCTGCCCCACCGTCAGCGCGCCTGAGGACGGCGGCCCCATACCGCAAGCCTCAAAATCGCGGTAGGCGGCGCAGACTGCCGGACGTTCCCTGACCTGATAAAGCGCCAGATCGGTGGCGGACAAAACGCCCGGGTTGCCCTCGGCAGTGTTGACGGTGCGGACGATCTCTGCCGCGATGGGACCGGTGTAAAACGCCCCTGCCCCGCCCTGTGCCAGCGCCCGCAAGGTGGCGGCATAGTCCGGGTTCAGCAGCATAGCGCCTTCGGCAATGGGTGCACCGTCCGGCAGGAAGTATTCCGCGGTGGCTGGGAACCGTGCAAGCCGCTCTGCATCATCTGCCACCAGCCCTGCCAGGCGCGGGGAGACGGAAAAACCTTCCTCGGCCAGCTGGATCGCCGGTTCAAACAGCGACGGCCAGTTGGCCTGCCCCCAGCGCCGGTGCGCGGCCTCCAGCAGCGCAGGTGTGCCCGGCGTGCCGACGGACAGACCGCCGACAACCGCATCAAAGAATTTCAACGGCTCGCCGTTTTCATCCTGAAACAAAAGTGGCGTGGCGGCCAGCGGCGCCGTCTCGCGCCCGTCCAGCGTGGTCAGCTCGCCCGCAGCAGCGTCATACCAGACCAGAAACGCGCCGCCGCCCAGGCCGGAAGATTGCGGCTCCACCAGTCCCAGCACGGTCTGCACCGCCACCATCGCATCTGCCGCGGTGCCGCCTGCGCGCAGCACGGCGGCACCGGCCTCCACCGCATGCGGATTGGCGGCAGTCACCATCCAGTTTTCGGCTTCTACGGGCTGGCCTGCGGATTTGGCCTCCATAGCGGCGGCGGCTTCCGCCGAGAGTGCCTCAAACGTGCCGGCGGTTGCCCCCTCAGGGGCCACGGCGTCGGCGGCCTCCTGCGCGGCGGCACTGCCGGCGCCGACGATACAGGCCAGAATCAAGTGTCTCATGGAAAAATCCTTTCTTAAATTCCGGCCCGGAGCGCGGGCAGTTACAGCATCGAGGGCACCACCTGATCCGGCGGCCGGTGGCCATCCTCGAAGGTCTTGATATTCAATAGCACCTTCTCGCCCATCTCGATCCGGCCCTCGATTGTGGCCGAGCCCATATGCGGCAGCAGCACAACATTGGGCAGCTCGCGCAGGCGCGGGTTGATGTCGGTGCCGTGTTCATAGACATCCAGGCCGGCACCGGCGATTTCATTCGAGCGCAGCATGCGGGTCAGGGCGTGTTCGTCGATCACCTCGCCGCGCGAGGTGTTCACGATCACCGCCGAGGGCTTCATCAATTTCAGACGGCGTGCATTCATCAGGTGAAAGGTCGAAGGGGTAGACGGGCAGTTGATCGACAGCACATCCATCCGCGCCGCCATCTGATCGAGGCTTTCCCAATAGGTGGCCTCCAACGTCTCTTCGGTTTCGGGACGCAACCGGCGGCGGTTATGGTAGTGGATCTGCATGCCAAAGGCCGCCGCGCGCTTGGCCACGGCCTGGCCGATCCGTCCCATGCCAAGGATGCCAAGACGGCGCCCTGCAATCCGCCCGCCCAACAGCGCTGTGGGCGCCCAGCCTTTCCAGTCGCCCTTCTGCATCACGGCGAGCCCCTCGGGCATGCGGCGCACCACTGCCATGATCAGCGCCATTGCCATGTCAGCAGTATCATCGGTCAGCACCCCGGGGGTGTTGGAGACCAGAATGCCGCGCTGACGGGCGGTGGACACATCAATATGGTCAACGCCCGCGCCGTAATTCGCAATCAGCCGCAGCCGCTCGCCCGCCTGACCCAGGATCCCTGCATCAATGGTATCGGTGACCGTGGGCACCAGCACATCGGCATCCTTCACCGCCGCGGCCAGCTCGGCCCGGGACATCGGCGCGTCATCCTCGCGCAGGCGCACATTAAACAACTCGCTCAGCCGGGTTTCCACAGGCTCCGGCAACCGTCGCGTAACAACAACACTCAGTCGGTCTCTTGGCACTTGCGCTCTCCCTTGGGCTTTTCATTCCGCACGCCTCCATGGCATCGTGGCGCAGGACGCGGGCGGGCACAAGAACCCAAGCGCAACTCCCTTGCCGCAGGCCGGAAATTTCCCGGCCAGTGCCAAAGGGCGGGCAGAAGACCGGAACAAGAGGCTGGGCCTGATCCGGCTGGGCAAAAAGAGGCGAGCAGGCAGTGAAAATAGCGGCAATGGCAATGCGCCATCTGGCAGCGGCAGCGGTATCCTTGGCGCTGGCGGGGGCTGTGTGCGCCGCCGAATCCCGCGGCCCTGTCACCAACCTGCCGCTGCCCCGTTATGTCTCGATGAAGGCGGCCAAGGGCAATGTCCGCCGCGGCCCTTCGCTGACCCATAAGATCGACTGGGTGTTCAAACGCCGCGGCATGCCGCTGGAGATCACCGCGGAATACGGCCACTGGCGCCGGGTTCAAGACCGCGAGGGGGCCGGCGGCTGGGTGCATTACGCGCTGCTGTCCGGCGTGCGCACGGTGCTGATCGAAGAAGACATGCTGACCGTGCACGCGCGCCCGGACTCCCGCGCGCCGGTAACCGCAGCATTTGAACTGGGCGTGGTTGCCCGCCTCGGCGACTGCGAAACCAGCTGGTGTGAAATCTCGGCCGGCGGTTACAGCGGCTGGGCGCCTAAGAAAAAACTCTGGGGCGTCGCACCGGGTGAGCTGCGCGAATAATCCCCTTCTCTCTCAATTTTCATCTTTCCCCCAAATACTCCGGGGTGAATTGGGCCGCAGGCCCAAGAGGGGCAGCGCCCCTCTCCCGCCCGCCTGCGCGCAGCCGCGGCAATCCGCGCGGGGCGCAGATGCGCCAAACCATTGCACCCGCAGCAATCGTGTTCTACATGGGGGCCATACCATTGGCTGCCAGGCCGGGTTCCGCCCATTTTCAGGGCACCGCCGTGGCAGCACCGGAATACCCGAACCTGGCGCGGCCTGTCTGCGCTGACGTCACAAAAGCCTCCGAGATCGCTGAAAGGTTGTGAAACATGGCAGAAAATCAAACCCCGGACATATTGTATACCATTGTAGACGAAGCGCCCGAACTGGCCTCGGCATCCTTCTTGCCGATCATCCGCAAGTTTGCCGCAGCCGCTGGTGTCTCGGTCGGAACCAAGGATATTTCGCTTGCCGGGCGCATCATTGCAGCCTTCCCGGAAGGGCTGACCGCAGAACAGCGCCAAAGCGATGATCTGGCCGAGCTGGGCCAGCTGGTGAAAACCCCGGACGCCAATGTCATCAAACTGCCCAATGTCTCTGCCTCGGTACCGCAGCTGGTTGCCGCTGTCACGGAACTGCAGGGCCAGGGCTATGCCATTCCGGACTACCCGGCAGAACCCGCCACAGACGCCGAAAAAGACATCCGCGCGCGCTTTGATGCGATCAAGGGCTCGGCTGTAAACCCGGTCCTGCGCGAAGGCAATTCCGACCGTCGCGCCGCCAAGGCAGTGAAGAACTTTGCCCAAAAGAACCCGCATTCGATGGGCGCATGGTCGGCAGACAGCAAGACCAAAGTGTCGTCGATGCCGGGCAATGATTTCTATGCAAACGAGAAATCCGCCACCATCACCGCCGCGCAGGCCGGGGACGCAAGAATCGAATTCACCGCCAAAGATGGCTCGGTCACCGTGCTGAAAGACGCCTGGCCGCTGGAAGACGGCACCGTGGCCGATGCGACCTTCATGTCTGCCAAGGCCCTGGCCGCCTTTCTGACGGAGGCGATCGCGGACACCAAGGCTGACGGCACGATGTTCTCGCTGCACATGAAGGCCACCATGATGAAGGTCTCCGACCCGATCATCTTCGGCCACGCCGTCAAGGCCTGGCTGGCGCCGGTGTTCGGCAAATTCGGGACTGAACTGGACGCGCTGGGTGTGAACCCGAACTCGGGTCTGGGCGACCTGCTGGCGCGGGTCAAGGACAACGCAGAGATCATGGCCGCCATCGACGCGGTCCGTGCCGAGCGCCCCGACATGTATATGGTCGACAGCGACAAGGGCATCACCAACCTGCATGTGCCGTCCGATGTGATCATCGACGCCTCGATGCCCGCGGTGATCCGCGCCGGCGGCAAGGGCTGGGATCAGAACGGCAACAAGGGCGACACCAACTGCGTGATCCCCGACCGCTGCTATGCCACGATCTATGACGAGACCATCAATTTCTTCAAAGCTAATGGCGCGCTGGATGTGACCACCGCCGGTGCCGTCGCTAACGTCGGCCTGATGGCGCAGAAGGCCGAGGAATACGGCTCCCACCCGACCACCTTTGAAGCACCCGCAGACGGCACCATCCGGGTGGTTCTGGCCAATGGCGACACCCTGCACAGCCACGATGTGGAAGCAGGCGACATCTGGCGCTCCTGCACCGTGAAAAAGGCCCCGATCGAGAACTGGATCCAGCTGGCGCTGGACCGTCAACGCTTGACCGGTTCCGAGGCGATCTTCTGGCTGGACGCAAACCGCGCCCATGACGCCGAGCTGATCAAATACGTGCAGCCTGCGCTGGAAGCCGCTGGCGTTGCGGACAAGTTCCAGACCCTGGCCCCGCGCGAGGCAACCCGCCAGAGCCTGGAGACCATTACTGCGGGCAAGGACAGCATCGCCATCACCGGCAACGTGCTGCGCGACTATCTGACCGACCTGTTCCCGATCCTGGAGCTGGGCACATCGGCCAAGATGCTGTCAATCGTCAAGCTGATGCAGGGCGGTGGCCTGTTTGAGACTGGCGCCGGCGGTTCCGCCCCGAAACACGTGCAGCAGCTGGTCGAGGAAAACCACCTGCGCTGGGATTCGATGGGTGAATTCTGTGCCCTGGGGGAAAGCCTGAATTTCCTGGCCGACAACAAAGGCAACGCCAAAGCAGGTGTGCTGGGCGCCGCGGCTGAGGACGCCACCCAAGGCATTCTCGACCACAACCGCTCGCCCTCGCGCAAGGTTGGCCAGCCGGACAACCGCGACAGCCACTACTGGTTTGCCCGCTATTGGGCCGAAGCCCTGGCAGCACAGACCGAAGATGCGGATCTGGCGGCGCATTTTGCCCCCATCGCCGAAGAGCTGGGCGCCAAGGAGGAACAGATCATCAGCGAGCTGGCCGCAGCCCAGGGTCCGGCGGCAGACATCGGCGGCTATTACCGTCCGAGCGCCGCGTTGAAGGCAAAGGTGATGCGTCCCAGTGCCACACTGAACGCGATCATCGGCTGATCTTTCCCGACAGTCCGAAACAAAAAGCGCCCGGGGAAATCCCCGGGCGCTTTTTTGTTTGTCTGTGAAGGTTGCCAGATGGATCAGAAATCCTGCCACATATTCTTGGCTGCGTTGCCGCTGGCCGCGGCAACAGGCTGCGCGGCGGGCTGCATGTCCCAGTCATCGTTGCCATGGGCGGACGGCACAGATGCCGGCGTGCTGGCCGCCTGGGCCGGAGCAGCTGCCACACGGCCGCCAGGGATTTTGAAGTGCGCCACCAGATCGGTCAGCTTGGAGGCATCGGTCTTCAGCAAATGGCCGGCGGCCGTCGCCTCCTCCACCATCGCCGCGTTCTGCTGGGTGACCTGATCCAGCTGAGTGACGCCGGTGTTGATCTCATTCAGGCCGGTGGACTGCTCCGCAGCGCCCTCTGCAATGCCGGAGACCAGCTGCGAAATATGGGTAACCTGGCTGACGATGCTTTGCAGCGCATCCCCCGCCTTGCCCACCAGATCCACACCGCGGGCTACCTGGCCGGAGCTGTCCGAGATCAGCGTCTTGATCTCCATCGCCGCGTCTGACGACCGCTGTGCCAGCGCCCGCACTTCAGACGCCACCACCGCAAAGCCGCGCCCTGCCTCGCCCGCGCGGGCGGCCTCGACCCCGGCGTTCAGTGCCAACAGATTGGTTTGAAACGCAATGTCGTCGATCACCGAGATAATCTGGCTGATCTTGTTGGAGCTTTCTTCGATCTCGGTCATCGCGGACACCGCGCTCTGCACCACTTCGCCGCTGGTGCGGGCCTCTTCCTTGGCCTCATCCATGGTCGCTTCGACGCTGCGGGCGCCGTCGGCGGCGGATTTGACGCTTGCGGTCAGCTCATCCAGCGCAGCGGCGGTCTGTTCCAGCGTGGCGGCCTGGCTTTCGGTGCGGTGCGACAGGTCATCCGAAGCCTGGCTGATTTCTGCAGCACCGCTGCGGATGCTGGCGGCCGCGGCAATCACTTGCTCGACCGTGGCGCTGAGGTTCTGCGCGGTGGTGTTGAAATCCTGGCGCAGCTGCTCGTAATTCTCAGGGAAAACCTCGGTGATCTGCGCGGTCAGGTCCCCCTGCGACAGGGCTGACAGTTTGCCGCTGAGCACGGCCACGACATTGCTGCGCTTTTCATTGCGCTGCTGCTCGGCCTTCTCCAGATCTTTCTGACGGATCAGTGCCTGGCGGAACACATCGAGGCTTTGGGCAATCTCCCCCATTTCGCTGCGCGCATTGGCACAGGGGATTTCACTGCCAGTGTCGCCATCGGCCAAGGTCTGCATGCGGGACTTGAGACCGTTCAGCGGTCCGGTGACACTGCGGGTGATGAAATAGGCGGCAATCGACAGTGTCACCAAGCTGATGCCCAGAATGATCAGCGCCTCATTGCGCATCAGCGCCACGTCCGACTCGATATCCGAGACATAGGCGCCGGTGCCGACAATCCAGCCCCAGGGTTCATAGGCCTGCACATAGCCGATCTTGGCTTCGATCACGTCGGAATCAGGTTTCTTAAAGTAATATGTAAGCTCCCCTGCCCCATTAGCTGCGGCGATTTTCTCCAGCTCCTGGAACACTTTGATGCCGGTCACATCCTCGTAGGCGCCCTGATTGGTGCCATTCCAAGCGGGCACCGTCGGATGCGCCTGCACCACCAGATCATGGTCGAAGACAAAAACATAACCTGCATCGCCGAAACGCAAGGCGGTGAGCCGCTCTCGGCCGATGTCCCGGGCCTCCTGCTCGGTGAAGCGGCCGGATTTCACACCTTCTTCCAGATCGCGCAGCAGGCTGACTGCGGTGTCTGTGACGTTGTGCAGCTCGGTATAGCGCATTTCATAGGCGTTTTTGACGGATTGTGACAGCAGCAGGAAAGTCAGCACAGCCGTCAGACTGAGAGCCAGCGCCGCCAGCGCATAGATACGAACAGGCAGACGGTACAGAAAATCGGGGAGTCGGAGCATTAGTGCGGAACCTTCATTACGTGCATATTGCCTGTGGGTTTAAGCTGCACTCTCTAACAATTTCCTAGCCGGATGCAGCTTTCCGCCGCATTTCGCAAAGTTCATGCCGCAATGCGCCAACGATGCTCTGGGCTGTCACCCGCCAGCGCCTGCCCTGCGGCTGCATCCCGGCCTCTGTACGCGCCAAAGGTGAGGCAGCAGGCCACAGCGGCGCGGCGAGCCTTGATTTCGGAGATGCGGATGGTTCCGGACAGTGTAGCGTCCGAAGGCCATCAGCTTGACCTTGTTGGCGAATTGGCCGGGATCATGCCCTTTGGAAACGGTAGTTGCGGGAGCAGTCAACCGCCGTTGCTTACCGGCACTCTCAGAAACCGTTCAAACGCATCACTACGCCCTGTGATAAAGAATTTTGCTGCCCGTTTTTCAGACACCGTGCGCGACGTTTGAATGATGCGCGGCATTTTGGGCACGGATTTTGCCGGCTTTGATGAGCCTGCGCCGCACCTTGCGGGGCCCGACAGCCTTCGCGCCTCTGCTACGCGCGCTTTCGGGCCGGGCGCCATGGCCAGAATGCGTTTGACCTCATTCCGGCTCTGCACAAGCGGCACCTTCACCGGTTCCTTGAAGCGGAAAACCTCCGCGGCCGGGTTATGCCGCCGCAGGGTACCCAGCCGCAACGGGTCAGATGCAGTGCTCCTTTATTCCTCCATCGCTACAACTTCGAATTCCTTGACCAAGTCCTGATGGGCCACTCCGCAAAACTCCATACACAGGAGCTGGTAGCCGCCGGGCTCCTCAAACGTATAGGTGACCCGGGTGGTGCAGCCGGGGATCGCCTGCACCTGGGTCAGCAGCGTCAAGCTGCTGTCATAGATGCCCATGCCGTCGGTGACGTCCCCGGTTGCCACGTTGAAATTGACCAGCGTGCCGGCCGGGATCTCGGTGGTATCGTTATCCCACCGCCACTGACCGCGGCTGACGTTCACTTCCATCGCGTTCCGGGTGCTGGCCAGCTGCGCAAAGAGCCGGCGGAAACGATCACACCAAGGACCGTCTTTGCCCATATCAGCCCTGTGCGCTTGCTGTTGGCATTCGGGCCGGGTCCATCGCCCATGCCTCCCAGCAGAAGACAGCTGAAAGCACCGCCCTCAGGACCAGCGGGATCAATAGAACAACTGGCTGCATGTGCCACTTCCCTTAATGAGTATTCTGAACGCCCATTACTGGGTGGCGGCACACCTCAACAAAACACGCCTTTCCAATGCATATTAATTATGGGAAGAACACTTATGCAGATATCAAAGTTCTCAGATTACGCCCTGCGCATCCTGATCCACCTCGCCACGCATGAGGAAGGATTGATGTCGACCCGCGAGATCGCGGCTATGCAGAAACTGCCTTTCAATCACTTGGCCAAGATTTCTCAATGGCTGACCCATGAGGCGTATGTGGACTCAGTACGAGGCCGGAACGGAGGCATGCGTTTAGCACTGCTGAGAGACGCAGGCTGGCCCCTCTCGGCGGTAAAAACACCGCCTGCCGGCAGCGGGTGGACGATAAACGTGTCGAACGTCTATGGCGGCGAGAGGGGCTGAAGATTCCAATCAAGCAACCCAAGAAGGGACGGCTCTGGCTCAGCGACGGATCATGTGTCCGGCTGCGGCCGGAGTATCGCAATCACGTTTGGTCCTACGACTTCGTGCATCACCGGACAGATGATGGCAGGGCGTTCAGGACACTGAACATCCTGGACGAACACAGCCGGGAGTGTCTTGCGATCCGGGTGAAGCGAAAGCTGAACTGGACCGAGGTCATCGACGCGCTGACGGACCTGTTCATATTGCGTGGTGTCCCAGCGTATATCCGATCTGACAACGGCCCAGAGTTCATCGCGGAGGCTGTCAGGGGTTAGATCAAAGCTGTCGGGGCCAAAACTGCGTTCATTGAACCAGGGTCACCTTGGGAGAATGGCTATTGCGAAAGCTTCAACGGGCGAATGCGCGACGAGCTGCTGAACGGGGGAGTTTTCTACTCGCTGCGTGAGGCGCAAATTATCATCGAAAGCTGAAGGAAACACTACAATACCAAAAGCCCCCACAGTGCTCTGGGCTACCGCCCACCGGCTCCAGAGGCCATCGTCTCGATGGACCAAAGGCCAACCATGCACTGACTTCAAATTTGGACCACTCAAGTGGGGCTGCTCACCCGCATCTCTCAACTCGCCAAAATGGCCGGCTTGTGCGGGATTGGGTGGCGGCGATTGGGCTGAAACTGAACCGCACCGGGTTTTCCGGAGACTGATTTCAGTTAGTTACGCGGCAATGTCCTCAGTTTCCAGAGCGGCGTAGAAATTGGCCTCTGCTTCTGCCGGCGGGATGTTCCCAATGGGTTCAAGCAGGCGGCGGTTGTTGAACATGGCGTAATCGCGGAGCGAGTCGTTCCGGCCTTCTGGACAGATGAACGAGCGGCTGCCCGCGCTACGATGGGAAGGGGCTCGGGAAGAGCTCCTGACCAAGGCAACAGGCGGAGAACAACCATGGTGCAGCATGTCGGGTTGGACGTGTCTTTGAAGGAAACTGCAATTTCCATCCGGGAGGACGGCTCCCGGATCTGGCGGGGAAAATGCGTTTCCGATCCCGGAAGCGTCGCGGAAATCATCCGAAGGCACGCTCCGCGGGCGGAACGGGTCGTCTTCGAGAGCGGCCCGCTCGCGACGTGGTTCTACCACGCCCTGACCGCGGAAGGCGTTCCCGCCATCTGCATCGAGGCGCGCCATGCGCAGAAGATATTGAACGAAACGCTGAACAAGACGGATGCCAATGATGCAGACGGCCTTGCCCGGATCGCAGAGGCTGGGTTCTACAAGGAAGTCCGCGTCAAGGCGTTCGGCTCGATGCTGGCGCGCACGCTGATCGCGATCCGCAGCCAGATCGTCGGCATGTCGATCCAGCTGAGCAACCAGATCCGGGGCGTCATGAAGACGTTCGGGCTGATTGTGCCGAAGGGCAAGGGCCGGGTCTTCGAGGCCAATGTCCGCGCTCTTCTCGACAGAAGGGATGATCTGGCGCGGATCATTCTGCCGCTGCTCGGGGCATGGCGCGACATGCGCAGCCACGCGGCCGAGTTCGACCGGCAGTTGCTTGCTGCCGCGAGGCACGACAAGGCAGCGGTCTTGCTGATGACGATCCCGGGCATCGGGCCGGTGACGGCCCTGTCATTTTCCGCCGCAGTGGAAGACCCGGGCAATTTCCGACGGTCGCGCTCCGTTGGGGCGTGGCTCGGGCTGACCACGCGCCGATACCAGTCGGGAGAGGTCGACTATGACGGCCACATTTCCCGCAGGGGCGACCGACATCTGCGTAGCCTGCTCTACGAGGCTGCAGTCGTGATGCTGACGCGCAGCAGGGCCCGGAACGACAGTGTGCTCCGGACATGGGGCTTGGCGCTGAAGGAACGTATCGGGCTCAAGCGCGCAGCCGTGGCCGTCGCACGCAAGCTGGCGGTGATCATGCACAGCATGCTCAAGACCGGCGAAGCCTTCAGGCCGTCCGGAGAACCCGCGACAATTTAGACCGGAGCCCGCCAGCCGGGACCGGCACATGCGTGCTGCGCCGTCCCTGCCGCGGACGTGGGTCTGGCCATTCCGTTTAGATTGGCTGCAGCTCTCAGGATAGACTGCGCGTTGAACACAGGAAGGCCGTGCCTGCGAAGACCATGATGCGGCGGCACATGCCGACCGCGGAGACAACCCTGCTCCCGGCACCCGGACATTTCTGCGCAACGAGACGGATACGGCCCCGGTCCCGCACTTGAGATTTGCGCTGCGTGCTGCCACCCTTGCGGCACGGCGGACGTTCTGCTGCCCAGTGCCTTGACGTGCGGGTAGCGATTAGACAACCAATCCACCCATTCGAGCGTTGCGTATTCCACGTCTTCGAAGTTGCGCCAAGGGCCGCGGCGGTGAATGACCTCGGCTTTGAACAAACCGTTGATCGTCTCGGCCAGGGCGTTCTGCGCCTTCAAATGATCCCCCGGATCATTTGATCCGCTGCGCGGATCTGCTTGAACTCATAGCTGTCTCCGACGCTGCCCGCAGAGGGCTCGATACCAGCTTCGCCCAACCGCTCTGTGTATTTGATCGAAAGGTATTGGCTGACCCACTGCGTGACAGGCGATGCCAGCATCGCCGAGAACGGCGGCCGGAGTGATGAACAAGCCCCATCGCCTTTGCCGGCCGCCGCTCGTGAACAGCCTGCTCCAGAGCATCCATTGCCCGGCAGGCGCATGCGAAGCATGCTGCCGAGAGGGGAGAACGAACCCGGCATGCGCCGAGGTGCTGACACGACCCATTGACCGGCAGGCGATTTGGCAAAGCCAAATCTGCCGAGAGGGGGCCAACGATCTTGCGGGCATAGGCATCGATAAGCGAGCCATTGAAGGCGCCATTGGTTCGAGCCCAATGGCGAGCGGCGACATAGGCGAACCCTTTCCAGGTGGCAACATAGGTGAAATCGCTGACCCAGAGCATGTTGGGCGCGGGGACACGGAATTGCCGGTTTACCTTGTCCATCCACTGCCCGGCAGCACATGCGCAGCATGTGCGAGAGCGGGCACGGGGCCTTTTTGCCGGGCATCGTGGTTTTGTGCGGCTTGCCCCGGAGCGAGCTTTTGTCCGCCATTGGTCCGAGGACAATGGCGAGCGCCTTGAATACCCATGCTCTTCATCAGCCGGGCGACCGTGCAGCGGGCAACAGTGAGACCCTCCCGCTGCAATTGCCGCCAGATCTTCCGCACGCCATAGACCCGCCAGTTCTCTTCGAAAACACGCAGGATCCCGGGCCGCAATGCCGCGTCACGCCGGGCACGGTCCGGCAACCGGGCCGGATCGGCCTGCTGCGCCAGATGCTCGTAATACGTGGAAGGGGCAATCGGCAGGAATGAGCCATGTCGCGCCATTGGTCCGAGCGGCAATGGCGAATGCAGATCGGCTCGACCCCATGCTCACCGCGATGCATGTCCCCTCTCGCGCATGCTGGCATGCGCTGCCGGGCAGCGGATGAATGACACCATCCCTTCAACCGGCGGCCGAGCTCCGCCATCGCAAAGCTGACCGTAGGAACGCCACTGGTCCGGGTGACAAGGTCAACGCCGATGCCTTGCGGAGAATCTCGTTCACCTGGCGCAGCTCGCGGTTCTCCCGCTCAAGCGCCTTCGTTTGGGCGGTCAAATGATCCCCCGGATCATTTGACCGCTGCGCGAACGACCCGCACTGCCGGCGGCATCAGTTGGAACACCCGCCCGCTTGCCGCTGTCGACTTCCGCCTTCTTCACCCACTCATTCAGCCTGTGCGCCGAACAGCCGATCTTCGCAGAGATCGGCATGATTGCCTGCCAGCGGGAACTGTACTGGCCGTTTGCCATTGGGCTCGGACCAATGGCGCCTCCAATGGCTCACTTGTCCAGCACCAGACGCACCGCACGCTCGCGGACCTCAGGAGAATACTTGTTGGTTGTCTTGCTCATGGTGACTTCATCCTACTCAGGAGTTGAAGCCTCCGGCAAACCCGGTGCGGTTCAAACCCAGTGGATACGGCACCCATTCGCAGCGCAGAACCAAAGCAGCGGAGATATACCGGAAAACCGGAAATCTCAGGGCGGTTCAACTATTGCTCGGACACACAAAGGTTGACAGCACTGTCAGATACCTTGGTGCCGAACTTGAAGATGCGCTGAGCATCGTCGAGCAAATCGACCTTTGAATCACGTTGGCGGGCGGCACGTGCCGTTCGCCAATCCGGACCGGACCTGCGTTCGCGCCGCAGCAGTGGGCCGGCTTCGATGAAGATTTTTCGACGCGGGCCATTGCGAGCGGCTTCAGCTGGGCGTGAGTGTGGCCCGCGTTGACAAACCTCTCAGGGAGGAAGCCGCGGGGTCTGGTTGCGGCCTATGGGGAAAGAGTGCTGTCCGCTGAGCTTGTGACTGGTAGGGATGCGCCCGCTCGGAGGATGAGGGCCACCGATTCCAGTTTCGGCCAGAGGGTTTGACCTGGATTTGATCCAGATCGAAGCCGTTTTGCGCCGTCCTTGCAACTTTCCGGACCGCTCCTGACGGGCGGGCTCGGCCGGTGTTGCTGAAGCAACCGGTGAGCGGTGGATGGGATGATCGGGCACTCGGTCATGCGGCCTGTTTCCTCGGTGGAGCGCGAGATTGCGGAACCTCGCCGCGCCGGAAAGTCTCCACGATGCGCATCGGCCCGCCGCAATCGGGGCATGGCTCTCGCAGGGTGAGCGGGACGATCTCGACCGAGGGTGCGTGTTCCTGCCTGGTCGTTTCCGCGCCCAGCAACGTGCGGATCTTCGCGATGCTGGTCTTGCGGGCGGCACTTGCCAACAAGCCGTAGTGCCGGATGCGGTGGAAGCCATCCATTGCCCGGCAGGCGATTTGGCGGCGCCAAATCTGCCGAGAGGGGGGAGCACATGGATCAGGAACCGGCGGATGAACTCGCCCGTGGACAGGCGCATAACCTTCATCCTGTCGCCGCGCTTGATGCGGTAATCTTTCCAGCGGAAAGCCACGGTGTCGGCATCGGCGCTGATCAGGCGGCTGTTCGAGATCGCCACCCGGTGGGTGTATCGGCTGAGATAGGCCAGCACCGCCTCTGGTCCGCCGAAGGGCGGTTTGGCATAGACCACCCATTCGGCCTTGCGCAGCGGTGCCAGCCAGGCTGCGAAAGCGCTGGCGTCGGTCAATCCGGCGAGGTCGCCGAAGAAGGAGAGCCGCCCGGCGCGGTGTAAGTTGCTCAGGCCCTCAAGGAACAGCCGCCGAAACAGACGCGACAACACCCGCACATGCAGGAGGAACCCTGGTTTGCAGCCAATCCAACGGGTGCCGTCCAGCGAGAGCCCGCCACCTGGGACGATCATGTGGATGTGGGGATGGTGCGTCATCGCTGATCCCCAGGTATGAAGCACGCTGGTCATTCCGACACGAGCACCGAGGCGCTTGGGATCGGCGGCGATAGTCATCACTGTTTCCGCAGAAGCGCGGAACAGCAGTCCATAAACCGCCCGCTTGTTCCAGTAGGCGATGCGGGCGATCTCGGCCGGGAGCGTGAACACCACATGGAAATACTCCACAGGCAGCAGGTCATCTGCCCGCGCCGCCATCCAGTCGCGCGCGGCCGGTCCCTGGCATTTGGGACAATGCCGGTTCTTGCAGCTGTTGTACGCGATATGCTGGTGTCCACACTTGGTACAGGCCGCCACATGTCCGCCGAGCGCCTCCGTTCGGCAGGCCTCGATCGCCCCCTCTCGGGATCTTGCTTTGCAAGACCCTGCCGGGCAGTGGACATCACCTTGAGCTGGCTCAGGCTGACATGCCCCTCATTGGCCCGCCTGAAAGCGGGGCCATGAGACCTGAAGATGTCCGCAATCTCCAGCGCGTGCCGTGGCACGCCAATCGCTCCGTCAGGTCACATCTCGCATATGTTCATACGGGCTGGCGACATTGCGCAACGTCTTGGTCGCCACGTGGGTGTATCGCGCCGTCGTGGTCAGCTTGGCGTGGCCGAGGAGCACCTGGATCACCCGCACGTCCGTATCGGCCTCCAGCAGATGCGTGGCAAAGCTATGCCTGAGCGAGTGCAGCGTGGCAGGCTTCTTGATCCCAGCCATGCGCTTGGCCGAGTTGAAGGCCCGATTCAAGGATCGGGGCGACATGGGCTCAACCCGGCTCTGGCCGGGGAATAACCATCCCTGAGGACGTGCCTCGCGCCAGTAGTCCCGCAGCAGCTCCAGCAACGACGGCGACAGCATCACGTCGCGATCTTTGCCGCCCTTGCCGCGCTCAACATGGATCAGCATCCGGTCGCTGTCGATGTCTCGCACCTTGAGATTGCTTACCTCGGAGGCGCGCAAACCTGCACCATAGCCGATCCCAAGCGCAGCGCGGTATTTAAGACCCGGCCCCGGTGCCGAGGCTAATACCGCAGAGACCTCCTCGAAGCTCAGCACAATCGGCAGCTTCCGTGGCTCGGTGCGGAACTGCATGTACTTCGTTTGGCGGGAAAATGATCCCCCGGATCATTTTCTACTCCGCCTGCACTTTCCTCCCGGTCACAGGTCATGCCGAAGAGTTGGAGGGGACCGTCGCCCCGGTGGGGCGGCGAAAGCCCCAGAAACGCGCAGCGCCGTAATCCGGGCGTTGTAGACCGAAGGCGTGACCTCCGTGTCGGTCATGTGAAGTTGATAGGCGCGCAACTCATCCGGTGTCGCCGTATTTGGCGACCGCCCCAGAAACGCAGTGAAATCCTTCAGCGCCCGGATATGCGCCTTCTGCGATGTCTCCGCCATCCCGCGAATGCGCATATCTTCGATCATCCGCGCACGCAGCGGGCTCATCTTCTCCTGTGTCATGGGACCCTCCTGTCCGATTGAGAAACCTCAATCGTCAGGCAGGTCAGTCACATCGCAAAATCCGAACACATTCAGGTGCGCGCGCTACAGCAGAAACAAGCGCCATTGCCGCGAGAGCGGCTTAGTCCTCGAGCCCAATGTGACCGATGCTGCGCAGCGCATTAACTGGTGCGAAGCACGCGAAGCCGACGTTGTCCGCAGTAAGATCGGCACTATTTCCTGATTGCCGCCTACCTCAATCCTGCGGTGCGGCCCGGTAAAGCTCCAGTTCGTCTCAGACGCTGCATCTATGCTGCACGACCATGATTAACAGCTTCATCTCTCGCAGCTTCCGGACACTCTCAATCCGGAAATACCGCACGGCGCGGGTTATCAGGCAGAGGCATGGCGGACCGGCGTGACATTGGTGATGGCCATGTTCCTTGGATGGCAACCAGGTTGCCAATACCCACTGCGGGGGACTGTGCCCGGACGGCAACCTGGAAGAAGCTGGAACCCAGCAATGAAAACCCCGCCACATTCAGGAGAGCCCAGATGAGTGTTCCCGAACCGCAGACCGCATGGGCACAGGACCGCGCCCATCTTCTGCACCCCTACACGGATTTTGCCGCCTTTGCCGAAGAGGGCAGCCATGTCATCGAGCGTGCCCAGGGCATGCATGTCATCGATACCGAGGGCAACCGGCTGCTGGACGGCATTGCCGGGCTGTGGTGCGTGAACATCGGCCATGGCCGCGAGGAGATGGCCGAGACCATCGCCAAACAGGTGATGGACATGCAGTATTACAACCCGTTCGGGCACAGCACCAATGTGCCGGCGGCCCAGCTGGGCGCCAAGCTGGCGGAGCTGACGCCGGGGGATCTGAACCACATCTATTACACTTGCGGCGGCTCCACCGCCAATGATGCCGCGATCCGGCTGGTCCACTATTACTTTGACATGAAGGGCCAGCACCGGAAGAAAAAGATAATCTCCCGGCAGAACGGTTATCACGGCGCAACCTATGTGGCGGCCTCGCTCACCGGCATCCATGGCACCAAATACGGCTTCGACCGGATTGGTGAGGAGTTCATCAGCCACGTTTCCGAAGCCAATCTCTATGCCAAGCCGGAGGGCTGGAGCGATGCGGACTATTGCGACCACTTGGTGCGCGAGTTCGAAGCCCGCATTCAGCAGCTGGGCCCGGACAATGTGGCCGCTTTCATCGCCGAACCGATCATGGGCGCCGGCGGTGTGCTGGTTGCGCCCGCGGGATACCACAAACGCATGTATGAAGTCTGCAAGCGCCACGGCATGCTCTATATCGCTGATGAGGTGGTCACCGGTTTTGGCCGTCTGGGGGAGTGGTTCACCTCGGAAACGCTGTATGGCTATACGCCGGACATCCTGGTCTGCGCCAAGGGGCTGACCTCGGGTTATATCCCGCTGGGGGCAACGCTGATCTCGGATGAGATTTACGGCACCATTGCCAGGCCGCAGTGTGAGGGCGGGGTGTTCTCGATGGGGCTGACCTATTTCGGGCATCCCGTGGCCTGCGCCGCGGCGCTCAAGAATATCGAGATCATCGAGCGCGAAGGCATTCTGGATCATGTGCGGACGGTTGGCCGCTATTTTCAGGAAAGCGCCCAGTCCTTGCTCAACCTGCCGATTGTGGGCGATGTGCGCGGCAGCCATCTGATGCTGGGCATCGATCTGGTTGCCGACAAGGCAAGCAAGGCCCCGCTCGATCTGTCCGAGCAAGCAGCCGGTAAGGTGTTCAAGGGCTGCATGGAGCGTGGCGTCATCGTGCGCCCGGTTGGCGACCGGCTCGTCCTGTCGCCGCCGCTGATCATCAGCAAGGACCAATGCGACCAGCTGATCGGGGCTGTTGCCGGCTCAATCAAAGACTTCACCGAGCCAGGAGTGAATGCATGCGACAGATAACGCTTGCTGCAACCCAGATGGCCTGCAGCTGGGACATCGACGAAAACATCGCCAAGGCTGAGGCGCTGGTGAACAATGCCGCCGAAGCAGGGGCCCAGGTTATCCTGCTGCAGGAGCTGTTCGAAACGCCCTATTTCTGTCTCGAACAGTCACTAGACCACCTGCAGCTCGCCCGGCCGCTCGAGCAAAGCCGGGTGGTGTCGCATTTTGCGTTGCTGGCCCGGAAACTGGGAGTAGTGCTGCCAATCTCCTATTACGAGGAGGCAGGGCTGGCGCGCTACAACTCGCTGGCCATCGCCGATGCTGACGGGACGATCCTGACCAACTACCGCAAGACCCACATCCCGCAGGCGCCGGGGTACCAGGAGAAGTTCTATTTCTCGCCGGGCGACAGCGGCTTTCAGGTGGTTGAAACCCGCTTTGGCCGGATCGGCTGCGGCATCTGCTGGGACCAGTGGTTTCCGGAAACCGCCCGCTGCTTGGCGCTGCAGGGGGCTGAGGTGCTGCTGTTCCCGACCGCCATCGGCACCGAACCGAAGAACCCCGAATTGGACAGCAGCGGCCATTGGCGGCGCACGATGCAGGGCCACGCCGCGGCAAACATGATCCCGGTGGTGGCGTCCAACCGCGTGGGCACCGAACAGGAGGGCGAAACCGCCGGCATCTTTTACGGCACCTCTTTTATCGCGGGCCACACCGGCGAGATCCTGGCGGACGCCAACCGCACGGAGGAAACCTTCATCACGGCAACTGTCGACCTGGATGCCGCCGCGCGTTACCGCAGCGCCTGGGGGGTGTTCCGGGACCGCAGGCCGCATATGTACGGCACCCTGCGCACCTTGGACGGCAAAACAGGAACTATGCGATGACAAAAATGCTGACGATCCGGGTGATTGAACAACGCGACCGTGAAAGCTGGGACCGGCTGTGGACCGGTTATCTTACTTTTTACAAGGCTACGCTGCCGGCGGCCATCTATGACAGCAGCTTTGCAAGACTGCTGTCGGCGGATGCGCGGGAGTACCGCGGTCTGATTGCCGAACTGAATGGCGAAGCCGTTGGACTCGCCCATTATTTGCTGCACCGCGACATGTGGTCGGTGGAGGACACCTGCTACCTGCAGGACTTGTTTGTCGATCCGCAGGCGCGTGGAGCCGGCGCCGGGCGGGCTTTGATCGATGAAGTGGCAAGGCGGGCCAAAGCCGAAGGTGCTTCTGACCTCTACTGGCACACGCAGGAATTCAATCACACGGCACGCAGACTCTACGATCAGATGGCCACGCTGACGCCTTTCGTGAAATATGACAAGCCCCTCTCCCGCAACTGAAAAAGGGGCCAAGCAATTGGCCCCTTCTTTTTTGCTCTCAAACCGCGGGCACCTGCTGGGTGATACAATGCACCCCGCCGCCGCCACCGCCGATCATACGGCCTGAAACGCCTACGACGCGCCGGCCCGGGAAGGCCTCGCGCAGGATAGCGAGCGGCTGGTCATCCTCGCCTTTCCTGCCGGACACCGGAACGATGACAGCGCCATTGCAGATGTAAAAGTTCATGTGAACAACGTCATAGCTGGTCAGCGGGATCTCAATAATCTCGAAGCGCCGCCCGTGGACGTCGGTTTCCTGCTGCAGGATGTGCTTGGCATCCTGGGTGATCCGGTAGTTAGGGTCGGAGCGGTCATCGGTGGTATGCAGCAGCACGACGCCCGGTGCGGCAAAGGCTGCCATGCCGTCCACGTGCCCGTCGGTGATCGGGTCCGGGGTGAGGCCGCGGGGCAGCCAGATCACCTTCTGCACGCCCAGACCGGCTTTAAGCTCTTCTTCCACCTGGGCTTTGCTCCAGCCTGGATTGCGGTTCTTGTGCAGCAGGCATTCCTCGGTTGTCAGCAGGGTGCCTTGCCCGTCCACCGCCACTGCGCCGCCTTCCAGCACCAGATCGGACGTATACATCGGCAGGCCCAGATGTGCCGCAAACCGGCCTTTTGCCAGCGTGTCGTGTTTGTAGGGCGGGAACTTGCGGCCCCAGCCGTTGAAAGTGTAGCCGGTAATCCGGCGCGCGCCTTGCGCGTTCTGCACAATCATCGGCCCGCTGTCGCGCGACCAGGCATCGTTCAGCGGCATTTCGATCAGGGTGATTTCCGATGACAGCAGCTTCTTTGCAGCAACCATGTCGCGCCGCCGCACCGCCATAGTGACCGGTTCATACTCCGCGACGGTGTTGGCCACGTCCGCCCATTCCTTGCGGGCTGCGTTCAGCTGGTTCGGGTACCAGTTCTGCGGCGGCGGAAACTGCATCAGCGTTTGCGCGTGCTTCTTCCATTCGGCGGGGAAGGCAAAGCCGTCCGCGGCCGCGCTGCCGGGAATGATTTCGGCCCCGGTCTTGGCGTAGTTCACGGACCGGGCGGCGGCGGCAGGGCCTGCTGTCAGCGCGCCAGAGAGCGCTGCCGCCCCGGAGGCGAGAAAGTTGCGTCGGTTCATATCGGGATTTCCTATTTTAGATGCCGGCTTCGGACGCGCCGAGTGACGGATCGAGGTGGTCTCGCAAGCTGTCGCCCAGCAGGTTGAAGCCGATTGCAACCAGGGCAATTGCGCCACCGGGGAACACCGCCAACCACCAAGAGGCCGGCTGGTGAGTGAGGCTGTCAAAGATCATCGCGCCCCATTCCGGCGTTGGCGGCTGCGCACCCAGCCCAAGGAACGACAGTCCGGATGCCGCCAGGATCACAAATCCGACGTCAGTTGTGGCCTGGACGATCACCAAGGGCCAGACCATCGGCAGCAGGTCCGAGAAGATCAGCCGCAGGTGCGAGGCGCCCATGCAGCGGGCGGCGGCAATGAACTCCTGCTCTTTCAGCGACAGGATGCGGCTGCGGATCAACCGGGCGTACCAGGGCCAGAAAACTGCTGACAGGGCAATGGTGGTAGACAGCATCCCGCCGCCAAAGCTGGCGGCAATTGCCGCCGCCAGGATCAGCGCAGGGAATGCCAGGAAAAGGTCGGTCACCCGCATCAGGATCTCATCCGCCAGCCCGCCGGCGTACCCCGCGATCAGCCCGAAGCTGGTGCCGATTACTGCGGCAACGGCCAGTACCGCGAATGACACCGACAGCGAGATCCAGGACCCGGCCACCACCCGCGACAGCATGTCCCGGCCGATCTTGTCGGTGCCCATCCAATGCTCCGCCGAGGGCGGATCAAGCCGCGCCCGGATGTTCATCTTCAGCGGATCAAAGGCGGTGATATGCGTGTCCATCACATAGGCGCCAAAGGCCAGGATCGAAATCGTCACAACCAGGGTGACGATTGCCACCGCCAGAGCAGCCTGGCCCGATGATCCGGCAAAACCGGCAACCGGGCGGATGATGCGGCCCAGGTTTTTTGGCAGGCGGGTGCGTGACGGGGGCAAGGAGGTTTCGGCGCTCATGTCAGATCCACCCGCGGGTCGAGGAAGGAATAGCTCAGATCAACCAGGAAGTTGATCAGGGTATAGGCCATCGACACCACCAGGGTGATGGCCATGATGGCGTTATAGTCGGAGGCGGAGATGGCATTGGCGGTGTAGCGGCCCAGCCCCGGCCAGTCGAAGATCAGCTCGATGAACACGGCGCCGGAAATCAGCAGCCCGGTGTTCAGCCCGAAGATGGTGACGATCGGCAGCAGCGCATTGCCAAGCGCATGTTTGAAATAGACCCGGACCGGCGAAATCCCCTTGGCGCGCGCGGTGCGGATGAAATCCTGCGACAGCACCTCCAGAAGCGAGGTCCGCACCACCCGGATGGTGATCGCCATCGACGGGATCGCCAGCACAGCAACCGGCAGGATCATATGGTGCAGCGCGTCGGTGAACAGGTCGAACCGGCCCGCAATCAGGCTGTCGATGGTCATGAAGCCGGTGACAAACTCGGGCGCTGCAATCCCGGTGCCAAGCCGCCCGCCAAAGGGCACCAGCCCCAGAGTGGCAAAGAAGATCATCTGAAAGACCAGCGCAATCCAGAAGTCGGGCACCGACAGGCCCAGAACCGCCACGCTGCGCACGCCGGCATCCGCGGGCCGGCCGCTTTTGACCGCGGCCAAAGTGCCCAGCAGCACCCCCAGCACCAATGAGATCAGCCCCGCCGCAATGACGAGTTCCAGCGTTGCAGGGAAAAAGGCCTGGATGTCCTCGGAGATCGGCCGCCGGGTAACAACCGAGCGCCCGAAATCGCCGTTCAGGACATTGCCCACATAGGCCGCGAATTGCGTGGTGACCGGGTCATCCAGGCCTAGCCGCTCGCGCACCGCGGCCACCGCCTCGGCATTGGCACGGGCGCCGGCGATCAGGCGCGCGGGATCGCCCGGCAGCAGCCGGGCGAGCGCAAAAGTCATCAGCACAACACCTGTCATCAGCACCAGGGTGGCTGCTGTTCGCCTGAGAATGAAACGCAGCATTCAGACACCCCTCATGACGTGCGCGACAGGTTGTACATATCAAGCGTCGCCACATAGACCGGGTTGTTCTCCACCCCGGCAATGTCGCTGCGCGATACAAACTGCGACCGCTCCTGCAGAATGGGCAGCCAGGCCGGGTCTTCATTTGTCAGTATGCCGGCAAGGCGCTGGAACTTGACCGCCATTTCGTCATTTATCACCTGATTGCGCAGCTCGTCGATCAGCGCCGTCGCCTCGGCGTTGCCGTAACGCCCGGTATTGCCGTCGAAGGTTGCCGCATCGCCGCTGAACAGCCCCCAGGCAAAGCTGTAGGGATGATCCACATTCGGCCACCAGGAGAAATAGAACAGGTCCGGGCGCTCCTCGGCGCTGCCCTCACCAAAGAATACGTCGAGATAAGCGGAGAAGGACATTTCCTGCAGTTTGAGGCTGATCCCGATCTCGGACAGCCAGGCTTGCAGCAATTGGCCTTCGATGTCCCCGAAACCGGAGTAATAGGCCATTGTCAGCTCGGTGCCTCCGGCAATCCCGGCCTCACCCAGCAGCGCGCGGGCCTTGTCCAGGTCAAACGGCAGCAGCCGGTCCTGGCCATCCATGCCCTGCATCAGCGATGGAAACACCGAGGTAGGTTTGTCAGCGGTGCCCAGCGCCACTTCCTCGATATAGGTGTGATGGTCAAAGGCGTGGCAGAGCGCCTGGCGGGCGCGCGGGTCGGCCAGTTTTCCATCGGTGGCAAAGGCCACATATTGCACGGTGAAGGTTGGTGTATCGCTTACCGCAAACCGCGGATCATCGCGCAGCACCACCATATCCTCGGGTTCCATTGCCAGGGTCATATCGGCTTCGCCGGTTTCCAGCAGCTGGCGGCGGGTGGCGGAGACCGGAATGGTCTTGGTGATCACCCGGTTGAAATGCGGATGGTCCCAGCCGCCGCGGAAATCTGTATTGGCGGCAAAGGTTGCATCCTGACCGGGGTTGAGGCTTTCCAGCATGTAAGGACCGGTGCCCACCGGATTGGTCTGCAGGTATTGCGACCCCATGTCATCATCGCCCTTGGAATGCGCCTCGGCCGCGGTGGGGCTGGCGATCCAGAAGCCGTATTGCGAGGACACCTGACGGTCGAAGAACGGGCGCGGCTCGCCCAGGTCAAAGCGGATGGTTTTGGCATCCACCACCACGATCTGGCTGTCCGGGTCATCCAACTGCCAGGTGCCGGCCAGCCCGGCGGGATGCAGCACCAGACGGGTGACCGCTTTTTTCACCGCTGCGGCATCGCAGGGAGTGCCATCGTGGAACATCACCCGCTCGGCCAGGGTAAAGGTCCAGCTGCTGGCGTCTTCGCTGGCCTCCCAGGAGGTCGCCAGCGCCGGCGCCGCCTTCAGCGTATCGGTGCCGTCCAGCACGGTCAGCGTTTCATAGACCGGGCGCAGCCCATAGGCCCATTCGATATTGGTCGCCGGGTCAAGGTTTTCGACCGTTGCATCCACCAGCACCACCAGGGCATTGGGGTCGCGGGCGCCAAGGCTGGGCGGACTCGCAGAACCGGCAGCCCAGGCCACCGTACCCGGCGCCGCCGCCAACGCGGCAAAGGCACAGCTGCCGGCCAGAAAGGACCGGCGCGGCAGTTGGAATTGCGGTGTGTTCGGGCGTTTGCGCGGATGGCTCATGTTCAGCTCCCTATGTTGTCAGGAAATCTGCGCCTCGGCCAATCAGGGAGCCGCTTACCGTTTCCTTGCTCTTAAACTCCCAAAATAGGGCTGTTCCTGTCGATACCACCTATGGGGCACAGCCACCTGAAGCGGATGGGCTATAGTAATTTGCAATACCCCGGTTCTCTCTGTGTGCCGGGGGACACCCTGGCAAAAAAGGATGTTGCGCGCGCCATGGCACTATTGGACGTCACGGATCTGAAAGTAAGCATCAAGGCAGGCGATCGGACGGCAGCAATTGTCGCCCCCCTTAGTCTGCGCCTTGCAAGGGGCAAATGCCTGGGCATTGTGGGGGAAAGCGGCTCCGGCAAAAGCACTGCGGCGATGGCCATTATGGGGCTGCTGGCAGGTGGGCCTTTGCAGGTCTCCGGGCAGATCCTTTTCGATGGCGCCGATCTGGCACAGCTCTCCGCAGCGGAGTTCCGCAAACTGCAGGGCACCGGCATTGCGATGATCTTCCAGGACCCGATGAGCAGCCTGAACCCGGTGATGCGGATCGGCGATCAGATTGTGGAATGCCTGCAGGCGCACCGGCGCCTGACCAGAGCCGAGGCCCGCCGCAAGGCCATCGAGGCGCTGGCACGGGTCGGAATGCCGGACCCCGAAGGCATGATGGCCCGCTATCCGCATCAGTTGAGCGGCGGCCAGCGCCAGCGCGTCATGATCGCCATGGCCATTGTCTTTGAGCCCAAGCTGCTGATCGCAGACGAGCCGACCACCGCGCTTGATCTGACGATCCAGGCGCAGATCCTGCAGCTCCTCAAAAAACTCTCACAGGATCTGAACATGGCGCTGGTGCTGATCACCCACGATCTGGGGGTGGTCGCCGGAATGGCCGATGAGGTGATCGTGCTTTATTCGGGGCGCGGCGTGGAGCGCGGACCCACCGCTGAGGTACTGGAAAACCCGCAGCATCCCTATACGCAAGGATTGCTGGGGGCGCATCCGTCAATGGACGGCGAGCACGCCCGGCTGACGCCCATTCCAGGAACCCCGCCGGCGATCTGGCAGCGGCCCTCGGGCTGCGCTTTCCGCGACCGCTGTCCGGCAGCATTTGACACCTGCGCCCTGGTTGAACCGCACCCCGTTGCAATGCCGCAGCAGGCGCATAAGGTCGCCTGCCTGCTGCACGCCAACCCTTTGCAGTCAAAGGAAACCGCATGAGGCCGACACCGTCCCCCGCGCTTAAGATCAGCAATCTTGCCGTCGAATTCCGTACCTCCGGCAGCCGGGCACTGTTTGAGAAACCCGCAACTTTCAAGGCGCTCAGCGATGTAACCTTGGAGATCCGGCAGGGCGAGGTGCTGGGCCTGATTGGTGAATCCGGCAGCGGCAAGACCACGCTGGGCAAGGCCATCGTCGGCCTCACCGGAACCTCTGCAGGCGGCATTCAAGTCAACGGGCAGCATATTGATCCTTCCTGTTTACCGGAGCGGCTCACTCTCGCGCGGCGGGTTCAGATGGTGTTCCAGGATCCCTATGCCTCGCTGCATCCCAGAAAGACCATCGGACGCATTCTGTCGGAACCGTTCAGGATCCAGAAAACCGCCTCGGGCCCTGAGCTCCAGTCCCGCGTCCGGGCGCTGCTGCGGCGCGTCGGGCTGAGCCCGGACCATGCGGCACGCTATCCCCAGCAGTTCAGCGGCGGTCAGCGCCAGCGCATCGCCATCGCAAGGGCGATTGCCAATGATCCGCCGGTGATCATCGCAGACGAGCCAGTCAGTGCCCTGGATGTATCGGTGCAGGCGCAGATCCTGAATCTGCTGGACGATTTGCGCGCCGAACAGAACATGGCGATGCTGTTTATCAGCCATGATTTGTCGGTGGTGCGGCACCTGTGCCAGCGTATTGCGGTGATGTATCTGGGCCGGATTGTCGAGATCGGTCCGTCAAAACAGATGACCGCCGCCCCTGCGCATCCCTATACAACGGCCCTGTTGTCGGCGGCGCCGCGGGTCAAGGCCAGGAACCGGGCGCAGGCCGCGCCGATTGTGCTGTCCGGCGACGTCCCCTCGCATGCCGCCATCCCCGCCGGCTGCCCTTTCCACACTCGCTGCTGGCTGTATGAGCAGAAGGGCTGCCCGGCCCGCTGCCGGACCGAAGTGCCGCAGCTGGAAACGCGGGCGGGTGGACGCCAGTCGGCCTGCTTTTTCCCGGATGAGGCGGCCAGACCGGCACCGCCCCCTGCAGCAGGCTGCCGCTAACTGCCACCGGTTTCCGCCAGCATCCAATCCCATAACGCCCGGACCGCAGTGCGCTTCAGATTGCGTTCCAGCGTCACAAGGCGGTATTGGCCGCCGCCGCGCAGGCTGACAGGACTTAGCACCTGCAGCTTGCCCGCGCGCACCAGCGGCTGCGCCAGCGTCCTGTCACACAGGCACATCCCCAGCCCGCGCGTGGCGGCATCAACTGCCAGCGCGGTATCGGAGAAGTTCAGCCCCTTGGCGCAATCCGCCCGCTCCAGTCCGACGGCCAGGAACCAGTTCTGCCAGTCATCGGGGTGTTCGTCATGGATCAGGGGGGCCTCACCCATGCGGTTCTGAAAATCCGCCGCCAGACCGGGGCCCGCCAGCGCAATGCGTTCCTCGCGCAAGAAAGGCGCCGCGGCAAAGCCTTCGCCGGCCGGCGCCTCTGTTGTCAGCGTGATGTCAAATTCGGATTCGGTGAGATCGACGTCGTGGCTGCCTGTATAAAGCCAAGGGTCCACATCGGGATGGCTGCCGCGCAACCGCGTCAGCCGGGGCGCCAGCCAGAGCGCCCCGAAAGCAGGCGGCATGTGGATGACCACAGAACCGGGCTTGGAATAGGCGTCCAGCCGCCGTACCCCCAGCCGCACCGTCTCCAGCGCCTCCTGGGCAGAGACCATCAGGTCGCGGCCGGCGTCTGTCAGTTCCACCCGCCGGCTGATGCGCAGGAACAGCGGCTGCTGCAGATGAGTCTCCAGCGTCCGGATCTGATGCGACACTGCCGATTGCGTCATGTTCAGCTCTTCCGCTGCCAGCGAGAAGCTGCCGAGCCGGGCCGCAGCTTCGAAACCGATCAGGGCGCCCAGCGGCGGTAAGGGGCGATAGGGGTTATTCATTAAAATCTCTCATCCTAACCCGTAGAATTCCGCGTTTGTGCATTACATATGCTCACATTTAGACTGTTCGGACAACATTTCCTGCATGATGGAGCCCTCCATGTCCGACCAGCAAACACCAAAATCCGCGGGCTTCCGCATGCCCGCTGAATGGGCGCCGCACCAGCGCACCTGGATGATGTGGCCGACGCGGGAAGGGTTCTGGCCCGATATGGAAGAGACCCGCCGCAACTACGCCGCCGTGGCCCGCGCCATCCGCGAATTCGAACCGCTGACCATGCTGGTCCGCCCCGAAGATGCGGCGGAAGCAAAGTCGCTGCTGGGGTCTGATATCGATGTCCTTACCAGCCCGATCGACGACAGCTGGGCACGCGATGCCGGCCCCTGTTTTCTGACCGATGGCAAGGGTGGCCGCGCCGGCGTGTCCTTTGGCTTCAACGCCTGGGGCGGCAAATACCAGCCGTTTGATGGCGATAATGCCGCTGCGGATGCGATTCTGAACGCCGCCGGTGTGCCTATCTTCCACTCCGGTCTGATCGCCGAAGGCGGCGGCGTCTCTGTCGATGGCGAAGGCACCATCCTGACCACCGAGAGCTGCTTTCCCAATGCCAACCGCAATCCCGGCTGGAACCGCGACCGCATCGAGGAAGAGCTGAAAGCCATGCTCGGCGGTGACAAGGTGATCTGGCTGCCCGGCAACGTGGAAGAAACCGAAACCGACGGCCATGTCGACGGCATCGCAACCTTTGTCGCGCCGGGCGTGGTGCTGATCGAGGCGGAAGGCCGGGCAGATCACGACTGGCACGCTATCAATCTGGCCAATATCAGCGCGATGGAAGACCAGACCGACGCCAAGGGCCGCAGCCTCAGGCTGGTGAAGATCCCCGATGCCGCCAGCGCGGTCTCGGACGACCCGCGGTTCTGCCGCTCCTACGTCAATTCCTACATCTGCAACGGCGGTGTGGTGATGCCGGAGTATGGAATCCGCGAAGACGGGCTGGTGCGCGAAACCTTCGAAGAACTCTTCCCCGGCCGCCGGGTGGCGCAAGTGCCAATCCCTGCCATCGCCATTGGCGGCGGCGGCATCCATTGTATTACCCAGCAGGAGCCCGCAGCATGAACATGCTTACCTCAACAGACCTGACCGCAGCCCTTGCCAGCGGCAAAAGCCCCGGAGAACTGGGCTTTGTCATGCCGATCGAAACTGCGCATCATACCGCCTGCTGGATGGCCTGGCCTTGGGACGGCCACGAAGACAACTGGGGCAGCGGCCTGGCTGCCGCGCAGGAGAACTTTGTGCGGGTCGCAACTGCGATCTTAAGGTTTGAGCCGGTCCGGGTGGCCGCGCACCCCGATCACGCAAGCTTTGCGCGCCGTCTGCTGCCGCCTCAGGCCGATGTCGTACCGCTGGCGCAGAATGACCACTGGTTCCGCGACACCGGCCCGCTGTTCGTGAACGATGGCAACGGGCGGACCATCGGGTCCAATCTGATTTTCAACTGCTGGGGCGAAAAGTTTCCGGACTACGAGCTTGATGCAGGCATCGGTGCCGCACTGGTACGCCACCTCAACCTGCCGCTGTTCCAGTCCCCCTTGACCGGCGAAGGCGGCGGCTTGCATGTGGATGGCCGCGGCACCGTCATCACGACGGAGACCTGCTTTCTCAATCCCAACCGTAATCCGGGCATGACCAAGGCGGATGTGGAACGCGAACTGTTCCATGCCATCGGCGCCCGCAAGGTCATCTGGCTGCCGGGCGACGAGGAGGAATGGATCACCGACGGCCATATCGACGGTATGCTGACCTTCACAGCGCCGGGCAAGCTGCTGTTCGAACGCAACCCGGACCCGGCAAACCCGCGCCACAGGGTCTGTGAGGAAAACCTGAAAGCCCTGCGCGGCCAGACCGATGCCGATGGCCGGGAGATCGAGATCGGGCTGATCGACGAGGCCTATATGGTCGAACCCGAAACCGACACGACGGCCCTGTCTTATGTGAACGCCTATATCGCAAACGGCGGCGTGGTGGTCCCATCCTTCGGAACGCCCACTGATGCGGCAGCGCTGGAAATCTTCGCCAAGGCTTTCCCCAACCGCGAGATCCTGGCGGTGGATATGCGCGGGATCTGCCATGCCGGCGGCGGCATCCACTGCATGACACAGCAGCAGCCGGCCTAGATGCCAACAGGCGGTCAAGGATTTTCTGATATGAACGTTGGGAATCACGATGTTTGACGCAAGGACGATGATGCAAAGCTCCAACAGAACTGGTGAGTCAGGCTGCCTTGCAGGCCTAGCCCGGGCCATCAAGCTTGCCGGGCAGGACGGGTTCCTGGCCGCCCTCGCAGACCTGTGCCAATCGGCATCAGGATATGACAGCACCTTCATTGCAGCCTTTTTCCCGGATCACCCGCCGATGGAGCTGTTCGACAACCTGTCGGATGAATACAGCGCTGCGACGATCAAGCCCTATCTGGATTTCGCCTATTTCCTCGACCCTTTTTACAATCTCTTCCAACAGGGGATCGGGGACCGCGTGGTCACGCTTGGCGAATGCGCGCCTGATGATTTCATGTCGTCAGAATACTACCAGACCTTCTATGCAGACACCGGTCTGTTTGACGAAACCAGCGTGTTCGTCGCCTTCGGGAGCGGCGCTGCCGCGGTGATCTCGCTGGGCAGCAGGGAGGAAGGCTTCCAGTTTGGTCCGGATCAAAGGGCCGCGCTTGCCGGGCTGCTGCCCTGCATTGCGGCGCTGTGCCGCCGCCATTGGCCTGCGCTGGACCCCAATTCTCTGGCCGGCAGCGGCCGCATGGGGCTGCATCTGAAAAAGTCCTTTGACCGGTTCGCCACCTCGATGCTGAGCGGGCGTGAGGTCGAAATCGTGCAGCTGATCCTGAAGGGGCATTCCTCGAAGTCGATTGCACGCGAGCTGGGCAACAGCCCGGAAACGGTCAAGGTCCACCGCAAGCGTATTCACAACAAGCTGGGTATCACCTCGCAGGGCGAACTTTTCTCGCTGTTTCTTGAGGCATTGACCCGGGCCCCAGCCAATGCAACCGGTGACCCGCTCAGCTACCTCGACAGGCCGGTGAGCGGGCAGCTCTGAGTTCATTCGGCGAACAGCCCCGCGTCATCAAAGACCGCTTCGCCCTGCAGCAGGGTCGCCTCAATGGCAACGCTGCTGATCTGGTTGGTCGGGATCTTCAGGATGTCTTTACTGAGCACCGCCAGATCCGCGAATTTGCCAACCTCGATGGAGCCGGTCCGGTCCTCGTGGCGCAGGGCAATGGCCGGGTTGATCGTCATCGCTGCGATGGCCGTGGCGACATCGGGCAGGCCGTTGTGCCTGCGGCTGACCGCCGTTTCGATCTTGATCAGCGGATTCAGCTCATCCGCGTCCCAGTCACTTGACAGCGTAACTGTTGCTCCGGCTTCCAGCAGTGCCCCGACAGGCAGCAGCCTATCGGTGCGGTCGCCGATGAACTCAGCCATGAAGGCCTTGTAGTCCCCGGCTACCGCGCTGGGTGCCAGCTGCAAATCGGCAATGACGCCAAGCTCGGCAAAGCGGGGGTAATCGGCGGGGTCGGCAAGGTAAAGATGGGTCAGCCGATGCGGTCCAGATTCCGGCGCGGCCTGGGCAATCGCGTCCAGCGCCAGCCGCGCGCCGTAGTCCCCGGTCACATGGAAATGCAGCTGAAAGCCAGTTGCGGCAAGTTCCCGCGCGGCGCGCATCAGTTCGTCTTTCTCGAAATAGAGATACCCGTATTCCTCGCCGTCCTGCAGGTCCAGCCCTGCTTCATAAGGTTCCAGCAAGGCGCCTGTGGCCTGGCTCAGGATGCCATCGACATAGATCTTGGCGACGTTGAAGCGCACCAGCCGGTCCGGGTCGTTGTGGTAGAGGGTCTTGATCTCCGCGATTTGTGCGTCCAATGGCCGGTCGGGATAGATGTAAAAGGCGTTCGAGGCCCGCAGGGGCAGCTCACCCGCTTCCTCGGCCCAATCCCACACTTTGTGGTGGCCCTGCGGCCAATATCCGCCTGCATCACTGATCGAAGTGATCCCGTTGGCATTCAGTTCTGCTGCCGCGTTCAGCAGGCTGTCATAGGCAAAGTCCAAGTTCTCCTGAGTTGGCGGGAAGGCAAGTGTGCGCAGGTTGTGCGGTGCGTTTTCCTGCACCACCCCGTTGGGCCGCCCATCATCCCCGCGCAGGATGATGTTGCCGTTAGCCGCATCCTCGGCCGTGTCATATCCCGCTGCCTGCAGCGCCAGGGAATTGGCCCAGGCGCCATGGCCGATGTCGTCGAGGATCATCACCGGGCGGTCCGGCGAGATTTCGTCAAGCACCGTAACCGGGTTGCTGTGCAATTCCAGCAGGCTGACCATATTCACTCCGGCCCCCAGCACCCAGGCGCCGGTCTCGCCGTTTTCGGCGCAGTCCCGTACCGTGGCCCTGTAGCCCGCAAGCGTGTCGAAGGCTTCGAACGGGCAGAGAACCGCATTCACCCCGGCCTCTACCGCATGCAGGTGGATGTCCTGGAACCCCGGCAGCACCATTCGCCCGCCCAGATCCACAATCTCCGAGTCTTCACCTGCGGCAGCCAGTACCTCAGCCTCGCTGCCAACGGCGGTAATGATGCCGTCTTCATCAATGGCAAGCGCCTCGGCCCAGCTGCGCGCCTCATCCACCGTGTAAATGGCAGCGTTGGTCAGCACCAGCCTGTCCGCATTTGCGGCACCGCCTGCCAAAAGGGCCCACCCCGCCGCAACCGCGCAGAGATGTTTCATGTCGCACCTTTCTGTTTCTTTATTTTGTCAAACACATACCGGGGATAGGTGGACTTTGCATCCCGTGCGGCACCGGCGCTGACTGAGACCGTGGCATAGGGCTGCTCCTCGGTGGTCACCGCGAGAAGTTCCCCGTCCGGATCCACCGCCACGGAACGCCCCTCAAAAGCAAAGCTTCCTGCCGGATAGGCGAAATTCGAAGACAGGACATAACAGCCGGTCCGCACCGCCAAGGCACGGGCGCCGGAGACCCAGATATCGCTGCCCAGATCCGGCGTTGCGCGGGGCACCAGAAGCACTTCTGCCCCCGCCTGCGACAGGCGGCAGCCATGCGCCGGGTCCCAAAGCTCGGTGCAGATGGCAAAACCGATCCGCAGTCCGTTCCAATCCAGCGGCGCCGATTGCTGCGCACCCGCTCCATACCAGCGGCTCTCCCAGTAACCGTCTTCCTCCGGCAGGGCCGCTTTCTCGTGCCGCACGTCGGCGAACCGGCTGTCCTGCCACAGGAAAGCACGGTTTCTGGGCTGGCCGCCTGCATTCAGGACCGGCCGTGATCCCGCCAAACCCGTTCCCAGCTGCTCACCCAGTTCATCCAGACCGCTCTCGTGGTCATGGACAGACTGGTCCCACAGCGCCGCGTCACGTTCCGGACTGATGGCCAGCCAAGCGCTCAGCGGCATTTCCGGCAGCAGCACAAGTTCGCTCTGCTCTGCCGCCGCATGGGCGGCCAATGCGTCCGCTTGCGCCGCCCTTGCCTGCGGCCGCGGATCCCAATCGGCAATGGTAATCCTCATGCCGTGCCCCCCGCCAATGCCCGCACGCCCGCTGCCTGCAGCGCAACATCCAGCAGCACGTTCGCACCGGCCTCGACATGCTCCGGTGCCGTGTATTCCCGCGCGTTGTGGCTGATGCCATCACGGCAGGGCACAAAAATCATCGTTGCGGGTGCCAGTTTGGCAAGATGGAACGCATCATGCCCGGCTCCGGAGACCATATCCCGGGAGGGATAGCCCCGCGCTGCAGCACCGGTTCGCACCGCCTCAATCAATTGCGGATCGAATGACACCGCGGGCGAGTGCCAGATCTGCTCAAGACGAATATCCACGCCCTCGGCCGCGGTATTCAATCGTGCAATACCCTCGGCCAACGCGCCATGCATGTGCTCCAGCGTGGCCTCGCCGGGATGGCGCAAATCGACCGACAGGCAAACCTGACCTGGCACTACATTGATCGAACCCGGCAGCGTTTCGATTTTTCCGATGGTCGCGCGGGCATCGGGATCCGCCAGGCCGCTCCGGTAAACAAGCTCCGTCACTGCTGCCAGATGCCGCACCGGATCGCGCCGCATCGCCATGGGCATCGGACCTGCGTGGGTATCTTCGCCGCTCAGTGTCAGGGTATACCAGCGGATTGCCTGTCCGCCGGTGACGACGCCGATGGTCTTCTCCTCCTGTTCAAGGACCGGCCCCTGCTCGATATGCAGTTCCAGATAGCTGCCGGTGGCGCGGTTTCCCGGCTCCATACCGCTATCGTAGCCAAACCGTTTGAGTTCCCGCGCAACCGGGACGCCGGATGCGTCGGTCACCGCCAGTGCTTCTGCAAGGGGATGCACACCGCAATGAACGCCCGAGCCCATCATGGCGGGCTGAAACCGGGCGCCTTCCTCGTTGGTCCACACGGCGACTTCTACCGGCGTCTCTGTTGCAATGCCAAGATCTTCAAGCGTTTCCAGGACTTCCAATCCGGCCAGCACCCCCAGCACACCGTCGAACCGGCCGCCATTGGGCTGCGTGTCCAGATGGCTGCCGATGACAACCGGAGGCGCTGCCGGGTTCCGGCCCGCACGGCGGACGAACAGGTTGCCGATCTTGTCAAAGACCGGTGCAAAGCCCCGGTTTTTGCACCATGCAAGAAACAATTCGCGGCCGTCCTCGTCATCCTGGCTGAGCGACAGCCGGTGCGAACCGCCGTTTGTTGTGGAACCGATTTCGGCCATGTCCATTAGCCGGGACCAAAGCCGGGTTCCGTCTACCGAGTAACCTGTCATCGAACGCTCCTTCAAAACCTCGCGAAGTACCCGCATGATCCCCGCCGCGGCAGCTTCCCGGTAGTCCCCCATCTGTGGGACTGGAAAACCGCCCCCGGTATCGTGGTGCTTCAGGTGCCGCTTTTGGCAGTCCTCTTCAGGCTGACAGCGATTGCACGCGCAGGTGGCATCGAAAGCCGATTGGCACTGGACATACGGGTTGTCCGGAAACTGCGGCGTAGTGAAGGATAACGGGTGACTTTGGTTGACCGGAAAATGTTTCACCTCCGAGAACTGCTTATTGTCGCTGTTGGAGACCACTGGGGTGTCCCTTCAAAGGGGCTGCAATGAACGTGAAGTCCCCTCAACCACGACCTGCTCCCGCCGGGCTGGTCCGTGTAGCGGCCGCAGGCGGAACAATAGAGCGCGATGTTCCCCCGAATGCGGGTTTGGACACGGATTTCGACCGCAAGCTCTGCATCCACATGGCCAGCCGGGCGGCGGAGCGGAAAGGTGGTCGCGGGAATTCAGACCAGTTGCTAAGACGCCGATGTCCGTATCTGCCCTGTCGCGCATGTAAACATGCGCTGCCGGACAGTGAATGGATGGCCGGGGCCGTTGGATCGGCAACCGGACGGTTGAGCGGTTGCGGCGGTCCCTGAAGGGCGAATGTGTCTGCCTAAACGCTTTTGAAACCGGCTCTGAAGCCCGTGCGGGGATCAGTACACGGATGGCCTGTTACAACGCCGAACGCCGGCATTCGACCCATGGCATCTTGCCCCCCGGATGAGGCCTGTGAAAGCAAAATAGAAACCATGAGAATGGCAGCCTGATGCGAAACCCTGATCCACCTTAAACGGGCTGCAAACTAGTCAAAAAAGCGCGACCACCTCTGTTCAGTAGCGGCCGCAATCACAGCATCAACCGGTCTTGCCTGAACAAGCAGAATGGCATTCGCTTCGTGCCACCGGCAAGAGCTGGAGCCGCAAGTTCCTTGACCGGGGAATTGAGAGTGTATATCGGGTCAACACCACACATCAAAAGCGTATTAGCAAGATTACAGCCACCTGAACGAAGGTGCAGAGTCCAGTCAAACGTTAAAATTTCTGCTGCTGAAAACAGCTGAACGAAACTTTAACAACGGGCGGTGCCCGCCTTTGGACTTAAAACCGGCTATGCGTCTTGCCTTTGCCTGCCTTTTGGTTTCCTTGTTAGCGGTTGCTTCTGCGGCACAAAGCTTCCCGGTGAGGCTTGAAACCCGTTTTGGGGACGCAACCATCCCGGCAAAACCCCGCCGCATCGTTTCGATCAGCTTTATCGGCCATGACTTCCTGCTGTCGCTTGGAGAAACCCCGGCCGCCTTGCGGAATTGGTATGGCAACGATCCTTCCGGCGTCTGGCCCTGGGCCCTGGAGGTCATGGGAGAGCGCCGCCCGGCGGTCTTGCGGGGCGGCATAGATATCGAGGCGGTTGCCGCGCTTGAACCCGATCTGATCGCCGCCCAGTGGTCTGGCATCACAGAACGGGAATACGCCCTTTTGTCCCGCATTGCCCCCACCCTTGCACCGCCGGCCGGGTTTGGTGATTACGGTACCCCCTGGCAACTGATGCTGCGGCGGCTCGGCGCTGCCACTGGCACTGCGGACCGGGCGGAGGCGGTAATCGCACGCATCGGCAAGCGTTTCGAAGAACTGCGTGCAAGCCATCCCGATTGGCAAGGCGCCAGCGCCGCCATGGTCTGGGCCGGGCAGACCGGAGCATTCACCAGCCGCGATATCCGCGGCCGCTTCCTGGAAGATCTCGGCTTTCAAGTGCCCGCTGAAATCAACACGGCCGCAGGCGTCAACAGTTTTCACGCGCTGATCCCGGCCGAGGCCCCCGCACCTATCGACGCGGATGTGCTGATCTGGCTCGACTACGGCGGTTCTGCGCCGGAAATTGCCCGGATGCCGCTGCGCCCGACCCTGCGCGCCTACAGGGAGGGCAGGGAAATCCACGCAGATCCGCTACTGGCCGCTGCTCTGTCCCACTCCAGCCCGCTCAGCCTGGATTACGCGCTCGACCGCCTGGTGCCGCTGCTGGAGGCAGCATCGGACGGTAGCCCCGCGACACCGGTTCCCGGAATGGCCGAGGCCGGACTGCTGCCTGGGGATTCTTGAGATGCCTGACACCGCACTTGCCCTGGTAGCCCCTCGCCGCCGCGCCGCCCTTTCCAGCCGTGCGCTTTGGCTGACTGGATCGCTTGCGGCATTGATACTGCTAGCAGCAGTATCGCTGCGGCTGGGCCTGCGCCCCGTCAGCTGGGCCGAGGTCTGGCAGGCTATGAGCGCTTATGACCCGGCCAGCGCAGAACAGATCGTCATCCGGCAGTTGCGGCTGCCGCGGCTGCTCGGCGCTGTCCTGACAGGTGCCGCGCTGGGAATTTCCGGAGCGCTGATCCAGGGGCTGACCCGCAACCCTCTGGCCGACCCGGGCCTTCTCGGCATCAACGGCGGCGCCGCGCTGGCGGTGACCGGCTGCATCCTGCTGCTAGGCATCACCGATCCCGCGGGCTTTGTTTGGGCCGCCCTTGGCGGTGCGCTGGCGGCAGCCCTGTTGGTGGCCGTGCTCAGCGGCGGTTCTCTGGCCAGCCCGCTGAGGCTGCTGCTGGCCGGCGCCGCCATCAGCTCTTTGTTCCTTGCTCTTACCCGGGCGCTGCTGCTGGCCAGCCAGCAGGCGCTGGACGTTTACCGTTTCTGGGTACTCGGCGGCTTTGACGGGATCCAAGTAGAGACAATCGCGGCGCTCGCTCCCTTTTTCGCTTTGGGCGCGCTGGCAGCGGCGGCGGCAGCGTCAGGCCTCGACGCCCTGCTGTTGGGCGAAGACAGCGCCCGTGGCCTGGGTGTGCGCACCGGCGCGGCGCGGCTGCTGGCTGGCGCCGCCATCGTGTTGCTAAGCGGCAGTGCTGTCGCCTTGGCTGGCCCGATTGCTTTTGCGGGTCTGATCGTGCCGCATCTGGCCCGCTGGGCCGCTGGGCCAGGCCTGCGCTGGAGCCTTGCCCTGTCTGCCCCCTTTGGTGCCATTCTTCTGCTTGGCGCCGATCTGGCCGGTCGCCTGCCGTTCTTTGGCGGCAGCCTGCAGGCCGGGGTGATGACCGCGCTGCTGGGCGGGCCTGCATTGATCTGGATGGTACGCCGGAACGGAGCCCGAAGCCTGTGAACTGGACCTTTCGTATCGCCTCCCTCTCGCTGCAGATCCCGCGCCAGGCCGTTCTGTCTGGCGCTTTGCTGCTGGCCGTGCTGCTGGCGCTGGCCGCATTTGCAGCACAGCTTGGCAGCTACCCTCTTGGCTTCACCCGCAGCTTGCAGGTGCTGGCAGGTCAGGGCAGCGCTATGGAACAACTGGTTCTGCTTGATCTCCGCCTGCCGCGCATCTTGTCCGCTCTCGGCGCCGGAGCCGCATTTGGCCTCTCCGGGGCTATCTTCCAAGCGATGCTGCGCAACCCGCTCGCCTCGCCCGATGTGATCGGCTTCAACGCTGGCGCCAGCTGCGGCGCCCTGGCGGCGCTGATCCTCACCGGGGGCCTGGTGCTGCCAGGCGCAATTGCCGGGGCGCTGCTGACCGCCGCCGCCGTCACCCTGCTGTCGTGGAAGGGCGGGTTGTCCCCTGCCCGGCTGATCCTCACCGGTATCGGTGCCGGTCTCGCGCTCAGTGCAACCGCCGACCTGTTGCTCAGCCGCCTTGACATCCAAAGCGCCGTCAGCATGGCGCATTGGCTCACCGGCTCGCTGAACGCGCGCAACTGGGACGACGCGGCCCAGGTCTGGGCCGGGCTGGCCCTGCTGGCGCCTCTGGCGCTCTGGCTGCAGTTCCCGCTTGCCCGGCTGCCTCTGGGCGAGGAGACCGCCGCCGGGCTGGGCCTGAACCTGCCTGCGCTGCGGCTGACACTCACCGTGACCGGCACCCTGCTGGCCGCACTGGCGGTCAGCACCGCCGGGCCGCTGCCCTTTGTGGCCTTTGCCGCGGGTCCCCTCGCCCGCGCGCTTAGACCCGGCGGGCACCCAGCCCTGCCAGGCGCGGCCCTTGCGGGCGCGCTGATCACCCTGCTTGCCGATACCGTTTCCCGTGCTCTGCCCGGGATCCAGCTGCCCGCCGGCGTTTTCACCGCCCTTGCCGGCGCGCCGTTGCTGATCTGGATGCTGCTGCGCCACTTCCGCAAAGGACCGTTCTGATGCTCAACGCCTCCAACCCCCCAAACGCCCGCCTGCGTGCAGAGAACCTATCGGCTGCCTATGCCGGGACCCATGTGCTCACTGACCTGAACGCAGAAATCCCCGATGGCAGCATTACGGTCATCGCCGGCCCCAACGCCTGCGGCAAATCCACCCTGCTGCGCGCCCTGGCACGGCTGCAGCCCGCCGCCGCGGGCCAGGTCGTGCTGGACGGCAAGGCAATCCACCGTCAGCCCAGCCGCTCTGTCGCACAAAGGCTGGCGATCCTGCCGCAATCCCCCGCAGCCCCCGAAGGGATGACCGTCCGCGACCTTGCCGCCCGCGGCCGCACTCCGCATCAGTCCCCTTTGCGGCAATGGTCCCGCCAGGATGCCGCCGCCATTGATCAGGCGCTGGAACGCACCGGCATGGCCCCCCTTGCCACAAGGCCGCTTGAGGCGCTTTCCGGCGGCCAGCGCCAGCGCGCCTGGATTGCCATGGCGCTGGCTCAGGACACCGGTATTCTGCTGCTGGACGAGCCCACCACCTACCTTGATCTGCCGCATCAGATCGAGCTTTTGAAACTGGTGCAGGCACTCAACCGCGAGACCGGGCGCACCATCGCCATGGTGCTGCATGACATCAACCTCGCGGCGCGCTTTGCCACCCATATGATCACTCTCAAGTCCGGCCGCGTTCATTGCCAGGGCACTCCGGCCAAAGTGGTCACCGAGACCGTCATGCAGGAGGTGTTCGGTCTCCCATGCCGGATCATCCCAGACCCGCTGCATGGCACCCCCCACGTGATCCCGGAATGAGGCCCGCACCGATGAACAGCCTTCCCAGCTTCCCCCTGCAGGCCGAGGCCGATCTGCCCGCCTTGCCCTTTGCCGCCGCCCGACCGGCACTGCGCGCCATGGCGCAAGAGCATGAATTGCCGGTCGTCCACGATACTGAAGCCAGCCTCACGATCGAAGTCCCCGCTTTTGGCCGCTACCGCTTTACCGCGGAGGGAACAGGCACCGCGATCCGGGTATCAGCTGCGCTGCCGGACCGGCTCCACATGCTGAAAGAGGGCTTTGCCGAGCACCTCGAACACCTGCAGCCTGGAGCGGCGGCTTCACTCCGCTGGCCGGATAATGGCGTCGTAAGCACACGGCCTCCGGATGTGCAATTCACCACCTTGCTCTCCGTCATTCCGCTGGGCCGCAGTTTTCTGCGCATCCGCTTGCAGGCGCAGGATTTGTCCGGCTTCGGCGACGACGCCATCCACTTCCGCCTGCTGCTGCCGCCCGCAGGCTGCACCGATCCGGAGTACCCAAAGCTCGATGCCGGCGGCCGGACAGTTTGGCCCAAAGGCGCCAAGACGCTGCACCGGCCGGTCTATACCGCCCGCAACGTCTGCGCCCAAAGCGGTCTGCTGGAATTCGACCTGTTCCTGCATGCCGGCGGCCGGGCCTCTGCCTGGGCACAAAACGCTGCAGCGGGTGATCAGCTGACCATCGCAGGCCCCGGCGGCGGCGGCATTCCGAATACGGAAGAAATCCTGCTTTACGCTGATGAGACCGCCATTCCCGCAGCAGCCCGCATTCTCGAAACCCTGCCGCCCGGCACTTGCGGCAGCGCCACGCTGCTTGCGGATGGCGGCGCCGCCTGCGGATATCCGGTCACCGCCCCGCCCGGCATTTCCTTGCGCTGGCTGGACCGGCGGGTCGGAGACAGCCTCGGCCGCTGCGCCCGGGCGGACTTCCCGCAGCACCCCGGCGCCTTCCTCTGGTTCGCCGGCGAAAAATCCGAGGCCCAACCTGTACGCGCCGCCGCCCGGGCAGCCGGCGTGCCGCCTGGCCAAAGCTATATCGCAGCCTATTGGAGCCTGCCGTAACCCATCGACTTGCCGCCGCAACGCTGCGGCGAGGTTCCGGTCTGCAGGGCGTTCCATCTCTCTGCCTGCGGACCTAACGGGACATGAGGAGCCGGAAAAAACCGCTCCAAATCAAGAGTTACGGCCACGCCACCGTTGACTCTTCACCCGTTAAATGTATGGTGCCGCCACCCAGGAACCTCCCAGGCGATATTTGCAATTTGCCAACCAATAGGGCCGGTTTCCTGCTGCAGCGCAGCCTGGCCGAAAAACCTGGGACTACAGTGATGACAACCCTACCCTCCCCGGCCGCTACCGGCCGGCCCGCTTTGCGAGCGCTGCTTTGCGGCACCGCGCTTAGCGCCTCTGCGTTCGCCGCCCATCCCGCTTCAGCACAGGAAGAGGACGTGCTGGAGCTCGCGCCGATCATCGTGCGTGACAAGCTGCAATATGCCGGCGCTGTCGACAGCTATCTCGCGCCCGCCTCCGAGACCGGCGTCAAATCAGGCGTGCCGCTGGCAGAAGTGCCGCAGTCGATCTCCGTCGTGACCTCTACCGAGCTGGAGCGGCGCCAGCCCGCCCAGGTCGAGGACGCAATCAGGTTCACCCCCGGCATCAACCCCTCCACCTGGGGTACTGATGACCGGTTCGACCAGTTTTCGATCCGCGGCTTCGACATGGGCACCAGTGCGCTTTACCGCGACGGGCTGCCGAACAAGGCGCACAATTTCGCCAGTTTCAAGATCGACCCCTACATGCTGGACCGGGTCGAAGTGCTGCGCGGCCCGGCGGGTGTTCTTTATGGCTCCAACGACGCAGGCGGCCTGGTCAATCTGGTCACCAAGCGTCCCACATTTGAAAACGAAGGCTCTGCCTATGCCGGTTATGGCAGCTTTGGCACCGCCGAGGCCGGCGTGGACGTATCCCGGGTGCTGAATGCCGAGGGCACGCTGGCTGGGCGGCTGACGGTGCTGCTGCGCGACGGCGAGACCGAACTGGACAATTCCCACAACGACCGGAATCTGGTTGCGGGCAGCCTGACCTGGGCGCCCAGTGACGACACCAGCCTGACGGTGCTGATGCACCTGCAGCAGGACGAGCGGACCCCGCTGCAATGGGTGCCGCAAGCGGGTGTAGAGTATGACGCGGCCCTCGGCAGCCTGCCCGAGAACTTCTATACGCGGCAGTCGGGCTTCAATTCCTATGAGAGCGAAAGCGGCTCCATCGGCTGGGAATTCTCGCACCGCTTCGGCGACGGCTTCACCTTCAATCAGAAGACCCGCTATGCCCGCGACAAGATCGATTATCAGCACCTGTACCTCGCCTCGACCGACTTTGCGACCGGCAACATGGGCTATACCGCACAGGCCAACACCGAAGAGGCCTATAACCTGGGCTTCGACAACTACCTGGAATGGAAACGCGGCGGTAACAGCCTGATCGTCGGCGCCGACTACCAGCGCCGCAAAACCGAATACCGCCAGCACCTGGCCTATGGCGCTTATTCCGTCAGCTTCGCCAATCCGGTGTTCGATTTCAACGTCGCCTACCCGCCGCTGTCGGCACATAACCGGGAAGAGTATACTGAAAAAGGGATCTACCTGCAGAACCACCATAAGTTCAGCAACGGTCTGGCCGTCACCGCGGGCCTGCGCCGCAGCTGGTTCGAAAATGAAATCGACGATCTGCTGAATTCCACCGCCCAATCGCAGAAGAACGCAGCAACCACCGGCATGCTGGGCCTGACCTACGAGATGGCCAATGGCCTGACCCCCTACGTCAGCTATACTGAAGGCTTCGTCCAGAACTTCGGCAAGACCATCGCCGGCGCGCCTCTGGACCCCTCCGAAAGCAAACAGTGGGAAGCCGGTTTGCGCTATCTGCCGGAACACGGCAGCTATATGCTCAGCGCCGCCGTCTTTGACCTGCGCAAGACCAACGTGAAGGACTACGACCGCAACGACCCGACCTGGAGCAGCTTTACTCAGGAAGGCGAAATCCGCTCCCGCGGGCTTGAGCTGGAGGCCCGGGGCCGGATCACGGACAATCTGCAAGGTGTGTTCGGCTATACTTACCTGGACACCGAGATCACCAAATCTCTGGTTGCAGGCCTCACCGGAAACGACAACGCCATGGCGCCGCCGCATCAGCTGTCGCTGTGGCTGGACTATGATGCCGCGGCCCTGCTGCCGGGTCTCAGCATCGGCGGCGGCATCCGCTACAATGATGATGCCTTTGCCACCCAAAGCAACGCACGGGTGACGCCCTCCTACACGCTTGCCGATCTGGCCCTGCGCTATGAATGGCAGGAAATGGAGGTGAACCTGCGGGTCTCCAACCTGTTTGACAAGGGTTACGACAGCATCTGTTACGACGGCTACGGCTGCTCCCGCGGAGAAGGCCGCACCGTGTCCTTCACTATCGGCAAATCGTTCTGATCAAAAAAACAGCGGCACGGGGATAACCCGTGCCGCCTTTGTCCGGTCGGCAGCCGGGGCTTTTTCAGCCCCGGCTGCTGCCATTACGCGCCTGCAAAAGCCCGCTCCAGCGCCGCCTTGAAACGGCCATGGAACAGCTGGTCGCCGATGATGTGCAGATGGTTGGTGCCAGGCACCACTTCCGCCGGTTCGGCCCGCGGCGATACCTGCCGCCAGTCCACCAGGTTCAGACCCCGGCTCAGCGTGTCACCCGCACTGAAGGAGGCCACCGGCACATTCAGCTGCGCCAGCTGGTACTGGCGGAACACCAGCGCGTTGTCGATCAGCACCCAGAACGTATGCTCGCGGCTGGAAACCTCGGGGCCGTCAAAGGGCAGCGGCTCTGCCTCGTTGCCGATGAAACGCAGGAACTGGTCATAGCAGAGCGCATCCATCGCCCCGATCAGCGCATCCCACTGTGACCGCATCCTGGTCTTGCCCAGCCACGCCTGCAGCTCCGCTTCCAGCGTCTCCCGCTCGCCAAGAGCAAAGCCCGGCACCGCGCCAGGGGCAAAATCGCGGCCCAGATCGCAGACATCCACCATGCCGATCATCCGCAGATCCACCTCGCCCTGCAGCTGCCGCGCCGCCTCCCAGGCCAGAAGACCGCCCCAGCTCCAACCCAGAAATGCGCAGGGCCGCCCGGCGCTTTCCCGGCGGATATGTTCGACATAAGGCGCCACCACATCCTGCACTGACACGTTCAAATGCTTCTCTTCATTGAGCGAATGGCACAGGAAGCCGGTCACTGGCTGATCCTCTCCCAGAAATCCGGTCAGCCGCAGGTATTCGCGGGTCGACACCAGCAGCCCGGGGAAACAATACAGCATCGGTCGTGAGCCGGTACTGCGCAGCGCAATCGCCTGCCGCCCCGTGGCATCCCCTGCCTCAAGCCGCCGTGTCAGCGCCCGGACCGTCGGCGCATCAAACAAGTCCGCAATGGTCAGCGCAATGCCCGGCCAGGCTTTGCGCATGCGGGCCAGCACCTTCAACGCGGTCAGCGACCTGCCGCCCATGTCAAAGAAGTCATCGGTCACGCCCATTTCCGGATTGCCGATCTCATCCCGCCAAACCGCCAGCACCGCGGCTTCGGCCTCCCCGGCTGGGGCGGCACCTTCGCCGGCACGCCGCCGCACCCCCGGCAGCGGCAGTGCCGCCCGGTCAACCTTGGCATTGGGGTTGGTCGGCATCCGCTCCAGCACAACAATGGCCGAGGGCACCATATGCCGGGGCAGCTGCGCCTCCAGCGCCCGCATCAGCTGCTCCTCCTGTACGTCCCGCGGCGCCACAGCATAGCCGACCAGCCGCTTCTCGCCATCATCCTCGCGCAGAAGAACCAGCGCTTCGGATACCCCCGGCTGCTGCAGGAGAGCCGCCTCAATCTCGCCCGGCTCGATCCGGTAGCCATTGAGCTTCACCTGATGATCCACCCTACCGAGAAACTCGATGGTGCCGTCCTCGCGCCACCGCCCCAGATCGCCGGACCGGTACATCCGCGCGCCTGAACGCCCATCCAACTCCGGTGCAAAAGGGTCGGGAATGAACCGGTCCGCGGTGGTGCCGGGCCGGTTCACATAGCCGCGCGCAACCCCCTCGCCGCCCAGGTGGATCTCTCCCACCACCCCGACGGGGCACGGCATCAGCTGCGCATCCAGCACATAGGCGCGGCGGTTGCCCACTGCCCGGCCCAAGGGCGCATAGGCGCCTTCGAAACGGGTGCCCGCCCGCACCTTCCAGACCATCGGCGTCATGATGGTTTCGGTCGGCCCGTAACCATTGATCAGCAGGGGCGCCCGCAACTCCCGCGACAGCAGGTCAAAGGTTGCTTGCGCCAGCCCTTCGCCGCCGAATGAATAGAGCCGCATATCCGGCGCCTCGCCGGTTTCTTCCGCCCATTCCGCCAGCTGCTGCAGGTAGGTCGTCGGGATAGAGGCATTGTTGCAGCCGTATTTGCGCATCGCCGCAAAGCTCTGCTCCGGCGTCCACAGCACCCCGTCCGGGATCACCGCCGAACCGCCCATCATCAGAGGATTCATCCAGCGCTCATGCCCGCCATCCGAGGAGAACGGCAGGAACGGCAGCTCGCGGCTTTCGCTGCCCATCTCATAAACACGCGCCGTATCCTGCAGATGATCGCTGAGCGGTCCATGTTCCACCGCAACGCCTTTCGGCTTACCGGTGGAGCCGGAAGTATACATGATATAGGCCATCTGGTCCCGATGGATGGCGACATCCGGGTCCACCTCCGGCTGACCTGCCCCAGGATCATCGTCCAGGCACAGGATCCGGGCCTTGAGCCCCTCGGGCAGCTTGCCCAGGTGGCAGCGGCGGGTGATCACCGCCTGCACGCCTGCGTCGGTCAAAATGTGGTGATTGCGGCTTTCCGGATGGTCCGGCTCCACCGGGATATAAGCGCCGCCTGCCTTCAGCGCCGCCAGGATCGCCATCACCGCCTCGTTGCCACGTTCGACCATGACGGCCACCGGCACTTCGGTGCCAACCCCCAGCGCCCGCAACCGGTGCGCCAGCCGGTTGGCCCGGCGGTTCAGGGTGCCGTGGCTCCAGGCCTCGCCACCGCAGATCAGCGCCGTTTTGTCAGGCGTCAGGCAAGCGTGGCCGGCGATGATCTCATGCACCATGCGGGGATCGTTGACCGCGCTATCCTCATATGGCGCCGACAGCGTGTCCAGTTCCTCGCGGCTCAGCAAGGCAATCCGCCCTGCCGCTTGCTCCGGGTCCGCCAGCCCGGCATTCAGCACCCGCTCCAGATGCGTCAGAAAGCGCCCGATCAAGGCAGGCTCGAACAAGTCCCGCGCATAGCTGGCCCGCAGGATCACCCTGCCATCACCGCTCAGACGCATCAGCAGCATCAACTCCCCCTGCGCCGCAGGGTCCGGCAAAGTGCAGAACGCCAGCCCGTCCGGCAGCGGCACATCCCTGCGCACATGCAGGGTGACGGCTCCCAAAGGATGCCGGTCCGCACCCTCGCGGCGCAGCATGTCCTGCACCAGGAATTCCGAAGGCACTGCGCGCGCCCTGCCCCGCTCCAATTCCGTTTGCACCTGTTCCAGCACAGCTCCTGCGCTGCTGCCCGGATCAATTCGCAGCCGCAGCGGCAGGATGTCTTCACTGCGCCGCACCGCCTGCGCCTGTACGGAACCGGTTGCAAAGCGCAGATCCCCCTGCCCGCTGCAGCGTGACAACACAATACCAAGCGCAGCAGAGAAACGGGCTTCCGCTCCGGCGCTTTCCCTGTGCAGGGTTTTCGCCAGCGCCGGCTGCAGCACATGTTCTGCACGGCCCCGTGCGACGTCTTCGCTGCCGCCGTGCCGGTGCGGTAAGCGGGCAACCGCACAGGCCGTGTCCTCCAGCATCTCCCGCCAGCCAGGCAGCTGATCCCGGCCCGTTTCAGCTGCAGCCCCAACCGCTGGAAGAGCAACATCCGCCTCTCCCGTCAACGCGCGGGCAAAGCCCAGAGCCACAGCGTTCAGCACCCCTGCATCGCCAAAGGCCGGGTGCAAAGCCACGCCGAACAGATGGTCCCTGTCATCCGTTGCGACACAGGCAAAGGCCCCCGCGCCGCCGTCCAGATCAAAACGCATCCCGGCCAGCGCGGCCTCCAACGCCTTTGCCGGGCGTTCCGCCAGTCTAATCCGGTTCCTCTCCTGTTCAGAGCGGCGCATCTCGCCGCCCGCCTGCCGGTGAAGGCGGGCACAAAAAACCGGATGCGCTTCCAGGGCGGCTTCCGCGGCCTGCCGGACCTCTGCGATTTGCCAGCGCGCATCCGCCCTGAGCAGCAGAACCTGCACCCTGTAGGGCGCCAGCTGCCCCACTTGATCATGAGCGCAAACCTGTTTTTCACCCGGTGTCAGCTCCATCTCCGCATCTTCAAGCGCCAGTGTGCCGCTCATGCCATCGCCTCCTGCAGTGCTTCGGGACGCGGGTCGGTCCAGCGCGCCTCAATCTCCGCGAGGCAGGCGCTGCGGTCCGCAGGCGTGCTTTTGGCCTGCCATCCCGCAGGAACCGGCAGGTTTGCAGGCCAGACGGACCAGCGGCCTTCACTGTTGGTGACGCAGATCCATTGATCGGGTCCAGGTTGGGTCATCTTCGGGTCTCCATTCATCTCTTGTCCCCGGAAAGACGCAGCACCTTGCCCGCAATTCACCCCTCCCAGCAGAAAACTTGCACCTGGCTTGTGAATTTCCCCGCCCCGCCTGCGTCAAAGGTCAGGACAGACCCTCATCAGATAGAAGCCCCAGACCATGACCGCCTTGAACCTTGCCAGCCCGGATCTCCTCCGGACGCTGCTGCGCGCAGGCCTGCCCACCGCAGGCGGCCTGTCGATCAATGCCGCCCACCAGGGAGTGGACAGCTACTTTGTCGGCCAGCTGGGGCCGGAGGCGCTGGCCGCCGTCAGCCTGGCCCTGCCCCTCACCGGCCTCACCGCCGCGATTGGCGTGGGGCTCGGCATCGGCACCGCCGCTGCGGCCGGCCGCGCCCTTGGCGCCGGCCGCAAGCAGGAGGCCGCCCGCCTCGCCTCCGCCGCTATGGCGCTCTGCCTGCTGCTGGCCGCCCTGTTCGCTGCTGCGCTTTGGCTGGCCCGGCTGCCGCTGCTGGATGTGCTGGGCGCCACGGGAGCGGTGCGGGAGCCTGCCCTGCAGTACATCAGCATCCTCACCCTCTCGGCGGGGCTGGGAATGGTGCAAATCCTGTGCGATTTCACCGCAATCGGCAGCGGCCACGCCCGTTTCAGCCTTTTCAGCCTGATCTTCTGCTTCACGCTCAACATGGCGCTGGACCCGCTGCTGATCTTCACCGCGGGCCTCGGCGTGCGCGGTGCCGCGCTGGCCACCGTACTGGCCCAGCTTGCCACTCTCGCCCTCTATGGCTGGTACTTCACGTCTTCCCGCACCCCGTTGCGGCTGCGACCGCGCCTTTCCGGCAGCGCGCTTGCCCGCCTCTGGCCAGTTCTGCGCATCGGCCTGCCTGAGGCGGCCTCAGTGCTGGGGGCCAGCCTCGCCTTTCTGCTGCTCTACCGCCTGGCCGGCGAGCACGAGGGCACCGCTGGCCAGGCCGCCATGGGCATCGCCCTCAGGCTCTGGGTGCTCGCCACTCTGCCGGTCGAGGGTTTCTGTCTCGGCGCGCAGGCGGTGCTGGCTTATGCCGCCGGTGCAAACAATACCGCCCGCTTTGCCCGCGCGGCGCTCACCACCGCAGCCATCGCCACCGCCACCGCCAGCCTGTTTCTGCTGACGGGTCTGCTGGCCGCGCCGCAAATCAGCGCCCTGTTCACCCTTGATCCTGCGGTTCAGTCCCTTGCCGAACCCGCGCTGGCAGCGTTCGCTCTGTCACTGCCCGCAACCGCCTTGCGCCACGCGGCCCAAGTCAGCCTGCAAGCCACCGCCCGCGCCCGCGATGCCGCTCTCCTGGGCCTCGCACCGCTGGGCTGGCTGTTCCTGCCGCTCCTGTTCACTGCCGCCGGTTTTTGGGGCTTCGCCGGGCTTGCCCCAGCACTGTCGCTTGCGGCGTTCCTTACTGGCCTCGCCGCTGTCCTGATCCTGCTGCGCCTGCCGCACACTCCCCTGAAAGGTCTACCCGCATGAACGATCACTTTCCCTCCCCCCTGCCCGCCGCGTCCGACCGGCTCACACCCGATCTCATCGCCCCGCATGATCCCATGCCGCATGGCGCCTGTTCGGTGCCGGTGTTCCAGACCTCATCCTTTCTGTTCGACCGCTACGAGGACCTGGCCGCCGTCTTTGCAGGCGAGTCCAGCCGCTATGTCTACAGCCGCGGCAACAACCCTACGGTGGCTGAGCTGGAAAGCCTCATCGCCCGGATGGAGGGCGTGGAGGCAGCGCGCGGCTTTGCCTCCGGCATGGCGGCCATTGCTGCCGCGGTGATCCCCTTTGTGCAATCCGGCGACCGTATTGTGGCGGTCGAGAACCTCTATTCCGACGCTTTCCGTCTGTTCGAATGCTTGCTGAAGAAGTTTGGTGTGACCACCCAGTATGTGGACGGCACCGATACCCAGGCGGTGCTCGATGCGCTGCCAGGCGCCGCGTTGATTTATCTGGAAAGCCCAGCCTCCTGGAGCTTCACCACCCAGGATCTGCGCGCCATCGGTGCCGAGGCGCGCCGGCTGGGGGTGATCTCGGTGATCGACAACAGCTGGGCCACGCCGCTGTACCAGCGCCCGGCGGAATTCGGCATCGACCTGGTGGTTCACGCCGCCTCAAAATATCTCGCAGGCCATTCGGACACGCTGGCAGGCCTGATTGCAGGCCCCAAGGCGCTGCTTGCCCGTATCGACCACGAGGCTTATCATTTTCTCGGCGGAAAGCTTTCCCCCTTCGACGCCTGGCTGGTGCTGCGAGGCATGCGCACCCTGCATCTTCGAATGGCCCGCCACATGCAGAACGGGCTGGCGCTGGGGCGGGCCCTTTCTGCCCATCCCGCCGTCGCCCGCGTCCGCCATCCTGCTTTTGAGGCCAACCCGGGCAACGCCTGTCTTTCGGGCTATGGCGGGCTGTTCGCCTTTGATCTGAACAGCAGCGTCGACATTCCCCGTTTCACCAATGCGCTGAAAGTAGTGAAGATAGGCGTCAGCTGGGGCGGCCCGGAAAGCCTGGTGATCCCCGCTCAGGCCGCCCTGAGCCTTTCCGGTCCGGCCAATGTGTTCCAGCGTTTCGGCACCCCGACCGGATCGGTGCGCCTTGCTGCCGGCCTTGAAAACGCCGATGACTTGGTGGCGGATGTCCTGCAAGCCATCGCGGAGGCGCGCCAATGACATCGCTGCCCCCTGCCTGCGCCACCGGTGAGACCTGGACAGGCGCCCACTGGCACGACGTGGCCGACAGCGTGACCGGCGTCATCCGCCGTATCTTCATCTGGGTGCCTCCTGAAGAGCCCCCTGCCGACGGTTGGCCTGCCCTGTTCATGACAGACGGCAATGCGGTGATCGGCACCGCAATCGACGCCATGCGGGCACAGGCCTGTTATCCCTCTGGCACCAATGTCGGCTGGGGCGTGCTGATCGCCATCGGCTACCCGACGGACGGCGCCTATGACCCTTTCCAACGCAGCTGGGACCTCGGTCCGCCGCCAGGACAGACCTATCCTCCGTTCCACGAGGGCAGCGAACCGGTGCGCACCGGCGGTGGAGAAGAGATGGCCCGCTTCCTGCTGGAACAGGTTCTGCCGCTGGCAGAGGCCTGTGCGCCGCTCAACCCTGCGCACCGCGGATTGTTCGGGCATTCCTTTGGAGGGCTGTTTGCCCTGTGGCTGCTGTTCAACCAGCCGGGCACCTTCAGCCACTGGATCGCTGCCAGCCCTGCGATCACCTGGGAAGACAGCTTCCTGTTGCAGCATCTGATCCGTTTCGATCCCGGCCCGCACAGCCCCTATGTGCATCTCTCCGCAGGCGAATGGGAGGGCGCGCGCCTCGCCCCTTTCCAGACGGAGGCCGCAGAGGCCGCCGAACGGCTGGCCGAGAAGGAAAAGACCCGGACTATCGCCGCAGCACAGGACATGGCCGCCGCGCTGAACCAGCTTCCGGGGGTCAAATCTGACTATGAAACCTATGCCGGAGAAAACCACATGTCGGTTCTGCCTGTGGCAGTGAACCGCGCCATTCAAAAGGTGTTTGCCCTCAGTTAACACCCGATTTCATTGTGAAACTGTCTCCCGGCCCTGTCTTCAGGCGCCGGGTTTTCCGGTTTGAAAACAGGCTCCTCCGCGCATATCCGAAAAATACAGAATACCTGATTTTTTTGTAAATTTCCTCCGCCCTGCAGCGTTCTCAAAGCAGTCCCGGCGCACGCCCGCGCCGACCAGCAAACGGAGGACCCAGCGTGTCATTGGATAACGCCTCAGATCACACCCCGCCCCATTGGGCCCGGCCCGGACCCGGCAGTGTCACGGTTTACAGCCAGGGCACCGCGCAAGACATCGCCGTCACGGACCATGGCGGCGGCAAACTGCAGCTCGCGGCGCCCGCCAGCCCGCTCAGCCTGGCCGCCCTGCTGGCTGCCTGCGAGGCCCTGACCAGCCACGCGGCCGAGGAAGTGCTGGTCCTGCTGAAACGGGAAGACTTCGCCTCTCTCGAACAGGAACTGCTCTCCACCGGTGCTGCCAGCCTGCTGGACGGCAGCTGGCTAGCAGTCTTTCCAGAGATGCTCTGGCAGGTTCCGGACCTATGGCTGGCGCAGCCGCCCCGCAGCTACCCGCAGGCGCAGGTGGCCGGGCCGCATGGCAGCCACCCGCTGCGGCCGCCCAAGCCGTCAGGCCTCCTCTACCATCGCCGCATCCCCTGGCTGCAGCAGACCTTCTCGCTGCGCGCGCTGGATCCTGCTGCGGACCTGGAGTTGTTCCACGCCTGGATGAACGACACGCGCGTCGCCGCCTTCTTCGAGGAATCCGGAACCCTGGAATACCACCGGAACTACCTCTCCCGGATGCAGACTGATCCGCATATGATGCCGGTCCTTGGCTGCCTCGACGGACGCCCTTTTTGTTACTTCGAACTCTATTGGGCCCGTGAAAACCGCATCGGTGCCCATTACCCTGCCGGCGACTGGGACCGCGGCTGGCATGTGCTGGTGGGTGACCCCGAAGCCCGCGGCGCCGACTACGTCACCACCTGGCTGCCCTCGCTGATGCATTACATGTTCCTGGCGGAGCCCCGCACCCAGGCGCTGGTTGGCGAACCCGCAGCCAGCCACACCCAGCAGCTGCGCAACCTGACCCGATCCGGCTTTGCCGCAGTCAAGGAGTTCGACTTTGCCCACAAGCGCGCAACGCTGGTGCGGCTGGAGCGGGAGCATTTCTTTCAGGCCCGCCTCTGGTCCCGCCCCAGCCCCGCAGATCCTGGCCGTCCGCTGCAACTGTCCCCCTTTGCCCAACTGAACCCCGGAGAAACCCGATGATCGAACCGCAACACATCCACGACATGATCGGTGTGGGCTTCGGCCCTTCAAATCTGGCACTGGCCATTGCCCTGCAGGAACGTGCGCAGGCCGGGGCGCCAAAGCTGGACGCCCTCTATCTGGAAGCCAAACCCCGCTTTGCCTGGCACCCGGACATGCTGCTTGAAGGCTCGGACATGCAGGTTTCCTTCATCAAGGATCTGGTCACCCTGCGCAATCCCGCCAGCCCCTACTCCTTCCTCAGCTACCTGCATGCACGGGGCCGGCTTGAGCGCTTCGTCAACCGAAAGAGCTTCTTTCCTAGCCGGCAGGAGTTCAACAGCTACCTCGTCTGGGCCGCTGCGCAGTTAGAAGACACCTGCCGCTATGGCCAGCGGGTGACCGGTGCCGAACCCGTCCAGGACCCCGGCGGCACCGGCGAGGTCCTGGCCGTCACCGCCGAGGACGAGACCGGCAGGCAGATCCGCTACCTGACCCGGGATCTGGTGCTGGCCATCGGCGGCAAGCCTGCCATCCCGGACACTTTTGCTGCGCTGCAAGACCACCCCGGCGTGGTCCACAGCTCCAGCTACCTCAGTGCCGTCAAGCCCAGGCTGGCGGCAGCGGACAAGCCGCTGAAAGTGGCGGTCATCGGCTCGGGCCAGAGCGGTGCCGAGATTTTCATGGACCTCGCCAATGACCCGTCCCGGCCCCAAGTGGACTTCATCTTCCGCAGCCACGCGCTGAAGCCTTCGGACGACAGCCCATTCGTGAACGAGATTTTCGACGCCAGCTTCACTTCCCACGTCTACCAGCAGCCTGCAGACCAGCGCCGGGCGTTGATGGCGGAGTATTCCAACACCAACTACGCAGTCGTGGACGGCGATCTGATCGACCAGGTTTACGGGTTGTTCTACGAACAGGAAGTGGCCGGCGGCTCTGCTTACAGGCTGCTGCGCAGCACCTGCGTCACCGCTGCAGCAGCCAGCGGGCAACAGACGCAGCTGACCTTGCAACCGACTCAGGGTGGTGAAACCCGCAGCGACGCTTATGACCTAGTCATTCTGGCAACGGGCTACCGCCGCCGTCTGGGAGAAACCCTGCTGGCCGGGCTGGAGCCGCACGTGCATTTTGAAAGCCCGGACCGGAACTACCAGATGCGGACCTGCGGGACCTTCCACCCCCGCATCTTCCTGCAGGGTTACTGCGAAGAGACCCATGGGCTGAGCGATACCTTGCTGTCGGTTCTGGCGGTGCGCGTGGATGAGATTGCCGAAGCACTCCTGACGCCGCAGCCCGCACAGCTCGCCGCCGCGGAATAGCTCGCCTCCGGCGGCCCGCAACAGCGGGCCGCACACCCGTTAACGGCAATTACCCGCCAATTTCACACGCGAGGATTGACCTAGCATCCCACCTGGCTGATAACGGGAGCGCAACCCAGGGCCTGCACGCCCAAAGGCAGTTTTCCCAAAAAAACATCACCTTTCCGGACATTTATCCGGGTTCATACCGATGGGATTGCCATGCCGGATCATCCACGACCGCGCGTCTGTGAAGACTTGATTGAAGAACTTGTCAGCCACCGCAGGCTGCATCTGTGTTCCGCCCTGAAACTGGTAGGCTCGCTCGACGCCGCCGAAGACGTGATCCAGAACACTGCCTTGAAATGCCTGTCTTTCAAGCCCGGCAACCTGCCGGACAAACCCCGGCCCTATGTGGCGCGGATGGTGCGCAATACGGCCATCGACTACCTGCGCAAATCGCGCCGTGAGATCCCCACGGATTTCGGGGACGAGGGCCAGCTGGCAGCGGCCGGCGTGACTCCATTGTGCGGACGGGCAAGCCTTGAAAGCAAACAGGCGCTGCAAGCGGTTGTCCAGAGCCTTGCAGACAGCCCGCCGCGGAACCGCGACGTATTCCTGCGTCACCGGCTGGCCGGCGTCCTGCAAAAAGAAATTGCAGAGGAGCTTCAAGTCTCCCGCGCGTTGATCAATGTGATCGTACGCAATGTCCAACAGCGCTGTGCCGACGGACTGAAAGGGGCAAGTTAGATTGGCGTCAAGCTTCTCCTAATGAATGGCTTTGATCGGCTTTGCCGCGTGAATCGGGTGATGGGATTCATCCCGCGATTCCAGCATGATAGCTGGGAACCATGAGCAGTTGGTCCCCGACGAGGTACAAGATCACGAACTGGCCTTCGTACAGCGAGCCATTGATGCGCCATTGGTTCAAGCACAATGGCGAGCGCACTAAAGCAACGCGGATCGCTTTCAGTCTTGATTGATCCCGGGGTGACCCGGCATTAATCAGTGCGTACATCGTTACATCTGCAGCATGACGGCTTACAGCCGAGCTGTTTGAACAACTCTATCTGTTTTCCTGATTTGGTCTGCTCCGCCTTAATTCTGCAGCTGCGGCAAAAATTGCGGCATCACAGGTATCTCTACGATCACCGTGCGCTTATTGCCAAGGCGCTCTTTGCCCGAAGGCGAGGACGAGATGGTCGATGGGCAGCAGAAGCTTCGGGGCATGTGTTTGACTGGCGGCCATACGGCTTGTACCGGCAAAGGTTCCGGAACTAATTCAGGCAGAACCTGAAGCAGGCGTTCATCCTTCAGGTCTTCGTAGACGATGAACATCGGCAGAAGCGCTATCCCAAGACCTTCCAGAACCATGCCGCGCATCGCTTCGCCGTTGTTCATCATGACCCTGGAAGGGATCGGCGGGTCAGCCGGCTTGTCAAACTGCCAGATTTCACCCAGCCGCTTGTTCTGACATCCAATCGCGGCATGTTCTCTAAGTTGCCCGGGCTTAATGATCGGCCCGTGCTTTTCGAGATAATCAGGGCTTGCGACGATCGCTCGCGGATCCTCGCAAAGTTTGCGAACAACCAGGGTGCTGTCCGGCATCGCACCGACGCGGATAGCGGCGTCAAATCCGGGCCGCCCCAAGTCAACCTTTGAATCATCGTATTCGATAATGACCTCAAGGTTTGGGTGCAGGCTGGCAAACTTGGCGGCCATTCGACCTACGTGACGGGTCCCAAAGCTCATCGGAGCTGAAATCCTCAACCGGCCATGCAAGCCATGATCATCCGCCGCCACCCACTCGGTGGCAGCTACGAGTTCACTGAATGTAGGCCGAACGCTCTCGGCGCGCGCACTGGCAGCATCCGTGGCGCTGATCCGGCCTGCATGGCGTGTAAACAGGGCGACGCCAAGGCCTTTTCGAGATCGCTGATCCGTTTGCTAATGACAGACTTTTGAAAGGCCAGCCCGTGTAGCAGGTTCGGAGATGGAACCCGTGTCCACCATACTGAGGAAGGTTTCGATTTCATTTATGTTCCAGCGCATATGTTCAGAATAAACATTTTTCCTAAATGCGGGAAAAGGTTCCGTCCGCTATTTTCGAATACTGCGTTGCTGCCGCGACCGCTTCAGGCATCGGCCACCGCGTCGTTGCGGACGCTGATTTCGCAGGTGCGGATCGTTCCGGACGCTGATACGCCGGGCGGACATCCACTTAAAATTGCTGAGGAATTGTCGGGGATCATGGCGTTGGATCAGCCTGAATCGAAGAAGCCCCCGCTGGTGGCGAGGGCTTGGTCGGAAACGGTGGTTGCCGGAGCAGGATTTGGACACTGTTTCATGCAGGCTCCTTAACCTTCAGTCTGCAACGCGGCCCAGAAGTGAAGCAGGGCCCTTCTGAACAAATGTTCCAGCCATGGGCTACCAATGAGAACAGACATCACACCGGGGCAAACATCGGACTATTTGGGTTTTGATCTTGTGGTGGCGGACAACCTCCCCGAACCTCGGATGTTGCTCGCTGACCGGGGCTATGACGCTGATCGCATTCGCAAAGCCATGAGCCAGTGCGATATTCTCACCCAAATCCCAATGCGCAAGACACGGAAGATGCGGGTCGGCGTGGATCGTGGGCTATATAGGCTGAGAAACATGGTTGAACGGTGCTTCAACAAACTCAAAAATGCCCGCCGCGTCGCCACGCGATACGACAAAACCGCTGAAAGCTACCTCGGCTTCGTTGATATCACATCTATCCGCATTTGGCTCCGCCATTTGTCAACATGACCTAATCGGCCAGATTTTTTAAAAAACGCTAATTCAATGTTCTTAGGTATGCCAACAGGTCGCTGATCTGCTGTTCCTTTTTCAATCCCGGGAAGGCCATCTTTGTGCCTGGAAGATGTTTCTTTGGTGCCGCTAGGAATCCCGTCAGCTGTTCCTCGTCCCAAGAGAATTCCGCCTCCTGCATTGCAGAGGAGTATTTGTACCCTTCGACCGCCCCCGCAGGCCTGCCCCAGATACCAAACATTGTCGGCCCGACTTTCTTCTTACCCTCCTCCACTGCATGGCAGGCGGCACATTTCTTGAACACTTTTTCACCTGCGGCCGCATCACCATCTGCCGCTGCGGCTTGGCCACTGCCAATTCCTAGGATAACGGCCAGTAGAATGTTCCTCATCACTTCGTTCCTTTCGTGGTTTTGACATCCATCATTGAGTGTTTTGGGTGAGATAGACTTCGGCGCGGCTCTTTGCTGAGAGCGGGCGCATGGCTTGGGAACCAGCCCAAACGAGGCAAGCGGCCTTCACGACCTCAGCTGCGATGTAAACCAAATGAAGCGAGCTTTCCTTCACCGGCTGACCTGCAATGATGGCCAGGGTGCGCTCGTCCAGAACTGGCAGGATCCACAATCTTTGCAGAGCAAAAGCTGCAAATGCGGCAACCAATTGCCAGCTGGCCATCCGCTTGGACGCAAGGAGCAGGGCCAAAATGAGAAAGGCGCAAACTGCTTCAGCCACTCCCAGCCATTGAAATTGCATTCGGCCCACATCCAGGGCCACCGGCAAAGTAAGAGAGGGTGCCTGAAATTTGGCCGGCGCTGCAATCAGGTTTCCGGCAATCGCCGCTCCGGACCATATGAAGATGATCGCAACCAAAGGCTTAGCCACATCAACCGGTGACTGCCCGGCAAAGGTTTCCAAACCGCTTCTGTTCGCGAAAAAACCCATCAGTGCGCCTCCTTCTCACTCTGAAGAACTGCGTCGCTCGCGGTCACGGTCCGCATCTGCGGTTTGGAAGCCGCACGCCAATACCCGTAGCCCATGATCCCCGCACCCGCAAAAGCGTTGCCCAGAGTGACGAAAGTGAGGTTATGAGCCGCACCCGCCAGCGAGATGCTCTCCGGGTGATCAGACAGCAACGCAACCGAGAAGACCGTCATATTGGCGACGCTGTGCTCGAAACCCGCAGCAATGAATGCGTAGAGGCACCAGAAGATGACGATGCATTTGGTTACATCATCCTTGGACCGTGCCGCACACCACAGGGCGAGGCAGACCAGCCAGTTGCACAGGACCGCCTTGGCAAAAAGCTGCGGTGCTGATCCGTGCATCTTCTTGGCGGCGACCTTGTACAGAAGCGCGTCTTCGCCGGCGCCCAGGATCAGGCCCCCGCCCCCTATCACAAACAACGCCGCCAGAAGTATCGCGCCAACCAGGTTGGCGGACCAACTTGCCGCCCAGCAGCAGGCAAGGTCTTTCAGGCTGCTGGTGCCGGTCAGCAATCCATGCGTCATATACATGGTGTGGCCGGTAAACAGCTCCGCTCCGGCAAAGACCACCAGCGTCAGTGCGATGCCAAAGCTTGCCCCCATGACAATCGGGCGGAAGGCCCCCTCGACGCCCTGCCCCACCGAGAAGATCAATAGGATTCCTGCGCCGACAAAGGCGCCGGCCTTGAGCGCCAGGATCAGGAAAGCCAGTGGATCGGTGCGCAGGTTCTGGCTTTTCTTTTGCGCCAGCTGCGCAAACCCAAGGACAGTATCGGAATAAGTCATGTCAGTTCATGCTCCGCATTTGGTGCATCCGTCAGTGCTCAGCGGCAGCCAGCGCGGATGTCCGAACAAAACCGGGATGGCCCAAAGGCAGGCCAGAGCCGCGGCAAGATAAAGAAAGGCAAAGCCAAGATCCTGCTGCGCGGACACCAGATAAGAATTGCAGATGCGGACAGGCGCATGAGTGTAAAGGAAACCCAAGACCCCTAGCATCGACAGCGCATTGGCCTTAATGAACCCGCGCAGGATCGGACCCAGCCAAGGCCAGGACAGCCGCAGTGGCAGTCCCAGCAACAATGGCAGCGATGCGTATTTGACCAGCTCGCCCGCTGGCGTCAGCGCCCAGTCCACATTGAGCGGCAGCATCCAGAACAGTAAGGCCGTCAGGGCTGTCAGAAGCAGCGGCACCGCCCAGTGGCGCGGCACACTCAAGTGCCACCCGGCCACCGCTCCAGCTAACACCAGCAAGGGCATCTGCACCAAAACATGCTGAATCGGACTGCTAACAGCTGCCTCCCGCAGGGCAACGGCTTCGGCCAATGCAAGCAGTCCCAGGCAAATCATCCTCATGGCTGAACCTCCTGCAGATGGGCAGCCACCGCCTCCACCGCATCAGTATCAAAGACAGCAGAGAACCGGCCGCTGCCGTCAATCACATGGATTGCCGCGTTGTGCTGGTAGCCGCCCCATTCATCAGGGATGACTGTCACATCAAACAATTCCAGAAGCCCGTCCAAGTCACTTTCTTCCGGCCGGGCGACGGTCCACACTGCGCCATCTGCCTCATGGGCATCGCCGTAGATGGCCATCTGCTCCGGAGTGTCCCGCTGCGGGTCAAAGCTAACGGAGATCAGCCGTGCCTTCACATCCTGAGCCTGCAACCGGCCGCGGACCTCGGCAAAATCCGCCGCCGCGATCTGGCAGATGTCACCGCAGACCGTGTAGATGAACTCAACCAGCACCACCTCGCCCTCCTGCGGCAGCAGCGGCACGCGCTGGCCGGACATGTCTTCCAGTGTCACACCCGGCACCGGGCGGGGCGACCGGGCGACGTCCAGCCGCCGGGCCGTTTCGCTTGTGAAGGCGCGCGCCCCGTCCGTGGCGTGCCACAGGATCCCGCCGCCGATCAGGGCGGCGAGAAATGATGGGAATGCGCGCGCCAGCATCAGTTGCTGCTCCGGCCCAAGCGCGCCACAAACCGCAGCACAAAGATCAGGGTTCCCAGCACCACCAGCGCGCTGAAGGCTGTACCGATGCGGTCATGAGTAAGCCATTCCTCGTAATGCACCGCCCAGCGGCGCGGGATTGAGGCGGCACCGGAGAACAGAAAGACGATGACAAACCCGGCAGCGCCAGCGAGATAGGTGGCAAAGGCCGCGCGGTCCAAACCGTCCATCTGCGAGATGGTCTTGCCGCGCACCAACCAAGCCATGAAACCAAAGGCCATCGCAACTTCACCCAGCAACAAGTAGGTGTGGAAATGGCCCGGCACCCACATGGTGTTGTGCATCACCTTATTGACACTGATCATCCCGTCGATCGACGCCGGGATCGACCCTACGGACCAGCCCGCCACCGACAAGACCAGAAGCGAAGAGGCCAGATCCCAGGTCAATTTGGAGCCGCGCACATAGAGAAAGGTGGAGAAGGCCGTAACTGCGATCAGAGGAATGCCGCTGAAGTAGGAGACCAACTGTCCCACCACCAGCATCCAGGGCGGCATTACCACATCCTGCAGCAGGTGGTGCCAGTAGACCGCCATCACGAAGATCAGCACCGCGTTCCAGGCGATCGCGAACACCCGGTTCGATTTCCAAGGGCGGCCGGTGTATTCCGGCAGGATCTCATAGACTGCGGTCACCGCCATGTAGATCGAGGCGTTGATGAAGACATGGCCGAAGAAATAGATCAGGTTCTTGGCCAAAAGCGCGTCGACCTCAAACCCCGGCACCAAGAGATGCACCAGGCTGGCCACCAGAACGGCCGCCCCCAGAATGATGCCGATGGAGTTAAAGATGGTAACGGCTGCAGCGGCTACGATGGTGGGAGGCGGCGGATTGCTGTCCTCGCGCCCCAGGATCAAGTTCCAGCCCAGCGCCCGCGCAAGGCTGCCGTAACGGGCATGGATCTGGCGGCCGAGCTCCAAATAGTAAAGCAGGAAGCCAACCCCAATCGACACATAGCCCAGCATAAAGGCCGCCGCCGCGCCCGCCTCCCACGCGCCGCCGGACAGGGCAGGCAGCGGGAACAGGAAGGTCCATGCACCGCCATAACCGCCGACGAAGATGGCGCCAAGGATCAGCACGACACCCAGCAGGAACAGGCCAAGAAAGGCCAAGAAGATGCCGGCCGTCAGTACGACATGACGACCGCAGAAATACCACATGATAGCCGCCCCTGAGAGCGCGGCGGTGCCAACCATGCCTGCGCCATGTGCGGTCAGAATCTGGTAGAACAAGGCCGGATCCAGTTCTATCCACTGGCCTTGGGCCGCACGCATGATCAGTCCGAAAACCATCATCAGCGCGAAAACCGCACCTGACAGGATCATGGTCAGCTTGACAGCGCCGGCTTGAGGATTGGGCTGAGGCACGGCAGCAGCCCGATCAGCCACAGCAGATTCAGATGCAGTGTTCATTTATTCCTCCACCGCTACAACTTCGAATTCATTGACCATGTCGTGGTGGGCCACCCCGCAGAACTCCATGCACAGGAGCTGGTAGCTGCCCGGTTCGGCGAACGTATAGGTGACCTTGGTTGTGTAACCGGGAATCGCTTGGACCTGGGTCAGCAGCGTCAGCTCACTGTCATAGATACCCATGCCGTGGGTGACGTCCTCGGTCGTGACGTTGAAGTTGACCGGCTTCCCAACCGGAATTTCGGTGGTGTCGATATCCCACCACCACTGACCGCCACTGACACTCACTTCCAGCGCATCGCCGGTACTGGCCAACGCGTGCGGCCAGCTGCGCAGAGAGCCTACGGACACGATTACACCGAGAACCACCATCGCCCAAATCAGGCCGGTGCGTTTACTGTTGGCATTTGGCCCGGGGGCTTCGCCCTGCGAAGCCCTGGCTGCCATGTAGAAGACCGCTGACAGCAATGCCATCAGGATCAGCGAGATCAAAAGAACAACTGGCTGCATGTGCCGCTCCCTTTAATAAGTATTTATAATGCTTATTATTGAAAGGCATCGATACATGTCAATGAAATACGTATTTCCAATACGTGTTTTTTGTGAGAAGAGTGCTTATGCAGATTTCAAAGTTTTCAGACTACGCACTTCGCATCCTGATCCACCTCTCCACCCATGAGGAGGGGCTAATGTCTACGCGTGAAATTGCGGAGATGCAGAAGCTGCCCTTCAACCACCTGGCCAAGATTTCCCAATGGCTGACTCATGAGGGCTACGTGGAATCAGTGCGCGGGCGCAACGGGGGCATGCGGATGGCACTGCCGCCGGAGGCTATATCAATCGGCGGGCTGCTGCGTAAGTCTGAGCGCGGCACACCGCTGGTTGAGTGCATGAAGGAAGATGGCGGCTGCTGCGTGATGACCCCGGCCTGCGGCCTATTGCCGATCCTGACCGAGGCACAGGAAGTGTTCTTTGCCGCACTAGACAGCAAGACCCTGCAGAATGTTCTGGAAGGAAACCGAGGAATGAAGAACCTGATTCGGGCGTTGGAAGCTGGCCGAGGCGCTGCTTGAAGCCATTCATACGCAAAATATTTGCGTATCATTCTGCAAACTACCTACTTGGCAGCCCCCGAAATCGGGCCCTCCAGAGACTGATTTTCCCACGCGTCGAAGGCCACCGACAGGTGCCAGGCCTTGAAGCCGATGTACCCGGTCAGCAAGGCCAGTATCAGCAGATACATAGCCCTGCGGAACCGTGGGTTTTCCTCAGCCTGGGGCATTTTCGCCGTTCCACAACAGATAAAGCGTCAGCATCCGGATCTGCATATCGCTCAGGCGACCTTCCCAGGCAGGCATGACACCTTGCCTTCCGTAGTAGACACTCTGGTAGATGTCCTCCCTGCCGCCGCCGTAGATCCAATGGCCATCTCCCAGATCCGGCGCACCGTTTTCATAGCCTCCGCGGCCGTCTTCGCCGTGGCAGGCGGCACAGTTTTCTTCAAAGACTGCCCTGCCCGCCTCAGCCGCCTCTGCATCATGCTCTTGACCGGAAAGCGACAGCACAAATTCCGTCACCTCCTTGACCTGCGGCTTTTCGATCATCCCATCCGCCCCAAAGGCCAGCATCTGGGCGATGCGGGTCTCATCATGTGCCGCATTGATGCCATAGCGGATCGTGTATTCGATCTCCTCCGGCGATCCCGACCACAGCCAATGGCCGTCAGCCAGATTCGGAAAGCCAGGCTGCCCCTTCAGATTTTCCGTATGGCAGGCGGCGCAATTGTCTGCATAAAGCTTGGAAATGGCCGCGCCATAGCGCTCCTCCAGCGACGGATCGGCGGCCATCGCTTCAATATCCTCCGATGTGAAAGGCGAGAAAGCTTGTTCGCGGTCCGCCTCTGCTTCCTTCAGTGAGGCCGTGACTTCAGCCCTTGAGGAATACCCGAGCGCCCCTTTGGCGTAGTCCCTCACAGCGGGAAAAGACGGGTAGAACACCCAAAATACGGCGGCCACTGCAATACTGCCCCACAGCGACCATCGGGCGGCCCAAGGGACCGGCGTGTCCAGTTCCTTGATCCCGTCCCACTCGTGACCAGTCAAGTCCGTACCCGAGACCGGATCCTTTTCTCTTAGCGCCATGGTTGGTCCTCCCGCCCATCCAGCGGAGACTGCGCCGCATCGTCATACATGCGGCGCCGCGAGGGCCAGTAGACCCAAACCACGGCCGCCAAGAATACACTCAGCAGATAGATAGCGCCCCAGGTTTTGGAGAAGACGAGAACTGCATCATGGGTCATCGGTTAACCTCCTCGGGGTTCAAAGAATCGAAATCAACGAGCGTTCCCAGCATCTGCAGGTAGGCCACCAGCGCATCCATTTCTGTCAGACTTCCCGGCTGGCCGTCGAAATCGCGCACCTGCACATTTGCGCCGTAACTCTCCTGCAGTTCGCCTTCGTAATTCTGCTCGAAATCTGCCTGCCAGACCGCGTCCTTTTCGGCATTTTCGATCTGCGCTTCTGTGTAGGGTACACCTGCCCGGCTCAGCGCCTTCAGTGCGGCGGGCAAGTGACCGGTCTGCAGCCTGTTTTCGGACAGAAAGGCATAGCCGGGCATCACAGATCCGGGGACCAGTTCACGCGGCGCCTCCAGATGGGCCACATGCCAGTCGTCCGAGTATTTGCCGCCGATCCGGGCCAGATCAGGCCCGGTGCGCTTCGAGCCCCATTGGAACGGGTGGTCATACATGCTCTCGGCGGCCAGGCTGTAGTGCCCGTAACGCTCCACGTCCGAGCGCAGGGTACGGATCATCTGGCTGTGGCAGGCATAGCACCCCTCGCGCACATAGATGTCGCGCCCGGCCAACTCCAATGGCGTATAGGGCCGCATGCCTTCGACTTCCTCCACCGTGTTTTCGATTGTAAACAGCGGTGCAATTTCGACAATGCCGCCGATCGAGGCCACCAGCAGGATCATCATGGCAAATCCCAGCGAGTGGCGTTCAAGTTTCTGATGTGCTGTGCTCATAGGCGTTACTCCGCAGGCTGAGCCAAGGGCCCGGTTTGCCGGGATTGTGTTTTCCGCGGACCGCTCACCGTCATGTAGATGTTGTAGGCACCGATGCAGGCCCCGATCAGATAGAGCAGACCGCCGACTGCACGGGCCACATAGTAGGGGTGCATCTCGATCACACTGTCGAGGAAGGAATAGAGGAAAGCGCCATCCGCATCATAGGTCTGCCACATCAGCGATTGTGTAATGCCGCTGTTCCACATCGCACCGACGTAGATCAGCGTGCCTGAGAGGGCGAGCCAGAAGTGCCAGGCCTCCAGTTTCAGCGAATAGACGCCCTCGCGTTTCCAGACCCAAGGCACCATTTTGTACATGGCGCCAAAGGTGATAAAGGCCACCCAGCCAAGCGCCCCCGCATGCACATGGCCCACGGTCCAGTCAGTATAATGGCTCAGCGAATTGACGGGACGGATCGCCATGAAGGAGCCTTCAAACGTCGACAGCCCGTAGAACAGGATCGCCACCATCATGAAGCGCACAGCCGGATCGGTGCGCACCTTGTCCCAGGCGCCGTTGATCGTCAGGATACCATTGAAGACCGAGGCCCAGCTGGGCACCAGCAGGATGATCGACATGCTCATGCCCAGGTACTGCACCCAATCCGGCAGCGCCGTGTAATGCAGGTGGTGCGACCCGGCCCAGAGGTAGAGAAAGGTGATCCCCCAGAAGCCGACTATTGACATCCGATAGGAATAGACCGGCCGGTTCACCGCCTTGGGCAGGAAATAGTAGAGCATGCCCAGGAAGCCTGCAGTCAGCAGGAACCCGACCGCATTGTGGCCGTACCACCACTGCGTCATCGCATCCTGGGTGCCGGCAAACAGCGAATAGCTCTTGGGGTAGGCAATCGAGACCGGAACCGAGAGGTTGTTCACCGTGTGCAGCATCGCAATCACCACGATGAAAGCGAGATAGTACCAGTTGGCCACATAAATATGCGGCTCAGCCCGCCGTGCCAGGGTCCTGAGGTACAGGGTCAGATAGCCAACCCAGACCACCAGCAGTAATAGGTCTGCATACCATTCCGGTTCAGCGTATTCCTTGGACTGAGTGATGCCCAGCGGGTAGCCTGATGCAGCCAGCACCAGGAACAGGTTATACCCCCAAAACACTAGCCATGGCAGCGTCTCGCTGGCCAGCCGTGCCCGCGAGGTCCGCTGCACCACATAAAAGGAGGTGGCGATCAGCGCGTTGCCCCCAAAGCCGAAGATAACGCCGGAGGTATGCACCGGCCGCAGCCGTCCGAAGTTGGACCAGGACATATCGCCATTGAGCGAGGGGATGGCCAGTTGCCACGCAAGAATGTCACCAACGGCAAAACCGATTATTCCCCAGATCAAAGCAGCAATGACACCGAAGCGGATGACTTTGTCGTTATACTCTAAAGGCACCTCTCCCGGCCCGTCACTGATCCGGTTCAGCATCCACATGATGCCCCAGCCTGCGGCCAGCGCGATCAGCCAGCCGTGCAGCACATAGCCCAGCGGAACGCCCCAGCCCAGAATGGCAAGCCCGCCCAAGAGCACGGCAAATAAAGCGCCGAAAATGACGCCATCCTCTATGCTTAGATTACGTTGCATCGGATACCTCCTGCCGATGGAACCGGACTTCGAATTCCACTGCGCCAAGCGCCTCGACCGAATGTATTTCCTGCGGGGCAAAGATGGCGGTTCCGCCCGCTTCGACAATCACCTCTGCCTTGTCTTCCCGCCGGAACAGCAGCCGGCCGCTTTGCACCGACAACTGACCCCAGACGCCCGCCTTGGTGCTGTGATCCTTACGCAATTTCTCCGGAAGGGTGTCCTGCGTAAACCGCGAGGTGGCGTAATGCACCGCGCCTTTGGGAAGAGCCTCAGCCATTCATGCATCTCCATGGAACAGATCCGCGTAGGCATGCCAGGTGGCATAGCCAAGCAGCGGAAAGACAATTGCAAGCCCCAGCAACCCGGTCAGAATGCCCAGGGCGGTCAGGAAGGTGATGGCAGCGCCCCACCAGACGCAGAGCCGGAAATTATGGGTGGCCGCATTGAAGCTCAGCCCCATGGCCGAGAAGCCGTCGATCTCGCGATCCACCAGCATCGGCACTGAAAACGCCGAGACCGCAAAGCCAAGCGCTGCAAACAGCCCGCCCGTCAGCGAACCCGCGATCATTAGCACCCACCCCGCCTGCGTGCTGAGCAGCAATTGCAGGGTTTCGATGAAACCGGCAAAGGGACGCAGACCGTACACGATGGCAAACAGCACCGTGGCGGCGCGGATCCAGGTCAGGGCAAAGACCATCAGGATGGCCCCCACCAGCGCGATCTGCCCTTTTGAGGCTACCTCGCGCCGCCCGCGGGCCACTGCGTAGAGCCCAACCGTGGCAACCGGCCCGATCAGCACCCCGCCCGCCAGCAGCGGCAGCAACATCCAGCCGGTCCCGCTCGCTGAAAGAAGCCAGATCAAAGCCCAGCCCCCTAGAACCAGTGCCATCCCGTACCCAAGGGAAAACCCGGGGTTCGCGCGAAGATCCCGCCAACCGGCAACCAGCCAGCGTTTCACCACCTGCCCCGGATCCTCCTGGATAACCCTTGCTTTGGAATAGACGCCTGCAGTCATTTTTCGTCTCTCCTTTTGGCCGTCCGGGACGGAATGATGGCTTCGATCCTAACACACGAGGCAGCGACCCTCCGGCAACTGCCCGTAAATTACTCATGCCAGAACAGGCGGAGCCCCTTCAGGCTTGCGGAAGTTTTCGATTCCATAGGACAACCCGTTGCCGATACGGTCGGCCAGATTTGCAAATGCCGCGGCCGTTTCCGGTTTCAACTCGCGGTTTGCCGTGTCCCGGAACAGTTCCAGCCACCGAGGAAAGTGCTCCGGCAGTATTTCCGAGTTGGACAGATGAACCTGCATGGGGTTTCCTTCATACCCCGGTTCGCGCAGGATCGCCCCCCTCCAGAACGCTAAGATTTTCGCCTCGTGCGCTGGCCAATCTCCAATGGCCGCATTGAACACCGGGCCAAGCACATTATCCACGCGGATACGTGCATAAAAACAACATACCAGCCTGCTGATCTCTTCCGGGGAAACATCAAACATATGCGGCCGCGCCCGCTGTTCTTGCGCCATGAGAATCTCCAAGTTTGACTATGGCATCCCTACTTTATTAAATAGGCATTTTCAAGTCGTATTTTAATGCTCCTCCGGCAACGGCGGCCCGGGCGCAGCCAATTTTGCAGTTTCAACTGGACCGGCGCGCAACAGAGACCGCATATGCAGGACTGCGCAGGGCGAATACATTATCGTGAGGCTCTGCCACCCCCTCTGGCAAATGAGAGGGGTCAAACACTTTGGCAACGCTCTCCGCCCGGTCATCCGGCAACTCGATTTGCACCGTGCCAAGGATCAGTTCGCCATGCACCCCATCCCATGGGACGGTGGGATCCGAGATATCATCCGCATCATTCGCCACAACCAGCTTCAGCGTCCATCGGGCAGGCCTGTTACTCAACTCCCGCAGCAGCCTGTCATAAAGGAAATCATCCGGCAGATCCTTCTTTTCCTCATCTGTCAGGCCGTGGCGGCCGCCTTCAGGCTCCAGAAAGATACGGGCCGCAAGCACGCCTTCGCCGGTACCGAAGTGGTAAGCATGGCCTGAATGATACTGTTCTGCAGAATAACACCGGCAAGGCGCCACGGACTTCAGATAGCTCTGATGGGGAACCGTATTCGGGTTCGCCTCGTTAAATGCCTTAACCTTTTCAGGATCCGGCCCACCGGTTGCAGGATCGGCCACCCTTGCTGCCAGAAAGGCCTTAAACTGTTCCGCGGAATTGGCAAAGAAAACCGGATTGGAAATCAGGGCCATGACCCAAGCCCCGGCGCCCTTTCCAATTTCAAGCCCGATACCGCGGACTGTAGGGCTTTTGTCACTGATTCCGGGCTTTCCTCCGCCAACCGAAAAGCGTGCAGTTATTGGCTGTTCTTCAGCGAGCAACGGGATATCGGTCCCGGGACCTACGGCCGCTGGAATGAAGCGACCTCTGGCAGAAAACCCTTTCGCATGTGAAGCGCGGGCGCCGCTGTGGCGGCCAAATGTTCCGTTCAAGGCATCAATCAGCTCTATGGCCTGTGACATCGTCTTCCACTCCTCCTTTCGGCAACCGCAAGAACCACGGTCAGAATTTGCGCAATTTAGATCGCGCACGACACTTTGTGGCCTGACACTAATCTTGACTCCCAGCAGTCGTCAAGCAAAAGTATCGCACACGATATATTTGAGGATCTCGGAACCAGGATGAACAATCTGCCTGAAAAAGCCGATGAGATGTTCTGCTACGCAGTGTACAATGCTTCGCATGCCATCAACCAAGTCTATGGGCCGATGCTCCGCCCTCTTGGCTTAACATATCCACAATACATCACCTTGATGCTGCTATGGGAGCGGGACCAACAAGGTGTCAGCGAACTTGCAGCTCAATTGTCACTGAAGACGAGCACCCTGACACCTCTGTTAAAAAGACTTGAGAACATGGGGTTTGTGCGGCGGATGCGAGGCACGGACGATGAGCGGCAAGTTTTTGTTCACTTGACAGACGATGGCATTGCACTTCACGCGGCTTCGCGCGAGATCACTTCCTGCCTGATCGAAGCTACCGGCCTTGAGCTTGATGCGCTGAAGCAGATCACGGACGGCCTTTCCCGCCTTACCGATAACCTGAAGAACGCACCGAAAGACCGCACTGCCACTTAGGTGCTGGAACAGGTTCCGCACGAGTATATTTCATTCTCAAATAAATTGAATGTAAGACCTCCCCCCCAGCAGCATCTGTTTCGGACGGTGGCGGCTTCAATGACAGCCAAAGAGCGCAAGATGCAGCGCAGCCATTGTTCCCCTCAATATGCCTACAAGGTTGGCGATGCCCGGGTGGTCCGCCGCATTTTCGGATGGGAAAGCCCAGCTGCGCATTCCGACAGTATCCGGCCACTGAATCCGATGGCATCCGGCCACCCGTTCCGATTTGATCCGGCCACCGATTCCGGAGCATCCGGCCACCCTATTTGATGGGGGTTTGGCATCCGTTTTGAGGTGATCTTTCACCGGCTACGCTGCCGCTCATTTTCGAGCGGGAGAGAGCCCTATGAAGAGATTGCCAATGCGGAAGATCAAAGAAGTCCTGCGGCTTCGTGCCGATGGTTTGTCGTTGCGCCAGGTGGCGCGCAGCCTGTCCCTGGGGCGGGCGACGGTATCGGATTATCTGCGGCGCGCGGAGATAGCCAAATTGACCTGGCCGCTGCCAGAGGAGTTGTCGGACACGGAACTTGAAGCCCGGCTCTTTCCACCCTTGGCAGGCCAGGCCTCACGCCAAATTCCGCTGCCGGATTGGGCCTATGTCCATGCCGAACTGCGCCGCAAAGGGGTGACGCTGGCGCTCTTGTGGCAGGAGTACCGGGAGGTTCATCCTGACGGTTATGGCTACAGCCAGTATTGCAGCCTGTACTCTGGCTGGGAGGGCAAGCTTGCCCCGGTGATGCGGCAGCGCCACCCGGCAGGTGAACGGCTGTTTGTCGATTATGCAGGCCAGACGGTGGATGTGGTCTGCCCTGAGACTGGCGAGGTGCGGACGGCGCAGATCTTCGTCACCGCCCTTGGAGCCTCGAACTACACCTATGTCGAGGCGACCTGGACGCAAAGCCTGCCGGATTGGCTCAGCAGCCATGTGCGGGCCTTCAGCTTCTTTGGCGGCGTGCCTGCAATGATCGTCTCGGACAATCTCAAGTCTGCCGTCATCAAAGCCTGTTTCCATGACCCTGCCATCAACCGCACCTATGGGGATATGGCGGCGCATTACGACACCGCCGTGGTCCCGGCGCGGCCCCGCAAACCCAAGGACAAAGCCAAGGTCGAGACGGCAGTGCAATTGGCTGAGCGATGGATTTTGGCACGCCTGCGCAATCAGACATTTTTTGGCCTGGATGGCGACGGGCGCTTCCCGCGCGTCTTCAAAGCTCTGACGAAAACCCAGCTTTTGATCCTGGACGACTGGGGGCCGGATCGTCTCAACGCCAATCAGCGCCGTGATTTGATGGAGATTGTCGAGGATCGCTACGGCACCGGATCAACCCTGATCACCAGCCAGCTGCCGCTCAATACCTGGCACGAGGTGATCGGCGAACCCACCTTCGCAGATGCCATACTCGACAGGCTCGTTCACAATGCCTACCGCCTCGAGCTCGAAGGCCAGTCCTTCAGAAAGAAAGCCGCCAAAATGGATGACGAAAAGGCCCAAAACTGATACCCGAAACCTCAAGCCTCAAGACGGACCGCCGAGGGTGGCCGGATACGCCGGATTGAGTGGCCGGATGTCATCGGAATGACCGGCCGGATGCTCCGGAATGCGCACCCAGCCTCTATCAGTGAAAAATAGCTTAGAAACCGAGTTGCTACGCGCCGCGAGAAAAGCGGTCTGGAACATCATGCGCTGCAACAACCGTCACCCTTCGCTGATGGCTCGCATTTCCGCTCAGCATGCCGCCGCCATGCGCCATTGGGGTAAGCCCTGCAAGGTGCAACCCAAGGCAGCCCCACAAACACCACTCTTGCTTGCGTTCAACCGATGTGACCACGAAGAAGTACGGTGCTGGCTCGCTAAGACACCGGGTAATTCCCAAGGCATAGCCGCTAGGCACCGCCCCGTCACTTGCCCTTGCCAAGGCCCGTGACGGGGTCAGATTTGTGATGCCGAAAATTGAAAGCTTAGGAACGGTCTCCCGGTAGGAGTTTCCGCTTCGGATACATGATCGCCAATGCGTCCAGGTCCTTACCAACTCAATTTCCGCGAACGGAGAACTCAGTCCTTTTCGGAGAGACGCTGCCCAACACCATGAGCATAGATCATGGAGCGCACCAGCAGCATTGGGTCTTCCGACGGCGCAAAGCCTTCGCTCAGAACCATGGGGTCGAAGTTGAGGTCATCACACTGGCCATCGCTTTCTGACATCGCCGCTTTGGCCGTAAACCGGGCTGCGACAATCTCGGTGTGCTCCCCTGTCCATTGCACCGAGGGGTCTGCGATAACATCTCCTGGATTGGCCAGAGTCACCACCATCTCCCAGGACACTCCACCGTTGGCTATGTTCGATTGCATGTTTTCCAAGAAGAAGTCGGGATGCGTATCCGTCACGATCCCTTCTTCACCGGAAGGGCGAAATGAAAAACGGATACCCGTCTGCGCGCCTGCCGCACCGACAAGATAGAAGGAATTCACACCGTTGAAAGTTGTGCCCTCGTAGGGCCTCAGGGTTTTGTCCAAGGCGCCATGATATGCTTTGTAGGCTTTAAGTGCAGGGTGGTCAGCAGCGAAAGCCTTGGTCGCCTCTGGCCCTGCGGCCTTGGCCCGCAGCAGTTCAATGAACGCTTCACTGGTCGCAACAGGAAAGAAATGTTCAGTGTTCATCGCGATCACGTGCAGATCATCATCGGCCGTCGTTATCTCCATCGCCATGCCCAGCAACCCATATTTGTCGTCAGCCGGATTAGGTTTGCCGCCCTTATGGGATACGCGCGCGATTACCGACGATGTGCCGGTGAAGAGCGAGCTGTTGGAATAAGCCTTGATCGCACTGTCAACAGGCACAAGCTCACCATCGATGCAGAAACCTTTGGTGTGGTTGCGGCGCTTTCCCTCTGTCACGCCAAAGAGTTGTTCAAAGGCAGCAAATCCGCCCTCAGTATCAAACTCACCTTCGGCGAAGGCGGGCAGTGAAGTCAGCGAAAGACAGAGGGCAAATAATCCGGTGCGCATAGCTAGGTACTCCTGTGAGCTGTTTTCATTTGCTCACTAATATTTTGCTAACTAACTATTTGCAAGCGGAAAGATTGGTGGTATCTAACGGGTGCTCAGTCCCACAACGAAAGCACAGAGTTTTGCAAGAACCGCTGAAGACCGATGAAAAGCCAGATGTCAGGTTGGACAACCAGCTTTGTTTCGCAATCTATGCAGCATCGCATACCGTTGAGCAGCATTATCAAACACTTCTGAAAGCTCAGGGGCTCACTTATACTCAATACTTGGTACTCATGGCTTTGGCTGAGGAGGACCGGGTGTCCATCTCAACCCTGGCCAGCAAACTGGAAGTCTCCAAGGCCACGATGACACCTCTGCTTCGCAGGTTGGAAGCGAAAGGCCTGCTGTCACGCGAGGTACAGGTGGGCAACGAGCGCCAAAAGGTCGTCTCCCTGACGGACACAGGGCGTAGCATTTGGACAAAAAGCTGCAGCGTTTCCTCCGATGTATTTGCCCGGATCGGGCTGACACAGGCGGAGGCGGATGAGATCATTCGCATCTGCGCAAAAATTTCCAACGCCCGGAAGTAATTCTAAGCTTCAGTGACTTCCCAAACCCAACTGACCAAGCCTCGCCTAGCTGCATCGGTTCGACCTGGTCCCAGAGTATCGGACCGTTGGATAATAAGTGGCGTTTAGCGGACACCGGGCTTTCAACTTGACGGCTGGAAATTCCAGGGGAGGAGTTCGTCAAGTCGGCCGACAGAATGACCTGCAGCGATGGCTTCGAGGGGAGCCCTGATGTGCCGACAGAGCCTTGGCGTCGGCCAGCACTCCTTCATGTACCGCAAAGATCCGCGCGCACTCTGCTGACCGCAGCTCAGGGCACGCTACTCCGGGGAGGCTGTTTGGCGCCACCCGGGCAACCCTCAGTCCCGCAAAGCGCGGCCTTTTTGCAGGAATCTCTGGTATTCCTCATCGGGCACCAGGCTGCCTCCAGTGGCCCACATGACATGGGTGGCTTGATCCGTTTTTGCCACAAGCCTGTGCTGCGCCAGATAACCCTGGCCTTCGGCAGTTGAGAGCAGCATCTGCGGCCCGCCCAGACAGGCTGCCGCTGAAGGCTCCAACTGCAGTCCTGCATGATCTTGCGCCAGCGCCAGCCAACGGAACAGATCGTCATCCGCGACAGTATACACCCCGCTCAGCAAGGGTTGCATGACCTGTGCCACAAACTGGCTCACCTCAGCCACCGCCATGCCATCGGCCTCGGTCTTGTTCGTCAGGCCCGCGTCATAGACATTGACCGCCCGCTTCAGGCCGGACGCCAATTGCACCAGCGCGCAAGGCGATTGGGCAGGCTCAACGAAAAAGCAGTGAGCATGATCGCCAAACACCTGTTTCAGCCCATATGCCACCCCGCCCGGAGCACCACCTATGCCGCACGGCAAATACAGGAACAGCGGGTTCTCAGCGTCCACGGGGATGTTTCGTTCTACCAGTTGGCCGCTCAGCTCGGCCGCTGCCGCTGAATAGCCGAAGAACAGCAGTTCCGAGCGCTCATCATCGACAAAGTAAATTGACGGGTCCGCCTCTGCCTGCTGCCGGGCAGACGCCACGGCAGTCCCGTAATCGGCCTGATGCTGCACCACCTCAACCCCATGGCGGCGCAGGCGCTCGACTTTCCAGGGCTTGGCGTCCGCCGACATATGAACAACCGCGCGAAAACCCAGCGCCCGCGCGGCAATACCGACACTAAGGCCGAGATTGCCGGTTGAACCGACCGCCACAGTGCAGCTGCCAAAACGATCCCGCACTTTACCGGCCGCCAGCGCCGCAGGCGGGGCATCCGGCGCAATCAGCCCCAACTGCCGCGCCAGCGAAAGCCCATGCAGGAACACCTCGTAAACGCCGCCGCGCGCCTTGACCGAGCCCGCCACCGGCAATGCGTGGTCACCCTTTACAAAGAACCGCCCTGCGCCCTGCCCCATTGCCATGGCCAAATCCGCCACTTCGATGAGATCCGAGGCAATCATCCCGCCGCTGTCCTCCAGCTCCTCAAAACACTGCTGCAACAGCGGTGCCAGCGCACGCCAGTTGGCTTCAGCTTCCGTCACTTGGTCCGGCCGCACCGGCACTTGCGCTGCAGTAGTGGGGCCGAGTTCCGGGTTGATCCACATCAGCGGCTCCACCGCCTGCAATCGCTGCAGAAGGGTTTCATCCATGTTTCTGTCCTCATATATTGCGCGTAACATGTTTGGCTTAACGGCGGCCGGAATCCGGAAAAACGTCCCGAGGGCTAAGGATTTACGGCACATAAAGCACCACATTGACACATTGGCGCCATCAGGGGCTGGTCACATCATCAAAGCCGCTTCAACCTGACGGAAATGACCCGAAAATCAATGCACTCCCCACCATGAGATGGTAATGATCCCGCAGCACGGGAAAGGCTCCACAACGTGGGGCGGAATGGCGCTTACGTTGGTTATGGAAGCCCCGCATCTGATTTGGCGTCCGGCCACCACTTGCAATGGCCACCACCATGAGAACTTTCGGAACGCAGCTTCGGACCAATAACAACTGCTATTGTTCTCTCACCCCCTGATTGAGCCTACTGCTCTATTTTGAAGCAGGATCAAGCCGGATTTCCAAGTTCTCTTGATCGCAAAATTGCAGCCGAGGTTGCGTCATCAACAACCGCCTGGAGATTGTTATTGTGCGCGAACGCCTCTAGCGCAGCAGCGGTTGTGCCACCTTTGGACGTAACGCTTTTGCGAAGTGTTTCCGGGTCGCGATCGGATTTCAGCAATTCACTGGCCCCGATAAGCGTATCAATTGCCAGGTCCATCGCCAACCGGGAATCAAGCCCAGCATTTGTTCCCGAAGCGGCCAGCGCTTCGACAAAAGCGAAGAAATAGGCCGGGCCGCTTCCTGAAACAGCGGTTGTGAAATGGATCTGATCCTCATTGTCGACCCAACGCACGGTCCCGGACCCACCAAACAAGCGTTCGAAACCCTGCTTCTTCGTCTCGTCCTTGGTAAAGGCGACATTCGCCGAATATCCCTTGGATGCCGCCATATTGGGCATGCAGCGCACAACTGAAAGATTTCCTCCAACAGCCGTTGAAATCGTCTCGCTGCCGATCCCGGCCATGATCGAAACAATCGTCCCGTTCGCTGCGGTCACTCTTTCGATGTCCTGGCTTACCGAGAGAAACACTTGCGGCTTGGTCGCAAGCACAACCATATCAAAGCGCAGCGCTGGATCCAGGCTCTCAAAGTCAGAATAGAAATGAGCACCTGCCAGTGCCTGTTTCGTGCTGTCTTGAACAAACGGATCAACGATGGATATGTCTCCCGCCTTGCCACCAGCAGACAGATATCCTTTGATGATCGCGCTCCCCATGTTTCCTGCGCCTATGAACAGTGTGGTCGGGTTCATTTTTTTCTCCTAAATTGACCTGCTCGACAGATCTGCTTGCCCTTGCCTCAGGGGAGGTACCTTCGATCGTGAAAGGCGCGCTTTACAGCTGCTTTTTCAGGGCCACCAACAAGTCTTCGCCAGCCTGCATATCAACATCCAGATGAGTGACGATCCTAATTCTGCGGGGACCGAATGCCCCAATCAGAACGCCGTCGGCCTTCATACCCGCGACGATATCGGCGGCCAGTGGCGCGCTGTCATCAAGATCAAAAATGATGATATTGGTCTCGACAGGTTGCATATGCGCGACCTGCGGCAGCGCGCGGATCTGATCGGCCAGATATTTGGCCAGGCGGTGATCCTCAGAAAGCCGGTCAACGTGGTGATCCAGCCCATAAAGACACATCGCCGCAAGAATACCTGATTGCCGCATGGCCCCGCCCATCTGCTGCTTGGCGCGCCATGCCTCTTGGATGAACTCAGCCGAACCTGCAAGAACGCCCCCCATCGGGGTGCCAAGAGCCTTGGAAAAATCGATCCACACCGTATCGAATCCAGCGGCATAGTCTGCGGGAGAAATTCCGGTTGCGGCGCTTGCGTTCAGGAGCCGTGCGCCGTCCATATGCGTGGCCAATCCGGCGCTATGCGCGATCTCAGCGACCGCATTGAGCTTTTCCAGCGGCCAGATCGTGCCGCCGCCCATATTGGCGGTCTGTTCAACACACAGCAACGCCGACTTCGGCGCATAGCGGGATGCAGGCCTGATTGCCGCCCGCAGCTGAGCAGGTTCAAAGATACCGTTTTCTCCAGCAATGGTGCGGATCATCACGCCGCTGATCGCCGCCGGGCCGCCAGTTTCGAAGTTAATCAAATGGCAGCTTTCCTCGCAGATCACCTCGTCGCCCGGGTTGGTATGCACATTGACCGCAATCTCATTGCACAAGGTACCAGTCGGCAGCAAAATAGCGGCTTCTTTACCCAAGAGCGCGGCAACACGTTCGCAAAGGGCACGGGTTGTCGGGTCTTCGTCTTTTTGTTCGTCGCCTACGGGAGCGTCAAGGATGGCCTCTCGCATGGCTCGTGTCGGAATCGTCTTGGTGTCTGAGAAAAAGTCGCGCATGTCATGTATCTTTCATGATCGGTTGCAGAGGCGGACACACCGCTGCCAATGTTAAAACTATTCTTCCAGGAGGGCGCGCAGGCGTTTGATCAACAGATCTCCGCCCTCAGGCCCTACGCCGATATGAGTAACGATCCGAACCGTCCGTTCGCCAAAGACACCAAGGCGGACGCCCTGGTCACGCAACTTGGACACGACCGTTGCCGCATCCGGTCCGCTTTCATCCAGATTGAAGATCACGATGTTGGTCTCAACCGGCAAAACCTCTGAGATATGCGGCAAGGGCGCGATCTGCGCACCAATGGATTTGGCCAGTGCATTGTCACGGGCCAGTTGTTCAAGATTGTTATCCAGCGCATAAAGCCCGGTCGCAGCGATGTAACCGGACTGGCGCAACCCGCCGCCCCATTGCTGCGCATAGCGCCAGGCGTGGTTGATAAAGTCGTCCGTCCCGGCCAGAACCGCACCGGCAAAACCACCCAATCCCTTGGTGAGGTCGATCCAGACAGAGTCATAGCCAGTCGCATATTGCTTGGCGGAGACCCCGGTTTCCACACAGGCGTTCAACAACCGCGCACCATCCATATGTGTCGCCAATCCCAGCGATTTTGAGGTTTCCGCAATCTCTCCGAGCTCTTCCAGGCTCCAGATTCCACCACCGCCGAGATTTGTTGTTTGCTCAACTGCTACCAACGAGGTTTCCGGCGCATAACGCGAAATCGGCCGATAGGCGGCACGCACTTGCTCAGCGGTGAAACGCCCAAATTCGCCATCGATCGAATGCATCATCACGCCGCTGAGAGCCGCAGGGCCACCCGATTCAAAATTGATGATATGAGAGGATCTTTCAGCAATCAGTTCAGAGCCTGAAGCACAATGAATGCGAATGGAAATCTCATTGCACATTGTCCCCGTAGGCAGCAAAATCGCCGCCTCTTTGCCCAGCATTTCAGCCACGCGCTGACACAGTTCCGTTGTTGTCGGGTCCTCACCCTTCTGAACGTCGCCAACACGAGCATTGAGCAATGCGTCCAGCATCCCTTTGGTCGGGATCGACTTCATGTCACTGTAAAAGTCGGCAACGACATCATCTGCACTTGCCGGCAGTGGTGCCCATTGGCGACCCGTAGCTTCTCCTGCCATCCATTTAGCTCCTATCCAATATTGGCTGTAGAAGAACGGCTTCGGAAAACGTCGTGGCGGCAGTCACATTCCGCATTTGCGCACGAACTGGAGGCGGTCATTTCTGACGGCTTCCACTACGGCGACACACAACATTGGTGTTTTCTTTTATTATTCAATTACAGCATGTTGAGTAGAGTTTACATGGACAGAACAATTCATACCAATGCCGTGTAATTGATCTACCATGCAGTTTTGGTATGGGTTAACCGCGTCGCTTAGCGAAGCGAACAGCCAGGCACAATATACCTGCCCTATGGCGGCATCGGTCGGTTCAGTTGCGAGCTGCTCACTGAAATCTGGACACTGACGTAAGCTACGATTTGCTGTTTGCTGATCTTCGACGAAGAGGAGATCAGAGACGTCGAAACAGAAGAACCATTTGCCTGAATTCAAGGCCAAGGTTGCGCTTAAGGCTTTGAAGGGCAAGCGGACGGTCGCGGAGCTGGCAAGCCAGTTTGGCGTACAAAGGCAGGCGTTGGAAAATGGGTGGAATTCTGCAATCGGAAGCACCCACATTCCGCCCTTGGCGGCAGACCGCCAGCCGTGGTCAATTGGCTGAGAAAAGACGCAACCCAGCTCGGTCAGCAGGGGCAGAGAGTAGCTTAATTTACGCGGAAACTGTCCAACGATCGGGGAGTAGCTCACTGGAGAGCCTTGCCGTAGTGTTTGGGGGGGGAAGATATGCAAAGAGACAGGTTCCGAAGGATCGGCTCTGATCTACGCAAGTATGCTTCTGCCCTAGGTCGCGATCACCCGGTATGAATAGGGCGGTGGCGACTGGCGGCTTATCCGTTCAGGACTTTGTCCAATTCTGAACACAGGATTTCGCCGTCCTTCAGGGTTCGGCCCATGAATGTGACAACACGGATCCGGTGTTTGCCGAAGGCACCAACCAGAACATTGTTCTCTTTCAGTTTTGCAACGATTTCAGGCGCAGCAGGCCCTGCGGGATCGAAGTCGATGATCACGATGTTCGTTTCAACAGGCTCAACAGAGGCTACACCTTTGATGTTCCCCACTCGTTCCCCGATGTATTGGGCCAGTTGGTGATCTTCGTTGATTCTATCGATATGGTGATCCAAGGCATAGTTCGCCATGGCTGCCAGCATACCGGTGCGGCGGATTCCCCCACCGATCATCTGGCGAATACGCCCCGCTTCCTGAATGAACTCTTTAGAGCCGGCCAATACGGCACCAACTGGGCAATTGAGCGCCTTGCAGAAATCCATATAGACGCTGTCATAGCCCTTGGTCATTTCCGAAGCTGGATGGCCGGAGGCAACGACTGCGTTAATCAGTCGAGCACCATCCATGTGTGTTGGAATGTTGGCCTGTTTGGCTGTGTTGGCTACTTCGCGCAGCTGTTCGAGCGGCCAGATTGCGCCACCTGCCATATTGGCGGTTTGTTCCACTGTAACCAGGCCGGTCTGGGGTAAATAGGGGTTGCCACTGCGGATAGCCTCGGACAGCTGATCGGCGGTGAACATACCCCGGTCCCCTTCAATCGAGTGGATCATGGCACCGCTTATAGCGGCAGGGCCACCGCATTCAAAGTTGATGATGTGGCAGGATTTTTCGCAGATGACTTCCTGACCGGGCCTGGTGTGGGCCCGCACGGCCACCTCATTGCACATCGTGCCCGAAGACATGAACAGAGCTGCCTCCTTGCCCAAAAAATCAGCGGCACGTTCAAGAAGAGCGTTGGTGCTGGGGTCTTCGCCAATTAGGGAGTTCCCAACCGGCGCATAAGTTCCTGCTTCCCGCATTTCCTTCGTCGGCTCTGCGTAAGCTTCAGTATAGAAATTCGTCATGTCTAACCCTGTATGGGCTGTGCGTTCGTAAGGCGTCCTCCACTGTTCAGAGTTACTGGTTGACCACCGCTCTGAGTTTTTGGAGTTGATGAACATCTAATATGTGCAAACTGTCCCTTCCAATGTAGTTGAAGCAGGCCTCCATGCGCTGGTGATATAGCCTCGGCTTGCTGGTTGATCCCGCCACAGATCTTTACATCGGTTAAGCAGAGCTCGATGGGAACGCTGGCAGACCCTGAGCGTCGCAGCATGCGGAGATCGTGCTGCCCATTTCGATGCAAGTGGCAACGAAGGTATCAGAGAGCAGCAGATGCAGAACGTTACGCGTCTCATGTATTTACATTACTGAAACTGTCAGGTAATGCCCGCATGCCAGCCTCGATCACTCTTGGTCTTGCCAGCATATCGAAAAACAGTTGGCCAAAGCGCTTGATGAACTCATGCACCTTGCGGGCACTACCCTCAAGGGAACTCGTCGCAAGCCACTTCAAAATACTCCAAGTGGCCGGCGTGGCAGTAAGGAATTTTCACCATGAAACATGTTATTTTTGCTGCGACTGCAAGCTGTGCGGTTTTATTGACCGCGGTCGCCCCAGTGGCAGCTAATCCAGCAGATGATACGATCCGGATTGCCTCGCCATGGAAAATTGGTGCCTTGAAGCCCTCTTCTGGAACAGCGCTGTCGCGGTCTGGTGTGGTTGAGACGCTAACCAAACCGACCAAAGAAGGCGAGATCGTCGGATTGCTGGCCGAAAGTTGGGTCGTAAACGAGACTTTGGACCAATGGCGTTTCAAGATTCGGTCGGGGGTTTCCTTTCATGATGGCAGTCCGCTGACGGCAGAAACCGTCGCAGCCAACCTGAAAGCCTTCAAGGAAGAAAGCTCGCTTCGAACTGCCCCCGTAAAAGAGATCACCTTTGAACAGGATGAGGTGGTCATTACGCTGGAGCGTCCATATTCGATCTTGCCGGCGATCTTGGCGGATTGGAATACGGCCATCATTTCTGCCGCAAATCTGACCGATGAGCGCGCGGGCAGCCTGGCGGGAACCGGCCCTTATATGATAACGGATGCCTCGGATCCGGCGACGCTGAAACTGGCGGCCAATACCAGCTATTGGGATGTTCGGCCTGCAATTTCCAAGGTCGAATACCTGTTTGTTCCCGACGCACAGGCACGTCAGGCGATGGTGCAGGCCGGAGAAGTCGAATTTGCGTTCAGCCTGCCTGTCACCGCAAAGCGGATGCTGGCAGGTGCAAACAATGTGAATGTGGACATCCAAGCCATCCCCCGTGTTCGCGCACTCAAACTGAACGGGGCTCATAAACCTCTGGATGAGGTGGCCGTGCGTCAGGCCATTAGTTATGCGATTGATCGCAAGGGGATCGCCACATCTATTGTCGGCAATCCAGACACTGCGGCATCACAGCTGTTTCCGGCCAGCCTGCCAGCCTGGCACGACAAATCCCTGGCACCTTTTGCCTATGATCCTGCCAAAGCTGCAGCGCTGTTGGCCGATGCAGGATTTAAGAAGGGCGAAGACGGCATTCTGACCCGTGATGGTGAGCGGTTTGAGATTGAACTGCGCACCTATGACTCGCGCCCTGAGCTGCCGGTTATCGGTGTGGCTATTCAGGGCATGCTGAAAGAGGTCGGCATTGATATGTCGATCAAACAGGGCGACTGGACCATCATCTCCGAAGGTCACACTGATGGAACGCTGGAGGCGGGTATCGTATCGGACAGCTTTGTTTATGTGCCCGATCCGATTGGCGCGCTGGCCGAGAATTTCTACCAAAGCGGTGGCTTCTGGGGCTCCATGAACTGGAACAACGACAAGTTTGATGGCCTGGTTGAAACCTACCAGAAAACCATCGACCCCTCCGAGCTGAAAACCCTGCGGCAGGATATGGTTGCAATGATCCACGACGAACAGCCAATGGTCACGGTCACATGGTACGACGACGTCTATGCTGTCTCTGATACGATCTCAAACTTCGAGTTTGATGTCTATGAGCGTGACTTTGGCCTGAACCGCCTGATTTGGGCGAAATGAGAACCTGAATGACCCTTGCCCCGCTCTTGGCAAAGAAGGCTCTGCTTGTCTTGGCAATCACGCTGCTTGTTGCATCGTGTTCGTTCTGGGCCGTACATCTTCTTCCGGACAATCTGGCCCTGCAAATCGCAGCGGCCAGATTTGCCGGCGCTGAACCTGATCAGGCTCTGGCCGATGTGGTCAGCGCATCCTACGGTCTGGACCGGCCGGTGATCGTTCAATATGGGGAATGGCTGGTCAGTACCTTGATGCTGGATTTTGGCACATCCCTGGTCAGCGGCCGGGATGTGATGCATGACATTGTGAACCACGGTGTCAATTCCCTGCGGACGGTGTTCTGGGGGTTCATTGCGGGTGTGGGGCTGGCTGTGCCCATTGGTTTCTTTTGTGCCCGAAAGCCGGGGAGCAAGCTGGATGTGGTGCTGTCGGCAATCAGTGCTGGGGTTTCGACAATCCCGGCGTTTCTGGTTGCGATTGTCATGGTTCAGATATTTGTGGTTGAATTGGGATTGGCGACGCTCAGCGGAACATCCGGCTGGTCACGGCTTTGGGTGATGATACTTACTATCGCGCTCTCAGTTTCGGGCCCACTCAGCCGGGTGGTGCGGGCTGCGGTGATAGACGTACGTCAACAGCCCTATATGCAGCATGCGTTGATGCGGGGGGTTCCCGAACGCCAGCTGTTCTGGCGTCATGGGCTGAAGAATGCGATACGCCCTATGCTGAATTACCTGCCGGTCGTGTTTATGTTCCTGATTTACGACGTGATCGTGATTGAGATGGTGTTTAACTATCACGGATTAGGATGGGCATTGATCAATGCGGTCAAGGCGCTTGATGTGCCTCTGATGCAGGGGCTGGTTCTCTCTCTGATCGTGTTTTATCTATTTAGCACAGCACTGGCTGAGATCCTGACCTGGCAGATCTACCGGCAAAGGGTGGCACAATGATGGTGCGGGCGCGCGGCGCTTGGCGGTTGGGTGTCTTTCTATCGCTTCTATTCATTCTGACGGCTAGCCTGGGGCCGGTACTTTATACGGCAGACCCCAATGCGCAGAACCTTCTGGCGGCGTTGTCGCCGCCTGCTGCGGAATACCCGCTGGGCACCGACCAGCTTGGCCGTGATGTACTGGCCCGCGTGTTGCATGGCGCGCGCTATTCAGCGGGTATCGCCGTTGCGGTGATCGCGCTTAGCTTGGTGACGGGCTGTGCGCTTGCGGGGGTGGCAATGTGGTTCGGCGGCGCCATCGCCGCTGCTTTGACGCTCTTTTCGGATGCGGTTTATGCTTTGCCTGGCTTACTGGTGATCATTCTGCTGGCAGATGTTCTGGGCGGGGGCGCAGCTGTGATCATCTTCTTACTGTGGTTGGTTAAATGGCCTGAGTATTTTCGCCTGTCATATGCTGTTGGCAATCAGCTGATGAACAGTGACCATGTGCTGGCATCACGGCTCGCCGGAGCGAGCGGCTGGCGTATCTTTCGCTTTCAGGTTCTGCCGGTCATGACGTCATATTTGCTGTCACTTGGGGCTGTTTCCGTTGGCCAGATCGTGTTGTCGATTGCCACCATCGGTTTCCTGGGGGTTGGCATTGCCCCACCACAGGCCGAATGGGGCATGATGATTAATGATCTGCGGATCTATTGGCAGATTTCACCGGTCCAGCTAGCGGCGCCAGTGGCGGCAATTGTCTGGGTCGTGCTGGCGTTGTTGATCGTGTCGCAATCCATGCCTGCACCCAAACCAAGAAGCTCCGATGCATAGTCTTGTAGTCCGCAATATGACGCTGTCAGCTGGTCAGCTGTCTCTGGATGTGCCGCAAATGCAGTTTACACAGGGGCGGACATGCTGTGTCATAGGTCGATCCGGGTCTGGTAAATCCCTGTTTGCAGCCGCTTTGTCCGGGCTACCGGTGCCAGACCTGAAGGTGAGCGGTGACATTCTGCTGGATCACCAGCCTGCGGCTGGACCGCTGTGGCGCGATCATGTTTTTGTGTTACCTCAGGAGCCTGCGGCGGCGCTTGATCCCACGATGCCCGTGAGAAAGCAGCTGGTGCAAATCCTGCGCTGGCGGCGTGATCCGCGATGCCCCTGGGCCTCAACAGAGGATCTGTTTGCACAGGTTGGCCTGAAACCAGCGGACGGTTTGAAATTTCCCGGGCAGCTGTCCGGGGGGATGCAACAACGTGTCATGATTGCGATGGCGCTGGCCGCACGCGCCAGTTTTGTCATTGCGGATGAACCTACCAAAGGTCTGGACCAAACCAGCAAGCTACGCACCATCGAGCTGTTTAAGCTGCTTAAGCAAACCGGCCGTGGGCTGGTGATTATTACGCATGATTTGAATGTGGCGCGCGATCTGGCAGACGATCTGGTTATTTTTGAACAGGGCAAAATTGCCGAACAGGGCGATGCTGCGCAGATTTTGAACGGGTCGGGTAGCCAGGCTGCGCAGGCCATGATCAAAAGTGAACCGCAGATGTGGCCCGAGAAATGTATCAGAACGGAAAACAATGCAGCTCCGGTTCTTAGTATTCAGGATGTGACCTTTGAGTTTGCCAAGGGCGCCCCGGTCGTCAATGGCGCAACGCTTGATATCCGTGAGGGGGAGGTTGTTGGGCTGTTGGGGCCGAGCGGAGTAGGTAAGTCCACTTTGGCGGATATATGCCTAGGGCTGCTCAAGCCATCCTCTGGTTCGGTCCGTTGGTTTGGTGAAACGGCGGACCGAAAATTGATCCGTGCCGAGCGCACCAAGTTTCAGAAACTGTTTCAGAACCCGGTAAATGCATTTCCGCCGAACATTATCCTGGGAGATGTATTTGACAAGCTGACACCGGCCTCGGGGACGGGATTTTATTCCAAATCGGCGCTGATGGCCAAGCTGAACCTGGATCCGTCCGTGCTGCTGCGGCGCCCTGACCAGCTCAGCGGTGGAGAATTGCAGCGGTTACTGATTGTCCGGGTTCTGCTGGCGCAGCCGAGGTTCCTGGTCTGCGATGAGCCGTCATCACGCCTGGATATGTCAATTCAGCGCCTGGCTATCGATATTATTGCTGATTATGCGGCCCAGACATTAGCCGCTGTGCTGCTTATCTCACACGACAAAACGGTTCTGCAAAAGCGGGCGGACCGGTTCTTTGAGTTTACAAAATCGGGGCTGCTGGAGCAGAGAGTAAGCACGTTCTGACAGATGGCTGCGCGGCCCTGTTGGGCCGCGGTCCTATGCGTGTGTCGACCGACTTTACGGGGCATTATAGTGAAGCGCCCGCAAACTGACGATCAATCGCGCTTAAACGGTAGCCGCGCCATTGGGAGCGCCTGCCTGATCATGGGTTGAAGATGTGAGACACGTGTTTAACGACGTGTCTTATTCGGGGGTCATCGATGCGCAGCGAAATTCTTGAGGTGGCGCGGCGGCGTTTCTGGCGCGACGAGGACAAGCTCGAAATTGTCATGTCGGTTGGTGTTGGCGGGGCAACGGTGACGCAAGTGGCGCAGCGCCACGAGATTACGCGGCAACAGATTTACGCCTGGCGGCATGAGTTGAAGAAGAAAGGTTTGCGGTCGCCCGATGCCGGGGCGCTTTTCTACCCGTTGGATATTCCGGTTGCGTCCGGAGTGCCGATGGCGCCGCCGGCCGCTGAGGCGCCACAACCGACTGCGGTTGAATTGCGCCTGAAAGGTGGGCGCAGCTTGCGTTTTGACAGCACGGTGGACCCGGCCGCGCTGACAGCCCTGATCCGCGCGGTGGAAGCGGCATGATCGGTCCGGGCACCGGTGTTCGCGTCAACTTTGCCTGTGGCGTGACGGATATGAGGAAGGGAATAGCAGGATTGGCGGCGCTGACCCAGGATGTTTTGCGGCCAAAGCCTGCCAGTGGAGCGATGTTTGCGTTTCGGGGTCGCCGCGGGGATCGAAACAAGCTTCTGTTCTAGGATGGCCAAAGGTTTTGCATCTACTGCAAAGTTTTGGAGCGGGGCCACTTCCCTTGGCCGAGTGCCGCGGATGGGGCGATGCGGCTGACCTTGGCACAGCTCGCGATGCTCTGGGAAGGCATCGGCTGGCGGCGTCCGGATTGGGGCGCTCCGCCTGCGCGGGCCGGGTGATTTTGCGACCGTATTTGCTTTATTTACATGGCGCCTTAGCCTGATTTTTGGTAGCCAGGCGCATGTCGAAACCTGCTGAAAACCTGCCTGATGATCCCGCTGAATTGAAGCCGATAATCGCGGCATTGCAGGTGAAAAATGCTCGGATCAAGGCAGAGAGCCCAAGATGTCGGCGACATTGCGTGTCCATGGTCAACTGGTTCAAGCGCTGCGCCTGCGGATCGCCAAGTTGCAGAAACTGGCCTTCGGCAAGTCCTCGGAAAAGGTCGAGCGCGAGATCGAGCAGCTGGAACTGGCGCTCGAAGACCTGCTGATTGCCGTGGCCGAAGGCGATGACGCGCCCATTGACGAGGGCCAAAATGAACCGTCTCCAGAGGCTGCCGATGCGCCCCCTTTGCGCCGTCGGCCACGTGTCTCGGATGCGACCCCGCGCGAGCGCCGCGAGCTTGATCCTGGCACCTGCTGCCCCGACTGTGGCGGCGATCTGCGGGTGGTGGGCGAGGACGTCAGTGAATTGCTCGATATGATCGCGGCCCAGATGAAGGTGATCCAGATCGCCCGGATCAAGAAATCCTGCCGCCGTTGCGAGCGGATGGTGCAGGAACCAGCACCCAGCCGCCCGATCCCGGGCAGCATGGACGGGCCGAACCTGCTGGCCCATGTTCTGGTCTCCAAGTTTGACGATCACCTTCCCCTCTATCGCCAGCACGAGATCTTCACCCGAATGCGGGCCGACATTCCCGAGAGCACGCTGGTGGGCTGGTGCGGGCGAGCCATGAATACTCTCCAGCCGCTGATCGCACGGATCGAGGCCGACGGCTACAAGGGCTATGCCAAGCTCTATGAGCCCGAGCCTGACGGCTGGCCGCCGCGTTTGCGCGAAGCGGCCTGTTGGGCCTACCTGCGGCGCGACTTCCACGACTTTTGGACCTCGACCAAAACCGAGATCGCTCACGAGGCGCTCGACAGGATCGGCAAGTTTTACGACATCGAACGCGACATCAACGAGCAACCCGCTGACGTCCGTCAAGCGGCACGTCAAAAGCTGAGCCGCCCAAACGTCGAGGCTTTATTTGCTTGGTCCGAACAACAGCTCCTGCGCATTCCGGGAAAAAGCGATCTGGCCAAAGCCTTCCGCTATGGTCTGAGCCGTCGGGTCGCCTTCAGCCTGTTCCTGTCCGACGGGCGTGTGGCCATCGACAACAACCCTACCGAACGCGCCCTGCGCCCGATCGCAGTTGGTTGGTCATTATGCACCCCCTTCGTAAGCGCTTGGAAACATTGATAGCTGGTCGTCGAGGTCAGCGCGACACGGGCGTCCTTTCCGTGCGAGAGCGTTTTTGACCTTATCCGAATGCAGGTCAGCCGTCCGGATTTGGTACGGCGCGCCATCGACCACCTGATTTGCGGGCAGAATACCGTCCTTTATCAGTTTGCGGATGACGTGATTGGTCACACCGAGCTCTTTCGCTGCCTCGGTCATTGTGCGCCACGGGCCATCCTTGTCAGCAGACAGGTATCCGTGAATGTCATTCACACGCCGGATGGATGAAACGCGTTTCGCATTCCAGGTCTTGCCCTGGCCAGTCTGCATTCCCATGCGGTTTAGACAGGCAGCAATCGACTCATCCGGCCAGCGTCCTGCCATCTCGCGAATGACTCCAAGCGCCTCTTCACTGGTGCGGGCATTGTGTTCGCCGCTCTTTGGCTTCTTGACGCGCAATTCCGTGTGCCGGCCGCCTTTCCAGTGGACGACCAGAACAATTTCGCCTGTATCGTCGTCGATATCCGCCACGATGTCTTCGATCAGCGTTCTGAGCAATCGTTGCTTGTCGCGCATGGAGGTCGCCGGAGCCGCCCAGGCGGCCTCAAGGTCCTGCGCCAGCCCCTCCAGGCGGGTGACATCCACGTCCGGGACTGCGGCAATCTCCGCATTCAGGCGCTGCTCGAAGCTTCGAACACGTCCCAGAGCCTCTTCCCATCGGTTCTCCAATTCCGCCGCGATGAGACGGTTATCCGGGTCACAGGCGGCGTAGCGCCGTTCCGCCAGAGATGCGTCGTACCGGGCCTGCTGCAACTCCATCTCGAGCACCAGCCGCTTGTCTTCCACGGCTTGGCTCAACATGGCACGTGCCTCGATAGCGGCGTTGATGGCAATTGGCGCCACGGCCTCAAGAACGGCCTCGGTGATGAGCTTGTCGGCCCGGAACCCGCCGAAGGTGATACAGCGCTTCTGTCCCAGAAGAAGGTTGGGGGTGTCGCAGCGGTAGACAGGGCGTGGACTGCGGCCGGTATAGACCACATGCAGCCGCCGCCCGCATCTCGAACAGCAGAGGAGGCCGGCCAGAAGCGCGCCGCCGCCGCGACCGGATTTGACCCCGCCGGCGCGCCCGAAAGCGTTCCTGGCCAGCTGTGCCTGATTGCGTTCATACTCCTCCCAATCGATATAGCCGGGGTGGTGATCCCTGATCACCACATCCCAGTCTTCGGGGGATTTGCGGTTCTTGTAAGTGACATGCGCGCGCCCGTCCCGGATTTCTGCTTGCCGGCCGGTCTTACCATAGGCGTAGACGCCCGCATAAAACATGTTCTTCAGCACGCTGATCACGTTGCGGTAGCGAATGGGCTGCCATTCGAAGCTCGTCAATCTGATACCATCGGAGGGTCTGGGGAAATGAACGCCCTCGGCAGACATGGCCAGAAGTACCTGCCGGGCACTTCCAAGCTCGCGAAACCGGCAGAAGATCTGCCGGACGACCTCCTGGATCCGGAGATCGGGATCGAACATCACCCCAGCGTCACGATCCCACAGATAGCCGGTCGGCGGGGTATAGCGCAGCTCTCCGCGGCGCGCTTTTGCGCGGGCGGCTTCAACCATGCGCGTGCGCAAGACGCCAAGCTCGAACTCGCTGATGCTGCCCTTCATGCCCAGAAGCAGCCGGTCATTGGGATGACGCGGATCGTAGACGCCGTCATGGTCCACGACACGCGCATCGACCAGGCCGCAAAGCTCCAGCATATGATGCCAGTCGCGGCCGTTGCGGGCCAGGCGCGATACTTCCAGGCAGAAGACGGCGCCGATCGAGCCCGAACACAGCATGGCCACGAGCCGTTCGAAGCCGGGGCGGGCGTGACAGCCACTGGCCGATACACCAAGGTCGTCGTCGATGACATCGATCCCGGCAAATCCATATCCGCGGGCCATCTCGACAAGATCGTATTGCCGGCGCTGGCTTTCGAGGTTCGTCATAACCTGGCTCTGCGTCGACTGGCGCACGTAGATCACCGCCTGACGCTTCAGCAGTTCCGGTGGAAACGTGAGGGCCATGTCATTCATTGCTGTGCCCTCCCGGACCGGCTTTTGCCGCGGTCAGCAGCAATTGCGCCAGGGCTGTCACCATCGACCGGTATTCCGGTTCCGTCAGCGATGGTGCCGGCGATAACGGCAGCGGCAACTGGGCTGGTGTCGAGGATCTGTGATGCTTCATTCGGGGCCTCCATGGGTGACCCGTCACCATTCAACCCTCGCCGGAAACCGAGGTGCCCGAGAACCGAATGAAGTTCGAAAAGCGCATCCGTGGACACCAAAGGTGCGCCAAGCTCGAAACTCTGACAAACCGAAGCATCCAGAATCCAAGCGGGTGCCAGGATCGCGATCCCCGCATCGCGCTCGATCCCAACATGTTGGCCATCACAGCGATTGAGCGTGCGGAAAACCTTCACGTCCGAGCCAAAATAGGCATGCCATCGATAATGAACCCGGTAAACTTGCCCGACATGGGCAGAATGAACGGGAACTGGCCCTGACCAGGAAGAATTGGTTATTTGCAGGGGCAGACACAGGTGCCGAAACCCTGACCATCATCAAGACCGCCAAGCTCAACAGCCTCGACCCGCAGGCTTACCTCGCCGACTTTCTCGGCCGTATCCACGATCACAGGATTATCAGGATGGATGAACTGCTGCCCTGGAATTGCGCGCCGATGACCTCCGTCACCGACAGTCAAGCCGCATAAGCTGCGGTACCAATGGGGCGGTTACCTGGAACGCCATCTGCGATATGGGGGAAGCTGACGATGGCATAGCCCAGATTGTACCCAGCCTCGGTTACGTCCGCAAAAAAGTAGTGGTCACTATTCTATGGGCCGGAAGAGAGGCCAGCGGAACTATCCTCACGATTTCAAGCGTCAGATGGTTGCCCAGACGATGGTTGAGGGCGCGACGGTTGTCCGTGATGCCGACGGCAATCCAGACCTTCGTATTTGACGGAACCGGGATCATACCGCTTTCAGACCGGACGGTTACGAATAGCTCCACAAAAGTGGAGTTAGATCATCCGTTCAGCAGCGCAAAATGCCCCGGGCAAATGTGACGGCACCTGAGTTTTCAAGCCTTCGGGCACTGTGGACTTTCATCACCGCTGCAGAACCGTGCCCACCTTCATGACCTTAGCTTTTTGCAGTGCCAATTCAACGGCTGCTAGGTCGGCTATTGCAATTCCAGTAAAGAAAAACCCGGATCTTTGTGATCCTCTTGAACCCGGTGTGCCGCAGACCAATCTGGTCAGATCTCCGTCTGGCTTCACCCCGGTCACGTAGGGTTTCATATTGTGTAACGGGATATCATCGACCACTAGCTCATCAAAAGAGCCAAGACCGCTGGGAGTCCACGACCGACCGGCATCAACGGCAGCCACAAACGATGCCTCGGACAGGAGCGACGCGTCCAAAAATGGCTTAAAACCGGGTCCGTCCGGAACGGAGGTCACGACAATATCAGCGCTTCGCAACACCTCTTGCCAGTCCGGCGTCACCAATGCCGTCAAGCCTTTGGAGCGGCACTCATCGGCCAAGCGGCAGCAGCTGCCGCCTTCGCGGCCAAGCAGGATTGCCTTTCTAAGGTCGAATTCAGACAGAAAAGCCTCCAGATGGAATGAAGCCTGCCGCCCTGCCCCGACAAAGCCAATAGTCTGGGCTTTGCGGCGGGGTGTAAGATACCGGGAGGCCAGCAGGGAGAGCGAAGCCGTGCGAAGCCCGGTAATTTCTTCACATTCCAAAATGGCAACCGGATGCCCGGTATGCACGTCATGGACGTTTATCAGCCCCCCGAGATGCGGAAGGTTACGTGCGCTGTTGTCACGGGACAGGCCCAAGGTTTTGTGAACCGAAAATGCGGGATCTAACGCAGCCGCATGGAACGAAATCGACCGCGTCCCTTCATATGGGCTGATGGTTGAATTCGGATTGTTCCATGCTGCATTGTTCTGTTTCCTGAGCAGAATTTTGGCGATCGCATCAGCAATCTCGGAGTATGAAAGCCCCAGAGACTGAACGTCCGACTTGGAAAGATACCGCAGTTCACGCAGATTCATTTGCTTTGATTTCCGCAGCGGCTGGCAAGGTTCGCCCCTGACAGCCACCTGTTCAGGAGGGCGATTTTCAGTGACCGAGGATCTGACTCAGGAACAGTTGAGTACGATCTGTTCGGGGGTTGTCAAAGAAGGATTCCGGCGGCTGCTCTTCAATTATCTCACCTGCATCCATGAACACGACGCGGTCCGCAACCTGGCGGGCAAACCCCATCTCATGTGTCACACAGATCATCGTGATCCCCGATTCTGCCAGTTCTGTCATCACTTCCAGCACCTCCGAAATCATCTCAGGGTCAAGCGCCGAGGTCGGTTCATCAAACAGCAGGATATTGGGGTTCATGCAAAGCGAACGGGCAATGGCGACCCGTTGCTGCTGTCCACCAGAAAGCTGCTTGGGATATTTTCCGGCTTGGTCGGGAATATGCACCCGGGCGAGGTAATTCATGGCAATCTCTTCCGCCTCGCGCCGGGGCATCTTCTTGACCCACATCGGCGCCAAGATGCAGTTTTCCAGAACGGTCAGATGGGGAAACAGGTTGAACTGCTGAAACACCATTCCAACATCGCTGACAGAAGGATCAACGCTTTTTGCATGCCCTTCGACCAGCTTGCCATGCACGTAGATCTCACCCTGCTGGTATTGCTCCAGCCGGTTTATGCACCGGATCAGCGTCGACTTGGCTGACCCCGAAGGGCCGCAAATGACAATACGTTCCCCTTGGGCTACTGTCAGATTGACGTCCTTCAAGGCATGGAATTCGCCATACCATTTGTTTACATTATTCATTTCGATGACAGCTTCTGCAGTCGCTTCGCTGTTGATCGGATTGGCTTGAAGTGGCTGGGTCATATTCATTCCTTACTTTCCCGGATCAACGCTTGTTTGAGGCGCCGCCACCGACAACGTTTTCCAAGTGTTGACTATATTTTGACATCGCAAAGCAGATGATAAAGTAGATGGCTGCGCCAAAGATCAGCGGCTCGTGATGCAGTCCGATCCAAGATGAGTTCCGGCCAATCGCCTTGAGCATCAGCAACATGTCATAAAGGCCAATGATTGAGACCAGCGTCGTATCCTTGAAAAGCGCGATGAAGTTGCTGACGATATTCGGGATCATCGCCTTGAGTGCCTGCGGCAGCACAACCAGGTACATGGTTTTCCAATACCCAAGCCCGAGCGACTTGGCCGCTTCGGTCTGGCCGACGGCAACAACCTGCAACCCGCCTCTCACGGTCTCAGCCATATAAGCTGAGAAGAACAGACAGACACCGACGATGGCCTGTACCAGCTTGTTCAACTCAACACCCTGCGGCAGAAACAAGGGCACCATAGTCACAGCCATGAACAGGACGGTGATCAATGGGACAGAGCGCACAAGCTCAATGAAACTGACTGCCAAAACCTTGACCGCAGGCAATTCCGAACGCCGCGCCAGTGCCAGAAGGATGCCCACCGGCAGCGACACGGTGATCCCGATCCCAGCAATCACGAATGTCAGGAACAGACCGCCCCAGAGATTGGTTTTGACCTGCACAGGCTCCCACGATCCAAAAAATGCGTAGACAATGGCGAAGATCACAACCACCACTGTCGCCAGGGCATATTTATGCAGACGATCTGGTTTGTTGGTCATTCCCAACAGGGCCACAGCGGTTTTGGGCAACCCATTTCCGGTCAGCACACAAAGTACCGCATGCAGCCAGTTGCAGATCAATGTGGCAATCGCGCCGAGCAATGCGAATTGCATGAACCAGCCGCGCGCGCCTCCCGCAAACAGATAACCAGCAAGGAACGGGAAGATCAGCACGGCAGAGATGCCAAACCACGCGCGTGCCTGTACTTTCTCCAGCCAGATCGGCAGCATCCAAAAGATCAGCAAACCGAAGGCGAGGTTAATCCGCCATTGCTCTTCGTCAGGATAACGGCCGTAGATGATACTGTTGTACCAGGCGGAGATACCGGCCCAGCAGGCTCCATGCGGGCTTTGATCAAGACATTCGCGGCGGCTTGACGCCTCCCAAACGGCATCGGCCACGCCCCAGTGATACAGGCCGGTCACGGTTGTGTAGATAAAGTACAGGCCGATCAATGTGATCGCTGTGCTCAGCCAGGAATAGAACAGGTTTTCCCGCATCCAATGGATGGGACCAACCGTTTCCGAGGGCGGTGCCTTGGCAGGTTTTGGTTGGAAAATGATCGCGTCTGCGGACACGGGCGACGCTGTGGAATTAGGGGTATCTGACATCTTACCGCTCCTTCAGCTGAACGCGTTTGTTGTAGTAGTTGAGCAAGAGCGAGATCGTGATGCTGACCGAACAGTAGAAGATCATCACCATGGCCACGATTTCGACTGCATATCCCACCTGGTTCAGCGAGGTTTGCAAGAACAGGGCTACAAGGTCGGGAAAGCCGATTGCCACGGCAAGCGACGTGTTCTTTACGGCATTCATCCAGTTGCTGATAAGTTGCGGAACAATCGCGCGCAGCGCCTGCGGAAGAACTATCATCCGCATCGACCAACTTGACTTGATCCCAAGCGAAAAAGCCGCCTCTCCCTGCCCCGGGCTGACCGACATGATCCCGGCCCGCACGGCTTCGCCGATATAGGCGGCGTGATAGATCGACAGCGACAGAACCACCGCGCACATTGCTGGGGGAAAGGAGATCCCGCCAGTCAGGTTGAAGCCCTTCAAGACCGGGATTTCCCAATTCAGTGGCGCCCCGGTCAGCACAAAGACCGTCGCGGGAAACAGCACCAATATTGCAGGCATTACGAGAGCCACTGGAAACCGTTGCCCAGTCAGGATGCGGCGCCTCCGCGCCCAAATTCCCAACACGATCGCCGCAACAACAGCAATCGCAATCGCAAGTAATGTGACATTAAACCCATCCTGCGGCAGTGCGCGCGGAAAGTAGATGCCGCGGTTGTTGACTTGCAAAATCCCCAATCCGGCCACATCAACCCCGTCTTTTGGCCTAGGCAGGATCGAGAAGACCGCGAGGAACCAGAATAGAACCTGAATGAGTGCAGGTGTATTGCGTACAACCTCGACATAAACTGACGCCAGACGCGAGATCAGCCAGTTTCTTGACAGACGCGCAATACCGATCAGGAAGCCAAGTCCGGTAGAGGCCGCAATCGCCATCGCGGCGACAATCAGTGTATTTGTGATCCCTATTGCAAACACCCGGGCGTAGCTGTCCCCAGGCTCATACGGCACCACCGACCAGGAAATATCGAACGGTGCTTCGATGTCGAGAAACCCGAACCCAGAGGCAAGCCCTAGGTTTTGCAGGTTCCTCGATACGTTGTCGTAGAGATACCATCCCATCAATGCAACCACTCCGACGACAGCGCATTGATAGAAGATGCTCTTGATACCTGCAGCGGTAAAACGCTCTTTTCTGGGAGGTTTAACAGGCACGGTGCGGCTATGTGAAGTGGTTGCCATTGTTAGGTTCCTTTCAGATCAACGGAAAGGGGGTGAGAACATCAGACCGCCTTCGGTCCAAAGCGCATTAGCAGAACCTGCACGGGGAATACCCAGCGCCTCGGGACGACCATCACCCAAATAGTGCTCGTAGATCTCACCGTAGTTGCCAACAGCTTTGATCGCATGCACAACCCAGTCCTTTGGAAGACCAAGGCCCGTGTTCAGCTCGCCTTCGGCGCCCAGGAAACGGGCAACAAGCGGGTTAGGCGGATCGGCTGCAATCTCTTCGACATTCGCCTGGGTGATGCCCAGTTCTTCGGCATTGATCAGCGCAAATACGGTCCACTGAACGATGTCGCCCCACTGGTTGTCACCATTGCGAACCGCAGGTGTCAGTGGCTCTTTGCTCAGGATTTCCGGCAATACGACATGTTCGGACGGATCCGGGAAACCACGGGCTTCTGAGGCAAGAACCCCCTTGTCGGTGGTGATCGCATCACACCCGCCATTCAGGTAGGTTTCGTTGACGATAGCGGAATCGTCGAACGCAACAGCCTGAATATCCAGATTATTAGCTCGGCTGAAATCCTGAAGGGTCGCTTCCGAAGTATGCCCGGTAATCACGCAAACCGTGGCACCTGTCAGATCAAAAGCACTCTTGATACCACTGTCTTTGCGCACAAGAAAACCTTGGCCATCGTGGAACACCGGTGCGGTAAAATCGATGCCCAGGGCTGCGTCACGACCAACAGTCCAGGTGGCTGTCCGGGAAAGCACATCAGATTCGCCATTGGCAAGAGATGTGAAGCGCACGGATGCTGAAACGGACTGGAACTCAACTTTGTTCGGGTCTCCGAAGATCGCGGCGGCCATTGCGCGGCAGACCGCTACATCGCTGCCTTCCCAGTCGCCACTTTCGAGCAGTTGATAAAACCCTGCACGCGGCGGCCCAACCTGGCAGTTGAGATGACCTCGGGCCTTTACGGTTTCAAGGGTGGATTGCGCAGCTGCAGGAGCCGCAATGCTAAGTCCCCCAGCCGCCATTGCTGCGCAGGATAGCATTGAAAACAGGTTCTTCATTTTCCCCTCCGTTGGAAGAATTCATGTTCATTACCCAAATGACAGCTCGAAGCTCAGCTCACTAAATTCACTGAATGGTCTGAGCATTTTCCTGGTCTGGTGTTTGCTCGAGACAGCCCTCAGTGAAGTTCTGCTGGCCTTGGCAGCCGATGGTGTAGAAAAGGTTACCGCCCGTTCACCATCCAAACCAATGCTTGCTGCTATCAAGTCTATGCATTATTGATATGAAGCGAGCTCCACGTTGGGTCCTGAGCGGATCGTGGACCTTCCGGACGTCCCTAACTCGAAAGCTCTCTGGCAATGTCGATACGTATCAACGACAGAATGATTGAAGCATTCAGAGCGGTCGTAACAGTCGGCACCGCAACCGCCGCTGCAGAGATAATGAACACCAGCCAATCCTCAATCAGCCGGTCGATCCTGCGGCTGGAGGAAATTACCAAGGTGCGCCTTTTTGATCGCGTTAAGGGTCGCCTTCACCTAACGCAGGAAGGTCAAGTTCTCTATGAGGAAGTGGAGAGCTCTTATGTTGGGTTGGAGCGAATCCAACAGACTGCGACCGCGCTGCGCCTCAAACAAAAAGGGCACGTGGGCATCGTTTGTGCGCCCGTTTTATCATATGGATTCATTTCGGACGCGGTGGCCCTCTTCTGCGAAGAGTTCCCGGAAGTAAGCGTTTCTGTCGAAACCAGACGGTCAAATATCATTGCGGAAATGATGTCTGCGCAACGATTTGATCTCGCTTTGGCCGAATACAGCAGCGACCCTCCAGGAGTTGCCACTGAGATTTTTGCAGAGCCGGACCTGGTCTGTATTTTCCCGAAGGGACACCGGTTCGAGAACATCGAAACGCTGTCCCTGAAAGACCTTGCAGACGAGCCTTTGATTGTCTTTCCGCCTCACGACGCTCACAGGAAGAGAATGGATGATGCCTTTGCAGAGATTGGTATAGACCCATTTGTGCGTGTTGAAACACCAATGTCTACAACTGTTGCTTCGATGGTTGCGAAGGGTGTGGGCGTTGCTGTTGTGAGCGTTTTTACTGCGAAGAGCTTTCCCAAGGATCACCAGATTGGCGTGCGCCCGATGAGAGGTGCAGGCAAGTTTACTGTCAAACTGTGGCGACCGCTTCATAGACCGACATCAACGATAGTCGATTCATTTTTGAGCCATCTGTTCAACTGTAGAGACAAATACATTCAAAGTGGCCCTGCCCCGTGAAACCGGCCCGGAGTGAGCTACCCTCCGTAATCCGGACACTCACGTAAGCTGCAATTTTCTGTCTGCTGATCTTCAACACGAAGGAGATCAGATTTGTCGAAACGGAAGCAACACCATCCAGATTTCAAGGCTAAGGTGCGTTACAAGCGCTGAAAGGCGAAAAAACGGTCAGCGAACTGGCAAGCCGATTTGGGGTGCATCCCACGATGGTCCATCAATGGAAGCGGGCCGTGCAAGTTCGCCATCTTCCTAACCGGTATCGCCGCAAAGGTGGCGCCACCACTCTCAAGTGCGCATCAGCCCATATGCCACTTTTTTTGGCGGGGTCAGACCCTCCAATAAGCCATCGGCAACTGCCCTTCGGGCAAAGTATAGCACGAGCTGTTTATAGCGCGCACAGGCGAGCGGTGGCCCGGAACCGTTTTTTAGATATCGCGCTCCCCAGAAACGCGGGACAGTTCCTTCTTCAAGCGTTTGATCTCTGAGGCCTGTTCTGTGTTCTCCTTGATCTGTTTGCGCGGCTGGGAAAACTGGGCTTTCCACGTATCAACGTGACTTGGTGCCGATCCCAAGACGCTCCGACACCTCAGCAACTGAATATCCGCGGTCCACTACCTGTGCGACCGCATCACGCTTGAACTCATCTGTAAATCTAATCCCTGACATCAATGTCTTCTTGCTTCCAAAATCACCAAGCAAGGCGTCTAAGAAACGAGGGGCTATTCAATTGCCCAGTCAGCCTGCCAGGACAAAAGGGCCTGAATCAGCAACTCCGCAATTCCTTTCGCAATATTTTGCCAACCGAACTTTTGGGCAGTTCCTCGAGGAAATGGACTTGGGTCGGCACCTTATAGGCGGTGAGATTGGCGCGGCAGTACTTGATGACCATTTCTTCTGTGACGGCGGGGTCGGCCCGCTTCACAAAAGCGGCAGGGCTTTCACCGCGGGTAGGATGCGCTTCACCGACAACGGCAACTTCAGCCACACCTGGCATGGATTGTATCACCGCCTCCAGCTCGTTCGGGTAAACATTGAAACCGCTGACCAGGATCATATCCTTTTTGCGGTCGACAATGGCGAGATGACCTTCGGCGTCCATTGTGACAATATCGCCAGTCGCCATCCAGCCATCGGCAAAGGTCTCGTCGGATGCGTCAGGGCGGTTCAAGTATGCAGTCGCGATATTGGGACCGCGGACATGCAGCTCGCCAGCCTCGCCGATCCCAACCGGCGCGCCGTCAGAACGGGTGATTTTGATATCCAGCCCCGGCACCGGCCGTCCGGCAGTGCCGGGTTTGTCGCTGCCGTCCAGAGGGCTGAGCGCGATCATGCAGGTGGTTTCGGTCATGCCGTAGCCTTCGACAATCGGGCCGATTTGCTCGCTCCAGCGGCGGGCAGTATCCGGCCGCAACGAGGTGCCGCCGCCAATGGCCAATCCGATCTGCGGCGGTGTCTGCTGGAACCAATCCTGAGCCATCAGCCCGTTGAACAATGTATCGACCCCGGTTAGCCAATCAATATCGTAGTTGTCGAAGGCCGGTTTCAGATTGGCAATCGGATTGGGATTGGGAATCAGCACATTGCGGCCCGAAGCAGCGGTGAAGTGCATGAGATTCACGATCAAAGCGAAAATATGATAGTAAGGGATCACCGTCAGGATGGACATCTGCCCATGGTCCGTTTTCTGCATTGCGCCATGCACACAGGCGTTCAGCATCTCCAGAACATGGGTGACATTGTCGTGGGTCAGTTCGGCTCCCTTGCTTACACCTGTGGTTCCGCCGGTATATTGCAGAAAGGCCGCTGATCCGGGGTCAATCTGTGACAGATCATAACGGATCTCGCCATGAGCCATCCCCAGTGCCAATGCGTCTTCGAACGGCACATGGTCAAAAGAATACTCCGGAACAAGTTTGGCAACATCCGTGATTGTATGGCGGAGAGCATCAGAGGCGGCCTGCGGGAAAAACTCCCAAAGTGCAGCAATCACAACCTGCTCAACAGCCGTGTCTTTCAGCGCGGTTTGAAGCCGGTCGGCAAATAGATTGAAGCCAAACAGCACCTTTGCCCCGGAATCCTGCAGCTGATGCACGATCTCGCGCGGAGTATAAAGCGGGTTGAGGTTTGTGACTTTCAGGCCGGCCTTCATGGCTCCAAACAAGATGACCGGGTAGTGGATCGAGTTGGGCAACTGGATCGCGACCACATCACCCGGAAAAAGGCCAAGATCCTCGCGCAGGTAGCAGGCGATGGCGTCGGACGCGCGCCCGATCTCAGCATAGGTTTTGTCCAGACAATGGCCGCTGGGAAGAACCAGCGAAAAGCCGACCCGTTCCGGCGTGCTGCGTACCGCTGTGTCAAGAATGTCAGGTACACGCTGGTAACGCCGGGTTTGGTGATCATAGCCGCGAATGTCCGGGGCATAGTGTTCCGCCCAGAACCTGTTGTTACCATCAATTTTCTGTGTGTTTTCCACTGTAGCTTCTGGCTGTTGCATGGTCTCTCTCCCCCGGGTGTTGTTATTGCCGTTAAATCAGGATTTCGATATCGCCCGCCGGATAGGCCACGCAGGCATGCGTCCAGCCAAAGGCGCGGTCCGAACTGCGCAGGCGGGACTGCGGCGGGTTGAAAACTTCACCAGAAAGGATCTTGATCCGGCAGAGGCTGCACTCTCCGGAGCGGCAGGCGTTTTCCACCTGAAACCCGTTGCGCTCCAGCGCGTTAAGCAGCGGCTCACCCGCGCGGGTTCTAAAGGATCCGCGCCCACGCACCGTCACCGTCACCACTTGGTCGAGCCTCACATCGGCAGGCCAGCCGCCAAGCAGGTTCGGAACGGGCGGCGGACCATTGGCTTCGACGTGTACCTTACGTTCCGAGACGCCGAGCTTAGTCAGCTCGGGCTGGCAGAAGTCATACATCGCATTCGGCCCGCAAAGGTAGAAGGTCTTACCTTCGAGCGGCCCCACCAGTTTGGCAATCAGATCCGCATTCAGAAAGCCGGAATGCCCGGAATAATCCGCGTCAGGTTCCGAGATAACCTCGTCAATCGTCAGGGATTCGTGGCGGTCGGCGAGTTGATGCAGCTGTTCGCGAAAGATGACATCACCGGTATTGCGGGAACCATAAATCAGGTGAAACCGCGGCGGGCGGGCGGAGCTGAGAAAATCGTGGATCATGCTCATAGCCGGAGCCACGCCAGAGCCGCCAGCCAAGAACACCAGATCATCGCCATGAAACAACGGGTTGTGGTAGAATGTTCCCATCGGGCCGCTGGACTGAAGCAGCTGTCCCTCCGTCAGGCCGCGTACCAGATAAGGGCTGACAAATCCGCCGGGCACCTCACGCACAGTGATGTCGTAGTGGGTGCGGATCTGCGGTGGCGAAGAGATCGCAAAGGGGCGCGCGGTGTGCGTTCCATCAACCGTTACAAAGAGATTGACGTATTGCCCGGCCTGAAACGGTGGCAGCATTTCACCATCTGACCGGGCAAGCCGCAGCGTAACGGCGGTTCCGGTTTCGCGGATGATCCGTCGGACTGTCAGGTTCAACCGCTTGGGATGAAGTGCCGCGATCTGCTTAGCAGTTGCAAACCGGTCTTTGGTGAAATCGGTGCCGGACTGCGCCAGTTCCGCCTGTTTGGCCTGTGCCGCGTCGTAACCGGCTAGAACACTGAGAGGGTTCGATGAGGTCATGTTTTACTCCGCTGCAAGATTGGTTCTGTGATGGCGCACCACAGTGTTGGCCGCCGCATGGCCGGACATATAGGTGGGCTGGAAACCGCCCGGGCCGGTCCATGCACCTGCGAGATACAGGCCCTCTGGACCTTTGAGGCGCTGGCGGAACACCGGAGTTTCAAGCGCGTTCTGGTCAAAGCCGTAAATCGCACCGCCGGGAGTGTTGAGGTAGCGCATTACGGTGAGGGGTGTGGCAACCTCAACCTCCTCAATATGCGCTTGAATGCCCGGATAGACCCGTTCGGCCAATCGGATCAGCCGCTGAGCAAACTCATACTTGGTGTTAAAATATGCCTCTTGCGGAATGTCCTCCCAGACTTTGCCGTATTGCGCGCACATCAGCCCGATCACTGATTTCCCTTCGGGCGCAAACGTGGGGTCGTCGTAGTTGTAGCAAGTCAGCAGGCAGCCGGCCGGATCGTCCAGATTGTTGGCTGTATCAAAGACGGCACGATCATCCAAATCGGAACAGATGAAGTTCGATGCGGCCGTGATACCCAGCTCTTCCGGAGAGACATCAAGCCCAAGATATACGATGAACCCTGACACACCGACACGGCTGTGCTGGAAGGTTTCGCGCACTTGCGGTTCCAGGGTTTCAACGTCCAGAAGCTCGTTGAAGGTATGAATGGAACTGGCGTTTGAGACCACGGAAGCGGCATTGAAACGCGCCCCATGTTCTGTTGTCACTCCAGTGACACGACCTTGATTCGTATGGATCTTTGCCGCAGCAGTGTTGAACTGCACCTCGCCGCCTGCCTCCAGAAACGACTGAAGCAAAGCGTTGGACATTGCCTGCGATCCGCCCCGGATGTGATAGGGTTTATAGTGTGCATAGAGAAAGAACATCGGCCCCAGCTCAACAAAGGGCAGCTCATCCAGCGGCAGGCCAAGATAGGGCCAATATGCCCCCAGCGTAGCCTTGAGCCTGGGATCTGAGAAGAATTCATCCAGGACATCCTGAGAGCTGCGCACACCGTACCGCACCAAATTCGGGCATTTTTTACGTAGCGCCCCAGGGTCGCCTGCCCGCTTAACGCGTGGGAAAACGCCGTAGTACTCCTGACACAGGGTGCCGCACAGCTGAACAAACCGCGCGATGGCGTCGGCTTCCTGCGGGAACTGCTTGCTTAGCACATGGATGAGGCCGGGAATATCCGCAGGCAGGGTGATATCGACCTCACCTGGCACGCAGAAGCGGTAGACTTCGCCCTCCTCTACAAACTCGACCTTGTCGAGCACGCCCAGATCCCTGAACGTGTCGCGCAGCACAAAGGGGTCGGCTTCGGTGCCGAGACCGCTCAGCTGGTGCAGCGCCACCTCAAATTCAAAATCGCCGCGTACAAAAGACGTGCCGCAGCCGCCCGGGATATTGTGGCGTTCCAGAAGGAGAGTGCGCAGGCCTTTGCGCTGCATCCCCGCAGCGGCTGAAAGCCCGGCATTGCCTGCGCCAATAACGATGGCGTCAAAATCCGTCATAACTCATAATTCTCCTGATTGTATCTGATCGGGCCTAGGCCAGTTCATGCGTGCCGGCACAGCTCAGTTCTTCCGCCAGTAAAAGGCCTTGCTGAATGGCGCGTTTGGCATCCAGTTCAGTGGCCAGATCAGCGCCACCAATCAGATGCACAGGAAGCCCGCGATCGCGAAGGCCCTGTTCAAGGTCGCGCTGCGGCAGCTGGCCCGCGCAGACAACCACTGTATCCACTGCGAGCAGGCGCGCGGTGCCGTCTACGGTGATATGCAGCCCTTCGTCATCCACCCGGTGGTATTGAACACCGCCCAGCATTTCGACTTTGCCCAGCTTCATTTCCGCACGGTGAATCCAGCCCGTAGTCTTGCCCAGGCCGCTGCCGAGGCTGGTGGTCTTGCGTTGCAGCATGGTGATAAGCCGGTAAGGGGCATCAGGCGCGCGGTCTTTCTGCAACCCGCCCCGCACCTCATCGCCGCCGGTGCCCCAACTGGGATCAATTCCCCACTTGCGAAAGAACGCAGGCAGGTCGGCGTGATCCTTTTCGGGGTCCGCCAGCAGAAATTCACTGGTATCAAAACCGATGCCGCCTGCACCGATAACTGCAACCGTCTTACCGGCGGTGACACGCCCGGTAAGGATATCTATGTAGCTGCACACCTTGGGGTGATCCGCCCCCGGAATGTCCAAAGGCCGCGGCCTGATCCCGGTCGCCAGCACCACACGGTCAAAGCCTGTACCAAGATCCTCGGCAACAACCGCTGTGTTCAGCCGCAAGGTGACGCCCGCGGCTTTCAGGCGCTGGCTGAAATATCGCACAGTTTCATCGAATTCCATCTTGCCCGGCACGTTGCGGGCTATATTCAACTGCCCGCCAATCCTGTCTGCGGCTTCAAACAGCGTGACGTGGTGACCGCGTTCCGCAGCTTCGCTGGCAAAACTCATTCCTGCGGGCCCGCCGCCCACAACGGCGATCCGCTGCGGTGCATCGGTCCGGGTGCTGGAATAGACTGTTTCATTGCACGCACGCGGGTTCACGAGGCAGGAACAAGTCTTCATGCTGAAAATATGATCAAGACAAGCCTGATTGCAGGCGATGCAGGTGTTGATGCTGTTGTCCTGCTCTGCCTTTGCCTTGGCCATAAAGGCCCCGTCAGCCAGGAAAGGCCTGGCCATCGACACCATATCGGCATCACCGCGGGCCAATGCGTCTTCGACCTGTTCGGGTTTGTTGAAACGATTGGAGGTAATCAACGGAATGGAGACCTCGCCCATCAAACGGGCTGTGACCCAGGAGAACGCCTGCCGGGGAGTGGCCTGGGCGATGGTGGGCACCCGCGCCTCGTGCCAGCCGATCCCGGTATTCAAGATGGTGGCCCCTGCAGTTTCAATAGCCTTGGCCAGCGTGACCACCTCAGGCCAGCTGGAGCCCCCTTCCACCAGGTCGATCATCGACAGGCGGTACATGATAATGGCGTCGGGGCCGACCCGTTCGCGCATACGGCGCACGATTTCCACCGGAAATCGGATGCGGTTTTCATAGGAACCGCCCCAACGGTCAGTGCGGTGGTTTGTTCTTGCGGCAATGAACTGATTGATCAGGTAGCCTTCGGAGCCCATGATCTCGACCCCGTCATACCCGGCGTCCCTAGCCTGGCAGGCGCAGGTTGCAAAGTCATCGATCGTGCGCTCGATATCCGCGTCCGTCATTTCTCGCGGAACATATTGTGAAATCGGCGCTTGAAGCGCTGTCGGGGCAACTGATCCAGCGGCATAGGAGTAACGGCCAGTGTGCAAAATCTGCATAATAATGCGGCCACCTTCACGATGCACCGCGCCGGTCACCACCCGATGAATTGCCAAGGATTTCTCACTGTCGAGCCGTGCAAAACTGTCAGGCTCCCCGGGGATCCCGGTGCTCCCCTCAAAGTTGGGGGAAACCCCGCCGGTGACGATCAAGGCGCAGCCGCCCCGGGCCCGTTCGGCATAGAACTCAGCAATTCTCTCACCAGTCTGATCGATTTCCTCCAGACCGGTGTGCATGGACCCCATGATGACCCGATTGGGCAATGTAACTGTGCCAAGATCAATCGGGCGGAACATATTCGGGTATTTCATTCTGTTGTCCTCGCTGGAGTAATGGGGATCGGGAAAACCGGCGGCGACTGATTGCACATATGCCGCACGGCCTGGTTTAAATCAGGCCAGAACCGGGCTGCGGTAGCGACGCACCAACCAGGCAAACCCAAGCCCGGTGACATAAGCCATAGGCAGGTAGAAAAACGTCGGCGCCAGCAGTTCCGGGGCATTCAGGATGCCAATGATCACCACAATTGCCATGGAGATATTCTGCATTCCAACCTCAACGGTCACCGATCGGGTTTCCTGTTCGGTCAGTCCCAGGCCACGCCCCAGAGCAAAGGCCAGTGACATCATCAGCACATTGAGCATGACCACAGCCAGTAGAGCCTCAATGGAGGTCAGCAGCTCAATCATGCTGAACATGAATAGAAGCGAAGTGATCAGAACGATGCCGAAACCCCCAATGAAAAGAGGGCGACGGATCGCCTCAGCAACCATAGGCACCCAGCGCGCCAGCGCCATTCCAGTTACCACCGGCAGAAAGGTGGTCAGGAAAATGCGGGCTGCAGTCGACCAGAACGGCAGCTGCAGACGGGTGTCTTCCCCAAGAAACTGATCAATTGCGGCCCCGACTAACAGCGGCACTGTCAAGAAGGCGGCAAGGCTGGAAATCGCGGTCAATGTCACCGAGAGCGCCACATCGCCCTTGGAAATAGCGCAGACTGCGTTGGATGGCGCGCCGCCGGGACAGGCAGAAATCACAACCAGCCCCACAGACAACGCGGGCGACAGGTCCAAGATGATTGCAATGGAGGCCGCAACAGCCGGCAGCAACAGGATCTGACCCGCCACTCCAAGCAATAAAGCACGCGGCTGTGTCAGCACGCGACGGAAATCCGTGACCTGCAGTGTGCTGCCCATTGCGATCATGACGCCGATCAATCCGGCAATCGCAATTGTGGTGATAACAGCTCCGATATCCATGTGGCCTTCCTCCCCTTAGGCAAGCGTATTCAACGCCGGCCATCACTTAGCTTACACTGTAAACCAAATGATCTGAGTTAATAGCGCAAACTTGCGAACGCTGCGTTACTTTTGGGAGAATGCGCGGATGGAGGTTGGGATCTTTTCGGAGAAAATCTGCTCAAGCTGCTGAATTTCCAGATCAAAAGCAAGCTTGCGCGATAGATGAAGCTGTACCATGCCATGCAGAGAGGACCACAGCCAATGAGCCGCAAAATTGCAATCAATCGCTATATTTTCTGCTTCGGCAAAGGCCGTCACAGCGTCGAGGTTGACGTGCCAACTGTCCGCTTCACGGCTGATCGAATCGCCGAAATCGGCGGCAATCTGCGCGTAGTTTTCAAACTCCCACGCGTCAAACATCAACCGGTAGTCATTGGGCGCCTTGAGAGCGAATCCTACATAAGCCTGCGAAACAGCGACCAGCGCATCGGTCGGCGTTTGGGCCACTGCCTGGGCTCGCCGCATATGAGTGGTGAGCCGCTGAAATGCTTCCAGCCGCAGCTCCATCAGGATGTGATCCTTGCTGGGGAAATGCTTGTAAGGCATCATCGCAGACACCCCCAAATGCTTAGCAATAGAGCGCATCGACAGGGCGGAGATCCCACCGCGCTCCAGCAGGTGACGTGCAGCCTTGGTGATGCCACTGCGCGGGTTATCGGTTGAGGCAGTTTTCATAGCGCAAGCGGTCTCCGGTGGCGTCCAGAGCCAATATCCGGCAAAGGCTGGGAACAATCCATCAGCTTTTGCAGAAATTCACCGCAGGCAGGCAAATACTGCAGGGGCCAACCGGCCCCTGCGGTCAGCGGATCAGCGGCGCACTGTTATGCTGATCGTCCCCATCGAGGCCGATGTATAAGTGACGACCTGCCCTGGCTGAAGAAACCGCTTGGCCGCAAACTCGTCCTGGATGAACGAGGCAATAACGCTGTCATAACCGGAAGCTTGGCCGACGAAGGCACCTGTGACCACATGCCGGATGACACCCCGTGCCATGTGACGCAGAGAAGGCGGCATGAAAATAACTCCTTCCGGCGTGCCTGACATAAGAACCTGGCCGGTCGAAATTACAGCATCTTCAATCAGCTGATACCGATCGCCCTGATAGATGAACCGGGTAGAAACGGAATCATCCAGAACCTTTTCCACCAACTGGCCAAAATCGAGGATCATTTGACCTCCGCGCGCGTCCTGGCGCAGCGCGCCGTCCAGCCGCGTCTCGATGCGTTCTTGTTCGACAAAGCTTCGCCAGTCCACAGGAATAACAAGGAACGGACCACTTGGGAAATAGCCGGGGCCGCTTTTGGCGTCACTGAACCCCGACCCGGAATCAAAGTTGTCTGTATCGATCATCTTCAGCAACGTCGACCGATCGGTGAAATCTCCGCACAGAAAGAACCCCTTACGGGCCGCCTCGAAATCCGCCAGCGATGCGATATCGCGATCAAACCGGGCGCAGATCTCCACTTCGTAGTCCAGCAGAACCTCGGGTTGATATGCTACCGACGTGACAGGCGGCGTGGCCATGCCGAACTTGGGAAAGCTGAACACAGAGCTGCTGGTGGTTTCTTCGGCATGTTCCGGGAAATTTGTGCCCGATCCGATATGGCGCTGTCCCTTGCCTGCCGCCGGCAAGAACTGAGACAGCGGATAGTCTTGCGTCATAGTGCGGCCCGCCTCGCCCACAGCCTTACTGTATAGCGCAGCCAACTCGGCCTGAGGCACCTCTTCCAGAATCTGAAACAGTTCCAAATCTGCAGAGACACCATGCCCGGTCAGGTCTACAGCTGTTACGGTGGTCTCAGTCAGGCCAGTAATCAACAAGGGAACGGCGCGCCCATCCTCTCCCTTCACCTGCCCAAGGGTGATCGCCTGTTCGATGGGCAGCACGCCGGAAGACAAAGTTCCCGCTTCTAAAGAGATGGGGTTCAGCCGGTCCGGGTCGTCATTCAGGGCAAAGATCCAAAAGAGAAAGCCTGCGCAGATGGCGCCAGCGGTCACAGCAATACGTTTCATCATTACCTCGGTCATAAAAGGTGAGCGGACAACCCCGGCAAACGCCGGGGCCGCTGTTTAAAAGCGAAAGAAGATGCCGGAAGAAATTTGGGTCTGGCCACTGTCAAAGACGACGGAGCTGTCTTTGGCATCCCCCATCAACTCGGCATGGGAAACTCCTAGAAACACACTGGTCCGCTCAGACAAAATGTAGGATGCCTGCAGCTGTATCCCGGCACGTTCAAGACCGGATCCTGCCTCATACCGGGCAAAAGATGAGGCCCCCGCTTCGGCAGCGGAAACGCCGTAAAACGCCTGGTTGTAAGAGCTGTCCGCCCAGGTCACAAATGGCTTTGCGGACAGGCTCAGGCGCGGGGAAACAGCAGTGGAAAACTCGGCGGCCAGCGTGGCACGGGTGCCTTCGTGGCCCCCATCGCTAAGGCCATGGCTGATATCAAATTCCAGATCTGCAATCCCAAGATCATACTCGATAAATGCGGTGAACAGGGCGCCGGCCTCAACATCTCTCAGCCCGGTCAGCCGGACATCATCCTCGGCCAACCGTTCGTCAAAGTCATAGCCGACAGCGAAACCCAGCGACAGATCACCCGCGCCGTAGTTGCGCAGCGCATAGACCCCTAAACCACGCTGGTTCAGGAAGACGCGGTCGCGCCAGGTCAGGTTGAAGATCGGAAACGCTGATGAGCTGGATTCGTCCGAACCCGGAAATTCAGGCCCGTAAGACGCGCCGAGACCGATAACTCCAGTTAGGCTCTTGCCTTCAGCAGAGGCCATTTGCGGGAGAGTTAGAATGCAGGCCAGAACCGCGCAGACAACTGGTGGAGCAGGAACAAGTTTGTGCATTTGTACACCTTTCATGCGATCAAGTACCGGCCCGTTTGCAAAGTCGGTTTTCACGAGGCCGGTGCCGTGCATCTGTCTCAACCCACACAGAGATCACATGGCAAGTTCATGAAAACGGCGGAGAAATTCTCAAGTGGGTGCAGTGCTGTCATGAACGGTCAATGTGCTACCGCTCGTGAAATAATGGTTTAATGCTGCCGGTGCCGGGTTAAACAGAAGACAATCGACTTGATCCCTGCCCTCAGGAGGCAAGTGACATGCCCCAAGTAACACCCCACAGCAAAGACAGGCCAAACCAGCTTGATACTGTGTTTCAGACCCTGTTCGGGCTTCGTGACATAAGCTGGCAGCAATTGGCGGGGTATTGTCTTTGGTTTTCTGTCCTTGGCAGCGTGATCATTACCAGCTTTGAACCGGTCGCCACGGCTGAACTGCATGTGGCGTTGGCCGCTCTGTTGTGGTTCCTGCACCTGTTAGTGGCAACATTTCTGATGTCGGGTGTGACCGTGCTGGGGGTACTGGCCGGTCTGCGGATGCCCTGGCCGCTGGTGCTTGCAGTGTTGCTGTTACCGGTGCTGCTCACCCCGGTGTCATTCGCGCTCGACAGCTGGTTCGGCGGTGAACCACGCGGCATTACCCGGGGTTTCGGCCTGGGCTGGGAATTGCTGATGGAGTTCTTGGACATTGTTACGCCGTCGCTTGGACTGGCAGCGCTGGCAGGTATCTTTGCTTATCGCGCAGCAGATCTTGCACGCCGCTACCAGCGCTCGCTGCTCGCGGTTCCATCAACGGAACCCGCGTTGAAAACCGTGGTGCCTGAAGTTCCCCATCATTTGGGTGATGACCTGATCCGGGCGGAAGCACAGGGCCATTACGTCAAGATTGTTACTGCTGCGGGTAACATCACGCTGAAGCTAGCCTTTTCGGACTGCGTTACAGCGCTGAAGCCCTTTCTTGGGGCGCAATGCCATCGGTCGCATTGGGTGCGCTTCAAACATGTCACGTCCATCAAACGCCAAGGCAGCGCCTATACCTGCCTGCTCGAAGACGGCACCGAAATCCCGGTGAGCCGCCGCCGTTACGCAGCGTTGCGGCGGAAGTTGTGAAAGCGGCGCAGCAGATCGCTCAACTGCTGCGGCCTCCGGCACCGGGTATCATTCGCGAGAACACACCGTCCCGATCCACAAGCGCATGTTTCAGCGCCGCTGCCAGATGGACGGTTACGGCAGTGACGATCAACCAGTAAGTCACGGCATGCAGGATGTGCAACAGGCCGTAAAGAGAGGCCGGAGCCAGACCAAAGCTGCTGTAGTCCACCCCGATCAAAGCCGGGACAAAGGCGGTCTCAACCGTTGAGGCCAGGAAAAACCCGATGCAGATCTGGAAAATAACCAGCCCGTACAGACCCCAATGGACAATCCGTGCTCCTATTCTGCTCCATGGGCCAACGCTATCAGGCAACGGCGGCGCCGGATGGATAAGCCGCCAGATCACGCGAAACAGCATCAGACCGGCCAGGACTGTCACAGCCAGCCCGTGGCTGCCGTATTCGGCGACTTTCTCTGCCTCCGGACGGTCGGCCAAGCCGTTGGCCGCAAACAGAATAGCGATCAGATTGATTGCGACAGCCCAATGCAGCAGCTTATCCATGCGGCCATAGCTTCTGAGGGTCGTGGTTGAAACTGGTGGATGGTTCATCTTATGATCTCCATTCGATTGCCGCAGCCCCGCCGGCACAGGGGCCAACGGGGCTGTCAGAGCTGTCGAAAAACTGTCTTCAATGGCGTCGGCAGCTGTCAGCACACGTCATTATTGCGCGCAAATCTTCACGCCGGGCTGAAAGGCTGAACCGATCAGCAGCATGTCCTCGTAGGGCACAGCAACGCTTACCGAGGACTGCAGGGAACCGTCGTTCTCCATAACCAATTCGCTCTTACCGGTGTCCGGTTCGACACTGTAAACCTGAAATGGTGAGAGTGCGGTTGGATCTTTGATATGACCGTCAAACGCCATCAGGTTCAAATGCGACGCCACCCAAAGCTGGCCATCCTCGGCAATGCGCACGTTGTCAGGCGCCTGCCCAACAGGGATTTCACGCTGCAAAGTCAGCACGTTGCTGGCCTGATCCCGGGCAAACACCTTAACCACACCTTCGCGTAGCGCAGTGGCGTAAACAGTTGAGCCGTCCGGCGTTGTCGCAACTCCATTGGCGAATGCCATTGGTTCCAGAATTTCAGTTTCGCCCTCATCATAGACCGACAGATCGCTGATCTTGCGGGCGAACATCATCTCAACCATGTTCCCAAAAGCACCAAAGGCCCCACGATCGTTTGAGTAATAGAACGTATCAAGATCAACCGCACCAATCCCGTTGGGTGATTTGATGCCATCGCTGGTGTGATGCCTGGCCAAGGTCAGCGCGTCTACGCCAACTTCAAAGACATAGACATCGTGCCCAGCTTGCGGATCACTGGCGCTGCGGTGGTTCAACACGAAGAGATACTGCACACCATCAATGGTCTTCAGATCCATCCCATGGGGCAGGAACGGCAAGCTGGGGTCCAGGCCGGTCAGCGGCATTTCCACCAGCTGGTCGCTGCCATCCAGCACAAGCCTATGCAGCGCGCCGGTTACTTCTTGACCTGCCATCCCGGTGCGCCGATCAAAAGATGAAATATAGGCCACACCAGCATCGTAGTCGGCAATGATATCTTCGGCCCCGACCATCTGACCAATCGAGCGGCACTGACCATTGTAAGCGGTCGTTACGGAGTTAAACGCGCCAAGTGAAGAAACCGTGGCCGCCCCACCTCCAGCCAGCAGCAGCATGATGGCAGCAGTGGAATAGATCAGGCGTTTCATAAGGTTATCCTTTGATTGAATTGTTACCGCGCGGCAGCGCGTAGCGTGTTGCCGCTTCGATGATGTCTCTGATCACAGGCACGTGTTCAGCTCGCGCTGGCGCGTAGAGCATGACGAATGTTTCGGTCGGAAAGATCCGCTTGAACCGCGCCATGGAGTGCAGCTCGCCCCACCCCTTGTCGAGTACCTGTTTAGCGTCGCTGGGGCTGAGGATCGTATGCATCGATCCGTCGCTGGGGTGGAAATGACCAATCTCACCACCCAGGCCTGTGGCGGGGTTCCCTCCCTCCACATCGCGCAGCCAGATCGCCTGATTGTGTTTCTCATATTGGCTAAGTTGGTAGTGCAACCGGTCATCATTTCGGGCAACAATGCCATCGAACATATTCGATAGCTGCTGCATCACGCCTCGATCGGGGATCTGGTCAGTCTGACGATGCGGCACAGCATGGGGCGCAATGGTTGGGCGCGGACCTGCACGAGTGGGTAAATCGCCTAAAAATGTTTGATCGGTACTGCCGCCAAGTTTGTCGGCAAATACTGATTGATCATAGGGATCGCCCGCCATCGGACGCATAGCTGTGACCGCGAACCATCCAAAGATGTTGCTTGGCAGCCCACCCTCCCCCAACGCGATCCAAGCGCGGTAGTCACGGATAGCCCAGACCAGCGCCGCCAGCAGGGCAAAGACAACAGCAGCTGTAACCATGACCCAACCAAACAGGCTGCCACCAGTTGCGGACCAGCTTTGGTGCTGCCCCCAGGCAAACCCGATTGCAGCACAAACCAGCACCGCATTTGCCACATGAAATATTCGCTGCACCCACATCTTCTGAACTCTCTTCCGCTGTGCTGATTGGCTTTTCAGCCTAGTCGGCACAGCCAAAGGCGAAATGTGGATTTACCTCAGACTAATGGTGGAAACGGCTCACCCGAGTTTATTTGCGAAGACCGGCGCGAAAGGCACCGGGGGAGAGGCCGAAATGCTGTTTGAAAGCCTTGGAGAGGTTGCTGGGATTGTCATATCCCGCCTCCTCCGCAATCACGCTGAGGGTGACATCGCTGGAGCGCAGGCGGCGTTTGACCAATTCGAAACGCTCGCTGTTTTTGATATCGAGAAAGCTGGCGTTTTCGCCTTTCAACCGTCTTTTCAGTGTGGCCGGCGACACATGCAGCAGAGCCGACACGCTTTCAACCGCGCCCCTAGAAAGACCTAGTTTGCCAAGCGCCCATTTCACCTGGCCTACGGTATTCAGCGTCGCAGGCGGCACCGAGAGCTCATGTTCGATGCGTGACCTTGCAGCGGCCTTCAGATCGGCAGCGCCGGCCAGGGTGCGGATGCGCAGATGCGCCGTCGGATACCGCAGAAAAGTTTCGGCCTGCGAGAACACCAATTGCAGGCCGGGAGGCACCGTATCCGGCGGCACACCATCTTCCGGACAGGGCCAAGCCAGATGCAATTGCCCTGGCAAACTTTCTTCCTGAGTACCAGTTATCGCGCGGGCGAGCCAAGCCAGATTGATCAGGCTTGAAATCGCATGGAAACGCACGGCTTCATCCGGAGTATCAGGATTGCCGGAATGGACAACGATGTCGTAGTGACCGGCTGCACTACGGGTTTCCAGGAACTGAGCACCGCCCGAGCGCGAACCATATTGTTCCGGAAGCTGTTCATAGGCTTCGCCGAGGGTTCTGGCACTGCGCAACGCCAGGCCAAAAGCACCATGTGTCTGAAAGCTCATGGCGCGGCCGTACCGCCAGGGCAGCAGCGCATCATCGCGGGCCTGGGACAGCAAATTCAACACCATACGGCTATAGCTATTGCTGCGCACGTGGCTTGGGGCGGCGACCAGGTCGCGCAGATGAAGCCCGCTGCCTTCAAGCAGCAATTCAGCCGAAACCCTTGAATCCGCTGCAAAAGAGACCAGCAATTCAGTATAGCTGAAAGGAAGAGCGTAGTCTCCTTCACCGATGGCATCACCCTGTTTCATGACCAGCCACAATAACCGCACGAAAAGACACCGGCAACGTCAATTCCGGTGTCTCCGTTCTGGGCTGATTAGCGGTGTCAGGTCATGGTAAAGGTCAGCTGCCCCAGCCATTCGGCATCCATCTCGACCAGGTCGCCGGGCTTCAGGTAATCAGGGTTGTTGCGACCAGATTCGAGAAACTTAGGAATGCTGACATCCAGCGGCATGATGGCAAAAATTGCCTTTTGCTCGGCAGAAACCTGAAAGGTCACCCCTGCTGGTGTGCCAGTAACGATGAGGTCGCCAGCCCGCAGTTTCTGATCCGGCGCAAACGCTGCCGCCCCCTCCAGAATCTGCCGGGGAGTATAAATCAGGCTACTGACAGGCTCGCTTTGGCGTATCTTTCCGTTTACTTTCAATTCCAGCCGGACAGCAGGCAGCAGATCCCGTGCTTCGGCATCAGGCACCCAAAGCGTACGCCCACATGGGAAAAAACCGTCATAACTCTTGCTCGCGGACCAAAGAACATATCGGTCACGCGTCAGCTCACCCATCATCTGGACAGTTCGCGACGTCACATCATTGGCCAGAAAATAGCCGATCATAGGCAGTTGCTTGGCTGCTTGCAGCTCTGACAAGGTGCAATCTTCCAGCAGCTGAACGCCCAGTTCGATTTCAAAATCCATCATCGGCACCAGCTGATCTTTTAGTGCCTCGACCCGTTCGCAGAGTGATGGTTCAGCGCTGATGACCGCGCGAAGAAGAGGCTCCATCGTCGGAATCGCCACGCTATCCTGGCCCGGCTTTGGTGCGGCGTTCTTTAGAAAGACAATCGGTGTTTCCGGTGTCTCAGATCCGGTTTCTCGGATGTGGTCCGCATAGGCAAGACCGAAAGCATAAGCAAAACCAGTTGTGGGAAGGAAGTCTTGAAACGTGCCCTCCTGAGGGCCTGTGGTCAGTGGCATGGTGTGTCCAATCATTTGAAAGCAAGCCGCTTTTGGCGGTGACGCTCAAACTGAGTGATCCACGCCCGCTTTGGTTGCTCCAGAAACTTAGGCACCGGTCAGAGGTTTAAGAAGTTTCAAAGCGATCAGGATTTTGGTGATTTCAGCTTATCGGCAGCCGCGCCGTTTGGGTGCGCTGGGAAAGAAGCCGGTCTTGCAAACCTGGCGGGCCCGCTGATTGCACATAAAAATTCCGGTCAAGCCTGACAATGTCAGGTGCAGCTTCAAGAACCATCCAAAGTCCCGCTGGTTAGCCAAGCAGCTGACCTCTTCCGGAACCGGCTGCCTTGGGTCAGGGACAGACCAAGATCTCACGCAGATCGCCTGCGCTCCTTTAACCATACAGTTGATCCCTTTCACTCTCGAACCAAACTGCTGTGATCACTTACTTCTGTGTAACGGAAAAATTGTCAGCCACAGTACCGGAGACGCATTGTATGACTTCCCATCCGCGACAGTATGATGCCGTCATCATTGGCGGAGGGATCGCCGGCATTGTTACGGCCCTGGGATTGCTGGATCAAGGCCGGTCCGTCGCCATCCTGGAACGAGACAAGCCGTCCAAATTCGGCGGCCAGGCCTACGAAGCCTTTGGCGGCATGTGGTTCACCGGCACACCTATTCAGCGCAGCAACAGGATTAAGGATACAAAGGAACTTGCCACCCGTGACTGGCTGCACGCCGCTGAATTTGGCCCCGAGGACGTGTGGCAGAAGAAATGGGCGCTTTCCTATATCAATGAAGGCTCTACCACCGTCTATCAGTGGCTCACCAAAGAACTGGGGATCCGCTTCCTGCCTGCGCCGGGCTGGGTGGAACGGGGCGATTACATGTCGGGCAATTCAGTGCCCAGATATCACATCATGTGGGGGTCATCGGAAAAACTGACCCGGCTTCTGGTCAAGCGGCTAATACGTCACAAGAAACGCCACAAGCTGACGCTATTCTTTCACCATGATGTAAGGCAGTTCATCCAAAAAAGCGGAAAAATTGTCGGCTGCATTGCTGAAAGCAACGGCATTGAGCGTCGTTTTCAGGGCCGCGACATTGTCATTGCCAGCGGCGGCGTGACTGGCAGCGAAAATGAGGTCCGCCGTCTCTGGCCCGCTAATTGGCCCAAGGCACCGGATTACATCCTCAACGGGTCGCATGAGTACTCCGATGGCAAGCTGCACCGAGTTGCAGCGGAAGAACTGTCAGCAAATGTCACTCACCTCGACGCCTTCTGGAATTATGCAGCCGGGATACACCACCCCTACTCCGACCGAACCGATCCCAAACATGGCGCCAGTTTGATCCCGCCGCGATCCGGTCTCTGGGCCGATTGCTACGGACGTCGCATCGGCCCGATGCCGCTGGTTTCAGGGTTCGACACCCGCCATTTATGTCAGCGGGTTTGCGAACAGGAACACGGGTACACTTGGCAGGTGATGAACTGGAAGATCGCCAAACGCGAACTCAACATTTCCGGCACCGTTTTTAACACTGCCATCCGGGATGAAAGAAAGCTCACGTTTCTGGCCAACCTGCTGAGGGTCCCCGATAACTTTCTGAAGGAGATCGAACCCCTCAGCCAAGACATAATTACTGCCGATAACCTGGGTGACCTTGTCGCGGGCATGAACGGGCTAACCGGCAGCAACCGGATCGACAAAACCGTGCTGGAAGCAGAGCTAACCGAATTTGACCGGCAGCTGACAGCCAGTGACGATCAGGTCAACGATGACCAAGTACGCCGCATTGTTGGCCTGCGCCACTGGAAAGGCGACCGGCTGCGGATCTGCCGGGGCCAACCTATTCTTGACCCTGCTGCGGGGCCGCTGGTCGCGATCAGGCTGCATCTGATTACTCGCAAGAGCCTGGGCGGCATCAATACGGATCTGTCCTCGCGTGTGTTGCGCTCTGACGGATCGGCCATTGACGGGCTTTATGCCGTTGGCGAGGCCAGCGGGTTCGGCGGCGGCGGCGTGAACGGGAAACGGTCTCTGGAAGGGACCTTCCTTTCTTTATGTATTTACAACGCGATGAAAGCCGCCTCGGCCATCAATGCAACCTACTAAGCGGAGATAATTACGTGATCAAAGAACAAATTCAGACAAGCCTTGGCAGCATGGCTGTTGCGATCAGTCAGCCGTCAAACCCCAAGGGAACTTTGGCCTTCTGGCCCGGCATGTTTTTTGATGGAACCATGTGGGACCCGGTGCTCGACGCCTTTTTACCAGACTTCAACATTCTAGTTATCGATCCGCCCGGCCATGGTGGCTCAGACGCGCCCCAGAAAATTTTCTCGATCAAAGACTGCAGCGTGATCCTGCGCGAGATACTGGATCATCATGCATTGCCGAGCTGCATGATCGTTGGGCTGTCCTGGGGCGGTTTTGTCGCCCAATCCTTCAGCAAGCATTTTCCGGATCGATGCGATGGTCTGGTTCTGATGAACACCTGTGCCTCTGGTCCAAAACGATCCGAGAAAATCATGTTCTCAATCATCCCCCGCCTTTTAGCCAACTTTGGAGTGAAAAACTTCGAAGGTGCGCTTACCAGTGCCCTGCTGTCCAAATCAGCAGCCAAAGGCAACCGCATGCTGGTGAGCAAGCTGCGCAACTACCTGCATTTGCTGGACTACAAGGCGCTTAAACCTGTTCTGTTCAGCGTCATGAAACATCGCGAAGATCTCTCAGATTGCCTCAACGGAAGCGACATCCCTTGCTTAGTGATCTATGGCGACCAGGATCCAGCGATGGACGCGGTCCGGTCTGAACATCTTATCTCACGCATGCCCGCGAATGTATCAATCACCAAGCTGCCAGTCGGGCATAATGCCGTTCTGGAAGCCCCAAGTGATGTGACCGCCGCAATGAAAAGGTTTCTTCTGGCCTGAACACACGCGGTTTCCCGGCGTCTCTGCCGTTGTCACGGCGGCCGGGGAGCGGTCTCGCGCGGCGTTCCCCACGGCGCTCTAGTTCTGCGATCTATGCCGCTCACGGAACTGGCCCGGGGTCTCGCCGAAATATTGCCTAAATGCCTTTGACAGATTACTAGCATCGCTGAACCCAGTGCGGGCGGCGATCTTGTCAATTGAGAGCTTGCCAAGCAAAAGGTACCCGGTTACGCGGTCAAACCGGACCTTCTTTTTGATACTGATGAAAGAGGTGCCTTGACTGTTAAGCTGACGCTTCAGCGTTGCCGGGGAGACTCCAAGACGGTGCGCAGCCTCCTCAAGTGTAGGCAGTTCCGGCTCCACTTTGCGGAACACCCAATGCACCTTTTCAACAACTCCCGTCTCGGGTGGCGGCACCTCCATCTCGACTTCGCAGCGACGCAACGCTGCATCCATCAAATTTGGGCTGCTGGATGCAATCCGCGCATGCAACCGCGGCTTCGGCAGTGAAATCAGACTCTCCGGCTGATCAAAGCACATTTTTGTGCCTGGCGGGAGCAAGTCAGCCGGGATTTCCTTGCCCGGATCTGGCCAGGCAATCCGCACTTCTTCATCCAGAAAATCCGCTTCGGATCCCGTCAACCGCCGGCTCATCCAGGCAAACGCGACCAAACTGGAGATCGTATTGAAGCGCACAATATGATTTGGGGCATTGGGTTTTGAGGAACGAACAACAATCTCACAGCGGTTTCTTGTCATCTCGATCGAAACCGATTGCGCATAGCCAGTGCGTGTCGCAAAAAACATCGGCAGGAGATCAAGAAACTGCTGCAATGTGGCACAGCTCTGAAGCGCAAGACCGACAGCACCGTGAGAAAGTTCGCTGATTGCCCGGCCATACTTCCAAGGCAACAGCGGATCGCAAGAAGCAACCACAAGCTCATCAACCAAACCGTTATATGTGTCGCTTCGAACGAAAAGCGGTCTTGACAAATACTTACTTAGAGAAATGTCAGAATTGGAAAACAAGGATTCCGGAGAAACTCCATATTTTGCAGAAAATGCCACCAGCAATCCAAGGTAATCAGCTGATATCAGGAACTCCCCTGTTCCTATTGCCGCGTCTATCTTCGCAGTTTTTGCCATGAGCTTTAATAACCATAGCGGGGAGCTAAGTCAACCTCGTCACCAAGCAAGACTAAAGCGCTATAATAACACACGGGAAGGCTGCGGACGGGAAGATGACCCATTGCGCAGAAATAAAAACAGGGAGGAAAAGACCATGACACTTATCGGACGAATACTAGTGATTAGCGGGATATCGTTCATGTTTATCGCATACTCACAATTTATCCCGACATCACTTTCTACACCATTGATCGCCGATTATGTAAAGAACCACTTCATCCGGGAAGTTACCTTTGGCTTAACCTTGGCCTGCATGACAATATACCTAACCTTCAACGCAAAAAATATTTACGATTGTCGCCGTGTAGCCGCTCTCGGTTCCATTGTTGTAATGCCATTCTGGGTCGCCTGGACATTTGGATGGTCGACCGGTGGAATTAGTGACGTCTGGGGAGATTCAATTTCACCAAATGGAGCATACATGATTCACGTACCTCAGATTTCACTATTCCTTTCGGGCCTCCTTTTTCTTTTTTCGGGGTTACGAAATAGGGTGACAACTATTACCGACTCATCAAGTAACGTTCAAATTCAAGCACAAAACAACAACGTTTAGAATCTGGACGACGTTGAGGATGTGCCCCGGCTTTGTTGCACAAATCGTCTGAAGGGATTCACTGTATGAATCCAGCGTAGTTGCAGAACTCTGACATCTGAGGTTTCACATCAGGAGCCTTCATAACGGCATTGTTGCAGAACTCGCTCTTGAGGCCTGGCTCCCCCTTTCCCCTCCGAACTTAGGCGACGCGGATAATCTCAGCGGTGCCGAGTGCGTTGAAGCGGTTGATGAGTGCGATGCGGATATGGATCTCGGCGGTTTGGCGGTCGGGGTCTCTTGCGGCAATGCGCTCGCCGAATGCCTTTAAGCAGCGCATCTTTGCCTCGATCCGGCTTCGGACGTGGTATCCTGTCCAGCGCTTCCAGAAGGCTCGACCGTAGTGTCGGGTGGCTCGCAGAGTTTCGTTTCTGACCTGCGCAGCCGGACAATCTTCTTTCCACAACCGGCCATTCTTGCGGATCGGGATGATCGGGGCCGCGTCGCGTTCGAGGATCGCGGCATGGCAGCGTCGCGTGTCATAGGCACCATCGGCACCGTGATCGCCGATGGTGCCTATGACACGCGTAAATGCCACGAGGCGATTGCCGCCAGAGGTGCCAATGCCGTGATCCCTCCGCGCAAGAATGCCAAGCCCTGGAAGCCGGCGAACGCCGGAGCGATTGCCCGAAACGAAGCGGTCAGTGCGCAGCAATATCTGGGCCGCACCTTGTGGCGGCGTTGGAGCGGATACCACCGCCGAAGCCGCGTCGAAACGAAGATGCATTGCATGAAACTACTTGGCCAATCGCTGGTGGCGAGGGACTTTGATCGGCAGGTTGCAGAAATCCACGTCCGCATCGCCATCCTCAACCGCTACACGGCTCTTGGCATACCCGTCACTGAGCCTGTAGGCTGAGTCCGTATGGGGTATAAGGGGAAGAGCGTCCTTCGCCTGATTTGTGCAACAAAGCCCCAATGGGTTCAAGCAGGCGGCGGTTGTTGAACTGAACCAATCCACCCATCCGAGCGTTGCGTATTCCACGTCTTCGAAGTTGCGCCAAGGGCCGCGGCGGTGAATGACCTCGGCTTTGAACAAACCGTTGATCGTCTCGGCCAGGGCGTTCTGCGCCTTCAAATGATCCCCCGGATCATTTGATCCGCTGCGCGGATCTGCTTGAACTCATGGCTGTCTCCGACGCTGCCCGCAGAAGGTTCTATACCGGCTTCGCCCAACCGCTCTGTGTATCTGATCGAAAGGTATTGGCTGACCCACTGCGTGACAGGCGATGCCAGCATCGCCGAGAACGGCGGCCGGAGTAATGAACAAGCCCCATCGCCTTTGCCGGCCGCCGCTCGTGAACAGCCTGCTCCAGAGCATCCATTGCCCGGCAGGCGCATGCGAAGCATGTGCGAGAGGGGAGAACGAACCCGGCATGCGCCGAGGTGCTGACACGACCCATTGACCGGCAGGCGATTTGGCAAAGCCAAATCTGCCGAGAGGGGGCCAACGATCTTGCGGGCATAGGCATCGATAAGCGAGCCATTGAAGGCGCCATTGGTTCGAGCCCAATGGCGAGCGGCGACATAGGCGAACCCTTTCCAGGTGGCAACATAGGTGAAATCGCTGACCCAGAGCATGTTGGGCGCGGGGACACGGAATTGCCGGTTTACCTTGTCCATCCACTGCCCGGCAGCACATGCGCAGCATGTGCGAGAGCGGGCACGGGGCCTTTTTGCCGGGCATCGTGGTTTTGTGCGGCTTGCCCCGGAGCGAGCTTTTGTCCGCCATTGGTCCGAGGACAATGGCGAGCGCCTTGAATACCCATGCTCTTCATCAGCCGGGCGACCGTGCAGCGGGCAACAGTGAGACCCTCCCGCTGCAATTGCCGCCAGATCTTCCGCACGCCATAGACCCGCCAGTTCTCTTCGAAAACACGCAGGATCCCGGGCCGCAATGCCGCGTCACGCCGGGCACGGTCCGGCAACCGGGCCGGATCGGCCTGCTGCGCCAGATGCTCGTAATACGTGGAAGGGGCAATCGGCAGGAATGAGCCATGTCGCGCCATTGGTCCGAGCGGCAATGGCGAATGCAGATCGGCTCGACCCCATGCTCACCGCGATGCATGTCCCCTCTCGCGCATGCTGGCATGCGCTGCCGGGCAGCGGATGAATGACACCATCCCTTCGACCGGCGGCCGAGCTCCGCCATCGCAAAGCTGACCGTAGGAACGCCACTGGTCCGGGTGACAAGGTCAACGCCGATGCCTTGCGGAGAATCTCGTTCACCTGGCGCAGCTCGCGGTTCTCCCGCTCAAGCGCCTTCGTTTGGGCGGTCAAATGATCCCCCGGATCATTTGACCGCTGCGCGAACGACCCGCACTGCCGGCGGCATCAGTTGGAACACCCGCCCGCTTGCCGCTGTCGACTTCCGCCTTCTTCACCCACTCATTCAGCCTGTGCGCCGAACAGCCGATCTTCGCAGAGACCGGCATGATTGCCTGCCAGCGGGAACTGTACTGGCCGTTTGCCATTGGGCTCGGACCAATGGCGCCTCCAATGGCTCACTTGTCCAGCACCAGACGCACCGCACGCTCGCGGACCTCAGGAGAATACTTGTTGGTTGTCTTGCTCATTGTGACTTCATCCTACTCAGGAGTTGAAGCCTCCGGCAAACCCGGTGCGGTTCAGGCAGATGTCGTGCGCCGGATCTTCGCGAACTACGCCCGCGGGCTTTCGCCGAAGAAGATCGCCGAAGCGCTCAACAAGGAGCGCATGCCTGCCCCGTCCGGCCGCCATTGGGGTGCCTCCACCATCCATGGCAACCGCCAGCGCGGCACCGGCATCCTGAACAATGAGCTCTACATCGGCCGGCAAGTCCGGAACCGGCTTTGCTACGTGAAGGATCCGCAGACCGGCAAGCGCATCTCGCGGCTGAACCCGGAAAGCGACTGGACGGTCACCGACGTCCCGCATTTGCGGATTGTCGCACAGGATCTCTGGGATGCGGTACGGGCACGCCAAGGAGAACTGGAGACCGCGGGCACCAATGTTCCGGTCTGGGACCGGCGCCGCCCGAAGACGCTGTTCTCCGGCCTGATGGCCTGCGCCTGCTGCGGCGCCAGCTACACGCTGATCAACAAGACGCGCTACGGCTGCGCAGGGGCCCGCAACAAGGGCGCTGCGGTCTGCACCAACCGCGCCACCATCGGCCGGGCAGAAGTGGAAGAGCGGGTGCTTTCCGGGCTGAAGCAGCGCCTGCTGGCACCGGACCTGCTGGCGCAATTTGCGGAAGAATACCGCAAGGCGTTCAACGATGCCGCCGCGGGCGCCTGCCAGGACCGGCAGAAGGCCGAACACTCCCTCAGGAAGGTGGAGAGCCGGATCGCCAACATCCTGACCGCTATTGAGGACGGCATGTACACCGCCTCGATGAAGGACAAGATGTCTGAGCTGGAGGGTGAGAAGGCCCGCCTGGCGGCGGTCATCGCGGACAACCCGGACCCCCCTGCCCTGCGGCTGCATCCGCGCCTGTCGGCGCGGTACCGGGAGCTGATCGGGGATCTTGCTGGCGCTCTGAATGCACCGGAAGTGAGGCGGGAGGCGGCGGCGTCGCTGCGGGCACTGATTTCGGAGGTGCGGATGGTTCCGGACGCGGACGCGCCCGGGGGCCATCAGCTTGAACTTATTGGAGAACTGGCGGGGCTGATGGCTTTGGGTCAGCCGGAATCGAAAAAGCCCCCGCTTTTTGCGGAGGCTTGGTCGGAAACGGTGGTTGCGGGAGCAGGATTTGGACACTGTTTCATCCAGGCCGGATAGCTCGCGAGGGGGTAAGCCCACCCAGTTCTACGAAGGCACAAACGTCCGCCACTCAAAGCGGACGATCGCTGTAGGCGCTTTTTTGGACTACCCGAGCGGCATCTATGCCCGATAACCGACCTTCAAGTCGCGTTAAACAACATCCCGGAAATCACTGGCCTGATAGGGCACGAGCAGTTCTTTGAGCGGAGCAAGAAAGCCTGCTTTCCGCAGCGGGTCTGAGCCCATGTCAAGAAGTAACTCGTCGTGATAATGTGCCATGTGCAAGAGCAACGTCGCCGAACGTGCCGGGCCTACTGGCATCCAGGACCGTTTCCAGCGCCTGAGTGCATCAATCGAAGCACGCATGCCTTCTTCGTTTGGCAAGGCTATGTTTCCGACGACGACCTCGGAAAGCCATCGGGCCTGTAGTGCAAATGTCGTAACGCTCATGAAAGACGAGGCGCGACCGACAAACGCCAGGTTGGGCACGCCGGGATGCAGAATGTGCCGGTAGAGGTAGATACCGTCCGGTTCTTCGCCCAACGCGTCGCGCAGTTCCTCGGGCAGAAATCTAAAACCAGTTTTCCAGCCGGTGCCAAAAACGACGCAATCCACGGCCAGCGTGTCACCATCCTCAAGGATCAGCTCTTTTTCGGTGAACCGCTGCAAGCCGCTGCGATGAGCTGATATCTCTCCGGAGCGGATATTTTCTATGAACCCGGGCCGTGGCACCATCGTCACTTCGGAATAGGCGTCATATTCGATCGGATGCACGGGAACCAGATTGTTTCCATTGGCGATCTTGGTTCCCAGCTTTTGCTGGGTGCCCAGCAATAGCTCAACCACTCGCCAGAAAAGCCACGGCAAAGGATAGCCAACGGTGTGAAGCCCGCGCACGATGGGTGTTGGCCGGGCATAGGGCGGGATCATCGCCGCGACGAGCCGTGTCAGCATTCCCCACTTGAAAGGAAGCAGCCCCAGAAGTTTTCTGGGAACAGGCCAATGAGCGGTGCGAAACACCAGATGCACCTTGTCCGCCACGCCAATTGCAGCCCCGGCGATATCACCTGCACTTTTGCCATACCCGACGACGGCAACGCGACGCCCGCGCAATATCTCAATGTCCTTGACCTGACTGTTGTGAAGGACTTCACCCTGAAATTGATCCCGCCCTTGAATCTCTGGCATCAGAGGCGTTTCTGAGTAAAGTCCGGTGGCGATCACGACCAGATCGGCCTGCACGCTGTTGGTGCCGTTCTCATTTTCGACTTCAAGCGCCCAGCCGTCGCCCGATCTTTGCAGCGCGGTGACGCGCATACCCAGTTGCAGGCAGTCGCGAATACCAAAATGATCGCAATAACCCTCCATGTATTTTTGGAAATCAGGGCCCGGCGTGTATTGCGGCACTGCTTCAGGCAATGGAAAATCCGGGAATTCGTAGAGATCCTTTGGAATTTGCACACCAAACCCGTGATACCCGTCGGCCCAGACGCCTCCCAACTGGGAACTTCGGTCGTATATCGTGCAGCTTACTCCCTTTTTGCTTAGGTTCTTGGCCGTGGCGAGACCGGATACACCTGCGCCGATGATTGCTGCTGTCTTGATTTTCCCCTGGATCATGGCGTTTCCCGCGTTCCGTTCATCAGTTTGGAAACGCCCAACAACACCGCCCCCAGAATCCAGAACGTCAGCACATAGGCGCCGAACAACGTCCAAAGAAACCAAGTCCAGATGCCTTGCCAAACTGTTTTGTTGTAAGCCAATCCGGGACGATCCAGCCGCGCCCGAAAAACGTCCAGCATATGCAAAAAACCGACGATGGCACCCATTGCGGTGCCGATCAAAAGATATGTGCTCATCTTGCAGCCCCCCATTTATCATATCGGAAAAATGCACATTTTGAAACGAGCAGGCTGGAGATCTTGTCGCACAGCGGTCATTGGAGCAATCGCAGTGAAGGTTCGCTTTGTCTAAGGTTTGTCGCTGCAGCTCACGCTGAACAGCAGCGACAAACCTTAGACGTAGCCGACCTTCGCCCTTCCGGGCGGTTGCAGACGCAGCATCCGCTCGCAGGCGCGGCACGCTGATCGCTGCGTTGCAGCCGATGTCGCCAAAGTAGTCATTGAAAGCTAGTCTGAGGCGTGAGATTCAGACCGCTCTTTCGCTGCAGTCAGGACCGACTAGCGAGGGGCGGGACTATGCTGCCATTGCCCTTCCAGGCGTTTGCTGACGCAGCATTCGCTTGCAGGTGCGGCAAGCTCATCGCTGCGTTGCAGCCGTTGTCGCGAAACCGGCCATTCAAAGCCACTCTGAGGTGCGGAATTCAAACCGTCCTTTCGCTGCAACCTGGTCAGACCATCTAAATGCGGGACTTTGCTGCCGTTGCCCTTCCGGGTGTTTGCCGACGCAGTATCCGCTCTCAGGTACAGAACGCGATTTGCGGCGGAGCAGCGGTGTTCCCGTTTCAGGGCATTCGCCGGTACGATAATCAGCGAAATACCTACCATCCTTACGCCGCAACCGGGACCAATCCTTGAAGAGTGGGAAGGCACTGCCTTTCGCTACGGCTGAACCAAGGTCTGTCCGTGAGGCACATTAACCTGCCGCAGCTTAGTGACAATCTCTACAGGCTTGTACTGCTTCATTCCTATTCTGGTTCTCCGTGTTCCACTTCATAACGGCAGAACAGCTTAGTGGGGGAGGCCCGGATGTGGTTGCAGAACGCGCGCAGCCAGCGTTTGCGCAGCGGGAGAGGATCGGTGTTACGTGAGCGCGACGATGTTGTTTTGATCGTATTTTGCCAAAAAATTAGATCAAACTACCCCAATAGTAACAAAATGACGCGAACTTTGGGTCAAAAAATCATCCGTAACCAATCAAAGTAAATCTGCGCTGAAATGCCGCTCAGACCTCAGCGCTCAAAAAGTTGACTTGCGTATCGTGGAGGAACGCAAGGCCTCACCAAAAATGGACCTTTGACGGCGCCCTGGCAAACCACCCGGTTTGCCGAACGGGTTTCCCGTGCCTTCAGAGGCAACACGGAGGAGAAACATGAAACTCAAACCGCTTCTGTTGAGCAGCGTGCTTTGCGCTGCTGCAGGTATTCCAGCATATGCTGAAACCCTGAAATGGGCACGTGCGGGCGATGCACTGACCCTTGATCCGCATGCCCAGAACGAGGGGCCGACGATCACGCTTGGCCGCCAGATCATGGAGCCGCTGGTGGACCGTGACATGAAAGGCGGGCTGGTTCCTGGCCTTGCCACCGAATGGGCGCCTTCGGAAAATGACCCGAATGTCTGGACCTTCACCCTGCGCGAAGGGGTCAGGTTCCACGACGGCGCTGACTTTGACAGTGAAGACGTGGTCTTTTCGCTGAACCGGGCAATGACCGAAAAAAGCAACTACCGGGAAGTGCTGGCCTCGGTTGCAGAAGTCCGTGCCACCGGCCCCTACACGGTTGAGATCGTGACCAAGGGCCCGAACCCGATCATGCCCAACAATCTCACCAACCTGCTGATCATGGACAAGGGCTGGGCAGAGGCCAACGATGCTGTCGATGTGCAGGACTATGAGGGCGGCGAAAGCACCTATGCTGCCAAAAATGCTAACGGCACAGGCCCCTACAAGGTGGTCAGCCGTGAGCCGGACGTTAAAACCGTGCTGGAGCGTTTTGACGGCTACTGGGGCCTGGGGCAGTTCCCGCTGCAAGTGACCCGGATTGAAGCATCGCCGATCCAGAATCCGGCGACCCGTGTCGCTGCCCTTCTGTCCGGTGAAGTGGACTTCATCCAGGACGTGCCAGTGCAGGATCTTTCCCGTGTGGACGGTTCAGAAGGCCTGGACGTGCGCAAGGCGCCGCAGAACCGGGTTATTTTCTTCGGGATGAACCAAGGCGACGCGGATCTGGCCAATGACAACGTCGATGGCAGGAACCCGCTGTCAGACGTGCGCGTGCGCCAGGCCATGAACATGGCAATCAACCGGGAAGCCATCCAGAAAATCGTGATGCGCGGCCAATCGGAGCCTGCGGGCGTGGCATTGCCGCCCTTCGTGAACGGCTGGACCGCTGAACTGGACAAAGTCCCGGCCACTGACATCGCGGCTGCCAAAGCGCTGCTGGAAGAGGCCGGCTATGGCGATGGCTTCTCGATCAAGCTGGACTGCCCGAACGACCGCTACATCAACGACGAAGCGATCTGCCAGGCCTCGGTCGGCATGTTTGCGCAGATCGGGATCAATGTGAATCTGGATGCCAAGCCCAAGGCTCAGCATTTCCCGTTGATCAACAATCTGGAATCCGACTTCTACATGCTGGGCTGGGGTGTTCCGACCTATGACTCAGAGTACATCTTCAACTTTCTGGTCCATTCCAAAGGCGAGGCTTATGGGTCGTGGAACAACACGCGCTATTCAAACGCCGAACTGGACAAAGCAATCGAGGCACTAGCGAGCGAGACCAATATCGCCGCACGCAATGAATCGATTGGCGCGATCTGGGACCAGGTGCAGGAAGACGTGCTGTACCTCCCGATTCACCATCAGGTGCTGAACTGGGGCATGAAGTCCCATGTCGACGCAATCGTCGATCCGGAAGACAGCCCGAAGTTCAAATACTTCGCCTTCAAATAAGGAAAACCAGTCAGGCACCCTTGTGTGAGGGTGCCTGCGCCGGAGCTCGCGTCCGCTTGCGGGGAACATCCCCGCGGACTGCCGCAGTCTTCGGTCAGGGAGATCAAAGTCAATGTTAGCCTATATCATCCGCCGCATAATGCAGTCCGTTCTGGTCCTGTTTGTGGTCGGTCTTGTCGCCTTTTCCATGTTCCGCTTTGTGGGCGACCCGATCGAGAACATGCTGGGACAGGAGCGCACCGCCGAAGACGTTGTGCGCCTGCGCGCCGACCTGGGATTGGACCAGCCGTTTCCGGTCCAGTACTGGCGCTTTCTTGAAAACGCCGCCCAGGGCAATTTCGGTCTCAGTTACCGCCAGGGGCGGCCCGTCGCAGACATCCTGATTGAGCGCGCGCCCGCCACACTTGAACTGGCGCTGGTTTCGGGCACCCTGGCTATGGTGCTTGGTATCGGACTGGGGGTCCTCACGGCCATCCGGCGGGATGGCTGGCTGGCGAATACCATTATGACTGCCTCCCTGATAGGGGTTTCCCTGCCAACGTTCCTGATCGGCATATTGCTGATTTTTGTGTTCTCGGTCGAATTGGGCTGGCTGCCCTCCTTCGGGCGCGGAGAGACGGTGATGCTTGGACAATGGTCCACCGGGTTTCTGACCAAAAGCGGCCTTTTGTCTCTGGTTCTGCCCAGCATCACGCTTGGCCTATACCAGATGACGCTGATCATGCGGCTTGTCCGTTCGGAAATGCTGGAGGTTCTGCGTACCGACTACATCCGGTTTGCCCGGGCACGAGGCTTAGGGGAAAGGGCAGTCTACTTCCGCCATGCGCTAGTCAACACCATGGTGCCTGTCATCACCATCATCGGCCTGCAATTGGGCAGCATCATTGCTTTTGCGATCATCACCGAGACCGTCTTTCAGTGGCCGGGCGTAGGACTGTTGTTCATCAACGCGGTTCAGTTCGTCGATATCCCTGTAATGGCAGCTTATCTGATGCTGATTTCGGTTCTCTTTGTTGGCATCAACCTGATTGTTGATCTTCTTTACTTCCTTATCGACCCGCGCCTGCGGACCAGCAAGGCAGGAGCACACTAATGCAAAAACTCAAAAACATCTGGCATTCCGACCTCGCCTGGAACTTTCGAAACTCTCCCGTTGCGGTGGTGTCCGCACTGATCGTGCTGGTCTTGGCACTGGCAGTGATCTTTGCTCCGCTTATCGCACCGCACAACCCGTTCGACCCGGCAACCCTGAACCTGATGAACGGTTTTTCAAAACCGATGCACCCCAATGAATTCACCGGGGAAGTCTTCCTGCTGGGAACTGACGATCAGGGCCGGGACGTGTTTTCAACCATTCTATACGGCATGCGCATTTCGCTGATGGTCGGCGTTCTGTCCGTTACATTTGCGATGGTTCTGGGCATTATCCTCGGCTTGCTTGCCGGCTATGTCGGCGGCTGGACCGAAACCATCATCATGCGGGTTGCCGATGTGCAGCTCACCTTCCCTTCAATCCTGGTCGCCATGCTGATTTTCGGGATTGTCAAAGGGGTTACCCCGGTTGAATACCGCGACCAGATGGCGATCTGGGTCCTGATCCTGGCCATCGGCCTGGGTGAATGGGTCCAATTCGCCCGTGTGGTCCGCGGTGCGACGCTCGTCGAAAAAAACCGGGAGTATGTGCAGGCGGCGCGGCTGATCGGACGTTCCAAGTGGGTCATCATGATCCGCCATCTCCTCCCTAACGTCCTGTCTCCGGTTCTGGTCATTGCGACGATCTCCCTGGCGCTGGCCATTATCGCCGAAGCTACACTCAGCTTTTTGGGTGTCGGCGCGCCGCCTACACAGCCTTCGCTGGGCACTTTGATCCGGATTGGCCAGGGTTTCCTGTTCTCCGGTGAGTGGTGGATCCTTCTGTTCCCCGCCCTGACCCTCCTAACACTTGCGCTGAGCGTGAACATGCTGGGTGACTGGCTGCGCGATGCCCTCAATCCGAAGTTGCGCTAATGACTGATCCTGTCCTTTCCATTCGTGACCTTGTGGTCGAAATTCCAACCCGTCATGCGCGGCTCTGCGCCACCGACAAGGTCAGCTATGACATTGCCCCGGGCGAAATCCTCGGTGTTGTTGGCGAAAGCGGCGCAGGCAAATCCATGGCTGGCAACGCAGTCATCGGTCTTCTGAATCCGCCCGCCCGTATCACCGGAGGTGAGATCCGGCTGAACGGGCAGCGCATCGACAATCTGCCGCCCGAAAAAATGCGGCGGCTGCGCGGCAAAGAGATCGGCATGATCTTCCAGGATCCGCTGACCTCGCTCAACCCGCTGTTGCGGATCGGCGATCAGCTAACCGAAACCATGATGGAGCATCTGGAGCTGACCAAGCCTGAGGCCCGTGCCCGCGCTATTGCTGCGTTGGAAGAAGTCGGCATCCCGGCAGCTTCCGAGCGTATCGACAGCTACCCGCACGAGTTTTCGGGCGGCATGCGCCAGCGGGTTGTGATTGCGCTTGCCCTGTGCGCCGAACCCTCTTTGATCATCGCTGACGAGCCTACGACCGCGCTGGATGTTTCGGTGCAGGCGCAGATTATCGCGCTGCTCAAACGGTTGTGCCGTGAACGCGGTACTGCGGTGATGCTGATCACCCATGACATGGGAGTGATTGCAGAAGCTGCTGACCGTGTGGCGGTGATGTATGCCGGCCGCATGGCTGAAATCGGCGATGTGCGTGACGTAGTCACCCGACCGCGCCACCCTTATACGGACGGGTTGATGGGTTCGACACCTTCGGCATCGGCCGGGCAGCACCGCCTGCGCCAGATCCCCGGCGCGATGCCGCGGCTGCACAGCCTGCCGCCGGGTTGTGCTTTTTCGCCGCGCTGCGAACGGGCGACTGAACGCTGCCGCAACAGCCCGCCGCCCACGCTTGAGGCCGACAATGGACGTTCGGCCTGCTGGCATGCAATCAAACTGGAGGGCGCAGCATGAATGCCATCGTTTCCGTCAATGAGCTGACCCGGGTCTTCGACGTTTCCAAACCCTGGCTGAACCGGGTGCTGGAACGGCTTCCCAAATCGCATTTGACTGCGGTCTCGGATGTCAGCTTCAACATCAAGGAAAAGACCGTTTACTCGCTGGTGGGCGAAAGCGGATCTGGCAAGTCTACCATCGGCAAGATGGTGGTCGGCCTTTTGGAAAACTCTAGCGGCGCCGTCAAAGTTTCGGGCGTGGACCTGAACCGGGAAACGGATGCCGTTGCGATTACCAAGGCACGCGACGCGATCCAGATGATCTTTCAGGATCCCTATGCGTCGATGAATCCGCGCTGGCGGGTGCGCGACATTATTGCTGAGCCTGTCGCCGCCAAGGGCGGAGAAACCAAAGAGCTGGCTGAGCGTCTGCTGGAGCAGGTTGGCCTTTCGGCAGAAGACGCAGACAAGTTCCCGCATGAGTTTTCCGGCGGCCAGCGCCAGCGGATCTGCATCGCCCGTTCGTTGGCCTCCCAGCCCCGGCTGATCGTCTGCGATGAACCGACCTCGGCACTTGATGTTTCAGTGCAGGCACAAGTGCTGAACCTTATGAGCGATCTTAAGGACGACCTCGGCCTCACCTATCTGTTCATCAGCCATGATCTGACGGTGGTGCGCCATATCTCCGACAGGATTGGCGTGCTGTATCTGGGCCGCCTGGTCGAGGAGGCAGCCCCCGACGATCTGTTTGAGGCGCCCAAACACCCCTATACCCAGATGCTGTTGGCAGCGGCACCTAAAATGGACGCGTTCGGCCGTGAAGTGGAGCCGCCCCAAGGCGAAATTCCCGACCCGATCAACCCGCCCTCTGGCTGTGCGTTCCATCCGCGCTGTCCGATTGCAACCGCGCAGTGCTCACAAGTCCGTCCACAGATGCGCAACATTAATGGCAGCCGGGTTGCCTGCCATCTGGCAGAGTAACATGGCGGGCGGAACATGATGACAATAAACTCGGGGCTTTCGGCCTGGCGTTCAGCCAGAAACCACAACCGGATGATGGAATACCGGCAAGATTGCCAGCCGCAACAGGATGACGTGGAAATTGCCTATTTCGGTGGATCTGCCTTTCGGATCACCACGCCTGCCGGTATCACGTTGATGATCGACCCCTGGCGTAACCTGCCGACCGGCAAAGCTGACTGGTTCTTTCATGACTTTCCGGAAACCAGCGTGGACATTGGCGCATCGACCCATGCTCATTTCGATCATGACGCGCTGCACCGGCTGGACGCCAGCGTACTGCTGGACCGGTTGATCGGAACTTATGGTTTTGGCGACCTGAAAATCACCGGTATCGCTGACAAACACGCCACCGACGAAACTTTCGCGCCTTACGACTTCCAGAAAATCAACGCCTATTTCGGCGGCAACCCCGTACTGCCGCCGAACAATGCCCGTAGCTGGGACAATTGCATGCTTTTGGTGGAAACCGGCGGGCTGCGCATTCTTCATTGGGGTGACAACCGGCACAATCCTCCGAAACATATCTGGGAGCAGCTAGGGCACATCGACATTCTGCTGCTGCCCGTCGACGATTCAGAGCATGTCCTTGGCTATCCAATGGCCGAGGACATTATCCGCCAGACAGAACCGCGCGTCGTTATCCCGCACCACTACTTCATCTGGAATGTGGTCTTGCGTCAAAGCACGCTGTATTCCGCAGACAAGTGGCTTGCGACGCAACCCAATGTACAACATTTGCCGACCGCCCAAGCCAGCTACTGCCCGGCCAACCTGCCGCAGGAAACCCGGATAGACAGCTTTGGCGATCACGTATCTTTTGATGTCGGTGCCTGGCACCGGGAAAACGGGAGACAGGTTCAGGCAAGCGGTTAACTGCCCTTTGCAGCACAACCTCCTGCAGCGGTCTACACCTCACCCAGGGTACACACTTCCAATTTTCCGTACGGACTGACATGCCTGATTTTCGCAGTTATCTGCCCATTCTCGATTGGGGACGCACATACGATCGTGCAGCGTTCTCGAACGACCTGATTGCGGCGCTGATCGTAACCATCATGCTGATCCCGCAATCACTGGCCTATGCTCTGCTGGCCGGCTTGCCTCCAGAGGCAGGTATCTATGCTTCTATTGCGCCCATCATCCTCTACGCGATCTTCGGGACGAGCTGCGCATTGGCGGTTGGTCCGGTCGCTGTTGTATCATTGCTGACTGCTTCAACCATCGGACAAGTCACAGAACAGGGAACAGCCGGCTATGCTTTCGCCGCGTTGACCCTGGCATTCCTGTCGGGCGGTTTTCTTCTTCTGATGGGTGTTTTCCGGCTCGGCTTTCTGGCCAACTTCCTCAGCCATCCGGTCATTGCAGGATTTATCACGGCCTCGGGCATTCTGATCGCCACAAGCCAGCTCAAGCATATCCTTGGCATCAGCGCCGGTGGGCACACCTTGCCGGAAATGCTGGGCGCACTCCTTGTCCGTCTCGACGAAACGAATGGTATTACTGTGATCATCGGAGGCGTGGCCGCGATGTTTCTGTTCTGGGTGCGCAAAGGGTTGAAACCAAGTTTGAAACGGCTGGGTGCCTCCGCAGTTGTTGCCGATATCGCGGCCAAGGCCGGGCCCGTCGCCGCAGTGGTGGCAACAACTGTTGCAGTCTGGGTTTTTGATTTGAATGCGGCAGGTGTCAGAATTGTTGGCGATGTGCCGCAAAGCTTGCCCCCGCTCACCATGCCAGGGCTGTCTGGAGATCTGATCCGGGTCCTATTGGTGCCTGCGGTTCTGATCTCCGTGATTGGTTTTGTCGAATCTGTGTCGGTTGCCCAGACGCTTGCATCCAAAAAACAGCAGCGCATTGATCCGGACCAGGAACTTATTGCTCTTGGGGCAGCAAACCTCGGTGCAGCTTTTACAGGCGGATACCCTGTTACTGGCGGTTTTTCCCGGTCGGTTGTGAATTTCGACGCCGGTGCGGAAACCCCGGCAGCGGGCGCATATACGGCTGTTGGACTCGCCATTGCTGCAATGGCCCTGACACCCCTGGTTTACTACCTGCCGAACGCGACGCTCGCCGCCACCATCATTGTGGCTGTTCTCAGCCTCGTGGATCTGTCGATCCTGAAGAAAACATGGATGATCTCCAGCGCGGATTTCATCGCAGTTGCAACTACAATCCTGCTTACTCTAGGACTCGGCGTGGAGATTGGCGTCGCAGCAGGTGTAGTCATTTCAGTTCTGCTGCACCTTTACAAAACGTCCCGGCCTCATGTCGCTGAGGTTGGCCTTGTGCCTAGCTCCCAGCACTTCCGCAACATTTTGCGCCATCAGGTCGTAACTGATCCGGCTCTGGTGACGCTCCGGATCGACGAAAGCCTGTATTTTGTGAATGCGCGATTTCTGGAGGACTTGCTGACGGCCCGCGTGCCCATCGGAGGTGACGTCAGGAACGTCGTGCTGATGTTTTCTGCCGTGAACGACGTCGATTACTCCGCGCTCGAAAGCCTTGAAGCAATCAATCAGCGGCTGAAGAGCTTGAGCATAGGCTTTCATCTCTCCGAAGTAAAAGGACCGGTTATGGATCGTCTCAGAAAATCGCACCTTTTGCATAGGTTGAATGGCCAGATTTATCTTTCCCAGTTCGAAGCTTGGACGTCACTGACGTGCGACGAAGGCGACTCGAAAAACATAAGCAAATGGAGTGAACTACCGCCCGGCTAGGCGGCTTTTTTGCTCTGCACCACTTAAAGAGTCATTGTAAGAGTTTCCGATCGGGCTACCGCCTTGGATACCACAAACACAAAAATGCCCGCGGCTTCCCCCTGTGTCGGCATTCCTTCGTTCTCAGCGGCCTGGATCGGTGAATTTTCCGTTGGCAATTCACCTGCTACAGCCGCATCCGGCGCCTCTTTGTGCGCCTGAGATGCGCCCCCGCCCGAGTAAAGGTTCCGCAGCTGAACTTCGGAGACCCCGTCGGCCTCCATCACCAGCCGGACCATCGGGTCAGAAAGCATTTCTTCCAGAAAAAATTCGGCCAGTTCTTTCCCGGTCAGCTTGTCTTTTGCCAGGGCGTCATCAAGGTCGGCCAGCGAAACGGTCAAGGTTCTCGCCAGGGCGGACCCGATCGTTCGGCATGTCCGGGTTCAAGAGCCGGAAACATCAAAGCAGGAGGAAAGGCGATGCCCGCAGTCGGCATTCTTCATCCGCACAACCCTGAATTCGACCGTTTTTTGCAGGCTTCCGTCGGTGAAGACCGGAAGGGCAACACTGTTACCGTTCTTTCTACCCTTGCGCGGCTTGATCTCGAACCCTGGGACGAAGCAGCCGCACTTTCCGCTTTGGGGCAAGAGGCAGCGGGATCGCGGTTGGAGAAGTTGCTTTCGCGATTTCGCGACGTGCCCGCGCTCAGACAGCAGCACGGGCACGTCGCGCGGAAACTGACCTCTCTTCTTCCCAAACGCCGCGAGCGGATCGCCGTAATATCCGGTGCCGCGGCAAAGGAACCGGCGAAAGTGTCTGGTGTGATCTGGGCAGTGCTGGCGATCCTCTTTCTGGTTATGCAGATTATGCTGGCTGGCGCACCGGGGTCAGGCCAATGACCCTTGGCCAGGCACAGGACAGTGTCCGCAAGCATTCGCATCGTGTGCAGCGGGATCTGCTCCGTCAGGAAAACGCAACCCTCTGGAATCTGGAGGAGCGCTTTTGGACCAGCGGCGTGGACAGCGCCCGGTCCATGACTGCGGAAAATGCAGTGATGATACTTCCTTATCCGCCAAGTATCCTTCAAGGCGATCTGATTTGGAAGCAGGCAAGGCAAAACACCGGCTGGCGGACAGTCGAAATGAAAGACCGCAGCGCGGCAATCCATGGCGCCGTGGCCGTGTTCGCCTATTTCGTCGTGGCCGAGAAGCAGGGTTCCCCGATCTATGAGGCGCTCTGCGCTTCTACCTATCTGCTGGACGAAGGCAGCTGGCTGCGGCTGTCACACCAGCAAACTCCCGCTGCATGATGCGAACAATTAACCTTCATCTCCGGAGAATACCTTTCCGGGCCTTCCTGCCCTGCGGCTCAGCTGCTGGGCTTCCTGTTTCAAGATATCCGGCTGAAAGACGCGGACCGCACCTCAGGCTACACGAATCGATCCCCCTGTTTTCAAGCGCCTACCGATACCAGTCTGCGTCATTTCCCCGATTTTAGTCGTCGCGTCAGGCAATGTCCGCTTTCGCGACAGGGATGCGTTGCAGCGAGAAGATCGCTGGATGTACAATGCGCTGCTGCGCCAGAAAAGAGGGGAAAGCCAAGGTCGGTTTTGTCCGCGATCTGTATACTCCCACCCTAAAGAATGCTGCGCGGTGCGCGAACGGCCGGAATGGCCGCTGCACTGCAACATGAGAATTTGCGCGCGTGCAGAAAAGTCTTGGCTGCGAGCGCATGCAACACAAAATGGCAACGGCTGGTGAGGGCTCACTGCCGCCATGCGGTGCCGCGGCGACAGCGCAGCCCTTGAATTCTTCTGCATATTCCAGATACACCGGTTGACCGTCGGGCCAATGTCCAACATCACTCAAATGGAGTTCTACTTGGGAAATGTGAGATTATTCTATGAAACCCTTTGGAATTGTCGCACTTGTTCTCTTGGCAGCAGCAGGAGGCTGGTACGTCTTCTTGCGAGACAAAATCCCATCTGCGGAACAGGTCTTGATGGAAATCCGCAAGACGCTTCCTGATCAGACAGGCGTCAATCTGTCTCTGGAGCACTGCCAGTTTTCTATTAACAGCACAAAGAATAACGAGACCTCAGAGCAGCTTGCATTGAGTCGCCTGGAAGCGGACCTGACCTCTTTCAAGTTCGACAGCGTGGGCATCAGAACGGTTTCTGATGGCCGCGCCATTCTTACGATAAAAGCCAAACCGGTTTCAGACCGCCAGCTTGACCAGGCCGAGGCTTTGGTTGCGCTGGTTCCCGAAGAGATGCGCAGCAAGCGGGGCAGCACGCTCACGATGATCCCGAATGATGGGCCAGTCACAATCACCAAACCTCTGGCAGCTGATGAGTCTGGCGTCCTGGAGCGCAGCACCCTGAAAAACCTGCTGGAACAGCCAAACGGGCGGCTGTCTTTCCATTTGGGCAGCGTTGTTCGGATCACCGAAGAAGGAGAGGCCCCGGCACCCCCGCAGCCTCATAAGGACGCCCCGGGCTTTCACAAGTTTGCCCAAGAGATCCAGGCTGACGATAGGCTGAACAACTATTCGCTCTCGCTGGTTTATGTTGGTGCCGAGCCTGATCCTGATTCCCTGTTTGTTGCGGGCCTAAGCTTCCCGCCGCAGCTTCAGTTCATAACCCCATCGGTCGATAAGGCTAAGGAATTGGCACGGACAATCATGCACTACGGGCAAACGAATTGCCGTTGATTGGACCTTTGCTGCGCCTGTATGCATCAGCAGAAGGAGGCACGAGTTCTACTGTCTGGCGGTCAATCAGCTCTTGTCAGCCCTGTTGTCTACAGGCGCTCCTCCGGCCTGCACGGCAGTTCAAACAGCCACATCGACATTCGAGTACCTGATCAGGAAGCCTGGAACAAACAAGGGCAACGCTGCTGCCGCAGCGCAGCAGAGATCGCCGGAACCGCGTCAGAGCACCTTAGCCAGACGGTTACGTTTTGTCTGTACACCGCTATCGTTCGTTGGACGTGTTTTGAATGGCCGCAAAGCGCCGTTTTCGACGCGCTGCACAAGCGAAGGCTTGCCTGGTGGCCAGTGACAGCAATGGGCTCACAACCGCCGAATGCCGGCGCAGCACGCAGCGCGACCAAGGTGGCACAAGAGCAGCTGTTCGCCGAATCCGCCAAACCCTTGGCTTTTCACCGCTTGAACCGGCGCGCTGCTGTTCGCGTATCAGCAACTGTCGTTCGCACCAGGAGCGGAGAAACCGGGTAGTGAGCCCAGTGTGACCACTGCTGCGGAGTAGTCGCAATGCCTGGTTTGTGAGAAACCACATCAAGGATAACGGATCGCTTTCCGAAAACGATCGTCTTCATGCATCCGCCAATACGCTTCAGTGATCTCCTTGGTTATCGGGCCGACCAACCCGGTTCCAATTGAAGTTTCATCGATCTTGGTGACGGGCATGACGCCGCCAGCAGTTGAGGTCACGAACACTTCATCCGCCGCCCTCAATTCACCTGATGCCAGATCATCCGTCGCGCAGGTGATCTGCAATTCGTCACAAAGGTCAAAGATTGTTTGGCGTGTTATTCCCATCAGCACCCCAAACTTGGGCGAGGAAATTTTGCCGTTTTTCACGGCGAAGACGTTGAAACCGGGCCCTTCCGCTATGTTTCCGTTGACGTCTAAAAGAATGGCGGTTTCGGCTCCCTGTGCATACGCCGCATACAAACCTTTGACCAAGTCCAGCCAGTGATAGTTCTTTACGGTTGGATCAACGGAGCTGGGTGGAATGCGGACAAGATCGGTGACGGCTGCGTGTAAGCCACGTCTCATTTGTTCTGGGTTGGCAACCGACCCAAATGGAATTGCGAAGGCGATGAAGCGGTTGACAGCATCGCGAGGGTCGCGGCTGAACGTAGGAGATGTACCGCGTGTGCAGATGAACTCGACATACGCATTCTGGAGACCTGATAGAGCAACGCAATTGTGCAAAATTTCAGTCATCTCTGCACGACCAAACGGGATCGACATGTGCAACTTTTCCATCCCTGCGAAGAACCGGTCAAGATGATCATCAAGTCTGAAAAATGCTCCCTTCCACACATGCGCAACATCGTATGTCGCATCTGAGTGGAGGAAGCCATTATCCAACACCGAAATCTTTGCCTCGCTGATCGGAAGATATTGGCCGTCCATGAAGGCAATGCCGGGAGGGTACGTTGCCGGGTCAGAATGACGATCAGACAGCGCAGGCAATTTATACATGTTGTTCAACTCCAATGATCGGAAATTTAGATCTCGCCTCATCTACAGAGCAATGAGGGTGTCGAATGTCCATGCGTATGCGCCCTATTCTTTATGACAAAGATTATCGCGAAGTCATCTGGTCTGATATCCATGCGGGTAAGCAGAATGAAAAAGCAGCCGTTGGGACGCGTGCAGCGAAAGCTCACTACGTCTAAGGTTTGTCGCTGCTGTTCAGCGTGAGCTGCAGCGGCGACAAATCTGACAAGGAGGAAAGCGCGGGCTGTTTTGGGTCTATGGGGATTGTGGGTTACAGCCGCGGTGTCGAACGTTGAAAGCAAACGGTTGCGTGACGACGAGCGGTGTATGCGAGCCTCATTTCCCGACACGGCTTGATTGGACGGCCTCTCGTCATGAGGCTACAGGCCTGATGCCGCGCATGATTTGGTGAGATGGCCGCACTGACTGGTTCGGTGCCTTTTCGTTGCGAGGCCGATCGGGTTGGGCTGGTCATGCGGCGTCCTCCCATGGTGGTGCCCGGGATTTGGGTGTTTGGCCGCGCAGAAAGGTTTCGATAACGATCATGGCACCGCCGCATTTCGGGCAAGGCTGGTGCGCGGGCTGAACATCGCATTCGGCGCTGGTTGCCTCATCCGGCGTTTGATCGGGCTCTGGCTCTGCATTCAGCAAGCGCCTGATCTTCGCGATCCTGTCGCGACGGATGCCGTTAGCCAAAAAGCCCGAGTGTCGGATGCGATGGAAGCCGGAGGGCAGGACGTGGATCAGGAACCGGCGGATGAACTCGGACGTCGGCAATCGCATCACCTTCATGCGGTCTGCGCGCTTGATACGGTAGTCTTTCCATCGGAAGGCAACAGTGCTGGCATCCGCGCGGACGAGCCGATGGTTGGAGATTGCGACCCGGTGCGTATAACGGCTCAGGTAGGCCAGCACCGCTTCCGGCCCGCCGAAGGGTGGCTTGGCATACACCACCCATTCCGTTTTGCGCAGCGGTGAGAGATGGGCGGCGAAGGTATCCGGATCGGCCAGCCCCACCAAATCGCCAAAGAATGCCAACTTCCCGGCCTTGTGCAGTCTGGCCAGCCCTTCAAGGAACAAGCGCCGGAACAGCCGGGACAGGACCTTCACCGGCAGAAAGAACCCTGGGCGGCAACCGATCCAGCGGCCAGCATCGCGCGACAGCCCGCCCCCTGGCACGATGACATGCACATGCGGGTGATGCGTCATCGCTGATCCCCAGGTGTGCAGCACCGATGTCATGCCGATCTTCGCACCAAGATGTTTTGGATCGGCAGCGATGGTCAGGAGTGTTTGGGCCGATGCCTTGAACAGCAAGCCATAGACCGCCGCCTTGTTCTGGCAGGCAATGTCGGCGATCGGCGCGGGCATTGTGAAGACCACATGGAAGTACTCGACCGGCAACAGGTCTTCCATGCGGGCCTGCATCCAATCCTGCGCCGCAGCACCCTGGCACTTGGGGCAATGCCGGTTGCGACATGAGTTATAGGCGATGTGCCCGCTCTCACACATGCAAGCATGTGTTGCCGCGCAGCGGGATGACCGCATTTGGTGCAGGCGGCAACATGGCCACCCAGCGCAGCGGTCCGGCAGGTCTCGATTGCGGACATCACCTTCAACTGAGGCAGGTTCAGGTGCCCGGCATGGTCACGGCGATAGGCAGGCCCGTCGTGCTGGAAGCACGCCTCCGGCGTGACGGCGCGGAAGATATCCGTTGCCCGGCAGGCGATTTGGCCAGGCCAAATCTGCCGAGAGGGGGCAATCTCCAGTATTGGCCGAGGCATGGGGCCGAAGTCAGCCGGAACCAGCCTTCCGGCTCACCAGCAGATCAAGTGGGCTGGTAACATCCTGGATCGTCTTGGTTGCCACCTTGGTGTAAATCGTCGTTGTCTCCAGCTTGGCATGCCCCAGCAGCACCTGGATCAACCGGCTGAAGGCGGCAGCCGCCGGGAACCGCAAGGAAAAGGAACAGGCGCTCGCCCGTGCCAAGCGCGACCACCAGAAGCTGGTGGATGCGATCATCGCGGGCATTCCCGCAGACCAGGTGAAGGACCGGATGATCGAGTTCGACACGCGGCGCCAGCAGCTGGAACGGGAGCTGGAGCATACCCCTGCCCCGGACACGGTGGTGTTTCACCCGTCGATGGCGGAGGCTTACCGCGAACGGGTGTCGCGGCTGATCCGGAACCTTGGTTCCGCCGCAGGCATGGAAGAGGCCAAGGAGGCACTGCGCGCATTGGTGGAGCGGATCGTGCTGACGCCAGCGGCGGAGGGCGCTGGCCTGGATCTGACCCTTGAGGGCGATCTGGCGGGTCTATTGCATCTTGCGGCGGGTGCGGAAGGGGTGAACACGAAGAAGGCCTCGGACGGTAGATCCGAAGCCTTTGATATATCTGTCGAATTAGTGTTGGTTGCGGGAGCAGGATTTGAACCTGCGACCTTCAGGTTATGAGCCTGACGAGCTACCTGGCTGCTCCATCCCGCGTCAGGTTTGTTTGAGATCGTATTGAGAGATATTTGGATTTTACTAGGTTTGGCGGTGACCTACTCTCCCAGGGCTTGAGCCCAAGTACCATCGGCGCGACAGTGCTTAACTTCCGGGTTCGGGAAGGGACCGGGTGTTTCACTTGTGCTGTAGCCACCAAACCAAGAAAAATCCACTTGCCTCCGGCAAGTGGATTTTCTTGGTTTGCGGTCGGCAGCGTGTTTGCAGAGCAAATACGCGAAAGACCGCACCCCAGTTACGTCACGAGACGTTTCCACGAGCGGAAGGCAGTACAATCAACGTTGTCCAAGCGTTTGTATTTTGGGATGTGTTTGCTTGTTTGGATTTTCGGTAACACTGTCTGTTACTGGATCAAATCAAGCCTATCGGGCGATTAGTACCGGTCAACTGAATGCATTGCTGCACTTACATCTCCGGCCTATCGGCGTGGTGGTCTTCCACGGCCCTCAGGGATACCTTGTTTTGAGGGGGGCTTCCCGCTTAGATGCCTTCAGCGGTTATCCTGTCCGAACATAGCTACCCTGCACTGCTGCTGGCGCAACAACAGGTCCACCAGTGGTTCGTTCACCCCGGTCCTCTCGTACTAGGGGCAACTCCTCTCAAGTATCCTACACCCACGGCAGATAGGGACCGAACTGTCTCACGACGTTCTAAACCCAGCTCACGTACCTCTTTAAACGGCGAACAGCCGTACCCTTGGGACCTGCTCCAGCCCCAGGATGAGATGAGCCGACATCGAGGTGCCAAACACTGCCGTCGATATGGACTCTTGGGCAGTATCAGCCTGTTATCCCCGGCGTACCTTTTATCCGTTGAGCGATGGCCCTTCCACTCGGGACCACCGGATCACTATGGCCGACTTTCGTCTCTGCTCGACTTGTCAGTCTCGCAGTCAGGCTGGCTTCTGCCATTGCACTCAACGAGCGATTTCCGACCGCTCTGAGCCAACCTTCGCGCGCCTCCGTTACTCTTTAGGAGGCGACCGCCCCAGTCAAACTACCCGCCACGCAGGGTCCCGGATCCGGATAACGGACCGCGGTTAGATATCAAGAGTGCGAAGGGTGGTATCTCAAGGGAGGCTCCACCGCGACTTGCGTCACGGTTTCGATGCCTACCACCTATCCTGCACATCACAATCCTGATACCAGTGCGAAGCTGTAGTAAAGGTGCACGGGGTCTTTCCGTCTAACCGCGGGAAGCCTGCATCTTGACAGGCAATTCAATTTCGCTGAGTCGATGTTGGAGACAGCGGGGAAGTCGTTACGCCATTCGTGCAGGTCGGAACTTACCCGACAAGGAATTTCGCTACCTTAGGACCGTTATAGTTACGGCCGCCGTTTACCTGGGCTTCAATTCGGAGCTCTCACCCCTCCTTTTAACCTTCAGGCACCGGGCAGGCGTCAGACCCTATACGTCGTCTTGCGACTTCGCAGAGCCCTGTGTTTTTAATAAACAGTCGCCACCCCCTGGTTTGTGCCCCCGGATTCCACTTGCGTAGGACCCGGGCCTCCTTCTCGCGAACTTACGGAGGTATTTTGCCGAGTTCCTTCAACATCGTTCTCTCAAGCGCCTTGGTATTCTCTACCTGTCCACCTGTGTCGGTTTAGGGTACGGTCTGATGGAGGGCTATTTCCAGGGACTGATCAGCAGCCCATTCAATCCGATAAGGATGAACTACCTTCACAATCCGTCACATCCTCCTGGCCCACGAATATTAACGTGGTTCCCATCGCCTACGCCTTTCGGCCTCGGCTTAGGGGCCGGCTTACCCTGCTCAGATTAGCTTTAAGCAGGAACCCTTGGACTTTCGGCGAGAGTGTCTCTCACACTCTTTGTCGCTACTCATGTCATCATTCTCACTAGTGATCTCTCCACGGGATCCCTCACAGGCCCGCTTCATCGAAAGCTCCTTGCGTCCAACTCTTCCCGGAGGAAGATAAGGACGCATGGAACTATGTCACACTACGCTCTGCTACCATGCACTATGTGCATCCTCGGCTTCGGCTCATGGCTTGAGCCCCGTTACATCTTCGCCGCAAGACATCTTGATTAGACCAGTGAGCTGTTACGCTATCTTTAAAGGATGGCTGCTTCTAAGCCAACCTCCTGGTTGTTTTGGACGTCTCACCTGCTTTCCCACTTAGCCATGAATTGGGGGCCTTAGCCGGAGGTCAGGGTTGTTTCCCTCTCCACGACGGACGTTAGCATCCGCCGTGTGTCTGCCATCTAGTACTCCCGGGTATTCGGAGTTTGGTTAGGATCAGTAAGCCTGTGGGGCCCCATTACCCATCCAGTGCTCTACCCCCCGGGGTATTCGGATGACGCTCTACCTAAATAGATTTCGCAGAGAACCAGCTATCTCCGAGTTTGATTGGCCTTTCACCCCTAGGCACAGCTCATCCCGATCCTTTTCAACGGATGTGGGTTCGGTCCTCCAGTGCGTGTTACCGCACCTTCAACCTGGCCATGCCTAGATCACTCGGTTTCGGGTCTGATCCCACAAACTCATTCGCCCTATTAAGACTCGCTTTCGCTGCGCCTACACCTAACGGTTTAAGCTTGCTTGTGAGACCAAGTCGATGACCCATTATACAAAAGGTACGCTGTCAGCCCTCAAGGGGCCTCCAACTGATTGTAGGCGTTCGGTTTCAGGTACTGTTTCACTCCCCTCGCCGGGGTGCTTTTCACCTTTCCCTCACGGTACTGGTTCGCTATCGGTCAGTAAGGAGTACTTAGCCTTCGGAGGTGGTCCTCCGATCTTCAGACAGAATTTCACGTGTTCCGCCCTACTTAATACGTCCCTCAGAGCTTAGAATACGGGGCTGTCACCCGCTATGGCCATGCTTCCCAACATGTTCTTCTCACTCATCAGGCTCGGCTGGTCCGCGTTCGCTCGCCGCTACTAACGGAGTCTCTATTGATGTCCTTTCCTCCGGGTACTTAGATGTTTCAGTTCCCCGGGTTTGCTCTTATAAACCTATGTATTCAGTCTATAAGTACCTGGTTAAGCCCATTATAAGCAGCCATCCGGAATGAACCGGCGGCTATTATAACAAACTTTCAGGTGGGTTCCCCCATTCAGAGATCTTGGGATCAAAGCCTATTCCCGGCTCCCCCAAGCTTATCGCAGGGTATCACGTCTTTCATCGCCTCTTACTGCCAAGGCATCCACCAAACGCCCTTCTCGCGCTTGATTTGATCCAGAAAAAGAGAGTGTTCTAAAACACGCTCAGCTGCGGAAGCTGGTAAGAAACCGCAGCATGTTTTCCTGAACCAAAAAGCAAACTATCCCGCTCCCGGCCACAATTGCGACCAGGAACTTATTGCATGATCATGCGATCATGCGGGTTCAAATCCTTGCGGATATTGAACCGGGTTAGTGTACTTGACTTGGACAACACTGTCTTTTCAATCAGGCAGACTTCAGGACGTCTGAGGAAACATGACGTATTCTGAAGCTCGCATCCCGTCCCGAAGGACAGTCAGCACCTGACTGAGGTCAATCCCACACTCGGGCGACCAACAGTCTTGTTGATTGTATCTCTCTTTACGATGTCAATTTTCGTCCGGTTGGA